>OZ244617.1:0-2052500 GCA_965218305.1 uncultured Binatia bacterium (SeqCode) | reverse complement strand
CTGAGCGGAAGCTACAGGGTCGGCCAGGGCTTCGACATTCACCGGCTCGTGGCCGGCCGGAAACTGATTCTCGGCGGCGTCGAGGTGCCGCACGAAACCGGCTTGTCGGGCCATTCCGACGCCGATGTGCTGCTTCATGCCCTCATGAACGCCCTGCTCGGAGCCATGGGCAAGGGCGACATCGGAACCCACTTCCCGGACACGGACCCGAGATTCAAGGATGTTTCGAGCACGAGTCTCCTCGGCGATGTGCTCCGTCTCATGCGGGAAGCCGGCTTCGGCATCGTCAACGCGGATGTCACCGTCATCGCACAGCGCCCCCGGCTGGGGCCGCACTTCGGTGCCATCAGGGCTCGCCTGGCGGAGCTCCTGGAGGTACCCGCGGAGACTGTCAACTTGAAGGCCGGCACCATGGAAGGCCTCGGGTCCATCGGCGAGGGGAAGGCCATGGCGGCCATGGCAGTGGTTCTGCTACACGCGGGCTAGTGCCGTGGGGTTTTTCCTGTTGCCAACCCGACTGCTGTTGCTTAAAATCCGTTGACCGTTGAAGATCGAAATCCGCTCCGCCGTAGCGTTCCCGGACACAAGTTCGTGGGCACCAGCGGCGTTGGTTAAGGAGGGATCATGGCAGACGACGCAATTGAAGTCTTGTTGGAGGAAGGAAGGACCTTTCCCCCGCCCGATGAGTTCAAGCAATCGGGAAACCTGAACGACCCCGAGGTGTTCGAGCGGGCTGACAAGGATCCCGAGGGATTCTGGGCGGAGATGGCTCAGGAGCTGGACTGGTTCAAGACCTGGGACAAGGTGCTGGAGTGGGATTGCCCCTGGGCCAAATGGTTTATCGGAGGCAAGCTCAACGTCTCCTACAACTGCCTGGACCGGCACGTCAGGACGGCGCGCAAGAACAAGGCCGCCATCATCTGGGAGGGGGAACCCGGTGACGAACGGGTGCTGACCTACCGAGACGTCTGGCGCGAGGTGAACAAGTTCGCCAACGTGCTCAAGAAGCTGGGGGTCAAGAAGGGCGACCGCGTGGCCCTCTACCTCGGCATGGTGCCGGAGCTTCTGATTGCCATGCACGCCTGCAACCGCATCGGCGCGGTGCACAGCGTCGTGTTCGGAGGCTTCAGCGCCGAGTCCCTTAGCGACCGCATCAACGACGCCTCGGCCAAGGTGCTGGTCACGGGCGACGGCGGCTACCGGCGCGGCACCATCGTTTCCTTGAAGAAGAACGCGGATGAGGCCGTCGAAAGCTCACCCTCCATCGAGGCCGTGGTGGTGGTAGAGCGGGTAGGCAGCGAGTCCGGCGCCGTCATGAAGGAGGGCAGGGACCATTGGTGGCACGAGCTGATGGCCGATGCACCGCTGTGGTGCGAGCCCGAGCACATGGACAGCGAAGACATGCTCTTCAGCCTCTACACCAGCGGCACCACCGGCAAGCCCAAGGGCATCGTTCACACCACCGCGGGTTACCTGCTGGGCGTCTACCTCGCCAACAAGTGGGTCTTCGACATGAAAGAGGACGACGTCTTCTGGTGCGCCGCCGACATCGGCTGGGTCACCGGCCATACCCACATCGTCTACGGCCCCATGGCCAACGGGGTGACCCAGGTCATGTACGAGGGCTCGCCGGACTGGCCGGACAAGGACCGCTTATGGCGCATGGTGGAGAAATACGGAGTGACCATCTTTCACACCGCGCCCACGGCCATCCGCACCTTCATGCGCTGGGGAACCCAGTTTCCGGACGCGCATGACCTGAGCAGCCTGAGGCTCCTGGGCTCCGTGGGAGAGCCCATCAATCCCGAGGCGTGGATGTGGTACCACGAGCACATCGGCCACGAGAAATGCCCCATCATGGACACCTGGTGGCAGACCGAGACCGGACACCCGCTGATCACACCGTTCCCGGGAGTCACGACTCTCAAGCCTGCCTCGGCCACCAAGCCGTTCCCCGGCATTGAGGCGGACGTGGTGGACGAGCAGGGGAAGTCGGTGCCGTTGGGCGGCGGCGGCTACCTGGTGCTCAAGCGGCCGTGGCCGGCCATGCTGCGAACCGTGTTCAACGATCCGGACCGGTACGTCGAAACCTACTGGAGCCGTTTCCCGGGCATGTATTTCGCCGGGGACGGCGCCAAGCGCGACAAGGACGGCTACTTCTGGCTGCTGGGCCGCGTGGACGACGTCATGAACGTTTCCGGGCACCGGCTCAGCACCATGGAGGTGGAAAGCGCGTTGGTGGATCATCAGGCGGTGGCGGAGGCGGCGGTCATCGGCAAGCAGCACGAGGTGAAGGGGCAGGCTATCTGCGCGTTCGTGTCACTCATCTCTGGCGTCGAAAACACACCCGAGTTGATCGAGGAGCTGCGTGCCCACGTGGTCAAGAAGATCGGCGCCATCGCCCGCCCGGACGAGCTCTACTATGCCGCTGAGCTGCCCAAGACGCGGAGCGGCAAGATCATGCGCCGGCTGTTGCGCGACATCGCCGACGGCAAGGCGATGGGGGATACCACGACCCTGGCGGACCCGACGGTGGTGGCCAAGCTGAAGGAACAGTACGAGGACGAGTGATTTGGGGGCCTGCGCCGCAGGAACCCGACATCTGATGTAGGGGCGGGTTTCAAACCCGCCCGTGCATGCACCGGGCTGCCGGTCGATACAGGCTTCTCGGACAGTCTCCCCGACGGCCGCGAGCCAGCGGCGTGGGCGGCGTCCCGGAAATCAGAAGACGGTTTCTGCCGGCGTTCGGCTGTTCTGCGGCGCACAAATCCCGGCGTTGATCGGTGCCACGTCCACCCACCGTCAACAGATTTCCGGGACGCCGCCCACGCCGCTCTGAATCGGTGCACATCACCCGAATACCTGGAAGTACATCTCCGAGAGCGACGGCTCCATGACCGCGGCGTCCTGCATTTCCTTCCGGATAGCGGGGCGTAGCGGCTCGTAGAGCCGGTTTACCTGGGCCAAGACCTCGGATTCGTCCATCTTCGTAAGCCGTCCCCCGGCGACCACCACCTCCCCGTTCACCAGCACGGTGTCCACGGAGTTGCCGTTCTCGCAGAAGACGAGTTGGGTGATGACGTCATTCAGCGGCGTGAAGGCGGGGGTGTCGCGGTTCAACAACACGATATCGGCGAGACGGCCGGGCTCCAGCACGCCGCAGTCGAGGCCGAACGCCCGGGCGCCCCATCGGGTGGTCATGGACAGAGCCTGCCGGGCCGTGATCCAGCGGCTGTAGTCGTGGTCGCGGGTATTGTGGATCAACGCCGCCAGCCGCATGGCGTCGAACATGTTCTGGGAGTCGTTGGAGCAGGCGCCGTCGGCTCCCAGCGCCACCCGCCCGCCGGCCGCCAGGAAATCCGGTATCGGCGCCATGCCGCTGCCCAGCCTGAGGTTGCTGGCAGGGTTGTGCACCGGCGTCGCGCCCCGCTCCACGATGATTTCCACGTCTCCCGGCTCGATCCACACGTTGTGGGCCGTGGACAGGTTGGGTTTCACCACGCCCAGGTCATCCAGGTGCTTCAAGAGCGAGGTGCCGTAGAGCTTCGGGCCCATCATACCCTGGGATTTGGTCTCGGCGAGATGGATGTGCAGCGGCACGCCCCATCGGTCCGAGATGGCGGCCGCGCCCTGAAGCAGCTCATCGGTGCAGCGCTGAACCGCGGAGGGTCCGGGGCAGCACGTCGTCAGCCTGTCCGGGTCGTGCAGCTCGCTCATGAACGCCTCGATCTCGTCCAGCCAGCCCCGGGTGTCCTTGGTCTCGGCCTGGGTCATTCGGCTCACCTCGTCGCCGGTCTCTCCCTTGGGCGCATCCATGGGGATGGTGGCTTCGTAGGGCCGGTCGGTGACGGTAAGGGCCACCACATGACGCAGGCCCAGGTCCCGCATGGCCCGAATCGCCTCGCCGGCGCCGGTATAGCGACTGTTCTGGTTGCCGAAGAAGTGGTCCAGATTGGTGGTGCATCCGGTCTTGAGCATCTCCATGCCGCCGAGAAGAGCGCTCACATAGAACATCTCATCGCCGCAGGCCCGCAGGGCGGCGCGCCAGTACGCGCGCCATATCTCCAACGGGCGCGTGGGCATCAGGCCGCGAAAGATGTTGGCCGGCGAATGATTGTGGGCGTCGACGAGCCCGGGAATGGCGATAAAGCGGCTTCCATCAATGACCCGGTCCCAGCCGTCCCGTGGACAGCCGGATGCCGGTCCGACATACTCCAGGCGATTGCCGTCAACCACCAGGGATCCGTCCTCGATCACCTCGTCCCGTTCGTTCATGGTAACGACAAGCGCGTGCTCGATCAGTTGTTTCATGGTAACCGCCTTTCCGCTGGTGTCTGTTCGTGGAAGCAGCCGGCGAAGGTGTCCTCACCGGCCGGGAACACCTCCGGGCCTCCCATCGGCCGAGTCACATGGCCACCCGGCGCAGGCCGAGGCCCAGGAGGAGCACGATGGTCCCCAAGCCCACGTTGACCACCAGCAAACGCATCCATGGGTTGCGGCCGTCGAGCGGACGCTCCGGGGACAGGTCGTACCGGAACGCCTGAAGCCCGTGGTTCACCGCCATAATCGCCGTCAGGATGACTTTCGCCGCCAGGACGAGGAAAGCACCCGAGCCCGGCGCGAATTGGGCCGCCGTTCCCGGCAGCAAAAGCCCGCCAACTCCCGACAGCACGGCCAGGGGAGCCGCCGCCGCAACCACGGCATTGAGGCCGCCGGCAGCCCGGCGCATGACCGCAAGGCGGGGCCCGGGCGGCAGCCCGCGGCTCGCCGGCCACAACATGCCCAGCACGAACAGGTTGGCGCTCAGCCAGACGCTGAAGGAGAAGATGTGCACCCACGGACTGAAGATCTGCAAAGGTATTTCCCTCCCGGCCATGACGCCTCGCGGTGACTTTCCGGGTTTGTATAGAACCGCGCCGATGGCTGCTACCCGATGAATCTTGCAGGGTTTCCCGGCCCGCCGACTCACCCTTGATACGCCAAGGCACTTGTGTTAGCAAAGAGCCTATTCCACGAGGAGGGCGTCGAACTTGCCATGATGCGCTGGTTGCCAGAGAATGTGTCCACTTACGGTGGTCAGATCGACTACCTGTTCTATCTTATCTACTACATCACCGGTGCCGCCCTGATCATCGTCACCGTCGTAATGGTGGCCTTCCTCATCATGTATCGCCAGAAGGAAGGCCGGAAAGCCGTCTACTCGCACGGCAACACCGCCCTTGAGGTCACCTGGACCGTGGTTCCCGCGGTGATCCTCATCATGCTCTCCTTCATGAGCATCTCCACCTGGGGCGAGATCAAGATCTACGCCCCGCCTGCCGAGTACGAGGTGAGGGTGGTGGGCAAGCAGTTCAACTGGGACGTGTTCCATCCAGGCCCCGACGGCAAGCTGGATACCAAGGACGACATCAAGGTCGAGAACGAGCTGCACGTTCCCGTGGACAAGGTCGTGCATGTCCAGCTCACGGCGTCGGACGTCATTCATAGCTTCTTCGTGCCAAATTTCCGGGTCAAGCAGGACGCCGTCCCCGGACGGAACATCCTGGTATGGTTCGAAGTCACCAAACCCGGCCAGTACGAGCTCCCCTGCGCGGAGCTGTGCGGCTTCGGTCACTCGGGCATGCTCGGATGGGTGTTCGTCCACACGCCGGAAGACTACGAGAAATTCCTCAAGGAAAACCAAAGCTGATCCCGCCCACCCGCGGACGAAAGCTCCCGAGAGGAGCGCGTTCCTGAAGGCGGAGGAGGAACATCAAGGATGAGCGAAGCAGCGGCATCGGCGCATGCCGATCACGGAGCCCATGAACCATCGGGCTTCTGGTCACACTACGTCTTCTCGACCGATCACAAGATGATCGGGCGGCAGTTTCTTTTTATGGGGCTGTTCATGCTGATCATCGGCGGTACTCTCGCCATGCTGATCCGCTGGCAGCTCGCGTGGCCGGAGACCGAGGTGCCCGGACTGGGCTGGGTGCCCGAGCCCACCATGTACGAGGGGATCATCCCGCCGAGCACCTACAACATGCTGTTCACCATGCACGCCACCATCATGATCTTCTTCGTGGTGATGCCCGTCATGGTGGGCGGCTTCGGCAACTTCCTGATCCCCATCATGATCGGCGCCAAGGACATGGCGTTCCCGCTGCTCAACATGCTGTCGTTCTGGGTGGGGGCGGTGGCCGGCGTGATCATGGTGGCGAGCTTCTTCGTCATCGGCGGCGCCGCGTCCGGGGGATGGACGTCCTACACCCCGCTTACCGGCGATGCCGTGTACACCGGGGTCAACTGGGGCATCCACTTATGGGTCCTCAGCCTTTTCATTCTGGCCTTCTCCTCGCTGATGGGTTCCATCAACTACATCACCACCATCATCAACATGAGGGCGCCGGGCATGACCTACTTCCGCATGCCGCTCTCCATCTGGTCCCTGTTCGTCACCGCCATCCTGCTGCTGTTGGCGCTGCCGGTCCTCACCGCGGCCCTGGGCATGCTCTTCTTCGACCGCGTCTTCGACACCAATTTCTTCCTGCCGGCGGGCGGCATGCCGATCCTGTGGCAGCACCTGTTCTGGTTCTTCGGCCATCCCGAGGTCTACATTCTGGTCCTTCCCGCCATGGGAGTGACCTCGGACATCCTGTCGGTCTTCTCGCGCAAGCCGATTTTCGGCTACCGGGCCATGGCCTATTCCATGATCGCCATCGCCTTTCTCTCGTGGATCGTCTGGGGTCATCACATGTTCCTCAGCGGCATGAATCCGCTGCTTGGAACGGCGTTCATGCTCACCACCATGGTGATCGCGGTTCCCTCGGCCATCAAGACGTTCAACTGGCTGGGGACGCTGTGGGGCGGGTCCATACGCTTCTCGGTGCCGCTGCTCTTCGCCGTCGGTTTCGTCTCCAACTTCGTCATCGGCGGCCTCAGCGGCGTCTTCATGGCGTCCACCCCCGTGGACATCTTCATCCACGACACCTACTTCATCGTGGCGCACTTCCACTACGTGGTGGCGGGTATCATCTTCGCCATGTTCGCCGCCATCTACTTCTGGTTCCCGAAGATTTTCGGGCGCATGATGAACAGAACCTGGGGCGTCGTGCACTTCATCGGCACCTACGTGTTCTTCAACCTCACGTTCTTTCCCATGCATTTCCTGGGCGTGGGCGGACACATGCGCCGGATCTACAACCCCATGCAGTACGAGTTCCTGGAGCAGTTCGGGGACATGAACGTCTTCATCACCATCAGCGCGTTCTGTCTCGCCGTGTCCCAGATACCCTTTGTCGTCAACTTCGTGTGGAGCCTCTTCGCCGGCGAGAAGGCGTCCGAGAACCCCTGGCAAGCCAACACGCTGGAGTGGACGGCGCCCTCGCCGCCGCCCCACGGGAACTTCGCGACCACGCCGCAGGTTTACCGCGGCCCGTATGAGTACAGCTCTCCGGAGGTCGAGGAAGACTGGCTGCCCCAGAACCGGCCGCTCGGCGCCACCGCCGCTGCGACCGGACATTGAGGGGTGCAGGGATGGCCAACGCCTGGCTCCATCGGTTGGCGCTGACCACTGCGGGGACCACCCTGTTTCTGCTGTTCGTGGGCGCCCTGGTCACGAGCAAGGGCGTGGGTCTCGCGGTGCCGGACTGGCCCACGACCTTCGGCCACAACATGTTCCTGTTTCCATGGGCACGGATGGTGGGCGGTGTGTTCTACGAGCACAGCCACCGCCTGGTGGCGTCCGGCGTCGGCTTCCTGACGCTGGTGCTGGCGGTGTGCCTCTGGCTGAGGGAGCCCCGCGCATGGATCCGCTGGCTGGGCGCCGCGACGTTGCTGCTGGTGACGGTTCAGGGCGTCGTCGGGGGGCTTCGGGTGGTGTGGCTGGAACAGGACTTCGCCATCATCCACGCGGCTCTTGCCCAGGCGTTTTTCGGCCTCATGGTGGCCATGGCGCTGTTTACCTCCCGGCCATGGTCGGAGGTCCGGCAAAGGCCTGCTGCCGCGGGTTGGACGATGTTCCAGTGGTTCTGTCTCGCCACCACGCTGGTGATCTACGCGCAGAGCCTGCTGGGAGCCGTCATCCGCCACACCGGCACGGCCGTGGCACTGCACGCGCTGATGGCGCTGGTGGTGGCGGTTCAGATCGGCTTGCTGGTGGTGAAGGCGCTCCAGCTCGGTGACGAGGCGCCGGTGTTCAGGACCCTTTCGCTCTCCCTGGGACTGCTCCTGGTGCTGCAGCTCGCGTTGGGCGCCGGGTCCTATGCGGCCCGCTTCCTGTCGTTCGGCGCGGTCTGGGAACCGGGCGTGACGGTGGCCTTGACCACCGGTCACGTGGTGACCGGCGCGCTCATGTTCGCGCTTAGCGTGCTGATGACGCTGTGGGCGTTCCGTTTGTTCGGCGCAGGCCGGTTCCCCGTGGTGGACGGGGCCGTCTCCGGGAGGGCTACGGCGTGACGCTGCGAACCGAGACATACCCGGTCGGCTCGACCCACGGCAGGCGACTGCTCGATTACCTGGAGCTCACCAAGCCAAGGCTCGTGCTGATGGTCCTGATGACCACCCTGGTGGGCTTCTACATGGGATCGGAATCGCTCCCGGATTACCTCGTGCTGTTGCACGCGGTGGTTGGCACCGCTCTGGCCGCGGGCGGGACCCTGGCGCTCAATCAGTCCCTGGAACGCGACATCGACGCTACCATGAAGCGCACCCGGCACCGGCCCATCCCCGAGGGCAGGGTCCAGCCAGCGGAGTGCGTTCTGTTCGGAAGCATTCTGGTGGCGTCCGGGCTGGTGCTGCTGGTGGTGGCCGTGAACGTCCTCAGCGCGCTTCTGACCGCCATCATCGCGGTCACCTATCTGTTCCTGTACACGCCGTTCAAGCAGAAATCGTCGCTGTGCAGCCTCATCGGCGCGGTGCCCGGGGCGCTGCCGCCGGTCATCGGCTGGACCGCGGCGCAGGGCACCCTCGGCCTGGAGGCCGGGGTCCTGTTCGGGATACTCTACCTCTGGCAGATTCCCCACAACCTGGCCATCGCCCGGCTTTATCGCGACGATTTTCTGTCCGCGGGCATCCGCTTCCTCCCCGTGTTGGACGCGGAGGGACGAAGCACGGGACGGCAAGCCGTAAGCCACTGCCTGGCGTTGCTGGTGGTGAGCCTGATGCCGACGCTGACCGGTTTCGCCGGTGAGATATACTATTTCGCAGCCATCCTTTTGGGAGCCGGATTCCTGGTTTACGCGGTGAGGCTCGCGGCCTTGAGGTCGGTGACCAGCGCGCGGCATTTGCTCTTCGCCTCGCTGTTCTACCTGCCGCTGCTGTTCGTCGCCATGGCCCTGGACAGGATACCGATCTGATATGGAATCAATCGTAGACAGCCGCCGTCGAAGACGGAACAGCCGCCTGGGACTGGTGATCGGCGCGGTAGCGATCAGCTACATCGTGGCGACCGTCATTTTTCTGGTGGTCTACTGAGGGAACGCACGGAAGCTCGGATGGCAGGGGAAGCGACAGCAAGGATCTTGAGCGGCGACGGCGCGGAGACGACGGCGCCCGGGTCGGCCTTTGGCGGAGGCCCGCCGCCGCCGTCCCGTCCGGAACCCGTTATCAGCAACGCGAGACTCGGGGTGATGATGTTCATCGGAGCGGAGGTGATGTTCTTCGCCGGGCTCATCGGCGCGTTCCTGGTGTTGCGTCTCAGCAGTGAGGTCTGGCCGCCGCCGTCGCAGCCGCGGCTGCCGGTATGGATCACGGGGTTCAACACGCTGGTGCTGCTCTGCAGCGGCATCACCATGCAACGGGCGTCGCTGGCGGCCCGGCTGCGGGACCAGGTCCGGCTGTTCGGCTGGCTGCTCGCGACCGGTGTCCTGGGGGCGTTGTTCCTCTGTATCCAGGGCTACGAGTGGGTGCGGTTGATCGGGTTCGGCTTGACCATGCGAAGCGGCCTGTACGGCTCCACCTTTTACGCCCTCATCGGGTTGCACGGGCTTCACGTCCTCGGAGCGCTGGTGTGGGTGGGCGTGGTGTGGATCCTGGCACGGCAGGGGCGCTACGCGTCGGGCCATACGGTAGGCGTCGAAACGTGCACCATGTACTGGATGTTCGTGGTGGCGCTGTGGCCGGTGCTCTACGGCCTCGTGTACCTCTACTGACGGAACGCACGGGTGGCGCATGGGAAAGGCTTCAACAGATAACCGGTTCGTGACCTGGAAGGCGGGAATGATCAGCGTAGCGGCAACGGCTCTCGCAACCTGGACCCAACAAGCGCTCGCGGCGGAAAGTGAACGAATCGTCGAGGCCTTCAACTGGACCGTCGTGTTCCTGATGGCCATGCCTTACGCCACCCTGGCCTGTTGCGCGGGTTGGATCGTCTATCGTTATACGCGCTCCCACAGGGCGCGCGAGGGCGGGCAGGCGCGGCTTCATGTCGTCAAAAAAGGAGAATGTTAGATGAGCGACGCAGCGACGTTACATCATGCGGCCGAGCCCGCGGAGTCTCCCCTCACTCCGGAAAGCTGGGGCAAGCTGGGAATGTGGGTCTTTCTCTGCGGCGACGCGATGACCTTCGGGACCCTCATCGTGACCTTCGGCATCATGCGCATCGCCGCCGACAACTGGCCCGTGCCGTCGGAGGTGCTCGGCATCAACCTGACCGCGTTCATGACGTTTCTGCTGATCTGCAGCAGCGTAACCATGGTGCTGGGCTTGGCGGGCATCAAGCGCGGCAACCAGAAGGAGTTTGCCAAGTTCCTGTCGCTCACGATCCTCGGCGGGGTCCTTTTCCTCGGGTGCCAGGCCTACGAATGGACCCATCTCATCCATGAAGGCGTGACCATCTCGGCGAACAAGTACGGCTCGCCGGTGTTCGGCGACACCTTCTACATCATGACCGGTTTTCACGGCATGCACGTGTTCGGCGGCGTCGTTTACCTCACCATCATCCTGGTGGGCGGCATGACGGGCCGCATCAACCAGGACAACGCCTCGGTGGTGGAGATTGCCGGTCTTTACTGGCACTTCGTCGACCTCGTGTGGATTTTGATCTTTACCTTCGTCTACCTCTTGTAGGATACGGGAGACCATCCATGGCAGATACAGCAGCCCATAAGGAAACGCACGAAGACCCCAACTATCTGGCCGTATTCGGTTGGCTCTTCGCCCTTACGGTGGTGGAGGTAGCGGTCATCTACCTGCCGGTAGCCAAGCTCATGATCGCCGTCGCACTGGTGTTGTTGGCGTCGGTGAAGGCTGCGCTGGTGGCCATCTACTTCATGCACCTCAAGTTCGAGAAGGTCGTGATCTGGTGGATCGCCGTGATACCGGCCATTCTTTGCGTGTTCCTGATCCTGATGCTCATTCCGGAGCTGGTGTGACGCCGTGACGGTGCCGAAGGCCGGGGCGTGGCGGGGTTTGAAAACTCACCCCGCGCCTGGCCTTCCCGCCGTGCGGACGACACCCAACTCCGCGCGTCTTCGTACACGGCCTCCAGCTCCGGACACATACCGTCCCGGGCATTGCCGACAACTCCATTGATCCCCGTCACCTCGCTCCCTCACCTGAACGCGCTGCTCAATTCGGTCAGCGCGGTTCTACTCGTGACCGGCTACTACCTCATCCGGCAGCACAACATTGCAGCTCACAGACGGTGCATGCTGGCCGCGCTAGGCAGTTCGGGGCTGTTCCTGATCTCCTACCTCGTCTACCACTTCAGCGTGGGGTCCGTCCGTTTCGAGGGACAGGGCTGGATCCGGATGGTGTACTTCGCGGTGCTGGTGTCCCATACCGTTCTCGCCACGGCCATCGTGCCCCTGGTCGTCGTCACCGTCGTGCGGGCGTTGGGCGAGCGGTTCGACAAGCACCGCGCCATCGCGCGCTGGACGCTGCCACTGTGGATATACGTGTCGGTGACGGGCGTCGCCGTGTACTGGATGCTGTACCAGATGGATTTCTAGTGTCGTGTCCCACATAAGAGTTGACAAAGATGCGCAGGATTTTTCGTTGTCGGCAAGGCGCGATGACGAGCAGTGGCGTGCCCCACGCGAGGAAGAGCAACGCAGCCGACGGCGAAAAAGACCAGCAGATTTGTCAACTCTTATGTGGGACACGACACTAGGAGCCCCATCGGTGCCGCGTGTTACGCCTAGGGGCCAAAGGCGGCGACGGCGCGCAAGGCGTCCGCGATGCCTGGAGCCGCGGCAAGGATGGGGTTGCCATGCAGCAAGCCGTCATTGGCGAGAAAGTCGTTTGTCCAGCCGCCGGCCTCTTCCACCAGCAATATCCCGGCCAGGCAATCCCAGGCGTTGATATGCGCCTCCAGGTAGCCGAGCAGACGGCCGGCGCCGACATAGGCCAAACTCAAGGCGCCGGAACCATTGCGCTGGTACATCCCGCCTGCATCCAAGAGTCGGCGGATGCTATCCACGGCCGGCGCGGCCGGGGTCCGGGTCGAATAGCCGATGCCGACGTTGCCTTGGGTCAGGCTGCCGGCCGCGCTGCACGAAATCGGCGTCTCGCCGCAGAAGGCGCCCTGGCCGCGACGCGCTGTGAAAAGCTCGTCCGCGTTCGGGTCGTAGACGACGCCGATTTCGATTCGACCCTGTCGCACATAGGCGATCGAAACGCACCAGGCCGGTACCCGATTGATGAAGTTCGCTGTTCCATCGATGGGATCGACGACCCAAATGTCGCCCGCACCGCTGTCATCGAACGCGGCACCACCCTCTTCACCGAGAAACCCGTCGTCTGGAAAGAGCTGGTGAAGACGGTTCCGGATGAGCGTCTCAACGGCGCCATCAGCCTGGCTGACGAAGTCCTGTCGACCCTTGGAGACAACCTCCAGCGCGTCCGGATCGCGAAAATAGGCCAGCGCTGCCTGGCCTGCTTCGTGCGCAATGTCTTTCGCCGCCCGGAAGCGATCGGTCACCGGTTGAACATCCATATAGGTGAGGTCCAATCCGCGGTCCGTCACAATAGCGAAGGTCAGCGACGACCCTAAACCTAAGTCTGCTTCTCGAGCAGCGTAACGCCGCGATCGCGAAAGGCGATCCGGACACGGGATCCCGCTGAAATCAACGCATCGAACTGGTAGTCGGCGACGAAGATCTCACCGAGATCGGTGTCGAGAGTGTATTCAATGTGGCTGCCGAGGTAGGTGGCCTTCAATACGGTTCCCGTGAGTCCGACCCCCTGTTCAACCGCCTCCAGGATCACCGCCTCCGGGCGAATGGCGATCTTGACGGGGCCGGCGGGCAGATCCCGGTGCGGCAGACGGAGCTCGACCCGTTCGCCTACGCGGATGGTCGCGTGCTCGCCGTCGTGGCTGATCAGTTCGGCGTCGACGACATTTGCGTCGCCGATGAAGTCCGCGACAAAGAGATCACGGGGGGATTCGTAAAGCTCGCCCGGCGCGCCTTCCTGCGCGATCTCCGCGTTGCGCATCACGATGATCCGGTCGGACACCGCCAGTGCCTCCTCCTGGTCGTGGGTGACGTAGACCGTCGTCAAGCCGAGGGTCTGCTGCAACTCCCGGATCTCCTCGCGAACCCGGCGCCGCAGCTTGGCGTCGAGGTTGGAGAGCGGCTCGTCGAACAACAGCACCGTCGGTTCGAGGACGAGCGCCCGGGCGACGGCAACCCGCTGTTGCTGGCCGCCGGAAAGCTCGCTCGGTAGCCGCTCGCCGTAGCCGGAGAGACCCACCAGCTTCAATCCTTCTTCCGCCCGATCCCGCATCTCCTTCTTGGCGACACCGCTGACCGAGAGGCCATAGGATACGTTCTCGAACACGGTCATGTGCGGAAACAGGGCATAGGACTGAAACACCATGGAGACATCCCGCGCGCTGGCCGGCAGGCGGGAGACGTCATCGCCGTCGATGAAAACGCTCCCCGAGGTGGGCATCTCCAGGCCCGCGATGAGGCGGAGCGTGGTGGTCTTGCCGCAGCCGCTCGGCCCCAGCAGAGTCACCAGGGCGCCGGCCTGAACCTCGAAGGAGACCCGGGCGACGGCGACCACCGGTCCGTAGTGCTTGCTGACGTTGTCGAATCGGACCGCAGCGGCCTGACCCTTGATACTCATGCCCCGGCTCCCCCCGCTCCGAGAGCGGTTACGTTGATGGATTCCGCCCGGCGCCCGATGCGCCGTTGGCCTACAATCGACTGAATCAGCCAGATCACCACCAGCATGACGACGATCAGAACCGAACTATAGGCAATGGCCAGTCCGTAGTCGCCGTTCTCCACCCGGCCGATGATATAGGACGTGGCCATGTCGTAGTTCGCGCTGACCAGGAAGATCACCGCGCTGATGGCCGTCATCGCGCGGACGAAGCTGAACACCAGGGCGGCGACGACGGCCGGGCGGAGGAGCGGCAGGACCACTCTGCGGACGGTGGCGAAGGAACTGGCGCCCAGCGTCAACGAGGCCTCGTCCAGGCTCTTGTCGATCTGGGTCATGGCGGCGATGCCGGCGCGGACGCCCACCGGCATGTTTCGGAAGATGAAACAAACGACCAGGATGACGCCGGTGCCGGTGAGCTCGATCGGCGGCACGTTGAAAGCCAGGATGTAACCGACCCCGATGACCGTTCCGGGTATCGCGAAGCTCAACAGGGTGCCGAACTCGAAAGCCTTCTGCCCGGCGAATTTCTGCCGGATCAGCAGATAGGCGGTGAGGAGCCCCACCGCCGCGGTCAGGGGGGCGGCGATGGCGGAGATCGTGATGGTGGTCCAGAAGGAATTCCACGCGGCGCCCGACCAGACCAGCCCGCCGGCCCCGGTGGTGACGGAAAAGGCGTCGATGTAGTGACGCAGGGTGAGGCTGTGATCCCGGCCCCAAAGCTCGACGAAACCGCCGAACAGGATCGTGCAGTAGATGACCGCGGTCAGACCGGCCCAGGGCAGGGTCGAACCGTAGGTCAGCCAGGTCACGCGCCTGGGCAGGGACACATGCAGGCCGGCGTCGCCCTTGCCGGTGACCGTGGCGTAGGACTTCTGTCCCAGCCAACGCTGCTGGGCCCAGAACGCGGCCAGGGTAAAGGCCAGGAGAAGGATGGCCAGCACCGCGGCCCGGCCCTGGTCGTTCTGCGCCCCGACGATAGCGAAGAAGATGGACGTCGACAGGACGTCGAAGTTGCCGCCCAGGACCAGCGGATTGCCGAAGTCGGCCAGGCTTTCGATGAAACCGACGAGGAAGGCATTGGCCATGCCCGGACGCATGAGCGGCAGCGAGACGGTGGTGAAGGTGCGCCAGTTGCTGGCGCGCAGGGTCTGTGCGGCCTCTTCCATCGACGGGCTGACGCCTTCCACCACACCGATCAGCACCAGGAAGGCGATGGGTGTAAAGGCCAGGGTCTGCGCCAGCCAGATGCCGGGCAGGCCATAGATGTAGCGCCCCGGCGTGGCGCCGGTGATCTCTTCAATGGCCAGGGTGACCGTGCCCGACGCGCCGAACAGCAGGATGATGGCGAGGCCGATGACGAAGGGCGGAGTGATGACCGGCAAGACGGTCAGGGTGCGCAGCAGCTTCTTGGCCCGGAAGCCGGTCCGGGTCGCCAGGAGGGCGAAGGCCAGACCCAATAGCGTCGTAGTGGCGCCCACCAGAATCGCCATCAACAGGGAATTCCAGGCGACGCCGCAGTTGACGTTGGCGGTCACACAGCCCAGGCCCCAGATGTCGCGGCTGAACAGCTTCTCGACAAAGAGGAAAGGCACGAAGTTGTAGTCGTTGTCCTGGAAGGCGCTGGCCAGGATGCGGACGACGGGGAAAAAGATGAACGCGGCAACGAGCGCGATCACCAGTGCGATGGAGCCCACCACGAAACCATCGCCGTTGATCGCCCCGCGCGCGGCGATTCCCTGTGCGAACAGGAAGAGAAAGGAGGCCGATACCAGGAGGGCGCCGTAGCCCATGCCGAACTGGCGGTCGCCCAGGGGGCCGAAGAACCTCTCCAGAGAGGCATATTCCCAGCCGCCGAGGCTGATCAGGAAGCCTTGGCCCAGAAGGCAGACCGTGCCGAAACTGCCCGCCGCGAGCAGGACCGTGGAGAAGAGCGGATCCGTGCGCGGGCGCCACAGCACCGCCAGCGGGGCCGCCAGCGCCAGCACCAGGGGCGCCAGCCACCAGCGGCCGATCAGGAGGATCTGAAGCAGGGCCGGGGCGGCATCAGCCCCGGCCGGGTACTCGGACAACCAGGCGAAGACCCAAAACCCGTCCTCCACGCCGTACCAGGGGAGGAGCGCAAAGCCGCCCCACCCCATGGCAAGCCAAAGCGCGACGGGCCGATTCATCACGCCGATGGGTCAGAAGCTCAACGCGGCAGCGTAGAGACGTCGTCGTCCCATTTCTTCAACAGCCGCCGCCGTTCGGCCGACGAGCCGTATTTCTTGAAGTCGTAGTCGATCAGCTTGATCTGGCTCAGGTCCGGCGCCTGCGGCGGCGGTGTGGCGCCGGCATTCGACGGTACCTGATAAGCCCTGGCCTGCGCCGCCATGGTCTGGATCTTCGCATCGAGCGCGAAATCCACCCACTTCTTGGCGCTTTCCGGATTGCGGCCGTCCTTGATGATGCTTACCGAGCCGATCTCATAGCCGGTACCCTCGCAGGGCGAGACGATCTTGATCGGGAATCCCTTGACCGCCTGGGTCACCATGTCGTGCTGGAAGACGATGCCTATCGTGGTCTCTCCCCGGGCCGACGCCTTGATCGGGGCCGAGCCCGACTTGGTGTACTGGTTGATGTTCTTGTGCAGGCCCTTCATGAAGTCGAAGCCGCCGTCCTCGCCAAAGACCTGGACGATGGTGGCGAGAGTGGTGTAGGCGGTGCCGGAGGAGTTGGGATTGGCCATCTGGACGTGACCCTTGTAGACGGGCTTGGTCAGGTCCTTCCAGCATTTCGGCGCCGGCAGCTTGTGCTTCGCCAACAGCTCGCTGTTGTAGCCGATGCCGAGAGCGCCGGCGTAGATGCCGACCGTCTTATGGCCGGACTGCTCGGCCTGGCGCCGCGCCCAATCCTGCAGCTTGGGCAATTGCGGCGACTTGTACTCCAGCGTCAGGCCTTCCTCGGCCGCCTGCAAGTGCGGATCGCCCGTGCCGCCCCACCAGACGTCGCCCTTCGGATTTCGGCGTTCCGCCTTGATCTGAGCGAAGGTTTCACCGGAGCTTTTCCGCGTCATGGCCACCTTGATGCCGGTGGCTTTCTCGAACTCCTTGACCATGAGCTGGCACCACTCGATCTGCGGGCTGCAGTACAAGGTCAACTTGCCGGCGGCAAATGCGGTGTTGGCCGTTGCGGCCACAAGGCCGAAGATGGCGAAGGCAACGATTGACAAGCCGAGACGTTTCATAATGCTGTCCTCCCTATTTGCGTGTTGGCGCGATATTCCTGAGCGCAGCGTCTTTCTTGGCACCTTCAAGTCACGACACCCGTAGGCGACGGTACCACACTCGACGCGGTCTTGGTAATGTTTTGTCATATTGCCGCTCCTCCCGTCATCACTTGATCCGGGACCCAGGGGGCCCTCCTTTCGGCATCCCGGGCTTGCCTCAGAATCCAGGAGGCCCTCCTCCCCGTCATCCCGGACTTGATCCGGGAACCAGAGGCGGGGCGGGGAAGGGGGATGCGGCAGGGGCGCCGTGTTGAAACCGCGCCCTCAGGGCTGGTATACGGCAGGCAGTCGTTCGCATCAGGGAGTCACCTTATGAAGACCATTGGTATCGTTGGCTGCGGCGCAATCGGCAAGGGCCTGTTGAAGGCCTTCGATTCGGGGGCCGTAGCCGCCGATGCGTGCGTCACGAGCCGCACGGAGAGTTCATGCAGGGAGTTCCTGCAGACCTTGAGCACGCCGGTGGCATTTTTTGCCCTTGAAGAGCTCATCGCGCGATCCGATATCGTGGTGGAAGCGGCCGGGGGCGCCGTGGTGCCGGAGCTGGCGCGGCAGGTGTTCGACGCCGGCAAGGACCTCATGGTCATCAGCGTGGGGGCGTTGCTGGATCATCCGGAGATCATCGAGCGGGCGCGGCAGACCGGCTGCCGGCTGCTCCTCCCTTCCGGCGCCATCGCGGCGCTCGACGGCATCAAGTCGGCATGCGCCGGCGACGTGGCCCACGTGACCATCACTACGCGAAAGCCGCCCCACGGCCTCGAGGGCGCCCCGTATCTGGTGGAGAATGACATTTTCCTGGCCGGCTTGACCGAGCCCAGGGAAATCTTTTCGGGCACGGCGCGGGAGGCCTGCCGGGCGTTTCCGGCCAACGTCAACGTGTCCGCGGCGGTCAGTCTTGCGGGCCTGGGGCCGGACCGCACACGGATCCGGATTCTGGCGGTGCCCGGGCTCGAGCGGAACTGTCACGACGTTGAGGCCGAGGGCGAGTTCGGCCGCCTGACCATGCACATCGAGAACGTCCCCACCGAGAACCCGCGGACCGGGCGCCTCACGGTCCTGTCCATGATCCGCTCTCTTCAGGATGCGCTGGACCCCGTCCGGGTGGGCACTTGACGAGCTGCCGAGAGGGGAAGGGGGCTCGGTAACGCCATGACCAACGTCGAGACCATTGTCCGCATGCTGGAGCAGGCCGGAGTCCGCTGGGTCTTCGGCATCCCGAGCGGTCCCGTGCTGCCGCTCATCGAGGCTCTGGGCCGGAGCCCCGTCGAGTTCGTGTTGACCGCCAGCGAGACCTCCGCGGGGTTCATGGCCACCACGGTGGGCGAGCTCACCGGCACGCCCGGCGCCTGCGCCGCCACCCTGGGGCCGGGGGCCACGAACCTCACCACCGGCGTGGGCTGTGCCTGGTTGGACTGCGCGCCGGTGTTGGCCATCACCTGCAACGTGCCCAGCCCCTGGCTCCAGCGCAGGATTCAGATGCGCATCGACCACAACACGCTGTTCCGGCCCCTCACCAAGGCCACCTTCGCCTTGCGCGCGGACGACGTAGCGGACCGGATGGCGGAGGCCCTGGCCCTGGCCACGGCGGAGGTGCCCGGCCCGGTGCATCTCGACCTGCCCGAGGACGTGGGGGTCGCTGCGTCCGTTGGCGAGGCGCCGGCATCCGCCCCCGCCCCGGCGTTGGCGGACGTGGCTGGCGAGGCCCGGGCGGCCCTCGCCGCGGCACTGTCCCGCAGCCGGCGGCCGCTGGTGATGACCGGACTGACCTTTACCCGGTGCGCCGCCGCGGACTCGCTGCTCCGCTTCATCGAGGACCATCGCCTGCCGTTCGTCTCGACCCTGCATGCCAAGGGATTCCTGCCGGAGAGTCACCCCAACTGGGTCGGGGTCATCGGGCGGGCCCGCCGCACCGACGTGCAGCGTATCCTCGACCGGGCCGACCTGATCCTTGCCGTCGGCTACGATCCCATCGAGATCAACTACGAGGAATGGGTGGGGGAGACCCCGGTGTTCCACTTGAGCACCACCGCCGCGGAAACGGACCCGCGCGTCCGCTTCGTCTTCAACCGCGGCGGTGATGTCGATCAGGCTCTGCGGCAGTGGGAGGACTTGCCGCCGGTCGCCAACGACTGGGCCCCGGAGCAATGGGAAGCCCACCGAAGCGGGCTGGACCGGGAGCTCCGCCCGGAGGGGAGCCGGTTCGCGGCGCATCACGTGCTCGACGCCCTGCGCGCGGCCCTGCCGCCGGACGGCATCCTGGCCTATGACGTGGGCGCCCACACCCATCAGATCGCCACCCAGTGGCGCACGGACTTGCCGCACACGCTGCTGGCCACCAACGGCTGGTCGTCCATGGGCTTCGGCATGCCCGCCGCCTATGCCGCCAAAATGGTCCACCCCGACCGCGCGGTGGCCGGGGTGGTGGGGGACGGCGGCTTCCAGATGACCGCGGGAGAGCTGGCCGTGGCCCGGCGGCGCAATCTCGCCGTCCCCATCATCGTCCTCAACGACGGCTGGCTGGGGCTGATGAAGGTAAAGCAGGAGCGCAGGGAATTCCCGCTCTCGGGAGTCGAGCTGGGCACGCGAGTGGACTCGCCGCCGCACTATTTCAGCGTTCCCTGCCGTAGCGCCGAAAACCAGGAAGAGCTCGACGCAGCCGTTCAGTGGGGTTTGAACCTGGGCGGCCCCAGCGTCATCGAGGCCTTCATCGACGTAGAGCCGTACTCCGCCACGGTCTTCGACTGATACCCGCCGCCCAAAGGCGTACAAACCAAGCTAGGACGCACGCAAACCGTCATTCCCGCGAAAGCGGGAATCCAGGCGGGGTGGGGCCGGGAAACGCCGCTGTAGCGCCCCTCCTCCGCCCCTGGATTCCCGCTTTCGCGGGAATGACGGATTGGCCTTTCGTACCCTGAAGTTGGCCATTTGACACAGCCCGCTTTCGCAGGAATGACGGATCCGCCCTGTCAGTCGATGCTTCCTTCCTGCTTCAGCGACCGCCGGATGGTGCCGACGGTCTTCACGAACGTGTCCTCCTCCATGGTCGCCATGGTGCGAGGCCGCGGCAGACGGGTGCTGGCGATCTCATCGAGGTGGCCCGGGCGGGGCGACATGATCGCCACCCGGTCCGACAGGAAGACGGCCTCGGGAATGCTGTGGGTGATGAAGAGGACCGTCTTCCTGCTCGCCTCCCAGATGCGCAAGAGCTCCAGGTTCATGCGCTCCCGGGTCAATGCATCCAGGGCGCCGAAGGGCTCGTCCATCAGCAAGAGCGGGGGATCGTGGATCAGCGCGCGGCAGATGGAGGCCCGCTGCTGCATCCCGCCGGAGAGCTGGTACGGATACTTGTCCTCGAAGCCCCCCAGCCCTACCATCTCGAGAAGGCCCATGGCCCGCTTCCGGTACTCCTTGATGTTCAGACCCCGGACTTCGGCTTGAAGCATCACGTTCTCCAGCACCGTGCGCCAGTTCATCAGCACCGGGCTCTGGAACACGATGCCCACGTCCGGGGTGGGTCCCACGACCCGCGAGCCGTTGACGGCCACCTGCCCGTCCGTGGGACGCAGCAGGCCGCCGATGATCCGTAGCAGCGTGCTCTTGCCGCAGCCGCTGGGGCCAAGGATGGAGAAGAACTCTCCCTCCCTGGCCCCGAAGTTCACCTTGTCCAGGGCATGGACGTCACCGTCACGGGTGCTGAATACCATCGAAACGTCTTCGACCAGGATGGTGGTTTCGGCCATGCCCGCCTCTTCTCTACTGCGAAATGAAGTCGTTGGTGTAGTAGCGGCTGACGTCGATCTTCTTCTTCAGACCGGCGTACTTGAACAGGATCTCCTGCGCGCTCTCCCAGTCGGCCTTGGCCGTCCAGCCCAGCGGCTTGCCCTTGGAGTTCTTGGTGTGGAACAGCGGAAAGCTCGCGAGCATCTCCTTCATGACGGTATCCCGCTTGCGCTCCTTGAACACCTTCAACGCCGAATCGACCGCGGCATCGGGGTTCTTCATGGCCGCCCGGATGCCGGCGCTCAGGCCGCGCAGGAACTTTCGGATGAGCTCCCCGTCCTCCAGCGTCTTGGTGTTGATGATGATGCCCACGCCCAGGACCGGGGCGCCGTGTTCGGCAAACTTCAGTACATTGAGCTTTACGCCGGCGGCTTCGATCTGCGGCACCTGCTCGTTCACGTAGGCGACGATGCCGTCCACCTTGCCCTGCAGCAACGCCTCCCGCTTGGCGCCTCCGGAGGAGAGCTGCACCACCCTGACCTTCCCTTTCAGGCCGTTGGCGTTCAGGAATGCCGGCAGCATCGCCTGGTCACCCCCGCCCGCGGTGACGGCAACGGACTTCCCGACAAGGCCCGCCGGCGTCGTGACGCCATGTTTGGCGGGAATCGCCACCGCCATCGGGTGGATCTGGAGCTCGCCGAAAACCCCCTTGACAGGAATGCCGCGGACGACACCCTTCATCATCGTGCCGTAGTCCGCGGTGCCGAAGTGGTCCTGTTCGGCCCCCATGAGCTTGACGCTGGTGCCTGAGCCCTTGCCCGTCAGGATCGTCACGTCGAGCCCTTCCTTCTCCCACAGGCCAAGATCCTTGGCGTAGTAGTAGGCGGGGGCGTGACCGTACAGGATCCAGCTATAGCGGAAGGTGATCTTCCGGAGCTCCTGGGCCGACGCGGTGGATGCCAGCAGCGGCAACACCAGCACCAGCACCGACAACCAGATGCCATACCTCTTGATATGCCCTGTCCCCATCTTCATCGCTTCCTCCTTTCCTGCCCGGAAATCGTCTATGGGATCCCGTAGTTTACAGGGTCCTGCCATGGGACTCTTCCTCGCGAAAGGCTACGTGCCACGGAATGCACAGTTTCTCCACCCAGTGGATGAGCCAAAAGAAGCCCACGCCAATGGCCGATACCACGATGATGGTGGCGAACAGCAGCTCCGAGTTGGTGTCGCTGTTGGAGAGGACGATCAGGTAGCCCAACCCGTAGTCCGCTCCCACGTACTCGCCCACGATGGCGCCGCTGGTGGCGAAGGCCACCGCGATCTTCGCGCCGCTGAAGAAGTAGGGCAGCGAGTTCGGAAAGCGGCTCTTCCAGAACACCTGCCACTTGCTCGCCGACATGGAGCGGACCATTTCGACCATGTCGTTTTCCACCGCGTTCATACCCGCCGCGGTGGCCACCACGATAGGAAAATAGCTCATGAGAAAGCTCACCACGATCTTGGGCGCGATGTTGAAGCCGAACCAGATGATCAGGAGCGGCGCCACCGATATGTACGGGATCGTCTGAAGGAAGACCAGGATCGGCGAGACGATCTTCTCCATCACTCGGGACCAGACCATGACGAAGGCCGTGGCCACCCCCAGCACGATGCTCAGGGTATACCCGCCGACAATTTCGAATATGGTCACCGGCGCATGGGTGAGGAAGGTGTCGAAAGACCGGAACACCTTGCTGAAGGCCATGGCGGGCGAGGGCAGGAGGGTCGTGCGCAAGTCCAGCAGCACCACGGTCAAGTGCCAGATCGTCAGGAGCGCGGCGACGGCCACGGTAGGATACAGGACTTCGGCAGTCCGGAACCGCCTGAAGCCGGCTTGGAGCCGGTCGCCGAGGCTCCTGGATGACGTTTGCGTGGGGGCCGCCATGTCTCACCAGGTCATGTTCACGCTGGTTTCCTGCCGGACGGACACGTGCCAGGGTATGGCCAGGCGTTCCAGCCGCATGACCACGACGTAGAGAACGATGCTGACGAACGACAAGGTCAACAGCGTGGCGAAGAGCCCGGCCGTGTCGAGCTCTCCCTGCATGAGCAGCAGGTGGTACCCGAGCCCGCTGTCCGACGCCATCCACTCGCCGACGATGGCTCCCACCGTGGCAAAGGGAACCGCCACCTTGGCGCCGGCGAAGAAGTGGGGCAGGGCCGTGGGGATCCGCACCTTGCGGAACACCTGAAGGGTGCTCGGGGACATGGAGTGGATCAACTCCAGCATCTCGGTCTCGACGGACTTGAGTCCCGCCGTGGTGGAGATGAACACGGGAAAGAACGAAATGAGAAAGGCCACGAGCACCTTCGGAGCCAGGCCGAAGCCCAGCCACACCACGAACAGGGGCGCCACGGCGATCTTGGACACCGTCTGCGAGAACAGGAACAGCGGCATCAGCGACTTGTCGAGAGTGGACGACCACACCACCATGACGGCGAACAGGCCGCCCAGCACGATGCTGCAAGCGTATCCCAGGAGCACCTCGTACCCGGTGACCAGACTGTGCTCGTAGAGAGTCGCCGCGTATTCAAAGAGGCTGAGAATAATCTCCGATGGTCCGGGCAGGATATAGTTGGGTATGCCGCTGAGGCGAACGTAGCCTTCCCAGGTCCCCAGAAAGACGCTGATGGCCGCCACCGGGTACAGCAGGTCGAGGTAGATCTCAGGAATCTGTCGTAGTCGCGCCATCTGTCCCTCGTTACCGAAGACAAGGATCTCGTTCGCGGCACCGGTGCGGCAGCCGCACGGTCCGGACCCGGGGTTCGCGACCCGACCGGCGGCATGGCGTCACTTTACGCACCCATACTCCATTTGCAGTTCGCTGTTCAAGGGAGGCTGCGCGGCCGGGGCGCGGGCGGTTTGAAACCGGCCCCTACATCCTCTCGCCGCACTCAGGGGCGAGGTACCAGCCGCGGTCCGCATGATGGCGCGTCGTCACGGATTACTGTAGGGTAGGGTCCGTTATGCCCACCGACCCCGCAATCCGCAGGAACGTTTTTATCCTGGCCACGTGTCAGATGCTGTTCGGGTCCTCGCGACTGCTCCTCATCGCCACCACGTCGGTCATCGCCTGGGGTATGGGCCACAAGGCCCTGGCCACGATGCCGGCGGCGCTGGTGATCGTCGGCACCGCCATGGCGACCATGCCGGCCTCGATGCTCATGCGCGTCACCGGCCGGCGTCTCGGATTCATGATCGGGGCCTGTATCGGCGCGCTCTCCGGCGTCATGGTTCTCCTCGCCATCGTGCGGAACAACTTCTGGCTGTTGTGCGCCGCAACTCTCACTTACGGCGTCTACGCGGCCTTTGGGCAGTATTACCGCTTTGCCGCGGCCGATACCGCGCCCCAGGACTTCAGGAGCAAGGCGATCTCGCTGGTGCTGACCGGGGGCGTGGTGGCGGCCTTCGTCGGGCCCTACCTCGCCAAGAGCGGGCAGAACCTCGTCACCGCCGAGTTCATGGGTTCCTATCTCTTCCTGATCGGCCTCACCGTGCTGACCGCCCTGGTGCTGATCTTCCTGGACATTCCCAACCTCACCCCGAGCGAGCGCGCCGCCGCCCAGCGTCCCCTGACCCGGATCATGATGCAGCCGGTATTCATCGCCGCGACCCTGGCGGCCACCATGGGGCAAGGGGTGATGAACCTGTTGATGACGGCCATCCCCATCGCCATGCTCGAGGCCGATTTCCAGTTCACCGACACCGCCTTCGTCATAAGCTGGCACAGCTTCGGCATGTTCGGACCGGGGTTCGTCACCGGATCCCTCATCAAGCGCTTCGGCGAGGTGCGGATCATCCTGACCGGCGTGGTGTTGCAGATCGTGTGCATCGGAGTGGCGCTTTCGGGCGAGGGCGTGATGGAGTTCTGGCTGGCCATGCTGCTCCTCGGCGTGGGCTGGAACTTCGCTTTCACCGGCGGCACGTCGCTCCTGACCACGGCCCACAACCCGGCGGAGCGGGCCAAGACCCAGGGAGCCATGAGCGTCATCAACTACGCCTTCGTGGCCGTGGTGTCGCTGTCATCCGGGGCGCTGCTGCACTTCTTCGGCTGGGAGTGGGTGAACCTGAGCAGCATCCCGCTGCTGGTGGTTGCGGCCCTGGCCATCCTGTGGTTCGCGCTCTCCCGGGGGTCTGCCGTAGCGGCGCCGGCCTGAGCACAGGCCACTGGAACCTGCGGGCTACAGCACGGCCACCACCTCTATCTGGAACAGCATGTTGCCGCGGACGGGTGACTTGATGGCATGGCGGGCCGGCCGGTCATGCTCGTCGGGAAACATCTTGAGCCAGGCCTTGTTGATGGAGTCGCGGTACTCTTCCTCTTTCAGGTAGACCGTCATCCGCACGATATCGTCGGGGCTGCCGCCGGCCAGCTCCATGAACTTGCGGAGGTTTTCGAACAGCACCTCGGCCTGCCTGTCCGGGTCCGCGGGCATTTCGCCGGTCGCGGCGTCTCGTCCCGAGATGCCGGAGGAATAGACCACGTTGCCGATCTTCGCTCCCATGGGGATGGGAGCGTTATGGGGCACGCCCGGCAACTCGATACTCACTCGTTTTGACATGGGTGTGAACCTCCTATGGTCACCCGCGGGAACAGCACGGGCCGCCGGCTATCTGGGGGCGGCCTCCGCCCTTCGCAGCGACTTTGCCGTCACCAGGAAGAGCACGATGGCGATGAACAGCACCACCGCCGTGCTCAGCCCTAAAGACGTGTGGATGCCGACCACGGCTCCGAAAAAACCGACGGTGATGCCGCTGAAGCTTCGCAGACCCTGGGCGGACATGTTGTAGAGCCCGATGAGGCGGCCCCGCAGATTGACGGGGGCCTCGAGCTGCACCAGCGTCTGCGCCATGGAGAGGAACGCGAGGTTCAGCATCCCGGCGAAGAACAGGAAGACGAGCGCCAGCCGGTACTCGGAGGAGGCGGCAAAGGCGAGCATCGCCAGACACCACAGCATCGTCAGCCCCATCGCCGTGGCTGCGCGCGCCTTGAGGAATCCGAACGTTTCCAGCAGCAGCCCGCCCGTCACCGCGCCCGCGCCGTTGGCGGTGAGCAGCGCGGCGTAGCCAAAGCCCATTTCATCGGTGCCGAGCGCCAGGGCGAAGCCCGGCATCTGGGCCTGAAACGCATTGCCCACGAAGAAAGCGTAGAATCCCGGAAGCAGGATCATGGCCAGCAGGATCCGGTTGCTCGAGGCGCCCCACAGGGCGGACAGCGCCTCCGCCCAACCGCCCTTCCTGCTTTGCCGCCCGGTACCGTGACCGGTGTAGGGCACCAGCCGGCACCATATCACCAAAGGCACGTAGATGAGGGCGTTGACGCACAGCGCCAGGGTGGGCCGCAGCAACAACATGATGCCGCTCCCCACCGTAGGGCCGAACAGGATCCCGACTTGCCGTCCCGTGGCCAGCAGCCGGATGCCGCTCTGGAGTGTCTCCGGCCCCACCACCTCGTAGATCATGAGCTGGCGCGCCGGGTTCCAAATGGCCCCGGCCAGCCCGTGCAGGATCAGCAGGATGACCGAGTGCCACATCTCGAGGCGGCCCGTGAACAAGAGAATGGCCCAGGTGAGGCTCACCGAAATGAAGAGCGCCTGGGCGCACTGTATGACCTTGCGGCAATCGAAGCGGTCCGCCAGCGCGCCGAAGTACCACGAGCATACCAGGAACGGCAGCCAGTGGCTGACGACGGCGAAGCCCTGCAGGGTCTCGGAGCGGAACAGGTCGTATATGACCCAGTAGCTGATGACGTGCTCAATGTTGTCGGCCATCATCGACAGCATGTTGCCGACGAAGAACCAGGCGAAGTCCCGATTGCGAAGCGCGGCAAAAGCCGGTGGGGCCTGGGCGGGTGCGGGGGACGGTGTGCTCATCGGGTGCCGAAGTCGAACGCGGGTGCGATACGTCTAACTGTAGACAAGTTGTCGGCCCTTTGACAACCGGTCCGAAACCGCACGAGAAGAAGGACTCGCCGTGGTGGATGGGAGAGCGAAGAGGAAGGCGAAAAAAGAGGGCAGCCGCGATGGCTGCCCTCTTTCATGGTTGACGGAAGTTGCCTCTACCGGCGGCCGCGGCCCTTGCGGCCTCCCAGCAGGCGCTTCAGCATGCCGTCGGCTTTCGCCATCTGCTCGGGTGTCAGGACCTCCCGTACCGCCAGCGCGGCGTCGGTCCGCGCCCGCAGCAGTTCTCCCCGTATCTTGGTGATCTCGTCGACCTTGGCGCCGATCTTGGCCTTGTCCACGGTCTCCTGCGAAACCATCTCCCGAAGCTCGATGCCGGCGACGCGAGCGTCGGCGCGGAGACCGATCCCCTTCTTCCGCGCGTCGGTGAGGGCGCTCTTCACCTTCTTGACCTGCTCGTCGGTCAGCTCGAGCTTCCTGGTCATGCGCTTGACCAGTCCTTCATGGCCCCGCCGGCCTTCCTGCCCGCGCCGGCCGCGGTTTCCGCGCCAGTGCCGTCCCCCTCGTTCCTCACCGCCCTCGGCGCGGGCGATGCGGGAGCCCTCGCCCCGCCGCCCTTCGCCCTGTTGGCTCCAGGCGACGCCGCCGGCAAGGCCCACCAGAAACACGGGCACGAGGATCAATGCTGTGCGTTTACGATTCTTCATTTGCAGTTCTCCTTGTTGGTTGTGAATGGTTGGATCCGGATCGCTGTGTCAAAGATTAGACGCGCGGTGGTTCCTTGCGCTCTGGATCCCGCGGACGGTTAATGTTCGTCGCGCAGCGACTCGAGCCGCGACATCATGCGCTCGCGCCTCTTCCTCCGCCGTTCCCGGAAGTCGCCGGTGAGTTCCTCCAGCTTGCGCGCCTGCGCCTCGTCGAGGGCCGGCATGATCTTGCCGTGAAACTCCAGGATGATCCGGTCGGCCTCTTTGAGAGATTGGATTCGCGCCTGGTACAGGTCCCGGCGGGTCTGGTTCAACAGCGGACCGATCTCGGCCATCTGCCGCTCGGACAGGTCCAGCTCCCGTTGCAGCGCGCGGGTGTACCGCCCGCTTGAACCACGCCTCCCGCCATGCCGGCGTTCCCCGCCGTCTCCGAACTGCTGCGACAGCCCGCCCCACAAGTGCCGCACGGGGTAGACCTGCCCCACAAGGGCGCCGCCCACCAGCCCCAGCAGGAACACGCCCACCACTGCGATCAAGGCTTTCCGTTTCATGGATTTCTAGCTCCTACCCATGCCATCAGAACGGCGTCGGGCTCATCCGCCGCCGGCGTTTCCAGTCCCGACGCGTTCTCCAGCATGGCGATGGTTACGGGGATCTGCTCCTGAGGCTGGGGCAACATGTCGCGCCACACGCCGACGCCGCCCAGCAACAACACCACCAGCGCGAACGCGGGAGCGAGCCGGCGGCTGAAGAGCAGCAGCGCATCGCTGAGCGACGCGCGCCGGTCCTCGGCCTCGCGGATACTGGCGATGACCCCGGGCCACGCGGGCCGTTGGGGGGACGGTTCCGGCGCGGCGGAGAAGAAGCGCCGCCAGAGCTGTTCTTCCTCGAGGATTACCCGGCAGGTCGCGCACGAACCGGAGTGAGCCCGGTACGAGGCGGGGATCTCCTCCGTCTGCTTCGCGCCGGCCGTCTCCAGCCATTCTCTGAAATCATCACAGTTCACGCTTCACCTCCGAGTGAACTCCGAAACATGAGGGGCGAGCATCGTCCGCAGGCGTTGACGTGCCCGGGCGTGCCGCGATTTAACGGTCCCGACGGAACAGTTCAGGATCTGGCCGACTTCCTGATAGGAGTGCCCCTCCATGTCCTTCAGGGTAATTACGACGCGGAATCGCTCGGGTAGGCCGGCCACGGTCCGGGCCACCAAGCCGCTGACGGCGGTCTCGGACGCTTCGTCCTGCTCGTGGCCGGGGGAATCCTGGGTCGAAAGAAGGTCGCGAAGACCCCGGACCGCCTCCTCGTCGGGCTCCGCGTCCAGGGATACCCGACCCGACTGTTTCTTGATCTCGTCGCGGGCGCGGTTGATGGCGATGCGTGTGATCCAGGTGCTGAACATCGCGTCTTCCCGGAACTTGCCGAGCGAGAAGAACGCCTTGACGAACACCTCCTGGACCACGTCGTCGACGTCCCCGTGATCCGGGCCGAGGAGCCTCCCGACGAGCCGGTGGATGCGCGCCTGATAGCGCTCCACCAGGAGCCGGTAGGCGTCCGAATCGCCGTCCCGGACCCGTCGCACCACATCCCTCTCCGAATCCTCCAGGGTGAGGGGATACGGCAGAGCTCCCGTCATCCTCAATCGGTTACCTCACTCGCGTGAATTGCCTACTTAGTTAGACGCAAACCGGTTCCCGGTTTAGCCCCGTGTCCCTTCATGAGTTATGCGGGCTACGGGCGGAAGGCAGGAAGGACGTCGCGGGCGATGCGCCGCATCTGCTCCGGCTGATCCCTGGAGGCCAGCACGATTTGCATGAGACGGACGCCGGCGGCCACGAATTCCTCCAGGCGGTCGATGCACTCCCGTGCCGTGCCGCAGATGACCCAGCGGTCCACGCTCGCGTCGTCGAAGGGCATGCGGTGGTAGGCTTCCAGCATCGACCGGGATTCGTCGCGGGCGGTCTGCCGGTCGCGGCCCACGTTGATCCAGCAGTTCATGGCGGGGTAGACGGCGCCGGGCGGGCGGCCGTACCGCTCGGTGGCGCTGGACGAGATCTCGGCGTAGCGCTCGGCATACTCCCGGGGACTGATGTGGTTGGTCAACCAGCCGTCCGCCAGCCGGGCCACCCGGTCGAACGGCCCGGTATGCTTGCCGGCGTTGGCCGCGACGAAATGCCCGTAGCGATAGTTCTCGACCTTGACCGGATTGTAGTGGCCGGCGGCGATCCAGATGGGCGGATGAGGCTGCTGCACCGGCTTGTATCCCAGCGATACGTCCCGGTACCGGTAGTGGCTCCCTTCGAAGTCCACGGAGTCCCGCGTCCACAGCGCCTTCAGCACCTCCAGGCACTCCTCGAAGACCTTGCCGCGGACCCGGCGCTCGAACCCAGCCACCTCGCATTCCTTGGAAAGCAGCTCCGGCGACCCGGCGCCGGGACCCACGCCCATGATCGTGCGGCCCTTGGAGATGATGTCCAGGGTGGCCCATTCCAGCGCCAGCACCACCGGATTTCTCATGTGTGGTTGGAGTATCCCGGTGGCCAGTTTGATGTTCTTCGTCCGCGCGGCGATGGCCGTGAGGGTCACGATGGGATCGTAGCGGGGTTTGGCCAGGAGGCTGTCGCCGACCCACAGGGAGTGGTAGCCGAGCTCTTCGGCTTCCACCGCGAGATCCAGCAACCCCTCCATGGAGAAGTCAGGGAGAAACACCGAGGCCCGGTTGTTGGCGTAAAGACCGAAATTCAGTCGGGGTGCACCGGCCATGTCGTCACGGAGAATGTCGGTTTGAGGAATCTGTCTCTGTCGCCACGATTCGTTTGTTCGGACGTGCTCCTGCGTCAGCTCGCGGCGTTGGCCACGGAGACGCGCCGCATCAGCGGACGGGCCAAGCCGGCGAGGGCCAGGACCAGGCCGATGACGTCGCTGAACGTGCCCGGGGCGATGAGCATGATGGCGGCCGCGAACACGACCACCCGCTCCCCTATCTCGGTCCGGTCCTTGAGGGCGCCCACCATCGCGTAGGCCGTCAGGATCACCCCCGCGGCAGCCGTGGCCGTGGTCAGGATGATGTCCAAGGGGTGGCCTCTCATGAGCAGCGCGTTGCCGTAGACGAACGCGTAGGGAAGGATGTACACGGGCAGCGATATGAGGCCCGCGAACAAACTGGTGCGCCAGAAGTCGCTGCCCGCCACGGTGGCACCCGCGTACGCCGCCAGGGCCACGGGCGGCGTGACCATGGACAGCATGCCGGAGAAGAAGATGAACAGGTGGGCGGCGATGGGGAGCACCCCCACCTTCACCAATACCGGCGCCACCATCAGCGCGAGGATGATATAGGCGATGCTGGTGGGCAATCCCATGCCCAGGATCATGGAGGCGAACATGGTCAGCAGCAGGATGATCGTGAAATTGCCGCCCGCGATGCCGATGACGAGAGTCGCGAAGCGGGTGGCGAGCCCGGTCATCAGGATGGTTCCCATGATGATGCCGACGCATGCCACCGCCGTGCCCAGCATCACGAAATCCCTGCCGGTGCCCTCGAACACCTGAATGCCCTTCTTGAGAGCGGTCAGGGCCCCGGCGGGGGCTCTCGCGGCGAAGCGGCCTCGGTCCTGGAAAAACATGGAGATCGCGGCGATGCCCACGCCCAGCATCGCGATGACGGCCATGGCCCGCAACACGGCCTGGACCGGCGACCACCGTAACAGCAACAACACGATGAGGAGGCCGATTCCTGCGATGAAGGTCAGTCCCTGAGGCTCGCGTATCACGGTCCGAAAGCTGGGCAGCTCGGACGGGGGCAAGCCGGTAAGCCCGGAGCGTAGCGCGTAGAAGTAGACGCCCGCCAGGACGCCGATGAAATAAAGCACGGCCGGAATGAACGCGGCCTTGACGATCTGGAGATAGTCCACGGCCAGGAACTGCATCATCAGGAAGGCCGCCGCGCCCATGACCGGCGGCATGAACTGTCCTCCGGTGGAAGCCGCCGCCTCCACCGCCCCGGCCACGTGCGGCTGGAAGCCGACGCGTTTCATGAGCGGGATGGTGATGGAGCCCGTGACCATGACGTTGGCCACGGCGCTGCCGCTGACCGAGCCCATCATGCCGCTGGACACCACGGCCATCATCGCCGGGCCGCCGCGGTATTTCCCCACCAGGGCGCGGGTGAACTCCATGATGAACGCCAGCGCCCCGGTGGCCTCCAGCAGCTTGCCGAACATGACGAACAGGAAAACGAACTTGAAGGTGATGTAGGTGGCGACGCCGAAGACGCCGTTACCCGAGAGATAGATGGTGGTGATCACCCGGTCCAGGTCGAAGCCGCCGTGTCCCCCCACCCACCGCGGCAGGTGCTGGCCGTAGAAGACGTAGAGCATGAACACCAGCGCCGTCATCACCAGCGCCCAGCCCACGATGCGGCGGGTGGCCTCAAGCACGACGAACACGCACACGATCCCCAGCACCATGTCGGTCGGGGTGACGATTCCCGACTTGAAGGCGATCTCTTCGTGCTCGATGAACACGTAGCCGAAGGTCGCCAGGCTGAGGGCCAGCCAGAAGAGATCCACCGCCACCTGGGCGGGCCGCTCGTGTTCCACCGCTTGGGTGAGGAACACCAGCGCGAACAGCACCAGCAGAAACAGGCTGCGTTCCTGAAGGGGCGGCAACGGACTGAAGGCGTTCCAGACGGCGTAAACCGACAGTCCGATGGCCAGCAACCGGGTGAGGGTCCGGCCTATGGCTTCCAGAGCCCGGCCTCCTTCCAGTAGCGGACGGCGCCCGGATGAAAGGGCACGTTGATGTCCTTGGTCAGCACCGCTGGGTTGGCCTGGGCATACTTGAAGTATCGCACCTCACCGGCCAGGTTATCGAGGTTTTTGTGGAGGAGCTTGGTAACCTTGTAGACCAGCTCCGCGTCGGCGTCGGCCCGGACGTAGACGTGCGGGCCGCCGATGTCGACGGTGTCGATGTCCTTGTCGAAGGTCGGAGTCCCCTTGGTAATGCGGATCCGCGCCATGTACGGCAGTTCCTTCAAGACTTTCTCGACGGCCTCGGGCTCTGGCCCGAAGTAGGCCGCGCCCTTTTCGGCGTGGAGTCGCAGCGCTCCGGGGATCGGGCTCAGGCCGGCCACGATGCCCGGTGTCGCGGCGATGATGCCGTCACCGAGCTGCGTGTACAGGTCGCTCATGCCCGCGTACACGGGCTTGATGTCCTTGTAGGTGAGGCCGTGGGCCTTGTACAGGGGCTTCATGAACGCGTCCCAGGTCCGTCCGGAACCCACGCCCACCCGTTTGCCCTTGAGGTCGGCAAACTTGCGAACCGGACTGTTGGGCAGGGTCATGTAGGCGAAGGAGTGCGGGTACAAGCCGAAGATCGGCGCGATGGGGTGCTTCTTCTTGAAGCCCATGATCCCGTGGTACCCCGGATAGCCGTTGCTCGATGATATGATGGCCATGAAGACCTGGTTGCGGTCGAGCAGACGGATGTTTTCCCGGGAGCCTTCGGTCACCGCCGCGGTCACCGGAATCTTGAGCTCCGCCTCCAGCAGTTTGGCGATGCCACCGGCCATGACGTAAAAACCGCCGCCGATGCTGGCCCCGCCTACCTCCATGCCGGCCGGCATCTTTTGCGCGGTTGCCGATTGCGGGCCGGACGCCCATGCCATGGCGGCGACCACCGCCGCCGCCAGCAACTCCTTGAGTCCTGGACGTTTCATGGTTTACCTCCTCAAGATTTTCGTTTCCAAGGCAGCGGCAACGGACCGGAGGCGTGCCGGACGGCGCGCCTCGACGGTCCGCTTGCCGCTATCCCGGATGACGATGCGGCCTACTTCTTCCAGAGACCGGCTTCCTTCCAGTAGCGCACCGCGCCCGGATGGTAGGGAACACCGATCTGGGTGGTCAGCACCGCCGGATTGAGCTCTGCGTACTTGAAGTAGCGCACGTCAGCGGCGAGTTGCTTCAGGTTCTGGTGAATCAGCTTGATAATCCGATAGACCAGCTCCTCGTCCGCATCCGCGCGGACCGTGAGGAGAGGGCCGCCGATGTCGAAGGTCTTGACTGCCTTATCGAAGGTGGGCGTGTTCGCCGGAATGGTTTGCCGCGTCATGTACGGGAACTGCTTGACCATCTTTTCGACCGCCTGGGGCTCGGGGGGCAGGTAATGCGCGCCCTTCTCGGCATGCAGGCGCAGCGCCGCGGGGATCGGGCTCAGCCCGGAGACCATGGTCGGCATCGCCACGATGTTGCCGTCGCCGAGCTGCGTGTAGAGGTCGCTCATTCCCGCGTACACCGGCTTGAAGTCTTTCTTGTAGGTCAGGCCGTGGGCCTTCATCAGGGGTACCATGAAAGTGTCCCAGGTCCGGCCGGTGCCCACGCCCACGCGTTTTCCTCTGAGTTCGTTGAAGGAGTTGACGGGGCTGCTGGGCAGGCTGTGGAGCGTGAAGGCGTTGGGGTAAAGACCCATGGCGAGGGCCACGGGATACTTTCTCTTGTAAGTCAACACCCCGTGGTACGCCGGATAGGAGTTGTTCGACGCGATGACGCCCATGAAGATCTGCTTGCGGTCGATGAGGCGCACGTTCTCGCGCGAGCCCTCGGTAACCGCCGCCGTAACGGGAATCTTCAACTTCTCTTCCAGCAACTTGGCCACGCCGCCTGCCACCACGTAGAAGGCGCCGCCGATGCTGGCCCCGCCGATCTCCAGGCTTGACGGCGTCTCCGCCGCGGTCGCCCGCTGGGGGCCGGACGCCCACGCCATGGCCGCCACCGCGACCGCAACCAGCAACACCTTGAGTCTCGGACTTCTCATGAAATACCTCCTGGCTTGGTTGATTCGTGACGGGTCGACGTCAAAAAAACGCCGCCAACGAAACCGCAAAATAGGATGGATGCATTCGTCAGTCAACCCAAAAGCTCAGAATGGCCCCCCGCGGTAGCCCAGCACCACGATCTCCGTCTTCCGGGGCAGCGCCGCCTTGCTGATGGCCAGGGAGCCGTCCGGGACGGTCCGCGTGGGAAAGCCTTCGGTGAAGAGCCGCACGCGCTCCAGATCATCGCGGTAGTGCATGGGGATGGCCATCTTCGGCTTGATCTGCTTGACCACTTCCCGGGCGGTGTAGGGTCCCATGGTGGTGCGGCCGCCGATGGGCACCAGCGCCACGTCGACCTTGCCGAACTGCTTCAGTTGCTTGGGCGTGAGCTTGTGGCTCAGGTCGCCCAGGTGCGCGACGCACAGCCGGCCGAGATCGTACGTGAACGCGGCGCCCTTGAAGATGTCGCCGTCGGGGCGGCTCACGTAGATGGGCACGCTTTGCACCAGCACGTCCTTCACCGTGGTTCTCACCTGGTTCCACTCGTATCCCAGTTGCGTTTCTCCGAGGCCTCGGAGGATCAGCGGCCGGCCCCGCACGATGGGGAACCAGTTGTGGTTCTGATGCTCTCTGCCGATGGTGACGACGTCGGCGGAAATATCGGGGACCGGGTACCAACCCGGCGCCAAGGGATCCATGACGACTTTGGTGCCGCGGCTGGTCACGAGCTGGAAGAAACTGTGGCCAAAGTAATGCAGGGTAGCGTCGGGAGCCGCGGCGTACGCCGGCCGGAACAGACGGCCGGCGAAGCTCTCCTCCTTGCAGGCGCCGAGCAGGTGGCCCTGCCAGAGCAGCAGGAAGAGGAGAGTGAACGGCAACGCTGTGCGGCACGCCCTGTGCATCTCAACCCCTTCGTGAGAGACGTAACACCGGCGTCGGAGAGACGAGTCACCCGGAACCCGGCCCACTTCCGGGACGGCGACCATGTTCGCGCAATACTTTCCATTTGACAAGCCGGTTGCCCGTGCCCTAGAAGGGGCGTTGCATGCATGAGCGGGCAGGGTGCCCGTCCGTGCGCACGCACCAAACTTCCGCAGAGGAGTCAAACCCAAGAGGAGGACATCCCTATGAAGGCACTATACCTGACCGTCGCGCTACTCTTTCTGACCGTGTCCGTGGCGTGGGGCCAGAGCGATACGCTCAAGAAACTCGCCAACTACAGCGGACCCGCGGCGGACTACGAGAAGATGTTGCATGATGGCGCCAAGAAGGAAGGCAAGGTGGTCTGGTACACTTCGCTCAGCGGCAAGTCCTACAAGACCATACAGTCGAATTTTGCCAAGAAATATCCGGACGTGAAGATCGAGGTCTATCGGGCGGGGAGCAAGGATATTTCGGCCAAGGTCCTCGCCGAGCACAAGGCCAAGAAACACCTCGTGGACGGGATCGAGAGCACCCCGGGCGTGCTGCAGTTGTTCCGTGAGAGGAAGATCATCAACCCCTACACCAGCCCGGAGCACAAGAGATGGCCGGCTGAGCACCAGACCAAGGCCAAGAGCGGCGGGGTGTGGTGGGTCACCGACCGCGAGTCCTTCATCGGCCTAGGGTACAACACCGACAAGATGCCCAAGGACAAGGCACCCAAGAGCTTCGACGACCTCCTGGCCCCGTCTCTCAAGGGCAAGATCGTCATGAGCGTTCAAAGCACCGGCGACCGGATGCTGGGACGCATGATCGCGGTCAAGGGCATGGAATACGTCGAGAAGCTCAAGAAGCAGCAAATAAAGCTCGTAAAGATCTCGGGCACGGCCACTCGGGACCTGATCATCGCCGGCGAGTTCGTGGTGTCGCCCTCGGTGTTCCGCAATCACGCGCTGGTGAAGATCAACGAGGGAGCGCCGCTGGGATGGAACGCCTTGGATGAAGTCCCGACCAACGCCGGAGGCTCCGCGGTGTTCACCAATTCGCCGCATCCCCATGCCGCGCTGCTGCTCACCAACTTCGTCCTCACCGACGGGCAGAAGCTCCTGCAGAAGTTCCACTACGGCATGGCGTGGTTGGATTATCCGTTCAAACGGGTGTACCCCGAACGGGGACTGAGCTCGAGGGCGTACAACAAGGAATCCAAGAGACTGAACAAGCTGTTGCGTGCAATCGCCCGCAGGTAACCGACTTCATGCGCGACCTTCCGTTGCGGTCCATCCGGGCGACCGCGGAACCCGAGGGCAGGACGCGAGCCCTCCCTCGGGTTTCCGGTGGTTGCTGACGACGGGTGCGCCCGGGACGAGCCGCCACCAGGAATTGCTACAGTTGAGCAGAGACGAAGCAGCGCTGAAGGAGTCCGGTTCGCCCAGGGGCGGGGCCTCGGCATTCCTTGACGTCTTCCGTCCCAGCAGGCAGGGCCGTGACTACCCGCTGTGGTTGTTTATACCCTGCGCGGCCGTGCTCCTGTACCTCGTCATCCCGCCGCTGGTTTTCATCATCTATTCGAGTTTCGTTCCTTCCGAAGACTCGGACATCGTCGGCCTGACGTTTCAGAATTTCTTCGAGATTTTTGAGGGCCTGTCGGATTTCCAGAACCTGGTTTGGAACTCCGTCGTGTTTTCCGTGGGCAGCGCCGCCTGGGCGCTGGTCTTCGGCACCGCCATGGCGTGGCTGGCGGAGCGCAGCAACGCGCCGTTCCGCTCGGTTGCCTACGTGGCGGCTTTCGTGTCGTTCGCCGTCCCCGGGCTGGTCAAGGTCATCGGCTGGATCCTGCTGCTGGGGCCGGAGGCGGGTTTCATCAACATGGCCGTGAAATCCGTCACCGGGATCATGCCCATCTTCAACCTCTTCTCCATGAGCGGCATGATACTGGTGGAAGGGTTTCTGTGGACCCCCATCGTGTTCCTGCTCATGGCGACGCCGTTCCGGTCCATGGACCCGTCCCTGGAGGAAGCCGCGGTGGTGGCCGGCAGCAACGACTGGCAGGTGTTCTGGAAGGTGACCCTGCCTATGGCCATGCCCAGCCTCCTTTCGGTGCTGATCCTCACCTTCATCCGCAGCATGGAGGCCTTCGAGATCCCCGCGCTGGTGGGTCTTCCCGCGGGCATCGAGGTCATGACGACCCAGATCTACCTTCAGTTGATCGAGGGGTTCGTGCCCGAGTACGGCTACGCCAGCGCCTACTCCGTGCTTCTCATCGGTCTGGTCGGGTTGTGTCTGATTCCCTACTATCGCGTCACCCAGCACGCGCACCGGTTCGCCACCATCACCGGCAAGGGGTTTCAGCCTCGGCGCAAGGACCTGGGACGGTGGCGCTGGGTGGGCGGGTTGGCGCTGCTGGGCCTGCCGGCGCTCCAGCTTCTGCCGCTGACCTCCCTCGTCTGGGCGAGCTTCATGCCCTACCTGATGGTGCCATCGTGGGAGGCCCTCTCCCTGTTCACGCTCAACAACTACGTGGAGGCGTTCAGCGACGACAAGATCCTGCGCTCCGTCAAGAACAACGTCACCATCAGCATGGTGGCCGCCACCGCCTGCGTGGGCGTGGCGTTCGTCACCGCCTGGCTGGTGACGCGCACCAACATCAAGCTGCGCTGGTACCTGGACCGGTTGACCATGGTGCCGCTGGTGTTCCCGGGCATCGTCATGGGGGTAGCGGTCCTGCAGACCTACCTCACGGTTCCCATTCCCGTGTACGGCACCATCTGGATCCTGGTCATTGCCTACTCGGCGCGCTATCTGCCATACGCCATGCGCTTCAGCCACGCCGGCCTCATCGGCATCCACAAGGAGCTGGAGGAGAGCGCCACCGCCAGCGGCGCGAGCTGGGGCAACGTGGCGCGGAAGATCATGATCCCGCTGATGATGCCGGCCCTGTTCGCCGGGTGGATCTACATCTTCCTGATCACCATCCGGGAGCTGTCCGTCGCCCTGCTGCTTTACAGCCCGGGTTCCGAGGTGATCTCCGTGGTTATCTGGGAGCTTTGGGACAACGGCCATGTGGGCAGCCTGTCAGCCTTCGCCCTGACCATCAGCGTCGGCACCGTTCTTATGGCCATCCTGTTCTACAAGCTCAGCCGCCGCCACGGGTTGGACGTCCGTTAGAAGCGGGGAACGCGGGGAGAAAGTGGAGGCACTGGACTGTTCGAACGAGGCACGTAGGGGCGACCGGCCGGTCCCCCCTACCGGAGATCGTCCCACCGACGTTTTAGGCTCGTAGCCCTCGAGATTCCCGATATGCCGACAAGAACCACGCCGCCGTTCCGTGCCGACCACGTGGGCAGCCTCCTGCGCCCGGCGGGGCTCAAGGAGGCCAGGGTGCGTATCCTGGGACCGGACACCGCGGACACCAACCTGGGACCCCACGGCAACGAGGAGCTGGCACGGATCGAAGACGGCTTCGTCCGCGATGTCATCGCGCTTCAGAAACGCGTGGGCCTGCGCTCCGCCACCGACGGGGAGTTCCGCCGCCGTAGTTGGTTCAGTGAGTTGATGATGACCTGGGAGGGTTTCTCCGCCACTCGCCAAGGCGCGGTCTCGCCCTTCAGTTGGCGCAACGAGCAAAGCCGCCAGCAGGACTTCACCGTGGTGTGGGTCGAGGGCAGGATACGCTGGTGCCCCAGTGCCGTCGTCCGGGCCTTCGAGTTCCTAAACGCCAACACCGACGTGGTGGCCAAGGTCACCATCCCGGCACCACCGGTGGTCTACTGCTTCGCCGGCGGCGACCCGGGGGTGCTGGGTTCCGTCTACGACGATGTCGACGCGTTCTGGGAAGACCTGGTGGCCGCCTATCGCCAGGAGCTGGCCGCCCTGGTGAACGCCGGCGCGCGCTACATCCAGCTCGACGACGTCGCCATCCCATTTCTCTGCGATCCCACCTACGATGACGTGTTCCGCTCCTGGGGCTCCGGCCCCCAAGCCGTGCTCGCGGAGTACGCGCGGCGCATCAACCAGGCCCTCGAAGGCCTGCCCGACGACGTCACCGTCACCATGCACCAGTGCCGCGGCAACCGGGAGGGACTGTGGGCCGCCGCCGGCGGCTACGACCCCGTGGCCGAGGTCCTCTTCAACGAGATCAACGTCCAGGGCTACTTCCTGGAGTACGACACGCCCCGGGCCGGCACCTTCGAGCCCTTGCGTTTCCTGCCCGCCGGCAAGGTCGTCGCCCTCGGCCTCGTCTCCACCAAGGGACCGACCCTCGAATCCGCCGACCACCTCAAGCGCCGCATCGACGAGGCCGCCCGTCACGCCCCCCTGGAGCGCTTGGCCCTCGCCCCCCAATGCGGTTTCGCCAGCTCCGTCAAGGGCAACCCCCTCACCGAAGCCAACCAGGAGGCTAAGCTCGCCCGTATCGTGGAAGTCGCCAGCGACGTGTGGGCGGACGCGTAACGCCGGCTAGCGATGAAGTGGACGACGTCCAGCCGTTTGATTGAGAGAATTGTTGAAACATCGATCACACGGGCGCGCAAGGGCGACGCCTTCCGAAGTTGAGCGAAGCGACAAGGAAGAATTAACGTGTGCGTCGCTCTGGGTCACGGGGAGCGCCGGGGCCGCATCATGCCGGATCGAAACTGATCCTAAGCCTGGTGCCCGTGGCGCGGGCGATCTTCTCCAGGGTCCGGGTGGACGGATGGATGCGGCCGCTCTCAAGGCGGGCCACGACCGATTGCGTCGTCTCCATGCGTTCGGCCAGCTCGGCCTGGGTCAGTGCGGCACGCGTGCGGGCCTCGATCAGCATGCGCGACAACGCGAATTCCGGCTCAAGACGATCATAGGCTTCCCGGTACTCCGGATCCTTGCTCCATTCCCTGTGCAGCTCCGATACCTTGGTCATGGCGATATCTCCCCGGCGCGCCTGAGCGCCAATGCAATCTCCCGTTTCGGCGTCCGTCGCGTCTTCTTGAGAAATGCGCGCACGACCACCACCCGTCTGTCCTTGGCAGTGACATAGAGCGCTCGCGATGTCCCGGCACGGCCACTCATGCGCATCTCCCAGAGCTGGCCGGTGAGGTGCCTGACATGGGGCGCGTCCATGCGTTCGAGACCGACCGCGGCGATCAGCGCACAGATGCGCGCGAAGCGTGCGCGCATATCGTGCGGCAACGCACGCAACTCCGCGTCCACGGTTTCGTTGAGGGTCTCGACGGTCCATGTCATGTTCCGTCAGTGTATCGCATATTTGCTATGCATTCCACAGCGGAAGGCCGCTCGCGAGGCGGGCTGCCCGACAGCCCGCGATTGTCCAGCACGACAATTGACGCCAAGCGCCGACATGCCTGTGAAACGGCCCTTCCACCTCTTGTCCCGGGTCCGGAAAGAGGATAACCGGCCCCATGGACATGCAAGACCAGTGCTGGGACGCGCCGGGCGGGAGGCTTCAAAGATTGGACGTCGTGATCACCTGTGACTCGCGGCATTCTGCTCATACGGCGATTCTCTGAATGCCGACGAGTTCAAGCGGACTTGGAGCATCCTCGCCATTGACCTCAAGCCATAGACCAATGGCTTCATGCATCCGTTCCAGTAGTTGGTCAACGGACTTTCCTTGGCTATGACAACCTGGAAGGGCAGGAACACTCCCGACGTAGTAGCCGTCTTCGTCCTTCTCGATGACTATGGTGTATTGTGTGCTCATCCGGGTCCCCCTGGTCGGACAATTTGCGGCAACGAGTGCTTCTCTCTAGCCTACACTGCCAATCGCCATTCCGGCAATTACACCCGCCCAGCGCGGCCGGATCCGCAACACCCGATCCTCCAATCACCCAGCCAGCCACCGATGTCCACAGCGACGACGTACGGTATCAGGTTCTCCGATGCATGCGCATGGACTGCCCCGCGATGAACTGCCGGGTGTCCTGTAGAGGGGTCACTCCGGCGTCGGCAGGATGATGAGCTGCAGCCGGTTTCCCGCGGGGTCGTAGAGGTAGACGCTCTTCTCGCCGGGGGCGCGTTGCGCGGCGCGTAGGTCGCCTTCGATGTAGGCGCCGTGGGCCTCGAGCTTGTCGTAGATCTCGTCGTATTCCGCCACGGAGCCGATGCTCATGGCGAGATGGGCGCCTTTGTAGCGGAGGTTGCCGCCGGGATCCGGGACATTGTTGGAGTCGGGTCCGGAGAAGCGGGAACGCTGGGACAGCTCGTCCACCTTTTCCAGGAACAGGAGCTGCCCCGAGCCGTTCTTGAGGATGAGCCTTCCGTTGCCCTGCTCGCCGGAATCGCGGCAGATCAACTCCATGCCGAGGGCGCCCGCGTAGAAGCGTTCCGCTGCGTTGAGATCGGTGACCTCCATGGCGAGGTGGCTGATCTCTTCGTACGCGATCACGAGGCCTCTCCCTGTTTGCGGACCGAGAATTCGAGGATGTTGTCGTCCGCGTCCCGTACCCGGATGGTTCGATCGAGGGGCACCTCCGGAGGGTAGGTTACCGGCCCTTCGTAGGGGATCTCGCTCGGGCGCAACTGTTGGATCAATTCGTCCATGGCGGTTTCCGTGAGCAGGAAGCCGATTCGGGGCATGCCGGCCTTGCCTTGCGGGGCGAGGGGTTCCTGCGCCAGGCAGAGCTCGAACCGATGCGCCCCCATTTCCACGAACGACATCACCGGGAAGCCTCCCCCGTAAAGCCGGCGGGTATTGAGATTCTGGATACGAAGCGGCTTGGCCCCCAACAAGTCCTCATAGAACCGGTGTGCCCGGGGAATGTCCTCTACGACGAAGCCGCAGTGATCAAATGTTTGGATACTAGCCATGGTTGTCTTCGTTCCTCTCTGTGGCCGTCACCACAGGGTGCCGGAGCCATGGGCGTTGTGGGACACCGGCGCAAGCACCTGATAGGGGTCACCGTAGGCAGAGGCCGCTTCCAGCACTTCGGGGTGATGCAGGAAGGAGCGGTCCAGCATGCCCTGCTCGTGCACCATGATGCGGTCGTCGATGTAGAGCCGGGCGTTCATCACCGAGCCGTCGACGTGGCGGAAGTCGGAGTGCTTGCGGTCCGTGCCCAGGCCCACCCATGGCATCTTGCTGATGAGCTCCCAGTGCATGGGGTCGTCGATGCCGTGGCGGATGGAAGCCTTGGGGTGATAGCCGAACATGATTTCCACCATCCGGTTGGAGCCGGGTACGTTCTTGAAGAGTTGCCGGCATTCCTCCGCCAGCTCGCCGCCCTCGAGAAGGCCCCGTCCGGTCGCCGCGTCCCGGAGATGCTGGAAGCCGGCGACATCGATGCCTACATACTGCCTACCCTGGGGTCTGCTTTCCGCGCCGGGAAAAGTGTCGGCCGCCGGCTTTGGCCCAACTACCGAGAGGTGGAGGCGGACTACTACCGGCGCACGGGAATCTATCCCCTCCGTCACACCGTGGTCATCAAGGACGAGGTCCTCGAACGGCATCCTTGGGTCGCATCGAGCCTGTTACAGGCGTTCGAGGAAGCGAAGACGCTCGGACTGGAGCACATGAGAGACCCGAGGCGGTCCTACCTGGCTTGGTATGGCGAAGCCATTGAGGAAGACGAGAAGGTGCTGGGACGCGACCCGTTCCCGTACTCCGTCGAGGCTCAAAGGCACACCATCGACACCATGCTGCTGTACGCGGCGGAACAGGCGGTGACCACCCGCCGATTGAGCGTGGAAGAGCTTTTCGTTCCGTCAACCCTGGGGTGACCGGGGAAAGAACTTGATCCGTTCTTTCGGCAGGGTGACGTACACCCGGTCTTCCATTGGCGCCTTGTTCATGGTCTTGATCTGCAGCACGACCCCGGCGACGCGGATCTCGTGAACGAACTGATCGCCGAGGAACGTACGGGACACCAGCTCCCCCTCGAACTCGTTGTCGCGCCCGGTAGGCGCGGGACTGACCTCCAGCTCTTCGGGCCGGATGCCCAGGGTGCCGGTGAGGCCCGGCTGATCGGCTCGCAGGGTCTTCAGGCTGCCCAGCGTGGTCTCGATGGTCCCGCCGGCGGCCGTCTCGGCGTCCAGCCAGTTGATGGAGCCGAAGAATTCGGCCACCACCCGATTCGCCGGGCCTTCGTAGAGTTCTTCGGGCGCGCCCACGGAAACGATGGCGCCGAGGCTCATGACCGCGATGCGGTCCGCCACCACCATGGCCTCGACCTGATCGTGGGTCACGTAGAGCACGGTTATGTTGAGGCGCTTGGCCAGATCGCGGATCTGTCCCCGCATATCTTCTCTCAGCCGCGCATCGAGGTTGCTTAGGGGCTCGTCCATGAGCAATAGTTTCGGGTTCACCGCCAGCGCCCGGGCCAAAGCCACTCGCTGCTGCTGGCCGCCGCTCAGCAGCGGCGACGGCCGGTCGGCGTAGTCTTCCAGTTGCACCAGCTTCAGGGACTCGTAGACCCGTTCCCGCACCAACGATTTGGCGATCTTCTTCCGCCCGCGCGTCAGCGGCAACGCGACGTTCTGAAAGACGGTCATGTGGGGCCAGATGGCGTAGGACTGGAACACCATGCCGATCTTCCGGTCCTCGGGCGGCGCGCAGATTCCCCGGTGTCCGGAAAAGACCGTCGCGCCGTCGATCTCGATCTCTCCGGCATCCGGCATTTCCAGGCCGGCCACACAGCGCAACAGCGTGGTCTTCCCGGAGCCGCTCGGGCCCAGGAGCACGAAGAACTCACCTTCGGCGACTCCCTGCGTGACGCTGCCGAGAGCCTCCACCTCGTTGCCGCCGACTCGGAAGACTTTGCGCAGATTCTTGACTTCCAGCATGAAGGTCTCCGAAATGAGTCTCTATCGGATCGGATGCCGCTCCAGGAAATCCTGAAGTGCCGTCAGGGCGCCGGTGCCGTCCCAGAACGTCATGTGCCGGACCCCGGGTATGAGCGCCAGCTCGGCCCCGGGTACGGCCTGTCCCAGTCTCCGCGCGGTGCCCACCGGTGTGCTGCCGCGCCGCTCGACCTCGTCGTCCTCGCCGCACAGCACGAGCGTTGGCACCTTGACCTCCGAGGCCGTGGCCAGGGCGTCCCAGGTCAGACGGGCGAGCTCGTGGCGGCGAAACATCTCGACCGTGGACTGTCCCGACCACAGGGCATCCGACAGGGCCGCGGCGGCTTCGCGGTTGGCGTGATAGAACGACGGGTTGAACGCCATGCCGTCGTTGTCCACGTGAGATCGTATGTATTGCTCGAATCCCATCTCCTGGATCTCCCCGTGTGCATCGGAAGACAGTTCCCGTGGGTCGCCGCCGAGGGTCCTGGACCCGGGGCCGCTGGCGGTCATGGTGAGCGTGGCCACGAGGTCGGGCCGCTGGATGGCCAGGGCCTGAAGGATCTGGCTTCCCATGGCAAAACCCACCACGTGGCAGCGCGAAATGCCAAGATGCGCCAACAGCGCGGCGCAGTCCTCGGCGAACTGGCTGACGGTGTAGCCGTCCTCGGGTTGGCTGCTGCGGCCGGTGCCGCGGCAGTCCATGATGAGGGTTTCCCAGCGCTGACTCAGGGTGGGGACCACCTGGAGTTTCCAGGGATCCGACGGCCACCACGACGCCGGCACGAACAGCACGGGCTCTCCGGCACCGTGCCGCTCGTAGTAGATTTCCAGTCCGTTCAGGTTTGCCTTGGGCATTTCAGGCCTCCGGTTGTAGTGACAGGCCCCTAGGGCTTGGCGGATGCATCCGCTCTCAGAATCTCCAGCAGTTCGGGACGCGGGAAGCCGTCCGCGGGACGCTGTGTTCTTCTTTGATAGTCGCGGATCGCAGCCCGGGTTCTGGGACCGAGGATACCGTCTACTTCGCCGATGTCATACCCCTTGACGGCCAAGAGGCGCTGCAACTCTTTTCGTTGGGGTTCGGCAATGGTAGCGATCCCGTCGGGCCAGGTCAGGGTTCTTTCCTCTCCGCGCAGCCGGTTGGCCAGATGTCCCACGGCCAGGGCGTACTTGTGCGCGGGATTGTATCGCATGATCGATCGGAAATTCCGGCGCAGCAGGAAGGCCGGGCCCCGTCGTCCCGCGGGAAGGTAGAGGTAGGCGCCATCCTCGGGGTACGGCAAGGCCCGGCCGTCGGCGCGCCGAAGGCCCATCCGTTGCCACTGGCGGATCGCCCTTTCGTGCTTCCGGCCCGCCAGGCCGGCGTCGAAGCGTTCCGGAAGGACGATCTCATGGCCCCAGGGTCTTCCGGAGATCCAGCCGTTCCCGCGCAGATAGTTGGCCGCGGACGCCAGCGCGTCCTGCGGGGTGTCCCAGATGTCGCGGCGGCCGTCGCCGGTGAAATCCACCGCATAGGCGGCATAGCTCGTGGGTATGAACTGGGTGTGGCCCATGGCGCCTGCCCAGGAACCGGTCAACCGGTCAAGGGTGATGTCGCCGGCCTTGAGGATCTTGAGGGCCGCCAGCAGTTGCGTGCGCCCGAACTTGGCGCGACGGCCCTTGTAACCGAGCGTCGAGAGCGAGCGAATGACGTTGCGTTTGCCGCGCAGCGTTCCGTAAAGCGTTTCCATGCCCCAGATGGCCACCAGCACGTGGCGGGCCACCCCGTACCGCCGTTCGATGACGTCCAGGTCGGCGGCGTACTCGGAGAGCTGGGTGCGGCCCCCTCGGACGCGTGTGTCGGTCACCACCAGAGCCATGTAGTGGGACGGCGGCAGCACGAACTCGGGCTGGCGGTTGTTTCTCTCGATGACTTCCGGGTCGGGGGTCAGGCCGCGAAAGGCGCGGTCGTAGAGCGATTTCGGGATGCCGGCCCGGCTCGCAACCGTGCGAAACTCCTTGACGAACTTCTGATAGGTTGCCTGGTCGGATGTGAGGGGTTCAACGGCGGAAGCGGGCGCCGAACCGCCGGCGAGCGTACCGGTCAGGACGAGGGCTGCCAAGCCCGCGCCGATCTTCATCCCGCTGCCCATGACGGACACCACCCTCGGACTACGTGAACAGCTTGACAATGATGGTGATCAGGCCCGCGAGAATGGTCATGGCGCCCCATGCCATCTTGCTTTCGAGCTTGGATATATCCGCCTTGGTAGCCAAATGGGGCAGGGTGGTTTCAAAGGCCGTCTCCAACCGAGTCATGCGCTACTCCACTCCGTTTGCGATGATAGTTCTCCTGCTGGTAACTCTTACCGCTGTTGCCGCGAAAATCAACAGAAACCTGTTCACACCCAACCGGTCACTGCCTGTTTGCCCAACGAATCCGCACTGGCTATATTTTGATCTGCGTTACTTTCCGCAGGCTCTGCGACATACACGTCAACGACATCGGACGAGAGGAGATTTCACCATGCCCAGACCGCGCCCCATCCAGTGGCCGGACAACGCAAAGATATGCGTCACATTCATCATTCCCTGGGAGGTGTGGCCGGACAACTATGCCACCCGGGGCTCGCTCCAGCGCGTCAGTCACCCGCTGCCACCGGAGAACGCCGTTTTCAAGCAGAACATGGCCGCCGTCACCGAGCGCGAGTACGGCGACCGGGTGGGCATCTGGCGCATCATGGACATGTTCGAGCGCCACAACCTCAAGGTCACCTTTCTGATGAACGGCAAGAAGGTCGAGCAGTTCCCCGACGAGGTGAAGGAGTTCCAGGCCCAGGGGCATGAGTTCTCCTCGGAGTGCTACGAGCACGAATATGCGTTCATGTACACCCGGGAGGAAGAGCGGAAGTCGATTCAGGACACGGTTGCCGCGTTCAAAAACGTGCTCGGGGCGCCTCCTACAGGCTACCTGTCGCCCGGTCACGCCTCCACGAACAACACCCTGGAGCTGGTGGCGGAAGCAGGTTTCGTGTGGTGGGCCGACCCGCTGAATTCGGACATTCCCTATACCGTCGAGGCCGGCGGCCGCAAGGTCGCGGTGGTGCCCTACAACGTGCCGGGCTGCAACGACTACTCCACTTACGGCGGCGGCCGTACGCCGAGGGACCTGCTTCAGATCATGAAGGACCAGTTCGACTACCTCTACTGGGAGGGGGAGCAGGGGGCGCCCAAGTTCTTCGCGTTCAACCTCCATCCGTTCGTTTCCGGGGTACCTTACCGGACCAGGATCGTCGACGAGTTCATCAAGTACGCCAAGGGGTTCTCCGACGTCTGGTTCGCCAGGCGGCTGGAGATCGCCAACTGGATCCTTGAGCAGGGCTACTGAGGCCCGTCCGCTTCATCTCTGGCGGCGGCGCCAACCGGAATTGCCGGATCCGGCGCCGTCGCAGCCGAGCTCGATGGTCTTGCCGCACAGCCCGCCGGCCGGGTCGCTGAGCAGGAACGCGGCTACCGCGGCGACCTCGGACACCAGAAGGGTGTTGCCCGCTTCCGGAGGCCGGGAGTCCGTCGGCGGTTCTTCACAACGCGTCGTTGGGCTGCCCCGGGTGGTCCGTGACACCGGTGCCGGCCGCAGCACGTTCAGGGTGACGTTGTCCCCGGCGACCTCCATCGCCACGACTTCCAGCCAGGCCGACAGCGCGGCGCCCGTGACCGAGTGAAGCTGCCTCTCGACGCTTGTCCCCGGCACGGGCCACGGGATCATCCACAGCACGCGACCCCATTGCCGGTGCTGCATGCCGCGCAGAAGGGTCTCCGTCGTTGCCCTGAAGCGAAGAAAGCCCTCGTCGAGACGGGCCTTCCACGACAGCCCTTGCCTGTCTTCCAGCGCGGGACGCCGGGCCACCCCGAACAGCAGGTCGATGGCGCCGAAGTCGCCGATGATGCGGTTGACGAGAGCGACAGCCGACGGTTCGTCCGAGGCGTCGATGCCATAGCCCGCGGCCCTGACCCCGCAGCCTTCCGCAGCTTCCGAAGCCACCCTTCTTGCAGCCCATTCCTTTCGGGCGCAGACTGCCACATCCGCGCCTTCGGCCGCCACGGCGCCGGCTACCGCACGGCCGATGCCTCGGGAGCCGCCCAGAATCAGCGCGCGCCTGCCCTTGATCCCCAGATCCATGATCATTCGAGGGCGCGGAAGCGGGCTGTTTCGCCAGTTGCCGTTCCACCCGGCGGCCATGCGTCCAGTCTCACGTTGGTAGAGCGGTTCATGCCCGTCGCCGTTCCTCCGCCTCGCCTGCCGGCGTCCTCGCCCTCAGGCTGATGGGATGCTCCTCATGCAGCGGCCGGAAGCCGGCTATGGACAGCCATACTCGCAGCAGGTGGCGGCCGGGTCCCCGGTCCTCGGTAAACTGAGTCCGGGTGTGGAGAAGGACGTGGTTGTTGAAATACTCGACGTCGCCGGGCTTCAGCTCCAGGGAGACCGCCACTTGGTCGGCGACGGTGTTGAAGGTCGCCAGCGCCTCGGTCTGCGCGGGGGTCAGCTCGGGCACCCCGGCAAGTCCCTGCGCTTGCTTGATATGGACGCGGTAGGCGCAGGCATTGAACACCTCGTTCCGGACGCTGAGAAAGGGGAGGCGCGTCCAACTCTGCCCGTGGTCCGGGTGCGGCTGCTGCAGCGCCATGTGAAAGGGTCGGGAGAGCACCCGCAACTGGGCGGGATGTTCCTCCCTCATGACGTTGTAGACGGTGGCGGCGCTGGCGAACCTGCGAGTGCCGCCGCCGGAAGCCGGTCTTATGCACAGGAATCCGATGACGTCCTCGAGGTCGGCGTGGAAGGGCAGCTCTCCCGTGGCGCGAAAGCCGAAGCCCTTGCGTCCTTTTGCATCCGCGCGTACGTGGGCCAGCTCGACCCCGCCCGGTTGCGCCATGGGACGGCCGAGCCCGCAGCTCAGAGCCATGAAGGCTCTGGCGGTGCCTTCCTTGCCCAACTCCTTGACCGGCAGGCCGCGAAATATTCGGAACCCGAGGCCCGATCTCAGTTCCCGCGCCGTCTGCTCCAACTGCGGCGCCAGGATCGGGAGGGGGGTTGTCCCCGGCGGCTCCTCCGCGCCGGCGGCATCCCTTGCCACGGCCATCAATTCGGCCAGTTCGCGTCCGCTGAAGCTGTGGCGCCAGGCTACCGACCCTGAGAGATCGTCCGGTGTCCATGCCGCGGGGTCCATGGTTCTCGGAAAGTCTTCGACTGTGTCATTCATCAGCACTACCTCCTGTGTAGTCGGTCATTTCTCACGAAAAGCGTCCTGCCGGTAGCCGCGAAGCGGTTGCAGGACGTAGTCGATCACGCGTTGCTTGCCCAGTATGACCGCGGCCTCGGCAGACATCCCGGGCAAGAGCGGTATCCGCTGTCCCTCGATCTCCATGTAGGTACGGTCGAGCTCGATGAGCGCCTTGAACATCGGGCCGGTTGTGGCGGCGCCGGGCGGGTGAGAGGTCGGCGTGGCAGCGCCCGCGAGCAAGGCGCCGCCGGGCTGGACTCCAGCGTTCACGGCGTCCTCGCCGATGTGCCTCACCGTTCCCTGGATGGCTCCGTACCGGCGGAAATCGAAAGTGGTGATCTTCAGGGTGACCCGCTGGCCGGGCTTGACAAACCCGATGTCGGCGTTGGAAACGAGAGCCTCCACTCGAATGCCGGCGTTGCGGGGCACGATGACCATAAGCCGGGCGCCCGGTTCCACCATGCCGTTCTCGGTGTGCACCGCCAGGTCCTGGACCACTCCGTCCACCGGAGACACCAGGGTATGCCGGGCGTAGTGCTCCCGAGCCTGGCGGATGTCCTGGTGCAGAACGATCATCCTCTCCCGGACGGTCGCGAGGGCGGAACGGCGTTCCCGGTCGAACTCGGAGACCGTTTGTTGCCTTTGAGCCCGAAGGGCCGCCAGCGAGGCCTCGGCCTGGACCAGTTCTTCCTTGCGCAGGGCGAGGTTCCCTTCGAGCTCCACCAGCCGTTCCTGCTCGGTGAAGAGCTCGAGCTTCGAACCGTGGTCCTTGCGGTAGAGAATCTCCCGCATCCGGGTTCTCTCCCGCAGGATGGGCAGCAGCCTTTGATACTTGGCAAGGCCGGCCCCGAGAGTCCGGAGCTGGGCTTGGCGTTCTTCGATCCTGCTGTCCAGCTCACGGAGGCGAGCGCGATGGGACGCGATCTGATCCGCCAGAAGGCTTGCGTTGATCGAGACGATCTCTTTTGGCGCTCCGGGAGGCGGCCGAAAGGGTTTGCCCTCCCGCCAACCCAGGAGCGCCTCCAGACGGGCAGCCTCCGCCGACTTGATGCCGAACTCCGAGGTGTGCTTGGCGATCTCCGCATCCACCAGGGTGGAGTCGAGCTCGACCAGCACGTCTCCCCTTTGCACGACGCTCCCTTCCTCCACGGCGATCCGCTTGATCTTTCCCTGCTCGAAGGAACGGATGGTCTTCACCTGACCGTGCGGAACGACCCGTCCCGGCGCCGCCGCGGATAACTCCACCTCCGCGATCGAGGCCCACGCCAGGGTCCCGACGAGAAACGCGCAGAGGGCCACCAACAGGATGACATGAGCGCGGCGGCGTGACCTATCCATCCCGCGCCTCCGTTGGGTCCTGCGTAGCGGCCGCCGCGGATGCCGGCCCGCCTTGGACGAGACCCTGGAGCAGCTCGGCTTCCCCGCGGACCATTTGGGAAAGAAAACCGCCACCTCGGACCAGCTCCCCGGGTGAGCCTTGTGCCACCACCTTCCCCCGGTCCATGCAGATGATGCGGTCGGCATGACGCAACGCGGACAACCGGTGTGCGATGATGACGGTGGTGCATCCTTGTGTGAGCCGGCGAATGTTCTCCTGGATACGGCCCTCATCTTCCTGGTCCACCGAGCTCGTGGCTTCGTCCAGGATCAACAGGCTTCTCGAATGAAACAGCGCCCGGGCCAGCGCGATGCGCTGCCGCTCGCCACCCGACAGAAGCGTGCCCCGGGCGCCGACCCGGGTGCCGTATCCCCTGGGAGTCCGGATGATGAATTCGTGGGCGCATGCTGCCTTGGCCGCGGCCATCACCCGGCCCATGTGCCGCTCGCTCGGCCCGAGGGCGATGTTCTCGGCGATGCTTCGCCGAAAGATCGGATAGTCCTGCTCCACCACGCCGACGTGACCGCGCAGCCATGCCGGGTCGAGGATGGCGGCGTCCGCGCCGTCCAGCAGAACGCGCCCCTCCGTCGCGAGATAGAGCCGCTGTATCAGGCGGGCCACGGTGCTTTTGCCGGAGCCCGACGGCCCCACGATGCCCAGGGTCTCGCCGGGCTGGATCTCGAACGTCACACCGTCCAGCGCATTCCGTTCCGCATCCGGATAGCGGAAGTGGACGCTGTCGAAATGGATGGCTCCCTTGATGGACGGAAGCTTGACGAGATGTCCACCTTGCCGTTCGGAGGGTTCGTTGAGCACCGCTCCCACCTCCTTGATGAGGCCGCGGAGCCGCGAGAAATCATAGGTGAACATGCAGAGGCGCATCATGGGCTGGGAGAACCGCACGTTCACCAGATTGACGGCCACGAGCTGCCCCAACGTGAGCTGTCCGTCCAGCACCATGGAGGCGCCGAACCAGAGCAGGCCCGCGTTGGCGAACCGGTTCACGAACTGGTTGTACTGGGTCATGGAGTCCCGCAGGTTCTGGGTGTCGTCGTCGGAGGAGACGGTCTCGTCCACCTGTTGGGTGAGGAAGGCTTCCTGAGCAAGCTCCTGGTGCATCCCCTTGACCGTCTCAATGCCGTTGAACGTGTCGAGGACGGCCTCGTTGCTCTCCCGCCGGCTACCCTTGGTCTGCCGGCCCCATCTCCGCAGCGTCGGCATCACCATGAAGGCAGGCGCGATGTAGAGGGGCAGGCAGCCCAGGATGATCATGGACAGGGTGAGACTGAAGTTCAGCATCAGGGCCAGGAACATCAGCACGAAGAGGATGTCCACGAACACGAACACCACGGCATTGGTGAGAAAGCGCCGCAGGTGCTGCAGTTCTTCGATGCGGGAGAGGGTCTCCACCGGAGTGTTGCGGAAGTAGAAGGAGGCGGGCAGTTCCAGGGAGTGCCGGATGAGGCGGGAGAGGAGCGAGCGGTCCATGTCGCGCACCGCGTGGCGCAGGGCCTTGTGGCGGGCGCCACGGAGGACCGCCTCGAAAGCGAGGAAGAACAGCAGGCTGACGATGATCACGTCGAGGGTGGCGGCGCCCCGGTTGGATATGACCTTGTCGATGATGATGAGGAAGGCGAAGGGGTAGAGGTAGCCCAGCAGATTGATGAAGAAGGACGCCGCCACCAACGGGCCGAAGACGGCCTTGTTGTCGAGCACATGTTCGGCGATGGAACGGAGGGTGAACGCGCGGTCCGTCGGGGGCTCCGCGTGGACCGCCGCTTCGCCGGACCACTCCTCCGCGAACGCGGCTCGCCGAACCCCGCGTGCGTGACCGGAACGATTCTCCACCAGGTAGACGCTCTCGTCGTCCGCGCCGGCCACCAGGGCGAACCGTCCGTCCTTGCGCCGCACCAGCGCCGGTCCGGACAGGTGGCGCCATTGGTTGGGGTCCACGCTTTCGACCTTGAGGGACAGGCCGGCACGGTTGCCGCATCGCGCTACGGTGTCGAGGTCGAGGGTGGATTGCCTGGCGAGGTCGTCCAGAATGTCTTCCCGATTCACCCGAAGACTCTGTTCACGGCAGAGGAACAGGAGGCACGAGGCGGCCGACGCGCGCGGGTCCGCGATGGCCTCCACCGGTGGCTTCGGAGGACCGGTTCCGCTCGGGGTCAAACCCGCCCGGCTATCATTCCCGGCCATGGCTCCCGCGCCAGGTATCATTCCTGCACCAGCATCAGGCCTTGCGCCGCAAGGCGCTCGACGACTCTTGCTTCCCCGGCATGCGTGCCCGGCTCCGGGTGTGACCATTCCGTGGAACGTTCCAGCAGCGCGAAGGCCTCCGCCGCAAGCTCCATGATCATGGGACGCCGCCTCCCGGGTGAGGCCAGGACAACCAGGTGGACCTGCCGTCGCGTGACGGCCTCCCCCGACCGGGCGGGTTCGAAAAGGGGCCGCACGTCGTGCCCGCAACGCACCGGAATGGCGCACGGGTGGGTCCGAAGGCACGGAGAAGCGGACGGCCGCGGGCATGCCGCCAGGGCCGAGGCCGCCATGGCGGTGGGCCGAAGCGTCCGGGCTCGGGACAGCGCCAGTTCGATGGCCGCCACGTCGGCCGTCCACGCCGGCGTCGGCGGCTTGCCGGCCCAGTGCTCCAGACAATGATCGAAAAAGCACCGGGCGTCGGGATACCGCTCGTAAGTCTCCGGTGGATGCGCGCACGCGAAGTCGCGCGAAATAGCCGAGAACCCGTGACCCAGCAGGGCAGCGGTTCGCTCGAAGGTCTGGCGAATGCGCTTCATCCGCTTGTTGTGGGAGAACTCCGCCTCCAGCCGGAGACGCCGGATGTCCATGCCACGGAGGTCCGGGTCTCCAACCGCGGTCCCGAGTTGGTCCGTCCCGAAGATGAATGCCTGACTCGTCAGGTGACGTAGCAGGCCGGTCTGTCTTTCAATGAGCTTGCGCATGGGTTCCGGGCCTTTCTCCCACCGCGGCGTGTGCCGCTTGTCGGCGGATGCGCGCCACGTCCGCCAGAAGCTCCTCGCCCCGGTCGATATCGTTGTCGCGCTCCAGGATCACCGTCCGCGGCCGTTGCCGGCGCAGGGCATGCCCCAGGAGGTCCAGTGCCTGTTCCGGTACTTGGCTGCTGTGGTTGTCGGCATGGAACGGCTCGTCCAGGTAGGGCCGGCGAATCACGGGCCCCCCGGCCGCGTGCACGTCCGTGACCACGGCCTCGGGCAGTGCTTCGAGGAAGGCGCGGGGATCGATGCCGTGGTTCTGCGAGTTGACGAACAGGTTCTCCACGTCCAACAGCATTCCCACGCCGGTCTCCCGGAACAGCAGGTTGAAGAACTCGGCGTCGCTCATCTCCGCGTCCGGGAAGTCGAAGACGTAGGAGATGTTCTCGATCGAGAAGGGCACCGGCAGGCGGGCCTGGACCTGCCGGATCTTGGGTATGAGCATGTCGGCGGCGGCGCGTGTCTTGGGCACCGGGAGGAGGTTGGCGATGTCGATGCCCGGCACCTTGGTCCATGCCAGGTGCTCGCTGTAAGAGGGGGTCTTCAGGTCCTCGACAGCCTCCGCCACCTCGTCCAGGTACGCTTCGTCGAGGGGCGCGTCCGTGCCGATGGAAAGGCCCACTCCGTGCAGCACCAGGGGTATCCGGTCCACCAGATTGAGGATCGCCTTGCGGGCGTATTCCCCTCCCTTGATGTAGTGGTCCACCGTGATTTCAAGGACGTCGAACCGGTGCAGGTTGGCCAGCGTCCATCGGGCGATGGGGACGCGGAAACCGATGCCGATCAGGGGCGATGCGGAAGAAAGGGACATGGGACCTCCCGGCTCGTACCAAGCTCAACATGCCGGCGGACGCTCCACCCGTTGACACGGGTCAGGCGTCCGCGGGCGCCGCCTTGGCCGGTGGTGGCGAAGACGGTGCCTACAGCAATACTAATCGCTCGGTCGACGCTGAACTTTAGGGTTCAGCGCGCGGGAGGCGCACAATTTGTGCTGCGGAAGGGTAGGAGAGTGAGGCGGCGGTCAGCTATCCAGGTCCATGCCCACCACCTTCGCGGGGTTGCGGGTGCAGACCGTGTAGAGTTCGTCCTCGGTCAGGCCGAAGGCCTCCATGTAGCCCCGGATGAGGCGCATGGCTTCCACGGAATCGGGGAACAGCGGCTCGCCGGCGTCGCTGGACAGCGCGAAATGCTCCACCCCCACCTCGCGGATGGTGTTGTACATGATCTGGGGATCGACGCCGAGGAGCGGCGACAGCTCGTCAAAGGTGAAGTTGAAAAGCACGCCCAGCGGGGCCAGCTCCTTCATCTGTTCCACGGACACGTCGAGGAAGGGGCTGTAGGGGTGGTCGATGACCATCCGGGTGAGGCCGGCCTTGGCGCCCTCCTCGGCGATCTTGAAGATCTCCTTGTGGGTAGGATGGCCGAAGAACAAGGCCACGTCGCGCTCCGCGCAGAGGCGGATGACGTCCTTCACCTCCGGCTTCAACTCGCCCGACTCGTCGAGATTGTAGTGGCCGTACTCCAGCGCCTTCTCCCAGGACATGGGTCCCACCCAGCCCGTGGCGTCCATGTCGTGCTCGATGAGCGACCGACGGCTCCCCACCGTGTGGATCGTGTTGACGTGATTGAACACCGGAAGCCACAGGGCGATGACTCCTTCGTCGAGGGCCTGCTCCGCCAGCTCGGCGGATACCGGCTCGTCCTGCCTGCCGCACACGAAACCGGCGAACAGGCGTACCGGCGTAACGCCCTCGGGCTCGGCCCAGCCGTCAAGCTGCTCCTGCAAGTCGCGGGCCGCGCGGCCGGCGTTTCCGATGATGGACTTGAACAGGATGCCCTTCATCTCGGCCCGGGAGGCCTTCTTGACCAGATCCATGGCGTCCTGCTGGCCCGCGTGGGCGTGACAGTGGATGTCGACGGCGTCCCTGACCTTGATGTGGCCGGGATGGACCACGCCGGGCTTGTACTGCGTGCGCGCCGCGTAAGAAGTAACGCATCGTTCCTGGGTTCGGGTCGAAACCACGTTCTTGCTCATCGTACATCTCCCTTCACCACGGACCGGGATCGGCCGACGGGGACCGCATCGGATACGGCTTGCCGTGCGCTGTGTTAACATGTCCATAGTAAACCCTCGAAACCTGAAACGAAAGAGGAGAGTATCGTCCCCATGTTCGAGACGCTCGGATTCCAGCACGTCACTCCGCTCCAGGCGTCCGTCGTGCTGGGCCTTGTGCTCGGCGCCGTCTACGGCGCGCTGGCGCAGCGTAGCGGTTTCTGCCTCCGCCGCAGTCTGGTCGGAGACCGGAACGAATGCCTTCCGGCGCTCGGCGTCTGGGCCATGGCATCGGCGCTGGCGATTGCCGGGACCCAGGGAGCGGTGGCCGCGGGAGTGGTCTCCTTCGACGCGCACCGGTTCCTCGCGCCCGACCTTCCCGTCGTTGCGGTCCTGGTGGGCGGCGCGCTGTTCGGCGCCGGGATGGTGCTCAGCGGCGGCTGCGTCTCACGTCTCGCGGTTCTTTCCGGCGCCGGCAACCTGCGGGCGGTCCTGGTCCTGGTGGTCTTCGCGATTGTCGCCCACGCGGCGATGAAGGGGGTGCTGGCGCCGTTGCGCTCGGCGCTCGCCGGGATCACCGTTGATCCCGGAGGCGTGGTCGCGCTGACCGCCCTGCCCGGCGGGGCCGTCTGGGCCTGGAGTCTGGCGCTCGCCGCCGCGGTCCTGGCGTTGCGTTCCGGCGCGTCCCGGCGCCACTTGGTGATGGCTGCGCTGATCGGGCTCCTCGTGCCGCTGGCATGGGTCGGGACCGGTTTCGTCCTCCAGGACGGCTTCGACCCCTTGCCGCTGCAGTCCCTGGGATTTACCGGGCCCATGGCCGACACCCTGTTCTGGACCATGGCGGCCACCGCCATTCCCGCGGGGTTCGGAACCGGTCTTGCAGCCGGCGTGGTCGCCGGAAGCGTCGCCGCCGCGGTTTCCGCGGGCGAGTTTCGCTGGGTCAGCCTGGAAGGGCCGCGGCAGACCGGCCGGTACCTTGCGGGCGCCGCGTTGATGGGAACGGGCGGCGTCCTGGCGGGCGGTTGTACGGTGGGGGCCGGATTGTCCGGTGTGTCGACCGGAAGCTTTGCCGCGATCCTGGCGCTCACGGCCATGGTGGTGTCGGCAAGGATCGTGGGAAGGCTTCTCGCCCAGGAGCCGGCGCGGACAGGAGCGTAGGCGACTCGAACGCGGACTGCCCGGACGAGGCATGCAGGGGCGACCGGCCGGTCGCCCCTACCGGAGATTGTCCCGCCGACATCACCTGCGGCGCAGGGTCCCAGGCAGGTGCCTGTCCGCGTCGGCTACCGGGCCTGCCGTACACCGATCAGCCGAAAATGTCCTTGGAAAAGCCCGCGTACCAGCCGAGCGACTCCTTGTAGGTCGCCTTGCGCAACTCTGCGCTCTCTCCGGTCTTCGAGATGAAGCCGTCCGTCTTGGCGATCTTCTCGTCGGTGGCCTTGTAGGAGGCGCCGACCTTGACCCCGTCATCGGTTTCGATGAGCGACCAGCAGGTGTTCGAGAAGCGCGCCGGAAATACCTTCGAGCCGGTCAGCGCCCCGCGCACCGCCATGGCGCACACCTTGGCCTGGCTGTTGGCGGAGAACCCGGACTTGGGCATGTCCCCCTGCTGCGACGCGTCGCCGAGCACGTGGATGTTCTCATCCGCCCGGCTTTGCATGGTGTGCGGGACCACCGGGACCCAGCCGGCCTTGTTGGTGATTCCGGCGACCGCGGCGATGCGCCCCGCCTGCTGCGCCGGAATGACGTTGCAGACGTCCACCTTGGTCACCTCGCCGTCGATCACCACCTCCATGGACCCCGGGCGCACTTCGACCTTGTCACCGCCGAAGTCCGGGCCGACCCGCTCGATCATGCCGGGATAGTGGCGCTGCCAGCCGTCCTCGAAGAGCCCCTGCTTGGAGAACTTCGCCTTCGGGTCGACGATCAGGATTTTAGCCGTCGGATTCGTCTGTTTCAGCGTGTGGGCGACCATCGAGATCCGCTCGTACGGTCCCGGCGGGCAGCGGAACGGGTTTGGCGGCGCCACCATGCAATAGACTCCGCCCTTCCGCATGGCCGCGACCTGCGCCTTGAGGAGCTGCGTTTGCGAGCCCGCCTTGTAGGCATGGGGCATCCGGTTCTGCTGCGACAGGTCCCAGCCGCGCACCGAGCCCGGGCGGAAGTCGATGCCCGGCGACAGCACCAGCCGGTCGTAGGCGAGGCTGCCGCCGCCCGCGAGCCCGACCGTCCGGCGGTTGCGGTCGATGGACACGGCCCAGTCGTGAACGACATTGATGCCGTAGGCGGCCGCAAGGGTTCCGTAGCCGTGCCCGAGGGACGCGAACTCACGGAAACCGCCGAGGTAGAGGTTCGAGAAGAAGCACGAGTAATAGTGCCGGGTGGGTTCCACCAGGGTCACGTCGATGGCTCCCTTCGAATCCTTTGCGATGTAGCGTGCGGCCGTGGCGCCGCCGGCGCCGCCGCCGATCACCACCACCCGCGGGCGGCTCTGCCCGAGGATGGGATGCGCCAGCAAGGCGGTGGACACCCCGATGGTTGACGCCAGGAAGCGCCGCCGGGTCATGCCGCGTTTTTGGTTCTGCTGTTTCACCATGGCTCCCCCCTTCTCAAGGACCGCCGAGCGATCGACCGAAATACGTCGCGAGCGCGGCGATCTCCTCGTCTGACAAACGCCTGGCGATGGTCTGCATCGCCGCATGCCGCCGTTTGCCGTGTTTGTACGCCTGTAGCGTTATCACGAAGTCATCGACCGGCCAACCCGTTATGGAGGGTATGCCCTCGTCGACGCCGTCCGCCCGGTGACAAGTGGTGCACTCGCTCGCGAGGTAGGCGCCGTATTCGGGGTCTCCCCGGATCGCGAGGAGTTGCGCGTCGAGTTCGTATTCGGCTGCGGTCATGGTCGGTTCCGCCGCCGGAAGCCGGGACCGGGAGCCCGACAGGGTACGCAGCCACCCCAGCAGATCCGCCCGGTCGCCGGGCGCGGCCATGCCGGGATAGCTCATGCGCGACCGTGGCACCATCTTCCGCGGGTTCGCCAGAAAGGCGTCCAGCGTCGTCTCGGTCCAGACCAGCCCGCCGGCTCCGGCTTTGCTCATTGCCGGAGAGTAGAGGAAGTCCGCGAGCGAGCCGGCTCGGCGGCCGAATACGTCGTTCAGGTGCGGGCCGATCCGGTGCTGCGCGCCGTGGCCCGCCTGATGGCAGCGTTTGCACTGCTGGTAGAGCGCGTTGCCGCGTTGCGGGTCCGCGCCTTGGGCTCCGGTGGCGACAAAAACCGCGAGAAGAGCCGGGGCAAGCATCGCGAAACCCGCGGGTTTCGTGATGCGCCTCATTCGGCCTCGGGATTCGGGAACGTCAGGACCTGACCTCGACCCGCCTGCTGAGGCGGTATACGGAGCCATCGTCATCCACCCATTCGAATTCCATGTCGCCCGACTCCTGGACAGCCATTTCGAAACTGAAGTACGGGTTGGCGGACACCGCCCGCTCGAGATCCACGGAAATCGCCTCCTCCCCATTGTAGCGGGCCACGAACCGGTTGATGATCCGGCGAGGAATTCGTTTCCCCTCACGGTCGAGGCGGAGCCCGGTGTGCATGGGGTGGGTGATCCGGGTCCTGACGGTGAAGGGAACGCCCACGGACACCGACTTCGGCAGTTTCACGCGCGGCCTGGGTTTCGCCATTCCATTCACCTAGCAACCGCCCGCCGTCACCTTGATCGAGCGGGAGGCCGCGCGAAACGTGCCGTCGGCCATTTCCGCAACGGCGATCAGCCTCTGGCTCCGGGCCAGCCGGATACGGGTCGACGCCGCGGGCGTGATCCACTTTCCAAAGGTAAAGACGGCGACGCCGGGACTCGGATTGCTGTCCGCGAATACCGCGATGCGCCGGGCGCCCTCGGCGGAGACCCGGACCGGCACGGCGCCGCCGTTGTCGGCGATCTCCGGCGCTTCGATACGGACGCCGCCCTCCACCGGTACCGCGCCCTTGGTGAACGCCGCGATGGCCCGCGAGGTGTCGGTGGATGCCCGGGCGAAGCGGACGGGAAGGAACGCGGCTGCCGCCGCTGCAAGCGTCGCGCCGGCGAAAGCAAGTATGTCCCTGCGGGTGAGGTCCATGTTCATCACCAAAAATCTATCATGAGGCTCGGAAGGGGTCCATCGGCCGGCGCCCCCGGCGCTGCTTGCCGCGCGCCGCGATCCATTCTTATGGTAGGCTCTCGTATTCTGAAACGAAAGAGGGGGTGATCGTGAAATTCGGCCTGTTCATCATCGGCGACAGCGACCCGGAGCTCGGACACGACCTCAAGGGTTACTACGAGCGGATGCTGGAGCAGGTCCGCCGGGGAGAGTCCCTGGGCTACGAGTGCTTCTGGTTCGGCGAGCACCACTTCGACTTCCACGGCGTCATCCCGAGTCCGACGGTGCTCATGTCCGCGGCGGCGACGTGCACCGATACCATCCGCCTGGGCGTGGCGGTGGCGCTGCTGCCCTACCGGGACCCCGTGCTCACGGCCGAGGAGTACGCCATGATCGACGTGCTCAGCGGCGGGCGGCTTGACTTCGGAGTGGGGCGCGGCACCCCTCCGGAACTGGTCGGCTTCGGCGTCAAGGAGGACAACCGGGACCGGCTGGTGGAGAGCCTCGAAGTCGTCGAGATGGCTTGGCGGGAAGGGCGGGTGTCCTATCAGGGACAGTTCCACCACATCGACGACGTGTCGCTGAACGTGCTCCCGGTCCAGCGCCCCCTGCCGCCGGTGTACTTCGCCGCCCTGAGCCAGGGCTCCTACCAGGTGGCGGGGGAGAAGGGCTATCCCATCATGGGCATCCCCTTCGCGAGCTGCAAGGACATGGCGGAGGTCAAGCGCAAGGTGGCCTTCTACAAGGAGACGCTGTCCCGGTCCGGCCACGACCCCGACGCCCTGGACGTGGCCCAGTGCATCCACACCCACGTGGCCGAATCCGACGAGGCCGCCCGCCGCCGCGCCCGCCCCGCCATGAGCCGCTACTACGACATGCGCAAGAGCGTGCGTCCCCGCGGCTACGACGAGCTCGACCGGAAACGCATGCTGATGGTCGGCGGCCCCGCGCGCTGTATCGAGCAGATCCACGAGATCGCCGACACCGGCGCCAACTACATCATCTTCTCCATGAACTTCGCCGGCCTGGACCAGGCGAGCATCCTCGACTCCATGGCGATGATGGCGGAGGAGGTCCTGCCGAAGTTGGACGGCGTGTAGCCCCCTTCGCGCCGCAGCCGTGATTCAAACGTAGGTCGGATTAGCGAAGCGTAATCCGACGCGGCACGAGCGGGATGTCGGGGTAAGGTTCGGTATTCCCCGCGCCGGGGAACTGCCGCATTTTTTACCTGAAATCAACCTGTTAGGGAGCATCTTGATCTGGAGTGCGGGGAGCGTTCAACGGCCAGGTACCAATTAGGCACCAATTCATTTCCGGGCCATGCGCACCAACGTGCTTCAATGACGGTAGCGATTCGGTCGCCCGCAGAGGAAGCCGCGCACGCGCGGGCGGCGCTACAGCAGCTTGACCAGGGTGACGATCAGGCCGCCTTGGGCGATCGGCGCGCCGAACAGCCATTTCAGAAGATCCGCCTTCACCGCCTCGATGCTGGCTCTGGTTTCCTGCCGCAGGGCTTCGATGCTGGCCGTGGTTTCCTGTCGCAGGGCTTCGATGCCGGTCCCGACTTTGGCGATGTCGGCCGTGACGGCGGCGATGTCCGCCTTGGTGGCGAGGTTGGCGTTGAGGAGGGCGACATGCTCTTCGGCCAGCGTCTCGGCCTGCTTCTCGGTGAAGCCGCTCTCGGTCAGGCGCTTGACGAAGCGATGGGTGTCGAAGGCGATGGCCGCGGTCATGCTCCGATCATAGCAACCCCCCCTACGCGGGACAAGGACCGTCGGTACTGCCTCAATTTGAATTGGGCAGCGCCGTAGCCCCGGCGGAAAGGCGTCCAGCTCCTCTCCGGGTAAGAAAGGAACTGGACATGACTATGGAATTCGCAGCAGCTTCCGGAGAATATCCAGACCGAGTTGCGTCAGAGCCTCTTGGTCTATGCGAACGCTGCGCCAACGCGCTTCCTCCGGGAGATCAGGATCGTCTACACACGCCTCCTTTTTGGTTGGGGGGCAGTAAAAAGGGGCGGCTGCTGAGCCGCCCCCACACAAGGAGAATCTCATGGAAAAGCCTATTGTTCGCCAGAAGGAGATGAGGATTGCAAGCCAGAAAGTTGGTAATGAATCCGGATCCAATTCCGAAGGTTCATGATTTCCCTCTGCTGTCGTGGTGACAAAGGAGGTATTGTGCCAGAGAGTACCGGGTCAACGGCCTCCGCAAACTCTTGGGGATGTCGGGTTACGCCTTCGGCTAACCCGACCTACGTGGAAACCGCTGGACTTCGCCCAAGGCCGTCAGCGCATCAGTCCCGGCAGCCAGGTGGCGATGGGCGGGAACAGCATGACCAGGGCGAGGGCGATGATGTTGATGAACACGAAGGGGATGACGCCGCGGTAGATGGCGCCCAGGGTGACGTCGGGAGGCGAGACTCCCTTGAGCACGAAGAGGTTCATGCCGAAGGGCGGGGTGATGAGCGACAGCTCGATGTTCACCATGGTGACGATGGCGAACCACAGGGGGTCGAGGCCCAGGGAGCGGATCACCGGGAAGAAGATCGGCACGGTGATGAGCATGATGGAGATGGGCTCCATGAACGCCCCCATGATGAGGATCACGATCTGCATGCTGGCGATGATGATCCACTGTGACACGGCCATCTCGGTGGCGAACGTCGAGAGGCCCATGGCGGCGCCGGAGTGGGCCAGGATCTGGCTGAAGGCGGTGGCGCTGGTGACGATAAGGAGGGCGAAACCGGAGACCTCCACGGTCCCCACCAGCGCTTTCCGAAGGATCTCCCACGACAGGCGCCGGTAGCCCACACCCAGGAAGAAGGCTCCGGCCACGCCCATGGCCGCGGACTCGCTGGGGGTCGCGATGCCGAAGAAGATCGATCCCAGCACCACCAGCACCAGCACCACCAGCGGCAGAAAATACTTGAGCGCGGCCAGGCGCTCGCCCCAGGAAACCTTCTCGACCTCCACGGCCGGGGCCAGTTGCGGCCGGACGGTGCAGACGACGATGATGTAGCCGAACAGCAGCGTCGCCAGCAGCAGCCCCGGCAGGATTCCGCCGATCAACAGGTCGCCCACCGAGAGCTGACTGATGCCGCCGAAGATGACCATCAACGCGCTGGGCGGGATCAGCACGGCGAGGCCGCCGGAGGTGGCGAGCGTGCCCACGGCCAGCCCGGTGTCGTAACCCTGCTTGCGCATCTCGGGGATCAGGATCGTTCCCAGGGTGGCGGAGCTGGCCATGCTGGAGCCGCTGCCGGCGCCGAAGGCGGTTCCCGCCAGCACCGCCAGCACCGCGAGGCGGCCGGGAACCGCGCCCAGCCACTTGCCGATGGAGTTGATGGCTAGGGCGGCGAGGCCCGAGTGAAGCACCAGCTCGCCCATGAGGATGAACAGGGGCAGGGCGATGAAGGAGAAGGTCCCGACGCTCGTGAAGCTGCTCAAGGCCACGGCCTGGAGCGCGCCCGTACCTACCAGCACGTAGAGGAACACGAGGTTCAGGACACCGAACGCGAACGCGATGGGGATGCCCGACGCCATCAGCAGGATGAGGGCGCCGAACATGACGATCAGAACGATCCACCACTCGATGATAATCAGAGGCCCCCTTCCCCGGGCGTCAGCGTCGTGGGTGCGCGCGCCCCGGTAAGGATTCTGAACACGAAGCCGAGGCCCAGCCACGCGGCCCCGATGGGGATGATGACCAGCACCGGGAACTTCGGGAAGTTGAGCGCGGTGGAGAAGCGGTACCCGTTCTCGAACGCATGCGACGCCACCGCCCAGCCCTGCCACGTCAGGACGACACAGTAGATGAGGCCCAGGATATCGGTCGCCACCCGCAGCCGGCGTTGCGGCGCCGGCTTGAGCCGCACGGTCAGGAGCTCGACCTTCACGTGATGGTCGTTCATCAGGATCCACGCGGCCGGAACGAAGGTGAGGTAGACCAGCAGGTATTCGTTCATGTCGATGACCCAGATGGTGGGCGCGTGGATGATCAGGCGGGCGAAGACGTCGTAGAGAATGGAGACGACCATCACCACCACGAACGCCGCGGAGACGGAACTGAGCACGCGGTTCGCCTTGTCGAAGGCGAGGCTCAGGGTTTTCAACATGAGGTGAGTCGTGGCCGGCGGCCGCCGGTGAACCGCATCACACGGACCGGCAGCCGCCGCGCTTCACGTCCGGTAGGCCCGGATCAGTTGTAGGGCGCCAGGGCCTTCTGGAGCCGTGCTCCGAAGTCGGGCGATTGCTTGAGCAGGTCGGCCCAGTAGGCGTTACGGGCGTCGGTGAGCCGCTTCTTGGCGGCGTCGTCCACCTCGATGAGCTTCATGCCGTTGGCCTGCAGCTTCTTGATCGAGTTCTGATCGGACTGATGGTAGTAGTTGAGGACCTCCGCCTCCATCGCCAGAGACGTCTCCGTGAGCACCTTCTTCACGGCATCCGGCCACTTGTCCCAGGCCCGCGTGGCGACGTAGATGCCGCCGGGCGAAAGCTGGATGGGCGTGGAGATCATGGCCTTGTAGACATCCCTTTCACCGAAGCTCCAGGCGTCGTCGGGCGCCCGGTAGGCTCCGTCCACCACGCCGCGCTGCAACGCCGTGTAGAGCTCGTTGGCCGGGATGGTCTGGGGCGAGCCTCCGAGAAACTGGATGGCTTTCGCGTCCTGGGCGCCGGATGCGCGGATTCGCTTGCCCTTGAGACCGTCGAGGCTGGTGATGGGCTTGGCCATGAGGAAGCGGAACCCGGTTCCGCCCACCGTGATGCCGACGAAGCGCACGCTCGATTTCTTGGCGTAGGCCTCGTTGATGATCTCCAGGGCGCCGCTGTTGCGCAGGGCCTCCAGGTAACGCTTCAGGTTGGTCGGGGCGATGAGATACATGGCCGCGGCTTCAATAGTCTCGCCCACGTAGTAGGCGCCCGCGGAGTGGGTCATGTCCGCGATGCCCGTGCGCAGCGCCTGAAGCTGCTCGAACGCGGGAGCCACCTCGGGGCCGCCCAGGAGGCGGATCTGCACCACTCCCTCGCCGTTCTTGTTCACACGTTCGATGTACTTCTTGTACATGAGGTCGCAGTTGCAGCTCAGGGGCCAGGCCGCGATGGCGCGGATCACCACCGGGGCCGCATCGGCCGGCGTGGCGGGTGTGAAGCTCCACACGGGCAAGGCAAGCAACAGAGCGAGCAGAGAGACTCTCAGACACTTGATACGCATCGTACACCTCCGGTTGTGCTGGCGGGGAAAGCCTCCCCCGGAAAGCCTGATCCTGTTACCGGGACGCCGGGCGTCCCGGGTCGTCAACGTCGTTTCGATGGCCGGCCTGGTGCGGCGCGGCCCGACCGGTGCGCCGGTCAGATGGCCTCGTAAGGGTAGCGCTTCACCTTCGCCATGTTCTTGCCCTCGATGCGGATCAGCTTGGTGGTGTCGGTGCGATAGGGCGAGTGGAGGTCTCCCTCGTTGTAGAGATGCGCCATGCCCGGCTTGAGAGTGTACGTGCGCAGCTTGCGGGCCTTGCCTTTCTTCTCCTCGTCCGCGGGCTCGACCTTTTCCCAGTCGGTCATCTCGGTCTCGCCGGAAGCCTGGCCGTAGATGGCCCAGGCCGGACCGTGGTCGTGGGGGTTGCTCCCCTTGGCGCCCTTGTTGTGGTGGGCCAGGATGCAGAACCCGAGCTCCGGGTCCTCGTAGATCACCTTCCGTTCCGGCTGGTCCTCTTCGATGTGCTGGGTGATGAAGTCCTCGTCCTGGCACATTTTCTCGACCAGCGAAACGACTTTCTGCCGCCCCTCGGGGCCGGGCTCCGCCTTGAGGATACGGTGACAGTCGGCCGCGAACTGCTCTAACGTGTGGCTCATGATACGACTCCTTCAAACCTGACTCGGGACCATCCATACGGTCCGTCCCGAGGAAACTTGTGGATGCAACCCTTCTACGCCTTCCCCCGCGAGAGTGTCAAGCCGGGTCCCATCTACTCCGCCCACCCTACGATGGGAGTGAACAGGCTCTCCAGCGGCGGCCTGGGTTCGGCCACGAACGCCTGCTCCACCAGATACTGCATGAACGTGTCCAGGGTGGTGCGGTTGGCTTCCACTCCGTAGGGGTAGGGGTCTCCGTCGAACAGCTCGCGGATCTCGTCCAGCTCCGCGTTGAGCCAGGGAATCATGTACACCATGGTGCCGGTGAACCGCATGTGCTCCAGCGCCCATGCCTTGGCCGCCTGGAAGGCCTTGAACATGCTCTCGGCGATCCACGGATGCTCGATGTGAAGCTCCTCCCGCATCACGATGGTGTGCATGATGGGAAAGATCCCGGTCTCCCGGAAGTAGTCCCGTTCGGCCCGACGGTAGTCGGGGAACAGCCTGCCGATGGACGGATGGCTGCCCAGGGCGTCGGGTTGCCGGGCGCCGAGATAGGCGGCGATGTCGCCTTCCACCAGCAGGTCGTTGATGGACTTGCCGGGGGGCGCCGGCTCGATATCCAGCCCGCCCGCGGGCCGGAGGTCCATGTCGTCGTCAGGCGGCCGCGGCGTGTTGACGCCGCCCTCGACCCAGCGAATGCTGGAGAGGTCCACGCCGTGCCGGTGTTGGAGGATGCCGCGGATCAATACGGCCGCCGTCTGGCCGTACTCCTGAACCCCGACGCGTTTGCCGTTGAGATCGGCGGGCTCGGCGATGCCCTGATCCCGGTTCACGTAGATGTAGGCGTGGCGGAAAAGGCGCGACGGGAACACCGGCAGCGCGATGAAGGGGAAGGAGCCCCGCGAGCGCCGGGTCAGGTAGGTAGACAGCGACATCTCGCACAGGTCGAAGGCGTTCGTCTTGACCATGCGGGAGAAGATCTCCGGCGGCGACTGGATCTGCAGGCAGGTAACGTCGATGCCCTCGGGCTGGACCACGCCCTTGGCGATGGCTTCGACCCGGTCATACGGCCCGGTGGCCAGGGTCAGAGAGAGATTTCCCAAGTTTCTTTCCTCCGTGAGACAGGATTCCCGCGCCCGGCGCGGGCCTGCGTTCAATTCCCTTTTGCGTCGGTTGCGTTAAGATGGAAGGGTCCAATGCCGGATCATTGCGATATTGTCAGCCGGCTGGGCCGCGAGCAGCGGCACGGCCTGCTGCTGCGGTCCAATCTCAAGGGCCTTCTCCACCTTGCCGGCCATCTGGCGGCGCTTGGGGTCACCGGGTCCCTCATGTTGCTGGAGGTGCCCGGCTGGCCGGTCCTGCTGCCGCTCCACGGCATTCTGCTGGTTTTCCTGTTCTGCCTGCAGCATGAGGCGGTGCACAAGACGCCGTTCCGCGGCGCCGGGCTTAACGCGGCGGCGGCCTGGGGCGCCGGCCTTGTCAGTCTGCTGCCGCCGGTCTGGTTTCAGCATTTCCACATGGATCATCACCGCTACACCCACGATCCGGCGCGCGACCCGGAGCTGTCCCGGCCGTTGCCGCGGTCGAAGGCCGGCCTCGCTTGGTACATTGCCGGCGGCCCCTACTGGTGCGGCCAGATACGCACGCTGCTGGTCAACGCCGCCGGTCTGAACCGCGACGCTTTCATCCCGCGGCCGGCGCGTACCCCGGTGGCGCGGGAAGCCCGCTTGTTCCTCGCCATCTACCTCGCCGCGGGGGTGGTTTCGATCCTCTTCGGCACCGCTGCGCTGTTGTGGCTCTGGCTGCTGCCGGCGCTTCTGGGCCAGCCCTTCCTGCGCATCTATCTGCTCGCCGAGCACACCGGCTGCCCGCATGTACCCAACATGTTGGAGAACACGCGCACGATTCTCACCACTCCGCTGGCGCGCTTTGTCGCCTGGAACATGCCCTACCATGTCGAGCACCACGCCTATCCGGCCGTGCCGTTCCACAAGCTGCCGGCGTTCCACGACGTCCTTCGCGACCATCTGACCGTCACCGCAAACGGCTATACTGCCGCGACCCGGGTGACCACCGCCGCCGTCCTGCGCGGCGAAGCGTGACGGCGGCATCTCCGTTTTTACATCGGCCTCTTCCAGCCGATATTCTGCGGGTGCGCGGTGACGACGTCCATTGAGTTGGACGAAGCTTTTCAAAGTCCGTTTGAAACCGCAAGTTTCGATGCCCGCGCCGAGAGGCCCATTCATGTTGATATAATTCAGTCTCCACAGCCCCAACGGCGGCATGAAGGAAGTGTCCCGGATCCGGGAACGGGTGGTGCGAGCGGAGCAGCTCGGCTTCGAGGGCATGTACCTCGGCTCCAGCCAGCTCAGCACCCCGGAGCCTTTCCAGGTGCTGGCCTGCTGCGCAGGCCACCGTGGAGACCGTGCCCGAGGAGGAGTTGGATGCCGTCAACAAGTTCATGGCCGGCGTCAAGCGCGTGATGCTGACGCCCGCCCGGGCCGTGTACGAAGAGACGGTGGAGGCGCTGGCCAGGGAAGTGATGCCGGAGTTTCGGGGTTAGCGCCGTCCCGGTGGAACTCGCCCACGCCGTGAGCGATATTCGCCCATGTGATGGGCGATATGCATTGCCTGCCTCGGTTCGCCGGAGTTTCGGGCGTAAGGGCGGAATGGTAGACTTTTGCCGAGCCCGAACGGCAGCCGTCCCATGAGATTCTACATAAACATCCTCTCCACCTACTACTCCGACCTCGACCCTCCCTACGAGGTCTACTACCGGCAGATGTTGGAACAGATCGCGCTGGCGGAGGAGTTGGGGTTCGAGTGCTTCATGTTCAACGAGCACCACTTCCTGGGCTATGGCGGCCTCATCGCCAACCCGGCGGTGATGCTGGCCGCGGCCGCGGCCCGCACGTCCAGGATCCGTCTTGGGCCCTGCATCGCCATCCTGAGCGTGCGGCACCCCCTGCAGGTGGCCGAGGACTATGCCATGGTGGACGCGATCTCCGGCGGCCGGCTGGAGTTCGGCATTGGGCTGGGCAACACGGACCTGGACTACCGCGTGCATGAGATACCCCAGGCGGAGGGACGCACGCGTTACCAGGAGGCGCATGACATCATCGTCAAGGCGTGGACCGAGGAGCGTTTCAGCCACGCGGGAGAGTTCTGGCGCTTCGAGGAGATCACGCTCTACCCGCGGCCCGTGCAGCAGCCGCTGCCGCCCATCTGGGTGGCGGGTACCTCGCCCGAAGGGCTTGGGTGGGCCGGCCGGAACGGCTATCACATCATGACGGTAGGCCATCCTCATCCGCCGGACAAGGTGGGCGCGGGGGTGGAAGCGTGGCGCGAGGGCCTCGTGGCTTCCGGCCGGGATCCGGCGGACTACCACTGCCAGTACCACCTGCGCACGTATGTCAACGAGAATGCGGCAGCGGCCCAGGAGATTGGACAGAGGGCGATATCGCGCTACGAGGAGATCTCACGGATCCAGCGCAAGGCGCCGCTGCCGCCGGGCTACGTGTACGACTGGGAGGGGATGCTGGAAACCGGACGCAACCTCTACGGCAACCCGGATCAGTGCATCGAGATCATCAACAATGCCCGGCGTCACTACCACTTCGACACAGTGACCCACAACTTCAATTTCGGCGGTCTCCCACACGAAGAAGTGAAGAAGTCCATGCGCCTGTTCGCGCGGGAAGTCATGCCCGCGTTCACAGATTGACCCGCGCCATGCCGTCGGGCGGATAGCGGTCGCCCGACGCCGCGCCCGGCGGGAATGCGGCATCCAGCGCGGCGAGGTCTTCGGCCGTAAGGGCGATATCGATGGCCTTGAGGTTCTCTTCGAGGTGGGTGCGCCGCTTGCAGCCGGGAATGGGAAACACGTTGCCGCCTTGGGCCAGCACCCAGGCGATGGCAATCTGCGCCGGCGTCGCCCCGTGTGCATCGGCGACCCTCCTGATGGTCGCCACGCGCTCGCGGTTGGCGGCGGCGTTCTCGTCGGAGAAGCGCGGAAACTTGTGCCGCAGGTCGCCTTCCGGCAGCGCGTCGCGTCCGCCGACGGTACCGGCCAGAAACCCGTAGCCGAGCGGCGCATAGGCCATCAGCCCGAGGCCCAGCTCGTCGCACGCTTCGAGATGCCCGCCTTCGACGTCCCGGGTCCAGAGCGAGAACTCGAACTGCAGCGAAACCAGCGGATGGACCGTCATCGCCCTGCGCAGGGTCCCGGGCGCGGCTTCCGACAGGCCGATAAAGCGGGTCTTGCCTTCCTTCACGAGTCTGGCCATGGCCCCCACCGAGTCCTCGATCGGCACGGTGGGGTCGACCCGCGACAGGCACAACGCATCCAGCGTCTCGATGCCGAGATTCTTCAGGCTGGTCTCGCAGATTTGGCGCAGCCGGTCCGGCGTGCCGCTGCCCTGCGCCAACGAAGCGCCGTCGTTGGCGCGGATGGTGCCGGTCTTGGAGTGGATGAAGACCTGCTCGCGCTTCCCGCCCTTCAGCGCCTCGCCGATGAGCCGGTGGTTGTGCCCCTGGCCATAGCTGGCAGACGTATCCAGCAGCGTCACGCCGAGATCGATGGCGCGGTGGATGGTAGCGATGGACTCCCCATCGTCGCCCGCACCGTACGCCCCCGACATGGAGAAGCAGCCGAGCCCGATGCGCGACAGCTTCTCGCCCGTGTTGCCGAAGATCGCCGTTTCCATGGTCATCGTCTCAAAGGTCCAGCGTGCTCGGCGCGAAGACCTCTTCCAGCGCGAGCTTGCGCGGGGTGAGCTTCTGCTCGAAGGAGTAGTCGATGAGGGTCCCGAGCATGGCGGCGTTGTCCCGGATGCCGTATGGGAAGGGGTCCTGGCCAACGATGGAACGGGTCTGCTCCAGGTATTGCGGACCGAAGAAGAGGTCCGACGGGACGGCCCGCGGCAGTTGCCGAAGCCAGTGCTCCTTGGCCTTGGCGAAGGCGGCGTAGAGGTTGAAGGCGAGCCAGGGGTGCTTCTCGTGCACGTCCCCCCGGATCACGAAACAGTGGTTGATCGGAACGAAGCCGTGGGCCTCCACATAGCGCTTGCCTTCCGCCATCATGTCCGGGAACAGCGGCCTGACCAGGTCCACGTCGCCCTCCCGGCGGTCCCCGGTGGAGCGGTCGATGACGTTGGGCTCGGCGTGGAAGGTGCTGAGCAGCATGGCCGTGTCGAGCTCGCGGCCGACGAGCATGGAGATCAGGCTCTTGTCCTCCGGGATCCGGTGAAAACGGATGCCTTCCGGCGGGGTAAACCCGGTGGCGCCGCCGTGGCTCAACGCCTCGCTCCGTTCCATGTGCCAGTCGACGCCGTATTGGGACACGCCGAAGTCGTGCTCCAGGGTGCCGCGGACCCACAGCGCCGCGGTCTGCTGGTATTCGCCCACGCCGATACGCTTCCCCGCCAGCTCCTCGGGCCGGTCGATGCCGGAATCCCTGTGGACGTACAGCGCCCCGTGCATGAAGCGCCGGGAGGGGAAGACCGGGATGGCCACCATGTCGTGGCCCCTCGCCTTGGCGATGAGCAGGGACGACATGGACATCTCGGCCACGTCGAACTCACCGAAACGGAGCTGCCGCCAGAACGTCTCCGAGGGGTTCGAGTGGGTCCACACCAACTCTGCCCCCTCCACCGGCACGGTGCCGTCGAGGAGCGGGGCGATGCGTTCGTATTTGGAGGAGACCAGGCTGAGTTGGAGTTTCTTCATTGTGGGCGTGTCTATGAGAGTCGTGCGGGCGATTTGGCGTGCGCGCCGTCGAGGGCGGCCTCGGCCCCGCCACCCCTGGACCCCGGATCAAGCTTGTCCCGGGCTTGACCCGGGGTCCGGGGTGACGGGAGGAGGGGGGCTGTGACCGGGGGTATTCCGGCTCCGCTACTGCGGCGTCACGCAGGTGGTCAGCACGGACGGAAGCTCCGGCAGGACCGGTTCCCAGGAGTCGCCGCGGTCGCGGGTGACGTAGAGGGCGCCCATGCCTCGAGCCTTGGGATCGAACCCGAAGCCGCGGGAGCCGTCCCCCATGGCGGCGAAGACCGCATTGCGGTCTTCGGGATGCCGCTGCAGCACCCATGGCATGTACGGCATCATCTCGGCCAGGCCGTTGGTGGCGGTGCGCCAGGTTGCGCCCTCGTCATCGCTTAGCATGATCACGCCGTGGGGGTTGGTGCTCTCGCCGCGCCAGACCCCCGGGGAGCCGCGCCCGCCGCACACCATCATCCGCGGGGTGTCGCCCGGCAGGAAGAACCAGTCGTGGGTGTAGCTGTACTTCTCGGTGTAGCCCCACGGCATGCCGTCTTCCACCCGGCGCCACTGGCGTCCGCGGTCGTCGCTGCGGAAGAAGCCCCGTGCACACGACACGTAGTAGCGGTCCTTGCTGCCCGGATAGTTGCAGAGTTGGTGCATGTCGAGATAGTCGATGCCGGCGCTGGCGTCCTCCCAGGTCTTGCCGCGATCCTCGCTGCGCACCACGCCGCCATGCTCCAGCGTCAACAGCAGGAGGTCGGTGTCGTCCGGATGGATGAAGATGTTGCAGACGTGCGGGAACTGCACGCCGACGTACGGTCCCGGGACGCACCATTGGTTCTGGACCTCCTCGGGCATCTGTTGCAGGCTTTCCAGGTTCTCCCAGGTGTCCCCGCCGTCCTCGCTGCGCATGAGCTGCACCGGCCCGAGTCCGGCATAGACCACGCGGTCGTCGTGGGGATCCACCGCAAAGGAACGGGCGTCGCCTTCGATGAGCTTCTTCCAGCTCTTGCCCGCGTCGTCGCTGCGGTAGGCGCCGTCGAAGGGCACGGCGGCGAAGACGCGCTCGGGCCGGGTCTTGCAGGCTGCCAGGCCGTCTACGGTCTGTCCCGGGAAATGCTCTCCGCACGCCTCCAACCCACCGCCCCGGTTCTCGTAGACGGTGAGCCCGCCGTTGAACGCCACGTAGTAGCGGAGTGAATCGCGCATCGGTCTCTCCTCCTGCGGTTAGACGTTACAGGTCACTAGGAACGCGCCTACCCGGCGCGCCCGCGACCCGCAATGGCGCCGGCTTCTAGTGTCCTGTCCGGTTAATTCACATGATAATCTGCTGGTCTTTTTCGCCGTCGGCTGCGTTGCTCTTCCTCGCGTGGGCACGCCACTGCTCGTCATCGCGCCTTGCCGACGACAAAAAATCCTGCGCATCTTACCATGCGAATTAACCGGACAGGACACTAGCGCGGCGCCACCAGAATCTCTTCCCGTGGGAAGTGGTCCATGATCTCGGCGCCGTCCTTGGTCACCACCACCATGTTCTCCAGCCGCACGCCGCCCACGCGGGTCTCGCCCTCGCGGCTCTCGATGGCGATGGTCATGCCCTCCTCGAACTCCTGCGGGTACTTGAGGGACCATTGGCGGTTGATGATCGGGATGTCGTAGTTGGTGCTTCCCTGGGTGAGGCCGATGCCGTGGGCGATCTCGCTGGCCAGCACCTCGCACTCTTCCTTGTAGCCCCAGCTCGTCGCGGGCGGGAAATGCTTGGCGGCGTCGGCCGTGGTGGCCCCGGGCTTGATGGCGTCGATGACGCCGTCGATGCTGTCCCGCACGCGCTTGTACCAGTCCTGCTCCTGGGCGTTGGGTTTCCGGCCGACGATGAAGGTCCGGTAGGTGCAGGTGGCGTAACCCTGGTAAGTCAGGCCGCAGAGGGAGCCGTACAACAGGTCGCCCGTCTGCAGGAGCCGGCTGGACTGATGGAAGCCGCGGTCGAAGGTGGTGGGACCGGAGCGCCAGCCTCCGGGCGGAGCCGACTCCGCGCCCATGTCATAGCCGGCCTTGGTGGCGACGCCCGAGAGGTCGGTATCGCGCACGCCCGGCTTGGCGGTCTCCCAGATGCGGTACCAGACGCCTTCCACGATGGCCGCCGCGGTCTTGAGGCATTCGATCTCGTCGTATGTCTTGATCTTGCGGATCTCCTTCATCACCAGGCTGAAGTCCACGAGGTTCTTGACGCCGGCGTTGGTGAGGGCCTCCCGGGCGATGCCGTCAAAGGCGCTGAAGCCGATCTTCTCGTTCAGCAGGCCCCGGCTTTTCAGTTCGTCGTGGATGTCGGCAGCGAACTGCCGCGCCTCGTCCTTGGCCGCCTCGATGCCGCAGGCCGCGGTGAGCCAAGCCCGCGCCGGCCGCCATTCGGTGATCCAGGGCGCCTGGTCCGGCATCTGGTGGAAGTGGCCGCTGTGCTCGTACATGATGGGGTCGTGGTCGGCAAAGAAAAGCGTGTAACGGCACATGGGGTAGTTGAAGCCCTTGAGGCCGGTGAGGTAGCGGATGTTCGCCGAGTTGGCTTCCAGCAGCGCCGGTATTCCGTGCTCGCGCATGATCCGCTTGGCCCGCTCGGCGCGCTCGCGGCGCATGCGCTCCGTGTTCAGCCGTTCCTGCCAATCCGATATCTCGTTGCCGTACGTGAGCTTGGATGCGTACCGTGGTGCCATGTAAGAAACCTCCTTTGGTGGCGGTGGGAATCAGGGGTCTATCCCACCAGGGCGGGTCCGAAACCCGCCCCAACATGCCCATATGAGCCGGTCCTTGTCAAGGTTCGGGCGGGGTAATAGGATGAGCGGAAGCCCGAAGCGGCAGCCACTACCGAAGGAGGGAACGGAAGGTGACGAAATACCGCGCCATCGATGCCGACGGTCACGTGATGGAGCATCCCGGGGAGATCAAGGAGTTCCTGGAGCCGCCGTACGACCGACTGCCCTGGACCGTCTATTCCTTGTTCCCCAGCGTGGACGGCTTCGTCCGCGGCTTCTCGCGCCTCACCGACGACGACGATCCGGATGCCGGCCGATGGCTGGCCTTTCTCGACCGCTGCGGCATCGAGACCTCCTACCTGTATCCCTCGGTGGGACTGACCGTGGGCCTGATCCAGGACCGGGACTATGCCGCGGTCATCTCGCGCGCCTACAATCGCTGGATCCATTCCAAGTTCATGCAGGCCAGCGAGCGCCTGCGCGCGGTGGCGTTGCTGCCGGTCCAGAACCTGCCCGAGGCGGTGGCGGAGCTTCGCGCCGCGGTGACGGAGCTGGGCATGCCGGGGGCCATGCTGCCGTCGGTGACGGCCTCCGGCAAGCACTACGGCCACCGCGACTACGACCCGCTCTACGAGGAGGCCCAGCGCCTGGGCTGCTGCCTGGCCATCCACGGTGCCGTGAGCCAGCACATCGGCATCGACAACTCCGACAACCTCTTCAAGACCATCACGCTGGAGCACCCGGTGTCGCAGCTCATCCAGTTCACCGACATGATGACGGAGGGGGTATTCGAGCGCTTCCCCGACCTCCGCTTCGCCTTCCTGGAGGCGGGCGCCGGCTGGGTCCCCTACATGATGGACCGCATGGACGAGAACTACGAGCGGCGCGGCAAGCGCTGGTGCCCGGTGTTGACCAAACGCCCCAGCGAGTACGTGCGTTCCGGCAACATCTACGTCAGTTGCGAAGTGGAGGAGAAGACCCTGCCCACCGCGCTGCAGCTCGTGGGCGAGGACCGCGTCTTCTTCGCCTCGGACTATCCCCACGAGCGCCACAAGGGCGAGTTCTACGGCGACATCGACGAGCTGAACGCCCGGGAGGACCTCATGGACACGCACAAGCACAAGGTCCTCTACGCCAACGCCGAGCGGTTCTACAACGGTTGAAGGGAGCGGCGGGGGGAGCAGCCGACAGGAAAGGGAACCCCATCATGCCGAAGGTTTCTTCACTGGGTCATATCGGCCTGACAGTCCACGACATCGAGCGGTCCAAGGCATTCTACCGGGACGTGCTGGGGCTGACCGTCAGCGACGAAAGCGACACCGGCACGGTCTTCATGACCGCCCAGGAGCGCCATCAGGAGCACCACGAGCTCCAGTTGCGCCCGGGCCGCGAAGACGGCGGGAACCTTATCCAGCAGATATCCTTCCGGTGCGAAAGCCTGGCCGAGTTGAAAGCGTTCCACCGGGACTTCCTGAAGCGCGGCGTCCCCATCGAGCGCATCGCCAGCCACGGCAATGCCGTCGGCATCTATTTCGCCGACCCCGACGGCAACACCGTGGAAGTGTACTGGCCCACCGGCATCGACTGGCCGCAACCGTTCCGCAAAGCCGTGGACCTGACCCAAGCTGATGACGTTATCTTGGCCAATCTGACCTGACTCGCATTCAAGAGTGGTCGACTGCGTCAGCGTGGGATTGTCTCGGCGTTCGCATTCGACGGCACTTTGCCGAATAGGGCTTTGGGCTCGTGTAGGACAGTCCACATAGTCCCGTAGGTCCCGTAGGTCGGATTAGCTGAAGGCGTAATCCGACTCGGTACGCCGGCCTCGTGTCGGATTACGCTTCGCTAATCCGACCTACGGGTGCTGGCCCTGGACTTCGATCGGAAGGATCGATGCTCCGTGCGCGGCTCACCTGATTGCTTGAACCTTGAGCTGCAGCCCTTCGCATTTCTGAAGCTGACCGATGATCTCGAACAGATTTCGGGCCTGGGGGTTGCCCCCAGGCCCGAACATGCGCATCAGACTCTTCGGAGATTTGTCGGTGAGCCCGGCGAGTTCCTGGAAGCCAATGGTTGCGTTGATGTAGTCGCGCAACACGGCCCTACCGGTGTCCACGTCTCCGGCGAGCATGCATTCGACACCCTCCGTGAACAGGGCTTCGCGAAAGGCGGGCTCGCGTTCAACGCGTTCCCGGATGGTTTCCTTGAAGTCTCGTGTCAGGACCATCTATTCCTCCCGTGATTTGCGCTTCTTGTACTCTTGCCAGAGCTTTTGAGCCGCTTCGATATCTCTTTGTTGACGCTGTTTCGTTCCGCCGCCAAGCAGGATGACCCATTCATTTCCGTCTTTGCCGAAATAAATTCGATAGCCCGGACCGAAGTTGATGCGGCATTCGAAGATTCCGGCTCCAACGCCTTTGACATTGGAGAAGTTTCCTTGCTCTATCCGGACCAACGCCGTGGCGGCTTTGGCGGCCGCACGCGGGCCGAGGCCGTTGAACCATTTTCGCGGCCGCACGCGGGCCGAGGCCGTTGAACCATTCGGCGTAACGGCTGCGCCCCCCGGCGTCGATGTACTCTCTGATTTGAATCATTGAGCATTGGTAACAAACACGTTACCATAGCGGAGGTGGAAGTCAAGTTCGGCTTTTCGGGCGTCTCTGGAAGAGCTCACGAACGCCAAGCTTTCGCCATGACGTCCTCGTTGGCGAGGTCTAGTCCGTCCATTTCCGCAAGTGCCCTGATTTCTTGCCGGCGGGCGTCAACACACAGGACTTCACGCAGCGCGGCGTCGATGGTCTCTTTGATGGAAGACGTTCCTAGCACGCGGCGTGCCTGTTCGATCAGATTTTCGTCGATGTCCACAGTGGCCTTCCTCATGTAGGCACCTCAGAGGCTCTGCAATCTGAGCCGCGGGACTCGTCGATGTACGCTCGCAGTCCTGGTAGGTCGGATTAGCCGAAGGCGTAATCCGACCTACGGGATACGGAGGCTGACACCAGCGGTGCGGCCTACGATCCCTGTAACGCCGCGTACACCTTCTCCGCCGTGAGCGGCAGGTCGTACACGCGCGCCCCCACGGCGTCGGCCACGGCGTTGGCGATGGCGGCGGCGGTGGGGACGTTGGGGAGCTCGCCGATGGCCTTGCCCTGGAAGGGGACGGGGCCGGCGCCTTGCTCGACGAACACGGTGTCGAGCCGGGGGATGTCCTTGGCGCAGGGCAGCTTGAAGTCGCCGAGGTTCAGGGTGGTGATCTTGCCGTCGGACATGGGGTTGTCTTCCATCAGCGCGAAGCCCACGCCGTTGACCACGCCGCCGTCGATCTGGCCCTGGTAGGTCAGGTGGTTCAGGATCCGGCCGGAGTCGTGGGCGGTGGTCATGCGGGTGACCCGCACCTGGCCGGTTTCGGGATCCACTTCCACCTCGGCGATCTGGGCAGCGAACGACGTGATGGGCGGCTGGCCTTCGGGCGCGAAGATCGTGTCGTGGTGAAACGACCCGCCCGCCTCGGCGATGGCCGCCTGGGCCACCTCCGCGAACGACAGCTCGCCGCCCTCGGGGGCGGCGAAGCGGCCGTCCACCCGGCCTATCTGGTCGGGCTGGCAACCCAGTTTCCGGGCGGCGCACTCCACGAGTTTCTCATGGACCTCCCGGGCGGCCTTGTGGGCGGCGTGTCCGGTGGTGTTGGTGGATTTGCTGCCGCCGGTGCCGGGATCCCAGGGCGAGTTGTCGGTGTCCTCCACCCGGATGCGAATGGTCTCGGGCGCGGTGCCCAGGGTCTCGCTGACGATCTGCACGATGGCGGTGTGGATTCCGGGCCCCACGTCGGGTACACCGACGAGGACCGTCACCGTGCCGTCTTCATCGAGATCGATGCCGGCGTTGGCGTTGCCGCCGCCGGCGCCGCGCTCGTAGAGCGCGATGCCGCGGCCACGGTTGGGTCCGGGCTGACTGGTGCGCCATCCCGACGCCTCCACGGCCTTCTCCAGGGTTTCCTTGGCCAGGATGCCTTCCCACTTGGCGCCCAGCGGCGAGGTGTCGCCGGGGTCCAGCAGGTTGCGCAGCCGGAAGTCGGCTGGGTCGATGCCCATCTCGCGGGCGATGTGGCCCATCTGCGACTCCACCGCGAAGACGATCTGCGGGCTGCCGGGGGTGCGGGTCTGGGTGCAGGGGACCTGATTGGTGTAGGCGCACACGGTCTCAATGCGGATGGCCGGGACCCGGTAATAGCTGGCCAGCCGCTTGGCGCCCAGCACCGTGATCTCGGGGTTGGCCTTCCAGGCGGCGTAGGCGCCGCCCGCGAACGTGACCTTGCCGTCGACGGCCGTGAGGGTGCCGTCGTTCTTAACCCCGACTCGTAGCGTCACCACGGCCGGATGCCGGTGGGCGGCGGTGGCGATCTCCTCGGTGTAGGTGAGGACCATGCGCACCGGCCGGCCGGTTTCCTTGGCCAAGTAGTAGCAAACCGGTGTGTCGATCATCGAAGCCTTGCCGCCGAAGTCCCCGCCCACCGAGAGGATGTGGACGTTGACCTTCTCGGGCTCGATTTCGAGGTCCTGGGCCAGCCGGTTCTTGAGCGCGAACGGCCCTTTGTTGGAGGCCCAAACCTCCACGTTGCCTGACCCGTCCACCGCCACCGTGCAGGAGTGGGGCTCCAGGTAGCCGTGGTGCGCCAGTTGCGTGGCGAAGGTGTTCTCGAACACGCGGTCCGCGTTCGCGAATCCGCCGTCGACGTCGCCGTTCTGCCAAACGCTGTGGGACTGGACGTTGGGCCGGTCCGGGTCCACGCCCTCGGCCAGCGGCGGCGCGTTCTTGTAGTCCCGCGGCGCGTCGTGTAGCGCCGCCGTGCCGGGCTTCACCGCCTCCAGCGGATCGTAGACACCGGGAAGCTCCTCGTAGTCCACGTCGATGAGGCCCAGCGCCGCCTCGGCGATCTCCGGCGTGTCCGCGGCCACTGCGGCCACCGGGTCGCCCACGAACCGGACCTTCTCCTTGGCCAGCACCGGCATGTCCTTCATCCGCAGTCCGACGTACACCTCCGGCAGGTCCGCGCCGGTGAGAACGGCGTGGACGCCCGGCAGCGCCTTGGCCGCGACGGTATCGATCTTGCGAATTCGCGCGTGGGCCAGCGGGCTGCGCAGGACCTTGGCGTACAGCGATTCGGGTATCGGCAAATCCGCGGCGTAGCGTGTGGCGCCGGTGACTTTATCCGCGCCCTCGATGCGGGGCATGGGCTTTCCGACTGTCTGATAGGCCAAGGTTCACCTCCGGTTCGTTCGGCCGCTAGTTCAGTATCCCGGCCGCGTTCTCGCCCAGGATCTTGCGCTTGTTCTCTTCGGTCAGCTTGTCACTCTCGATGATGGGCCGGGTCACCTCGCCGGGAGGGGAGGAGTCCCAGTGCGGTGTGTCCGTGGCCAGCACGAGGTTGTCGTCGCCGAGCATCTCCACCGCCACCTCGAAGTGCTCGTCCTCGAACGGCTCGCAGCCGACGTACACCTGCCGCATGAAGTACTCGCTCGGCTTCATCTTGAGCCAAGGCACCAGGTGGGGCAGCTTCTCGTGGTGCTCGTCCATGCGTCCGAGCCACCACGGCATCTGGGAGGCGCCGGTCTCCAGGCACACGAGGTTCAGTTTGGGAAACCGTTCCAGCACGCCGCCGCAGATGAACGTCATCATGCACACCATCGACTCGAAGACGCGACCCACCATGTGGGAGAAGAAGAAGTTGTCGGCAAACCGTTCCTGGCCCATGGACTCGTGCTTGGTGTCGTGGATGATGATGGGCCAGTGCAGGTTCTCCAACTCGGCGTAGATGGGGTCGTAGTAAGGGTCCCACCACTGGCGGCCCGCCACCGGCACCGCCTTCATGTTGAGGGCGGTGTTGCCCATGTCCGCCATGCGGTGCAGTTCCTTGACCGCCAGGTCGCGGTCCTGCAGGGGCACCACGCCGGCCCATTGCAGGCGCTCCGGAAACTCGCCGGCGTACTGCTGCATGTAGTTGTTCTGGGCGCGGCAATAGGCCGCCGCCAGCTCGGGATCGTCGGGAAACCACACCAGGTCCAGCGCCGGCGAATTGGGCGACAGCACGGCTACGTCGATGCCGTCCTTGTCGAGGTTCCGCACCCGGCCTCCGGCCACGAGGTCTTCCGCCTTGTGCCATTCGGGCTTCTCGCCGCTCTGCCGCGTGACCTCCGAGCCCACCATGATGCGCGAGCCCACCAGGGTCTTGCGCCTTTCGTCGGGCTTCGTCGGAAGCGGGCGGGGCAGGTGCCCCTTCCAGTCCTCCTCGATGCAGTTCTTCCAGTTCGGCACGTCGCCCACCAGATGGCTGTCGAGGTCGATGACCTTGGTACCGTTGATAGCCATGGGATTCCTCCTGTTTGGATGGCAGCCGCACCGGCCCGGCCTGGGACCGGACCGCGGCAATGACCCGAAATGGGTGGTACGCCGGGAGCGCTGACGGACCAAGGTGTTGAATAGCGCTCCTGGACGGGCAGTTCAAGGGATGGCAGACTGCCCCGGACCGGCCGGGCCGCCTGTTCCCGCAACCTGTAGACGGACTCGCCCGCGAACCGATCACAACCGGAGGCCATCCATGCTTTTTCTCAAGGACACGCCGGTGGAAACCATCATCCCCATGACACAGGCCATCGAGGCAGTGGAGGAATCCCTGGCCGAGACCTCCCGCGGCAACGCCGTGGTGCTGCCGCGCCGGCGCATCCATCACGACAACCGGATGCTGTTCGGCGTGCTGCCGGGCTCCTTCAAGGGGGCCATGGGGGCCTACCTGCAGACCGACCGGGACCGCTCCATCCACCACGAGACCGTGATCCTCTACAGCGTCGAGACCGGTGAGCCGCTGGTGCTGTTCCAGGACTGCTCCATCAACGAGCTTCGGACCGGCGCGGCGGGTGGTGTCGGGGCCAGGCATCTCGCGCCGGCCGACGCCAGGCGAGTGGCGGTCATCGGCAGCGAGAAGCACGCCTTCACCCAGCTCCAGGCGGTGTGCGCGGTGCGCCCTATCGAGACGGTCAGGGTCTTCAGCCCCACCCCGGCGCACCGCATTCGGTTCGCCGACCGTGTTCGCGTCGGTTTGGACCTGGAGGCCACCGCCGCGGACAGCGCCGAGGCCGCGCTGGAGGGCTCGGACATCGTCATCACCGCCACCAACGCCCAAAGCCCGGTGTTCGAAGGCCGCAGCCTCCGGCCCGGGATGCACGTCACTTCCATCGCCAACGGCGACAAGACCCGCGTGCGCGAGGAGATCGACCGGGACGCCATGACCCGTGCGGCCAGGGTCTGCATCACCTCGAAGGCAACCGTGCAGGCCAACGAGAGCGACGTGTTCCGGGCGGTCCGGGACGGCGCGCTCACCTGGGACGGCGTGTGCGAGCTGGGCGACGTGATCCTCGGAAACACCCCCGGCCGCACCGAGCCGGAAGAGATCACGCTGTTCAAGCTTCAGGGGCTGGGAATCATGGACCTTGCAGTGGGGCTGCGGGCGTACGAGGCGCTGAAGGACTCGGCTTCGGTGCAGCGGCTCTAGGATCGCCGCTTGTGAACTCCGGCGATTTTCCCGGCCGCACTCCTCCTGGATTCCGGCCTTCGCCGGAATGACGAAAGGGGCATTTCCGCTTTACTTCAACCGCAGGATCTCTCGCCGCACCATGTCCTGCCACGAGGCGCCGGGGCGGTCGGTCCAGTTGCCCGGGAGGTCGATGATCCGGCCTTTGCGCTTGAACGCGTGGGCGCGGCCCAGGGCCTCGGCCAGCAGCGACTCCTGCCTCCGGCTCGCTCGTGGTCGTCCGAAGGTGCGGCCCACGGGGTTGTCGATGCACACGGCCCTCGGGGGCTTGACCCGCTCCACGATGTCGCGCACCGTGCCGATCAGCAGCGTCGGTATACCCGAGGCCTCCACCAGGTTGGCGACGAGACTCACGGTCTCGTGGCAGTACGGTCAGTAAGGGACCATCAATGCGAGATCCACGCGCATGGCCGCGAGCTTCCGCGCCAGCTCCGGCGCCAGCCGTTCGGCGATGGCGGCGTGGTCGGCGATGCCGCCGTAGATGGAGAAGTGCGCCGGGGCCACGCTGCCGACGACTCCCTTTCGCGCCAGCACCTGCAACGCCCGCCTGGGGAAGACCACTTCGGCATCCCTGCGCACGTCCCTGCCGACGGGAGAATGATGGTCGACGGTGACCTCGATGTCCGGATCCGCGGCGATGCGGCGGTGGCTCGCGTCGCCTCCCGCGGTGAAGGCGCGCTGGCGGGTTTGCCGGACGGCCGCGCTTGTGACGAGGCTCACGCGCATCTCCTTCAGCGGCCGGCCGAGGGGCTGCCACCCGATGCGGGGTGCGCGGTACAGCTTGCGCGGCGGCCTGGGGGCCGCGTTTTCCGCTAAAATGGGCAGATAGTCGAGAGCCACGTCTAGCCGGCCTTGGTAACGTACACCGGGCCGCCCTTGCCGATGCGCTCGCGGTCTTCCTTGGGCAGCTCCTTGAGGTCTTTTCGAAGCTCGTAGTTGATGTGCTTGATGTCCTCGGACGGACCCGAGCGGTTGCCCATGAGGATCATCGGTCCGGCGCCGGTGTTCTCGAGCTGGTAGAAATCGCCGCCGTGAATGAGCGCCGCCATGCCGGGCTTCATGACCGCCGCGCCGCCGTCGGGAAAATGCATGGTGCACTCGCCTTCGATCACGTAGAAGCTCTGGTCGGCGTTGTGGCAGTGCATGTCGTCCCTGTCGCCTGGCTCCGGATACACGTGCACCCAACTGTGGAAACGCTTGGTGTTCAAGATGACTTCGCGCTTCTTGTCCTTGTGGGCCTTTTCGATCAGATCCATGACTTGTATGGCCATGAGGTCCTCCCTTTCCGAAAACGAGTTTCAACCGTGCTTGGGGTTCAGCGCATTGATCCTTGCAGGACCGGCCCTCAGGCGGCCCGTTCCCACTTGTCGACGTCCACTTCCCATCCCTTGGTCTGGGACAGGTCCAGGGCGTTGTCCTCGGGGTCCCGGAAGCGGAACTCCGCGTAAGGACGGTTGGCCGGTCGGGCCTTGACCGCCACCACGCCCCCCAGTTCGTCCAGCATCTTGGCCAGATCGCTGACCAGAAATCCCATGTGGTTGACGCCGAAGCGGCGCTCGTGGCCTTCGGTGGAGCTGAAGAACGGGTGGATGGCGAGGTTGGTGGAGCCATCGCCGCAAAAGCGGTTGAGCTTGCCCTCGCGCCGTCTCACGTAGCTGCTCTCCACCTCCCGAAGTCCCAGCACCTGGATGTAGAAGTTGAGCATCATCTCCGGGTCCAGGGCGTTGAAGGCGACGTGGGCGACGCGCGGGAACACGCGTTCCTCCTCCACACCGAAGCTCCCCTCCGAGAGCGTCACCGGGTTGCATTCGGGATCGAAGATGCGGATGGCGCCGTGGTGCAGGTCCCTGGGCTCGGTCACCACCACCCCTCGGGGGTTGAACTTCTGATAGCGCGCCCGGACCTCACCGAGATCTTCCACCTGCAAGCCGATGTGGTGCAGCCCGCGCCGCGTGTGAAATTCACCGAGAGCCTGGCGCTTGCGGAACAGGGTGAGGTTGTAGAGGCCATCGGTGAGGGAGACGTCGCCCTCCGGCGAACGTCCCAGTTCCTTCATCTCGAGGTAGTTGGTGTAGAAGCCCGCCAGTGCGTCCGGGTCGCGGCTCATGGCGGCCATGTAGCGTATTCTGGCCATGTCCTTCCCTCCGTTGGCGTCGGTCGTGTTTGGCCTGCCGAATATGCTTAGTGTATAGTCCCCATCCGAACCTTGGTGCAACCTGAGTAGCCTGTGAGTTACCAGGTAAGGAAGGAAGGGATTGACAACATGGCGGATCCCAGATTGACCATTGCCCTGTCTCACTATGACAGGCACGTGCCGCTGTTCGACGGAAGCGTGACCGCGGAGGGATTGGACCTGGAGGTGCTGGAGGTAGGCCAGTCGCACCCGCTCAGGCACGGCGACCGGCGCCACGAGCGCATGCTCCGGGACAGCGAGTTCGACATCGCCGAGCTCTCGCTGTCGTCCTACCTCATCTCCCAGAGCCGCGGCATGCCCATCAAGGCCATTCCGGTGTTCCCGCGCCGCCTGTTCAGCCTGTCGCAGATGTGGGTCAACGTGGACGCCGGCATCGAGTCGCCCAGGGACCTCATCGGCAGGAACGTGGGGCTCAGCACTTTCCAGACCACCCTTTCCGTGCTCGCAAAGGGGGACCTGCAATCCGAATACGACGTGCCGTGGCGAGAGATCAACTGGGTCATCGACCGGCCCGAGGCCCTGCCCATCGCGGCGGAGGGCGTGAGCATCCGCTATCTCGAAAAGGGCGAAAGCATCGGTGCCATGCTGGAGCGGGGCGAGATCGACGCCCTGATGATGCCCCATCCTCCGGACGAGGTGGTGGACGGCTCCGAGAAGATCCGGCGGCTGTTCCGTGACGCCCGGGGCGAGGAGCTCAAGTACTTCCGCAAGAACGGCTTCTATCCCATCATGCACGTAGTGGCCTTCAAGAACGAGGTGCTGGAGCAGCATCCCTTTGCCGTGCAGAGCGTCATGGACGCCTTCGAGAAGGCCAAGGTGGCCTGCCGTGAGTACTATGCCGACCCCAACTGGTCCAGCCTGGCCTGGACCCGGCACCTCTACGAGGAAGAGAAGGACCTGCTGGGCGAGGACTACTGGCCCTACGGCCTCAAGCGCAACCGCGCCAATCTGGAGCGCTTCATGGGCTACTCCCAGGACCAGGCGCTCATGGACAAGGCCGTGACGGTGGAGGAGCTGTTCGTGGAGTCCACGCTGGATTCTTGAAGTGATGCGTCAGGTGCGGTCTAATCTAATTTGGCCAAACCGTTAAAACAGGAATTCCGAAATGCCACTCCTAGACCTGATGCGCGATAGCCCCGCAGCGGTAGACAGATTCACCATTGAGCAGGCGGTCGCAATGGCAGGGAATGGTGTTGTTCGAGACGACTCAGATTGTTCTCGTGAGCTTCGCGAATATCTGTCGCGCATTTCCAGTGACAAATTGTTCGAGCACGTTGATCACTGTCTGTCGTCGTCATTCAACCACAGCGGGCTTATTCTACAAGATGTTGTGAATGAATTGGGACGGCGGCTGGGTTATAATGTTGAGTGTGGACTCTACCAGGGGAAAACTAACGCCATCAATTTTGATGGTGTTTGGAAGGAGCCTTCGGGGCCACAGATTGTAGTTGAAGTCAAAACTTCCGACGCCTATCGAATCAATCTGGACACCGTTGCCGAGTACCGTGAACGCTTGATTCGAGAATCCGGGATTTCCGAAAACTCCTCGATATTGCTGGTGGTGGGTCGAAAAGACACGGGAGATTTAGAGGCGCAAATTCGTGGCTCTAAGCACGCCTGGGATACAAGAGTTATCAGTGCTGAATCCCTAATTAACTTGGTCAGAATTAAGGAAAGTGCGGATGAGGATATAACAATCACGAAGATTCGTAGCCTTTTGACGCCATTTGAGTACACGAGGCTCGATAATATCATCGATATAATGTTTACGGCAACGCGGGATGTTGAATCCTCTCTCGAATTGAATTCCCAAGGTAGCGAATCCGACGCTTCCATTTCTGATACTGAAATGTCTGTCCAACAGCACACACCGCCGCGGACAATGGATTTGCTGCGCAAGCGCATTATTTCGTCACTCGCTGAACGAGACGGAATTAGCCTGATTGCCCATAAACGGGCACAGTTTTGGACTCCAGACCATGACGTTCGAACGATCTGTGCAATTTCAAAGCGTTACGACGGAGTCTCTAACTATTGGTACGCATATCATCCACAGTGGGATGAATTCTTGGGTGGCGGAAGTCTCGGGTACTTTGTCCTTGGGTGCCTTGACAAGGACGTCGCGTATGTTCTTCCACATGCAGAGATTTCTAGGCAACTATCCAACCTAAACACCACCAGTCGAAACGGAAGGACCTATTGGCACATCCATTTAGAAGACGATCAGGAAGCCGGTATGTCGTTAATCCTTCGAGGTGAGGGAAGAAGACAGTCAATTGCCGCGTTCGAAATACGTTTGGCCTAAGGGCTGTTGACAATTGGGGGAGTCCCAATCCCTCGGAAAGGTCAAAACCCATCGCCGCGGCGGTGTACCGGTGGGCGTAGACGGCCTCTCCGGCCTTGAACAATTGCAGTCCTTCGGGCATCGTTGGCAATACAAGGCGTCCCTTGGCCTGGAAAGACAAAAGTCGACGCGAAAACCCGATAAACCTTGTTCCCTCACCCTGGCGGATGCCTCGGGAAGTGACGAGTGGCCGGTGCGGCGGGCTGCATCGGGAGCGAAGGCAGCCAATGGCTCGCTTTCACCTGTATCTATCCGATTACATATGCCCACACATCAGGAAATCGGCGTTTCCGATCAGGAGTTCGTCGAGCGCATGGCGGCGCGCTATCCCAGGCGCTTCAACGACGAATACTGGTCCGTCTTCAAGGCCAACGTGGGACGGCATCTTCCCGCCGAACCCAGCATCGTGGACCTGGGCTGTGGCCCGGGACTGTATCTGCGCGACCTCTCCGAACGCCACCGTGGCAGCCGCTTGTACGGCTTCGACGCCACGCCGGCCATGATCGACCACGCCCAGCAGTTGCGCCACCAGGGCGCGGCGCCCACCCTGGTGGTGCACGACGTCGAAAAGGAGCCGTTGCCGCTGGACCCCGGAAGCGTGGACCTGGTGTCCATGACCGCGCTGCTCCATCTTCTGGAGGACCCGTTCGCCGTGCTGTCGGAGGTGCGGCGGGTGCTTCGCCCCGGCGGCCTGTGCCTGCTGGACGACTGGGTCCGCATGCCCTTGGCGGAGTACATCCGCACCCGGGAGCGCGACCGGGACGAGACGGTGGACAAGAGCCACAAGCGCTGGCTCCGCCTCTTTCCCATCCACAACAAGTACACCGTGGCCGACTGGAAGTGGCTGCTCGCGGAAACCGGCTTCTCCCTGGTCTCCACGGTCCAGATCCGGCCGCAGTCGCAGATCTTCGTGGCCGTGACGCGTGGTCTGTAGCTGAGTGGTTGTGGGCCGGGGCTGTCGGGTCAGCGTGAGCTTTTCCCGTTCCCGGCCTCTTCGCGGTAGAGCCCGAGCATCTCCAGGAGCGGCCGGTCCGTGGCGGAAAAAAGGATGGCGGGTTCCGTGTCCGAATTGTTGACGTGCCGGTGCCAGCTCCAGTTGGGCACGACCATGAAATCTCCCTCTTCCCACACCATTTCCGTACCCTCCACCTCGATGACCCCGGAGCCGCTGAAACCATGGCACAGGTGGTTGGCGGTGTGGCGGTGGGGCAGGGTGCGCTCTCCCGGGTCGAGCATCTGAATCCAGCACGAAAACGTGGGGAATGTCGGCCCCCCCGTGGCCGGGTCGCGGTATTCGAGGCAACGTCCATCGTAGGGGCTCTTGTCTTCCGCGAGCATCTCGTTCAATGCGGGCAGGGTCTCTCGCCACTTGTAGACCAGTCTCCTGGGGCTTCCACCCGGAGGAGCGAGGCTCCCCGGATTCCGAACGGTGGTGTCCGTGGCACTGTTGAAGAGTTGGACGTCTTCGGCGGGATGGGGCTCCTGGAACATCGTGCGGAGCATCGACATCAGACCTACGTCAAGAGCGTCGATCCAGACCGCGTCCCGTTCGGATTCGTTGATGTGGTTGTGCCAGCTCCAGTTCGGCTGAACGACGAGGTCGCCTCTTTCCATGACGCACTTCTCGCCGTTGGTGATTGTGTAGGTATCCTCCCCGCCTTCAAGGATGAAGCGAATGGCCGCGGCCGTGTGCCGGTGGGCGTAGACCGCCTCGCCGGCCTTGACCAACTGCACGGCCATGACCAGCGTGTTGCTGGTCCCTCCAGCGGTATCCGGGTGGACCAGCGTGATGGCTCTTCGGGACCCCTTGAAATTCGTCGGCACGAGCCTTGCGGCGGCGTCCAGTCCCTCCCGAATCTTCGACCATTTCCAGAGCTTGGGCTCGCCAAAGGGTCGAGGCTCGACGAGGAGCCTGTCTTCACCGACCCACAACCCCCTCATGGACTGGCTTTCGAGCAGGTCATCCAGCGTCTTCAGGTCGTTTATCTGTCCGGTGCCCGTCATTCGAAGTCTCCCGAGGTCGGACCTGTGTCCGTCACTTCAACTGCGGCATCACCTGCTTGTGGAAGAGGTTCAGGGAATCCATGACCTTGCTGTGAGGAAGGTTGCCGATGTGGAACATTCCCATGAAGTGGTCGGCGCCCACTGCGCTCATCTGTTCGTTGAGTTGCCGAGCGACCGTGTCCGGGCTTCCGGCGAATATGTACCCGACCTTCTGCAAGTCCTCCCAGCCAAGCGACGAGAAGTCGTGCCGTTGGCGGTTTTCTTCACGAAAATAGTTGAACGACTTGTCGGTGTAGAGGGCTTCCCTCACGCGCGCGCCCTCCGCGCTGGCGGTCTGTTTGAAGCCGCGATTGAGGAGCGTAAAGAAGTAGCGCAACGCCGGTTCGGCTACTTCGCGCGCCTTCTCGTCCGTTTCGTCGACATAGATATGCCGGCACAGAATGAATTGCCCGGGGTCGGCTTCCCAACCCCCATCCCGGGCCACTTGGCGGTAGTAGTTGAACGTGTCCTCGATCTGGCTGGTGGTCTGGTACACCTGCGCGATCGGGAGACGGCGCTCCGCGCACCACTCGACGGACTCGGCGCTCCGGGCGGCGATCCAAATGGGCGGGTGAGGTTGCTGGACGGGACGGGGCCACGTGGCGCAGTTCTCGAGATGGAAGAACTTGCCGCGGTAACTCCAGGTGGGCTCGGTCCACGCCGTCATGATCAGCTCGAAAGCCTCCTCGAAACGCCCGCGCGATTCCGTCGGGTCGATGTTGTACCACAGGTATTCGGGAGGGATGCCGCGCACGAAGCCCGCGATCAGCCGGCCTCCGGACATGCAGTCGACCATGGCGTACTCCTCCGCCACCCGAACCGGGTGGTGACGCAGGGGCAGGACGTTGCCGAGCACGCCGATCTTGATCGTACTGGTTCTCTGGCTGAGTGCCGCGGCAACCAGGTTGGGTGACGGCATGGTGCCATAGGCGCTGTAGTGGTGCTCGTTGAAGAGAACCCCTTCGAAGCCGAGCTGTTCGCAATGCTCCATTTCGTAGAAGTGTTCCTCGTAGTTGCGACTGCCTTCGGCCGGATCGAACAGGTTGCTTGGCAGGGGTGTGCCCGGGATGTCCATGGGCACGTGCGGATAGGCGAGAAGGTCGAAGTTGTAGATCTTCATCGGTCTCCATTTCAACGCGGCGAATCGAACGAGCGACGATCCATTCGTTCGTTACAGGCTACGACGCGTAGCACTCGTAGATGCTGTCGAATTTGCCCAGTTTCAGGCGCACCGTATGCTGCGCGGCTTCACGTACCAACTGCTGTTCCCGGGGTGTCTTGGCCAGACGAGCAATCACTTCCGACGCCATCGCGGTGTGCTCCTCATCTGCCACCATGTGAACCGTGAAGAACTCACAGGCTTCGTCTCCGAGGCCGTAGTGCTTCCGCGCGTGGTGATTGAACTCCTCCGAATAGCGGCGGACCATGCTCTCGTCGACCAGGGCTCCGACACGGTTTTCCGCCGGTGAGCCCAACAGCATGCCATGGATCATCCTGCTCGTGTGTATCAGGCACCCGAAGACCGGCGTGGCATTGGTGAAATCGTCTTCGCCGAGCCCTAGCGCCAGCCCGAAGCGTTTTGCCAGATCGGGATGAGTGCGCTCTTCCTCGAACTGGTAGGCAAAGTGGTTGTAGAGTTGGTTGTCATGGGCGTTCTTGACCATGCAGAGGGCGAAGCCTTTCAGCAGGACGATGTTGTGCAGATAGTGCTGCAGCGACCAACCTTGAAGTCTCTGGACCGACAGTTTCCCTTCCCGCAGCTCGGAGAAATAGCGGCTCTCCATCAACCGTTGGATTCCTGGTTCGATGATCTCGTTGGTGATCGAGTCGACGAATGCTTCGTTTGCCATGGGGACTATCCCTTGATGCGATGAACTTCTCCCTTACTTCGAACCCTTCGGGCGTGTCAACAGAGCCGGACTCCGGTTCGCGAACGGTGCCTGCACGGCCGGCGTCGGCGCCTGCCTTGCGGTTGACAAGGGTTCCGGCCCCATCGTAGTGTCCGGGAATTCAAAGGGTTCCGTGTCTCTCGAACACGCGCCACGGAGGAGTTTATGAACGGCAAATCCGGAGCACCAACTAGAGTAGCCCTCTTCACTCTCGCAGTCGCCCTCTGCATAGGGCTTCACCTCGGGACAACGGCACAAGGGGCAACGGCCCCGTTCTACGAAGGCAAGACGATCAAGATCATCGTCGGCCTCAACCCGGGAGGCGGCTTCGACACCTTCGCGCGTATCCTGGCCCGGCATCTGCCGCAGTACATACCGGGCAAGCCCAGGTTCATCGTGCAGAACATGCCTGGCGCGGGCAGCCTGGTAGCAGCCAACCGAGTCTACGCGGAACAACCGGGCGACGGGCTCACCATCGTCAACTTCGCCACAGGAATCATTCTGCAGGCCTTGATGGGAGATCCGGTGGTCAAGTTCGACCCCATGAAGTACATGTTTTTGGGTGATCCCTCCCTTCCGGCCCTGCCAAGGGTGCTGTGGGTCCGGGGCGACCTGCCGATCCGTACGCTCGCGGACCTGAAAAACAGGAAAGAACCCCTCGCCGTGGGGGCAACGGGTGTCGGCCAGTCCGCCGCCATCATGGGTGAGTTCGAGCGTTCTCTTGGCCTCAACGTCAAGGTGGTCGTCGGGTACAGGGGCTCCACCGGCATCCTGGCGGCGTTGGAACGGAAAGAGCTGGAGGGCATGAACCTGTCCCTCCATTTCGTTCAGGACCGTTACGGTCACTTCATCGAGAACGGTACCATCCGGCCGTTCCTGGCTATCGGGGATAGCCCGCAGGCGCCGGCACCGCCGGGAGTGGCGACGTTGAAGGATTTGGACCTTACTTCGGACCAGCAGAAGCTTGCCGATTTCCTGATCCAGAGTTGGAGCACCCTCCGCCTGTACGCGGTTCCGCCGGGGACGCCGCAGGATCGATTCAACGTCTTGCAGGAAGCCTTCCTCAAGGCCCTGGCCAGCCCCAAGTTCATCAGCGAAGCCAAGCGCCAGGGCATCAGAGTCGCCCCACGCTCGGGGAAGGATGTCGCCCGGATCATCGGGCTCATGACCGGGGCTCCTCCGAAAATCGTCGACCAGTACAAGCAGTTCCTTGGCCTTAAGAAATAGGAGTCGACCCAAAGAACGCTGCAAGCCTCGTTCTTGACGCCCCTCCCATGAGGGTTCGGTTGACGGTGTTCACCGGGGTTGGTATCAATTCCGGCATCGAATCCGACAGGGAGTTCTCATGGACAGTCACGAATTTGCCAAGAAGGTGCGGCAGCGTGTGGCCGGGTTCTGCAAGGGACTGGACGACAGGCTGCCCGCCTACAGCTACATTCCGCTCACCACCGACGAGATGCGCATCAAGGTGATGCAGAGCCGGCTCTTCAATGAAGTGCGCGCCGCCGAGGTCTTCGGCACATGGCTCAAGACGACGCCCGAGCCTGAGGTCAAGGCCATACTGGCAAAAGCGATCTACGAGGAGTTCGTCCACGCCGAGTATCTCTCGGAAGCCCTGAAGAGCAAGGGTGCCGTTCCCTACGACTACAAGCCGTTACCCGCCCAGATGGCGATGTTCAACGGTTTCGAGGCGCTGACGGACACCTGTGTACGGATCGCTGCGTTTCCGTTCGCCGGTGAGGGCGTGGCCGACTACCTTATCGGCAAGAGCCTTCAGGCCGGCACCGTGCCGGAGTGGGTCACGGGCCCCTACCAGAAGATCCACGACGACGAGGAAGAGCACGGCAACTATCCCTTCGAGCTGCTCGTCAAGTACGCCACCGACCCCGAGATCCAGGACCGCATCGTGCGCGCGGTGGAGATGAGCCTCATGCTCCGGCGCCAGTACTTCGACAACCTCGACCGCTGGGTGTACGAGGATAGCTGGTCGTAGACGGGCGACGAAAACAGCGAAACAGATCCGGTTCAACCCGACACTGCGGATTGTCGGATTACGCTTCGCTAATCCGACCTACGGGTTACGGAGGGCGGACTGCTGCCGGCAAGGTCAGGGCAGCAGCAGCCCTGACCGCAGCAGCGCCTGCCGGATGCGTTCGCGCTCCTCGTCGCTGATCCGCTTGAGGGGCGGGCGCACCACGGCCTTGTCGATGCGTCCCAGGAGCGCTGACGCTTCCTTCATGCGGTTGTGCATATCCACGAAGGGCGGCGCGTAGAACACCTCCACGAGCGGAGCCAGACGGTCGTTGAGCGCGCGGCCGGATTCCAAGTCCCCGTCCTGCACCGCCCTGAAGAGTTCCGCGTGCAGATCCGCGGTGACGCTGCCCATTCCCGAGATGGAGCCGTCCGCGCCCAGGACGTAGCTCGCGAACAGCGACATGGTGTAGCTGCTCAGCATGGCCACGGGCCGGCCGGTGCCGCGGAGCGCCCGAAGGTTGGCCTCCAGGGCCACCATGTCGTTGCTCCAGTCCTTGACTCCCACCACGTGCTCGATCTCCGCCAGCCGCGCGAGGGTGTCGGGAGCGTAGCCGATGCCGCTTGCCGGCGGATACTCGAACACGATCAGCGGCAGGTCGGTGGCTTCGGCCACGGTCTCGAAGTGGGTGACGGCCATCTCGGGCCGGAGTTGCGCGCCCCACATGAACAGTGTCGGCGGAAAGATCAGCAGCCCGGACGCGCCTTCGGCCTTGGCGTCCTTGGCAAGCTCGGCGGCTTCCAGGGTGTTGTCGGTGTAGATGCCGGAGATGAGCTCCACCCGGTCGCCGACCTCGTCCACGGCCAGGGCCAGCGCCCGGCGCCGTTCCTCCCGATCCAGGGATGACACCTCGCCGGCATGGCCGTTGCACACGATGGCGCCGACGCCGTCCGCCGCGGCCAGCCAGGACAGGTGCCTCCGGTAGTTGATCTCGTCGAACGACAGGTCCTCGTTGAAGGGCAGCAGATTGGCCGGGATGGCGCCGCTGAAGCGGAGTGCGCTGGTCATGGTACACCTCCTGCACGCCAACTATAGAGGGCGGGAAGCTCACGGACAAGGCCGACAGGAAGCCTTAGTGCGTGTAGAATATCTCCTGGTACCGCGCAATCGCCGCGACCGATGCCTCACGCTCCTGCGCTGTCGGGTTGCGGGGGTCGCGCGCCTTGGGCAAGCGCCCCAGCCGCAGCATGGCCGCGCGCAGCAGCACGCGCGCTTTGGTCGCGTCCAGGTTGCTCCCTTCGATCGTCAAGTCGTTGGGATTGGAGGGCAGGGCGCCCTCCGGATCGCCCCGGCTCACCCGCACCACCGGCATGCCGTTGTAGGTGGCAATGGCGAGCGCGGCCATCTGACTATGGAGCGCTGAGCCGGTGCCCGCGGCGCCCTCCAGCACGAACCCGTGAAATCGGGGCGCGCCCGGTTCCGCCGACCCTTCCTGTGCCAGCCCGCGTTCGATGCGCGCCATGATGTCGACTTCCACCTCCGGGTCCGCCGTGTCTTCCTCCGCCATGTAGTGGCCGTACTTCACGACGTGGACCGGCGCAATGGCCTCGCCGCGCAGCGAGCCGTCGTCATCCTTGATGCGGATGCTCGCCGTCTCGGGGCTGTCGCCGTATTCCTGAAAGGTGACCTCGGCGGGCAGGTGCCCCACCGCAAGTTCGGACGTGCCCGTCGTCCGGTACGCGGGACGGAACCACACGCGTACCTCATCGCCCGCGCTGCCGAGCACGCCGCCGTGTCCGCCCGTGGCGCGGTAACCGCCCGGACGCGCGTCGCCCTTCTTGAACGCGCGCGCCGCGAATATCTGCTCGTCCACGATGCCGACCGCGCCCAGCCCCGTACCCAGGCCCGACGCGATATAGCGCGCCGCGTCAACGAGGTTGCGGTCGCCGTCGTTGGCGAGCGCCCCGTGCGGACGTTGCGACGAGATGCCCACGAAGGGCAGGGCGGTGTCCAATACCAGGCTCAACCAGTAGAGCGTCTCCTCCACGTGCGGGCTGCCTTCCAGCCAGATGAAGCCGTCGTAGCGCCCCGAGTCGATGGTCTGCTGGACGATGTTGACCGCGCGGGCCATGGCCCCATTGGGCGGGAACTTGCCGAGGGGCCGGGGGCTGTACGGGAAGAAGTCGCGCCCTCCCGCCTCACCCTGCTTCATGTAGCCCGCCGGAGGAAGCACGCGCACGAAATCGTACTCCGCCAGCCGGTCCAGCTCGCTCGCCGCACCGTCGTGGCCGCGTCCGCCCAACCCGCGGTCGATGTCTTCGAACAACCGGGACGCATCGGGGAAGAACGTTTGTCTCCCGCCGTAGCCGATGCCCGCGTCGCGCAGGTCGGCAGCCTCGAACGGCGTGCCGTCCTCGGAGCCGTCGGCGCGGCGCGCCATGTAGGGCAGCAGAAACGCGCCGTCCTCCGGCCGCAACTCCACTTCGTAGTAGGACTTCCCGTCGTCGTGGTAGACCTCGGCGGCGTCGGATTCCAACGGGTGCGCGCTGAACTTTTCGATACGCACCCGCACGGGCTCGTGCAGGCGCTGCGGAACCAGGTGGTCAAACCGCCCGTCCAGTTGTGGTTCGCCCGCTGCCCGCCCCTTGTTGCTCGTAACGAGCACGGGTGTATTGGCGATGGTGGCGCGCGGGCCCGAGAACACTGCTATGCGTGGTTTGGACATCGAAGCATTCCCCTCTACGATTTCCGACCAGTGGGTGTCCGTCAACGACGCGGCGCTGAACATGCCCTGGCTGCGCGCCGTCACGGCCTCCGGCCGTTCCGTCTCCGGAGTCTGCTGGTCGTGGTTCACTTGCTACTCGGTAACTATAGTGGTCGCAACGTTGCCGGACAAGGATAAAGCTGTGCAGACCGGCGTGGCGGTAAGTGATTGCAGACTTGCCAAATAACAACAAATAGGGTATAGATCGCCATATGGCACAACCGGTACTTGTTCCACACAGCATACCCCCTTATCCCGCGGAGATCAGCGACGCTGAAACGGGCGCCATGCTCCGCGCCTTCTTCAGTCTGACGGAGCGTTGGCAGCTCAATGACCAGCAAGCGCGAAGTCTGTTGGGAGATCCCGCGGCGCGGACCTACGCGCGCTGGAAAACCGGACAGTTGGAACCGTCCCGTATCTCGCGAGACACGCGCGAGCGCCTATCCATGCTGATGGGCATTCACAAGAGCCTGCGTCATCTGTTCCGTGATCCGTCGCGGGGCTACGAATGGCTCCGCAAGCCGAACCAGGCGTTCGGCGGCGCCTCCGCGCTGGACCGGTTACTGGCAGGGTCCATCCCGGACCTGGCGGCCGTGCGGGCGTATCTCGACGCGGAACGCGGCGGTTGGTGATCCCGCGCCTGAGCCGGTTTCGCTGGCGGCGGACGTACCGTCTGATCCGGACCGTTTACCCGCCCGTGGACCTTTTCGAGGACATCGCAGACCCGGCCGATTGGCAACTGTTGGCCGAGGCCGAAGCCAAGACCAACCCAAGAGTGAGAGACGAGATCGGCGCCATCCATCTAGTCCCTCCCGCGCGCCGGGTTTCCGGCTCCGGTGCCAGTTGGGTGATGGCGCCGTTCTGTCACGTCTCACGTGATCGGGCGAGCCGGTTCAGCGACGGCAGCTACGGTGTTTACTACGCCGGCAACCGCTTCGAGGTGGCGCTGGCGGAAACGGTGTACCACTTCGGGCGTTTCATGGCCGCGACGGACGAGGAACCGGCCACCGCGGACTACCGGGAACTCATCGGCCGCATCGACGCGGAACTGCACGACCTCCGCGGTGAGGGAGAATTCCGTGCCGCGCTCGACCCCGACGACTACACCGCCGGACAGGCGTTGGCCGCGGAACTACGCGACGACCATGCAAGCAACGGCATTGTCTACCCGAGCGTCCGCTACCCTCGTGGTCAAGCCGTCGCCGCGTTCTGGCCCGATGTGGTTGGCATTCCGGTCCAGGCCCGGCATCTGTGCTACCGCTGGGACGGCCGACGGGTGGACGCCTGGCTCGTCTACGGCGAAGAGAACTGGCGGCTCTTGGCTTGATCAGCCGCCTTTCTCGATCCCGGACCAAGTCCGTGATGACGGGAGAAGAGGCTGCGCTTCTGCGTGGCGCCCGGCTCACGGGCGGGTTTGAAACCCGCCCCTACACGCTCGTCTTCCTGCGGCGCAGGCTCCTGGTGTCCTGTCCTGCCCCCTAATGCCTTTATGAAGATGCGAAGGACGCGGTGTCGTTGGCGAGGCGCGATGATTTGTAGGGGCGGGTTTCAAACCCGCTCGCGCCCGCACCGCGCGGTCGGTCGATATAGGTCCCTAAAACGCCACCCGCCCCTCCGCCCATGCCCTGATCAAATGATGAGCGATGGCGACCGGATCCGGCAGCCGCAGGTTCGGGTTGTCGCCGGCCAGGGATGAGAGCACCTCGTCGCGGGTGAACCACTGCACGTCGGTCATCTCCTCGTCGTCCTTGGCGATGTCGGTGGTCAGGGCCTTGCCGTGGCAACCGATCATGAGCGAGGAGGGGAAGGGCCAGGGCTGAGAGGAATGATAGCGCACCTCGCCCACCGCGATGCCGGCCTCCTCCTTCACTTCCCGTCGGACCGCTTCCTCGATGCATTCGGCCTGGTCGATGAAGCCGGCCAGGGCGGAGTAGCGTCCGGAGCGGGCGAGCCGTCCGCGGGACTGGCCCAGCAGGCAGCGCTCGCCGTCGGTGATGACCATGATGGCCACGGGGTCGGTGCGGGGGAAGTGTTCGGTGTTGCAGGCGGTGCACTTGCGCACCTGGCCGCCGCGCCCCTGTTCGGTGGGGCCGCCGCACAGGCCGCAGAAGAGGTGCCGGCGGTGCCAGTCCACCTGGGCCTTGCTCTGGGCCAGGATGCCCACGTCCTGGGGCGGCAACTGCGCCGCCGCGGCCCGGGCTTCGACGAAGCTCCAGGGATCCTGCAGGTTGAGCTCCCGGAGCGGCTCGGACAGCGCGGAGACGTCTACCGCGAAGTGGGCGGCGCCGTCCATGAGGCCGAGAAAGACCGGCGGGACAATGAGGTCAAGCCCTTCGATCTCCGCGGGTTTCACCCATCCGAGCTCGGTGCGGGAGCCGTTCCGCAACAGGATGTCGAGTTGCCACAGCGGCAGCAGGCGGGAATGGGGATCCCGGGCCGCCTCCCTGAGCCAGTCTTCATCCCGGCGCTGCACGTCGCCCCGGTCCAGCGGATTGCCGGAAAACACGTGTGTCGTCATGGCCGAACCTCCAGTGTTCCGGGCGCGTCGTTCACACGAGCCCCCAGGTGCGCCGCAACCACCATTCCGCCGCCAGCAGCAGGACCACGAGGGTGAACAGGAGCGGCTCGTTCCATAGCGCCACGCGGCTCCGCGCCACGATGCTGGACGGCGCCGCCCGCTCCATCAACTGCTCGAATTCCGACCAGTGGGCGTCCGTCAGAGCACCATGGGTGGCGAACATACCCTGGCTGCGCGCCGCCACGGCTTGCAGCAACTCCGGTCTCGGCCTGCCGTCATCGTTTTCCTCCGACGGCAGCGCCACGAGAAAGTTGGCGGCCGCGCTCCCCAACGGCTTTCCCGACGACGACGCCTGGACTTCGATGCGGTGGGAGCCTTCCAGGCGCGGCGTGAACCCGGTGCGGTACTCGCCGGGCTGCTCGGTGGCGCCGGCCTCCAGCGGTGACCGCTCACCCTCCGGCCCGGTGACCACCACCTGGAGCGTGGGGTCCTTGGCCGGGGCATGGTCGTCCTGCAGCACCCGGATGCGGAACTCCAGCTTCTCGCCGGGCCGCCGGGAACCCCCAACCGCCAGGATCTGCACCTGGTCGAAGGCGGGTTCCCGGGCCAGCCAGCGCACGCCGTTGCGAATCAGCTTCAGATGGATCTGGGGGTTCTGGTTGCGGCCCACCGCGTCGAAGTTCCAGCGCCACAGGTCGTCGCTGGTGAACGCCAGCGACCGTCCCTTGTGATACCTCCCCACCGACAGCAGGGGCGCCTGACGCCCCCGCACCTGAGCCGACAGCAGCACTTCGCCGTTGGCCTGCGCCACCTCGTTGAGGGTGGTCAAGGGCGGCAGCGCGCGCCAAGCCTCCTCGTTGGCATCGGGGTCGGCGAAGACCCGCGTCAGCGGGTGGGCCTTGCCTGCCGGTGTCAGGCTGGCGCGCGCGGCCACGCCGGTCTGGAAGGACCCGCGCCCGTCGAGTTTCACCGGCAGGACCGGGTTCAAGGCCGTTTCGTGGTACCCGCCCCGGTCGAAGGCCCGGGCGCCGCCGAACATGGCGATGCCGCCGCCGTCCCGTACGAAGTCCCGCATGTTCTCGAAGTAGACCGGGTTGAAGTAGGTGCGGTGCGAGAAGTCGTCGAGGATCAGCACGTCGAAGTTCTTCAACTCCTCGACGAAGATCTCGTCGATGGGGAACGGAATCAGGCTCAGCTCGTTTTCGTGCACGTCCACCACGTCGCTGGGGGTGCGCAGGAAGACGAACGAGACCAACTCCAGAAAAGGATCCTGCTTGAGCGCGAACCGGAGGAAGCGGTAGTTCCACGAGGGCGACCCCGACAGGGTCAGCACCCGGATCTTGTCCCGGCGCACCTGCATCCGGAACGCCTTCCGGTTGTTTCCGGCAATGCTCTCGCCCCCCTGTTCGGGCAGCGTCAGCGTGAAGCCGTGGGCGCCCAGCTCCCGCGGCGTGTAGTTGAGGGTCACGCGGTTCTCGTAGGCGTCGCGGTCGATGGTGATGGGGTGGGTGGAGATGAGGTTCCGGCCGAGGTTGAAGTAGAGCGGCACCTCGGCGCCGGCCATGCCGTACGCCTGGATGGTGAAGTCGATGGCGATGGCGCGGCCGCGAAAGGCCAGTTCCGGGGCGCGCAGGCCGGTGATGCGCAGGTCCTTGAAGCCGTCCGTCTGCCCCACTCCGACGGCGAAGACCGGCCTGGGGTGACCCGGGAACTTGTCCAGGGCATCGGCGGGGTTGACGATGCCGTCGGACACGACGATGACGCCGGCCGCTTCGGGTTCGTTTTCGGCCACCTGCCGCAGGGCCTCGAAGAGCCGGGTGGCGTCGCCGTTCGCGGCCGCGGCGACAAGCCCGTCCGGATCCCGGGGGGTCGTTTCATGGTCGAAGGAGTAGAGCTTGAGGTCGTATTTTCCCGCCAGCCCACGGGTCAGCCCCGGAGCCGCGAGCATCTCCTTGGCGGCGTCGAGCCGGCTGACGTCGCCGCGGCCGGAGGAGAGCTCCATGCTCTGGGAGGTATCCATCAGCACCACCAGCGGGCGCCGCAGCGGCGTGGGCTCCTCCACCGTGCGCACGGGCCCCAGGAGAAACAGCAGCAGCAGGGCGTAGACCAGGCCTCGCAGCAGCGTCAGCAGCGAAGCCTTGCCGAGCCCCAGGCTCCGGTGCAGGAAGCGGAACTGATGCACCAGGAAACCCGCCGCGGCCAGCGCCAGCACGGCTGCCAGCCACAGGGGAACCCCTCCGCCGAGAACGATGTCCGGTACCCCTGTCACTATTCTGTCCTACTGCATGAGCCGCCGGCGGATGAACGGCACATGGATGAGGTCCTGCTTGTAGTTGCCGGTCATGGAGTAGAGGATCAGGTTGACGCCCAGATGGAAGGCGTCGCGCCGCTGCTCTTCGCCGCCGGGAACACACGGGTGGCTCCAGCGTCCGAGCCCGTCCCGTTCCCAGGCGCCCGCGAGGTCGTTGTGGCAATAGACCACCGGCGTGGTCTCGCCGAGCTGGATGCCCTCGAGGTAGGGGCTGGTGGCCACGCGGCCGCCCACCCGGCGGAGCAGGTAGTAGCTCCGCAGCAGCGCGTGGGTCAGCGGGATCTTGCGCATCTCCCGTCCGGGGAGCACCCGTTGGATCTCCGCCCGGAAGCGGCGGTCGAAGCCGTATCCCAGTTGCCCCAGGGTATTGTCGGCCAGCAGAAACCCGCCGAACGAGAGGAACCGCCTGAGGTTCAGGATCTCGTCATCGGAGAACGGCTGAAAGTCGTACTTCCCGGTCATGTACAGGAACGGGAACGAGAACAGCCCGGGGTCGGTCAACCCCACCACTTGGCGGTTCACGGCGGCGGTGACGCTGGTGCGGCGCATGAGCTCTTCCATCAACGGGGTCGCCGCCCGGGGCCGCGGGTCCCAGTCGCCGCCGCGGTAGCGCACCTGCGCGAAGACGAACTGGATCCGCTGCGCGGTTGCCGCGGCCGACAGCGCCGCGGGCAGGTTCCACGCGGCGGTGGCCGTCGTTCCCAGGAGGCCTTGCAGGAACCGTCGTCTATTCATAATTGCGTTGTCCCAGCCAGCTCTCGAACAGCAGCGTCAGGACCAACACCACCACCAGTGCCAGCGCGAGATCGGTCCGGGTACCGCCTTCGGACAGGGCGCCGGCGGAAAGGACCTCATGGTTGACCGGTCCGAACTTCCGTTCAAGTTCGTCGTCACCCATACGCTCCAGGCGCGATTCCATGGGGGACGGGTTCACGGCGTACAGGGCAGGCAGGTCAACGTCCCCGCCCGGGGTGACCACCCGGTAGACCCCCGCGAAGTGGTTGCCGTCGAAGGACCCGGAAGCCTTGCCGTCGACGGGCTCCAGCGCAACCTCCTTTTCCGTCCGGTTCGGATCCACCACCCGCAGTCGCTTTCCCGCGTGGGCGGCGTCGGTGGACCACCGTTTCGCCGTCCCCGCGGTGATGCCGGTGTCGATGGAGCCGCTGCTCCCGCCCGCCATGTGAGTCACCAGGGATTGAATCAACGGCACGTAGCCGGTCTTGAGCGGGAGGTTGTTCCAGTCGCTGTCGGCGGTGGAGGTGAGCAGGAGAACCCGGCCCTTGCCGAGCTCCATCTCCACCAGCAGCGGGTGGCCGTTGCTCAGGCGCAACAAGGTTCGTCCGCCGGCGGGCGCGACCTCGAAATACGACGATACCTTGACCGACCGTAGCGAATCCAGCAGGCGCTTGTCACCGAAAGCCGCCAGCGCCGGATGCGCGATATCCACCTCGCCCACGGTGACGTTCTGATCCAGGGGTACCCGTCGCCGTGGCCCGAGAGGGCCGGGCAGGAGCGGGGAGGCGTTGTTCCACAACGCGCGGGTATAGTCTTCGGCCGCCACCCGGTCCCCGAGGGCCAGCAGCAGGCCCCCGCCCCCCTCCACGAAGGCGTGAAGCCGGGCCACGAAAGCCGGCGGCAGGGTGGCGACGTTGGCCAGCACCATGGCCTGATATCCGTCCGGGTCGACCTGGCCCACGGCGCCGGGGAGGATGACCTCCGGCAGCAGCACCGAGTTGGCCGCGTCTCCGGTGGGATTCAACGCCCGGCTCAAGAAGAAGGTCTCGCTGGCCACCAGCGCCCGCTTGGGGTCGCCGTCCACCAGCAGGACGTTCAACCGGTCGCGGGTGTGAAGGGTGAAGTAGTGCCGGAGGTTCCCGGACAATCCGTCGCCGTGGAGCGACACGTGGCCGGAGTGGCTGCCCGGCCGGTCCAGCTTGAACCGGAAGTTCACGGTGGACTCCGCGTCTCCCGACAGGGTCGTCTGCTTCTCGTCCCGGACCTTGCCGTCGATGGTAAGGCGGGCGCCTACGGTGGAGACGGCGCCGGCGGCGAAGCCTCCGAGGGTGGCAGCCAGCCCGATATCCAATCCCGGTGCGACATGGAGGGCCGGGGACATCAGGGCCATGACGGTGGTGCTCGGCGGGGTTTCGGACGAGCCCACCGTGACGATTTTCACCGGGACGGTGGGGTCGTACTCGCCCACGGCCGGCAGCGACAGGCGATCCCAACCGGACAAACCCAGGTCCGTGACCACCCACAGGGCCTTCTGGCCGCCGGTCTCCCGCAGCAGCCCGTAGGCGGTGCGTAGCGCGGCGGTGACGTCCGCGGTGCCGGCCGTGACTGCCAGAGGCCCGAGGTCCTTGAGGGCCGCTTCCCGCGGGTCCTTGAGGCTGGGCTCCCGGCGTCCCACCGGATTGGTGGCGATCACCGCCGCCCGGTCACCGTCGTCCAGCGCCTCCAGGATGCGGCCTGCGGCCTGCTTCGCTTCCTTGAACGGCGCGCCCTGCTCGCGCACCTGCATGCTCAACGAATTGTCCACGATGACGGCGGTGGAGAGCGGCGCCCCCCGGGCCGAGAGCCCCACCCCGGTCTCCCACAGCGGGTGCGCCATGAGCAGCACGAGGAAGATGATCGCCAGCGTCCGCACTGCCAGGAGCAGCCAGTTCCGCAGGTTGTAGGTGCGCGCCACGCGCCGTTGCGAGATGAGCACGAACCGCACGGCGGGGAAGCGCAGGCGTTTCTGCTGGCGCCGGTTCAGCAGGTGGATCACCAGCGGAATCACGGCGGTGGCCAGGGCTGCGAGATACAGCGGGTAGAGGAATCCCAGGGTTACTTCCTCCAACTCAGGTAGCTCACCAGAGCCTGGTCCAACGGCGTCGCCGTGGAGATCAGTTGATAGTCGATGGCGTACTCATGACAGCCCGCCCTGAGGGTGTCGATATGGTTCGTCACGACCCGGCGATACTCGGCCTGTATGGCCTTGGGGTCGGCCGTGACCCGGAGCCCGGGGTCTTCGATATCTTCGAACCGCGTGTTGCCGGAGAAGGGGAGAGTCATCTCCGCCTCGTCCATTACGTGAAAGACCAGCACGTCGTTGCCCTTGTAGCGGAACAGGCGCAACCCTTGCAGCACCGACTCGGCGTCGTCCAGCAGGTCCGAAACCAGCACCACCAGGCCCCGCCGCCGGATGCCGCCGGCCACCTCCCGCAGGATCCTGCCCACGTCGGTCTCGCCCCGGGTGGTCTCGGATTCGAGCCGCTGCAAGAGCTCCACCATGTAGCCGCGGGTCGCCTTGGGCGGCAGTTGCGAGTCGATGCGGTCCGAGAAGGTGGTCAGGCCCGCGGCGTCCTGCTGCCTGAGGATGAGGTAGGCCAGCGAGGCCGTCAGGATGCAGCCGTACTGGAACTTGGTGACGTCGCCCGACGCGTAATCCATGGAGCCGCTGACGTCCAGCAACAGGTGGGTCTTGAGGTTGCTCTCGTCCTCGTATTCCTTGATGAAGTACCGGTCCAGCTTCCCCAGGGCCTTCCAGTCGATGCGGCGGATCTCGTCGCCCGGGGTATACTCGCGATGCTGCTCGAACTCCACGCTGAAGCCCTTGGCGCGGCTCCGGTGGAGCCCCGCCATGACGCCCTCCACCACCCAGCGCGCCTTCAGGTGCAGGTTCGAGAGCCTCGCGAGAACCGCCGGGTCGAAGTAGCTTTGTTCAGGGGTCGCCATGAGCGCCGAAGCGGTAATGGAATACGGCGTCAGTTAACCACCTTCTCAGGGTGAACTCAAGGCGACCGATGAGGCCGATGACCCACGTTTTCTTCCACGTAGGTCGGGTTAGCCGAAGGCGTAACCCGACACCGCACTGCCGCCCTGTGTCGGATTACGCTTCGCTAATCCGACCTGCCCGGGACCGGAACGTAGCGTGAAATGATCCTGGCACTTCTCTCCTGCCGGTGTCCTGCTTCGGGGTCCGTATGCTAAGATGCGCGGCAGCGCCCTTGGGGGAAGGGGCGACGGACGGGGGCTTGGCATCGAGGCATCGGCACACAGGGCGTACATCATAGGGCGTACCCATTCGTGAAACCAAACAGCAGACTTCGCGCCATCGGCAGGGATCGGCTGGTGCTGTTGGGCTATATCACCGGCGGGCATTTCGCCGTGCACTGGTTCGGCCAACTCTTTCCCATGATCCTGCACCCCCTGGAGGTAGCGCTGCGCCTGAGCTACGTCCAGGTGGGTTTCCTGACCACGACGCGGGAGCTGACCACCGGGCTCACGAACCTGCCCGCGGGGTTTCTGGGAGACCGCTTGGTGCGTCATCGACCCGCGATCCTGTCCTCGGCCCTGCTTGCCTTCGGGGTAGCATACCTCACCTTCGGACTGGCCCCCGGCTACCTGTACGCGCTGGCCGCAGCGGGGCTGGTGGGAGTCGGCATCGCGCTCTGGCATCCCACGGCCATGGCGTCGCTGTCCGGCCGCTTCCCGGAGCACCGCGCCACGGCATTCGCCATCCACGGCATGGGCGCGACCGTGAGCGACACGCTCACGCCGCTGGTGGTGGGGATCCTGTTCGGCCTGTATCCATGGCATCGACTCATGGCATTGCAGCTTCTCCTTGCGGTGCTCTTGGGCATCCCTCTGTGGCGGGGATTGCGGGGCATCTTCGGCGCGCCGGCGCCGGCCTCCGGAGCCGCCGGCGCACAGTCGTCGGGCCTGGGAGAGTTCCTGCGAAATCCCAGCTTCCTGGGCATGGCCCTGGCCAACGGCCTCATGAACACCGGGCGCGTCCTGGTCATCACCTTTTTCCCGATCTACGTACAGGAGACCCTGGGCTACGACTCCAGGGGACTGGGCTACTACTTCATGTTGTTGCACGTCCTGGGCACGGTGTCGCAGCCGATCCTCGGTTACCTGTCCGACCGTCTGGGCCGGAAGTGGGTGCTGCTGCCGGCGTTCGTGGTTCTGGGCGTGCTCTACACTCTGATCCCGCTGGTGCGGCCGGGGGTCCCCCTGGGAGTGGTGGTGACCCTCATCAGCCTGTTCTTCTACACCCTGACCAACATCACCGCCGCCGCCATCGTGGACGTGGCAGGCTCGCGCATCCAGGCGACCTCGCTGGGCATCACCTTCCTTTCCAACAGCCTGTTTACCCTGCCCGGCCCGGTCATCGCCGGATACTTGATCGGGCTCTACGGTATGGGCTCGGTGTTCTACCTGTCCGGCGGCGTGCTGCTGGCCGCCGCGGTGGTGATCATCCCGCTGCGGCTCTACCGGGGCTCGGGACGGTGAGCCGGTGGCCTGCACCATGACAAACGCTGACAGGATGGGCGGGACGTCTCTTGGCCGGCAGGGTGCGACGGCTTGCTGGTCGCCTGCCACTCCAGACATGGCGCTGCCGCGCGATGCGGTGCATGTGTGGCGTGCCGGTACGGAGGTGCCGGCGTCGCGGCTGGCGCCCCTGTACGATCTCCTGGCGCCCGACGAACGGGCGCGGGCGGATCGGTTCCACTTCGAGGAAGACCGGCGGCGGTTCACGGTGGCCCGTGGCGTGCTGCGAACGATCCTGGGGCGCTACCTGGCGGTGGAGCCGGCTGCCATTGCGTTCCGTTACGGCGTCCACGGCAAGCCGTCACTTGCGGGAACCGGGGATCCACGCGGAGTGCGCTTCAATGTGTCCCATTCGCATCGCCTGGCTTTGTACGCCTTCGCCTTCGAACGGAAGGTGGGGGTCGACGTCGAGTATATGCGCCCGAACGTCGACATCGCGGGGCTGGCCCGGCGCTCCTTCTCGCCCGCCGAGGAGCGCGCCCTCGCGGCCCTCCCGGCCGGGCAGCAGCGGGAAGCGTTCTTCGACTGCTGGACCCGGAAGGAGGCGTACGTGAAGGCCCGAGGTGAAGGGATCTCCCTGGGCCTGGACCGCTTCGACGTGACGCTGGGACCCGGGCAGCCGGCGGCCCTGTTACGCTTCGAAGGGAATCCCGCGGAGGTTTCGAGGTGGTCCATGTGCGCCCTGGGCGCGGGCGAGGGATACAAGGCAGCGTTGGTGGTGGAAGGCAAGGGATGGCAACTCGGGTGCTGGGACTACCCCGATGACGGCTTGATCCGAGCTTGAGGAGACCGCGTAAACAAGAAGGAGGTTGAGATGGCACGTATCGCGAAGATCGAGAAAAGGGAAGACCTGGCTCCGGAGCACCAGGCGGTGTTCGATGCCATCGCGCAGAGCCGCGGCCAGGTGCAGGGACCGTTTTCCATGCTGCTGCACAGCCCGGAGCTGGCCAACCGCGTGGCCCACCTCGGCGCCCTCGTGCGCTTCGAGATCGAGCTTCCCCAGAAGCTGAAAGAGCTGGTGATCCTTACCGTGGCGCGGGAGGTCGATTGCCGGTTCGAGTGGTCGGTGCACGCCGGGCACGCCAGGGCGGCGGGTATCCCGGACGATTGCATCGAGGCCGTGCGCCAGCGCAGGGAGCCGCCGGGCCTCACCGCGGAGGAGGCGGACCTGCGCCGTTATACGCAGGAGTTGCTGCGCTCCCATCGCGTCAGTGAGCCGACCTTCACCGCCGTGGAGAAGACCCTGGGGGCCGCGGGCTGCGTGGAGCTTTCGGCGTTCATCGGATACTATGTGCTGCTGGCCTGCGTCCTCAACTCCTTGGAGGTGGACCCGGCGGAGGGTGGGGAAGCGCTGGATCCGTAGAAGCCTTCGGCAAGAGTTCTGCCGGACTCACGACCTACCCGTCATTCCCGCGAAAGCGGGAATCCAGGAGGGGCGGGGGCGGCGCAGACAACGGAGCGGACATGAGTGATCGACCCAATTTTCTTTTCATCATCACCGACCAGCACCGGGCGGACCATCTGGGTTGCTACGGTAATCCGGTGGTGCGGACGCCGCACATCGACGGGCTGGCGTCGTCGGGCACCCGCTTCGAGCGGTTCTACACGGCCACGCCCATCTGCATGCCCAACCGGGCGACGTTGATGACCGGCCGGATGCCGTCGCTCCACGGCGTCCGGCACAACGGCATCCCGCTTTCCCTTGAGGCCACGACGTTCGTCGATGTCATGGCGGCGGCCGGGTACCATACGGGGCTCATCGGCAAGTGTCACCTTCAGAGCATCAAGGACGATCCCCCGGTCATCGGCATGCCGGAGCCGGATCCCGAGCGGACCCGGCCTCCCGAGGCGCTCCGGGAGGCCTGGAAGGGCGACAGCGGACGCTACGACCAGGAGCTTCCGTCCACCTGGACGCGGGAGCCCGACTTCGAGCCGGTGCTGCCCTACTACGGGTTTCAGCATGTGGAGCTGTGCATCAAGCACGCCGACCAGGTGGTGGGCCACTACGAGCGCTGGCTCCGGACGCGCCACCCGGACCCCGGCTCCTTGCGCGGGGCGAAAAACCAGCTTCCGGGCAACGACTACGAAGCGCCCCAGGCTTGGCGCACCCGCGTGCCCGAGGGGCTTTATCCCACCAGCTACGTGGCGGAGCGCACCATGGCGTTTCTGGAAGAGCACGCGCGCTCCGGGCGGGAGCGGCCGTTCTTCCTCCAGTGCTCGTTCCCGGACCCGCATCATGCGTTCACGCCCCCCGGCCGGTACTGGGATCTCTACGACCCGGAGCAGATCACCCTGCCGGCATCATTCCACCCGGGCGAGCATCCGGTGCAGCCGCATCTGGCCCGGCTCTACGAGGAGCGGGACCGCGGCGAGGCCAACCGCGACGGCCAGCGAACCTTCGCCATCACCGAGTGGGAAGCGCGCGAAGCCATCGCGCTGACCTACGGCATGATCACCATGATCGACGACGCCATCGGCCGCATCCGCACGCGGCTGGAGGCCCTGGGGCTGGCGGACAACACGGTCCTCGTCTTCACCAGCGACCACGGGGACTTCATGGGCGACCACCAGCTCCTGCTCAAGGGGGCGCTGCACTATCGCGGCCTCGTGCGGGTGCCCTTCATCTGGGCCGATCCGTCAGCGACGGTGAGAGGTGTGGTCAACCCCGGGCTCTGCGGCACCCTGGATCTGCCCAGCACGATCCTCCACCGGGCCGGCCTGGAAGGCCACAACGGCATGCAGGGCTTGAGCCTGCTGCCGGCCATGGACGGCGGCGACACGGGCTATGAATCCTTGCTCATCGAGGAGCATCAGCGCCGCGGCTACATGGGCTTCGCCAACAACTTCCGCGCCCGCAGCCTCATCACCCGTGACCGGCGCCTGACCCTGTACGAGGGCGCCGACTGGGGCGAAATCTACGACCTCGACAACGACCCGGACGAGATGCGCAACCTGTGGGAAGATACGGGCGCCCGGCGCACCGAGCTCGCCGAAGAGTTGGCCCGCAAGATGATGGCCCTTACCGACACGAGCCCCCTGGCGACCCACCATGGACCGTAGGGAGGCCACGAACGCGAACCTCGAGTTCGGTCTGGGGCTGCGCGCGCGGCATCCGTCCATGTTGGCGGAGCATTCGCGCCAGGCGGAAGACGCGGGATTCAGCCACATCTGGCTGTACGATTCGCCGCGGTGCGCCGAACCCTACGTTTCCCTGCCGTATTGCGTCATGGCCACCTCCCGCGCCGTGGTCGGCATGGCGGTGACCAATACTCAGACCCGCGACCCCACGGTGGTGGCCAACAGCTTCGCCACCCTCGCCATCCTGACCGGGGGCCGGGTCAAGTTCGGTCTCGGGCTGGGCGACAGCGCGGTGAAGTTCATCGGCAAGAGGCCGTTCCGTTTCGACGCCTTCCGTGAAGGGGTCGACGTCGTGCAGGGGCTTCTGCGGGGCGAGACCGTGACGTACAACGGCCGGCGGCTGAAGCTTCCCGCGCTGCCCGAGGTGAAGCCGCCGCTGTTGCTGGCGGCCGAAGGACCACGGACTTTCGAGTTCGCCGGGGCGGCCGCGGACGGCGCTATCATCAGCCCGGGCGGGTCGCCACGCTTCCTGCGCTACGCCATTGGAAAGATACGGGAGGGAGCGGTGCGGGCCGGGCGTGATCCGGAGGCGCTCCACGTCTGCGCCTGGACCCACTGTGTCGTGGGCGAGACCACGCAGCAGGCCATGGACGCGCTGGCGCCGGAGGTGGGCCGGACCCTGTTCAAGGCCGCGTTGCGGATTCCACCGGAGGTCCTGGGCGCCTCCGAGCCGCTGCTGTCGGCGGAGTTGCGCGACCACGTCCTTCAGGAGGCCACGCGGCAGGATCACGAATACGATCTCGCACGGACCCTCCGTTCCGCCCTGGGCGACGAGCTGTTTCGGGAGATGACGATGGCGGGCACGCCCGACGACTGCGCGCGGAAGATCGCGGAGCTGAGGAGCGTTGACGGGCTGAGCCAGCTCATCATCAACGTCTACGGCCGGGACCGGGAATTTGCGCTGAAGGCGCTGGCGGACTGTCGTGCTCCCGCTTAGGTCGAGTAGGCCGAAGGCATACGACCGTAACGTTCCATGTCGGATTACGCTTCGCTAATCCGACCTACGTCTACTCCGCCTGTCCTGAGCGCACCCCTACAGCGGCACGGCCTCGCCCTCGGGCACCTTGTCCTTGTCGAGGTGCTTTAGCGCCTGATAGACGAAGTCGTGCCCGAACATCTCGGTCCAGCCTTTTTGCAGCCGGCCCACCACGGGTCCGGGCTTGCCGTCTCCGATGGCATTGCCGTTGATGCGGGTCAGCGGCAGCACGCAACGTGAGGTGGTGGTCATGAACGCTTCGTCGGCGTTCATGATGTCGTACAACTGAAAGTCGGTCTCATCCACCGGGATGCCGAGGTGTTCGGCGACCTCCAGGACCGCGCCCCGGGTCACGCCCGACAGAATGGTCTGGACCGGCGCGGTGACCAGTGTGCCGTTGCGCACGATCCAGAAATTCGCCGCGGTGAGCTCGGTGACGTTCCCCTCCAGGCTCAGCAACAGCGCGTAGGCTTCCGGGTCCACCAACTGGGCCTGCTGCTCCGCCAGCCACAGATGCATGCGGCTGGTGCTCTTGATCTTCGGGTCCCAGACCTGGGTGGGGATGGCGCGAATGTGGGTGGTGATCACGTGGCCGCCGTAGATGTAGTGGTGGGCGAACTTGTGGAAGCCGATGGGCTCGCACAGGATCACCACCGTGGCCCGGCCGGCGGTGTCCGGCCCCCGGGTGATGTAGTGGCCCACGAAGTAGTCCTCGTCCGGTCCCAGCAGTTCGCGGTTCTGCCTCACCAGCTCCACGGTGGTCTCGTGCATCTCGTCGGAGGTGAGGCCGGAGTCCAGCCGTATCGCCTTGAGCGACCGGTAGAGCCGGGCGATGTGCCGGTCCAGGTGAAATATCTCTCCCTGGAAGGTTCGGGTCCGTTCGAAGACCCCCAGCCCGGACAGGAAGCCTCGATCGTAGATGGAAACGCTCGCCCCGCTCTCGGGGACGAACTCGCCGTTGACGTATGCCGTGCGCTCTGCCATGGGATACTCCCTTCCGGATGTTGTTGGATTCCCCATCGTAGGACGTTCCACGCCGGTCTGTAAACCGGATTCGACGTGGGGCTCTGCCGTGACTGCGCCGGCGTCGGCCGGCCTTACCCGGTTACGAGCAACGACCGTAACAACTCGTCGGGCGAATCCACGATGAAATCCGGGGATTCCTGCTCGAGGGTCTGGCGCGTCTGGTAGCCCCAGGTCACGCCGGCGGTGCGCACGCCCGCGAGCTTGCCGTGACGGATGTCGCCGCGGGTGTCGCCGATCATGAAGCTTTCCCTCGGGGAATGGCCGAGGCGCTCCAATGCGTGCCGGATCTTGTCGCTCTTGGTTCCCGGCCGTCCGGCGTCGAGCACAAGGGAGACGCACTCGTCCACACCGTTCCGGGAGAGGCCGTGCCTTACCAGGCGATCGTAGTTGGAGGTCACGATGACGATGGTGTGTTGCCCGGACAGGCTCCTCAAGAGATCGGGGATGCCCGGAAACATGGCCGGCTCGTAGCCGTCGGCTTCCAGCAACGCGTGCATTCGCACGGTGTAGCGTTCGATGTGTCGTTCCGGCACGCCCAGCAGCGTGGCGATGCCCGTGGCGCTGAGGTCTTCGATGGTTTCGAAGTCGTTGCGGGTCGGCAGCCGGCCCAGTCCGGTGTCCACGGCCGTCCGCTGGAAGGCGGAAAGCAACTGGTCGAAGGAGTCGACGAGGACGCCGTCGTAATCGAAGTGGAGCAGCATTCAGGGGGCCCGTGCAGCGGCTTCCGTGGGCTTGAGGCGATCAAGCCGGCGTGCGGCCGCCGGCCCTGCGGCGAGGCGCCACGGGCTGTTACGCCGCGGCGTCGCCTTCCGCCGCGGGCCGGACTTCCTCCATCAGCCGCGCGATGATGTCCAGGGATGAGATCCCTTCGGCCTGGGCCTTGAAGTTGGGGATGATGCGGTGGCGCATCACCGAAGGCGCCATGGCCTGGACGTCTTCCACCGACACCGCGAAGCGCCCGTCCAGAATGGTCCTGGCCTTGCTGCCCAGCACCAGGAACTGCGACGCCCGGGGACCTGCGCCCCATTCGACATAGTTCTTCACCGCGTCGGGGGCCAGGGGGTTGCCGGGGCGGGTGGCCTGGGCCAGGGACACGGCGTAGTTCACCACGAAGGGCGACACTGGTACGCGCCGCACGAGATCCTGGCAGGTGAGAATGGCCGGCCCGTCCATCACCATGGCCGGCGACGGCTTGTCCGTGGAGGTGGTCTGGAGGACGATCTGGACTTCGTCCTCGAGGGGAGGATAGGAGACCTCGATGTTCAGCATGAAGCGGTCGAGCTGTGCTTCCGGCAGGGGATAGGTGCCTTCCTGCTCGATGGGATTCTGGGTGGCCAGGACGAAGAACGGCAGGTCCAGGGGGTACGTGTTGCCGCTGGCCGTGACCCGGTATTCCTGCATGGACTGGAGCAGCGCCGCCTGGGTCTTGGGCGGGGTGCGGTTGATCTCGTCCGCGAGCAGCACGTTGGTGAAGATCGGACCCCTCAGGAACTGGAACTGCCGCCGGCCGGTGGCGGCGTCCTCCTGGAGGATGTCGGTGCCGGTGATGTCCGACGGCATCAGGTCCGGGGTGAACTGGATCCGGTTGAACTGGAGATCCAGCACTTCCGCCAGCGTGCTGATGAGCATGGTCTTGGCGAGGCCGGGGACTCCCACCAGCAGGCAGTGACCCTTGGAGAAAAGGGCGATCAGGACTTCCTCGATGACCTTGTCCTGGCCGACGATCACCTTGCGTATCTCCGCGAGCATGGTTCGGCGTTTTTGGCCGAAGTCCTCGATGGCCGCTAGTTCCCGGTCCAAGAGTTGTGCGTCGTCCATGGCGGTAGGTTTCCTTCCGGGCTGCTGGTTTTTGTCCGCTAACCGCGCAGCTTCCGCATGATCTCCCGGGTCTTGCGCGCGCCCTCGTCGTCGCCCACGGCCTGGTAGACCCGGCCCAGGACCTGGTACACGCCGGGGTGGAACGGATTGATCTGGAGCGCTTCCAGCAGGGCGTTGCGCGCCCGTGTGTGGTCGCCGGCCTCGTGGTGAAGCCGGCCCATCAGGTAGTGGGTGTGCACCAGGTCGGGGTCGAGATGCCGGGCCTTCTCCAGGTGCGGCAGCGCTTCGTCGTAGCGCCGTGCATGAATCAGCGTCTCGCCGAGCCGGTTGAGGATCACGGTGGAGTTGGGGCCGGCCCGGAGCGCCCGGCGATACTCGGCGCCGGCGGCCCGGAGGCGGCCGCGCCGGCGCAGGCGGTCTCCCAGGTGGGTCCGGTTCCTGGCGATCTCCGACTGGATTTCGTTCAACTCGACGGAGGGCTGTGTTGCTCCGTCCTCCGCTACCTTGTAGCTGCGCAGGCGGCTACCCTGGATCACCCTCAGTCCCTGCCCCTCGATGAACCGGCGCCAGTCGGCCTCGAAGCCGTCCAGCGGCACGCCCATGACCGCCTCGATGGCCTCGGCGGTGGACAGGCGGTTTACCCGGGAGAGCACCTCCCGTATTCCCGACGGTCCCTTGGCCTGCCGGATGTAGTCCACGGCCGAGGCCACCTCGGCGTAGGCGAGCTGGACCTGTTCCGGGGTATCGAGGCGGATGAGGGAAGGCTCCATGTCCTTGAAGCTCACGAACTCCTGCCGCTCGATGGCCGTGGCCAGCAGGGTCTCGTTGGCCGGGGTGAGATAGTCCGGCCTTGGCCCCTGAACGGGCTTCCGCCACACGGTTTCGTAGTAGCGGGCAATGCCTTCATGCAGCCAGATGGGAGCCTTGTTCCGGGTCAGGTTGACGATGACCAGGTGGATGTACTCGTGGACGAGGGAATCGAGCCAGCGGTACCCGTGGGCCATCACCCGCGGCGAGATGGTCATGACCTTGTTGAACTTGCACAGGCCGATGGCGCCGGTTTCCTCGATGTCCCGGAGCGTGAACGTCGTGATGGCGGTGAAGGAACGCACGTCCGGGGCGATCTCGATCCGCACCTTGCTCCGGGGCCGGTAGCCCAGCGCGCGCCCGACCTCCTGGTGCGCTCGCTCCAGCGCCTCCAGCGCGGGTTCCGCCAGGATGCCGTCGCTCTCCTCGTGGAGGTGGAGCAGGAAGTGATCGCTCTCGTAACGCTTGAAGTGCCGGGTGACGTCGTGGGTCTGCTGCAGCAGGAGCCGGAGCGCCTGGCGCTGTTCGTTCTCGGCGTCGACGGCCAGCGCTTTCTCCACGGTTTCGAGGGCGCGCGCATACGCGCCCTCGAAGTAGCCCAGAAGCGCGGCCAGGTCCAGCGCATCCGCCGATTCCGGCTGCGCTTCCACGAGCCCCTCGATGACCGGCCGGGCATCCTCCACCCGCCATGCGCCCAAGAGCTCCCGCGCCGTCTCGATGCCGGACTCACCGGTCGCCGGCTCCGCCGCCCGTCCGGAGGAGGCGATGCCGAGGCCAAGGAGCGCCGTGAGCCAAAGGACCGCGCAGGCGTATCTGAAGAGTGTTGGAAATCCCGTCATGGTTCTACGTGGGAGCACACCGTGGTGCGCGCGGGGCGTCCGCGTTCGCTACCCCGTTCAACTACTGCGACAATTCCCTGAAATAGCGCTCGACCTGTTCCTTGTACCGGTCCGGCACTCCCTCCTTCAAGGATTCCAGCACCTCCTTGCGAAAACGCTCGGGCTTGTAGTCGTCCTTGCCGGGAAGCTTGAACTTCTCCGTGTCCAGGCCGGTGAGGTTCTCGTCGATGTCATGGTCCGGAAACTCGGGAGTCCCGGTCGGGGGAAGGAACTGTCCGGAGGGCAGGAACCGGCCCCGGCGAAACACGTGCACCAGCGGCACGCGCCCGAACTGCCCCCGCTGGGCCAGCCGCTGCATCGCCTGCTGCATCTGCCGGCTCGATTCGGAGAGCCGGTTGATGGCCTCCTGTTCGGGCGGGATGGCCTGTCCCGGCCGTAGCCCGCCCAACTCGCGGGCGGCCTCGCCCATGAATGTGCCTGCCTCGGCGATGTTGTTGACAATCTTGGGATCCAGCGACGGGAACAACTGGAACAGATACCGCAGCCTTTCGACGAGGTCCCTGGTTCGGCTGGCCAGCACGTCTTCCCGGGTAGCAAGCTCCCGGACCGCGGTCTTCTGTGGCGGGGTCAACTCCGGGTCGGGAATACTTGCGATGGCTTCGTATTCCCGCGCCAGCGCCGACAGCATGGCCAGGGCCGCTTTACGCGCTCCGTCAAGGGGGCCCATGTCCGCGAGATCTTCGGTCACCGGCCCGAATTGCTTGGAGAATGCGTCGAAGTCCCGGTTTTCGAGCATATCCCGCAACCCGGACAGCAGCCCGCGGATGGCGGTGCTCCGCTCGCGTTCCGCGGGAGTCTTGAGCCGGTCGCTCTCCAGGCCGGGAGGGGCGAGGAGATGGGCGAGCACCGCGAGGTCGGCCTGCGCGCTTTCCGCGAGCTCAACGAGGGCTTTCTCGCGCCGCTCGTCGATCTCTCGAGTGTTTTCCTTGTGGGTGCTCTCGGTTCCCAACAGGATTTCCTGCTGCTCCCGGACGATCTGCTGCAATTCGTCGTTGGACCGGCTCATGGCCCCCTGCATGCGGGACATCATGGATCCCTGGGCCTGCTGCTGCCCGCTTCGGAGCGAAGCCGCCAGTTGCGCCATCTGGTTGAACAGCTCCCGCGCCATCTGCAGGGCGCCTTCGATGTCGCCCTCCCTGAGCTTCTGGCGGATCTGGTCCATCATGGACTGCATGTCGGCAAACGGCATGTTGCGCATGTTGGCCGGATTGATGAACTCGTTGGGAATCTGTCTCGCGAACTGCATGAGCGAGGCCTGCAGCTCCTGGAGCTGCCTGGAGAGCTTCGAGAGCTCCTTGAGCACCTCGTCGAGCTCCTTGTTGCCGCTTCTCAGCTTCTCCAGCGAGTCCATGAAGCGTTGCTGGTCCTTGACCATGTCTCTGGCGGTGGCCGCCATGTCCTGGCCCGCGAGACGGCGGCTGACGTCCTCGCTGAGCATGGAGAGCCTTTCGAGCTCGGTGGCCATGGCGTCATGGGCCTGTTCCCGTTCCGCCGGCGAGGTCGCCTGGCGCATCCTTTCCACGAGATCGTTCCGTGCATGTTCGAGGTTGCGCTTGAGGGTCTCGAGGTCCGACCACGTGGCGAAATCGCTGATGCGGTCGACGCGGGTGCGCTGCATGGCCTCGTCCACGCGCTGCATCATCCGGTCGAGGCCCTCCGCCACCTGTTGACCCGGGTCGCCCGGCGTCTGTTCGTCAGGGGGAGCTTCGAGGTGATCGCCCAGGAGATCCACCATCTTGTCCGAGATGTCGCGGATCATCTCCGCCACTTGACGGTGCTCGGCCTTGAGGTTCTTGAGGCGAAGGCTCAGGGGCCGCGACTTGACCAGCTTGGGACCGGAGATGGTATCGTTGTCCAGCACCTCGAGATGATAGACCACGACGTCGCCTTCCTCGAGGCGGATGGTGTCCAGGTCCCAGATGAACGTTTCCTGGAGGTTTCGAGCAAGGTCGTCGCGCCACACCGGGATGCGTTCTTCCCGGTCGCCGATGACCGCGACCAGGGTAACTTGCTGGACCCCAAAGTCATCGCTGGCGCGGTATTCCAGGGCCAGCCGCTCGTCACCGTTCACTTCCAGGTCTTCCGTCGGTTTGAGCAGCTCCACCAAGGGGAAACTGTCGGGCACGGCGACCATCTCGTAGGGAATCGGCAGGTTCTCGAAGCCGAAGGCATCCTCGACGCGGATGCGGTAGGCCTGCGAGCGGAACAGCACGACGCTGCCCTGAGCGATCTCCCCGGTAATCTTCAGCGGGACTTCGCGGCCGTCGCCGAGGGCCACGACGGCGTGAGCCATGCTCTTGTTGGTCGTGGCTGAAAAGTTCAGGGTCGAACCCTTCACGCCGCGAACGTTGCCGCCGGTGAACGTCCGGTCGGGAAGGTCCGTGTAGTGGGGCGGGTAGAGTGTCACCTTGAGGTCCGTGACGGAGGGCCGCTCCACCGCCGTGATCTTGTACCAGGGAGACTGGAACGGTCCGGTGACGACCTGGTAGTCCAGGTCTTCGACAACCTCCGGAAGCACGGCCGCGTACCGGTCGGTCTCGCCTCGGTTCATGCCGACGGTCTGCGTTGCCGCAGCCTCCTGCCCGGAACGCGAGGGCCTGAACACGAGCTCGACGCTATCGGGACGGGCCCCGGAGGTGACGGCTTCGACGGCAACCGCGGCGCCGCGAATCACCCGCACGTCACGAGTCGCCACGTGAATGAAGATGTCCGCGGGGGGCAGGTGTGCCAATGGATGCGTGACCAACGCCAGGGTGCGGACGGGGAGGTCGGGATGCCACGCGGCCAGGGCCAGCACCGGGACGGCCGCCAAAACCAACAGCCGCGCCTTGGTTCGCAGCGGCCGGGTGTCCACGAGAGCCGCCGGCAGTATCCCGCGGATCTGCTCGCGAGTCTGGCGGATCAGCGCGAGGATCATGGGGGCGGATGCACCGGCCGGCCGGGCCGGGTCCGCGAGCTGTGGGTAGAGCTGCAGCGAGCTGATGAGGTTGTTGCGGAACTCCGGCCGTTGCCCCTCGATGGCTCGGGCCGCCCAGGACAGGCTACGGGACCGCAGGAAACGCAGAAGCGTCACTCCCGTAACCACCAACAGCGAGACGATGGAAAGCAGGCTGAAGACCAACGGGGCGTAGGGCAGGACCTGCTTGATCGCGTCGACGCCCATGCCCAGGGCCGCCAGCACGGCCAGAACGGTGCCGGCGAGGCACAGGGCCTCCAGCCCTTGGACCCTTCGGAGCCGGTCCACGAACCGCTGCAGGAAATCGTCTATCGGACGGTAGTCTTCTTCGTGCAATCGAGGGTCCTCGCCGCAGCGTTCATCATGGAGCGCATGTCCGGATTGTTTCACTCATTCTAGAACTTTTTTCCGGATTGACAAGGGCGCCGGGCCTTGTCCGGAAGAGCGGGAAACCCTCCGTTCCGCCTCGGGCTGCACCGCGCCCGCCGCCAATCTGGCAACACAACGGGCCATGTGTTATGACCATGATTCACCTGCATTCCCCGCAAGGACCCCCATTGAAAGGACCCCATTGAATGGACCGCGATTCCACGGAACTGCCGCTCGTCTGTCACGAAGGACATGAAGACCACGACCACGATGATGCGCCTCTACCCGATGAAGACCACCCCATGTGGCGGTCCGAACGCATCTCGCTGACGTCCGTGGGTATCGATATCGGCTCGTCTACGTCCCATCTCATCTTCTCCCGATTGATTCTCCGCCGGCAAGGTATCTCGCTGTCGAGCCGTTTCGTGGTGATCAAGCGGGAGATCGTCCACGAGTCGCCGATCCTGCTGACGCCTTACGTCGACAAGCTCACCATCGATACCGAGAAGCTCAACGGCTTCATCCACGACGCCTACGCCCGCGCCGGCCTTACGCGGGGCGATATCGATACCGGCGCCCTGATCGTCACCGGCGAGGCCGCCAAGAAGAAGAACGCCGAGGCCATCGCGGCTTTGTTCGCGGAGGAGGCCGGCAAGTTCGTGTGCGCCACCGCCGGCCACAATCTGGAGGCGATCCTGGCGGCCTTCGGCTCCGGCGCGGTGGAGGCGTCGAACCGTGACGACGCCCTCGCCCGCATGAACGTGGACGTCGGCGGCGGCACCAGCAAGATCGCCATTACCCGGGGCGGACAGGTGGTGGATACGGCGGTGCTGGAGGTGGGCGCCCGGCTGGTGGCCCTGGACGAGGAGAGCCAGAAGATCAACCGCCTCGAGGATGCCGGGTCCCGCATTGCCGAAGCCAGCGGATTGTCGTTGACCCTTGGCCAGACACTGGGGGAAGCGGACAAGGAGCGGATGGCAGATACGTTGAGCGGCTGTCTCCTGGAGGTGCTGGGGCGCGGTCCGTTGTCGCCGCTCACCCAGGAGATCATGCTGACGCCGGCGCTGTCCTATGAGGAACCCATTCATTCCATCCAGTTCTCCGGCGGGGTCTCGGAGTATATCTACGGCTACGAGACGGCGGACAAGGGCGATCTGGGCAACCATGTGGGGCGGAAGATCCGCGCGGGGGCCGTGGACCTGGCGACCCGCGAATCGTGGGAGTTCAAGGAACCCGACGTGCGTATCCGCGCCACGGTGATCGGAGCGTCCCAGTACACGGTGCAGGTGAGTGGCAACACCATCTTCCTCTCCGACCAGTCCGTGCTGCCGTTGCGGAACCTTCAGGTGATCACGCCGCGCTTCCGCCAGACCGAGCCGCTGACCACGGAAGACGTCCGTAGCTCCATCGAGAGTGCGCTCCAGCGTTTCGACATGACCGAGGGCGACCGCGCGGCGGCGCTGGCGCTTCACTGGGATCTGGGGCCTTCCTATCCCCTCATCCGGACGCTGGCGGCCGGAGTGGTGGAGGGCATGAAGGAACATCTCCGCCAGGGACAGCATCTGGTGCTGGTATTCGATGCCGACATCGCCAAGCTGGTGGGTAATATCATCGACAAGGAGATCCTTCCCGGGGCCGGCGTCATTTCCATCGACGGTATCGACCTCAAGGATTTCGATTTCGTCGACATCGGCGAGGAGTTGCTGGACGCCAAGGCGGTGCCGGTGGTGATCAAGTCGCTGATCTTCCGTCACGAAGAATGGGGCAGGGGGCGCTTGCTGGCGAACGACTGACGGTTTGCACGCATCCCGGGCGCCGCAAGGCCGGGATTTGCGGTGGTCGCGGTGCCGAGCGAGAGCTCACCGTCTTGACCGCCGCAATTGAACGGCCTTTTCGCCAGCCCATAGAAGCACCCATGCGCCGGCGACAAACAAAACGCCGTATCGTAAACGCTGAAGCACTACGGGCTGGTTCCACCAGCCGGGAGGCGCTGCCTCGGCCGCAGCGATGAGGAGCACCATGACACATGGCGCGAGATAGGATCGGTGCAACGGGGATATCAGGATCCCATTACCTTCGTACGAACTACGAAACAGAAACATGGCCATCGAAAAAATTAGAGTGCTTGTGAGCAGGACGGAGAAGGCCATGGGCTCGTGTACCAAATCGTAGAAGGACATGGACACGCTCCAGATCGATCCGCTTACGGTGGTGAGAAAGAAGCATCTCAACAATCTAAGATACCTCTCCAGGCGGTCTTGATCCCCTTTCCGGTGCCGAAAGGTCCCCATGAACTCGCTCTTCATAGTCGTATGCCCTCGGGTTAGGCTCTGGTTTACCACCCATATCATGGGCGGGAAGGGCGGGATGCGACCCTCGCAATCGCATCCCGCGGCATCCGGTCGAGTTGAATCAACGCCCTTCAAGGGCCGTGGGCGCCGTTGACAGGGAGATTTCCTCCATTTGTTTTTCCAGTTGAGAAGGGTCCTGAGAAGCGACAAACTCGCCGACTTCTTGTGGGGCAGCGGCGCAGGCTTCGCTTGCCATGGCTGCCGTGACTGCACCTGTCACGGCGCCTCCCGCAACCACGGCGGCGACTGTTCCGATGGCTGCCACAACCGCGGCTGCCGTTGCCGCAATCCCCGCCCAGGCTGCCGCAACGGCTTGCTCGACGACCGCTCCGATGCCGCCCGCTACGGCACCTATCATGGCGCCTTGCGCCATGTCGTCCTGGCATTGCTCGACGTTAGGCAGGCCTGTCTCTTCTTCGTCTTCTTCGCTGTCGATGGAATACGATGCGCCCCTCTCGTCGTAGTCGTCCGAACTCAACACGTCTCCATCATCCTCCTCACTGGACGAATCCTCACTGGACGAATCCTCGCTGGACGCGCAACTGGAACAATCGCAGCCGCAGCCACAGCCACATCCGCACCCACCTCCGCACCCGCAGCCACATCCGCATCCGTGAATTTCCAGATCCAGTTCGTCTTCCCGCATATCGAGCAGCCAGGGGACTGCTACCACACCGTTTTCAGTGGAATAGTTGATGAGTTGCATGCCATGTATCCTCCTTGTTTGGTTTTTGTGTGATGTAGCCGGCCACATATATTCAATCGGCCGGGTAGAGCCGGACTTTAACCTGAAGTTCTGGGGTCATTCTCGCCTTGGCGGCGGGCAACTCATTGTAATTGATAGACATTCGAGCAATCAAGGGGCGATTTCGTCGGGAATATGTAGTCACTAAAACTGCTTGACTCCATTGGTGTGTATGCTATAATACCCACATGCCTCGACGAAAACCTGCCGTCCACGTCGTCACTACCAAGCGCCGGTATAAAGACCGCGTCTACACCACCCACCTGTTGCGACGCTCCTACCGCGAAAACGGCAAGGTCAAAAATGAAACCGTCGGCAATCTCTCCCACCTGCCCGATTCGGTAGTGGAACTGGTGCGTCTCGCACTCGGCGGCAAGACCCTGGTGCCTGCCGAGACGGCGTTCCAGGTGCTGCGCTCCCGCCCCCATGGGCATGTGGCCGCCGTGCTGGGCATGGTCAAGGCGCTGGGTCTGGAGCGTCTGCTCGATCCTCGAAGCAGCGTCCAACGCCACCGCACGGTGGCCTTGATCGTGTCGCGGGTGCTGTGTCCGGGCTCGAAGCTGGCCACCGCGCGCACTCTGGATTCCCAGAGTGCGACCTCCACCCTGGGCGAAGAGCTTGGGCTGGAGGCGGTGCAAGCCGAAGAACTGTACGAGGCCATGGACTGGCTGGGCGAGCGCCAAGGGCGCATCGAAACCGCCCTGGCCAAGCGTCATCTCCACCACGGCACTCTGGTGCTCTACGACGTCACGTCAAGCTACCTCGAAGGGCGGCACTGTCCGCTGGGGCGCATCGGCTACTCGCGTGACCGCAAGAAAGGCAAGTTGCAGATCGTCTACGGGTTGCTGTGCAACGCCGAGGGCTGTCCGGTGGCGGTGGAAGTCTATGAAGGCAACACCGCCGACCCGAGCACCCTGAGAGACCAGATCCACAAGGTCCGCCAGCGCTTCGGGCTCGACCGCGTGGTGTTCGTCGGCGACCGGGGGATGTTGACCAGTGCGCGCATCGATGAGGAGTTGCGCCCGGTGGAGGGTCTGGACTGGATCAGTGCGCTGCGCAGCGATGCCATCGCCAAGCTCGCCACCGAGCACGGCCCCCTGCAGCCGTCCTTATTCGACACCACCGACCTGGCTGAAATCCATCATCCAGACTTTCCCGGCGAACGCCTCATCGCCTGCCTCAACCCCTTGCTGCGCCAGGAGCGTGCGCGCAAACGCGAGGCGCTGCTGCGCGCCACCGAGCACGAACTGGACAAGATCGTCCTGGCGACCCAACGCCCAAAACGGGCGCTGCGCGGCCAGAGCGCCATCGGACTACGCGTGGGCCGGGTCCTGGGGCGCTTCAAGATGGCCAAGCACTTCAACACCCGCATCACCGAAACCACCTTCCAATACCAACGCAAAACCCTCGCCATCGCTCAAGAGGCAGGCCTCGACGGCATCTACGTCATCCGCACTTCCGTGCCTGAGCCCTTGCTCGATGCCGCCGCCACCGTCAGCGCCTACAAACGCCTGGCCGCAGTCGAGCGCGCCTTCCGCTGCCTCAAAACCGTGGACCTGCACCTGCGCCCGATTCATCACCGATTGACCCAACGGGTGCGCGCCCACGTGTTCCTGTGCATGCTCGCTTACTATGTCGAGTGGCACATGCGACGCGCTTGGGCGCCGCTCTTGTTCGCCGAAGACGACCCCCAAAACGCCGCACTGAAACGCCCTTCGCCTGTGCCCCCCAGCGTGCCCTCTGACAGCGCCCAGCAAAAAGCCGCCACCCGCCGCACCGCACAGGGACACCCCGTACACCACTTCCGCGGCCTCCTCCACCACTTGGCCACTCTCACCCGCAATACCGTTCAACTCCATGGCTCAGAGTTCCCCTTCCAACAGCTCACCGTGCCCTCCGAGCTCCAACGCACCGCCCTTGAGTTGCTCCAGGTCAAACTCCCCCTGTTGTAGTCAGAATCCACTCACTCTCTTCAACCAATCCTCCATAATAACAACCACTTAGCTTCAACCCGCCGCAGAACTTCAGTTTAACGATGGTTCCACCACGAATGCAACTTTTTCGTGTTTCTTGGCGCGGTCCGATCGGGTCGCAGGCCGACTGCCTGGAATCCGGTCGTTGCGCATCGCGAGAGCTTTGCGTCACAATGTCGTGTCGTGGAGGGCCGGGACGCGTCGTCCGGACGGAAATCCTCGGGCCGGAGGCCTTCACTGGGGCCCCACGTCGGAGCGAGAGGAAAGCGAAATGGGACCGTTAGCGGGTAAAAGGAATCAAGATGTCAGTCAGCGTACGCCGATCCGGCTGGAGGCCGGACCGCCTACCCTGGCGAGCCTGGATATGACCAGGCGAGTGGGGCGAAAGAAGTATGAGCGCAAGCTCGCCAAACTACTGGGAGCCGACGCGTCCGGCTGAGAGGCCGCGCCGGCGACGGCCGAGTCGGCAGGCCCTAGTGCGCCACCTGAGCCATGGCCATGGTGATGGACTCTTCGATGTCGGCGATGACGCTGCCCACCTCACGGCCGATGAGGTCCATCATTCGGAGCTGTTCGATGCGGGGGCGAGCCCGTTCCATCTCCCGTTCCGAGAATATGTCGCCGAGGATGTCGCAGGCGTCCACAAGACAGATCAAGGCGACGTCCCGCGGGTCGGGCATATCATCCGATAGCAGCACGTCCTCCATGCGCAGCTTGACCTCGCGTTCGACGCGCCCGTCGATGGTGGGATAGCGCCGGGAACGGAAGACCCACAGGAACTTCTCGTCCTTGGCCTCGAGAATGCCGCGCTCGATGAGGCCGTCCATGGCCTGCTGGCGGAGGTCGGCGGCCTGCTCCCGGGCCAGCACTTCCACCCACCCTTTGGTATTCATGGTGTCCGAAGCGCTGGCAATGCGCTCCAGGGGCCCGTCCAGGAGCGGGTTGCCCGTGGGGGTCGAGTCGATCACCAGAAGTTTCTCGGGGTCGGTGTCGATGCGGTTGGCGAAGGCCAGATCCATCAATATGGCGCCTACCAGGACGTGCTCCACGGCCCCGCCGCGGATCGGCAGGAACAGACCGTCGTCGTCCAGCATCAACAGCATGATTTCTTCAGTGAATGTAACCATGGCGCCGCCTGACCTATCCTGCCGCGAGGGCGGCATCGCGAGTGTCGTGGTATTCGAGCATGTTGAGGAACCCGCTGACCTCCATGACCGATTTGCACGAAGGTTGCAGCGCGCACACCGCGAGCTTGCCGCCTTCCTGCTGGCACTTCTTGGCGCTGACGAGAACCACACGGAGCCCGGCGCTGCTGATGTACTCCATGTTCCCGCAATCCAGCAGCACGCGATGGTCGCCGCGTTCGATGATCTCCGAAATCCGTTTCTCCAGCTCGGGGCTGGTGAAACCGTCGACGCGCCCGCTGGGCGCCACCACGACAAGCGATCCTTGCGTTTCCTCTTGTATGTCCATCCGACACCTTTCTTCTGGTTTCGAAAGACCCTGTTCTAAAGACTACAACATGCGTCGAGGCACGCCGCGACCGTCAACTGATCCGCCCAAAGCGGCTCAAGAATATCACAGCGGCAAACCATGGGCAACAAGCCTGTGGGCCGTATGGCAGTGAATCCGTTGACGAATCGTGCTTTCGCGAGCCGTGAAAGGACTGCACCGCGGCAATGCCTTTACTTCTTCCCGGGCTCGAATCCGCCCTGCTCGTGGTAGACCACCTTCTTCTCTTCCTCGAAGGCCCGGACCGTGGGAATCGTTCCCCGCAGACCCAGCTCTTTCCACCGGCCGGCGACCTGGTCGTACATTTGCCGGCTCAACGTGGTGCGCTTGGAAAAGACCGGCAGGTAGCGGTGTTCCTTGCACGCGTTGATCAGCGCCTTGGAGCCGTAAGGGCGCTTTTCCGGCGGGTTCTGGGTGGGGTCCAGCCACGTGCTCCAGGTGTTCCGCAGGATGTCGATGTCCTCGATGGGATGGCAGCGGCTGCTCATGGCCCAGATTACCTGGTCCATGTCCGTCGGGTCGATGTCCTCGTCCACGGCGATGATCCATTTCGTGTAGTAGGCGCCGCCGGGCACCTGGGCCGCGAGGGCCAAGCACTGGGCCGCATGGCCGGCGTAGCGCTGTTCCAGGCTGATGACGGTCATGCCGAAGCCGCCGGCTCCGGCCGGATGGGCGTAGACGCCCTGAACGCCCGGTATGCCGAGCTTGTCCATGTCGTCCCAGATGCGCGCCGACCGGATGACGGCGAAAAAGCCGCTCTGCTCGCAGGACGGGTAGTCGGCCATGATGGCGTTGGTGAGCACGGGGTTGCTGCGGTAGTGCACCCGGGTGATGTCAACCAGCGGGCAGCCGGCCTCCGGCCTGCCGTAGTATCCGGGAAACTCTCCGAACGGACCTTCGGTCTTCACCGAGTTGAGATTGATGACGCCTTCGACCACCAACTCGGCGTTGGCCGGCAGCAGCAGGTCGCTGGTCTGCGCCCGCACCACCGGGATCGCCTCGCCCTTGATGCCGCCGGCGAATTCGTACTCCGACACGTTCTTGGGAAAGGTCTGGGAGCCCACCAGCATGAACAGCGGATCGATGCCCCAGGCCGCGGCCACGGCCACGGGTTTGCCTTGTTCCCAAGAGCGGGTGATGTGAAGCCGCGCGTCCTTTCCCGGCGACAGGTAAAGCCCCACCTGGTCCTTGCCCTGAAGCATCATCCGGTAGGTGCCGACGTTCAGGTATCCGGAATCCGGGTCGCGGGTGAAGACCGCATCCGCGGTGCCCGCGTAACGCCCGCCGTCCAGCGGCCAATGCCTGGGGATGGGGAGCTGCTCCAGGTCGATGTCCGCTCCGGCCAGGGTATTTTCGAATACTGGAGCCTCGGTCGCCGGAACCTCCCGCGGCGGTATCCGATCCTTCATCTTTTCCTTGAGCCGGCGGATCAGCTCCAGCGTCGGCGTCTCCGGCGGTTCCTCGATGGTAAGGGCGATGCGTTTCGAGCTGGGCCCCAGGATGTTCCATAGCATCCGGGCGCCGATGGGGCTGTCTTCGTAACCCTTGGGGTTATCGAACAGGATGGCCGGGGACGGGTCCTGCTTGGCCACCAGATAGGTGATGGCGCTCATCTCCTCGTCCCGGTCCACTGGCTTGTCAATCTGAATCAGCTCGTTGATGCCTTCCGCGCGATCCAGCCACTCGCGGAGATCCTGAATCGGACGGCCTGCGGCCGGCTCCGGTCTGTTCGCCTCAGCCATGCTTCACCTTCCTTATCGTGCGATGTTTCTTGTCGATGGTACCCGTGCCCGTGACAGGGCCTAATCTTGCATGTCTTCCGGCATGAGGCCGGTGAAATAGGCGAATGCGTGATGCGCCCGCCCGCTGTTGGTCGCCGCCATGATGGCGGTGTTGCGGCCGGGCATGGACGCAGCCTGGCCCACGCTGCTGGCCACCCACTGCATGTAGGCGGTCCGCTCCAGGTAGACGGCGTGACAGGCGGCCTGTTCCACGCTGTCGCCCACGGTGGTGATGCCGTGTCCCTGCATCAGCATGGCCATGCGGTCGCCCAGCGTCGCCGTCACCTCGGTGCCGTCCTGGACCGTATAGATGAGCCGGGGGCTGTGGAAGATGGGCGTCTCGGGAGCGAAGGCGGCGGCCTGGTTGTAGATGGGCCGGATGGGGACGCCCGCAATGGCGAACGCCGTGGCCAGCGGCTGGTGCGTGTGAACCACCGAGTTGACGTCCGGCCGGGCTTCCAGGATGGCCGCGTGGATCATGGTCTCCCGGGGCGGGACCTTGAGGTTGATCACGGCCTTCTGGTCTCCGGCCTTGGCCCAGTTGGCCTCGCAGTTCTTTTTGTAATCGTCGATGTCCACCTCCATGATGTCCTTGCTCCTGATGGATCCCAGGGGCGCCAGCACCGGCTTGATGAGCAACCGGTTGGTGCCGGGAATCCTGGCGCTGACGTGGCCGTGATAGTCGGCAAGGCCCTGGTGGAAGAGCATGCGCGTGGCCAGGGCCACGGTCTTCTTGAGCCGTCCGAGCTCGCGCGCGCTGGGTCTGCCTTTTTGCGACTTGGCCATGGAGGTTCCTCCTCGGTAACGCCGAACCGAGCCCCGCGCCGGGATTCGTTGCTCGTACGGATGAACGGAAAGGCGGAACGCTATTTCAGCGGGAATGGGGACGGGCGGAAAGCCCGTCGGAATTCGGGGTTTCATAGCACAGGGGACCTCGTGAATCCAGCCGGCGCGCATCTCACGCGGTGTGTCAAGATAGATGTGGGGTGAGGACGGCGCGGTACGTTTGGCTCATCGCGCCCCGCGCTCAACCTCTCTACCGGATACGATACGGGAAAACCGTAGTTCGGGCTTCTCTAGCAGAGATCGCACGAACGGGGGCCCAATCCCCGAGGCGCAGATGCGACTCCCTTCAACTCACTTTGTACACCAGACTTGGGTGTAGGTCAGGACCCGAGGAAGGGACCGCCTCCATCTCTCTCCAAGACTTCATTCAGCACGGAGCTCGCGCCTCAATGGCCGCGCGGACGTTTGCCCTCTTTGAGCTCGTCGAGGGAGCTCTTCGACCGTCATCTGAGATAGGATCACAGAGGACGGCGTCTGCCAGCAGTTTCGTAGAGTCCCATAGTCTAGTGTACTGTCTCAAATAAACCGTGGTGAATATGCTGGTCCTTTTCGCCGTCGGCTGCGTTGCTCTTCCTCGCGTGGGGCACGCCACTGCTCGTCATCGCGCCTTGCCGACAACAAAAATTCCTGCGCATATTCACCGCGTTTTATTTGAGACAGTACACTAGCCATGCGGGTCTACATGACGCAGCGATTACGAGCTATCTCCCCATCCCTTTTCTATGGTATGATTTCGGGCGAGTGATTTTGACCGACTTCCCCCAGTACTGAAGAGACGGCCTTGCCTAGACAGAGATTCAACCCGAAACGCGCCATTGCCGTGAATCCCGACCCGTTTTCGCTTCAGGACTTGGAAGAACGGGTCTGATACGGTGGCAACCCGGAACACAAGCGGGATCCCGGCGATTTCGGGTTGACTCCCCCTGCGCAGTTGCGGGCCGACAAGACTGCATGCGACGAAGTCGGAATCACAAGACGGGACGTGGCGTTGCACCTGCTGCGTGAAGGCATTAAGAAGGGGCTGGTCAGTCAGAAGGTCCGAGGATCATCTCGTCTTCCTCAGAACGTCTGGGCCGTGACCAAGGATGGTCGTCCGGTGGAGGCGCAGTTGGAGAATGCCGAGACCTGCAGCTACCACGGATAACCTATGCTGGCCGTTGATCCGTTTCAAAAGGTAGTCCTCGATAGTTGGAATCGGCATGAGCAAGCAGTTCAAAATTGATTTCGAGTGGATACCGCGCGACTTCGGCGACTCGGTGGATCGACACTCGCTTGCCCAGATCATGATCGAAGTCGGCGGAATATCCGCAACCGACGTGGAAGATCTACATGACAAGACAGTCAGGTCGGACATACGCGTGTCGGCTTACGACTTTGCCGCGTGGCTCGTGTCGAACTGGTGGCGCCTGCGATGGGAAGCCGACAGCATCGGCCAAGCGAACGGACGCAGCATTTCCTGGGATATGAGCCACAGGGTGGGCGCGGTCGGGAATGGCTATCTGTGGCCCGACATGGAAGTCAGTGGCGGCGGCGACAGTGTGCATGTTCGAACCCGTCGGACTGGCTCCGCCTCAAGCAACTCGTTGCGTTTTCTCAATGAGATCGACCTCTACGTTCCCGCTGGTGATTTCGAGTCCGGGGTTCGGGAATTCGTGGATGCCGTGGTTTCGAGAGTCGTTTGTCTGAGCGGTGCGAACGAAAGATCCAGGGAGTTGGAAGCAGCTTGGCATGAACTCGGCAAAGAGATTCGCGACCCTTCTCGGAGCTTCGCGCGCGCCATGGAAGCGAGAATGGGATTCGATCCCGAAGAGGCGGATCCCGTGATGCTCGATAGCTTGCGGGAAGCGGCGGCAGTAGTCGGTAGGGGCGCGATCGAGGAACTGACGGCGTCTTCGAAGAAAAATACGGTCAAGGACTTCGAACTGATCCAGGAAAAGTTTGCCAGAGCGTCCACCGCGCTTTCGCTCGACATCTGTTCAACGATCGGGAGTGTCGTAGCCGACGCGAGGAACGACCGACGACAACCCTGGGAAAGCGCAGAGGAGGTGGCGGGAGTCGTGCGACGGGAATGGTCGCTTGGAGACGGTCCGATCGACAATGGCCATCTGGCCGAACTGTGTGGCGTCCGAGCGTCTTGGATCAGGAAGCCTTCCCATGTCGAGGAAATTCCGATTCCCGCCGGGCTTCGTACCCATGGCAATCCGAGTGTGGTCAAAGCAATACTCAAGAAACGGCATCCCAACGCCAGACGTTTCGCTCTCGCTCGAATCATTGGAGATCACCTAGTAACGGCCGACGGGGAGGGTTTGCTGCCGGTGACGAACGCGGTGACCGATCGTCAGAGATTTCAACGGGCTTTCGCGCAGGAGTTTCTGTGTCCGTTCGACGCGCTACGAAACTTTTTCAAGGATGAGAATCCTGACGACGATCTGATGGAAGACGCGGCGCATCATTTCCAAATGTCGGAAGTCGCCATCAGATCGATCTTGGTCAACAAGAGCATACTGGAAAGAGAGAGGCTCCGCGCCTAGCCTCGCGTAATCGGGGCAGTATGACGCCAGGGCCCATCTCCCGCCTGACCGCCCATCCCAATCACCCCGATACCAGGAAGTCGCTTGCCGGCAAGTGAGGGACGAAGTTCATGGACTACAAAGACACGCTCAACCTCCCCAAGACCACGTTCCCCATGCGCGGCAATCTGCCCCAGAAGGAGCCCGTGCAGGTGGAGAAGTGGGAGCGTGAGGACATCCACGAGAGGATGGTGGAGGCCAACCGCGAGCGTCCCAAATACATCCTGCACGACGGGCCGCCTTACGCCAACGAGCGCATACACATCGGGCATGCGCTCAACAAGATCCTCAAGGACATCATCATCAAGTACAAGAGCATGAGGGGCTATTGCACGCCCTACATCCCCGGCTGGGACTGTCACGGACTCCCGATCGAGCTCCAGGTGGAGAAGAGCCTGGGCCGGGAGAAGAAGAACCGGCTCAGCAAGGTGGAGGTGCGCAGGCTGTGCCGCGCCCACGCGGAGAAGTTCATCGAGGTCCAACGGGAGGAGTTCAAGCGGCTGGGCGTGCTGGGCCGGTGGGCGGAGCCCTACCGGACCATCGACTTCGAGTACGAGGCCGCGGAGGTCCGCGAGCTCGGCAAGTTCATGGCCACCGGTTCCATGTACCGGAGCAAGAAGCCGGTCTACTGGTGCGCTTCCTGCGCCACCGCGCTGGCCGAGGCCGAGGTGGAATACGACAACCAGGAGACCCCTTCGGTCTACGTGAAATTCCCGATCAAGGACGCCAAGGGGAAGCTGCCGGACGACTCGGATGGCTCCTTCGCCATCTGGACCACCACGCCCTGGACGCTGCCGGCGAACCAGGCCATCGCCCTGCATCCGCAGATGCAGTACCGGCGCGTCCGCACCCCCGCGGGGGTGCTGGTGGTGGCGGGCGAGCTGTTGTCGTCGCTGATGGAAGTCTTCGGTTATCAGGCCGGGCAGGTCGAGGTGCTGGAGGGCTCCTGGTCCGGGGCCGAGCTGGAGGGCATTGTCTGCTCGCACCCGTGGCTGGATCAGGACGCCATCGTCATCCTGGGAGAGTTCGTCACCGCGGAGCAGGGCACCGGATGCGTCCACGTGGCGCCGGGACACGGCCACGAGGACTATGAGGTGGGCCGGCGGTACGGACTCGAGGCCTATGCGCCGGTGGATGCGCACGGAAAGTTCACCGCGGAGGCGGGGGAGTTCCAGGGGGAGATGGTCTTCAGGGCCAACCCGCGGATCATCGCCAGGCTGGACGGAGAGGGGCGGCTCCTCAAGTCCCAGGACATCAACCACAGCTATCCGCACTGCTGGCGGTGCAAGAAGCCCGTCCTGTTCCGCGCCACCGAGCAGTGGTTCATCTCCATGGCTCACGACGGTTTGCGGCAAGGCTCCCTGGATGCCATCGAGCAGGTCCAGTGGATCCCGCCCTGGGGACAGGACCGCATTACCGGAATGCTGGCCAACCGTCCGGACTGGTGCATCTCCCGGCAGCGTTCCTGGGGCGTGCCCATCCCGGTGCTGTACTGCGGGGACTGTGGCGAGACGCATTTGAGCGAGGCGCTGTGCGAGCACGTGGCGAAGTTATTCGAGCAGGAGGGGTCGGACGCGTGGTTCCTGAGGCCGCCGGAAGAGTTGGCGCCGCCGGGTTTCGCATGCAAGGCTTGCGGCTCCACCCGGTTCTCCAAGGAAGAGGATATTCTGGACGTCTGGTTCGACTCCGGCGTGAGCCATGCCGCGGTGGTGGAACGCCGTCCCGAGCTGGGCGGCAGGGCCGACCTCTACCTCGAAGGCAGCGACCAGCACCGGGGCTGGTTCCACACCTCGCTCTTGACCTCCGTGGCAAACCGCGGCCGGGCTCCCTACGACGGCGTCCTCACCCATGGTTTCGTTCTGGACGGCAAGGGCTACAAGATGTCCAAGTCCCAGGGCAACGTCACCGCGCCCCAGGAGATCATCAAGAAATTCGGCGCCGACATCATCCGGCTCTGGGTGGCGGCCGAGGACTACCGCGACGACGTTCGCATTTCCGACGAGATCCTGAAGCGACTGGTGGAGTCGTACCGGCGGCTGCGCAACACCGCCCGGTTCCTCATCGGGAACCTCCATGACTTCGATCCCTCGGCCGACGCGGTGGGGCCCGACGCCCTGGAGCCCCTGGACCGGTGGATCCTCGACCGTACCCAGCGGCTGCTGGGACGGTGTCTCGAAGCCTTCGACAAGTTCGAGTTCCACGCCGTCTATCACGCGTTGAACAACTATTGCAGCGTGGACCTGAGCTCCCTCTACCTGGACATCGTCAAGGACCGGCTCTACTGTGAGGCGCCCGATTCCGCCGGCCGGAGGTCGGCGCAGACCGCGCTACACGGCATCCTGCAAACCCTGGTCCATCTGATGGCGCCCATCATCTCGTTCACCGCTGAAGAGATCTGGGAGCATACACCCGGGACAGCGTCCCGCCGGGACAGCATCCTGCTCTCGCCCATGCCGGAACCGGACCCGACGTTGTCGGATCCGGCGCTGGCCGCGGAGTGGGAGCTCCGGCTGGATTTGCGCGGCGAGGTATTGAAAGCCCTGGAGGTGGCGCGTCAGTGCGGCGCCATTGGCCATTCCCTGGACGCCCAGGTGGTGCTGTATCCGGATGTCTACGAGAAGGCCCCGGGTATTCAGGAGCTGCTGCGCGGTGGCTCGGTGATGTCGTGGGAGGACGTGTTCATCGTCTCGCAGGCCGCGGTGGTATCGGGGGAGCCGTCGGCCGAGCTCGTGTACCCGGAGCCGGCGGCCGGGGTCGACGGCAACGAGAAGGGCGCTGACGGGACCGGAGACGTGGCGGCGGGACAGGGCATGGGCTATGACAGCGTTCTGTTGGGAGGCGCCGTCGGCGTCTACCCGGCCGACGGCGGAAAGTGCGAGCGGTGCTGGAAATATCACCCGATGGTGGGCGAGGATGCGGTCCATCCGGGCGTCTGTCCCCGTTGCGCGGAGGTATTACGATCTTTACCGCAGGCCGAAAGCGTGCACGCATAGTTTTCCTGCTGGCCGTGATCCTGCTGTTCGACCAGGGCACCAAGCTGCTCGTTGACCATACGATTCCGCTGCACCACTCGGTTTCCGTCATCGACGGCTTGGTGGACCTGACTCATGTCCGCAACACGGGAGCCGCGTTCGGGTTGCTGGCCGGCCACCGGCGAGCCCTGGGTTCCTACATCCTTATCGTTTTCTCGCTGATTGCCATCGTCTTCGTCATCCATCTTCTCCGCCGGCTTTCCGACGCGGATACCGGGCTCATCCTGTCGTTGACGTTCATTCTGGCAGGGGCTCTGGGCAATCTTGTCGACCGTCTGTTCTACGGCGAGGTGATCGATTTTCTCGACGTCTACTGGAACGGCTACCACTGGCCGGCGTTCAACGTGGCGGACAGCTTCATTACCGTCGGCGCGGTGCTGTGCCTTTGGTTCCTCATGCGGACCAAGGGCCGGGACCCGTTCTCTCCGGCGGGGTCCGGCGCTTGACGCCGGCTCTCCGGAAGTTTTGCACACGGGGAAGCGGACTGGCTATGGAGCAACAGGTCACCTTCGGCAACAGCAGGGACGAGCGATTGGCGGGAGTGCTCCATCTGCCGCGGGGAGAGGCCGTTCTCGGCGTGGTCCTGTGTCACGGCATGGAATCGAGCAAGGAGAGTCTCAAGCACATACGCCTGGGCGCGTCGCTGAGTCGAGCGGGATTCGCCGTGCTGCGCTTCGACTTTACCGGCGCCGGTGAATCCACCGGGGACTTCGAGTCCATCACGTGTACCCGCCAGGTGGATGATCTGGAGGCGGCCCATGACTTGCTGAAGGACCGCGGAGTCTCCCGGGTGGGTGTCGTCGGGTCCAGCATGGGGGGCACCACGGCGCTGATGTACGCGGGCGCGGCGGAGGGCGTGGCGGCGCTGGTGACCCTGGCCGCACCTTTCGATCCGCGGGAACTGATCGAGCGGGATTTCCCCCCAAAGGCCATCGCTTTTTGGCGCGCCCAGGGTTTCATTGACTCCAACGGCCGCCGGCTCAACACGGATTTCCTCGAAGAGGCCGTCACCATTGACGTCGCCCAAGCCGTGGCGCGGATCACCTGTCCCGCGCTGGTGATCCACGGGGATGCGGATGAGACGGTCCCGGTGGCGCAGGCCCGGACGCTTCACGCCGCTCTGCCCGGCGAGAAGGAGTTGTGCATCCTTCCGGGCGCCGACCACCGTTTCATGCGTGACGAAGACCGTGACGCCGCCTTGAGCCGGACCGAAGACTGGATCGCGCGGCACTTGAGGAGGGCGGCGGCGTGACCCGGCGCGGCGTGTTGTGCGCGGCTCTGTTGCTGGCGTTCGTCGGTTGCAAGGGTGACGGTGACACCACGCCCCGGGGCGTGGCGGAGGTGTTCCTGGACAGGCACTACGTGGAGATCGACCTGCCCAGATCCCGGGAGTACACCGTCGGGCTGGCCCGGCGCAAGGTCGACGATCAGATACGGCTGACGTCGGGACATGCCATCGACGCGGGTACGCGAAAACCCCGGGTCTATTACAAGCTGTTGGAGCGGCGGGACGCCGGCGGCCGTACCGCTTTCGTCTACCGGCTGACGATCCGGCCGGAAGGCGCCAGCAAATTTTCCCGCAAGCTTCTCATCCGGGTCCGCAAGGAGGATGCGGGATGGCGGGTGTCCAACTACATGGAATACTGACGCGCCAACCTATCCGTCATCCCTCGGTGCGCAGCTTTCGAACTGCATGAGGGATTGATATGAAAATGGCAGAGATGAGGATTGGCAACAGGAAACCATGGTTAAGCTATGACTTCGAGTGAACAAGGGCCTCTCGCGGCCTACCGTATACTGGACTTGACCGATGAGCTGGGCTTTCTCTGCGGCAAGACGCTGGGCGATCTGGGCGCGGACGTGATCAAGGTGGAGCGTCCGGGAGGGGACGCTTCCCGGTGCATCGGGCCGTATCTCGACGGAGAGCGCGATCCGGAGAAGAGCCTCTACTGGTTCGCGTTCAACAACAACAAGCGCGGCATCACGCTGGACCTCGAGGCGCCCGAGGGGCAGGCGCTGTTCAAGCGCTTCGTGGAGAAGGCGGACTTCGTGTTGGAGACCTTCCGGCCGGGCTATCTGGAAGGGATCGGTCTCGGGCACGACGTCATCCGGGCGGCCAATCCCGACACGGTGCTGGTGTCCATCACGCCCTTCGGCCTCACCGGCCCCTACAGCCGGTATCGGGCCACGGATATCGAGATCATGGCCATGAGCGGCTGCATGTCGCTCACCGGCGACCCGGACAAGCCGCCGCTCCGGGTGACCTTCCCTCAGTCCTATCAGTGGACCGGCTCCTACGCCGCCATGGCGGCGCTGGTGGCCCACACCCAGCGCAGGCGCACCGGGCGGGGCGAGCACGTGGACGTGTCGGCCCAGGCGTGCATGCTCTGGGGCTTCTCCCACGCCCATACCTTCTGGGACCTCAACCGGTCGGTGGAGAAGCGGGCCGGCTCCTTCATGACCGGGCGCACCATCACCGGCGCCAAGATGCGGGTGTTCTGGCCCTGCAAGGACGGCTATCTGAACTTCATCATCTATGGCGGCGAGGCCGGCCGCAAGACCAACCAGGCGCTGGTGGAGTGGATGGCCGAGAAGGGGGCCGCGCCGGCGTTCCTGCTGGAGAAGGACTGGCGCACGTTCAATATCGAGCAGGTGACCCAGGACGAGATCGACATCATGGAGGAGCCCATCGCCGAGTTCTTCACCGGGGTCACCAAGCAGGAGTTCTTCGAGGCGGTGACCGGGCGCGGCATGCTGGGCTATCCCGTGTCCACGGCCCAGGAACTCCTCGCGGACCCGCAGCTCAAGGCGCGGGACTTCTGGCAGGACGTGGAGCATCCCGAGCTCAACCGCTCCTTCACCTACCCTGGGGGATTCGCCCGGTTTTCGGAGTTCCCCTGCCGGATCTATCGCCGGGCGCCGCTTATCGGCGAGCACAACCGGGAGATCTACGCGGAGCTGGACCTGGACGCCGGTGAGCTGGCCCGGCTGGAGAACGAGGGCGTGATCTGATGAATCAAAGGAAACGCGCCGGCCGCGACTTGACAGGAATGGAAGCGTCATGAAGGCATTGGAAGGGCTCAAGGTGGTGGAGTTCGCCGCGTACGCGGCGGGTCCGGTGGTGGGCAAGCATCTAGTGGACCAGGGAGCCACGGTGGTGCACCTGGAGTCGCGGGTCCGTCCCGACGGTTTCCGCACCCACTATCCGCCGTACAAGGACAATATCCACGGGCTCAACCGCTCGGGCCTGTTCGCGTTGTGCAACAGCGAGAAGCTGGGCATCACGCTGAACCTGAAGAAGGGTCCCGAGGCCACGGACCTGGCCAAGCGCATCGCCGGCTGGGCGGATATCCTCGTGGAGAATTTCAGCCCCGGCACCATGGGCCGGTTGGGGCTGGGTTACGAGGCCCTGAGCGAGGTCAACCCGAAGCTCATCATGCTGAGCAGCTCGAACCTGGGACAGAGCGGACCCCACGCGCACCATCCCGGATTCGGCTCCCAGCTTTCGTCCCTGGCCGGCTTCACCAATCTCACTGGATACCGGGACGGCTCGCCCCAGATCCTCTACGGCCCCTACATCGACTACATCGCCGTGGGCTACGGCGTGGTGGCGGTGCTGGCGGCGTTGGAGTATCGGGACGCCACCGGCCGCGGACAGCGTATCGATCTGGCGCAGTACGAAACCGGGCTCCAGTACCTCGGTCCGCTGCTGCTGGACTACACCGTCAACGGCAACATCGCCATGCGCGACGGCAACCGGCATCCGGAGGCGGTGCCCCACGGCGCGTTCCCCTGCGCCGGCGACGACAACTGGTGCGTTCTCAGCGTGGCGTCGGATGAGCAATGGCGGGCGCTGTGTCAGACCATGGAGCGCCCGGAATGGGGCGGCCGGGACGAGTACGCCACCGCCGAGCGGCGGCGGAACCGCGCCGACGAACTGGAAGCGCGGATCGGCGGGTGGACCCGTCAGTTCGAGGCCCGTGAGCTGGTGGAGAAGCTTCAGGCCGCGGGCGTGCCGGCGGGCGTGGTCAACGGCATGGAACAGGTCTACGACGACCCGCAGCTCGTGCACCGGGGCCAGTGGAACCGCATGGACCACCCGGAGATCGGCACCATGTCGTACCAGCGCGCCCCGTATACCCTGTCCGAAAGCGACGGCGGCCCGGACCGCCGGGACCCCTTGCTGGGCGAGCACAACGAGTACTTCTACCGCGAGTTGCTGGGCCTCGGGGATGAAGAGTTCGAGAAGCTTACCCAAGCGGGGGTCATCGATTAGTCCGGCGTGTACTCCGTTATTGCCACGAAGATGGCATGTCACACCTCACGAGAGTGGCGCTGAAGCCACATTTCGTCATTCCCGCGAAAGCGGGAATCCAGGAGGGGCGGGGAGGGGTCTGGTGTTTGTGCTGAGCGAAACCGCCTTCGGAGCCATTGCCGAACACGCGAAGGAAGCATATCCCGAAGAGTGCTGTGGAGTCATCCTCAGCGGCGACGGCGACGACGAAGTCCATCGGCTCGTCAACCTTCAGAACACGCTGCACGCCAACGATCCCGAGACCTTTTCCAGGGACGCCCGTACCGCCTATACCATGGACCCAAAGGAGCTGGAGGCGGTCCTGGAGCAGGCGGAGCGCCGGGGCTTGGCCTTCAAGGCCCTCTATCATTCCCATCCGGACCACGACGCCTACTTCTCGGCCGAGGACAAGGCCTGCGCTACGCCTTTTGGTGAACCCACCTATCCGGACACGGCCCAGGTCGTGATCTCGGTCATGAGCGGCCGCGTCGGCCGGGTAGCGGTCTATACCTGGAACCCCGCCGCCGAGGATTTCGTGGAGACCACAATGACGCGAGTCCCGGGCCGTTGACCCCGCGGCATCATAGCCTGAACGTACGCGGGCTCGGAATTCACTGGGTCGAGTGGGGCAAGCGCGGACTGGAGCCGGTCATTCTCATCCACGGCTTCCGCGATCATTGCCGGACCTGGGACTTCTTCGTGGGCGAGTTGCTGCGAATCGTGCCGGACCTGTGGGTGGTGGCGCCGGACTGCCGCGGCCACGGCGACAGCGGCTGGGTCGGCGCCGGTGGCTACTATCATTTCTTCGACTACCTGCTGGATCTCGATCATCTCATCCGCCATCTGGGCGCGCCCACGGTCCGGTTGGCAGCCCACTCCATGGGTGGCACCATCGCGTGCCTCTACGCCGGGACGCACCCCGAGCGGGTATCGAAGCTCGCTCTGGTGGAAGGATTGGGGCCGGAAGGGCTGTCTTTCTCCGATGCGCCCCAACGAGCGGCGCGATGGCTGAAGCAGGTTCCGGCCGTGGGGGAGGGCGCCGGGTACGCGAGTCTGGAAGAAGCCGCGGACCGCTTGCGGCGCAGCCATCCCAGATTGACCGAGGAACGGGCCCGGCACTTGGCGTACCACGGTATGCGCCGGACGGAGACGGGCGCCTGGCAGTGGAAGTTCGACCCGCTTCACCGAACCACCTCGCCCCAACCTTTCTACGTGGAACAGTTCCTTGAGTTTCTGCGCCGCGTCACCTGTCCGAGCCTGGTGGTTCAGGGCGCCGAGAGCAACCACCGTGCGCGCGGCGATATCGAGACCCGGTACGGGTTACTGCCCGACGCGACCCTGGTGACGCTCCCCGAGGCCGGCCACATGGTCCAGCAGGACAACCCCCTGGCCCTGGCCCGGACCCTGGCGTCGTTTCTCGCCTGACCGAGCATCCCAACCTGTTGAAATCAGGTTTGAAATGCCCATCCAATGTTGCTACCGTTCAGGTTTGGGAGAGCATCGTGCGGAACGACGTGAGACTATTCCTGAGGGCAGGAGATGAGGTCAAGCACAACCGCAACCTCCAGTGGGGAGTGGGCGTGGTAGAGGAGATCATGACCTCCAACGTCCCCGGCGGCACCTGCCTCGCCCGAATCCGTTTCCAGGACGGCCGCCTCCGTGTCTTCCACAACGACCTGGACAACGAGGGCTGCTGCTACTACTTCGGCATCCGCCACTACGACGACCCCAGCCACAAGAGCGTCCGCCGCCAGCTTCTGGCCTGTTTCGATCCGGACGACTGCTGATCCCTCGGCCGACCCGGTCCGTCACCCGGCAGAACGATCGAGAGGAACTCTACGAACGCGAAAAGGGCGACCTGTTGGTCGCCCTTTCGCCGGAGATGCGGTGAGACGCCACGGAGATCCGTGTCGTCCCGTTCGGTCGGATCAACTGCTAGCCCGACAGGTTGGCCTTGTAGAAATCCACCGTCCGCTGCCACGCGTCCTTGGCGGCGTCCGGGTGGTAGCGGTCGGCGTTGGTGTTGTTGTTGAAGGCGTGTTTGGCGCCGCCGCCGTAGATCTTGAGGTCGATGGTCCTGCCGGACTTGGCCAGCTCCTCCTTCAGGGGCTCGATGCCGGGCATGATGTTGGGGTCGTCCTCGGCGTAGTTGCCCATGAGCGGGCAGGAGATGTTGGCCACCTGCTCCAGTGGGTTGGGGTTGCGGCCGTAGTACACCACGGCGGCGTTGAGGCCGTTGCACTTGGTGGCGAAGTTGAGGGACTGGCCACCGCCCCAGCAGTAGCCCACCACGCCCACCTTGCCATTGGTGGAGCCCAGGCTTTTCAGATACTCCAGCGCGCTCGTCAGGTCTTCCACGCAACCGTCCGGGTCCAGGCTTCGGATGGCGGCGATGGCGTCTTCCGAGGTCTGGTACTGCGCGGTGCCGCCGGTGCGTTGAAGCATGTCCGGGGCCAGTGCGGCAAAGCCTTCCTTGGCGAAATGCCGCGCCACGTCCTTGATGTGGTCCACCAGGCCGACGTTTTCGTGAATGACGACGACGGAGCCCAGGCTGGCGCCGCCCTTGGGCCGCGACAGGTAACCCGTGCAGCTCCCGTATTCGACCATTCCCGATTCGAGCTCGGGATCATTCTCATCGACGAGATAGGGTATGGTATCTGCCATATCTGGAACTCCTCCTTGGTGTGAGTGCCGGTTTCCTCAATTCAACTTAATCGACGCTGGTCCTTGGCCGCTACGCCGCCGCCAACTGCGATCCCCGCCTTCTCCTCTGCACCAGATACAGCCCGGCGAACAACACCGCGGCGCCGAACTGGATGGTCATGCGCAGGGAATCCGTGTCGCCTGCCACCAGGCCGGGCCGGAAGGCGGCGATGCAGACCACCGCCAGAAGGGCTCGCTCGGGCCAACTGCAACGGTCGGCGAAGAACCCCTGCATGGCCGCGGCAAAGGCCATCATGGCCACGAGACCGTTGACGATCACCCAGACGACGCTGAACAGGTCGGTCAGCCAGATGATCTGGCCGTCGGGGCCGACGCCGGCGATCAACAGGAGCTCGAGGTTGAAGATGAACACGAACGGCAGAACGGCGGTACGCAGGTCGTAGGTGAACCCCTGGATGCCGGTCTTGATGGGCTCCGAACCGGCGATGGCGGACGCGGCGAAGGCCGCGAGACCCACCGGCGGCGTGTCATCGGCGAGAATGCCGAAGTAGAAGACGAACAGATGGGCCGCCAGCACCGGGATCACCAGGCCGGCCTGCCCGCCCAAGGTGACGATCACCGGCGCCGTCAAGGTGGCCATGACGATGTAGTTGGCGGTTGTGGGGAGTCCCATGCCCAGGATCAGGCTCGTGGCCGCGGTCAGGATCAGCATGAGCACGACGTTGCCCAGGGAGATGATCTCGATGGCTTCGATGAACCGGCTGCTGAGGCCGGTGAGGGTGACGGTGCCCACGATGATGCCCGCGGCCGCGGTGGCCACGGCGATGGGTGCCATGTTCCTGGCGCCGGATACGAAGCCTTGCAGTATCTCGCGGACGCTCAGGGCCAGACCCTGCAATGCCGCATTTCCGAGTGAGCCGGACTCCGGCTCGCCGGGTGCGGGTCGAAGGACCGCCGCGCAGCTCTGCACGACCCTCTGGATGACCATGATGGCCAAGGTCAGCATAATGGCGTTGAACGCGGCGGAGACCGCGGAGAACCTGAGAATGACCAGCGTGTAGATCAGCGCCAGAATGGGAATGAGGAAGTGAATTCCCTTGAGGAACGTGGGCCAGAATCGCGGCAGATCCTCTTCCGGCAGGGCCGCGAGATCCAGCTTGAGCGCTTCCAGGTGGACCACGTAAAGCAGCGCGATATACGACAGCACCGCCGGAATCGCCGCCGCGGTGACGATGTCGATGTACGGCAGCCCCAGGAACTCGGCCATAATGAAGGCCGCGGCCCCCATGACCGGAGGCAGGAGCTGCCCGTTGGTGCTCGCGGCGACCTCTACGGCACCCGCCTTGTAGTCCGGCAGACCCACCCGCTTCATGAGCGGAATGGTGAACGTGCCGGTGGTGGCCACGTTGGCGATGGACGATCCCGACACCATGCCGGTCAGGCCCGACGCCAGCACCGCGGCCTTGGCCGGTCCGCCGCGGAAGCGTCCGAGCATGGCGAAAGCCACCTGTACGAAGTATTCCGCGGCACCCGCCTTATCCAGCAGCGCGCCGAACAGGACGAACAGGAAGACGAAGTCGGTGGAAACCCCCAGCGGCACCCCCCAGATGCCGCTGTCCGAGAGATACATGTGGTCCACGACGAAGTCGAGGGGGATGCCGGGGTGTGCCAGAAACCTCGGCATCATCCGGCCGATGAAGCAGTAAAGCAGAAAGATCGAGGCCAGCGCCGGCAGCGCCAGTCCCAGGGAGCGCCGCGCCGACTCCAGCAGCAACAGGATGAACGCCGCGCCGATGTAGACGTCCCGGGCCAGCGGCAGACCGGAACGCTGTATGATTCCCACGTAGTCCCAGGCCAGGTAAATGGTGCCGCAGCCGGCCAGAGCCGCGATGATGAAGTCGTACCACGGAATCTTTACCGGATCCCGTTTACGGTGTCCCGGAAACCACTGCTGCATCAGGACAGTGAAGCGCTCCAGCGTCGCGGCCCGCCGTATGGCCGGGAAGGCCAGATAGACCAGCAATACGGCGAAGGTCAGATGAAAGCTGCGGGCGATGATGGAGTTGATGGGACGGTAGGCTATGTAGAGCTGGAAAAGGGACCAGCAAAGCGCCAGCAACCAGAGGAACCCTCCGATGGTGCCGCCGGGGGAGCGGGTCTTTCCCTCGGCCTCGCCAAGTTCGGCCAACGCTTCGAGGTCGACGGCTTCACCGGCGGTCTGGTCAGGATCGGAGGAATTCACAGGGATGCCTGGCTCGTGGTCCTTACCATTCGTGGTTCCGCTAAGTGAACGTGCTCGGGGCCGGCCGCCGTTGCGCCGGCCCCGAGCCGTGTCTCAGTTTTCACAAGGAGTCAGGCCGGTTACATCCAGCCTTTTTCCTTGTAGTACTTCACTGCTCCCGGATGCATCGGAGCCGAGAGGCCCTTGAGCATGTCCTTCGGGTTCAGGATCTTGAACGCAGGGTGTAGCCCGCGGAGCGTGTCCAGGTTCTCGAAGATGGTCTTGACCACCTCGTACACCTGGTCGGCCGGCTCCTTGTCGCCGGTCACGAAGGTCGCCTTCACCGCGTACGTCGGAACGTCCTTTTCCACGCCCTTGTAGATGCCGCCCGGGATCGCCGTCATGACGTAGTACGAGTTGTCCGCCACGAGCTTCTGGATCGCCGGCGTGTTCACCGGGATCATGGAAATGGAGGTGCTGTTGGCGATCTCGAGGCCGCCGCCCCAGGGATTGCCGACGGTGTAGAAGAAGGCGTCGATCTTCTTGTCCACCAGCGCCCGGTTGGCCTCGTGCTGTTGCAGCCCTTCAGCCTTGATGTCCTTGTCCTTGTCGATGCCCGAGAGCCGCAGCACGTCCAGGGCGTTGCCCCGCTGTCCCGATCCGGGGTTGCCGATGTTCACGCGCTTGCCCTTGAGTCCCGCGATGGAAGTAATCCCCGTGTCCTTGCGGGTGACGATCATGACCGTCTCGGGATGGGCGCTGAAGACCGTGCGCAGGTTTGTTTGGGGTTTGCCTTTCCAGTTTTTCGTGCCGTTGGCGGCCTGCCAGACGCGGTCGGACTGGGCCACGCCGTAGTTCAGCAGCCCCCGCTTGATGGCGTTGATGTTGAAGACCGATCCGAGGGCCGGCCGGCCGATGCAGTTGTATCCCTTGGATCCGATCTTGTCGTTGATGATCTTGCAGACGTTGAGGGCGACCTGGTAGTAGACGCCGGTCGTTGAGCCGCCGCCGACCACGAGGAAATTCTGTGCCGCCGCATTCTGTGCCGTCATGGCCAGACTGCCGCACAGCGCCAAACCGAGCATAAACATCAGTAAGCGTTTCATGGAGACCTCCTTGGACGTTAGGGTTACGGTCGTTAGACCATTCACAGCCAACAGCGGTGTGAATGCCACAACGGGTTCGGCAATGCAACAGGACCCTTTCGGAACGGGTATTTCACCAATCAGCCACGTTCCAGGGGCGGACGAAGGATGCGCCGCAACCAGTTGTCATGCAAGCGGAATTCCATGGTCCGGCGCGAGTACGCGGGGGCTGTCAGTGGAACCGTGAGTGGATATTTCCGGCATCCTGGGATACGTATCTACGAGAGCCCCAAGGGTCCGGGCACCCAGCCCGGAGATGTTTCATCGTAGTGGCGTCCAGGAAAGTTCAGATGAAGGAAGACGGAGTGGCTGAAGTTCCCGGCATGCTCGACATCGCCGGACTTGAAGAAGCCGTGGCCGCCGGCCGGGTGGATACCGTGGTGGTGGCCTTCACCGACCTCTACGGCCGATTCATGGGGAAGCGCCTGGACGCGGGCTTCTTTCTCGACACGGCGGTGTCCGAGGGCACCCACGCCTGCGACTATCTCCTGACCGCGGACATGGAGATGGAACCGGTTCAGGGATACCGGCTGGCCAACTGGAAGCGGGGCTACGGCGACTTCCACCTGGTGCCCGACCTGAGCACCCTGAGGCGCCTGAGCTGGCAGGAGAAGACCGCGCTGGTGCTGTGCGACGTCAAGGAAAACGTCTCCCACGAGCTTGTCGCGGAGGCGCCCCGGTCGGTGCTGCTGGGCCAACTTCAGCGGGCCCGCTCGCTGGGGTTCGAGACCATGGCGGCGTCGGAGCTGGAGTACTACCTGTTCGAGGACTCGTACCGGCAGGCCGCGGACAAGAACTACCATGCCCTGGCTCCCGCCGGCGGGTATATCGAGGACTACCACGTGCTCCAGGGTTTCCGGGAGGAAGGCTTCCACGGCGCGGTGCGGCGCCACCTGAGGGACTCCGGAGTGCCGGTGGAGGGCTCCAAGGGGGAGTGGGGACCGGGCCAGCACGAGCTCAACGTTCGCTACAGCGACGTCCTCACCATGGCCGACCGCCACTGCGTCTACAAGGAGTGCCTCAAGGAAGTGGCGGAGCAGATGGGGTTGAGCGTCACCTTCATGGCCAAGTACGCGTCGGAGCTGGCGGGGTCGAGCTGCCACGTGCACCTGAGCCTGTGGCGCGACGGCGGCAATGCCTTCGCCGGAAACGGCGGCTCGGGCGGGTTCTCCGAGGTGTTCCGCTGGTTCCTCGGGGGATGGCTGACGCATCTGGCCGAGACCATGGTGTTCTATGCGCCCACCATCAACTCCTACAAACGCTACCGGGCCGAGTCCTGGGCGCCCACGAGCATGGCCTGGAGCCACGACAACCGCACCGCCGGATTCCGGGTGGTGGGGCAGGGGAACGGCTGCCGTATCGAGTGCCGCGTGCCGGGGGCGGACTGCAACCCCTACCTCGCCTATGCCGCGGCCCTGGCCGCGGGCATGGACGGCATCCGGCGACGGATCGAGCCGCCGCCCGCGTTCGACGGCAACCTGTACGCCGCCGCCGACCTGTTGCAGGTGCCGGGGGCCCTGGCTGACGCGGTTGGCCTGTTCGAGGCCAGCGAGTTCTGCCGCGAGAGCTTCGGCGCGGACGTGGTGGAGCACTATGCCCATTTCTTTCGCACCGAAGTGCGGAAGTACCGCGAGGCGGTGACCGACTGGGAAAGGAAACGCTATTTCGAAAGGATCTGACAGGAGCGCGCCGCTCGTCGGGGTGACCACCTACGGCCGCGGTCCGCACAACCGTTTTATCCTTCCCGCGGAGTACGTGGACGCCGTGCGCCGTGCTGGAGGCATTCCTTTGCTGTTGCCCCCCGGGGAAGAGCGCCTGGATGCCATCCTGCCGCTGTTGAAGGCCGTGGTGTTCACGGGCGGCGGCGACATCGATCCGGACCTCTACGGCGGCAAACACCACGAAACCATCTACATGGTGGAGCAGGAACGGGACCGTACCGAGGTCCAATGGGCACGCCGGGTATCCGATCTGGGTGTTCCCACCTTGGCCATCTGCCGCGGGGCGCAGCTCCTGAACATCTCCAAGGGGGGGGATCTCATCGAGCACCTGCCGGACGTCATGGGAGAGACGGTGGTCCATCGCGCGCCGCCGCGCGAGCCCATCGCCCACCCGGTGCGGGTACTGCCGGAATCGCGGCTGGCCGGCGTCCTGGGCGCCACCGACTTCTCGTGCATGTCGTGGCACCATCAGGCCATTCGCCGCGTGGCGCCGGGTTTCGAGGTTGTCGCTCATGCTCCGGACGGCACCATCGAGGGCATGGAGATGCCGGCCCATCCGTGGCTTTTCGCGGTGCAGTGGCACCCCGAGTTGACCGCGGCGGAGGACCCCATACAACAGCGCCTGTTCGATGCGCTGGTGGAGGCCGCGGCCGCGCGTTGAGCACCGTGCCCGGAAGTGTGGCGGACGGTTGAAACCGTCATTCCAGGCTTGACCCGGAAGATCCAGGGGGATGGCCCCCCTCCTGTCTCCAGGGGGTGATCCTCCCCCTGTCACCCCGGACTTCTCCACGTCACCCCGGACTTGATCCGGGGTCCAGAGGAGGGGGGCCGGGGGGAAACGGACATGCGCCATGCTCCGCCGCCCCACCTGGACCCCGGACCCCGGATCAAGTCCGGGGTGACGTGGATCAAGTCCGGGGTGGCGCGGGGGAAGTCCGGGGTGATGGGGAAGCGGCGCTTGCCGATTCCCACGTCGGTCCACCAGGGGTGATTGTGCAGTCCCGGCTACGGTTATGCGATTGAAAAACAAGGTGGCACTCATCACCGGCGGCGCCGGCGGCATCGGCCGGGAGACCGCCCTGCTGTTCGCTCGCGAGGGCGCCCGGCTGGTCATCGCAGACGTCGATGACCACGGCGGCAAGCGTCTGGCCGGCCGCATCAACCGGAGCGGGGGCGAGGCGGTTTACTGTCACGCGGACGTTTCCCGGAGTGCCGACTGCGCCGGGATGGTGGCGGCCGCGGAGGCCGAGTTCGGCGCGCTCCATGTCCTGTTCAACAACGCCGGCATCATGCTGGCCGACGACAGTGATGCGGTGGAGACGTCGGAAGCGGTCTGGGACGCCACGCTGGCGGTGAATCTGAAGGGAGTGTTCTTGGGCTGCAAGCACGGCATCCCGGCCTTGCGCCGGGCCGGCGGCGGGTCCGTCGTCAACACGGCCTCGTTCGTGGCCTTGATGGGCGCGGCGACGCCGCAGCTCGCCTACACCGCCAGCAAGGGGGGCGTGGTGGCGCTGACCCGGGAGTTGGCAGTGATCCACGCCCGGGAGAACATCCGGGTCAACGCGCTGTGCCCGGGGCCGCTACGCACGGAATTGCTCATGAAGGTGCTCAACACCCCGCGGAAGCAGCAACGGAGACTGGTGCACATTCCCATGGGCCGCTTCGGCGAGGCCCGGGAGATCGCCCGGGCGGCGCTGTATCTGGCCGGTGACGAATCGTCCTTCGTCACCGGTACCGAGTTCGTGGTGGACGGCGGCATCACCGCGGCTTACGTCACGCCGGAGCCGGCGCGGCCGCGTAAGGGGAAAGGGAAAGGGTGAGGAAGAACATGTCGGCGCAGCCGCTGGAAGGCCTCCTGGCGGACCGAATCCTCCTCTTCGACGGAGCCATGGGAACGCGGATCCAGGCCCTCCGTCTCGACGAGGCGGACTTTCGCGGGTCCCGCTTCGCCGAGCACCCGAAGCCGTTGAAGGGGTGCAACGATGTCCTGTGCCTGACCCAGCCCCAGGCCATCGAGAAGATCCACGAGGAGTACCTGGAGGCCGGCGCCGATATCGTCGAGACCAACACCTTCAATGCCAACGCCATCTCGATGCTGGACTACGGTCTCGAGGACTTGGCCTATGACATCAACCGGGCCGCCGGCGTGGCGGCGCGGAAGGCCGTGGACATATTCAACGCACGGGACGGCGGGTCGCGGCTGGTGGCCGGGTCCCTGGGGCCTACCAACCGTACGGCTTCCATGTCCCCGGATGTCAACGACCCGGGGTTCCGGGCCGTCACCTTTGAACAACTGGTGGCGGCGTACTACGACCAGGGCCGGGGACTGGTGGACGGCGGGGTCGATCTCCTGCTGCCGGAAACGACCTTCGATACCCTCAACCTGAAGGCGTGCCTGTTCGCCATCGGGCAGCTCCTGGAGGAACGCGGGCTGCGGCTGCCGGTGCTGGCGTCGGTGACCATCACGGACCAGAGCGGGCGTACGCTCTCCGGCCAGACCCTGGAGGCGTTCCTGACCTCCATCAGCCACGCGGACCTGGCCGGAGTGGGCATCAACTGCGCTTTCGGCCCGCATCAGATGACCCCGTTCGTGGAGGAGCTGTCGCGGCTCTCGGGACTGCCGGTGTTCGCCTATCCCAACGCGGGCCTGCCCAACGAGTTCGGCGGCTACGACATGGGCCCGGACGAGCTCGCCGGTGCGCTGGACGAGTGGGCACGGGAAGGCTGGCTGAACCTGGTGGGCGGCTGCTGCGGCACCACCCCGGAGCACATCGCGGCCCTTGCGGCACGGGTCAAGGGCCTTCCTCCGAGGCGCGCTCCGGAGCCCGATCGCTTCACCCACCTGAGCGGGCTGGAGCGGTTGGTGATCCGGCCGGACACGAACTTCATTGTGGTGGGCGAGCGCACCAACGTCGCCGGGTCCCGAAAATTCGCCCGGCTGATCCGGGAAGGCGAGTACGAGGAGGCGGTGGCCATTGCCCGGGAACAGGTGGAAGGGGGCGCCAACATCATCGACATCAACATGGACGAGGGAATGCTGGATTCCGTCGAGGCCATGTCGGTGTTCCTCAACCACGTGGCCGCCGAGCCCGAGATCGTCCGCGTGCCCATCATGATCGACAGCTCGAACTTCTCGGTCATCGAGGCGGGGCTCAAGTGCGTCCAGGGCAAGGCGGTGGTGAACTCCATCTCGCTCAAGGAGGGTGAAGAGGAGTTCAGGAGATACGCCCGTCTGGTGAAGCGCTACGGCGCCGCGGTCATCGTCATGGCCTTCAACGAGGAGAGGCAGGCAACGACGGTGGAGGAGCGGGTGACGGTGTGCCGGCGCGCCCATCGCATCCTCACCGAGGAGATCGGCTTCGACGAGGCCGACATCATCTTCGACACCAACATCCTCACCGTGGCCACGGGCATCGAGGAGCACGCCGAGTACGCCATCAACTTCATCGAGACGGCCCGTCAGCTCAAGGCGCTCTTTCCCCGCTGCCACCTCTCGGGCGGGGTCAGCAACATCTCGTTCTCCTTTCGCGGCAACGACCGGATCCGCGAGGCCATGCACTCGGTGTTCCTCTACCACGCGATCCAGGCCGGCATGGACATGGGCATCGTCAACGCCGGGCAGCTCGCGGTGTACGAGGAGATACCGGCGGAGCTGCGGGAGCTGGTGGAAGACGTGCTGTTCAACCGGCGCGCCGACGCCACCGAGCGGCTGGTGACGTTTGCGGAACAGGTCAAGGGCTCCGTCCCCTCGGCGGTGGAGGAGCAGGCCTGGCGCGAGGAATCGGTGGAGAGCCGGCTCTCCCACGCCCTGGTGAAGGGCATCGTGGAATACATCGACGACGACGTCGACGAGGCCCTGGAATGTTACGACCGCCCCCTCCACATCATCGAGGGGCCGCTCATGGCCGGCATGAGCGTGGTCGGCGATCTCTTCGGCGCGGGCAAGATGTTCCTGCCCCAGGTGGTCAAGAGCGCCCGGGTGATGAAAAAGGCCGTGGCCCGCCTGACCCCGCTCATGGAGGCCGAGAGCCGGGAGTCGGGCGGCGTCATGAAGCGCGCCAAGCTCGTGTTCGCCACGGTCAAGGGCGACGTGCACGACATCGGCAAGAATATCGTGGGCGTGGTGCTTCGCTGCAACAACTACGAGGTCATCGATCTCGGCGTCATGGTGCCCGCGGACCGGATCATCGACACCGCGGTCACGGAGAACGCCGACGCCGTGGGGCTCAGCGGCCTGATCACGCCGTCCCTGGACGAGATGGTGCACGTGGCCGGAGAGATGGAGCGGCGCGGTATCAAGCTGCCGCTCCTCATCGGCGGCGCCACCACCAGCAAGCGTCACACCGCGGTGAAGATCGCCCCGGCCTACGGCCGGGAAACGGTCCACGTGCTGGACGCGTCCCGCGCCGTGCCGGTGGTGCAGGACCTTATGGACCCCGACGCCCGGGCCGCGCTGGATGCCGCCAACCGGGTCGACCAGGAACGCATGCGGCAGGAGTACGAGACCCGGGCGGGCACACGGCTTCTCAGCTATGCCGACGCCTGGGAGCGGCGCTGCCGCATCGACTGGAACGCCGGCGAGGTGGACGTGCCCGAGTTCACCGGCAGCCGGGCGCTGCGGGATTTCCCGCTGGCCGATCTGGTCCCCTACATCGACTGGTCGCCCTTCTTCCACACCTGGGAGATTCGCGGCCGCTACCCGGACCTGCTGGACGATCCCGTGCGCGGCCCCGCCGCCCGCGAGCTTTTCGCCAACGCACGGGAGCTTTTGGACAGGATCGTGGACCAGGGCCTGCTGGCGGCCCATGGCGTCTACGGCTTCTATCCCGCCAACAGCGACGGCGACGACATCGTGCTGTTCACCGACGAAACCCGCACCGCGGAGCTGACGCGGTTCCACACGCTGCGCCAGCAGAAGGAGGCGCGCAAGGGCAGGTCCCAGTACGCCCTGGCGGATTTCGTGGCGCCCCGAGATTCCGGCCGGGAGGACTTCATCGGCGGTTTCGCGGTGACCACGGGGCACGGCGCCGACGAGCTCGCCAAGCGGTTCGAGACCGAGCATGACGACTATAACGCCATCATGACCAAGGCCCTGGCGGACCGTCTGGCGGAGGCCTTCGCCGAATGCCTGCACAGTCGGGTTCGGCGCGAGTGGGGTTACGGCAGGGACGAGCGGTTGAGCCAGGAAGACCTGGTCCAGGAGCGTTACCGCGGCATCCGCCCCGCGCCCGGCTACCCCGCCTGTCCCGATCACACCGAGAAGCCCACTCTGTTCAAGCTGCTCGACGCGCGGCAGGCCACCGGCATCGAGCTCACCGAGAACTTCGCCATGTGGCCCGCGGCGGCGGTGTGCGGGCTGTACCTGGCCAACCCGGCGGCCCGCTACTTCGCGGTGAGCGCCATCGGCAAGGACCAGGTTGCGGCCTACGCCGCGCGCAAGGGAATGACGGTACGGGAAGTGGAACGGTGGCTGGGGCCTGTGCTGGGCTACGAGCTTGGCCGCGAGTGACGGAACGGGTTCAGGAACTATTCTGGACCCCGGATCAAGTCCGGGGTGACGATCCTGGAGTCCGGGATGACGATTTGGGGTCCGGGTCAACCCTTCAGAAAGTCCCTCACCAGCGCGGCCGTGGCCTCGGGGTCTTCCGCTTGGGGGCTGTGGCCGGTGTCCTTGACCAGCGCCACGCCGTTGGAACCGGGGATGCCTCCTGCGTAAGCCTCGCCGTGGGCCACGGGCACCATGTGGTCCGCTTCTCCCCACACCACCAGCGTCGGCGCCGCGATGCGGTGCAGCCGGCTACGCAGCGAGCGGTTGTAGAAGTAGGGCGGGCTGAAGCCGAACCGGTTGGTGAAGCGTATCATCTGGTAACGCCGCAGCTCGTCCTCGATGTTCTCGGCCCGGCCGTCGGGGAACAGCGCGTGACCCGCCGGCGTCCGGTCGCTTTCGAACAGCATGGCCCGCAGCTCGGAGAAGTCGGTGCCGCGCACGGGGTGGGACATCATGAAGATGTCGCCGATGGGCGCCCCGGACACGAACAGGCCCGATGCGTCGATGAGCACCAACCGGCGGACCTTTTCCGGGTGCCGCGCGGCCAGCTCCGCCGCCACCCAGCCCCCGACGCAGGTGCCCACCACGTCGAACCGCTCGAGCTCGAGCGCGTCGATCACCTCCAGGTAATGGAACACCAGGTCCTCGGCGGACTCCAGGTACTCGATCTCGTCGGACGCGGCGCACCCCGGATGCGCCGGGGCGTACAGCCGGCAGGCTTCCAGCAGCTTCTCGTGGAACGGCATCCAGCTTTCCGTGACTCCGTGAACGTCCGCGAACCCGTGAAGGTAGAGGGTGGCGTCGCCGGAACCGTCCTCCAGCACCGAGACCTTCCGGCCGTTGATCTCAAGGGTCCTCATGCTCATGCCACCGCCCCCGCTCCCGCCGCGATGGTCTCTTCCATCCTCGGGTACGCCTTGGCGAAGACCCGGGCGGAGTCCTCCCGCAGGGCCGGCGCCACCTGGGTGGCGAACAGGCGCTGGCTCTTGAGCGCCAGCTCCCCGGGCATGTTGCCGAGATGGAACTGGATCAGCAGGTTGCCGACCTGTGATTTCTCGATGAGGTCCAGGATCTTCCGATGCACGGTCTCGGGACTCCCCACGACGATGGATTGGGCCTTTTCCAACTCGTCCCAGTCCTGCACGTCTCCGAGCATGGAACGCTCGGGGTCGGAGTGCTTCAGGAACTCCTTCCAGGCGGGCGCGGGAATGTAGGGCACGCCGGCGCCGAAGGTAAGCTGACGTCCTTCCTTGCGGAGATGGCCCTTGAGGCAGTTGCGCAGGAAATACCAGACTCCCTCCTCGCACTCCTCCTTGGCTTGGGCGTCGGTCTCGCTCACGTAGGCCGACATCAGGATCCCCATGCGGTACGGCTGGTAGGTGTCACCGTGGTCTTCCAGCACCTTGGAGAACTGCTCGCGGGCCTTGTAGGTCTCGCCGCCGTGGCTCCGGGATGACAGAAAATAGCAGTAGCCGCGCTTGGCCACTTCCGTCAGGGTCGACGCGCTCCGGGAACCGGGGACCCATATGGGAGGATGGGGCTTCTGTGTCGGCTTGGGCCACGGGTTGACGTAACGTAGCGGATAATAGTGGCCCTCGTGGTTGAACGGGCCGTCATCGGTCCAGGCGCGCACCACCAGGTCCACCGCCTCCCAGAAACGTTCGCGCGAGGTCACCGACGGGATGTCGTAGTTGTAGTTTTCGGGTCCGCCGCCGGGCGCGAAGCCGGCAATGATGCGCCCGTTGCTCATGTTGTCGAGCATGGCGTACTCTTCGGCCACCCGGAGCGGGTTGATGTGAAGCGGCAGCAGGTTGCCCAGCACGCAGATCTTGGCTCTAGTGGAGCGCTGCGTCAATGCGGCCGCGATGATGTTGGGCGACGGCATCAGGCCGTAGATGTTCTGGTGGTGCTCGTTGAGCACCAGCCCGTCGAACCCCAGCTCATCGGCGTAGGCGAGCTGGTCGATGTATTCCTGGAACAGGCCGCGGGACTTCTCCGAGTCCCACAGGCTGTTGGGTACGGTGACCCAGCCCGAGTCGTACTTCTCGTCAAAGTCCTTGGGCAGGTGGGGATAGGCCATGAAGTGCCAACAGAATAGCTGTACTGGGTGCATGTTTCCCTCCCGATGTGAGACGGGTGCGGCTGGCGTCTTCGTCCGCCGCGGCCGCGTTGGTCACTATGTGAAGCTCCGGCTTCGGGCGCGCCTTCGGAGGCGAACGCGGGTCCATCCCAGCAACCAGCCGGTCAGGAGGACCCCGGCTCCCGCCACGAACCATCGCAGCCGGATGTCACGCTGGAGATCGGAGCTTTCCTGCTGAAGCCGGCGGAGCACCCGCTTGTCGCTCTGGTTGTTCTTGGTCAGGCTGTCGTTGTCGGCCATGAGCTCCGCGTTCCTGTTGCGCAGCAACTCGAGCTCCCCGGCCTGCGCCTCGACCTTGGCCGTCAGCTCATCGACCTGTCGTTGGGGCGGGGCTTCGTCGGTCAGGAAGCTCTTGAGTACGTAACCCTGGCGCCCGTCCGGCAACACGACGAGGTTGTAATCGCCCTCTTCCGACACGACCTCCATGTGGTTGCCGGTCTGCAGCACCGCGAGGATCCTGTGCTCGACGCTGGGTCCGGAACGCAGCATGATCTCGCGATGGCCGCTGACGTAGAGCCTTTGCGCATGGCAGAGGACGCCGGATGAAAGCATCATCAGGACGAGGATCCAAACCGGCCGGATCAGGCTCCGGCTCGATCCGGCGCGTCCGTGGCTCATGAGGGAGTCTCCGAAAGCAAGCCCATCTGCGTCAACACCGTGCGCGCCATCAGGCTGCCCCGTTCTCCCAGTTGGCCGGAAACGGAGAAGTGGTGGGCGCCGGGGACTTCCATATAACTGCAGTCGATGCCCCGTTCCTGGCACAACGCGAAGAAATCCCGGGACATGCCGATCCATCCGCGGGTCTCCGCCTTGCCCACGGCCACCACCAATGGGGTCCGGTTCAGGGGCGGATGGAGCATGGCGCTGATCTCCCGGGCGGTATCGGGCGTGAGGCGGATATCCTCGTTGGACGAGACGTAGAAAACGGGATCCGCGTCATACACTCCGGTGATCGCCACGGCGCCCTTGATGATGTCAACGGGCAGGTCGTCCTCCTCCCAGCGGTGACTCAAGGCCCTGGCGGTCAGGTGTCCGCCGGCCGAGGCTCCCGACAGGTAGAGTCGCTGCGGATCCCCGCCGTACTCGGCGATGTGCCGGTAGACCCACGCGATGCCTTCCCGGGTTTCGCGCATGATGTCGGGCACGGTGACCTGGGGACAGAGGTCGTATTCCAGCAGCACCATGGTGGCGCCCGCCTCGACGAATGGTTCGGCAATGAAGCTGTAGGCGTCCTTGCTGCCGCCGCGCCAATACCCGCCGTGGATGTAGATCTGCACCGGTGCGCCGGCCTGCCCGGCCGGGAAGATATCCAGCAGCATCCGGGGCCCGTCGCCGTAGCGCACGTCACGAAAGTGCTTCAGCTTGGCGCGGGTGGCTTCACTGGCCGTCTCCCGCTCAAGGGTCAACTGCGGGTATTCGGTCACGGTGACGCGAGGATTGAACTGGTACTCCATCTCCTCCCGTCTGAAGTCCTTGTATACCGTTTCCGCCATTCGGACTCCTCCTTGCTCCAGCCTGCCCGCTCGAAGTGACTTCTCGCGCGCTGCCGGTTCGGAAATGTGTAGCAGATCCGGTCATATGAAGCGAGAAGAACTTTCCGGCAACGGCGCCCGAAACCGGTCCTGTGGCGTGCCGGTCCTTGCCACCGGCCCCGCCTTCCCGTAAGGAACTCTGTATGGACATGGCGAGCCATGCAGAGCGGCGGGAGGCCTTCGCGAGAAGCATGGGGGAGGGGGTGGCCATCATCGTGGCCGCGCCCCAGGCCACCCGGTCGAACGACGTGGAGTACCGGTTCCGGCAGGATAACGACCTGTTCTATCTCACCGGGTTTCCCGAGCCCAACTGCGTCTGCGTGCTCTCACCGCAACATGACACGGAGCGTTTCATCCTCTTCGTGCAGCCGCGGGACCGTGATAAGGAGACGTGGACCGGTAAACGCTACGGCGCGGAGGGGGCCCGGGAGGTGTTCGGCGCCGACGCGGCTTACACCATCGATCAGGTCCGCGAGGTCCTGCCGGCTCATCTGGCGCAGACGGACAACGTCTACTTCGCCCCCGGTCGTGACGAGCGCATGAACGCTCTCATCCAGGGGCTCCTCGACGGCAGCAGGTCCGGGCGCGCCCGCACGGGCCGGGGAGTGGTGTCCCTGGTGGATCCGGCAGCGATTCTGCACGAAATGCGCCTATACAAGTCAGCCGGGGAACTGGACCTGATGCGCAAGGCCGTGGCCGCGTCCGCCCGGGCGCACGTGGCGGCCATGACGGAAGTGCGGGACGGTGTCTTCGAATACGAGCTGGAGGCGCTACTGGAGTACCACTTCCGCTCGGCCGGCGGGTCCGGTTGGGCCTATCCCTCCATCGTGGCGTCCGGCGCCAATGCGACTATTCTCCACTACACCCAGAACGACCGCCGCATGCGCGACGGCGACCTCGTGCTCATCGACGCCGGCGCGGAGTTCGACGGCTACTGCTCGGACGTGACGCGCACCTTTCCGGTAGGGGCCGGCTATTCGCCGTCTCAGCGGCGAATCTACGAAATCGTCCTGCAGGCACAGAAGGAAGGCATCGCCGCGGTCCGTCCCGGGGTGTCGATGGAGGATATCCACCAACGGGCCACCGAAGTGCTGGTGGACGGCTTGCTTGATATCGGGCTCTTGGCGGGGACGGCCGGCGACCTCATCGAGAAGGGCGAGCACGCCCGTTTCTACATGCACCGGACCGGCCACTGGCTGGGCCTGGATGTGCACGATGTGGGCCGGTACCGGGTGGACGGCGTCTCGCGTCCGCTCGAGCCCGGAATGGTCCTCACCGTGGAGCCGGGTCTCTATATCGCCGAAGACCTGGAGGACGTAAGCCGCGACTACCGTGGCATCGGCGTCCGCATCGAGGATGACGTGCTGGTTACCGAAGCGGGGCAAGAGGTCCTGTCGGCCGCCATCCCCAAGGAAGTCGACGACATCGAGGCCATCCGGCGCGAGGGGCCGCACGGGGCGCGCTGACACGGGCCGGGTTCGACGCGGTTGACCCTTCCCCGCCTCTCGCGACGATTTGTATACCCGGACAGGCTCCCGGCTCTTGCCGCTCAATCGCAGCCGCGACAGCGGATGGTCTCGAAGATGACCTTTTCGTCACCCGCGGTACGCGCGTGGTCCAGCACCACCCGAAGCGCCTTCGAGGGATCCGGGAGCTGGTACTTCTCGGCCATTGCGTCCAGCCACTCCTGTTGCACCCGCTCGATCTCCAGGCTCGCGTTGATCTTGTCCTTCATTCGATGCTCCTTTCCAAACCGGCGTCGCTCCACTCAAGGGTAGCCCCGTCTTCGCTGGGGGTGGGGGCGGGTTACAAGCCGCTCCCCGCCCAATAGCCGAGCTCTTCCACCAGGGTCATGCCGGGCTCGTCACGCCAGTCGCGGCAGAGACCGGCCAGGGAACGCTTGAGGGCGGGCAAGGGGTCGGCCGCCGGCGTCATGGCCGCGGTTTCCCGGCGCAGCCACTCGAGCAGGTCGTCGAGGCCGGCGAATCGGCCGCTCGCCATTGCGTCCCGAAGGCGCGGCACTGTCTCGTTGGCGAAGCGCTGCTTGTCTTGCAGGTCGACGATGTCCGGGAGGAGCAGGGCCGCCTCGTCCAGCGACACGTCGATGCACGAGAGCAACTCGTTGTACAGGGAGCGCACCACCCGGTCCGCCTTGCCTCTCACCTGTTCAAGCAGGTCCGTTCCGGCGGCGTCAAGGGGTTCTCCGTCCGGGAGGAGTTGACAGTACAGCTTGAGCTTCGGTTCGGTGCCCGAGGGCCGGACGGTGATGATGAAGTGGTCGGTGTGGGCCTGGAGCACGTTCCGCGGCAGCCGATCGGTATCGCTGGTAATGGGGCCGAAACGTTCCGGGTCCCAGTAGTCGACGAAGCGCCGCACCGGGTGTCCGGCCAGCTCCCGCGGAGGGGTCTCCCTGAGGCTGGCCATGATCCGGTCCTTTTTCCGGGTCCCCTCCGCCCCCGCCAGGGCGATGCTGCGGTTGACATTGTCATAGTGCCCCAGCTCCCGGAGCATGTCGACGTAGTAGTCCAACATGGTCCGGTCCTCGTCCCGCAGCCGCTGGTACAAGCCCGCGAGGACCATGCAGGCCGGTGTGGCGTCCTTGTCCCGGATACCGGGGGCCATGACCACGCCGTGACTCTCCTCCGCGGCGATGACCAGATCCTGGGGCGAGCACGTCACGTCCTTGTAGCGGCCGGACCGTTCCAGGGTCTTGAGCACGTCGGCCACGTACTTGAACCCCACCAACAGGTCGTCGATCAGCCACGAGTCTCCCGCTTCGGCCACGATCTTTCCGAGCAGTTTGGTGGTCACCAGGGTTTCCATCACCAGGCCCCGGCGGCGGGGTCCCTGGGGGTCGAGCATGAGATGATGGCAGAGGATGGCGGCGATCTGGTTGCCGTCGAAGTGGTACCAGGAGCGGTCGGGAAGCCGGGCCTCCATGCCGATGCGGTCGGCGTCGGGGTCGCTGGACAGGACGATGCCGACGTCGTGCCGGTCCGCGAACTCCCGGGCCGGAGCGGTGGCGTGGGGCACCTCCGGATTGGGCGCCTTGAAGGGAATGGCGGCAAAGCTGCCGTCCAGTCCCTGGTCGGGGGGGATCAACAGCGAAAAGCCGAGCCGTTCCAGCACCTTCTTCACCGTGTTCACGCCGCAGCCGCACAACGGAGTGTAGACCACCGGCGGTTCGGCGCTGGGAGGGTGGAGGTTCCCGTACAGGCTGACGTAGGTGTCGACATAGGCGGCCGGGAGCTCCGGGGGCAGCGGGCGGATCATTCCCGACCGAAGGCCCTCCGGAAACGGGAGGGTCCGGACCTCCGTGGCTTTCTCCATGGTATCCACCAGCCGCTGGTCTTCGGGCGCGATGGGCTGGCTGCCGTAGGCGTCGTAGACCTTGATGCCGTTGTCGTCCGGGGGATTGTGCGATGCCGACACGTTGACCCCGCCGGAGGCGTTCAGTTGGACGATGAAGAAAGACAGCTCCGGGGTGCTCGTCACCGCCCGGTCATCTTCGGGCTCGGCCAGATAGCAGACGATGCCGTTGGCGGCGTAGATCTCGCACGCCAGCCTGGCCAGGGAACGCGAGGACATCCCGAGCAAGGGATGGTGCGGGCCCAGGAACCCGTAGGTCCCGGCGTTGTCGGTGAACACGCGCACGTCGTTGGCCACCACCACGCTCAGCGTCTGGCCGGCTGACGTGTCCGCGGGGCGGGAATTTCCGTTCAGGTAGTTGGAGTGGCCCTGGGCCGTCATGGCCACCGTCGACGGATTCATCCGGTTGGGGCCGTAGCCCACGGGACCTCGCCGGCCGCCGGTGCCGACGGGAAGCACCTGCCGGAAGGCGTCGAATACCAGGGCCAGGTGCGCCTCTTCGAGGTGCCGGTGGAGGACCTCCGGCTCGGCATAGGGAATCTCGCCGCTCGTCCAGCGGCGCAGGCGCCCGGCAGCCTCGCGTCCGGCCTCGCCGTAACGCTCCTCGAGGAGCGCGGAAATCCGTTCCAGTCGCGCGGGGTCGGTCATTTCGTGGAGTCCGTGGACGTGATCGGTGCCCGTTCTCCGCATCGCCGCGACGTGTCCATGAGCCGGGCGAAAAAAAGGCGGCCCGTAAGGCCGCCTTTCTGCAGTCGTTGCAGTCTATCGGCCGGTGCGGGCCAGAGAGTGCACCCAGCCTTGCATCCGGGACTTCGCGTTGGCGATGTCCTTGTCGCTGAAGAAGTCCTTGAGGTCCACCTTGTCCACCGCGTACACCGGACGCATGAAGTCGCTCTCGTAGCCGAACGGCACCGTCGCGTCGATGCCCATGCCGCCCTCGAACACGGTGTTGGAAGCCGTCCACTGCTGGTTGCCGGCGGTCATGCGCTCGGCCGGCATGAAGGTCTGTCCGCGCCCGCCGGGAATCGGATTGAGGATGTCCGTCTTGGGATTCACCCGGGTGGTGAGACACCACATGATGTCGTCCATGTCGTAGATGTCGGTGTCCTCGCTGGCGGCCACCACCAGGCGGGAGCCCTGGGAGGTGGACAGGATGGCGGACATGAAGTTCCGCTGCCAGCCTTCCTCGATGCGGTTGCGCTTTTTCACCTGGATGATGGCGCCCCCCCAGTCGGTCATGCAGTAGGGAATGTTCACGTCCTGGATGATGCCGGGCTGCATGCGCTCGCACAGCAGATACATGCAGGCCTCGCGCACGGTGGTGTCGATGTTGTGGTCGTCCAGCGTGTGCACGCCCAGCGGAAAGATGATCGGCTTGCCCTCGCGCTTGCGGGTGGTCACCGCGGTGACGTGGAAGGTGGGCGCCTTGTAGGCCTTGCCCATGTAGCCGGCCCACTCGGGATGGAAGTGGTAACGGCCCTGGACGTCGGCCTTCTCGGATTCCTCGGTCTCGTAGCGGCGGTCCCGCGGGTTCACGTAACCCTCCAGCACCACCTCGCAGTCGGCCAGGGCCAGGGCGTCCACGGTCTTGGCCTTGACCACCCGCACCGGCGAACCCTGTACGGCGCCGGCCACGCCCAGCTCGTTACAGCCCTGGGGCAGCACCACGTAGTCGAAGCCGGCGCCCGCCAGCAGCGTACAGGAAGGCGGAACCCCGAAGCACATGGTAATGGGAACCGGCTTGTCGGCCTGGTAGTACTTGGACACCACCTGCCACATGTGCGATCCGGGCGAGATCTGGAAGGTGGCCACGTTGCCCCAGCGGAAGTTCATCCGGTTGTAGCCGAGGTCGGTGCCGCCGTCGAAATGCTCGCCGGAGATGAGCCGGTTGCCCGACCCCACCGTCAATTCCGGCTCGTACTCGGTATGGCGGACGGGGATCATGTACTCGTTGACGTCCTTGGGGTCCTTGATGATCTCCTCGTGCACCGGCGCCTCTTCGGAGCTTACCTCCACCGGCGGAATCTGGTGGTTGATGGCGTCCGCGAGCTTGCGCGTGCGGTCGGTGTGGTTCTCCCAACCGAACATCTTGTTGATCACGCCCATGTCGCCGAACAGGTTCGTCACCGCCCGGTGATACGGCTTGCCCTTGACGTTGTTGAACAGGATCGGACAACCGCCGTCGAGATTCTTCTGGATCGCGATGATCTCCAGGTCGGGATCGACCTCCTTGTCCGTTTCGATCAGGTCCCCCTCGGACTTTAGCCACTCCAGCGTATTGCGCAGATCGTGAATCTGCTCAGCCGGGGCGCCGAGTTTCTTTGCTGCTTTGGCCATTTCCTACTCCTCTGGTTTGATTTGCGGTTGATTCGCTCGCGACTCGCCGCGTGAGGGTGGCCCCCGGTGGTCATCGTCACTTGCCGATGACGAAAAACGCTTCCTCAAGTCTACAAAGGAACTCGTCGAGGAGGTCGTCGGACGGGGCGCTGCATTCACGAGCGGAGTCCGTCCAGATTAGTCAAAGGAACGCGTGGTGTCAACCTTTCCGCGCCTCCTTTCGGATCTTCAGGGAGGGTCGGGCTGGAACCGCCGTTGCCAGATCAGGCTTGCGTGGATGCTCACGTAGGTCAGCGCCAATGACAGCAGCACCAGGATCCAGGCGTACCGGTAGGAGCCCGTGACGTCGTAGGCGAAGCCGCCGAACCAGGTCCCGAGGGCGAAGCCGAGGCCGAAGGTAACCTCCAGAAGTCCGACGATGGTGGCGACGTTCCTGCCCCAGAAGATATCCGCGATGGTGGAGGCGTAGGTGGGGGCGCTGGCGCTGTGTCCGAGCCCGTAAAGGAGGGCGAACGCCACGAACCACCACGGCGGTGCCTCGGGGCCCAGGGCCATGAGCAAACCGACGCCGCCCAGGGCCATGAGGATGCCCAGGCGATAGGCTTGGCCGCGGCCGAGGCGATCCGAGGCAAAACCCCACATGGCCGTGCCGGGGATCCGAGCCACCCCCACGAGGCTGAAGACCGACGCCGCGGCGAGCTTTTCCAACCCGACGTGGATCAGGTGGGCCACGGTGTGGGTAAACATGAGCGACACGCTCATGCCGACCGCCAAGTGCCCCGCGGCGATGGCCCAGAACGGAAACGAGGACAGGACCTGTGCCAGCGTCCAGTCGTGGCGGGTGGCGGGCCTTGCCGGGGAGGACTTCACGGTCTCCGTGCTGGTGTCCGGGATATCCAAGGACTCCATGAGATCGCCGTCCGGGAGCTGTCCGATATCCTCGGGCCGCCGGCGCTGGAACAGCGCGTTCAGCGGCACCAGCGACACCAGCACGCTCGCTCCCAGAAGCGCCATGGCGCCGCGCCAGCCGTAAACGGTGATGAGGATCTGCACGCCGGGCACGATCACGATGCCGACGCCCAGTCCCATGGCGGCGAAGCCGATGGCCGTGGCCCGGCGCCGGCGGAACCAGTGGGACAGCACGGCGGTGGTGCCGACGAAGTCGATGCAGCCGGTGCCGAACCCCGCCAGCACGCCGTAGCAGAGGTAGAACTGCCACAGGGAGTCGCTGCGGCTCGCCAGCACGAGCCCGAGGCCGACGAGCGCGCAGCCCAGGGGCATGAGGATGCGCGGCCCGAGACGGTCGTAAGTCCATCCGGCCACCGGCGCCAGCACGCTGTACGCGAGTCCGTTCACCGAGGCGATGGTGGCCGTGCCCGCGCGCGACCACCGGAACGCCTCCAGCAGGGCGACGTTGAACACGCTGAAGCCGGCCATGAGGCCGCCCACCAGCACCAGGTTGAGGAAGCACATGGCGACGATGACGTAGCCGTAGAAGAAGGGCCGTCGAGGCGTGGCGGCCGTAGGGGTCGCGTAGCGGGTCTTCGGGTCTCCCACCGCCTCACCGGGTCTCGGGGTGGAACCGCCGCTTCCACGTGATGCTTAACTGAATGCTCACGTAGGCCAGCGTATACGACAGCAGCCCCAGCATCCAGGCGTATTGGTACGAGCCCGTGACGTCGTACACGAACCCGCCGAACCAGGGTCCGAAAGCGATCCCGAACCCGTAAAAGATCTCCAGGAGTCCGATGATGGTGGCGACGTGCCTGCCCCAGAAAATATCCGTGAGGGTGGCGCCGAAGGTGGCGTTGGCGGCGCTGTGACCGACGCCGTAGAGGACGGCGAACGCCACGAACCACCACGCGGGAGACTCGGGACCCGCGGCCATGAGCAGGCCGATGCCGCCGAGAGCCATGATGGTGGCGATGCCATAGGCACGGTCGCGCCCCATGCGGTCCGAGGCGAAACCCCAGAGAGCCGTTCCGGGAATCCGCACCACCCCGGCCAGGCCGAAGACCGTGGCGGCGCCGAGCTTGTCCAGGCCGACATGGACCAGGTGGGCGACGGTGTGGGTATTCATGAGAGACATGCCGGTGCCGCCCGCCAGGTGGCCCAGCGCCATGGACCAGAACGGGAACGAGGACAGTGCCGTTGCCGGCGTCCAATCGTGGACGGCCGGTCGCGTTGCCGCGGGGGTGCTCGAAGGCCCCGGGGTCCCCGCGGTTTCCGTGCCCGGTGCCGTGGCTTCGAACGACGCGCCGTCCGGGAGCTGCCCGATATCCTCGGGCCGGCGCCGCTGGAGCAATGCGTTCAGCGGCACCTGTGACGCCAGCACGGCGAGCCCCAGCAGCACCATCGCGGCGCGCCAGCCGTAGTGGGTGACCAGGAACTGAACGCCGGGCACGATCACGATGCCGACGCCCAGGCCCATGGCGGCGAAACCGAGGGCCGTGGCCCGGCGGCGGCGGAACCAGTGGGAGAGCAGGGTGGTGGTGCCGACGAAGTCGAGGCAGATGATGCCGACGCCCGCCAGGAGACCGTACCAGAGGTAGAATTGCCACAGCGCCGTGCTCCTCCCCGACAGCACGAGCCCTGCGCCGATCAGGAGCCCGCCGAGGGGCATGATGATGCGCGGCCCCAACCGGTCGTAGGCCCATCCCACCAGCGGCGCCAGGGCGATCACCGCGATACCGTTTACGGAGGCAATGGCGGCGGTGGCGGCGCGAGACCACCGGAACGCCTCCAGCAGCGCGACGTTGAACACCCCGAACGACGCCATGAAGCCCCCCACCAGGACCAGGTTGAGGAAGCACAGCGAGAGGATGACGTGTCCGTAGAAGAAAAGGCGGGGAGCGTGTTGTCTCATGCTCAGCGCGTCTCGTGGCGGGAGCGCCGCTTCCACAGGATGCACACCTGGATGCTCAGGTAGGCCACGGTGAAAGATACCATTCCCAGCACCCAGGCGTACTGGTAGGAGCCGGTCCAATCGAAGGCGTAGCCGCCGAACCACGAGCCGGCCGCCACTCCGAGGCCGAAGGTGATCTCCAGCCACCCGAAGATGGTTCCGACGTTCTTTCCGCCGAAGATGTCCGCGATGGTGGAGCCGAAGGTCGGGTTGCCGGAGCTGTGGCCGATGCCGTAGAGGACGGCAAAGGCCACGAACCACCACGCCGGCGCATCGGCGCTCAGGATCATCAGCACGCCGATCCCCCCGAGCGTGAAAAGGGTGCCGAGGAGGTAGGCGCGGTCGCGCCCGAGGCGGTCCGAGATGACCCCCCAGATGGCGGTGCTCGGAATCCGCGCCACCCCCACCAGGCTGAAGGCGTTGGCGGCCAACTGCTTCGCCAGCCCGACATGAACGAGATGCGCGACCGCGTGGGTGTACATGAGCGCAAGGCCGGTGCCGAGCCCCAGGTGGCCCACGGCGATGGCCCAGAACGGAAACGAGCCGAACGCGTCCATCAGCGTCCAGTCCTGCTCCGGCACGACCTTTTCGGCAGCGGCCTCCGCCGGCGCCGAAGGCTGGTCCTCGGCTCCCATCGGGTCGCCGTCCGGAAGCTGGCCGATGTCCTCGGGCTGGCGTCTCTGGAACAGGGCGTTCAGAGGCACGATCGTTGCCAGCACCACCACCCCCAGCAACACCATGGCGGTGCGCCAGCCGTAGCGGGTGATCACCGCCTGCACCACGGGCACGACCAGGATGCCGAAGCCCAGTCCCATGGTGGCGATGCCGATGGCCGCGCCCCGCCGCCGCCGGAACCAGTGGGACAGAAGGGCCGTGTTGCTGACGAAGCCGATGCAGCCGATGCCGAGCCCCACGAGCAGGCCCCAGCCGAGGTAGAAGTGCCACAGGGTCGCGCTCACGCTCGACACCAGCAGGCCGGCGCCGATGAGGGCGCCGCCGAGGGGCATGATGATGCGCGGTCCCAGGCGGTCGTAGGCCCAGCCCACCAGCGGCGAGGAAAAGCTGTAGAAAATGCCGTTCACCGATGCGATGGAGCCCGTGGCGGCGCGCGACCAGCGAAACGTTTCCAGCAGCGCGATGTTGAAGACGCTGAACGATGCCAGGATCCCCCGCAACAGCATCATGTTGAAGAAGCAAAGGGCGCGATGACGTAGCCGTAGAAAAATGAGCGCCGGGCCATGGAATTGGGGGTTCAGATGTGCGGCAGGGTTTCTTCCGCGAACTGCTGCATCTGCTGGAGCCGGTCGGGCCAGCGCGGCACCATGAACTGAAGCGCCAGATGTTCCACGCCCGCCGCCCGGTAACGCGTGATCGCTTCCACGAGCTGGTCGGGGGTCCCCGCCAGACGGTCCGGCTCCTGCGGGACGGGCTCGCGGGTCACCTCGATGGGGAGGCAGCAGTTCAATCGCAGGCTCTCCGGCGGCCGCCCGGCCGCCGCGGCGTAGCTCCGGGCCTTGTCGAAGCGCGCGGCGAGCTCGTCGGGGTGAATACGTACGAAGTAGGGAAACCACGCGTCGCCGTAGCGCCCGGCGCGCCGCTGGGCCCGCTTTCCCTCGCCGCCGATCCAGACGGGGATGCCCCGGGGACCCTGGGGCTTGGGCAGGAAAGCGATGTCCTCGAACCGGTAGAACTCGCCGGAAAAGCTCGAATGCTCGGTGTTCCAGACTTCCTGGAGCACTTCGAGCTGCTCGTCGGTCCGGCGGCCCCGGTCGTCAAACGGCGCCTGCAGCGCCCGGAATTCCTCTTCCATCCATCCCACGCCGACCCCCAGAATGAACCGCCCGTTGGAGAGATGATCCAGGGTCGCGGCGATCTTGGCCCATACCAGGGGCTGGCGGTAGGGCAGCACCAGCACGCTGATGCCCAGCTCGACGCGGCTGGTGCACGCGGCGAGAAACGTCAGGCAGGTCAGGGAATCGAGGAAAGGGCGGTCCGGCGGCACGATGAAGGCGCCGTCCTTGCCGTAAGGGTAGGGCGTGTCGATGCGCCATGGGATGATGATGCGGTCCGCCGCCCAGATGGAGTCGAAACCCCAGGCCTCGGCGCTCTCGGCCGCCTGACGCAGGGTCTCGGGAGTGGCGGCGCGTCCCGAAATCGGCAGGAAAACTCCGGTTTTCGTGGTTTGGCTCCGTTCGAAGGAATGCGGTTCGTGCGTGCTATGTCACAGGCCACTAGTAGCCGAACGCGGGCAAGAGTGTCAAACCAGCCAAGGTTGACGCGGGCGGTGCAAAGCAGCTATGGCTTTGCTACGTCACGCTTGGGAGAGGAAACCGGAAGGCCGCGGCGTGAGCCGCCTCTCGCAGGCGCACGAACAACACATACAAGGGGAGAACACCATATGGCAAAGGCCGGCAGGACGGAGAAGAAGCAGGCGGAGTATGGCTCGGACGTAGTCGTCGATATGCTGAAGGCCTTCGATATCGAGTATACCGCTTTCAATCCCGGAGCGAGCTTTCGCGGCATCCATGATTCCATCGTGAACTACGGCGGCAACCATCACCCGGAGGTGATCTTCTGTTGCCACGAGGAGATCTCGGTGGCCATATCCCACGGCTACGCCAAGGCCACGGGCAAGCCCATGGTGGCCATCCTGCACGACGTGGTGGGCCTCCAGCACGGCAGCATGGGGATCTTCAACGCGTGGTGCGACCGGGTTCCGGTGATCTGCCTGGGCGGTACAGGTCCTTTGGATACCACCATCCGCCGCCCCTGGATCGACTGGATTCATACGGCGCTGGTGCAGGGCAACCAGGTGCGGGACTACACCAAGTGGGACGACCAGCCGGCCACGCTGGAAAGCATTCCGCAATCCTTCATTCGCGGCTACCGGCTGGCCGTCACCGAGCCGACGGCGCCGGTGTACATCAACTACGACGCCGGCCTCCAGGAGATGGAGGTCGCGAAACAGATCGAGGTACCCGACGTGAGCCGGTTCGCTCCCCAGGCCCCCGTTCAAGGGGATCCGGAGGCCATGCGCCGGGCGGCGCAGCTTCTGGTGGAAGCCAAGGCCCCGTTGATCATCGCGGACTTCATGGGACGCAAGCCCGCGGCGGTGGCGGCCCTGGCCGAGCTGGCCGAGTTGCTGGCCATCCCGGTCATCGACAAGGGCAATCGCCACAACATCGCCAACACCCATCCGCTGGACGTCAGCGGCATCGCCGACGACTTCCTGAAGAAGGCCGACGTGGTGCTGGGGCTGGATGTCCAGGATCTCTACGGCTCGCTGACGACCGTGGATCGCACCACCCGCGAGATGGGCTACGTCATCCAGCCCGGCACGCGGGTCATCCACATCAACCTCAACGACATGCTGGTGCACAGTTGGGCCACGGACGTTCAGCCGCTTCAAGCGGTGGACGTGCCCATCACCGCGGATACGGCCATCGCCCTGCCCGAGCTCACCCGCTTGTGCCGCGAGATGATGGACGCGGGCAAGGCCCGGCCGGCCATCGAGGCCCGGGCCAAGGAAGTGAAGGCGAAGCACGACGCGGCCCGCGCCCGCTGGCAGGAGCAGGCGCGGCAGACCCTCACCCGGAACGACATCTCCACCGCCTGCCTCGCCTACGAGCTGGGCGAGGCCGTCAAGGGGGAAGACTGGGTGCTGGCCAACGGTAGCGCCAACGGCTGGGCGAGGAGGCTGTGGGACTGGACCAAGCCGGGCCAATACCTGGGTCGAAGCGGCGGCGCCGGCGTGGGCTACGGCATGAGCGCGGCCATCGGAGTGGCCCTGGGCCACATGGGAAGCGACAAGTTCTGTGTCGACATCCAGTCGGACGGCGACCTGCTGATGACCTCCAGCGCCATGTGGACCGCGGCGCATCACAAGATTCCGTTGTTGATCATCATTCACAACAACCAGTCCTTCTACAACTCGGAAGAACACGGCATCAAACTGGCGGAGTTCCGCAACCGGCCCGTCGAGAACGCCGGCATCGGCACCCACGTGAGCGATCCGCTGGTGGACTACGCCAAGATGGCCGAGTGTTTCGGGGTCTGGGGCGAAGGGCCGATCCGCACGCCCGCGGAGCTGGGTCCCGCGCTGGAACGGGCCTACAAGGTGGTGAAGGAGCAACGGCTTCCGGCCGTGTTGGACGTGGTCTCCGACCCGCGGTGACGGGTTTGGAGCCGGGTGGCGCACCAGGGGCCGCCGCGGGGAGAGGAAATGGACGAGAGTGCGCAATACCGTGCCTTCGCCGAGGTGGTTTCCGGATCGGAACCGGACCTCGCCCGGGCGGCCCTGACCATCGCGTTGCCGGAGTATCCCGAGCTCGATATCGGTCAGCACCTGATGCACCTGGACCGTATGGCGGAGCGGGTGAACGAAGCCGCCGGCGCCGAGGAAGGCGACTACCGGCGGCTCGCGTGCGTCGACTACGTGCTGTTCAAGCAGGAAGGTTTCAAGGGTAACGAAGAGGATTATTACGATCCCGAGAACAGTTTCCTGAACCGCGTCATGGTTCGCAGGAGAGGGATACCCATCACCCTGTCGGTGCTGTACATGGAGGTGGCCCGGCGGGTGGGCCTGGAGGTCCGGGGCGTGGGTTTTCCGGGGCATTTCCTGGTGAAGACCGTCTGCGACGGTCAGGAGATCTTCGTGGATCCCTTCCATGGCGGCAGTATCCTGTCGCAGTCGGACCTTCAGGAGTTGTTGGACAAGTTGTACGGCGGCCGCCTGGAGGTTCAGCCCGAATACGTGTCCGCCGTGTCCAACAAGCAGATCGTTCAGCGGATGTTGAACAACATCAAGCTGATCTACGCCAATCGCCAGGACCCGAAACGATGCCTGCGGGTCGTGGAACAACTCGTGATCCTGAATCCGGACGACGCCGAGCAGTTACGAGACCGCGGCTTGCTTCGGCTGCGTTTGGAGGATGGTGCGGGTGCGCTGACCGATCTCGAGAGGTTTCTGGAGTTGGCGCCGGACTCCGGGAGCGCGGCGACGGTAAAGGAACAGATCAAAAGGATCAGGAAGCAGTCACGGGCCCTTCACTGACGGCGTGCCTCGCGCGGGAGAAGCGAATCGCAGCGGGTTTGAAACCCTACTGTTCACTCTTCATTAGCTGATCGCAACCCATGCTCACGCTTTGCGCTGCCGTCGCTAATGACGCTAAGTAGTGCATATTTTCCAACTTGTTAGGCGAAATCCACAAGCGCCAGACGACTCCTCCCGCCACACCCGGATGCGCTCCGTTTCTCTTTTCCGTGTTGGTCCTGCTTGGTGCCTGTTATCATGAGCCCGTGGAGCCCGTTTTTGTCCATGAGCCCTGGCTCGGTGACTCGGCAATCCCGAATGACCCGATAATCCCATGGAACAACCGCGCTGCAGACTACCACGCGCTGTGCAGGCAGTTGGGCGGCCCGAAGTCGTCAACTAGGCGATCGGCAGGTGGGTCAAGGAGATGCTGGGCGCCGCGGGCATTCGATCCACGCATGGTGGTGCGCCTGAAGACGGTGTTCAGCTCCCACTTCACCGACTTCGACATCCCTGATTTCAAGGACGTCATGCCGGAAGCGTACGAGATGGTGGAGAAGGGCCATGTGACCGAACAGGACTTCCGCGAGTCCACCTTCACCAACGCCGCCCGCCTGCACACCCGCAACAATCCGGATTTCTTCAAGGGCTCGGTCGTCGAGCGACCGTGGCGGAAGAACTGGGCCTGTGGCACACGTCACCTACTGAGCCCGTTCATCATCCTTCCGTCCAGGCGGTAGGGTCCAGTTCCCCATTGGCGACTTGCGCCGCTCTTTGCATAATGGCTTTATCTACGAGGCCACGGACCATGGCCTCCATGCCGGCGTTCCGGACTCTTGTAGAGAAAGTAAGCGGACCGAGCGCCGCAAACAGCTTACCGACAAGCTCGTCGGCGAAGCTGCTTGAAACAAGCGGGATTGCCGACCAGTCTAGCAACAACGGTTTCGTGGGCTCAGCATTCAGGAGGTTCATGCACTTGGTGCGTAGTTGTCGGCCAGCCGGTCTAGATCCAAAACCCGTTGATTCTTCCCGAAGCCTCAACACCACGGCATCCCCACTCTCAGTCTCGTAGTTTGTCTCAATAATGTCTACGGGTTGGAAGGGTTCGCCACCGAGGCCCAGTGCGTCCGATAGGTGGAAGCTCGCATCCAGGCCGATCTCAGCGTAAACAACGGTTCCCCAGTATCTCTGTTTCTCCCTTCGGTTAAAGACCTTCATATCTGACTGTGAGTTGGTAAACTCACCTTTTTGGTCATGGCGTGCGACGATTTGGGTTAGGCCAGACGTAATTTCAAATGATCCGTTTGACATGGTCGCGATTCTTAACGCACCGGCTATGCCATTTCCTTGGCCAGCGTCGGGGTTTCTTGTAACTCCAGCTTTCATGGCCTCGCCGATGGCCTGGTCATCCGTCTGTAGGTTCGGATGTCCCTCACGCAGTGAGGCCAAGATACCCCTCCCTGAATCAGCAACTCCGAATGCGACCTTCCCGGCATCTCTGAATGTACTCACTTGGACGATGCCTCCTTCCTTACAGTTCGCATGGTTGAGAACGTTGTCGGTGATTTCGTTGATCGACCATTCTAGACCCGCAATGACATCGCGTTCCAATGTCATGTTGCGCATTACGACGTCCATAAAATCATTCACGAGTTGCTGCTGCTCTTCAGAATCAGTGAACCGCTGTGCAGAGAGGTGACGTTCGGATACAGCGTCGCTCTTCTGGAATTGTGTTGGTTCCAGAAAATGGGCCCAGTTCGCGTTGAGGAACAAGCGTGCAAGATCTTCTGCGTCGGGGAGTACGATGGACACATCGACGTCATCACGCCGCAATTTGTCCACATGCGGGAGCAGCGGGATCACAGCATTCAAGAAAGCTGATTCAGACCGTGAGAAGTCGAGTATGATGTCTTGGTATCCTCGTTCGAGGCAGTCGTGAAGACACCACATAAACTGACGGTGAGCGCGTGAATTTACTCGGTCGGTGAAGCAGATGCGATTGTCCTCGCGAACAACGGACGGTCGGAATGGTCCTCGCTGACCTCGTGTGCCGCTCGCCATATTAGTGTCCTCCAGCAGAAATGCCCTACGCCACCTTCCAGACACTTGCGGGCGAGCCTAAGGTTCCCGCGCCGATTGGATACGGGTAGTCGGTCAGTGTGTGGTTGTCGACAAACGCAGTGCCCTGACGTCCGCGCGGTGCAAGCGGTGACGCTCTCGCCTCCGACGCGATTGACGGCGACGGAGTCGCGCCAAACGTCGTTCCTGGTTCAACGGAACGCCTTTCGGATCGCGAACTTCGGGGAAGATCTGTACTCCGAGACGGCGGATCTTTCCCGTGGCGCACTCGACATCGTGGTCGATCACGGCGAACCCGATCAAGGTTGTGCCGATGTCGAGACCGAGAATAAGCGGCTTGCCAGACATTTCGTTTTTCAATTTGTTCTCTTCGCCACTCTAACGGTAACATGCACCGTAGCAATCGAGAAGCGGATGGTTTCCTTTTCGTAGCAAATCGTCGCTTCGTGCGGGCTCGGTTTTCCAAGGTGATCCACCGGCATCTCAAGCCTGCGTCCTCCGGGACGGAGGCATTTTTGCTTTTTCACGCACAGAATTCGTTTCGAATCGTCGTCACGATAGTGGCGTTGTCAGTTCGTCCGGTGATCGGGGGAGAAGCCGAAACGCCCCCGGAACATTGGGGTATGGGCCGGGAAGCTGTCTTCGGCCCAAGATTTCCGGTCCCGCCTGCCAGCGGAAGGAAGTGACGAATCGGTGTCGATGTCGGACCGGTGGCCATGGCCGACGAGAGCATCTCCGAGAGCAGTCTGGCGATTCTCTAGGGAATGGGACAGTTCCCTGGTGAACTTCGTGCAGAAAAATGTCCGCCTTTTCAATAGCATAGCCGCGGGTTCCCCGGAGAATCCACTCGGTCCGGCAGAGCCTGACAACGTATGTCGTTGAGACGCCGAATAATGCATGACGGGTGCACGCTTGGTACGCTCCGCAGAGGAACTGCGTTCCGGTGTGAAAACCAAAGCCGCGGCACGGGGTCAGGAACGACAAGCCCGGGGTATGAGCGAAGGGGAATCGACGCAGGTGAGGCACGCGGGAGGGAGCCGCCACGGCGATTGAGTGGCGGGGACTGCTGACAGTGCTGACAGCAGTCGTGCGGAGCACACTGCCGGAAGCGACGGCAGCGGCGTCCGCACTGGCGCGGATACTGGTGCAAGGCGGAGTGCGGAAGCCGGTGACGGGCGAAGCCGGCGCCGGCGAGGCGGATGCGGAAACGGCCGTGTTGGGACGAGTGTCAACGCGGCGGACGGCGTGAGCGAGGACGATGTCGCCGAAGGCGGCGAGCCGAGCGAGATCGCACGGCGGGCTCGACAAGCAGTCCGGTCGCGAAGCGGCGCGGCTGACCGCTTCAACGTGCAGTCGACGCCGCGGGCAAGCTGCCGCACCATGATGGCCATCACTGACACGTTCACCGGCGCCATCACCGCATCGTCACCGGAACGGGGCGGATATCGCCGTCATGGTCGGCAGCGTCGTGAACATGAAGGACGTCACCGGGAACGATGATGATGCGAAGCCCGCGCCCACGACGCGGACTTGAAGGGCGGTGCCGGCGACGAGCGCAGCGGAGCGGACGGGATGAGTGCGGGGATGTCGGGACGTTGCAGCATGCGGCGTGGAGTTTCGTTCGGGTACGGCGGAAGAAGGGCCGCGCCGCCGGGGAAGCGACGCGACCCTTGAGGTGTACGGCTATGCAGCGATCTTGTCGACGGGTCGACGGGTATTCCCAGTTGACGGGTTTTGTCGACGAGGTTCTAGGTGATGCCGCTGCCGGGGAAGGCGATGACGCCCTTGGGCAGGAGGTTGAGGAGTTCGTCGTTGCAGCGGAAGGGAGCGGCCCGTCCGTGGCGGTGCCAGTCGAGCTTGCAGACGATCTGGTGGACGCCGCGCTGGTCGGCCCAGCTTGCCGCGATGCGCTCGACGCCGGGGCCGCCGCCGTGAACGAGCACCATGTCGGGGTGAGGTTACCTATTCCCCCGAGCCGGGAACTAAAACGTTTTTCTTATATAAAATCAACCTGTTAGGGAGCATCCTGATCGGAGGTGTGGAAGAGTGCTCAACGGCCAGGTACCAATTAGGCACCAATTCATTTCCGGGCCGTGCGCACGAACGTGCTTCAATGACGCGTCATTGGTATCCGTTCCGTTAGGCCGTGCTGGCCCGGACGCTCCGAGTTGGTGAGTGACCGCAATTTACCGAGACCCCTCGTTTTGGCACACCAAACGAAGCGTCGCGCGTTGATCCCGCACCCTGGAAGTCGCAGTTCACCTGTCGGTATTGCGCGGCGACCTCGGAGCCGGCCAGACATTTGCGGCACTGTTTCAGTTAGGAACGGTGACTCCCTTGACGTTGCGAAGTCAGTTGATCACTTTCCCGTCGCGGATGTGCTCGACGTGAACGGTATCCGCCACTCCAATGACAGTCTCGAAGTTGCCCGATCCGTCGGATCTGGATTGGACGAAAAAATAAGACCGACTGTGGATTCCCCGCGCGCACGGTAGGCTGGATACGTGCTATAAAAAGCACGGATGCTATGACCCCAGAGTGCTTCAGGAGTCGGAGCGGTTGAACCCCATAATCGAGTCGAGGATACGGCGCGAGGAAGTGTGACATGAACGAAAGATGGACTTGGAACATCGAGTTCAAGGTGCAGGGCGCTTGGCTTTACATCGGGAAGGAGAGGATCACCCATGCCTGTCTGGGCGACGAGGAGGTCGACAGTGAGGTGGCGATGTTCAAAAAGGAGCTAGACGCCCAAGCCAAGCGGATGAAGGCAGTGATCCGTGAAGGGCGAAAGAAGCCTCTCTTCTAAAGACACTTTCGGGATTTCCTGGGCCACGGAATGCTCAAGAACGTTTTCTTTGTTCATTTTCTGTTGTGCCTGTGGGGTTCGACAGGCGTCGCTACGCCGTCGGAGGTGTCGATTCATCACGCGGTATCCGTCGGCAATTTGGACGCCTTGCATGAATTTCTCAAAGACAGTGCCAACGTCAATGCGAGGGATGAGACATCACGGACGCCGCTTCATACGGCCGCGACTCATCTTCGGGTACGGGCCATAGAACACTTGCTCAGAGCGGGTGCGGAGGTCAACGCCAGGGATCAGTCTGCGGCGACACCTCTCCATTTGACGGCATTCAATATTTCCTTGGACATCCATGGCTGGCTTCAATCTGTAGGTTTGCCTAATGACGCCGATCGATACTCAGCCGCCCAAGTAGCGAGCATTGAGGCTTTGTTGCAAGCAGGTGCCTGGGTCAACGCTAAATCGGATGACGCAACAACGCCGCTTCACTTAGCGGTTATCTTGGGCCGCCACGGGCATCTCCCAGCCATCGCTGCTTTGCTCAAGCATGGTGCACACGTCGACGCTCGAACCAGGTCCGAGTTGATGACACCGCTTCATCACGCTGTGTCGAATGGCGTTAGCAGACGCGCAGTGGATTTACCAGTTGTGCAAGCTCTGATCAAGTTTGGTGCGCACGTCAACGCGCGAGATGCAAAATCACGGACGCCGCTTCATTTTGCAGTGTTCGACGGCCAGGTTGCCGTTGTTGAATTCTTGCTTGACAACGGTGCTGAGGTTAACGCTCAAGCGGACTTGGGACTAACGGCTCTTGATATGGCCCGAGTTGCTATGAACAGAACCGAGCGTAGCATCAAGCCGTTCCTGGATATCGTGCAGTTGCTCAAGGTCAATGGTGGTCGATGAGTGTGACCTGCCTCAGCGCGGTTCGACCAGTACGTACCGCGGCCCGCACGGTAGGTTGTTGTGCCTTAACGTCCGTGAGTTCTTTTGAGAAACCTACAACTTCAGTCCTCACCTCACCGACCTCGCGATTGAGAGTGCTGACTTCAGGTCACCGCGCGCCGGCGTGAAGCGCAGCTCCACCTGCTGTTGCGGAACGTAGGCGGAACCCTTGTCGCGGTTTATCACCACGAGCCAGATAGACACGACGGCGTCGACAACACCGCCCGCGATGTAGAGTGACCTCTTCTCGTCCTTCTTGCCCTGTGACAGTGGTAGCCGCCCGTAGCCGTCTCGTTGTGGCGTCGGTCTCTGTTCAGGCCACCTCCGTGGGCGCCGGCGAGGTGCGGGGTGCCTGCGAGAAAGCGAGGCCACGAAAACGATGGTCAAGAAGCGGTTGATCATGATACCCTTTCTCTCGTGACTCTCAGGCTTAGAAATTTTGAGTTTCTCGCTACCCCGGCGCGCTGGTTATGGTGCGTGGCGCGAATTTGCGGCATGTCTTTCGAGTGCGGCCCTGTAGACGATCCCAACGATGAAATCGAGAATCGGTAGCCGTGATCCCGCTCCCACCTTAACGCAGCCTCCCTAGTCGTTCTTCGGCCAATCTGTTCGATGCGAGCATCCACGACCACCTCATCGCCTGCGGCGAAACCACCCTGGCCGAGCTCATGCAGGCCTTCGATCTCAACGAGAGCCGCATGGTCAGCGATACTGCTCACCGTCCTTCTCGGCTCCCCCTTGCGCAGGCCGCGGACTGCTCCACCCCCAAACGTGCGGGGGACGCCATCTTGACATTCCTCTACAAGCACTATCAGACGAGCTCCAGCATCATTTGCAGAACGCCAGGGGATACCCCGGATCGGTTCAAGGTGTACTTTCTATCCCGATGATCGACTGGAATGCGTGGGGGAAATCAAAGTGGACGAGGACTGCCGACTCACCGAGCTCGAGGGCGCCAGCCTCGACAAGGAGGCCGCGCGGATCCGCACGTTTCCCTGCAAGCCCTGACGACCGGAACGGCTATGTGGGGCGGCCAGCGCGAGCCAGCTCGCCCTCACCCTCACCCCGGAGAAGCTCACGATGAAATCCACGGACGTACTACTCTACACCGTCTACGGTGGGGCGCTATTAGCTGCGGCGGAGGTCTTGGTACGGATAGGTCTACCCGAAGGGGCCTCTCATCTTGCCTCCGCCCTGGGCGGGGGGCTAGGGCCTGTTAACACTAATACTGGAAATATGTTACACCTTGGGGATGGAACTGACTCAAGCCCAGTACGACCGTATTGCGCCGTACCTTCCGGTGCAGCGAGGTAATGTCAGCCTCTCGAACCAGCAGGTGCTCAACGCTATCTTGTATGTAGCGGAGCATGGTTGCAAGTGGCGTGGGTTACCGCCTCGGTTCGGCAATTGGCACACGATCTACACTCGAATGAATCGCTGGTCGAAGAACGGGGTGCTGGACCAGGTTTTCGAGCAACTACAGAGGGAGCAGATGGTGCGCATCAAGATCGAGGCCGTGTCGATGGACAGCACCATCGTCAAGGTCCATCCCGACGGGACCGGGGCACTAAAAAAAACGGCCCCCAAGCCATCGGCAAATCCCGTGGCGGCTGGACCACCAAGATTCATATGGTTGCCGCGGATGCTCGAACGGCTATCACCTTCTCGCTTTCCCCCGGACAGGCCCACGACGCTCCAGAAGGGCGTAAGCTGCTGAATCGCCTTGGTCAGCAGCACGACAATCCCTCGCTCCTCATGGACCGGGCGTATGAAGGTAACGAGACACGCCAGTTGGCTCTGGCTCTGGGGTTCACACCCGTAGTGCCGCCGTTGTCCACGCGAGTCGACCCTTGGCAGTACGATCGCCACATGTACAAGCGACGCAACGAAATCGAAAGGTTGTTTCGTCGTCTCAAGGGTTTCAGGCGAGTCTTCTCCCGCTTCGAGAAGCTCGATGTGATCTTCCTCGGTTTCATCCTCTTCTCGCTCATCATTGAGGCGTTACGCTAGTGTTAACAGGCCCTAGCCCTCGCAGTTGTTTGGGGCGTCACAGAATACCGCAAGCGAGGTGAAGGCGGGGTCCTCACGTTGACGCCCGACGAGCTGCTCGCCACCTTCGAGAAACAGACTCGACTCAAGGTTGAAGCTCTCAAGAAATCGTACATGGGGAAAACCATCAAAGCGACCGGTAGGATTTCGGCCATTAGCGCCTCAGTAGGTTCCTTTGATCTGCCGTTCATGAGAAAAACCTTAGTTGTTTTGAAGTCAAGCCCGGTGCGATCCCTGTTCCACGGGAAGCGTCTTGACCTATGAACGCCGTGCCGCAGCCATCGCTCAGGAAGCGGCCCTCGACGGCTTCTACGTCATCCGTACCAGCGTACCCCCGGCCGTGCTGAATACCCAGGAGACGGTGGGCGCCTACAAGGGTCTGAGTGTGGTGGCCCACGCCCGTTGCCCCGCCTCATAGTCCGCCCGCGCCGATGGCGCCGAGACGACCACTGCCGTCAGCAGTAGCGCCCAGAACATGTTGCGAGCTATAATCAAGATCAAGACCTGCTGGCCCAGCCCGGAGGCTGGCTAGAACTCCGCGCGCCATCTCGCAGGTGGAATTCGCGGAGCGCCCACCACGGTGGGAGGGGGATACCTTGGAGCAAGACGACCTGTAAACGGGATGCCCGGAGTGGGGGCCAGCAGATGGCGGTCTGCCGGGCCCCCTCAACCACGGAAAGGAACGGGTAATGACAGATCAGGAGAGGATTGAAGCTCTTGAAGGCCGCGTGGACGGTCTGACCAGGGCCCTCAGTTCGGTTGTCCAGGGCCTCTTACTTGCCGATGCTGACGCCCGACGGGACCTTCGCGGCTTCCTCGAACGTACGGCCCATAATCTCCGTGTCAATGGCATATCGACCGAGCCCAAAGGGGTCGTCTTCACGGCCCACTCCCTTGACGTCTTCGACCAGTTGATCGCGTTGCTTGACGTCATGCTTCCCGAGAATCTTGACGCTTGAGTTAGAGAAGACATCCGACAGTCCCTCCTGCTGACTAGGATGATTGTACGCCGCCATTCAAAAGTCACACGGTGCCGATGCCACGGAAAAACGAAGATCTCCTGTTCGTTCTGACCTTGCTTCCTTGGTGGGTGAGCGCAGCCATTGCCGTGGTAGCGTTTCTCTGCATTGCGTACGTATTTCCGTCCGTGTCGATTGAGTCGCCTTTGTGGGCGTTTCTCATCCCGCTACAAAGCATGGCGACATACTTTGGCACCCTCGTTGCCGTGGTCTTTCTGTTGCCGGCGGCGCTGTCGTACATCGATCGTACCCGCAAGAAGCGACTGCTGGATCGTCAACAGAATTTCGAGTCCGTACGAGACTTGCCTTGGCGGCGTTCGAGGAACTCGTGGCCGAAGCGTTCAGAAGAGACGGGTTCAAGGTGACCGAGAACGCGCACGTTGGCGCGGACGGCGGCGTGGACATTCGTCTGAGGAAGGACGGAGAGCTCTACTTGGTGCAGTGCAAGAACTGGCGCAAGCAGAGCGTCGGCGTCGCGACGGTTAGAGAGATGTTCGGTGTTCTTGCAGCCGAATCAGCACAGAGAATCCTCATCGTTTGTTCCGGAACGTTCACCGCCGATGCCGTTCGATTCGCGGAAGGCAAGCCCATCGATCTCGTGGACGGCGACAAGCTCGGGGCGATGATTGCCCGCGTTCGCCGAAACGATGGAACGGCACGAGAGCACGCCAACTTGGGCCGCCAGGTGTCGCTTGACGCCAATGCTCGCGGACTCGAACCGGACAGGCATCCTGGGCCGCCGATCTGCCCACGGTGCGGGGGCAATCTCGTCGTCAGAACAGCCAGGAGAGGGCCGAATGCAGGACGGCAGTTTTTGGGTTGCGAGACATTCCCCAAATGCCGTTTTAGAAAGGACCATGCCCTTTCCACCACCTGAGCCGGAGTTCGACGGAGGGCGCGCTTGCTGAGCTTGGAGCTTGCTGCCGAATTGCCGGTCCTTCTGCGTCATTGCGTCACAAGTAGAGTCTCCGGTAAACCCGGGGCGGTTCAAAGACTGACGATGTCGAACGCGTTGTTGAGGCTCACGCAGGAAAGAGGCGGAGCGAAGATGACCGAGACCGAGGAACGTTGGCTGGACTACGCATGGTCCGTCATCAACTGTCCGAAATCCCATCGCGAGCGGTGCGAAGCCTTGGGAGCGGCTGTACCTGGACATGGGCGTGTTGACGGCAACGAGGTGAGATGGCCGGGATACCTTGGCGGGGGCTACCGCGAAGGAACCGGGATTCTGTGCGTTGGCGCTGTTCACAGGGAGGCGCGTCCTGAGGATGAAGCATGCGATTCAGTGAAGCGGCGGACGAACGCGGAGTTGGTGAACGCGCATCGGCGCTGGGTGCAGCGTGGCCGCTCTCGAGACGAGGATCGTGACTACCTAGCGGCCGTGCGAGCTGCGTACGAGGATGCGCTTCCCCGCTGGGCTCGCTGGAGGCGCCACTTCCGCTCGCTCGTGGAGGACTATCTTGGCATGAGCAGGAGGGAGATCGCATGGACCAACCTTGCGAAGTGTCGGGTTGCGATTCACCGTGGGAGTAGCGTCCGCCGGGCCGAAAGCAAACTCACAAGACTGTGCCAGCGTGAATTCGCACCGGTCAGCAAGCTGGTAGATGCGATCCGTCCCGACCTTGTCCTCTGTTGTGTTCTGCATGCGCCAGGAGGCGGCGATATCGTGTCGTCGTGGGACTCTCCGTCGGCTTCACCCCTAGTGTATTGCTGGCAGGGTCAATCTGGTCATGATCTCCACAACACGGACTCCAACGCCCGCAGGCTGGATGAGTGGGCACCGGAGATGGCGCGCGCGTACCGGGCCAGAACCCAAGGGGAGGCCGGGGTTTGAGCCCCGGCCACTGGCCGACGGCGTGCCGGGTTGCGGGGTCCGAAGGGGCGCGCAGCGTCCTCTCGCCAGCCGCGCCCGCAGTAGCGCGGTCCCTCGTGCTAATTGCCGGGCATGGGCCAGTGTCCGGATAGCCCTTCAGAGAGGATCTGCTTAAACTCGCGCAAAGAAAGCCCCTGTTGTTGACGGAGTTCCTCCTTGCATGCTGTCGCCGCATCGTCCATCACCTTGAATTTTTTACGAGTTAACTCTTGTGCCTCGACCCTTTTCCCCAAACGAAGCAACCGCTCGACTTGGCTTTCATATCTTCTGTTGGTCTTTCTCATTGGGATGTCCTCACACCGGACTGCCTCAAAGAAAATGCGCCGTCTACGCACCGATTCAGGCTCGGTCGATAGGGTGTGTTCGACACGCGGCGGGAGCGGCTCGGCGGCCATCACGTTAGCTATTCCTATCCGTTTCCTGGCCTCTTCGACATCACCGTCGCACATGGCCAAACCCGCCCGAATCCACTCCGACACAACCGGCATCACGAGCGGCCAAAGCCGTCGATCCACCATAATGCCCCCAATCGGAGGGTACCCACCTGCGGCGCGCGCCGCGCCGTTGACACCGTGAACCCCTTCCTGGGAACTGATCAGAACCAGCGGCCGGTTCTCCTTCCACTCGCAACGAATGGTTCCACTGTCCACTGTGAGAGGCCATTTGGCCATGGTATTTCCTTCGGGCCGGGACACGGCTAAGCCTTGTCCTTCGCTAGACAGGAATGCCGCAATGACAATCAGGACCCCCATCACTACTGCGACAACAAGGGTCGAAAGCAATCTTCGTTTGGTTTTCGTCATTTCGCCCGTTCTCAGACCGAACTCGGCGGCCAAGGTGACCCTGCGATCCGTGGAAGGCTGGGAAACATGCTCGGGCCGCATTTTCCGAGCTACGCTCCTCCGTCCAACCCCTCATGCCCGACTGGGACCAACCGGAGAGCGTCAAACCCGCACCGACGCCCTTCTCGAAAGTGTGAAGTTTTGGGTTGCCATTGACAGTCGTATTTGGATGATGCGAACGGCTCTCACCACCGCCACTCCCGGCCCGCGGTTCCAGGAGCCGGGAACGGAAGCCGGCCTGAACCCGCGGGACTCGCGCGCAAGCAGGATCGAGATGAGCGCCACCATGCCCCCCGTGATCAGAACAGCATTCCTGGCGCCGTGAGTCCGGCCTCGTGCCGGACGCCGCACCGGAATGCGATCTCGTCCCACCTGAGGTTGGTCCATTTGTTCGCGGCTCCGCTTCAGCAGTTCCGACGCCGACCCGTCGGCCGGATTTGCTCCACCAGCTTGCCACGCACGGCGAGGTCCAACACCAAGCGGCACAAGAGGCTGACGGCGCTCGGCGCCTCGGCCACTTGTTGGTCGACCGCGAGCAGACATTCGGCGTTCATTCGTCCGGTGGTCCCAGATCGACGAGCAGCGTTTGGACAATCCGGCGCAACTCGGGCAGATTGTTCTCGGCATTATCCCAGACACGCTCGGGCATCACGCTGGCATAGCCATGGATCAACAGGTTTCGGAAGTCTATGATCCGTCGGTGACGGGGTATCCGTTCGGCAAGATCAGGGCGGATCTTCTGCAGGCGGTTCAACGCCTCACCGATGATCTCGAACTTGCGTTCGACCGCTGCCTGCGTCAGCGCATCGCCGGCGTAGGCGCCGCGGTCCATGCCTTCGATGAACCGCTCGATATCCGCCCCGGCTTGGTCGATATCCGACAGCAGGACGCGAGGATCAGCCAGCATAGACGAGTTCGCGCGACCGTTCGATGGCCGCACGCAGATACGGGTTGTGGACCGTGCCGGACTCGACAAGATCAACCGGGCGGCCCAGGGTGTGGCGCAGGGCCTCGGCGAGGTCGAAGAACTGGTCGAACGGCGCCATCCCGCCGTCGGAATTGAACTCCACGAGGAAGTCGGCGTCGCTGGACTGTGGATCGAAGTCCGTGCCGCGCGCCGCTGATCCGAACACTTCCAGCCGCGCTACGCCGTAGCGCCGGCAGAGTTCCGCCAGGTCTTCCTTCTTGTCAGCGATTGCGGCGTGCATGGCCGGCCCTCCCGCAGCGGCCGAAGACGATTCCAGTCCTCGACGACATCGTCGCAACGCCCCCGCCAGAACTTGTTCAACTGATCGCGCACGGCCGCTACTTCGGCTCGGCGCTGTCCAGTTGGAAACCTAAGAGAATACGACGAACCCTTCGTGATTTATACACTACTCCCTACATCAACTGAAGGGAGCACGGCAATGGGAAGACAGAAGGCTACTGGGCAAGGCATACCGCGAGGTGCGGTCGGTATTCTTGGGCGGCCAAAGCTAGCGCAGGATGTAGGGCTCGATCTTGGCTAGCACTCCCGGCAGCGTGTGCTTTAGCTCAGGCGCCTTGTGCCCACCGGCTGCCCGCCGCCTCACCCAGCCACTTCGGCAATCCTGCTCGCGATGCGGTTGGCGGCGGACTTGACGGGATCGTTGGCGAGATGGGCGTAGCGGGCGGTGGTCTGCACCTTGTTGTGACCGAGCAGCTTGCCGATCATCGGAAGGCCCTCGCCCACCAGCAACCCGCCGCTGGCAAAGGAGTGCCTGAGGTCGTGAATGCGCAGGTTCCCGATGCCCGCGCGCTCCAGAATGAGGCGCCACGGCCCGTGCAGGAAGGCGAGATGGGCGCCGCGCTTCAAGCCGGGAATCACCCAGGGGCTGTCTTCCCTGCGCCGAATGCCGCGCAGCACCTCGATGGCGGGATCGCCCAGATGCACGATCCTGGCGCCGGTCTTCGAGTCGGACAACCGGAGCTCGCCCCGGTCCAGGTCCACGTCCTCCCACCGGAGCGAGAGGATCTCCCCGCTCCGGCACCCCGTCAGCATCAGCAACCGGATGGCGGCGATCACCGCTGGCGAAGCAAAACCCTCGCGCTCCGCGTCCCGGAGCGCCGCTCCAAGGCGGCGGTACTCGTCGTCGGAGAGGAAGCGCTCACGCTTGTGCTCGGGGTACTTCTTGACGAAACGGCACGGGTTGACTCCTTCGGAGCGCATCTCCCAGACCTCCGCCAGCGTCAGCATCCTGGAAAGGACACCAAGGGTCCGGTTGGCGTGGCCGGGCACGGAGCGCATGTCGTGATGCAGGGCCGCGGCGTCGGCCCTGCCGATATCGGCGACGCGCCGTTTGCCGAGTCGGGGGAGGATGCGCTTCCCGATGATCTTGAGGTAGAGCTCAGCGGTGCCCGGCTTCAGGTGGCTGGGGGCGTATTCGTCGAGAAAGCGCCGGGCGACGTCGGCCATGGTGGACCCTCCCGCCTTCCGGGGCGTCTTCCCCTCGAGGTCACGGCCGGTTTTGGCGAGGGTGACGATCTCCGCGGCGCGCGCCCGCGCGGCAGCCGGGGTGATGGGTCCGTGGGGTCCGATGGTGGCCTTGACGGCGCGTCCCTCGTGACGGTACTTGACGATGTAGACCTTCCGGCCGCTGGGGTGGACGCGTACGCCGAAGCCTTTGATGTCGTCGTCCCAGACGACGCGCTCGCGTTCCGCGGGTTTGAATGCGTCGACGGCTCGCTTGGTGATTTTGGGCATGGTTGATGCCTCCTTTGCATCTCGATTCGGGTACCGTTTAGGTACCCACAGGGAGCGAATCAGAGGGTATTCTAGCCCATCCGTGACGCGACGTAAAGACCTTAACCTACTGAAAATATGTCGATTTGTCTGCCTATGGCGCCTCATGCCGCAGGTAAAGAAATAGTATGTCGGTGTACTTCGCACGGACCTTGTCGAGACGCCGCATGACCGCGGCCGGGTCGCTGATGTCCTTGCCGCCCGTGACCGCCACCAGGGTTCCCTCCGGCAGGTGAGCCTGGGTCTTGCGGTCATGGCGGGCGCGCATGAAGTCACGGGCGTCGATGGCCGCGGAGGTGAGCTTGCCAGTCTGGCTCGTGTGGGAGCCGCTATTGGGCCGCCAGACATTGCCGGTCTGGAGCCGGTAGTCCTGGCCGCCACGTCGCGCCTCTTCTCGAAGGCGTCGGTGCGGGCGGAGAGGTTCACGCCTCCGTGCAAATACTCCACTGAGCTCTACATCAAGCCCGCCCGGCATTACCGTTGCAGCCTTCTTCGCCACGCCGCAGTAGGCTGAAGCGATCGTCGCCACGTTCAAACCGTAAGGTGACCTAACGCGATAAAGCGTCGACTGATCTTTCGCCCGTCCCGTGCTACTCTGAAGCGATGTCGGCAGAACAAACAGACGGAAGGTTTAGCCACTAGGGAACACCACCTCGCGTGGTCTTGTCCTGATCGCCGTAAAACAAAAGGACATCCCATGCCCGAACGCATCTACACCACAGCGAGAGACGGAAAGCTTGAAGCGCTGGAAGAAACGCCGTTTTCTACCGAGGACGAACTCCAGACACTGATCGCCGAGCACCCGGAGTTGCTGGATGGCGAACAGATACGCCCGGGCGATGCGCGGCGCTGGATTCTCATCACCCGTGAGAAAGGTATCGCTCCCTCCTCCGGTGAAAGCGCCCGTTGGGCGGTTGATCATCTGATAGTCGACCAGGATGCGGTCCCGACCCTGGCGGAGGTGAAGCGGGGCTCAAGCCCGGAGATAAGGCGCACGATTGTCGGGCAGATGCTCGAGTACGCGGCGCACGCGGCCGAGACTTGGACGGCGGACGAACTACGTAACGCCTTTGAGGAGCAGACCCGTACTCAAGGCCTTGACCCCGGCGATGTGCTCGGAACTCTATTGGAAGGGGATGGCGAGTCCGATGTGGATGGCTTCTGGGAAGATGTATCCACTAACCTGGCCGCGAAACGTCTCCGTCTGCTGTTTGTGGCGGACGACATACCCGATCCCCTTGCGCGGATCGTATCGTTCCTCAACACGCAGATGCCGGGTATCGAGGTTCTGGCGGTTGAGATCAAGCGGTTCCACGGCAAGTCGGCCCAGACGCTCGTTCCACGGGTCATCGGGAGAACCTCCGCTGGTCCCGCTCGGAGCCGCGGCGCCAAGCTTACCCGTGAGTCGTTCCTGGAGAAGTTCGGGAGCGAAGATGTGCGCAGTGTGGCGGACCGCCTGCTGGACGTGGCTCGGCAGTCCGGCGGCGGCGTGCGCTACGGGACCTCGGGCGTAAGTATCCGGGTAACGTGCTCGGCTCGGAGCCAACGCGTTAGCGTCGCGTGGCTGTATCCGCAGCCTGACACGGGATGGATGCGCACCAAAGACTTCTCCTTTGGGGCGTCCATATCCGAGGACGATCCACCGGAGTTGCGTGCGATACTTGAGCAGTGGTTTGACCAGTTCTCTGCGGACGGCTTCACCGAAGACGTTTCGAGCAGCGGTACCCAAGCTTGGGCGGTCACCCACGAGGCCGCGATTCACCACCAAGATCTCCTGGTGGACCGCCTTCGCCATGTTATCGCGGAACTGGCGGCGTTGTGAGCTTGCGGTTTGACGATCCACCAGTAAGCAGAGGACCACGGCGGACTTGAGCGAAAAACGAGCTGTTTCTTCGGCGGACCTTCGTCTTTCGTCGAAGCACCAGACAGTAGGTATTTAAGCGGAGCGCGTTTAGTGAGCAACAAGCCAGTACGACTCTGGTCCGATGAGCCATCGCCGGTCGATCTTCTTGCATTCGGCGCTGTCGCCGAGACGGCGGTCGAAGCGGTGTTAGACGACGCGCTTGACCCGATTGCGCTTGGCATTTCTGGGCCTTGGGGAAGCGGAAAGAGCACCGTCCTCAAGCTGATACAAGCCGAGTTGGCTTCGCGAGACGTTGCAAATGCGGACGAGCAGATTCTTGTGGTCGAAACCGACCCCTGGAGATACGACCCGGACGTCGGGGCCAAGGCCACGCTGATACTTGAGGTTCTCAACGCCCTGACGGGTGAGCTTCAAAAACACGGGGACGTGACCCAGGAGGTCGAGGGCGCCCTGAGGAAGTTGGCCAAGCGGGTGAACTGGGTGAAGGCGCTCAAGCTGGCGGCCCGCTCCTCCATCACACTCCAGCTTCCGGGAATCGATGATCTGTCCAGCCTTATCAACGAGGACGACGTCGAGGGCGACCCCGAGCCGCGGAACCTGGACGAGTTCCGCGAGGACTTCGCGGAGTTGCTCGCAGATGAGCAACTGGGTCATGTACGCCGGGTCGTTGTCTTGGTTGATGACCTCGACCGATGCCTATCGGACACGGTCGTAGACACTCTTGAGACGATGAGGCTGTTCCTTTCCGTCCCGAAGATGTCCTTCGTTATTGCAGCGGACGAGGACCGTGTGGCGGACGCCCTGCGGGATCGCTACTCGGCGGCCAATGGATCGGCTGAGGACGCAGAAGAGCCGGCTCGTCTCTACCTGCACAAGATCGTCCAGACGACGCTTCGCCTTCCTGCGCTCAGCCGGTTCGACACGGAGGCGTATCTGCTGCTCCTGCTCCTGCAGAGCAGGGTGGAGGATCCGCTGACGGAGACTCAATTCGAGCAGATCGTAGAGGGCTGTACCAAACTGCGCATCGCGGCAGGGACCATTGACTCGATCAAGATTCCAGAGGATCTCGACATCTCTACAGAGATGCAGTTCGCTGCGCGGATGACACCGATACTCTATGAGAAACTCCGGGGTAGTCCGCGACGTGTGAAGCGGTTCTTGAACGATCTCAACGTGCGTTCAGCCATCGCTGAACGCAGAGGAATCGAACTCGACGTCTCGGTGGTCGCAAAGCTCATGGTGCTGGAGCTTCTGCTGTCAGAAGAGTTCGACATGGTCCTCGGGTGGCTCGCCCGCGGCGAGCTGCGGCGTCAGCTTACAAGACTTGAGGAGATCGCCGGCCGGTCTGTCCCTACGGATAAGCCTGACGGGGTCGAAGACCCGGAGTCGGCTGACAACAAATCGAAGAAGCCTCGCTCGAAGAACAGCAAATCGACTTCGGACAAGCCCGATGACGAGAGCGGCAAGGAGGTGAGCTTTACCGACAATTTGATTCGATGGGCGAAGCTTCCACCATCACTCGAACACATTGACTTGAGCCCGTATCTGCACCTTGCGGCATCCTTTGCTGGGACTCCTCTCATCGACTCGGGACTACCCGAACGACTCAGGGATGTCGCAGCTAACTTGCTCTCGTCAAGTCGTGCCTCACAGAAATCGGTCACCGATGAGGATATCCAGGTACTCACCCAGACTGACGTTCGTGCGCTGATCGAGCACCTAGGCAGAATGGCGAGGGACCGGCCCGGTGATCTCCTCTCCGGCGTCGCAGCGATTCTGCGTGTGGCGAGACTCGGTGATGCCGCATCGGTTGCGGAGAGTGCGCTGATGGCGATCCCAGCAAGGGAAATCAAGGCACCCGTCGTACTCTTGTTCGCCGACGGCGATGCGGTCACGTACCGGGCCGTGCTTGAGCGCTGGAAAGCTAGGACTACCGAGTCAAGCGTCAAGAGGGCCGTGGCTGGTCAGCTCAAACCCCGGGCGGCGAGCTGATGGGCACAAGCGGCGCGTACACCGGAGCGGGTGGCAAGGCAGGCAAGGAGATTGGGCAGGGGCTCAGCGACTGGCTCGACTCGTTGCCCGGCAAGCCAGACGGCGGTGACAGCACACCCAACTCGGACGGCACAGAAGAAGGCAATAAGCCGGTTATTCAGCTTCCGCCAAAGGTCATAAGCGGGCTCATGGGTCTGCTCCGGCCTCGATCCACTAGCGGTGGTTCAAGCGATGGCCCCGGCGCCGGCGGAGGCGGCATCGCGACCAGGGGTCGCTCGACTTCCGGCAGAAGCGATCGCACTCGCGCAGGCTCGGGCCGATCATCGCAACGTCTCGCAACCGTCGGCGGCCGGGCTGCTGCAGGCGCCTACGCATACGCCAGCGGGGATGCGGCTGGGCTGCGCTCGCTGGGTCTCGACTATGACGAGATCCGAGGATTAGACGATCCCTTGGAGGTGACACGTCGAATCGTCGATGCCGTGTGTGGTCAGCAAGCCGATAGCAGCTTGGAAGAGGCCGAGGAGCGGTACGTAGCAGCTTCGGTTGCCGACTGGGTTCTGGAACAGAGCGAAGACGGGGAGTTACCCGATGTAGATGAGGTCGCTCGGTATGCGATAGCTACAATTGTCACTGAAGTCCTCTCATCGGAACTCGGCGAGGCACTGCGCGATCGACCTGATGAGGTCGCCGACGTCGCCGAGGACGAGTTGCGGGATGCTGCCATGGTTCTTGCACGGCAGACCGACCTAAGCAGCTCAGGTCCAACAGGGGACGAGTTCACCAAGGCTATCGAGGAAGGGCTGGCGAAGCTCCGACCGATCTATGGAGGGGGATCATGAGCTTCCTCTACGAGTTGAAGCTCAGACCTCGCACGCGCAGCAGTCGGGACGATCCGCTGGCAACGTTCTATTGGCCGGCTGATGGCCCATCAAGCTTCTTCGCACCGTTCGGCCCCCGTCTTGCGACTATCGGTGCGGTACCACCGCTCAACGTTGACTTGGTGCGGCTAGCTCTGCTCGTGTTCGCAGCAGACCGGTCAACGATTCGGAGGGTCGGCACAACAAACTGGTCAAGCAGGGAATTCTCTCTAACGGTCCCGGTATCCGACACACAGTCGTGGGGTACGCTCTCAGGCGAACTGGGAAGCCTACTCGCCTTCCTCACCGGTGACACTTGGGCACTCAACTTCAGGAACGCACGGCCGCCAAGAGAGCAGGGGGGCAAGAAGCCCGACCCACAGGAACCGTCCCGGGTAGTTCTGATGAGCGGCGGCGCCGACTCCGCCCTTGGCGTACTCGAGTCCCGACGTCAACTCCGCGTGACAGAGTCTCACGTACTCGTCTCGCACGTCGGTCTCACTGTGCTGGCCCCAATCCAGCGCAGGGTCGCAGAAACTGCATCGACGATCACTCCCGGGCCAGCTCAGACAGTTAAGCAGATTCATTTGGTTCGACGACAGCAACAGGTCAACGGCTCGAAGTTCGAGAATGAGACGTCGACTCGATCGCGTTCGTTCCTCTTCTTGGCACTCGGTCTTGCGCATGCGTCTGTCCACGAAGTGCCTCTTTGGATTCCTGAGAATGGATTCGCATCACTCAATCCGCCCTTGGCTCCGAACCGACGGGGCAGTCTGTCGACACGGACGACTCATCCGGCCTTTCTAGACCGGCTCTCGCGGATCCTCGGAGACGTAGGGGCTCACGCCATGATCGTAAATCCGTTCGCGCGCATGACCAAAGGGGAGATGTTCCGTGCTGCTGCCAATCAGTTCAGTGAGGCCGAGATCAGCGGCTTTCTTAGCGCCACCCATTCGTGTGGCCTCACGGGCCAACGCTCAAAGGGGATCTCCACGACGACGCAGTGCGGGGTTTGCTTCGGCTGTGTGGTTCGACGTGCCTCCTTTGCTGCGGCAGGGTTGAATGACACTACTGCCTACGCTGATCCGGGCCATTCCGACGATCTTGCAAAGTGGCTTGACCACAATTCAGTCCTTCCGGACATGCGACGGTTCGTCCAGAGAGGCGTGACCCGGCGGGATCTCCTTTCGATGAGCTTGCCGGACGGCTACTCGCTCAGCGATGCCGACAGCCTATGCGAGCGCGCCGTGAAGGAATTGCGGGATTTCGTGTCATGACGGCCCTTCCTGCACTCGACCTGCACGCACATATCGACACAGGAATTGAGGCCGCTGAGTTGAGCGCGCTGCACGCCATCGTCTTCGCGGTCACTCGCTCTCTTGACGAAGCAGAACAGGCCCTCAAACGGTCGGACCGGACCACCATCTGGGGGGTCGGATGCCACCCGCGACTGGTCGGAGTCCAGAGGGACTTCGATCCGGAACGCTTTCGGGCGCTTACCGAGGCGACTCCCTACGCGGGCGAACTCGGCCTTGATGGAGCTTCACGAGTTCCTATGGAGATGCAGCGGCATACGCTCGCCAGTGCCCTCGACGTGCTGCAGCAGCGCCCGCGCATCACATCCCTGCACAGCTACATGGCCACAAGTGAGACTCTAGGCCTGATAGCGAATTGCCCACAGCCCGGCTTGATCCTTCACTGGTGGTTGGGTACAGAATGCGAGACGGCTCGCGCCGTTGAGCTCGGTTGCTACTTCTCGGTGAATCGCTCCGCGGCTCGCCGGAGAGATATGCTGGCAAGGATACCGCTTGGTCGTGTGCTGCCAGAAACGGATCATCCTTTTGGGGATAAGGGCCGAGGGCCTCGGCGACCGGGAGAAGTGAGGCATGTTGAGGCGGCACTTGCAGAAGCCCACGGTCTCAGTACCGAGCAGATTCGCGTGCGAACTTGGCAGACCCTAGCGTCCATCGTTCAAGAAACCCGAACCGGTAGACTGCTTCCCGAGCGAGTCAGACGTCAACTGGCGGCGGTGTAGACGGTGTCTTTTTGTACCGGCGGACGGTCTCCGGTATCTGTTGTGAATGGCAACCGAAACTTCTGGTGCGCCCCCGTGACGTGGACGGTTAGGAGCTAAAGTAGGGATTTCTCCGGCTGACTCCACGGGCCGACGGAACGGTTGCTGCACTTGCGAGCACCCTGTGCGCGAACGAATACCGCGGTTGGGCAGGGCATGGCGTTGACCATGTGTTGATTGTATGTGACATAAACTGTTCAGCGCTCAATACGTTAATTTTCTTACAGTAACTTTCAAATGGTTACAGACCTAAGGCTGTAGGATACACTACACGACCGGGTTTGAGCCCGCCCCTACACGTGGTGTGACCGGCCGGCAATCGCCGGCCTTGTTATTGCAAGGCCCTGACGTACGCGCGCTGCAGCCGCTCCACGCGGCTGGTGTACAGGAGGCCGATGCGGGCGAACGCTTCCAGGGCCGCCCGGTCACCTTGGTCCACGGGAAAGTGGACGACTTCGGGGAACCGTTTGACTTCCTCCTGGGACTCCTCGTTGAGGTGCTCCACCACCTGTTGCAGCTCCTCGCGGTCCTTCAGCATCTTGTTGATGATCGGAAGCACCAGCACGTCGGCCTTGTCCTGTATGCGTGACAGGGCCGCGCTCGCCACCGGCACGACGGTGATGCCGAGGTCGGACAGGAAGTGGCTCAAACGCTGCCCCACCTTGTCCTTCAGGAACGCCTCCGGCACTGCCACGGCGTGACGCAGACGCCGCCGCATCCACCGCCAGCGCTTAGCTCCGGGGTAGATCTCCCGTTTGAGCTTCTTCAGGTAGTCCTTGCTCAGCTCGCCCCAGGAGTGCTCCACGTCGGCGCTTTCGGTAAAGGGCGCGGCGGGTACGGTCTCGGGGTCCCCGTGGGTATTCTTGACGTAATCGTGAAAGTGTTTTTCGGAGATCATGTAGCTGATGGCGTAATCCAGCTTCTCGAAGTTGGGCTTGGGCCACAGGGTCTGCCAGAGGGTCTTCAGGAAGAAACGGCGTCGTACGCCGTCGGTGGTGAAGACGTAGTGCCGGATGGTGTTCGCCAGTATGCCGAGGATTTCCCGATCGATTTTGCCCCGGTTTCGGCGAATATACTCCGGCCGGAACGGCTTGGCCCCGGTGGCCAGCCGCGCGCCGTAGTTTTCGTACTTGTAGAGGCTCCGGATCAGCCAGTTGTAGCCTTGCTGGACTTCTTCGACGGTCATCAGCTTGGGAACGAAGTTCAGGTCGGCGGAGCCGTGCCCCTTCATCTGCGCCGAGTCGTAGGGGATCAGCCGGCCTTCCTTTTCCAGGCGCTCGTAAAGGGGCGTCTTCTCGATGGCCGTGAGCACGCCGCTGGTGGTAAAGGCGATGCCGGCTTCCTGGAGAAACTCGAACTGCTCCTTGAAGATGTCCGTGTCGTCGTTGTCGAAGCCGACGATCATGCCCGCCAGGATCGCCATGTTGTGGGACTGGATCTTGCGGATGCTCTCCATCAGCGGCGAGGTGGTGTTCTGCCGCTTCTGGGTCTCGTTGAGGCTCGCCACCCGCGGCGACTCGATGCCCAGGAACATGCTCGTGAAGTTGGCGTCGTGCAGCAACTGGAGCAGCTTCGGCTTCTCCGCCACGTTGATGGTCATCTCCCCGGAGAAGTTGATGGGATAGTTGTTGGCGCGGCCGTACTCCGCCACCGCGATCAGCATCTCCTCGGCGTAGCGCATGTTGCCGATGAGGTTGGCGTCGGAGAAGCTGATGTGTATGCCGCCGACGGACGCGACGGCCTCGATCTCCGCCAGCACCTGCTCCACTTTCTTGGTCCGCGGCACCCGCCCGTCGGTAATGATGATGTCGCAGAACTCGCACTTGAAGGGGCAGCCCCGGGTGGTCTGCAGGAAGTAGTAGAGGTAGTCGTCACGGGACGCCAGATCCAGCCGCGGCACCGGCGAGAGCGAGATGTCGACGTTGCCTTCCTGCTTGTAGAGAGCCTGATGGCTGCCCGACCGCAGGTCGTCGCAGAACTGCGGCCAGGTGATCTCCACCTCGCCGTCGAAGACCACGTCGAAGAGCCCGTCGGTGAAGCGCTCGGGACACAGGGAGGGGTACGGGCCGCCCGCCACCACCATCTTTCCGCGTTTGCGGAACGCTTCCGCGATATGCCGGGCGCGGCCGTACTGGATGCTCCAGCAGGCAATGGCCACCACGTCGGCATCGGTATCGAAGGTCAGCGGCCTGACGTTCTCGTCCTGAAGCTCGACGTCGAAATCCGGCGGCGTCAGGGCGGCCACGGTAAGGAGCCCCAGCGGCGTCTGTGCGCAACGTTGCGGCAGGATGTCGGTTATTCCGGTCAGCCGCCACAGGGAATTCGGGAAGCGCGGATTGACGAACAGAATCTTCATGGCGTGAAACTCCTCATCGGGTCGATGTCGCTGGCCGTGCCCTGTCGTACCGAGGTTTTCCCTTTTGTTCCTGGGATGGTTTAGTGTTAACCTGCGCCGACAAAGCCCGAGAACGACAATAGACCGTATTTACGCAACGTTATCAGCCGCCGGCTAGGGATGTCAAGATGGTTTTCCCCGATTCGCCCTGAGCGTCGTCAATATCCCAATATCCACATCGATGATTCAGCTCTACAAGGTCTCCAAGCTCTACCCGCCGGACAACACCGGGGTCAGGGACATCACGTTTCAGGTGGATGAGGGGGAGTGCCTGTTCCTGTGCGGACCGAGCGGGGCCGGCAAGACCACGCTGCTGCGGCTGCTGTTTCGTTCCGAGCAGGCCACAGAGGGTCAGATCCTCGTGAACGGACGGAATATCACGCGCTTGAAGGGCAAGGGGCTGGCGGCGTTCAGACAAAGGCTGGGCCTGGTATTTCAGGATTTCAAGCTGATACCGCACATGACGGCATTGGAGAACGTCTCGCTGGCCGCCGACATCACCGGTGTTTCCTGGCGCCAGAGCCGGCGCAAGGCGTTCGCCCTGTTGGCCGAGCTCGGGTTGAAGGACAAGTATGGTTCGCTTCCGCCCGCCCTTTCGGGTGGCGAACAGCAGCGCGTGGCCATTGCCCGGGCGCTGGTGAACGACCCGGAGCTGATCCTGGCCGACGAGCCCACGGGAAACCTGGATCCGGAGATGGCCGAGGAGACCATGCGGCTGTTCGCCCGAATCCAGCGGCAGGGCACCACGGTGCTCATCGCCACCCATGATCTCCGCCTCCTGCAGCGCTTCGAGGGTCGTGTCCTGATGATGCGCCGGGGGCGTCTGATCGGTGTGCGGCACACGGCCGAGGCGGCCGCGGCGCCATGAGATCCGCCCACCTCGCCTTCGTCACCGGCCGAGTGGCCAGGAGCCTGCGGGAGCTGTTATGGACTCACCTCCTGACCGCCGGGATCATGGCCATGACGCTGTCCGTGTTCGGCGGTTTCCTTCTCATCCAGGACAATATCCGGTCTTTGGTGAAGGGCTGGGGCGACGAGATCCAGGTGTTCGCCTATCTGGGTGACGGCGTCGGCCCGGACGCGGCGGAAGCCATCCGGGCCCGGCTGGCGGCCTACCCGGAGGTGAAGGCCGCGCGCCATGTCTCCAAGGAGCAGGCCTGGGAAGAATTCCGGAAGGCTCTCGGATCCCAATCCGGCATCCTGGAGGGGTTGGACCAGCGGATGCTGCCGGCGTCCGTGGATATCGAGCTGCGGTCCGCTTACCGGTCGCGCGAGGCGGTGCTGGCGCTGGTGCGACGCCTGGCGGCCCTGGAGGGGGTCCAGGAGGTGGAGTACCCGGAGACCTGGCTCGAGAAGATGCGGCTCCTGCTGATCGGCTTGGAATGGCTCAAATGGGTGCTCGGAGGGTTTCTCTTCCTGGTCGCGTTCCTGATCGTCAGCAGCACCATCAAGCTCGCCATCGTAGCACGGCAGGACGAGATCGAGATCATGCAGTTGGTGGGAGCCGGCAACGGATTGATCAGGGCCCCTTTCGTCATCGAAGGAATGATTCAGGGACTGGTGGGGGCCGTTTTTGCCCTGGTATTGCTGCGCGCGGTCTTCTCTCTGCTGACGGCCGAGCTGCTGGCGCCGTTCGGTTCGCTGATCGCGGGCGAACAGTTCTCGTTCCTCGGGGCCGCGCAGTACGCCCAACTGGTCTTGATGGGATGGCTGCTGGGGACTGCCGGGAGCATGCTGTCGGTGAAGCGATACCTGGCTTGACGCCGGCGTCGCTGAAGGAAGATCCCCGCGAGTCCGGTCATGAAACTCAACCGTATCAACTACCGCGCCGTGGTTATGGCGGGTCTTTGCCTCTCCCTGATCGGTTTTCGCCCCGCGGGGGCGGAGGAGGCCGGTGACCTGGCGGAGCTGCAACAACGCATCCGGCAGGGGAAGGCGGCGCTCGAAAGAGTTCGGCGCGGCGAGTCTTCGGTGCTGGAGGTGCTGGACGAGATCGAGCTCGCCCTCGAGCGCAAGAACCGGCGGCTCCAGACCTTGAACCAGCGCCTGCGGCAACGCCGGGAAAATGTGGAAAAGGCGGCGGAGGCGGCCGGCGAGGCCTCGGCCGCCTTCGAGACGGGGCAACGGGCCCTGGCCGGCAGGGCACGGGCTCTCTACCGGTGGCAGCGGGCGGGCACGCCGTTCGTGCTGTTCAATGGCGAGTTCTCGGTGGTCGAGCTGATGCGGCGCAGGCGGCACCTCGAGAGCGTGCTGGACCGGGACCGCGCGCTCATTCGGACTCTTTCGCGAAACGTCCGCCGGAGCCGGGACCTGCGGGCGGCGGTCGAAGCCCGGCGGCGGGAGCTGACGGAGGAGCGCGACGCCGTTACGGCGTTACGGGTCGAGCTCACCGAGGCACGGGGGCGGAAGCAGCAGACCCTCTACGGCCTGCAACGCGAGCGGACGCTGCAAGCCCGCGCGTTGAAGGAGTTGGAGCAGGCCGCGCGACGCCTTGAAGGGATCATCACGGTTTCCGTGAAGAGTCGGAAGCCGGCCCTGAGACCGGCGCCGGGCCTCCCCGCGAGCGGCCGCGGCCTGGAGCTTCCGGTGACGGGCAGGATCGTGAGCGGATTCGGCGTCCACATGCACCCGGATCTGAATGTAAAGGTACACCGTCCGGGTATCGACATCGCCGCGTCGGTGGGCGCCGAGATCCGGGCCGTGGAGCGTGGCAGGGTGCTGTTTGCCGATCGCTTGTCGGGCTATGGGAACATGCTCATTGTCGACCACGGCAAGCGCTACTACACGGTCTACGGGCACCTGTCGAAGCTCGACAAGGCGGTGGGCGACCCGGTGGAGCGGGGGGAACGGATCGCCTGGGTAGGGAGCGCCGCGACGTCCGGCCGGTCCCGTCTCTACTTCGAGGTCAGGAAGAACGGCAAGCCGGTGGATCCGGTCCCCTGGTTCCGGGGGCCCCAGGCCGGCGTGCGCTAGTCGCGGGTTTGCGGTGCAGGTTGCGGGGCACTAGAATCAATCAACCGGAGGGAACACACGATGAATCTGTGGAATCGGAAACGGCGGGTGCTGGGCTGGTTTCTGGCGCTGGGCTGGGTGCTGTTCGTTGCCGTGCTGCTGGTGCCGCGGGTTTCGGCGGTGGGACCCGAGGGTTACCGAAGCCTGGAGACGTTCGCCAATATCCTCGCCATCGTCCAGCGGAACTACGTCAAGGAGGTGGATACCGACAAGCTCGTCACCGGCGCCATCAAGGGTATGCTGGGCTCTCTGGATCCCCACAGCAGCTATCTGACCGAGGATGCGTACCAGGAGCTCCAGACCGAGACCGAGGGACGCTTCGGCGGCCTGGGGCTGGAGATTACCATGCGCAACGGGCTCCTGACGGTGGTGTCGCCCATCGAGGACACTCCTGCCGCCCGTGCCGGAGTGGAGCCGGGCGATCAGATCGTCGGAATTGACGATCAATCCACCGAAGACATGGGTCTCACCGGTGCCGTCAAACGGCTCCGGGGCCCCCGGGGCTCCAGCGTTACGATTCTGGTGCGGCGCAAGGGACACGAGAAGCTCTTGACGTTCACCATCGTCCGGGACGTGATCGAGATCAGCAGCGTGCGCGCCTACGTTCTGGAGCCGGGCTTTCTGTACGTGCGCATTGCACAGTTCCAGGACCGCACCAGCGAGAATCTCGCCGCCGCCGTGAAGAAGCATCAACCCGAGGGCGGATCGTTCAAGGGGCTCGTGCTCGACTTGCGCAACAACCCGGGAGGCCTGCTGACTCAGGCCGTACGCGTCTCGGATCTCTTTCTGGACGCGGGTTTGATCGTGTACACCGACGGGCGTCTGGATCAACAGAAGCAGAAGTTCTCCGCCAGCCGTCCGAACTCCCGGACCGATTTCCCGATGGTGGTGCTGGTGAACGGCGGGAGCGCCAGCGCTTCCGAGATCGTGGCCGGGGCCCTCCAGGACCACAAGCGTGGGTTGATACTGGGGACGAAGACCTTCGGCAAGGGGTCGGTGCAGACGATCCTCCCCTTGGACAACCGTTCGGCGCTTCGGCTGACCACGGCGGAGTACTTCACCCCCAATGGCCGGTCGATACACGAGACCGGCATCCAGCCGGACATCGTCATGGAACGAAACACGCAAGCCCCGCAGGATGCGGCCGCGCGAGGGACGAGCCCCGAGGGAACGCCGGCGGCGCCGGCTCCCGAGGGTGGTGCCGACGCCGTGGACAGCAGGGTGCAAAGAGTCAAGAACGATCCTCAGGTCGCACGGGCGCTGGAGCTGCTCAAGGGTTGGGAGATGTTCCGCGGGCTTGCCGGGTCGGGCAAGGCAACCTGAGGCGGCCAGGTCCAATGTCCCGTCCCTTCTTCCGCCACCCCGATTCCGGGCCCTCGGCGATCCTCACGGTGAGCCAGTTGAATGAGCTCATCAGGGATCGGCTGGAGACGGGACTCGATGCGTTGTGGGTCGCGGGGGAGCTCTCCAACGTGCGCTTCCCTCCGTCGGGACACGTCTATTTCACACTCAAGGACGGTCAGTCGCAGATATCCGCGGTGCTGTTCCGCCGCCACGCCGAAAGCCTGCGGTTTCGTCTGGAAGACGGTATGGAGGTCGTCTGCTCCGGTCGCGTGGGTTTGTACACGGTGCGCGGGGCGCTCCAGTTCTATGCCGTCGAGATGGAAGCCCGCGGCAAGGGCGCGTTGACCGTCGCCTTCGAGCAGTTGAAGAAGCGGCTGTCGCAGGAAGGGTTGTTCGACGGCGACCGCAAGAAGCCGCTGCCGTTCCTTCCGCGTGCCATCGGCATCGTCACGTCGCTCAACGGGGCGGCCGTGCGGGACATGCTGAAGATCATCGGCGACCGGTTCCCGGACCGGCGGGTGGTGATCCGGTCGGTGCGGGTGCAGGGCCAGGGAGCCGCCGACGAGATTGCGCAGGGGATTCGGGAGCTCGACGAGACCGGCCTGACGGATGTCATGATCGTGGGCCGGGGCGGCGGCTCGCTGGAAGATCTCTGGGCCTTCAACGAGGAAGCGGTGGCCCGGGCTATCGCCGCGGCCACGGTTCCCATCGTCTCCGCCGTGGGTCACGAGATCGACGTGACCATCGCGGACTTCGTGGCCGATCAGCGCGCGGCCACTCCCACGGCCGCGGCCGAGATGATCCTGCCGGGCAAGCGCGAGCTGGCGGAGCGGGTAGGGGTGCTCGCGGGCCGGCTGCGGCGGGGCACGGACAGCCGGTTGGAGCGCCGGAGGGAGAGCCTGCGGCACTGGACCCGTCGTCTGGCCGATCCCAGCCGGGGGCTGCGCCAGGGGCAGATGCGTCTGGACGACCTCTCGCTCCGGTTGTGGCGCCGCCAGGAGGATTCGATATTGAGGCTGAGGGAGCGTCTCGGCCACCTCGCGGGAAGACTGGAAGGCGTAAATCCGCTGGCGGTGTTGAGACGCGGCTACAGTATCGTGTACCGGGTTTCCGACGGCAGCATCGTCAAGGACGCTGCGTCACTCCGCAAGGGCCATCGCGTGCGGCTGAACTTCGCGGCCGGCCGGGCCGTTTGCCAGGTGGAGGAGGTCGAGGAGTAGGCCGGCTCGGCCTCGCCGGACACTAGGGCACATCGCCGTCAAGGGGGATTCAGGATGTCGCAGCAGGACAAGACGGAAGAGACGGAAGAGGAAAAGAGCTTCGAGGAGTGTCTTCAGGCCCTCGAAAAAGTCGTGGAACGCATCGAGAGTGGGGAATTGAACCTTGAAGAATCGCTGAGCACTTTCGAAGAGGGGGTGGGACTCGTGCAGTCCTGCAACCGGAGGCTGAGCGAGGTCGAACGGCGAATCGAGGTGCTCACGAAGGACTCGGACGGGCGGCCCCGGCTGCAGGAGTTGGTGGAGGAGGAGCCTTCGGAATAGTGGAGACAGGCAACACGAAAGAACCGGGCACGCGAAAAACGCCGGGAAAGGAACGTCTCGACCGGATCCTGGTGGACTCGTCACTGGCTCGAAGCCGGGAGGAAGCCCACCGGTACATCCTGGCGGGAGTGGTTCTCGTGGACGATCAGCCCGTCACCAAGGCGGGAGCGATGGTAAGGCGCGGCTCCCGGGTGCGGGTCAAGGCCTCCTCCCGCTACGCCAGCCGTGGAGGGGAGAAGCTTGACGCAGCCCTGAAGCACTACGGGATGAAACCGGCGGGCAGGGTGGCCCTGGATGTGGGAGCCTCCACCGGCGGCTTCACCGATTGCCTGCTGGTTCATGGCGCGGCGCGGGTCCATGCCGTGGACGTGGGTTACGGACAACTCGATTGGCGGCTCCGGCAAGACCCGCGCGTGGTCGTGCTGGAACGGACCAATGTCCGCCATCTCGACGCGGATGGGTTCCAGGGGAGCCCCGATCTGGCGGTCGTGGACGTCTCCTTCATATCGCTGCGGCTTGTCCTCCCGCGGGTATGCAGCCTGCTGTCTCGTCCGTTCGAGATCGTGGCTCTCATCAAGCCGCAGTTCGAGGTGGGCAAGGGCAAGGTCGGCAAGGGTGGAGTGGTGCGCTCGGAGGAAGAACACGCGCGAGTCGTCGGCGAGATCGAGGAGGTGGTGGACGCGTTGGGATTGACGCGCCGGCCGGTTTTTCAGTCGCCGCTGCTCGGACCCAAGGGGAACAAGGAGTTCTTCATCCACTGTGCCTCGCCGGCGGTTTTGCCCCCCGATTCAAAAGCGGTTGGCGGGCTTGACTTGGATGACTGATTGGCTATAGTTCGACTGACCTAAGGAGTGAATACAGCCTATGACAGGGGTTCGAATCAAGGACAACGAGTCCATCGAGAGCGCCATCCGGCGTTTCAAGAAACAGTGTGAGAAGGCCGGAATTCTGGCGGAACTGCGGAAGCGGGAACACTACGAAAAGCCGAGCGTCAAGCGTAAGAGGAAGGCCATCGCAGCCAAGAAGCGTGCCATGAAGCGTGCCCGAAGCCACCAGTGGTACTAGTGGTCTCGTAACTGCGACTGGGAATCCGGGACACCACAATGGCAGTGACCGGCCGAGTTTGATTCGAGACGGGAACCGTGGATTTATTTTGAATCCACCCGGAATCCCGGAGAGCGTCAACTCCCTATTGGCCGTTGTGAACATCGTCGACGCAGTGTTGGCAGGAGTCCTGTGCGTGTTTGCCGCAAGGGGATACGTGAAAGGACTATTCCGGGAGGTATTTGCCTTGCTCGGCCTTGCGGCTGGCTTTATCGTGTCCCTTCGATACTACGAACAGGTTTCCCTCTGGGTGGATTCCTGGCCCTACTCGCCGCTCATCCTGCAAGGCATCGTTTTCGTCCTGCTGTTTTTCCTCGTTTACATCGGATTCAACTGGGTGGGGCAGATGCTCCACAGGTCAGCCAACCTTTTGTTCCTTGGCGGGTTCAACCGTCTTGGAGGCTTGCTGGTGGGCGGTTCCAAGGGCGCCGTGTTTCTGGGCGTGGCGCTCTTCGTTTTCGTTACCCAGTCCTGGGTTCCGCCGAGAATTCAGCAGCAGTTTGACGAGGCGGCCTTTGTCGATCCTCTGTACCGCTTCGGTGCGACGATTGCGGTGTTGGGCGCCACCGTAAGGTGGCCCGGCGTATCGGGATCGGATTCGACGGCGGACGATCCTCAACGCGGCGCATGATCTCGAATCAGACCACTCAAGAGGTTCGCGCGCGGGCCTCCATCGTGGAGGTTGTCTCCGACTACGTCACACTCAAGAAGACCGGCCGGAACTACTCGGGTTTGTGTCCCTTCCATTCCGAGAAGACGCCGTCCTTCACCGTCAACGAGGAGAAGGGGATCTTCTACTGCTTCGGATGCCAGGCAGGAGGTGATGTCTTCAAGTTCCTGATGCTGTACGACGGGCTCACTTTCCCGGAGTCCATCGAACGGCTGGCGGAACGGTACGGCATCCGCGTCGTGTTTTCGGGACCTGCCGGCGGCGGGCGCGAGACGCGGCGCGGGGACTTCTACCAGTTGAACGAAAAGGCGGCGGAGCTGTTCCATGCGCTGCTGCTGGACCCCTCCCGAGGCGCCCGGGCCAGGGCCTACCTCAACGAGCGCGGGGTGGACGAAGCCCTGTGGCGGCGTTTCCGTCTCGGCTTCGCGCCGGGGGGAGATGTCCTTGCCGGCCGGTTCCGGCAAGAGGGCGTTGCGCCGGCAGACGCGGCCGAGGCGGGGTTGTTGGCGGAGAAGGGACCGGGCAACTACCGGGATCGGTTTTTCGAGCGCATTGTCTTTCCCATCACCGAGCCGGGCGGCAAGATCACGGGCTTCGGCGGCCGGGTCATCGGCGAGGGCAGACCCAAATACCTTAATTCCCCGGAAACACCGCTCTTCCACAAGGGCTCACAGGTCTATGGCCTGGCGCAGGCCAGAGACGGCATCCGGTCCAATGACCGGGTGGTGGTGGTGGAGGGCTACCTGGACGTGCTGGCCTTGGCGCAGTTCGGCGTGACTCACGCGGTGGCCACCCTCGGCACGGCCCTGACGGCCGATCATTTGCGGCTTCTGGGGCGTTACACCCGGAATGTCGTCGCGCTGTTCGATGGCGATACCGCGGGGCGCAACGCCGCGGCCCGCGGCTTCGAGGTCTTCCAGCAGGCCGGTCTTTGGGGGCAGGCGGCGTTCCTGCCGGAGGGCGCGGACCCCGACACGTTCGTCAGGACCCAGGGCAAGGCGGCGTTGGAACGGGTCCTTGAGCGGGCGGTGCCGATCGTGGACTTTTACCTGAACTGGCTGCGGGACAACCACGGGACCAGCTTCGCCGGCAAGAGCCGATTGGCGAGCGAGGTCAGCCGGATGCTCGCCAAGGTGACGAATCCGCTGGATCGGGACCAGTTGGCGCGGCGGGCGGCGGATCTCCTGGGTATTCGCGAAGAGTTGCTGCGGCGCCAGGCCGGCGCCGCGGGAGCCCCGGCGAGCGCCGGCGGGGATGCTGGCCGCCGGGCTCGTGGCACGGCGGAGCGGTGGTCCCTCGGCGAAGACCGCGCGGAGTCCGTACTGGTAGCGCTGATGCTGCGGTTCCCGTCGGTGGCGGAGACGCTGCGCGGCCAGAAGATGGAAAAGCTCGTGACGGAGAAGTGGCAGGAGGTGATCCGGCGGATGCTCGGGGACGGGGAGGCGGAGGTGGGCGTGCTGACCGAGGGCCTGCCTCCCGAGCTTGTGTCGGAGATTAGTGCGTTGGTGCTGGAAGGACAGGAGATCGAGGAGGAGGAGCGGGATCGAATGACCGAGGACTGTCTGTTCTTTCTGCAACGACGATACCTGAGGGGGCTCGAGCAGGAACTGCGGAGAGCGATCCGTATCGCGGAAGAGACCAGCGATGATGAGGTCAAGAAAGAGAGGATGCGGCAATGGCAGGAGGTCGTGCAAAGAGAGCGCCGGTTGGAACGCGCGAGGCCGAGCTTGTAGACGCCACGCCAGTCAAGACCGCTCGTGAGGTATCCCGAACCCGCTTGATCAAGCGGGAGCAGGATGTCAAGCGGCTGATCGATCTTGGCAAGGAAAGGGGCTATGTGACCTACGATCAAGTCAGCGACATGCTGGCGTCGGACGTCGTCTCGCCGGAGCAGCTCGATGACGTCATGTCCATCTTTGGCGAGATGGATATAGAGGTGGTGGACGCGAACCAGCGGGTGGCGCTGAGCGCCCAGGCGGAGGACGGGCCGGTTGACGAGCCGGAGGACAGCGAGTCCGAGTACGACGCGGAAGGCGACGTGGCCGGCAAGACCGGTGATCCGGTGCGCATGTACCTGCGCGAGATGGGCAATGTGTCGCTGCTCAGCCGGGACGGAGAGGTGGAGATCGCCAAGAAGATCGAAGACGGAGAAGGAGTGGTGGCGGATCACGTGCTCTCCTGTTCCGCCGCGGTGCAGCATGTGATCGAGCTCGGCGAGAGGATCGAGCAGGGCGAGATCCGCGTCTCCGAGGTGGTCAAGGGGGTGGACGCCGAGGGGGAGTACACGGAGGAAGAGGAAGTCCACGAGCAGCGGCTCCTGGACCAGATAGACAAGCTTCGCCGCATGGCGGCGGAGCGCGAACTGGTCCAGCAGAAAATGCGCAAACGGAGCCCCGCGGATGTCAGGCTGGGGCTGGAGCGCCAGTTGAACCGGTGTGGGACGAAGATAGTCAAGGGCTTGAAGGGGCTGCGGCTCAACCGGCTTCAGATAGACGCCGTGGTGGACCGGCTCAAGGGCGACCTGCGCCGGATCGAGTCGGCGAAATCCAGGGTGGCGCGTTACGAGAGGGAAACCGGCAGGACAGCCCAGGAAATCCTGGAGATGTCACCCGGCAACGGCGGCAAGGAATCCTGGCAAAAGACGGTGGGCACTTTTCGGATGAGCCTGATCGCCTTCAGGGAGATGCAGGAGAACATCAGGAAGGCGCGGGAAGATGTGCAGGGGACGGAGCAACGGCTGGAGATGTCGGGCGAGGAGATTCGCCAGCGGGTACGGTCGATTCACGCCGGGGAGATCCAGGCGGACCTGGCCAAGAAGCAGTTGATCGAGGCAAACCTGCGTCTGGTGGTGAGCATCGCCAAGAAGTACACCAACCGGGGCCTTCAGTTCCTCGACCTCATCCAGGAAGGCAATATCGGTCTCATGAAGGCCGTGGAGAAGTTCGAGTATCAACGGGGCTACAAGTTTTCCACCTATGCCACGTGGTGGATCCGCCAGGCCATCACCCGGGCGATCGCCGATCAGGCCCGGACCATCCGCATCCCGGTGCACATGATCGAGACCATCAACAAATTGATCCGGACCTCGCGTTATCTCGTCCAGGAGATCGGCCGTGAGCCCACGCCCGAGGAGATCGCCACCAAGATGGAGATTCCCCTGGACAAGGTCCGCAAGGTGTTGAAGATTGCCAAGGAGCCCATATCCCTCGAGACCCCGGTGGGAGAGGATGAAGACAGCCATCTTTGTGACTTCATCGAGGACAAGCGGGTGGCGACACCATCCGACGCGGTGTCCAATCTCAACCTCACGGAACAGACGAAGAAGGTGTTGGCCACCCTGACGCCGCGCGAGGAGCAGGTTCTCCGAATGCGTTTCGGCATCGGTGAAAAGTCGGACCACACGTTGGAGGAAGTCGGGCACGAATTCTCCGTCACCCGGGAACGTATCCGCCAGATCGAAGCCAAGGCCTTGCGCAAGCTGCGCCATCCTAGTAGAAGCAAGAGACTCAAGAGTTTCATGGAAGGATAGAAACGGCTCTGCCATGCGTCATCGGCGGGGTTCCCCTCACCACCAGCGCACCATCTCCGGGCCCATAGCTCAGTTGGTTAGAGCCACCGGCTCATAACCGGTAGGTCCCTGGTTCGAGTCCAGGTGGGCCCACCATGCCTTCCAGTGGCCGAGCGCCAACGCACGGCTCCCAAAGGGACAGCGAGTACAGGAGGCACCGTCATGACCGAGGACTTCGAGGCAGGCATCCAGAACTGTGTCGCGACCTGCGCCAGGGTCGAGCCGGGTCAGACCGTATACATCGTCACCGAAGAGGGGGCGGCCGACCCGCCGGTGGTAGAGGCGTTGATCGCATCGGCGAGGGATCGGGGTGGGGATGTTCACGTGGTGTGGGGTCCTGTCATCCCGAAGGATCGGTCTGACGACATTCCGCCCGCTGTCCTGGACGCCTATGATCGAGCGGATGTGTTGTTCGCCCACTATCCCTCACTCAAGCGGGAGGCTCTGCATCCGCGGTTCCCCGGAGAGGCACGGGTACGGGTACCGAACCGGGCGCGAACCGTTTCGCTCATGTCCTCAGAATGGGCGGGCTTTCCCTACTCCGTGCAACGGGCTCTTGCGACGACCCTCGATGCGCTGTCGGCCCCGGGGAAATCGTGGCGCATCACCAGTCCCAGCGGCACGGATGTCAGGGGCAGATTCGGCTCGCGCGAGAGCACGGTGGCGCAAGCGTACTTCGTTGAAGACGAAGGCGGCCGAGCGCGCCGCAACTTCCCCGGCGGCGTGCACAGCCCGGTGGTGGCGGTGGCCACGGAAGGAGTGATCGTCGCAGACCATATCGCAGGTTTCGGCAGCATGCCCGAGACCATGCGATTGGAGCTGGTGGACGGCCGCGTGGTCTCGCTGGAGGGCGGCGACCCGGAAGGGTTGATGCATGAGTCGCTGAAGAGCACGGACGGTTTCATCGACTCATGGCATGCAGGCGTCAATCCCAAGACCCTCGTGCCCCTGGCCCGGGCTGACAATCCCGGGGCCTGGTACGGCTATTCCCACTGCAGTCCCATGATCGTGCACTTCCACGTGGGACGTTCCCACGCCCCCGTTGACGTCGCGTGCTTTCAACAGACCATCGAGATTGACGGCCGGGTCGTCTACGACGAGGGAAAGCTGACCATCTGGGATAACCCCGAGGTTGACCGCGCCGCGGACGGCGCCGGAATGGCGGACTCGATGATGGTGAACACGCCGATGGCGCTCGATTGAAGGATGCACCGCCGGCGCCGTCTTGAGACAACGCGTCCCGGGTCAGGATGCCGGCTGTTCAACGGCCGCGGAATCCGACCCCTTGACGTGGCCGCCGTCAGGCCTCGCCAAGATAGAGCTTCCTGGCATTGTCGCGGGTGATCTTCCGCACGACGGTCTCGTCCATGGCGGCCATCTCCCGCTCAACGGTCTCATGGGACTGCGGCCACACCGAATCACCATGGGGATAGTCCGAGGCCCACAACACCGTGTCCGTCCCCAACTCGTCCAGCAGCTTCAGCCCCACCGCGTCTTCCTGGAACGTCGCGTACACTTGCCGCTTGTAGTATTCGGACGGCTTCATCTTGAGCGTCCCGGCGCCGGTCGGCCGCATGCGCGGCCGAATCTCGTATTCCTGGTCCATCTTCTGGAGGATGTACGGGATCCAGCCGAGGGAGCTCTCGCCGAGCACCGCCCTGAACTTCGGGTGCCGCTCGAGGACCCCGGAAAGAACCAGCGACGCCAGCACCTCGTCGAGCTGGGCCGCCACCACCGTTATCCGGATCAGATCGACTCCGCGTCCGGGAGGGACGTTGGTCCTGCTGGTGCTCCAGAAGCCGGCGCCCTGGTGGAACGATATCGGGAGTCCCGTGTCCTCCGCCGCGCTCCACAGCGGTTCCCACGCTTCGTCCCAGACCCGTCTGGTCGCATCGAACGCCTGGAACTGCACCCCCTTGAGCCCCAGCCTCGCGCAGTGGTGCAGTTCCTCCACCGCCGCCTTCACCCCGTGGACCGGGAGGAACCCCAGCCCGATCAGCCGTGCGGGTGAAGCGCTGCAAAACTCCGCGATCCACTCGTTGTACGCCCGTATGCTCACGGTGTTCAGCTCGGGTTCCTCCAACTGAAACCCTGCAATCAGCCCGCCGTACATCACCTGGCATTCGACCCCGTCCCGGTCCATGTCCTGGAGACGGAGCTCGGGTGTCGTGGGCCGCCACCGGCCGGGTTCCTGGATCACGGGAGTCGTGGATTTCCCGAACCTGATGCTGGTGTAATTGTCGTATCTGTAACGTGCACCGAAGAGTTTGCCCTCAGCCTGCCAGTGCCACCCTTCCTCGGTCTCGACCAACCGGGGGACCCGGTCCCGGTATTTCTGCGGCACCCGCTTTACCCACAAGTCACCCGGCAGGTACGGAAGGTCTACATGGTCGTCGGCGGAAAACAGCTTCCAATCAGGCATCGCCTCCTCCGTTCATTACGGTTCGTGCATCCTTGACCTCTTCTGCTAAGGCGTTCCGGGATGCGCTGTCAACCGATCGAGCCCGCATTGCCCGCCCCGTTCGCGGGTGGTAGCTTGTTCAGCCGGACGGACGTCAGTCGACGGTTCCGCGCAGCGGCATACAATCAAGGGGGCATGATGGTCATCGACATACACCGGCATTTCTGGCGCGGGAATCAGCGCTACTACGACGCGCAGGCAGCCGCGGATGGCGTAGCGCCCGAGAAGCCCGACTGGGAAACGACCGCGCAGGAGCATGCCGCGGAGATGGAAGCGTCCGGCGTGGACGCATCCGCGCTCCTCGTGGCCGACTACGGCGACCGCCTGGGCACGCCGCACTTCACCATCGACCAGGAGAACTGGATCCTGGCACAGGCCGCGAAGCGTCACCCGCAACGGATCGTCGCCTTCTATGGGATCGATCCGCGCCGGCCGGGAGCGCCCGAGAAATACGAACGCGCCATCCAGGAATGGGGCGTGGCCGGCATCAAGCTTCACCCTACCGTCGGCTATTTCCCGCACGACCGGGCCTGCTACCCGATCTATGAGATCTGCATCAAGTACGACGTGCCCGCGCTGCTTCACTCCGGGGAGCGCTTCCATCCGCTGCTGTACAGCCGTTTCTCCCATCCCCTGGAGTTCGACCAGGTGGCCGTCGACTTCCCGCGCCTGAAGATGATCATGGGCCATGCCGGCGGCCATTGGTGGGCCGACTGCGCCATCATTGCCCGCACCCATGAGAACGTAGTGGTGGACCTGTCCGAGTGGCAGACCAAGCTGCGCGACCACCCCCGCGAGACCCTCGCCGCCCTGGACCACATGCGCAACTACCTGGGGATCGAACGCATCCTCTGGGGCACCGACTTCCCGCACATGCGCCAGCAGATGTCCCTCAAGGACACCGTCGAGATCTATCGGCGACTCCCTTCCCTGGCACAGGAGCACGGGTACACATTTACCGACAGCGATGTCGATGCCGTATTGGGCGGGAACGCCGCGAGGATACTGAAGCTGAGCTCGTGAGCGCCGGTCCGGGTGGCCCGGGCACGTGAGAGTCGTCCTATTGACAACCTCCGGACTGCTCTCGGCCCGAGGCGACGCATGAATCCGGCACTGTCCGTCCGAGGCCTGCCGGCATGCCTGAATTGGAACCCGGCGGCGCGCGCCGCGTGACCGTTGGAATGTTGTAGACGCTGAACAGGGGCACCGGCCATGGCATACGTTATCGCCGTCGACATCGGCGGCACCTTTACCGACCTCGTCGCCTTCGACCACGAGACGGCGGGCGTCCTGTTCGCCAAAAGCCCGACGACATACGACAATTTTGTGGACGGGATCCTGGAATACATGCGCAAGGCCCGCGTCGCGCCGGCGGACGCGCGGTTCGTCAACCATGGTACGACGCTGGTGATCAACGCGATCATCCAGCGCCGCGGCAACCGCGCGGCCCTCGTCACCACCCGGGGCTTCCGCGACGTGCTGGAGATCGCGCGCGGCAACCGCCCCGACCCGTTCGATCTGCACTATCAGCGCGACGAGCCGCTGATCCCGCGCGAACGGCGCTACGAGGTGTCCGAGCGCATCGGCGCCGACGGCGTGGTGGTCACCGCGCTGGATACCGGCGAGCTGCGCGGTCTCGCGCGGGACCTGAAGGCGCACGGCATCGAAGCCGTCGCGGTTTCCTTCATGAACGCCTACGCCAATCCCCAACACGAGGAGCGCGCCGTCGCCGAGCTCGCCGAGCTGCTGCCCGGCGTCTATGTGACCGGCGGCACCGAGCTCTGCCGCGAGTGGTACGAGTACGAGCGCACCGCCACGGTCGCCGCCAACGCCTATGTGGGCCCGCAGGTCTCGACCTATGTCCGCCGGCTCGACGACGAACTGCGCACGGGCGGATTTTCGGGCACGCTGTTCATGATGGGTTCCAACGGCGGCGTGCTCTCGGCCGATCGCTCCTGCCGCCAGCCGATCTCGCTGGTGGAATCGGGCCCCATCGGCGGCTGCATCGGCGCGGCGGCCTATGCCGAGGCGCTGGGGTACGACAACGTCATCTCTTTCGACATGGGCGGCACGACCGCGAAATGCGCACTGGTGGAAAATGGACGGTTTTCCGTCGATTCGGTCTATTACGCGGGCGGCTACATACAGGGCTTCCCCATCAAGGCACCGGTCATCGACGTCATCGAGGTCGGCTCGGGCGGCGGCTCCATCGCCTGGCTCGACGAGCAGAACCGGCTGCACGTCGGACCGCGTTCGGCGGGATCGACGCCCGGACCGGTGTGCTACGGCCGCGGCGGCAAAGAGCCGACGGTGACCGACGCAAACCTTCTGCTCGGTCGTCTCGCGCCCGACCGCTTCCTCGGCGGCGAGCTCATGCTCGAGGTGGAGACAGCCAAGGCCGCCCTGCTCGAGAACATCGCGCCGTCCCTCGGCTATACCGGCGACGAGGGCGCGGTGGAGCTCGCCGAGGGCATCCTCTCCATCGCCACCGTGGTCATGGCCGGCGCCATCCGCCGCCAGACCATCGAGCACGGCCGCGACCCGCGCGACTTTGTGCTGTTCAGCTATGGCGGCGGCGGTCCGCTGCACGCCGTCGCCCTCGCCCACGAGCTCTCGATCCCGACTGTCGTCATCCCGCCCGAGCCCGGCAATTTCTCGGCCACCGGCATGTTGCTGGCCGATGCACGGCTCGATACGTCGGAGACCTTCGCCGGCGTTCTCGATGAGCGCACCGTCGCGGGGATGGGCGAGAGGTTCGAGGCGATGGAGGCCAAGGCCGCGGAGGATCTCCGCGAGGAGATCGGCGTCGGCGAGGTGATGTTCGAGCGCGCCGCCGAGATGCGCTACCGAGGCCAACGCCACAACATCAAGGTCACGCTGCCCGCGCTCGAGGGTCCGGCGGAGATACGCGCGATTTTCGATCGCGACTACGAGCGCCGTTACGGCCACGCCGACACCCGCGCCGCAGCCGAGATCCAGGCCCTCCATCTGTCGGCATTCGCCAAGCTTCGCCGGCCGGACCTTGCGGGGCTCTACCGCAGCCCGGGCGGAACGGACGGCAACCGCGGTACGCGGCCCGTCTATTTTTCCACGGCCGGCGGCTGGACCGACGCGAATATATACGAGCGCTACGAGCTTGCACCCGGCTTCAAGGGCGAAGGGCCCGCGATCATCGAGGAATACGGAGCGACCACCGTGGTCTGGCCCGGCGACAGCTTCGAGATCGGTCTCTACCGGGAGATTCGCATCCGGTGCAGCGGCACGGAGTCATCGGTGGTTGCCACCCGACAGGCCCCAAGCGTGGCCGATGGTCACGCGGCTGATGGTCACGCGGTCAATGGTCACGCGGTCGACCCCATCACCCTGGAGGTGATCCGGCACGGCATCGTGTCGATCAACGATCAGATCGACGCGAACATGACGCGCACGGCCTTCAGCCCGTACATCTATGAATACAAGGACTACGCCGTCGGCATGACCGACGCGGACGGGCGGCTCATCGCCCAGTGCAACGGCGGGATGCCGATCTTCGTCGCCGACGCGGTGGGCGCCGCCGTGCGCGACGGCTTGCAGATCTACGGCAAAGAGCGTCTGCACCACGGAGACGTGGTGCTTTGCAACCACGCCGCCGTGCAGGGCCAGCACCTGAACAACACGGTCATGTATACGCCGATCTTTGCCGGCCCGGACGGCACCGGCGAGCTGATCGGTTTCATGGCCATCAACTGCCACTGGATCGACATCGGCGGCAATTTCCGCTCGCTGGGCGGCGGTGACATCTTCTCCGAAGGGCTGCAGCTCCGAACCGTGAAGCTGTGGTCGAAGGGCGAGCCGATCCAAGAGGTCTATCGAGTCATCGAGAACAACACGCGCTTTCCGATAGAACTCCTGGGCGACATCGAGGCCCAACTCGGCGGCTGCCTGCTCGGCCGCGATCTCACGGTGAAGCTCGCCGAGCGGTTTGGGCTCGACACCTATCACAATGCGCTGGAGGTCATGCTCGACCAGTGCGAGACCGCCATTCGCAAGCGCATTGCCGCCATTCCGGACGGGACCTACGAGGCCGAGTCGTTCCTCGACAATGACGGCGTGAACGACCGGCGTCTCCCGATCAAGGTGCAGGTGGTGGTCGAGGGAACGGAAGTGACGGTCGACTATACCGACATGCCGGGAGAGGTGGAGGGCCGCCTCAACTCCGGCCGCCAGGGGGGCGGCGTCACCACGGCCCGCGTCGCCTTCATGTACCTGATTGCCCGAGGCGAGCCGGCAAACGAGGGTACGTTCCGGCCGCTCAAGCTGATCCTGCCCGACGGCAAGCTGGTCAGCGCCGGGCCCACCGCGCCGATGCAGCACTACGGGTTTCCCTTCCCGACGATTATCGACACGATCATAAAGGCGCTGCAGACGGCCATGCCCGAACAGGCGACGGGGGCCCATTTCGGCACCTATTCGTCGGTCGGATTCTTCGGCCACCGGCCGAACGGCGCGTTCTTCAATTGCCATGATTCGGCGCACGGCGGCTGGGGCGCGTGCGCGACCCATGACGGCGCCGGTCCGTTTCGCTCGATGGCGCATGGGGACACGCGGATCATCCCGATGGAACTCCAGGAAACGATCTATCCCTACCGCTACGAGGAACTCTCGCTGCGCGAGGATTCCTCCGGGCCGGGCCGGTATCGTGGCGGGTTCGGGTTCCGGAAGCAATACCGCATCCTCGCCCCGTGTCAGCTCTGGACCAATTTCGACCGGATCCACTGCTTGCCTTGGGGCGTGCTCGGCGGCATGGCAGGCAAGTCGGGACAGGTCTCGGTCTATCGCAACGGCGCCACCGAGCCCGAGGTCTATTACAAAACGGAAGGCGTACCGGTTGAACCCGGCGATCTGGTATTGGTGGAGGCGGGTGGAGGCGGCGGTTACGGTCCGCCCACGGATCGGCCCGCCGTCGAGGTCGCTCTCGACGTCCGTCGTGGATACGTTTCAGAGGAAAGTGCGCTGCGCGATTACGGCGTGCGCATCCTGCCGGACGGAACCGGCACGCGTTAGTTCCCGATGACAAGGATCGAAGATCTTCACCTGACCTGCCGTTCGGCGGGCAGCACCGTTCACGACATACACTGGAGAAATTGATGCCGCATGTCGTCGCCGTGGATATCGGAGGCACTTTCACCGACCTTGTCGCGTTCGATCACGATACCGGCAACGCGATCTATACCAAGAGCCCGACGACATACGGGAATTTTGTCGAGGGGATCCTCGACTGCTTCAGGAAGGGAGACCTCAAGCCCGCCGAGGCCAACTTCCTCAATCACGGGACTACGCTGGTCATCAACTCGCTGATCCAGCGGCGTGGAGCGAAATGCGCCCTGGTCACCACGGAAGGCTTCCGCGATGTGCTGGAGATCGCCCGCGCCAACCGGCCCGACCCGTTCGACCTGCACTACCAGCGGGACGAGCCGCTGATCCCGCGCGAGCTGCGCTTCGAGGTGCCCGAGCGGATCGACGCGAAGGGCGAAGTGCTGGTGCCGCTCGATACCGGTGCCCTCGAAATCCTGGCGGATGAGCTGAAGCGCCTGGAAATCGAGGCGGTGGCCGTTTTTTTCATGAGCTCCTTCCTCGATCCCACGCACGAAGAACAGGCCGCCGAAATCCTGAAACGCCTGCTGCCCGGTGTCTATGTCACCTACAGCACCGAGCTGACGCGCCAGTGGTACGAGTACGAGCGTACCTCGACCGTTGCGGCCAACGCCTTTGTCGGGCCGCAGGTGAATACCTATGTGCGCCGTCTGGAGAGCGATTTCCGTTCCCAGGGCTATGACGGCACGCTGTTCATGATGGGCTCGAACGGCGGACTGTTGTCGGTGGAGCGCACGTGCCGCCAGCCGGTGGGCCTGGTCGAATCGGGACCCATCGGGGGCTGCATCGGCGCCGGCGCCTATGCCGAGGCGCTCGGCATCGCCAATGTCGTCGCCTTCGACATGGGCGGCACCACCGCGAAATGTGCCCTGGTGGAAAACGGCCGGTTCACCGTCGAGTCCATCTACTACGTGAACGGCTACGTTCAGGGCTTTCCCATCAAATGGCCGGTCATCGATGTCGTCGAGGTCGGTTCGGGCGGCGGCTCCATCGCGTGGCTGGACGATCAGAACCGCCTGCATGTCGGACCGCACAGCGCCGGTTCGACGCCCGGGCCGGTGTGCTACGACCGCGGCGGGACCGAGCCCACCGTCACCGACGCCAATCTCGTGCTGGGCCGGCTCAACCCCGATCGTTTCCTCGGCGGCGAGCTGAGCCTGGGGCTCGAATCGACGCGACGCGCCATCGCCGAAAAGATCGCCGGGCCGCTCAACTACCAGGGTGAAGAGGGGCTGATCCGGACCGCGGACGGCATCGTCTCGATCGCAACGGTGCTGATGGCCGGCGCGATCCGCCAGGTCTCGGTGGAGCACGGGCTCGACCCCCGCGATTTCGTCCTGTTCGCCTATGGCGGGGGCGGCCCGCTGCACGCCTCTGCGCTGGCACGCGAGCTGTCCGTCCCCACCGTCGTGATTCCGCCGGAACCCGGCAATTTCTCGGCCATCGGCATGCTGCTGGCGGACGCGCAGGTCGACGCGTCGGAGACCTTCACCGGGCTGCTCGATGACGCGCTGGTGGGCAGGATGGATGCCGCCTTCCGCGGCATGGAGGCCGAGGCCGCGGCAGCCCTGCGCCGGGATTTCGCCACCGACGACGTGTTCTTCGAGCGCAAGGCGGAGATGCGCTATCGCGGCCAGCGGAACAACATCCACGTGCCGCTCACGGGGCTGCGCAGCGTGGCCGAAATCAGGCAGGCCTTCGAGCGCGACTACGAACGCCGCTACGGGCACGCCGACTCGAAGGCCCCGTCCGAGCTTCAGGCCCTGCATCTGTCGGCCTTCGCCCGGTTGCGGCACCCGGATATCGCGAATCTGCGGCGCCAGGCGTCATCGGCCAAGGCGCCGGGGCCACAGACCCGCCAGGTCTATTTCGGCAGTGCCGGGGGAACCGTGGATACGGCGATTTATGACCGCGACGTGCTGGAGCCGGGATTCGCAGCGGATGGCCCGGCGGTCATCGAGGAGTACGGCTCCACCACGCTGATCTGGCCGGGCGACCGCTTCGAAATCGGCGGCATGGGCGAGATCCGCATCGAATGCGGCGGCGAATGAGACGACGGCAGGCAGCGCTGCCGGGAATGGGCTAGTGTTCTGCGTCACAAATACGGCTATGAAGATGCGAGGGCATTTTGTGGTCGGCAAGGCGCGATGACCTGTAGGGGCGACCGGCGGTCGCCCGCCCGAGCGCTCGAAGCGCGGAGAGAGAGTGGAGAAAGACGATGAATAGAGCCATGCAAGCCCCGGACGCCCCCGTGAAGATCGATCCGATCACGCTCGAGGTCATCCGGTGCGGCGTCGTTTCGATCACCAACCAGATCGACGCCAACATCACGCGCACGGCATTCAGCCCCTATGTCTACGAATACAAGGACTTCGCGGTGGGGTTGGTGGACGTAGGCGGGCAACTCGTCGCCCAGTCGACGGGCGGCATGCCGCCCTTCGTGGCCGATGCCGTCGGGACCGCGGTCCGTGACGGGCTGAAGACCTACGGCCGGTTCCATGACGGCGACGTCGTGGTCTGCAATCATGCCGCCGTGCAGGGGCAGCACCTGAACAACACCGTCATGTACACGCCGATCTACGGCGGGCCCGACCGCGCGACCTTGCTCGGCTTCTTCGCGATCAACGTCCACTGGATCGATATCGGCGGCGTGATGCACGGATCCACCGACATCTTCATGGAGGGGCTGCAGCTCCGTTCGATCAAGCTGTGGTCGAAAGGCGAGCCCATCGAGGAGATCTACCGCATCATCGAGAACAACACGCGGATGCCCGTGGATCTGATGGGGGACATCTCGGCGCAGCTTGCGGGATGCTTCCTGGGCCGCGATCTTACGCTCGCGCTTGCCAACAAATATGGCATCGACACCTTCTTTGCCGCTATCGAGACGATTCTGGAACAGGGCGAAGCGTCGTCGCGCGCGCGCATTCGCGACATCCCTGACGGCGTCTATGAAAGCGAGGCGTTCCTCGACGACGATTCCCTCGGCACCGAGCCCGTGCCCATCGGCGTCAAGGTCATCGTCGAGGGCGAGGAGTTGACCGTCGATTTTTCCGGGCTCGCCGATCAGGTGCCGGGTCCGCTGAACTCAGGCTATTTCGGCGGCGGCGTCACCGCGGCGCGGGTCGCCTTCAAGTACCTGATCGCGCCGAGGGAGCCCGCCAACGAAGGCGTTTACCGGCCGCTCAAACTGATCCTGCCGGAGGGCAAGATCCTGAGCGCGCGGCCCGACGCGCCGATGGCCGGCTATCCGTTCCCGTTGCCGACCGTCATCGATACGGTGATCCGCTGTCTCGGGGACGCCGTGCCGCACCTTGCCACCGGCGCCCATTTCGGAACCCATTCGGGCTTCCAGGTCTACGGCAACTGGGCCGATGGAAGGCGCTTCCACGGCCATGACAGCGGTCACGGCGGCTGGGGCGCGGGCGACGGGAACGATGGCGCGGGGCCGTTCCGAACCATGGCGCACGGCGACACACGGCTGATCCCGATGGAGTTGCAGGAATCGCTTCTGCCGTTCCGCGTGCGCTCGCTTTCGCTGCGCGAGGATTCGGGCGGCCCGGGCAAGTTCCGGGGCGGGCTCGGCTTTCGCAAGGAGTACGAGATCCTCTATCCCTGCACGCTCAACACCAACGTCGACCGCAGGAAATGTCCGCCCTGGGGCGTACGCGGCGGCAAGGCCGCCAAGCCCGGTTGCGTAACGATCATCAAGGCATCGGGCGAGACCGAGACCATGGGCAAGGCCCGGAACTATCGCCTCCAGCCCGGCGACCGCGCCATCCTCGAAACCGGCGGCGGCGGCGGCTGGGGCCACCCCCACGAGCGTGCCATCGAGCTGATCCAGCGAGATCTGGACCGCGGCTACATCACAGCGGAGAGCGCAGCAAGTGATTACGGCGTGCGTATCGAAGCCGGGCGGGTGGTCAGAGGCTAAGGTCGACCGCGACGCTCAGCGCAGCTCGGGATAGCCTTGGGCGGCGGCGAGGCGTTCGAACTCGACAATCCGTTCGTACGCGGAAAGCGGAAGGATCTCCACGCCGTCGATGAACACCGCGGCGCCGGCGGCGCGGACCTCCGGCTCCTCGAAGGCTTCCAGGAGCGCGCTCTGCAAGTGCCGGATTCGATTCGAATCGCTCCCGGCCCGAGTCACGAAGGGAATTCCGGGGGCACGCGCCGTGTAGCAGAGCCGGCGGGTCCCTTCGAGCCGGGAAGGGCGGTAGCGATCGAGACAGGCATACGTGACGCAGTCGATGGCGGCGACATCGGCCTCGCCCCGCGCGACCGTGGCGACGCTCGCGGGGTGGGAGCCGCTCGTGACGATCCGCGAGAAGAAGCGGCCACGCCGATTCAACGGGGCGACCTGAGCTCGCAGCGCGTTCGCCCCCGAGTGGGACTCGTGGCTGTTGACCACGCACACTGCATCGCGCAGGTCCGAGAGCTCCGTGGCAGGCGAATCCTCGGCCACGAGGACCACGCTTGAGTACCAGCAACCGTCGCAACCGGGCGCGCGGTAGAGCGGCGTGGCGACCAGGGCGAGCGTTCCGGCATAGCGGCCGACGAGGTCGGCCCCGCAGCACTGGCTGAGCAGCAGCCCCGGATCGGTCCACAACTCGTGGACGCTCCGGGATCGATCGAGAGCCGCGGGAACCCCTTCCACTCCCGCCCTTTCCAGCTTCCGCGCGACACTGTTCCAGAGAACCTCGTGGGCGCCGCGCACCTCCTCAAAGTCGTACATCGGGAAGCTCGCCGAGAGCGTCATCGGAGGCGTTCGTAGTCGGTGCTCGAAGTCGTCAGGCGGCAACAATCTGGTCTCTGAGAGGTGGAATTGACGCAACGTCATCTACCATATACATGCCCATGAGCCTCAACATCAAGAATGAAGAGACCTGCCGGCTCGCCAGCGAACTCGCTCGGATGACCGGCCCAGCAGTAGCGTTTGCTTTGCTGCCTCTCGGCGTGCGTGGTACCTTGCGGCTGCGAGTGGGTTTCCAAACGCCAAGGAGGTTCCGATGACTATCGAGCTCAATCACACGATCGTGCCTGTGCGGGACAAGGAAGAGTCGGCCCGTTTCTGGGAGAAGATCTTCGGGTTTGAGCACCAGGAGCCTCTGGGGCACTTCCAGCCGATCCGCATCGTCTCCCAGTCCCTGACGCTGGACCTGGACGACCGTCGGACGGTGGAGCACCACCACTACGCCTTCAAGGTGAGCGAGCAGGACTTCGACGAGATCTTCGGGAGGATCAAGGAAGTCGGCCTGGAGTACGGCAGCGGACCGAGGAGCTCTACCGACATGGAGACGAACACCTGGAACGGCGGGCGCGGCGTCTACTTCAGGGACCCCAACGGGCACCTGCTGGAGCTGCTCACACAGGACTACGCCTGACGCCCGGCTCCCTTCGTCATCCCGGACTTGACCCACGTCACCCCAGGCTTGCCACTAACACTCGGTAACAGGAGCGGACATGCCCCGATCGACCACAACCATCACCTTCTCCCTTTCCCCGGCAATCGCGGACCGGGTAGACCAGGTGATGAAACAGCAGGGACGGAGCAGGAGCGAGTTGGTTCGGGAGGCCTTGCTCCGCTACATAGAGGAGTGTGAGTGGCGGCAGCTTTTCCAGTACGGGGAACAGCGTGCAAGAGCCTTGGGTATCGGCCCTGAAGACGTATCGCCGCTGGTGGAAGAGTACCGGGCGGAAGTCCGACCCTCTAGGACATGAGGGTCGTTCTGGACACCAATGGGAGCTCCCCCTTCCCGACACTCGTAACTCATTGATTTCCCGTTATTTTCCCTAAGAACCTTTCCCGGTACGATTACCGCCGTAAGCGAATCGCAAGCGGATTCACTTCAACCAACGCGTCCCCCGGCGCGTGCTCGTCCTTCCTTTCTTTTCAAGACGGTTTCCTGGATTCGTTTGACTAGCCACTATAGGGCGGGCAAATCGGTAGCACGCTCTCTCACAAGTTCAACGTTAGCCTTTCTCAACCGGAGTTTCTTGGGCGATGCGCAACGGGGCACGGGCTACTGTTACCTGCCCAAGGGGCGTGTGTAAGACGAGCCCATTTGGTTTTGCCTTTCCCTTAGAGTTAGGAGATAAGTAAGAAAGAAATCGGCGTGTCAGATGGTGCATAAACTGAGGGAAGCCAGTCGTGGACAAGCGCGCCGAGGCTGAACGGGAGCTGGCCATCGAGGTGATGGTGCCACCTGCGGACCATCTGGCGGCTGCCGTAGAACGGGTAGCTCAGAAACAGCTCATCGATCCGGCGCATCAACCTAATACACCTTAGCTACCTGTACGATTTTCCGGGACCACTTCACTCAGCCTTCTGGTCAGAGTTGCGAGCATGTAGAAGGGTGCAGACGTTTGTAGCAGTAGAGCTTGTTGATTAGGCGTAAAGCATTGTCTGGTGAAGTAATGGGAATTCGGGGAAACATATAGTGATGTTACAGTGTCTCTCTCTTTTTAGCGGTGCGGGCGGCTTTTGCGAGGGGTTCAAGCTCGCGGGGTGGAAAGTGCTTTGTGCGGTAGAAGCAGATGTTCAGGCATGTCTTACACATGCAGAGAATTTCAATGACGTTCCTTTGTTTCGGAGCAAGATAGAACGGTTTCTCAGAGAGGAACAGGAGGGAACGCCAGGGCTAAAGGAACTTATCAGTGAAAAGATAGACGTCGTTTATGGGGGGCCTCCATGTCAGGGGTTTAGCCAGATCGGGCCGAGAACAATGTCTGACCCAAGGAACCGGATGTATAAGGAGTTTGTTCGAGTCGTCAGGCTATTAAAGCCTAGGGCGTTCGTCATGGAGAATGTTCCCAACATGCTGGCAATGAGTAATGGTCATTTCAAAACGAAAATAGAGCGTGCGTTCGGGAGAGCTGGATATAAGCGCGTCGCAATCCTTAAGGCACTGGCGTCTGAATTTGGGGTGCCGCAGAAAAGAAGGCGGGTGTTCTTTCTAGGGCTGCGCGACGGACTTCCCTTTCCGGATGATTTTGTCAATGCAGCTGAAAGATTAATCGATGCGCAGAAGGCATCCAATACGGTCACGGTACGCGAAGCGCTGTCGGACCTGCCGGAAGCAGTGTCGGAAGATGATGGGCCACTTCCATATCCGAAAAAGTCAGGAGGGTGGTACTCGGACTACCAAAAGCTGATGCGGCTGGACTGGGACTCGCCGCTATTGCCGTCGGAACGCAAACGCGGACATTTGGAGGCGGACGCGCTGCACAATCACCATACCAAGGGGATCAGGGAAAGGCGGAGGAGGATTGTTGCGGAAATTGTCCCCGGCGGCCGTGGGGACAGTTTGCCTCCGGAACTATGGAATGGCACCCGTGGACACAAGTGGCGGCGCCTTCATCCAGACAAGCCATCTTACACTATTCTGGCGCAGATGCATCGCGACTTGTCGGAGTGGATCCATCCGAAACACGACCGGTGGATCACTGTGCGAGAGGCAGCGCGCCTGCAGTCTTTTCATGACGGATTTGTTTTCATGGGCAGCGAGTGCCAGCAGCTAAAGCAGGTAGGCAATGCTGTTCCGCCGCTGATGGGGCTGGCTATAGCGCGCACTGCCGCTGGTCTACTGGAAGCGTCAGCGCTGTCAGAAGAACGATAAGGCTCGCGCGTTAGCGGCAATCCCATGCTGTTTCTGCTCCTCACGATACTTGCAGTCGGTCTAATTGGGCTCGGCGCATTGCTGTGGTACCGGAGGGCGGGCCGGGTGATGGGAAGTGCAACAAAGTCGCGGGTGACAGCCAAGCTGCAAGAAAATGGAGAGCCGGTCGAAAGTGGATCGTTTCGCGGAGCTGACATAGTAGGCGAGATGAAGGAGGCGTCCCAAGCCCCCGAAGATGAGCGAACCCTCGCGGACGAAACAATCGGCAACGCCAAGAGCAAACCAAAGACAGGTTCCAGCACAAAGACCGAATCGGCGTCTTCGTGCGCGGCCATTGAAGATGAAGCGGGCGTTGGGGCGTTTGACGCGCCATCAGAAAGTCCCTCAGAGAAAAAGATTGGGACCGTCCAGACGAAAGGCAGGTTCTTGGGCGGTCGAATGGAGCATTTGCCAGATGATCACGAAAGGCAGAGCGGAGCTATAGCGGACAAAGGAGGCGAGAAGCCTGGCACGCAGCACCAGACCGATGACAAGGGGGAGGAGGCGCAGGATTTCACTGCTATTGATGAGTCCGTGGGTGAGGATGTCGTTTGCGTAGATGCCGCGCCTAAGGTGTGTGAGGAAGAAGCTGAGGCGGACCGTGCGTCGGGAGGAGAGTTTGGAGGGGATACCAGGACTGTCGCCGGACGTGATGAGAGCGGCGAAGATGCAAGGGTTGAGCCAGACGTAACGGCGTCCCGCGTGCCGGCCAGCCGGGATGAAAGCCTGGAAACCGCGATTGAGGCAGATACTGAAGCGGATAACCGGCCGGAAGGAGAGGATACCTCGGCGGCGGCATCCGGGAGCGAGGAGGCTCATTCCAGCCCTGTCGGCCTAGGTGAACAAATGGAAAATGCCGATGTGCATCCTGCGACGGAGGAGCGGTTGAGCGGGAACGTCGGCGATTCAGTTGAAGGCGAAGAGAAGAGCGGATGTGGTGAGCAGGCGGAAGCGGAAGTGTCTAGGCCTCGCGAGCTACAGAACCCGGAGGTACTACTGGGGACGGAGGTAAAGCCAGCGTCTGAAGAGGAAGAAACGGATAGTAAGGAGATCCCGACGCTGGCCGGAGAAGAGGCGCCGACCAACCTACAACCGAAGGGGCAGCCTGCGGTTTATCGGGATCGGCGTGGCCTGCGACGCGCGGCCGGCAACGCGTCTGGAAAAGGTACAGGGGCTCCGAGCCCGCCGGCAGAGGCGCGGCTTCGGCTTATGTTGGACCCGGTTCAGCGGAACGCCAGACTGTCTGTAATTCTGATGCGTCCGGAAGGATTTCCGGAGCGTATCCAGCCACTTTTGGATGGCGAAGGCCCGGTCGAAGCTTTCGATGCTGATCGATATGACGATCTTGTCCTTGGCTGGACTGGAGAGCTGCTTAGCGGAGAGCTTCGCATTGGGTCGAAAGAGAACCACCAATGGCTACGTGCAGCGCGAGCGGTACACGTTTTTTCAGAGAATCCAGCCGAGTCGGGAATGATTTCAGTCGGATCTGCCCAGACTGACGCTACGCATGCGGTAATTTGTAGGACTGATGACGAAGATGTGGTCCGGGCTGCTGCCGTTGCGACTGGGTCGCCCTCCCTGGTATCTCATCAACACTGGCATGGAATACCTGATGGATGGGCGGTGCTATCAGGGTACTGTCCCCGTCATGCAGCAGGAGCGCCGCTTCCGTCGCGATTTAGTCCGCTCGATCCAGGGACAGAAATCGGGATATCGCTGACTGGCGGACTTGCGATCAGAGCAACAGTCTATGCAGAGGGTACCCCGCCCAGGATCGCCATCGCGCCACTGCCGGATGGCGCCTCGGTTTCGATCGGCGGCATGCCTGCAAAGAAGGTTGCCGACGGAGCATGGGAGGCAGACGGCTGGGACAGCCCGGGTCACCACTTGATCGATGTCGTCCCCGGACCGTCTTTTACCTATCAGATCATCAGCGATCCTGTGATGAATGGGGAATGGCAGTTCTGGGATGCACATCCTGCACGCTTCGGCGCGGATTCACACAAGCCGTGGAGCCGCGCAGGCATTTGTGGAGCCGCGGTGCGGGGTCCTGAGGGCGAGACGGTCATCGCTGCGGCAAGCCTTCCCGTACTTGTCGCGCTCGGTGAACGGCGGCAGGCGGTACCGCTGATGCCGCGCAGCGATGCGCCTGCATCGGTTGCGATGATGTCCGAGGCGCCCTGCTTCCTGATTGCTGCGACAGGCTTGCGGCGGAAGCAGGGCCGGATTGTCTGGCTGGGGTCCAGGGCCAAACGCGGCAGCCGGTCCAGTCCGGATCAGCACTGGGCGGAAACCGTTCACTCGGTTGCCGCTCGTCGGCTGGGTCTGGAAGGTGCGGACACCGATGGGGAGCGTGTTTGGCGGAATGCAAAGCAGCGGGCTCGGCGGATCTGGAGAAAGCGATGACGGACATTCTGTTGGAATGGATGTCATTTCGTTGTTCAGGCCGGGTTGCAGACCTGCCTCCTGATCTGGTCGGCCAGAGATCTGGACGGCTGATGGTTGAGACGATGGCCGTCCTCGGTCACGTTGAGGTTGTGGACAGGGACGCCTGGCGCATCGCGCCTCCAGTCCTGGCTGGCCTCCCGGCAAATGGCCGGTCGTGGGAAGCTGTTCTATGTGGCGCACGCACGTCCGGACTGCTCTCGCGACTAGGGGCTGCATGCGAACGGTATGGGGCGGAAATTTCACGGTGGCGCGTTGCGGATGTGCCGGAGCTTATTCGCATCAGTTCGTCCAGCTGTTCTGGGCTTGAGGCAGCGGCGGACGAAGCGGGAGTGGTATTTCAGCGGGATTCAGCCTTCACGCTTCTTGCATGTACTCCGTCTGTAAAGGAGTGGCCGCGGACACCGTGCCAGATGGTCAGCGGCCGGGTCGTGACAGTTCGCCGGTTCTCGCGGTCGAGGATCGGCTGGACCAATTCGACGCTTGATGAGGCAGCAGAATCGCGGGGCGGATTGTTCCGAATAAAGCGGGACTGGGACTGGGTGAGCATAATCAAGATGGGGACTGACAAATCGGCGTACATCGATGACCGCGCTGGAAGGCTAGTCGTGGCGGCGAAGCTCAAGGCAGCTATGTGGGATGCGGAGCTAGGAACGTTTAGCGTTCCCGGACAGCTGTATCCACCGCGGGTGATCGCACGGGCGCTTTCAATGTGCACAGGAATGCCGCCGTACTTCGACAAGGAAAACCGGCGAGTCTGCTTCTCCGGTGTTCCGCCTGGAGTGGCCAGGCTTGCGCTGGAAATTACTGGACTGAGGCTGGCATGACCAATCTGATCGATACTTTCGAATCACTGAAGAGCGCCTATCTCCGTTATTTCGACAGTCCATTCGATCTCCGATTTGAAGAAGTGGTACAGGCACGCCGCCGGCTTCTCGACCGTGACGGCGTGCTCTATCGCGAGCCGCTTGTCGAACCGCAGCCGCCATATTCCGGCAGCGGGCACGACATCGGCAGCGCAGTTGCTGAAGTGCTCGGCGGTTCGCCGGGCTGGACGCCGGGACGGGTAGGCGAACTGGCGCAGATCGGAGAAGGCGGGCTGTTTCCGCGACGCGGAAGCACTCCGCTGGAGCTCCATGCCCACCAGGTTGAGATGCTTAGGGCTAGTACGCTGCGTGGCGAAGATGCGGTTATTCTGACCGGCACCGGTTCCGGCAAGACGGAGGCGATCTATCTACCGGTCCTTGCTGCCCTTGTAAGGGAATCCGCCGGGTGGCCTGGGCTCGGGGCTGCACCCCGGAACGACTGGTGGGACATGGGACCGCCGCCCGGATCGAGCAGACGAAAGTACCATCCGCGCATTTCGCAGCGGGTTCATGAGGATGGCGGGCGGCTTCCAGCCATGCGCGCGCTTGTGCTGTATCCGCTCAACGCACTGGCAGAGGACCAGATGGCACGTCTCCGTCTCGCTCTGGATGGAGATCCTGTCCGATCCTGGCTAGCTGCGAACCGCCCCGGAAACCGGTTCTGGCTCGGCCGGTATACTGGATGGACGCCAATTTCAGGTTCTCCTAACCGAGAAGGTGCCGAGGAAGAGCTGCGAAAAGAGCTGAAGCGGCTGAGCAGTATGGCGACGAGGGTCGCGGGCACTGAGGCCCAGCGCTTCTTTCCGCGGTTTGACGGCGGCGAGATGTGGAGCCGCTGGGATATGCAGGAAGCGCCACCAGATATTCTAATTACGAACTACAGCATGCTGAATATCATGCTGATGCGGGATATCGAGGCGCCAATATTCGACCTCACCCGGCAGTGGCTCGAAGCCGATCCCAATCATATATTCCACCTCGTGGTGGATGAACTCCATAGCTATCGCGGAACGCCTGGGACCGAGGTCGGGTATATCCTGCGTGTGCTTTTTCGGCGGCTCGGACTTCACCCGGATCATCCGCAGCTCCGAATTCTCGCGTCGAGCGCGTCGCTTGGCGACGATGAAGCCCGCGCCCACGACTACCTCCACCAGTTTTTCGGCCGCTCGAGGCGCTTTGCCTTGGTTCGGGGGGGTGCCCCCGCGTTGCCCATCGGCGCCCAAAGCCGGATGCGTAGCCTAGCCGTGCCGCTGGCCACGCTTGGGCAGGCTGTTGCGGACGGCAGCGGACAAGCGATCAATGCCGCGGTTCAGGAATTCGCTGAGGCGGCGGGGGCGTCTCCTGCGGACGCCGGGCTTTCACCGGAGAAGCAGCTGGGTGCGGTCCTGTCTGAGGGAGGCGCGGTGGATGCCGTGCGGGCTGCGTGCAATGGAAGAACGGAAGAAGACCCTACAATCCTGCCACGTACGCTATCAGCTCTTGGAGAGGCCCTGTTTCCCGATGATCCACAGGATGTAGCCACAGCCGGGGCGGCGGGTCTCATTTCTGCCCTTGCTCCTGCAGAGCGCCTTGAAGGTGTGCCGCTCCTTCCGGTGCGGATACATATCTTCTTCAGGAACGTGCAGGGGATTTGGGCTTGCAGCAATCCGGCCTGCACGGAGGCTTCATGGACCAACGGGGAGATTCAAGTTGGACGTCTCTTCGACCGGCCGACGATTACATGCGGTTGCGGCTCGCGCGTTCTGGAAATGCTCTACTGCGAACCGTGTGGCGATATATTCCTAGGGGGATACCGGCGAGTATTGCAGCAGAATGTGTGGTCGCTGGTTCCGGACGACCCCAACATCGAAAAGGCACCGGACCATTCAGCAGACGACCGGAATTACGATAACTACGCTGTCTACTGGCCGGCTCGGATGCCAGACGGGGCGCTGCGACAGCCGCAGCGGGAGACGTGGACGCAAGAACGGGTGAGCCGAAACTGGCGCAAGGCAGTGTTTGATCACCGTACGGGCGAACTGCGCATTGCGTCCCGGAGCGCAGGGGCGACGGGCTGGATCTACCATGTGAGCGATCTTCATCGGACACCGGTACCACCGCGTGCCGCGGTTCGAAGCGCACGCAATGAACGCCCGGCAGTCTGTCCGCATTGCGATGCGAACTGGAGTGGGCTGGTCAGTTCTGCACCGATCAGGACCCAGCGTACGGGCTTTCAGAAGGTGGCTCAGGTGCTATCGGACGGAGTAATTCGCGAAATCGCTCCTACCGATGGAAGTGCGGGGACGCCAGCAGAGGACCCTAGGCGCAAGCTGGTGATGTTCTCGGACAGCCGCCAGGACGCAGCCAAGCTGGCGGTAGGCGTGGCGAAGTCGCACTGGCAGGACTCTGTTCGCCAGGCACTCGTCGATGCACTGGCTGAGACGGCAAACGGCGTCACCGCATTTGAACGGCAGGTGCAAGGCGTGTCGCTAACAGCGGACGAAGCATCGCTCGCAAGCCGTTTTGCCACTGGCAGGCCCTCTGAGGCACAGGCAATTCTCTCGTCGCAGCACGATGCGCTGCGGCATACGCCGTCCGCCGTGGCGGGACTCACGATGCAGCAGCTCGCCGATCAGGTGCTTGCGCAAGCACGGCAAGGCTTGTCGCGTGCCACGGACCTGGAAGCTGAAGTAGCGCGGCGGCTGCTAATGGCCGGCATGAATCCAGGCGGTGTTGACCGCAGCGTGACGTGGACTGATCCCGAAGAACAGGAGGGCCAGTGGCAGCGCATGTTCGATTGGGGCCTTTCGCCTCCGAATTACCACCCGGCTCTGTCTGGTGACGAACAGGATCATCGGCGACGGATACTTACGGCGGCGCGGGAAGCGATTGCGGAGACACTGTTCTCTGGAGGCCGCCGTGATATGGAATCTTTGAAGCTCGGTTTCGTGACGATAGACCGGGTGGGTGTGGCTGGCGTTCCTGCAGTTATTGGGGAGACAGCAGACAGTTGCATCCGGCTTCTTGGCAAGCGCCGAAGGATCGACACTCATAGGGCCACCGGCGACGATGCCAACCTTCCGAAATATGCGCGAGACTACATTGCTTCCGTAGCCTCGGTGAATAGTCTGTCGGCAACTGATCTAGAGACGGATGTAGTCCAGGCGCTTGTCGTAGGAGAGGCCTTCGAACAGGGTATCCTGGTATTCCGCAACCTTTTTGTTTCGGTAGGAAGTGAAGACATCTACCAGTGCGGCAGGTGTTCAAGAATCCATATGCATCGTAGCGGAGGGGTCTGCACCGGCTGCCACTCACCGCTTGGGGGACCGGTCCCAAGAACTACTGGCGGCCAAGACGAGGACATCGACTACTACCGCTGGCTCTCAACAGACGCGGGACCTGTTTTCCGTCTGAATTGCGCTGAACTGACAGGTCAGACCGACAAGCTGCTTGCCCGAGACCGGCAGCGCCTGTTCCAGAACATTACCGTGGGAGAGGAACAGGCGCTGACCGACAATATCGATCTGCTCAGCGTTACGACGACTATGGAAGCCGGGGTCGATATCGGCTCCCTGCTTGCCGTCATGATGTCGAATATGCCTCCGATGCGGTTTAACTACCAGCAGCGCGTCGGTCGGGCCGGCCGGCGGGGGGCGCCTCTTGCAACAGCCCTGACGCTGTGCCGTGGCCGAAGCCACGACGACTACTACTTCCAGCGCCCCGAAAAGATTACCGCTGATCCACCGCCCGCGCCGTATGTGGATACAAACCGGCCGCAAATCCTGCTCAGAGTGTTGGCAAAGGAGGTTCTGAGGAAGGCCTTTGTGGATCTCAGGCTATTCGGAAGTGCCGCCGGCGACAGCGTCCATGGCGAATTCGGCGAGTCTGATGCATGGGGGCAGCCTCCGGATAATCAGGCCCCCGGCTATGCAGGCATTACGATCGCCGAAATCATCCAGGAGTGGATTGACCGTCATGGTGCCGAGGCCGACGAAATTTGCGATGCTCTGCTTGTCGGTACCAGATTGGCTGGTGACGTATCGGCACGGGCGGCGGCTATCGACTGGATCAGGACAGAGCTGGTTTCAGAGGTTACGGCAGCTACGCAAGACCAAAGCCTGATTCAGGATGCTCTGAGCGAACGACTGGCAAACAAGGGCATCCTGCCCATGTTCGGCTTTCCTACCCGAGCGCGCCTCCTCTACCACAAGAAGCCATACATGTGGCCGCCGAGACAGGTCGTCGACCGTGACCTCGAGCTCGCAGTGAGCATGTTTGCGCCGGGCGCAGAGACGGTCAAAGAACGGACGATCCACACGGCCATCGGAGTAGCCCACTACCGGCGGAACGGTCCATACGCGAAAGAGGATACTGACCCGCTGGGACCGCCAGTCCGCATTGGACTCTGTGGAAACTGCCAGCATGTCGAGACGACGGCGCCGGATAGCCCTGCTTGTCTGGTTTGCGCATCGCCGGCGGGCGGCAATGACCGGTCGTACCGGGCGATGGACCTTCGGCAGCCCAAAGGCTTTGTCAGCTACTTTTCGAAGGCCCGCGACTATGACGGCATGTTTGATTTTGTACCGCGCGCAGCGCGTCCGAAGGTAGGCCGGCCGCCATTTGCCATCGTGCCCGCATCGAATTTCGAAGTTGGCTCGGGCCAGGGCCGGCTGCATGTGATTAACGACAATGGCGGGAGACTCTTCAATTTCTCGCAGGAGCCCTGGGCTGGTTCGGCTGCCATGATCGATATCAACGCGGCCAACGCTGCGGACGAGAAGCATGCAGCCTCGATACGCATCAATTCTTCGCGCGTTCAAACTCCAAGTGGCCCGACGATATTGTGCGCCCTGGCGGCGATAAGCGAGACGGACATGCTGCTGCTCGGAATCCGCGACTACGGTCCTGGCCGGGCAGCCGACCCGCGTACAGCACACGGGAGGGCCGCTCTGTACTCTCTGGCCTTTATGCTCCGGAGGGCGGCGGCCGTATATCTGGACATCCAGGACTATGAGTTGAAGGCGGGCATCCGCAGTCTTGAAGATCCGGCACTTGGGATGGTGATAGGACAGGTGTTTCTGTCGGACACGCTGGAAAATGGCGCGGGCTATGCCACGCATCTGGGGACCCCTCCCGTAATGCGCGAGCTGCTGGAAATGATCGGCCAACCAACTGGGCGCGAGTTCCATGACCGTCTGGTCGATCCGGCTCACGCAGACAGCTGTGCTACGTCATGTCCAGATTGCCTGCGTAGCTACAGCAATCTGGCCTACCACAGTCTTCTTGACTGGCGGCTGGCGATCGATATGGCGCGGCTTGCACTCGATCCGCTTGAACCGATATCGCTAACTTCGCCGCGGTGGAGCGGTATCGCCGATGTGGCGGCTCAGACGCTAGAAGCGGCGCGGCCAGCATACCGGCGGACGGTTATCGCCGGCCTGCCAGCGGTAACTGATGGCGCTGACGCCATAGTTGTGATCCACCCCCTTTGGCAGACGGAACGCTCGGCACTGGGTCCGGAACTCGCGGCGGCATGGGATGACGCCGAACGGATTCACGGTCTCAGAATTGATCCTGAGGCAAGCTTCATCTCGGTGTTTGAAGCGCTTCGCCGTCCTGTATGACGTATGCCAAGCACTCTCGTCCTTACAAGTCTGCCTCGAATGACTCCGACGATCTGGTCGCATATGCGGCTGTGCAGGCTCCGCGGTGTGTTCGCGTCAAAGCATGCTGCAGAGGCGTGGGTATTGCACGATCCGCGCGGATGGCTCGGAACAGCATTTCACCGGGTCATGCAGGCTTCTGCGCGCCCGGGCGCGTCTGCTGACGACGCGGAGATGGCCTGGAGATCTTCCGTAGCTGATGCCGCCGATGCAGCTACCAAGCATCCCCTTGATTTCCGGTTCGGCTCCGCAGAAAGGTGGCCGGGCTACTTCCTGGTACGCCAGCGGGCTCTGGCTTCGGCAGGTCAGATTCGGGCTAAATCTAAAGCCCAAGCCGGCAATGGTACGAAACGGAATGCTGCGATGGCTGCAAGAGGAACCGAGCGACGCATCGAAACCCGCGACGGCCGGTTGGCGGGCCGTCCAGATTTCTTCAACGGAAATACAATAGTCGAATACAAGTCGTCCCTGCCGGATCACAGCTGGCCGCGGGCGAGGGAATGTTCTCGACGGATATCAGCGCCAGCTCCGTCTGTACGCCGCAATTCTTGCAGATGTAGAAAACCGGTGGCCTGGCAACGCCCTGCTGGTTGCGGCCTCTGGCCAGGTTATGGAAATCAGGATTGACCCGGAGGAATGCAAGGCAGAAGCCGAAGCTGCCCTGGAAGCACTGAGCGACGTGAACAGGGAACTGCTTGAAGGGACGCCACCGGAGACGCTCGCGAGACCAGGTTCTGTATCCTGCGGTAGATGTCCTTTCCAGGCGGTTTGTCCCGCCTTCTGGAAATGGATCGAAAAAGACGGAATGGTAGACCAGCCGGTGGCGGCCGCTTTAGAGGTAGAAAGTATAGATGTCGGTTACGAGGCCGACCTGTACACCGCGTATGTTGCAGTGCTGGCTTCTTCTCGGCCGATGGAAAAGAATCAAGTGATTGCTCTGCGGCGTTCCGTACACGGTGACCTCTCTGACTCACCTAAGGGCACGAAATGGCGCATCGTGTCAGCGGCGGTCCGTGGCGACTCGCAGCTTCGAGCCAATATCTCTACTGCCCTACATGCTGAGAAGAGTGTTACTAAACTCGCAGTAGATTCCATCATGAACGATCCGCAAGTATCGCTTGCCTGATCCGTGCTGACCGATGCCCGCGTACCTTCGGAAGCTTCCACCACGAGCAAGACGCGAACCACTGTCGCGCTCGCAGATGATGTCTCGAATACGGTCGCGGGATACACGTCCAGAAGTCCAGACTCGTGCAGCGGCGCATCACATGGGCCTAAGGTTTCGCAAGCATGTATCTGATCTTCCAGGAAAGCCCGATTTGGCAAACAAGAAAGCCAAATGGGTCATTTTCGTACATGGGTGCTTTTGGCATTCCCACGACAACTGCAAGCTAGCCTCTTCACCAAGGACAAACACAGAATACTGGAACGAAAAGCTGAAACGCAATCGACTGCGCGACGAGTCCAAAGTGTGCGAACTGCGTGCTTCTGGTTATCGTGTCCTTGTGATCTGGGAGTGCGAAGTGCGAGATGGAAACAAAATGCAAAATGCGCTCCAGTCATTCTTTGAGACTTGCAATTGACCCTGAAATTTCTGCGTTTTGGATGACAGGAATCTTCCCATTGGCGGCGATTGACCGGTGCCCTCCTTGCGGATGAAGCTTTTGATGACAAAAGGATATCGTGCCTCTGGCCTGGTGTAGTGTCGAACGGAGCTTGGACGGATGAAGAGAACGACCTGATCGTCGCGGACTACTTCGCGATGCTGGCCGACGACATCTCCGGGCGGCCCTACAACAAGGCCGAGCACCGGCACAGGCTGATGCCGCGCCTTCAGAACCGGTCAGAAGGGTCGATCGAGTTCAAACACCAAAACATCAGCGCGGTGCTCAAGGGTCTTGGCGAGGATCGGATACCGGGTTACAAGCCCGCCTTCAATTTCCAGATGGCGCTCGTTGACGCAGTGGCGCGGTGGCTGGCGCTCAACCCGGCATGGCTAAGTCGCATGCCGGGCGAACGCCGCGCTGCCGGCATGCAGACGGCGGCGCAGCTTTGGGTGGGACCACCTCCAACGCTCAGTAACCAGCCGCCACCGCAAGAACTGGAGCAGATGTTGCATATCGCCAGAAAATTTGACGTAGCGGGTCGGGACGAACGCAACCGTGCGCTCGGCCGTGCCGGTGAGACGCTCGTGATGGCGCATGAACGCGCGGTGCTAGCGGGCGTAGGCCGGGTCGATCTGGCCCACAAAGTGTACTGGGTGTCAGAGGAGGACGGCGACGGCGCGGGCTACGACATCGCCAGCTTCGCGCCTGACGGGCAGCCGCGGCTCATCGAGGTGAAGACCACGAACGGATGGGAGCGTACACCTTTCCACATCTCGCGGAACGAGCTGGCGGTGGCTGATGACAGGCGTGCTGATTGGCATTTGTTCCGGCTTTGGAATTTCTCGCGAGAACCGAAGGCGTTCGAACTGCAACCTCCGCTCGATGCGCATGTATTGCTCACGCCTACGAGCTTTCAGGCGAGCTTCCGTTAATTAAGGGGGCGACGGGCGCGCGAATTGGCAGGCGCGGTCGGAGCGGGCGAGCGGTTGCGGCGTGTTGGTCGGCGCGCGAGTTCGACGCTGATCCGCATGCTAAATTGTGGATCCCACTCGATTATGAGGGGTCTGTTGGTGGCAACGGTAAATGGCCCATTTGTGGCAATCGAAAATGTCTCACATTGGAGATTGTAAGGGTCAGAGTGCCGATCCAGGCTGTTGGCGAAGACCAACAGGAATGGAGCGGCGAACAGATGCACGAATGGGAGACGAGGATGCTGTTGAAGCACTATCTGGAACGGGGTGTGTCGAAGACGGAGTTGTCGCGGCGGTTCGGGGTGAATCGGCGGACGATCCACCGGTGGGTGGAAGGGGGGCAGTTGGAGCGAGACCTTTTGGGAGGCGGGACGCAGTACACAGCGCGGGCAGCGGTAGGGCACAAGCTGGATCGGTACAAGGGGCTCATCGATGCGCGGCTGGAGGAGTTTCCCCGGTTATCGGCGAAGCGGCTGTTCGAGGAGGTTCGGGCGGCGGGCTACACGGGCGGGTACGTGCGTGTGAGGGACTACGTACGGGCCAGGCGGCCGCGGGAGCCGGTGGAGGCGGTGGTGCGGTTCGAGACGTCGGCGGGGGCGAGCTGGTGTTGAACGCGGAGTTCTTGCGGTTCGCCGCGCACTGGGGGTTTCGGACGCGGTCGTGCCGGCCGTACCGGGCACAGACCAAGGGCTAGGCTTCATACTGCACCTCCTCGGGACGTTGCGTGACAAGCTCGCGCGAAGGAAGTCGTTTCGTGAACTTCCGGCCCTGCTGCTTGACGGGCGGCTGGTCACCGGGAGGCTCGTAGAGACACTCGTTCTTGTCGTTGTAGCGGTGGGCTCGAAGCAGGCCATGGTTGCGCCATTTTTTGACGGTGTGGGTCGAGACGTCGAGCATGGCAGCAGCTTCGCTGACGGTCAACAGGCCGCGGGCGCGCAGGCGCTCGTACCGGGAGGACAAGCCGTACTCCCTGCGTATGGCCTGTACGCGCTGTGGCCGGAAGACGACGCCGTGGCCGGTGCGCAGTCCGCTCTCGTTCAGCAAGGCGGCGATCTCCGCGTCGGTGTGGCTGTCGAGCAGGGTGTCGAAGGCACCTGTTGCCTTTCGAGGAACATCAGGGCGTCAGGATACTCAATGCTCCCCGGTTCCTGTCTGTCCTGGGGCCTGTATAAACGCTGCATCAGCCTCGGCCTCATTGGCCCCGGACCAGCCGCCAAGCGATCCTGGTCAGGATCGTCTTCGTCGCCGACGTTTCGCGGAAGAGCTCGCACGGTCGATTGGCCCCTCCTCCTCCTCTCCTGGACCCCGGGTCAAGCCCGGGGTGACGAGTGAGAGAGCCCGGGGTGACGTGGAACAAGCCGGCGGTGACGTGTGTCATGCCGGCGGCGACGTGGAACAAGCCCGTAACGACGGCGGCGCAGCCTCACGCCCCCGCGGGCTCAGGGAGCGGGGCGTCGTCGGAACGGATGGCGATGTAGATCATCAGAGCCGACGAGAGCAGGATCAGGCTCATGATCTGCATGAAGCCGTCGTAGCTGCCGTACACGTCGAAGGCGACGCTGGCCAGTATGGGTCCGCTGGCGGAGCCGACCTGGTGCACGATGAAGCTCAGGCCCAACATGAGTCCCGCGAGTCGCGGTCCGACCATCTCGAAGAACATGACGTTCTGTATCGCAATGGTGCCGAAGGTCGGCCCCATGGCCAGCGCCACCACGATGAAGAAGACGATCGGGTTCGGCATGTCGAAGGACATGGCCAGGGTGCCGACGCCGCGGAAGAGGTAGGTGAGGGCCAGCACCGGGGCGCGGCCGTAGCGGTCGGACAGCCAGCCGAAAGTGATCGCGGAGACCGCGGCGGCGATCCCGAAGACGGATACGGCGATGGCTCCGGTGGTTTGGTCGAAGTCCTTGCTCAACGCGATTCCCACCAGATGCACGCTTTGGAACAGGGCCACGCCGCAGGAGAAACGCGCCGCGAACAGCAGCAGCATCGTACGGTCCCGCAGGTAGGGGAGGCAGCTTCCCCAGCTCGCGGGCTCACGCCGGCGGGCGGAAGAGGGGTCCGGATCGCGGGCGCCGATCCACCCGAACGGGAACGCCACCACCAGGAGCAGCACCCCGCACGCCATGGCGGCCACGCGCCAGTCGTAGCTCACGATGAGGAAGTGCAGCAGCGGCCCCAGGAAGAACGGGCTCAGGGGCGACGCCGTCTGGACGATGCTCACCGCCAGACCGCGGCTGTCGGCGTCGTAGTGCTTCGCCACCAGCAGCGAGATGATGACCAGCCCGCAGGCGCCCTTGGCCATGCCGGTCATGAGGCCGAAGGTGAGGCTTAGCTGCCAGAGGTTCTGGGACAGGCCCATGCCGATGAAGCCGGCGGCCATGAGGAGAATCCCGCCCAGGATCACCGGGCGAGTCCCGAGGTCGTCCGCCTTCTTGCCGAAGAGCACCCCGCCAATCCCCCAACCCAGCATGGCGAAAACGTAGGGAATCGTCGCCATGGTGCGCGACCAGCCAAATGTCGCCTCGATGGGCGTCAGAAACAGGCTGAACGCGTTCATGCTGATGGACGTGATGACCACGACCGCACTGGAGAAGATGACGATGACGATCCGGGGGAGCCGCATCTCCATCTCAGGAAATGATGCCCGCCGCCCGGCGGGGTGCGGGGCGCGCGGCTTCCGGCGGCACGAGCACGGGGAGCCGCCCGTCACTCATGCAAGGTACCCGCGCTGCCGGTAGAATCGCCTGGCGCCCGGATGAAGGGGGACGTCGTAGGGCGCTTCTTCGTCGTTCGCGCAGAGTTGCGCGATATTGAGAGGCTTGAAGTTATCGGTGGGGATGGTCTTGCGCCGCAGCTCGATCGCCTCGCAGAGGGCATACGCCACGTCATTGGGCATATCCGCGCGCGCCACCATGGGCCAGCCGCTGAAGTCGACGGTGGGGACATCCTCGGTCATGCCCTTGAAATGCGTCCTGGGCAACAAGGCGCCGCGATACCCCAGGGCCTTGAGCCTGCGCAGCACCGGGCCGTCGATGGGCAGGTAGCGGAAGCCCTTGTCCACCGCGGTCTGACCCCAACTCTTGATCCCTTCGTCGAAGACCGCGTTGACCGTGCCCTTTTCGATGGCCGCGCGCCGGTCCGGGTGGCTCGGCCGCGTGACGGACTGGATCGTGCCGCCCCACTTGCGGATGTCGGCGACCGTCATGCCGGCGGCCTTGAGGATGGAGGCCACGGTAAAGGCCACCGGGGTATCCACCAGACTGCGCTTGCCGGTGGGACCGGTGGACAGGTGCAGCGGAATGCGGTCTTTCGCGATCTGTTGCAGCGACGTGATGCCGGTGGATTCGTGGACCGCGAAGCCCATGACGTCCCAGGACGGGAACACCGCGATGGTGCGCAAAGGCATGCGTCCCTCCAGCGGCCCCTTCCCCTTGTAGGCGAGCGTGACCGAGGCCGACGGATTGATCCAGGCCATGGAAAGCTTGCCGTCGGCCAGCATCTTGAGCTCGCGGAAGCTGTCGGCGCCGAAGGAGAGGGAAACGCAGTCGTCCTGACCGCCCCGCGGCAATAGGGACAATTGCAGGTAATAGCCCAGCCGGGCGTCGGTCTGCAGCACGCCTTCCGCCGCCCGGCGGGTCTGGTGGGACAGGGAGGTCTCGTACAGGCCCGAGGCCAACTCAAGCATGCCCTTCACCCGTTGAACTGCCGCGTTGTATCGGCGCTTGGTGGCCATGAGCGGAACTTCTAAAGGCCGTAGAGGACCTTGGGATTGTGGTACAGGATGTTGTCCTTTCGCTCCTGACTGATTTCGTCCATCTTCTTGAAGTCGAGGATGGCGTCCATCTCGCTGGACGGATCCGTGTGACCGTAGTCGGTGCCGATGACCAGACCGCCCTCGCCCGAGTACTTGAGGACGTAGGGGATGTCGTCGTTGGTCTGGCAGGTGACGAAGATGCCGTACTGGGCGAAAAGGTCCTTGGGGAACTCGCGCCCGGCGGCCTGGTAGCGGTTCTCGCTCTCCAGGTAGATCCAGGGTACCCACTGGGAGGAGGCTTCGATGAAGCCCCATCGCAGGTTCGGAAAGACCTGGGGAAGTTCGCTCATGATGAGGCCCAGGCACGAGGTGACCGTGGGCGCCCGGAACATGGCGAAACGGCCCGCCGCCGTCGGGCGGTAGGTGTCGCAGTTGACGGGGTTGCCGTTGGCGATGTGCACGGCGATGGCCATATCCAGATCGCTGGCCGCCTGGTAGACGGGGTAGAAGTACGGGTCGGTCATGTCCCGGTCGCCCTCCAGGGGCCGCATGCACACCGCCACCGCGCCGTCTTCCTTGGCCTGCTTCATCTGCGCGGCGGCCTCGTCCAGCGCCAGGGCGGGCACGACACAGGACCAGCGCAGCCGGCCTTCGCTCTGCCGGTAGATGTCCCCGAGCCACCGGTTCCAGCTCCGGCACAGGGCGGCTTCCGTGTCCGGATCGGTGGTGATCTGCTCGATCCAGAAAGTGTTGTGAAGCACCTGGACGTCGACTCCCAGCTTGTCCATGTGATCGAGTCTGAGATGGACGTCGTCCAGCTCGCGGGCGGCCTTGGGTGACTCCACGTTCCTTCCGAACTGGTCCGACAGGTCCCGCAACTGTTGCTCGCTGTAGGTGGGGAAGCGGAACCCGCGGACCTTGTCGTCGATGATCCAGTATTGCTTGACAGGATTGTCAGGCGACGCGAAAAGCTGCGGGCGGAACTTTTCCTCGGACGGCTCCAGAAAGTCCCACGTGCGTTCCGTCTCGATCACATGGGCATCCGCATCGATGACCGGGAGCGTTTCTTGACTGGACATGGCGCGACTCCTTGATACGTGGCCGGGGTGTCCCGGACCGTTACGGCAATGGTAATTCCCGACGCCCGATGGAATAGCGGTGAGTGCTCAATTGTTAATTCGACCAACGGGCGTCGTTTGTCAACCGTTTGGAGCGGTGGATCGGCGGACGAATCCGGTCCACGGACGGGATTTCAGTGCAGGTTGGCGCCCCCGTTGACCAGAATGGACTGCCCGGTGACGAAAGCGCTCAGCTCCGAAAGCAGGTAGAGCGCGGTTCCCACCACGTCGTCCGGCTGCTCGATGCGTTGCAGGATGCGGTTGGCCGCGGACCGCTCGTACGCCTCGAGGGCGGCCTCCGTGGGCTCCGGCTCGCTGGCGGTGGAGCCCGGCGCCAGCGTGTTGACCCGGATATTGAAGGGGCCCAGCTCACGGGCGAGGACCCGGCTGAAGCCCACCACGGCCGCCTTCGACACCACGTAGTGCATCATGCCGGCGCCGCCGTTGTAGGCCATGTTGGAGGCGATGTTGACGATGCTTCCCTGCCGGCGCTCCTGCATGGCGGGCGTCACGGCCCGGCTGCAGAGCCACAGCCCCTTGACGTTCACGGTCATCACCCGGTCCCATTCCTCTTCCCGGATGTCCTGGAAACCCGACCGGGTCACCGGTACGCTCATGAAGACCGCGGCGTTGTTGATGAGCCCGTCGATCCTCCCGAAGGATTGCAGGGCGGCCTGAGCCATGGCCTGGCAGCTCGACAAGTCCGCGACGTCGGCCTTGACGCCGAGAGCCCGGCCGCCGCTGCCGGCAATCTCCGCGGCCACGGATTCCGCCGCCGCGCCGTCGATGTCCGCGGCCACGGGGATGCCCCCCTCCCGGGCGATGCCCAGGCAATAGGCTCGGCCGATGCCGTTTCCCCCTCCGGTCACGACGACCACCTTCTCATCCAGTAGACCCATGACCCATCCTTTCTCCCCGCTACTTCCTCCCCAAAAGCTCCTTGTACCGGGCGAGGAGATCCGGGGGAGCCTGATAGATGCCGGCAATGGTTTTCTCTATGGTCTCGTGGGAGGCCGGAGAGACGATGACCTTCTGTCGTTTGGCCTGCTCCAGGAGCTTCGGACTGTTGAGGGTCTCCATGAACGCCTTGCGCAGGGTCGCTACGCGGTCGTCCGGAGTCCCCGGAGGGATGGCGAAGAGGCGCAGCAGCTTCCACGTCCCCACCAGAAAGTCCGCCATTCGCTGCTGCTTCGGATCGAGGTCCAGATCCTTGAACGTGGCGACGCCGGGGATGGGCTTCACCCGAGGGTCCTCTCCCATGGCCAGCACCGGCCGCACGAGGCCGCTATCGATGTAGCGTCTGTAAACGGTCTGCATGTTCGCCTGAGACATGATGCGCGCATCCACCTCGCCTCGTTCCATGGCGGCCATGACGTTTGCCGTACCCCTGTAGCCGAAGACCCCCTTTATGGGATAGCCGAGACTGGCCAGAAACTGGTTGGCGGCGGTGGCGGGCGACCCCCTACCGGTGAGTCCGGAAGCCAGGGGCGTCTTGCGGTTCTTGAAATCCTCGAAGGATTTTACCGGCAGATCGCTGCGGACCCAGAGCACCTCCGGAACGGCTCCGAGGGTCGGGTCTCCAAGCCAGATGAACTTGCGCGCGTCGAACTTGACGGTTTCAGGTCTGGTCACGGCTTCCATGATCACGCCGAAGCTGAATACAACGATGGTGAGGCCGTCACCCGGCTGCATGGCATAGACCCGATTGGCCGCCACCATGCTGGCCGCCCCGGGCATGTTGACCACGATCACCGAAGGGTTCCCGGGAAGATGTGCGCCGAGATTCCTGCCGACAAGGCGGGAAAACGTATCGAATCCGCCTCCCGGACTGTAACCGACGACAATGCGAATCGTCTTGCCCTTGTAAAAAGGCGCCTCCGCCGCCCAGGTGCTGCTCGCCAGTATCAGCAGTGCCGCAATACAAATGACCATGGAGCGCAAGTTCTTCATCGGTGTCCCTCCCGTGGATGGAGCAGTTAGCCCTCTGAAGCACAGATAGCCCTCTGAAGCACGAATCCGCGGCCAGCCTTATCAAGCCGCGGATCTGCTGTCAACGGATCTCGTTGACAGGCACCGTCCGCCGCAGGGGTGCACCCCTTCTACCACCCCTCTTTGATTGCTACTGTGTGGGGATGCACCACGACGCGAACCTGTTGGAACGGACCGATGACATCCGGGAACTGATCGCCGTGGTCCGGCGGATCGCCGTTCTTGGGATCAAGACGGAGCAGCAGAGCTCCCAGCCGGCGTTCTACGTGCCCCAGTATCTGCACCGCGCGGGTTTCGACGTGATTCCCGTGCCGGTGTACTACCCGGAGGTGGAGGAGATCCTGGGGAAGCCCGTATACCGCCGGCTTGCAGACATTCCGGGTACGGTGGACCTGGTCAACGTGTTCCGGCGCCCGCAGGACATCGAGGCCCACCTCGACGACCTGCTGGCCGCGAAACCCGCCGCGGTCTGGTTTCAGTCGGGCATCCGCCATGAGGCCGTGGCCGAGACCTTGGCGTGCGCCGGCATCAAGGTGGTCCAGGATCGTTGCCTGATGGTGGAGCACCGGTCGTTGTAGCTCAGGAGCCTGCGCCGCAGGAACCGGACATCGACGTAGGGGGCGGGCTTCAAACCGCCCGTGTCCGCACGGCGCTGCCGCTCGATACAGGCCCCTAGGCCAGCGCGGCGATCCAGCACAACACCACCGTCGCCGCGGCCACCACCCCGATCCTGAGCTGGACGCCCGCGTTGTCCGGCCGCTCCAGGAAGAGAGCGGCGCACATCCCCGCGCCGCCGCCTGCAACGAACCCCCAAAGATGCGCCCAGAGGTCCACCCGTGGCCCTCCGGTGCCGATCATGGCCAGGATCCCCAGTCCGGCGCCCAGCGGTATCCAGGCGCGCCGTCCCTGCATTCCGAGGCGGCGGCGCTGGACCACGCCCATGCCGCCCAGCAAACCCAGGGCGCCGAAGACCGCGGTGGATGCTCCCACGGAGAGGTGGTCGAAGCCGTGAAACCAGGCATTGATCAGGTTGCCCAGCGCCCCCACGCACAGTACCATCGCCACCCCGAGCCCCGGCCCCAACGACCGGCACACCGCGGTCAGGAAAAAGACAATGGCGGCCGCATTGGTCGCCACGTGGGGGAAATCGCCGTGCAGGGTCAGCGCGGTGACCGTACGCCACAGCTCGCCGCGAAGGATCCACTCGGCGTCCGCGCCGCCGCGCTCGACCCAGCGCACCCATTCCTGCGTCCAGGTGGTGGCCAGAAAAAACACCAGGAGAGCCGCCGCAACGCCCACGCTCGTATAGAAGGGGGTCTGACCGGGCCAGGGGCGGTCTTCCGGGACCTCGGTGCGATTCTCGCTCTCGTAGGCCCAGAGCTCCGTCGCCGCCCGCTCCAGGTGCTGGGATGGAACCGAAACGACCCAGCCGCCGGACGTGTGCAGCAGCCGCGGAGCCAGCCCTTCGGCTTCCAGCACCAGGGCCCATTCCTCCGCCCGGCGGAGGTCCCGCGTCCTGCGTACGATGATTTCCTTTCCTGCCTGTGTCATGGGCGGCGATTCGGTCCGACGCGCGTGTGCGAGTCCGGATGCACGTACAGTTCAAATATCGGACACGAGCGTCGGCTTCAACTGTCCGCGCCCGCGCGGCGGCTTCAGCGGTAGGTGATGAGGGCGATGCCGGTGACGATCAGCCCCGCCCCCGCCGCCACCCGGGCATTGATGGTCTCCAGGTCTCGCAGGAACAGGGCGCTGAAGAGCACGATGAAGAGCGGGTTCGTGTTGATGAGAGGAACCACCACGGACACGTCCCCTTGGCTCAGCGCGATGTAGCCCAGAAGCTGGGCCGTCGCCGAAACCACCGCCGCGGTGCCGTAGAATGGCAGGCACTTGCGGTCGCCTTTGAGCGTCCGCAACTGGCCCGTGGCCGCCAGGCTCAGCGAGAAGACCACCAAAGAGGTGGTGATGGTCACGGCGGTGGCGACGAACGGGTTGGGCATGATCAGCAGGCCGGTCTTGCGGAAGTTCTGCGAGATCGCCGTCAGGAACGCCGCGCCCAGCGGGTAGGTCAGGTGAATGGCCTTCCACTCGCTCTCTCCCTCCCGCCGGCTCGAGGTGAGCCAGACCCCGACGACGCTCAGGAACGATCCCAGATAGACCCCGGCGTCGGGCCGCTCGCCGAGGAACGTGAACGCGATGGCGATGGCGAAGAGCGGCGTGACGCTGCGCACCGGACCGGCCCGGGACGCACCCAGGCGGACGATGCCGGTATAGTGAAGAAAGCGGACGATGGCGGGCTGGATCAACCCGCTGATGATGAAGTAGTAGGTTCCCCTGGTGTACAGCAGGCTCAGGGGCAAGAAGAGCCAGATGGCGCCCCACAGCACCACCGTGCTCAGGACGAACCCCATCAGCGCGGCCAGCGCCACGCTGGCGTAGCGCGCGCCCCGGCGCACCAGGATCGCTTCGGAGCCCCAGGCCACCGCCGCTGTCAGGGCAAGATACTCGGCCCCCATGACGATCAGGCTCCGGCCCGGCTTGGGGCGCCCCGTCGGGGATGGCGCCCGGCCGGCGCCGGCCCCGGATCACGCCGCGGCGTGGCGGGTCGGCCGATGCGGAAGCGGTAATGCGTAAGACTCACTCCAGCACGAGCGGCGTGTCATCGCGGTTGGCCCACTCGGCCATGGAGCCGTCGTAGTTGCGCGCCCGCTTGTAACCCAGCAGTGTCAGGACGAAGACTCCGTGCGCCGCACGGATGCCGCCCTGTCAATAGGTGACCACCTCCCGGTCGGGTGGAACCCCCGCCTGTTCCAGCAGGCTCTGCAGCTCCCCGGCCTGCTTGAAGGTCTTGTGCGGGCTGTCCTGGAGAAAGTTGAGCCATTCCAGGTGCACCGCGTCCGGTATGCGCCCCGCGCGCTTGTTGCCGCGGTCGGTGGCGCCCGTCCATTCACCGTCCGACCGCACGTCGAGGAACACCACGTCGGGATTGCCGACGTTGGCCGTCCCGTACTCCAGCGTGCACACGAGGTCCGGGTTCGCCTTGGGGTTGAAAACCGCGGCCCGGGGTTTCGGCACGTCCAGGGTCATGGGCCGCCCTTCGTCGAACCACTTCTTCCAGCCGCCGTTGAGGACGGTGACATCGGTATGGCCGTAGTAGTTCAGCACCCACCACAGGCGGGCGGCCCACAGGGAGCCGTTGCTGTCGTAGGCCACCACCCGCGTGCCCTCGCCGATGCCCAGGCTCTCCATCACTTCCTTCGCCGTGTCCGGGGGCGCCACCAGGGGATATTTCCGATTGTCCGTGGGGTACTCGGGCTGCTTGATATAGTGGTGCACGCGTATTCCGCCCGCGCCCTTGATGTGGGCGCGACGGTAGACGTCAAAGGGATCGCAGTCCACGATGCGGATATCCGGGTCATCGAGGTGCTGCTCCAGCCAGTCCGTCTCCACCAACAGATCCGGGCGAGCGTAACCTGCCTGTGCCATGAGTCCACCTCCCTGTTGGCCCGATCCGATCCAGCGTGGGGATGCGCAAGGGCCTCCCTGTAGGTCGGGTTAGCCGAAGGCGTAACCCGACGCGGCCCCGTGTCGGATTACGCTACGCTAATCCGACCTGCCATGTACCCTCCTGTACCAGATCGTGTACGCAGGTGCGAGAAGCCGGTGGAGCTTCGTAGTCCCGTGTGCGGTTGAATTCGGGCGGCGCCTTGGGCGACAATGGGCTATTGCCGCGGACGCGCCGGCGAGCGCGTCCGTTACGTCGTTATCAGGAGCGCGCCGGGAAAACCGCGGGACGCGCCGGGGGAAATAACATGTCCATGTTCATCGATGCAGACGCCCACGTGATCGAGACGGAACAGACCTGGGAGTTCATGGAAGAAGAGGACAAGCGCTTCGCGCCGGATCTTCTGGTCTCCCAGCATAGTGGCTTGCAGTACTGGCGCATCGACGAGCGGGTGGTGCCCAATACCAACATCGGCCTCAACACCACCGCGGAGTCCCGCGAGCTCGCCGACGTGTCGGCGCGGATCGCGCACATGGACCAACTGTCGGTGGATGTCCAGGTCATCTACCCCACGTTGTTCCTGCGTCCCCTGACCGCCCGCGCCGATGTGGAGCGGGCGCTCTGCCGAGGTTACAACCGTTGGCTCGCGGAGATCTGGAAGCAGGGGGGCGGCCGTATCCGGTGGGTGGTGCTGGCGCCGGCAAGGTCCTTGGATCGGGCCATCGAGGAGATCCACTTCGGCAAGGCCAACGGTGCCTGCGGGGTGTTCATGCATGGCTTCGAGGGGGAGCGGCTGCTCTCGGACGATACTTTCTTCCCCATCTACCGGGAGGCCAGCGATCTTGACATGCCCATCTGCGTCCACGCCGGCGGCGGCAATCTGGGTCACTACGACCTGTTCGCCCAGGACGTGTTCTCGCGCTTCAAGCTCCCAGCCGTGGGCGCTTTCAACAACCTCATCTACAAAGGCATTCCGGACAAGTTTCCGGAGTTGCGCTGGTGCTTCGTGGAGACCACCTCCCAGTGGGTGCCTTACGCGCTGAACGACCTCCTGATCCGCACCCAGGCGGAGTTGGCCTTTCGCCGGAAACACGCCGACAGCCCGTTCGCGGGAGTGCGCGGCGCGCCGCGGGATCTGACGGAGCAGAACCTGCTGAGGGACAATCGCATCTACGTGGCCTGCCAGACCACCGACGACCTGCCCTACGTCCTCGAGCACGCCGGCGAGGACAACATCATCGTCGGCACCGACTACGGACATGCGGACTATACCAACGACATGGAGGCCATTTCCAAGCTGGCACAGGACGGCGTGCTCGCCGCCGGCGCGGCCGACAAGATCCTGAGCGACAACCCGAGGCGTCTCTATGCGCTCTAGGAGCCTGCGTTACGGTGGACTCCCGTAGGGGCGACCGGCGGTCGCCCCTGCTATCGCCACGATTCGAACACCGTGACTCCCGTACGGCAACCGCACCACACGAGGCCACCCATGACGAAATGTTCCTTCGGCGTCGAGATCCACCCCTACTACGCCGTCCCCGCCCTGATGCACGAGATCACGCTGGCCGAGGAGCTGGGCTACGATCAGGTCTGGGTCGGCGATTCCCAGCTCATCTGGCGGGAAATGTACGTGCTCCTGGGCGCCGCGGCCCAGGCCACTTCCAGGATCCTTCTCGGGAGCGGCGTCACCAATCCCATGACTCGGGTCTCCGCGGTCACGGCGAGCGCCGCCGCGACGCTGCAGGAGCTTTCCGGCGGCCGTCTGACGTTGGGCATCGGCAACGGGTTCACCTCGGTCAATACCATGGGCCGGCGCCCCGCCACCCTCGCGCGGCTGGAGCGAACCGTCGACGAGATCCGGGCGCTCTGCGGGGGGTGGCGCGTGCCGCTGGAGTCCGGAGACATGAGGCTGATGTTCGCCGCACCGGACCAGTGTCCGCCCATCGCGGTGGCGGCCAGCGGGCCGAAGATGCTGCGGCTGGCGGGCCGCATCGGCGACGGGGTGATCCTGGCCCGGGTGGCCATGGAAGGGGACATGCTGGCCCGCATGCTCGCCTGCGTCGACGACGGCCGGCGGGAAGGCGGGCGAGATGCGGCGCCTTTCCGAAGGTTTCTCTCGATATCCGCCAGCGTGGCCGAGGACGCGTCCAAGGCGGTGGCCGCGGTGCGGCCCCACGTGGCCCGCAGCATCCTCAAACCGTTCTGGGGTTTGAGCCCGGCCGCGGCGGCTGCCAAGGACCGCATGGCCGAGAGCTACGACAACTACCAGCACCTCAACCCCGACGCTCCCCACGCGGCCGACGTGCCCGACGAGGTGGTGCCCGAGTTCGCCCTGGCGGGTACGCCCGCCCGGTGCATCGAAACCGCCCGCCGCATGTTCGACCGCGGCATCGACCAGATCACCATCCGTCCCTACGCGGTGGACGGGCTGCCCCGCGCGAGCATGATCCGGGCCTTTGCCGAACAGGTCATGCAGCCCATGCAGCGGGGCGGCCGCTGACCGGACCGGATGCGGGACCGGCGCCATCAGGGACCGGCATGTCACGCCACCGCCTGAACTTCCTTTTCCTCAACCTCGGGCATTTCCTCGACCATCTCTTCATGCTGGTCTTCGCCACGGTGGCGGCGTTGCGGCTTGCCGAAGAGTGGGACATGAGCTACGCGGCGCTGATCCCGTACGCCACGCCGGGGTTCGTCGCTTTCGGGGTCTGCGCGATTCCGGCCGGATGGATCGCGGACAAGTGGAGCCGGCCCGGCATGATCATCATCTTCTTCGTCGGCATCGGCGTGAGCTCGATCCTGACGGCGCTGGCGGACTCGCCGGTGGAGATCGCTTTGGGACTCCTCGCCATGGGGTTGTTCGCCGCCATCTATCACCTGGTCGGAATCGCCATGGTCATAGAGGGACGGGGGAAGACTGGTGTTCCAATCGCCATCAACGGCGTGTTCGGGAACCTCGGGGTCGCCGCCGCCGCGCTGCTCACCGGCTATCTCATCGACACCGGAGGCTGGCGCAACGCGTTCGTCCTGCCCGGCGCGGTCTCCATCGGCCTCGGCGCCGCCTACGCGGCCTTCGTATGGACGGGAAGGGGGAGCCTGGCCGCCGGCCCGAGCGGCGACGCACCCGCCGCGCCGTCCACGGCCGGCGCGGCGTCCATTGGGCGTCCGACGTTCGTACGCGTGCTCTCAATCATCGGGTTCACCACCGCCATCGGCGGCCTGATCTTCCAGAGCACTACCTTCGCGCTGCCGAAGATATTCGACGAGCGGCTCCACGAGCTCGCCGGATCCGCCACCGCGGTGGGCGGCTATGCATTCCTCGTGTTCGCCATCGCCGCCCTCGCGCAGCTCGTGGTCGGGTATCTCGTCGACCGTCACTCCGTGCGCACCGTGTTCGCGCTGGTCGCGGCGCTGCAGTCGGTGCTCTTCGCGTTCATGTATCAGCTCACCGGCGTGCCTGCCCTGATCGTCGCCATCGCCTTCATGCTCGTCGTATTCGGACAGATCCCCATCAACGACGTCCTCATCGGCCGAGTCACCAACAGCGAGTGGCGCAGCCGTGTCTTTTCCCTTCGCTACATCGTGACCTTCTCGGTCGCCGCCGCCGTGTTGCCGGTCATTGCCGGCATTCACGCGACCTGGGGCTTCGGCGCCCTCTTCGTGGTCATGGCGGTGGCGGCAAGCGGTATCCTGGCCGCAGCACTGATGCTGCCGCGCGCTAGCGCGGTCATCGCGCAGCCTGCGATGGCGTGACGGCTGCGCCCCGCACGAGACATGCTTGAATCAAAACCGACATACCGGATCGGCGTAGATGTCGGCGGCACCCAGGTACAGACCACGGCTCGCTACGCTCATCTGGCGCGGGATTCAGTCAAGGGCTTCATGGGTTTCACCAAAGCCGGCCTTTCAGGATGACCCTTCCGCTCGTTTCAAACAACCAGAGATGGCCGCGTAGAATCCATTACCCAGGAGATCGCCACCGGCAAGTTCAACAACGCTTGGGACAATCCCAACGCTTAGGATTTCGCCCTCAATCGGGCTCGACCCCTAATGCTGTGTACAAACCTTCCCATGACCCCTTGAACCACACGTCCATTGCAATCCGGCAGGGGTCAGTCAGGAGACTGAACATGAAAAGAGGGGTGAAGTTCGTCGTTCTCGGCGTTTTCTTCCTGTCATTGCTGTGCGCGGGGCTGTACGCGGGCGCATGGCATTTCCTGGGTAGAGACTTCTTGAGTGTCAGTGAAGTCTGCCGCCGCTGGGGGGAGCGGCCACTCGACGTCGCGGCGTTCCGGTCCTGGGAATGGGGCGAACTTACGCGCGCCGCCATGGCCTGCTCGCTCCTCAAGAACCAGGATGACTATGTCGGCATGGACGGGTCGGAGATCATGACGCTCTTCGGAGAGCCTAGCGGCTACTACTACAGCGAGACCCATCCTGCGTACATGATTGTAGTCGCGAAGACCAGGGGACAGGACGCTTGGCAGATCGTGTTTCTGATGGATGACGACTGGAAGGTGTCCGAAGTCGTCGTTCACAAAAACTGCTGCTGACGCGGCGGTCACTCTCTCTCGCACCAAGTCTGGGCCGTGGCCAGTTCCTCCTTCGGATGATGAGCCACTGACCGTGGCACGGGCCGCCGGTTGATGGAACGACGGTAAGCGTACGGGGATGCCGCCCTTGCGGGCTCAGGCTGCGTCGGATAGGGCGTTATCGGGCTTGCAGTTCCAGGGCAGCAACTGGTCGATGCGGTTGCTTGGGTGCTCGGGGATTCGGTGGAGCACTTCGGTGAGCCACGCTTGGGGGTCGAGGCCGTTCATCTTGGCCGCCTCGATGAGGGTATCCAGGTACAGGAAGCCGCGCTGGACGGGGATATAGGTGTGGGGGTCATGGCCCTGCGCCTCTCCCGGCTCACCACTTGAGCCCTTTGGCCAAAAAATCCCGCTCCACCGTTAACTCCCCGATCTTCGCGTGCAGGCCCCGGATCTCCCCCTGCGGGGTGGAAACTAGGAGGCAGCCCCTGTGGGGAGGGCGCCGTGCGTCCTGTCGAATTGCTCGTGAGTTAGGCTTGTCGTCGGATGGGATGACGGTGTTCGGATCGGTTGCTATATTGACGTGCACCGCCGAAGGCAAACCGTGGGCACCAGTTGGTTCCAGGTGCGAGGCCTTTTTTGGCACGGAAGGGAATTGGCCAAACCGCGTGACGGCGGATCGGTGTTGGAAGATTTGGGGGACAGAGCCACGCTGTAGCGCGCACAGACTGGAGCAAATCCACTTACGGTATGCTGACGGTGACGGTATCGATGTTTAGAGATCTACAGTCATGATTCTTAGGAAATCAAATAATATCGCATAGTTATGAGTGACTCGCCAGCCCGCCATATGGTCGGCGTGGATGTCGGCGGCACCTTCATCGACCTGATGGTCTCCGGCAACGGCCACCGCCGCATCCTGAAGGCCCTGTCCGATCCGGAGGACCGCGCGGGCGCGCTCATGGCCGGCCTCGGGCTCGTGGCCGAGGATCTGGGCCTCACCCTCGGCGAGCTGCTGGAGCGTACCGAAAGGATCATTCACGGCAGCACCATCGCCACCAACGCCCTGCTGACGCGCAACGGGGCGCGCACGGCGCTGCTCACCACGGCCGGGTTCCGGGACGTGCTCAACATGCGGCGGGGGGTGCGCTCGGATCTGTACGACCCCAAGCAGGCGCCGCCCGACCCGTTGATTCCCAGGCAACGGATTCATCCCATCGCCGAGCGGGTGGACGGCGATGGCGCGGTGCTGGAAGCCGTGGGTGAAGACTCGGTGGATCGGGCGGTGGACGGGCTTCGCCGGGCGGGGGTGGAAAGCGTTGCCGTGGGGTTCATGTTCGCCTTCACCAACGATGCCCACGAACGCGCCGTGGCGTCACGGCTCAGGGAGGCCCTGCCGGACGTGCACGTTTCGCTTTCCAGTGAGGTGCTGCCCGAGGTGAGGCTCTACGAGCGCCTCAGCACCACGGCCGTGAATGCCTACGTGACGCCGGTGCTCGCGGCCTACCTCGAATCCCTCGACCGGCGGCTGGCGGACAACGGGTTCCGCGGCCGGTTGCTGATCATGCAGTCTAGCGGCGGCGTCATGGGCCTGGATTGGGCAACCCGGTTCGGGGTCCGGAGCATCCTTTCCGGACCCGCCGCGGGGCCGGTGGCGGGTCTGTGGTACGCCGGCCTGCACGGCATATCCAATGCCATCACCACGGACATGGGAGGAACGAGCTTCGACGTCTGCCTGGTGAATGAAGGCGCGGTGGAGGTCACCAAGGAGACGGAGATCGCCGAACATCGTATCGCCCTGCCGATGGTGGCGGTGCACACCATCGGCGCCGGCGGCGGCAGCATCGTGACCGTGGATGACCGTGGACTCCTGCGGGTGGGGCCCGACAGCGCGGGCGCCGACCCTGGCCCGGCCTGTTACGGCCGGGGCGGAACCCGGCCCACGGTGACCGACGCCGATCTGCTGGTGGGCTACCTGGGCGCGGAGCGGTTCTGGGGCGGCCGTCTGCGGCTCGACGAGGCCGCCGCCCGGGAGGCGTTCCACCGGCACGTGGCCGAGCCCCTGGGCGTGGACGTGGTGCGGGCCGCCTATGGCGCCCATCAAGTGGTGAACGCGAACATGGTGGATGCAATCCGGGAGGTCTCCGTGCGGCGCGGCCACGACCCGCGCGGGTTCGTGCTCGTGGCAGCCGGCGGCGCGGGCCCCATCCATGCCTGCGCCATCGCCCGGGAGCTGGACATTGGACTGATTCTGGTGCCCCGGGAGGCGTCGGTCATGTGCGCCGCCGGACAACTCCTGTCCGACCTGCGCCACGATTTCGTGCGAAGCTGCGTGATGTCCCTGGATCGGCTCGATCGAGACACGGTGGAGCGGCATCTGCGGGAGCTCCGGCGCGCGGCGGAGGAAGCGCTCCTCGCCGAGGGTGTTCCGCGTCATCGAATTACGATAAGCTGCGCGGCGGACGTGCGGTACGTGGGGCAGTTCAGCGAGGTGGAGGTGCCTGTCGCGGATACCGTGCTGACGGAGGCAGCGGTGGCGGAACTGGCCGGCGGGTTTCATCGGATCCACGAGTCGTTGAATGGCTACAGCATGCCGGACGCGCCCGCCGAAATTGTCAACCTGCGGGTGGTGGGGCGAGGGCTCGCCGACACCGAGCCCATGCCTGCCCGAAGCGGCGACGGCACGGCCATGACGGGCCGCCGGAGGGCGTTCTTCGAGGACGGATTTCGCGAGGTGCCGGTCTTTGACGGTCACCGGCTGGCTGCCGGAGAAGATGTCCCCGGCCCCGCCATCGTCGAGCAGGAGACCACCACCGTGGTGGTAACGCCGGAGTATCGGCTCACCTGCGACGCCCATGGCAACTATCTCGTGTACCGGAAGGAGCGCGGCTTGGCCGAGTGCATGGCGCGGGTGACACCCGGGCCGGTAGAGAAGGAAGGGGCGTAGGACCATGGACCCCATTCTTTTGACCGTCATCACCAACCGTCTCGAAGGCGTGACTCGCGAGATGGGGGCCGGCATGCTGCGCAGCTCCCGCTCGCCCATCTTCGCCGAGAACAAGGACTTCGTGACCGCGGTGTTCGACCACCGGCTCCGGCTCGTTGCCCAGACCGCCTACATCCCGGTGCTCATGGGGGCGAGCCCCTTTGCCGTCAAGTCCATCAGCGATCATTTCGGCGACGACGTGGAGCCCGGGGACGTGATGATCCTCAACGATCCCTACCGCGGCAACAACCACGCGCCGGACATCTCGGTGGTCAAGCCGGTGTTTTTCGGTGGGGAACTGCGCTTCTGGGTCCTCAGCCGGGGCCACCACGCGGACATCGGCGGCGGTGGAGCGGCGGGACGGAACCCTCATGCCGCCACGGTCTGGGAAGAAGGTCTCCGGATACCTCCGGCGAAGCTCTACCGGGGCGAGGTGTACAACCGGGACGTCTGGGAGATCATCCTGTTGAACGTGCGCCTGCGCAACTCGGTGGAGGGCGACCTCCAATGTCAGGTAGGCGCCTGCAACGTGGGCGAGAAGGCGTTGGAGCAGATGCTCGAGCGCTACGGCTGCGACCGCGTCGACGGCGCCATCGAGGAGGTGCTGGACCGGAGCGAGGTACAGATGAGGGAGCGGATCGCGGCGGTTCCCGACGGCGTGTACCATGCGTCCCGGCAACTCGATCACGTGCTGGAGGACGGCTCCGGCGGGCGGCCGGCCATCCGGGCGCGGCTGGAGGTTGAAGGGGAGACCCTGCGCTTCGACTTCGCCGGCTCCGATGCGCAGATCCCGGTCTACTACAACAGCTCCTACGCCAACACGGTGTCGTCCTGCTACATCGGGCTCTTCTCCACCATCGCCGCCGACGTGAGCGTGAACGAGGGCTGCATGCGCCCGGTGGAGGTCTCGGCGCCGGAGGGCTCGCTGGTGAATCCCCGGGAAGGCGCGCCCACCACCCAGTGCACCGTCGCCACCTGCGCCACCATCGTGGAGGCCGTGTGGATGGCATTGTCCCAGGCCGTGCCGGAGCGGGTGCAGGCCGCCTGGGCGCGGACCAACGCGGGCGCCGGCACCGCCTTGAACCGGAGGACCGGGAAGCCGGCGGCGTTCATCCTGCATTTCGCCAAGGGGGGAGGCGGCGCTACCGAAGGCTTCGACGGCTGGAACCACATCAGCCCGGTGTCGTCCATGGGCGGCTCGCGCGTGCCGGACCCGGAACTCTATGAGCTGACCTTTCCGCACCGGATCCTGAAGTATGAATACCGGCCGGACAGCGCCGGCGCGGGCAAGTGGCGCGGCGGCTACGGCGCGCTGTTCTCGCTACGCTTCAACGACGAAGGGACCGCGCTGTCGGTGCAGATCGGCAGCGGCACGGAGGAGACGGCGCCGTTCGGGTTGGCCGGGGGCGGTGCTGCGGCCGCCGGGACGGTGCGGGTGCGCTCGGAGGACGGCGAAGAGGTAGAGTTCCATCGGGCCGCCATGCACCACCCACGCGGCGGCGACGTTGCGGAAATCCATTCCGCCGGCGGCGGAGGATACGGCGACCCCTACGAGCGGCCGGTAGAGGCTGTGCTGGACGACGTGGCCGCCGGGCTGCTGTCGCCGGAGAACGCGCGCCTGCAGTATGGTGTGGTGGTGGACCCGGACACGGGCGCTGCGGATATGGACGCGACCCGGAGGTTGCGGGAAACTGCCCGCTCGAACGCCGCGGCGAGCAGGACCGTAGGTCGGATTAGCGAAGCGTAATCCGACATGGGACAGGCGTCGGGTTACGCCTTCGGCTAACCCGCGGCTAACCCGACCTACTTGGGAGTGGGAGACCCGGCGTTTGCCCGGAAACCCTTCGACAAGTTCAGGACAGGCGTACAGGGCAAGTCGAAGGACGCCATATTTGCCGCGGGCAAAGTGTTAGAGTTTCGCAAACAGGAGGGCATCATGTCGAAGATCATCACTCGTGCGCTCACCCAGGAGCAGGATGGCGTGCCGGGGTTCATCGCCTCGCCGGACAGGCAGACGCCGGGTCCGGCGCTGCTCATCATCCATCACCACTATGGGGTCACGGGCCACATCAAGCATATGGCCTGCGAGTTCGCCGAACAGGGCTACACCACCATGGTGCCCGCGCTCTACGACATGCTGGGCTTCGCCGACTACCACGGCGTCCAGAAGCAGACCACGGACGGACGGTTCGTGGAGGTCATCGGCCAGGGCTGGCAATACCTCTGCGGGCGGGACGACGTGGACGAGAAGCGCGTGGCGGTCATGGGCCTGTGCATGGGCGGGCGCATCGGCATCCACTTCGTGGCGGCGACGCACGGGGCTGCCGCGTTTCTGGGCTACTATCCCTCGGTCAAGGACGAGGATCCCAGCGACCTCAGGCCGCGCCATCCCAACGAGGCAGCCCGGGAGATCCACTGTCCGTCCCTGATCCTGTTCGGCGGCCAGGACCGGGTCGCGCCGGTGCCGGTTCAGGAGAAGCTCCGGGCCTGCTTCCTGGAGGGGACGCCGGACGTCGAGTGGCATTTCTTCCCGCCGGCAGGCCACGGCTTCGCCCTGGCCGACGGCGACGCCTATGACCCCGCGCTGGCCAAGCTCACCTGGCCGCTGTCCATCAACTTCCTGGACCGCGTGCTGGGAACGGAAACCGTGGCGACGACAATGCGTTCGGTCGCTTGAGTCGGCGGGCGTCAAAGACCACTGACACCAACTCCCGCGTGCCGGTGCGGCTGTTGCAGGGGCGGGTTTCGAACCCGCCCCAACGCGGGAGCCGCTCAGCCTCCCACCGGCGGCTTCCGCCGGAACCACCCCGCAGCCTGTTCGTAGGCGTGGGCGGTCCGTAGCACCCGTTCCTCCCGGAAACGCGGTCCCACGAGTTGGAGCCCGATGGGCAGGCCGCCGGCAGAGAAGCCGCAGTTGACGCTCAGGGCCGGAAGCCCGGTGAGGTTGAAGGGGGTGGTGAAGAGCGAACGGAAGTTCACGCCCGTGCCTTCCAGCTTGATCTCTTCTCCGTCCACTTCCATGACTGCCCGCTTCGATTCCTCGATGGTTGGGGCGGGCACCGCCGCCGTGGGCGCGGCGATGATGTCCACGTTTTCGAAAGCTTCATCGAACTCCCGGCACAGGGCGCGCCGGATGCGCTGGGCAGTGACGTAGGCGTCGGCGGGGATCAGCATCGCGCCGATGTTCTGATGCAGCAGGCGCGTGCTGTAGTCCCGTGGCCTGGCCGCGAGGTAGGGCAGGTTCTCCACCACGTTCTCCGGCCGCGTGATGCAGGGCCAGGCCACCCGGGTCGCGTCGAGGTGCGGCACCTCCACTTCCACCAGTTTCGCCCCGAGGGATTCGAGCTGGCGCTGCGCTTCGGCGAACGCATCGCTGACCGCCCTCGTCATGTAGCGGTCGAAGTAGTCCTTCACGATACCCACCCGGAGACCCTCAATGCCCGCGTCGAGGCCGTTCTCGTAGTCCGGCACCGGCTCGTCCGCGCTGTTGGGATCCTTCGGGTCCCTGCCTGCGATGGCCCCCAGGATCAGCGCGCAGTCGCGCACCGTCTTGCTGAACACCCCCACGTGGTTGGTGCTGAAGCCGCCGTCCCCGGGCACATGTCCGAACCGGCTGACGCGCCCGTAGGTGGGCTTGAACCCCACGATCCCGCAAAGCGAAGCCGGATTCCTCACCGAGCCGCCGTTATCGGTGCCCAGGGAGCCCAGGGACAGGCTCGCGGCCAGGCCGGCCGCCGACCCGCCACTGGATCCCCCGGCAATCCTCTCGGTGTCCCAGGGGTTGCGGGTGGTGCCGTAGAACGGGTTGATGGTGGTGCCGCCGTTGGCCCACTCGTGCATGTTGGTCTTGCCCAGGATCACCGCCCCCGCCTCCCGCAACCGCGCCACCACCGTGGCGTCGAACTCGGGAACGCAGTCCTCCAGCACCTTGGAACCCGCCGTCGTGCGGATGCCGCGCGTCGCGATGTTGTCCTTGATGGACAGGGGAATGCCGTGGAGCGGCCCGCGATACCGGCCCTCGCGTATCTCCGCCTCTGCCGCGCGGGCGTCCTCCAGCGCCTCGTCCCGCGCCACCGTAACGTAGGCCACCAGTTCCGGATTCAGTCTCTCGATCCGCGCCAACATGAGCTCCGCCAATTCAATTGGAGACAGCTCCCTGCGTTCGATTGCGGCTGCCGCGTCCTTGATCGTAAGTTCAGTCAAATCACGTTCCGTCATCACGGTATCCCTCCCAGATAGTCGCAGTCGCCGAAGTCCAGCTTGCGTTAGGGAAGACTAAGCGCACGAGGATTGCGGGATCAAGGGGGCCGCTCTCCCGGGAAGGGTCTTTTTGTTTGATGGTTGTTTGATGGAGGCGCCCCGAGACCTTGGCAAATCGAGATTCCCTCCACTAACCTGTTGTTATTGCTAAAATTTGCCGGGTGTGATTTGCTGGATGTTCGTTTGATGGCCAAGTTGTTGGTGGCGGAAGCAAGAAGCTACAATACCATCCGCGGCACTTCGCTTGTTGAAGCCTATCCCGGAGGAACACTCATGGCAGAGGAGATCACGGTATTGGTGGATTCCGATGTGGCCAAGCTGTACCGTTCGGCTTCCGACGACGAGCGCCGCAAACTGGATTTGCTTGTCAACCTGCGTTTGCGGGATGCCACAGAATCCGGGAGGTCTCTTCGCGAAGTCGTGAATGACATCAGTCGCAACGCTCAGCAACGCGGTCTGACTCCGGCTATCTTGCAGTCCATCCTGGACGAAGAGTGAATCGCTTCGTCTTCGACACCAATGTCACCGTCAGCGCATTGCTGTTCAATGACTCCGTGCCCGGTCAGGCGTTCACTCGGGCTTTGGATCATGGAAGCATTCTGGTTTCCGGGTCGCTGGTGAGGGAGCTGAGCCGCGTCCTCGGCCGAGAAAGGTTCGACCGATACGTGTCTCGCGAAGAGCGTGACGTATTCCTCGAATCGTTGATACGAGAAGCGGACCTGATTGAGATTACAGAGTCTGTCAACGTGTGTCGTGATCCCGAAGATGACCGTATCCTGGAATTGGCCGTCAACGGCAATGCGACGTACATCGTCACCGGTGATGCGGACCTGCTCGTGCTGAACCCGTTCCGAGGGGTAACGATCCTAACGCCTGCCGAGTTTTTGCAAGCACCGGTATGAACGCCGAGGTAGTACCAACATGCGTATCGCCGCAGTAGACTTGGTCAGCAACACCTGTTTCCCGGCCCTTGCCGCACAGGAGTTGGGTTTCTATCGGGAAGAGGGCGCGGACGTGGAGATCGAGCTCGTGTCCCAGATCGGCGCTACCCGGGCGCTCAGGGAGGGGAGCGCGGATGCCATGATCGCGGGGTCGGTGCACGACCTGTTGCGGGAGTTCCCCGGTTGGACCGGCGCAAAGCTGCTGGTGGCCTTGTCTCAGGGGACGCCGTGGCTTCTGACGGTGCGGGCGGACCTTCCGGTGGAGAGGGGAGACATCGACGCCCTCAAGGGCTTGCGCCTGACCGCGGCGGAGGGACCCGACCTGGTGTTCAAGGCGCTGCTGGCGGCCGGGGGGCTGGATCCGGAGCGCGACGTGAGCATCGTGCACTTGCCGGGTTCCGAGGCACGCGACGTGTCATTCGGCGTCTATGCGGCGCGCGGGCTGGAGTCGGGGCAGATCGACGGCTTCTGGTCCAACGCCATGGGCAGCGCCACCGCGGTTTCGCTCGGCGTCGGCAAGGTCCACGTGGACGTGAGGCGGGGCGACGACCCGGCGGAAGTTCGGTATTGCACCTTCGCCGGTCTCGGGACTACGGACGCTTTCATCGAACGGGAGCCCGAGCAGGCGGCGGCCGCCGTACGCGCCATCGTGAAGGCGCAGAAGGCGCTGCGGGCGGATCCTTCCAAGGCGGCTCGTGTAGGGGAGGGGCTTTTCCCGAAGGACGCGACGGAGCTCATCACCGGCATCGTGGAGCGGGATGTGCCCTTCTACGAGCCTGCCATCTCGGAGGCGGCGGTCACGAAGCTGAACGCGTTCGCGCAGTCCGTCGGCCACCTGCCGGGGCCGGTGCCGTACGAGCAGGTGGCGGCCGTGCAGTTCCGCGACTTGTGGGAGGGTTGAAATCCGGGCGGAGCCGGTTCGTCTCTGGATCCCGGGTCAAGCCCGGGATGACATTTTTGGGGTCCGGCGAAAGCCGGAACCCGGGGGAGGCGGGGTGGGGTGTCCTCAGAACCCCGCCGGCTCCAGCGCCCCTTCCGGCGGGGTCCGGGTCTCGTAGGCCCATTGCGGCATGCGGCTCTCCATGCCGTTGGTCGCCAGTTCCTGCTCATAGGTTCTTCGGATCTGCGGGTCCTCGTCCATGTAGGCGATGGCGTTGCCGCCGTCGCGGGTGTCGACCGCGCCCACGTCCCTGGCCTGGGCGCCGGGGGCGCCGCCGCGCCGGAAGCCCGGTCCGTAGGGGCCGTCGAAGATCAGCAGGCGCAGGCCTTCGGGGTCGGTGCCGAAGTGCTGATGGAACCAGTCGCCGCGCATGGGCGCGGCGCTGATCATGCCCACGGGCTCGTAGGTCTGCTGCTTGACGTCGTCGCCGCGTCCTTCCTGCCACGGCTTCATGCCCAGCGTGTCCGGCCAGGTGCAACTGAACCCCTTGCCCTTGATGCAGACGAGGATGGCCCCGGAGCTGTGCTTGTGGGCCTTGGAGTACTGGCCGGTCTCGTACTCGGCAATCTTCATGTAGAAGTTGGCCCCGGCCATGTGCGGCTCCACCCGGCGGTAGCTGAAGGATCGGCGGTTGTCCCGCGGCAGCTCGCAGGTGACGATGTCCGGGATGACGTTGGTGAGGCGCATGGCCAGACCGCGCACCGGGTCCGCGTGGATGTCTTCCACCGGCTTGAAGTAGTCGTACTCGCCGGAGAACCGGTTGCTGAACTCGTAGGGGCAGTTCATCACGAACTCGGCGTCGCGGACGAGGTTCAGGATGTTGGGGGCGGTGGTGGCCGCCAGCAGCATGGCCGGTGACGAGGTGGCGTTGACCACCCGGTGCCAGGCATTCAGCGGGATACCGAAGAGCGACCCGGGACCCCACTCGAAGGTCTGCTTCCTGCTCTCGCTTTCGTGCCACACTTCGGTGGTGCCGCGCCCCTCCACCACGTAGTAGGTCTCTTCATAGAGATGGCGCTCGGCGTTGAGCGCGCCCGCCCCGGGGACCTCCACCACGTACATGCCCCACAGGTGCTCGGTGCCCAGAAGCTGGATGGCGGTGCCGCGTCCGCCGAGGCGTTTCCAGGACGCCATGGGCAGGTCCTGGACCTTGTGCACCCCGATGGCCCTGTGGATCGGGACGCCTTGGGCCTCCATGAAACGGTCGTAGGGGGACTTGGGGTTCTGCCACTTGCCGAAGCCGGCCTTGCCGGTGGGCGAAGGTTCATTGAAATCGAATAGGTCCGCGCCGGGTTCCACTCCCATGATGTCCTCCTTGGTCGGTGTCGATGGGATGTTAGCTTCGGCCTCCGGTCCGGTCAAGCAGGTACCCCCGGAACGGTCTTCCGTGCGCCTTTCGACGCGCGGATTCGAGGGGTTTCGGCATTTGATAGGGTACGGGCTTTGATCTATAGTGGCAGTGCTCCGGCCGCCCACGGCCGAAGCGCGAGACATGTAGGGGCGGGTTTCAAACCCGCCCGTGTGGCGGTTGCGGCGCGTAGCGACGGCAAATAGGTAACGAGGCGGCGCCCCGCCTGTCCGAGGAAGGAGTTGAGCCATGAAGGACGGATTTCGTGTCATCGATTCGGATCGGCATATTATGGAGCCTTCGGATGTCTACGACCGGTACATGCCGGAGAAGTTCCGCGGGCGGGTAAAGATCACCGGGCCGAACCAGTCCGGTCGCTTCGTCGACGGCAAGCCGGTCTCGGACTCCAACAGGCGGCCGGACCGCGAGGTGACCGACTACGGGTACATCTTCGCCGCCAACAAGGCGTGGCGCGATACGTTCGCCGAAGCCATCTCCACGGGTTTCGATCCTGCGTCGAACCTCCGCGACATGGACCGGGAGGGGATCGATCTCAGCGTCCTGTTCCCGACCATGGGCCTCTACGTCATGTGGCGCTCGGACATCGACCCCGAGTTGAGCGCGGCCATCTGCCGCGCCTACAACACCTGGCTCTCGGAGTACTGCGGCTACGACGACTCGCGGCTGCGCGGCGTCATGCTATTGCCCTTGCAGGATCCCGCCCGGGCCGTCGAGGAGTTGCGTTACGCCCGGGAGAAGCTTGGGCTGGTGGGGATCTTCTGGCGCCCCAACAAGCTTTGCGGCCGCACCCTGGCGAGCCCCGACTACTATCCCATCTACGAGGCGGCCCAGGATCTGGGCGTGACGGTCTGCGTCCACGAGGGCGCGCGCACGATACTGGAGCAGGCGGGCGGTGACCGCTACAGCGAGTTCGGCCGCCACGTGGCCTGCCATCCGATGGAGCAGATGCTCGCGTGCCTGAGCTTCTGCGCCGACGGCGTGCTGGAGCGTTTTCCCAAACTCAAGGTGGCCTACCTGGAGTCCGGCTGCGGCTGGGTGCCGTACTGGCTGGAGCGCATGGATGAGCACTGGGAGCACGAGTCCCACGGCTCGGCCAAGACCACGTCGGAAAAGCCCAGCTTCTACTTCCACCGGCAGTGCTGGGTGAGCTGCGAGGCCGGCGAGGAGCTGGTGCCGAGCTTCGTCGAGCACCTGGGCAACGATCGCCTGACCATGGCCACGGACTATCCCCACAGCGACTGTATCGACAAGTGGCCGGATCTCACCGTGGGCGCCCTGAGCGCCAACGAGAAGCTCTCGGAAGAGACTCGTCGCAAGATCCTGTGGGACAACCCGGCGCAGATGTTCGGGCTGGGAGCGTAGGCGGGACACTGACAATGGCGAAATTCCGGGTCGTCTACTGCGGCAGCAACGATGTTCCCGTCGACCTCATCGAGCCCATCCTGCGAGACGCGGACGCGGAGTTGGTGCTCGCCAGGCCGACCAACGATGAGGAGCTGGCGGAGGCGGGGCGCGGCGCCGACGGCATGATCTTTCACGGCGCCCTCCCGCTCACCCGCGAGATCATCTCGAAGTTCGACCGCTGCAAGGTGGTGTGCCGCACCGGCGTGGGCGTGGACCGGCTGGACCTGGCCGCGGCCAAGGAGCGCGGTATCGCCGTGTGCAACGCCGCCGGCTGCAACTCCATCGAAGTGTCGGAGCAGATGATCGGCCTCATGATCGCGATATCCCGCAAGCTCGTGCGCATGAACCAGTACGTGCGCGAGGGCCGCTGGCGCCGCCACACGGCCGAGTTGCATACCTACCGCGGCCCGGTGGCTCGCATTGCCGGACAGACTCTGGGCATCGTGGGCCTGGGGCACGTGGGGCGTCAGGTCGCGCCCCGCGCCCAGGGCATGAAGATGAACGTCCAGGCCGTGGACCCCTACGTGGCTCCGGTCATCGCCGAGGCCATGGGCGTCAAGCTGGTTTCCCTGGACGATCTGGTGCGCACCTCCGACGTCATCAGCCTGCACGCGCCGCTGGTGCCGGCAACCCGCCACATGTTCGGCAAGGACCAGTTCGCGGCCATGAAGAAAACGGCCTATCTCATCAACTGCGCCCGTGGCGGCCTGGTGGACACCGACGCCCTCTACGAGGCCCTCACCACCGGCCAGATCGCCGGCGCCGCGCTCGACGTCACCGACCCCGAGCCCATGCCCGCCGACCATCCGATCCTGACGCTGTCCAACGTCATCGTCACCTGCCACACCGCCGCCAACTCCAACGAGTCCTACGTGGACTGCCAGACCCACGCCGCCAGGGAGGTGGCGCGGGTGCTCCAGGGCGAGCCCCCCACCACAGAGATCAACGACCCGTGGCTGGTGGGCGAGGCGCAGGATCAGGGTTTCGGCGGCGTCTGAACCGCGCGGCCGTCCATTGGCCGCCGCATCTTCCCCGCCCCGCCTCTCCTGGGTCCCGGATCAAGTCCGGGATGATACCTGTTGCAGGACTTGCATCCCCGTCATTCCGGGCTGACCCGGAATCGCCGCACCCCGTCACCCCGGACTTGATCCGGGGTCCAGGGAGGGAGGCCGGCCAAGTGCTATGTCATCCAACCTGAATCTGTCTGTATACGGGTTGTACATCCAACGCGATTCCTGATTGAGTCTACCTTGGAATTATCTCGGTGGAGCAACGATCATGGATGGCGACAAACTACGACACGGTGAAGCGCATCAGACCGGTGAACCCGTCACGGTAAGCGAGTTTCGTGCACGGCTCGCGGAAATGATCGGTCGCGCCGAACGAGGTGAGGAAGTCGTCATCGCCCGCGGGCGCGAGCCGGTGGCGAAGCTCGTTGGGCTACAGCCGAAGAGTCGGCGCAGACTGGGAGTGCTCAAGGAGCTGATGAGCGAAGAGGCCTTGAATGCGCTGATGGAAGCAGTCGAACAGCCGCTGTCGCCAGCCGATCAGGCGGCCCTGGAGGGTGCGCTCACGGACGACCTCGGCATCGCCAAGCGTCCTCGGCCGGCTTAGCCGTTGGCTGTGCGGCGCGGCCGCCCGCCCTTGCGGCCGTTTTCCCTTGCAGCCGCCGTCTTGGCCGATGACCGGCTCTTGCCCCCGGCCACGCCCATATGTGACGCCATCCAGCTCCTGGAGCCGAAGACGCCCTGCAGTAGCGCTGGAACATAAAGGTCGGCGTCAAGTCGCGGCCAGTGCAGACCTAGCCGGGTCGGGCTGATTTCGATCTCCGTCAGATCCTCGTGCGAGGTCCCGGCCAGCCCCTCGGCCAGCGTGACGGGAAACGTCACTTCCACACCGGTACTTAGCTGCACGGTCACGCGTCCCCTGCGCCGGTTGTACCGCGCGGACTGGACATGGCCGGCCTCACGCTCTGCCAGAGCCCGCGCCTTGGCTTTCTTGAACTCCGTTTTGGTAACGGCCATGGATCTTCCTCCATTCCTCACACAGAATCTGCAAGGCTTCAGCCAATTCGTCGTTGATGCGATTCACTTCCCGATGTCCGAAACCGTGGCTGGCGCGCAACTCGGGCGGGCCATGTGGACAGTGCAACGTGAACATCGCTTCATTCCCGGCACCAATCACGTGAACATGCGCGGGCCGATGGTCGTTCGGATAGATGACCACGCGCAGGCCATACAGGCGGAGCGCCGTTGGCATGGTTCCAAATTATCATAACCCAAGCGGTTGGGAAAGCACTTACATGTGTGGCTGCCTTCTGACCAACGGCCACCGTCGGCCGTCCTTCTGACGACGGGTTGTGATGTCCTAGCGCGATCGGACGGGTTCAGATCCGCGACAGCGCGATCCGGACGCGGGCGGGTTTGAAACCCGCCCCTACATCGGATGTCGGGTTCCTGCGGCGCGGACTCCTGGCCGCTATCCCTTCCGCGCCTCCCGGATCGCCCGCCACAGCTTGGGAGCGGTGTAGGGCATGTCGACGTGGTCGATGCCGAGGGGAGACAGGGCGTCCATGACGGCGTTGGCCACGGCCGGGGGGGCGCCGTTGGTGCCGGCTTCGCCCACGCCCTTGACGCCCAGGGGATTGAACGGGTTCGGGGTCTCGGTCTCACCCACCACCACCGGGGGCATGGTGCTGGCGCGCGGCACCGCGTAGTCCATGAGGGTGCCGGTCCGGGGCTGTCCGTTCTCGTCGAAGACCATGTGCTCGCACAGCGCCTCTCCGAGGCCCTGGGCCAGGCCGCCGTGGACCTGGGCCTCGACGATCATCGGGTTCAGCACGACGCCGATGTCGTCCACCAGCACCAGCTTCTCCAGCGTCAGCTCGCCGGTCTCGGGATCGATGCGCACCAGCGCCACGTGGGCGCCGAAGCCCCAGGCTTCGCGGTTGGGATCGAAGAAGGCGGTTTCCTGAAGACCCGGCTCCATTCCGGCCGGGGTCCCTTTGCCGTAGGCCGCGCCGGCCAGACGGCGCCAGTCCACGCTCCGTTCCGGCACGCCGGCCACGGCGAAGCCGTCCTCGGTCTGGACCACGTCGTCGGGGGATGCTTCCAGGAGGTTGGCGGCAATGGCCTTGGCCTTGTTGACGAGGCGTTCGGTGGCCAGGCCCAGGGCGCCGCCGCCCATGACGGCGCTGCGGCTCCCGAAGGTGCCGGTGCCCTGCTGGATGGCGGTGGTGTCGCCGTGGCGCACCACCACACGGTCCATGGACACCCCGAGCTTCTCGGCCACCACCTGGGCGAATACCGTCTCGTGCCCCTGGCCGTGGGAGCTGGCACCCGTCAGCACCGTGATCTCGCCGGTCCGTTCCACCCGCACGGCGCCGCTCTCGAAGCCGGCGCCGCCGCTGGGCTCGGTGAAGGTGGAGATGCCCACACCCACCAGCTCGCCCCGGGCACGGGCCTCGTCGCGGTCGCGAATGATCTGGTCGTAGTCCGATAGCCGCAGGGCTTCGGAAAGGGACTTCTCGTAGTCGCCGGAGTCGTATTCCACGCCCACGCCGGTGCGGTAGGGGAACTGGTCCGGCTGGATGAAGTTCTTGCGGCGAAGCTCCAGGGGGTCCATGCCCAGGTCCCGGGCGGCCTTGTCCGCCAGCCGCTCGATGTTGAGCACCGATTCGGGCCGGCCGGCGCCGCGGTACGGTCCGGTGGGCACGGTGTTGGTAAAGGCCCCGACGATCTCCACCCGGACGTCTTGAATCTGGTAGCAGCCGGGGGCCATGACCAGCATGCGCTGGGGCGGTCCGGCCGTGACCGAGTGCAGGTAGGCGCCGAGGTTGGCCACCACCCGCACCTTCAGGCCGAGCATCCTGCCGTCCTTGCTCAGGGCCAGCTCCGAGGTCATGGCCTGGTCGCGTCCCTGACAGGTGGTGAGAAAGTCCTCGCTACGGGTGGCCATCCACTTGACGGGCCTCCCCAGCTTCTGCGCCAGGTGGCAGACCAGGACATCCTCGCGGTAGACGCAACCCTTGCTGCCGAAACCTCCGCCCACGTCCGGCGCGATGACCCGGATGCGGTTCTCCGGGAACTCCAGCGAGTTGGCCAGGTCGGTCCGGGCCCGGTGCGGTCCCTGGGTCGAGAGCCACACCGTGAGCTCGTTCCGGGCCGGGTCGGGACTCGCCAGCACACCACGCGCCTCCATCGACATGGCCACCACCCGGGGGCTCTTCATGTGCAGGCGGCAGATGTGGTCCGCCTCGGCGAACGCCTTGTCGACGTCACCGCCCTCTCGCTTCATGGTGTAGCAGTGGTTGGTGCCCAACTCTTCGTGGGCCAGCGGCGCGCCGTCCTCCAGGGCGGCTTCGGCGTCGGTGACCACGGGGAGAGGCTCATAGCTCACCTGAATGGAAGCGGCCGCGTCCTCGGCCACGGCGCGGCTCTCGGCCACCACGGCCGCCACTGGAGCCCCCACCGCGTGGACCGCGCCCCGGGCCAGCACCGGGTGATCCGGCATGTTCATGCCCGCCGTCACCATGGGCGTTTGGAGGGCCAGATCGCCGATGTCGTCGCCGGTGAGCACGCATTCCACGCCGGGCATGGCCGCGGCTTCGGCGGTATCGATGGACAGGATGCGGGCGTGGGGGTGCGTGCTCCGGTGGATCGCCACGTGCAGAATCCCCGGCAGCTTCACGTCGTCCACGTAACATCCCTGGCCGGTGAGCAGGGGAGGGTCCTCGACCCGCCGGATCGAAGCGCCGATAAGGTTCGTGGGGCTGCTTTGCTCTGTGCTCATGGATGGTCCTCGAAGGTTTGGGCGCGTGTGATGTCGACCGTGAAGCCGGATGCGGAAGGTCTATTCCCGTGCCGCCGCGGCCTCGATGGCGCGCCGGGCGTAGACCACCGCCATGTGGCGCTTGTATTCCTCGTCGGCGTAGGAATCCGCGTGCGGATCGATGCCTTCCGCGGCCAGTTCGGCCGCCGCCGCCATCGCGTCCGGGGTCAGCTCCTGTCCCGCCAGGGCGGCTTCCGCTGCCGTGGCGCGGTGGGGCGTGCCGGCCACGCCGCCCAGGACCAGCCGCGCCCCGGTGCAGGCGCCGGCTTCATCCACCGACAGCGCCGCCGCGGCGCTCACCACCACGTACCCGGAAGCCGGGTGCGGCAGCTTGGCGTAGCTCGTTCTGGCAGGGGAGGGCGGCAGCGGGATTCGTATCGCCGTCAGGATCTCGTGAGGTTCCAGGGCGGTGGTAAAGAAATCCACGAAGAAGTCGTCCGCCGCCACCACGCGCTCACCGGCGGGCGAGGCCAGGACAAGCGACGCGCTCAGGGCCGTCAACGTCACCGGCAGGTCCGCGGCCGGATCCGCATGGGCCACGCTCCCGCCCATGGTGCCCCGGTTCCGCACCTGCAGGTCGCCGATGACCGAGGCCGTGTCGGCCAGCCCCGGCAACAACCGGCGCACGGCTTCCGACGTGGCCACCTCGGTATGGGTGGTGAGGGCGCCGATAACCAGGTTTTCACCGTCCACCCGGATGCCGGTGAGGCCGGGAATTTGCCGCAGGTCGATAAGGTGCTCGGGTTGCGTCAACCGGAGCTTCATGGCCGGGATGAGGCTGTGCCCCCCGGCCAGCAACTTGCCGTCCTCGCCGTGTTCCTGCAGCAGCCCGAACGCTTCCTCGAGAGAGCGCGGCGCGTGGTATCCGAAGCTAGCTGGATGCATGCTGCCCCCTCATCTGCGCGGAGGCCCACCGGATGGCGTTGACGATGTTGATATAGCCCGTACAGCGGCAAAGGTTGCCTTCGAGGGCATGCTTGATGGCGTCGTCGTCGGGATCGGGATTTGTTTCCAGCAGGTGGGCCGCGGTCATGACCATACCGGGCGTGCAGTATCCGCACTGGAGCCCGTGCTGTTCCTGGAACGCCGCCTGCACGGGATGCAGGGTCGAACCGTCGGCCATCCCCTCGATGGTGGTGATCTCGGCGCCGTCGGCCTGTACCGCCAGGACCGTGCAGGACTTCACCGCCACCCCGTTCAGGTGGACGGTGCACGCGCCGCACTGGCTGGTGTCGCAGCCCACGTGGGTGCCGGTCAGTCCGAGGTCCTCACGAAGGAAGTGGACCAGCAGCAGCCGCGGCTCGACCTGGGCCTCGCGCGCCTTGCCGTTGACAGTGACGTTGATGGGCAATGCGGGGTGTTCCATGGAGTGTTCCTCGTCAGCGTCTCTCCTCCCGGACAGGCGCGCTCATGTGGCCCGGGGTCGGCGTCAGGTTTGTTCGGTGACCGGCGCGGCCTGCCTCGCCGCGGGCTCGGCTCGCCCGCCGGTTTGGCCGGGGCGTTTCCGGGTGCGCCGGCGCTTGCCCGTGGGGTGCGTTGGCTTGGCTTCGGCGGCTTCGGAGTTCCCCTGGCGTCCGCGCCCCTTCTTGTCGGGTTGGGCGCCCGACGGCCGCGGGATGGACTGGCCCAGGATCGTCTCGATGGCCCGTACCGACTGACTGTCCGCCGCGGTGGCGAAGCTGGTGGCGCGGCCCACCGCCGCCATCCGGGCGGTACGGCCGATGCGGTGGACGTAGTCCACCGGTGTGTAGGGGAGGTCGTAGTTGATCACGTGGCCGATGTTGTCGATGTCCAGGCCTCGGGCAGCGATGTCCGTGGCCACGAGGATCCGGTAGCGGCCCCGCCGGAATCCTTCCAGGGCGGCCCGGCGCCGCTCCAGCGACAGGTTGCCGTGGATCGCCGCGGCTCGATGGCCGCTGTGCCGCAGGGTCTCGCCGATGAGGTCGGCGCGGTTTTTGGTGCGGGTGAAGACCAGCACCGATTCATGGGCGTCCTTGAGCAGGAGGGAGAGCAGGAGCGACGTCTTGGCCCCCGGCGTGGTGTTGTGGAGCATGTGGGTGACGCCGTCCGCCGGTGTGGCCGGCTTGGCCACGACCGCGTGAAACGGATCCTGCAGCGACATGCGCGCCAGCTCCTCCAGGTCCGTGGGCAGGGACGCCGAATAGAGGAAGCTCTGGCGTCCGGGTGGGAGCGCGTCGATGATCTGGTTCAGTTGATCCGCGAATCCCATGTCGAGCATGCGGTCGGCTTCGTCCAGCACCACCACCTCCACCTCTCTCAGGTCGATGTGGCCGTCCCACATGAGATCCAGCAGCCGGCCGGGCGTGGCCACGATGATCTCAGGGTGCTGCTTGAGGCCGCGCAACTGTGCCTGCACGTCGGCGCCGCCCACCACCGTCGTGGCATAAACCCGCAGCGAGCGCCCGAGCTGGTCGATGGTCTCCTGGATCTGGAACGCCAGCTCGCGGGTCGGAGCCAGAATCAGTCCCCGTGGCGGCCCTTCGGGCGAGCCGGCGAGCCGTTCCACCATGGGGATGACGAAGGCAGCGGTCTTGCCGGTGCCGGTCTGCGCGCAGCCGAGGATGTCGCGGCCTTCGAGGGCCGGGGGCAGGGCCTTTTTCTGTATGGGTGTGGGGGTGGCGAAACCGATCCTGGCGAGGTCCTTTAGCAGGGGATCGGACAAGCCGAATGAATTGAACGATGTAGCGTCTATTGTTGACATAAAGGATTTCTTTTGTGTGGGAAAGTTGATCCTGGGGAGGAACCGGTCACTGATGACGGTGCGCGGCTTCAGCCTGGATTCCGGTCCATTTTTTGAAACTTGGCGGTCGCGGTCCCGTTACAGGCCCGGGACCGCCAAGTTGGATACCTGTTGCGTGGATGGATTCCGTTACCAGCGGCTTGGTCTGCCGCCTCCACCCGACCGTCTGTTGCCACCACCACCACCGCCGCCGCCACCACCGGGCCCCCTGCCGAAGCCGCCGCCCCCGCTCCTGTTCTCCTGCGGGCGGGCCTCGTTAACGGTCAGCGTACGGCCCTGGAGTTCTTTTCCATTGAGGGCGTCGATGGCTTTCTGGCCGTCTTCACCCGAGCTCATTTCCACGAAACCGAAGCCGCGCGACTGAGAGGTAAACTTGTCCGAGATGACTCTTGCGGACTCGACCGTGCCGTGCTCGGCGAAAATTTCCTCGAGTTGTGTGTCGGTCACCGAATACGGCAATCCGCCCACATACAATTTCTGACTCATGTTCTTCCTCCTATGGATGAAACAAAAGAAACCAGTCTGTTCGACCCTGGGAATCCGATCCTCACATCGGGCAAGAACATGCGTCTTTCGCAGCACGTGCTGAATTTTTGCTTGAGACGAGTGCTTCGCGGGGAAGATTAGGCTGGAACACAGTTTGACCAACGGTTACTTTAGCTGCATTCGGCGTCCGTGTCAACGGACGTGTCCTCCGGTCGCAACTACTCGTCACGCCGCTACCGGCGATGACGCGATAGTGGGCCGGAGACGAGATGAGCCAAGGGTCACATGGCTGACGCAGGTCTTACAGGTCTTCGATAGGGGGTTGCGGACCGGGGACGATGTCAGCAATGTCGGGATCGACATCGCCGCTGTCCGGCTCCCGGTCTTGTCGGGCTTCCCGGCGTTCGGCGCGCCGCTTGGCCTTCTCCTCCTTCTTTTCCTGTTTTGCGCGTTCCCGCTGCCGTTTGGCAAACGTGGTTCGTGGTTGAGCCATTTCGATAGTTTAGCGGTTCTTGGCTCGAACGCCAAACGGTAGTGTCATTACATCGACAGGCCCTCGATGAGCTGCACGCCGGGTATCTTGCCGATGTCCTCCGGCGCGATCTTGAGCTTCGATGAACGGCTGCCAGAGCCGAGAATGACGTACTCTTGCGACAGCAGATTCGGGTCGGCATAGACCGGCAGGTCACGAGGCAGCGCAAATGCCGTGACCCCGCCGATCATCATCCCGGTCAACTCCATGGTCTCTTCGGCGGAGGCAAACGACGCCCTCGATACCCCCATCAACCGTTTGACCGTCCGGTTTACGTCGAGTCGCGCGGAAGCCTGCACGATGCACGCGGAGTACTTCTTCTCGCCCCGTTTGGAGGCCACGATGATCGTATTGCCGCTCGCCTCCAGCGGATAGCCGTACTTCTCGCAGAACGCTGCCGTATCCGCAAAGTCCGGGTCGATGGAAATCAACTCGTACGGAATGCCGAGCTCGTCGAGCGTGGATACGACCTGCGACTCAATGTCCGTCCATGCGTCCATCAACCGCCGGACTCCATCAGCCGGTACACCCGCTCGGGGCTCATGGGCAGATCGCGGACCACGATTCCCACGGCCTGCCTCAACGCTGCCGCGATGGCCGGCGCCACGGGGGCCAGGCCGCCCTCGGCCATGCCCTTGCTGCCGAACGGGCCGGGGCCGTCCCGGTTCTCGATCAGGATCGAATCGAACACCGGCGGCAGGTTCTTGAACCGGGGCAGCGCATAGTCGATGGCGCTGGGATTGAGCAGCAGGGCGCCGTCGAACACCTGCTCTTCGGTGAGTGTGTTGCCCATGCCGAACATCACCGAGCCTTGCTCCTGCCCTTCGCATCGGAGCGGATGCATGGCCTGTCCGACGTCGGCCGCGGAGACATAGCCCAGGCACCGGACCTTGCCCGACTCGGGATCCACCGCCACCACGGCGATGCCGGCGTTGATCTCCCAGGTGCGGATGTCGATGCGGTCCCGGGTGAGCGCCTTGTCCATGCCCCGTCCCACCAGCGTGCCGGTGGTCCCCTCCGCCAGCTCCTCCAGGCTCAGCACCGGGTCCCCCTCGCTCGCGAACGTCCCTTCCTCCAGGGACAGGCTCTGGCGGTCCCGGTCGGACAGCGCGGCGGCCTTCTCCAGCAGCAGCTCCCGCAGTTCCTCCGAAGCCCGCATCACCGCGTTGCCCATGAGCACGGTGATGCGGCTGCCGTAGACACCGGATGCCCCGGGCGTGGTGCGGGTGTCATAGGGCGCGATGGTGATCCTGTCGATGCCCACGCCCAAGACCTCCGCCGCCGTCTGGGCCAGTACCGTCTTGGCTCCGCCGCCGATCTCCGGGGCGTTGGCGTGGACGGTGAAGGTGGCGTCGTCGTTGAAAACGATCCTGGCATTGTACTGGGTGGTGGACAGGTCCTTGATGCTGCAGGCGATGCCGGTGCCGATCTTCTCGCCGTCCCGGGCCAGGGACTCGGGGGCCTGCGTCCGCCGGGTGTGCTCGAAGCGATCGAGACAGGCTTGCAGCGTCGCGTGCGGGTCGCCGTCCAGCGGCGGGCCGCCGAGGGCGTATTTTTCGCCGGAGCGGAGCAGGTTCTTGAGGCGAAACTCGACGGGGTCGTAGCCGAGCTCGGTGCAGATGTGGTCCGTGTGGGCTTCGCCGGCCCACGCGAGTTGCACGCTGCCGATGCCGCGGAACGCGCCGGCGGGCACCTTGTTGGTGTAGACCGAGTAGCAATCGGCTCTCGCGTGGGCCACGCGGTAGGGTCCTACGGAGCGGAAAGCCGCCTTGCGGGTCACCTGGATGCCGAAGTCGGCGTAGGCGCCCGTGTCGAGATAGATCTTCGTTTCGCGGCAGAGCAGAGTCCCGTCCTCACGAAGCCCGGTCCGCATCTCGATCTCCGCCGGGTGACGCCGGGCGGTGAACGCGGTCTCCTCCATGGTCAGGCGAAGCTGAACCGGCACGCCCGAAGCCGCGGCGGCCAGCACGGCAAGGTGTTCCACGCTGATGTGGCCCTTGGAGCCGAAACCCCCGCCGACGTAGGGGACCTTCACCGTCACCTGCTCCTTCTCCAGGCCGAACATGCGGGCCAGCTCGTCCCGTACGGGAAAGGGCGCCTGTGAGGAGGTGTGCACGGTGACGGACTTGTCGTCGACCATGGCGACGGCGCAGTGGGGCTCCATGGGATAGTGGAACAGCGACGGAAAGGAGAAGCGGTCCTCGATGACGTGGGCGGCCTCCCGGAAGGCCTGCTCGGGGTTACCCTGGACGAAGTGGGTCCCGCCGCAACTGTTGTGGGCGTAGTCGTATTCGAAATCGTCCGCGCCCACCCGGTCGTAGTCGGCATCTTGGTCGTGCACGAGGGTGCCTCCCTCCAGGGCCGACTTCATCTCCGCCACCTGGGGCAGGGGCGTATAGTGGACCTGTATCCGCGCCACGGCCTCGGTGGCCGCGGTCTCGCTGTCGGCCACCACAATCGCCACCGGCTCGCCCTGGAACCGCACCTTCTCGTGCGCCAGCACCGGCCGGTCCTTGACGGCCTGGCCGTACGGCCTGATGGCGCGAATGCATCCCAGCCGTTGGAGGTCAAGGGTGTCATGAGTCACGATGGCGCGCACGCCCTCGACCTCCCGCGCGGCTTCGAGTTCGAACCCGTCGATGCGCGCGTGCGCGTACGGACTGCAGATGAGTCTGGCGAACTTCATCCCCGGAATCGTGAGGTCCGCCGTGTAGACGGCGGTTCCGGTAACCTTTTCATCCGCATCGAGGCTGCGTACCGATTGGCCCACGTATTTCATCGAGAAAACTCCAGTATTGAGGTGTCATTCTTCTATAACGAACCCGCCGTCATTTCGGAACCGTCCTTCGACTTCGCTTCGCTGACGCTCAGCCGAGCGAAGTCGAAGGATCGGTCCGTAAAGGGCACCGCAGGCATGGCGGAAATGCCCATACGTTGATAGACTTGCCGCGTGCAGGCCACTATCCGACCGCGTATCGGTTCCTTGACAATATCGTGGTAGCTACTGAAAATCGCGCCGTTTTGTGGTATGGCGGCTAGTTCCCGATGTCAGGAAGACTGACATGGGCCGTTTTGCAGAGGGCCGTTCGACATGAACAAGTACCAAGGACTCTATGACCCGAAATATGAACATGACGCCTGCGGCGTGGGCGTGGTGGCCAACCTCGACGGTCGGAAATCCCACGACATCATCCGCAATGCCGTCAATGTGCTGATCAACCTCGAACATCGCGGAGCCTGCGGCTGCGACCCCCACACGGGTGACGGAGCCGGCATCCTGTTCCAGATCCCCCATGCCTTCTTCCACAGGCACTGCAAGGTGACGGGTATCTCCCTGCCGGATCCGGGCAAGTACGGCGTCGGCATGGTCTTCCTGCCGCGGGAGGCGGAACAGCATCGGTGGTGTGAACGGGTGATCGAGGAAACCGTCCGGGACGAGGGCCAGGAGTTCCTGGGATGGCGCGACGTGCCCGTGGACTTCACCCAGGCGGGAGAAGTGGCCCGCCAGGTGGCGCCGCTGATCCGGCAGTTCTTCATTGGCTCCGGCCCGGCCACGGCCACCCAGGACCCGTTCGAGCGGAAGCTCTACGTCATCCGCAAGGTCATCGAGAATGCGGTGGATGCCGGACTCGCCCCCGAGGATCGGGACGATTTCTACATCTCCAGCCTGTCCAGCAAGACGGTGGTCTACAAGGGCCTGTTGCGGGCCGATCAACTGGATTCCTTCTACCGGGATCTCTCCGACGACTCCATCGTCTCGGCCCTGGCGCTGGTGCACTCGCGTTACAGCACCAACACCCTCGGCTCGTGGCGGCTGGCGCACCCCTACCGGATGCTGTGCCACAACGGCGAGATCAACACGATCCGGGGCAACCAGAACTGGATGCGCGCCCGGGAAGCGCTGTTCTCGTCGCCCCTGTTCGGGGACGACATGCCCAAGCTGAGCCCGATCATCCGTGAGGGGGCCAGCGATACCGCGGGATTCGACAACGCGTTGGAGTTGCTGGTGGCCACCGGTCGTTCGTTGCCCCACGCCTTGATGATGATGATTCCCGAGGCCTGGGAAAATCACGAGACCATGTCCGACGAGAAGAAGGCGTTCTATGCCTATCACGCCTGCCTCATGGAGCCGTGGGACGGTCCCGCGCTCATTGCGGCCTGTGACGGCGACCGCGTGTGCACCACGCTGGACCGGAACGGGCTGCGGCCCTTCCGCTACGTGGTCACGAAGGATGACTTCATCGTGGGGGCCTCGGAGGCCGGGGTTCTCGACATACCGCCCGAACGGATTCTCACCCGGGGCCGGTTGCAGCCGGGACGCCTGTTCCTGATCGATACGCTGGAAGGCCGCATCATCGCCGACGACGAGATCAAGCACGAGATCAGCACGCGCCGGCCCTATCGCCGGTGGCTGTCGGAAGAAATGGTGACGCTGGAGGACCTGCCCGAGCCGGAGGACGTGCCGCGGCTCGACCTGGAGACGCTCGCGGAGCGCCAGCGGGCCTTCGGATACACCAGCGAAGAGCTGAAGATTCTCGTCGCACCCATGGCGGCCCGGGGAGAAGAACCCATCGGCTCCATGGGCAACGACGCCCCGCTGGCGGTGCTGTCGGACAGGCCCCAGTTGCTTTTCCACTACTTCAAGCAGCTCTTCGCACAGGTGACCAATCCTCCGCTGGACGCCCTCCGCGAAGAGCTGGTGACCGCCTTGCGGACATCCATCGGCTCGGAGCAGGACCTCTTCGCCGAAACGCCGGAACATTGCCGCCAGCTCCGGCTGATGCGGCCGATGCTGTCCAACCACGAGCTGGCCCGCGTCAAGGCCCTGGACCGAACCGGACTGAGGGCGGAGACGCTGCCTGCCGTGTTTCCGCGGAGCTCTTCCGTGGGCGCCCTGGCGGAGGCCGTGGATGCGCTGTGCGCGGAGGCCGGCCGGGCCATCAAGGACCGGGGCGCCACGGTGCTGATCCTGTCCGACCGGGGCGTCGGCCCGGACTGGATTCAGATGCCCAGCCTGATGGCCACGGCGGCCGTCCACCACTACCTCATCCGGGAGGGGCTCCGGACCGGCGCCGCCATCGTGGTGGAGTCGGGCGAGCCCAGGGAAGTGATGCACTGCTGCCTGCTCATCGGCTACGGCGCCAACGCGGTGAATCCCTACCTGACCCTCGAGACGGTGGAGTGGATGTGCCGCGACGACCTGATCGGGTCGGACCTTGCCGGGGAAAAGGCTCGCGCCAACCTGATCAAGGCCCTGTGCAAGGGTGTGTTGAAGACCATGTCCAAGATGGGCATCTCCACCATCAAGTCCTATCATGGGGCGCAGATCTTCGAGGCCATCGGCCTGAAGCAGTCGGTGATCGACAAGTACTTCACCTGGACGGCTTCACGCATCGAAGGCATCGGCCTCGATGAAATCGAAACCGAGTACCGCCAGCACCACCATCACGGCTATCCGGAGCGGGCGGTCGCCAGCGACGGCACCCTGGACGTGGGCGGCTACTACCAGTGGCGCAAGGACGGGGAGCACCACCTGTTCAACCCCCACACCATCGCGCTGCTCCAGACCTCCACGCGCACCGGCGACTTCGATCTCTTCAGGGAGTATTCGAAGCAGATCGACGACCAGACCCGGCTCCTCGGGACGCTTCGGGGCCTCTTCGAGCTCAGGCCGATGCAGCCGTCGATCCCCATCGATGAGGTCGAGCCGGCATCGGAGATCGTCAAGCGGTTCTCCACCGGGGCCATGTCCTACGGCTCCATCAGCAAGGAGGCCCACGAAAACCTGGCCATCGCCATGAACCGCATCGGCGGCAGGAGCAATTCGGGCGAGGGCGGCGAAGACCCGGACCGCTACTATCCCGATGCCAACGGGGACTGGCGCAACAGCGCCATCAAACAGGTGGCTTCCGGCCGGTTCGGGGTCACGAGCAATTACCTGGTCAACGCCACCGACCTGCAGATCAAGATGGCCCAGGGGGCCAAGCCCGGCGAGGGCGGGCAGTTGCCCGGCCACAAGGTGTTCGAGGCCATCGCCCGGGTGCGCAAGTCCACCCCGGGCGTGGGGCTCATCTCGCCGCCGCCTCATCACGACATCTACTCCATCGAGGATCTGGCCCAGCTCATCCACGACCTGAAGTGCGCCAACGACCGGGCCCGCATCCACGTCAAGCTGGTGGCCGAGGTCGGGGTTGGCACGGTCGCCGCCGGCGTATCCAAGGGCAAGGCGGACGTGGTGCTCATCAGCGGCTACGACGGCGGCACGGGCGCCTCGCCGGAGTCCTCCATGAAACACGCCGGCATCCCCTGGGAGCTGGGGGTTGCCGAGACGCAGCAGGTATTGGTGCAAAACGACCTGCGGGGCCGTATCTTGGTGCAGACGGACGGGCAGCTCAAGACCGGCAGGGACGTGGCCATCGCCTGCCTGCTGGGTGCCGAGGAGTACGGATTCGCCACCACCGCCCTGGTGGTCAGCGGCTGCATCATGCTCCGCAAATGTCACCTCAATACCTGCTCCGTGGGCGTGGCCACGCAGGACGAGGAGCTCCGGAAGAAGTTCACCGGCAGGCCGGAGCACGTCATCAGCTTCATGATGTTCATCGCCGAGCAGATGCGGGAGATCATGGCGGATCTGGGATTCCGCACCGTCAACGAGATGGTCGGGCGCACGGACTGCATCGACATCCGCAAGGCCATCGAGCACTGGAAGGCCAGGGGGCTGGATTTCTCCAGGCTGCTCACGCTGGTGGAAGCGCCGTCCTCGGTGGCCCGGTACTGCTGTCAGGCGCAGGACCACGGGTTGGACAAGAAGCTCGATCAGCGTCTCATCGAATCGGCCAGGGAGGCCCTCGAAGAGCGCAAGCCCGTAGTGATCCGCCACGAGATTCACAACATCGACCGCACGGCCGGGACCATGCTCAGCGCCGAGGTGTCACGCCGCTACGGCGAGGAGGGATTACCGCAAGACACCGTCCGGGTCAACCTCTTCGGTTCGGCGGGACAGAGCTTCGGGGCGTTCCTGGCTCCGGGCGTCTCGTTCTTCCTCGAAGGGGAGTCCAACGACTATACCGGCAAGGGGCTGTCCGGCGGACTCATGGCGGTGTACCCGCCGGAGAACGCCGCGTTCAATCCCACGGAGAACATCATCATCGGCAACGTGGCGCTCTACGGCGCCACCGGCGGGCAAGCGTTCTTCCTCGGCCGCGGCGGCGAGCGTTTCGCCGTGCGCAACAGCGGCGCCGAGGCCGTGATCGAGGGCGTCGGCGACCACGGTTGCGAGTACATGACCGGGGGGCGCGTGGTGGTGATCGGGCCCGTGGGCCGCAATTTCGCGGCGGGCATGAGCGGCGGCGTCGCCTACGTGCTCGATGAGAAGGGTGCCTTTCCGGGACTGTGCAACCAGGAGATGGTGGACCTGGAACCGCTGGAGAGCGAAGAGGACATCGACCACGTCCGCCGCCTGATCGAAGCCCATGTGCAACATACCGGGAGTGACCGTGGTGAATACGTGCTGGACCATTGGCCGGAACTGCAGGGATCGTTCGTGAAGGTCATGCCGGTGGACTACCGCCGGGCCTTGCAGGAGATGGCCGCGCGTGAGGCACACGCCGCGGGAGCCGTGGCGTCTGCCCCGGCGTGAACGGGCGGGGCGCATCAAACACTGCATGCACGTTGAGGACTGAGGGGTAGGGGACGTCCACAAGCGGCGTCTCCGGACTGCTATGGGAAAAATCACGGGATTCATGGAATACGAGCGGGGAAAGGCTGCCTACCGCGATCCGCTCGAACGTTTGAAGGACTGGAACGAGTTCGTCCTGCCCATGCCGGCGGAAGCGTTGCGGGAGCAGGGCGCCCGCTGCATGGATTGCGGTATTCCGTTTTGCCACACGGGTGTGCCCATGGGGAGAGGCCCGGGGGCCTCGGGCTGTCCGCTGAACAACCTCATACCGGACTGGAACGACCTGGTTTACCGGGACCACTGGAAAGAGGCCCTGGCGCAGTTGCACAAGACCAACAACTTCCCCGAGTTCACCGGCCGCGTGTGCCCGGCCCCGTGCGAGGGATCGTGTGTCCTGGGCATCAACAGCAATCCCGTCACCATCAAGACCATCGAGTGCGCCATCGTCGACCGGGGCTTCGAGGAAGGCTGGATCAAACCGGAACCGCCCGCGGTGCGAACGGGGAAACGGGTAGCGGTCATCGGCTCCGGACCCTCCGGTCTGGCCTGCGCGGCTCAGCTCAACCGCGCCGGACACCAGGTCACGGTGTACGAGCGGGCGGACCGGGCCGGCGGCCTGCTGATGTACGGCATTCCCAACATGAAGCTCGACAAGGAGCAGGTGGTGGGGAGGCGTCTGCAGCAGATGGAGGCGGAGGGGGTCGAGTTCGTCACCGGCGTGGAAGTCGGCAAGGACATCCCCGCCGACGAGCTCCAGCGGGAGTTCGACGCGGTGGTGATCTGTACCGGCGCCACCAAGCCCAACGACTTCGTGCGCAACGCGCCGGGCCGCGACCTGGAAGGCATTTACTTCGCCATGGATTTCCTCCTGGCCAATACCAAGAGCCTGCTCGACTCGGGCCACGCGGACGGCAACTACATCTCCGCCAAGGACAAGCACACCATCGTGCTGGGCGGGGGCGACACCGGCACCGACTGCGTGGGAACCGCCCTGCGCCATGGATGCGCAAGCCTCCAGCAGTTCGACGTGATACCGAAACCGCCGCCGGAGCGGGCGCCCAACAATCCGTGGCCTCAATGGCCGGTGGTCTACAAGCTGGACTACGGCCAGGAAGAGGGCAAGGCGCGCTTCGGTGACGATCCGCGGCGCTACGACACCAACACGGTCAAGTTCATCGACGACGGCCACGGGCGGGTCAAGGCGCTCCAGAGTATCGACCTCGACTGGGGGAAGCCTGCCAACGGCGCGCCCTTCAGCCCGGTGGAAGGGTCGGAGCAGGATTGGCCCGCCGACCTGGTCCTGCTGGCCATGGGATTCTCCGGCCCGGAGGACGAGGTGCTCACGCAACTCGGCGTCGAGCGCGACCCCCGCTCCAACGCCCAGGCCGAGTACGGCAAGTACGCCACCAACGTGGAGAACGTGTTCGCCGCCGGTGACGCCCGCCGCGGCCAGAGCCTGGTGGTGTGGGCGATCCACGAAGGCCGCGGCGCCGCCCGGGAAGTGGACCGCTACCTCATGGGCAGCACGGATCTGCCCTGAACGTCGTTTGACCCGTCAGATCCACGCCAGTACGAACACGCCGCCGACGATCAGTGCGGCGCCCACGCCGTCCTGAAAGCGCACGATCTCGATTCCCTTCAGGGTAAAGTGCGCCAGCGCGAAGGTGACCAGGGGCTGGATGTTCCAGATGGGTCCCACGATCACCGCCGGGGCGTAGACCACGGCCATGAACGTCAGTATGGTGCCGATGCCGTGCACGACCCCGGAAGCGGCGAAGCATACGGTGCTGCTCAGGGGTACCCCGCGATAGACGATACGAATGCGCAGTGCCTTGCCCAGAAGGCCGATGAACATCAACCCGGTGACCTGGGTGATGACCGCGCCGACAATGGGGCCGCCGCCCTGCAGCACGCCGAGCCGCTTCAGGATCGGGCCGAGGCTGTAGAAGATGAAGGAAAGAGCGGCGTTGCCGAAACCCACAAGAGGCGCGCCGGGCTCCGCCGCGGATCCCTTGGTGTGAGTGATGAGAAGGATGCCGGCAACGATCACGATCACGCCGCCGAAGGTTCCCACGGTGGCGCTTTCCCCGAGGAAGGTGACGCCGATCACGGCGGTGAGCAGCGGCGAGGCGTTCTTGATGGACTGCGCTCTGGACGCGCCGATCTGGTCGATGGCCCGGAGCAGGAAGACGCGCCCGAAAAACGCGCCCACGGCGCCCAGGATGACGAAGGTAGCCACCGCGGGCAGGGGAATCGGCAGCCCTCCGGCGCCGTAGCCGACCACCCATACCACCAGCAGGAACGCCACCATGGCGAGTTGCTGGATGGTCACCGCGGCGTCCACATCCGAGTCGACCAACCCACGCTTCACCAGCGGCGGCACCAGCCCCCACACGATTCCCCCGGTCAGCGCGTAAATGATTCCCGGTCCCACCAGGGGCAATGTGGTCAGACAGCCGCCCGATGGTCAAACAGGTCCGGCGCCCGACCGGGCCGGCGCCGTCGGGAACTCCGGGGTCACTTGGCGGGCAACACCTTGATCTTGATGGTGTGCGCCATCCTCTTGCCGAAGGAGCGATGGAGGCCGTCGGCGAGCTGCATGGTCAGCGTGTAGTCCCCGGGAGCGAGCTCGAGACTGGCTTCCGTCTGCCCCTTGCCGAAATGCACGTGGGTCTTGTCTGTCGGAATCACCTTTCCCCCGCGCATGGCACCCTGGTTGACGAGGATGTGGTGATGCCCGGTGCCGGCGACCACCCCGCCGGAAGGCTTGATCGTCATGCCCTCCACGCCCATCACGACTTTCACTGGGCTCGTGACTTTCGCCCCGTCTTTCGGCTCGACGAAAAAGACGCGCTCCGCCGGCTCGGCTCCTTCCACACTAACCGCAAGCGCCAGAAATCCCAGAAATACCACGGCGGAGAGCCGCCGAATTCCCAATCTGCTCATGCTGAACTCCTTTCCGCTCTGGCGCGGGATCCCCGCGTCGGCTGCGCTCCTGGAAGTGACGCAGACCCTATCAACGGTGGGCACGCTTCGCAAGCCTCGGAGAGGCTCCTGGATCGCTGCGCCTGGTGTCCACGTTGACAAGCCGCCGGCTATGACCTAGTAGGTTCCACCCACGCCCTAGAGAAAGAAAGGCTCTCCATGTCGAACATCAAGAAATCGGAACAGCGTTGGCAGTCGGACGTCATCGTCGACCTCATGAAGCTCTACGATATGCCCTACGTCGCTCTGAATCCCGGGGCCAGCTACCGGGGTCTCCACGACTCCATGGTGAACTACGGCGAGAACGATCCCGAGATGCTGTTGTGCAACCACGAGAAGATCGCGGTGCAGATCGCCCATGGCTACGCCAAGGCTTCGGGCAAGCCCATGATCGCCATCGTGCACGACGTGGTGGGGCTGCTGCATGCGCCCATGGGCGTCTACTACGCCTATATCGACCGCTGCCCGGTCTTCGTCATCGGCGCCACCGGCCCCATGGACGAGAAGTACCGGCGCCCGTTCATCGACTGGATCCACACCGCCTTCGCCCAGGGCGACGCCGTGCGCAACTTCACCAAGTGGGACTATCAGCCCGGCAGCATCCACGGCGTGCCGGACTCCTTTGCCCGGGCCTACTCCATCATGATGAGCGAGCCCCAGGGGCCCATCTACATGTGCTACGACTCGGCGCTGCAGGAGAGCCCGCTCACCGACGACATATCGATCCCGTCCGCGTCGGCGGTCAAGGTGCCGTCGCGCATCGCGCCGGAGCAGGCGGTGGTGGCCCAGGCCGCCGAGATGCTGGTGAAGGCGGACAATCCGTTGCTTCTCACCGAGTACGCCGCGCGCATGCCGGAGGGCTACGAGCCCACGGTAGAGCTGGCGGAGACGGTGGGGGCGTCGGTATTCGACGTGTGCAAGCGGCTGGGATTCCCCAACCGCCATCCCCTGAGCATGAGCTTCAACCCGGACGCGTTCGCGGGGGTGGATCTGGTGATGGCGCTGGACGTGGTGGACTGGACCCGCGGCTCTCACCGGCTCAACACCCAGACCCGCGAGATCACGGTGGTGACGACGCCGGACTGCAAGTGGGTCGACGCGGGCTTCGCCGACATCGAGATCAGCAAGTGGGCCACCGACTACAACAAGCACAACAACTGGGATTTGCGGGTCATGGGGGACACCTCCATCACCATCCCGGAGCTTACCCGTGCGTGCGGCGCCCTCATCGACGCCGACCCCGCGTTGCGGGAGCGCGTCGAGGGGCGCAAGAAGGCGCTGGCAGAGAAGCACGATAGCCAGTGGCAGAAGTGGCAGCAGCAGGTCGAGAAGGAGATGGACCAAAGGCCTATGACCGAGTCCCGGCTGACCTACGAGGTGTGGCAGGAGATCAAGGACGAGGATTGGGTGCTGACCGCGGGGACCTTGAAGGACTGGGTCCAGAAGATCTGGGATTTCGACCAGCCCTACCGGCATCCGGGCCGCGAGCTGGGCACCGGCACCCAGATCGGCATGTCCATCGGCGTGGCGCTGGCGCACAAGGGCCAGGGAAGGCTTGTGGTGGACCTCCAGCCCGACGGCGACCTCATGTTCGACCTCGGCGCGCTGTGGATGCCCATCAAGTACGACATCCCCCTGCTCGTCGTCATGTACAACAACCGCGCCTACTACAACGACTGGGCGCATCAGATCCACATGGCCCACCAGCGCGGCACCGACCCGAACCGGGCCTACATCGGCATGGACCTGGAGGCGCCGCCGCCCGACTTCGCCCACATCGCCCGGGGCATGGGCTGGTACGCCGAAGGCCCCATCGAGGATCCCGCCGAGGTGGGGCCGGCGATCCGCCGCGCCATCGAACAGGTCAAGGCCGGCAAGCCCGCGCTGGTGGACCCCATCGTCTGGCGCAGGGACATCAACGCCTGAGGATCTTCGAGATACAGCGCGACCCGGTCGGAACCGTCATCCCAGACTTGATCCGGGATCCAGGAGGGGTTGGGCGGCGGGAGCAGACCGCCCCACGGCCACCCCTGGATTCCGGCTCAAGGCCGGAATGACGGATGCGGGGTGCGGCGTCATATCCGTATTCATTCTGGATACAGACTGGGAACCGAACGAGAGGAAGCAGACATGAGCAAAGCGGAAAAGATCGAAGCGCCCGAGATCCAGAAGTCGGACCGCAAGTGGCAGTCGGACGTCATCGTGGACATGGTCAAGCGCTACGGGTTCGAGTACATCGCGCTCAATCCCGGGGCCAGCTACCGGGGACTCCACGACTCGCTGGTGAACTACGGCGAGAACGACCCGCCCATGATGCTGTGCAACCACGAGAAGATCGCGGTCCAGATCGCCCACGGCTACGCCCGTGCCAGCGGCAAGCCGATGATCGCCATCGTCCACAACCTGGTGGGGCTGCTGCACGCGCCCATGGGAATCTACTACGCCTATCTCGACCGGGCGCCGATCTTCATCATGGGCGCTACGGGTCCCATGGAAGAGCCCAAGCGGCGCCCCTTCATCGACTGGATCCACTCGGCCAGCGTCCAGGGCGAGGCCATTCGCCACTACGTCAAGTGGGATTCCCAGCCCACCACCATCGACGCCGTGCCCGGTGCCTTCGCCCGGGCCTATTCGGTCATGATGAGCGGCAAGCAGGGACCCATCTACATGTGCTACGACGCCGGCCTGCAGGAGGCGGCCCTGGACCACGAGGTGACGATGCCGCCGGAGGACAACGTGCACGTGCCGGCGCCGGTGATGGCGGATCCGACGGCGCTGGAGAAGGCGGCCGACACCCTGGCCGCAGCCAAACGCCCGGTCATCGTGGCGGACTTCGCCGCGCGCCCGCCCCACGGCTGGGACCACGTGGTGGAACTGGCGGAGACCCTGGGCGCGGCGGTGTGGGATTGCGACTCCCGTCTCAACTTTCCGAGCGAGCATCCGTTGAACCTGAGCATGGACAGCGAGGGCTGCTACAAGGACGCGGACGTGGTGCTGACGCTGGATATCGCCGACTTCGAGAAGCCCACCCACGTGCGCGACATCGCCACCCGCACGGTGGTCAGCATGGTGCCGGAAGACGCCACCTGGATCGACATCGGCTACACGGACACGGAGATCAGCAAGTGGGCCATGACCTACGCGCGGCCGTTCTATGCGCACCAGCGCATGACCGCGGACCCGGTGACGACGGCGCCGGCGTTGACCAAGCTGCTGAAGGACCGCATCGACCGGACGCCGGGGCTGGGCGAGAAGGTCTCCAAGCGGACTGACGAGGTAGGCAAGCGCCACGCCGAGATTCGGGCTCAATGGCTCAAGCAGGCGAAGGAAGACCGCTGGGACGCGGTGCCCATGACCGTGCCGCGGCTCGCGCTGGAGGTGTGGGACGCCATCAAGGACGAGGACTGGGTGTTGACCTCCGGCACCCTGCACGACTGGGCGCGCCGGCTGTGGAACTTCGACAAGCCCTACCGCCACGGCGGCCGGGAGCTGGGCACCGGCACGCAGATCGGCCTGTCCCTGGGCGTGGCCCTGGCCCACAAGGGGAAGGGGCGGCTGGTGGTGGACCTCCAGCCTGACGGCGACCTGATGTTCGATGCCGGCAGCCTGTGGGTCGCCGCCAAGTACGAGATCCCCATGCTCATCGTGATGTACAACAACCGCGCCTACTACAACGACTGGAACCACCAGATCGTCATGGCGCGGAACCGCGGCACGGACCCGTCCCGGGCGCACATCGGCATGGACCTTTGCGGACCGGACCCCGACTTCGCGACCCTGGCCCGCTCCATGGGCTGGTACGGTGAGGGCCCCATCGAGAACGCCGACGACTTGAGGCCCGCCCTCGACCGCGCCATCGAGCAGGTCAAGCAGGGGAAGCCGGCCCTCGTGGACACGATCACCCAGCGACGGTGAACGGGGCGATCCGGCTCCGTTCTCGATCCCTGGGCGAAAGGGTTTGGTTTCCGAAACTCGTCCGTAATCACCACGGCCCCTTGACTCTTCGAATCCGTCATTCCGTGCTTGACCCACGTCACCCCGGACCACCCCCACGTCACCCCGGACTTGATCCGGGGTCCAGGGGCGGGGTTGGGTGTATCTGCTGGCCCCCGCCCCTCCGCTCCTGGATCCCGGATCAAGTCCGGGGTGACGGAGAGGTGGTCCGGGATGACATGAGAGGTGGTCCGGGATGACATGAGAGGTGGTCCGGGATGACATGAGGGGTGGTTCGGGATGACGAAGAGGGTAGCTCGCGATGACGGAAAGGTGGTTCGGGATGACGGAAAGGTGGTTCGGGATGACGGGTTCGGGCATTGGCGGGCCGTTTCCATGTAATGCGGTTTGAATACTATGACATAAGGGGCTACGAGCGGCTTATCGTCCGTATCATCCTCGGCCTCGACCCCGACACGGCCGGTGACGTGGAGCGCTACGGCGCTGCGTCCGTGCTGTGGAGCCTCTACAACCGCCTTCGGGAAGACGAACGGGAGGTGTTTCTCGTCGGGCTGGGAAACGCGCTGGAGAAGAACGCCAGCCGCAAGGCGTTGTCCCAGATGGTGCTGTTCGCGTCCAACCCGGTGCTGGACGTGGACCACAGCATCGACATCCTGGGGGACTGGTTCGTCAAGAACAAGAAGGCCGACCCAGGGCTGTACGAGGCGCTGGACGCCTACTGGCGCCGGCGTTTCAGCCGCGGCTTCGACGACGAGGACTGATACTGCCGGGTGTTCGTCATACGGGCGGGTTTGAAACCCGCCCGCGCCCTATCACCTATTCGTCGAAGAAAGCCAGTGTCCTGATCTCGATGCTCTCCCGCGGCGGAGCGTCCGCCGAGGTCTCGGGGTGGTCGAAGGCCGAGTGGGCGGAGAAGCGCGCCCGCCCGTCCTGCTTCGAGTCGTAGCACTTGAAGACGATGGCCTCGTCCGGCTGCATGTCGGGGAAGTAGTAGAGGCGGTGATCGGGGTTGTATGTGAGGTGGTAGGTTTCCCCGAGCCGGTTGGGATGCGGGCGAACGGTGGGGATGAGGTCCTCCGTGGCAATGCTCTGGGCGTCGCACATGGCCAGCGGCGAGCGCAGCACCGGGTTGAGCATGCCGCGCCAGACCTGAACTACCGCGAAGCGGCGCTTGAGCAGGTCCTCCGCCTCGTCCGGCAGCAGGTCCCGCAACCGCTCCGGGCCGGACCATTCGGTGTAGTCGTTGTGCACGTTCTGGACCGGTCCCTTGACGCCTTTTTCCTCGTAGCCGGAACGCAGGGTGTGGTCGAAGATCAGCACCCGATACGCGCCGGTGTGTTCCTTGATCAGCGCCTCCATCTCGGGATAGTAGACTGCCCGTATCTCGTCCTCGTCGAAGAAGTCGGTCATCTTCGTGGGCTGGGGCCTCAGGGCGAAGCCGTTGCGCTCGATGGAGAGCTCGGGGCTGTGGCGCCCGTTCCGGACCAGGGCCTGGTGCGTCTCGTACGTCCGTTCGCTGTTAGGGTACCCGAGGTTGGGTTTCTCGAAGGTGCTGACGGGCCTCGGACCGGTATGGACCATGTAGTTGAAGCTCGCTTCGACAGCGTCATCGAGGGTTTCCGCTACGGCTGTGGCCATGGTGATCTCCTTTGGGACCGTAGTCCCTCGCGCGCGGGTTTCAAACCCGTCCCCAAATTCGTGTGATGCGACGCGGGCGGGTTTGAAACCCGTCCCTACATCTCTGTTCCGGTCTGCCGGGCGTCAGCCCGCCAGCGCCCCCTGTTCCGCCCATGTGCGCTGAACCTCACGGCTCGAGCTGATGAGCGCGAAATGGGTGGCCATGTTCTTGAGCGAATAGCGCTGCAGATCGGCGTCGTAGGCGGCGACGCAGTCCTCCAGCACCACGGTGTAGTAGCCCCGGGCGAACGCGTCCCGCACCGTGGCCTCGACGCACCCGTTGGTGGCGGCGCCGGTGAACAGCAGCGTCTTGATGCCCAGGCGTCCCAGGGTGGCGTCCATCTTGGGATTGGTGAAGCCGCTGTGGTGCCACTTCTTGACCCTGACGTCGCCGGGGGCGGGCGCCACGAAGTCGCAGACGTCCCATCCCGGGGTTCCGGGGACGGTGGACTTGGCCATCCCCACCCGCGCGCGCCGCGCCAGCATCGGGCCGTTGTCGTGCTCGGTATCGTTCGAGGTTTGGGTGTAGATTACCGGCACACCCGCGGCCCGGGCCGCTTCCACCATCAACCTCAAGGGTTCGCGCATGGCCTCGACGAAGCTCAGGTCCCCCTTCATCCGCGCGCCGCCGGGAGCGCAGAAGTCGTTCTGCACGTCAATGACCACCAGCGCCGTGTGCTCCGTCCGCACCGTGTCCCCAAGCTCGGTCCACACCTCCTGCACCTGGGGCTCCCACATCTCCTCTTCCGGGTCGAATTCGTAGTCGGCGATCTCGCGGCTCTCGAAGATCGGCCGTCCAAGCTCCTGGGCCACCTGCCGGTGCATCGGATGGTCCACGTAGCGCTGAAGGCTCTCCGCGTCCTCCAGAATGGCCACCATGGCGTAGTCGTATTCACCGTCGCGGCGCAGGTTCGGGCCCATGGACCAGCTCAACAGATCCGGTATGGCGGCCGTCATGGCATTGTAGCCCGCCAGCATCCGGTCGATCTGCTCCGGGGATGCGTCCGTCTTGAGCTTCACGAGAACGACGTGCTTGATCATCGGCTCCTCCAAGCAGGGGCTTCGCCCCTTGCGGAATCACGCTATGGTCTGTCGCGAGAATATCCGATGACGTGGGCGCAAGTCAATTTCCCGGCCGCGACCGCGGCCGCTACACCGCTCAGCTTCCGCCGAAGCCGACGCTGACCCTGCCGTCTTCCACGATGACCGGAATGTCGCGGCTGCCGTGGTTCAGATCCATCATGCGCCGAAGGCCTTCCTGGTCTTCCAGCACATTGATGTATTCGAAGGGAACGTTTCGGTCCGAGTAGTCCGCACGGGCACTCGAAGTGTAGTCTCAATAGTCCTGCCCAAAGATCAATACCTTTTCCGGCATGGCTCGTCCTTTCAAGGAGGGTTCCGACCCTCATCAAACAGGGTGGTTCCAGCACCATTGAAAGCTGTAACGTCAAATACGGTTCATGGCAATGGTCAAAAATTCCGAGACGGGGGTTTCTTGTGCCGGAACTTGTGGTATGAAGCGTGCTGAACCACTGTCCCGCACCATCGTCCAGGCGAGGGGAACCCATGTTTGAACGTGTCAAGGAGTTCGGCACCATAACCTTCAGTCTCGTGCTGTTCACGGTGCTGTGGGAGCTGTCCGTGCGGCTGTTCTCCATATCCGAGTTCCTGCTGCCCGCGCCCTCGGCGGTGATCGTCACCCTCGTTCTCAAATTCGGTCCCCTGATGGAACATTGTTTCGTCACTTTCCGGGAAACCATCTATGGCTTTCTGATGGGGCTCGTGCTGGGGGTGATCTCCGCCGTCTTGATCGTCTACTCCCGGACGCTCCAGAATCTGCTCTATCCGCTGATCCTCGTTGCCCAGATTGTCCCCAAGGTGGCCATCGCACCGCTGCTGCTGGTGTGGGTGGGGTACGGCGAGGCCTCGAAGGTGCTCATCGCGTTTCTGGTTTCGTGGTTCCCCATCATCGTCACCACGGTCCAGGGCATGCGCATGGTGCAGCCGGAGATGCTGGACCTGGTCAAGTCGTTGCAAGCCTCGGATTGGCAGATCTTCACCAAGGTCCGCCTGCCCAACGCGTTGCCGCAGTTCTTCGGCGGCCTCAAGATCGCCATCACGCTTGCGGTGATCGGTGCCATCATCGGCGAGTTCGTCGGCGGCAACAGCGGTCTCGGCTACCTGGTGATGGTCGCCAATTACGAGATCAATACGCCGCTCATGTTCGCGGCCCTCGTCGTGCTGTCGGCCCTGGGGCTGGTCCTCTACGGTGTCCTCGTGGTGCTGGAGATGTGGTTGATCCCCTGGAGCATCGGCGAGGAAGAGCAGCCTCCCGGCTTCGGCATGTGACGGGCTTTCAAGCGGGCGGGTTATTGGATGACGGAAGCCATAAAGGCCATCGAGGTCAAGCAGCTCACCAAGGTGTATCCTTCCAAGGATGCGCCCATCGTCGCGCTGGAGGACGCCACCTTCGACGTCTACGACCAGGAGTTCGTCTCCCTGGTGGGTCACAGCGGCTGCGGCAAGACCACCATCATGAAGATCATCGCCGGCTTGCTCGACAAGACCCGCGGCGAGGTGCTGGTGAACGGCGCTCCGGTGACGGGACCCAAGTCCAGCACCGGCATCGTGTTCCAGACGCCGGTGCTGTTTCAGTGGCGCACGGTCATCGACAACGTCCTGCTGCCGGTGGAGATCCTGGGCCTCTCCAAGGACGAATACTATCCCAAGGCGCTGGCGATGCTGGAGTTGACGGGACTCTCGGAGTTCAAGGACAAGTACCCGCGGGAGCTGTCCGGGGGCATGCAGCAGCGCGCCTCCATCAGCCGGGCGCTGGTGCACGAGCCCTCGCTGCTGTTGCTGGACGAGCCCTTCGGCGCCCTGGACGCCATGACCCGGGGCGAGATGAACATGGAGCTTCAGCGCATCTGGAGCGAGATGAAGAAGACCAGCCTGCTGATCACCCACAGCATACCGGAAGCGGTTTTCCTGGCGGACCGGGTCATGGTGATGACGCCCCGGCCGGGCCATATCACCGACATCATCGACGTCGGGCTGCCGCGGCCCCGGACCCCGGAGATGCGGTTGTCGGCGGAGTTCACCGAATGCGTGAGGCAGGTGGGAAAGACCATCGGGCTGCAATATCTGTGATGGAGTCATAAACGAGTTACGAACAAACTCGGGAGGTACACGATATGAAACGCATGTACATCGCGCTTGCGATTTTTCTGCTGTACGTGATGGGCCTCGGCAGCGCATCGGCTGCGGACAAGGTCAAGTTCGCGCTGGACTGGATCCCCTACGGGAAGCACGCCATGTTCTACGCCAGCATCGACATGGGGTTCTGGAAGGACGCCGGTCTCGACGTGGCCATGACCCGCGGCTTCGGGTCGGGCGACACCGTGAAGCGGGTGGCTTCGGGCACCGAGGACTTCGGCTTTGCGTCCGTGGGGAACATGATCGCAGCCAGGGCGCGAGGGGCCGATCTCAGGCTCGTCGGCATGATCCACGACAAGACCCTGGAAACGGTGGCGACGCTGAAGGGAAACAAGATCGCCAAGCCATCGGATCTGGAAGGCAAGAAGATCGGCTCGCCGGAGGCCAACGCCTCCCGGGTCATTTTCCCGGCCTTCGCGAACATCAACAAGTTCGATAACAAGAAGGTGACTTGGGTCAACATGACGGTGCCTGCCACGGTGCCGAGCCTGCTGGCCGGCCGGGTGGACGCCATCCTGATCTTCTACACGGAGAAGCCCACGGTGGATAAGGCCTCCGGGAAGGTGGGCAAAGAACCGTACTACATGCTGTACGCCGACTACGGCATGGCCACCTACGGCAACGGCATCCTCGTATCCGAGAAGACCCTCAAAGCAAAGCCGGAGCTGGTGAAGCGGTTCCTGGCCGCCACCTACAAGGGTATCGCGTGGTCGGTGGAGAACCCGCAGAAGGCCGTGGACATCTTCATCAAGCACAATCCCGCCATCAGCCCGGATCTGGCGCGGGCGCATTTCGACATCGCGGTGGACTCCCTGCTGTCCGCCAACGCCATGAAGGAAGGTATCGGCCATATGACCAAGGACCGCATGGTGTTCACCAACAATCTCATCACCACGCACATGAAGCTTCCGAAGAAGACCGCGGTGGAAGACGTTTACAGCAATGCGTTTCTGCCGAAGCTCTTTCCGAAGCGCGCCAAGTAGAGTCCTACCGGCCCGATGGGCTGCCGGTCATTGATGGAAGAGACGGGTGGGAGTCCGCCGCGTAGGCGGACTCCCACCATCGCGCCGTTACGCCGTTCGTTGGAAGGAAAATGAGAATGAGTGAAGAATACGTCAGCAATCAGGAGATTGTCGTACAGGCGCGGCGCAATCTGCCCCAGCCTGTGTGGGACTACCTGAGCGGCGGCAGCGAGTCGGAGACCACCATGCGCCGCAACCGGCTGGCCCTGGACTCGCTGGCCTTTCGTCCGCGGGTGCTGGTGGACGTCTCCGAGGTGGACACCTCCACCACCGTGCTGGGCCACAAGCTGCGCATTCCCGTCATGCTGGCCCCCATCGGATCGCTTCAGCAGATCACCCCGGAGGGTGCCGTGGCCGCCGCCAAGGCCGCCAACGAGTTCGGCACCGTCAACTTTGTCAGCTCCGTCACCCAGCCCGCCCTCGAAGAGACCGCGGCCGCCACCCCGTCGGACAAGATATTCCAGCTCTACATCCGCGGCGGCCTGGACTGGATCGAGGAGATCCTGGGACGGGTCAAGCAGTCGGGGTACAAGGCCCTGTGCCTGACCGTGGATTCCGCCCATTACAGCAACCGGGAGCGGCAATTGATGAACCGCTGGCTGCCGCCCAGCAAGCGTCGGGAGGCCGCCAACCAGGACCGGCTGTGGCAGGCCAAGCTCACCTGGGAGACCATGGACGCCATCAAGGAGATCGGCGGAATGCCGTTCCTCCTCAAGGGCGTGGCCACGGCGGAGGATGCCGCCATCGCCGTGGAGCACGGCGTGGACGTCATCTACATCTCCAACCACGGCGGCCGCCAGCTCGACCACGGGCAGGGGACCATGGACATGCTGCCGGAGATCGTCCAGGCCGTGGACGGCAAGGCCGAGATCGTCATCGACGGGGGATTTCTGAGGGGTACGGACGTGCTCAAGGCGGTGGCCCTGGGCGCCAAGGCCGTGACCATCGGCAAACTCCAGGGCTGGGCCCTGGGAGCCGGAGGTCACGAGGGTCTGGTGCGCGCCCTGCAACTCCTGGAGAACGAGATCATCATCGCCATGGGCCTCCTGGGCGTGACCCGGATAGATCAGCTCGGCCCCGCCCACGTGTGCGAGGCGCCCGCGGCCGCGCCGCCGACCGAGATGAGCACCTTCATCAACCTGCCGCAGCGGCTACTCTAAATACCTCGGCTCCTGCCACCCCGCAGCACCGAGCACGTCACCGCCACGAGGGCGATGCCCGTGGTGACGAGGAAGGTGTCCTGAAGCGCCAGCACGAAGTGTGTCTGGTCCGCGGCCGCGGGCAGCGCGTCCGGATTGCCGGAGTGCATCCGGAAAGCCGCGGTCATGAGGAAGTTCCCCACCGTGATGCCGAAAACGTTCCCCAGCCCGAACATGGTGTAGAGGGTGCCGGCGGCCACGCCCCGGTGCTCGGGAGGCACCGACGAGATCAGCGCCGTGTGATTGGGAGGGAAGAAGAGCGCGGTGCCCAGTCCCCCCAGCGCCAGCACCAGCGTCGGCAACAGCCAGTGCGAGGCCGGCTCGAAGAAGACCCCCAGCACGCATGACACGGCAAAGAGCACCGCGCCGGCGGTGGCCGGTATCCTGGGTCCCAGCTTGTCGGAGAGGGCACCCCCCACCGGCGACAGCGTGGCCGCGAAGACCGGTGCGCTGATGAACAGGATGCCCATGAACGAGGGGCTCAGGCGCAGCACGTCCTGCAGGTAGAACGGCAGCAGGTACACAGTCAGGGCCATGACGATGGAGACCAGCAGCAGCGTCACCGTGCTGAAGGCGAACATCCGGATCCGGAACAGCGCCAGACTCAGGATGGGGCTCGGGGCGCGGCTCTCGCGCAGGAGGAACCCCGCGGCAAGCGCCACGAAGGCCGTGATCGCGCCAACACGCCCTGTCGGGGTGAGAGATTCCATCGCCTGGCGGTCGAGAATTCCCATCAGCGCCAGAGTGGTGGCCACCAGTAGGGCGGCGCCGAAATAGTCGATGGGAGGGCGTCCGTTCTTCGGGTGACTCGTCGCCGGGCTCTCCTGGCGTCGGCTGTAGCCAAGTCCCAGAGCCGTGGCGACCGCTCCCATGGGGACGAGAAAGAAGAAGATGGCGCGCCAGTGAACGTACTGGATGATGAACCCGCCCAGGCCCGGCCCGAGCAGAAAGCCGCTGTGGTGGGCCATGGTCATGAGGCCTTGGGCCCGGCCCTTGGACTCTTCCGTGGACGCGTCCATGGCCAGGGCGCGCCCCTGGGCCTGGATCATGGCCGCGCCGACGCCCTGAAGCACGCGGTAGAGGATCAGTTGCCCGATGCTTCCGGAAAGCCCGCACAGAAGCGAACTCGCGGTGAACAGCACGATGCCCCAGATGTAGACCGATTGGCGCCCGTACACGTCCCCCACGCGCCCGAAGACGAGCGATAGCGAAGCCGTGGCAAGCTGGAAGGAGATGAGCGCCCACGAAATCCCCACCATATCGGTATGCAGGCCGGCGGCGATGGATGGCAGCGAGATGGCGAAGATGCGGCTGGCGGTACCCGTGGTGAAGGAAACCAGCAGGATCGTGCCCAGGAGCAGGGCGTTGGCGCGTGATGTCATCTTGAATCGTGGGCGAGTGGTGAAGTAAGAACTGTGTTGTGGAACACAACCTGTGTTGTGTGTTCCACAACACCAGACAGTAGCTAGCAGATCGGGGGATGCGGCGCGAGGAGCATGGTGTGTCCCCGCCGGCCCGCGTGTCATCGGACGCTCCGAGAAAGTCGGAATGAGCATGAAGATTCTACCCGCGGCCCTGATAGTGTTCGTCGTGATGGCCGCATCGGCGCTCGTCGCCCCGCCGACCTTCGGCCAGACGCCTCCCGGAGCGGTGGACCCGGCGGAGCCCCCGCGGGCGGACCGGGCCGCGGAAGGATCGCCGGCTCGGCAGGAACCCCAACCCGGAGAGGAATCCCGACCCGCACCGGAGCTCCGCCCTGCAACGCAACCTCTTCCCGCGGCGGAAGCCGCCCCGCGCCCCGTCCCGGACCCGGCGGTCAGCATCGACTTCGAGGAAGAGGTGCTCGATGATCGCATCGCGGTCATCGAGCGGCGCCTGACCGAGAGCCGGTCCCGGGTCGACAGCCTCCTCCTGACGCTCGAGCTCGAGGTGCTCAAGGTGCAGAAGGATACCCTCGCGCGGCGCCGGGAGTTGGAGAGCGTAGGGGCCGAGCTGTCGGAGCAGGAACGGCTCACGGCGCAGGACGTGCGCAACAAGGAACGACTCGTCGACCTGGTGGAACGTTACGGCGCGGGCGACTGGGTGGCCCGCCACATCAAGGTGGAGCTCGAGAAATTCCGCCACCGGGGGCAACGAAGCCCCGCCCGGTCCATGGATGACGAGTCGTTGGGGCTGCGGCTTCGAGAGTACCGGCAAGCGCTGTTCGAGTTGGGTACGCTGCTCTTCCGGGTGGATTCCGAAGCCAGGGACTACGCGCGCGCGCTTGCGGCGGAGGGGCAGCCGTCACGGGAGGTGAGCTCGCGGCTCAACGGTCTGATCAAGGATCGCAGGGAGGCGCTGCAGGTGCAGGAACGTGTCCTCTCCGAGCTTGCGGAGCGCACCACGCGCCTCGCGGGTCTCAAGCGTCAGCGGGAAGATCAGCTCGAGAGCCTTTACACCTTTGTCCTGGGCAGGATGTTGTGGCTGCGGAACCGGGAACCCCTGGGTCTGTTTCCGCCCAACTGGGCGTTTTTCGGGCAGGCAGTAGACGGCGCCGTCGGACTGTTCGGACGCGTCTACGGGCTGTTTCACTTGGAACGGCAAATGTCCCAGAGCCGTTTCGCCGCGTCATCCTGGCCCTGGGTGGCGGCCGCGCTGGTTTTCGGTCTGATTCCGTGGCTTGCGATGAGCGCCGGCGGGCGTCTTCGAGGGCGGTTGGCCGATCATGCGGCCCGCGGACGCGACGTGCCCGCGCATCGCGTGGCGCTGCTGCTGGCGTTCCATGCCGCGGTATGGCCGGTCTACATCGTCCTCGTGACTCTGGCGCTGCCGCAGTTTGGCCTGTCCCAGAACGATTCTCTGGGCCCGGTGTTGGCAGGAGCGCTGCAACTCGCCGCGCTGGTCCTCTGGATTGGACTGTTCGGCGAGTCGGTCTTCCGCCCGGACGGTCACGGGGAGCGGCGCTGGGGGTTGACTCCGGAGGCCGGCCGGATGCTTCGGGCGGCGGTCCTGGCCGTGTGTGTGGCCGCATTCGTGCTGCTGGTTCCGCGATACGTCGTGTTGAACGCCCCGGGTGCCGACGTGGCCGCGAGCCTGACGCTGGCGCGCCTTCTGATGATCGCCTTCGCCCTGGTGGTGCTGGTGCTGGCGGCAGTGGGATGCAGCCGGCGAAGCGCCCTCATGGAGGCCGCCCTGCGGCACAGCCGCTCTCAGGAAGGGTTCCTGTGGTCGGTATGGCCTCTGGTCCATCTGCTGGTCATCGCCGTGTTGGCCGGCACCATCGCGTTGAACCTGATGGGTTATCAGTATGCCTCGCAGTTCATTTGGAACAGAATCATGGGCTCCGGCCTGTTGGCGCTGGCCGTGCTGCTCCTCTCCTTCTACGTGAAGAGCGCGGTTCGCGCGGTGTGGAACAGGGTCACCACCGTAGGCGGCCGGTCGGAGCCGGAGGGTGGCCGGGCAGGCAACGAGCGCGGCGGCCTGTTGCGGGCGTTGGTGGACCTGCCGTTGTGGATTGTGGCCGCGGCCGTGCTGCTTGAGATCTGGGGCGTCTCCGTGGTGGAGTTCCTGAGCACCCCGGCCGGCGAGACGGCGCTCGCGAGGGGGGTGTTGATCGCGTTGGTGATCGTGGCCGGGCTGGCCCTCATACGGCTCAGCAACGCCACCGTGCTGTCGCTGCTGCGTCCCAGGATCCTGGACCGGGTGCGGAGCCGGGAGGCGGGGAGAAAGCTCCAGACCCTTGCGCCGCTGGCGCAGACGTCGGTCAAGCTGCTGGTGGTGCTGGTGGGGTCGCTCCTCATTCTGCAGCTCGTGGGTGTCGAGACCGGGCCGCTGCTGGCAGGCGTCGGAATATTCGGTTTGGCGGTGGGCTTCGCCGCCCAGTCGCTCATCAAGGACATCATCAACGGCCTCTTCATCCTCACGGAAGGCAGCGTGGGCGCGGGCGACGTCGTGGACGTCGGCGGGGTCAGCGGCGTGGTGGAGAAGGTCACCCTGCGCTCCGTGCGCATCCGCGACCTGAGCGGCAACGTGCACTTCGTGCCCAACAGCACCATCGATCACGTGGAGAACATGACCAAGGACTATTCCCGCTATCTGCTGGACGTGGGGGTAGGCTATCGCGAGGATACCGACGAGGTGATGTCGGTCATGAAAGAAGTGGATGAGGCCATGCGCCAGGACCCGCAGTACAGTCGGGACATGCTGGAACCCATCGAGATCATGGGCCTGGACCGGTTCGAGGACTCCGCGGTCATCGTGCGCGCCCGGCTCAAGACCCGTCCGATTCAACAATGGCGCATCGGCCGCGAGTACAACCGCCGCCTGAAGAAGGCCTTCGATGAGCGCGGCATCGAGATACCCTTCCCGCACCGCACCGTCTACTGGGGCGAGACCAAGCAGGGGCAACCTCCGCTGCAAGTGGAGAATCGCGGTGGGAGGCCGACCGAGCCCGGTGCCTCCGATACGCCGGAGGGGGAAAAGAAGGAGGAGACTCTTGGCACGAAGCAGCTCAAGACTGAGCCTTGAAAAGGCCGCCGCCATCGTCGACGAGACCTTGGCTCGGGCCCGCGAGTTGAAGCTCCAGCCCATGTGCGTGGCCGTGCTCGACGACGGCGGCCACCTCAAGGCCCTCAAGCGCGAGGACGGCGCGAGCATCCTGCGCCCCCAGATCGCCATCGGCAAGGCCTGGGGATCCCTGGGCATGGGCGGCTCCAGCCGTTCCATCGCCGACCGCCTCAAGGACCGGCCGTCATTCCTCGCCGCCCTTACGGACCTGGCCGGCGGCAAGGTCGTGCCCGCGGCCGGTGGACTGCTGATCCGTGACGGCGACGACGTGGTGGGGGCCGTGGGCGTGAGCGGCGGCACGTCCGACGAGGACGAGGACATCGCCAGGGTGGGAGTCGCGGCGGCCGGGTTGGACTGCTTCGACTGATCCTGACGCGGGACTCTCCACGGAGTCATGCTCATTCGAGAGGCGCGCGCGGTCGATGCCGCCGCCATCGCAAGAGTCCATGTCGATAGCTGGCGCACCACCTACGCGGGTATACTGCCGTCCGACTTCCTGGCATCGCTTTCATACGAAAAGAGGGAACAGTCCTGGAGCAGAACTCTGTCCGCCCCGGACAGAAGGGGCTTCATTTGCGTTGCGGAAGCCGAAGAGGGCCGCATCGTCGGATTTGCATCAGGCGGCCCGGAGCGTGAGGGAGACCCCGCCTATAGAGGCGAATTGTACGCAATCTATGTCTTGGCGCAATGCCAGCGGCGCGGCATCGGCAGCCGTCTTACTGCGGCCGTCGTCCGACGGCTTGTGGAGCAAGACATCGATTCCATGCTGCTATGGGTCCTGGCAGACAACCCTTCACGCGGGTTCTACGAAACCTTGGGCGCGCGGCGGATAGGAGAAAAGCCCGCCAAGGTCGGAGGCATTGAAGTGATCGAGGTAGCCTATGGTTGGTCGAACCTGCAGTACTTGTCGAACCTTGGAGCATAGGAAGGTTCACCGACTTTGGGGGTCCTTTCCGGAGATGTCCACCGAAACCTAGTGGCCTGTAGCACCCATATGGGTGTTACAGGCCACTAGTTCAGTTCATCGCTCATGGCGCAACCAACTCTACCCGACACAATGCGAGCGGTGGTGCTGACGGGCCATGGCGGCGTCGATCGGCTGAGCTTTCGGGACGACTGGCCAAGGCCTTGTCCGGGATACGGTCAGGCCCTCATCCGAGTGGGTGCCTGCGGGTTGAACAACACCGACGTCAATACCCGTACGGCGTGGTATTCGGCCGGTGTCTCCGATGCCACGACCGGCGAGGCGCTCCAGGATGCCGGCGACGCCGACGGGACGTGGGGCGGCAAGCCAATCGCCTTTCCCCGGATTCAGGGCGCGGACGTCTGCGGACAGGTCGTTGCCGTGGGCGGTGGGTGCGATGCTTCGCTGCTGGGCCGGCGGGTGCTGGTGGACCCCTGGCTGCGCGACTGGAGCGATCCGCTCGATCGCGAGAAATGCGGCTACTTCGGCTCCGAGTGCAATGGCGGCTTCGCCGACTACGCGGTCGCCGACGTGCGGAACGTTCATGCCGTGGACAGCGGCCTCTCCGACGCCGAGTTGGCAACCTTTCCAACGTCCTACTTGACGGCGGAGAACATGTTGAACCGCGCCGAGGTCGGGGCGGGTGACCGCGTTCTGATCACCGGCGCCTCCGGCGGCGTCGGCTCAGCCCTTGTCCAACTGGCCCGTCGGCGCGGTGCCGAGACCATCGCGCTCTGCGGTGAAGCGAAGGCGGAGGCGGTCAAGGCCCTGGGCGCCGATCATATGCTGCCGCGCGCCCCTGAAGACCTGAAGGCAGTCCTCAGGATGGCAACCGGTGCGGAAGAGGTGACGGTGGTGGCCGACATCGTGGGCGGCACCCTCTGGCCGCAATTGATTTCGGTCCTGACCCGCGGCGGCCGTTACACGTGCGCCGGCGCCATCGCCGGTCCCATCGTGCGCTTCGATCTCCGAGCATTCTACCTGCGCGACCTCGTCCTCACCGGCGCCACCGTCCCTCCGCCCGGCATCTTTGCAGATCTCGTGGGCTACATCGAACGCGGCGAGATCAAGTCCGTGCTGGCCGCCACCTACCCCTTGCGCGAGCTGGTTGCTGCCCAGCAGGCGTTCATCGCCAAACGCCATGTCGGCAACATCGCCGTCACGATGATGTGAAACCCATGAGCATTCCGGAGTGCCTGTCCCCTCCAGATTCGCCGTCACTGCCACGACGCTGCACCGCGAGAGGCCGAAATCACGATGTCGATAACTGGACGCTCTGAACTCTATTGTCTATATTGAGTGGCTCACCACAAACGTCAGGGAGGCAATCATGGCTGACAACGGAAAAGAGCAATGGCAGGAGCCCACGGGCGAGATGCAGAAGGCGGGCTACGGGAAGTTTCTTCGGCCCAACACGCCCTATGATAGCTATATGGAAGGGGAGGGGATCCCCATCTTTCGTGATATCGGCGTGGAGAAGGTCCAGAACCTGCCCAGGAAGCCTTGGAAGCGTCTGGGCGGAAATGGCACCTTCATCCAGCTTCTGGGCACGGAGGGGCTCTGGGGCTCGTACGTGGTCGAGGTTCCCGGCGCGGGGGCGTTGAATGTCGAAAAGCACCTGTACGAGGAGCAGTATTTTGTGGTCGAGGGCCGCGGAACCACGGAAGTGTGGGCGGAAGGCAGCGACAAGAAACACACCTTCGAGTGGCAAGCGGGCTCGCTGTTCGCGATACCGGTGAACGCGTTGCACCGGGTCGTCAACGCCACCTCCAGCCCGGCGCTGTTGTTGGCAGGTACCACCGCCCCCAACATCATGAACCTGTTCAACAACACGGACTTCATCTTCAACTGTCCCTACGTCTTCACCGACCGCTACAAGGAGACCGAGGACTACTACAAGCCCAACGAAGAGATCGAGCCGGATCCGGTGCGCGGGCTGGCCATGCGCCAGACCAACATCATCCCGGACATCGTCACCTGCGAGCTGCCGCTGGACAACCGCCGCTCGCCCGGCTATCGCCGCATCGAGCCCCACATGGTGGGCAACAGCTTCTACCTGTGGATCGGCCAGCACGAGACCGGCCGGTACTCGAAGGCCCACGCCCACGGCTCCGCCGCGGTGCTGATCTGCGTCAAGGGCAAGGGCTACACCTACACCTGGCCATCCACCCTGGGTCCCACGCCGTGGAAGGACGGCAAGGCGGAAGGGGTGAGGCGGCAGGACTACGAGCCCGTCGGCATGGTGAGCGCGGCCCCCATGGGCGGCAACTGGTTCCATGCCCACTTCGGCGTGAGCTCCGAGCCGCTGCGCCTCTCCGCGTGGTTCGGTCCCAATGCGCCGGGACGCGAGCGCGGCAGGCCGGGGGAGAAGGCCATCGACTACGGCGCCATCGAGATCAAGGAAGGCGGCACTGCCATCGCCTATCGGGACGAGGATCCGTTCCTGCGCCAGGAGTTCGAGGAGACTCTGGCCAGGGAAGGGATGAAGTCCAAGATGCCTGCCGAGATCTATAAGCCGGAAGCCTAGGACTCACCCGTGGCGGACACAGCAGCTCTCGGTTTCACCGGTTCCGGCAGACACATCGTTGACGAAGACGAGATCAAGCTCACCAGCGTGGGCGTGGACATCGGTTCGTCCACGTCCCACCTGGTGTTCTCGCTTCTCGAGCTGAGCCAGGAAGGCACCCGTTACGTCGTCAAGAAGCGGACGGTGCTGAGCGAATCGGAGATTCTGCTCACGCCCTACACCGACGACCTGACCATCGATGTGGACCGACTGGGCCGCTTCATCAACGAGCAGTACGAGCACGCCCAACTCAAGAGGGAGGACGTGGACACCGGGGCGCTGATCCTCACCGGCGTCGCCGTGCGGCGGCGAAACTCCCGCGCCATTGCCGAGCTGTTCGCCGAGGAGGCGGGCCGGTTCGTGTCGGTCACCGCCGGCGACGGGCTTGAGACCACCATGGCGGCCCACGGCTCGGGGGCGGTGGCCCGCTCCGGCCGGGAAGACGCGGTGGTGCTGAACATCGACGTGGGCGGCGGCACCAGCAAGATCGCCGTGTGCGCCGGCGGCAGGGTGCGCGAGGTCACCGCCATCGACGTCGGCGCCAGGCTCCTGGCCATGGACGGGGACAATGCGGTGGTGCGGGTGGAGGAGGCGGGGCGGCGCCACGGCGGCGCGGTCGGCGTCGAGCTGGAATTGGGCCAGCTCATGAACGACGACACGCTCCAGGCCATCGCTTCCGAGATGGCGGACCGCCTGTTCGAGGTGGTCAATCAGCAGGAGCTCACCGAAGAGACCCGCGGGCTGCTCCGGCTGCCGCCTATTTCGTACCGGGGCAAGATCGACGCCGTCACTTTCTCGGGCGGGGTCTCCGAGTTCATCTACGGTCACGCCGACAACGGCTTCGGCGACATGGGCCCGATCCTGGGCCGGGAGATCCGCCAACGGGTGGAAGGCCTGGGGATACCCATTCTGGAGCCCTCGGCGCGCATCCGGGCCACCGTCATCGGCGCGTCCCAGTACACCATTCAGGTCAGCGGCAGCACGATCTTCATCTCGCCGCCCGACGCGGTTCCTGTGCGGAACGTCCCGGTGTTAAGCGTCGACTTCCAGTGGGACGACGACATTGATCCCGCCGAGGTCATCGCCGCCATCGACAACGCCCTCCGGCGGCTGGACCTGCAGACAGGCCGGCAGCCGGTGGCGTTGGCATTCCATTGGCAGGGGTCGGCCACCTTCGCCCGCCTGCAGGCCTTCTGCGGCGCAGTGGTGGAAGGTCTCAAGCCGGTCCTGGACAAGGGTCATCCGCTCATTCTGGTGAACGACGGCGACATCGGCGGCATCCTGGGCCTCCATTTCAAGGAGGAGATGAAGCTCGACAAGCCCATCATCTCGGTGGACGGCATCGTGCTGCAGGAATTCGACTACATCGACGTCGGCGCGTTGATCCCGTCCTCGGGCGCAGTCCCCGTCGTCATCAAGTCGCTGGTGTTTCCCAGTACGGAGCAGAACGCGGCCATCCGGCAGCAGGCACCTGCGTCGCGGTGAGACGAAGGTGTAGGGGCGGGTTTCAAACCCGCCCGCGTCCGCACCCGCGGCGTCGGTCAATGAAGGTTCCCGACGCTTGCGTCAACGCTCCGTCGGGAGTAGAGGACGAGTCATGCAAGCGCAAGAAATCCAGGCAGCTCCACCGGATCCCTACCGGGCGTGGTTCCAGTGCATTGCCGGCTGTCCGGGACGCCACAGCCTCAAGGAAATCATCTACGAATGTCCGCGGTGCGGCAATCTCCTGGAGGTGCGCCATGATATGGATCTCCTTCGCAAGCACACGCCGGAATACTGGAAGGACCTCTTCGACCAGCGGCTGATGCGGACCCAGTGGCCCTACGGCAGCTCGGTCTGGGGCAAGCGGGAGATGGTCTGTCCCGAGGTGGAAGACGCCAACGTGGTCTCGACCCTCGAAGGCGGCAGCAACCTCTTCTGGGCGGAACGTCTGGGCAAGGAGATCGGCGTGCCCGAGCTCTGGGTCAAGCTGTGCGGCAACAGCCACACCGGGTCCTTCAAGGACCTGGGCATGACGGTGCTGGTGTCCATGGTGCGCCAGATGATCTCGGAGGGGGTCGAGATCCCCGCGGTGGCCTGCGCATCCACGGGAGACACCTCCGCCGCCCTGGCGGCGTACTGTGCGGTGGCCAACATCCGCGCCGTCGTGTTCCTCCCCCGGAACAAGGTCTCGACGGCCCAGCTCATCCAGCCCATTGCCCACGGCGCCGTGACCCTGGCCATCGACAGCGACTTCGACGGCTGCATGGCGCTGGTGCGGGAGCTGTGCACGCGCCACAACATCTATCTGGCCAACTCCATGAATTCGCTCCGGGTGGAGGGCCAGAAGACGGTGAGCATCGAGTTGGCGCAGCAGTTCGACTGGCAGGTGCCGGACTGGGTGGTCATCCCCGGAGGAAACCTGGGCAACGTGAGCGCGCTGGGCAAGGGATTCCAGCTTATGCGCGAGCTCGGCATGATCTCCAAGCTGCCGCGAATCGCCTGTGCCCAGGCCCAGCGGGCCAACCCGCTCTATCGCAGCTATCTCAAGGGCTTCGACGAGTTCGAGCCCGTGCAGGCCCAGCCGACACTGGCCAGCGCCATCCAGATCGGCAATCCGGTGAGCATCGAAAAGGCTATCCGCACCCTCAAGGACTTCGACGGCGTGGTGGAGCAGGCGACCGAGGCCGAGTTGGCCGACGCCGCGGCCCGCGCCGACCGTACCGGACTGTTCAACTGCCCCCACACCGGGGTTGCGCTGGCGGCGCTGTTCAAGCTGGTGGACCGGGGCGTCATCCGCAAACAGGACCGCGTGGTGGTCATCTCCACCGCCAACGGCCTCAAGTTCCCGGAGTTCAAGATCCAGTACCACGAGGAACGGCTTCCGGAAGTGACCTCCCGCTACCGCAATGCGCCCATCGACGTGCCCGCAGACTACGACCAGGTCCGTGACGCGGTGTTCCGCGCCATCGAGGACAGCCCGTCATCCCGGGCTTGACCCGGGATCCAGGCACCCCGTCATCCCGGGCTTGACCCGGGATCCAGGCATTGAACCGCTGTCGCCCATTTTCGTATCAATGACGGAGAGGCGATGCCGGCCGTCTGACCCTTGTCCCGCCGGCTCCGGACCCGTTCAGGCCTCCGGCGCGAACTGGAGCGACGCCAGCCGGGCGTAGAGGCCGCCGCCGCTCATCAGTTCCTCGTGGGTGCCGCTGGCGACGATGCGGCCCTGGTCGATGACCACGATGCGGTCGGCCTTGAGCACGGTGGCCAGACGGTGGGCGATGATGAGGGTGGTGCGGTTGGCCATGAGGCGTTCCAGGGCCTCGTGGACCAGTTGCTCGCTTTCGGCGTCCAGCGAGCTGGTGGCCTCGTCCAGCAACATCACGGCCGGGTCCCTGAGGATGGCCCGGGCGATGGCGATGCGCTGGCGTTGGCCGACGGAAAGCCGCAAGCCTTTCTCGCCGAGGAAGCTGTCGTAGCGCTCCGGCAGGCCCTGGATGAAGTCGTCGGCGAAGGCGGCGCGGGCGGCCGCCACGACCTCGGCGTCGAGGGCATCGGGACGGCCGTAGCGGATGTTCTCTCTGGCATTGGCGGCGAACACCACGGTTTCCTGTGGCACCAGCCCGATACGGCTCCGCACCGCCTGGGGGTCCGCCTCCCGGAGGTCGACGCCGTCCAGCCGGATGTAACCGCTGCCCGGGTCGTAGAAACGCAGGAGCAGCTTGAACACGGTGCTCTTGCCGGCTCCCGAAGGACCCACCAGGGCCACGGTTTCCCCCGGCTCGATGGCGAGCGAGAAGCCGTGCAGCGCGTGCTCGCCGGGCCGGGAAGGGTACTGGAACTCCACCTCGTCGAGAACGACGCTGCCACGCGGCGGTTCGGGCAGGGGCCGGGTCGTGGCCGGCGGCTGGATGGCCGGCCGTGCGTCCAGCAGCTCCATCAACCGCTCGGTGGCCCCGGCGGCCCGCTGCACCTCGCCCCACACCTGGCTCAGAGTGGCGGCCGAACCCGCCACGAAAATCGCGTAGAACACGAACTGGATCAGCACGCCGGCGGACATCCGGCTGCTCAGCACCGCTTCCGCCCCCAGCCACAACACGCCCACCACGCCGCCGAACATCATCGTGATGACCAGGAAGATGAGCAGCGCCCGGTTACGGACTCTCACCAGCGCGGTGTGGTAGGCGGCCTCGGTGGCCGCGCCGAAGCGTTCCCTCTCGGTGCGTTCCTGGGTGAATGCCTGTACCGTCTCCACCGCGTCGAGGTTCTCGCCGGCGAGGGCGCTGGTGTCCGCGATCCGGTCCTGGCTCAGCCGGGACAGGCGCCTCACCCGTCGGCCCAGTATCAGGATCGGCAGCAGCACGAGCGGGATGAGCACCATGACGGCGCCCATGAGCTGGGGGCTGGTCACGATCAACATCACGAGACCGCCGGTGAAGATCAGCAGATTCCGAAGGGCCATGGAAGCGCCGGAGCCGATCACCGTCTGGATCAACGTCGTATCGGTGGTCAAACGCGAGAGGATCTCGCCGGTCCGGGTCACCTCGAAGAACGTGGGGTTCATGCGCAGCACGTGACCGTGGATCTGCTTGCGAAGGTCGGTCACCACCCGTTCCCCGATCCTGGCAACGAAATAGAAACGGCTGGCGGATGCCACGGCCAGGACGGCGATGACCCCCAGCAGCAACTGGAAACGCTGGTTGATCAGCGCGCGGTTCTCTTCGGCAAAGCCGGTCTCCAGTATCTCCCGGGCGGCGATGGGCAGGACGAGCGTGGTCACGGCTGCCGCCAGAAGGGACACGGCGGCCAGGGTCAGCAGGAGCGGGTAGGGTTTCAGATAGGCGGCGAGCCGCCGCAGGGGTCGCACGTTACGGCTGGCGGGTCGGGAATCGGAAAGATTGGTTGGCGCTTGCATCGGCCACTGGCCATACGAAAACGGGTGCCACCGTTTGAGTGGCACCCGTTCATGACCCCGGGTGTGTATCGCTATACGTTGACGACCACCACGCCTTTGGGCTCCAGGTAGTAATCCAGCGCCTCGGGTCCGTGCTCGCGCCCCAGGCCGCTGGACTTGACGCCGCCGAAGGGCAGCTCGTCGTAGCCGTAGTGGAGCGAGTTCACCCACACGTTGCCCGCCTGGAGCTTGTCGATGGCCTTGTTGGCGTAGACCATGTTGCTGGTCCAGATGGACGAGCCCAGGCCGAACTCGGAGGCGTTGGCCCGCTCGATGGCTTCGTCGATGTCCTTGAAGGCGAACACCGGCAGGGCCGGCCCGAAGCATTCCTCCCGGGCGATGCGGGCATCGTCCGGCACGTCCGTGAGCAGCGTCGGCAGGTAGAAGAACCCGTTCTTGAACTGGTCGCCTTCCGGCCGGGCGCCGCCCGCCACTACCTTGGCTCCCCGGGCCTTGGCGTCCTCCACCTGTTCCTCCACTTCCGTGCGCTGGTAATCGACGTGGAGCGGCCCCATGCGGCTTCCCTTCTCCATTCCGTCTCCCACCGCCTTCTTCTGGAGGCCCGCCGCGAGCTTTCCGACGAAATCATCGGCGACGGATTCGTGCACGAAGAGCCGTTTCACCCCGAGACACATCTGTCCGCAGTTGAAGTACCGCCCGATGTCCGCCATCTTCACCGCCATGTCGACGTTGGCGTCTTCCATGACGATCATGGGATCGCTGCCGCCGAGCTCCAGGGTGACACGCTTGATCTCTCGCCCGGCCACCTCCATGACGTGACGCCCGACGGGCGTGGAACCGGTGAAGGCGATACGACGGACACGAGGGTTGCTGAGCAACTCCTCACCCACCGACCCGCCGGGTCCGCTGACGAAGTTCACCGCGCCCTTGGGCAGGCTCTTCTTGCCGTCGGCGTAGGTGGCCTGCTGGATCAGCTCCATGCACAGCGCCGTGGCCAGAGGGGTGGTGGAGGCGGGCTTGACGATGATGGTGTTGCCGGCCGCCAGCGCCGGACCCACCTTGGTCCCCATGAGCGTCAGCGGGAAGTTCCACGGCACGATGGCGCCGCACACGCCGATGGGCTGGCGCACCACCATGCCGTAGGCGTTCTTCTGCGGCAGCGGCACGTGGGAGCCACGCACCTTGGAAGCCAGGCCCGCGTAGAACTCCAGGCCGTGGATCAGGTGATGGATCTCAAGCCCCGCCTCGAACAGCGTCTTTCCCTGTTCTTGCGTCAGGAGCTGCGCGATGTCCTTGCTGCGCGCCTTGATAAGCTCACAGGCGCTCTCCAGCGCCTTGCCGCGGTCTTCCGCGGTGGTGTCGGACCACTCCTTGAAAGCCGCTTCCGCCGCGTCCACGGCTTGCCGGACATCCTCTTCGGAGCCCTTGGCGGCGTGGTCCACGACCTGTCCGGTGGCCGGATTCCGCACTTCGTAGGTTTCCTTCTTCGCGGCGTCCACGAGCTCGCCGCCGATCAACAGCTTGGACATTCGATACCTCCGCATTCTGAATTTGATGGGATATTTCGCGTGATGCCCCGGCCGCGCCGCGTGGCGCGGCGGCCGAGGCCTTGAATTGTCTCTTCCGTCTACTGGCCCTTGAACTTGGCCGTTCGCTTCTCCAGGTAGGCCTTCACGCCCTCGTTGCCGTCATCACTGGCAAAGGTCTGCGTGAGCACCTCCCGCTCGAACGCCAGGCCCTCCGGCAGCGAGGTCTCGATCCCCGCGTGGATGGCGCGCTTGATCTTGCCCACGGCCAGGCTGGCCTTGTTGGGCGGTACGAACTGCTTGGCGTAGTCCATGACGTCCTGCAAGAAGGTTTCGCGCTCATAGATGTAGTGAAGGAGTCCCATGTCGAGGGCCTCTTCGAAGGCCACCTGCTTGCCCGTGGCGCAGAGCTCCAGGGCCTTGGCCCGGCCCACCAGACGCGGAAGGCGCTGGGTGCCGCCCATGCCCGGCATGACCCCGAGGTTCACCTCCGCCAGGCCCATCCGGCCGCCGTCCTTCTTGCCGATGCGGATGTCCGCGGCCATGGAGATCTCGAGGCCGCCGCCGACGGCGTGACCGTTGATGGCCGCGATGACCAGCTTGGGAGTGTTCTCCATGCGCATCAGCACCTCGTGGCCGTGGAGCGCGAAGTTGGCCTTGTAGGAAAGGGTCTGGCTCCCGAGCATGTTGATGTCGGCGCCCGCCGAGAAGAACTTTTCCCCTTTGCCGGTAATCACGATCACGTGGGTGTCGTCGTCGAAGCGCGCCTTCAGCAGCGCGTCATCGAGCTCCCGCAGCATCTCGTGCGTGTAAGAATTGACCGGCGGGTGATTGAGCTCGATGAGAGAGATGCCGCCTTCGGTCGTCTGGTCAATGGTGCCGTCTGCCATGTGTGCCTCCTGAAATAACGTTTCTCGATTGGTGGTGTCGCGCCTTCCGCAACGTTACGCCGGCGGTCGGTGGCCGCGCGGCGAGGCCGCTTTCGCATCCCGAAATGCCGGATTCGAGCGGGAAAAGGACTCTGTAACGGGGGGCGGCTTCGTGTTCGCCGATTCATTTGAATTAGCGGGCAGGGCCGGACAAGTCAATACTTAGGGGGGCTCGAACCCGTCGGCCAGGGCTCGCCGCGGCGACGGGCCGACCATCGCTCCGTTGGAAAACCCGCTGCCGTATGGCAAGAGTAACACGATGGCCAGGCAGAATACGCGACAACAGACCATTCGGAGCGGTTTGAAAAGACTTCGGGACGAGGGTTTGGAGACGGAATCGCCGGACGCGACCATGGTGGAGCCGTTGCTCCAGCGGTTTGGAGCCGACCCGGCGGCCTCACTGGCGGTGGTCCACGTCCTGGGCCGTATCCGGGACGCGGCTTCCGTGGAGGCGCTCAAATCTCTCGTGGGTCGGGCCGGGAGCAAGGAGATCCGGCGGGAGATCCGCCGGTCCCTGTTCAAGCTGGCCCAAGGGGGGCTCGTGTCCGCCGAGCCCGAGGAGGCTCGGGCCGGGGAGGCCGGAGCGAACTTCAGCCTCGCGCCGGAGATCGAGGGGTTTCTGTCGTCCGTGACCGGGGGCGGCTCCCGGATGGTGATCCTGACGCGGCCGCAACCCGGCGGCGGGCTGATGGTCATGCAGGCGGCCGTCAATGACCGTCGCGGTCTCGAAAGGCTGGGGGGAAACGTCATCCGCCGCAAGGAGCTCCGGCAGATGATGAACGACATGAAGGCGGCGCTCGGGGTCTCCGTGACCCCCGTCCCCTGGGAGTACGCCGACTGGCTTGTGCACGATGCCTACCAGAAGGTAAAGGATTCGCCGGGAGAGGGGGTGACGGACTATCCCCGGATACGGACTCACCTGACGGCCGCCAAACCCGCGCAGCGCTCCCACCCGATCTTCGATCTCGTGGGGGTCGAGGACCTCGATGCCACGGCGCTGTCCGAGACTTCGGAGAAGCTCCTGGAGGAACCGGAATTCCGCACGTGGTTCGTGGAAAAGGACCTGCTGGAGCCTTACCGGGAACGCCTCGAGGATAGCGAGCACAGTCGCATCGTGCTCAACCCGATGCAAAAGGAGGAACGGTTCCGGAGCATCGTCCGGGAAGCCGTCCAGGGAATCTTCCTCGGCGCGGAGACGAGCCCGGCCTTCGAGCAGCGTTTCGAGGACGCCGCCCTCCACCTCCACGTATCCGGCCAGGAAGAGAAGGCGAGTACGGTCCTCGGTGTTGCCCTGGCCATCCGCCGCGGCGACCTGGGCAGCCTCGGAGTACCGTTCCTGGAAGCCCTGGTGATGCGCAGCATCAGCCTGCACAAGACCCAGGAGAAGGAAGAGGCGGCGGCGGAGCCGTCGCTGATCGTCAAGCCGTAGAGCGCCTCAGTCCGGCAGCACCGCGATCGCCTCGATCTCCACCAGAAAGTCCGGGTTGGCCAGTCCGCTGGCCACCACCAGGGTGCTGGCGGGCGGATTGTCGCCCATGTACTTGAGCCGCGCCGGGTTCAGGTCGTCCCGGAACCGCGGGTCGGTGATGTAGGTGGTGATCTTGACGATGTCGCCGAAGCCGGCTCCCGCCTCGTCGAGCACGGACTTCATGTTCTTGAGGACCTGCTCGGCCTGGACCGCGGCGTCGCCCTTGCCGACGATGTTCCCGTCGGCGTCCACGGCAGTCTGGCCGGCGATGAAGAGCAGGCGTTTCCCCTCGGCGATGATGCCTTGCGAGTAACGCGGCCGCGGATCGGGTATGCTCTGGGGTTGCAGCACTTTTCTCATGGCTTCCTCCTAACGGTTTACCGGTAAAGGCGGGCGTCATCCACCGACGCCTCCGGGTTGCGGATCTGGGGCGTGAGAGACGGTAGTCCGGGGCGCGCGCGGAGCATGAAGTCCACCGGGATGAATTTCTTGAGGAACGGTATCGGCAGCCGGACGCCCGCGTAGGGGCTGGCGGAGTCATTGCCGATGACCAGCTCGTCGGCGAGGAAGGACTTGGGCGCGTCCGCGCGCAGGCTGACTCCCGACGTGGTGACGCTGCCCCGCACCGTGGGCAGCCCATAGGCCCGCTGGGGGTCGGTTTCCTTCTCGCTCAGCAGTTCGTGGTCGAGTATCGGCGAATGCGGATCCGCGTCGCGACCGGTCCGACGGATGAATGCCAGATCCGTGGGGTCCGGCCGGCGGCCGCGGGGCTCTAGCCGCAGCAGCCGGGACGGGAAGTCCTCGAGCCCTCCGGCGGCGCTCTCGCCCCGTTCACCGGCATCCAGTCTCGCCAGCTCGTAGTGCTTCTCGCGCAGCAGGGTCTCGAGGTCTTCGATCCGCTCCCGCGCCACGGAGTAGGTGCGGGTCCGGGCGCCCCAGGGAGTATCGTGGTGCAGCAGCACGGCGTTGCGGCCGAGGACGTTGAGGCCGGCGTCGGCCAGCTCCCCGTTGTGGACGTTGCCGTCGAAGAGCGCGGCCTTGAGGCCGAGCCCGTGGGAACCGTAGAGCCGCGGGTTCTCGGCGAGAAACTTCTTGCTGAGCCTCAGGCCCCGGCTCTTCGCGGAAACCAGCTCCGCCAGCCGTCCCTTGGCCCGTTCTCCGGCCGGGGTATCGGGATAGTTTTCCAGGATCGTCGCGTACAGGGTCCGTTGCTGCGCCTTCGAGCCCGTGCCTTCGGCCGCGGTCAACAGCGTTTGTCCGGCCTTTTCTTCCAGTTCCCGGATTTCTTCCGCCGGGACCTTTCCGGATCTCCGGTAGTGGTACAGCGCCTTGTGAGGATGCCCGTTGCTCTCGTAGGCTTTTCCCAGCGCCTGGTATACGTCGCCGGTCTTCTCGGAATCCGGCCGGACGCGGACATGCCGGGCCGCGGCGTCGATCACCGGCTGATTCGACACCGGGTTGCCGCTGAGCATTTCCAGCAGATTGCTGGTCACCATCAGTATATTGGCGGTGCCCAGGGTAGCGGCTCCCGCGATCCCGTGGGTGATCACCGGGGCCGCGCCGATGAGCGCGTTCTTCTCGAGGAAATTCCTTCCCAGCAGCACGAACCGGACCTGTTCCATGCGATAGCCGGTGCGGGCGCGGTCGAGGTCGCCCAACTGGTTGTACTCCGGGCTGTCCAACAGGATTCGCGCCCGCTTCCGCTCCCGTCGGGACGGTGAGTCGCGCGCGATCTTGTCCAGGGTCCGTTTGGCCTCCTCGTGCCGTCCGCCGCGCTCCAGGGCCACGGCGTGGGCGTCCCTGGCCAGGGTTCCGAGGAGAGCGCCGTCGTATCGGAGCGCCATGTCACGCGCCAGCCGCTCGGTTCCAACGGTATCCTTCTTGACCAGGGCATAGAGTAGCGCCCGGATGTCCTTCTTCTGCTCGGGAGAGGCGTCGGAAAGGTTGTCGGTGTCGGCCACCGAGTGTTGCCGGCGCCGGTTCTCCCTCCGGGCGTCCCGCGCCGCGTCGATCTCCCGGAACCGTTCTTCCACGTCCTTGGCCTCGGGATCGACGACGGCGGCCAGCTTGGCGTGATACTCCGCCTGCTCTATCATTCCCTCGTCCAGCGCCTTGCCGGCCTCGTCCAGTTGCCGTTGGATCCAGACGTCTCTCTTCTTCGCGTCGAGGATGGCCACCCGTTCCGCTACCTCGGCGCTTCTCGGGCCGTCGGGCGAACGGGCCAGGAAACGCTTGTACAGCGCCAGAGCCTTGCGCTCGGTCTCCGGCATGCGTAGCGCCCGCGCCCGGTGCATTTCGACGATTGCGGTCTCGACGGCCGCGCTGACGTAGGAGCCCGAGGCCAGTTGTATCAGGTCCATGGCTCCCAGCAGCCGGTTCAGGAACCCGCTCCACCGGCCGATGCTGTTCTCGGTCATCAGCGACTCGGCCCGTGCGAGATCGTCCGGAGCACCGGGCGACGGGGCTTCCCCGTGAGTGTCGTCATGACTCCGCTGCTCGGCAGCGATGCCGCGCTGCAGCTCCTTCACCAGTGCGGCCAGCCCGCTTGGCTTGCCGCCCCGAGCCACTCGCTCCCTGTCCGCCTCCTCCAGGTGGCGCACATGCTCCGGGAGCCGCTCGGTACGCCCGGTCAGGCTGTCGACGATGGCCCGGCGGACGCGTCGCTCGAGCTCGTCGGGAAAGTACCGCTCGGCCGTAGCGCGCTCCTCGAAGGGGTCGAAATCGCGCAACGGGTCCAGGATTCGTTCGATGGAGCCTCCGGAAGGCTGCGCACCGGCGGAAACCGGCAGCAGCAGGAGCATGCACAGCAGCCACACGCCCGACTTCATCGGTTTCGTCTCCTCACCTGCGCCATCAGGCCTTTCAGCGCCTCGATCTTGCCGGTGGCTTCGAGTTTCTCCAGCGCGCCGTCCTGTTGAGCCACCTCGGCGTACAGCTTCATGGCGGACTGTGCGAATCCCTCGAAAGTCTCGATGTGGAAGTCGAGACCCTCCGGGTCGTTCCGAATGGAGTACTCCCTCGCCAGGCTCACGTAGTAGTCCCCGAAGTCCAACATATGGCGATGGTAGTTCTTGCTCTGCGCATGCCTGGACAGGAGCTGGCTGTAACCCACGATCACGAGCTCGTTGCCGTCGTTCAGCCGTTGGCGGTTGAGCTCCACGAACGCCACCTTGGCGCGGTCGATGCGTTCCGCTTCCACCCGGGCCAGATAGGCCAGGGGAGTCCCCTCATGTTGCCGGATCAATGCGTTCCATGCCAGGACCACGTCGTCCAGTTCCTCGATGTACTTGAACGGATCCTCTCTGGGAAGCGCCGTGCCGGCGATGCGTTGGAACGTTTCCAGGGCGTCGAGTTGGCGTTTCGCCGGCTCCGCCAGCTCCCCGCCCCCCCGGGCTACGTCCCGGTAGTGGCCAACGGCGCGGCGGTAGTCCCTGAGGCGTTCGTAGGCGGTGGCCCGGGTGAACTCCACGATGTCGTTGTATCCGTTGCCGTGCTTTCGCTGAAAGTCGTCCAGTCGCAGCAGGGTTGCCTTCAGGATGTTGGTCCCGGTGACATCCTTGGGGGTGTCGAACCGATAGACGTCCTCGCGCGAGAGCCGCTGAAACTCGTTGATGATCTCGAGCAGGTTCGCGGGCTGGGCATACCGGGGCTCGGGCGCTTGCGTACGCGTGCAGGCGGCCGTCAAGAGAAGAAGGGCCAGCGCCCACGCGGCCGCTACGTTTTTGTGGTGATGAGCGAATAGCACAGTATCAACTCGTCTCCCTCGGCGGCGAAGTCGTGGGGGACGCCCCGGGGAATGTGGCACAGCATGCCGGGCTGGAGCTTCGTTACCGCCTCGGATGTGCGCAGGCGGCCACGCCCCTGAAGCACGTGGCAGACCACGTCCTTGTCGTCATGAACGATTTGCCTGGGGTCGCTGGTGGCGGCGGCACTGAAGGAAACCAGCCCGACGCTGAAGCCGTCGCCTTCGATGCAGCTCCGGTGCCGGATCTCCGAGTTGACGTCGGCCAGCTCGGCGAGCGCCGCGTCAATGCTCACGACTTTCAGAACGCGCGATGAAGAGTCGGACACCACGACCTCTACGATGCCGGTTCCGTGATGTGACGCAGGATCTCGTCGATGGCCTGTCCCGCCTGCATATCCGGGACCCTGCAGGATCCCACCACTCGGTGGCCGCCGCCGCCATGGTGACTGAGCAGCTCGCCGACGTTGACGGTGGAGGTGGTGTTGAAGATGTTGTAGCCGACGGAGATGGCGGTGGTGCCGCCCCGCTGCGGGTCCCGGGAGATCTTCATGGAGATGTTCCCGTCGGGGAAAAGGGTATAGAGCAGAAACCGGTTGGCGTCGGTCAGGTCCTCGGTATCCCTGAGATCCAGCAAGATGACGTTTTCCCGGAGCTCGGCGCGTTCGAGCAACTGTCGCCGCAGTCTTTCCTGCAGGCCGAGGACACGCTCGCAACGTCTGTTGACTTCAGGGTCGTTCCGAACCTCGGCCAGGGAGCGGTCGCGAATCAGGTCGATCAGGCGCCGCCAGTACGGTTCCTCGGCGCCTTCCTTACCGTAGATGGTCATGGAGACCAGCACGTAGCCCTCGGGGCGGAGCACGTCGTCCCGGGTCAGGGTGCCGCCGTCGATCTTGTCGGTGTCCTGCAGCAGGGCGGTGACGCGGTCGGTGCGCATCATGCGGAGGCCGGACGGGTAGCGCGTCGCCGAACCGCCGGGCACCTGCGAATAGTATTCGTAAACGACCCTGGCCGCGCTCGGCGCCAGGCGGAAGGCGCCGCGCCCGGCGACGATGGGCCGGTCGAAGCCCGGTGCCTCGTTGGTGAAGTGATGGTCGAACCACAGGGTGCACGCCGGGTGATAGGGGAGGTTGGCGATGACATCCCCGGAACGTATGTCGATGGCGCCGTCCTGCATGAACCTGGGTTCCACGAAGAGGTAGGAATCGATGTCCTCCAGGGCGGTGATCAAGGCGCCGCAGACGATGCCGTCGAAGTCGGGTCGGGTTACCAGCCTCATGCGGAGAGCACCTCGTCCAGCGGCGTGAGGGGCACCTTCAGGGCGCTGGCCACGGCGGCATGCGTGACCCGCCCGTCGTGAACATTGAGCCCCCGCGCCAACGGCGGGATTTCCTGCATCGCCCGCGGGAGGCCCTTGTCGGCGATGGCGAGGCCGTAGGACAGCGTGGCGTTGGTCAGGGCGTAGGTGGAGGTGTGGGGCACCAGCGCCGGCATGTTGGTGACACAATAGTGCACCACGCGCTCCTCGACGTAGATGGGATCGCGATGAGTGGTGGGGCGGGAGGTCTCGGCGAATCCACCCTGATCGATGGAGACATCGACGATGGCCGCGCCTCGCTTCATGCGCTTGATTCGATCCCGTTGCAGCAGCATGGGGGTTCTGTCCCCGGTGATGAGCACCGAGCCGATGAGCAGGTCCGCGTCCACGATCTCTTCGTCCAGGTTGGCCCGATTGGACATGAGGGTGGTCAACCGTCCGCCGAGGATGTCGTGGATGTAGCGCAGCCGGGCAGGGTTGACGTCCAGCACGCTGACGTCGGCGCCCATGCCGGCGGCCACCTGGCATGCGGAAGCGCCCACCGTGCCGGCTCCGAGCACCACCACCTTGCCCGGACGAACACCCGAGGCACCTCCCAAGAGCACGCCCCTGCCGCCGTTTTCCGCCTGGAGACACCAGGCTCCCACCTGGAGCGACAGCCGCCCGGCGATCTCGCTCATGGGCGTGAGCAGGGGCAGGGTGCCGTCGTCGAGCTCGATGGTCTCGTAGCCGATGGCGGTGACGCCGTTCTCGCACAGTGTCCCGGTAAGCTCGGGTTGCGCGGCCAGGTGGAGATAGGTGAAGAGCGTGAGCTCCGGCCTCAGGCAGGCGAACTCTTCGGGCACCGGCTCCTTGACCTTCATGACGAGATCGGACCGGCTCCACACCTCGCCGACCCGATCCACCACCGTCGCCCCGGTGGCCGTATAGGCGCGGTTGGGGATGTGGCTGCCCCTGCCGGCGTTGCGTTCCACCAGCACCTGATGGCCGTGGGCGATGAAGGCCGCCGCTCCCGCGGGCGTCAGCGCGACCCGGTTTTCTTCGGTTTTCAGCTCTTTGGGGACGCCAACGACCATGAATTCATTGGTACGTGAGCACCATCGGAGTGTCAAGACAGCGCCGGCCGCCAGCGGTGCCGGTGTCGCTCGCAAAATTCGTTGACCTCGTACCCTCGCCGTGTTAACCCGAAATTCAAGACCTCTCACAAACGTCATTCCCGCGAAAGCGGGAATCCAGGAGGGCTAGTGTGGTGTCTCACAAATACGGTTATGAAGATGCGAGGGCATTTTGGCCGTCGGCAAGGCGCGATGACGAGCAGTGGCGTGCACCACGCGAGGAAGAGCAACGCAGCCGACGGCCAAAAGGACACGCAGATTCGTAACCGTATTTGTGAGACACCACACTAGGGCAGGGAAGCACAGCCGTGGTACCCCCTCCCACCCCCGGATTCCCGCTTTCGCGGGAATGACGGGTTCGGGGGCAACGGAGCAGCAACGCGATGATTATCGACGGCAAAGCGGTGGCAAAGCAGGTGCGTGACGAGGTGGGAAAGGAGACGGAACGGCTCCGGGACGATCATGGTGTCGTGCCCGGACTCGGCGTGGTGCTCGTGGGGGAGGACCCGGCGTCCCGCCTGTACGTGCGGAACAAGGAGAAGGCGTGCGCGGAGGTGGGGATCCGGTCGGTGGAGCACCTTCTCCCCGCATCGGTGACCCAACACGATCTCCTCGACCTCATCGGCCGGCTCAACCAGGATCCGGCCATACACGGCATTCTCGTGCAGTTGCCCCTGCCCGACCCTATCCCGACCGACCGAGTCCTGGAGGCGGTATCGCCGGACAAGGACGTGGACGGTTTTCATCCGGTGAACCAGGGGCTGCTGCTCTCCGGCGGCACGGGTTTCAAGCCCTGCACACCCCTCGGCATCATGAGGCTGCTGGATTCCGTGGACTGTGAGCTGAAAGGCAAGAACGCCGTGGTGGTGGGCCGCAGCAACATCGTCGGCAAGCCCGTGGCGCTCATGCTGCTGGCGCGGCACGCCACCGTGACCCTGTGCCATTCGCGGACCCTGGACCTCCCCGGGGAGGTGGGCCGAGCGGACGTGGTGGTGGCGGCGGTGGGCAAGGCCCATGCCATTCGCGGGGAATGGATCAAGCCCGGCGCCGTGGTCGTCGATGTGGGGATCAACCGGCTGCCCACGGGCAAGCTGGCGGGCGACGTGGAGTTCGACACGGCCCGGGAGCGCGCGTCGTGGATCTCCCCGGTGCCGGGGGGCGTCGGGCCCATGACCATTTGCATGCTGCTGTCCAACACGCTGATGTCGGCGCAACGATCCCTGGAATAGGCCGGAGCCGGTACCATGGCCGGAGAAGCGCAAGAACAAGGACTCGCGAGAACCCCGCTTCACGCCCGCCACGAGGCTCTTGGGGCCCGGATGGTGGGGTTCGCGGGGTGGGAGATGCCGGTCCAGTACCGCGGCATTCAGGCCGAGCACTCCGCGGTGCGGTCCCGGGCCGGACTCTTTGACGTGAGCCACATGGGGGAGATCGACGTGACCGGCCCCGGCGCCTCGCGGTTCTGCCAGCGTCTCACCACCAACGACATTGAGCGGCTGAGCCCGTCGCAGGCGCAGTACACGTTGTTGTTGAATGACCGGGCCGGAGTCATCGACGACCTGGTGATTTTTCGGCTGGAGGCCGAGCGGTACCTGTTGTGCGTCAACGCTTCCAGGAGAGCGGTCGACTTCGCGTGGCTGGCAAGCCACGCGGACGACGACGTGACGGTACGGGACGTGAGCGATTCCTATGCGCTGCTTGCGCTCCAGGGGCCCGCGGCCGAGGGCATCCTCCAGCGGTTTACCGCGGCGGAGCTGTCTGCCGTGAAGGCGTTCAGCTTTGTTGAGACCGAGGTCGGCGGCGTCGGCTGCATGGTCTCGCGCACGGGATACACCGGCGAGGACGGCTTCGAGCTCTATTGCGCGGCGCAGCACGGGGTCGGGTTGTGGGATGCCCTGGTGGGTACCGGCGAGGTCGAGCCTGCCGGGCTGGGGGCCAGGGACACGCTTCGGCTCGAGAAGGGGTTTTCGCTTTACGGGCACGAGCTCGACGAGACCACGACGCCGTTGGAGGCCCGGCTCGGTTGGATCACGAAGCTGGACAAGGGTCCCTTCATCGGTTCCGACGTATTGTCGCGGAAGGAGCCGTTGCGGCGGCGCCTGGTGGGTCTTGAGATGGAAGAGGCGGGCATCGCCCGGGAAGGCTACCCGATATTCCACGAAGACCGGGAGGTCGGACGGGTCACCAGCGGCACGCGGTCTCCGACCCTGGGCAAGGCCATCGCCCTCGGTTACGTGCCGACGGACGCGGCGGCTCTCGGCACGGAAGTCCGGGTGGAGATCCGCCGTCGCCGGGCCCTGGCCCGTATCGTCCGTGTGCCTTTCGTCCGATAAGGAGGAACAGATGGAGTACCCGAAGGGTCTGAAGTATTCGCGGGAGCACGAGTGGGTGTCGGTTGAGAACGACGACGCCGGGGTCATCGGGATAACGGATTTCGCGCAGAACGAGTTGGGCGACGTGGTCTACGTGGAGGTGCCGGAGCTGGGAGAGAAGATCAGCAAGGACGACCCCTTCGGCGCGGTGGAGTCGGTCAAGGCGGTATCGGATCTCTATGCCCCGGTCAGCGGTACCGTAACCGAAGTCAACGACGCCCTGCCGGACACTCCGGAGCTCATTAACGAAGACCCTTACGGAGAAGGCTGGATCATCAAGGTCGCCATGTCGGATGTCGACGAGCTGGACGATCTCATGACGCCGGAGGAATACACGGAGCACTGTGAAGGCCAGCAGGATGAGGACGACGGCGCCTGACCCCCGTTGAGGATCATGCCGTGGAACGGACAGACGACAGGAATTCGTTTCGGGAGCTGTTTTCGTCGCGGCACATCGGCCCGAATGCGGCAGAGGTTCGGGAGATGCTCGCCGTGCTGGGCCTGGACTCCCTGGAAGAGCTGGTGCAGCGGGCGGTGCCGGAGAGCATTCGGTTCTCGGGCACCCTTGACCTTCCCGAACCCCTGACCGAAGAACAGCTTCTGCGCGAAGCCCGGGACCTTGCCGGCGCCAACGTGCCGGCGCGGTCCTGCCTCGGCATGGGCTATTACGACTGTCACACACCGGCCGTCATCCTCAGAAACATCCTGGAGAACCCGGGCTGGTACACCGCCTACACGCCCTATCAACCGGAGATCGCCCAGGGGCGTCTCGAGGCCCTGTTGAATTTTCAGACCATGGTCACGGACCTCACGGCCATGGACATCGCCAATGCCTCGCTGCTGGACGAGGGCACCGCGGCCGCGGAGGCCGTGTTCCTGGCCTTCAATGCGGACAAGCAGGGAAGGCGGAAGCTGTTCGTGTCCGAGGACGCCTTCCCGCAGACCCTGGAGGTGGTAGGCACCCGCGCCGCACCCATCGGCGTGGAGCTGGTCACGGATGCCGCGGGCCGGGAGCCTCCGGCCGACGCGTTCGCCGGGTTCATTCAGTATCCGGCCGCGAGCGGGGCCATCCCGGACCTCGACGCGTTCATCCGCCAATGCCGGGAGCGCGGCATGGTGAGCATCGTGGCCACCGATCTGCTGAGCCTCTGTCTGCTGAGGCCTCCGGGGGAAATCGGCGCGGATATCGTCGTCGGCAGCGCGCAGCGCTTTGGCGTGCCCATGGGTTTCGGCGGCCCCCACGCCGGCTTTCTCGCCACCCGGGAGAGATACAAGCGCATGATTCCCGGGCGTCTGGTGGGCGTGTCCAGGGACGCCCACGGACAGCGGGCCTTGCGGCTGGCCTTGCAGACCCGCGAGCAGCACATTCGCCGCGAGAAGGCCACAAGCAACATCTGCACCGCACAGGTGCTGCTGGCCGTGATGGCCTCCATGTACGCGGTCTATCACGGTCCCTCGGGTCTCAGGAACATCGCCGAGCGGGTCCACCGCTACACTTCCTTCCTGGCGGAACGGCTCCGGGACGCCGGGTTCGGACTCGCCGCCGAGAGCTTCTTCGACACCCTGCGGGTGGCCGTCGACGCGGCGCGGGCGGACGAGATCCAGCGGTCGGCGGCGGAACGCGGCATCAATCTCGGCCGGCCGGCCGAGGGCCAGTTGCACATCTCGCTGGACGAAACCACCCGCGGAGACGACGTACGGGATCTGCTGGAGGCGTTCGGAGCCCCGGTCGGGGCCGAGGACCCGGCCGCATTCATGGCGCGGGAGGGGAAGCCGCAGCTCCCCGAAAACTACATTCGCCGGAGCAGCTTCCTGGAAGCGGAGGTGTTCAACCAGCACCACTCCGAGACCCAGATGCTGCGCTACATGGCCCGGCTCCAGGCCAAGGACCTGAGCCTGGTGCAGTCCATGATCCCGCTGGGCTCGTGCACCATGAAGCTCAACGCCACCACCGAGATGATCCCCGTGACCTGGCCGGAGTTTGCCCGGATGCATCCCTTCGCGCCCGCCGACCAGACCCGGGGCTATCGCCGGCTGATCTCCCGGCTTGAGGCATGGCTGGCGGCCATTACCGGGTTTGCCGCGGTGTCGATGCAACCCAACGCGGGCTCCCAGGGCGAGTACTCGGGGCTGCTGGTGATCCGGAAGTACCACGCTGCCAACGGCCAGGAGCAGCGCGACGTCTGTCTCATTCCCAGCTCCGCCCACGGCACCAACCCGGCCAGCGCGGTGCTGGCGGGCATGAGCGTGGTGGTGGTGGACTGTGACGATGACGGCAACATCGACCTGGACGACTTGCGCGCCAAGGCGGATCGGTCCGGCGACCGTCTCGCGGCGCTGATGGTCACCTATCCGTCCACCCATGGCGTGTTCGAGGAGGGTATCACGGACATCTGCCGCATCGTCCACGAACGGGGCGGCCAGGTCTACCTGGACGGCGCCAACCTCAACGCGCTCGTGGGTCTGTGCCAGCCGGGACGTATCGGACCGGACGTATGCCACCTGAACCTGCACAAGACGTTCTGCATCCCGCACGGGGGCGGCGGCCCGGGTGTCGGCCCGCTGGCCGTCGGGGAGCATCTCGAGAAGTTGCTCCCGACCCACGGAGTCGTACCCGAAAGCGGTCCCCCAGGGGGCATCACCGCGGTCTCCTCCGCGCCCTGGGGCAGCGCCGGCATCCTGCCGATATCCTGGGCGTACATCGCCATGATGGGCGCCGGGGGCCTGACCCGGGCCACCCAGGTGGCCGTGCTCAACGCCAACTACATCGCTCACCGGCTCTCGTCGGACTACCGGATTCTCTACCGGGGCAAGGACGGCATGGTGGCTCACGAGTGCATCGTGGACGTGCGTCCGTTCAAGGCTTCGGCCGACGTGGCGGTGGAAGACGTGGCCAAAAGGCTGATGGACTACGGTTTCCATGCGCCGACCATGTCGTGGCCGGTGGCCGGCACGCTGATGATCGAGCCGACGGAGAGCGAAGCACGCGAGGAGCTGGACCGTTTCTGTGACGCCATGGTCGCCATCCGTGAGGAGATCCGGGAGATCGAGACAGGGGTGGCGGATCCTCGGGACAATGTGCTGAAGAATGCGCCGCACAGTGCTTTTCACCTGCTGGCTGAAGACTGGCGACACCCGTATTCGCGCGACAAGGCGGCGTTTCCGCGGGAATGGGTGAGACAGCGCAAGTTCTGGGTTCCCGTGGGGCGGGTGGACAACGCCTACGGCGACAGGAACCTGGTGTGCACCTGCGCGCCGGTATCCGCCTACGCATGAGGGTGGCTGGTGTTTGTCAATCGGCTGTCGTTTAGGCTAGAATTGGAGAGTCGTATCGAGCCCCTTTGGCTCGAATCATATACGGCTTGAGGATGAACCCGTCATGTTTGGCCTTGGTATCTGGGAACTTCTCATAATTCTGGTGATCGTCCTCGTGTTGTTCAGCCGCAGGCTGCCGGAACTCGGCCAGGGGCTCGGCAAGGGGATCAAGAGCTTTCGCAAGTCGCTGCACGAGCCGGATGAGATCGACGTGACCGGCACCGAGAAAGGCGAAGGCGAGGGTTCGAAGAAGGAGTGACCCTCCGGTCTCCCGCGGGCCGTTAGGCGGCCACCTCGGCCGCGACCACCCGGCAACTGAAGGACTCCACCGCGCCCTTGGGCTTGGGGAACACGATCGTGAAGTTCGCCGACCCGTTGGGTGAAATCTGGTAGTTGCTCTGGGGCTTGAGACTCTGGAGCAGCGAAATCTCCCGAAGCGTCATGTCCTGGATGATCTTGGCGGAAATCGCGTTTCCCACGAACGTGACCTGCCGGGCTATCTGCCTTCCCTCCGCGTCAAAGAGTTGAGCCTCGATCTGGATCTTGTGGACGCTCCGGTCATTGCGGTTGGTGAGCTTCCCGGAGACGGTGAAGACCTCCGTTTGGTTCAGGACCGGCCGGACGCCCGACACGAGTGACTCCAAAACCAGGGTCCGCTTGAAGTGCCGGTCGTCGAAGACGGCGTTGCCGTACCACGGTATGCTTCGTATCAGGGAGTCGAGAGGCTGCGGGTTGGCCTGGTAGATCAGAAACACCAGCACGAAGGCGAACAGGGCCAAGCCCACCAGGCTTACCACGGGCACGATCGAACCCCTGCCGTCGGCACGCGGCTTCCGCGGGGGTGGAGGCGCTGTCGTCTCCCGCACGGGGGGCATCAGAAAAGCATCTTCAATCTCGAAGTCCGGCTGCCGCTTGGTTGGGTCGGGGGGATCGTCGTCGATTTCCGCGGCCTGCTCGACCTCGCCCCCGGGCCGCGTTTCCGGCGGGTCCGGCTCCAGGGCGTCGATTTGAAAGTGAGGATAACCAGGCGCCGCGTCGCGGGAATCGTCCTCGTCCGTGTCGAGGTCGGTGAGTTCGTCGGCCACGGACTCCGGTTCGGCCTCGATCGTTTCAAAGGGCAGCTCCGGCGCGTCCTGCGCTTCCTCGGCCCCGGCTGGAGGTATGTCATCCTCCTCGATGTAAGCCTCTTCGGGTTCCTCCCAGCGTCGGGCAACCGGTTCGTCAGCGGGGTCGCGCCGGGTACCGGCCCCGGCAGGCTCGGTCGTGGGCTGCGCCGCCCGCGTGGTTTCCTCGTCGGTCAACTGCAAGCGCACCTGCACCATGAAGACGTGCTTGCAGCGGGTGCAACGGAAGGTGGGCTTGGGCACGTCGAGGACGCTGCCGCTCACCTTGTAAGTGGTGGAACAATTGGGACAGCGGATAATCATGACCGTTCAGATCGAGAAGTCCAGATTGCCGACATCCAGGCTTTCCTTCCACGTTGTCCAAAGGTTCGTGGTCAGGTATCGGCTGCCGAAGTCGGGAAACACCGTCACCACCGTGCCGTGGGAGAGTTGACGGGCGATCCGCAACGCCGCCACCATGGCAGCCCCGGAGGATTGCCCCACCAGCAGACCTTCCTCCTGGCTCAGGCGAATAACCATTTCGTAGGCATCTTCCGTCGATACGGGAACTTTGAGGTCCAGCTCCTCCTCGTGGTAGATCCCTGGGACGATGGAGCTCGCCATGTGCTTCAGGCCCTCCAGTCCGTGCAGCGCCGCGTCCGGCTCCACCGCGATGACCCGAACCCGGGGATTCCGTTCCTTCAGGAACCGTCCGGCGCCCATGACGGTGCCGCCGGTGCCGATGCCGGCAACGAAATGGGTAACGTTCCCGCCGGTTTGGCGGTAGATCTCCGGCCCGGTGGTGTCGTAGTGGGCCTGGCTGTTCATGGGGTTGAAGTACTGATCGGGTTTGAAATAGGTGTCGGGGTCCTCGCTGACGATTTTCCGGCAGAGCCGGATGGCGCCGTCGGATCCTTCCAGTGGATCGCTGTAAACGATCTCCGCATCGAAGAAACGAATGATTCCCTTCCGTTCGTCGCTGACGTTGGACGGCAGCACCAGACGGACCGGGTAGCCCAACGCCGCGCCGATCATGGCGATGGCGATGCCGGTGTTCCCGGACGTCGAATCGATGATGGTCTGGCCGGGGCTCAGTTGACCCGTGCGAATCGCCTCACGGATCATCCTGAGCGCGGCGCGATCCTTCACCGAGCCGCCGGGATTGAACCCTTCCAGCTTGGCCAGCACCCGCACCTCCGAAGAGAGGCCGCGGGCGACCTTCCGGATCTCGACCAGCGGGGTGTCGCCCACGAGCTCAGTGACGGCATCGACCTTCCTGAGGTCCCGGGGCGGCGGTGTGGTCTTCGTTAGCGCGGTGAGCAAGCGGTTACATGCCTCCGGCGATGGCGGGCACGATGGATATGCTGTCGCCGTCCTTCAACGCGGTATCCACGTTCTTGAGAAAGCGGATGTCGTCGCCGTTGACGTAGACGTTCACGAACCGGCGAACCTTGCCGGTTTCGTCCATGATGCGTTCCCTGATGCCGGGGTGGTTCTGCTCCAGATCGTCGAGCATGGCCGAAACGGTATCGCCGCTGGCGTCGACCTCATCCGATCCCTGGGTGAATTTCCTCAGTGGTGTAGGGACACGTACGCGAACACTCATGAAAGGACCTCCCTTTACAATTCAGGATAAAACCGGTTTGCCGTCTTTTCAACACGGAGAGGCGGGACCACGGCGCAAACCCTCTCCGTCACCCTGCCTTCGCCTTCTCGCGTGATCCCTGTGACAACTCGTCGTACAACGCGTCGAAGGTGCCGAGGGCGGCGTCGATGCTGTAGGGCCGATCGATGATGTGTGACACCGTTTCGATGGTCTTGTAGCCGTTGCCCGTGATGGAGATGACGATGGACTCGTCCCGGGGAATCCGGCCCTGCTCGATGAGCTTCTGCGTGACCGCGACCTCCGTGCCGCCGGCCGGCTCGGTGAAGATGCCCTCGGTGGAGGCCAGGAGCTTGATGCCGTCGAGAATCTCGTCGTCGGTTACGCTTTCGCCCCAACCGCCGGACTCCTTGACGGTTTGAATCACGTAGTAGCCGTCGGCCGGGTTGCCGATGGCGATGGACGTGGCAATGGTGTTGGGTTTCACCGGATCGACGATGTCCGTGCCTTTCTTGAGGGCGTCGATGATGGGGGAGCAGCCCGCCGCCTGGGCCGAGTAGATGCTGCACGGCTCGTCCGGATCCACCAGCCCCACCGTCCGGAGCTCCTTGAACGCCTTGCCCAGCTTGGGAAGAATGGTTCCGCCCGCCGACCCTACGACGATGTGGCGCGGCAGCTTCCATCCCAACTGCTCGGCGACCTCGAAGGCGTGGGTCTTGGCGCCCTCGGAATAGTAGGGTCTGAGGTTCACGTTGACGAACGCCCACGGGTACTTGTCGCCGATCTCGCTGCACAGGCGGTTGACGTCGTCATAGGTCCCCTTGATGGCGATGGTCCGCGGACCGTAGATCGCCGAGCCGACGATCTTCCCTTCTTCCAGCCCTTCGGGAATGAAGACGTAGCAGTTGAGCCCGGCACTGGCGGCGTGGGCCGATACCGAGTTGGCTAGGTTGCCGGTGGAGGCGCACGAGACGGTGTCGTAGCCGAACTCGATGGCCTTGGAGACAGCCACGGATACGACCCGGTCCTTGTAGGAAAAGGTCGGGTGGTTCACCGAGTCGTCCTTGATGTACAGCTCATCGACGCCCATGGCCTCGCCCAGCCGGCGAGCCCGTATGAGCGGCGTGAAGCCCGAGTAGAGTCCCACTCTGGGCTCTTCCTCGATGGGCAGCAGCTCCCGGTAGCGCCACAGGTTGCGCGCCCGCGAGGCGATCTTCTCCCGGCTTACGCTGTTCCGGATACCGTCGTAGTCGTATTCCACCTCAAGGGGACCGAAGCAGTCCTCGCACACGTGGAGCGGGGCCGTGGGGTACTCCCGTTGGCACTCACGGCATTTCAGTCCTTGGACAAAGCTCATGCTTGACTCCTTTGGGAAGCCGGCGAAACGACGGGGGCGCCACAGGCTTTGCAGCGGGGGTTCGGCGGCACCGGCACATTGCGAATTTCCATGGTCTTGGCGTCATAGGTGAGCAGACGGTTCACCAGCAGATGCTCTTCGAGCCCGACGATGTACTTGATGGCCTCGGTGGCCTGGATGGAGCCGATGGTTCCGGCGACCGCACCCAGAATGCCGGCCTGCTGGCAGCCCAGGACCTCCCCCGGCGCCGGCGGCTCCTGGAACAGGCAGCGGTAGCAGGCGCTGTCGGGGGGCACCACCGTCATGGTCTGGCCCTGAAGGCGGACGATCCCCGCGTGGGAGAACGGTTTGTTCAGGGAGACGGCGACGTCGTTGACCAGGAACTTGGTATCGAAGTTGTCACTTCCATCGATAACGAAGTCGTACGGCCCCATGAGTTCGGCAGCGTTTTCCTCCGTCAAGCGTACGTCGTGCACCTCCACGTCAACCTCCGCGTTGAGCTCGACCAGCCGGGACCGCGCCGATTCCACCTTGCGGAGCCCCTGGTCCGCCGTGGTGTGAAGGATCTGTCGCTGCAGGTTGGAAAGGTCCACCGCGTCGCTGTCCACGATCCCGAGCCGTCCCAAACCGGCGGCGGCGAGATAGAACGCCGCCGGACTGCCCAGGCCGCCGGCCCCGATCACCAGGACGCTCGCCTGACGCAGGCGGATCTGCCCGCCGCCGCCGACGTCGGGGATCATGATCTGGCGGCTGTACCGCTCGACTTGTTCAGGGGTCAGACGCATCGACCGTATGCTCCCAACGAAAAAAAAACCTCTTCCAAGATGAGAAGAGGTTTTCTCCTCACCTTATCTGTCCCTTGCGGGCCGGAATTAGCACCTGCATTCCCACGGGAACGCGGTTGCTGTGGCTTCAACGGGCCTGTCCCTCCACCACTCTGGATAAGGTGTCCAGCTACTTTAAGCTATCCTACATGGTTTACCGGAATTTTTCGACAAAGTCACGCCAACGTACACTCAACCACAAAACACTAGTTCATCGAGCAGGCTCCGGGTCCCCTCGGGTCGCCGCAGCTTCCGCACGCACCCGCGGCCGGCATCGGATCGTCCGCCGTGGCGCTGACCGCGAACACGGAAAGCAGCCGTTCAAGCTGCTGGCTGCTGCAGGATGGACAGGCCGGCCGGGCGGAGCCCAGAACCAGATCCTCGAACTCGTGGCCGCAGCCCTTGCACTGGAATTCATATAGAGGCATGACTGTTCTCCTTTCGGCGCCTCGACAGGGTGGCCGGCGGCTTAGTGTGAGGATCGACGCCGGGCCATGCCGTCCCAATATACTCTACCGGGGGCCCGTGGAAAACACTCCCGTCCTTTGGGAACACACGATACGAGGAGCAAACGATGCTGTTTCTGAACAACGACGACGTGGCCCGCGTGATCGACATGCCGCTTTGCCTGGACTCGTTGGAGGGTCTGTTCCGGGAGCTGGCCCGGACCGACGCCGTCGGCATGGGCCGCATGGACATGTACGTGCCGTCGGGCCAGGAATCTCCCTACCACCGCCTCGCCCTTATGGTCGGCGGCAGCCGGAAGGACGGCTATGCCTGCATCCGCATCATCTCCGACATGGTGAGCTGGCCCATGGAACGGGGCCATCGGCGTGAGAACAAGTATGCCCGCGAGCCCGGCACCTACTGCGGGCTGCTGCTGCTCTTCAGCACCCGCGACGCCACCCCCGTGGCCATCATGAACGACGGCCGGCTCCAGCACGACCGCGTGGGGGCGGGCGCCGGGCTCGGCGCCAAGTACCTGGCGCGGGAGGACAGCCGTACCGTGGCGATGATCGGCTCCGGCGGCATGGCCCGAAGCTATCTCGACGCGCTCTGCCGCGTGCGTCCCATCACCAAGGTCGCCGTCTTCAGCCTCAACCCGGCCAACGCCCGGCGGTACGCGGAAGAGATGACGGCACGGCACGAGATCGAAGTGGAGGTGGCGCCGGATCCGCGGACGGCGGTGCGCGGTGCCGACATCGTGTGTTGCTGCGCCTCGGCCATCGAGCCGGTGTTCTTCGCGGACTGGCTGGAGCCCGGCATGCACGTGATCGACGTCAACCGGAACTCGGTGGAACCGGGTTTCCTCCAGGCCGTCGACGTCGCCATCCGCCCGGGTGACGCCACCCCGTACGTCGAGAAACTGCCGCCGGAGGCGTTTTACGCCAGGGGCGGCTATCTCGGCTACGTGGCCGGTCAGGAGGACGAGCGGGCCATGGTGCCGCGTGTGGACCTGACGGCGGACATCGTGGACATCCCCAAGCTGCCGGATCTCATGAGCGGCCGGATTCCCGGCCGGACCAGCCCGGAGCAGACCACCTGGTTCATGAACATCGGCGCCATCGGCCCCCAGTTCAGCGCCGTCACCGGGGCCGTGTACGAACGCGCGCGTGACGCCGGGCTCGGTCACGAGATCCCCACGGAGCTGTTTCTCGAGGACATACGGGCCTGACGGCGGTGGGAGCGTAACGAGTCCCGGGGTGGGGCCGTAGTGCCGCTGCGCCCCGCGTCTTGCCGTCACCCTGCGGCTGAACGGACTCTCGTTCGCCGGCCTATGGTTCTTGCGGAGGCTCGGAAGGATTTGTCAGCTTGTGTTCAAGCTCCAGGAACTCGTCCATTCGCAACACGCCGTGGTACTCGGCCAAAGACGCCATGCGATCCCGGCGGGTCCGGGTCGTTCCTTCGTCTCGCAGGACGGTGAGGGCGTCGCTTACGGCCTTCACCAGCGTGTAACGGATTGTTCCCGGGAAGAGCGCCATCCTGTAACCTTCGGCCGCCGCCTCGCTCACGTCCAGGGCGGATGCCGGGATGGCTTCGTCCAGGTTGACCACCAGCGGGCCCGGGATGGAGCGGCGGATCTCACGGAGTTCTTCAAGGGTACCCGGAACCTGCACGAAGACCGCGTCGGCGCCGGCTTCGCGGTAGGCACAGCCGCGCCGGACGGCTTCATCGAGGCCGCCGGACGAGTAGGCTAGGGTGCGCGCCACGATCACGGTGTCCGCGTCCTTCCGGGCGGCGGTCGCGGCCTGCACCTTCTCCACCATTTCCGTTGCGGAGACCAGCGGGTGGCCTCCCTGGAGGAGCCCGCATTTCTTGGCCGGCACCTGGTCCTCGATCTGGATCGCCGCCGCGCCCGCCCGTTCCAGCGCGGCCACGGTCCGGTGCACTTGGAGTGGGCCGCCGAAGCCGGTGTCGGCGTCCACCAGCAGGGGGATACGCAGCACGTGACAGATGTTCCGCACGTGTGTGGTGAGCGCATCGGCGGAGAGGAACCCCAGGTCCGGAAGCCCCAGGACGCTGGCCGTGGTGGCGTTGCCTCCGAGGAGAGCCACCCGGAAGCCCGCCTGCTCGGCGAGCAATGCGGTCAAGGCATCGTGGACGCCGGGAACCGTCAGGCAGCCGTCCTCGGCCATTGCATCCCGCAGCCGTGAAGCGGTAGTCATCTCGTGGATCCTCCTTGGCCGTTCGCCCAACCGAGTGGTTGTCGGTATGATTCAGTAGCTTGTCAGTAGCTTGCCGATGCGTGCAAGGCAAAGTGGTTTGATCCGGGTAAGAGCCGCAGGGTCCGATGAGAATTACCGGTATCGACATCCATCCGTTGCGGATTCCCCTGAAGGGGGTTTTCCGCAATGCCCATGACACCAAGACCCGGCAGGACAGTATCGTGGTGTGTGTGCGTACGGATGAAGGCAGCACGGGCCTGGGCAACGTCGATCCGGATCCCGGCCACTCCGAGGAGAGTTTTGGCGAGACGCTGAAGGCGGTGGCGGTTTTGGCGCAGCGACTCGAGGGCCGCGACCCCCTCAACCTCTCGGCTGCCTTGGATCTCATGGACCGCTGTCTGCCGCGGCACCTGGATGCCAAGGCCGCCCTGGAGATGGCGCTCTTCGATCTCAAAGGCAAGGTCCTCGATCAGCCGCTCCACTCGTTGCTGGGCGGGCGGCTGAAGGACCAGGTACGGCTCAACGGCTGGATCGGCATGCTGGATCCCGATGAGGCGGCGCGGGAGGCCCTGAGCTGGCGAGACCGCGGCTTTCGCTCGGTGAAGATCAAGTTGGGCGCCGGGGTGGAGTCCGATCGCGACCGGGTAGCGGCGGTGCGCGGCGCGGTGGGGGCCGGGTTGAAACTTCGGGTGGATGCCAACGAGGCCTACGTCGTCGGCGACGCCATTCGTCTGGGAAAGGCGCTGGCTCCGCTGGACGTGGCGCTGTTGGAACAGCCCGTGGCGCGCGCCGACTACGGAGGCTTGGCGCGGGTGCGGCGCGGCATCGACATCCCGGTGATGGCGGACGAAGCCATCGTCGGGCCCGAGACCCTGATGGAGGTCATCCGGAAAGAGGCCGCCGACATCGTCAAGGTCAAGGTGATGAAGCAGGGGGGCATCACCCGGACCGTCCGCATGGTGCACATGGCGGAGGCCGCGGGGATCCGATGTGTCATCGGTCACGGGTTCGGGCTCACCATCAACACGTTGGCGGAGCTTCACGTGGCCGCGAGCTGCGCCAACATCATGGACGGCTGCGAGTCGGTGGGCCCGCTCAAGATGGCCGGCGACGTGGTGGAGCAGCCGCTGGACCTGCAAGGAGGGCGGGTGCCGGTTCCTGATTCGCCGGGGCTTGGCGCCGAGCTCGCGGCAGCGGAGCTGGTGCGCTGGACAATGCCGGCGCCGTAGGTATCACCATTACCGTATCAATATTCCAGGGAGGGACAACATGAATCAAACCGTTGGTGAGAAGTTCCCGGATCTGGCGCTCAAGGACCATACGGGCCAGGAGGCTAAACTGTCCGAGGTTACCGAGGGCAGGTTCCCCCTCATCGTGGTGTTCTACCGCGGCTACTGGTGAGGGAAGTGCGTGGTGCAGTTGCGCCACATGGTCACCCTGCAGGAGGAGCTTCCCTCTGCCTATTGCCGTGTCGCCGTCGTCAGCGTCGATCCGCCGCAGGTTAACGGGGCGCTCAGAAACGGCCTCGGTGCGACGTTCCCGTTCCTGAGCGACCACGAGCACAAGGCCATCGAAGCCCTGGACCTCGTCGACACCTCGGACAAGAAGCACGGGACTATAGCGATTCCATACGCCTTCTCGCTGCTGCCCGATCTCACGGTCCACCGCGTCTACAATGGCTGGTACTACGTGGGCCGGCCCACCAACGAGGAACTGCGGGCCGATATGCGCGCCATGATTCAGCAGTGCCGGGGAGACTACGATCCGCAGGCGTGAGCCCGGGGCGGGTCGGGGCCGACGCTCCGTCATCGCGGACCACTTCTCCGTCACCCGGGACCACTCCCCGTCACCCCGGACTTGATCCGGGGTCCGGGGTCCAGGGCCGGGGGTGGGGCAAGCCGCCCCGTCTTCGGTGGTCCGCCCCCGTGTTTTGTGCTAATCCAGCCCTATGATTCAGCCACAAGAGATCGAGGATACGCTGGGGCGGGTCTTCCCGGGTTGTATGGTGCCGATGATCAAGGATCTCACCGGTGGTGGAGACCACTACCAGGTGGTCATCGTGCATGACTCCTTCGCCGGCAAGGGTCTCATCGACCAGCATAAGATGGTCTACGACGCCCTCAAGGACGAACTCGGGGACGAACGGATCCATGCGCTATCGTTGAAGACCTTCTCGCCCGAGCAATGGGAGAAATACGGCGGGTAGGACTCATCCCGCCTGAAGGCCCGTAGACGCGGCGAGATGCCGGCAAACCGCCCTGGGTCCCGCGGGTTCCGGCGGCACCTCGCGGGCACACGGGTCAGATTTCCCCACTCGGGTTGTCCAAGCCCACACGCATCCGCGGGAGGTACCCTTGCTGACCATCGACTCCGACGGCCATCTGCACGAGCCTTTCGATCTGTTCGACCGATACATCGAGAAGGAGTTCCATCCCCTTCGCCCCCGCGTCATCGACATGCCCGGCGAGCCGAGGGACCAGGGGCGTTGGGTGGCCGAGGGGCGCGTGGTCCCGCGGATTCCCTTCTCCAGGGGTGTGGGCGGCGGCGGGTTCAACTACCCCACGCCGCGCCACAAGCAGATGAAGGCCCGCGACAACTCCCTGGATGACGTCCCCGGCCGCCTTGACGACCTGGATCTGATGGGGGTGGACTATCAGGTGGTCTTCCCCACCGCGCTGGTGTGGGTATTCGACCTCGAGAACGCGGAGCTGGCGGGCGCCGTATGCCGCGCCTACAACAACTACGTGGCCGAGCAGTGCTCCAAGGCCAGCAAACGGCTAAACGCCATCGCCATGGTGCCGATCCAGGACCCGGCGGGCGCGGCGGAGGAGGCGAGAAGGGCGGTGCGGGAGCTGGGTCTGGCCGGCGTGCTGCTGCCCGGAATGGTCGGGAACCGGCCCTTGCACACGCCCGAATACGAGCCGTTCTTCGCCGCCGTGAACGAACTCGACACTCCCATCGGCTTCCACGCGGTCACCGGCATGCACGACACGCCGTGGGCCGACTGTTTCACCGACTTCTTCTCCACCCACGTCACCGCCATGCCGTTCTCGATGATGGTAGGCATGATGTCGGTGGCGCGCATGGGCATCCTGGCGCGTTATCCCAACCTCCGTTGCGCCTTCCTCGAGATCGGCGCGACCTGGTTCCCCTACTGGGCCTGGTGGGTGGGAAAGCACATCGAGCACGTCCGGGGACCCCGGGGCGACGGACGGCACGAGGGCAACTGGGGCAGAGAGCCCTACACCCTGCCGGAGACCATACGCGAGCCCATGGAGGACATCCTCGCCGGACGCATCCTTTCGGGCTTCGAGGACGATGAGAACCTGCGCTCGATCATCGACCAGGTCGGCGCCGGATCGCTGATGTACGCCAGCGACTACCCTCACAGCGACATGGACTGGGGACGGGTGGATGCCATCAAGAGCAACGAATCCATCACACAGGAAGAGAGGGCGGCGCTGCTGGGTGGGAACGCGCGGCGGTTCTACAAGCTGGAGCTGGCATGATCCCAATCAACAGCGAATATCCCCAGTCGAAGCTGGCCGGCACCGTTACGTTCGTCGGCGACGTCATTGCACCGGTGCTGCCGGAAGAAGCCTGGGAGAGTTTGGCTACCGTCACGGCCCCGCCGCAACCTCCTGGAACACCCGCATGAAGTTCCCGCCCAGAATTCCGGCGACCTCGCTCTTGGAGAATCCGGCCGCCAGCAGAGCGGCTGCGAAGCTCGGGAGCGCGCTGTAGTCGTCAAAGACCGTGTTGCGCAGGCCGTCCATGTCCGTGCCCACGGCGAGGTGCTCGGGGCCGACCAGGTCGGCGAGCTTCCTGAAACGCCGGGTCCACCGTTCCAGGCCGCCGCGGCCGGCCGGCCAGACGCCGATGACGCCGTCGGTCTCAGCCACGAGCCTCGCGTGATCGGCGTAGATGTAACGCGTGTACTCGCGAGGCGTGCGGCGTAGCGCGGTGTGGCTCAGGATGATGGGCCGGGTGGTGATGTCCACGACGTCCCGGGTCACCTGCTCGGTGGCGTGGGCCACGTCCACGATCATGCCCAGGCGGTTCATCTCCCGGATGACTTGAGCGCCAAAGGGGGTGAGACCGTGGTGCCGCGGCTCCTCGGTCTGGATGTCGGCGACGGCGTTGATGTTGTAGTGGACGAGCTGGATCGAGCGGATTCCCCGATCGTGGGCCTCCTGGACGCGGTCGATGCGTTCCTCCAGAAAGTCGGCGCCCTCGGCGGCGAGGACCGCGCCGGGCCTTTTCGCTCGCTTGGCGCGCAGGATGTCCGCGGGACCGAGCACCCGCAGGAGGCGCCCGTCGGCAAACCACGGGTCGAGGACGGCGAAGCGGGCATAGGTGTCACGATGGGATTCCCCTGGCTCGAATGCACGTCGGGCGCGAATCCTGCCGGTATCCCGGTCCCGGCGGGTGATCGCCCGGTCCGTGCTGACGCAGAAGAAACCGGCGCTGAGGCCGCCCCGGACCATTTCCTGAATGCGTGCGTCCAGGCCGGTTCCGTCACGGTGGAAACGGCCCGGGTGGGCGTGGATATCCACGGACGGGTGATGATCGAGGATCTCCATGGCGGTGTCGCGTATGGTGGCTGCCTCAGTGGAAGGGGAGCCCAGCGTCCCGGCCAGCCCTGACGCTGCGAGACCCAGGAGAAAGCCGCGGCGGGACAGTTCCGGTCCGCTCTCGGTCTTGCCGCTTCCGTAACCCACGGCCGAACGCGCGTGGACCCCGCGGTCAGGCGGCGAGGCTGCCCATGAGACTGCCGTAACCGGTCACCGCCTCCTTGATACGGATCAGGTGCAGCGCATACCAGATGTAGGCTTGGCAACTGGTCACTACGGGCTTGCCGATCTCCTGCTCCAGCAGCTCCACGTCCTCGATGGTGGGCCAACGGGGGCAGGGGATGAAGATGCCGTCCGCTTCGGGAGCCTTCTCGTAGAGGCGCTTGGCGATCTTGTAGGAGGCGTGCACCGGCAGATCCGAGATGGCCGAGTTCTTGCGCACGCCATAGCCTTCGATCTGCAGCACCTCAAACCCGGAAGCTTCGAGAAACGCCTTCATGCGGGCATTCAGGTCGTCCTCGTGGGGAGTGGCCACCACCAGGCGGTGCAGCCCCATGGCCTTGAGGGCCTCTACCTCGCCGGTAATACCGGCGGTGATGGGGACGCCGGTCTTTTCGGTGAGCCGCCGGCCCATCTCGATGTCGCTGCCGTGGCCCAGCTTGGTGAAGAGCGGCGAGCCGCCGAGGATGATCACGTCGCAGCCGTTGTCCACCAGGTCCAGCGCGGCTTCCTCGATGCGCTCGAGCTGCCGCTCGAAGTCGGCGTCCACCAGTTGCCGGATGGTGCCGGTGCTGTTGAGCAACTGGAACCCCTCGGGTAGCATGCGATAGAATTCGTATACGAGAGTGTCCCCGCGGGACGGGGCCACATGGCCGACACGTGCTCGCCAACCGTACATGATGAGCCTCCCTTGGTTCTCTGGTTTCCTCAAACCGAAGTCGGCGCACGCAGGTCCAGGCCGTGCTCGATCTGTGTGAACACCTCGTTGAAATGCATGATCCGCGTCACGCCGGGATGCGAGAACGACCGGTTGTAGGGGTGGTGCGGCATCAACACCCGGGCGTTCGTATGCTCGGCCACGTCCTGGCAGTTCTCGTAGTTGTCATCGACGAACAGCACCACTCCGAGCTTCTCCACCACCGCGGATTTCTCGTTCTCGACCAGGTGCACGTCGGGGTTGGTGATGCCGTGCCGCCGGAACCATTCCGACGTCACCGCGTGAATATCCCAACTTTCGTGGCCCGTCCGGTGCGTGATGAACGAGAGTTGCCCGCCTTGGCTGAAGTGTTCCAGCCGCCGCCACTGTTCGGGGCTCAGCAGCGAGTCCAGCCCCTCCCAGAATCCGGGGTCCCGCCGCACCGCGTCGGCGCATTCCCTGACCGCCTCCTCGGTCAAGGTCGGATGCGCCGACAGGCGCACGCTCCGCAGCGATTCGGCCGGGATCGGTCCCTTGCCGATACGCTTTTCCAGACGAAGGAGGAAGGGAGAGAGGAAATCGGCCATCACGCCGTCGATGTCCAGCCCCACCATCGTGGGCTAAAGCTTACGTAATCGAGGCGTGCGCTGCAACGCGCCAGTGCGCCGGGTGCAGACAAAAATTGTAAGCTAGGGGTCAGAGGGCGTTGGCGCGGCGTTCCCAGAAGTCATCGATGAGGTGGTCCCGGTTTGTAGGACAGGGAGGCGACAGAGTTAAGGTGTATTCCGTCGGCACGACATGCCGCCAGAGTCCTGATTAACACGTCTTGCTGTTCCATAGGAACCAGGAGAGCGGCGGGCGAGGGTGGGGTGTGGTTGGGCTGCACCTCTGGCTGCATTCCCTTGTCGTAGACCTCGGCAGGGGTAGAGCCGGCCAAGGCAGAGTGAGAGCGCTCGGTTTCTGGCAACTACGCAGCCTGCTGCAACCCACCGATTTGAATCCTATGGTCGATTCTGAGTAAACAGTTCTCAAGAGCTACCGTCGCAGAAACGAATTACGCGAGGATATTCGACATGGACCGAACGTCGGCAGCAGAGCCTGCCCACGTGCCATTTACCCTGTACCACGGTTCGTCTAGCCATTACCTGGTGTACTTTCGGCCAGGAGAAGCCCTTTCGGACTGGCCCCACACGCGGGACGCGCTAGAACTGTACCGCCGACTCTGGACGGAGTTGAAACGTCTGGGTCAGTCGCCCGATTGGTGGCAGGAGAAAATACTGACTCAGGACTCAGGCCATGCGAATTGGCAGCACGGCCAACTCTATGTGACACCGAGCAAGGCAACTGCCGTCAGGTACGCAGGCTCCGGCGCAGCCCACGGCGGCGAACTTCTGCAATCCTGTCGGGACGCGCTCGATGAGCTTGCGAAGCTTGATCCGGGCAGGACGACCGAGTTGCTATGCGGTGCTGGGAGGATTGGCTGTTTCCTCAAGGAAACCGGACGCCCGATACTGATCGAGTTCAGGAATGTACAGGTATCCGGGCTCTCGTCCGAGCGACAGTCGGAAGATGTAAGCGCGCAGCTCGCTGCACTTGCGAACATGGGCCAACCCCAGCGTGGATTCATGGAGCAACAAATCAACTTCCGGCTGGCCCCCGGCTGCGCAATCGTCGGGCGTGTTTTCGAGCTGTCGATTGACGATATAGGTAGTCCTGTATCGAGCTTTCAACTGCGGGAGATCGTTGATTCCGATATGTGGACCGGGGCTTGACGGAATCGAACTGCACCGCGATCGATCAGCGCTTTGGCATCGAGGTGCCGTGCCGCCCAGCAAACAGCTCACTACGCCGATCTCTGTGCGATGCACCGTCTGTCGCGACGCCCGGTCGACGAGGTCCGACCTGATCGCCCCTTGCTCCACCCTGACGTTCGGTGCCGCCGTCAGCCCCTCTTCCGCCGGATGCGGGCGCATGCCTCGACAAAGTGGTCGCCCCTGATACCGCTCTACGCCCTTGGAGCGGGTCTTCCCCGATTGCCTGCTGCCGATGATCAAGGATTTCACCGCCGGGTTGACAAACGTCGATTGTTTCGTCATTATTACCGTAAAAATAACGGAATCGCCGACATGTACTCTAGGATACTCGATCTGCCCGAAAGGAGTTTTTTCCTGTTCGGCCCGCGTGGCACCGGGAAATCCGTGTGGCTGGAGCAACGTCTAGGTCACGCAGACCTGAGCATTAATCTCCTTAAGTCCGGCGAGTATCTTCGATACAAGCGGGACCCCTCCCTTCTCGCTCAGGAAGCAGCCGCATTGCCCAACCGGCGGCCATGGATCATTATCGACGAGGTGCAAAAGCTGCCAGAGTTGCTCGACGAGGTGCATGCCCTCCTATTCGAGAGCGGACAGGGCTATCGGTTTGCACTGTCCGGGTCCAGCGCCCGGAAGCTCAAGCGGTCCCATGCCAACATGCTTGCGGGCCGCGCCCTTTTGAAACGGATGTTTCCATTGAGCATGCTTGAAGTCGGCGAGGACTTCAGCCTGCCGGACGCTCTGCGTTACGGACAGTTGCCCTTGAGCGTGACATCGGTCTCCCGGACCGAGAAGGTCGAGTTCCTGGACGCCTACGTCGAGACCTATCTGAAGGAAGAGATTCAGCAGGAAGCTCTGGTCAGGAACCTTGACAGTTTCTACCGGTTCCTGTCAGTCGCCGGCATGATGAGCGGGCAGTTGCTGAACATCACCAATATCGCCCGGGATGTGGGCGTCGCCAGGTCCACCGTCCAAGGCTATTTCGGCATCCTGGAAGACACCTTGCTGGGCTGGTACCTGCCCGCCTACCGAAACAAGGCCAAGGTCAAGGAGGTGGCTCACCCCAAGTTCTACCTGTTCGATTGCGGCGTGCAGCGTGCCCTGATGGGGAGGCACCGGGACGAACCCTCGGCGATTGAGACCGGCGCCTTGTTCGAAGCCTTCGTTTTGAATGAGTTCAGGGCGCTCAACGCGTGGCGGTCTCACGGCGCGCAGTTTTTCTACTGGCGCACGGAAGCAGGCAACGAAGTGGACTTGATCTGGAAGAGGGGGGAGCAGGCCGCAGGCTTTGAAATCAAGTCGTCGAATGTCTGGCAAGAGAAATTCAACAAGGGATTGAATGTCCTGTTGCAGACCGGTGACATCGGGCGTGCTTTCGGCGTGTATCGCGGCGAACGGGTTCTGAAGGTCGGAAAGGTGACCGTGCTCCCTTACAAGAAGGCCATCGAGATGGCGCTGGAAGAGAGTTTCGTTCCAGCGCTTTGAATGGTCAAAGCGGGATGCGCCGCAACAGGCGGCGGTCGATGCGAGTACGCGCTCGTTCCTTGACGAACCGCAACCGGTCGGATACAAAAGCCTTTTCTTCAGGCACACCGCAACACCCGCCCGCTTTCCTCTGAATCAACCGGAGTTCGAAGCGCAGGACCACCGGGTCGTCGGTGGCGGCGTATTGTCTTTGCCGCGCACGGGCGCGCTCACCGGGACATGAATGATCGTGAGCGGTTGCGTTTAACCAGTCAGGAGAGGTCATGGCCAGAGTCGGTTTTGCACTTGGGTACGGGAAGTTCACCAACGTCCGGGAAATCGCCGATCTCATGCGGCGGGCGGAGGAAAAGGGCTTCGAGATGGGCTTCTTCTCGGAGACCATCGAGCTCATGCGCGACTCGGTTTCCGCCATGTCGGCCATGGGCCTGGCCACCTCCAAGGTGACACTGGGGGCCACGCAGATCGTTCGCCTGCGCACCCCCATCTGCATGGCCCAATCGCTGATGACCCTGGACGAGATGACCGGCGGGCGCATCACCTTGGCGCCGGGCGCCTGTACCCGTAGCCACGCCCGGGTCCACGCCATGGAGCACCAGGATCCCCCTCAAGTGCTCAAGGAATACATCGAGTCCATGCGGCTGCTCTTCACCGGCGAGAAGGTGGACTATGACGGACAGTTCGTTAAGTTCAAAAACGTCGGCATCGGCTGGAAGCCGCTGCGCACCAACATCCCGCTCTACATCCCGGCCACGGCGAGGCCGGGCCTGAAACTCGCCGGCCAGATCGGCGACGGCGTGGTGCTCAACGCGGTCTGCTCGCCGGAGTACACCGCCAACGCCCTCAAGATCATCAAGGATTCGGCCGAGGAGGCGGGGCGCGACTTCTCGAAGTTCGAGGTCGCCCAGTTGATCAACTGCTCCATTGCCGACGATCACAAGACGGCTCTGGACGCCATCCGCTGGGAGGTGGCCACCAAGCTCGATCCCATCCAGCTTCCGTTCATCGCCCGCCCCAAGATGCGCGTGGGCGAGCCCTACATCCACGAGGAAGACATCCCGAAGTTCGAGGAGGCCCATGCGAAGGGCGGCATGGAGGCGCTGATCAAGGCCATCCCCGACTCCTACGTGGAGGGCATGACGGCCAGCGGCACGCCTGACGAGGTCAAGGCGCGAGTCCAACAGTATCGCGACGCGGGCGTCAAGATCCCGCTGCTGCGGCCCGCCGCGGCGGACCAGACCGATGCCTTGATGGACCTGTTCGCCCAGTAGGGGCGGGGTCCAAACCCGCACGTTCTCCGCATGGCGGTTGCAACGATGGTATTCCATGTATCGTGTCGGCGTTGACATCGGCGGAACCTTCACGGATCTGCTCCTGGTGGCGGATGACGGCACGTCGTTCATCGGCAAGACCCTGACCACCCACGGAGACCCGAGCGTGGCCGTGGAGACGGCCATGCGGGAGGGGCTGGAGACGGGCATCGTCGACCGCGCCCAGCAGGGCACGGTGGTGCACGGCACCACGCTGGTCACCAACGCCTTGATCGAGCGCAAGGGCGCGGTCACCGCGCTGCTCACCACCGAAGGGTTCCGGGACGCCCTGGAGATCGGCCGCGAGCACCGCTACGAGCTCTACGATCTCGATCTCGAGTTGCCCAGGCCCCTGGTGCCGCGCTACCTCCGCTTCGACGTGCCCGAGCGCGTGGCCGCGGACGGCGCGGTGCTCAAGCCGCTGGACGAAGCCTTCGTGCGGAGTCTGGTGGCGGAGCTCCGGGACAAGGGGGTCCGGGCGGTGGCGGTGTGCTATCTCAACAGCTTCCGCAACGCCGTCCACGAGCGCCGGACCCGGGAGCTCATCGCGGAGGTGGCGCCCGAGATCCGCGTGTCGGTGAGTGCCGACGTCGTACCCGAGATCCGCGAGTTCCAGCGCACCAGCACCACCACCGTCAACGTCTACGTGCAGGAGCGCGTGGCCGCCTACCTCCAGGAACTGCAGCACCGGCTGAACGGCTTGCAGTTCACCGGCAGCTTCTTCGTGATGCTCTCCAGCGGCGGCATCGGCACCCCCGAGACCGCCGCCCGGTTCCCCGTGCGCATGCTCGAGTCGGGACCGGCGGCGGGGGCGCTGGCTGCGGCCGCGCTGGGACAGCGGGCAGGCTACCCGGACCTTCTGTCCTTCGACATGGGCGGCACCACCGCCAAGCTGTGCGCCGTGGAGAACGGCTATCCGCTCAAGGCCCGTGAGTTCGAGGTGGACCGGGTCTACCGGTTCCGCAAGGGCAGCGGACTGCCCATCAAGATCCCGGTCATCGACATGATCGAGATCGGCGCCGGCGGCGGCAGCATCGCACGGGTGGACGCCCTGGGCCTGCTCAAAGTGGGTCCCGAGAGCGCCGGGGCCGAGCCTGGGCCGGCCTGCTACGGCCGCGGCGGCACCCGGCCCACGGTCACCGACGCCAACCTGATCCTCGGTTACTTCGATCCCGATTACTTTCTCGGCGGCGAGATGAAGCTCGACGTGGACGCGGCGCGGCAGGCCCTGGCCGGCGTCGCCGCAGGGCTCGACATGCGCGTGGAGGAGGTGGCCTGGGGCATCCATCAGATCGTCAACGAGAACATGGCCAACGCCGCCCGTGCCCACCTGGGGGAACGCGGCAAGGACCCGCGGGAGCTGCCCATGTACGCCTTCGGCGGCGCCGGGCCGGTGCACGGCTGCAACGTGGCGGAATTGCTGCACCTGCCCACGGTGATCTCTCCCATGGGGGCGGGCGTGGGGTCGACCTTCGGCCTGCTGGCGGCGCCCCTGGCCTTCGACTTCGTGCGCAGCGCCTACAGCCGCCTCGACGAGCTGGACTGGTCTTTCGTCAACGGCCTGTTCGACGACATGTGCGCCGAGGGGCGCGCCATCCTGGAGCAGTCGGGACTGGCGTCGGATGAAATCATCTACGAGCGCACCGCGGACATGCGCTACACCGGCCAGGGGCACGAGGTGTCGGTGCCCATCCCGGAGGGGATGCTCGACGCCGGTCATCTCGGCCCCATCACCGACGCCTTCGAGCGCACCTACGAGCACATGTACGGCCGGACGGTGCCGGACGTGGTGGTTGAGGTCATCAACTGGCGCGTGGTGGCGAGGGGGCCGGAGCAGCCGCTCAACTTCTCGACCCGTGGCGGCAATGCGGCCGGAGCCAAGGCCGAAAAGGGCGCCCGCCCGGTTTTCTCACCGGCGCAAGGAGACTTTGTCGAGACCACGGTCTACGACCGCTACGCCCTGACGCCGGGCATGACCTTCTCGGGGCCGGCCATCGTGGAAGAGCGGGAATCCACGCTGGTGGTGAGCGCCCGCGCCCGCGCCCGTGTCGACGACTCTCTCAATGTGATCGTGGAGTTCGATTATGAATGATGCCGCCATCGATCCCGTAACCCTCGAGGTCATCTGGAACCGGCTCCTGTCGGTGGCCAACGAGCAGCAGGACGCGCTCATGCGCACGGCTTTCAGCACCATCGTGCGGGAGAGTCAGGACCTGGCCTGCGGTCTCTTCGACACCAAGGGCCGCATGGTGGCCCAGTCGGTCAGTGGCACGCCGGGCCACATCAACGCCATGGCCACGTCCATGGGGCATTTCCTGCGGGAGTTTCCCGCGGATACCCTGGCGGCCGGGGACGTGCTCATCACCAACGACCCGTGGCAGACCGCCGGACACGTCAACGACATCACTATAACCACGCCGATCTTCAGGGCCGGGCGGCTTGTGGCGTTCTTCGCCAACACCTGCCACGCCGCCGACATCGGCGGCCGCATCCTGTCCGCCGAGGCCCGGGAGGTCTACGAGGAGGGGCTTCGGATCCCCATCATGAAGCTGTTCCACGCGGGCGAACCCGACGCCATCCTGTTGAAAATGATCCGTGCCAACGTGCGGCTGCCCCACGAGGTGGTGAGCGACTTCTACGCCCAGGCCGCCTGCAACGACGCCGGCGGGCGGGCGCTCATCGAGACCATGGACGAGTTCGCGCTGGACAGCTTCGATCCCGTGGCCGAGGAGATCATCGGCCGTTCGGAGAAGGCCGTGCGCGCGGCCATTGCCGCGCTCGAGGACGGCGAGTGGGAAGGGGAGACCTGGAGCGACGGCTTCGAGGAGCCGATCCTCATCAAGACCAAACTGGAGGTGCGGGGGGACGAGATCTTCATCGACTTCACCGGCTCCTCGCCCCAGAGCCAACGGGGCATCAATGTGGTGATGAACTACACCCACGCCTATGCCAGCTTCGCGGCCAAGGCGGCCATCTATCCCGACGTGCCGCACAACGAGGGGAGCTTCCGGCCGGTGCACGTGAGCGCCCCCGCGGGCAGCATCCTGAACGCCAACGAACCGGCGCCGGTGGCGGCGCGGCAGACCGTGGGCCACTTCGTGCCCACCGCGGTGTTCACGGCGCTCGCCAAGGCGCTGCCGGGTAAGCTCATGGCACCCAGCGCGGACCCCATCTGGCTGAGCGTATGGCGGGGCCAGGACCCAGCGTTCAATCTCACGGTGTTCCAGGTGGGCGGCACCGGCGCCCGGCCCACCAAGGACGGTCTCAGCGCGGTGGGTTTTCCCAGCGGCGTGGCCGGCGTGCCCGCGGAGGTCATCGAAAGCCTGTCGCCGCTGGTCATGCGCCGGCGCGAGCTCCGGGTGGATTCCGGCGGCGCCGGCACCTGGCGCGGCGGCCTCGGCCAGTTCACCGAATTCGCCAACCGTGCTCAGGGCCAGTGGAGCGTCAACGGCATCCTCGACCGCACCCGTTACGCAGCCCCGGGAATCATGGGCGGCGGTCCGGGCCTCCCCGGCGAGTTCATCCTCGACGGCGGCGAGCGCCCCAACCCCAAGGCGCAGACCCATCTCGACGGGGACCGCAGCGTCCAACTGAACCATCCCGGCGGCGGCGGCTATGGCGAGCCCTTCCAACGGGATCCGGAACGCGTCCTCGCGGACGTCGTCTACGGCTACGTCACCCCCGAGGCTGCCGCGCGGGACTACGGCGTGGTGGTGCATTTCACCGGCGGTGACGACGAAAAGGTGCGGCTGCCGGAGCAGTGGGTGATCGACGAAGTTGCCACCAAGGGGCTGAGGGAAGTTTCGTGATCCTCTCCGACCGCATCGCGCTCGTGACCGGAGCTGCCACGGGTATCGGCCGGGCAACGGTCCTCGAGCTTGCCCGGGCCGGGGTGGCCGGGGTGACCATCAACTACCGGTCGGCCCGCGAGCAGGCGGAGAGCCTGGCGACGGAAGTGCGGGAGCTCGGTGTGGAGGCCCTTTGCGTGCACGGGGACGTGAGGGACGACAGCCACGTGCGCGACATGATCCGTCAGACGGTCGAGGGCTTCGGGCGTCTGGACATCCTGGTGAACAACGCCGGCATCACCCGCTGGGTGCCGATCACGGACATGGAGGCGTTGACGGATGAGATCTGGGACATGACCCTGGACGTCAACGTGAAGGGGGCGTACCGGTGCGCCCGGGCGGCGGCGCCGCACCTTAAGGCCACCGGGGGCATGATCGTCAACGTTTCTTCCATCTCCGGGGTCATCGCACCCTCTACCATGTCGTCCCTTGCCTACGGCACGGCCAAGGCCGGGCTCATTTACCTGACCCGCGGCCTTGCCGTCGCACTGGGGCCGGAGATTCGGGTCAATGCCGTGGCGCCGGCGTTCACCGACACCCAGTGGATGCGCGATCACTACGGCGCGGACTACGACGATATCATCACCCGTGCTTCCGCAAACTACCCATTGAAACGGGTGGCGAAGCCGGAAGAGGTGGCCGGCGCCATCCTGGGCCTGATCACCGGCGGCGACTTCGTCACGGGCCAGACCTTGTTGGTGGACGGCGGCCTGAGCCTGAGCTGACCGAGGAACCCTGGATGACCAAGACGGAGTTGATGACCGCCATGCAGGCCCACCGCCTGGTGGCGGTGATTCGTTCCAGGACCGCGGAAGAAGCGCTGGCCACTGCCCGGGCCGTGGGCGAGGCCGGGGTGCAGTTCGTGGAGGTCACCTTCACCGTCCCGGGGGCCGCCGAGGTCATCCGCACGCTTTCCGGCGAGGGGCAGATGCACGTGGGCGCCGGCACCGTGCTGTCGGAGGAGCAGGCGCGCACGGGCATCGACGCGGGCGCGCGGTTCATCGTCTCGCCGAGCCTGGAGCTGGATCTGGTGCCAATTTGCCGCGAGGCCGATGTCGCCTCCATACCCGCCGGTGCCACGCCGACGGAAATCGTCCGGGCGTTGCGCAGCGGCGCCGACCTGGTGAAGATCTTTCCGGCCGACTGCGTGGGCGGGCCGCACTTCATCCGTCAGATGCTGGGCCCTTTCCCCGAAGCGCGGTTCATGGTTTCGGGCGGGGTCAACGAGGAGAACGTGGCCGAGTACGCCACGCTGGGAGTCACGGGCATCGTGCTGGGCAGCGCGTTTCTGGCGGAGGTCCTGGCCCGGGAGGGCCACGACGGCCTGGTGGCGAAGGCGAAGGAGTTCGTGGGACTGGTGGACGAGGCGCTGGCCGCTCCAAGTACGGGGCCGCAATCCCTCTCCCCGTCATCCCGGACTTGATCCGGGATCCAGGAGGGGGGTTGGGCGGCAGACGCAGACCTCTCACGGCCACCCCTGGACCCCGGATCAAGTCCGGGGTGACGACAGGGTCGTCCGGGGTGACCGGGGGGAATCCCGGAATGACGGAAGGTGAGGCGGCGCGGCTCTTCCTGATTGTCGCGCCCTGATAGTTTGTTTCCATGGTAATGACGACTTGGGAAGCACAGCGGATGAAGGGTGTGCCGTTCTCGGGCATCCGGAAGATGATGGGCCGGGCAGGGGAGCTCGAGGGAGAAGGCAAGCCGGTGATCCACCTGGAGATCGGCCGGCCCGACTTCGACACGCCGGACCATATCAAGGCGGCCGCCCGGAAGGCGCTGGACGAGGGCAAGGTCCACTACACCTCCAACTACGGCGTGCCGGAGATCCGCCGCGCCATCGCCGGGAAGCTGCGCTCGGACAACGGGCTCGAGTTCGACGAGAACGGGGAGATCGCCGTCACCATCGGCGCCAACGAAGCGGTCTTCATGGCCGTCATGGCGTTCATCAACGACGGCGACGAGGTGCTGGTGCCGGATCCCTCGTGGCTCAACTATTTCCATTGCATCACCCTGGGCGGGGGAGTGCCGGTGAGCGTGCCGTTGCGGGCGGAAAAGGAATTCCGCATGGATGCGGACGACGTGGCCCGGCTGGTGACGCCGCGCACCCGCATGATGGTGGTGATGAGCCCTCACAACCCCACGGGCGCCGTGCTCGACCGGGGGCACCTGGAGGCCCTGGCGGCCGTGGCTCGGGAGCACGACCTGCTGGTGCTGTCCGACGAGATCTACGAGAAGCTGCTGTACGACGGCGCCGTGCACCACAGCATCGGAACCCTGCCGGGCATGCGTGAGCGCACGTTGCTGGTGAACGGCTTTTCCAAGAGCTACTCCATGACCGGATGGCGCCTGGGATACATTGCCGCGCCCCGGACGCTCATGGACGTTCTCATCCGCGTGCATCAGTACACGGTTCTGTGCGCCACCTCCTTCGGCCAGTACGGCGCCGTGGCCGCCTACGAGGGGCCGCAGGACTGCGTGAGCGAGATGCGCCAGGAGTTCGCCCGGCGCCGCGAGCTCATCCTGAGACGGCTCCAGGGCATGAAGGGCATCGAGTGCGCGGTACCGGAGGGCGCCTTCTATGCCTTCCCTGACGTCGGCGCCCTGGGCCATTCGTCCGAGGACGTCGCCATGCACCTGCTCGAGGACGCCTACGTGGCCACCGTGCCCGGCAGTGCCTTCGGCCGGTACGGTGAAGGATACATCAGGCTGGCGTATTCAAACTCCTACGAGAACATCGAGGAGGCCATGGACCGCATGGAGGCGAGCCTCGCGAAACTACCTGAAACTTCATCCCGGACCTGATCCGGGCGTCATCCCGGACTTGATCCGGGATCCAGAGAAGGGGCTGCGCCTACGCAGCTCTCTAATAGGTGATTCCGGAGGAATGATGGCAAACATCGAACTGACGCTGGCATGTGAAGACTACGACCGTACCCGGGCATTGAAGGACGGCCTGGTGAAGCCCGAGGGCATCGATCTCAACTACGTGGCGCTGCCCGTGGAGGAGATCTTCTGGCGCATGCTCCATTTCCAGGAGTTCGACGCCGCCGAGATGTCCATGGGGGCGTATCATGTGGACGCGTCCCGCGGCCATCGGCCGTTCATCGCGATCCCGGTGTTTCCCTCCCGCATGTTCCGGCACCGGTGCATCTTCGTCAACACCGCTTCCGGGATCAAGAAGCCCGAGGATTTCAAGGGCCGGCGCGTGGGCGTGCCGGAGTACACCATGACGGCGTCGGTGTGGGTGCGGGGCATGTTGCAGCATGACTTCGGGGTGGAGGCCAAGGACGTTCACTGGGTCCAGGGCGGCGTGGAGCAGCCGGGACGCAAGGACCGCGTGCCTTTCGACGCCCCGGCCGGCGTGGAGATCGAGACCGAGGAGCACCGGACCCTCAACGACATGCTGGAGGCGGGCGACATCGACGCGCTGGTGTCGGCGCGCATGCCCGCCTGCTTCGTGCGGCGCGTACCCGGCATCACTCGTCTGTTCGAGGACTGCCGCGCGGCGGAGATGGATTACTTCCGCCGCACCGGGCTGTTCCCCATCATGCACTGCGTGGTGGTGCGCCGGGAGATCTACGAAGCCCACCCGTGGGTCACCCAGAACCTCTACAAGGCGTTCTGCCGGGCCAAGGACATCTGCGTGGGGCAGATCTACGACACCAACGTGCTGCGCACCAGCCAGCTCTGGCAGTTGTTCGAGTACGAGGAGACGGTGGATCTCATGGGCGAGGACTTCTGGCCCTACGGCTTCGAGAACAACCGCAAGACCCTGGAGACCTTCCATTCCTATCTGTTGGAGCAGGGCGTGATCAAGAACCCCGTGGACGTGGCCAGCCTGTACGCCCCCAACACCCGCGAGGCGTTCAAGATCTGAGGGTGTTCCGCCTCACCCGTTCGCCCGCGAGCTTCGGATCACTGGAACGGCACGCCGTAGGAAGGGCGGACGCGGAAGTAGTCCTTGACGTACTCGTTGGCGGGGCGGCGCATCAGGGTTTCGGCCGTCCCCACCTGCACCATGCGACCCTCGTGCATCAGCGCGATGCGGTCGGCCAGCTCCAGGGCATCCTCGAGGTTGTGGGTGACCAGAAGGGTCGTGAGGCGCTGCTCCTTGTGAAACGCGCGGATCTCGGCCCGGACCCTGCGGCGGTTGGGCGGGTCCAGGTTGCTGAGGGGCTCGTCCATGAGCATGATCTGCGGGAACGTGGTCATGGCCCGGGCCAGGGCCACCCGCTGCTGCTGGCCCGCAGACAGTTCCTGGGGCTTGCGGGCGAACAGCCGTTCCTCGATGTTGAGGGCCGCGGCCAGGGGCCGGATGAGCTCGCGGATTGCGCCCACGGACCACTTCCGGATGCGCAATGGAAGCGTCAGGTTGGCATACTTGCGGTCTTCGAAGACCCGCATGTGCGGCCACAGCGCGTAGCTCTGGAAGATGAGCTGGACGTCTCTTCGCCCGGGCGGCACGTCGTTCACCGGCACCCCGCCGATCAGGACCTCGCCCGTGTCCGGGGTCTCCAGCCCGGCGATGATCCGCAGCAGCGTGGTCTTGCCGCAGCCGCTCTCCCCGATGATGACCAGGAACTCGCCCTGGTCCACGGCAAGGTCGAAGCCGTCCACGGCCGTCACCGACCCGAAACGCTTGCCGATGTTGCGCAACACCAGATTTTTCACGCGGCCATGGTACGGCAAGGGCTGAGGCAATACAATCCGGGAATGGGCGCGTGGCGGCGGTGGTGCTTTCACCGGGAAACGGTTGCCTGAGGTCAATACATGCAAAAAAGCGGCGACACGATCGGGCGCCTGATGCGCGCCAGCCTGGGGGAGGTCAAGGCCGACCTGGTGGTGACCGGCGGGCGCCTGGTCAACGTCTACACCGGTGAGGTGCTGGACGGCATGGAGATGGCCGTGAGCCAGGGGCGGATCTGTTACGTGGGCCCCAGCGCCGACCACGCCCGCGGCGACGAGACCCGGGTCATCGACGCCCGGGGCCGGTGGATCGCGCCCGGATTCATCGACGCCCACACCCACATCGGCCACTTCTGCCGCCCCTTCGAGCTGCTGCAGGCCTACGCGCCCCACGGCACCACCGCGCTCATGGCCTCCTGCGACGAGCACACCGTGGCCTTCGGCCTTACCGGCATGCGGCTCTTCCTGGACGAGGTCGCGTGCCACCCACTTCGGGTCTACACCCTCATTTCCATGGCGGCGCCCCAGGATCCGCTGTTGTGCCGCACCGAATCCCTGTCGGACGAGGAGGTGGCGGAGGCTCTGCGCGATCCTCGGGTGCTGGGGCTCGGCGAGGTGGTTTCATGGCTCCGGCTGGTGCAGGGCGACCCGGACCTGCTGGCGCGCATCGAGATGACCCTGGGCCAGGGCAAGATCGTCCACGGTCACACGGCCGGCGCCAGAGATCGCCGCCTCAATGCCATCGCCGCCGCCTCCGTATCGTCGTGCCACGAGCCCATCAGCGGCGAGGATGCGCTGGCGCGCCTGCGGCTCGGCTACTGGACCATGCTGCGTGAGGGCTCCTTCCGGCAGGATCTCGAAGCCACCCTCAAGCCGCTGCTGGCCGCCGGCGTGGACACCGGCCGGTTGATCCTGGTCACCGACGGCATGGCCCCGGACGATGTGGCCGAGCACGGCCACATGGATCACGTGATCCGCCGCGCCGTCGAGTGCGGGCTGAGCCCCGTGCGCGCCATCCAGGCGGTTACGCTGCACCCGGCCATGTACTCCGGTCTCGAACAGGACATCGGCGGCCTCGCGCCGGGGCGGTTCGCCGATTTCGTGCTGCTGGACGAACTGGATACCGTGCGGGTGGGGGCGATGTTCATCGGGGGCGATCTGGTGGCCGAGAACGGCGAGTCGAAGGTGGATGCCGTCCCGCCGTCCTTTCCGGCCGACATGGGGCTCAAGACCGCCTTCCGCCTGCCGGTGTCGGCCGATGACATGCGAATCCGCTGCGAGCGCTCTCACGCCCGCGTCCGGGTGATGGATCTCATCAACCAGACCATCACCCGTGAGCGGATCGTGGAGGTCGCTTGTGCCGGCGGGGTTATCCCCGCGGACGTCGAGGCCGACCTCCTCAAGGTCGCGGTGTTCGACCGCCGGGAAGGCTTCAGCCCTGTCTTCGGCTTCATCCGGGGCCTCGGCGCGGATATCGGCGCGGTGGGCACCACCGTCAACCTCGACGAGTACACGCTTCTGGTGGCGGGCTCCAGCGACTACGACATGGCCTACTGCGCCAATCTCCTGCTTGAATCCGGTGGCGGCGTGGCCCTGGTGGACAAGGGCCAGGTCCTCCAGCAGATCCCGTTTCCCATCGGCGGCCTCTTCTCCCTGGAACCCTGGCGCGACGTCGGCCGAAAGCTCGCCGCCGTGCAGCAAACCCTGAGAGAGCGCGGCAGCGGCTTTCCGAAGCCGCTCTACGCCCTCTGCTTCCTGACCTTCGTCACCCTCCCCGAGCTCCGCATCACCGGCCGCGGCCTGGTGCGCGCCAAGGAGCGGCGGATCGTGCCGCTGTTGGCCGAGTGACCCTGCGCTCCACCAGGACGACAAGTTCTTTAGACGGAACTTTCCCGGGGAAGTTCCGTCTAAAACAACTCGAAGCTCCCCCGGACACCGACGAATACGCCGATGCCGGCGTTACTGAAGCCGAAGACTTCCTGGTAACTTTCATCCAGAAGGTTCTCAATACGGCCAAGGAGCTCGGTTTCCTCGGTCATCTTGTAGGAAGCCGCGACATTGACCAGGACGAACTCGTCCAGCGTCACGACGCGGGAGCCGTAGCTGGGCGCACCGAGGAACTGCCGATCCTTCTGTTCACCGTTGTAATCGATGCCGAGGTCAAGGTCGGCCCGGCCATCGAGAAAGTTGTACGCGACGTTGGCGCTGGCTAGATGCTTCGCCCGCCTTGGCAACATGATGCCGTTCGCGTCCTTGGCGTCGGTGTAGGTGTACTGTCCAGTGAAGGTGAGGCCTTCGGTCAGTCGCGCTTTTATGGTGAGCTCCAGGCCCTGGATCTTGGAGATACCGTTCAGGTTGCCGGAAGTCCTGTCGTCAGTGTTGGGAATACTGACATACCCGTCGATCAGATCCGTAGTCCGGTTGTTGAAGTACGTAACGTCCATGGATAGACGATCGTCAAGGAGGTTCTGGTCCACCCCGAGGTCCCAACCCTTGCTCTTTTCCGGTTTGAGCTCGGGATTGGGGACGAAGCTCGGAGAAGAGCCGAACAACTCGAACAGAGTGGGATTCTTGACCCCGGTGCCGTAGCTGCCGTGTAGCCGCGTCCCGCTCCCGTCAGGCAGGTAAGCCGCCGTCACCCGGAAGGTGGTGGCGTTCCTGAAATGGTTGTTGTCATCACGGCGCACGCCGCCCGACAGAAAAAGCCGGTCCCACACTCCAACCTGATACTCGCCGGTATAGCCATGGTTGGTCACGTGGGGGTCCGGGTTGCTCCACCACGGGGCGCGTATCTTCATCGAGTCTCTTTCGCCCTCGGTAAGGAATGTCACCGAATGCATTGCCTCCGCGAGCGCGGAAGTCTCGAAAAAGACGTTGGTTTGGTAGTCAAAGCGTGTATTTTTGCCGTCATACCGGTCTCCCCTATTGCCCTCGTCGAAGTTCTCGCGCTCCTTTCGGTTGATTCCGGCTCCGACTATATGTTCCCACGCTCCGTCGAACAGACTGTATTTCAGTCGGGTCCGGCCGGTCCAGTGGGTCGCTTTGGTCTCCTGGTCTCCGGGATCAAAATCCGCCCTCGACCTGACGTGGCGACCAAACAACTCGATATCGAGATCCTCAAGCAGCGCTACACCGAGCTTGGCGTCATAGGTCTGGTTTCGGTGTCCGTCTTTCTCCATGTTTGTCCCGGGTTCGGGCCGAGCTGATATCCCGGGCGTCGTGAAACCCGTTCCCGCAAACGAAAAGTGGTACCGGTCGCTGCCGCCGCGGATGCCGGCTGAGACATTGCCGGTCCCGAACGAACCGCCTTCCAAACGAAAGCTTCCGGTTACGGGACCACGCCCCTTTTTCGTTGTGATGTTGATGACGCCGCCGATTGCGTCGCTGCCGTACAGCGCACTTTGCGGTCCACGCAGCACCTCGATTCGCTCGATGTCGGCGGCGAGCAAATCGTCGAAATAGAATTCCGAGCCGGTGCTAGGGTCGTTGATCTCTACCCCGTCGATGATGACGAGCGTGTGGTTCGCTTCGGTGCCGCGAATCCGTACTTGTGTGACCGCGCCTACCGGGCCCGAGCGGTTCACGGCTATCCCGGGGATCTCCCGCAGCAAGTCGGATACGACGCGAACCTGCTTGCGCTCGATTTCTTCGGCGGTGATGACGGTGACCGCACTGCCGACCGCCCGGGCTTCCAGCGGCACCCGGCTCGCCGAAACGACGACTTCCGGAAGCAGTTCTATTTCCTTGTCCGCCGTCGTCTCCGGCGTGCGCCGCGGCGGCGCGTCCGCGGCGCCTGGTTGAAAGGTTGACAGGATGAGGAGGCCGACAAGGCCCGGAATCGAAAACTTCATGGCAATCTTCCATTCCCGCGAAGGCGGTCCTCCTTCAGCTTGAACGCTACCGGGATCCGCACCCAGCTCGGCACGCCGTCGACGCCGCGGCGCGCGGGATGGAATCTCCAGCGTCGGACCGCCTTCACGGCCGCGGCGTCGAGAATATCGAAGCCGGAAGTCCGGTCCACCGTGACGCGTCCTGGGGCGCCCTTGGGGTCCACCAGCACCTTGAGCACGGCGGTGCCCTCCCACCCGGCCCGTCGCGCCTTTCCGGGATATCGAGGCTTCACGGTCCGCGCGTAACGGACCGGAGTGAAGCCGGCCGCGGCCTTCACGCCGTGGCCGGCGGGCGTCTTTGGCGCGATGCTGGGAGCGAGGCTTGCCTCCGTTGCCGCGTTGCGGTCGCCGCCGGTCTCGCCTTGCGGTTGCGGTACCGGTGCAGACACGCCCGCGGGGCGGAGGTTCTTCGCGGGCGTTGCTGTCGCCGTCGGGCTCGATGGCCTCGCCGGTTTGGGCCGCGCCTGCGGCTGCGGCCGAATCGCCGCATTGTTCACCGGTATTGGCGCTACGGGCCGTGTTTTCTCGATCCGGGTCCGGGCCGGAGTCGTGGCTTTCGGCCGCTCCCTTGGCGAACGCGGCTTCTTGGCTTTAGCCTGTCGGGTCTTCTGGAGCTGCGGAAGTCGTTCGGGTTTTTCAGACATCCGCTTCCGGGCATCGGTCCACGGCATGTCCAAGAGCTGTACGCTTACCGGTTGAAGGGCGTTCTTCCCCGCGCTCCCCGCGCTCATGGGGAAGGGCACCCACAGGAGCACGCCGTGGAACAGCGTCGAGCCCAACAGGAAGTACAGAAGGCGGCGCATGTCGTTCTCGGCGATCCGGCGCGGTCAGCGATGGCCTGACCGGACGGATACGGGAACGAAGGCGTCTGAAAGGCAAATGCGAATGGCGAGACCTCCTCTCTCCGCGGAGAGCATGGTTGCTCTTGGTCCTCAGGTAGGTCTCCTGGCTCGTGGGCTGGTCGCTTCGACCACCTTGCCGCCTTCCCATTCCCGGCTGGGGAACAGTGGCTTCAGGGCAAGGGTTCCCACTTACAGTGGCGGGACCGCACCGGAATTTAACCGGTTTCCCTGTTATCCCGTTAGGGACCTGAGAACCGGGCGGCCGGGAAGGCCGCCTGATGCTAGTGGGTTGTAATCCGTACCCGGAGGTCGTGTCAAGAAGACAAGGCCGCCTTCATGTCCTCGATGTAGTCCTTGAACCCGGCTTCGACGCTGTACTCCGGTTCCCAGCCGAGCATCTCCTTGGCCCGGGTGGTGACCATGGGCTGCTTCGAGGAGCGCGGTGGCTTGCCGGGGAGGATCTCCACCTCCAGCTTGGGCAAGAGCCCCTGGACCATCGCCACCAGGTCGTCGAACTTGATGACCACGCCGGTGCCGATATTGAAGGTGGTCTCCGCGGGGGCCGGAATGGTCGCCGCCAGCTCGATGGCGCGGCCCACGTCCTTGAAGTAGACGTACTCGAAGTCCCGCGTGGATTCCTGCGGGATGTTGGCTACACTGCCCTTGATGCCGGCCTCCACCAGTTTCTGGAGCATCTCGCCGCCGGCGGAGCCCCCGGCAAAGTGGCCGAGGCCGAACACGTTGGCCAGCCGCAGCACGACGAGCTCGAAGCCGTAGAGCCGCTGATAGGCCTCCACCATGAGCTCCTTGGCGACCTTGGAGTTGCCGTAAGCGTTGCCGTCGCCGCGGTAGAACCCTTCCTCGATGGGTTCCTCGCCTTCCATGCGGCGGTTGTACACACCCATGGTGCTGATCTGAATCAGGCGCTTGACGCCGGTGAGCCGCACGGCCTCGGCCACGTTGACGGTGCCCATGACGTTGATCTGAAGGCCGCTGTACACCGGGTTGGCCACGGCGCCTCCGATGAGCCCGGCGGTGTGCAGCACGGTATCGACCTTGTGGGTCTGCATGGCGTCGATCAGCGCCGGCAGATCCCGGATGTCCCGCTTCAGAACGGTGACGTCCGCTTTCCCCAATTTTCGTTCCAGGAAGTCCAGCTTGGGGGCCATATCGAAGAATACGATCTTCTCGCCCCGTTGGAGCGCGCGTTGCGCGAAAGCGGTGCCCACCAGGCCCACGCCGGTTATCAGTGTGCTCATCAAAGCTCCCTTCTCGTTTTCGTTTCCAAGTACCTGCACCAACCCCGGCGGCGTGTCAAGGCGCCGGCTCTTGCGGCTTTCCTCCGGATGGGACGGTGGTAAAGGCTCCGCGGGTGCCACGGATAAAGCACGTCGGCGCGTCTGCCGGCGGCCAACGCCGGTGGGCCGCCGCCGGAACGGTGCCTCTGACCGGCGCGGGCCCTCACGCCGGCCCGGCAACGGCGATGACCCAGTCGTTTTCGATGCGCCGCACCCTGGCCCGCACGCCGTAGACCTCGGCCATGCGTTCGGGCGTCAGCGTGTGCTCGGGGGGACCGTCCGCGACGATGCGGCCGTCCCGGATCCACGCGAGCCGGTCCGCGAAGCGCGCGGCGAGGGCGGCCTCGTGCAGCACCACCAAGGCGCCGTTGCCGGCGTCGACGTAGGCGCGGATGAGGGCCATGACGTGGTGCTGGTGGAGCGGGTCGAGGGCCGCGGTAGGCTCGTCGGCAAGCAGGATCGGCGCCTGCGCGGCCATGGTCCGGGCGACGTGGGTGCGCGACAGCTCCCCGCCCGAAAGCGTGTCGCAGGAGCGGTCGGCGAGCGAACGGAGACCACAGGCCGAGAGCGCGCGTTCCACCGAGGCGGCATCTTCGCCGCCTAGCCGTCCGGGCGAGGCGCCGTGGGCGAATCGACCGAGGGCCACCACGTCACGCACCCGCACGGGCCACGCCAGCGGCCGCGACTGCGGCAGGTAGGCCAAGCGCCGAGCCCGCTCGGACGCGGACAGCCGGGCCGGGTCGTCACCGCCCGCGCAGACCGTCCCGCCACTGCGCTTCACAAGACCGAGCACCGCGCGAAGCAGCATGGTCTTGCCGGCGCCGTTGGGGCCAAGCAGGGCCACCAGCTCTCCGGGCGCCACCCGCAGGGACGCGCCGCACACGACCTTGTGCTGCCCCAGCGTTACATCGACGTCGCGCAGCACCAGCTCAGTCACCGGACGCCCGCCTCCTCGCCGCAATCCATACGAACACCGGCGCCCCCATCAGCGCCGCTACGACCCCGAGCTTGAGCTCGGTACCCGTGGGCGCCACCCGTACACCGAGGTCGGCCACGACGAGCATGAACCCGGCGAGCAAGGCCGACGGCGCCAGCGTCCGGGCGGGATCGTGGTTGACCCAGGGGCGTACGAGGTGCGGCGCGACGATGCCGACGAAGCCGATGGCGCCGGCGATGGACACCGCGGCGCCGGTGGCCAAACCCGCGCCGACCACCACCAGCCGCCGGGTCCGGGGCAGATCGACCCCCACTCCCGCGGCCGTCTCCTCGCCGAGGGTTAAGGCGGAAAGGCTGCGCCGTCCGGCAAAGAGGATCGCCAGACCCGCCACCAGGAAGGGCGCCGCGGACAGGAGGTCGTCGAAGCTGCGGTTGGCGACGGTGCCGAGCATCCAGTTCAGCATATCGGACAGGGAAAACGGATGCGGCGCCAGGTTCATCAGCAACGCCATCATGGCGCCGGCGAAGCTCGACAGCCCGACCCCCACCAGGATGAGCGTCACCACCGAGCCCACGCGCGTGGCCGCCACCGTCAGCAGCGCGGTGGCCGCCAGGGCGCCGGCGATGGCGGCCATGGGCAACGCGAAGGCGCCGGCGTTCACCAGCCCGTAGTAGATGACGAAGGTGGCCCCGAGGGCGGCGGTGGCGGATACGCCGAGGACCCCCGGCTCAGCCAGCGGATTACGCAGCAACCCCTGCAACGCCGCGCCGGACGCCCCCAGCGCGGCGCCCACCACCAGCGCCGCCACCGCCCGCGGCAGCCGGATCTCCCACACGACGACCCGGTCCCCGGCCGACGCCCCGCCCAGCAGGGCCGCCAGCACGCGGCCGGCACCGAGGGGGATGGAGCCCACCAGGCACGCCGCGGCCAGGGCGACGGCGATGGCGGCCGCCAGCACGACGACGACGTTACGGTCGTTCATGCGCCGCCTGCGTCGAAAGCTTGCCGTGGAGGGCGGCCAGCGCCGCCACCGCGTCGGCGAGGAACCATCCGCCGCAAGACGTGGTGGCGCCGTCGAGAGCCGCCACCGGAAGCGACCGGAGGGCGCGCCTGGCCACGGGATGCCGGAACGGGGTCCAGGCATCGTCGTGATTGGCGCCTGTGCCGAACGTGGCCTCCGCGATCACGTCCGGCGTCTCGTAGGCCAGACCTTCCAGAGGAATCGGCCGCCAGCCGGGGAGCGACTGGAAGTTGTCGAGGCCCGCGGCCGTGAACAGGTGGTGCACGAGGGTGCCGGGCCCGGCCGTGAAACCCGCCGGCGTCACGTAGAGCGCGCGCGTACCCGGGGCGTGGACCCGCGCCCGTTGGAGCCGCGCATCCATCTCCGCGATCAGCGATTCACCCCGTTCCGGTACGCCGAGCCCTCGGGCGGCGTCCCGGATCACTGCCCGGGCTCCGTCTATGTCGTCCACCAAGCCGATTTGCAGCACCGGCACGCCGGCGCGCTCGAAGAACGTCCGGGCATTGGGACCGCCGCCGTAGGAGCGAACCACCAGGTCCGGTTCGAGGATCAGCACGTCTTCCGCGCGCGGGCGTACGGCCCGCAACCCCGCCGCGGCCGCGCGCATGTAGGAAAAGGCCGCCCCGGCGTCCGGCGAGACGGCCAGGATGTCCCGGCGGTCGGCGAGGCCGAGCACGAACTGGTCGGCACAGTAGTCCAGGCTCACGATCCGGCGGGCCGCGGAGGGGGCGGGCGGCGGCGGTTGGCAACCGGCGAGGACAAGGCACCCGACCAGCGCACCGAACGAGACCGTCATCCGTAACCGTTGCTTGAGTCGCGGGTACAACGTTGGTTCTGCCTACGATTCGACGGCCTCGGCGATACGCAACGCGGTGAACGTCTTGCCCGTGCCGCAGGCCATGACTAGTTTGCCGCGGTCATGGTTGGCAAGGCCCTTCGGTACGTCGTCGGACGCCGTCTGCTGGTGAGGTCGCAGGCGGAAGCCCGGTTTCTCCGTGGCCCACTCGGACCATAGCCAGACGTTGGAGAATTCGTTGACGTAGTGCGGATCGACCTGAAAGTAGCGCTTCATCAGCCGCGCGAAGCGGCGGCCTTTCCCGGCTTGGGAGCTGGCGTCAGCACGGAGTTGCTCAATCGTTCTTTGAAAACCTTCGTTCATTGCCCGACTCCGTTCGCGACGTACGCTGCGGCGGTTGGCCCAATGCAGTGGGGGAACCTACTGTGGACAACTCACGCCGTCAAGGTGGCGGGGCAACGGTACATCGTTCGTCCTTCAGATCTGTGGCGCCAGTGTCATGCTGTTGATGAAACTTGTACCAGCGTATCTTTCCTTAGCCGGTTTGTCCTGCCTCAAAACATGGGCTAGACTCGCGCCACCATCTCACCCGGAGAGGACGCAAGTACATGATCATTCCCACCGAACCCATCGGCAGCATTCCCCGTCCCGGCTATCTCATCGACGCCATGGGCGCGCACGGCGCCGGCCGGCTTGACGACGCGGGTCTGGCCGAAGCCATGGGCCGGGCGGTCGCGGAGACCGTGGCGGCGATGGAGGCTACGGGTTCGCCGGTCATCACCGACGGCGAGCAGTCGAAGCCGAGCTTCGCCACCTATCCGCTGGCGGGCCTCGACAGCCTCGCCCCGGACGGCGTCGTGATTCCGTTCGAGGACGGGCACACGCGGCAACTGCCTCGCCTCACCGCCGGTCCGTTCCGCTACACGACCTATTCCGGAGCCTACGTGACGGCGGCGAAGAGGCATGCCAGCCGGCCGGTCAAGCAGGCCGTCATCGCTCCGTCGGCCATCAGCCTGATCTACCCGCAGGACGGCATAGACGGCTATCCGCGCGACGCCTTCATCGCCGACCTCGTGAACGAATGCGAGAAGGACATTCGGTCGGCCTTCGAAGCCGGCGCCGACAGCGTTCAGATCGATTTCACCGAGGGACGGCTGTGCTGCAAGCTGGATCCCTCGCGCGGGCTGCTGAAGGACTTCGTGGCGCTCAACAACACGGTGCTGGCGCGCTTCTCCGAGGCGGAGCGGAACCGCATCGGGGTTCACACCTGTCCCGGGGGTGACCAGGACTCGACTCACTCCGCGGACGTCGACTACGCCGAGCTGCTGCCCGATCTGTTCGCCATCAATGCCGGGCGGTTCTTTGTCCAGATGGCCAGCGAAGCCGACCCTCCACGCGTGCTCGACGTCATCGCCCGTGAACGGCGACCCGGCCAGATGGTGTTCGTCGGCGTCACCGACCCCATCGACGCACGGATCGAGAGTGCTCAGGAGGTTTGCGATCGGGTCCTGGTAGCGGCGGCTCACCTGGGCACGGATGGGTTCGGTTGCACCGATGACTGCGGCTTCTCGCCGTTTGGGGACGATGTCTCCACCGCGCGCGACACCGCCTTCGCCAAGATCCGGGCGCGGGTCGAGGGCGCGAAGCTTGCCGGGGACCGGCTCGGCTGATCTCGCGCACCGTTCGTAACCCACGGGTGAGGGTTCGGCAAAGCGGTTCGGCGGTTCCTCTTCCGATGTCCGGTTAGTGCCCTCACTCGTTGCCGCATCTCCCTCTTTGTCGGCGACCACAAGCCCACGGGCCTTTGCTTGACACCCCTATACCTTTTCCGTATTGCTGGAAATCCACGGAGGACGCCATGCGAAGCACCCATGACATGGGCGGGGACCCCGAGGCGGGGCCCATTGACCGTTCACAGCACCAGATGGACGATTGGGAAATTCTCGCCGACGCCTTGAATCAGGTCGTCGGGGTGAAGGGCATCAAGCGTACCGATGAGACCCGGCGTACGCGCGAGGAAATGGACTCGGAGCAGTACCTCTCGCTCAGTTACTACGAACGCTGGATCGCCAGCCTGGAGATGATTCTGGTGGAGAAGGGCTTCATGACCCGGGAGGAGATTGACGCGAAGGTGGCGGCGCTCGAAGAAAAGTGGGGTGAGCCTTGAGCCGGGACGCGGGTTTCAACGACGGCGAGGCCGTCCGGGTGAAGTCCCACTTCAAACCGGGCCACGTGCGCACGCCGTTCTACATCAAGGGCAAGACGGGCTGGGTGGAGCGGTGTTACGGAGAGTTCCGCAACCCGGAATCCCTGGGGCACGGAGGCGACGGCTTGCCCCGGGTCCGGCTCTACCTGGTGGGTTTCCACCAGAAGGACGTGTGGGACGGTTATGACGCCGTCAGCAGGGACAAGGTTTTCGTCGATATTTTCGAGCACTGGCTGGAGCCCGCCCCGGAGGCGGGGGCCTGAGCCTGTCAGGAGGAAAGATGGCACACGAGCACGGTCCGGAAGAACAACACGAAGCAGGCCCCAAACATGAGCTGAGCCACTGGGCCAAGCGGGCGTACGCCATGCGCGACATCCTCATCGAGAAGGGTGTGGTGACCGAGGATGACATCCGCCAACAGGCGGAGTTCACAGAGTCCAAGACGCCCGCTAACGGCGCCAGGCTCGTGGCCCGGGCCTGGACCGACCCCGACTTCAAGGCCAAGCTCATGGCCGATCCCAAGAAGGTGTGCGCCGAGATGGGCATCGACGCCAGCACGTTGAACGAGTTCGTGATCCTGGAGAACACGGACCGGGTGCGCCACATGGTGGTGTGTACCCTGTGCTCGTGTTATCCGCGCCCGATCCTCGGCCGGCCGCCGGACTGGTACAAGAGCTTCAACTACCGCAAGCGGGCGGTGAACGATCCGAGAGGGGTCATGCGGGAGTTCGGTCTGGAGGTGGACGAGGACGTGGAGGTCCGGGTGCACGACAGCACCGCGGACATGCGCTATCTCGTGATCCCGGCGCGCCCGGCGGGGACCGAGGGCCTCAGTGTCGAAGAGCTGGAGAAGCTGGTGACCCGGGACAGCATGATCGGGGTGATGGACGCATTGCCCGCCGTTCCGTAGCGAGGGAGTTCCATGTTTCATGTTGACTTATCGCCGTTCGGCGTGGACGTCGAACGGCTCAAGACCGACCGTCTGACCCGGTTGCAGGGCATCATGCGCGCCCGCGATCTGAGCGCGCTGCTGCTGACCGATCCGTTGAACATCCGCTACGCCACCAATACGGTGTTGTGGCTCAATCTCCGGGCCACCGGGGTGCAGCGCTTCGCGTTGGTGCCGGCCGACGGTGAGCCGGTGGTGTACGAGCGCCTGATGGGCAGCGAGCGCGCCGCCGGGCTCAAGAAGGGGGGTTCGATCCGGGGCTTCGGGGCCTACATGTTCGGCATGCGGCCGCCGGTGGCCACCGAGCACTTTGTCGACCTCGTGGCGGACGGGTTGGGGGACATGGGCCTCAACGGGGAGCGCGTCGGCATCGACGCGCTGTGCCTCACCGCGGTGGAACTCCTGCGGAACAAGGGCTTTGCGGTGGTAGACGGGCTTCCGGCGCTGGGCGAGTCCCGTGTGGTCAAGACACAGGACGAGGTGGGGCTCATCCGTTGGACCAGCCGCGCCAAGGAGGGCGGCTACGACCTGGTGCGGGAGGCCATCCGCAAGCCGCCGGTGCTGGAGGAGCGCCTCAGCCGCATGATGCTCGAATACCTGCTGGAGCAGGGCTTCGAGGCCGGCAGCGAGTTCATCTCGATCTTCGATTCCTCACAGATGGCGATACGGCCCCATCGCGAGCCCATGGGCATGGACCTGGTGATGACCGAGGGCGATTTGGTGATCTGCGACGCCACCGTGTCCGGTCCCGGCGGCTACTACAGCGACTTCGCCCGCACCTTCTGTCATGGCACCCCCTCCCAGGCGGACAAGGACCGCTACGTCGAGGCCTATGCCACGCTGCAGGAGGCCATCGGCTATATCCGTCCCGGTCCCTGCACCGCCCTGTTCGAGCGGTTCGGCCAGACCTCCACTTCCCGGCTCCCGGGCCTGGACGGCTTTCACGGCGTCGGCATGTGCATCTACGAGGCCCCCTGGCTCCGGGGCTTCGACCCGCCGGAGTACGAGCTCTCCCTGGAAGAGAACATGATTGTCGCCCTGGAGATCAATCACCACCCGGTGAAGCTCGAGCACCTGCTCCGGGTCACCGGCGACGGCGCCGAGATTCTCTCCACCTATCCCATGGAGCCGGAACTGGTTCCGGCCTAGCGGCCTACGCTACGGTGGATCCCCAAGGGGCGACCGGCCGGTCGCCCCTACCATCGCTACAACTCGACTACTCGGACAGGCTTCTAAGAGGCGAGCATCTTCTCAACGAAGAATTCCGCCGCCTTGTAGGAGCTGCGCACCATGGGGCCGGCGGCGACGTAGCGGAAGCCGAGCTGCGTGCCCTGCTCCTCGTATTCCCGAAAGCGGTCCGGGTGCAGGAACTCGGCCACGGGAACGTGCTTCCTGGTGGGCTGGAGGTACTGGCCCAGGGTGAGGATGTCCACGTCCCGGGCGCGCAGGTCGCGCATGGTGGCCACAACCTCCTCGGACGTTTCTCCGAGACCCAACAGGATGGCGCTCTTGGTGTAGATATGCGGGTTCAGGGCCTTGACGTTCGCGAGGACCTCCAGGGTCTGCTCGTAGCCGCAGCGCGGATCCCGGGCGTGGCGGGTGAGGCGGCGGACGGTCTCGATGTTCTGGCCGATGACCTGCGGGGCGGCGTCGACGACCTTCCGGAGCGCGCGGACGTCGCCGCGAAAATCCGGGATCAACACCTCGATGATCAGGTGCGGGCAGCGGCGCCGGGTCTCACGGACCGTCTTGGCGAAGATGCCGGCGCCGCCGTCGTCGAGGTCGTCGCGGTCGACGGAGGTGATGACCACGTAGCGGAGGTTCATGCGGGCCAGGGCCTCCGCCACGCGTTGGGGCTCGTCCGGGTCGACGGGAGTGCCGGTCTTGGCGGTCTTGACGGCGCAGAACCGGCACCCGCGGGTGCAGACGTCCCCGAGGATCATGAGGGTGGCGGTGCCGGACTGCCAGCACTCGGTCAGATTGGGGCAGCGGGCCTCTTCGCACACGGTGTGCAGCTTCAACGCGCGGAAGTTGTCCTTCAGGCGGTTGTAGCCGGCCCCCGACGGCAGTCGGACCTTGAGCCACGGGGGCTTGTGTCGCGCTTGCGGGCGTGCGTCGGTCATCAATTTCAGACTAGCCCACGTGTTGCGAAAAGGCCACCTGCCACCGGCCCCCCGCCTCCCCTGGATCCCGGGTCAAGCCGGGGATGACGGGTCCGGTCGTCCCGGATCATGGGTCAGGGCTGAAGTACCCTCCAACGATGGCGTCGTGCCAGAGCCGACACACCGGGGGGATGATGCCGCGCGGGAGATCGTCGTACGTGAGGCCCCAGGTATGGATCCCGGCGCCCAGGGACACGCAGGCGACCTTGGGCGCGGGGTCCATGGCCGCGTACAACGGGAGCGAGTCGTGGCACCGTTGCAGGGTGACGGTGTCGTCGTCCAGCCCATGAAGCGAAAGCACAGGCGGGACCGGCTTGGCATTGGGGCCGGAGAGTTCCCGCAGGTACCCCAGATACCGGGCCACGAGGAGCTTCTCGTCCGCGGCGCCCATCTTGAGGCGGCCGGCGGTGACGCGCGCGGCCTGTTCCAGCGCGGCGGCGCCGTTCTTGTGCACGAAGTCCTCGGCCTTGAAGTTGGTGCGTTTCCTGGCCACCTCCCACTTCTCCATCGTGAGCTCCATCAGCATGGGCAGGCCGTAGCCCTTGTCCTTCAGGCCCTCGTAGAGGTACCGGGCGGTGTCGCGCCAGGTCCGCAGCCGGAGATGGTTGAAGGGGAATTCCCACCGGTCGCCGGTGACCGCGGTGTAGATGTAGGCGAAGGTGGATGAGCCGTATCCCAGAACCCCGGTCACGTTGGCCACGCGTTGGGCGGTGATCATGGCGAAGGGTCCGCCGGTGGAGTGGCCGTGGACGTAGAGGGAGTATTCGGACTCGGGGAACTCGCGGCGGCAGGTCTCCCGCAACGCTTCCTCGAAGGCCACTGGCCACGCGGCCATGCGGTGGTAGAACTCGGTTCCTTCACGGGCCACCAGCGAGATGACGGTACCGTAGCTGGCGCGGCGGGCCTCATCCCGGGCGACCTCGTACTGGTCGGGGGTAATGCGGGTTTCCCGGGTCCACAGCGGCGTCCGGCCGGTGCCGTCGGGCTCGAGGGTGTCGCCGGGCCAGTCCCTGGAGGGGTCCAGCAGGTAAAGGCGTCCGGGAAAGGTCATCAGCGTGACTTTGAAGCCGAACTTCGCCGCCAGCAGCCGGGCGACGGGCTCGAGTGATTTGTAGTCGGACGTGCCGCCGTGCAGCAGGAAGATGCCGGCCTTTCTTCCGTCCGGTGCCTTCGGCACCCGGGCGGGGTCCTCGGGCGCGTAGGTCATGGTGCCGATATCCCAGTCCATGCCCAGGGCCTGGATCCGAAAGATGTCCTCGCGGTTCCCGACCGGAAGATCCGGCAGGGCCAGGGTCTCTTGGGAAAGCCTCACCACATCGGTGCGAGGGATTGTGCCGGGCGGCGACCAGGCGCTGTTGGGTTCCGTCATTGAGGAGCCTCCGTTGGTTGCAGTGCAGGTTGTTCAGAGCCCCAGGAGCCCTTTCTGCCCGTAGTAATAGAACCCGGCGAGGGCGCCCGTCATGAGTGTGGCCAGGGTGGCGCCCACCAGGGCGGGAATGCCCAGCGACGAGAGGTCGCCGCGGCGCGAGGGCGCCAGGGCGCCGATGAAGATGTTGGACGAGCCGGCCAGGGACTCGGCGCCCGAGAGCCCCATGGTCTTGTGGAACAGGACGGCGAACAGTTTCACGATGGGTTGCAGAATCCGGAGGTGATAGAGCGCGGCCATGAGGGACGCGAAAAAGACCACGGCGGGCAGCACCTGCGCGGCCAGTATGAAGCCCACTGACGGGGACCCTCCAGGGCTGTTCTCTCCCGGGTTAAGGGCCAGCGGGCCGAACAGGAAACGCGCGCCTTCGTTTCCCGCTCTGAGAACGGTGATGACGGTGTCGTTGACCCAGATCAGGGTGGTCCGCGTCCATGGGACCCAGAAGACCACCGCGCCGAGGACGAGCATCAGGCCTCCGGCCGTCAACACCGTACGCCACGGAACCGGACGCCTGAAGCCGCCCGCGGCCCAGGCGAGAAATGCCAGTGCGATCAGGCCCCCGAGGGAGCCGAGGTTTAGCCATCTCATCTTTGCTCCGTACATCTGGACGCGCTTCCGGGGCCGCCTGAGGCCAAGCGAATCGAGCCGGTGCGCGCCTAGCGGGAAACGATATAGTTTGTGAGGTCTCTTCCCGCTACAAGTTGTCGCCGGTACGCGGCGATGGAGCCGCTGAGGGCTACCTTGCCGTCAATCCCGGTGCGGGCTCCGAAGGTGCCGGCGACGGAACCGGGCGGAGCGGTAGACGGCTCGAAATTGCTGAAGAACCGGCCGCCCCAGTTGCCTTCGAGAGATGCGCCGCCGACAGTGCCGTCCACCGCGCCCTCGAAACGGGCGGGGTTGCGTATGCGGACACTCTTCAACTCCACTTGTCGGAACAGCAAATCCCCGGTGGCCGTGTCGGTACCGTTTCTGATAACGCCCTGGACGAGGTCCTCCCTGAAGTCGCCGGTCAGCGTCACCTCGGCCTGGAAGTAACGGAATACGGGTGTCCCGTCCTCCCCGGCGTATACGCCGGCAGCGTGGCCCCGGTAGGTCTCCCTGCCCCTGAGAGCGCTGAGGCGCCGGGGCTTGAATGGATTGCTTCCGCTGGCGACCGCCGTGACGTGTGGTCTCCGGTGCTCGTGGGGGTCGTCGAGGTCGCCGAGCCAAAACCACACACCCAGTGCAATGTAGTCGGTGTCGTTGTTGTCCCTGATGTCCGATAGGAGAACGGAACAGTACCATCCTCGTGCGACGTTGATCCGGCAGTATTCGACGCCTTTCCAGTCGATCAAGCCCGGCACCGAGGCAACGGCGACACGGTAACCTGGCGTCGTGGGCGGTCTTGTCGTGGTACCCTGGACCCCGGACGCGGGATTTCTGTAGTCGAACACCACGTGGGGTCCCTGGTATCGCGCCTCGATGATCCTGTTCTCGCGGATCGGTCTCCGGCGCCAGCGCCAGTTCCTTGAGGACTGGGTCACGCTGGCATTCCATCGATCCGGGGAGGGGCGGTTGAAAACGAGCCTCCTGCCGGCCGCCTGCCTCACCTCTTCGACCACGCGGGCTCCGGCGTGCCGTGAGAGGCCGTTCAGGACCATGGCCAGGCGGCTCGTGAAACCCCCGTCAGGGCTGTCGCTGGCGTTCGCGACGGCGAAGCTTGAGAGGACCGCCAGCGAACACACCGCCCAAGTGATGGGGAGGATGGAGTTGTTCCTGACTTTCATGGCTCTGCTTCGTGTTCCGCGAAGGGCTTCCGAGGATCGTGGAATTGACGCATACATACCGGGACAAGTCAACGCCCGGAAAGACGCCGGCAGCGGGCTTTCGGGCGTCCTGGACCGGCCGGGCCTGCCGGGAACCAAAGCGACTTTGTTGACAAGCTTCATGGAGCGGGTTAATACCCGAATCATCCGGCGCGACGCCAAGCGGTGCGCCCGCGCCGGCGTCCTCACGTGCATAACAATCCGGGCCGACCAGGAGGTAACCCATGGCAAACAAGTATCAGATCATTGATGGTGACGGACACGTGGTGGAGGACATGGAGGCCATCACGGGCCGGTTTCCGGAGGCGGTGCAACAGCAGATGCGGTGGTCCAACCCGTTTCCGCCGCTGGATCACCTGCATTCCGCCAACGCCCACAAGCTCCCGGAGGGCTCGTTCCAGCAGGTGGGCTTCGACGGCTGGGTGGAGTTCCTGGAAGACGTGGGCATCGACCGGACGGTTCTCTATCCCACCGTGGGCCTGTCCTACGGCAAGGTGATAAGCCAGGACTGGGCCATCGATCTGGCGCGGTGCTACAATGACTGGATCGCCGAGAACTACATCCACAAGAGCCCGCGATTCCAGGCCGTGGCGTTGATCCCGCTACAGGAGCCGGACGAAGCGGTGAAGGAGCTGCGCCGGGCGGTGGAGGACCTGGGGATGTGCGGCGCCATGCTGCCGTCCACGGGGATCCAGTTGCATCTGGGTCACAAGTATTATTGGCCCATCTACGAAGAGGCCAACCGGTTGGGCTGCTGCCTGGGCATCCACGGCGGAGCCCACGAAAACCTCGGCATGGATGACCTCCATCCGTATGCCCCGGTCCACGCGCTGGGTCATCCCTTCGGGCAGATGATCTCCTTCGGCGGCATCGTCTTCAACGGCATCTTCGACAAGTACCCCAACGTGCGTATCGGTTTTCTGGAGGGTGGCGTCGCCTGGCTGTTGATGTGTCTCGAGCGCTTCGATCGTTCCTACGAGACCCACATCCAGCACGATCCGCGCGGCGAGTTCCTGCAGCTCAAGGAAGGCGAGAGCGTCAGCCAGTATTGCAAACGGCACATCGAGGAAGGCCGGATCTTCGTGGGCTGCGAGGGCCATGAGCCCGATCTGGCCCACGCCATCAGGATGGTGGGGAACAAGCCGTGGGTCTACTCCTCCGATTTCCCCCACGAGGTCAACAACGAGTTCTGCAAGGAAGAGCTGGGCGAGGTGATGGACAGCGAGGAGCTCACGGAAGACGACAAGAACGCGGTGCTGTCCCGCAACGCCGAGCGTTTCTACAACTTCCCGCAGGGCCTGTAGCGGCCCGCGCGATTCCGGAGCGGAGGAGAGTCTCGGGGTTCATCGATTCTCGAGAATCTTCTCCAGTTCCTGTCGTTCCTTCTCCGTTATCCTTTCCCCGCCTTTGCCGCTCCCGGGCTTCTCCACGGGAGGCCGGGAGAAGTCGATTCCCTTGAACCGGAAGGTCGCGAGGTCCACGATCTCGTCTCGATAGAGCCATCCCAGCAACACGACCAGAATGATGACCGGCAGCAGAAGCCAGGCGCGGCCTCCCTGCTTTCTCCTTCTGCGCGTGCTCGGGCGTCTTCTCTTGGTAGCCATCCGATGGGCGTTCTTCTCTGCTCAGGGCTCTGCGAGGGCTTGTCAGCTCCAGCTCGACAGCAGGAGGGGCTCGGGCCACAAAACATGGAGCAACTCATCAAATACCAGATACAGGTAGCCTTCGGCCAACGCTCCCAAAAGCACGGCCACGTGCCAACGGGCGCCGTAGACGAGGGCATAGCCGGCGGTGAACAGGGGCAGGGTCACATGGAAGCCGATGAGGATGATGCCGCCCACAAGCGCGGCGATCCAGAGCAGGACCTCGGCGGTGCGGCGAAAGACGTCCGGCGGGCCGGTCGGGGCGGCGGCGCGCCCGGCGGTGAGGCTCCGGTGCCTTCGGATTCGCAGGAGGTCCAGGCCGATCTGCAGCAGCGCCAGCGGGATGCCGACCCCCGCCAGGGAGTAGACGATCAACGCGCTCCGCAGGGGCCATTCCAGCGACAGGCTCACGGCCCAGGCCAGGAGCGCCACGAAGCACAGCGTGAACAGGCTGTTGCCGATACTCAGCCGGGGATCGTCCGCTGCTTCGGCGGGGGCATTGTCCCGTGCCTTCTCACGCCGCTTCCGGATCGCCGGCAGCAGAAGGGTGAAGACCACCAGCGCCAGCAACAGCAGCACGGAAGGGCGCAGCAGCCAGGCGAAATCGTACCGGGCGATGGAGATCCAGAGGTAGGTCTCCATCTGGAAGCCCAGGACCACGGCCACGAGCACCGGGGGCCGGGGCCAGTCGAACAGCTTCATGAGGTAGCCGACCGCTGAGAAGAACAGGAACGCGTACAGATCCTCGTGGGCGTAGCTGGCGGCGAACGACGCCGAGGCGCACAGCATCAGGGTAACCGGCACGATGACGTAGAAGGGCTGTAGCGAGAGACGGGCAAAGGTTCCGGCAAAGCCCATGGCCAGGGAGGTGGCCATGAGATTGGACAGCACCAGCACCCACACCATGGCCAACGTCAGGTGCAGTTGGTCGGTGAGCATGCGGCTGCCGGGATGGATGCCCACGGAGACGAAGGCCGCCAGTATGATGGCCAGGGACGTGCTGCCCGGGATGCCGAAGGCAATGGTGGGAATCAGCGCGCCGCCCTCCTTGGCGTTGTTGGAGCTTTCGGGCGCGATGACGCCGCGCACGTCGCCGGTGCCGAAGCGTTCGCTGTGTTTTTCGGTCTGGACCGCGTGAGCGTAGGCGAACCAGTCGGCGACGCTGCTGCCGAGGCCCGGAAGCACGCCCACCCACACGCCGATGGCGCTGCAACGCACCACCAGCCACCAGTGGCGGAACACGTCCTTGATGCCTTCGACGAGGCCGCTGCCCAACTCCTCGGTCTCGGAGATGCTGCTGCGGCGCACCGAGAGGTCGATGAGCTCGGGCACGGCGAAGAGCCCGAGGCCGATGAGGATGACGTTGACCCCGTCCCACAGATAGGCGGTGTCCAGGGAGAAGCGCTCGATGGCGGTTTTCTCGTCCACCCCGACGGTGGCGATGAGGAGGCCCAGGATGGCCGCCAGAAGCCCCTTGATCGGCGCCTTGCCGCTGAGGACGCCGATGGCGCTCAGGCCCCACAACACCAGCACGAAGAACTCCGGGGAGCCGAAGCTCAGCACCAGCGGACGCAGGATCGGAAGGGACGCCAGCAGCACGATGGCGCCCAGCACGCCCCCTATGGCGGACGCCATGAACGCGGCGCCGAAGGCGCGCTTCGCCTCGCCCTTGCGGGCCATGGGGTAGCCGTCGAGGATCGTGGCCTGGGACCCCGCGCTGCCGGGCACGGCGATAAGCACCGAGGGGAAGGTGTTGGCCGTGTTGGACACCGCGCCCATGCCCAGCAGGAAGGCGATGGCGTGGTAGGGGCTCATGGTCAGGCTGAAGGGGAGGACGACGGTGAGGATGAGCAGCACGCCGACGCCGGGGAGCGCCGCAAACACGCTGCTGAGCAGGACGCCCCCCACCATCAACAGCATGGCCTGGGGCTCCAGGATGCCCATAAGGCCCTGATACGCGGCCTCAAGCATCACGGCATCCGGGGCAGGCATGCGGCCCGCGGGAGCCCGTTGGAAGGGGCGCCGGCGGACGGCTGGATACTGAGAGCCTATGGGACTCCGCCACGCTCAGGACAACCGGGGACCATGCGTTCCCAACCGTTCGTCCCGAGCGTGGCGGAGCGATGTCGAAAAACACCAATGGATCAGCGCTCGGGAACGTCGTACTTCTTGCGCAGCTTCGACGCGTAGTCGAGGGCTTCCTTGGGCGCATCCACGATCTGCACGATGCGCTTCTCCAGCGCCTTGCCGGTCATGGAGGTCAGGTCGATGCTGAACTGCTTGCGCGCGATCCTGAGGAACTCGGGATCATGGACGGCCTTCTCGAAGGCCTCGCGATAGGCCTTGACGTACTCCGGCGGGGTCTTCGGGGGCAGCGTCTGCCACTTGTCCACGGTGGAGGGCCCCATCCATGACTCGTAGCCCGCCATGGCCAGCTTGCTGACGTTCTTTTCCGCCATCAGCTCCGGGAAGATGGCGACCTCCTTGAAGGATGAACGCGGCGAGTAGCCCTCGGCGTCGCGCGTCCCTTCCTGCGCGATGAGATCGATCACGCCCTGATCCTTGAGCTCTTTGATGATGTAGGCGTTCTGCGTGCCCAGGAGGTCTATCTCTCCCTGGCTGATGGCCTTGACCAGCGCGCCGGTGCCCGGGTAGCCCACGATCCATTTGAGGTTCCATCCCAGGAACTCCGCGCCCCACACGTTCATGGCCTGCCATGCCCGCGCGCCGCTGGTGCCGCCGACGTTGACCTTGGCGGCGTTCTTGTCGGTGAGCCGCTTGTGGGCGTCCTTGCGAACGAACAGTACGCTGCCGCCGCGATGGACGCCGCCGATGGGAATGAACTTGCGCGGGTCGTACTTGATGACCTTCCTGCGCAGGATGTGGGGTTGCAGCGGGCTCGAGTCGGTATTCATGAAGGTCAGGCCGTCCGGCTTGATGCGGTTGGCGAGATAGTTGGCCGCCTTGATCTTGCCGCCGCCCGCGCCCATGTACTGGTACACGAAGCGCGGGCTTCCCGGCAGGTACTTCTTCATGAAACGGTTGATGAGCCGGCCGGCGAGGTCGGTGCCGCCTCCGGCATTGGAGGCGACGATCACTCTCACGGTCTTGCCGTCGAAGGATACGTCGGCCAGGGCCGGCGCCGCCGCCAGCGCCCACAGAGCGCAGGCCAGGATCGCGCCCGAAAGAAAGCGTGTCATGTCACTTCTCCTTCCGTAACGGGTGTACTGCCCTCGTCGAGGGCGAGACGCCCCCGCTCCCCGGTGACGCGTCAGCTCTCGCTGATGTCGATCATCACGCCGTCGGGATCCGCGAGCTGGTATTCGCCGAACTTGCACTTGGCGAACAGATCCAGTCGCGCCTCCGCCTCCGGGCCCGCGCCCACCGGACCGGGGCTCAGGTAGGGATTGCGCTTGGACAGCTCTTCGAGCCGGTCCTTGACCGCCTGCACGCTCTCCACCTTGAAGCCGATGTGGTCCAGCGCCGGACGCTCGATGCCGGTGCCCGCGTAGTCGGAGATCTTCCAGGGCGCGATGATCAGGGTGACGCGGCCGTCGGTCAGGTAGGTGTTGGGATCGTCCGCGGGTTTCTCCGTCTCCAGGAGGTCGAAGACGTCCCGGTAGAACCCGGCCACGCGCTCCGGCTCCACCGCGCGCAGGACGAAGTGCTTGACATGCCTATCTGCCTGCCGGTCGCCGTCCACGTACACGTCGCTGCGGTTCTCCATCCCTTCCTGGGAGAGGTCGAAGACGTTGCCCGCCGGGTCGTGGGTGCTCAGACCGGCGAAGGGGCGGTTGCTCGGCCGTTTGAGGATCTGGACCTCGGGGTATTTCTCACGCATGCGTGCGGACACCCCCTCGACGTCGTCCACCTCGAAACCGAAGTGGTCGAAGCCGCCCTGGCGCCCGGGCCGGCGTGGATTGATGTTGATGCCCACGTAGCCGTCACTCACCACCGACGCGCTCTCGATGCGGGCCCGAGCGGCGGTCTCCATGCCGAACACGGCCTGATAGAACTTCTCCTCGATGGCGTAGTTCTCGCTGACGATGGCGAGGTGCTTGATCTTCGTCGTCATGACTGTTTCCTCCCATTCATGCAGTTATCGTTTCCTGTTGAGCCGAAATGCGTGGACAACGATCCCACAATCGCGCGTTTTCGGCAAGACGCGACGATTGTAGGGGCGGGTTTCAAACCCGACCGCGCACGGCTCCGGTCAAGCCGCCCGCAGAACCAGTTTGCCTCTTGTATGGCCCGTCTTGCTCATCTCGTGCGCCTTGCGCACCTCGTCCAGCGGAAGCGTTTCGTGGACGTGGACCCGGAGCCGCCCCTCGTTGGCCAGGTCGGCGATGGCGCGAAGCTGCGCCTGTTCGGTGCGCACGGAAACGTGCAGTGCGCGCACGCGATGGGCCTCGGCCTGCTCCGCATCGGGCCTCCCGCGAATGGAAGCCAGCATGCCGCCGGGCTTGAGAACGGCCCAGGATCGTTCCTGGACTTCGCCGCCGACGCAGTCCAGCACCACGTCTACGTTCTTCGCGACCTCTTCGAAGCGGGTCCCGTTGTAGTCGATGATGTGGTGGACGCCCAGCTCGCGCAGAAACGCCTGGTTGCGGGCCGACGCCGTGCCGATGACCTGGGCGCCTTTCCACGTGGCGAGCTGGACCGCGAGGTGTCCCACGCCTCCGGCGGCCGCGTGAATCAGCACGGTCTGGCCGGCCTGGAGCTTCGCGGTGTCAAACAGAGCCTGCCACGCGGTCAAGGCTGCCAGCGGCAGTCCGGCGGCCTGCGAATCGTCCAGGGTGTGGGGTTTGGCCACCAGATCCACGGCCGGCGCGGCGACGTATTCGGCGTAAGCGCCGCCTCCCCAGTGCCAGCGCACCATCCCGCAGACCGCGTCGCCGACCCTGAAGTCGGAGACGCCGGCGCCCAGCGCCTCGACCACCCCCGCTACGTCCCAGCCCGGGATGAAAGGGAACGGATCCTCCAGCCGCGACGCGACTCCCTCGCCGGCGCAGGTCTTCCAGTCCACGGGGTTGATGCCCGCGGCATGAATCCGCACCAGCACCTCGCCTGCCCGGGGCTCCGGTGTCGGCGCTTCCTCGACCCGCAGGCTGTCGAGCCCACCGAATTCGTGTATCCGCACGGCTTTCATAAGACTTCCCTAACCCATGGGCTCCGTCTCTGGCAACCCAGGCCCTGGCGTAGTAGGACGCCACCGTTGGCAGGCCCTTGGCACAATCGAAGCGCACAACGCCACAAATCGGCCGCGGCAGGCAGCGTTGACAATTCGACCATCCAAGACCATACTTTCAGCCAACACTCATCGACTGGTGCAAGCTGATGTTCATTCGCTGGGATCTCGCTCTTTACGACCATAGTGGCCGGTTGACCGCAGTTGCGGAGATAAAGAACAAGCTTGGAACTTCACGCGAATGGGCTGCCCAAACGCGACGCAACATCCTTGCGCATGGTGGGCCATGCAATGCCGATTTTTTTCTCCTTGTGACCCCGGACCGGCTGTATCTTTGGAAGGGTGCCGGTACGGACTCTGCTCAGGTAATTCCGCCAACCTTTGAAGCGGACACACGGCGAGAATTTGCGCCGTATTTCGAAAGCGCCGAGGTGGACCCTCGGCAAATTAGCGGCCACGCTTTCGAATTGCTCGTAGCGGCATGGCTAGGTGACATCACCCGGTCAACGGTAATTGCCGACAGACTCTCCGACGATCAAAGTTGGCTGGCCAAGTCAGGGTTTCGCGCCGCCATGCGGGACGGTCGCATCGAATATGAAGCGGTGGCGTGAACGTCTACGTCGAGTCCAACTTTGTGCTTGAACTCGCTCTAGTTCAAGAGCAATCCGCTAGCTGTGAAGATATTCTGGGGCTGTGCGAAGCGAACCGCGTAAGGCTTGTCATACCCGCCTATTCTCTGGCTGAACCCTACGAAACGCTAACGCGGCGTCACAAACAACGGAGAAAGATAAAGCAAGAGTTGGATTCCGAATTCGGCCAAATTGCTCGAACCGCACCGCTCTCAGAGCGGCTTAGCGGCTTCAAGGATCTCACAGCGGTACTGATCAGCGCTGCACAACAAGAAACCGAGCGTCTTGAGAACGTGCGCTCCCGACTCATCGAGGCGGCCGAGATCGTGCCCCTTGACAAGTCCGTGTTGGCTGCCTCAACTCAATATCAGCGCGCCCATGACTTGTCGCCGCAGGACGCACTCGTCTACTCATCCGTTCTTTCACACCTCAAGCGAGTCCGTACACCGGAGAACTGTTTCTTGAACAGGAACTCCAAGGACTTCGACGACAAAAACATCGTCGACGAACTTGCCGGTCACAACTGTCAGCTCTTGTTTCAATTTGATGCTGGCTACTCGTTCATTTCCGCCGCGTTGGGTTGATGCACCCGGTGCTGTCCCCGAAGGGGTCACGAGCCGGTTTCCGCATTCCAATCGAACATGCGCCGCCTGCGCCGTGCGTTGAAGTTGATGACCTCCAGCAGCAGGCCGTCGGGATCCGAGAAGAAAGTTGCGTAGTAGTCGGGGGAGTATTGGGTATAGGCCCGCGGCTCTGTCGCTTCGATGCCGGCCGCCCGAAGCTCCTTGGCCGCCCGGTCCACGGCCTCCTCGTCTACCACGCGAAAGCACAGATGGGACGGGGACCCGGGGTTGGAGTGCAATTCAGTCGGTGCGCCCGGATCGTCATGGAGCACGACCCAGTAGCTGAGGTGCCGGTTGTCGTAACGCGCTCGCGGCGACACCTTGTCGGACACCGGACCTTTCCGGAAGCCCAGGATCGGCATGACTCTGTCGTAGAACGCTTCGGCCGCGGTCAGATCCCGGACCGGGATGAACACGTGGTCGATACAGATGACTTCAACGGGCATGGCGTTTCCTTCTCGGCTTCGGTGCCGGTCACGGGCATGAACCGGACCGGATGCCGACGGGCGCTACGCTCAGTGCGCGCGGCAGGTCCAGTCGCGGCCGCCCCACAGGTCGGTGCCGCCGATGATGGCGTCGACGGCGTCGAGGCTCATGGCGTCGAGGGCCGAGACCACGGGGGCGCCGGGGTAGTTGAGGACCTGGAGCCGTTCGTAGGCGCCCACCACCCGGTCCGCGGGCGGCAGCTCCAGGGCAAGGTCGCGGCTGCCGGTGCTCACCACCGCGTCGGCCGCGGCATCGTAGAACAACAGCGGCGAGTCCACGCCGTCCTTGCCGCCGTACTCGTAGGTGACCAGCACGGTCTTGATCCCCTTCTGCTCGCACGCGTGCACGGTCAGCATTACCTCCAGGAAGGCGTTGCCGGAGCCGATCCAGGTGACGAGGGCTGCCTCCGCGCCCAGGGCGCAGGCCACCTGGGCCGCGTTGTGTGCCGCCACCTCTTTCTCCTGGAAGCTCTCGAAGCGTATGCGTTGCAGCACCACGCCGGCGAAATCGAGCCGGCGGCCGTGCTCCCGGGACAGGCCCAGGGCCAGCGGCTGGTTCTGCCAGTCCCAGGTGGTGGGGGAGTAAGCGATGGTCTTCATGGTGCTGCCGGTGACCGCGCCGTCCAGCAGCTCGTTGGGGTGAACCACGGTGCTCAGTGATTCGCGTACCGGCAGTCCGTAGTAGCCCAGGCCGGAGGGCAGATGTTCCGACTCGGTGATGCAGCCCACGATGACCACGGTCTTGGGCAGGCGCGGGTTCCCGTGGGCGGCGCCGTGCGTGTGGACGTTGGCGGGCTCGGCGGCGACGGTGGTCTCGGCAAGCCGTTGCGCCACCCGGTACTCGGCGCCCTGTATGGCCTGATGGGCCTCGGCCTCGATCAGGTCCGGCGGGAGCCGGAAAGTCAGGACAAGGCCCGGGAGCCGGCTGAAGCCCGTGAGTTCGGCGCCCGGCCCCCACATGTCGAGAATGGCGCTTCGCTGGGCGGTGGTGCCGGTGCGGATGGTGCCCTCGTATTCGGCCGTGGTGATGAGCGTCATGCCGGACAGCCGGTGGGTGCGGCCGGCGCCTACCGGAACCACCGGGTTCGTGATCCCGGGGAACACCTGGCCGGCGCCGTCCACCTTGACCCTGGGCTCCACCACGTCGCGGATCCCGGTCACCCGCGCCCGCTCGCCGGGACGCACGATGTCGAGCGTGGCGGAGAGGATCCTGGGATCCCGTGAAGCGATCTCCACCAGCTCCGCCTCAGCCACCTCCAGATTCCGGCCGGCGTAGTTCAGCTTTCCGCCGAAGTGAAGATCCTCTACGGGAAAGTCCGCCAGCTCCAGCGGCGTGGCATGCCGGTCACCACTCATGACGCGGCGTCCGGCGTGAACACGGTGCTCTCTTCGATCTCTTCTCCGAGGGCCCTGAGAGCGGTCTCGACGATGGACTTGCGCAGCTTTTCGTCGACCTCCGGCGGCAGGCTCGGGTCGCCGCAGGGATGGGGAATCTTGACACCCTTGACGATGCGGCTGGCGCCCACCTGCTCCGCCAGGGGGAACATCGCGCTAACCATCGACACGGGAACTCCGGCACGGTCCAATTCTTTGCTGATCACAGCTCCGCTGCGACTGCAGGTGCCTCACGTGCTGACCAACAGCACGGCGTCCACGCTGTTGGCCTTGAGTTCCGCGGCGATCTCCTGCCCCACGCGCTGCATGGCCGCGGGCGAGCCCTGGTTGCCGGGTATGACGTAGTAGGCGGGATAGAGATCCTCGTACTTTCCCTCCTGCTGGAGTTCTCGCAGGGCGTCCAGGGGAACGCCGTACAGCGGATTCGCATTCATTTTGGCCACGTTGTATCCGCCGTGCACGGCTTCCCACATGCCGGGCTCCATGGTCTTCAACTCCGCCACCGGGTACTTGCGCCAGAACGTATTGCGGAAGGTCTTGAAGCCGTCGGGGTTGCCCCACGGCACCACGCCGCTGGTGGTGACCAGCGCGATTTTGGCCTTGCCCACCTCCTTCACCGCGGCGGCGGGCGCCACCCGGTCCCAGGTCTGCATGGGCACTTCCGTAGCGAAGGCCTTGCCCTCGAGCTTGTCGAACAGCATGTCGAGGGCGCGGTCCGCGCCGGTGCGCCCGCTCTGCTCCTGGAGTCGGATACCCCGCGGCAGATAGCCCTCGTCCTCCGCCGCGCCGACGGGCTCTTCGCGCAGCCGCTTGAGGACGAACCGGGCCAGATCCTCCAGGGCCTTGCCCATGCCGCCGGCGGTTTCCGTCGTGGGCAGGAGGAACAAGCTGGGATCATGGAATTCCCGGTACGTCTCCACGGCGGGATTTTCAGGGTGCATGGCGGTCACGCACACGCGGCCGAGCTCGGTTGCGACCATGTGGCCGATCTCGACACAGGCGAGGCCGTATCGTCCGGCGTTGAACGCCGGCCCGAGCACCACGACGTCGGGCTCGACGGCCGCGAGCTCCTTCAAAAGAGCCGCCCGGGCCTCCTCGGGCCGTTCATGAAAATAGTTGTCGCCGAAGTAGATCGTGGAAGCCACCTCCGCCTGGTCCCGCAGCAGCCTCTGAAGGCCACGTGACGGCCCTGAAAGGCTGTCGAGTGCTGCCACGGCGACATCCGCCTTGTCCTCACCCCCGACTCCGGCAAAGAACTGGTTCACGACGTGTGCCACGCGTTTCATCGGTTGCCTCCTTGGCGTTTCGGTTGCGTTGCCGGTCGAGCTGCAGATCCGTGTACCGACTGTTTCCGTTCACGTTACCCGTTTCGACCTCTACTCTATCGGCCTCACGGTAGCGAAGAGCTGAATGCCTTGCAAGGCCGCGGTCGGGAACCCTTGACGGGCGATGACCAGGTACCCTATAGGGAAATCGACATCGACGATGACCCTGGACCGAGACGGGAGGCGCTCATCATGGAGATGACGACGCAACAGGAGAACGCGATTCTCACACAGGGGGGCCGCGGCACGCCCATGGGGGAGCTGCTCCGGCGTTACTGGTGGCCGGTGGGGATCTCGGCGCACCTGAAGGACAAGCCCACGTTCATCCGGGTCATGGGCGAGGACCTGGTGCTGTTCCGGGACGGCCAGGGCAGGGCCGGGGTGCTGGGCGCGTACTGCGCGCACCGGCGCGCGAACCTTTGTCTGGGTGACGTGGAGGCGGGCGGCTTGCGTTGCCGGTACCACGGGTGGCTGTACGATATCGAGGGCCACGTTCTGCAAACCCCCGGGGAGCCGGCGGAAAGCAAGCTCAAGGACGGCATCCGCCAACTCGCCTATCCGGTGGAGGAGTTGGGGGGGCTCGTGTTCGCGTATCTCGGGCCGGAGCCCGCACCACTTTTGCCCCGGTACGATTTTCTGGTCGGTGACGGGGAGTTCTACGTGACGGTGCAGGGCCTGCAGGACTGCAACTGGCTGCAGTGCGTGGAGAACGGCCTCGACCCGGTGCATCCGAGCTTCACCCACGGCGGCGCCTGGCCGGACATCCGGAGCAGCGAGCCTGATCTGGGGTTCGAGGAAACGCAGTGGGGGCTCGTGTACAAGGCTTACCGGAAGGCGGACAAACCGGGAGAGTTCAACTACCGTGAGCACCACCTGCTGATGCCCGGCATAAGTTGCGGCGGCAGCGGCGGCCGCTATCTCAAGGGTGCTTCCGGCGGCACCCCGGTCTCGGCCGCGCGCTGGAGCGTGCCCATCGACGATACCCATACGCTGCTCATGCGGGTGCGGTTCAAGCCCGCGGACAATCCCGGCAAGTACGAGGGCGATCCGTTCAGCGCCCGCTGGAAGCCCCCGGAGAACTTCATCGAGCCGTACAAGGAGTACCGGGAGTCGGACAATCCGGTGCTCGGCTACGACATTCCGCCGCTTCACTTCATCGAGGACGGCATGGTGGTGGACAGTCTGGGCCCGCGGGTGGACCGGGAGAAGGAGAATCTCTCGTCCACCATCGACGACGGCATCATCCGCTTGCGCAGCATGTACTTGAGGGAGATGGAGAACGTGAGGCTCGGGCGGGATCCGAAGAATGTCATCCGGGATCCCGAAAAGAACCGGACGGTGGTCATCACGGCGTACGAGAGATGGGTTTCCGAGGCCGAGCGCGAAGAGTTGGAAGGCTCGGCGCCTTCGTGAAGGGAAGGGGAGGGAACATGGGCGTCCACCACGTGAACGAGAACGGTGTCGAGATGATCAAGACCCCGCGGGGAGAGACGAAGTTCCTCTACCGGAACGAGCAGGGCGGGGGCCCGTCGATCATGATCCGGCACTGGGGTCCCGACACCGACATCCCGGTGCACAGCCACCCGTTCAACGAGATGTTCTACGTGCTGGAGGGGGAAGTGGAGATCGGCGATACCTTGTACACGGCGGGGTCGTGCGTGTTCATCGAGGGCGGGACGCCCTACGGCCCCACGCGGGCGCCCAAGGGGGTCAAGGTGCTGAGATACGCGGAGGCGTACCAGCCGTAGCGATCGTTTCGCATCGAGCGTTGGCCGTGCACGGGCGGGTTTGAAACCCGCCCCTACAGGTCCCAGGCAAACTATAGGCGCCGGGGCATGCGAATGAACCGGACAGGACATTGGTAGAAAAGGGGAACGACAATGAAGATACGAAGGCTACGGTTGTGTGCGTTCACGATGGTCGGGCTCTTTCTCTTCGTGGCGCACTCGGCATATGGCGCCGGCAACGCGTATGAGCAACTCGTCGCCGCATCCAAGGCCGAGATGGCAAAGACCGGCGGCAAGCTGAGGATGTCCCTGGACTGGCCCAAGCGGGATACCAAGAACGTGCTTCCGGCTTTCAGCAAGGCCTACCCGTTCGTCAAGGAAATATCCTACAAGCGGGAGGTGGGCATCGGACCCTTCGGGCAGTTTCTCATCCAGTTCAAGCAGGGGAAGAACCCGCCCTACGACATCATGCACATCGCCAGCGAGTTCCAGGCCCAGTACTGGAAGGAGGGCGCCTTCGTCAAGCCTCCTTTCAGCTACGAGGAACTCGCCAAGTTCGTCCCCGCGGGCTGGCCCAGGCTGGATCCCAGGGGCATGGACCCCGAAGGCAATTTCCTGTCGACCACGGGCAATGCCAGAGGCAACGCGTATAATCCCAAGCTGGTCCCCAAGGGCAAGGAGCCCACGGGCTGGGACGCGTGCCTCGACCCCATGTGGAAGGGAAAGTTCCTCATCGACACGCGCAACAAGCTGCAGGCGTTCCAGCATGATCCCAAGGTCCGCGAGAAGCATCTCGCGTGGGTGAAGGGGGTCGTCGCCAACGGCGCCGTGCTGACTCGCGGACAGGGGACGATCCTGCGCAAGATCGCCTCCGGGGAATTTCCGCTGGCCTGCGCCATCAACTACCACACGGCCAACCGGATGATCGACCGGGGCGTGAAGAACCTCAAGTTCGTGCAGCCGGATCCGGTCCCGCTGGAGATCGGGACGCGGCTCTACGTGGCCAAGTGGTCGAAGACGCCGGCCACCACCCAGCTTTGGGCCATGTGGATATCCACGGGCGGGCAGGACGTGCTCGAGAACTATGCCTACCGCGGCTTCCCCTGGGATCCTTCGTCCAAGAAGTATCCTTTGGCCAAGGGGAAGTACATTGCCATCTGCGGGGCGGAGTGCGCGCGCAAGTGGGACCACTACAACCGGGAGTTTCAGGAACTGCTGGGACTGCCGGCGGCCAAGAAGAAAAAGAAGTAGTGAGTAGTGGGCGGCGGTCGTCGGCGATGACCCGAGAAGAGAACGAAACCCTTACCCGCGTCGGGGCCGGCACTCCCATGGGGGACCTGCTCCGGCGCTACTGGTGGCCCGTGGGCATGTCGGCCGACGCGAAGGACAAGCCTACCTTCGTCCGGCTGTTGGGCGAGGATTTCGTTCTCTTCCGGGACGGCGAGGGTCGGCCGGGTGTGCTCGGGGCGTACTGCTCCCACCGCCGCGCGAATCTGTGCCTCGGAGACGTGGAGGCCGCGGGACTGCGGTGCCGCTACCATGGATGGCTGTACGACGTCGAGGGCCGTGTTCTTCAGACCCCCGGAGAGCCCGCGGAAAGCGGGCTCACGGACTCGATTCGCCATCCCTCCTATCCGGTGGAAGAGCTGGGCGGTCTCGTCTTCGCCTACCTCGGCCCTCAACCCGTGCCGCTGCTGCCGAGGTTCGACTTCCTGGCGGGTGACGGCGAGCACTACGCGATCATTCAGGGCTTTGCCAATTGCAACTGGCTTCAGTGTGTCGAGAACGGCCTCGATCCGTTTCACGTGAGTTTTCTCCACGGCTCCGGCGGCTCGTGGTCGGACTTGAACGCGGAGCCCGAGATGGGATTCAGCGAGACGGAGCACGGGCTGGTCTACAAGAGCTTTCGACCCACGTCGAAGGAAGGCGTGTACAACTACCGCGAGCACTATTTGCTCATGCCGGGCATCAGCTCGGGAGGAGCCGGAGGACGGCTCCTCGAAGGGGGCGGCGGGACGCCGCAGACGTCGGCCCGGTGGAGCGTTCCCATCGACGACACGCACACCATGCAGGTGAGAGTGAGGTTCAAGCCCGCCGACAACCCCGGCCGGTACAAGGGCACGCCGCTGACCGCGGACTGGAAGCCGGTTCCCATCGAGCCGTACCGGGAATACCGGGAATCCGACAACCCCACCCTGGGGTACCCGATGCCGCGGGTCCCCGTCACCGAGGACGCGATATTGCTGGACAGCCTGCCTGCCATTGCCGACCGGGAGAACGAGCACCTGTCCGTGATCGACGAAGGGGTGGTGAGGGTGCGCAACATGTACTTCGAGGCGATGGAGGCCCTCGAGGCCGGCCGCGACCCCAAGGGGGTCATCCGGGACCCTGCGGAAAACCGCCTGCTGGTGATACCGGGCTATGAAAGATGGGTCTCCGAAGCCGACCGAAGACAGATGGCAGAGGGTGCCGGGGAGTGACCGCTCAGCCGGGTTGCGACAGGAAGTCGCCGACGATCCGGTTGAACCTTTCCGCCTGATCCCAATGGACCCAGTGGCCGCACTCGTTGAAGATGTGCAGTTCCGCATCGGGGAGCGACTCGAACAGGAGGACCCCTCTCTCCAGCGCCACGCCCCGATCGTTCTTGCCCCAGAGGATCAGCGTCTCGTTCCGGAGCTTTGACAACTCTTCCACCATGGGCTTCCGGGGGGGCGCCTCCCAGCGTTTCAGGATGGCCTCGAAGTGCGGTCCCGCGCTCATCCGGAAACGCTCCCCCACGAGCTCCTCGGTGACCAGTTCGCTCTTGAACAGCGTCTTCAGGGTCATGGCGCGCATGTTCTCCAAGGTTGGTGTGTATTCCTTCAACTCCTGGGAATGCTTCTTGCCGAGAGCGACGGCCTCGGCCGACCCCGGAGGCGCCAGCGTGCCGCTCGACACGAAAACCAGGCGCTTGGCCCGCGGGTCCTCCAGCGCGATCCTCGCCGCGATGTAGGCGCCCATGGAATTGCCGATGAGATGGAAGCGCTCGAGTTTCAGCGCGTCGATGAATGCCCGGGCGTGGGCGACCCTGTACTCCATGGAGTAATCCGCGGGGTTGTCGGTGTTTCCGAACCCGGCCTGGTCGAACGCGTACAGGCAGAGATCGTACGCGGCGAGAGGCTGCATGTTCAACTTCCAGTTGACGAGCGAACAGACCCCCGGCGATCCTCCGTGGATCAGCACGACGGGGTGGCCCTCCCCCGCGGTCAGGTAGAATGTCTTGAGCCCATCGACGTCCACGTATCGGTGTTCATTCACCACGACGACTCCTCCGAATGCACTCCTCACGAGCCTCTTGAACCCGGTTCTCCCGTCGTATTAGTGTCGTATATCCGAAGTGCGTTTACAAATCTCCGCGAGACCCATACAAGATAGTGTCCTGACTGAAAAGATGAAGCCGGGCCAGAGATGAACGAGGAAATCTCAAGACCCTCCGCTTCCGGCGGCACATGGGGCAGTCTCAGATGGGCACGAGAGCATTGGGTGGTGGTCCTGGTCATCGCGCTGACCCTCTGGCTCGTCCTGGTACCCCTGGCCACCCTCATCATCTTCAGCTTTCGCCTCGGAAACCCCTGGGACCCCGGCGGGTTCACGCTCGAGCATTACTCCGGCGCCTATTCGAACCCCCAAACTTACTCCATGTTCTTCAACACGGCCATGCTGGCCGGGTTCAGCACGGCCATATCCGTGGCCCTGGCCACATTCTTCGCCTTTCTCACCGAGCGCACCGACATGCCGTTCCGGAACGTCGCCTGGGGCTTGATACTCGTCCCCATGGCCATGCCGGGACTGCTCTTTGCCGTGTCCTGGACCTTTTTGCTGTCGCCCCAGATCGGTCTTTTCAACGTCTGGATACGGAGTGTCCTGGGATGGTTCGGAGCTGATGTCACCACCGGTCCGCTGAACATTTACAGCCTTTGGGGCATGGTCCTGCTGGAAGGTTTGCGAGGCGTCACGACGACGTTCCTGATCATGGTGGGGGCTTTCAGGGCCATGGACCCGAGCCTGGAGGAGGCGGCCCGGGTGGCCGGCGCCTCCGGCCCCAGGACGTTCTTCGGCATCTTCATACCGCTGCTGACCCCGGCGATCTTCGGCGCCACCATGTACAGCTTCATGACACACCTCGAGTCGCTGGAGATCCCGCTGGTCATCGGCCTGCCGGCGGGGATTCACGTCTTTCCCACCTATATTTTCTACACCACCCAGCGATACACGCCTCCCGAGTACGGCCTGTCCGCCGCCTTGGGCGCCAGCTTCCTGCTGGTCAGCATTCTGCTGGTGTACGCGTACCGCTACGCCATGAGACAGGAAGGGCGCTTCGCCACCATCACCGGCAAGGGTTACCGGCCGCGGCTCACGGCGCTGGGCAAATGGCGCTACGCGGCGTTGGCCGTCTTTCTCCTGTACTTCGCCCTGACCATCGCGGCGCCCGGCTTCGTGCTGCTCTGGAGCTCCCTGCTCCCCGTGTACTTGGTTCCTTCCTGGGAGCTTCTGCCGGATTTGACGCTGGAGCACTACCGGGAGGTCCTTTCCGACGGCGACGTTGTCGACGCCACCTTCAATACCCTCGCGGTGGCCCTGGGAGCCGCTACACTCACCATGCTCCTTTCCCTCGTCGTCGCCTGGGTCGTCATCCGGAAACGGTTCAGGGGAAGATCCCTGCTCGATGCCGTCACGTTCCTTCCCCACGCCCTCCCTGGAGTCATCGTCGCCATCGCGTTCATGTTCCTGTATCTGCAGCCGCCGCTGAACGAGTTGGGCCTGTATGGGACGGTCTGGATCATCATGCTGGGACTTACGGTGAGCTACATCGCCTTCGGCAGCCGCACTATGACCGGGGCGCTGGCCCAGGTCCACGTGGAGCTGGAGGAGGCGAGCCATGTCTCCGGCGCGAGATGGCTGACCCTCATGCGGCGGATCGTGCTTCCGCTGGTGTTGCCCGCTTTCATCGGCGGCTGGATCTGGGTGGCGTCCCATTCCCTGCGGAACTTCTCCGTGCCGTTGATCCTGGCGACACGGGAGAACTGGGTGCTGTCCGTCGTCATGTGGCACACCTGGGAAGACGGGGATCCGGGACAGACCGCCGCCCTCGGCGTGCTGCTCATCGTTGCTCTGGGAGTGCTGACGGTAGGGGGGCGCTGGCTGGTGGCTCGCATGAGCCGGCGACAAGACGGTTGAGGGCGGGGAGAAGCGGTGACTTGGTTGACGAAGCACCAGCCGCAAGTTATGGAAATATCTAGCGCCGGGATGGTGGAACAGGTAGACACGCGGGACTTAAAATCCTGCGGGCGTAAGCCCGTGCCGGTTCAAGTCCGGCTCCCGGCACCAACCAAATCAACAGGTTGACTGAACGCCCTGACTGTAGACCCTCACTGCCGGCAGCGGCTAGGTCCCCACATGTAAGCATGCACATAGTCTTTGGGCACGCGGGCGCAACCGGATATCCTGTATGTACCGTCCACGCTGGCGATCTCCAGGGTCGAGCAAACCAGAGTCGCCAAGCAGGTCGAGTTCGAGAAGCTGCAGAAGCTGTTCGTCGATGCCCTGAAGAAGGTCTTCTATGAGTTCGTTCCAAGAGAACGCCTTGCTGAGGCAGGGGCCCGGCTCAGAACACTTGTTGGCGAAGTGGGCGAGTTGGCTGACGGAGACCGAGACGAGTTCCCAGTCCTTCCGGATACAACGCCTGGCTCAGACCCTTCCGTTCCATGAGTGGGTTCGTAGAACCTACCTCTGGATCGACCGAGAGTTCTTCAGCTTCAAGGACTTCGCGTACCTGGAGCCCATCTATCGCGCCTTTCCTTCGACACCCGAGGAGCTCCACGAATCCGAAGCCGTGATCATGAAGGCCGCCCAGATGGGCGGGAGCGTGGTGTTCTTCACCTGGTGCCTCTACCAGGCCCTGCGGCAAGTATGCAGGATCGGCTACTACCTGCCCGACCAGACGACCGCGGGCAACATCTCGTCGGAACGAATCAAGCCGATGCTCACGAAAAATCCGGACCTTCGCGTGTTGATGACAGATGCGGTCGGGCGCCAGGAGGAGGGCAACGTGATGCCCTGTCACTTGGCGGGGAGCACGCTCTATTTCATGTGGACCGGGATCAACATCACGTCCAACACCCAGCGGACGACCATGCGGACCGAATCGACTCCGCTCGACCTCCTGGTATTCGATGAGGTGCAGGGGATGACGTCCAGCCAGATCGAGAAGACCAAGGAAAGGATGTCGGCCTCGCTGCTCCGCGCCTCCGGCATGGTGTCCACGGCCCGGTGGCCGGAAGCTGACATCCACGAGCATTTCCTCCGGACGAATCAGCAGTACTGGCATTCCGATTGCCGGTGTCCGGACGGGGTGGTCCTGTCGGAGGAGTGGCCCAACTGCATTGGACAATCAGACGGCCGGATCTTCTACCTTTGCCCCCGGTGCGAGACGGAGATCACGGACCCGCAGAAAGGGCGGTATGTCCCCCATGCGGTTCCTCCACTGTTCGTACAGAAGTGGGCGGGGCCGTAGGAGAGGCGCTAGGGCTTTCCGAGTTTCCTCGCCGGGAGGAAGGTGATTATGGGTTTCGAGTTCATGGGAGCCTTCCGTAGAATTAAGGGCGATGACAACTTCAGCAAATATCTTAGAATTTCGAAGGCAACATACATAGCTATTTTAGCCGGCTCAATGTGGTTCATGTTACAGTCTGCTCGTTGGGTGGGACACGAGAGCCAGTCTTTTGATGCTGACCTGACTTTTCTGATTTTTACGGTCATCATCTCTGCGACTCTCTTTGTAGCTTCTGGTTCCGACACCCAGTCGTTCTCCGCTCCGGTCAGATACTTTGTTCCAGGGATACTGGTGCTCGCACTCGTCCTTGCTGAAACAACAACGCTGCTCGGCTGGTGGAATCTTGAGGAAATGCTTTTGTGGTGGCGCCGAGCCATTTTTGCCGTCCTGGGGGCTTCGTTTCTGCACTGGGCCGGCCAAAAGGCCGTCCAAATCAAACGGGCTAGGCCGGAGGATGTGTGACTCTCCCATCTCCATCCACATTGCCCCTGATCGGCATCGGCTTCCGGGTACCCATTGCCCGGTGGACTTTGGTGAACCTGCACCGTTTCGACGTGCTGGAGGTGACGGTGGATCACTACATCCGGGGAGGCGACTATACCCGCCGGGCGATCCGGAACCTGGTTGACCGGATACCCTTGGTGCTGCACGGAGTGGGTCTTTCCATCGGTACGGACGTGCCTCTGGACGACGAGTACCTGGACGGTGTGTGCGAGGCCATCGAGGATCTCAAGGTCCCGTCTTACAGCGAACACCTGGCGTGGACCAAGGTTCCGGGTATCGATCTGGCCAACCTGCTGCCGGTACCCAAGACCCGTGCGGTGGCGGACATGCTCATACCGAAGATCGAGCGTGTCCAGGCCCGTCTGCCGGTGCCATTCTCCCTGGAGAACCTCTCTTACGTGTTCGACTTCCCGGACGAGGAGATGAGCGACTCGGAGTTCTTCAACCTGCTGTTCCGGGATACCGGAGTAGGGATGCTGCTGGACGTGGAGAACCTGTTCGTGAACACCCACAACCACGGTGTTGACCCGCAGGGGTTTCTGGACGCATTGCCGGAGGGGGTGGTGACAGGAGTGCATGCGGCGGGCGGGCCGTTGGTCCGCCGGCCATACCTGGATAAGCCCTTCTACGCGGACAACCACAGCCAACAGGTACCGGAGCAGGCGCTGGACCTCCTGGGGTACGCGCTTGGGCGGCAGCAGCCGCAGACCATTATTCTGGAGCGTGACAACGACTACGAGAAGGGCGACGAGCTTCTGGCGGACGTGACGCGGCTGCGGGAGCATGTCGCAAGAGCGGCTGCGGTGGAGGAAATATCCACGACCCATGCCACGGCTCATTGACAGACAGACCATGCTGCTGCGCCACATGACGAGTGCGGCGTTCATCTTCGGGACGGAGAAGTTGGAGTCGGCGGCGCGGGACCCATACCTCGATGGCATGGACATCGGGCGGCTTCGACTTGAGGCGGAGTTCTCCTACAACAAGCGGATCAGCAAAATCCGCCAGACCTTCGAGCGAACGGCGGCGCTTTTGGGTCACGGGTTTTTAGCGATCACGCGCGACTATGCGTCGACGCATCCGCCCGAGACGTATCAGCGGTACCCGGACGCCAAGAGTTTTTTCGACCATTTCCTCCAGAACTGGGCCCACAAGCCGACTACGCCGGCGTGGGCGGCTGACGTAGCGGCCGTTGAGTTGGCGCTGTCCCGGGCTCGGATCTTGCGTCCGACGGCGATGGAGGGCGAGGCGTTGGCGGGGTGCCCGAAACAGCCCGGTTCTTCATGGTACCGCGCCCATCCGTGCGCGTTGCTGGTGCATTGCGGGCACGATGTGCGGCCTTTGTTCGAGCCGGCCCGCAGTGGAGAAGCGGTCGAGCGGAGGCAGGTTCATGTTGCGGTCCTGGCGACACCAGGGCGGCGGCGTCCAGCGATCATGGAACTGGCGCCGGAGGCTTTTGAGTTGATGGAAGGCTCCAGGGAGTGGACCATGCTGGATCCGGAGCCGGTTTCCAACGGTACGGCAGTGGCGGACAAGGCGCTGGTCGACCACTTGGCGGGGCAGAGCCTCGTGCTGGTGCGCACGAATGACACCCACAACCGAAAACAAGAGTGAAGGCGGCGGACCCGAAGGCCCATCTGCGAAGCGGGCAGGCGGTCCCGGTGGACCGCAGCAACCGGAGGCCGCCGTTGACCCGTCGGCATCGGCCGTGGCATGCCTTCTGTACCTCTGTAGAGAAGAGAGTCTTCGCACAAGCCGTGACGCGATCCTGAGCGAACTCGGCAAGGAATCCCCCCTCGACCTCAAGGCGATGGTGCGCTGCGCCGAGCGCGCCGGCTTGTCCCTCGATCTCAAGTCCATGAGTCCCGAGGACTGGCGCCACCTGACCGGACTCGCGCTGGTGCAGCGGCAGGACGGCCGGTTTGGGCTGGTGGCGGCCGCGGACGACGACAGCGTCTATTTGATCGAGAACCGTACCGGCAACACCCGCGTGGTTCGGCGATCGGTGTTCATGGAGGAGTGGGCCGGCGAGGCCGCGGTCCAGGCGAAGACGCCGGAGGGCGAAGACCGGGCGTTCACGCTTCGTTCCATTGCCGAGCACGTCTTCAGCAACAAGGCGGTCTTCGGCCCGCTCATCGCGACGTCCTTTTTCGTAAGCCTCCTGGGCTACCTCTACCCCTTCGCCTTTCTGATCATCATAGACAAGGTGATCTCCAACCGGGGCGCCGCCACCCTCGACGTGATCATCGTGAGCCTGCTCTTGTTCCTTGCCTTCGAGGCGATCCTGCGGGGCGCTCGGCACAGGGCCCTGCGCCATGCAGTGCGGGACATGGACCGCTCGCTTCTCTCCAGGCTCATCCGCCACTCCCTGGAGCTGCCCGCCTCGTTCTACCTTCGGAACACCCCGGTGGAGACCCTGTCCCGCATCGAAGAGCTGCAGCACCTGCGCCGCTTCCTCACCAACGCCGTGGTGTTCGTGTTCGTGGACGTCATCTTCGTGCTGGTATTCCTGGCCCTGATGCTCAACTTCAGCCTCACCCTCTCATTGATCATCCTCGCCTCCCTGCCGTTTTACTTTGCCCCGGCGTTCGCGGTCCTGCCGACGCTTCGGAAGTGGACCCGGCAGACCAAGGGAAGCCGGCGGGAGAGCAACGAAGCGGTGCTCGACACCGTGGGCGGCATCGAGACGGTGAAGGGCATGCACGAGGAGCAGGCCCAGGAGGCTTTTCTCACTGAGCGGGTGGACGCGGCCGTATCGTCCGAAGAGGATACCCAGACGCTTCGGGAATCCACCACCCAGTACAACCAGTTCGTGAACCGCTTTGCCAACGCCGGGCTTCTGTGGTTCGGCGCCTCCATGGTGCTGGACGGGCAGCTCACGTTGGGGCAGTTGGTGGCCATCAACCTGGTGAACATGCGGTTCTCCCAGCCGATGATGCGCCTTTGCATGTTCACCTACGATTTCTCAAGACTCCGAGGCCTCATCAAGGAGGTGGGGACGGTGCTGAACGAGGCCACGGAGCGCGACGGCGGCCACTTGGTGAAGCTTTCGGCCTTCAATGGAAGCATCCGTTTCGACGATGTGCGGTTCCAGTACCCGGACAACGACCGCTACGTGCTGGACGGCGTGAGTTTCGAGGTGAGGCCCGGCGAGACTTTGGGTATTGTGGGTCCCTCGGGCTCGGGCAAGAGCACCATTACCCGGCTGATCCAGAGGCTCTATCTGGCCACCGAGGGGCGCGTGCTGCTGGACGGCGCCGATGCGGTCATCCTCGACCCGGCATGGCTCCGGAGCCACATCGGCTATGTGGAGCAGGACTATCCGATCTTTCGGCGGAGCATCGCGGAGAACATCGCGTTGGAACCCGGGAAGCGCAACATGGCGCGGGTAATAGGCGCCGCCCGAGCGGCCTGCGCCCACGAGTTCATCTCGCGCACCACCAAGGGGTACGCCACCCGCATCGGCGCCCGGGGGGCGCTATTTTCCGGGGGAGAGCGCCAGCGCATCGCCCTGGCCCGGGCGCTGTTCCATTTCCGGAGCGTGCTGATCCTGGACGAGGCCACGAGTTCGGTGGACAAGGAGTACGAGGCGCAGATACATGAGAACATCCGCGCCCTGGGCCGGGACCATACGGTGATCATCATCGCCCACCGGCTTTCCGCGCTCCGAAATGCGAACCGCATCATCTGTCTCGACCAGGGCAAGATCGTGGAGCAGGGCACGCCCGCGGAGTTGGCCCGGGGCACCGGGTACTTCGCCAGACTGGTGTACCGGGAAACGGAGAACATCAAAAACCTCATCGCACTGCCGGAGGAGAGCCCGGCCGCTGCACAGAACCCGTTGAAGGCACAGGATGGATAGACCGAGACGACGCGCGGACATCCTGCTGCTGCTAGCGCTTTGCGTCTTTCTGGTGGCGACGCTTACATGGGCTTCTATGGCCGAGGTGGAGTTATCCGCGGTGGCTCCGGGACGCATCGTTCCCAAAGGACAAGTCAAGACCATCCGCTCTTTCGAACAAGGAAAGATCAGGCGGATCGCCGTGGAGGAAGGGAGTGCGGTCAAAAAGGGCGACGTGTTGATCGAGTTCGATAGCACCCTGGTGGACGCCGAGATCTCCAAGCACACCTCGGAACTGCAGATCAAGTCGGTGGAGGCCGCCCGTCTGGAGGCGCTCTTGGGTTGGCGTGAAGCCAAACTCTTCCGTCCGCCTGGCGACGCCCCAAAGGAGATCGCGGCCATCAACCAAAGGCTTCTTGCGGATCAGATCGCGGCGCACCGTGCCCGCCTCCATGAACTCGACGGCCAGATCAGGGAGCGCCGGGCACGACTCCGCATCCTTGGGGCGGGCATTGCCAAGTTTGAGAAACTCCTGCCCATCCTGCGCGAGCGCACCGCCATGCAGGAGACGCTCTACCGCAAGAACCACACCTCCAGGCTCGAGCTGTTCAAGGAACAGGAGCGGCTGGTAGAGCTCGAAGGCGACATGGCGCTTCGCAAGGAGGAGCTGATTCAGGCCAAGGCCTCTCTGGCGGCGCTTCGGGCGCAGAAGGAAGGAACCGTCTCGGAGTTCTACCGGGAAGGCCGCTTCAATCTCGCGACCGTCCGGGAGCGGATGATCGTGCTGCGCCAGGATATCCGCCAGGCTCGGGAGCACCGCGCTAGGCACACCCTGGCGTCCCCGGTGGACGGAGTGGTGCAAGATCTAGCGGTGCATACGGAAGCCGGCATGGTGGAGCCCGGTGCCCGGCTCATGATCATCGTGCCGCGGGACGCCGGCCTTCGGGTGGAGGCTTTCGTTTCCAATGCCGATATCGGTTTCATCAAACCCGGCCAGCAGGTCACCCTGAAGGTTGCCACTTTTGACTTCCGCCGCTACGGCGCCATCAAGGGAACCGTGATCCACATCGGCAGGGATGCCGTGAGCGCCGGCGGACAAGCCGGGGGTCAGGGGTCTCCGGGCGCCATGGCCGGCTCTCCCCAGCCCGGCGGCGCGGACATGGCAGGCCCCATGTTCAAGGCGCTCATCGACCTGGAGCAGACCTATATGGAGATCGAGGGAAGGAAGATCGAGCTATTGCCCGGCATGTCCGCCGAAGCCGCAGTCATACTGGGCAAGCAGCGGCTCATCGAGTACGTGCTACAACCGCTTCGCGGCTACCGGCAGGAGGCGTTCCGGGAAAAGTAGACTTGCCGAACCAACCGGGGTAATCCCCACAGGAGGCGTTATGGAAGAACTGCCCGAAGCGCTGGACCCCACGGCATGGAAGCCCGACGACCTCACGCGGTCCGAAGCCTGGCGCCACGCCTTTACAGGACGCGAACTGGCGGAGCTGCTTGCCGTAGCGAGGGAAACCGCGGGCGCCGAAGAGTCGCCGGAGAAGCCTTTACTGCCGGTCCTCGCGCCCGAGATCGAAAAGACCGCACATGAGCTGAAGTCGGGTCTGGGCTTCCGCATCCTGCGCGGCCTGCCCGTAAAGGAGTTGGGGAAGGAAGGCGTCGCCGCGGCCTTCATGGCCCTGAGCCGCCAACTCGGCAGTCCCATGCAGCAGCCCGGAGGCGTCAAGCTCGCTCACGTGCGCGCAGAGCCCCAGGGGAAGGGTAAGGGCCGCTACGGCTTTCGCGCCACCGCGGAGCTCCCCTTCCACGCCGACCTCGAGGACGTCATCGGTTTCCTGTGCGTGAGAGCAGCTTCCGAGGGCGGAACGCGGAAGTTCGCCAGCTCCGCTACGGTATACAACGTCATGCGGGACGAGTATCCCGACCAGTTGCGGGTTCTCACCCAGCCCTTTCACATGGCGCTGCAAAGGCCGCACCCCGACCACGGTCACAAGTGGACCCTCTTGCCCTTCCTGAGCGTCAAGGACGATCTCTTCAACGCCTGTGCGTACAGGGTCCATATCAAACGGGCACAGGGCCTTCCCGGGGTTCCCGAGCTGACCGCGGCGCAGACCCAAGCGTTGGCGGCCTTCAACCAAGTGGCCGACCGCGTGGCCGTGTCCGTGGACCTCAAGCCCGGTGATATCGAGTACTTCAACAATCACGTCGTCCTGCATACCCGAACAGAGTTCTCCGCAGATAAGAACGGGCCCGGCCGCCACCTCTTGAGGGTGTGGCTTTCGATGGCCGACTTCCGAACGCTGCACCCGGACCACCCCATAAACCTGAGAGCGAGAATGAGCCGCACCCAGCAGAGCGCGTAGTCAAGACAGTTCATGCGCGTCAATTCCGGATCAAAGCAGAAATCATCATGGATCTTGGCATCAAGGGCAGGCGCGCGCTGATCTACGGGGGCTCCCGCGGAATCGGGCGGGCGGTGGCTGGAGCCCTGGCGGCCGAGGGCGCTGACGTGGCGGTCTGTGCCCGCAAGGAGTGGGCGGCGCAAAAGGTCGCTTCCGAGGCTGCAGACAAGAACGGAGTCAAGGCCAAAGGGTACCGCATCGACGCCTGGGACGAGCCGTCGACGGTCGCGCTCATGAGCCGCATCGTGGACGATTTCGGGGCCATCGACCTGTTGTTCGGCGTCGCCCGGCGTCCCGTGCTGGAGGATCGGCACACGCTGTCGCCAAGCTGCTGGAAAAACCAACTCGACAATGGGTTCCTTCGCTTCAAGGCAGTTACGGAGATACTTTTAAAGGGAATGCAGGAACGGAAATGGGGCCGCATCCTTTGGATGATACCTTGGCGAACCGCAGGGACCAGCGCTGAAAGACAACTCTACTCGGTCATGAGCGCCGCCCTGTCCGCATGGCTCGAGACCGTCGTGGCGGACGTAGCCAAGGACAATGTCACCCTGAACGTGTTGAGGCCGGCACCGGTGTCGAGAACCTCGGGATCCGGCACATCTCAGGACTACGACCAACAGCGGCCGGGGTCCAATCTCGGATCCATGGGCGAGACCCTTTCCGTTTCGCAAGTCGCGGCGGTAGCGGCCTTCCTGCTCAGCGAACCCGCTGGTGGAATATGCGGGAGGTCTATCGATCTTGGCCGTGGCATTACCGGTTGATCCAACGTAACTGGGTGTGTCATACCTGACAACATACGGCCATGCACCGGCCCCTGCCGTCCATCAATACCGACCAGGGCAGCCAGTTCACCAGCTTCGAGTTCACCGCTGCCCTCAAAAACGCCGGCGTCGCCATCTCCAAAGATCTCGGGCCGGCCGTAGCGATCCATGGCGTCAGCCAGGGCCTCGACGCAGAACCGGGCATCGAGGGTGTTGGACAGCCGCCAGGAGAGCACGCGGCGGGTGGCCCAGTCCATGACGGCCACCAGGTACAAGAAGCCGCGCTGGACGGGAATGTAGGTAATATCGGCACACCAGACCTGATTGGGCCGGTCGATGGCGAGCCCCTTCAAAAGATAGGGGTAGACCCGGTGCGGGGATGCCGGGTGGTGGTTCTCGGCGCTTGGTAGATGGCCTGTAGGCCCATCAGCCGCATCAGACGCCGAACGCGGTGACGACCGACACAGACTCCATCCCGCCACCAATGACGGACCATCTGGCGGCTGCCGTAGAACGGGTAGTTCAGAAACAGTTCATCGATCCGCCGCATCAACCCAAGGTTCTGCGCACTCTCGCCCTTGGCCGTGTGGTACAGCGAGGATCGGCTGATGGAAAGCAAGCGGCATTGACGGCTCAAGCTGAGCTTCGGATGATGGCGCCGGACCATGGCCCTGCGTCCCTCCCAACTCACCACTTGAGCCCTTTGGCCAACAGGCATACCTTCCAGCGACGTCTTGATTTGCGCCCCTGCCACACCCGGCACCAGCATCCCGGCGAACAGGGCGAGGATCAGTAGGATGTTATGGGGTGTCGACATGGCGGTTCTCATCTCAGCTTGTGTCACGCACCGTCCGTTGGTCGCCGCACCGCTAGCCCTGCTCGTACAGGACCTCGCCGGTGGCGCCGGTGTCGTAGCCGCCCAGCGACTGCATGGCCAGCTTGAAGTCCTCGGAGCGGATGACATCCAGCAGCTTGGCACCCTTTGGCGACTCGTAGAAGGAACGTCGGAAGAGAAGATCGTACTGCTCGTCGCCCACCGGGATGAAGTCGAGCTCCAGGGCATCGGCGGCGGATAGGATCCCCAGGCCGGTATCGGCCAGTCCGCTGGCAACGGCCACGGCCACCGCCATATGGGTGAACTCCTCGCGGTCGTAGCCCTGGATGGCGTCCGGGTCCATGCCAAGCTGCGCGAGTTGAAAGTCCAGCAGGACGCGCGTGCCCGAGCCGGGCTGGCGGTTCACGAACCGAAGGCCCTCTTGCGCGAGGTCGCGTATGCCGGAGAGCTGCCGGGGATTACCGCGCGGCACGAGAAGCCCTTGCTGCCGCCTGACGCAGTGTATGAGCACCACGGGCAGTCCGGAAACGACCCTTTTGATGTCGGGAATGTTGTAGGCGCCCGTGTCGGGGTCCAGCAGGTGGGTTCCCGCCATGTGCGTCTCGCCCCGCTGGATGGAAAGCAGTCCGCCGAGGCTGCCCACGTTCGTTGTTGCGACCTTCAGCTCCGGGTAGCGGCTCTTGAGCTGATCCTCGAGCACGCTGATGGAGAGGTCATGGCTGCCGGTGCAGAGCACCGTGTTCTCCACCTCCTCCGGGGAGCGCAAAAGCTCGACCTCGACTTCCTCACCGGCATTGATCCCCTCCGCCAGACCCGGGATACGCAGGAACCCGTCAGCCCGGACCATGGTGGTAATCACTCCCGCTCCGCGTGCCAGCGGTATGGCCACGAGTCTGTCTTCAACCCTTCCCAGTGTGACCCGGACGAACTCCTCGAGTCCCAGCCGGGAGGGAATCTTCCTGGGCACGACGACACTGATGCTCGGACGCGGAGGGGAGCCGATACCGAGGAGTTTGTCCATGGCGGGCTGAAGGATCTCGCGTGCGATGACGATGGCAGACACCGGGTAGCCCGGAAAGCCCATTACGGGCTTGCCCGCCACGATTCCCAGGACCGCGGGCTTCCCCGGCATGACCTCGATGCCGTGCACCAGCAGCTCGCCCTCGTCGTCTATCACCTCCGCGGTGAAATCGTGTTCGCCTGCGGATGAACCGGCGATGATCGCTACCAGGTGATGGTCTGCCAGGGAGTCTCTGAGGGCTTGCCCGAGGAGGGCGGGATTGTCGGGCACCGCGGGGAATATCACCGGCGTGCCGCCCCACTCCGTTACCAGCGCCCCCAGGACGATGGAGTTGAAGTCGATGATCTGCCCCGGCTGTGCCGGATTTCCCGGTTGCGTGATCTCGTCTCCGGTGGGAATGATGGCCACCCTGGGCCGGACCTTGACACGCACCTCTGTATGGCCCGCGGCCAGCATGGCGCCCATGTCATAGGGTCTCAGCCGGTGGTTTCGCGGCAGCAGCAGCTCGGTAGCCACCACGTCCTCGCCCACCAGACGCACGTTCTGCCAAGGGGCCACCGCCTCGTCGATGGTCACCACGGCGTCGTCGAGCTGGCGAACCTTCTCGATCATGATGACCGCGTTGGCCCAGGCCGGTAGGGGATGGCCGGTATCCAGGTACGCAAAGGACCCCGCGGGGCTCGTTCCATCGCCGAGAAGCCGGAGCTCCTTTGGTGAGAACTCCGTGGCGCCGAAGGTATCTTCCGCCCGCACGCAGATGCCGTCCATGGCCGAGCCGTGATAATGGGGTGAGGAGATCTTTGCAAAGACGGGCTCGGACGTAATCCGGTGAAGAGCGTGGTCGACCGCAAGGGCCTCGTGCTCGAGCCCCGTGTCGTCAATGTTTCCCAGAAACAGATGCCGTGCCTCTTCGAGCGGGGTCTTCTTCAGATATCTTTTTCGTGCCATGACAAATGAATGGTATCAGAACAGCAGGACCTCCACCTCCTCCCCCTGCTCCAGTCCCTCGCTGTTGAGATCGATGCGCACCATGCCGTCCGCCTTGACCAACGTGAAGATGGCGCCGGACTTGCTCGGAAGAGGTGAGGCGTAAAGCACGTCCTCATTCCTTTCAAGGGTGACCCGTATGTAGTCTTCACGGCCCGTCTGTGAGGAAACATTGGTCTTCAGCACGGCCCGGACCGTGTTTCGCGGAAGGGCTGCCGCCGGAGATCGCTCGCCGCCAAGGGCTCGGATCAGCGGATCCGCGAAGAGGTCGAATATGACCAGCGCGGATACGGGATATCCGGGCAGCCCGAGCACGGGTTTCCCCGCGGCTTGAGCATAGATCGTAGGCTTGCCCGGGCTGACGGAGATCCCGTGAAAGAGGACACGGGACTCGGGCAATGCCAGGATGGCTTCCAACGCCATGTCGCGAGTCCCCATGGAGCTGCCCCCGGACAGGAGCACCAGGTCGCCCCAGTCCAGTCCCGTTGCAAGCGCGCCGCGCAAGTCGTCCCGGTCATCGGGCACGACTCCGAGGTCGTTCAGCTCGGCGCCGCACTCCGCGATCAGACCGGCCAGAGCGTGTTGATTGATGTTTCGCACCTGTCCGGGAAGGGGCTCCCGGTCCACGGCGACGATCTCGTCACCGGTGGAGATGAGGGTGACGCGCGGTTTTCTGTGGACCGGGACGGACGAGACGCCGATACCGGTCAGCGCGCCCAGATCGTGGGCCCGCAGCCGCCGGCCCCGGGTGAAGACCGAGTCGCCCTTCTTGATGTCGTCGCCGACCCGGATGACGTTGAGCCAGGGTGAAGCGCTCCGGTGGATTTCCACCATGCCGTCTCCGACCTCCTCGGTGTACTCCACCATCACCACGGCATCGCTTCCCGCCGGCAGCATGCCGCCGGTGGATATCCGCATGGCCTCGCCCTTGCCCAATCGTCGAGTGACCTCCTGTCCCATCTCCACCGTACCGGTGAGCTTAAGGTATGCGGGCAGACTGGCACCGGCCCCGAAGGTATCCCGGGCCATGACGGCGTAGCCGTCCATGGCCGCCCGGTCGAAGTGGGGCAGGTCGACTCGCGAACGGAGGTCCTGGGACAGAACGCGGCCCCGTGCGTCGACGGTGTCGACGGCTTCGGAGTCCACGGCGGCCACCTGGCGAAGGAGCTCCAGGGCTTCCGCCGGGGTCACCACCTTGAAAAAGGTCTTGGGGGTGCTGGTCGCGCGCGTCATGTTACGCATGGGCGGGGTGCGGACCCCTGGCCGACATCCTCAGCGCTGCGCCAGCGGCACATTGCCGAACTTCTCTCGAATTTCGTCGGCGATGTGTTCGAGGGCCTGATCGCGCTTGTCGTAGAGACGCTTCAAGGGTCGCGGCGGGTGCCTGTTGACGGCGTAGGCCGTCATCAGCGGGACGGCGATGGTGCTGTCCACGTAACAGACCACCGAGTCGGGCAGTTGATCGGGATCCACCTTGCCCCAGCTCACGGCCTCCGCGGGCGTGGCTCCGGAAAGACCGCCCGTGTCCACCCGCGCGTCGGTGACCTGGATGAAGTAATCGAACCCCTTCTCCTCCAGCCCGAGCACCTCCTGGATATGAGGTTCCGTCTGGAGCAGGAAGTTCTTCGGCGATCCGCCGCCGAGGATGACGGCGGCGCTTCGTCCCCCCGCGCGTTTGGCATCGAGCACCAGTGCGGCGGATTCGTTGACGTCGCGCGAGACGTCGAAGCGCAGCCCGTTGCCCTTCAAGGCCAGGGCCGCCACGTTCATGCCGATGGAGCTGTCCCCGGGCGACGACGTGTACACCGGCACGCCGCTCCGGTAGGCGGCGGCCAGCAGGGAGCGCCGTTCGAGCCCGAGGATCTTCTCTCTCTCGTCGAGATACCGGCCTACCCGGTAGTGCATCTCCGCCGTGCCCATCTCCTTCTGGAACTCGGGGGCCTTCAGGATCTCGCGGAAGAAGTCGTCGGTGGAGATGAGCACGTCGTAGTCGAAGAAGATGTCATAGATGCGTACGACGCCTTGCTCCCGCAGCTCGACGTCGTCGGCGTCGAAGGCGCCCCGGTGCATGGAGAGGCCGATGGCGAAATGGGTGTCGTGATAGAGGTTGGCGCCGGTGCTGACGATCCAGTCCACGAAGCCGTTTTCGATCAGCGGAATGAACGCGGTCATGCCAAGCCCGGCCGGGGTGAGCGCGCCGGTGATGCTCAGCCCCACGGTCACGTCGTCCGCGAGAATCTTCTCGGTGAAGAGCTGACAGGCCTCCCGGAGACGCCCGCTGTTGTAGGAAACGAAGTTGTCGTCGATCAGCTCGACGATGGTGGTGGTTGCATCGATGGGCTTCGGGTCGATTTTCCTGCCGGAAAGGAGTGAAGGCTTGCTCATGATCGTGTCGGTGAGGTGTGGCCGAGGAAGGTTCCGCGAAAAACTACGGTCCCGTCGCTCGGGCCGCCTTGAGCTTGTGCTGCCGGATTTGCAGATAGGCGTTCCGAAGCGCTCCGTAAGGATCGATGCTGCGCTCCAACTGGTTGAACGCCTCCATGTTCAGGGCACGGTTGTTGACCGTGTCGGCGGCACGGATGCTCAAGGGGACATAGAAGGGCGTCAGCCACGCGAGCGGATCCATCAACGAGTCCGCCACCATTCCCACGCCGTCCCTCACGGTGGTCGGCGGCAGCAGCGGCAGCACGAGATAGGCGCCGTGGCTGGCTCCGGAAAGCCCCAGCGTGATGCCCATGTCCTGATCGCTGGACTCCAGTCCCATCTTGTCCGCCATGTCGAAAAGACCGGCGATGCCCAGGGTGCTGTTGATGACGAAACGGACCGTCTCGCGGCCGGCGTCCAGGGGTTTGCCCTGCAACAGGTTGTTGACGACCTTTCTGACTACGCCGAGGTTGTCGATGGCGTTTCGCACCCCCGTCCGTACCGGCGGAGGCACCACCGCGGCATAGCCCTGGGCCACGGGTTTCAACAGCAACCTGTCGACCCTCGAGTTGAACTCGAACACCCTGTAGTTGAACGATTCCAGCGGGTCGTAGTGCGTATCCCGGGTGGTCGGTTCCTGGGACTCCGGCGTGTCGTGAACCGGCCCGTTCGCCGCCGTGGGCCTGGGCTCGACCTGGGAGTGGGCCGGCTGGGGCAGGCTCACTTGGAGCAGGAGAAACAGAACGAGCAGCCGTAGAATGTGCATGGGTGTCGAGTTGTATTCCGGCCATTCCGAGCAACTTGGGATGTGCTGCAATCGGACCAGACATGGGCTCTCAAGGGTTCCGCCGGAATACCACCACGAACCCTTGAAATCAAGAGTGGGAGCCTCTGCTCCACCCGGCACATGGGTGCCGAAACGTTGTAAACGTTCCGTGGATGGGATACTTTTGCGTGGCATTCCGTCCATCTTGTGTGTAGGATCGGGTTCGTGGAAAAGCCGAACATCGTCCTGGGCGTGACCGGAGGAATCGCCGGCTACAAGGCTCTGGAGCTGGTGAGGCTTCTGGTTCAGGACTCCTGTTCCGTCCGGGTCGTGATGACCCGGGAGGCTACCGAGTTCGTCACGCCGCTCAGCTTCCAGACCCTCTCCGGGTCGCCGGTGGCTACCGATCTGTTCAGCCTGACCCAGGAGTCCGAGATCGGCCACATCAATCTGGCGGACACCGCCGACCTGCTGGTGATCGCGCCGGCCACGGCCAACATCGTGGCCAAGCTCGCCGCCGGCATCGCCGACGACCTTCTCACCACCGTAGTGCTCGCCACCCAGGCGCCCCTGCTGGTGGTTCCGTCCATGAACGTGCACATGCTGGCTCACCCCATGGTGCAGGCGAATCTGGCGAAATTGAGTGCCGCCGGCTACCACGTCATGGAGGCCGCCGCGGGCTATCTGGCCTGCGGCTATGAGGGCAAGGGCCGTCTTCCGGAACCGGCGGCCATCGTCGAGCAGATCCGGGCGCTGCTGAGGCCCAGGGATCTGGCAGCGGAGAAGATCATTGTCACCGCCGGGCCCAGCCGGGAGCCGTTGGACCCGGTCCGGTTCATCTCCAACCGGTCGTCGGGGAAGATGGGGTACGCCCTGGCAAGGGCGGCTGCCCGGCGTGGGGCCCAGGTGGTGCTGGTGAGCGGTCCCACCGCGCTGGCTCCTCCCGAGGGTGTCAGGACGGTGCCGGTGGTGACCGCCGAGGAGATGCGGGAGGCGGTGCTGGCGGAGTTCGATTCGGCCACGGCGGTTTTCATGGCGGCCGCGGTGGCGGACTACCGTCCGCGTTCCACGTCGAACAGCAAGATGAAGCGCGCCGGCGACGCCATCCGCCTCGATTTCATTCCCAACCCGGACATCGTGGCGGAGCTGGGCGACCGGAAGAGGCACCAGATCGTGGTGGGGTTCGCCGCGGAGACCGAGTCGCTGGTGGAGAATGCCCGGGCCAAGCTGCAACGAAAGAACCTCGATCTTCTGGTGGCCAACGACATCACGGCGGAAGGCAGCGGTTTTGACGTGGACACCAACGCGGTCACGCTGCTGGACCGGGACGGCACGGCTACGCCGTTGCCGGTCATGAGCAAGGACACCGTGGCCGATCGCATCTACGACTGGTTTCTTCAGTACAAGAGCCGGTCCCAACCCGGCGGCGTTTGACCCGAAGCGTGCGCGGCGCGCGCCGAGGGGAGCATTGCCATGCCATCGGTATTGTCGTAAACAGGAATCAGATACCGTTTCGCGGTTACCGAAATGAACAGGCTCGACCTACGGCAGCATTTGGCGGTTACGGCGACTTCCCTCAGAAGTTGCCTCGAGCAGCAGCAGGCGGCGGGGATTCAGGTTTTGCCCGGGGCGTCGCGCGCCGATGTTCCGCATGCGACGGTCGCCGCCGTTGACGATGAGACCGGGGCGGCCGTTGACCTCCAGCAGCTCCGGGATATTCTCGGCGATTGCCGCCGCTGCCGGCTTTCCCAGGGGCGCACGAATATCGTCTACGGAGTGGGTCACCCCGACGCCGACGTGATGTTCGTCGGGGAAGGGCCGGGAGGGGAGGAAGACCTCCAGGGGGAGCCTTTCGTGGGACGCGCCGGACAGTTGCTCACCGACATCATCACCAAGGGCATGAAGCTGCGGCGGGAGGACGTCTACATCGCCAACGTGGTCAAGTGCCGTCCGCCGCGCAATCGCGACCCCGAGCCCGACGAGGTCGAGTCGTGCGAGCCGTTCCTGATCCGGCAGATCGAGCTGGTGAAGCCGCGGGTGATCATCGCGCTCGGGAAGTTTGCGGCGCAGACACTGCTGCGGTCCACGGCGCCCATATCGCGCCTGCGCGGGCAATGGCGCGACTACCACGGCCTCCCGCTGATGCCGACCTTCCATCCGGCGTATCTGTTGCGGAACCCGGGGGACAAACGGCTGGTCTGGGAAGACATCAAGACCGTCCTGCGGGAGCTCGGGGGACAGGACACTCCATGATGCGCAGGCGGTCCAGATCGGGCGTGTGGTGGGCGCTTCTCCTCCTCGGCGTCGCCTGGGGCGCCGTGAGCGTGGGAGGCGCCACCCGGGAACCCGGCTCCGGTTCCCACGTCGACATGATCGTCATCAACGGGGGCATCAACCCGGCCGTCAACGACTACATCCGCGAGAGCATTCAGCGCGCGCGGGCGGGCAATGCCCGCGCGCTGATCATCCAGCTCGACACGCCCGGGGGGCTCCTCTCCTCCACTCGCTCCATCGTCAAGGAGATGTTGAGCGCGCCGTTGCCCGTCATCGTCTATGTGGCGCCCAGCGGGGCCGGCGCGGGTTCCGCCGGGGTCTTCATCACCATGGCGGCCAACATCGCGGCCATGGCGCCGGGCACCAACATCGGCGCCGCCCATCCGGTGGCGGGCGGAGGGCAGGAGATCAAGGGCGTCATGGGCGAGAAGATCGAGAACTTCACCGCTTCGTTCAGTGAAACCATCGCCCAGCGTCGCGGGCGCAACACGGACTTCGCCATCCAGGCCGTGCGCCGGAGCATTTCCATCACCGATACCGAGGCGCTGGAGAAACGCGTCATCGACATCATCGCACATGACGTAAGTGATCTCCTCAAGCAGGCCAACGGGCGCGAGGTGGAGATCGGCGGCGTCAAGCGCACCCTTGATTTCGACGGCGTCTCCATCCTGCGCATCGAGATGGGGCTGAAACAGAAGGTCATCAATATCCTGGCGCATCCCAACATCGCCTACCTGCTGATGATGGCCGGCATCCTGGGCCTCTACATGGAGTTCTCGAATCCCGGAGCGCTCTTCCCCGGCATCGCCGGCGGCATCGCGCTGTTGCTGGCGCTGGCGTCGTTCCAGGTTCTGCCGGTCAACTACGCGGGGCTGTTGCTGATCGGTCTCGGGATGTGTCTTTTGGTGGCCGAGGCGTTCCTGCCGAGTTTCGGGCTCCTCGGCATCAGCGGAGTGGTGTCTCTCGGCCTGGGCTCGCTGCTGCTGTTCGACGTGGAGGGATCGGACCTGTCGGTGGACCGCGGCATCGTGTTCGCGGCGGTGGGTACCCTGAGCGCGTTCGTGCTGTTGGTGTCCTTCCTGGTAGTCAAGTCGCAAAGAAGGAAGGCGACCCTGGGGTACGCGGGCCTCGTCGGCGAGCTCGGCGAGGTCCGGGAGCGCCTGGACCTCACGGGCAAGGTGTTCGTTCATGGTGAGGTGTGGAAGGCCGAGGGACCGGAACGGCTGGACCCGGGCGACAGGATCGAAGTCGTCGGACACGACGGCATGATACTCAAGGTCAAACGCGCCGCGGAGCGCTGACGGAGGCGCAGGCCTTCGAGTCGGACGCCGCCGCGCAGGAGAAACGCATGCTCGAATTCGGACCCCTTGCCATCGTGCTGATCATCGTTCTCGGGTTGGCCGTCAGCGGCATCAAGATCCTCAAGGAATACGAACGCGGCGTGGTCTTCCGCCTGGGACGCATGGTGAATTCCCGCGGGCCCGGCTTGATCTACCTCATTCCCTTCATCGAGAAGATGGAACGGGTGGAGCTCCGGACCGTCACCATGGACGTGCCGTCACAGGACGTCATCACCCGGGACAACGTATCGGTGAAGGTCAATGCGGTGCTTTATTTCCGGGTCCTCGATCCCAACCGGGCCATCCTGGAGGTGGCCAACTATCTGTTCGCCACGTCGCAACTGGCCCAGGTGACGTTGAGAAGCATCTGCGGACAGGCGGAACTGGACCAGCTCCTGTCGGAGCGGGATCGCATCAACGCCGACCTCCAGAAGATTCTCGACGAGCAGACCGACCCCTGGGGGATCAAGGTGGTGCTGACCGAGCTCAAGCACATCGATCTGCCGGAGGAGATGCAACGCGCCATGGCCCGGCAAGCCTCGGCGGAGCGTGAGCGGCGGGCAAAGATCATCCTGGCCGACGGCGAGTTCCAGGCCTCCCAGAAGCTGCAGGAAGCGGCCACGGTCATTGCCAAGGAGCCCATGGCCATGCAGCTCCGATTCCTGCAAAGCCTGCAGGAAGTGGCCGGCGACAAGAACTCCACGCTGATCTTCCCCGTTCCGATAGACCTCCTGACACCGTTCTTGAACAAGATGGCCGAGAACGACTCCTGATCTGCAACCATTGACCGGGAACGGCCGGCGTGATGCCGTGCCGAACCCGGTCATGTGCCATGCTGCTGGAAGAACTGGCCTACGACCTTCCTGAAGCGCTGATTTCCGCCTACCCGGTGGAAGATCGGGTGTCGGCTCGTCTCATGGTGGTGGACCGCCGGTCAGGCGCCATCACCCATTCCCGTTTCGCCTCCCTGGGAGAGTTCCTTTCGCCGGGCGACCTGCTGGTGCTCAACAACTCCAGGGTGATCCCGGCGCGCCTCGAAGGGCGCAAGGAGAGCGGCGGCAGGGCGACGGTGCTGCTGGTGGAGCCGTTCGACGTCGGACGCGGACTTTGGCTCGCGCTGGTGGACGCCTCCAAGAAGCCGCGAGTGGGTGGACGCATCGTGTTTTCCGGAGAGGTGACGGCGACGGTCCAGGGAGAGCTCGGGTCGGGCCGGTACGGTCTTCGGTTCGATCCTCCCGAGCGTTTCCGGGAGGTGCTCGACGCTCTCGGGGCGCCCCCGCTGCCCCACTACATCGAGCGGGTGCGCGGCGTGAAAGAGAGTGATCGCGACAGCTATCAGACCGTCTACGCCTCCACGCCGGGCTCGGTGGCGGCTCCCACCGCCGGCCTCCATTTCACCGAGGCGCTGCTGGAGGAGCTGGTGGCGGGCGGCGTGGACAGCGTGTGCGTGACCCTGCACGTGGGGCTCGGGACTTTCCGTCCGGTGCGGGAACGGGTGGTGGAGAATCACCGCATGGACGGCGAGTGGTACACGCTGACCGCGGCGGCGGCGGAGCGGATCCGCCGCGCCAGGGCGGAGGGGAGGCGGGTGGTGGCCGTGGGGTCCACCACCACGCGTACGTTGGAGAGCATCGTCCGGCGCAAGGGCAGGGTGGTCGGCGATTCCGGCATTACCCGCCTGTTCATCACCGGCGGCTACCGGTTCCGCGGCATCGATGCGATGGTCACCAACTTCCACCTGCCGCATTCGACCCCGCTGGCCATGGTGGCGGCGCTGGCGGGCCTTGACCTGGTCCGCCGTGCCTATGCCGAGGCCATCGAGGAAGACTATCGATTTTACAGTTACGGCGACGCCATGCTGATCTTGTAGGGATCCCTTTAAACCCCCTCAACATCATGAAATTCACGGTTACCGACAACGACCCGGACAGCCGGGCCAGAACCGGCCTCCTGGAGACCGCCCACGGCGCGGTGGAGACACCCGCGTTCATGCCCGTGGGGACCCGGGGCGCGGTCAAGGCGCTGTCGCCCCGGGACCTTCTGGAGGTCGCGAGCCAGATCATCCTCTGCAACACCTATCACCTGTACATGCGGCCCGGGGGGGAGGTCATTCGCGACCTCGGCGGCTTGCACGCCTTCATGGGTTGGGAGCGGCCGATCCTCACCGACAGCGGCGGCTACCAGGTGCTGAGCCTCGCGGCCATGCGCAAGATCACCGAACAGGGAGTTTCCTTCCGTTCCCATCTCGACGGCTCCGCGCATTTCCTGAGCCCCGAGAAGGTGGTCGGCATCCAGCAAGCGCTGGGAGTGGACGTGGCCATGGTGCTGGACGAATGTATCCCGTACCCGTCGAGCCGCGACTACGTCAAGGATTCGACGGACCGCACCGTCCGCTGGGCGCGCCGCTCGCTGGAGGCGCCCCGAAACCCGGACTGCGCGTTGTTCGGGATCGTTCAGGGGGGGGTCTTCAAGGACTTGCGCGAGACGTGCGCGGCCCGGTTGCGCGACCTCCCTTTCGATGGTTTTGCCGCCGGAGGCCTCGGTATCGGCGAGGGGCCGGCGCTCCTGGCGGAGATCGGAAGCTTCACCGCGGGGCTGATGCCGGAGGACCGCCCGCGCTACCTCATGGGCCTGGGAAAGCCGGAAGACTTGATTCATGGGGTCCGGTCCGGCTATGATCTGTTCGATTGCGTTCTGCCGACGAGGAATGCCAGGAACGGTACGTTATACACTGCCACCGGGAAGCTCAGCATCAAGAATGCGGCGTTTGCCAGGGACCCGCGTCCCGTGGACGAGCACTGCCCGTGCTATGGTTGCCGGCATTTTTCGCGTGCCTATCTTCGCCACCTCTACGTGGCCGGCGAAATCCTGGCGGCCTACCTGAACACGCTGCACAACGTCTGCTATTATCAGCGGTTGATGGCGGAACTGCGTAGCGCCATTCGGGATCGGTCGAGTCTGGAGAGCGTAGCCGGCGGGATCTGGGAACTCCCCGAGGCGGCCGGTTGAGACGGTGGGGCGCAGGTTCTGGGGCAGCGGCCGGAAGTCATCGATACTCGCATTGAAGAAGTCTTGGAGGAAAACATGTGGGACGTAGCCTATGCGCAGGCCGGAGGCGGCCCCAGCACCTTCATCAGCATGCTGCCGCTGGTGCTCATTTTCGCGGTCTTCTACTTTCTTCTGATTCGACCGCAGCAGCGCAAGGCCAGGGACCTCCGGAACATGCTGTCGCAGCTCAAGCGCAACGACGAAGTCATGACCACGGGCGGGGTCTTCGGCAAGGTGCAGGCGCTTACGGAGACCGAGGTGACCCTTGAAGTAGGGCCCAACATGAAACTCAGGGTGAGTCGGAGTCACATCGCTCAGCTCTTCAGAGGGGAAAAGACAACCGGGGTCAAGGAGGCCAAGGGCAAGTAGGGCCGTCGTCCGCCGGGGTACGTCCGGCGGCTTCCGCGCGCTCCGGTTCGGGAAACAAGCATGCGTCAAAGCCTGGTCATTCGCCTGGTCCTGCTGGTGGTTTGCATCGTGGTCTCGGTGGCCTATCTCGCTCCGAGCTTCGTGTCCGGCCTGTGGTTTCTGCCCGAGAACGGCATTCGTCTGGGGCTGGATCTTCAAGGCGGGTCGCACCTGGTGTTGGAAGTGGAGGTGGAGAAGGCGGTGGAGAACCGCATGCGCAGGGTGCGGAGCGGCCTTCGGGACGAGTTGAGAGAGCGCGGCATCGCCTTCAAGGGGCTGGATATCGGCCCGTCCGGCGAGCTGCTCGTCGCGGCCTCCCAGGGCGACATGGATCGCATTCGCGACCTCCTCTCCACCGAGTTCTCGCAACTGGAGGTGTCGGGCTCCAGCGCCGGCGCGGACGGCGCCGAGCTGCGGGCCGTGTTCGCCCGCCGGGAGCTCGAGAACATTCGCGATTTCGCGGTGGATCAGACACTGGAGACCATCCGCAACCGCATCGACCAGTTCGGGGTCACCGAGCCGACCATCCAGCGCCAGGGACGGCGGGACATACTCGTCCAACTGCCCGGAATCCAGGATCCGGAGCGGGCCAAGGCGCTCATCGGCAAGACCGCGCTGCTGGAGTTCAAGCTCGTGGACGAGCGGGGGGACGTGGAACAGGCGGTGCGCTCGGGTCCGCCGCCGGGCCGTGAGGTCCTGTTCGGATACGAGGACACGGGTTCGCCCGGGGTGCGGCGGGAGAAGATCCCCTACCTGCTGGAAGCACGGACCCTGATGACCGGCGACGCCATCTCCGACGCCAACGTTCGCAGGGGTGACCAGCTCGAGGGGGTGTACGTCGAGTTGGCACTGAACTCCGTGGGGAGTACCGCCTTCGACCGCCTCACCGGGGAGAACGTCGGACGGCTGCTGGCCATCGTCCTGGACGGCCGGGTGTATTCCGCCCCGCAGATCCGTGAGCGGATCTCCGGCGGTGTGGCGTCCATCACCGGCAGCTTCACGTTTCAGGAGGCACGGGATCTGGCCATCGTGCTTCGCGCCGGCGCGCTGCCCGCGCCGGTGACGATTCTCGAAGAGCGCACCGTCGGGCCGTCCCTGGGACGCGACTCGGTTGAGAAGGGGATCTTTTCCTTCATTCTCGGAAGCGTCCTGGTGCTCATCTTCATGGTGGCCTACTACCGCGGCGCGGGCGTGTTGGCGGACGTCGCACTGGTCCTCAACATCTTCTTCATGATGGCGATCCTCGCGGGTTTCGAGGCAGTGCTCACCCTGCCGGGCATCGCCGGCATCATTCTGACCATGGGCATGGCCGTGGATGCCAACGTGCTCATCAACGAGCGTATTCGCGAAGAGGTGAGGAACGGAAAATCCGCGCGGGCCGCGGTGGACACGGGTTACGAGCGCGCCATACCGGCCATCCTCGACTCGAACCTGACCACCTTTCTGGCGGGCGTCATCCTGTTCCAGTTCGGCACCGGTCCGGTGCGCGGCTTCGCCGTGACCCTGTGCGTGGGCATTCTCACGACGGTGGTCTCCGCGGTGTATGGAACCCGTATCTACTACGATTACCGCTTGGCCAGGCGGAACCTGGCCCGGCTGTCCGTCTAGTGCGCCGAAGATTGCCCGAGGCGCCGACGCACGACGGATTGGACTGACAAGACTATGGAAATCATCAAGCCGGGAACCCAGATACCGTTCTTGAGCTACCGCCGATGGGGTTTCGTGCTGTCGTCGGTGCTCGTGGTGGGAGTGGTGCTGTTGTTGTTCACCAAGGGCCCCAACCTCGGAGTCGACTTCGAGGGCGGGACCATGGTCCACGTGAAGTTCGCGGACACGGTGACCATCGGACAACTGCGGGCGGCGCTGGAGCAGTCCCCGCTGGGCGGAGTGGTCCAGGACTTCGGCGGCGGCGGCACGGGCGAATACCTGATCCGCATGGAGAAGTCGGGTACCCAGATCGATACGATCGGGAGGGATATCCGGGACCTCCTCGACAACGCGTTCGGCAAGGGCGGGTACGAAGTGCTGCGGGTGGAATCCGTGGGCCCCAAGGTCGGCGACGACCTGCGGCGAAGGGGCATCCTGTCGGTCATCTTCGCCACCATCATGATGGGCGCGTATATTTGGATCCGGTTCGAGTTGCGTTTCGGGCTGGGCGCCATCGTCGCCCTGATCCACGACGTGCTGATCACGGTGGGGGCCCTGGTCATCGCCAACTTCGAGCTGGACCTCCCGATCGTGGCGGCGTTGCTGACCATCGCCGGCTACTCGGTCAACGATACCGTGGTGATCTGTGACCGCATACGGGAGAACATGCGCAAGCACCGCCGCGACCCCATGGAAAAGATCATCAACACCAGCATCAACGAAACCCTCGGGCGGACCATCCTGACCACGGTGACGTCGCTGCTGGTTTTGACGGCGCTGCTGGTGCTGGGCGGCGGCGTGATCCGGCCCTTCGCGTTCACGCTCTTCGTCGGGTTCCTGTCCGGGCTCTACTCCACCATCTTCGTGGCCACGCCGACGATTCTCCTGTTCGAAAAAGGCCGAAGGCGATAACCCGCAGTACGGGAAAGTTGCAAGACGCTCCCAAGCGCTGGATCCTCAAAGAGGCCGACGACGCCACGGCGGCCCATCTGGCCCAGGAGCTTGAGCTTCCGCCGCTGCTGGCCCGGATCCTGGTGCAACGCGGGTTCGCGGATTCGGACGCGGCCCGCCGCTTTCTTTCCTCCAGTTTGAGCACCGATCTGCCTCCGCCCCACCTGCTGGCCGGGATGGACGACGCCGTGGAACGCATCTGCCGCGCGTTGCGCGACCGCGAGCGGGTCTGCGTCTGGGGCGACTATGACGTCGACGGCACCACCGGCGCCGCCGTCCTGGTGTCGTTCCTTCGCGAGATCGGCGGCGAGCCCATGTTCTACATCCCGCACCGGATCGACGAGGGCTACGGCATGAGCCGGCAGGGGATCGAGCATCTCCACTCCCGTGACGTCACGCTCATCGTCACCGTGGACTGCGGCATTTCCAACGCGGACGAGGTGGTCTACGCCGGGACCCTGGGCATGGACGTGGTCATCGTCGACCACCACCAGTTGCCGGAACGGCTGCCGGACGCCGCGGCTGCCGTCATCAATCCCCAGCGGCCCGACTGCGCCTTTCCCGACAAGGGTCTTTGCGCCGCGGGGTTGGCTTTCTACCTCGTCATCGGGCTTCGGGCGAATCTCCGGGAATCGGGCTGGTTCGAGCCCAACGCCGTGCCCGACATCCGCCGTCACCTGGACATCGTGACCCTGGGGACCATCGCCGACATGGTGCCGCTTCGGGGCGCCAACCGTGTGTTGGCGCGCCGCGGCCTGGTGGAGTTGGGGAGCTCCACGCGTCCGGGCATCATGGCCCTGCGAGAGGTCGTGGGGTTGCCTCCCGGCGCGGTGGACGCGGGCACCGTGGCCTTTCAGCTCGGGCCGCGGATCAACGCCGCGGGCCGCATGGACGCGGCGGTCAAGGTGGTGGAGATGTTGACCACCGATTCCCGGGAGACCGCCGACGACATCGCCCGGGAGCTGGACGGCCACAACCGGGAGCGGCGGGAGACCGAGGCGCAGGTGCTGGACGAGGCGCTGGCGCAGATCGAGGAAAGACGGCTCCAGGACCGGTGGTCCATCGTGGTGGGGAGCCGGGGCTGGCATCCCGGGGTGCTCGGCATCGTGGCCTCGCGGATCGTCGAGCGTTTTCACCGCCCGACTATCGTCATCGGGCTCGAGAGCGGTGAAGGCAAGGGTTCTGGGAGGAGCATCCGCGGTTTTCACATGGTACAGGGCATGCGGCAGTGCGCCGACTTGCTGGAGCGTTTCGGCGGCCACGAGTACGCCGGAGGCCTGAGCATCCGGGAGGAACACTTCGAGGCCTTTGCCGACCGTTTCGAAAAGGCGGCCAGGGAGTCTCTCCGCGAGGAAGACCTCCAGCCCTACCTGGACGTGGACGCGGAGGTGGACTTCCGCGAGTTGAGTCTCGGCCTGGTGCGGGAGATGCGGCTCCTGGGCCCCTTCGGAGTGGGCAATCCCGAGCCGGTGTTCCAGACCCGGGGGGTGGAGGTCTGCGAGCGCCGGGACTTCAACAGGGTTTCGCGTTTTCGGCTGAGGCACGACGAGCACACCGTGACCGCGGTGATCTTCGGTCCCCCCGAGAAGCTTCCCGTCCGGGTGAAAGACAACGTGGACATCGCCTACCGGATCCGGGAGAACGAATGGCAGGGTACGCATGCCCTGGAGTTGCGCCTGCTTGATGTGCGAGCGTGAGGGAAACGCGGTTCGAACCGGTGCGAGCATTTGACATTGTCGCCCTTCTCCATTACAAAGTCATGCAACTATGGGACGTTATGCAGTTGTAAAGACGGGCGGAAAGCAGTACCGGGTGGCCGAGGGCGAGTTGCTCGACGTGGAGCGCCTGGGCGGGGAGGTCGGCGCCACCGTGACCCTGGACGAGGTGCTGCTGGTCAGCGGCGACGATGACGAGCAGGCCAGGATCGGCACACCGGTGGTGGAGCAGGCCCAGGTGACGGCGGAGATCGTCAAGCAGGGGCTCGACAAGAAGATCATCGTCTTCAAGAAGAAACGGCGGAAGGGCTACAAGCGGAAACAGGGCCACCGCCAAATGCAGACGACCCTGAAAATCGTCGAAATCCAGGCGTGAGGCGGAAGAACCGATGGCGCACAAGAAATCAGGTGGAAGCTCCCGTAACGGTCGCGACAGCCACGGACAGAGGCGTGGCGTGAAGCGCTACGGCGGGGAACACGTCAAGGCGGGCAACATCCTCGTCCGTCAGTTGGGCACCCGGATCCATCCGGGCAAGAACGTCGGCATGGGGCGGGATTACACGCTGTTCGCCCTGATCGAGGGTACGGTGGAGTATCAACGCTGGGGCCGGTCGCGAAAACGAGTCGCCATCGTTCCCGCCTGAGAGGCTCCCTCGCGCATGAGCGCAGGTCTGGGGGGCTTCGATCCTTGCGGCCTCGCCGCATTCCTTTCCTTGTATTCCTTTCCTCGTTTTGCCGTGACCGGTATCGCCCTGCAAGTGACCGCATTGGAGGGCCCGGAGCCCACGCGTCATGAAGTTCGTCGATGAGGTTGAGATCACGGTGCAGGCCGGCGACGGCGGCCGCGGCTGCATGAGCTTTCGCCGCGAGAAGTTCATCCCCAAGGGGGGTCCGGACGGCGGCGACGGCGGTGACGGCGGTGACGTCCGGGTGGTGGCGGACCCGCACCTCTCCACCCTCCTGGACCTGCGCTACCAGAGGCTCTACCGCGGCAACCGCGGCCAGCACGGGCGCGGCAAGGACCAGCACGGAAGGAACGGCGCGGACCGGGTGATCCGGGTGCCCGTTGGGACCATGATTCGAGATGCGGATACCGGAGACCTCATCGCCGATATCGATGCGCTTTCGGAAGACGTGATCGTGGCCCGGGGCGGCAAGGGCGGCAAGGGCAACGCCCGCTTTGCCACCTCCAGGCGTCAGGCGCCGCGTTTCGCCCAGCCGGGCCTTCCCGGAGAAGAGCGGGAGCTTCGCCTGGAGTTGCGGCTGTTGGCTGACGTGGGTCTCATCGGGCTGCCGAACGCCGGCAAGTCCACTCTGATATCGGTCATCTCGGCGGCGCGGCCCAAGATTGCCGACTATCCTTTTACCACCCTGGTGCCGAACCTGGGGGTGGTGCGCCACGGCGACGGCAGCTTCGTGGCGGCGGATATCCCCGGACTCATCGAAGGCGCCCATCGCGGCGAGGGGCTGGGGCATCGGTTTCTCAAGCACGTGACCCGGACCGGGTTGCTGGTCCACGTCCTGGACGTGTTCCAACTCGGGGGGATGGACCCGAGAACGGACTTCGAGACCGTGAACCGCGAGCTTGCGCTGTTCGACGAGGAACTCGCACGGAAGCCACAGATCGTGGCGGCCAGCAAGGTGGACCTGCTGCCGGACCGAAGCGTGGTGGGGACGCTGGAGGCGTTCTTCGAGTCGCGTGGCTACCGTTTCTGTGCGGTCTCCGCCGTCACCGGGGAAGGGTTGGAGCGCTTCAAAGCCACGCTGGCGGACGGCCTCGCGGAGCAGAAGGCACTCGCTGCAGCCGGCGGGAGAGAGGTGAGGGACATGGAGTCTCATGGCTGACCTGAGACGTAAATACGTTCGCCAGGCGAGACGGGTCGTGGTGAAGGTCGGGAGTCGCATCCTGTCTTCCGAGCGCGGCCTGCACGCGCGGCGTATCGGACGTCTGGTGCGCGAGCTGGCGGCGTTGCACGACCAGGGAAAGAAGCTCGTGATCGTGAGCTCCGGAGCCATTGCATCAGGCATCAGCCGGTTGGGGCTGGCCAAACGCCCCAGGGATCTTCCCCAGGAGCAGGCACTGGCGGCCGTCGGCCAGATCCGTCTCATGGCGCTCTACGAGAACTCCTTCGCCGGCTACCAGAAGCAGGTGGCGCAGGTGCTGCTGACCCACGAGGACCTCGCCAACCGCACGCGCTACCTCAACGCCAAGAATACGCTCAAGACGCTGCTGGACTGGGACATCATCCCCATCGTCAACGAGAACGATACGGTGGCGGTGGAAGAGATGAAGTTCGGCGACAACGACCAGCTTTCCGCGCTGGTGGCCACGCTCATGGAGATGGACCTGCTGGTGATCCTGAGCGACGTGGACGGGGTGTTCGACCGCGACCCGAAGTCCAGTAAGGACGCTCGGCTGATGCCGGTGGTCAACGACCTCGCCGCGGCCAAGAAGGCGGCGCAGGATACGCGACCGTCGGATCTGGGCCGGGGGGGCATGTTCTCGAAACTCTGCGCCGCGGAGCAGGCGAGCCAGGCCGGTATTCCCACCATCATCGCCAACGGACGGGAGCGGGAGGTCTTGAACGGCCTGTTCGACGGAAGCCGGGAGTCGGGCACGCTGGTGCTGCCCGAGGAAAATCGCCTGACCAGCCGCAAGCACTGGATCCTGTATAACCTCAAGCCCTCCGGGGAGGTGATGGTGGACAACGGCGCCTGCACCGCCGTGACGGTCAAGGGCAAGAGCCTGCTACCCTCGGGGGTGAGGGACATACGCGGTTCCTTCAACGCCGGCGAGTGTGTACGGTGCCTGGACGATACCGGCCGCGAATTCGCCCGCGGCCTGGTGAACTACAGCGCCCAGGAGCTCAGGAAGATCAAGGGATCGCACTCGGGCAAGATCGAGGCCATCCTGGGATACAAGGCCTATGACGAAATCATCCACCGGGATGATCTCGTGGTGCTCTAGGGGGTGTCGGATTACGCTTCGCTAATCCGACACCCTCCCGGAACAGAGGTCGTCAGGACGAGGAGTCATCTCATGGCAGTAGCCGAGCAAGCACGCGCCATCGGGCGGCGGGCCAAGGAAGCGGCCGGGGCCCTGGCCAATCTTTCCACCGACTTGAAGAACCGCACTCTTCTGGCCATGGCCGACGGCATCGAGGCCCGGCAGGAGTTCCTGCTGGCCGAGAACGCCAAGGACATCGGCTCCGCGGGGGAGAAGGGGCTTTCGGAGGCGGTGATCGACCGCCTGACGCTGAATCCCCAGCGGGTGGCGGCCATGGCCGCGGGCCTACGGGACATCGTCGCTTTACCCGATCCGGTGCGGCAGGTCACCCGCAAGTGGCAACGCCCCAACGGCCTCGAGGTGGGGAAGATGCGCATCCCGTTGGGGGTCATCACCATCATCTACGAGGCGCGGCCCAATGTCACGGCGGATGCCGCGTCGCTGTGCATCAAATCCGGCAACGCCGTCATCCTCAAGGGCGGCAGCGAGGCGAAGTTCTCCAACCAGGCCGTCGGCGACGTGCTGCGGGACGCATGCGTCCAGGCGGGGGCGCCGGCGGACGCCGTTCAGGTGGTGGCGTCCACCGACCGGGCGATGATCCATGAGCTGCTGAAGCTCGAGGAGTATGTGGACCTGATCATTCCCCGGGGCGGCGAGGAGCTCATCCGGTTCGTCGTCGCCAACTCCCTGGTGCCCGTGGTCAAGCATTACAAGGGCGTGTGCCACGTCTACGTGGACAGTGACGCCGACCTGGAGATGGCGGAGCGCATCTCCCTCAACGCCAAGGTCCAGCGCCCATCGGTCTGCAACGCCATGGAGACCCTGCTGGTCCATGAGGCGGTGGCGCCGCGGTTTCTGCCCGAGGTCATCGGCAGGCTGAGGGAGAGCGGCGTGGAGGTGCGCGGCTGTGAGAAGACCCGGGCGCTGGCGGATGCGGTAGCGCCGGCGAGCGAGGCGGACTGGTACGAGGAGTATCTGGACCTGGTGCTGGCGGTGCGGGTAGTGGCCGACATGGATGAGGCCATCGAGCACATCCGGAAATACGGCTCGGATCACACCGAGACCATCGTGACCGGGGACCGCGGCAAGGCCGAGGACTTCGTCGCCCGGGTCAATTCCTCCGCGGTCCTGGTCAACGCCTCCACCCGTTTCAACGACGGCGGCGAGCTCGGCCTGGGGGCGGAGATCGGCATCAGCACCAGCAAGATCCACGCCTTCGGCCCCATGGGGCTGGAAGAGCTCACCAGCACCAAGTTCTTCGTGTTCGGCGACGGACAGGTGCGCAACTGATCCCATGAGACTCGGCCTGTTCGGCGGCACCTTCGACCCCATCCATTCCGGCCACCTGAGGAGCGCGGAGGAGGTTCGGGAGGCGTACGCGCTGGACGAGGTCTGCTTCGTGCCGTGCGGCGTTCCCCCGCACCGGAGCGGCAGGCCCGGGGCGGCGGCGCAGGATCGCCTCGAGATGGTGCGGCTGGCGGTGGCGGACAACCCGGGCCTCAGCGTCTCAGACGTGGAGGTCACCCGTCCGGGGGCGTCTTATTCCATCGACACCGTGCGGCATTTCTCCTCTCGGCTCGCCCCCGGGGACGAGTTGTACCTGATCCTCGGTCTGGATGCCTTCCTGCTCATCGGTTCCTGGAAGGAATGGCGTGAGCTGCTGACCCTCACCCACGTCATCGTCACCTCCCGGCCGGGGTTCGGCGACGAGCTTCCCTACGAGAAGATCCCCGTTGTCGTGCGGGAGGCGTTTTGCTATGATCCGCTTCACTTCGAAGACACGGTTCACTTCGAAGACACGGTTCGCTTCGAAGACACGGTTCGCTTCGACGGCAAAGTCCAATCCGGCTTCCGGAACGAGCTCGGCAAGGAGATCCTGTTCAAGCGTTTGACAGACGTCTCCGTATCCGCCTCGGACATACGGGAGTTGCTCGGAAAGGGGAAATCGATTCGCGACCTGGTTCCTTCGGAAGTGCAGCGCTACGTGAAAGATCAACACCTCTACCATGAGCTGCAGGAGTGCTAGTGCCTGAAACGCCGGCGCTCGACGCCAGAGAGAAGGCGCTACGGCTCTGCGGCTTCGCGCTTGAGAAGAAGGCCCAGGACCTTGCCTTGCTGGAGGTTGGTGGGCTTACCACCATCGCCGAATACTTCATCATCTGCTCGGGTCGTTCCGACCGTCACGTCCAGAGTATCGCGGAAGGAATCAGGGAGGATGGCCGTTCCCACGGCCTGCGTCCGTTGTCCAGCGAGGGAAACGCCCGGGGCCAGTGGGTCCTGATGGACTTCTCCGACGTGCTGGTGCACATCTTCTACGAGCCCGTGCGACGGGTCTACGACCTCGACGGGCTCTGGGGCGGCGGCGCCGCCGCGGTGGAACTGCCGGAGCCCTACGCCACTCTTGCCGGACAGTTCACCAGCGAGGGTGCACCACAGGACTCTTGGATCGGTAGCGCACCGCCAAGCTACGCTGGCAAGCCGGTCCGGTAAAAAAACCGCCGACGGATTAAGGGGTAATGTGTGAAGGTGGTGTTGGGGATTGATCCCAACGGGACTCGAACCCGTGTTTCTGGCGTGAGAGGCCAGCGTCCTAACCGCTAGACGATGGGACCGTGGCTGAGGAGGTAGGACTCGAACCTACAATCGCCTGATCCAGAGTCAGGTGGCTTACCAATTAGCCGACTCCTCACCGTGATTTCCAAGGATAAATTAATACGCCTCAGGCGTCAAGGTGGTGGGAATCGGGGCCATGGACCATCGCATGCTCGGGATCGCCTGCGTCGTCGGCGCGGTGACCATCTTCATCCTCCAGGATGCCACCATCAAGTGGCTGAGCGGGGACTATCCGCTGCATGAGATCATCCTGGTGCGCGCGACCAGCGCGGTGGCGGTCACGTTGCTCGCCATGCGTCTCGAAGGCGGTTTTCGGCTGTGGCGCACCCGCCGCGTCGGCCTGCATCTGGCCCGTTCCACCTTGCTGATCATCGCCAACAGCACCTTTTTCCTCGCCCTGGCCGCCATGAGCATCGCCGAGGCCACGTCGATCTTCTTCATCGCGCCGGTGCTGATCACCGCGCTGTCGACGTTCGTGCTGCGCGAGTCAGTGGGCCTCCGCCGCTGGGCCGCGGTGTGTGTCGGCCTCGCGGGCGTCATCCTGATGCTTCGTCCCGGTGAAGGCACCCTGCGGCTGGTGGCGCTGTTCCCCCTGGCCGCGGCCTGCTGCTATGCGGTCATGCAGATCATGACCCGCCGCCTAGGGACCACCGAGCGCGCCTCCACCATCTCCTTCTACGCCCAGGCGGGCTTCATCGCCGCGAGCGCCACCATGGGGCTCGTGGCGGGAGACGGGCGGTTCTCGCCCGACGACGGCGCCAGCCTTGCGTTCCTGCTGCGGGCCTGGACGGTCCCGTCAACCGCGGACGGCGCGCTGTTCATCGGCATCGGCGCCCTCAACGGAGTCGCCAGCTACCTCATGTCCCAGGCATACCGCATCTCGGTGCCCGCGGCGCTGGCGCCGTTCGAGTACGTGGCGCTGCCCATGTCGGTGTTCTGGGGGGTGCTGTTCTTCGGCCACTGGCCGGAAGCGGTGACATACGCCGGGATGGCGCTGGTCTGCGGCAGCGGCCTCTACGTGCTGAACCACGAGAGGGTCCGCGGGCGACGCCGCTGAGGGGTCGCCGGAGTCTTCGTTACCGAGGAGAAGAACATGGACAAGACGGAGAAGCAGCCGAAGAAGCGGAAGGACAAGGCGGGCAAAGAGACGGCGCACCGGCACAGGAAGATCGACAACAAGCGCTACGAGAAGGAGTTGCTCCGGCTCCAGATCGAGCTCGTGACTATGCTCGAGTGGATCAAGGACAAGGGGCTCAAGGTGGTGGTGTTGTTCGAGGGCCGCGACGCCGCGGGCAAGGGCGGCGTCATCAAGCGTATTACCCAGCACCTGAGCCCTCGCATCTGCCGGGTGGTGGCCCTGCCGGCGCCCACCGAGCGCGAGCAGACCCAATGGTACTTCCAGCGCTACGTCCCTCACCTGCCGGCTGCCGGAGAGATGGTTCTGTTCGATCGGAGCTGGTACAACCGGGCCGGCGTCGAGAGGGTCATGAACTTCTGCAGCGAGGAAGAGTACCGCGAGTTCCTGCGTACGTGCCCGCAGTTCGAGCGCATGCTCATCCGATCCGGCATCACCCTGATCAAGTACTGGTTCTCCATATCCGACGAAGAGCAGGAAAGGCGCTTCCAGAACCGGCTCAAGCTCAAGCACAAACGCTGGAAGCTGAGTCCCATGGACCTGGAGTCGCGACGCCGCTGGATCGATTACTCCAGGGCCAAGGACGAGATGTTCGCCTACACCGACACCAAGGAGGCTCCCTGGTACGTGGTCGATGCCGACGTGAAGCAGCACGCGCGGTTGAACTGCATCCACCACCTGCTGAGCATGATCCCGTATCAGGACCTGGCGCAGAAGCCCATCGAGCTCCCTCAACGCACGGAGGCCGGCTCGTACGTCCGCCCGCCCATCACCGACCAGACATTCGTCCCGGAGGTGTATCCGGGAACCGGAGAGAAGTAGCTTCAGGACAGGTGGGCGTCGATGTAGCGGACTCCTGCCGCGAGTCGCGCCAGGGTGACGTCCCGCCCCAGCACGTTGATGACCTCGTAGATTCCCGGGCTCACGGTGGAGCCGGTGAGGGCCACCCGGACCGGCTGGGCCACCTTGCCCAGCTTGATGTCCCGCCCCGCGACGATGTCGCCGAAGACCTGCTCGATGCCGGCCTCGTTGAAATCCGCTAGATTTCCAAGTCTTACCGACACCTCTTGAAGGAGATTCTTGGTCTCGGGGACCAGGTGTTTGCGCCCGGCCTTCTCGTCGATGTCGACGGTGTCCGTGAGGAAATAGTGCGCCATCTCCACCAGCTCCACCAGGGACTTGGCGCGTTCCCTCAAAGTTTCGACCATCTTCTCCAGCCACGGACGGTCTTCGGGGAGGCTGTAGCCCTTGGCTGTCAGGTAGGGGAGTACGTCCTCGGCCAGTTGGGACGGAGGCCGGTCCTTGAGGTAGTGGGCGTTGAGCCACAGCAGCTTCTCGGGATTGAAGACCGCCGAGGACTTGCCCACGGCGTCGATGTCGAACTTGTCCACCAGTTCCCGGCTGTCGAAGATCTCCTGGTCGCCGTGTGACCACCCCAGCCGCACCAGATAGTTGTTCAGCGCTTCGGGATAGTAGCCCATGTCCCGGTAGGCCATGACCGAGGTCGCGCCATGGCGCTTGCTCAACCGCTTCTTGTCCGTCCCCAGGATCAGCGGCACATGGGCGAACACCGGCGGCGCCGAGCCCAAGGCCTCGTAGAGTTGCATCTGACGCGGGGTGTTGGACAAGTGATCGTCGCCCCGGATGATGTGGGTGATGCCCATGTCGATGTCGTCGCAGACGACGCAGAAGTTGTAGGTGGGACTGCTGTCCGACCGGGCCAGGATCAGGTCGTCCAGCTCGGTGTTGTCGAACTCGACGCGTCCCTTGACCTTGTCATCCACTACCGTGTGCCCGCTCTCAGGCGACCGGAACCGTATGGTGAACGGGATGCCCTCCGGAAGAGGCACTGCCGCTCGCTCCGCGGGCCGGCAGTGCCCGTCATACATCGGCTTGCGCTTTGCCTCCAGCGCCGCCTGCCGCTTGGCGTCCAGAGTTTCAGGCGTGCACACGCAGGGATAGGCGTCCCCCGCGCTCAGGAGCGCGCCGAGCCGCTCCTGATAGAGCTCCATCCTCTCGGTCTGATAGAACGGCCCCTCGTCCCACTCCAGTTGCAGCCATTCCATGCTCCGGAGGATCGCGTCGATGGCCTCCGGCGTCGACCGCTTGCGGTCCGTGTCCTCGATGCGCAGGACGAACTTCCCGCCGCAGTGCCGTGCGTACAGGTAGTTGAACAGCGCCGTACGGGCGCCGCCGATGTGCAGGTAGCCGGTAGGGCTGGGAGCGAAACGTGTTCGGATTTCAGGCATAGGATTGGTGTTTTGAGATCAGGACAGCGCCGCATGGCGCGGCAACCCGTCTGGTTCAAGGCGTGTCCCGGCTGTGAGTCTACTTGTTACTGGCGCACTCCGGTGTTGTCAAATCGCACCGGCCAGCGTAGCCGACCGGTGCGGGACGGGTATTTGCGGGAACCGAAAAATTTGGGGAATTATATAGCAGTTTACCCGAATCGGCGGGACCACTTCTAGTTTGGATTGGCGCAGCTTGGACAGTCATAGGAGGCGCTACTGAGTACTGCCTTGACAACACGCATTACCTCTTCGCGCGTCATGCCCCTGAAGGCGCGGTCTTGATCGTTCCAATAATTGGTAGCCCGAGCATAGGCCATACCATCCGCGTCCGGGTCGTCGGCGTAGATATCGTAATTTCCACATCCTTGGCATGGGACAACCGCACCCACTTCCTTGGCAATTTCTTCCACGGTTAGTCTTGTGTCGCTGTTCATTGCGGTGGTCTCCCTACCGGGGCTTGTTCTTGAGGTAGCGCCACTCGCTTTCGGCCTTCGGCGGGCGCTTCATGATTGACTTGGCGACGGTCTCAGGTGGCGCGTCAATGCGGACGGTCTCCTGATACTTCGGGTTCTCGGGACGGCCACGCTTCAACTTCTTCGGCTTCTCGGTTGTCATGTCCGTGCTCCTTGCTGTCGCAGACCTTCCCGCACCAGGACCGCGACGAATTCCTCTTGGCTCCGCGTTCCCTTCATCGAGTTGCAGGCCGCGCACAGTAGTTGCAGGTTCGCCACGTGATCCGTTCCACCTTTGGACTGTGGCACCACGTGGTCAATGGTCATGTTGCGGAACGGGAAGGCGATTCGGCATCCAGCGCATAGCCCTTCCTGGATGCCGAACAGGGTATGCTTGTGCGTCTTGTAGTTCGGAACCTTGCCCTGATCCAGCCGACGCGGGATGTCCAGCCGGTGGCGGATGTCGTAGAACAGTCCCATTTCCTTCCGTAGCCGGAGCTTTACAAGGTCAGCCGCCTTCGGTGACAGGTCTATCCCTACCCATTCGCGTCCGAGCTTTTCAGCGGCCACGCAGGCCGTAGCACATCCACAGAAAGGGTCCAGTACGACCTGCCCCTTGTCGGAGCTGGCCTTTATGACCCTTTCCAGCAGTGCCAAAGGCTTCTGTGTTGGATAACCAACGCGTTCATGGGACTGAGCACCGAGCAGTAGTTCCTTCTCTGCCCATAGATTCCCAGGGGATACGCCTTGGTAGTCTTTGGCATAGGACCGCCGTTCCAGTTTCCCATCTGCCACCACAATGTTGCCCTTGGCACATTCTTCTTCCATCCGGTCCTTGCTGAGTCGCCAACCCGACGAATGGGGCGGCCACATGCCATGAAACTCATAGCAAAGGTTCGGCCTGTCTCCCATTGAAGGTTGGCACCAAGCGGTCAATTTGGTGTTGTATCGCTCACCATTCTGGTCCACCTTCGGAAAGCGCCGATGAAGGTCGTCCTCGGCGAAAGTGTTGGATCGGGGTTCAAATGTGAACCTACCCCCTTTCGTATAGAAGAGCAGATAATCGACGTTGTTTCCCCAGCTCATTGGCGAGTGCTGGCTTCCCTTGGCACCCGATTCATTGCGCCGCCATACAATCTCACTTCGGAAATTTCTCTGGCCAAAAACGGCGTCCATAAGCGCTTTCAGGTAGTGGTTCGCGGTAGGGTCACAGTGAATGTAGACAGACCCGGTGCCCTTCAAGATACGTCGCATTTCCATGAGCCGGACGGCCATCATGATTAGGTAGGACTTCATCCCCTTCCCGTGGGAATATCCGGCCGCGTCAATGATGGCGTACAGGGTCGGGTCCCGGTCGGCTATCTCGCCGTGCCATGCCTCATCTACATCGTCCAGGGTCCAGGTGTCCTTGAACGCCGCGCCAGCCGCTTCGGAGCCGATGGGCGCGGCATAGTCCCGGTTGGAGTTGAAGGGCGGGTCTAGGTAGACGAGGTCCACGGACTCGGAGTTCATGCCCCGCATGATGTCCAGGTTGTCTCCGGTCCACAGGGTCCGGTTTGCCCAATTCGGGACGGCCATCAGAACACGTCGCTTCCGGCTGACGGCACAGGTTTGTCCTGCGAAGCGATCAGGTGGGTATACGGCAACCGCCGCCCGCTCATGCGGTTGGCAATGCCCGCCATCTGGTCCAGGGTATCCTCGGACCGGGGATTGTGCCGTCCGGCAAATTCGTTGACGTAGCGGTCCAGGTGCTTGGCGCTCATTTTGTGGTAGGTGCCGTGATAGCCGCGTTTCAGGAGGCTCCAGAAGGACTCGATGCCGTTGGTATGGGCCTGCCCGTCTACGTACTCCTTGACAGAGTGGTTGACCGCTTGATGGTTCGGCAGGCCGCGATACCCCGCGTGCTCGTCGGTATAGACCTTCGCGCCATCGGCCACCTGATCCAGCACGAACTCCTTGAGGGTCAGCCCGTCCGTGCTCTCGATGGCTTCCGCCGTCACGCGGTTGGTCTCCCGGTCCTTCATGCCCACCACGGCAACCTTGCCAACGGCTCCACGCCCGGCCTTGAGCTTCTTCGATCCGTGCTTGTTCTTCTCCTTGCCGCCCATGTAGGTCTCGTCTACTTCAACCGGCCCGGCGAAGGCAACCCCGTCATCCTCGAAGGTCTCCCGGATTCTCATGGCCAGGTGCCACGCCGTCTTTTGCGTCACGTCCAGGTCGCTGTGCAACTTCATGGAGGACACGCCCTTCAAGCCTGTGGTCATGAGGTAGATGGCGATGGCCCACGTCTGGCAACCCAAGGGCGAGTTGTGCATGAGGGTGTCCGTCTTGACAGAGAAGTCCTTCCGGCAGGACCGGCAGCGGTAGGGTTGCGGCTTTCGGGTGGCCCGCTCCTGGATGTTCTCCGAGTCGCACTTCGGGCAGCGGACGCCTTCCGCCCACCGTACTTCCGTGAACCACCGCTCCGCCGTCTCATCGTCCGGGAACATGCGGAACAGTTCCTTGATCGAGAGTCCCTGTCTGAATGCTTTGCCGGGTGCTTTGTGTGCCATCTTTCCTACCTCCGAATTATGGGAGTAGTTTACCCGCAAACGAGAAGGCTGTCAACCCAAATCAGCATAGAAAGCAGAAATAATCCATACGAGGGTTCGCCCCCCTTTTGCTATGGTGCGCTGAAAAACAGCGGCGGGGGGGGGACTTGTAAGGGGCGCGGCGAGGTGGTACAACAAAGTTAGCAAAAATAGCGCGGCCCCGAAAAACCGCTGGGGAGCTAATTCGACGGGGCCGCAAAAAAGGGAGGGACACATGCAAGGACACCCCCTTTGTGTCTATAAGTGTGCCATATTTCCGCCACCGCTTCAAGCCCGTAGTAGGAGGCCGCCATTGGCCCCGCCGGGACTGCCCGGCCCCCTACTATCCCACCCGTAAAGGAGGAACGCAGTGATGCAGGACAATAACAAGCAGATGATTGAAATGCTCCGTGAGACAATACTGAAGGGCGAAGCGAAGCTGAAAGAGGCGGAGAAGATCAAGAAGGAAACGGAGGCGGCGAGAGCCTACCTTGAGGTATTGCTCGCCAACGAGAATGAAGCCGCTAGCATGTCTGGTCCTGATGCGGCGCTGATGGCATTCAAGGCTAGCCCCGACGAAGCGCTCTCAATACGTGAGGTACTGGACCGGATGACGCTGTTGGGCTGGCATACGGGCGCAACTAGACCGGAGGCGATAGTCGGGGGAATGCTACACCGCGACGATCGGTTCGAGAGAATTGGGCGGGGGTACTACAGGCTCACGTCAAAAAGCGCCGTACCCAGTAATGAAGTGGACCTTGAAGCGGCATTGCCCCAGGTGCCGCAGGAGTCTCGTGAAGGCCGCGTTCTCCTCACTGCATAAGGAAAACCAACGATTTACACACAGTAGTTGCTTCAGTTGCGGGCACCTCGCCTCTTTTCGAGTAGGACCTCCACCGTGATACCGCCCGCGGTGTTCATGGCACCGCGAGAAAGGAGGTGCCCAATGGCAGCACGATCTCGGCCGGGATACCGGCTGATCTTTCGAGCCTGGGTAACGTCAAAAGACGGAACCAGGGTCTACGCTAGCCAATATGGCCTAAGAGCTTTTGCTCTCTGGGTCAAAAAGTAGCGTAGTTAACTCATCGCGGGGTGCCCGCAACTGAAGCAACTGTCTCTGTTATGACGGGTGACGGTCGATAGTCAAGCCGATTCGGTTCCGTTGATTGGCTTCGCGACCGGCGGGCTTTGGGTAAACTGCTATATAATTCCCAAAATTTGACCCGGTGCGCCCCGTGTGCCATATTGCCGGTTCGTTGCCTGCTTCGGAGAGATGGCCGAGCGGTCGAAGGCGCACGCCTGCTAAGCGTGTGTACCCCAAAAGGGTACCGAGGGTTCGAATCCCTCTCTCTCCGCCACCCTTCCTTCGATAGATTTCGTAGACGAGTTCAGCGGTTAGCCGAGATAACGGACCGTGGTACCACCGCGGCGGCGATGCTGACGACGATGCCGAGGATGCGCCATTCGCGGCTGGCGGCGCGCTGTTCCGATTCGCGCATGTCCCGCACCAACCGGCTCTCTAGTGTGCCGATTCGCTCCACAACGCGGGTTTCAAGTCGTGCCAGATCTTCACGTGTCGCGGGGTGGGTCATTTCCATGGTGGTATTCTCCCGGCGAGATACTGAACTGTACGGTATCTTAACCGGAAACCGGTTTCAATCACCAATACGGCCGCCTACCAGGCATGGGCGGCGTTGCCAGGGAGGCATTGCGGTTTCCCGGTCAGTGTGGTTAATTTCTCCCAGTTTTCCCCAACAGTTTGCGCCCGTAGCTCAATTGGATAGAGCGCCAGACTACGGATCTGGAGGTTGGGGGTTCGACTCCCTCCGGGCGCGCCACTTCTCCTTTTCATCAGTTCCCACAAATTCCCAAAATCTCACGAAAACCCTATAAACAGGGGTTTTCAGTTCTTGACAGTTTCAGCGCTTCCTGTAGGTTCCCACGTACAGCGTGGGTCTGTGTGTGGGTCTGGGGTTCGATTCCCGCGCGGAGTCGAACCGAAAAGGGGGCAATCATGGGAAAGCTCACGGCGGCTTTCGTGCGATCCGTCGCGAAGGCGGGAAGGTACGGCGACGGTGACACCCTATTTTTGCGGGTGACGCCGTCCGGCTCCAGGTCGTGGATCCAACGTTTGACCATCGAGGGCCGGCGCCACGATGTTGGCTTGGGGGCCTTCCCGGTTGTCTCGCTTGAGAAGGCCCGGCGGCGTGCCTTTGAGAACCGCGTGGCCATCGCGGACGGTCGAAACCCGCTGGCCGAGAAGCGGCGGGCCAAGGTGCCGACTTTCGCCGAGGTGGCGGCCCGGCGGCAAGACCGAAAAGATTTGGCGACAGGTGCTGTCATAACGCGCGTTGCCCGCCTTCGGGGACCGGCCCGTGGACGCCGTCGCGCGGGAAGATGTCTTGCGGATCGTCTCGCCGATATGGTCCAGCAAACCGGAGGTCGCGCGGCGGCTCCGTCAGTTTGTCCGCGCGATCCTGTCTTGGGCGCAAGCTCACGGCCACGTCGAACATAATGTGGCCGGCGAGGGCCTGGACGGCGCGTTGCCCGCCATGCGGCGGCTCAAGCGACACCTTCGGACATGGGTGATCCCGGCCGCGAGGATGAAAGCGGCTACCGAGCATCGTGTCCCTCTGTCAGACGTGGCCCTGTCCGTCCTGGCGCAAGCGCGGACGCTCTCTGATGGCTCCGGCGTTGTCTTTCCATCTCCCATGAAGCGCGGCCGGCCGCTTTCCGACATGGCCCTGACGATGGTACTCCGAGACGTGGACCTTGCCGAGCGGTGCACGGTGCACGGGTTCCGGTCATCCTTCCGCGATTGGTGCGCGGAGACAGCGAAGTCACGGGAGATTGCTGAGGCTGCCCTGGCGCACACCGTGGCGGGCGTTGAGGGGGCCTACTTCCGGTCCGACTTGTTCGAGCGGCGGCGACGGCTCATGGACCAGTGGGCCGCGTTCCTCGCCGGCGACCACGGGAAGGTGGTGGCGATACATGGCTGAACCGACCATTGACGAACTCCTCAAGCTCTCGTTCAAACTTGCCGCGGACGCCGAGCGGTTTCTCGAACCCCATCTCGAATGGCCCGATGATTTCGACGGTCAGAGGAGCATCATCCGCCGTCTGGTGGGGCTGGCGACAACGACAGTACCAGGCCTCCCCCACCACTGGCGGGTTTGGGCGTTTGATAAGCTGCTTGAGATTGCCCGCGACTATGCCGACATGCATCCCGAACTTATTTTGTGGGGGTACGGCGTGGGGACGGGCAAGATCAAGCGCCCGAAGCGTCCGCGAAAGCGACCCTCTTTGGACATGGACTTTCGAAAGACTGAGGACATTCCTAGGACCATTAAACACCGTCTGATTGTCCGCTTCGTCTCCTGGCTCCAGGAGCAAGGTCACGCCAAGACCCCGATGGCCGCCATCGAACGAGTCGCGAACGCGGCTGAACTCACACCGGGCCGAGTTAGGGAAATCCTGGAAGAAAGTTCCAAAGAATAAAATCCCCGCATTTTATACTCCCGTATACCCTCTAGACCTACCACCAGCGATGTTGGCATGTTCGAGGAATCACGCATTCTCGGAGGTGCTAACGTGGACAACAACAATCCCGAGCGGCTGCTACGTCGCCCTGAAGTTCAGCAATTGACGGCGCTGCCGACGTCGACGCTTTACAGGATGCTCAAGGAAGGCCGCTTTCCGTCGCCGGTTAAAATCGGTGTGCGAGCCGTGGCATGGCGGGCGGGAGAGGTCAGGGATTGGCTCGCGGACAGGCCGGCGGCTCGGAACGAGGCGACCGCACAATAGAGAGGTGGGGCCGGCGGACCCTGGCAGGTTCGCCGACCCGTGAGCGCGGCGGGACGTGAATCCCAACCTGGCTCCTGACACCTCCAGGTTGTACATCGGATGGCTCCCTTCGCGCAAGATCGAGGGGGGCGAAATCCGTCACCATCGCGACACTGCGCAAGGGTGGCGCGGCGTGTTCGCCGACCTAGCCGCCATCCGGGGCCTGGACTGGGAAGGCCGCGACGATCCGCCCGAACCCACCCATCCGTCCTCGCCGTGGCGCGATCCGAACGCCCGCCGCGAGCCGGAGCCGGAACCGCGTTATCCGTTCTGTCCGCGGCGGCCGTGGTGGGCGGACACGTCGCCACTGTCACAAAGGCGCCGGGCGTTGAAACGCTGGACGGGCTCCGGGGGCAAGGCGGCGTTGACGGTCCAGGACGCACGAATTCAGCAACTTTGGCGGCTACACGATGAGGGCTGGAGCTATCGCGAAATCACGCATGAGCTGGGTTGGGCCAGTACCGGTTCCGTGGCCTACCACCTCAGCCGGCCACGCCCAAAGCAGCATGACGTGGCACTGTCGGCGATCCTTCAGCGGGCCGACGAGGCCGCCCGCGTGTTCGCAGAAACGCCGGCGTGTTCAATGCCTGTCTCTTCCATGAGGGAGGGGCCGTCAACGCGTTCTCGCTACTGGCCGGAAAGCATCGACTGTACCGAGGAAAACACGTACAGGCAGGCGGACGGGAGCTGGCGCATAGGGCCTTACCGATGTTGAAGCGAGGAGACGACGACATGAACGAACTGGCGCAGGCGATAGCATGGGTGGTGATCAGCATCCTCGGTGATGACGTTAGCGAGGAGCGGATGCACGAGGTCCTGGGCGAGGCCATCGGCGTGGTGGTCGCCGCGGAACACGGGGACGAAGCGGCCATGAAGCGGGTACATCATGCGGCCGCTGGCTTCGCTGCCACGATCAAGACGCGCCGCGAGCAGACGGAACGGCTGGCCGGAAAGAAGACTCTGCAATGACGGAGAACCCAAATCACCGCCAGTGTGTTGTGACCGTGGGCGCGATGGTCATGCAGCGGGACAGGTGGAAGAACACGGCGAAGAAGCGCGGCATGACCCTGGAGGAACACATCCGGGCCTGTCTCGAGGACTACGAGATGCTAGGGCCGCGGCCGGTCCGGCAGGCCATGGTTGTGGTCTACGATCCGAAGGACCGCGAGGCCAAGTGATGATGGCACCGCCCGATCCGCTGGGAGGGGTGCGCACCGCGGGGTGGGGTCTTCTGTGTACCGATGATTGAGCTTCGACCATTTCAGCGCCGGTTCATCCGGGGCGCGACGGCGCCGGGCATTGACACGGCGGCGCTGTCCCTGCCGAGGGGCAACGGCAAGAGCGCCCTGGCCGGCCATCTGGTGGCGCGGGTGCTGGACCCGACCGACGAACTGTTCCGGCCGGGAACCGAGTCTGTCTTGTGCGCGTCCAGCATCGAGCAAGCGCGAATCGTGGCGTGCCGCGAGCGCTCGCGGAGAGCGCGGACGGGACGGCGGCCCGCGAAGGGTGGCGCCGCTTCGTCATGGGCAGCGTGGAGCCGCTTCTCGCCATCGTTGGGGCTGAGGTAGCCCGGAAGCTGGAAACGGCCGTGTCGTTCGACCTGGGCGGGCTCTGGGCACATGACCTGCAAGGCCGGGCCAGCGCGTTTCAACGGCTCGTGGCCGGCGGCGTGGGCGTCAACGAGGCCCTGGCAACATCCGGGCTGCTCGCGGAGGAATGATGAACCTGCCCCCACCGCCGCGCATCTGTCCTTGTGGCCGACCGACCGTGACCCCTTACCACCAGCATTGCGCGGTGTGCATTAGGACCGCGAAGCCGCCGCTACGCGACTATTTGTCTAGCGAGCCGTAAAACTCATCCATACCGGCGCAGAGTTCCTTGGCTGACGGGCGTCCGGCCTTGTCGAGGATTCTTTGGCACGCGGAGTCCATCGCACCCTTCAAGGTGTCTTGATCCGTTCCCCAACCATCGAGATCTTCCCGATACTTGTTGGTTGCTGTGTGGATCGAAATCCTCGCGGTGAGACCCCTCCCTGACACCTTCATCGTGCAGTTTTCCGGCTTGCTGACCGTAAACTTTTCACCCTTGTAGACATATTCGCTATCCATGACAGGCTGTCCTCCTTCACTCTCCCGTTGGAAACCGAGGCTCAATCTGTTCACGAAAGAACGTCTGAGCCCTGTTGATCTCGTCCATGATGAGCTTAGCGTCCGTCCCTGCGTGCACAAATATGAGGACCTTCGCAGGCGTAGGATCTTCAATATCTAGATGCAGTCCCCAAAGTCCCAGTGAACTTGACGGGCTACCCATTACTCTTTTGAAGATGAAATCCTCGCCATCCCGTAACAGAGTGTACAGGAACGGCTTCTTTTGCTCTTCCACTCTCGGATTTACCTCCCCATAGTTTTGCTCAAGGGTTCTCTTAAGAAGTTAAGAACGCTTGCTCCCATTGTCAACCTGTGGTGTATTCTGAAAAAAGACGGCACGACATATTGTGGAGATACATGTGGGGCTGCTCGTGGGATAGACGACGCCAAGCTCCCCGAAACTAGCGTGAATTCACGTAGTTAAGGGAACCTTTCGACTCCCTCCGGGCGCGCCACCTTACACCGCCGCAGACTCTTCAGCAGGTTATTGCTCTTCGCGATACAAGTTTCCACCGGTTGCTATAACGTCGTATATACTGTACGCAAAACCATATTGCGTACAGTTATACGGACGTTATGCTTGTCAAATCAAAAGCAGCACTGCCGATCCCGGTTCGGCGCGCCCTGAGGAAACTGGGCGCCGACATCCGGGATGCGCGCCGTCGCCGCCGCATTCCCACGGCGGTCATGGCCGAGCGGGCCTTTATCAGCCGCATGACCCTCAACAAGGTGGAGAAGGGCGACCCGGGCGTCTCTCTGGGCATTTGCGCCGCCGTGCTCTTCGTTCTCGGGATGACGGACCGTTTGGCAGAACTGGCGGACGCTAGGCATGACCTGGTTGGATTGAGCCTGGAAGGGGAGAGGCTTCCGCAACGGATCCGGATACGCCCGGTTCGCGGGGTGGAGCGAAAACGGGACGCTTGAGGACATGAACATGCAGGATCGCGTGGACGAGAGGCAGGCGCGCTACACGCGCATGGACCAGGGCACGGTGGAAGACTACGAGCTACTGAAGGAGTTGCGGATACCGTTCGAGGAGGCTGCCGTCGACCGTGTGCTAGCCCACCTGGAACTCTTGCGGGACAGCTATCCGGCTAACCGGATCGATCGCTACCAACACTCGCTACAGACCGCGACGCGCGCGGAGGACGCTGGCGAATGCGACGAGATCGTGGTGGCCGGCCTGCTGCACGACATCGGGGACACCATCTCCCTTTTCAACCATGAGGAGATCGGCGCCCAGGTGCTTCGCCCCTACGTGAGCCAATACACCTACTGGATGCTCAGGCAACACGGCATCTTCCAAGGTTACTACTATTTCGACAAGATCAGCCGCGACAAGAACGAGCGCGAGCAGTTTCGGGATCATTCCGCCTTCGAGATGACGGAGCGCTTCTGCCGCGACTATGACCAAGTGTCCTTCGACCCGGGGTACGAGACCCGTCCTGTCGAATACTTCGTGCCTAAGCTACGCAAGATCTTTGGCCGTCAGCCCTGGGGTGCTCACACGGGGGAGTCCTGGCCGGTAGCATGAAGGGCGTTGCGCCTCCCCGTCACCCCTCCGCAAGCACCTGCAGCAGCAGCGGCCGGTGTTTCCACTCGGGGAAGCGGTTCCCCCGCCCGGGGCAGGAAGACACGGCGACCAGGCAGTCTTTCTCTGCCCGTAGTTCCAGGTAGTCGCCGGCCACCGATTCGGCGGGTTCCTCGAACAGGCGGTCCTCCTCGTTGATGCCGGTCTTCATGAAGATGTTGAAGGCGTCGTGGACGTTGCGGACGGTGAGGCCGTGGGGTTCGATGGCGTGCGTCAGGTTGTCCTGGCAGTTGGGGGCGTTGTCGACGCCGCGGATCTGCCACAGTTGCGAGCTGCAACGTGCCCAGATGAGATCGTGGGAGATACCGCCCAGCGGCGAGTCCGTGTGCCTCACCGTGTCCGCGGTGATGGTGAACATCACCTCCATGGCAGGAGAGGACCACAGCCGGTTCCCGGTGGACAGATGCGCTCCCTCGAGGATTCGGGTACGCCCGGACCAGAACTGCTCCTTGTAGTCGGGCAGGGTCCAGGCGTTGAAGTCGGCGATCTGGCCGCCTTCAACGTCGACGACCCGCAGGAACTGGCCGGTTTGCACGGTGCACGCGGCTCCCTGACCCGCGGGAACCTGAACGGAACTGATTTCGCGAAGTGCCACGGTTTCCCCCTTTAGTCGATCATCTCGAACTGTCCATCATCCCGATCGTTGGTCCCGTGCGCGCAGCCGCGCCAGGGCATCGTCGTAATAGTGCTCGTAGTACCAGTCGGCGATCTCCTCGGCGGTGGCGGCCCACACACCGTCGTGGCCCAAAATATATTCCAGGCCCTTGTCGATCCACTTGGCGCGGTGCGCCTGTCCGCCGATGAACGGATGCAGGCAAAGTCCCAGGATGCGTCCCGTATGGGCGCCTTCGGCGTACAGCACGTCGAACTGGTCGCACATCATCTGGTAGAAAGCTTCGGCATCCATGCCGGCGCCGACGAAGGCGTAGATGTCGTTGATCTCCATGCAGTAGGGCACGCCGATGAGCCGGCCGCTGCCCACTTCGATGGGATAGGGCTGGTCGTCGTTGCACCAGTCGGAGACGTATTCGATGCCGGCCTCGGCCAGGAGCTCCAGTGTGTTGAAGGTTTCCACCAGGCCGGGGCCGAGCCAGCCCTTGGTGGGCCGTCCGGCCGCGGCGGAAAGCTTCGCTACGCTGGCCTGGATCACCGCGCGCTCGTCCTCGCGCGACAGGCCCCCCAGGGTGCGAGAGTTGTTGAAGCCGTGGCCCATCAGCTCCCAGTCGCGACGCACCGCCTCCCGTATGATCTCCGGATAGTAGTCGCACACTTGGTCGTTGGTGGGCGCGGTGGTGCGGAGGTGGTGCCGGTCCAGCATCTCCATGAGGCGCCAGATGCCCACTCGCGCGCCGTAGTCCCGCCAGCCGGCGTTCTTGGGATCGGGGATGGGGCCGGGCGAGCGGCTCGGCGGCAGGGTCATTCCGGGGGCGTCGATTTCGAAATGCTCCAGGTTCATCTGCACCCACAACGCCACTCGCGCGCCGTCCGGCCAGCGCAGGGGAGGGCGCTCGATCAGGGCCGAATACCCGATGAGGGGTTCCATGTTCCGTTCCTCCGACGAGGTCTCCGACACGCCGTGCTACGGCGCGGTGCCGCACAACTCCATGGCGGCCAGGGCGTACACGCCCGCGGCCTTGACCAGGTGCTCGATCTTCAGCACCTCGCTGTGCTGATGGGCCGGGTCGTAATTGGCGAACTGGCCGCCGGTGGAGATGCCGCCGGGACCGTAGGTCAGGCCCCGGATGCCGTACTCGAACATGGGGCCGGCGTCGCTGGAGACGGCGTAGCGGTTGGGCGCGGCAAAGGGGACGGGCTCGCCGTAGACGTCCTGGTGGGCCTGCTCCATGGCCTGTACCAGAGGTTCGTCGCGCTCGAGCTCGAAGCCGTTGCCGGTCAGGTACAGGTCCACCTCGGTGCGCAGCTCGGGGTCGTCGGCCTTCAGCCCGTCCAGCACGGCCTCGATCTCCTGTTTGATCTCCATAAAGTTCTGGCCCGGCACCACGCGCACGTCCACGTAGAGGTTGCAGAAGGGCGCCGGACACTTGGAGGGCTTGTAGGGATGACCGCCCTGGATGGCGCCGATGCCGATGCGAGCCTCCATGAAGGGATGTGGATGACGTTCCCGGTACGTGGGCTCCCATGCCTGGAGGGCAGTGAAGACACGCATCATCTTTTCGATGGGGTCGATGCCGTGTTCCTTGGACCACGTGTGTTGGGACCTGCCATAGACTGTTATTTTGACGAAGCAGTAGCCGGTCTCGCCGATTTGCAGGCGCATGCCGGTGGGCTCCCCGATGATGGCGTAATCCGCGGTGACGCCGTGGGTGACCAGATAGCGTGAGCCTACCTTGCCGCCGCGGAACTCCGCCCCCTGGTACTGGTCCACCGGCGCCTTCTCGGTCTCGCCTACGACTCCTGTCACCAGGACGTCCCCGGCCAGCTCCACGCCGGCCCGCTGGAGCGCCCGCACCGCGCCCCAATAGGCGGCGAACGCACCTTTCATGTTGCTGGCGCCGAGCCCGTGGATCCACCCGTCGGCGGTGGTGGCGCGGGCCACGCCGCCGCCCACGATGTCGGCGGTATACTCGCTGCCCCACGCCTCGGCCTCGCGCCCGGTGGTGCTGGTGTCGAAGTGGCCGCTGAAGAGCAGCGTGGGCGAGCGCTTGCTGCCGGGCAGCCGGCCCACCACGTTGTTGCGTCCGGGCTCCACCTCCTGGAGCTGCACGCGCATGCCCAGTTCCGCCAGGCGTCCGGCGAGATAGTCGCCGGCGGGTGCCTCCGCACCCGGCGGACTGGAAATGCTCACCAGGTCCATGGCCATGGTCACCAGCTCTTCCTCCCGGATCTCGGCCAGCACCCGTTTCTGAACATCGTCCATGTGTGTCCTCATTTTTCGTGCACGACCTTGCCGTCCACCACGGTCATGTCGGCGGTGATGTGCCGGATCTCCTCCACCGGCGCCGCCAGGATGTCCCTCGACAACACGGCCAGGTCGGCCAGCTTGCCCTCCTCGATGGAGCCCTTGCCGGCCTCCTCGAAGTGCGCGTAGGCGCCGTTGTAAGTATACACGCGCAGGGCTTCCATGACCGTCAGGCGCTCGTCGGGGTTCAGCACGGCGCCGCCCGGACTCGGGTCGAGGCGCCGGTTGACGAGGCAGTCGATGCCCACCATGGGGTTCGCGGTGACGATGGGCATGTCGGAGCCGCCGGAGGAGAGCACGCCCCGGTTCAGCAGCGACTTGACGGGAAACGCGTACTGCGAGCGTTGCTCGCCCCAGGGCTCCAGGGTGCAGGCCTCGCCCAGCACCTCCAGGATCGGCGGCTGGGCGTTGTAGATGACGCCGAGGCTGGCGGCCCGGTCGAGCAGCTCGGCGTTCCACAGGTAGGCGTGCTCCAGGCGATGGCGCGGGTCCGGCCGCGGGTAGGCGCGCTGGGCCTTCTCGATGGCGTCGAGGGTGACGGTGATGCCGTGGTCGCCGTGGGGGATAGCGGCGATCTGGAAGCCGGCCCTGTGGGCCTCGAGGCAGAATTCGTCCGCCATCTCCTGGGACACTCGGAAGCTGCCGCGAAACGTCCCGTTCGGGTCGTTGGAATAGGGCTCGAAGAGCGCCGCGGTCTGTCCCTGTACGCCGCCGTCGATGCCGATGACCGCGGGCCCGAGACGGAGCCAGTCATCGCCGAAGCCGGTGCGCATGCCCGAACGGAAGATCTTGTAGGCCGCCGTTTCCACGTCCCACTTGGTGCCGTAGACGGGATAGATGTTGAGGTAGATGCGGGCCGTGAGGCCGCCGCGGGCGCGCAGAAGCTGCCACGCGTGGGACTCCTGCTCGTTGCGGATGGACGCCTCGTCCACGCTGGTGACCCCGAGCCCGTTGAGGTATTGGCACGCCCACCCGTAGCCCTCCGCGAGCTCTTCCAGCGTCGGGGGCGTGATGGCGGGGAAGATGTACACCACCCGGCAGTTATCCCACATGGGCCCCAGCGGCGCGCCCTGGTCGTCCCGGAGCATCGGTCCGCCCGGAGGATCCGGGGTGTCGTCCTGGATGCCCATGCGGCGCAGTGCCGCGGTATTGGCGGTCCAGCTCATGGACTCCCGCTGGCGCAGCAGCACCGGGTGGTTGGGGGAGACGGGGTCGAGGTCGCGGCGGGTGGGATAGCGCCGCTCCGGCAGCCGATGGTGGTCGAAGCCCCATCCTACGATCAGTTCGCCGGCGGGGGTCTCGTCCACCCGCTTCTTGACGGCCGCGGCGATATCGTCGATGGAGGAGGCGACCTCGGGGGTCACGTCGATCCACTTGCGGTCCTCCACCGCGTTGATGATGTGCATGTGGTTTTCGACAAACCCCGGAGTCAGGGCGCGCCCGGCCAGGTCCACGACCCGGGTGCCGTTGCCGACGAGCGCCTTGATGGATTCGTTGGAGCCGACCCGGACGATGCGGTTGCCCGCCACCGCCACCGCCTCGGCGACGTCGTTCCCCTGGTTCACCGTGATCACGCGTCCGTTGACGAACGCCAGATCCGCGTCGCGCCCCGTTTCGCTAGCCATGATGCTCCTCCCTCCGGCGGGTTGCCTGCCGTGAGCGCCGGCGGTGTCTGACCGCTATGGAAAACCCCACCAAGTATCCATCCTCGCCAATACAATTTTTGGGGAGTTCAGTGCAACCTTGACACTCCCGGAAAGCCTGTGCCACTATTTCAGCCGAAGCAGGGTTGTGAGGGACTGTGACGGTGGGTTTAAGATGGCGCCGTACTGGAGGCGCCGTTGTAACGGGCGGTGTTTCCACTCTGTGCCGTACAATACTGGAGTGGACCCCGCCAAGGAGAAAATCTCGATGAAACGGACGCATTTGTTGAAAAGGTTGGGCTCTTCTGATTCCTCGCCGGGACGGTGGGCTCAAGCGCTTGCCCTGGGGGCGGTCTTGGCCGTCGCCTGGGTCTCCGCCGCGCACGCTCGCCCCTTGACCGGCGACGGCGGCCCCAAGGGGGACGCCGCCGTGCAGCCGGTGAAGCTGGCACAGGCCAAGGCCGCGATGGCGAAACCCGGCGGCATCCTGCGCATCGGCGGTGAGCGGGACGTCAACGATCTCGATCCTCATACCACCCGCGTGGGCTGGGACATCAACATCATGCAGAATGTCTACTCCGGGCTGGTCAAGGCGGGCACCGACATCCAGCCCAGGCCGGATCTGGCGACGAGTTGGGACTTCAAGACGACGACCCGCCTGGAGTTCACGCTGCGCCAGGGCGTGAAGTTTCACAACGGCCGCGAGTTCACGTCCGCGGATGCCAAATACTCGCTGGAGCGCATTCTGGATCCGAAAGTCCCGGCGGGTTACGCGAGCACGATCGCGTCCATCGACTCCATCGAGACCCCCTCCAAGTACATGCTCGTCCTGAACCTGAAGCGGCCCGATGCCGCCATCGTCACCAACCTGTCGCTCCCGGCCATGGCCATGGTGGCCAAGGAAACGGTGAAGCCGATGCCGGTGGGCCTGAAGGACGGGATGATGGGAACCGGTCCCTACATGTTCAAGGAGCAAATCAAGGGCCGGCGCCTGGTGCTGGTCAAGAACCCGAACTACTACGACAAGTCGGTGCCGTTGCTGGACGAGCTCCACTTCATTCCCCTCGTCGATCAGACCGCGCGCACCAACGCGCTGCGGGCGGGCCAGGTGGACTACATCGAGCCGCTGCCCCCCAAGGACGTCAACGCGCTCAAGCGCGACTCCAAGATCAACGTGACCGGCGGGCCCAACATCAGCTTCGTCAACATCTCCCTCAACGTCAGCAAGAAACCGCTGAACGACGTGCGGGTGCGTCAGGCGCTGGCCTACGCCATCGACCGGAACGAGATGGTGGAGAAGGGCTTCGACGGATTTGCGCAGCCGCTCTGGGGGCCGCCGTTGATTCCGCCCTACTGGGCGGGCAACTCGGAACGGTACTACAAGCTGGACCGCGAGAAGGCGAAGAAGCTGCTGGCGGAGGCCGGCTACCCCGACGGTGTCGATATCACCATCGACATCGGCACCACCTCCTACCACGCGCCGTTCGCCGCGGTGGTGCAATCCGAGCTCAAGAAGGTCGGCATCCGGGTCCAGATCAAGGCTTCGGACAGCGCCACCTCCCAACGCAACTGGCGGTCGGGCAACTTCCACATGTACCCGATCCGTTGGTGGGGCTCGGACTTCGTCGACCCCGACGGCGCCTTGTCGCCGCTGTTCACCTGCGAGGGCAGCTACAACAACAGCCAGTTCTGTGACCCGGAATTCGACAAGCTGCTGGCCAAGGGCGTGCTGGCCACCACCATCGCGGACCGCAAGGAAGCCTACCGGGTCGCCATGAAGCGTCTGGCCGAACAGCAGCCCTGGGTGTTCCTGGTGGCCTTCGACCGGTTCCAGGCCATGCGCACTTACGTCAAGGGTTACACCGCCTTCCCGAACGCCAGCCAGCACTCGCTACGCGAGGTCTGGCTGGACAAGTAGGCAAGTAGGGCACGTGCCGGCGGCTGATTTCCGATGTGAGGGCTCGTCGGAGATCAGCCGTCCGGCGTTCCAGCGGACGGCCGTCGCAGCGCAGGGCACACGGGCGGGTTTGAAACCCGCCCCTACAAGTCATCGCGTTTCTCCCACGGTTACCTGACGGGGTTTCGGTGAATCGATACATCGCGCAGAAACTGGTTTCCCTGCTGCTGGTGCAGTTCGGCATCTCGGTGGTGGTCTTCTACATGATTCGCCTGGTGCCCGGCGACGCCGTGGACTACATCTACGGACTGTACCTGGGCTCGGGCCGCCTCGAGGAGATCCGCGCGCTTTGGGGCCTCGACCGCCCGCTCGTGGTTCAGTACCTCGAATGGATGGGGCGCGTGCTGCAGCTCGACTTCGGGCGTTCCATCGTCTCAGGCTACCCGATCGCGGATGAAATTTTTTCGCGCCTTCCGGTGACGCTGCATCTTTCGTTCATGGCGGGGACATGGAGCGTGATCTTCGGGATTACTTTGGGCGTCATTGCCTCACGGTTCCCCAACGGCAAGATCGACGGCCTGGTCACCACCACCGGGATACTGGGGCTGGCGACGCCGCACTTCTGGCTGGCCACGCTGCTCGTGCTGGTCTTTGCCGTCTACCTCGGCATCCTTCCCTCCGTCGGCTACGTCTCCCTGTTCGAGGACCCCATCGAGAGCACCCGCTCCCTTGTGCTGCCCTCGATCGCCTTGGGCACGACCATGGCGGCCGCGGTGATGCGGATGGCGCGTTCGGCCATGCTCGACGTGCTCGCCCATGACTACATCCGAACGGCGCGCGCAAAGGGAGTGCGGGAAAGCCGGGTGTTCTCCAGGCACGCTCTCAAGAACGCATTCATCCCCGTGCTCACATTGATCGGCACAGAGACCGGCAAGCTGCTCGGCGGCTCGCTGATCATCGAGCAGATATTTGCCATCCCGGGCATCGGCCAGTATGCGGTGGAGGCGGTGCTCAGCAGGGACTACCCGGTGCTTCAGGCAACCATGATTGTCATCGCCGGGAGCTATGTGTTCATCAACACGCTGGCGGATATCGGCTACGGCCTGCTCGATCCGCGCGTGAGGTTCGACTAGGGGGACGCCATGAACTCGCGTGCGAAGATGGCCGTGGGTGCGAGAGGGTACTGACTCCATGGCAGAGTCCGCGAACATCGCCGATGCGTGGCAGCCTGCACCGCGACGCCGCGAAGGGCTCGGGCAGGCGTGGCGCCGGCTCGCGCGGCACCGGCCGGCGGTGGTCGGCGCGGCGGTCATCGGGGTGTATCTGCTGGCGGCGCTCTTCGCCGACGTACTGGCGCCCTATGACCCGCTGGACATGTCGGCCGGGTCGCGGCTGACCGGTCCGGACGCGGCTCACTGGTTCGGCACCGACGAGTTCGGCCGGGACGTGCTCAGCCGAGTGATCTACGGCGCCCGGATCGCCTTCGTCGTCGGCGTCCTTTCGGCCAGCGGCGCCGCGGTGGTGGGCATGATGGTCGGGGTGCTCGGGGGATATTTCGGCGGGTTGACGGATCGCGGCGCCACCATGCTCATCGATCTCGTCTTCGCGTTTCCGACGATCCTGCTCGCCGTCGCGGTGGCGGCATTTCTCACCGGCGGCGGGATGCCGCCGGCGGTACCGGTCATCATCGCCTTGTGCGTGGTGCAGGCGCCGCACTTCGCGCGCGTGGTGCGCGGCGCCACGCTGGCGGTCAAAGCGCAGCCGTATGTGGAAGCGGCTCGGGTACTCGGAGGTTCTCACCGCCGGATCATCCGCAGTCACATCCTGCCCAACGTCGTAGCGCCGCTTCTCGTCCAGTTCGCTCTGTCCTTCTCCTACGCCATCCTCGCGGAATCCTCCCTGAGCTTTCTCGGTGTGGGTCACCCGCCTCCGGCGCCTTCCTGGGGCGCCATGCTGACCGGAGCCTACGGTTACGTGGAGCGGGCCCCCTGGGCCGCGTTCTTTCCCGGAATGGCGATCACGCTCCTCATCCTGGGTTTCAACATTCTGGGCGATGGACTGAGGGATTTCTTCGACCCTACACGTCGTTAATTGGTATACTTCATGAATCACGCGAGCTTTTCGAAGTGGCGCGGCAGCGGTAGGGGCGACCGGCCGGTCGCCCCTACTTGCGCCTCCACCGGCGAGCCGCTATTGTCTCCGGGGTTTGATTGAAGGGGCTTTCTCGCCTTTCCAGGAGGTGTCCAATGCCAGACTCGAACGTGTCGACACCGGTTCCCACTGCCGACATCGTCTTTGTCGGCGGTCCCATCGTGACGGTCAACTCCCGGGACGAGGTGGCCGAGGCCCTGGCGGTTCGCGGGCGCAACATCCTGCGGGTGGGCGACCGCGCCTACGTCGAGCAGACCATCGGCCGGGAGACGGAGGTGGTGAATCTGGAGGGGCGCGCGGTTACGCCCGGGTTCATCGACAACCACATCCACATGACCAACGGTCCGCAGCGCCACTGGGTGGACTGCGGCTACGCCGCCTGTCCGTCCATCGCCGATATCGTGGCCGCGATCAAGGAGCGCGCCGCGCAGGTCAAGCCGGGCGACTGGATCCTGGGCCGGGGTTTCCAGGCGACGCGCCTCACCGACCGGCGCAACCCCAACCGTTTCGACCTCGATCCGGTGTCGCCCGACCACCCGGTGGGCATCTCCAACCGGGAATCCATGGGGTGGACGTTCAACACCATGGGGTTGCGGCGAATGGGCGTCCGGGACGATACCCCGGACCCCCCCGGCGGCCCCATGGAACGGGACGGCCAGGGCCGTCCGCTGGGTCCCATGTGGGACAACACCCGCACCGTGTTCATCATGCCGACCCTGCCCAAGTGGGACGTGAACGAGCTGACGGACGGCTATGGCTGGATGGCCGAGGAGCTCAACCGCTACGGCGTCACCACGGCGTTCGAGGCGGCCATCCGCTACCGCAAGGACACGGTGGCGTGGCAGCGGTTCCACCGCCAGGCGCCGCCGACCCTGCGCGTGGCCATGGGCCCCTACCCGGTGCACGGCGAGGGTTGGGACCTCGAAGGCGCCGCCGGGAAGATCTTCGAAACCGGGTTCGCCACCAACTTCGGCACCGAGTGGCTCAAGCTGGGGGCGCTTCAGGTCGGCATCGACGGCGGCGTCATCGGCCAGACCGCCGCCCTGTTCGAGCCCTACAGCAACGACCCCGCGGGCAAGAAGCTCGGCAGCTTCCGGCTCACCCAGGAGGTGATCAACGACTTCATGGCGCAGTGTCAGTCCAGCGACTGGCAGGCCGGGCTCATATGCCACGGCGACCACGGCATTCACCGGTCGCTGGAAGCCATCGCCCACGGCCGCGCGCAGGTGCCGGCCCACGACCTGCGCCACCGGCTGGAGCACGCCTACCTCTGGAACCCGCGGGTCATGGACCGCATGGGGGAGCTGGGCGTCATCTGGAACACGCAGCCGCCGATCCTGGAGAGCATAGGGAGCGAAGGAATTCATGGCCAGTGGGGCGACCGGGCGCGCTACGCGTTTCCGTTCAAGTCGCTGACCGACCGGGGCGTGATCATCTCCGGCGGCTCCGACTGGCCCGTGGGCATGTACAACCCGTTGCAGGGAATCGATATCCTGGTGAACCACCGCTTCGGACCTGAAGAGGGCGGCGAGGTGCTCAACGCTGACGAGGGCGTGAGCGTGCTGCAGGCCATTCGGATCTACACCTACAACTGCGCCTATACGTCATTCGACGAAGGTCGGACGGGTTCCCTGGAGGAGGGCAAACGGGCGGATCTGGCGCTCCTCTCGGAGGACATTCTCGGCGTGGTGCCTACCGCGATACGGGACATCGAGGTCGATCGGACCTACGTGGACGGCCGCCTCGTGTACGAACGGGCCGGGTCGGCGGCTTCCGGCAGGTCGTAGAAGGACTTTGGAGGCCCCGGGCGGTTCCCGCCGGGGCGTAAGACAGGAGGAAATCATGGGGCTGGCTTTGGTAGGCGCCTGCATCATGACAGCGTCCGACGGCGTGATCGAGGATGGCACCCTGCTCATTGAGGGGCGGACCATCGAAGCGGTTGGCGCTGACGTCCGGCCACCCGAGGACGCCGAGGTCTGGGATGTGCGAGGCAAGGTCCTGATTCCCGGGATGATCGACGCGCACACCCACCTCGGCCTGTGCCAGGACGGCGTGGGGGCCAGTCAAAGCGACGAAGACGAAGTCGGCGATCCCGTGGTGCCACACCTGCGCGCCCTGGACGCCATCAACCCCGAGGACATCGCCTTCCGGGACGCCCTCATGGGCGGGGTCACGACCGTGGGAATCATGCCGGGAAGCTACAACGTCATCTGCGGTCAGCCCGCCGCCGTCAAGGTGGTGGGGCGGACGGTGGAAGAGATGCTGGTGCGGGCGCCGGTGGGGATGAAGATTGCCTTCGGCGAGCGCCCCAAGGGCGTGTACGGCGCCCTCAAAAAGAGTCCCATGACGCGCATGGGCATCGCCGCCATCCTCCGGGAGGGGTTGGTCAGTGCCCAGCACTATGCCTCCAACGGCCAGGGATCGAGGAACCTGCGGTTGGAGGCCATGGTCCCGGTGGTGAAAAAGCAGATTCCGCTCCGAGCCCACGCCCATCGCGCCGATGACATCATCACGGCCATACGGATCGCTCAGGAGTTCGACCTCGATCTGGTCATCGAGCACGGCACCGACGGGTACAAGGTGGCCACCGAGTTGTCACAAGCAGGGGTAGGTGTCGTTCACGGGCCCTGGCTCAAGACCCGCGGGAACCTGGAGCAATCCGGGCGTAGCCTGGATTCGCCCCGGATGCTCATCGAGAGCGGCGTGCTCACGGCCTTCTCCACCGATCACCCGGTGATCCCCATCCAGAATCACCGGATGCAGGGGATGACGGCGGTCGACCACGGGGTCAGCCCGGAGGAGGCATTGAAGGCGCTGACCCTCAACTCGGCCCGGATCATGGGCATCGATGAGCAGGTGGGAAGCCTGGAGAAGGGCAAGGACGCGGACGTGGTGGTGCTCTCCGGGCCGCCGTTCGAGGCGGCCACTAGAGTCGAAGGTGTGATCGTGAACGGGAACATTGGCTGGACGCGCGAGTCGGACGGTTGATGCCTTGCGGATTGCGCAAAGGAGAAGAGACATGAAACTCCGAATGGTATTGTTCCTGGTGTTGGCGCTCCACGTCGTCGCCGGCACGGTCTACGCACAGGCCATGAAGATCACCACCGGGGACGTGGCCTATGACACGGGCAACGACAAGGTCAAGGGCTACCTGGCCAAGCCCGCGGACAAGAAGGCGCGGGCCGCTCTGATCCTGATCCACGAGTGGTGGGGCCTGAACGACAACATCCGTGGGAACGCGCGGCAGTTCGCCGAGCTGGGCTACGTGGCCCTGGCGGTGGATCTCTACAACGGCGAGTTCGCGACGGACAGGGACGGGGCCCGCAAGCTGGCCGGGGGCGTGCGCAAGGATCCCAAGGCGGCCTTCGCCAACCTGCAGCAGGCGGTGAGCTACCTGACCGGGCTCAAGGGAGAGGTGGATCCGGCCCGCATCGCGTCGGTGGGCTGGTGCTTCGGCGGTGGCTGGTCCTACCAGATGGCCAAGAACGATCTCGGCGTCAAGGCGTCGGTGATCTACTACGGCCGGTTCAACCCCAAGGACGACCTCAGCCGCATGCGCGCGACCATTCTGGGGCACTTCGGCGAGAAGGACCGGGGCATCAAGGTGGACAACGTCCGGGAGTTCCAGGCGAAGCTCAAGACCCTGAAGGGGGACCACATGGTCTTCATCTATCCCAACGCGGGGCACGGCTTCGCCAATGCCGACAACCGCAACTACGACAAGGAGGCGGCCGAGACCGCCCAGAAGAGGACCATGGACTTTTTCGGGAAGCATCTGTAGCGGTTTCCCGCCCGCCCGGGTGCGGGCCCCTATGTCTCACGGCGTCAAGGAGGAGATTGACATGGCTCGCATCCGTCACATCGCCATCCTCACGGACCACAAGGAGAAGCTGGTGGAGTATTACACCAGCGTCTTCGGGCTCAAGGTCGTCAAGGGCGTCGGCACCGCCACCTACCTTTCGGACGGGCACGTCAACCTCGCCATCATCCCCAAGGGTCCGGAAGAGAAGGTGGAGGGGCATGCGCTGGAAAGCGGCCTCAACCACATCGGCTTCGAGGTGGACGACGCTCAGGCCCTGAAGCCCTTGTCGGATCGGCTGGGCGCGGCCGACGACGTCCGGAAGCGGCCGCCGAACCGGGAATCGGAGTACCGGGTGCAGGACCCGGACGGCAACCTGATCGACCTGTCGCAGCACGGCTGGCCGGTGTGACGGTGGTGCTCTGGTCCGCTTCCTTTGCCTTCGCTTCGCCAAGCTCAGGACGAACGGTTGTGGAAACGATCTCTCCCTCCGTTTGTTTTGACCGATCACAGGTATCTCGACTGTCGTGGAGAGCATGAATGGCTGAACAGGAACGCGTGCTTTTGCCCGCTGACGTCTCCCCCAAGCGCTATGACCTGACCCTCAAGCCGGACCTCGAGCGCTTTACCTTCAGCGGCAATGAATCGGTGGATGTCGAGGTGAAGACGGCCACGCGCCGGGTGGTGCTGCACGCGACGGAGTTGGAGCTCCACTCGGTGGTGCTGGAGCGGGACGGCGTGTCCCGTGAGCCCGAGCGTATCGAGACGAACGATGAGGAAGACACGGTCGCGTTCGTTTTCGGCGAGACGTTGGAGCCCGGGCCGGCGCGTCTGGGCATCGAGTTCACCGGGCAACTGAACGACAAGATGCACGGGTTCTACCGGAGCGTCTACCGCGTGGACGGTGAAGAGCGGACCATGGCCGTGACCCAGTTCGAGGCGACGGACGCCCGGCGCGCATTCCCGTGCTGGGATGAGCCGGCGCAAAAGGCCGTGTTCGCGGTGACGTTGGTGGTGCCGGAGGATCGGGTGGCGGTCTCGAACATGCCGCCGAGTGGGACCGAGACGGGAGACGACGGTCTCAAGACCGTGAGGTTCGCCGAGACCCCGGTGATGTCCACGTATCTGCTGGCGTTCATCGTCGGGGAGTTCGACTACGTCGAAACGCAGACGACGGAAGGCGTGACGGTGCGGGTCTACACTCCGGTGGGCAGGCAGGAGCAGGGGCGGTTCGCGTTGGATGTGGCCGCCCGGACGCTGTCGTTCTTCCAGGAGTACTTCGCCATCGCCTATCCGTTGCCCAAGATGGACCTGCTGGCGATCCCGGATTTCGCGGCCGGGGCCATGGAGAACTGGGGCGCGGTGACCTACCGCGAGACCGCGATTCTCGTGGATCCGGAGGAGTCGTCGGCGGGCACGCGTCAGCGGGTGGCCATCATCGTCGCCCACGAGCTGGCGCACCAGTGGTTCGGCAACCTCGTCACCATGGAGTGGTGGACGCATCTGTGGCTCAACGAGGGGTTTGCCTCGTGGATCGAGTTCATGGCGGTGGACCATCTGTTCCCGGAATGGGACATGTGGACGCAGTTCGTCTTCACCGACTTCGGCCGCGCCCTTTCCCTGGACGGGCTCAAGAGCTCCCACCCCATTGAGGTGGAGGTGCGGGACCCCAAGCAGATCAGCGAGATCTTTGACGGCATCAGCTACAGCAAGGGCGCTTCGGTGATCCGGATGCTGGCCGCCTATCTGGGCGCGGAGCCGTTCCGCCTCGGGCTCCAGCGCTACCTTGGGCGGCATCAATATGCCAACGCCACCACCGAGGACCTGTGGCAGGCCCTGGCGGAGGAGTCCGGGCAGCCGGTGAAGGAGATCATGGACACCTGGACCAAGCAGACGGGATACCCGCTGTTGTCCGTGGACATGAAGCAGGGAGAGGTGGAGCTGCGACAGACGCGGTTCTTCCTGAGCGGGGTGCCGGAACGGGACGACCGCAGCCGGTGGTCGGTTCCCCTGGGCATACGAACGGGAGGGGTGGAGGACACGTTCCGTGTGGTCGCGGACGAGAGGGCGAGAATCGGCGTTGGCGGAAGCAGAGGCGGGTGGCTGAAGGTCAATCCGGACCAGACCGGCTTTTATCGGAGCAACTACAGCGCCGAGCTGTGGGACCGGCTGGCGGCCGCGGTGGAGGCGGGCGAGCTTGCTTCGGCCCCGGATCGGCTCGGGCTGGAGAACGACGCCTTTGCTCTGGCGCGGGCGGGCTATCTGGATGCGTCCCGGCCTCTGGCCCTGGCGCCGGCGTATGACAACGAGACGGACTACACGGTGTGGGCCGACCTGTCGGAGAATCTCCGGGCCTACGACATCCTCTTGGCCGGCGAGCCCTGTCATGAGTCGTTCCGCGTTTTCGCCCGGAGCCTTTACCAGACCATCTACGGGAGTCTGGGATGGGATGCGCGGCCCGACGAGAGCCATCTCACCAAGCTGCTTCGGCCCATGGTGATCGGCCTCCTGGGACGGTACGGCGACCCGCGGGTCAACGCCGAAGCCTTGCGCCGGTTCGATCAGGGGATCCGGGACGCAACGCCGGTGGCGCCGGACCTGCGGGCGGCGGTGTATGCCCAGGTGGTGGAGAGCCGGGGAGTGGAGGGGTACGAGGCGGTGCTTGGGGTCTACCGTGAAGCCGAGCTTCATGAGGAAAAGAACCGCTGCCTGCGGGCGTTGGGATGCAGCGGCGACCCGGACGTGCTTCGGCGGACGCTGGAATTCGCGCTGTCCGACGAGGTGCGCGGGCAGGATACGCCGTTGGCGGTGGCCGGCGTCGCCCTGAACCCGTTGGGACGGGATCTGGCCTGGGATTTCCTGCGGGAAAAATGGGCCGAGTTTGATCGCCGGTACGGGCAGGGCGGATTCATCATCGCGCGCATCGTGTCCATCACCACCGAGGACTTCACCACCCTGGAGAAGGCGGCGGAGGTGGAGGCCTTCTTCGAATCGCATCCGGCGCCCGCCGCCACGCGCACGGTGCGCCAGTCGTTGGAGCGGATTCGATCCAACGCGCTGTGGCTCGAGCGCGACGGCGCCGCCATTGCAAAGTGGCTCGGAGCGTACCGCCCGCCGTCTTAGGTTACGGAACTCCGATCAATCGAGGAACCGTTCCGGGGTCCGCAGAGGAAACGTAGGGGCGGGTTTTAGACCCGCCCGTGCCGGGCTATCGCCCCGCTCAGGACAAAGCGGTCAAACAAACAGGGAGAGAGTTCATGTCAGGAAACGCCGAGTTGCTTTCGTTCGTGACCTCGGACCAGGAGACGCTGCACGGGCTTCTGTTTCGCGCTGATGCGTCACCGCAACCCGACGTGGCGCTGGTGATGATTCACGGGGTGGCCATGAGCTTCTATACCGGCCCGCTGCCGGTGTTCGCCGAGGCCCTGGCCGGGCGCGGCCACCATGCCTTCTCCATGAACTGCCGCGGGCATGACTGGATCGCCCGGGGCGGCGACCTCACGGCTTTCCGAGGCGCGACCTACGAGAACTTCGAGGAGTGCGTGCTGGACTTGGACGCCGCCATCGACAGGTTGAAGCAGGCCGGTTACGCGCGCTTCGTGCTCGTGGGGCACAGCCTGGGCTCGGTCAAGTCCCTCTACTACCAGGGCATGCGACGCCGGGAGGACGTCGTCGGGGTGATCTCGTGCTCGGCGCCCAAGCAGTTCTACGCCGCCCGGGCGGTGGAGGATCCCGAGTTCGAGGCACGCATGGCAGGCGCGGAGAGCCGGGTGGCGGAAGGGCAGGGAGAGGAGTTCCTGTGGGCGCCCGCCAGCGGCGCCACCGGACTGTTCACTTACAGGACCTACGTCAGCAAGTACGGCCGCCACGAGACCAACGACGTGCGCCCGCACGCCGCAAGGCTGGGCTGTCCGCTACTGGTGACCGCGGGAGAGATCGAGGCCGCCTATTTCCGTGAATACGCGCACGAGCTCAACGAAGCGGCGGGGCCCGAACACTGCACGTGCATCATCGTACCCGGCGCCAACCACTTCTACGCCGGCTGCGAGGCTTTCATGATCGACGCACTCGACGGCTGGCTCAAGGGAAACGTGGCCTAGAGCCGAGCCAGCAGCCGGCCGTAGCCCACGACGGGCTGGTTCAGCCCCATGGCCTTCAGCGCGGTCCAGATCCAGGCTTGGGTGTTGGTGACCACGGGCTTGCCGAACTCCTGCTCCAGCTTTTTGATGATGGGCGTGATCCGCCACTTGTTGCAGGGCATGTAGAGGCCGTCCACGTCCGGGTTTTCCTGCAACAAGGTGCGCGCCACCTCCAGCCCCGACTCCGGCGGTAGCGCCCATATGACCCGGGAATTTTCGTACGCCAAGCCCCGGTAGGCCGTGACGTGGACCTCGTCGTGCTCGAGGAAGCGGGCCAGCCGGGCATCCTGGTCCTCGGGAAAAGGGGACGCCATCACCACGCGTTTCAAGCCCAATTCACGACAGGCGTCCACCACGGAGGTGAGTACCGTGGACGCCGGAACCGGCGTGACCTCGCCCACGGCCGTGAGGAGCTGGCGGTCCGACCCGGGTCCCTTGTAGGACAGGAACAACTCGCCGGTGACCATGAGAAAGTCCAGAGGGAACTCGGTCAGCTCCCTGACTAGGCCGAAGAATTCACTTTCCGCCCGCGCGAACTCCTCGTCCGTGAATTCGCGCACCCGAAGCCCGCGGCCCTCCACCGTGATGTCCGGCGGCAGGATTCGGTAGACGTCGGTAAGCACCTCTTCACTCATATTGGGTGATATCAGGCCGATGCGTTTCATGTTCCTCTACACTTCCCAGGGGCCACGCGTGTCACGGTTTGGGGAGGTGGGTCACACGTTGCCCAGCGACAGGAGTGACAGCGACTTCACCTCGAAGTCCTTGACCCAGTACTCACCGGTGTACATGTTCTCGGCTCCCTTGGCGATGTTGGCCCGGGTCTCGCTCGCGACGTATTGCTCCATTTCCTGTGTCGTCTCCCAGAAGGTGAGAGAGATTCCCTCGTCCGGGTTCTCGGAGCTTCGGAGCAGTTGACGTCCGCGAAACCCCGGCATTTTCGCCGTGCCCGGAACCACCACCTCGTTGTAGAACCGCTCGTATTCGTCCCATTTCCCGGGTCGAAGCTTACCCCACAAAATTCTGCAAAACATGGTTTCCTCCTGACGGACCGGCATCCAAAAGGGCCCGGGCCTGGTTTCGGCTTTTCCCTCGGCTCCCGACCGCCTCATCGTCTTCATTGTAGACGCGAAACCGGAGGGTCCGCAAACTTTGGCCGAGAGTCCGGATCAGCCGGCCGGATTGCGGCAGATGACGTTGACCAGAGCCTGGCGCCCGTCTTCCTTGACGGCCTTGAGGCCGCGCGCCAAGGCGGCCGGCAACTCCTCGGGGTCGTCCACCCGCTCCGCGTGCGCGCCGCACGCCTGGGCGGTCAGCTCGAACTGCGGCGACGGCGTCAGGTCCGTGCCCGGGAAGTTTCCGGACTGGTGGGCGATGCCGTCGGGATACAGCTCGCGGACCGTGCTCAACGTCGCGTTCCATGCCTGGTTGTTGTAGATCACGGTGAGGAACGGGATCTGGTACTTCTGCGCGGTGAAGTGGCATGCCGTGGGGACGCAGAACATGTAGGAACCGTCCCCTTCCGCGGCGATGACGGTGTGGTCGGGCGCGGCCAGCTTGGCCCCGATGGCTGCTCCCATCCCCCAGCCGAGATGGCCGGCCGGCGCCTGGTCGAAGAACGATCCGGGCCGTTCCAGTCCGAGCACGGGTCCCAAGGGCGAGGTTACGGCTTCTCCCACGACGATGGTTTTCTCGTCCATCACGTCCGCGATGCACCTCGACACCCACAGGGGATGGATGGGCCGCTCGTCCTTTACTTTTTCAATCCGTGTGGCGAGTTCCGCCCGTGTCTGGTCGTGAGCGGCCTTGACTCGGTTCCGTCGCTTCTCCACGGCCTTCCGCAAGGCGTCCGAGCCGTCGAGTCGTTGCCGGATCAGCCCGTTGAGCACCGGCAGGGTGACGTCGGCGGACCCGGTCATGGCGTGATCCACCGGGAAGCCCCAGACCGGAATGGAGGAGAACAGCGGGTCTATCTCCAGTTGAAGCACCGTGGCATCGGGCTGGAGCTTATCCCGGGTGGCCGGCGTCCAGGGGACGTCGATGTCGATGAGAAAGACCACGTCCGCCCGTTTTATATGGCCGTCGATGTCGTGACCGGCATGACACGGGTGGCTCGACGGAAAGTTCATGTACGGCGACTGCGGGTGCTGGACCACCGGAACGGCCAGCAGGTCGGCCAGCTCCACCAGCGGCCTGACCGCGGCGGGGGTCTTCCCGAGGTAGCGCGTCAAGATCACCGGGTTGGCGGCGCCCATGAGAATCTCCGCCGCCTCCTGAAGGTCCCCCATAGGCGTCTGGTACTTGCTGGGCGGCTTGAACACGTCCGCGGACACCCGGGTGGTCTCCATGGACTCGTACAGCCACTCGCGCGGCAGCGACAGGTACACCGGGCCCCGGGGTTCCGCCATGGCGATCTTGAAGGCCCGCGGGATGATGGCGCCGAGCTGTTCGTTGGCGCGGTTCTCGTAATCCCACTTGACGAACTCGCGCACGATGCTGCCCTGATCCCGGGATTCCTGGCGCCAGTGGATGTGGCGGCTCTTGCCCCCCGCCACCTCGCCCTCGGTGACCGGGGTCCTCCCCGCCACGAACAGCATGGGCACCTGGCATGCCTTGGCGTTCATAAGCCCCCCGAGGCCGTTGGCGGTGCCGGGCAGCGTGTGCACCAGCACCACCTGCGGCTTGCCCGAGGCGCAGTAGTAGCCGTGGGCCATGGACACCGCCGCCTGCTCGTGGGGCACCACGATGATCTCCGCCCCCTTGGACTCGCTGCGATGCATCTTGGCCAGCGCTTCCAGGATCGGACCGTGATCCGTCCCGGTGTTGGCGAAGATGTAGTCCACGTCGGGGTTGGCGTTGATCTGCGCCAGAAAGGCCTCGGCTCCGTTGGCCACGGTCACGTCTTCGAAATGAGGTCCCGGCATGTTCGAGTTCTCCATGTGTTTGGGGGTGGTCATCAAAGGGGGTGGTCACCAACGGTGCGCCAGCCAGGACACTAACAACCGTGTCGTCGGCGTGTCAAATCAATGAACTGTCAAACGGAGCCGAGTTGACCGGGTTTTCGAATCATCTTATGCTCGGCGTTTCGCAGGTGCGAGACAGCCGGTTGCTGGAGGAAACGGCCATGAGCCAGTCCCGGGAAGACGCGGAGAAAATCGACGGCACGTACGTGTTCGACGGAGCCCTGTCACGCAAGGGCTATCGACTCAACAAGTTCTTCTTTTCCCTCAACAGGGCCGAGAACCGTGCGGCCTTCAAGGAGGACGCGGAGGCGCTGATGGACCGCTTCGGCCTTACCGACCGGGAGAAGCGCTGGATACACGAGAAGGACTGGCTGGCGTTGGCCCGCGAAGGCGGAGCCAACATCTATGTCATGTACAAGATGGGCTCGGTGACGGGCGACAGCCTGCAGCACATCGGCGCGGGGTTCCGCGGGCAGACTCTCGAGGAGTTCCTGGGTACGCGAAACGTCCAGGGGGCCAGGTAGCATGGGCAGGGTCGTCGCGGGAATCGGATCGTCGCACGTGCCCGCGGTGGGCGCGGCGTTCGACCAGGGCAAGCAGGAAGCTCCTGAATGGAAACCCTTGTTCGATGGCTACCGGCCGGCCATGGAATGGCTCCGGGAGGCCCGCATCGACGTGGCCATCTTCATCTACAACGATCACGGCACGGACTTCTTCTTCGACAAGTATCCCACCTTCGCCATGGGCGTGGCCGACAGCTATCCGCCGGGCGATGAAGGGTGGGGTCCGCGCCCGCTGGAGCCGGTTCCCGGCGACCCCGAGTTCTCCTGGCACGTGGCCGAGTCGCTGATCCGGGAGAGCGAGTTCGACATGACCGTGTGCCAGGAGCTGGCCGTGGACCACGGCCTGCTGACGCCGTTGCCGCTGCTCTGGTCCAACGAGCCCCGGTGGGACATCAAGGTGCTGCCGCTGGCGGTCAACGTGGTGCAACACCCGCTGCCCACGGCGCGCCGGCTGTGGAAGCTCGGACAGGCCCTGCGCAAGGCCGTGGAGAGCTACCCGCGGGACATCCGTGTGGCCGTGCTCGGCACCGGCGGGTTGTCGCATCAACTCCACGGCGAGCGTTTCGGCTTTCGCAACGAGGAGTGGGACCGGCGCTTCATGGAGCGCATCGTGAACGGGCCGGAGGAGCTGGTGGCCCTTTCCCACCACGAGTACATGGTGCAGGGCGGCGCCGAGGCGGTGGAGATGATCATGTGGCTGGGCATGCGCGGCGCCATGTCCCCTGAAGTGAGGCTGGTGCACCAGAACTATTACGCGCCCATGTTGACAGGGATGGGCCTGTTGCTCCTGGAAGACACCGCGGAGTCCTGAACCCGGGCACCCGCGCGGGCGTCGGCCCTCTCTTCCGGTTCCGGAATTCCCGGGCCGGGCTTGACGAGTACCCGCTCTCACTCTTCGGCCGGCAACCCCACCGTATCGGCGACCCTTTGAGCGTAGTGGTTCCAGGTCCACTCGTAGACTTTCGACACGGCGGCTTGGAGGCCCCCTTCCAACACGAAGGCGAAGGCGTCGAGGTCTGCCTGGGGAAGCGGCGCTGGCGGACCGCCGCCGGCGCGGGTGGCGTCCAGGGTGACCTTCGCCAGCATCTCCAGGCGAAGCGCCAGCAGGGTCACGGCTTCAACCGTGGCCCCGATGACCGTGAGGCCGTGCCCGCGCATGAGACAACAGTCGCGGTCGCCCATGACGGCCATGAAGTCGGCGGCCAGCTCCGGGCTGTCGATGAGCACCGACCTGGGATAGACGGGGATCCCCTGAATGGCGGCACCGAGGCTCAGGGGGTCGTAGGAGCCGTAGATGGGCCGTAGCTCCAGGCCGGCGATGGTGGCCACGAGACAGTGGTAGGGATGGGCGTGGAGCACGACCTGGGCGTCCGGGCGTGTCTTGTAGAGCTCGCCGTGGATCGGCAGCTCCAGCGGTACCCGGTACCCGTCCACCTGCTCCACCGTGCGGTCGAAGCCCAGCCGGCGCACGTGGCGCACGTCGGAGTAGAGCAACCCTTTCTCTTCGTCGCCGAGCAAGCGCATGAACATCTGGTCGGTGCCCGGAATCCGCGCCGACAGGTGCCCCAGTATGTCGCCGAGGCAGCCCTGGCTGGCCAGAATGCGGGTCCCCAGCGCGATCTTGCGGCGGAGTGTCTTCAACGATTCATCCATGGGCATCCTCTCAGGCGGCCGGCATTTTCAGGCCAGTGCATGTAGTGGTGTAAACAGCGTACGCATCGGAGTGTCAAGATGCTCCGGCAAACCCCAATCCGTCCCCCTTCTCGTCACCCCGGACTTGATCCGGGGTCCAGGTGGGGTGAGCGGCAGAGGGACGGCAAGCAACACGCCCCACCACAGTTCCTGGACCCCGGATCAAGTCCAGGGTGACGAGAGGGGTGACGGGGTGACGAGAGGGGGGACCGGGTCATCCGGTCCGGCGCGGCTCGCAATTGAAACAGCGGCGGCCTTCATCTATGGTCAGGCCGATCCATGCTGGCTTACCAGACCATACGTGAGCTGCTTTCCGATCAGGTGGAGAGACGCCCCGACGCTCCCTGTCTCGTCCACGGGGATCGGTGCTGGAGCTATGCCGAGTTCGCCGCGGAGGTGGAGACGGTGGCGCAGGCGTTCGCGGCGCTGCCCCTCCGGCCGGGAAAGAAGGTCGCGATTCTGCTGCCCAATTGCCCGGAGTATCTCCGGACGGTGTTCGCCATGGCCCGCACGGGTGGTGTGTTTGTTCCGCTCAACACGGCGCAGACGCCCGGCGAGTTGAAGTATCTCCTGGTCCACTCCGAGGCGCGCTGCCTTTTGACCACCGCTGCCTTCATGCCGGTGATCGAGGACATCCGTGGCGACTGTCCCGAGCTGGAGCACGTGATCATCCTCGACCCGGGCGACGGCAACGGCGCCATGGGGTGGGACGCGTTCATCGGGGCAGCCGGCCGCAGACGGGAACTCCCGAAGGTGGCGCCCGACGATTTGGCCTCCATCATCTACACTTCCGGCACCACCGATCGCCCCAAGGGCGTCATGCTGAAGCACCATGCCTTCGCTTTCGCCCCGAGCCACAGGGCCCGGGCGCTGGGATGGACGGAGGCAGACCGGGTGCTGGTGGTGATGCCGCTGTTCCACGTGAACGCCCTGTGCCACATGACCATCGCCATGATGTCGGTGGGCGGGGTGGTGGTGCTCCAGGACCGGTTCAGCGCTTCGCGTTTCTGGAAGGACGTCAGGATCCACGGTGTGACCACGTCGAGCATCATGCAGACGATCCCGCGGATCCTGTTGAACCTCCCACCCGATCCGGCGGATGCGGCCACATCGTTGCGGCAAGTGATGGCGCTGCTGCCTCCGGACGTCCACTTGGAGTTCGAACGGCGTTTTGGCGTCACCGCCGTCCCGTCGTACAGCCTCACCGAGGACCTGCTGAGTGTTCTCGGTCCGCTGGAGGAGTCCGGACGAAGACTCGGCAGTTGCGGGGTGGCCATCGCGCCGGAGGTGCATCGGCTGCGCATCCACGACGAAGAAGGGGAGAGCTGTCGGCCCGGGGAGCTTGGCGAGATCGTCAAGCAAAGCCCGGCGGTGATGATGGGCTACTACAAGAACCCGGAGGCGACCGCGGCGGCCCTCCGGGACGGCTGGCTCCACACCGGCGACCTCGGCTACCTGGATGAGGACGGCTTCCTGTACTTCGTCGACCGCAAGAAGGACATGATCAAGCGCGGTGGCGAGAACATCGCTTCGGCGGAGGTGGAGCGGGTCCTGAACTCCCACCCGCTGATCGCCGAGTCCGCGGTGGTGGCCGTGGCCGATCCCATCCGCCAGGAAGAGGTCAAGGCGTGCATCGTGCTGGCCGGCGGGTCCTCCCGAGAGGCCTTGCCTCCGGAGCAACTCTGGCAGTTTTGCGCCGAGCACTTGGCGCCGTTCAAGATCCCGCGGTACCTTGACTACCGGCAGGATCTTCCGAAAACGCCCAGCTCGAAGGTGCAGAAAAACCTTCTCCGGGAACAAGGTCCGGCTCCTGGCGTGGTGGACCGGCAGGCGTTGCCCCGTTGCGTCAAATAAAAAAGTACCTGAAGGGGTATTCGTTGCCTCAGAAATAAATCACCCTGAACGCGATTGGCTGTGGTCGTCGGAAGAGCACCTTGGGAGACGCTCCTTTGAGGGCCCCGGGGGCGGTGGCGGGAGATCCGAGGGGGTCTTCCAAAGGGCGGGAAGGGACCCGTCTCGGTGGGTTTCAGCGGTGTCCTCGGGGGATGGTAGTGGGCGGCGCCGGGGGCGGTCTGTGAGCGCCCTCTGTAGGCGCTCGATGCGGCGATGCAATGCTGCGGGGTTCAACTTGAGGTACTGCGCCCGCAATCGCCGTTTGCGTTGGGCCGAGACCTCGGTGGAGTCCAGCACTCGCTGGTAAGGGGTTTTGGCTGGGTCATAGCGCTTCCACACCCGTGAGCCCTCGCGCCCCTTCTCCCGAAGCTTCTGAGAGGGCATGAAGAAGTTCACGTACAGCCGCACCCAGCGGTACAGCTCATTGAGCCGTCGGAGGTCCTCCGCCCCCTGGTAGCGGTCGTAGCCCGCGAAACGCCTGACCACCGAGTAGTTCTTCTGCTCCACGAAGCAGTTGTCGTTCTTGCGGTAGGGGCGGGATCGGGTGAAAGTGATCTTCTCGCTTTCACAGTACGCTTTCATGTGGTGGTTGATGAACTCCGCACCGTTGTCCGAATCCACCCCCAGCAAGGGGAAGGGCAGCCTTTGGCGTATGCGCTGCAGCGCCTCAAAGACCCACACCTGGGCCTTGTTGAGCACCGCCTCCAGCTCGATCCAGCCCGTGGCCACGTCGGTCAGATCCAGGGTCTGAAGGTAGTCTCCCTGTGCCCGGCCTCCTTCGTGGGCCACCAGGTCCATCTCCACAAACCCAGGCCGCCCCTCCTCCCAGTCCGAGAAGGTCCGCACCGGGATCTGGTGTTTGAGCAAGGTTGCGGGCCGGGTCCGGGCTCTGCCCTTGAGTTGCAGCTTGCGCTTGTCCTCTTTCAACAGCCGGTCGATGGTGGAGGCGCTGACGCTGACCAAAGCCTGGCGCACCTCGCCGCTCACCGCCAACTCCCCGTGCCGCTCCAGCGCCTCCATCACCCCGGGAAGCGCCGCCGCCAGACGCTTGCCGCACACATAGTCCAGCATCCGCCACAGCTTCATGAGTTCCCCCTTCACCTCCGGCCCGTATCGCCGCTCCCGCCCCCGCCGCCACCGCACACTCACCTCCCCCTGCAACACCACCCGCGGCCCCAACCGCACCCGCCGACCCTGGTTGCAGAGCAGCCGAGCTGCGTAGTGACGCTGATATCCCGTCGCCTCAATGAATCGGTCCAGAATCGCCCCCTTCTCCTTCTTCGTCGCCTTGCGGTACTGCGCCGCAAACGCCTTCACCCATACCCGTCGTTCGCTCATCGCTAGCCTCTTCATCTGAGCTCCTTTCCTGGAGCTCTTTCCTAACCCTTTCAGGTACTTTTCTTTCCTGAGGCAACGTATCCTTTTCGGGTACTTTTATTGTGAGGCAATTCGGTTGCTTGACAAGGTCACGGCCAAGGGCCGATGATGTAGAGGCGCAACTCAGCAACACTTAAGGGGGAACACACAGTGGCAAAACGTAACAACAGCACCGCGCAGAAGCATCGGCCGGCGAATCTCGGCAGCCCGAAAATGCGTTGGGGCAGCGACGTGGTGGCGGCGGTGACCCGGAAGCTGGACCTCAAGTACATCGCGCTGGTCCCGGGAGCGAGCTACCGCGGGTTCCACGACAGTCTGGTGAACTACCTGGGCAACGAGAATCCGCAGATGGTCACCTGTCTGCACGAGGAGCACTCGGTCTCCATCGCCGACGGATACGCCAAGGCCACGGATGAGCCCATGGCGGTGGCGCTTCACTCCAACGTGGGGCTGATGCACGCCACCATGACCATCTTCAATGCCTGGTGCGACCGGACTCCCATGGTGATATTCGGCGCCACCGGTCCGGTGGACGCCCACAAGCGGCGCCCGTGGATCGACTGGATCCACACTGCCGCCGACCAAGGCGCGATCATCCGGAACTACACCAAGTGGGACGACCAGCCCGCCTCCCCGCAGGCGGCGGTGGAATCCGTGCTACGGGCCAACCAGATGGCCCGCACCGCCCCCTGCGGCCCGACCTACGTCTGTCTCGACGTGGGCCTTCAGGAGGAGGCGCTCACCGAGGAGGTGCTGATCCCGGACGCGTCGCGGTATGCTCCGGCAGACCCGCCGTGCGCGTCGGCGGCTACGGTGAAGCGGGTCCGGGCGCTGCTCAAGAAGGCCAAGTTCCCGGTAATCCTCATGGGACGCGTGTCCCGGAGCAAGGCGGACTGGGAACGCCGGGTTCAGTTGGCGGAAGCTCTCAACGCACCGGTGCTGACCAGCTCCAACGATCCGTCTTCCTTCCCCACCATGCACCCGTTGCACCTGGCCCCGCCGGGATTGCGGCCGTCCAAGCAGGCGACGGCGCTGGTCAAGAAGGCCGACGTCATCCTGAGCCTCGACTTTCTGGACCTGGCGGGCTATCTCCGGGGTTGCCTGGGAGCGTCGCAGACCCAGTCACCGCCCGACAAGACCATCATCCATTGTTCCATGGACACCTACCGTACCAACGGCTGGAGCATGGATCACCAGGCCCTCCCGGCGGTGGACATCCCGGTGGCGTCGACCCCGGACACTTTCGTGGAACAACTGCTGGACGGCTTCGGCCGCAAGCGCCCTGCGGCGGGTTTGAAGAACATCACCCATTGGACCCGTACGCCCACCGGCAAGGCCCGGCCCAAGCAGGGCGTCCCCATGACGGTCATGGACATGGCGCTGACCGTGCGCGAGTTCGCCCGTGACAAGCCCGTGACGTTCGCGCGTCTGCCCATCGGCTTCTCCGGCGAAGGCTCGGAGTTCACCGGTCCGCTGTCCTTCATGGGCAATGACGGCGGCGGCGGCGTGGGCAGCGGCCCCGGCCACGCCGTGGGTACGGCGCTGGCGCTCAAGGGCAAGGGCCGGCTGGTGGTGGGGGTTCTGGGCGACGGCGACTACCTGATGGGCTGCAACGCGCTGTGGACCGCCACCCACATGGATCTGCCGCTGTTGGTGGTCATCGCGGACAACCGTTCCTACTACAACGACGAGATGCACCAGGAACGGGTGGCGGTGATGCGCAAGCGGCCGGTGCAGAACCGCTGGATCGGACAGCGGCTCGATGACCCGCCGGTGGACCTCATCGCCATGGGCAAGGCACAGGGCTTCGACGGCGACGAGCCCGTGTCCACCTCCGAGGACCTGGCCGCCGCGCTGGAACGCGGCGCAAAGGTCGTGGGCAAGGGCGGCCGCTACGTCATCAACGCGCTGGTGGAGCCTGGATACGCCGAGACCGGCGTGGATCAGCGGGCGGCGATGGACAAGAAGAAGTGAATCGATTGCCCTGAGCGAAACGAAGTAGACCCGTAGGTCCGGTTAGCGAAGCGTAATTTTAGACGTCGAAGAAGACCGTTTCGCGCGGTCCCTGAAGGCGGATATCGAACTCGTAGACAGGCGGCATACCTTCACCTTCCTGCCTGACGGCCACGAGCGTTTCGCGCCGGCCGGCATCCTCGATGGATTGCAAGACCGGGTCGTTCTCGTTGGCTACGGCCTCGTCCGCGAAATAGATGCGCGTCACCAGATGCTTCAGCAACCCCCGGGCGAACACCGACAGGGAGATATGCGGCGCCTGGACGCTCTCGCCGGGTCCGGGTACGCATCCCGGCTTCACCGTGACGATGCTGAAGCGGCCCTGGCTGTCGGTGATGGCCCGGCCGAAGCCGTCGAATCCCGTCACCAGCGGTACCTCCCGGGTGTCCTCGGCATGGGCGTAACGGCCGTGGACGTTGGCCTGCCATAGCTCGACCACGCTGTCATCCACCGGCTTTCCCGCGCCGTCGAGGACCCGTCCCTCGATGCGGATGGCGCCGGGGTGGTCCGGCGACACCAACTCGGCGCCGCCTTCCCAGGGTACCATGATGCGGTGGAACGGTCCGATGGTCTGGGAAGGGGTGGTTCCTCGTTGCGCCGGCATTTCCTTACCTCTGAATCGGAGTGGCGTCCCGCCCGCGCAGGACGATATCGAACTCGTAGGCCAGGGCCCATTCGGGTTCGGTGTGATCCAGGTCGAGCCTGGCCACCAGCCGGTCTCTCGCCCCTGCGTCGGCAATGGAGTTGAAGATCGGGTCGCAGGCGAGCAGCGGATCTCCCGGGAAATACATCTGCGTGATCAGCCGGGTGACGAAGGCGGTGCCGAACAGCGAGAAGTGGATGTGAGCCGGCCGCCACGCGTTGGCGTCGTTGCCCCAGGGATACGCCGCGGGCTTGATGGTCACGAAACGGTACCGGCCGTCCGCATCGGTGGTGCACCGGCCGCCGCCGCTGAAGTTGGGGTCGAGCGGGGCAGGGTGGTTGTCGATCTCGTGCCGGTACCGCCCGGCCGAGTTGGCCTGCCAGATCTCCATGAGTGCCTCCGGCACCGGCCTGCCGTCGGAGTCCATGACCCGGCCGAGGACGGTGATCCGCTCGCCCAGCGGCTCCCCGTCGTGCTGCCGGGTCAGGTCGTGGTCCAGGGGTCCGACCTTCTCGTGCCCGTACACGGGGCCGGTGATCTCCGACAGCGTGTGAGGCAACGGCATCAGCGGGCGCGTGGGCGCCCTCAGCGCCGTCGAGCGATACTCCGGATGGAGGTAGGGCGGCTGCTGTCCGGCTTCATCGCGTTTGTATCCGGTGAGCTGGGTCATGTTCCGGTCGTCCCTTCGTCAAAGAGAATCGCGCTTGGGGCATCGAGTCTGTACCGGCGTACATGCTGCCTGGGAGCCGCCATGTCAAGGCGTCTCTCTCCGCAAACCGTGACTGGAGGTGAGCCCGGCCGGTTTAGCTCGTGTGTCGAGGCTGGTAGAGCAGCGCCAACCCGGCGCCGAGGAACGTGAACAGCCCGACCCCGACGAAACCCAGGTGGAAGGCGCCCAGGTCGCCGGCCAGGCCCAGGAACCAGGGAGTCACCCCGCCGCCGATGACGAACGCCACGGGCACCACGAGGGATACGGCCGTGCCGCGGGTCTGTGCGTCGCCCAAGGTCGAGAGGGCGGTGAACCCCGCGGGGAAGAAGCCCACCGCCACCGACGGCTGGATGAAGACCGCCGCCGCGAGCCAGGGATCCGGCACCAGGCCGATCAGCGCGGTGGTGATGCCGCTCAGGGCCAGGGTCACCGACAGGGTGCGGCGGACGCCGAAGCGGTCCGCCGCCCAGCCCGCCACCAGCGCCAGCAACGGACAGGCGCCCCGGGAGAGTCCCACCAGGGTGTTGGCCCAACCCTCTCCGAGGCCGCGGTCCGAGACCAGGTAGAGCGGCAGCATGGTGAAGACGGCCAGCGTGATGGCGACGCCCATGATGAACATCAGCAGAACGATCCACAGCATGGGGTCCTTCAGGAACCGCCAGATGACGGCCAGGGCGGGAGGCTCGCCGGGAAACTTGCCGCCGCGGCCGAGGACGGCGTAAAGCCCGCCGGCCAGGAACGTGACGATCCCGAAACGGAAGAGGATGGAACGCCACGACAGGCTTCGAAGCAGGAGCTCCGCCAGCAACGGCACGGCGACGAAGCTCGTGTTGGGCGCCAGCTCGTGGATGGAGATGGCTTTGCCCCAGTGGGGGCGGGTGACCAGGGAGGTGATGGTGGCGATGGCCGACGGCAGGTAGAGCCCCGCTCCCAGGCCCATGGTGAAGAGCCCGAGACGCATGCCCGACAGGGAAGACGCTCCGGCCACCGCCATGGTCGACAGGCCCAGCAGTCCGAAGGACAGCACGATGGTGCGGTGGTGCGTCAACCGGGCCGATACGTACCCGGCCCCGGACATGGCGGTCAGGTATCCGGCGGAGATGAACAGGAAGAACATGCCGGCCTGGGCGTGAGTGATGTCCAGGTCCGCCTCCACGATCGGCAGCAAGGGCGCCAGGATGACGCGCCCGGTGAAGTTCAGCAGGAAGATCACCGCCATCAGCAGCACGGCGGGGGCCTGCTGCCGGAACGAGGAATCGTTGGGGTCGTGAGGGAGGCTTATGTCTTGCCTCCGTCCTTCAATATGGACTCGTAGCTCAGGCCCATGACGGTGCTGACGGATTGGCCCTTGCGGATCTCGGCAGCCGCCGCGCAGGTGTCGAGCCGTGAAAGTCGTTGGACGATGTCCTGTTCACCGGTCATGGATTCCTCGTGTCACTCTTCGTGCCGTGCGCTATCGCCAGTAGGCGAAGCCCATGCCGCACCCCGTGCCGGCGGCGGTCCGGTATCCCGGGACGTAGTCCACCAGGGTCATCTCCATGGGCTCCGCAGCTCCTCCCAGCGCAACCCAGTTGAGGATCTCGGAGGTGCCGCTCCTGAGCTTCTCCCGCGGAAGCGAGCGGAGTCCGTCCGCGTCCTTCTCGGCCAGCGCCTTGAGGGTGTGGCGGTCGATGTCCTCGTCGACCACGAAGTGGCTCAGGCCGCCGGAGGCCATGACGGCGACTCGGGCGCCGGAGTCCCAGGATTGGATGGCCTCCCGGATGCACCGTCCCAGGTCGTAGCAGCGCCCGGGCGTGGGCTGGTTGGGCGGAAAGTAGGTGTTGACCATCACCGGCACCATGGGCAACGCGCCGCCGGGCAGGATGCGGCGGTAGAGAAAGCTGAACGCGTGGCCGATGCCCTCGCGCAGCCGGTTGGACCGCGCGATGTCGAACTCGTGGTCCGAAAGCCATGCAATGAGATACTCCGCCAGTTCCGTATGATTGGCATAGACCGGAGCAGTCTCGGCCCAGCCCCGCTGCTCGGCCTTCTTCCACTCGGGCATGGTCCCCTGGCGCGGATGAACCGGAAGCTCCGCTCCGTGGTAAACTGCAAAAGTGGGCATATTGTCGTCCAGGAACTGCTCGTGCTGATCGTCGCCCAGCGTGATGATGACGTCCGGGTCGGCCTCCCGCAGCTTGCCGCCCAGCACTTTCAGCGCGCGCTGGCAGGCCTCGTAACGCTCGCGGAACTTGTCCGGCGTCGTCTCGCTGCGGATATTGGCTCCCGCGGCCGCCACCAGCGCCGTGTAGTCGAGTCTGGGGTCCGTCTCGTCCTTGGTCTGCAGCAGGCGCCAGTCGGCAATGCTCAACTGTGGGGTGTGGGAAGTCGCCAGCGCCAGAACGATCTCTGCCATGGTGGGTCTTTCAGGCGTGGCCCGATGCCGTGTCCCGTGAACGCCACTACCGTCTACGAGAGCGCTTATTGGAAAAGCAGGAGGCTGTCAAGCTGACGGACTCGAGCAGGATACGTTAGCGTTTCCGTCGACCCTTTCGGCGCCTCTCGGACCACTCGCGCGCCATCCGCCGTGCCTCCTCCACCTGTTCAGGCGTCAGGGCTTTTCCGAGCTTGTCGCGCGTCGTGCGCCATCTCTTTGACCCGCCCGAGGCGGTGAGGTCGAGCCACATGTAAGCGCGCACCAGATCCTTCGGAACTCCGCGGCCGGTGCTATACATGGCGGCGAGCTGGGCTTGTGCCAGGGCATGTCCCCCGCGGGCGGCCAGCCGGTACCAGTGTAATGCCTCCGCGTAGTCCTTGGGTACGCGGAGGCCCTTCTCGTACATGGAGCCCACAAGGAGCTGAGCGGTGTGGTGTCCCTGGTCGGCAGCTAGCCGGAACCAGCGCATGGCCTCGGCGTAGTTCCGGGGCACCCCCTTGCCCGAATGATACATGGAGCCGAGATTCCTCTGGGCCAGGGCGTCTCCCTGGTCGGCAGCAAGGCGGAACCAACGCAAGGCCTCGGTGTAGTCCTGGGTCAGCCCCTGACCCTTGTGGTGCATGATGCCGAGATTGGTCTGGGCCACGACATCTCCCTGATCCGCGGCCAGGCGGAACCACCGCGCGGCCTCGGTGTAGTTCCGGGCCACTCCTCTGCCGGTGCGGTACAGGATGCCGAGATTTCTCTGAGCCAAGACGGACCCCTGGCGGGCTGACGGGCGGAACCAGCGGTGGGCCTCGGCATAGTTCCGGGCCACCCCCTTGCCCTGGTAGTATAGGGTTCCGAGAACATTCTGAGCCTTGGCGTTTCCCTGCTCCGCCGCCGGGCGGAACCAGCGCGCGGCCTCGGCATAGTCGCGGGCCACCCCTTGCCCCCGGTAGTACATGGCGCCGAGCTCTTCCTGAGCCTGGGCGTGTCCCTGATCGGCGGCCGAGCGGAACCATTTCATGGCCTCGGCGTAGTCCCACTTGACCACGCGGCCACGGGCATGCATGACCCCCAGGTTGTATTGCGCCCCCGGGTCTCCTTGCCTGGCGGCGGTCCGGCATGCGCCCACCCTTGCCGTCCAATCCCGGCTGTCGTCTAGACATGCCTCCAGAGCGGCTTCGTCTCTCGGCGCGACCGTTGCAGCGCTCGTCGCGCACGACGCCGTTTCGATCCACATCCAGCCAAGGACCGGAATCAGGATAGCACTTGTCGGGAAACGATTCCTCACGGCGTTCTCCGGGCGTCACGGGAGAAGAGAAACCTGGCCGGCGTGTCATTTCGGGCGGCGACAAATCCTCCGCCGCCTGCTCCGAACATTGTCCAGCGACCGGTACAACCATTACAGTATCTGTTCTAGCCGGAGGGTTGTCTACCCTGGTGTTCAACACCGCCTGTCGAGCCGAGCTTGACAGGCATGGACCGCCAACCTTATAATCCTGCGATTCACGAACGGCCCGGAGATATCCCGATGCGGGGTCGCCCAGCCGTCAACGAACAAACCCTATCAGGAGGTACAGATGAGACTATTCATGGCCATGACCGCCTTGCTTCTGGCGGTCATGATATCAGGGCCGCTCCATGCCGCCGATGATTTCTATAAGGGCAAGAGAGTGCGTTTGATCGTTTCCTCAAGCCCCGGAGGGGGTAACGACACATACTCGCGGCTCATTGCGCGACATATCTCCAGGCATATTCCGGGGAACCCCACGTTTGTCGTGCAGAACATGCCCGGCGCCGGCGGCATAATGGCCGCGGACTACCTTTACCGGAAGGCCAAGCGGAACGGCACGGTGTTGGAGCAGATCAACTGGGGCGTGTGGTTCCATCAGGTCATCGGGTCCAAGCGTGCGCGATTCGACTTCAACAAGATCAACGCCGTCGGCGTCGCCGCCATCGAGAGCGCCATCCTCTTTACCCGCAAGGCTGAGTTTCCCGATTGGAAGTCGGTGCTGGCTTCCAAGAAGCTGCTCACCAGCGGAAACAGCGGACGTCAATCCCTGGGCTATACTATGGGCAAGGTGATGGAAAAGTTGTCAGGGAAGAAAGTCTTCGACTATGTCTTCGGTTACCCCGGCGCGCGGCAGTACAGTCTCGCGTTTCGCCAGGGCGAGGTACAGTCGTCCGGAAACACCCCGGGCTCGTTCGCCGATCAGCTCGGCGATATGTGGGACGACGGCAAGGTCGCCATGTTGGCGCAGGCCCCGACGCCCGAAGGGGGCAGGACCAAAGACTTCCCCGATACGCCCACGTTGCTGGAATACGCCAAGACCGACGCGCACCGTGAGTTGATAAAGGTCACCTTCGATCTCACCCACTACGGCCGTCCGTATGCGCTTCCCCCTGGTGTGCCCAAGGACCGTGTCCAGATCATGCGCGATGCCTTTGACGCGACCATGAAGGACCCGAAGTTCCTGTCGGAGGCCAAGAGGATCAGGCGGATTATCGTGCCGTCCACCGGCGCGCAACTCCAGCAACTCTGGAAGAATGTGCTCTCCGCGTCCCCCGAGAACCTGGCCATCTTCAAGGATATATTCGGCGAATCGTAGTGCCGGACCGGGCCGCAGCGAGCGAAGGCGCCGGGAGCGGGAAGCTTCCGGCGCCTTTTTTGTTTGAGCGAAGGGTCGTTGTTGACACGGAGACCGGCGGCTCCTTATAATGTGCGGTTCACGGCGGTGAGCCTGGATGATGCAGCGTTTTGCAAGGCGGAACGTCGTGGTGGGCGGGGCTTCATCGGAGGAGTTCCGGACATCGGCAAAAACCTGGGAGGTAACAATGCAGGCTGTATTGGGTCTTGTGGTGCTCGCGCTGTTCCTGTTCGGAGCAGGCTCGGCAGGGGCGGCGGACTTTTACGAGGGCAAGAAAATCCGGCTGATCGTCTCGTCTTCGCCCGGCGGCGGCAACGACACATACTCGAGGTTGCTGGCGCGCAATATAGGCAGGCACATTCCCGGGAACCCGACGATCATCGTGCAGAACATGCCGGGGGCGGGCGGCGTCCGGGCGGCCAGCTATCTCTACAACAAGGCCAGACGGGACGGCACCGTCATGGAGCAGATCAACTGGGGAGTGTGGAACTGGCAGGTGGTGGGTGACAAGGCTCGTGGCGGCCAGTTCGACTTCAACAAGATGCACGCCATCGGCGTCATCATCATCGAGAACGGTCTGATCTACAGCCGCAAGGATCGCTTCAAATCGCTGGACGATATCAAGAAGTCGGGTAAGCCGGCCACAGTCGGCATCAGCGGAAACCAGTCCAGCGGGTTCGTGATCGGGAACATTATCGAGAGGCTGCGCGGCGAAACGCTGTTCGAGTACGTCTTTGGCTATCCCGGCGCGCGCCAGTACAGCCTCGCCTTCCGGCAGGGCGAGGTGGACGTCTCGGGCAACGTGACCTCGTCGTTCATGGACCAGCTCGGGGACATGTGGAAGGCGGGGGACATCATCATGCTCGCCCAGACCGGTACGGTGAAGGGCAAGAAGAGTCCGGAGTTCCCGAACGCTCCGTTGCTCGAATCCCTGGCGAAGACCGAGAAGCAGAAAAACCTGGTGCGGGCGACCTTCCTGCTCTCTCGCTACGGCCGCCCCTACGCCATGCCGCCGGGGGTCCCCGCGGAGCGCGTCGCGATCATGCGCAAGGCTTTTGACGCTACCATGAAGGACCCGAAGTTCCTGGCGGAAGGCAAAAAGCTCGGCCGGGATGTCGACCCCACCAACGGCGTGGACCTGCAGAAGATGTGGAAGGACTCGATTGGCGCCTCGCCGGAGGACAAGGCCATTGTGACGCAGATCTTCAACCCCAAGGGGAAGAAGTAGCGCTGACTCGGATTGCACGGTGTTGTAAAAAGAAGGGCGCCGGGGATATCCCCGGCGCCCTTCTTTTTTCGGATTGACAGGTCTGCGGGACCCGGCGTCACCCCAGCCAGGGCATCAGGCTCTTGAGGAAATTCTCGGGACCGGAAATGACCGGATCGAGCCAGTGGATATGCAGGATCTGGTCGAATACGCCGACGAAGAACACCAGCATGCCGGCGGTGAGCCACAGGGTCAGCCGCCATCCCTCCTTGGCCTGGTATCTGAGATACAGCAGGGTGAATACCGGCACCGTGATGAAGAAGCCGAGCAGCAGGATACCGAAGAACATGCCCAGGAGCCATCCGGCAAATGCCAGGCCCCGGGTCGCCACCTCGGCCGCGGACATGGTCCAGTCCACCTGCAGGTCGCCGGTCTCCCGCTCTTGGCCGCCGGGCGTCTTCATGGTGCGGTAGGCGTCCATGATCAGTTGTATCAACGACATCACCAGCACCGGGACGCCGACGGAGCGGGGGAACATGCCGGTGCCCAGCGGCCAGTCCCTGGAGGTGTAGACCATGGCGGCGGCGATCACGGCGATGAACAGCGTGAACACGAGCGAGGGTGTGATGCGCATGGCTATTCTCCCGTGAGCTGTCGGACTTTCCGTTCCTGCTTGACGCTGTAGTAGATGGTCGCGATCGTGACCGCCAGGACCACCAGCACCAGCGGCCGGATGAGGAAAGCGGGGCCGTAGGCGCGAACGGAAATAAAGAGGTACCGCTCGATGAGCCCGCCCAGCAGGAACCCCAGCAGCAGCGGCGGCCGCGGCCAGCCGCACCGCTTCATGATCCACCCCAGCAGCCCGAACAGGAGCACGGTGACCAGATCGAAGATGTTGGCGGTGGCCTGATAGGCGGCCAGGAACACCACCACCGTCACCAGCGGCGCCAGGATGTTGATCCGCACCGACGAGATCTTGGCAAGCTGGTTGGTGAAGCACAACGCGATGACCGTGGCCATGATGTTGGCGATGGCCGTGCTCCACACGATGGAGTACGTGAGATCCAGGTGCTCGTTCAGCATGGAGGGGCCCGGTTGCAGGCCGTGGACCATGAAGGCGCCGATCAGGAGCGCCATGGAGGCGCTGCCGGGGATGCCGAAGGCCAGCGTGGGCACCAGCGCGCCGCCCTGCTTGGCGTTGTTGGCGCTCTCGGGAGCGATGACGCCGCGCACGTCGCCGGTGCCGAAGGTGAAGGCGGCGTCCTTGCAGGTGGATTTGGCGTGTCCGTAGGCGAGCCAGTCCACCACCGCCGAGCCCAGGCCCGGAATGATGCCGACCCAGGTGCCCAGAAAGGCGCAGCGGAGCATCAGCCACCAGTTGGTGAACACGTCCCGGATGCCGTGTCCCACTCCTTTCATGGCCTGCTTGGGCACGCTGCTGATCTGCTTGCCCTCGATCACCATGTCGGCGAGCTCGGGCAGCGCGAAGATTCCCAGGCTCACCACGATGATGTTGAGACCGTCGAACAGGTAGAGCGTATCGAAGGTCCACCGCAGCAGCCCTTCCTGCTTGTCGATGCCGATCATGGAAATCAGCAGTCCCATGCCCCCGGCAACGATGCCCTTGAGGGGCACCCGGCCGCTGAGGATGGCCACCATGGAGATGCCCATGATGCCCAGGGAGAAGAGCTCTGGTGCCGCGAACAGCAGCACCAGCGGTTTCAGGACGGGAATGAGCAGGCCGAGAATGATGGCGCCGATGACGCCGCCCAGCAGGGAGGAGAAATAGGCGGCGCCGAAGGCGCGTCCCGCCTCACCCTTCCGGGCCATGGGGTGGCCGTCCAGGATCGTGGCCTGCGAACCGACGGTTCCCGGCACCGCAAAGAGCACGGAAGGTATGGTGTCGGTGGTCGTCGGGACGGCAGCCAAGGCTACCAGCATCGCGATGGCCGCGGTGGGATCCATGTCGAAGGTGAACGGCAGCAGCAGGGCGAGGCCGACGACTCCCCCCAGTCCGGGAATGGCCCCCAGCGCCATTCCCACCAGGACGCCGAAAATGATGAAAGAGAACCGTTCCACGCTCAACAGTGCGGTCAGCCCATCGGCCATTGCTTCAAACACATGGTGCTCCTGGTTCGTGGTTTGAGGTGGATCTCGAGTGTGCCATCGGAAGGAATCGGCCGATAACCCCCAAAGCCGATATTAGCCGAGGTTCTTAGCGGCTAAGCGTGCTGTCTGTCAAGGCGAAGGGGCTGATATCTTTGAGGAAACTCTCAGCAATCGAAGCAGGGTCCTTCGACTTCGCTCGGCTTCGCCTCGCTACGCTCAGGACGAACGGTTGGGAAACCCTCTATCCCCGTTCGTCCTGAGCCCTTCGACAAGCTCAGGACAGGCGTAGCGAAGCGAAGTCGAAGGACGCCGTCTGGCACGATGGCCAATGATCCGAGTTCCCGGGCTTACGGCTTGAATTCATAGGCTTCCGGCGCCGGCTTGTAGGCGCGCAGCAGCCACAGGGGGCGGCGCAGATTGCCCGGTCCCGGGGCCGGGCGCGTCAGCTTGAGCCAGCGCTTGTACACCTCGTGGGACTTGTTGGTGTCCACGAAGATGTCGCCGTAACGGTCGTCGGCGCCGGGCCGTTCCACCCGCACCTTCTGGTGCCAGCAATGCTGTCCGCTGATGTTGTCGGGCTGCACCGGAAAGGTCAGGTTCTGGTGCACACCGGCTTCCTGCCACCACACCCGCCCGGAGTCCTTGTCGTCGCTTTCGAAGGGCTGGACGCCGTGAAGCTGGCGCATCATCCACTGGCCGGGTTCCACCTGCTCCAGCTTGACCAGGGCCGTGGCGAAATGGCCGCCGCCGGTTTCCTCCTGGAGGCGCCAACGCCCCAGGTGATGCGAGCACGCCACCACGCCGGGCCGGATCCCCTCGGTGACCCAGACCCGGTCCACGAAATAGCCGATCTCGGTGTGGACCTTGACGAGATCCCCGGTGACGACCCCGAGGCGTTCGGCGTCCCGGGTATGCAGCCATACCGGATTCTTGTGCGAGATCTCGTAGAGCCACTTGGCGTTGCCCGAGCGGCTGTGAATGAGGGTGGGCAGCCGGAAGGTGGGCAGCAGCAGCATCTCGCCCTTGGTGACGTCGATGTTGGAGGGGTGGACGTGGCTCTTGATGTACCCGGGAAACCGGTGCTCGGGCCACTTCCAGTCCTTGAGGGTCTCGGAGTAGAACTCGAGCTTCCGCGAGGGCGTCGGGAAGCCGGCCTGGGCCTTGCCGTCCACTTCGACGCCGAGCACGGCGCCGCCCTTGGAGACCACTTTCGTAACCGGGTCCACTACGGCCTCCGCCACGTCCGCCTCCTTGAGCTCGGTGGCGTGACTGCTGTAGATGTTCTCGGCCACCAGGAACGCGCCGTACTTGCGCATGTATTCCAGCGGCGTGATGTCTTCCTTGGCCGCGGCCTCCGGCAATCCCGGCACGCTGTTCTCGAACATCCACTGGTAGTATTCCGATACCGTGAGCTTTTCGCCCGGCCGGTACGGCGACTCGAAGTATTTCCGGATGCCCAGGGAGCCGTCGGGATCGATACGCCAGGACAGCTCGATCCAGAACTCGTCCTCTTCCCACACCTCTCCCAGACCGGCCTCCCGGTGGGCCTCCCAGGTCGTGTCAAAGGTCTTGCCCTGCCGTTCCATGGCAACCCGCTGCACCGGCTGGCGAAAGCCGATCCAGCGCGCCGAGTGGGTCTCCTGGCTCATGAGGTCGTGCCGCTCCGATGCCAGACCCATGGGGAGCACGTAGTCCGCGAACCACGCGGTCTCGCTCCAGGTGGGGGTGAGACAGGCGTGGCGCTCCACCTTGGCCTCGTCGCTCAGCATCTCGATCCAGCTCATGCCGTCCGGGTTGGTCCACACCGGGTTGTAGACCCGGGTGAAATACATGGCCAGTTTGCCCCGGCCCTCCTTGATGAGGTGCGGCAGCAGAAAGCTCATCTCGAAGAACGCTAGCGGGTATTCCGGCGGATACATGAGCGTGTTCCACTCCTTGGCCGGCGGCGGCATCATCGGCGGGGCGGGGATGAACTTGTTCCAGGCGTTGGGGGCGGTGCCGCCGGGCGTGCCCACGGCGCCCATGAGCACCACCAGGAACTCCAGCGCCCGGGCCACTTCCCAGCCGCCCAGGTTGCCGGCGGCGGCGTTGCGCCACACGTGGGTAGCCAGGGCCGACCCGGCCCGGGCCACCTCGTGAGCCACCTCCACGATCATGGCCGCGTCCGCTCCGGACTCGGCCGCGGCGAACTCCGGCGTGTACTGCCCGTAGATGGTTTTCAGTATCTCCTCGAACCGCTCGAAAGTCTGCGGCTCGTCCGGGTGTTCCTGACGCAGGAACTGCTCCCAGTTCACCCACTTCCTCACGAACTCCCGGTCGTAGAGACCCTCCTGGAGCAGCACGTTGCAGATGGCCAGCAGCACCGCGGCTTCGGTGCCGGGCCAGGTGGGCATCCAGTAGTCGGCCTTGGACGCGGTGTTGGACAGCCGGGTGTCGATGACGCAGACCTTGGCGCCCCGCTCCTTGGCTTCGATGATGCGTTGGGCGTGGGGGTTGAAGTAGTGCCCGGTCTCCAGGTGCGAGCTCAGCATCAGCATGAAGCGCGCGTTGGCATGGTCGGGGGAGGGGCGGTCGATGCCGCACCAGAACGCGTAGCCCGCCCGCGCCCCGGCGGAGCAGACGTTGGTGTGGCTGTTGTGGGCGTCGATGCCCCAGGCGTGCATGATGCGCTGGTGATAGAGGAGCTCATGCCCGGGGCGTCCCACGTGGTACATGATCTCGTTGCGGCGGTCTTCTTCGAGGGCCTTCCGGATCCTCGCGGCCATGTCGTCCAGCACCTCGTCCCAGGTCACCCGTTCCCATTCGCCGCCGCCGCGTTTGCCCGCCCGCTTCATGGGGTAGAGGATGCGTTCGGGGTCATTCACCTGGTTGATGGTGGCGGGCCCCTTGGCGCAGTTCCGGCCGCGACTGCCCGGGTGTTCCGGATTGCCCTCGAACTTGCGTATCTTCTGCGTTTCCTTGTCCACGTAGGCCAGCAGGCCGCAGCCTGCCTCGCAGTTGAAGCAGATGGTGGGGATCAGGTCGTAGTGCTTCTCCACCCGCCTGGGCCACGCGGCCGCGTCGTATTCGGTCCAATCCGACCAGCGGTCGGAAGGGGGGTAGCTCTGGAGTCCTCCCTGCGGCGGCTCGAGGTTGGCGGCGTCGGGGCTCAGAGGTTGCATGTCGTTCTTCATGGCGGAGGTTTCCTTCTTGGGAGTCTGTCCGACTGGATTCGCTCGCCCGGGCACAACACTAACTGAGCGGCACGGCTTGCCCGGCCTCGACCCACAACGACTCGAACGCCCAGAGTCCGACGAGGGCCAGCAACGCGGACAGGGGGTGCAGGAACCAGGAGGCCTGTTCCTGTGCCCCGGCCCACACCAGGAAGATCACCGGCAATAGGATGCCCACGGCGATGAAAAGGCCCCAGAACTTCTCCCGGAGCGCGCCGCGGATAAGCAGCTCCGTGGCTCGCCGCACGTCCTCGCTGATGGGGGTCAGCGCCACCTCTCCCAGCACCAAGCCCGCGGTGACGATCAGTGACACCATCAGGATGGTGCCGATGGTTGCCATGACCTGGCCGTCGATGCCTGTCACGAGACCGAACAGCATCAGGGTGGCGGCCCCGGCGGCGACGGCCTGGGCCAGCAGATGCCAGAGAAAGAGCGGGCTCTGCCACAGGTCGCGCCCTTTGGCCTGGGCGAACAGAAACGCGGAATAGCCGGCGGAGCCGATGCCGAGGATGCCGCAGGCGGCGATGACCCACACAGGCACGCTGCCGGCCCCGGTCCCGTAGGCAAGCCAGACGACGCTGGCCAGGGAGTAGGCCATCAGGATGTAACCGCCCAGCACGAGCCACGAGCGCAGGTTGGGCTTGGTCAGCAGGTAGTAGAAGCGGTCGGGCCGCTTGAGATCGTAGATCAGGATGCCGGTGGTGAGCCCGGTAAAGACAAGCGCCAGAATCGGGCTCACGATGTTCAGCAACGGCCCGCCCCGGCTCGCGCCGAGCATCATGAGCAAGGCCGCCACCAGCAGCACCCCGGAGCCGATGGACTTGGTCCAGAGATAGGCGGCGATGTTCGACCCCCAGGGCCGGGGATGCGGGACATCGTAGACCTCGCGCGCGCCGCCCGGCACCGGGCTTCCGTGCCTGGAAGCGGAGAGGGCGTAGAGGTCCTCACCCGGGTACTTGTCGGCCCAGAAGTGGGTGTCGGAGGTCTCCGTCATGGTGGGCTGGAGCGCGTCTTCCTCGACGCCGACGTAGAAAAGCTTCGGGTTGGTGCCCTTGTGGGGCTTTCTGAGGGAGACCTTTTGGGTGGCCACGGTGCGGCTGATGCGGCTTTCCGGGTCGTCAAGGTCGCCGGACATAATGGCCTGGGTGGGACACACCACCTCGCAGGCCGGCTGCAGCCCCAACTCCACCCGGTGCGCGCAGAAGTTGCACTTGGCCGCGGTGTTATTGTCGGGATCGATGTAGAGGGCATCGTAGGGGCACGCCTGCATGCACGACTTGCACCCGATGCACCGTTCGTTGTCGAAGTCGACGATGCCGTTGGGGCTCCGGTAGAGCGCCACCGTGGGACAGATCTCGATGCACGGCGCGTCGTCGCAATGGTTGCACCGGAGCACCGCGAAGTGCCGGCTGGTGGCGGGGAACGCACCTTTCTCGATGTACTTGACCCAGGTCCGGTTGACCCCCAGGGGCACGTCGTGCTCGTCCTTGCAGGCCACGGTACAGGCGTGACACCCGATGCAGCGGTTCTGGTCGATGACAAATCCGTAACGCATGAATCCCTCCAAGCGGCTATATATTCACCTCGGCTTCAGGCAGTCAAACTGGATGACCGCGGCTTCGCTGGCAAAAAGGGCCACGGGCGGGTTTGAAACCCGCCCGTGGCCGCGTACGGCGGCTTGCTTCAAAAAGGGCAAACGGCTAGAACCTTCTGCCATGCCGAAGCTCCGCAGCCTTCGAGAGGCCATCGCCGAGGAGGTCGAGGACGGCATGTCCGTCTTCATGGGGGCGGCCCTTGAGTCCCTCATCCCCTTTGCCGCCGGTTACGAGCTCATTCGTCAGCGAAAACGCGACCTCACGCTGATGACCACCATTTCCGACATGCAGTTCGACCAGCTCATCGGCGCGCGCTGTGCCAGCAAGGTCAGCGGCGCATGGATCGGCAATGTGGCCGCCGGGCTGGGGCACAACTTCCGGCGCGCGGTGGAGCGGCAGGAGCCGGGGCCGCTGGCGGTAGAGAACCATTCCAATTTCTCCATGGCCCTGGGCCTCAAGGCCGGGGCCATGGGTGTGCCGTTCCTGCCCACGCGAACGCTCATGGGCAGCGACTTCCGGGAAGAGGAGTCGTTCGCCGGCGTGGTCTGTCCGTTCACCGAAGAGAAACTGCTGGCGGTGCGGGCGGTGAAGCCGGACGTGGCGATCCTGCACGTCCAGCGGGCGGACCAAGAGGGCAACGCCCACGTCTGGGGCAATCTCGGCGTCACGCAGGATGCCGCCATGGCGGCGGGCAAGGTGGTGCTCACCTGCGAGGAGATCGTCCCTCACGACGTGATCCTGAGCGATCCCAACCGGACCCTCATACCCGGATTCCTGGTGGCGGCCGTTGCCTGCGTGCCGTTTGGCTCCCATCCCGCGCCCACCCAGGGCTACAGCCGTCGCGACGACGATTTTTATTTCGCCTATCATGCCCAGTCCCGGGACCGGGCGGGATTCGACGACTGGCTGAACCAGTGGGTGCTGGGGGTAGACGGGCACGACGGCTACCTGGAGCGGCTCGGGGGTGAGCGGGTGGGGCGCCTTAAGCCCGACGGCGGCCACATGGCGGCGCCGGTGAGTTATGGCTATTGACGGATGTCGTGCCGGAACTTCCGGGATTCGCATCGCGGGAGGGCAGGGCGGTCATTGAGTCTGAGCGCCGGGAATGCTACCGGGAGTGAAACAGCGGCGGTGGAGGAATGACGGCCCGCCCGTGACGGACCCCATGGACTATACACGGCGAGAGCTCATGGTGATTGCAGCGGCCCGCGAGATTCGCGACGGCGAACGCGTTTTCGTGGGGATGCGGCTGCCGCTCCTGGGCTTCGCGGTGGCCAAGGAACTGCATGCTCCCAACGCCATCGGCATCTTCGAGAGCGGCGTGGTCCGGGACTGGCCCGCGCTGGAGCCGATCTTCACCATGAGCGACCCGCCCAACGTGGCCGGCGCGCTCTTCTGTTGCGGTTTGATCGAGGTCATGAGCCTGCTTCAGAGCGGCCGCGTGGAGATGGGCTTCATCGGCGGCGCCGAAGTGGACTGCCACGGCAACCTCAATACGCACTGGGTCGGGGAAGAGGGGCGACGGCTGCGGCTGCCGGGCAGCGGCGGGGCCGCGGACATCGCCACCCTGGCCGGACGGTGCGTCATCATCATGAACCATGAACGGCGGCGTTTCGTGCCGCGAGTCCAGTACATCACGTCGCCCGGCCACGGCGACGGGGCCGGCTGGCGCGAGCAGCGCGGTTTGACGGGCGGTGGCCCGAGCCGGACCATCAGCAGTCTCGGGATCTTCTCGTTCGACCCCGAGAGCCGGGAGATGCAGATCGAGTCGTATCATCCCGGGGTGACGGTGCAGGAGATCAAGGAACAGACGGACTGGCCGCTCAAGGCGCTGCCCGACGTCACCCAGACTCCGGAGCCGTCCCCGGACGAGCTCCTGGCCGTGAGAAAGTACGATCCGGCCGGGGTCTGGACGTCATGACCACGTCATGATCCGTTGACCATGCACCTGGATATGCTCCGATGATCGTCGCTGTCCTTTCCGGTTTTGTCCTGGCCCTGCTGGCGCCGTTCCTCTACCGGGTGAGCGCGCGCTGGGCGGGATGGGTGTTCGCGGGCTTCCCGGCGGTGCTGGCGCTCTATTTCCTGAGTTACATGGACGGCGTGGTGGCCGGCGAAGCGGTACGGGTCACGTATCCCTGGGTCCCGGCCATGGGGCTCCAGCTCTCCTTCAACCTGGACGGCCTGGGATTGCTGTTTGCCCTGGCCATCACGGTGGTGGGCACGCTGATCATCACCTACGCCGGCAGCTACCTCAAGGGCCATCCCTCGCTGCCCCGCTTCTATCTGTTCATCCTGATGTTCATGGCGTCCATGCTGGGCGTGGTCCTTTCCGACAACCTCATCGCGCTGTTCGTGTTCTGGGAGCTCACCAGCGTCACCTCCTACTTCCTCATCGGCTTCGAGCACGACAAGGATACCGCCCGGGCCGCCGCGTTGCAGGCGCTGCTGGTGACGGGCATCGGCGGGCTGGCGCTCATGGCGGGCGCCCTCCTTATGGGACAGATCGGCGGCAGCTTCGAGATATCGGCCCTGGCCGCGGACAGCGCGGGGCTCCAGAGCCACCGCCTCTATCCGCTCGTGCTGGCGCTGGTCTTCGCCGGCGCGTTCACCAAGTCGGCCCAGGTGCCGTTCCATTTCTGGCTGCCGTCGGCCATGGAGGCGCCCACGCCGGTGAGCGCGTACCTTCACTCCGCCACCATGGTGAAGGCCGGCGTCTATCTGCTGGCGCGGTTCAGCCCGATCCTCGGCGGCAGTGACCTGTGGCTCTACGTGGTCACCGGCTTCGGCGCCGCCACCATGCTGGTGGGCGCGTATCAGGCGCTGCACCAGACCGACCTCAAGAAAATCCTGGCCTACTCCACGGTGAGCGTCCTGGGCACCCTCACCATGCTCATCGGCCTCGGCGGCAAGCTGGCGATTCAGGCGGCCATGGTCTTTCTCGTGGCTCACGTTCTCTACAAGGCCGCGCTCTTCCTGGTGGCGGGCTCCATCGACCACGAGACCGGCACCCGTGACATCCGGCAGCTCGGCGGGCTCCGCAAGACCATGCCCATCATCTGCGCCGGCGCCGCGGTGGGAGCGTTGTCCATGGCCGGCCTGCCGCCGTTCTTCGGCTTCGTGGGCAAGGAAGCGCTCTACGAGGCGCTGACCCATGACAACGTGCTGGTGACGGTGGTCGGCGTGCTCACCAGCATGCTGTTGTTCGCGGTGGCGTGGCTGGCCGGGATCCGGCCGTTTTCCGGGGAAGAGACCCACACCCCCAAGCACCCCCACGACCCGCCCTGGACCATGTGGCTGGGTCCGGTCTTCCTGGGGTGCCTGAGCGTGCTGTTCGGCCTGATGCCGGCGCTCCCCGAGGCGCTGCTGTCGGCGGCCGCGGGGTCCGTGCTGGGCAAGCCGGTGAGCTTCCATCTGGCCCTGTGGCACGGGTTCAGCCCGCTGCTGGTGCTGAGCGGCATCACTTTTGCCCTGGGTGTGCTGGTCTACCTGAACCGCGCCGGGCTGCAGAAGATGACGGCGTTCGCGCTGCCCCTGGCCCGTTGCGGCCCTTCCCATTGGTATGCGCTGTGGCTCCGCTTCCTGAACTGGTCGGCGGTGGGCCAGACCCGGGTGCTTCAGAACGGGTACCTGCGGCTTTACCTCGCCACCATCATGACGGTCACCGCGGTGCTGGCGTGGTACACCTTTCTCACGGAAGCGGATGTCGGCGTGGTGAAAATGAACTGGGGCGACATCGGCGTGCACGAATGGGTGATTGGCCTGGTGGCGCTGGTGGCCGCCATCGCCACGGTCCGGGCTCAGACCTTCCTGCGCGCGGTCATGGCGCTCGGCGTGGTGGGCTACAGCGTGGCGCTGATCTTCGTCCTCTACGGCGCCCCCGACCTCGCCATGACGCAGTTCCTCATCGAGACCCTGTCGCTCATCCTGTTCGTGTTCGTGTTCTATTACATGCCCCCGTTCAAACGGTTCTCCACCCGCGCGGTGATCCTGCGGCACGTCGCCATCGGCACCGCGGTGGGTGCGCTGTTCACGCTGCTCGTGCTGGTGGCCACCTCGGTGCAGTGGCATCCGACCATCTCCACCTACTTCTCGCAGAACTCGTACCTGATGGGACAGGGCCGGAACATCGTGAACGTGATCCTGGTGGACTTCAGGGGCTTCGACACGCTGGGTGAGATCACGGTGTTGGCGGTGGCCGGCATCGGCGTCTATTCGCTCGTGCGGCTCAGGCTCGGAAAGGGGAGGGGCTCGTGAACTCGCTGATTCTCAGGACGGCCAGCCGTTTCCTGCTGATCCTGCTGTTCCAGTTCTCCATCTTTCTGCTGCTCCGGGGGCATAACGACCCTGGAGGCGGCTTCGTCGGCGGGCTGGTGCTGGCGGCGGCCCTGACCCTCTACGCCATTGCCTACGACGTGCGCTCCATGCGCCGGTTCCTGCCTTGCCGGGCGCAGACCATCATCGCCTGGGGCCTTTTGGCGGCGGCCCTGAGCGGTGTCTGGTCGTTGTTCAAGGGTCAGCCGTTCATGACCGGCCAATGGGCCCACGTGTCTTTCCTGGGCCTCGACCTCCACCTGGGCACGCCGCTGCTCTTCGACATCGGCGTCTACCTGACGGTGCTGGGCGTGGTGCTCATCGTCATCATGAGCCTGGCGGAGGAAGTGGAGGAGGACGACTAGTGGAAGCCCTGCTCGCCATCGTGATCGGCGTCCTCTACGCATCCGGCGTCTACATGCTCATGCGCCGGAGCATCGTGAAGCTGATCATCGGGCTGGCGCTGCTGGCCCACGGCGCGAGCCTGCTGGTGTTCACCGCGGCGGGCCTCATTCGCGCCATTCCTCCCGTGATACCCGAGGGAGCCAAGGCCATCACCGGGGTGGTGGCGGACCCGTTGCCGCAGGCGTTGATCCTCACGGCCATCGTCATCAGCTTCGGTGTCCAGGCCTTCGCCATGGTGCTGGCCTATCGTGCTTATCAGACCGTGGGTACGGACGACCTTGACGACATGAAGGCAACCGACACGTGAACTCGCTCATCGTTTTGCCCATCCTGCTTCCGCTGCTGGTGGGGGCGAGCTGCATCGTGCTGTGGCGCTACGTGGCTGCTCAGCGCATCCTCACTCTGGCGGGTAGCATCGTCTATTTCGCGGTAGCCGTCGTGCTGCTCGAGAGGGTCGCCGAGGAAGGAATCCAGGCGGTGCAGAAGGGCGACTGGATCGCGCCGTTCGGCATCACCCTGGTGGCCGACATGTTCAGCGCCGTCATGGTGGCAACCACCGGTGTGGTGACGCTGGTGATCGTCATCTACTCGCTGGGGACCATGGATCGCGGCCGTGAGTCGTACGGCTACTATCCGCTGTTCAACATCCTGATCATGGGCGTGTCCGGCGCTTTCCTGACCGGCGACATCTTCAACCTGTTCGTTTGGTTCGAGGTGTTGCTGATCTCGTCTTTCGTGCTGCTGGCGTTGGGAGGCGAGCGCGCGCAGCTCGAGGGCGCCATCAAGTACGTCACCCTGAACCTGGTGGCGTCGGCTTTCTTTCTGGCGGCGGTGGGTATCCTCTACGCCATGGCCGGTTCCCTCAACATGGCCGATCTGTCGCAGCGGCTCGGGGACGTGGCTCAACCGGGCCTGGTGACCACCCTCGCCATCCTGTTCCTGGTGGCCTTCGGCATCAAGGGGGCCATCTTCCCGTTGTTCTTCTGGTTGCCGGCCTCCTACCATACGCCGCCGGTGGCGGTCTCGGCCATCTTCGGCGGGCTGCTGACGAAGGTGGGCGTGTACGCCCTGATTCGGGTCTTCACGCTGCTGTTCCTCAACAACGTCGACTACACCCACACCATCATCCTCTGGGCCGGCGGCATCACGATGGTGACCGGAGTGTTGGGGGCGGTAGCCCAGTACGAGTTCCGCCGGCTGCTGTCGTTCCACATCGTCAGCCAGATCGGCTACATGGTCATGGGGCTCGGGTTCTTCACGCCCCTGGCCTTGGCGGGTACGGTGTTCTTCATCGTCCACAACATCTTCGTCAAGACCAACCTGTTCCTGGTGAGCGGCGTTTCCCACCGGCTGCACGGCACCTACGACCTCAAGAAGCTGGGCGGCCTCTACCGCGCCCATCCGTGGCTGTCCATGCTGTTCCTGATGTCGGCGTTCTCCCTGGCCGGGGTGCCGCCCCTTTCGGGGTTCTTCGGTAAGCTGGTCCTGATCAGGGCCGGGCTCGGCATCGAGCAGTTCGTGCTGGTGGCGGCGGCGCTGGGGGTGAGCCTGCTGACGCTGTTCTCCATGACCAAGATCTGGGCCGAGGCGTTCTGGAAGCCCCTGCCGGCGGAGACCGCGGTGAATCCGCCGGGCGGCGGCATGGCGCTCATGCTGGGCCCCATCGTGACCCTGGCCGTCCTTGCTGTGGTCATGGGCGTGGCTGCGGGACCCTTCTTCGATCTGGCGCAACAGGCTGGCAACCAGTTGACGAACCCCGAGCCGTACATTCGGGCGGTGCTCGGAGCGAGGGGGGGATCATGACCGTTCTGCTGTGGAATATCATGCTGGCGCTGAGCTGGGCCGCATTGACGGGAGAGGTGACGGCACTGAGCCTCGCGGTGGGCTTCGTCTTCGGCTTCGTGATCCTCTACTCGGTGCGTCGGCTACTGCGGCCTTCCCGTTACTTCGAGAAGCTGGGGCAGAGCCTCAGGCTGGCCTCGCTGTTCGCGTGGGAGCTCTTGCTGGCGAACCTGCGCATCGCCTACGAGGTGGTGACCCCGTCGCACAACATGAAGCCCGGCGTGGTGGCGATCCCGCTCGACGCGGAGACCGACGCCGAGATCACGTTGCTGGCGAACCTCATCACCCTGACCCCCGGCACCTTGAGCCTCGACGTGTCGGACGACCGGCGGGTGCTGTACATTCACGCCATGTACGTGGACGACGTCGAGGAGCTGCGCCGGTCCATCAAGGACGGTTTCGAGAAGCGTGTGATGGAGTTGCTGCGATGACGAACCTGGCTTTCATCCTGCTCGGTGTCCTGAGCCTGGGCATCGTGCTGGCTTTTATCCGCCTCCTCCGTGGTCCCAACATCCCGGACCGGCTGGTGGCGCTGGATCTCCTGACCACCGTGGGCGTCGGCATCGCCGCTCTTTACGCGGTGGCTTTCAACGAGCCGGTGTACCTGGACGTGGCCATCGTCCTTGCGTTGGTCGCGTTCCTGGGCACGGTTACTTTCTCCCGCTACATCGAGAAATGGGCACATCATGGTGACTGACATCATCTGCGGCGCGTTCATGATCATCGGCACCGCCTTCATGTTCCTGGGGTGCCTCGGCATTCTCCGCATGCCCGATCTGCTCACCCGGATGCAGACCGCCACCAAGCCGCCGACCCTGGGGGTGTTCTTCCTGATGCTCTCGGTGGCGTTGTACTTCCCCGACATCGGCGTCACCGTCCGGGTTCTGGCCATCACCCTGTTCGTTTTCCTCACGGCGCCCGTGTCCGCGCACATGATCGGCCGCGCCGGGTATCAGGTGGGCGTGAAGTTCTGGAAGGGCACGGTCATCGACGAATTGAAGGGCAAGTATCGCGGCTCGTCCATCGACTCATAGCGCTACGGCAGCACCCAGATCAGCATCCCGAACGCGTAGCAGATGACGCTCGCCACCAGGGTGAACGGCACGCTCCAGCCCAGGAACTCCCGCAGCGAAATCTTCCGCTTCTCTTCCCGCTGGCAGATGTTGAGCGCCACGTAGAGCGCCGGGGCGCCGGCCACGGTGAAGTTGCTCCCGAGGGTGCCGGACCACACCAGCATCCACCACAGGGGCCACGGGTCTATGCCCTGCTCGCCCAGGTCGCGTATGGTGTAGAGGAAGGTGAGGATGTAGGCGTCGTGCTCCACCACGCCCACGATGGGTATGGTGACCCAGTAGAGCAGCGTGGTTCCCAGCGTGACGCTGGAAGCGAAGATCGGCTTAAGCAATTCGGCGAGGTCGTGCAGGATGCCGACCTTCTCCAGGCCGCCCACCAGCGCGAACAGCGCGATGTAGAAGAATACCGCGCGCCAGTCCAGTTCCTGGAGGATCTCCCCGAAGTCGGGCTTCTTCTTCAGCCGCTCTCCCAGCAGTTCCACCACCGCGATCAGCAGCAGCGCGCCGGTCATGGCGATGAAGCCGAGCTTCACGTCCAGGACCTCGCGGAAGGCCATGGCCACGATGGTGGCGCTGAAGCCGCCGATGACCAGCCACGCGAGCAACGGATCCGACAGCTTTGCGCCCGCCATGGACGTGTCCGGGGCCGCTGAGCCGGCGCCGGTTCCGGCCGCGGCGCCCGATTCAGCCGGCTGTGCGCGGAACCCGTAGAGGTACATGAAGCCCAACGTCAGGGCGAAGGTCACCATCAGGATGGGGAAGGACGAGGGGCGTCCGTGCTGCCAGATGAAATCCAGAAACTCCGCGCCCGACACGCTGTGGAGCATCTGTGGCGGCAGGTCGCCCAGAAGCAGCGCCGTCCCCATGAAGTTGGCGCTGAAGCCGATCATGAGCACCACCGGGGTCAACGGAAAGCCGAGCTGCCGCACCACCGGGATGGCCACGGGCGCCAGCATCAGGATCACCACCACGTTGTCCACCACGATGGACAGGATCCCCGCCAAGAGCGAGAGGATGATCACCAGCAGCCCGTAGTGCCCCTTGGACCACTGCATGGCCTTGAACGACAGGAGCTCCGGAACCCCCGACTTGCCGAAGTAGCCGGCGATGATCCACACGCTCACGAGGATCGCCATCACGTTCCAGTCCACGAACAGGAAGGCGTCGGTCTCGGTCATGATCCCGGCCCACACCATGACCCCCACCCCGAGCAGTGCCGCCACGGCGGGCTCGATGACGTTGGTCAGGACCGCGATAATCGCCAGTGAGAAAATGATCAGTGTCAGCCACGCGATGGGTTCCATAGGCAGCGCAATCTTTCCGATTGTGGAGTGTGTTACCGGGGCGGTGTACAAGCCCAAAGGATCATTTCAATAGTGCCCTTGTCCCCATCCGTCAATACCGTGGGCCGAAAACCGCCCGGGAGAGCGTGGAAGGGCGACGGCGACTTGCACCGCGTATGCGGTATGGTGGAATACCCGCGGCCGCATCTGGTAGTGTCCTTTGTCGCCGCCCGTGTCGGGCGGATTTCGTGCGGCCGGCCACGCGTAACGCCCGTAGGGGCGGGTTTCGAACCCGCCCGCGCTTGCACCGCGCCACCGTGTAAAGGAGACGGACACCATGAGTATCGGCATCGGCATCGGCTTCAGCGGCTGGCCCTTCGGCGACACCAACCCCGAAGCATTCTGGAGCGCCGTGGACCTGGCGGAATCCCTGGCCATCGACTCGCTGTGGCTGAGCGACCGGGTGGTGTCCGAGGCCCTGAGCCTGGAGCCGGTGGTGGCCCTTTCGTGGGTGGCCGCGCGCACCCGCAAGATGAAATTCGGCACCAGCGTGCTGGCGCTCCCGCTCAGGAACCCCACGGTCCTGGCCAAGGAGCTTGCCACCCTGGACTTCCTGTCCGGCGGACGCCTGCTGCTGGCCGTGGGTCTCGGCCGCGACGACGACACCGAGCTCCAGGCCTGCGGCATCCACCGCTCCGAGCGGGCCGGCCGCACCGAGGAAATGGTCCACCTGTTACGGGCGCTGTGGTCCGGGAACGGAGTCAGCTCTCAAGGGAAGTACTACCAGCTCCAGGACGTTTCCATCGCCCCCAAGCCGGCCCAGGCCGCCCCACCCATCTGGGTCGGGGGACGAAGCGGCCCTGCCTTTCGGCGCACCGCCCGCCTCGCCGATGGTTGGATGGGCTCCCAGATGACCCCCGAGGAAGTGGGGACCGCCATCGCCCGCATCAGAAAATACGCCGACGACTACAGCCGCCGCATCGACGACGACCACTTCGGCGTGCTGTTCAACTTCTGCTTCGCCGAGGACGCCCCGGAAGCCGCCGGGCTGGCCCGCCCCTACGCCCTCCGAAACCGCCACGACGTGGACTTCGTCGAAACCTCCGCCCTGGGAACAGCCGAGGACATCGCCGCCGCCATCCAACGCTTCATCGACGCCGGCGCCTCCAAGTTCGTCGCCCGCCCCGCCTGCCCGCCCGAGGCGATCCAGGAGCAGCTCAAGCGCCTCGGCACGGAGGTCATTCCGCGGTTCGCGTAACCGGGACGTACTCTTTGCTTGGTTACGGTCACAGAACCAGACAAAAGGTGCCCGAAACCCGTCACACCACGAAAACAGTCCACCAATGCCCCCGGAATCGTCATCCCGGGCTTGACCCGGGATCCAGAGAAGGGCCTGATCCGCACCGAATCTTCATCCGCCTCACGTGGCCCTCAACAGAACGTGGCCGGCCTATCCGGCATCCACCTTTTCCGCCAGCCAGATCTTGATAAGCGACTGATAGGGAACGTCCCGTTTGTTGGCCGCGGTCTTGATCCGTTCGAGCAGGTCCACCGGCAACCTCAGCGAAATGGCTTTGCTGGACGGCTTTAGGTTGGGTACACGGATGCGTTCGGCCCGGCTCCAGTCCACGTAATCGGTAGAGTCGTGGCTCTCCCAGTAAGCCCTTTCCTCCGTCTCGCTCTTAAAGATCGGAACTGGGTTACTTTTCTTGCTCATATCGGCCTCGCTCCTTGCGGCTCATGTCCCGTGCCGAAATGATACCGATCCGGGTACCGCTTTCTCGCAACGTAAAGGTTACGTGCAACGGCCGTTGTGTGTCGGTCACGCCCAAGGCGTGGAATCGGGGTTCCGACCCGCTGTGGCCGACATCCTCGACAATCAGCAACGGCTCGTTGAAAAACGCCTGTTCCGCTTCGGCTTGCTGTACACTGTGTTTGTCGACGCTCTTCCGAGCGTTGCCTGTGTCCCATTGGAAGCCGACGATTCGTTTGAACTCAACCATGTTGTATATGACGAGAATATACAAGAGGCGGTGCTTGTCAAGCGAGTGTAGGTTGGAAAGAAAAGCCTAGCTTTTGGACGATACCAAAGTTTTTGGCTTCGCATAATGTATTCCGGGTGTCTGTCAAGTCGGACATGATGTGGTAAGGATGAGCGGATTTGACGCCAGACAAACAGATAAGGTTCCGATCCCATGTCGTAGCTCCTCGCATTACAGGAAGGGCATCAGATGTGGAGTGGCGGCATACCGCTAAAGGACCCTTGTTTGGAATGAGTGCGGCGTCTAAAGGAGAACCGCCGTTGAAGTTGCCACCCGCGTATATCCAGCCGAATGTCGTTGTTTTTCTGGTCGTCGCGCTTCTGACTGCATCGCCTTCCGACTCGCGTGGGTCTGCCATGGAAGTCTTTCGGAAGGTCGCTCCCTCGATTGTAGTGGTACTAGCCCTGGACAGAAACGGCCGAGTGGTGAGCCAAGGCAGCGGGGTGGTGGTGGCGGAGGAACAGGTCGTCACCAACTGCCATGTGGTAGAAAAGGCGGCCAGAATAGCTGTGCGCTTCGCGTCTAGCGCGGAGGTTCCTAAGAGTTTACGGGCGACGGGGTTGTTGGCCGTGAAAGACCGTGAGTTTGACCTGTGTTTCTTGTTCGTGGACGAATTGTCGGGATTGGCGGCGTCAAGCGTAGCCCGTCTGGGGTCGGCAAAGGCGCTTTCTGTGGGCCAAGAGGTTTATGCAGTCGGCGCCCCAGCAGGACTGGAGTTGTCCCTTTCGCGCGGAATTGTGTCGCAACTACGCGGAGTATCCGCTAGGCGAGGCGCGCCGTTGGTGCAGACGGACGCAGCCGTCTCGCCCGGTTCGTCGGGTGGCGGACTGTTCAACGGCAACGGAGAGCTCGTAGGAATTACGACATTCAAGTGGAGAGGAGAAAATCTAAACTTCGCGTTACCAGCAGAATGGGTCACGCAACTACGAAGTCGAGCTTCGTCGAAAGTGCTTGCAATGAAACGATTCGGGGTCTGTCTAGTGAACCTGAACTATGACTGCGTGATCAATCTTGCGAGGAACGTCACCGACGAAATTGGTGATGTCCGTGCCCGCGCTAGTGCTTTGAATTACATCTCTAAGGTGCTTGTGGGAGCAGGGGACATACAAGGGGCTAGAAGCGCTCTTACCGGAGCGGTGGAGGCCGCGCAAAGCATTCGTGATCCTGGTCTGCGCGTAGTTACATTGCGGGATATCGCAGCTACGCAGTTGAGGTCGGGTGACATCCGCGTCTCGGTCGAAATCCTACGGGCTGCTTTTGAGGCGGCAAAGAGCATCGGTGCCGCAGATGTGCCTGCGGTCGCATTGATCGACATTGCCGCTGCGCGAGCGAGAGCTAGCGGCATCGAGGCAGTGTTAAAGATCATAGGGGGGTCTCGATGATGTCTATTGGCGTTCATCGTTGTTGGGTGGCATCGCTGTCGTGCAGGCAGAAGAAGGAGATTCCCAGGGTGCGATGAAAACCGCGATGGACATCGAGGTGGTGTCAGTTCAGGCGAAGGTTCTTGCGAGCGTTGCCCTGGAACTGACCAAGCGGTTTAGGGGGGCACCATTGGATCTCGGCAGCTCGGAACGCGTTCTGATTCAGCGCGGTCTGACTTCTTTGGGTATGGACACGGGGCCAGCGGACGGATTGTTCGGGCGGCGGACACGGGAAGCAGTGCGCTCGTGGCAAGCATCGAAGGGACTGGAGCAAACAGGCTATCTCACGAGGGAGCAGGCTGACGCACTGATCGCGGTCGGTCGTACAGCGAGGCGTAGGGCCGGCACGCGAACGGAGCAGCAGAGGCTGGCGGAGTTTTGTGCCGAAGTCCCACAGTCGGCGCTCTGTACTAAACAGGAACGCGCACGAGCCGAGCGGCAAAGGTTAGCGGAATTCTGCGCCGAAGTCCCGCAATCAGCCCTCTGTCGCGATTTGTGACACTCTTGCTTTGACTCCGCGCCCCGCGCTACCGCACCTCCGCGATCTTGTTGAAGGCGTCGTAGGCGGCGACTTTGTACGCCTCGGCGAAGGTGGGGTAGTTGAAGACGTTGTCGCGGAAGTACTCGATGGTGCCGCCGAGGGCGATGACGGCGTGGCCGATGTGGATGATCTCGGTGGCTTCGTCGCCGATGGCATGTACGCTGAGCAGCTTCAGGGTGTCGGGGTCGAAGATCAGCTTCAGCATACCGGCGCGGTCGCCGACCATCTGGGCCTTGGTGACGTTTTCGTAAAGGGCCTTGCCGATTTCGTAGGGCACCCGCTCGGCGGTGAGTTCCTGCTCGGTCTTTCCGACCATTGAAATTTCCGGGACCGTGTAGATGCCGTAGGGGAAGAAGGGGGCCGACTTCAGCGACGGACCGTCGAACATGTGGGTGCTGGCCAGCCGCCCCTGCTCCATGGATGTGGACGCCAGCGCCGGGAACCCGATGCAGTCTCCCACCGCGTAGATGTGCGGCCGCGTGGTCTGGAAGTTTTCGTTGACCGGGATACGGCCCCGGGGGTCGGTGTCGACGCCGATCCGGTCGAGTTGTAGCTGGTCGGCGTTGGATTGCCTGCCGACGGTGTAGAGCAGGGCGTCACCGGTGACCCGCTTGCCGCTCTCCATCTCGGCCCGGACCAGGCCGTTTTCCTGCACCCGCACCCCGGTCACGTGTTCACCCAGGCGGAAGATCGCGTCGCGCCGGCGCATGTGGTACCTGAGCGCCTCGATGATCTCCCGGTCCACGAAGTCCAGCATGGTGGGCCGCCGTTCAATGATCGTGACCCGCACGCCCAGGGCGGAGAGCATGGAGGCATACTCGAGGCCGATGACCCCGGCGCCCACCACGATCATGCTCTTGGGGATCTGTTCACGGTCGCCGCGTCCGAGATCTTCCGCCACCATGATCTTGCGTCCGTCGTACGGGATTTCCGGATTCCGCGCCGAGCGCGTGCCGCAGGCGATGAGGATGTGCTCGCCCCCGACCTGTTCGCCGCTCTCGGTCTGGAGCGTGTGGGTGTCCACGAACCGGGCCCAGCCGCTCACCAGGGTCACCCCGTTACGCTTGAGCTGATCCGTCACCTGGGCCTGCTCCCGCTCGACCACGGTGCGGACCCGAAACATCAGGTCCTCGACCGTCACATGATCCTTCGCGGAGTACGCCTGGCCATAGAACGACTTCTGCTGAAAACCCGTGAGGTAGAGCACCGCCAGACGCAGGGTCTTGCTGGGGATGGTCCCGGAGTGCAGGCACACGCCGCCGATCATGTCGTTCCTGTCGACGACCGCGACCCGCTTGCCCATCTTGGCGGCGGCGATGGCGCCCTTTTGGCCGGCAGGGCCGCTGCCGATGACGACCAGGTCGAAGGTTTTATCGTCCATGGATTCGGTCCCGGTGCGTCAGCTTCTCGTCGTCGGGCACGGTGTCGGTCACCAGGTCGCGGATCAGCGGCCGTTTGGGCAGCGGCTCCACCTTGCCTCCCGCGGGCGTCAGGCGGGCGGTGCACATGTAGGTCACTTGACCGTCCACCAGGGCCATGCAGGTCTTGCACGCGTTGGCGTTCACACAGCCGTAACGGAAGGCGAGGCTGGAGTCCACGTGAGCACGGATCCATACCAGCGCGTCGAGAACGGACATGCCCTCGACGTAGGGGACCCGATACACGTCGTAGCGGCCCTGGTCCTGGGCGCTGCCGCGCTGCACGCGAAGCTCCGTCATCTTTTCACCGGCCCGGGATACTGCATCGCCCATGTTGGAATCCTTGTTCACCTACGCGCGGTGCGGGCACGGGCGGGTTTGAAACCCGCCCCTACGATCGCCATGCCGCGTCGGCGGTGGGTTTTGCCCCAGGGTCTTTCGCTCCTTTGCTCGCGGTTATCTCGCACGTAGGTCGGATTGGCGAAGCGTAGTCCGACAAGCGGTGCGATGTCGGGTTGCGCCTTCGGCTAACCCGACCTACTCGGGCCACCGGGCCGCAAGCTCCTCGCCGCTCATTTCGATCACCTGATTCCGGACAAGTCCAGGATCGTTGTCCGGGAAGTCCAGACGCTGGTGCGCGCCGCGGCTTTCGGTGCGGCCCAGGGCGGCCCGCACCACGGTCTCGGCGGTGGTCAGCATGGCCCTGAGTTCCAGCCGGTCCTGGAGGTCGAGGTTGAAGCCTTCAGTCGGGCGAACGGCCACCGGCGATCCCCGGATCTCGTGGATGCCGTCGAGGGCCAGCCGGAGCTGGTCTCCGGTGCGGAACGACCCGGCGTGCTCCCACATGACATCCTGCAGCTTCCGTTGCAACGTATTGGCCGGGAGGCCGCCATCGTTGGCGTTGCCCACGGCGCTCCGGAGACGATCCACCGCGTCGCCGGCCGCCGCGTCGCTCCACCCGCCGGCAGTATTGGCCGTGGCGCCGCCGGCTTCCCGGCCGGCGCATTCCCCGAACACCAGCGCCTCGGTGATGGCGTTTCCGGACAGGCGATTGGCGCCGTTGGCGCCCCCTACGGCCTCGCCGGCGGCGTAGAGCCCGGGGACACGGGTCGCCATGCGGTCGTTCACGCGGATGCCGCCCATGTGATAGTGCGCCGTCGGCGCCACTTCCACCGGCGTCTGGGTGAGGTCGATGCCGTTGTGCGCCAAGCGGTCGATGACCGGGCCGAAGGCGCCCCTGAGGGTCTCGTCGGGCACGTGCCGGAAATCCAGGTAGACACCCCCGTGAGGAGACCCGCGGCCGGCCTCGACCTCCTTCAGGATGGCGTAGGAGGCCTGGTCGCGCACGGTGCTGTAGGTGCCACTGTCCTGGCCGCCGTACCGGTGCATGAACTCGTCGAAGTTCCCGTTCAGCAGACGGCCCCCCAGCTTGTAGCGGAACGGGTCCCACATGATGGGGTCCATGCCCACCAGGCGCGGGGCCAGATGGGCGATGGGAAAGAACTGAACGAACTCCATGTCGATAAGCTCAGCCCCGGCCCACAGAGCGAGGGCGTACGCCTCACCGCCCATGTTGGTGGACGCGCTGTTCCGGCGATAGATCTTGGTCAGGCCGCCCGCGGCCAGGATGACCGCCTTGGCGGCGAAGGTGACCACGTCGCCGGATACCACGTCCATCCCCACCGCCCCGACGGCACGGCCGTCGTGCACCACGATCTCGGTCACCGCGACGTTGCTTACGCGGCGCACCGAGCCCAGCGTGCTTACCTGGCGCCGCAACGTGCCCGCCACCCCGGGGCCGGTATTGAGGAAGTCCACGTAGCAGCAGCGCGCCACGCCGTGTCCCGGCGCCTTGACCTGGCGAATACGATCGTCGTCTCCGCGCGCCCAGTGGGCCCCCCAGCCGTCCATCTCGAAGATTCTCGCAGGGCCGTTCTCGCACAGAAGCCGGGCCAGCCTCTCGTCGCACAGCTCGCGGCCCGCGGTCAGCGTGTCCTGGAGGTGATCGGTCCAGTGGTCGGGCTCTTCGTGGCCGATGGCGGCGGCAACGGTCATCTGCGCCATGATGGTGGCGCCGCCGCGGCCCACCAGGGACTTGTCCAGCAGCAGAACGGACGCGCCCCGCGTGGCAGCGGCAATGGCCGCGTACATGCCGGCGCCGCCGGCTCCCACGATAAGCACATCTGCCGACAAATGGGTCACGTCGAGAGTCTAGTCCAAACAGTGAAACCCGTCCAGCATGGGGCCGGCTCGACCCCCGCGGGTGCACGACAAATTTGTGAGATGGATGTCAGTTGGCGGCAGCGCGGCGTTCACAGAAGTCATCGAAGCGGTTGGAGAGGATGGCGCAGCGCACGCGATGATGGCGTTGGCGGCGTGGAGGGTCCAGTGCTTGGCCACATACTGGCGCCCGATATTGCGTATCCACACAAATGGTGATAGGAAAGAGTGACTTTACAACATTCTTACACGAGGCTCACCATGTCCCTGGTCACCGTGAAGCCGAAGTTCCAGGTCACAATTCCTGCCAAGCTACGCAAGGGGCTCGGTCTGCATGAGGGGGATCTCCTGGAGGCCACCGTTGTGGGAGACGGCATCTTTTTTCGTCCCAAGGAGGTCGTGGACCGTAACGCGGCCGCTGACCGTGTTGCATCCATCCTCACCCAGTTTGAGCCCTCGCCCGAGGACGCCGGCCGTTCCGAGGACGAGATCATGGAAGACATCATCGCTGACATCGCCCAGCTTCGCAGGGAGCGCCGCGACCGATGAATGCACCGTAACGCTGCCGCTTGGCAATCGAAGAGAATGAGAACACCTCAGCCCACTGAACGCAGGCGAAAATGTCAAGTTGATTGCTCACAAGACCTAGCCTGTTGCATATTGCCATTTCTCATTCCGTTCGATCCAGAAACGCACGAGGAGAGACGATCTCGACCGGCCCGTACCACGGTTTCGCAAAATCCCGTCTGTTGCCGGTGATCAGAACGGCGCCGCCGGCAATCGCGGTTGCCAGATAGACTTCATCGTCGGGGTCATTGAGACCGAACACCGCATCAGCCGGCTCGACCACAGTAGCGACCTGATCAAGCTGTGCGATGATGGTCAAGAGGCCGTCGCGGTACTTGGCGTGAGCGAGTCGTCCGGCAATCGCCTCGTACTCATCCAGAATGGGCTCGGAGAGTACGATCTCGTGATCGCGTATCGCCTCGACGATGACCTTGCCGCAAACTCCTCCAGACCGAGCCGCCGAAACCAGGACGTTGCAGTCGATGACAACCCTCATGTCTTACGGCTTCTCCCTCGCCACACAGCCGCCCCTCTCTGCCTCATACCGCTAGTGAACACTAACGCGGTCTTACTGGCGAACAAACACTGGCAACAGCCCTTCTTGCCACATCTCAGGACAAGTTGATGTATTGTATTGTGACGCGCTACGAAATACAATAAAGCAACAAGGTTCGATATGCAAAGAGTCTGAGAGATGATCGCATCTGAAGCGACAGAGAGGCCGGTTAACCCCGGCGTATATGTCAGGCGGCATGTCATTCCGGAGGGCATGACGGTCACCAAGGCTGCCGCGCTGCTTGGGATCGGGCGACCGGCATTGTCCAACTTCCTCAACGGCAAGGCTGCGTTGTCGCAGGAGATGGCGCTACGGTTGGAGCGCGCCTTTGGAGCGGACCGCGACGCTCTGCTGGATCTCCAGGTACGCTACGACCGCCGCGACGAAGTCGCGCGGCGCCCTGTTGTCGTTGGTCTGCACGCGCCGGATCTCGTCTCGATCAGTGCCAAGGACATTGACGGCTGGGCCGACCGGAAGGATGCGCGACACGAACTGCCCGCGCTGCTGCGGCGCCTAGTCCATTCGACCGGGCGCGAACTCGCCCGTGTCGATTTCCCCGCCTTCGACAATGCTGAACGGCCGGGGTGGGACGGTGTCGTCCAAGCCAAGACGCCGACGCCATGGGTCCCGGAGGGTAAGTCCGGCTGGGAGTTCGGTTGCAACCAGGATCCTAAACACAAGGCGCAGCACGACTACGACGCGCGTGTGAAATCGGTTCCGTCGCAGGAGCGGCGAGACATGACGTTCGTCTTCGTGACACCGCGCAACTGGCCGGGGAAAGAAACATGGGGAAAAGAGAAGGCCGCGCTCGATGACTGGAAGGATGTCCGCGCCCATGATGCGAGCGATCTGGAGCAATGGCTTGAGCAGTCCGCGCCCACGCAAGTCTGGTTCGCCGAACGGCTCGGCAACCAAACTAGTGGCTATCGCTCGCTCGACCGATCCTGGTCCGACTGGGCCGAGATTTGCGACCCGGAGCTATCGCCGACACTGTTCGATGCAGCGGTCCAGGAGTTCTCCGCCGAGTTCCGGCGTTGGCTGGCCGAACCGCCGGTGCGACCCTTCATCGTGGCTGCCGACTCCCGGGAGGAGGCGCTTGCATTCCTGTGCTGTCTTGTCGGCGAGGCCAAGTCTGAAACAGACGAGCCGGGAGCCGGCGCACTCGTGTTCGACACGCCCGAAGCCATACGACGGTTTCGAGCATCGAATGTCGTCCCGCGCATGGCGGTCGTTCACACCGACCATGTCGAAAAAGAGATCGGAGACCTCCACCGGCGTTGCCACTGCGTGATTGTTCGGCCTGGCAACGATGTAAACGCTAAACCTGACATCAGGCTTGGGCTTCCGGGTTGGAAGGACTTCTCGGACGCCCTGGAATCGATGGGACTATTCGGTGACAGAATCGACATGCTTGCGCGGGAATCGGGTCGATCTCCGAGTGTCCTGCGACGGCGGCTTTCCACGAGCCCGGCGGTGCGCGACCCCGCCTGGGCGGGCGAACCCCATATAGCGCGGAAATTGCTGCCGGTGGCGCTGGTCGGTGCGTGGTGTAAGACCTCTCCAGCCGACTGCGAAGTTGTCCGGCGGCTCGCCCGTGCGGACGACGACAATGACGTGGAAACCTGCGTCATGGAGTTGTTGGCCCTCGAAGACTCACCCATCTGGTCGACAGGGGAATATCGGGGAGTGGTCTCGCGGATCGACGCCATGTTCGGGATTGCCAGATTCGTGACCGAATCGGATATCGACAGTTTGTTCTCCGTGGCGGAACACGTACTTTCGGAAGCCGATCCCGCACTCGAATTGTCGGAAGACGAGAGATGGTTGGCCAACGTGTACGGCAAGGTACGCGATTACTCCACCGCGCTACGAGAGGGCATCCGCGAAACGCTGGTGCTTCTCTCGGTCCATGGCGACACGCTATTCCGGAGCCGTCTGGGCGTCGACCTCGAAGCTCGGGTTTCCTCTCTCATCCACCGGTTGCTCACGCCGCTGACGATTGACAAGCTGCTTTCGCACCAGGACGATCTTCCGAACTATGCCGAGGCAGCCCCGGACACGTTCCTGAAGCTGATCGAACCCGATCTGCAAGAGCACGAGGCGGAGCCAGCGGTCTTCGGCCTACTCAAGCCCGCCGAAAGGGTCCCGTTCGGCAGGTGCCAGCGAACGGGACTATTATGGGCCTTGGAGTGCCTCGCCTGGAGTCATCTCGGGCGGGTGAGCTTGATACTCGCGCGGCTGTCGACAATCAAAATCGACGACAACTTCGCCAACAAACCGCTTGCCAGTCTTGCGGCGCTCTACCGGTCGTGGATGCCGCGGACGGCCGCTTCGCTCGCGGAACGGATGGAGGCCCTTGAGACATTGACGAAGCGGTTTCCGGACATCGGCTGGCAGGTTTGTGTCGCACAGTTGGATGCTGGTCCCCAAATGGCGCTAACCAGTTACCGGCCGCGTTGGCGGGACGACGCGCCCAGCGCGAACGTCACGCCGGAAGAATTTCATGAGTTCATGCGCAAGGCCCTCGCACTTGCACTTGAGTGGCCGAACCACGACCAACGGACGCTTGGCGATCTCCTGGAGCGAATCCATGAATTGCCTGACGAAGGTCAGAGAACGGTTTGGGACTTGATCGATACATGGGCGGATTTGGAAGCGGACGACAGGGCCAAAGCCGATCTTCGCGAACGGATTCGCCGGTTCGCGTTCACCCGGCGAGGTCGTCGGCACGGGCTGCAAGGCGCGGCGGTAGACCGGACACGCGCGGCATACGATCGGTTGGAACCGCGTGATCCGGTTGTCCGGCATGCTTGGCTATTTGCCAAGTCCTGGATCGAGCCTTCCGTCGACGGGATTGAGGATGACGAGCGCGACTATGAAAAGGATGCGGAGACAACTCGCGGGCTCCGCGCCGCCGCGATGAAGGAGATATGGGCCGAACGCGGATTCCAGGGCGTCACCGCGGTCCTGTCGGACAGCGACGCACCCAGTGTCGTTGGGGCAGGGTTGGAAACCTGCATCCCGGACGGGAAAGCGCGGGTTGATTTCCTGAAGCAATGCCTTTCTGTCACTGGGCATCTGCGGGGAAAGGCCGAGTTGTGCATTCGCGGGTTTCTCTGGTCCGTTGGCGACGAGGCGCGCAGCAATCTCCTTGAGGCAGCCGCCGTGGGCGCCGACACTCGCCAGATCGCCCGGCTATACCAGTGTGCCCCGTTCGGGCGGCACACGTGGCGGCTACTCGACCGGTACGACAGAGAAGTCAAGGATTGGTATTGGCGAGAGGTCTTGCCGGACTGGAACCGCTACGACGAGGCGGAACTGATCGAACTCATCGATCGCCTACTGGACGCGAAACGTCCTCGCGCTGCGTTCCACGCTGCACATCTGGACTTGTCCAAGATCGAGACGTCGCGACTGAAACGTCTTCTCTTCGACGCCGGCACCGCAGACACTGAACCCACCGACCAATACATGCTCGAGAGTCACGATATCTCGGAAGCCCTGAGCGAACTCGACGGCCGCGGCGGCGTCAGTCGAGATGAGATGGCACGACTGGAGTTCATGTATGTCCAAGCGCTCGAATACAGTGAGCACGGGATTCCCAACCTGGAGCAGTGGCTCTCTGAATCTCCATTGGGCTTCGTTCAGATCCTGGCCTTTGTGTCCAGGCGTGACGACGGAGGACAGGACCCTCCCGAATGGCAAACAAAAGACAGTGAGAAACAGGCCGCACTGGCTACCGCCGCATTCCGACTTCTTGGACGGATCAGCCATATTCCAGGTACCGGAGAAGGAGGCGGCATCGATGTAGCAGTGTTGTCGCAGTGGATAGCCGAGACGCGGCGGCTATGCGCGGAATATGGCCGCGCAGAAATCGGCGATCAATATATCGGCCAAGTGTTGTCGAGGGCGCCGGCTGATGACGATGGTATCAAGCCTTGTCTCGCAGTGTGCGAAGCGATGGAAAGGGTTCGATCCCTGGAAATCGGTTCAGGATTCAGCATCGGTATCCACAATGGACGTGGTGTGGCCTTGCGCGCCATCGGGGAGGGAGGGGAGCAGGAACGCGAGTTGGCGGAGAAGTATCGGAGCTGGGCCAGACAGCGGAGCCCGCGCTACCCTTATGTCGGGAGTATTCTGGAGGATATCGCGGCCGACTACGACCGGCAGGGGCTACGGCAAGACGACAAAGCTAAAATCGACCTGAGGCGAGAGCATTGAAAGGAAATCCGTGAGAGGCATACCGAGGCCGAGCACAAATGCGTCTCTGTCATCGGGATGCATATACTGCCGCACAGTGGTCATCCAGGCGCCGCTGCTACTCCTGTGCGCTTCGTGGCCGGGGCCTCCATGGATGCTCCAACCACGTCATGACGGCAGTTGCACGAACGGCAAGGGCATCGCTCGACCCCTGCGCTTTCCTTGACGCAATGGAGACTTTCGGTCTAACTAAGGGAATCGGATTGCAATCTTGAACTTCGGATAGAGCAGAAAGGGGAAGAACCATGGCGCATGATCTGGTTGTGAAGAACGGGCTCGTCGTCGACGGTACCGGGAGTCCCGGCTTCGAGGCGGAGGTGGCGATTGACGGGGGAACTATTGCCGCGATCGACAAGAACGTGGGGGCGGGCGAGACCGAGTTCGACGCCCGCGGGCAGGTGGTGGCGCCCGGCTTCATCGATTCCCACACGCACATGGACCTTTTCATCGTGCAGTACCCCCACGGCAATCCCGTGGTGAACTACGGCGTCACATCCATCGTCATCGGCGACTGCGGCGCCTCCATCGCGCCGGTGCCGGCCAAGGGCGAGCCGCGGGACGTGCTGATTACCTACCTGCGCCGGGTGCTCGATGACTACGTCAACGACGACGATTGGAAATGGACGACCTTCCCCGAATACCTGGACTATCTCGAAGGACGGGTGGGCGTGAACGTCGCGGCCCTGGTGCCCCATTCCCCGGTCCGGCTGGTGGTCATGGGCGAGGCAGCCTACCAGCGCGAGGCGACGCCGGAGGAGTTGGAAAGCATGAAGCAGATGGTGCGCGAGGGCATGGCGGCCGGCGGCATCGGCTTCTCGTCGAGTCCCCGTGGCGGCCCGGCGATCCATGCCGGCACCCCCAGCACCCTGGCCAGCCAGGAAGAGATGGCGGCCCTGGCCAACATCGCCGGCGAGTACGGCGGCTGCTTCCAGTTCAACGGCTTCGGCAATCTGCTGAAACCCGAGAGCGGATTTCCCGAGCTGGTGGAAAAGATCAACGTGCCGATGATCGGCAACGAGTTCCGGGTGAGGCCCGGCGAGAGGGCGGACGGAGAGCGGGCCATCGATCTCATGAAGGAGGCGGGGGAACGGGGCAAGGACATCTATGGCGTGGTCATTCCCTACTCGCACATCCGGCGCTTCGACATCGACGACTGTTTCATCCTGGACGGGCTGCCCCTCTGGGAAGAGATCAAGGGGAACCGCGACGAGTTGGCGCGCACCCTCAGGGATCCGGAGGTGCGCCGGAAGCTGGATGAACAGCGGCGCGCGAACGCCGGCGAGCCCGCGTACATCGAGTGGCTGGGTTGGGGCGGCACGTACTTCGACATCATGCAGCGCGAGGACCTCAAGTCCCGTGAAGGACAGAACGTCTCCGAGATCGCCGCGGCCGGCGGCAAGTCCGAGGTGGATGCGTTCTTCGATACCTGGCTCGAGGACGGGCTGGCGTCGAAGCTCTACTACCAGGGTTTCGCCAACGGGCACATGGACCTTCTGGCCGACATGATCAAGAGCACCGAGGGGCTCATCGGCACGGACGCGGGCGCGCATCTGGACCGGTTCTTCTGGCACGGCGCCCCCACCCGGGTGCTGGGCTACTGGCGCCGGGACAAGAAGCTCTTCAACCTCGAGGAGGCGGTTCACAAGGTCACCGGACATCCCGCGGCCAAGCTGAGGATGAACCGGGGACTGCTGAAGACCGGCCTGCCGGCCGACGTCACAGTGTTCGATGCCGACAAGATCGACGATCTGGCGAGCAAGCGCATGCCGGCCAAGCTCGACGAGAACGAAATCTTCCGCCATCCGCCCGGCATCGGCGCGGTGGTGGTCAACGGCAAGATCGTGTTGGAAAACGGTGAGTGCAAGGACGTCTTTCCCGGTCAGGTGAGGCGGCAGGAGCTCTTTGTCCAAGGGCAGTAGCGCGGAGGATGCTGGAGCCGGGGGACAAGAGGTAGGGATGGAGATCCTGGAACCGGAAGCGCTGATCGACGATCTCCGCCATGTTTTGCGGGGCCGGTATCCGGTGCATCCGTTGCGGAAGCTGCTCCTGGGTGGAGATCTCACCCGGGAGCAGTTGCAGGGTTGGGCCAAGAATCAGTTTCACGAATTCCGCAACATCCACCGCTTCTTCGGCATCCGGTACCAGAAATGCCCCATCCAGGCATTGCGGCGGATGTTGCTGGAAAACATGGTGGAGGAGGAGGGCGAGGATCTGTTTGGCGGAAAATATCCCAGCCATGCGGAGCTGTGGACCCGATTCGGCGAGGGGTTGGGCATCCCGCGCGAAGAGCTGCACGGCTACGAGCCCTTGCCGGGCGTCAAGGCGGCCCTGGAAATGTACGTGCAACTGGTCCAGCAGAGCCACTGGCCCGTGGCCATCGGCACCGGCCTCGTTTTCGAGGGAGAGGGGCCCAAGCGCATGGGAGAGGAGCGGCAGGCTCTGGAGGAGTGCTATCCCTGGATACCCGGCGAATCCCTGGCCTTCTTCCGCGCCCACGAGTATCATGATGAAGGGCATGGGAACTTCATCGTGGACGTGATCAAGGACCACATCATGGACGAGGGCCTTCAGGACGAAATGCGCGCCGCGGTGCGGACGCGCGTGGACATCATGTGGCTCCAGAACGAGTCCATCTATCAGGCTTTCGTGCGCCCCCAGCTCAGCCCGGAGACCCTTGGCCGACTCGAAACCGCCGCGAACTGAAACGGTTGGGTGGCGCGAGTCAGGCGTCTGATTCTCCAGGACCCTTACGAGATCCATGAGTTCACGGTTCGGTAAAGCGCTTGCAGTGGTGGCCATTGTCGCGGCGACGGTGGCGATGGGATACACCGCGTGGCAGACCCGCAATCTCCGGGATGCTTTCGACCGGATGGCGGCGGGGGACGAGAAGAACCTCACGGAGATGATGATTGCTCTCGCTCAAACCGAAGGACATCTCGCGAGAGTGCGGGAGACGATGGAATTGCTTGGCAGCGTGGTGACATCGGAATCGGATGAGAACGCGCGCGCCGGTGCGCTGGAGGGGAAGCTTCGATCCACCCTGACCGCGGCCCAGCGGGAAGTTCTGCAGCAGGAGTTGACGAAGTGGGCCAGGCAGCTCCAGGATCGAAGAGAGAAGGGTTGGGCCGCGTTGCGGAAGAGCTTGAAACAGGAGTTGAGCCGTAACGAGGCCAATGCCAGGAAACGGGACCGCCGCTGGACCGAGTTGACGGCGGCCCTGGGGAAGAACCAGAAGAATCTGACCGGCCAGTTACAAGCCCTGGGGGATGGCCTCTCCAAGCCGTCCGGCGCCACTGAGGAGCAAGGCGCGGCGTTGGCAGCCCTGGAGAAGCGGCTGGCCGTCGTTCTCAAGGAGGACGAGGGTTTCCGACGGGCCTTGAGCCAACGCGTGGAACGCGACGACAAGCGCTGGGACGAGCTCTTCCTGACGCTGCAGGAGAACAAGGAAGCGACCCGGCAGCGTTACGCCGAGGTGGCGGCACGTCTGGAGCAGTGGCGAAAAGAGTCCGAGGAGCCGTCCGGCACCGCCGATACGGGGCAGCCGGGACAAGGGAGCCCCGGGACCCAGAGTGGCACGACCGAAGAACGCGAAAGGCTGGCGGAGTTTTGCAACGAGGTGCCGCAGTCCGCGCTTTGCCGGGATCTTTAGCGGTTAGTGCCACCGGAAACGACATGGCCTATTACGACATTTCACTCCGACTCAGCCCCGAGACCGCGCATTGGGTGACGGCGACGCCGTTCGAGCTCGTGGACCGGAGGCGGATGCAGCGGGGCGATCACAACAACTCGTCAAGCGTCAACATGAGCGTCCACAGCGGTACGCACATGGACGCCCCGTTCCACTTCGTGCCGGATGGCGCTGCCATCGACCAGCTCCCGCTCGATCTCTTCATCGGACCGGTTCTGGTGCACGAGGTGGTTTCCCACCGCTACATCACCGGCGAACACGTGGCGGCGGTTCCGCCCGGAGAGCGTATCCTGTTCAAGACCGGCAACTCGGAGCTGCTGCGGCGGGCGGAGTATGATCCCGACTTCACGGCGTTTTCCGTGGAAGCGGCCCAGGCCCTGGTGGCCAAGGGTTACAGGCTGGTGGGCCTGGACTATCTCTCGGTGGCCCACGCGGACGAGCAGGTGCCGGTGCACCGGGCCTTTCTGGATCACGGGCTCGCGCTGCTGGAAGGGGTGGATCTGACGGACATCCGGCCGGGCCGTTACGAGTTGATCTGCTTTCCCGTCTGCATCGCCGGCGCGGACGGCGCTCCGTGCCGCGCCGTCCTCCGTGACCTCGACCCTTGAGAACCCGGGAACCCGACCGGCGAGTCCCATGCACGCCCCCGACTACCGGCGCGGGCCGTGCGGTTACCGCAGTGAGTCAGCCTCCGCGAAAGGCACACCATGAGCAAGGCACAGGCCGCCATCCTGGATGACTATCAGAACGTTGCCGACACCCTGGTGCGCTCCAGGGTGGTTCCGGAAAACCTGAAAATCACGGTCTTCCACGATCATCTGAGAGACGAGGATGCCCTGGCCGACCGGTTGCAGCCTTTCGAGGTCATCTGCGTCATGCGGGAACGGACGCCGTTCCGGCGCAGCCTGCTGGAGCGGCTGCCCAACCTGAGGCTGTTGGTGACCAGCGGCATGAGAAACGCCTCCATCGACATGACCGCGGCCCGGGAACGGGGCGTGACGGTCTGCGGCACCCCCAGCGTGGGCGGCCCCACGGCGGAGCTGGCCTGGGGCCTGATCATCGGGCTGCTCCGGCATATCCCACGGGAGGACCGGGCCACGCGTGCCGGGGGCTGGCAGGAGACCGTGGGAAGCGGGCTCCTGGGCAAGACCCTGGGGGTGGCGGGCCTGGGCAAGCTCGGCGCCCGGGTGGCCCGGGTGGGGCTCGCGTTCGAGATGGACGTCATCGCGTGGAGCCAGAACCTGACCGAGGAGCGATGCCGGGAGGTCGGAGTGACTTGGGTCGGCAAGGAGGAGTTGCTGTCACGGTCCGACGTCCTGACGATCCACCTGGTGCTGAGCGACCGCACCCGGGGCCTGTTCGGCGCCGCCGAGCTTGCGATGATGAAGCCCGCCGCGGTGCTGATCAACACCTCCCGAGGGCCCATCGTCGACGAGGAGGCTTTGGTGGGGGCGCTGGAGCGCCGGGCCATCGCCGGCGCGGGCCTCGATGTCTACGATACCGAACCGCTGCCTCTCGACCACGCCCTTCGGCGCTGTGACAACACCGTCGTCACGCCGCATCTCGGGTACGTGGAGGAGGCCAACTACGGCGCCTACTTCGACGGCTATCTTGCCGCTATACGGGGCTATCTCGAGGGCTCTCCGGTGAACGTCGTGAAGGGGTAGGCACTAACCACAAACACAGAATGAGAACATGACACAAATACAGAATGAGAACATGGCAGCAACCGAAAACTTGGCGCTTTATTGCGACTTCGAGAACATCGCCATCGGCGTCCGCGATGCCCGGTATGCCGATTTCGACATGCGGAAGGTCCTGGACCGGCTGCTGGTCAAGGGCAAGATCGTCGTGAAGAAGGCGTACTGCGACTGGGAGCGCTACCGCGAGTACAAGCCCGCCATGCACGAGGCCTCCTTCGAGATGATCGAGATCCCCCACGTGCGGCAGTCGGGCAAGAACTCCGCGGACATCCGCATGGTCGTGGACGCGCTGGACCTCTGTTACACCAAGTCCCACGTGGACACCTTCGTGATCATCAGCGGCGACTCCGATTTTTCCGCGCTGGTCAGCAAGCTCCGTGAGAACAACAAGGTCGTCATCGGCGTCGGCGTGAAGAACTCCACTTCCGACCTGCTGATTGCCAACTGCGACGAGTTCATCTACTACGACGACCTGGCGCGCGACTCCAAGCGCCGGGGCGGGGCCAAGCGCGCGAGGGCCGCGGCACGGACGCCGCGCAAGACGGCGGCCGCGTCGGTGGACGACAAGGCGCCCGCGGAGGACAAGGCCGTGGTGGAGGAGAAGGCGCCGGTAGAGGAAAAGGGGATAAAGGAGGCGCAGGAGGCCTTGGATCTGGTGGTGGAGACCGTCGCCCACCTCTTCGACGAACGCGGGGAGAAGGACAAGATCTGGGGTTCGATGGTCAAGCAGGCCCTGAAGCGCCGCAAACCCGGTTTCAACGAGCGCTACCACGGCTTCCGCTCCTTCGGCAAGCTGCTCGAGGAAGCCCAGTCCCTGAAACTGCTGGACCTGGAGGCGGACGAGAAATCCGGCGACTACCTGGTCAAGGGGGTTACCCAGGACGACTGACGGATGCGCCGGCGTTCTGTCGCTCACTCCCGTTGAGGACCATTCGTGCGCGTCCCCGTCATTCGGCAGACTTGGGCTCGTGAAGCTCGGGTGCTGAGCGTTCTATGCGCCGGCACGTTCCTGTTCTTCAACAGCTACGGCAGCATCAACGTCGCCATTCCCAGCATCCAGGCCGAGTTCGGCAGCAGCCTCTCGGCGGTCCAATGGATTGCCACCATGGGACTCGTGCTTTCTTCCAGTCTGGCCCTTTGCCTGGGGCGGGCCGGCGACATCCTGGGCCGCAACCTGCTCTACAAGTTGGGACTCACGCTCTATGGCGCAGGCTCGGCGCTGGCCGCCGCTTCACAGACTTTCCCGCAACTGGTCACTTGCCGCGTGATCATGACCGTCGGCCTCGCCATGGCCATGCCCATGTCGTCGGCCATCACGGCGGCAATCTCGCAGCCGGAACGAACCGGGCGGAGCCTGGGGATCCTGCTGTCGGCCGCGTCTGTCGGGCGGGCCACCGGCCCCGCCATCGGCGGCTTCTTCATCTACCTGGCGGGTTGGCGCGCGGTGTTCCTGGCCAACGCGCTGATCGGTCTGGCGGTGAGCATGCCCGTGTGGCTCATGCTTCGAGGCCGGGAGCGCCGGAGCGGCGAGTCCTTCGACTACCCGGGCGCGGCGGCGTTGATCCTGGGCTATCCGTCGATTCTGGTGGGTTTGAGCCTGGGCGCCAACAGCGGCTGGCGTTCGCCGTCCATCGTGGGGTGGTTTCTGCTCGGTGCGGCCGGCGTGGCGGCGTTCGTGCTGCGCCAGATCCGGGCGCTACGGCCTCTGATACCGTTGCCGTTCATGACGAACGTTCCTCTGGTCGTATCGTTTCTGGCCATGATGCTGTTCTCCGCCGCCTATTTCCCGATCTTCATGCTGTCGCCTCTGTACATGCGGAATGTGTTGGAGGTGACGCCGCTCCATCTCGGCCTCATCCTCACGACGCTGCCGGTGATTGCCGCGTTCTGCTCGCCCATCAGCGGCCGTCTCGCCGACCGTCTGGAACCCTGGATCGTGGTGGGGGCCGGGTACGTGGCGGGCGCGGCCGGCATTCTTGTCTATGCCGGCTTGCAAGACGACTCGAGTCCGGCGATGGTGTTGCTTGCGCTCGCGTTGGTGGGAATCGGAATCGGCGTCGCCTTGCCCGCCAACCAGCGAACCGTGTTCTCGCTGGCCCCACGGGAGCACTACGGCGTCGCGGGCGGGATGCTCTCGGCGTGCGGGCCGGGGGCAGGAGCATTGGGGATCGGGCTGGCCGTTTCCCTCATGGAAGGCACGGTCGCGGCGGGCGCGGGCGCGTTCGTGGGGGCGCAACGGACCGCCATGCTGACATTGTTGCCGCTGCCTTTCGTCGCATTGGCCCTCATGGCGATCTCGCGGTTACGAGTCTGGGGAAACCCGGCACACTAGTGTCGTGGGAATTTCGTGGGGAATTGATGCGCTTGCGGATCAGAATCTCCTCCAACCTGCTCTATTCGCTGTCCGCCATTTGCATGGCCTCGGGCGCCATCGGCGCCTCCATGCTGGCGCCGTTCTACATGAACGCCAGAGGATTTTCCGTGTCCGTGGTGGGCTTACCCCTGGTGGTCAACGGCGTCGGCGCCCTCTGTTCCGATGTGGTGTCCGGTACGCTGGCATCCTATTTTCGCTCGAGTTTTCTGTTGCTGGCGTCGATGCTCATCGCCGTAGTGACGAGCATCCTGGGATTCGCCTTCCAGGAAAGCCTGGCGGTGTTTCTCGTGGCCTTCACCATCCTCGGTCTCACCGAGGCCATGTTCAGTCTCGCCATCCGGCGTATCGTGTTCGTGCAGTCCGAGCCGGGCGAGCAGGGAAAGGCCCAGGGACAGGTGGCCGCGGCCCTGGGCCTCGGTTTCGCCCTCGGCCCGACTCTGGGCGGGTTCGTCGGCGAGTGGTGGGGCCTCGACAAGCTGTTTCTCCTGGTGGCGGTTCCCCAGACTGTCGGATTGTTCTTCATTCTGCTGGCCCGGGGGCATCGGACGGAGAAGCCGGTGGAGCGCGGCTCGCTGCCCCTGTGGCGGGTGGGCAAGGGCCTGCTGGCCCAGCCCGGCTTCCTCGGGGCCGTTCTGGCCATCTTTCAATCGTTCCTCTGCCTCATCGGGGTCACCCGGATCGCCTTCCCGTTCCTGGCGGTGCGGCGGGGCCTGACCCTCGACATCATCGGCACGATGGTCAGCATCTCGCGCCTGGCCGACACCGCGGGAAGGCTGGGCGGCGGCTGGCTCTGCGACCGCGTCGGCACCCGCACGGTGATCCTCCTGGGAGTCTTCGTGACGGTGCCCGCCTTCGTCCTCCAGATCTTCGGCCAGAGCTACATTGCGCTGCTCCTGCCCCTGTGCCTCATGACCGCCGGCTTCGGCCTGTCCAACGTCGGCTCCACCACCCTGGCCCTGCAACTCGCCGACGACTCCAGCAAGGGCGTCGCCCTTGGGCTCATCCGCGGCGGCACCTCCTTCGGTCGCATGTTCGGTCCCCTCATCACCGGGTTCCTGGTGGCGGACCTGGGCTTCCACTGGGGATTCGTCGCCCTGGGGCTGATCTCGTTCGTGATTGGCGGGGGCGTGGCAGGGTTGTTCCGGAGGCAGCGGGAGGCAATGTAAGAGCAGTGTACTCTCGCTTGACAGCTTTGCTGATTTGGGAACTTGCCGTTGTTCTGGTGATTTCCCGCGGCTCGTCGTTGCGCGGACAGCGTCCTAGCCCAAGCGCTTATCGAGGCGCGCTGTCAAATCCATACGTTCGTGCAGGAAGGCGATGACAAGTGGGTTTCGTCCGGCAGGACTGACGTAAAAGATATAGTGATGCCGGCATCGCATGACCTGCACCGATGGATAGCGGTCTGAGAATGTTCGGGAGATGGCGGTACGGTTGCCGATGGCGTGGCAACATGTTTCGAGTTGGCGCGCGTAGCGTTGCTGCTGGCGAGGGCCCCACTGCTTGAGGGTATGGCGGGCAATGCCCCGCAAGTCGGAAGCGGCGGTGGGGGTGATATCATAGAGGAGCATGCCTACCCGTCGGGATTTTGCCGGACGGCGGCGAATATCTGCTCCACTGAACCCTCGACGACTTCCCCGCGCTCGGCTTCGGCTATCCGAGGCTTGAGAAACGCTTCGAGACGTTGCAGAGTCTCCTCTTCGGACAAAGACTCGTTCTGCGGCAAGTCTGGCAATGTCCGTTCCAGGATGTAGTCTTTGAGGGTTTGGCCGTGCAGTGCGGCGATGGCCTTTAGCTGCTGGTGTTGCTCCGGCGTAAGTTCTATGGACAAGCGACTCATCACTACCTCCTTCCGATGACTCCGCTCAAGAATAGCACAAAGAGCACAAATGTACATAAGTGAAGTTTTGTGCAGGGAGGCTGGTTTTCCCCGGAGCATGTTGTGGAAATTCCCCTGACAACGCTTCGGTTGGCAACAAGACTGTTTGTTGATTCGTTGCAATGGTCTTGGCTCGGTGTTATGCACGCTACAACGATAGCCGACCGTCGCCCGGATGGTTGGACGCCTGTGTCGTTGTGTCCACCATTGAAGGCACTGTAAAGGCACCGAGTCCCATGAATCATGCGTAACTTCGACCTTCTGGAACCCAAGACCGTCACCGAAGCCTGCCGGATGCTCGACGCCGGCGACGACGTGCGCCCGATCAGCGGCGGGACGGCGCTGCTCATTCTGGTCAAGCATGGTCTTCTGCGGCCCCGGACCCTGGTGAACCTCAAGAAGCTTGAGGGCATCAACGCCATCACCCGGGATGCCGCCGGAGCTGTCCGCATCGAGGCCATGGCCACCATCCACGAGGTGGAGACCTCGCCGGTGGTACGGGAGCACCTGCCGGTGCTGGCCCAGGCCTGCCACCAGGTGGCCAATATCCGCATCCGCCATCTCGCCACCATCGGCGGCAATCTTGCGCACGGGGACCATCAATCGGACCCGCCGGGGGTGCTGGTGGCGCTGGAGGCGGAGGTGGAATTGACCGGCGCCCGCGGCATGCGCACCATGAAGCTCGCGGACTTTCTCTTGGGAACCTACGAGACGGCTCTGGAAGATGGTGAGATGGTGACCGCGGTCACCGTGCCGCCGGTTGAAGGGCGGCTGGTGGGTGACTATCTCAAGTTCACCACCGGTTCCTCCGAGGAACGGCCATGCGTGGGCATTACCGCGCTGGTGCGGCTGGAGGGGGACCGTCCGGTGGAGGCGCGGCTTGCGGTGGGCGCGGTGGCGTCGCGGCCGCTGCTCCTGAGCGAAGCCGATCCGTCCGAGGCGGCCCTGGAGGACATGGCCGACCGGGCTGCCGAGGAGATCGATCCCATCCCGGACCTGCGGGGCTCGGCGGCGTACAAGAGGCATCTGGTGGCGGTCCTCGGGCGGCGCGCCCTGACCGCAGTGTGGAAGGAAGCCTGCCAATGAACGTGGTCGGGACCAGCACGCAACGGGTGGACGGCAACGCCAAGGTCGCCGGAACCGCGCAGTACGCCGCGGATATCGAATTGCCGGGCATGCTCCATGCCAAGGCGCTGCGCAGTCCCCACCCACACGCCCGGCTGCTCAAGGTAGACGTGAGCCGGGCGGCGGCCTTGCCCGGCGTGATCGCCGTCGTCACCCGGGACGACCTCGAAGGCTTGAACCCGCACTACGGCCACGCCATTGAGGACCAGCCCGTGCTGGCCATGGACCGGGTGCGCTGCGTCGGCGACATCGTGGCCGCAGTGGCCGCGGAAGAGCGCGAGATCGCGGAGGAGGCGGTGGAGCTCATGGAGGCGGAATACGAGCCCCTGCCCGCGGTCTTCGACGTGGTGGAGGCGGCGCAGTCCGGGGCTCCGATCATCCACGAGGCCCGCTTCGAGACCCAGGCGGCCAGCTTCCGGGAGCAGCTCGACCGCGACGCCGGCGGCAACATCTGCAGCGTGTATCGAGCTGGGGACGGAGACGTGGACGCCGGCTTCGCCGAGTCTGACGAGATCTTCGAGAACACCTACCGCACGCCGCCGGTGCAGCACGGCCATATCGAGCCCCACGTGGCCATCGCGGTTTGGGAATCGCCCAACCGGCTGGTTGTGCACACGCCGTGCCAGAACGCGGTGGGGCTCCAGGAGCAGTTGGCGCGGATCTTCAAGCTGCCCGAGAGCGGCGTTCGGGTCATCGTTCCGTTCGTGGGCGGCGGTTACGGCGGCAAGACCCACGCCCGGCTCGAGCCGGTGGCGGCGTTGCTGGCGCGCAAGGCCGGCCGGCCGGTCCAATGGGTGCTCACCCGCGAGGAAGTGTTCCTCACGGGACGCCGCTACGGCGGGTTCGTCAGGATCAAGACCGGGTTCAAGCGCGACGGCCGTTTGGTGGCGCGCGAGATGGAGGCCTTCTACGACGTCGGCGCTTACGCCCTCTCCGGACCCTCCAATGCGAAGTCGGGATCCTACGTCGCCAGCGGGCCGTACCGGGTGCCCAATCGCCGGTTGACCACCTACGCCGTCTATACGAACCTTCCCCCGGCCGGTCCCTACCGCGGCGTGGGCGTGCCCCACGTGGCCTGGGCCTACGAATCGGAGATGGACCGGATCGCCCGGCACCTCGACATGGACCCTCTGGAACTCCGGCTCAAGAATCTGGTGCAGGAGGGCGACATCTTCGTCACCGGGGAGCCGCTGGTGTCGGTGGGCATCTCGGACTGTCTCCGGCAGGTGGCGTCGGGCATCGGCTGGCGCGGACAAGAGGAACAGGGAGAGGGTGCCCGCGAAGGGTCGTTGAGGCGCGGCAAGGGCTTGGCGGTCATCATGAAGAGCACCACCACGCCCACGGCGTCGGCCGCCAGCGTGCGGCTCAACGGCGACGGTTCGGTGATGCTCATGACCAGCAGCACCGAGATCGGTCAGGGCGTGCGCACCTGCCTGGCGCAGATCGTGGCGGAACGGCTCGGCATGCCGGTGGAGCGGGTGACCGTGTCCGCGCCGGACACCGACGTGACCCCCTACGACAAGTCCACCAGCTCCAGCCGCACCACCTTCCACATGGGCAACGCCGCGCTCCGGGCCGCGGAGGAAGTTCGGGAGCAGTTGCTGGACGCGGGCGCCCAGGCATTGGAGGTGGACAAGGGGGACCTCGAGCTCGGCGCCGACGGGGTGCGCGTCAGAGGCGTTCCGGACCGGGGTCTCACGGTGCCGCAGTTGCTGAAGGTCAAGTACGGCGATTCCGTGGGCAGCGTCTTCGGGAGCTGCAATTTCCAGGTCCGGGGCGGGCTCGATCCCAGAACAGGCAAGGGTAAGGCCGCGGCCTTCTGGTTCTTCTCGGCCTGCGGCGTGGAGGTGGAGGTGGACGTGGACACGGGCAAGGTGCGGGTCATCAATGTGGCGACGTCGGCGGACGTGGGCAAGGCCATCAATCCGCTGCAATGCTCGCTTCAGAACGAGGGCTCCATGCTGGGGGCCCTGGGAGCGGCGTTCTTCGAGGAGATGGTGTTCGAGCAGGGCCAGCCCGTGAACGGCAGCCTGCTGGAGTACATGCTGCCGTCCATGGAGGACCACCCCGAGCGGTTTCAGTCGCTGCTGGTGGAGACCCTCCATCCGGACGGCCCGTTCGGCGCCAAGGGGGTGGGCGAGGCGGTGACCCCCGCGGTGGCTCCCGCCATCGGCAACGCCGTGGCCAACGCCCTGGGCGGCGTCAACATCACCGAGCTGCCGCTCCGCCCGGAGCGGATCGTGGCGGCCCTGGCCGAGCGCGAGGCCGGCGCATCCGGGGAGAAGCAGCCATGAGACACCTCATCACCGCCAACGTGAACGGACGCCAGCGCGAGCTTTCGGTCAAGTCCAACCAGACCTTGCTGGAGGTCTTGCGCGACGACCTGCGGCTCAAAGGCACCCGGGAAGGTTGCAGCGTGGGCGTATGCGGCTCCTGCACCGTGCTGGTGGACGGCAAGCCGGTAAGCTCGTGTCTGATGCTGGCCAGCAACGCCGAGGGCAAAGACGTGTTGACCATCGAGGGGCTGACTCGGGACGGCAACCTCGATCCGGTGCAGCAGGCGTTCCTGGACCATCAGGCGTTCCAGTGCGGGTTCTGCACTCCCGGCATGATCATGGCGGTCAAGGGGCTCCTGAACGAGAACCCGAAGCCCGACGAGTCCGAGGTGCGCGATTACCTCTCGGGTAACATCTGCCGCTGCGGCACGTACGTCGAGGTGATGGCGGCCATTGAGGAATTGACCGCCAAACCCTGACGCCCGAACGTCGGCCTTGTCTGACGGTCACGTAGCTCACGTAGGTCGGATTAGCCGAAGGCGTAATCCGACACCGACACTGCAAACCGGATGACCGGGAGGAACGGCCATGGCTGAACGAATACTGGCGGGAACGCAGGAAGGCCTGCAAGTTTGGCGCGGCAAGGGGCATGCCTGGGAGGAGATGGACGTGGTGCTTCCTTCCGCCACGGTGGACGCCATCGACGGCCCCGCCCAGAGGCCCGAAAGGGTGTACGCCAGCGTCGCCGGCGAGGGACTCTGCCGCAGCGACGACGGCGGGCAGCGCTGGCGCGCCGTTTTCTCCGGCAATGTCCGGGCCGTGACCGTGGACCCCGCCGACCCGGACGTGGTCTACGTCGGCACCGAACCCATCCATCTCCATCGGAGCGAGGACGGTGGTGAAAGCTGGGAAGAGCTGTCCGCCCTGCAGCAGTTGCCGTCCGAGGTGCGCGCCAAGTGGACCTATCCGCGCCCTCCCCACCGGGAGCATGTGCGGCACATCTTCGTCTCGCCCGACGATCCCCGCGTGATCTATGTCTGCCTGGAGCACGGCGGCATCGTGCGGACCTTCGACCGCGGCACCACGTTCGAGGACGTGAGCGGAGGCATCGACTATCTCGACATCCATCACATCAGCACGACGCCCAGGGGAACCGGACCCATGTTCGTGGCCACCGCCAGGGGTTTCTTCCGGAGCGACGAACCGGGCACGGGGTGGCAGCGGGCGGAAAGCGGCATGACCCGGGACTACTTCCACGACTTCGTCTTCCTGCCGGGGACGCCGCCGGTGGTGCTGGTGGCCACCGCGGACAAGTCTCCGGGCTACTGGGACCGGCCGGAGCGGGCGCAGGGCGCGGTCTTCCGGAGCCGTGACCTGGCCTCGAGCTGGGAGCGGGTGGGTGTGGACTGCGGCCTGCCCGACCACATGCAACAGATGGTGTGGGCGCTGACCCAGTGCCCCGACGATCCGGGACGCGTTTATGCCGGACTCGGCGCGGTCTCCCGCGGGCGTTCCAGCGATTCGAGCCAGAAGGGGAGGGGCGACATCCTGGTCTCCGAGGACGAAGGCGAATCCTGGGAGCGGCTCCCGTTGGAGCTGCCGGCGGACCGGGTGCTGCTGGTGCGGCCCGAGTAGCCGGAGGCGGCGAGACCCGCCGCCCTGTCACTGATGATGTATGCCGTCTTCGATATCGAGACCCGCATAGACAAGAGCCTTGTCAAGTCGGTCTATGCTCCGAAGGAGGGGATCTCGGACGGGGAAGCCTATGAGCGTCTCCGCGCCGAGCGGGTGGCGGAGAGCGGCAGCGACTTTCTTCCCATTTCGTTTCATGTTCCCGTTTCCATCGCTGTGGGCATCGTGAACAACGACGCCGTCCTGATGGACGTCGAGACCCTGGGCGCCGACGACTACAGCGAGGAGGCCATCGTCCGCGATTTCTGGGATCGGGTGGAGCGGTTCAACGGCACACTGGTTTCGTTCAACGGCCGCAACTTCGACCTCCCGGTCCTGGAGCTGCACGCGCTCAAGTACGGCTGCCGGGCGCCGCGCTACTTCAACCAGCGGTTCGGCCACCGGTACCGGTATTCGGAGGAGGGCCACTACGACCTCTACGACTTCATCGGCAACCACGGCGTCAACCGCATTCGCGGCGGCTTCAACCTCCTGTGCAAGCTCATCGGCCTGCGCGGCAAGGGTGCCGTCGACGGTTCCATGGTCCAGGGCATGTGGGAGGCGGGTCGGCTGGCGGAGATCCACGAGTACTGCCGCCAGGACGTCATCCAGACCTACTTCCTGCTGTTGCGAGTGGAACTGATGCGAGGTCGTATCGACCAGCGCCAGTTCGAGGAGGTCTGGGCGGCCACCCGGGGCTTCCGTGAGCAGCTGGATACTTCCAACCTAACGGCAACTGAGAAATCAGATCGGCCAACACCTTGTCGGGAAGGGTAAGTAGGCAGGCCTGAGCGAAACAACGAAAGTCAAAGTGAATCGAACGTGACGACGGGCTCCGACAAAGGGAAAGAGGGTTCCTGCACGAAGGGCAGGCCTCTCAGCTACTACACAACAGTGTTTGGCCAAGCAGTCCTTGGTCAGGCCGAAGACTTTCTCCAGTCTCCGTTTTACGCTGGGGAGTTTGACGGGAAGGTCGATCTCATCTTCACTTCGCCACCATTCCCGCTAAACAGAAAGAAGCGTTACGGCAATGAGCGGGGAAACGCCTACGTTGATTGGCTCGTGAACTTCGCCCCATTGTTCAAGAAGGTCCTCGGGCCCCAGGGTTCGATCGTCTTGGAGCTCGGCAACGCGTGGGAACCGGGTCGGCCGGTGATGTCGACATTGGCTCTGAAGGCACTCCTCGCCTTCCTGGAGCGTGGCCAGTACGTCCTGTGCCAGCAGTTTATTTGGTACAACCCGGCGAAGCTACCAAGCCCGGCGCAGTGGGTCACCGTTGAGCGCATCCGTGTAAAGGACGCCTATACGCATCTTTGGTGGATGGCACTCACAGACCGGCCCTACGCCGATAACCGACAGGTGCTCACGCAATACAGCCAGTCGATGGAGAAGCTATTGGAACGTCAAGCGTATAACACAGGCAAACGTCCATCGGAGCACAATATCGGGAAGAGTTCTTTCTTGAAGCACAACTCGGGTGCCATTCCGTCGAATTTGATCGCGCTTGCCAACACGCAGGCCAGCTCAGACTATCTCAAGTACTGTCGCAGCCAACAACTTTCGCCACATCCGGCGCGAATGCCAAGCGGGCTAGCCGAGTTCTTCATTAAGTTTCTCACCAAGCCGGACGGGCTTGTGCTCGACCCGTTTGCGGGAAGCAACACGACTGGCGCGGCCGCTGAGTCTCTAGGGCGGCACTGGTTGGCGATTGAACCTAACGAGTCGTATCTGAGAGGCTCCCGCGGAAGATTTAAGCTCCTGGGCAGCGACGGACCGGCTCAGAATCAATTGCAAATGCCGAAAAGGCTTTCTGAATGACAATTAAAGAAACTTTGTCTATCTTGGGGGAATGTGTGTGGAACACGTCCAAACGGACGAATTCCTCGTCCCAGTGGCGGAGCATCAACTCACGACGCTTGCGGAGAAAGATAGGTGAAGTTGACCTCCGCCATAGCCCCTAGGCGATGGCAAGCGGAAGCCGTCCAAGCGTGGTCGGCCGATCTGCGTGGCATTGTTCGCGTGGTCACTGGCGGTGGTAAGACGGTTTTCTCTTACTTGTGTCTGGAACAGTTCTTTTCTGAGTATCCAGATGGTCGTGCAATTATTGTCGTGCCCACACTCGCCTTGCTTGACCAGTGGTTTGTGGACATTTGCGATGCTACGGATTTGGACGACTCGGACGTGGCGTGTTACTCAGGCGGGTTACGGCCTAAGGAACCCGCCCGGTTAAACATTGTTGTACTGAACACTGCACGCCGAGTCTCGCGACACCTTTCCGAGTTGAGTCCTACGTTCCTCATCGTGGACGAGTGCCATCGAGCTGGTGCCACAGAGAACAGCCGTGCACTGCAGGGTTCTCACCAAGCGACCCTTGGCCTTTCTGCGACGCCCGAGCGCGAAGCTGACGATGGTTTCGAATCGCGCGTGGTCCCCGCGTTGGGTCCGATCATCCATACCTATGACTACCCTGAGGCCAAAGCAGACGGCGTAATCGTTGATTTTCTTCTCACAAATGTCGAGATCGCGCTTGGTGACGACGACGTAACGCGACTTCCGGTCCTATCAGGCAAAAGGGATCGTATGCTACGCGGAATTGCGGAGGTTCCGGAGGCCCATCGAATATCTAGGGCTGCATCGAAGAAGATTGCCCGTTCGGCAGAGCATGCAATGAGAATCCCTTGGGCCGCCAAGCTGGCTCTTCATCACCGTGAAGAGCGCGTAATCATCTTCCATGAGCGAGTGGCTGCCCTTGGGCGGATCATTGACCTCTTGCACAGTTTTGGCCAGAACGCTGTCGCGTACCATTCCCATTTATCGGAGGCGAATCGGCGCGATAACCTTCGTCTCTTTCGACGAGGTATTGTCAATGTGCTTGTCACCTGCCGAGCTCTCGATGAGGGGGCCAATGTACCCGAAGCCAACGTCGCGATCATCGCCCATTCGACGTCAAGCACACGGCAACGCATTCAGCGCCTTGGACGAATATTGCGACCTGCGTCAAGGAAGGAGCATGCAGTCGTCTACACACTCTGCATCGGCCGTGAACAACGGACGCGTCTGGCCGAAGAAGCAGTTCAGTTGGACGGTGTTGCTGACATCGTCTGGAAACGAGGATCTGTTCAGTGACTGTACTCGTTCGGCAACACCGAACCTACGAACAGGTCTACTACGACCAGGAAGTACACTTTTCGGGTATAGTTAAGACCGAGTTAAGGAAGCTTCTCCCTGACTTCTCGATTTTAGACTTCTCCCCGTACATTCTGGGTGACGAAGGTTATCGCCGTAGGCCAGACTTGGCGCTTGTAGAGCGAAACTATCAGATGTGGGTAGTAGTGGAAGTGGAATTGGAGAAGCACTCACTCACGCATCACGTAGTTCCCCAAGTCCGCACCTTCGTGACTGGGCGATATGACCCTTCGCATGCAATAAATCTTCAGGGAAAAGATCCGAGCTTGGATCTAGAGAAGCTCGAGAATCTTTTTACGTATCGCCCGCCCGTTGTCTCGGTAGTCGTGAATTCACGGGCCGTTCTTGAGGAAGGTTGGGATGTTCTTGAGTCGGAACATTCAGCGCATCTGACATTCATCGAATCCTTTCGCGCCGAGGATGGCGACGTAGTGGTGTCAGTGTCGGGTTATTTGCCTAGACCGCAACCAACCAGCGTCATCAAACTTAAGAAACACCGGATGATGAACGCGCTTCTTTGCACGGAACCGAAAGACGTTCCGGCGGAGATTGGGGATGATGTGCGGATGTACTGGGGAGAACGACCCCATAGATGGGATGTGTTGCGGACGAAAGACACAGTGGTCTTCTTGGCGCCAGGTGGATTTACGGTACGTGACGATCGGAACTATGAGGTGCTTCAAAGAGAAGGACCAATTTTTCATCTGCGTGAGCTGTAGCGGTGACGTGTACGGCGCTGGAGGAATCGATGGCACTTGAAATTAGGTTCGGGCATGAAAATTTCGCGAACTACAAACGGCTCGCTTACAAGTGGTGGTTTGCATTGGCGGAGTTCGTTGATAATTCGACGCAGTCTTATTCCGAACATGAACTAGAACTTGAGGGGGCATACAAGGCCGAAAGGGAACGGTTTTCCGTGGTTATTGCCACGGGACAGGATTTCGTTCGGGTTCGGGACAACGCTATGGGGATGAGTCTCGTTGACTTGGAAGGCGCGATGGTTGTGGGTGTGCCGCCCAAGAACACTAGTGGTCGGTCACGGTACGGTCTTGGGATGAAGACGGCTGCGTGTTGGATCGGGGACAACTGGAAGATTGTGACGACGAAACTGGGTGATCCTAAAGAGTACACCGTCGAAGTGGACGTCAACGAGGTGGTCCGGGGAAACGTCTCGCCGTCGCTACAAGACAGAGATGTCTCGGTGACCGACCACTATACACTGATCGAACTTACCTCGCATCACAGGCCGTTGCGTGGACGCACGATTTCGAAACTCAAGGAGTACCTAGAGAGCATCTACCGGATCGATATTTCGTCCGGGAAGATGATTCTCCGGTACAACGATGCGGAATTGGCATGGAAGGGCTTTTCGGATGCAGACTTCCTCGAACGGAAGGATGGGTCGCGTCACCGAGATACCTTCATTTTTGAAATCGACACTGATCCAAAGAAGCTTGTTGAAGGCTGGGTGGGGGTCCTTCAGAAGGGCTCTCGGGCGAAGGCCGGTTTCTCCATCCTGCATCGCCAAAGGCTGATTAAGGGTTGGCCGGACAGCTGGCGACCGGAAACAGTATTCGGGATTGGTGGCCGGAACGACCTAATTAACCAGCGTGTTGTCGGGGAGGTAAATCTTGAAGATTTTGAGGTCTCGCATACCAAGGATGAAATTAATTGGGACGGTTTGGAGGAAGAACTCGTTGAGGCCGGTCTGTTAGCCGCATGTAAGCCGTTCATGGAGACTGCGAGAAAGGCCCGTAGTGGACCGGCGGTTGATCATGGGCCGAGCGATGTACAGGTGGATTCCGCCGTGCAAGCCTTGGAGGAAGAGCTGTCGACGCCGGAGTTTCTTGAGGCGTTAGAATTGGAAGAGATGTTGCCTCCGCTAGAACAGATCGAGGTGAGTAACCTGCATGTTGTGGAGAATGCCTCGACAATGGACCCTACCTTTGTCGTTGCTCTCAAGGATATGACTATCAAGGTCTACATCGATACGATCGGCTCACCGAACGACCCTTATTTCGTTAACGAGGACGTGGATGAAAGGAATCTGGTGATTGTTGTAAATAGACAACATCCGCATTGGCGAATGCTCGAAGGCGAGAGCGCGGTCGTAAACTACCTGCGGCATTGTGTTTACGATGGCGTCGCAGAACATCGGGCCACGCGTCTAAGGAGACTCGAATCGGATTCTGTAAAGAGACTCAAAGACACCTATTTGCGGGTATCGTTTGAACTCTTACAGGGCGGAATAAAGGAAGAAAGGAAAGCTGAACCATAGGGCAGGAGGTTGAGAGGACACTTTGTGGCCACTAACGCTCCAGCGTTTCCTTGGCCGCGAAAGCCAGCAGCAGCGCGGACAGCCACAGTATCGGGGTCAGGGCGAGAAACGGGACTCCGGGGTTGAACGCGTTGGCGAGCATGCCTCCGGCCAGCGGCGCTCCCAGACCCGCCAGGTCCGCGAGGGTGCGGCGCATTGCCTGAAGGCGTCCGCGGACGTGTTGCGGCGCCACGTCATAGGTGGATGTGGCGAGACAGCCCAGGGAGAGGCCGTTGGCGATCCCGAGCACCGATAGCAGCACTGCCAATTGCAGGAAGGTGCCGGCCAGCGGGATGATCAGGAAGATCACGGCCGGGATCACGGTGCTGGGGACCGTCGCCCATTTCCTGCCCACCTTGTCGAGCACGAAGCCCGCGGGCACGATCATGAAGAAGACCACCAAGCCGGAGATGGAGAAGAGCGCGCCCACCTGCACGGGAGTGAAGCCCAGGTACGCGCCGGCGTAGAGCGGCAGCATGCTCTGGAGCGTGAGCCGGAACATCAGGCTGGCGCCGGTGGCGACCACCAGGACCGCGTAGGTCGGGCGCAGCGACGGCTCCACCTCGCGGTAGAGCGCGACGATGCGTCCGACCCAGTGACGCGGCCCGAAGCCCCTGGACGCAGCCCTCACGGGAGTCCGCGGCGTCGCGCCGCTGCCCGCGGGCTTGTCCACCGTAAGACCGCACAGGGTGGCGAGCACGGACACGAGGGCGGCGGCGAGGAACACGGTGCGGAAGCCCGCGGCCACGGTGAGGAAGCCGCCCACCAGCGGCCCGAGGGTAACTCCGCTGTGGTGCACGCCGTGAAAGCCGCTCATGACCCGGCCGCGCTGGTTCTGGGCGGTCAGGTCGATGCCGGTCACCTCCCGCCCCATGGCCCACACCGCGTCGGCGGCGCCGATGACAAACAGCGCGATCAGCAGTCCGGAGAAGGCGGGGCTCAGGAACGCCGCGATGGCGGCGACGCCGGTGACGGCGGCGCCTCCCACCATCATCACCCGCGGCCCGACGCGGTCGAGCATGATGCCGCTCACCGGGGTGCCGCAGAAGCGGCCGGTGGCCCAGGCCGTGACCGTCTGGGCCGCGGCGCCCATGGAGATATCGAAGGATACGGCCAATACCGGGATGGTAGGCAGCACCATGCCCCAGGCGAGTCCCGAGAACAGGGAGCTCCCGTACAACAGGAGAAAGTTGCGCAGCACGCGCGGTCCGAGCCAGGCGGTCGGGGCCACGGTCAGAGAGCCCTTCCATGGGCCGGAAGGCGGATAGAAGCGCCGCGGCTCACTTCCAGGCCCCTCCCCCCAGGGTGATGGCCACCGTTCCGATCACCACCGCGACACTGCCGCCCACCGTCCGCAGCGTCACCATCTCGATGCTGCGGAGGAATACCACGGTGAAGACCAGCACCCACATGGGCTGGGTGGCTACCATGGGCGTCACGATCACCACCGGCCCCACGCTGAGGGCCGTGTTGAACAGGAGGAATCCCATGTTCTCCAGCACCGCGGCCGTCAGGAACGGCCCCATGGCCTGCCGGTTCCACACGGGCCGGTTGGGGGCGCCCGCCAGCGCCAGATAGCCCGCGAAGGTTACCAGCGAGACCACCCCGACGATGGCCGCGAACAGGATGGGCTGGCCGGTCGACTTCAGCGAGAAGCGGGCGATGTTGTGCACCGCGGCCGCGGTGACGGCTCCGGAGAGGGAATAGGCGCCGTGCCACCAGCGTGCCGTGGAGAGTCTCTGCTCCTCCCGCCAGGAGATCAGCACGATGCCCGCCACCACCAGGACGATTCCGCTCAGCAGGGGGGCGGTGGCGGTTTCGCCCAGGAACGTCACGGCCAGCAGTGCGCTGAAGAGCGGATGGGTGGAGCGTAGCGCCGTGCCCCGGGCCGCGCCGATCTTCGCGATGCCCGTATAGGTGAGCCAACGCAGCACGGGCATCAGGAACCCCACCATCACCGCCGCCCAGAGGAAGGTCCTGCCCACGGCCGGGATGCCGGTGAAAACCCCCACCAGGGTCCACAGGATCACGGTCTGCGAGATCAGGGAGAGCAGGGTGACCGTGCTGGCGTTGGAGTACTGCAGGCCCCGGCGCGCCGAGATGATGCTGATGCCGTAGGTCCACGCCGTCAGCAGACCGATGGCCTGAGGCAGCAGTTGCGTCATGGGCGCGGGATCACACCCTCAACCCTGGAGAGAGCGCCGTCTGGCGGACGGCAACGAATCCTGCGCATGTGCATCAACTTCTTGATCCACTAGTGTGGTGTCTCACAAATACGGTTATGAAGATGCGAGGGCATTTTGGTTGTCGGCAAGGCGCGATGACGAGCAGTGGCGTGCACCACGCGAGGAAGAGCAACGCAGCCGACGGCCAAAAGGACCCGCAGATTCGTAAGCGTATTTGTGAGACACCACACTAGTTGCGGATGTCCTGCTGAAACCACTCCAGCGGCAGCTCGCGGCCGAGGCCGTTCTCCTTGGCGTAGCGGTAGACGAGGTAGCCGACGGCGGCGAACTGGATGCCGGCGGAGAAGTTGTGGTGCAGTGTGGTCTGCGCGTCGTTCTCCCGGCCGGTCTTCTCGCCGGCCAGCACCTCGGACAGGGTGGTGTGGTTCCGGTTGGTGTAGCGCCGCATGTAGTTGTCGTCGGTGGGACGCCGGTCGCGTTCTTCCTGGGTGCCCAGGGCGTAGTTCAGCACGGCCAGGTTGGAGGTGCCGATGACCACGTCGGCCTTCTCGTAGGTCTCGCTCTCCAGCTCCTCGGGGCGCACGTCCACCACGTGCATGCCGGTCTGGAGCCAGTCCGCCTGGAACAGGGGAACGCGCGAGTCCGTGCAGGTGGCGCCGACGTCGACCCCGCTCATGGCCTCCCGCGCCGAGTTCACGGCGGTGACCTTGATCTTCAACACCTCCGCCATCTTCTTCGCGTAGGCCTCCCGGTTGGCCTGGGTGGGACTGAAGATCTTGACGTGCTCGATGGGGCGGACGGCGCACGCGGCCATGGCGTAGGTGCGGGCCATGGCGCCGGAGCCCAGGACCCCCATGACCCTGGAGTCGGTCCGGGAAAGATGCTTGACCCCGACCCCCGCGGTGGCGCCCACGCGATAGCTCTGGAGATACCCGTCGTTCATGATGCACAAGAGCTCGCCGGTCCGCGTGTCCACCAGCAGGATGATGCCGCAGTACTTGCCCGGCTCGACGTTGAACCAGTGCTCCGTGACCGCGCCGCCGTACTCCTGCCAGGTCATGATGTCCAGCTTGAAGCGAAACGCAAGGATGGGCGGGTCCTTGATGGCGCCCAGCAGCGAACCCCAGCGAAAGTAGTCCCCCACCGTGGCGGTGGGAGACCACAGGTCCGTCCGGGGCTGGTAGGCGGCGTTACCTTCCGCGAGCTGCATGAGTGCGCTCTCCATGGCGTTGATGGTGTCGTTCATGTTGAGCGCCTGCTCGGCGATCTGGTTGTCGATGAGTAGCGGCATGCGTGTCCTCCGGTGACTTGAAAGTAACCTTGTGCTAGCAGCTTTTCGTTGCCAGTGTCCACCCTGGATGCGGCGGACCCGCACGCGAAGCGAACGGTTGTTTTGGCCGCCGTGATCGGTCAGAATGCCGTCCGGAAAGATCGGTGACGAGAAATACGACAAGGTGATTGATGGCCGGACGCGGTAGGAAACTTCTCATCTGGGTACCCATCGCCCTCGGCGTGACGGCGGTGCTGTGGGCGGTGAACGCGCGGCAGGGTCCCCTGCGCATCCCGCCGGAGGAACGGACGACTCCCGTGCGCACGGTGCCGGCGACCTCGGTGGATGTGGTGCCCCGAGCCCTCGGTTACGGCAACGTCAAGCCGGGGAAGGTCTGGGAGGCGGTGGCGGAGGTGAGCGGCACGGTGCTCTTCCGGCACCCGGAGCTCCGGCGGGGCGCCATTCTTTCCGCCGGTACGGAGCTGTTGCGCATCGACCCGGCCGACTACCGTCTCGCGGTTGCCCAGATCGAAGCCAACATTCGCGCCGTGGAAGCCCGGATCGCGGTGCTGGAGGCGCGCGCCGTCAACACCCAACGATCCCTGGCCATCGAGGAACGCAGTCTCGCCCTTGGACGCAGGCAGCTCGACCGGACCCGGGAGCTTATGCGCCGGGGCGCCGTCTCCCAGGCCGAGGCGGACCGCGAAGAACGCTCCATCCTGGCCGGCGAGCAGGTGGTGCAGAACCTGCGGAACGCCGCTACGCTGCTCCCCGCCGAGCGCGCGGTACAGGAAGCCGCGCGAGACCAGCTTCGGGCCCGGTTGGAGACGGCCCGGAGGAATCTGAGCCGCACCACCATCGTCGCGCCGTTCACCTGCCGCATTGCCGCGGTGAATGTGGAGCTGGCCCAGTTTGCCGCCAAGGGTCAGGTCCTGGTGGAGGCGGACAGCCTGGACGTTGCCGAGGTCATCGCCCAGGTCCCCATCGGCAGGGCGCTCACGTTGCTGCCGCCCGACCTGGAGTTGCCACCGGACCCGGGTGCCGTCATGCCGCGTCTGAGGGAGATCATCGACATCCAGGCCGTCGTGCGCCTGCGTACCGGCGACGTCAGCATCGAGTGGCCGGCGCGCTTTTCGCGGATGAGCGATACCGTGGACCCGCGCACCCGCACGGCCGGGGTCATCGTCGCCGTGGACGAACCGTATCGGCGGGTCGCGGCGGGCCAGAGACCTCCCCTGGTCAAGAACATGTACGTCGAGGTCGAGCTTCGGGGACCGCCCCGGCTCGGAGCGGTGGTGATTCCTCGGGCCGCCCTCCGGGGCGGTCAGGTCTACGTGGTCGGTCCGGACCATCGGCTGCACTTTCGCGAGGTCGAGGTGGACTTCGTCCAAACCAACTTCGTAGTCCTGCGGTCCGGGCTGGCGCCCGGAGAGCGCGTGGTGCTCTCGGACCTGCCATTCGCCGTCGAGGGCATGCGTCTGGCAGCGGTGGTGGACCGGGCGGCCGCGGCCAACCTGGCAGCCGAGGCCGGAGGCGTGGCGCCCGTTCGGTGACAGTGCCATGATCGGCTTCTTCGCCGGCCACCCGACGGCCGCAAATCTCCTCATGCTGGCGTTTCTGATGCTGGGGCTGGCCTTTGCTGGCACCGTCAAGCGCGAGACGTTTCCCGACATCCCCGCCGATTCGGTTGAGGTTCGGGTGCCCTTCCCGGGGGCCGCGGCGCTGGCGGTGGAGGATGCCATCTGTCTCCGGATCCAGGATGCCGCGGACAGCATCGATGGCCGGGAGGAGACCCGGTGCGAGGCCCGGGAAGGGTTGGCCGTAGCCACGCTGGTGATGCGGGAAGGAGGCGATATCGACCGCTTCCTCAACGACGTCAAGACCGAGATCGATGGCATTCAGGACTTTCCGGCAGAGACCGAGGCGCCGGTGGTGCGCCAACTGGGGCGCGCGGACTTTGTCGCCTCCATTGCCGTGACCGGACCTCTCCGGCCCGAGGGTCTGAAGGCCTATGCGGAACGCATGAAGGACGATCTGCTGGCGATTCCCGGAGTCGCCCAGGTCCATGTCCAGGGCTTTTCCCAGCACCAGATCCGCATCGAGGTTCCGGCTCCTGTCATGCGCCAGTTCGGCCTCAGCGTCGGCGACCTGGCCGATGCGGTGGCGGCCCAGAGTCTGACGCTGCCGGCCGGCACGGTGGAAACCCGTGACACCACGGTGCTGATCCGATTCGATGATGAACGGCGCACGCCTCGCGCGTTGGAAGGGCTCGTGGTGGTGGCCTCCGAAAGCGGCGCCGTCATCCGGCTCGGCGACATCGCCGCCATTACCGACCGCTTCGAGCGGGATGAGGACAAGAGCTTCTTCAACGGCAGACGTGCCGCCTATCTGGCGGTGGAGAAGGGCCGGCGGGACGACACCCTCGACGTCATCGATGCTCTCAAGGCCTATCTCGACGCGGAGCGCGGCCGGGCGCCGCCGGACATGGTGTTCGAGATCACGCGCGACGTGGCCTCCATCGTGCGAGACCGCTTGACCATGCTGTTGCGTAACGGCATCCAGGGCCTCGGGCTGGTGTTCCTGGTCATGTGGCTGTTCTTCGGTTTGCGCTACTCCTTCTGGGTGGCGGCAGGTTTGCCGGTGGCCTTCATGGGGACCATCGCCGGCATGGCGGCCATCGGCTACTCCTTCGACATGATCACCATGGTGGCGCTGCTGATCGCCGTCGGGCTGATCATGGACGACGCCATCGTCATCGCGGAGAACATCGCGCGCCGGCGCCGTGCCGGACGCAGCGCCGTCGAGGCGGCGGTGGAAGGAACGAAAGAGGTGGCGCCGGGCGTGCTCGCGTCCTTCCTCACCACCATCGCGGTCTTCGGCGCCCTGGCCTTCCTCCGGGGGGAAATCGGAGCGGTGCTGAAGGTCCTGCCGGTGATTCTGATCCTCACGTTGTCGTTCAGCCTGGTGGAGGCGTTCCTGATCCTCCCGCATCACCTGATGGGAACGCTGCACGCCGCCGCCGGTCAGGAGCACCGGGGACTCCGGGCTCGATTCGAGAACGGCCTGGAGCATTTCACGGAAGCACGCATCGGGCGTCTGGTGGACGCGGCCGTGTCCTGGCGCTATTTGACAGTGGGTCTGATCGCCAGCCTGCTGCTCGGCTCCGTGGCGGTGATGGCCGGCGGCGTGCTCAAGTTCAGGGCCTTCCCGGATATCGAGGGCAACGTCATCGAGGCGCGACTCTTGCTGCCGCAGGGAACGCCGCTGGCCCGCACCGAGGCCGTGGTGGATCAGGTGGTGGCCGGCATCCGGGCCGTGGACCAGGAGCTCGCGCAGCCGGTGCGGAACATCGGGATTCAGTTCAACCGCAATCAGGACGCCCACGAGTCCGGGGAACATCTTGCCACCATCATCGTCGACCTGGTGGACTCCGAGTCCCGCGATGTATCGCTGGACGGCGTCGTCGGCCGGTGGCGCGCCGAGGTGGGGGCGCTGCCGGACGTCATCTCGCTCACCTTCGGGGAGCCCCAGATCGGGCCGGGCGGAAAGCCCATCGACATCCGCCTGACGGGGGAAGACGTGGATGCGTTGAAGGCCGCCTCCACCGATCTGCTGGAGTGGCTCCGCGGGTATCGCGGGGTGTTCGACCTGTCCGACGATCTGCGTCTCGGCAAGCCGGAGATGCGCGTGCGCCTGCGCGAGGGCGCCCTGGTCCTGGGGCTCAACGCGGCGCGGGTGGCGCGGCAACTGAGGGCGGCGTTTCACGGCCGCATTGCCGGGGAGTTCCAGGTCGGCGCGGAGGACTACGAGATCGACATCCGCCTGTCCGGCCGGGATCGGGACAGCCTCGCGGACCTGGCCCGGTTCACCGTCACCCTGCCCACCGGGGAGCAGGTGCCGCTGTACACGGTGGCGACGCTGGACTCGGACCGGGGCTACAGCCGCATCCACCGCATCGACGGACGCCGCGCCGTGACCATTCAGGGCGACCTGGATGCGGAACTGGCCAATGCCGGAGAGATCATCGCCGATACCCGGTCCCGGTTCCTGCCCGAGCTGTTGGCCCGGTACCCGGGCATGAGCGTGGAGCTCGAAGGCCAGACCGAGGAGCTGGCGGCCAGCGGGGCCTCGTTGCAGCGCAATTTCCTCATCGGCCTGGGCGCCATCTTCATCTTGCTGAGCTTTCTGTTCCGCAGCTACATCGAGCCCCTGGTGGTCATGGCCGCCATTCCGGTGGGCCTCGTGGGCGTCGTCATCGGACACCTTGCCCTGGGTCTCGAGCTGTCCATGCCCAGCATGGTGGGGTTCGTCTCCCTGGCCGGGGTCGTGGTCAACAACGCCATCGTGCTGGTGGCGTTCATCAAGATCCACCGCCGCGGCGGCGAGCCGGCGGCCGTGGCCGCGTGCCGGGCGGCCCGGCAGCGCTTCCGCGCGATCCTGCTGACTTCCTTGACAACGGTGGCGGGGGTGCTGCCGCTGCTCACGGAAACCAGTCTCCAGGCCCAGGTGCTGGTGCCTCTGGTAACCAGCCTGGCCTTCGGCCTGGCCGCGGCGACCTTCCAGGTGTTGTTCCTGGTGCCGGCTCTCTATGCGATCCTGGACGACTACGGGCTCACGGAAAACGTGACAACGGCCGCGGAGCTGGAGCGATGAGGCCGTTGTGGAGTTGAAGTCCGCGCGCGAAGCGGTATCCTGATAGTCGCGAGGTGATGATGGACAGAGACCGTATGATCGGAACATGGCGTCTCCGCGACTTTCGTTTCACCGACGCCGACGGCAACCCGGGGTTGCGTCAAGACGGCCCGGCGGTGGGGCGGATGGAATATACGGCGGACGGCCACATGGCCACCGCCACCCGACGGCCCGATGGCTCCTACTTCAGCTACTTCGGGGAATTCGAGCTCCATGGAGACGTGGTGCTCCACCACATCGAGTTCGCCTCCGACCCCCGGCTGGACCGCACCACCACGCGGCGGGCGGTCTCCTTCGAGGGGGAGCGGCTGGTGCTGACGGCGGCGCCGCCGGTGCTGGGCGGACCGGGCAGCCGGGCGTCTCTCATTTGGGAAAGGATAGACTGATCATGGCGAACCAGATCGCGATTCCCTGCACCATGATGCGCGGCGGCACCTCGCGAGGGCCGTACTTCCTGGCCGGCGAGCTGCCGGACGACGACTCGACGCGGGACCGGGTCCTGCTGGCGGTCATGGGGTCTCCCGATCACCGCCAGATCGACGGCATCGGCGGCGCCACGACCCTCACCAGCAAGGTGGCCATCGTCTCGCCGTCGGACCACCCCTGGGCGGACGTGGACTATCTGTTCGCCCAGGTCTCGGTGGACCGGGCGTTCGTGGACTACGGCCCCACCTGCGGCAACATGCTGGCGGGGGTCGGCCCCTTCGCCATCGACCGCGGCCTGGTGCCCTCGGACGATCCCAGAACCGTGGTTCAGATCCGCAACGTGAACACGGACTCGCTCATCGAGGCGATGGTGGAGACCCCCGGCGGCTGCATCGAGTATGACGGCGACACCGCCATTGACGGGGTTCCCGGCAGGGCGGCGCCGATTCTGCTCAACTTCATGGAGGTCATCGGCTCCAAGACCGGGGCGTTGTTCCCGACAGGGCACCGCAAGGAGCTCATCGAGGGCGTCGAGGTGAGTTGCGTGGACGTGGCCATGCCCATGGTGTTGACGACGGCCGAGAGTATGGGCATCCGGGGTGACGAGAGCAAGGCCGAGCTGGACGCCAACCAGACGCTGTTGGAGAGGCTGGAAGCGGTGCGAGTCGTGGGCGGCGAGAAGATGGGGCTGGGCGACGTCAGCGGCAAGGTCATTCCCAAGTTCGGCATCCTCTCCCGGCCGCGCCGGGGCGGCGCGCTGACCTCCCGCTACTTCGTGCCCACGGACTGTCATCCCGCCCATGCGGTAACCGGCGCCATCTGCGTCGGGAGCTGCGCCCTGGTGCCCGGGACCGTGGCTGACGGCATCGCCGAAACCGGGGGGGGGTTCTCCGAGCTGGTAGAGGTCGAGCACCCCAGCGGCTCCATCACCGTCGCGTTCGAGCTGAGCGGAGTCGGGGATGCTTTCGCGCTGGAGAAGGCGGGAGTGGTTCGCACCACCCGCAAGCTGTTTCAGGGCCAGATCTATGTGCCGGGCAGGGTGTGGAGCCCAAGGATGTGAACCCGGGTCTCGGGCGCCGCGGGGTTGCGATATGTACGTCACTTTTCTGGAATGTTCGCGTTGCGGCACGCGTCATGAACAGGGGAGGCTTCACAATCTCTGCCGGGAATGTCAACGGCCGTTGCTGGTTCGCTACGATCTGGCGCGGGCGGCCCGGACGTTGACCCGCGACAGCCTGCGGGAGAGGGTGGCGAGCCTGTGGCGTTACCGCGAGGTGCTTCCGGTTACCGATGAGGCTTCGATCATCACCTTGGGGGAAGGATGGACACCCCTGGTCCATGCCCGCCGGCTGGGTGAGCGGCTGGGTATGTCCCGGCTCCACCTCAAGGACGAGTCCCTCAATCCTACCGGTTCATTCAAGGCCCGCGGCATGACCGCCGCCGTATCCATGGCCAGGGAGCTGGGGGCGGAGCGCCTGGCGGTTCCCTCGGCGGGGAATGCCTCCGGGGCGCTGGCCGCCTATGCGGCGAAAGCGGGCCTGGAGGCCCACATCTACATGCCGCGGGACGCGTCCCGGGTGAGTGTCGTGGAATGCGTGCAGTATGGCGCTCACGTGGTTCTGGTCGACGGCTTCATCAACGATTGCGGCCGCATCATCGGGGAGAAGAAGGAACGCGAGGGGTGGTTCGACGTATCGACCCTGAAGGAGCCCTATCGGGTCGAGGGCAAGAAGACCATGGCCTACGAGCTTGCCGAGCAGATGGACTGGACGCTGCCGGACGTGCTGGTTTACCCCACCGGCGGCGGGACGGGCCTCATCGGCATGTGGAAGGCCTTCGATGAGATGGAAGAGCTGGGCTGGATCGATTCGCGGCGGCCGCGCATGGTCTCGGTCCAGGCCGAAGGCTGCGCGCCCATCGTCAGCGCGTTCGAGGCGGGGGCGGACACGGCGGAGGCGGTCACCCAACCGGCCACCGTGGCCGCGGGCCTGCGTGTCCCCGTGGCCATCGGCGATTTCATGATCCTGCGCATTCTGCGCGAGAGCGGCGGTTGCGCCTTGAGCGTGTCCGACGCCGAGATCCTGGACAGCGTGCGGGAGCTCGGCTCCGCCGAAGGGATCTTCGCGGCGCCCGAGGGCGCGGCCTGCGTGGCGGCTCTGCACCGGCTCCTGGAGCGCGGCGAGGTGGGCAGGGATGAACGGGTGGTTCTGTCGATCACCGGCTCCGGCCTCAAGTACCCGCATCTCTGGAGCGACCTTCCTTGAAGACCTTCGTGGGCACCAGCGGCTATGCCTACAAGCCGTGGAAGGGCAAATTCTATCCGGCCCAATTGCCGGACAAGGAGATGCTGCCCTTCTATGCCCGCCAATTCGACACGGTGGAGATAAACCACACGTTCTATCGCATGCCCGCGGACGCGGTGCTGGCGCGCTGGTGTGAGCAGGTTTCGGACGGCTTTTCCTTTTCCGTCAAGGCCTCCCGCGCCATCACTCATCACGCGCGGTTGAAGGAAGCAGGGGATGCCGTGGCCTTCCTGTTCCAGCGGCTGGATTCCCTTGGAGACAGGCTCGGCCCGGTCCTGTTCCAGTTGCCGCCGAACCTGCGGCTGGACCTGCCTCGGTTGCGGGATTTTCTCGGTGTGCTACCCGGGGAACGGCGGGTCGCCATGGAGTTTCGTCACATCTCCTGGTTCGATGAGGTGGTGTTCGATACCCTCCGCGAACATGGAATCGCGCTGTGCATCGCCGATGGCGAGCTCGAGGATGACATCCCCTTTGTCTCCACGGCCGATTGGGGATATCTGCGGCTGCGGGCGGTGGACTATACCGACGAGGCCATCGGGGCATGGGCGGAGAAGGTGCGCGAACAGAAGTGGGCCCGCGGCTACGTGTTCTTCAAGCACGAGGACGCAGCCACGGGTCCGAGGCTCGCGGCGCGATTCATTGAGCTTATGAAAGAGGCAGGGGCCGCCGGTTCGCCGGAGGCCTGAATCGAAGGGAAGGAGAGGTAATTGTCAACCATGGAGAAATGGCCCAACAACGCCAAGGTGGCGGTCCTGGTAACTCCCATGTTCGAGACCTGGTCTCCGGGAAAGGCGCCGTCGTATTCACCCATGTCGTCGCCCCTGAAACCGGGGGTTGTGGACCGGCTGGGGGTGTCCTGGTCGGAATACGGCGGACGCACGGGGATCTGGCGCTTCATGAAGATCTTCCGCGAGTTCGAGATCCCGGCCACCGCATGTGTCAGCGGCCGTTCGGTGGAGCTTTTCCCGGACGCGGTCAAGGCGTTGCACGAGAATGGGCACGAGCTCGCCGGCCACTCCTACAGCCAGGATACCTTCCTCACCGACCTCTCGGCGGACGAAGAGAAAGAGGTGATCGGGCGCTGCTTCGATCTTATCGAAGGCGCGGTGGGAGTGAGGCCCGTGGGCTGGCTGAGCCCCAGGGCGACGCCCACCGAGCATACCGCGGGGTTTTTGGCGGAAGCCGGCTGTGTCTGGCACGGGGACTACAACGACACGGATGTCCCGTACCCGAAGGCCACCGAGTCCGGAAACATCGTGGCCATCCCCACAGCGATTTCGCGGACAACCGGGTGCTGCGGGGCAGCCCGCGCGACTTCCTCAACGTGTACAAGGACACCTTCGACTTCCTCTATCGATCGGATACGCCGGAGATGATCAACCTCACCGTCCACGCCCATTTCGGCGGACGGCCGATGATGGCGTCCGCGCTGACGGAGATTCTCCGGTACCTGAAGGGGTTCTCCAGGGTCTGGTTTGCGCGTCACGACGAAGTGGCGCGGTGGGTGCTGGAGCAGGGGTAGGAGCAGCGGTAAGGGTAGGAGTAGGGGCGAGGGTAGGAATTGGGGACGCTCTCGGAGCCCGCGCCGGTACCGAGCAGCGTGGGCGGCGTCCCGGAAATCAGAAGACGGTACTGCCAGGGTCGTGCTGTTCTGCGTCGCGCGAAACGGGTGGTTGAACGGGATCACGAATCACGTCCGTCCACCGTCAACAGATTTCCGGGACGCCGCCCACGCTGCTCTCAGCAGCCGACGGCAAAAGGACAAGCAGATTGGTACCCATATGCATGTTACAGGCCATACAGGCCACTAGTGTCCTTTCTACGACGCTATTCTTGCGGGAGGACGCTAGCCCAGCGGCACGTCGACGCCGTTGAGGGTAAGCTCCGGGATCACCTCCACCGGGCGCCGCAGGGTGTTGGTGGTGTAGCAGGACCGTTCCAGGGCCGCCGTGAACTCGACGATGCGCTCCCGGCTGTCCGGGCTTTGCAGGTCCAGCCGGTAGACTAGCCGGGTGCAGGCCGACGGCACGTCCGACAGCCCGAACTTGCCCTTCTGGTCGAACTCACCTCGCACCGACATCTCGGCGCGCTCGATCCGGATATCCATGAATGACGCCAACTGCGTCACCTGGCTGAGCATTCAAAAGCCTATCGAGGCGACGAAGTACTGGAGGGGGGCGGCTCCCTTGCCGGTGCCTCCGCGTGAGGGCGGCTCATCGCAGAAGATGGTATAGCCTTCGGAGGTTTTGGCCTCCTTCAGGTGGTCGTTGACCAACCGGATTTGGGCTTCGTGCACCGTGACGGCCTTGGAGGGATCCTCCCGGTAGGCTTTCTGGCGGCGTTCGAAGACGGCCTTGTGATGGGTGTAGTCGATGGAGCAGCAGCCCGGGTCGTCGGTTTCGTCCATGATGGCCATATTCCCTCCGTCCAGATAACATCAAGCCGTATTCATTCGGGCATGAAATCTTTCTATCACATTGATATGAGGGCGGGAAAATGGCGAACGAACACACCTACACGGCGGTCGTGACCTGGACGGGAAACCGGGGCGGGGGCACGGCTGCCTACAAGACGTACGCGCGCGATTACGAGGTCGCCTGTGCGGGCAAGCCGCCGCTCAAGGGCTCGGCCGATCCCGCCTATCTTGGCGATGCGGGCTGCCATAACCCGGAAGATTTGCTCGTGGCCGCACTTTCGGCCTGCCACATGCTCTGGTACCTGCACCTGTGCGCGGCCAACAACGTCGTCGTCATGGCCTATGAGGATGCTGCCGAGGGCGTGATGCGGACCTATCCCGACGGCTCGGGGGAGTTTACGAGCGTGTCCCTCAAGCCGCGCGTTACGATCACCACCGAGAGCGATCCAAAGACGGCGGAGAGCCTGCACGAGAAGGCCAACGCCATGTGCTTCATCGCGCGTTCGGTCAACTTCCCGGTGAGTCATCAGGCGGAGATGGTGAGAGGGTAGCCTAGGATGGCGTCGCGACGCTTAAAATCCCGGGGTTTTTTGATTAACTTGTGGCTTCGGCGCGGGCAATGGTTTGAATCGTGCGCCGCACGACTCTCATGTAAACGGGTGACCCATGTCGCAGGACCTCAGAAGCTATCTCGAACTCGTGGAATCGAAGGATGAGCTGGTCAGGATCTCCGATCCCGTCGATCCGCTCCACGAGGTGTCCGCGCTGGTGGCCAAGCTGGCGCGGGAGCGCCGCCGCCGGCCGGTGCTCCTTTTGGAGAACGTCAAGGGCAGCGCGTTTCCGGTGGTGACCAACCTGCATGCCAGCCGGCGGCGCATGGCGCTGGCCATGAAGGCCGAGCCTCGCGAGGTCCAGCGCGCGTTCCTGAAGGCAATGGAGCATCCGGTGGCCCCGGTGGTGGTGAAAACCGGACCGGTCAAGGAAGTCGTGCAAACGGGAGGGGACGTCGATCTGCTGGCGTTGCCGCAGATCGTCCACCATGCTGCGGACGCCGGGCCCTACATCACGGCGGCCATCTCGTTCGCACGAGATCCCGAGGACGGCACCTGGAACTGCGCGTACAACCGCCTGATGATCATGGGGAAAGACCGGACCTCCATTCACATCACCGCGTCCAAGCATCTGTGGGAGTTCTACCAGAAGGCGGAGGCGCGGGGAGAGGCGCTGCCCGTGGCGTTTGCCGTCGGGGTTCATCCTGCCATCGGCCTGGGGGCCCTGGCCATCGGCTCCATCGACGAGGACGAGCGCGCCATCATGGGCGGGATCCTGGGGGAGCCGCTGGAGCTGGTCCGCTGCGAGACGTCGGACCTGCTGGTGCCGGCCCACGCCGAGATGATCCTGGAGGGCGAGATCCTGCCCGGGGAAAGGACTCCGGAGGGGCCTTTCAGCGAATTCACCGGCTACAGCCTGGGTGAGCGCCAACGCGAGGTGGTGCGGTACAACGCCATGACCATGCGGCAAGGCGCGCTGTTCCACGACATCGCCGTGGCCCAGGTGGACCACCTGCTGCTGTCCACCATTCCCATGGAAGCGAACCTCTACCGGGCCGTGCGCGCCATCGTCCCGTCAGTGACGGCGGTGCGGGTGCCGGCGCCCTATAGCTGCTATGTGGCCATCGAGCAGCGGGTGGCCGGGCAGGCCAAGAACGCCATTCTCGCGGCGCTGGGCGCCGACATGTACATCAAGCGGGTGGTGGTGGTGGACCACGACGTCAACATCTTCGACGACCGGGAGGTGGCCTGGGCCCTGGGCACCCGGTGTCAGGCGGACCGCGACATCACGGTGATCTCCAATACCCGGGGCTCGGATCTCGACCCATCCACGGATTCGGACGGTTACACGGCCAAATGGGGCGTCGACGCCACGGCTAAACCTTCCCTGGCTGAATATACGCCCCGCAATCGGATCCCGCAGGAGGTCATGGACCGCATCGATCTGGATGCGTTGGGGCTCTGACGCTCTCCCTCTAAAGTGCGTCAGGGCAGAGGGAGCAGGAGACCGGACGTTGACCGCTGCCAGCGAGACGGAAATCGCACCCTCCGCACGGAACTTCGTCTGCCTGTTGGAGGAGACGGCACGCCGGTACCCCGATAAGTCCGCGGTCATCTGCGACGACACCACGCTGACCTACCGCGAGCTGCACGCCCGGGCCGCGGGTTTTGCCCGGGCGCTCTCGGGGGATGGAGTCAGGCCGGGCAACCGGGTCGCGGTGGTGCTCCCCAACCACTGGACCTTCGTGGTGGCGATGCTGGGCATCTGGAAGCTCGGCGCCACCGCCGTACCGCTGAGCCCGTTGCTCAAACCGGAGGAGCAGGAAGCCATCCTGGCGGACGTTGAACCGGTCGCCATTGTCACGCGCGTGGAGCCGCGGCAGGGTGGCTGGGACACGGCGGCTGAATGCTCGGTGCCCGCCCTCATCGGCTACAGCTCCGGCAGCACCGGACGGCCCAAGGGTGCCGTGTTCAGCCACGCGGCGCTGGCCTTTGCGGACCGTTCGTGGGCGGACATGATGGCGGTGACGCCGGAGGACGTCGTCCTGTCGGTGCTGCCGCTGCCCCATTCCTTCGGGCTGCACGGATCTCTTCTGGCGCCGTTGCTCATGGGCGCCCGCGTGGTGCTCTCCGGGAGTTTTTCGCCGGAACCGGTTCTTGGGGCGTTGGCGACGCACCGCGTCACCCTGTTCCTGGGCGTGGCCACCATGTTCCGGCGCCTCCTGGGCGCGCCGGAGTTCCCCGGCACGGATCTCTCCTCCCTTCGCCTGGCGGTGTCGGGCGCGGCTCCCTGTCCCTGGGAGCTGGCCGCGGAGTGGCGGCGCCGGACCGGCCGGCGCATCCTCCGGGGCTACGGGATGACCGAGCTCTTCCGTCCCATCTCCTATCTGGCGGTGGAAGACGACGACCGTCCGGAGTCTATCGGCCGGGCCGTGCCGGGGGTGGATGCGAAGGTCGTGAAGGAGGGAAGCGCCGGGTCGGGTGAGGAAGGGGCAGGGGAGCTGTGGATCAGGACACCGGCGGCGCTTCAAGGCTACTGGAACGACCCCTCGCCGGTGTTGGCGGACGGTTGGTTCCGCACCGGGGACCTGGCCCGAATCTCCGTCGGCGGCTTCGTTGAAATTACCGGCCGCCTGAGAGAGCGCATTCTCCGGGGCGGCTATTCGGTCTTCCCCCAGGAGGTGGAAGCGGTGCTGGCGGGACACCCGGACATCGCGGAGGCCGCGGTGGTTGGGGTGCCGCATGCCGACTTGGGTGAGGAGGTCGCTGCTTTCGTCGTGTTGAAGCCGGAGGCGAGCGCCGCGGCCGAGGGCATCGTCGGCTACTGTCAGAACCGGTTGGCCCGATTCAAATACCCGCGACACATCCGCTTCGTGCCCGAGTTGCCCAAGGGCCCCACCGGAAAGGTCTTGAAGGTGGAGCTTCTGCAAGGTTGGCGATACGGGAAAGAGGAGGGAGAAGAGCCGTAGCCTCTCTCCTCCCTCCTCTGGTTGGGCGGTGATTATTCTGTGGCGATTACTTCCTGACCAGAAAGGACAGGCTCTCCTTGACGTGCTGGGGCATGTTGAGGATCTCGCTCACCAGCCTCTTGACCTCCGGACCCGAGACAGGGGTGACCACGAGCTTGGCCTTCTTGGCTTCGGCCAGCATCTGCGGGTCCTTCAGGGTCTTGGCATAGGCCGTCTGCAGGATCTCCAGGCGGTCCTTGGGGGTGCCCGGCGGCAGTGCAAGCATGCGCTGGAACGCCATCTGGAACGCCCACGAGTTGTAGAGCTGGAGGGCTTCCTTGTTCAGCACATCCTTGAACAGCGGCAAACTCTGGATCTCCGGATCGGGATAGCTGTGGCTGTCGATGACGAAGGGGACCAGCTTCTGGCCGCCCTCGGCGTCCAGCATGCCCCGGGCGGTGACCCGCATGGACTCCCACTGGGAGCAGAAGCCGTCGATCTCGCGGCCCTCCAGCGCCAGCCGTATGGTGGCCGTTCCCCGGTACCCGGTGACGATCTTGAACTTGGTGCCCATGGCCTTGTTCAGGATCGCCGGGATGTCGTGGCCGGTGGAGCCGGCCCGGGTGGCGCCTATCTTGATGGGCTCCTTGGAATTGATGACATCCTTCCAGGTCGTCTTGCCGGAGAAGGCCATCATCATGCACACGATCTCGCCCCTGCTGGGGGCGCCCGCCCATTCCATCTTCTCGAAAGGCACTGCGCCGGCCTTCTTGTCGCCCAAAGCCTTCTGCACGATGAGGGAGTTGTTGAAGATCGCGCCGGCGAGGCCGTCGGGCTTGGCCCGCCGGCCGATGTAGTTGGCCGAGATCAGGCTGCCGGCTCCGGTCATGTTCTGCACCAGCATGTTGGGGTTGCCGGGCACGTACTTGCCGAAGTAGCGGGCGATCAGGCGCGTGTAGGTGTCGTAGCCGCCCCCGGGGGAGTAGCCCACGATGAAGCGGAACGTCTTGTCCTTGTAGAAGTCCTCGGCGTGTGCCGCGGTCCCCGCGAACACAGCGGTCCCCAGGATGATGGCCGCGGCCAAACAGGATAAACCCTTGCGTTTCATGGATGTCCCTCCATTTCTGTGTTGGATGTCTTTGGCACCGAGTCCCCTTCGCTACAGAAGTGCTGCTCCTATGTCAAGACGCGCATTGAGAAATAGCCGGGCGGGTGCTATGAAACCAACCACGGAGGGACACATGGCAGAATCCATTATCCTGTTCACGCAGCCCGGTTGACCGCCTTGTCATCGAGAGAAGGAGTATCTTTCTCAAAAAGGCGTTGATTTCGTGGAGAAGAATATTCGTGAGGACCAGGAGGCCCTGAAGGACCTGCTGGCTCGCGGTTTTCAGAGCACACCCGTGGTCATCATCGACGGAGAGGCCGTGGTCGGCTTCGATCAGGAACGGATCGACTCTCTCCTGGGGCTCTGACATGAAGGCCGCATCCGCGGCCTTCGAACCACAGACGCAGGTCTCCCCGGTACGGCTGCCGGATTGCCGCTACGGTTGGCTCGCCCGCGTGGCCTTTAGCGCGCGGACGATCTTCTCCGGCGTGATCGGTAGGTCGTGGATGCGGACTCCGACGGCGTCGAAGACCGCGTTGGCCACGACCGCGGGCGGCGGGATGATGGGCGGCTCGCCCACGCCTTTGGCGCCCAGCGGGCCCGAGTCGCAGGGGTGCTGGATCAGGTGCACTTCCACCGCCGGCGCGTCGAGCGCGCTGAAGATCTTGTAGTCCAGCAGGTTGGGATTGTCCATTTTCCCGCCGGTGAAAGTGCAGGCCTCGCTCAGCGCCTGGCCGAGCCCCTGCATGACCCCTCCCTCCACCTGTCCCCGAACCGACAGCGGGTTGATCGCGGTGCCGACGTCCTGCACCGCCACGTAACGAAGGATACGGATGTGGCCCGTCTCCGGGTCCACTGCCACTTCGGCGGCATGGGCGGCCATGGCCGGATGGGGCTTGAGCCGCGACACGGACTGCGTGCTGACGATGGGGCCGCGCTCGTGTTCCAGGGCCAGGTGACCTACCTCGCGCAGTGAAACAGAGCGTTCCGGACTGCCCTTCACGAACACCTTGTTGTCGTCGAGCTCCAGGTCGCCGGGGTCGGCTTCAAGCTTGTCCGCTGCCACTTGCTGGATCTGCCGCTGCACTTCCCGGGCCGCCAGCAACACCGCGCTGCCCATGCTCTTGAGGGCCTGGCTGCCGGCGCTGATGGTGGAATGGGGCGCGAAATCGGTATCCGCCGTGCGTACGTGGACATCGTTGAGCGACACGCCCAGCACCTCCGCGGCGATCTGCGCCAGCGAAGTGCTGGCGCCGCTCAGGTCCACCACGCCCGTGAGGATCCCGATGGTGCCGTCCTCGTTCAACTTGACGCCGGCGCTGGACGCCATGCCGCCCACGAGCCAGTGGGCCACGGCCAACCCCCGCCCGATGTTCTCTCCGGCCGGCTTGGGCCGTTCGTCCATGACCGCCGCTGCCTTGCGGAGGGTCTCCCTGGCGTGCACGTCCTCGAGCCGGGCGCCGGCGGGCGTCTCGTCGCCGTTCTCGAACGCGTTCCGGAGACGCATCTCCACGGGGTCGACGCCCAGATCCCGGGCGATGATGTCGATCTGCGACTCGGAGGCGAACGTGAGCTGCGGTCCGGCCGGACCCCGGTAGGCGCCGCAGGTGGGGGTGTTGGTGTAGACGCAGTAGCTGTTGATCTTGAGATTGGCGATACGGTAGGGGCCCGGAGCTCGCACCGCCGCCCCCTGGCTGATCATCACGCCGGAACCGGCCGAGTACCCCGTACCCAGCACCAGCTCGATTTCCCGGGCGGTGATGGTGCCGTCGAGCTTGACGCCGGTCTTGTAGCGCAGGTGGAACGGGTGTCTGGGGTTGGTGCCCTGGAAGTCCTCGCCGCGGGTCATGATGATGCGGACCGGCTGCCGGGCCTTGCGCGCCAGCGCCACCGCCGCCGGCTCGATGGTGGGCGAGATCTTGCCGCCGAAGCCGCCGCCGATCTCGGTGGGGATGACCCGGACCTTGGTCATGGGCATTCGCAGGATCTGCGCGATGGCGGCGCGCAACGGGAATTGGGCCTGGGTGGGGACCCACACGGTGGCCTTGCCGGAAGCGTCGAAGCGCGCCAGCGCCGTGTGGGGCTCTAGGTAGGTCTGATGCACCATGGGCGCATGAAAGCGGTGCTCGAAGATCCGGTCCGCCTCGGCGAAGCCGCGTTCCACGTCTCCGCGCGTGATCTGCTTGTGGCTGCACACGTTGCCGCGTCGGTCCTCCACCCCCGGTTGTGTCCAATAGTCGGCATAGCCCTCGTGAAGCACCGGTGCGTCCGGCGCCATGGCCTCCGGCCCCGAGGTGACCGCGGGAAGCACCTCGTAGTCCACCTCGATGAGCCGTGCGGCTTCCTCCGCAGTCTCCTCGTCCACCGCTGCCACCGCTGCGATCCGGTCGCCCACGTAGCGGACCCTGGTGCGGGCGAAGTACTCTTCGTCGCGGATAAAGTTTCCGTAGCGGACGGGTGGCAGGTCGGCCGCGGTGACCACGGCCTTGACACCCGGGAGCCGCTCGGCCCCCTCGGTACGGATTGCGGCAATGCGGGCGTGGGGGTGGGGGCTCAGCACCATCTTGCCGTAGAGGAGCCGGCCTCCCGGCGAGACGTCCGCGCCGAACACGGACTGCCCGGTGACCTTCTCGAGAATCTCGACCCTGGGGAGCTCCTGACCGACGACTTTCATGATTCTTTCGCCGCCTCCATGACCGCTTGAATGATGGTGCCGTAGCCGGTGCAGCGGCACAGGTTGCCGGCAATGCCCTGGGCGATCTCCTCGCGCGTGGGTGCGGGGTTGCCGTCCAGCAGGAATTTGCCGGCCATGAGCATGCCCGGGGTGCAGTAGCCGCACTGGGACGCTCCCGCGGCGGCGAAGGTCCGCTGCAACGGGTGCAGTTCCTCGCCGTCGGCCAACCCCTCCACGGTATCGACGCGCCTTCCCTCCGCCTCCGCCGCGAAGATCAGGCAGGCGTCCACGAGCCGGCCGTCCAGGATCACGGAGCAGGCGCCGCATTCCCCCTCGCCACAGCCTTCCTTGGTGCCGGTGAGGCCCAGGTCGTCGCGAAGGAAGTCCAGCAGGGAACGCGTGGGCGACGCTTCCTCGCTGAACCGCTCGCCGTTCACGGTCATGGTGATCCGGATCCGATCGGTTTCCATCAGTTGCTGCCTCCGGCATGTTGAAACGCGCTCACGATGGCCCGCCGGGTCAGCACCCGGACCATCTCCCTGCGATAGTCAGCGCCGGCGCGGACGTCATCGATGGGTTGGGCGTCGGCGGCGGCGCACTCCGCGGCCTCTTCGGCAACGCCGGGGCCGAAGCGACGGCCCTTCAGAAGGCTCTCCGCCGACTCGGCCCGGAGCGGCGTCGGCCCTACCGCACCCAATGCGATGCGCGCTTCCGCAACGGCGCCGTCTTCGTCCAACCGCAGGAACGCCGCGCAGTTAACCACCGCGATGTCCATGGCCGTGCGCACACAGCGCTCGAACGCGCTGCCGGCGCGGGCGGGCATGGCGGGGATGAGGATCGCCGTCAGAACTTCGTTGTCACGCAGCGCGGTGCGGCCAGGGCCCAGGAACAGTTGCTCGACCGGCATCTGCCGGGTTCCATCGGCATCCGCGGCCTCCACTGCCGCGCCCAGCGCCATCAGCGGGGTGGCCGTGTCCGCGGCGGGGGAGGCGTTGGCCAGGTTGCCGCCGACCGTGGCCCGGTTGCGCGTCTGGATGGAGCCCACGACCCGGGCCGACCGGGCCAGGGCGTCGTAGTCCTTCCGAACAAGGGGAGAGGCCGCCAGGGTCTCCATGAGGGCCAGGGCGCCGATTCGAAGTCCGGCATCGGAAGGCTCGATGCGGTCCATGTCCGGTATCCGTTTCAGATCGACCACCGCATCCGGCTGTGTCTGCCGGCGCTCCATCCTAAGAAACAGATCGGTCCCTCCGGCCAGGGGAACGGCTTCGGGTGTCAGCAGTGAAAGGGCCTCGTCGAGGCGGCGTGGAGCCAAGTATTGAAACGGCCTCATGGTGTCAGCGGCCATTCATCGCACTTTTTCCAGGGCGATGCAATTCAGCGGGAGAGAGTCGTCGGCCCGGGTGCATCTTTCGGAGTCCGGCGTCGCCCGGGAGTGTCGCCGGAGCGATGCGGCACCGGGCTACATGGACAAAAGGGACGGCCGGCCATAGAATGCAGTCACGACCGGAGGAACCTCGACACGAAAATGATTGTTGCCATGGAGTTCCGAGAGCGGTGTTCAGGGTTGCGCGTCCGTCCCGATGCAGCCGGATCGGCCGTCAAGTTGTTCCCCCTTGCGATTCTGCTGCTCTTGCTGTGCGTCTCGACGGCGGGCTATTCCGCGTCGCCGGACCTGCAGACGCCGGCGCCGGTGATCTACCTGGCCGACAATCTCGACGAGCAGGACAACCTGGGATTTTGTATCGATACCGTGGGGAGGGGCTTCGGCGAGAGATTGCACGCCCACTCCTGCAAGCCGCGGGGCGGTGACGTGCAGTTCGACTACGACCGGGCATCGAGGCGAATCGTCTCGGCCACCTACGCGGGGAAATGCGCGACGCTCCAGGCAGCCGCGGGCGCAGGCGTCTCCCTCGGGTTGCTGGATTGTTCCGAGGGGTCCGCGAACCAGCTCTTCGACTACGATGGCGACGCCCTGGAGTTCCGGCCCACGGCTGACCGGAGCCTCTGCCTGGCGGTGGGTGCGAATAGCAGGACGGCCGGACCCTTCATGTCGCGAAGCCTCGAGCTTGCGCCGTGCGCTTCGACCGATGCTGACCGCAAACGGTGGCGCATCAAGCGCGGCCGGTCGTGAACGGCGAGGTCCCTGCTCGGCGGGGTTGACAGGATAAGGCGAGGCGAATATAAAGCGAAAACAGGGCGAATATCCGTGCCGAGACAAGCGTACCCAATGAGCGCACCGCCAGGGGATGACAAGCAAAACCACAGCCGGCATAGGAGGACGGGGAAGCAGCCATAACCCCGTGAACCGTTTCGAGTCCCTGGCTCTCGTCCCGGACGGCGTCCCCGCGGGACCCGCGACCCGATTCCTCAAGGATACCTCCCGGTCCATCATTTCATACAACGACAGCCCGGACGTGGGCTTCGACGCCAGCGTCAATCCGTACCGCGGGTGCGAGCACGGCTGCATCTACTGCTACGCGCGGCCCACTCATGAATATCTGGGATTCTCCGCCGGCCTCGATTTCGAGTCCAGGATCCTGGTCAAGGAGAGTGCGCCGGCGCTTCTGCGAAAGGCGCTGGCCTCGCCTCGATGGAAGCCGCAGGTCATCGCGCTGTGCGGCGTGACCGATCCCTATCAGCCCGTCGAGCGCCGTCTGGAGCTCACCCGGCGTTGTCTGAAGGTGCTTGCGGCCTTCCGCAACCCGGTGGCGATCGTTACCAAGAATCACCTGGTGACGCGGGATGCGGACGTCTTGGCGGAGTTGGCGGCCCGTGACGCGGCCGTCGTGTTCATCTCGGTCACCACGCTGGACCGCGACCTCTGCGGCCGTATGGAGCCGCGGGCCTCACAGCCCCATTTGAGACTCGATGCCATCCGCGCTCTGAGTCGGGCGGGTATCCCCGTGGGGGTGCTCGTGGCGCCGGTGGTCCCCGCTCTGACCGACCATGAGATGCCGGCAATCCTGGCCGCCGCCGCGGAAGCGGGCGCGGTGTGCGCCGGCTACTCGCTCATGCGTTTGCCGTTCGGCGTCAAGGATTTGTTCGAGCGATGGCTGGAAGAGCACTACCCCGGCCGCAAGGAGAAGGTGCTCAACCGGATCCGGGAGATTCGCGGCGGCAGGCTCAACGACTCCGGTTTCAAGACCCGGATGAAGGGGAAGGGGATCTTTGCGGAGCAAATGGAGACGCTGTTCCAAGCCACCTGCCGGAAGCGGGGGTTGACCCTCAGGACCTGGAACCTGTCGACGGCGTCGTTTCGGCCCGAGACCGATCAACTCTCGCTTTTCGACCGGGGTTAGCTCACGGCATCAACTCGCCGCCGTTCACACCCACGATCTGACCGGTCATATAGCTGCTGGCGGGACTCAACAGAAAGACCGCCAGGTCGGCCACTTCGGCGGGCTCGCCGAGTCGCCCCATGGGCACGAGCTTGGAACGGTCCGATTTGCGCCGCTCCAGGGCCTCGCCGGTGAGGCCGCGGCGCCACAAGGGCGTGTCGATGGGCCCTGGCGCCAACGCGTTGATGCGGATGCCGTGCTCGGACACCTCCCGCGCCACCGCCTTGGTAAGGGCGGCGATGCCGGCCTTGGCGGCCGAGTAGTGAGACGCCATTTCCTGGCCCTTGAGGCCGTGCATCGAGGACAGGCTGGCGATGACGCCAAAGCCGGCTTCCATCATCAGCGGCAGGGCCGCGCGGATGCAGTAAAAGGTACCGTTGAGGTGGACATCGATCATGCGGGCCCAGTCCTGGTCGCTGATCTCATGCACGGGTTTTTGCTGTGAGATCCCCGCTACGTTCATGAGGTAGGCGAGGCTTCCGAACTCTGCATGGGCCCTGGCGATGGCGGCATTGACCTGATCCGAGCGGGTGACATCCAGAGCCAGGGGCAGGGCGGTGCCGCCGCCGGCGCTGATGCGGGAAGCGGTCCCTTCAGCCTTGGTGGCATCCACATCGGCCACGGCTACCTTGACCCCCTGCTCGCCCAGCTTTAACGCGATGGCTTGGCCGATGCCGCTGCCGCCACCCGTCACGAATGCGCTGTCGCGTTCCATGTCCCACTGCATGATCACCTCCCGGGGTTCAATTCGTTGAGGCGTGGAAGGTAGCACCTCGGCGAAGAGGCGGTCAAACAATCGAACGGACGACTCATCTCAACGTCATCCCGGGCCTGACCCGGGGAACCCCCTCCCGTCACCCCGGACTTGATCCGGGGTCCAGGGGTGGTAGCGGGGCATGTCTGCTTGTCGTGGCCCCGGCGCCTCCCCTCCTGGACCCCGGGTCAAGCCCGGGATGACGAAGAGGGGATGCGCGGTCGCGTCCCTCAGGACGATCTGGTAAACATCACCTCACCGTTTCTATCCGCAACGCGGCCATTCAACGGGAGGGTTCTCGGGTGCAGTATCGCCAGCTTGGATCGTCGGGTGTTCGCGTCTCCGCCATCGGCCTCGGGACCAATCGGTTCGGTTCGCCGGCGTTGCCGCAGGATGACGTGACCGGCATCATCGATGTGGCCGTCGACCTCGGCATCAACTTCATCGATACGTCGAACAGCTATCAGGGGGGCCGCTCGGAGGAGATGCTGGGGAACGCCCTCAAGGGCCGCCGGGATCGCTTCGTCCTGGCCACCAAGTTCTTTTTCCCCACGGGTGAGGGTACCAACGACCGTGGGACGTCGCGCTATCATCTCATGAACGCCGTAGAGGGCAGTCTCCGGCGTCTCCGGACCGACCACATCGACGTTTACTACATCCACCGGTGGGAGGACGCGACTCCCATCGAGGAGACCCTGCGGGCGCTGGACGACCTGATCCGGCAGGGGAAGGTCCGATATATCGGCGCGTCGGACTTTGCGTCATGGCAACTGGCCCACGCCAATGTGCTCGCGGAGTTTCGTGGCTGGACCGCTTTCGCGGTGCTTCAATCCCACTACCACATGCTGGAGAGAGACGTGGAGCGCGAGGTGCTGCCCTATTGCCGGGCCCACGGCGTGGGCTTCGTGCCCTATTTTCCGCTGGCCGGAGGCTTCCTGACCGGCAAGTACGCCAGGGGTCAAAAACCGCCCCCCGGCTCCCGTGGCGAGAGTGCCTCCTATGTGCAGCAGTACATGACCGACGCCAACTACTACGTCGTGGAGCGCTTGAAAGCATGGGCCGAAGCACGGGGCCGGGGGCTGAACGAGCTTGCGCAGTGTTGGCTGCTGGCGCAGCCCCGGGTCTGCTCGGTCATCTCCGGCGCCACGCGTCTGGCCCAGGTCCGGGACAATGCGAGGGCGGCCGAATGGGAGCTGACGGCGTCCGAGTTGGCCGAGGTCAACGGGTTGCTGGAGGTGTGACAGGGGCGAGTGCGCCCGCGGCTGATTCGTACGGGATGTTCGGAATACGGCGTGCGCCGGATCGTTCCTCAGTGCAGGATTCGCACCGACGGCTTGAGCTCGATGATCTCCATCTCGGTGTCGCCCGCGGCCGTCGCGTCACGCTTCTTTCCGTGAGAGGCCTCGTTCAGCAACAGCACCACCATCCGCCACAGCTCCTGCTTCTCCACCGGGGCGTGCAGGAACAGGTCGACGCCCGCGGCCAAGCCTCTTGCATGGTCGTGGATGAGATGGCCCGACAGCATGAGGATGACAGGAGTGTGCTGGTGCTCGTCCAACCTTCGAATGGCGCGACAAAGCTCGAAGCCATTGAGCGGCCCCTTCAGAAAGCCGTTCACGAGGAAAAGGTGTACGTCCTGCGCCGCGGTGAGCGACAGTGCCTCCCGACCCTCGGTAGCGCCGAACACCTTGATGGCGGGCGACAACTCATGCAGATGCCGTGACAGCATTGCCGCGTGGCTGGCGTAGCTGTCCGCGATCAGAATCCTGGGTCGTACGCTTCGTCCCATAGCATCCTCATGATCACTCCGTCGGAAACCGACGTGTCCGATTCGGGTCGAACCTTTCGAGTCCCACGGATTCCCCCTCCCAAGGACTCGAATCCCGCATTGAATAATGCTGATCGAGCAGAGTCAAGACCTGACGTGTATAAATTTCACGTTTGACGGCGGACCGTTTCGTGGGCCTACTGGGACAGATTCAGGTGGATCGGTACTTGCGAATCGTGGTCAGACGCGCGCCAGAAAATCGCGTATCGCCGAGTGGGCGGCTTCCGGATTGGTGAAAAAGTAGCTGTGCCGTTCTCCCTGCAGGACCACGAGCTCGGCGCCGGGTATGCCTCTTTCGAGAATCTCCGAGGATGTGCGATGGGACAAGTCGCTGGTGACGTTCCGGTCGTCCTCTCCAACCAGTATCAGGGTGGGGGCCCGAATCTCCCCGAGACGGCCGCTGGTGTCGTGGCCCTGTCTGGCCACCAGATGGCGGAAGTAGAACTCCACCGGTCCCATGTTGGCCATGCGGACGCGCAAGTAGTCCTCGATCCTGTCCGGGTAGCTCGCCGCGAACTCATCGGTGAAGCCCACCAGGATCGAGTGGTCGCGGACGTACTTCTCATAGCCCCATTCCACCATCTCCGTGGCGATCTTGAGGGGAATGCCTTTGGTGTCGGGATACGAGGCCCCGGTCGATGCCAGGATGAGGGCCTTGACCCGTGAGGGATGGTCCAGCGCCATGATCTGGGCCACCCTGCCGCCCATGGAGTGCCCGCAGACGATCGCCTCCGGAGCCTCCAGGTGATCCAGCAACGCCATTGCGTCATCGGCGAACAGTTGCGTGGTAAACGGGATGGACGGTTTTCCGGACTGGCCGGTGCCGCGGTAATCCATGATGATGACCCGGTGGTCCCGGGAGAACTCCGGCACCTGGTGGCTCTTCCAGACCTCTCCGTCACAGTGGGTTTCACTTAGAAACAGCAACGGGTCTCCCTGGCCGTGGACCTCGTAGTACAGTTCGGTGTCGTTGACACGGAGCAAAGGCATGGAACCTCCCGGCGGCGTTTGATACAGACCGTTAGCCGAAGTACCCGGCCTTCAGGGCCCAAAGCCAGGTGTACGCGATCTTCTCGTTGTGCAGCGCCCAGTGCCCCATGTGGGTGTACTTCGGCACCAGCCCCACGTGTACGTCCGTCCCGGCCGCCGCGTACTTCCCGGCCATGAACATCTCTCGCTTGTCGCCGACGCTCGTCCCGCCGATCCAGTGGCCGTGGTCATTCTCGCCCACCATGAGCAGGACCTTGAGTCCGGCGAGCCATTCGGAAGGCGGGTCCTGCAGGTGGTCGAAGTACTCGTCGCGCGGCAGCCCGGTGACCCGGACATATTCTTCCAGCCGTTCGGGGAAAACATTGTGCTGGTTGTCCCGCAGTCCGATCTTGATCTGGGGCCGGGTCTTCTCGGTGAGCCGGAAGAAATCTTCCATCCGGCCCCACGGCGTCAGCTCCGGCAGGTCCTCGTAGTGGGACTTCCGGTACGCGTCCACCGAGCGCCGGGAGATCTGGGCCAGACCGTAGGGTTTGGGCGTTTCCATCCCCGTGGTTTCCCGCCATTCCCTGCGCCAGCCGTCCGGCCCGCCGCTGCCCCAGCCGACGATGCCGATGACTTCCGTCTCCCGGGTGAAGCGAGTGAGATGGGCCGCCATGGGGCCGCCGGTGGAGTGGCCGAACGTAATGACCCGCCGGCCTCGCAAATGGCGGTCCGCCAGTTGCCCGGCTCCCTGGAGGATGACGTTGAAGGTGCACTTGAGCAGCCGGTCCTGGAGTTCCTCCTCGCCGGTCTCCGTGTCGAGCAGGTAGACGGGCACCCGCTCCGCGATGGGCTTGTCCCATTCTCCACCCCGGGGCCACAGGCCCGGGTAGCTCAACGTCAGAACCGTGAAACCCTGCGCGGCCAGTCTTCGCGCCAGTCCCGGACGGCCGTCGGCGGTGACGTCCATCACCTTCTCGTTGGCGCCGCCGCCGTGGAAGACCACGAACGCCGGTTGTTCGTCGCGTTCCCGCGCGGGGGTGTAGAGAGAGCCGTGCATATCCCACTCGTAGCCGTTGCGCGCGTAACGCTCCACCACTTCGGTGACGCTGAACCCGCCGTCGTCATAGGGCGGCGGCATGGCGAGCCAGTCCTCCCAAGATACCGGGAGGAGAGTCTCGTCGCCGTCGAGGGAGTGGTTGAAAGCCTGGGTTCCGGCCGGTGGTTCGGGCATGCTATTCTCCTGTGGCGGTATGTGGCGGCCCATCGACAGCCCATGGGCCAGAGGCGGTCAGCCCCAACCCGGCGTATAGCGGGAACGGCCACGGAAGACAACGCATAGACTGGAGCGCAGCATGGAGATGGGTCTGTCCCTGTTCTCGACGGAGCAGTCGGGTCCGGTCGGCGATATCGCCAGGGAGGCGGAAAGGCTGGGCTTCGAGTCCTTGTGGTTCCCGGAGCACATGCTCATACCGGTGCACTACGAGTCACGCTACAAGCGCACGGCCGACGGCAAGGTGCCCGAGTCGTTCGCGCACTTGCCGGATCCCTTCATCGGGGCGGCCATGGCGGCCCAGGCTACCGAGCGCCTGCGCGTGGCTACCGGCATCTGCATCCTGCCGCAAAGGGACGTTATCGCCACGGCGAAGGCGGCCGCCACGCTGGACCTCCACTGCGGCGGACGTTTCATCATGGGCGTCGGCGCCGGCTGGTTCCCGGAAGAGGCCGAGATCATGGGGGTCCCGTTCAAGCGCCGCTGGCAGGTGCTGCGCGAGGGGGTCGAGGCCTTGAAGGTGCTGTGGAGCCGGGATGAGGCCTCCTATGACGGCGAGTTCGTCCATTTCCCACCCGTTCGGGTCTTCCCGAAACCCGTACAGAAACCGCATCCGCCGATCTATCTGGGGGTTCATGATCCCAGATACGCCCCGGCGCGGGTCGCCCGATACGCCGACGGCTGGTGCCCGGGAGACCTGCCCGCGGCCGAGGCCGCGGCCGCCGTGGCGAGTGTGCGGCGGGCCGCGCGCGAACACGGACGGGACCCCGACGAGATCGAGTTCTCGGTGCTCCTGACTCCGAGCGACGGCTTTCCCACGCTGGACGACATGGCACGGTACCGGGCGGCGGGAATGCGGCGCATCGTGCTGCGGGTAATGGGGGCGGCCACCGGGAGCGGAGTCGCCGCCGTCCGGCGGCTCGAGCCGTTCCTGGAGCAGGCGAAGCGTCTGGATCCGTAGCGGGTGGCCTGTAACCGGTTGCGTCCGGATAGCCGTGCCGCGGCGAGTTATCCCGGCCAACCCCGGGCCATCAGCACCGCCAGCCCCACGGTCCAGCAATAGCCGGCGAACCACGTGAGCTTCCGGGAGAGCAGCACCTTCAGGAGCACGTCGATGCTGACGTAGCCCACGGCGAAGGCGGCCAGGAAGGCGAGCCCGTAGCCCGGCAGGTTCACCTCCGACGCGCCTTCGAGCCCATGGGTCGCCAGTTGGAGCACGAAGGCGCCGAGTATGGCGGGCACCGAGAGCAGAAAAGAGTAACGCAACGCCAGGTCACGCCGGAGACCGGCGAATACTCCGGCGGCCACGGTGGCCCCGGAGCGGGAGATGCCGGGAATGATGGCCATGCCCTGGACCATGCCGATGACGAGGGCGTGGCCGACTTTCATGTGCTCGATGCCCCGGGACCGCTCCGGCGCGCGGTCGGTGGCAAAGAGCAGCGCGCCGGTTACGAGCAGCATGCTCGCGGCGGTGGGAACGCTGGTGAAAAGGCGCTCCAGCGGTTCGGCGAACAGGAGGCCGATGAGGGAGGTGGGAAGGGTGCCGACGATGATCAGCCAGAGGAGACGGACGGCGCCCGGGTCTGCCCGTTGGGGCGCCACCGCGGCCCGCGCCAGGGCCACAAAATCCCGGCGGAAGTACACCAGCACGGCGCCGAGGGTGGCCAGGTGCACCGTGGCGTGGAACAGCACGCCGGGCTCGCTGAAGCCGGGCAGCCGGGACTGGAGGAGCACCAGGTGGCCGGAGCTGCTCACCGGCAGGAACTCCGTCAGCCCCTGCAGGATTCCGAGCGCGACGAGCGTCAGGGTAGGGGTCACGATTCCTCGTGCGGCATGGTTTTCCTTGAGCAGGGACGGGATAACTATCCACGAACCCACGCCGACAGGCAAGGTCGACTCCAAGGTCGATCCCTCGGGATTCTCTATTCAACGACAGCTTGATCCGACGTTCAATCCACTTTAACACGACCGCAACGATTAACCGGATAGGACACCAGGTTGACGTTCGCCGTCATGAGACACCACAATGGGGTGGTTTGCGGGCCGTTGCGAGAAAGGATTGATATGGCGTTCGCCGGCAGGCTCAGCCTCCAGTTCGTCACCCATCTGGCGAACCACTACACGGTCAACCAGTTCGTGGAGTTGGCCGCGCTGGCCCATGAACGCGGGTTCCAGCGGATCTGGCTCAACGACAATGCGCGCTACCGGAGCCAGGTGGTGGTCCTTTCGGCCATCGCCGCGCGGGTGCCCATCGGTGTCGGCACGGCCGTCCTGGTGCCCTATTTCCACCACCCCCTCGAGGTGGTGGACTCGCTGGCGGCCCTGTCCGAGCTGAGCGAAGGGCGCGAGGTGGGCTTCGGGCTCGCGCGCGGCTCCCTCACCCAGACCCCGCAGCACGTGACCATGCACAAACCCCTGGCGCTGGTGCGGGAGCTGGCCGTGTTCGCGTCGCGGGCGCTGGCCGGAGAGCGCGTCACCTATGGGGACTTCCCGGTGCTGTGCGAGCACTTCCACTTCAATCCCGCGGGCAAGTTCGAGCTGGCGTTCACGCCCAAGTCCCCCGTGGTGATCTATTCGGGCGGCAACGGCCCCCGGTCGCTGCGCATGGGCGGCCAGGTGATGGACGGCCTCATCAGCTCAGGGACCTTCATTCCCATGCTGCGCGCGGGCCGGCTCAAGGGGATGCACGAGATGGCCGAGGCCGGCGCCCGGAGCGTCGACCCGAACAAGACCCTGCGCAAGATGGTGGAGCTCAATGTCTCGGTTTCCCGCGACCGGGACGCGGCCCTCGAGTTTCCCAAACGCCAGGTGGCCCACTCGATTCCCCAATGGGAGTCGCTCGGGTTCACCCCGGAAGAGTACGCCCGGCTCGGCGTGGAACGGCAGAAGGTGCTCGACCTGAAGGACGCCTTCGCCAAGGGCGCCACCATCGAGGAGGCCGCGAAGCTCGTGACCGAGCGGATGGTCCTGTCCTATTACGTCGCCGGCACCCCGACCGAGGTGGCCGACCAGATCGTGGAGCTGGCCGGGCAGGCCCAGGAAATGGGGTTCGACGAGATCGCCTTCGCCAAGCTCGGTCCGGACTACGAGGAAGCCATCGAAATGCTGGCGGAAAGCGTGATGCCGCGGCTGAACGGCTAGTGTTGTGTCTCACAAATAGGTTTGCAAAGATGCGCAGGATTTTTCGTTGTCGGCAAGGCGCGATGACGAGCAGTGGCGTGCCCCACGCGAGGAAGAGCAACGCAGCCGACGGCGAAAAAGACCAGCAGATTTGTAAACCTATTTGTGAGACACAACACTAGGCTCGGCTCGTTGCCGTGCCGCACGGAGGAGAGGTAGACGGCAGCCGGTTGGGGGCCGCACGCCCCGGCCGGCCGGTACTTCGGAGGGAAGGGAACCCCATGGCAGCATTCGACGGTAAGCTCGGGCTTCAGTTCGTTATCCACCTGGCGAATCAGTACACGGTAAACCAGCTCGTGGAGCTGGCCGACCTGGCTCACCGGCGCGGATTCGAGCGCATCTGGGTCAACGACAACGCACGGTATCGGAGTCAGGTGGTGGTGCTCTCCGCCATCGCGGCCCGGGTGCCCATCGGTATCGGCACCGCCATCCTGGTCCCGTATCTTCATCATCCCATCGAGGTGGTGGATTCGCTGGCGGCCTTGTCCGAGTTGACCGAAGGGCGAGAGATCGGTTTCGGGCTCGCCCGTGGCGATCTGGCACAGACGCCGCAGAACGTGGAGGTGCACAGGCCCATCTCGCTGGTGCGGGAGTTGGCCGTGTTCGCATCACGGGCGCTCGCCGGCGGCCGCGTTGCCTATGGCGACTTCCCCGTGCTCTGCGAATACTTCCATCTGAACCCCGCCGGCGTCTTCGAGCTGGCCTTCAAGCCGAAGTCTCCCGTGGTGATCTATAGCGGCGGCAACGGTCCCCAGTCGCTACGCATGGGAGGCCAGGTGATGGACGGGCTCATCAGCTCCGGGACGTTCATCCCCATGCTCCGCGCGGGCCGGTTGAAGGGGATGCACGAGATGGCCGAGGCCGGCGCCCGGAGCGTGGACCCGAACAAGACCCTGCGCAAGATGGTCGAGCTCAACGTGTCGGTCTCGCGAGACCGCGCCGCCGCCATCGAGTTTCCCAAGCGTCAGGTGTCCCATTCGATCCTGCAATGGGAAGCGTTGAAGTTCACCCCCGAAGAATACCACCGGCTCGGGGTAGAGCGGGAGAGGGTGCTCGAGCTCAAGAAGGCATTCGCACGGGGCGCCACCATCGAGGAAGCCGCCGAGCTGGTGACCGAAGAAATGGTCCTGAATTACTACGTCGCCGGGCGTCCGGAGGAAGTGGCGGATCAGATCGTAGACCTCTCGGAACAGGCCCAGGCCATAGGGTATGACGAGATTGCCTTCGCCAAGCTCGGCCCGGACTACGAAGAGGCCATCAACATGCTGGCGGACAGCGTGATGCCGCGGTTGAAGGGGTAGGACGGCCTCCCGGCCGGTATGCGTGATCGTCGCGTCGCTCGGTGAAACAGGCGGGCTAGAGTGAGCGTCTCTTCTGTCCGGCGCGCAGCGCCTCGAGATTCTGCTGCGCGCCGGCGGCGAAGGGGTTGACGGCCAGGGTGGCCTCGAAGGCCGCGATGGCGGCCTCTTCGTTCTCCAATGCCACCATGATGAGGCCTAAACCGGACAGAGCGCCGAAGTGCCGCGGCTCAAGCTCGAGCGTGCGGTCGATGTCTTTCACCGACGCCCTATAGTCCCCCATCAGATAGTAGACCGTGGCTCGTTTGTTCCAGGCCTCGGCGAACCCGGCATTGAGGTCGATCATTCCGCTGAAGGTGGCCACGGCATCCGCGTATTCACGGGAGGACATCTGCACCAGTCCCTGACGCATGAGGTCGTTGATCCGGTCGTCGTCGGATTGATGCCAGATGGCCCATATCAGATTGGTCACCGCCGCTGCATCGTTCACGTCGTCGGTGGTCTGCAGCCGGCCGAACAGGGCGTCCAGCCGTGGGTCTGTCTGATCGGCCATAAGGGTTCCGGGTGAAATCAACAGAAACGTGATGAATATCACTCCAGTGATTCGCACCGTTCCAGGATACAGGCTCCGGTTTCGGCTCGTCAAGACGTGGCCGACGTCAACGGTTGCCGACGAAACCCAAGTCGGCTATGGATGTTTCCTGGTTGCGGACGCGGGGGCAATGGCCGCGCGCGGGCATAAATCGCCGCGCAATCCGGGAATCCATCCAAGGGAGTCAGATAATCATGGCAACAACACTTGTGACCGGGGTAGGTCTCGTGGGCACATCGTTCGCGCAGCATGCCTTGAAGCGCGGCGAGAAGCTGGTCTTCTATGACTTCATGCCGCGCACGGAGTACCTGCACCGGAAGCTGGGGACGGCGGACGTGGACGTAGTGCAGAAGGACATCCGGGATCTGCCGGCGCTGGTGGAGGCGATGCAGCGGTACCGGCCGGAGACCGTGGTCCACACCGCCGGACTCATCGGCGGGCGGGTGGTGGAGTCGCTTTACAGCGGACTCCAGATCAACGTGATGGGGACCATCAACGTGCTCGAGGCCGCGCGGCTCACCGGGGTGAGGCGCTTCGTGCTGATCAGCACCTTCGGCGCCTATGACCGGCGGCGCGCCACGAATCAACCCACCCACGAGGATATGCCACGGGGCCCGGGAGCCGGCTACGGCAACTCCAAGGCCACCAAGGAGCTGATGGCGGAGGCGTACCAGCGGCTCTACGGCTTCGAGCTGCTGACGCTACGGTTGGCCAACGCCTACGGGCTCGGGCACTTCTGGGGCGGCTCCGGCGGCGGCGAGAAGGTGCAGATGCTGCTGGAGGCGGGCATCCGCGGCGAGGTGGCGAGGATTCCCCAGGCCCAGACCATGACCTTCGAATACGTCTACGCCAAGGACATGGGACGGGCCGTGGACCTGGCGACGACGGTGCCGGTGCCCGAGAAGACCACCTTCAACATCGGCGTCGGCGAGGTGACGACCTTCGACGACCTCGTGGCCGCGGTGGAGCGGCAGTTTCCCAAGCTGGAGGTGGAGGTGATTCCCGGAAGGCCGCCGGATGTGGCGGTCAGCGTGCCGCTGGACATATCGCGGGCCAAGCAATACCTGGGCTGGGAGCCGCAATACACCATGGACGCCGCGTTCGAGGACTACGTCCAGGACCTCCGGGCGGTCATGGAGTGAGGGCGGATACTTCAATGGAACTGCTTCACTGCGTGTATGAGCCCCCGGGGGAGGGGCCCCATCCGACGATCCTGGCGCTCCACGGACGGGGCGCCAACGCCATGGACCTGCTGGGGCTGGCGCCCCATCTCGCGGGCGGCGCGTTTCGGATCATTTGTCCGCAGGCGCCGCTGGAGGTGGAACTGGGCCCGGGCATGACGGGCTACGCCTGGTTCCCCATGTCCCTGGGCGGCGATATCGATACCGCCGCTTTCCTGTCGGCTCGCGACCGGCTCCGGACGTTTCTGGACCAGTGCGCCGAGCGATACCCGCTGGAGAGCGGCAAGCCCGTTCTGCTGGGGTTCAGCCAGGGCGGCGGCATGGCCTACAGCCTGGGCTTGTCCGAGCCGGACCGATTCGCCGGCATGTGCATCCTGAGCTCGTGGCTGCGGGAGGGCACGTTGACGGCCCTCGGCGTGGCCGACCGGGTGGACTCGCTCCCGACCCTGGTGCATCACGGCAAGCGCGACGAGCTGATCGAACTGGAGCGGGCGAAGCTCTCCATCGCGCTGCTGGAGAAGCTGCAGGTCCCGGTGGAGTACCGCGAGTACGACATGGGACACGAGATCACTTCCCGAAGCCTCGCGGATCTCTCCGCATGGCTCGAGGAGAAGGTCCCCGCGTAATCCTACCCGACACGCTGTACCGTGTCGGGTTACGCCTTCGGCTAACCCGACCTACGGGGACAACCGATTCCGCACACTGTTGTAGGTCGGATTAGCGAAGCGTAATCCGACATTCTGCTCGGTCAGGTTCCTACGCCAGGTAGATCACGATGACCCCGGCGATCACGAAAAGGGTGGCGACGCCGGTGCGAAGCTTCACCTGCTCGATGTCCCGGGAGAACAGCAGCGTGCCCAGGAGCACCCACAGCGGCGCGATGCACACGATGGGCCCCACCACCACCACCTTGCCGACGCCCAGCGCGGCCACCAGCGACCAGATCCCCACCGCTTCGAAGACTCCGGTGACCAGAAAGTAGGGCATCGCCCGCCGGTCGAACAAGATGTTTTTCCTGGCCCGGGGGTTGGCGAGGTTGAGCAGCAGGGGGCTCAGCGCCGCTGCGCCCATGACCGCGCTCAGGAACAGGGGCTCGTTGGCGATGGTCAGCCCGTAGCGCCGAATCGGGTGGTTCACTCCGGCCGTGAGGGCGGCGGCGACGGGGAAGAGCAGCTCCCACGTCCGGTAGGTCTTCTGCTGGCGCGGGTTCCATGACAGCAGAACGATGCCCAACACCACCGCGCCGGTGCCGGAGAGCAGCAACGGCGTCACGGTCTCGTGCAGGAAGAGCACCGCCAGGGCGGTGCCGAACAGGGGATTGGTGGACTGGACGGTGCTGGTGACGCTGGCCCCGAGACGCGCCACCCCGTGATAGGCGAACAGACGCGTGCCGAGCTGGATCCATCCGCCGGCCACGAAGCAGGCGATGGCCAGCAGGGGGATGTCGGGGATGCCGCCGGTCAGGAAGACGAGCACCCAGAGGATGGAGGTGTTGACGGCCAGAGCCACGTAGGCGGCCGTGGAGGGCGTGGAGTACACCAGTCCGCGCCGGGTGGCCAGAAAGCAGCCGGCGTAGAAGAACGAGGTCACCAGGGCCAGGAATTGAGGGGTCATCCTTCCGTCAAATCCCTGCTGAACCCGATGCGCTCGACGAAGGGAAGCTTGAGCGCGGGCCGCGCCACGTCGACGCCGAACACCAGTCCGAGTAGATTGATCTCCAGCCCTTCCTGGATGCCCAGCGCCAAGCCCAGGACGCCGTACAGGGAGAGTTGCCAACCGGTGCTGCTGGGGGTCCGGGTGAAGAACTGCCCCTCGTCCAGATAGTCCTTGCCGAGGGCGTTGGACGGAAGCGCCGCCTTGAGCTCCGGCACGTTACGGGCCACGTAAGCCGTGAAGGTGTTGCTGTTGGGGCCGGGCCACAGCCGGTAGGTCTCCGGATACGGGTAGGTCTCCGCGGCCTTCCGGATTCCCTGGATGGCGCGTTCGGCCACCGGTCCGCGCAGGTCCGCCATGACCTTGGGGCGGCTGTCGAACCACAGCCGGTCGGGAATGTCCTCCTGCACCACCAGCACCGGCAGGCCGCGGTAGGCACGCCACCCCACCACCTGGTACACGACATACGCCGGCGCCCCGGCCTCCTTGGTGGCGATCCACGTATGCACGCCGAAGATGCCGCGCCAGTTGAAGGCTCGCGCGGCGTAGAGCTGGACCACTGCCTCCGGTGTGCGCGCCGGATCCGGGGCGATGCCGGAACTTTTCCGGCTGGCGGTACGCCAGTCCTTGTTCCACGCTCCGGAAGCACCGACGATGAACACCGAGACGAGGGTCAGCAATAGAACGACCAGGATGATGGTTAGGATGTTTCGCAATGGTTGCCGCATGCGCGCCGCGTCCACTGGACGGCGGCGCAACCCCGCGCGCTTCTTGACACCGAATCCCAGGATTCGTTAACTAGTGTTGGTGTGCGGGGTACTGAAAGCCACCTACGAGTCTAGGTGAAATCGGCCGAGGAGACAAATCATGGCACAGAACGGGCGGCCTCTCGTGGTGGATGCGGATGCGCACGTCATCGAGACGGAGCGAACCTGGGACTACCTCGAAGGGTCCGACAAGAAGTTCCGCCCCGTGCTGTTCGGCACCGGGGACGCGGACAAGCAGTACTGGGTGCTGGACGGAAAGATACGGGGAGCGCGTTTCGCCACCCTGAGCGAGCAGCAACTCGACGAGCTGTCGGACAAGGCCGGCCGCCGCCTCACCACGCCCCAGGCCTCGCGCGAGCTCGATGACGTGGATCTGCGCGTGGCCCAGCTCGACGAGTTGGGGGTGGACGTCCAGGTGATGCACAACACCCTCTGGATCGAACGGGTGGCGGACCGCGTGGACGCCGAGACCGCGCTGTGCCTGGCCTGGAACCGCTGGATGGCCGACGTCTGGAAGGCCGGGCGGGGAAGGCTGCGGTGGTCCTGTGTGGTACCCGCCATGGCCCTGAACGAGGCGCTGGAGCAGATACGCTTCGCGCAAGAGCACGGCGCGGTGGCGGTGTGCATGCGGCCCTTCGAAGGCGACCGCCATCTGGTGGACCCCTACTTCTACCCGGTGTTCGAGCTCGCCTCGGAGCTCGACATGGCCATCGGCGTGCACATCGCCAACGGCAGCGCCGGGCTGATCTCGCATTTCCGGCCCCGGTACGACAAGACCGGCGGCTTCGCGCCGTTCCGGGTCCCCACGGTGGTCACCTGTCTCTCCCTGATCATGAGCGAGGTGCCGCGGGTCTTCCCGAACCTTCGATGGGGCTTCATCGAATCGTCGGCCCAGTGGGTTCCCTGGATCGTCAACGAGGCGAAGCGCCGCTCCGGCAACGCGGACTATCCCGACAATCCCCTGAAGGAATACAACGTCTACGTGTCGGCCCAGACCGACGACGACTTCCCCTTCGTGCTCAAGTACGCGGGTGAGGACAACCTCGTCATCGGCACCGACTACGGCCATACCGACTCCTCCAGCGAGGTGGACGCCATCACCAAGTTCAAGGCGGACCCCACGGTGGAAGACCAGGCCAGGTGGAAAATATTGAGCGACAATCCGATGGCGCTCTACGGTATTGCGTAGAAGAAAAGGAGAACGAACATGTCCGGCAACGGCACGACCATGGTGGTGGACTCGGACGCGCATGTGGTGGAGACCGAGGCGACGTGGGAATACCTGGATGCTTCGGAGAAGAAGTTCCGGCCCCGGCTCTTCGGCTCCCCCGAGGATTTGACCACCCAGTACTGGGTGCTGGACGGCAAGGTGCTGGGATTCCGGTTCCAGAGCCTGAGCGAGCAGCAGCTCGACGAGGTGTCGGACAAGGCCGGCAGGCAGATGCAGACGCCACAGGAAGCCCGGGAGCTGCGGGACGTGCAGTTGCGCGTCGATCATCTGGACGAACTCGGCATCGACGTTCAGGTCATGTACAACACCATGTGGATCGAGCAGGTGACGGATCATGCCGATGCCGAGATCGCCCTGTGCGCGAGCTGGAACCGCTGGATGGCGGACGTGTGGAAGCAGGGCGGCGGGCGTCTTCGATGGGTGTGCGTGGTGCCGGCCATGACCATGAGCGAGGCCCTGGAGCAGATCCGCTTCGCCCGGGAGAACGGCGCGGTGGGTGTGTGCCTCCGTCCCTTCGAAGGTGACCGGCACCTGGTGGATCCGTACTTCTACCCGATCTTCGACGAGGCCCAGCGCCTCGACATGATGATGGGCATCCATATCGCCAACGGCAGCCCCAAGCTGGCGACCCAGTTCCGGCCGCGTTACGACAGCGGCGGCGGACTGCCGGTGTTTCGCATCCCCACGGTCTCCACCTGTTTCACGCTGATGATGAGCGAGGTGCCCAAGGTGTTTCCGGACCTGCGCTGGGGATTTATCGAGTCCTCCGCCCAGTGGGTGCCGTGGGTGGTGAACGAGACCATCCGGAGGTCGGGTACGGCGGAATATCCCGAGAATCCCATGAAGGCGTTCAACGTCTACGTGTCGGCTCAGACCGACGACGACTTCCCCTACGTGCTCAAGTACGCGGGCGACGACAACATCGTCATCGGCACCGACTATGGACACACAGACGCCGCCAGCGAGGTGGACGCGTTCACGATCTTCAACGGAAACGACACCATTTCGGCGGAACAGAAGCAAAAGATTCTGGGCGACAACGCCAAGACGCTCTACGCGCTGTAGGGACCTCCCTGCGGTGGACCCTGTAGGGGCGGCCGGCCGATCGCCCCTGCACTCACACGCCGATCGCCCCTACACCGCATCAGCCCTTGAACGGGCTCGTGACCTGGTAGCAGAAGCTGTTGAAGAGCGGGCCGGTGCTCAGGCCGGTCCAGGTGAACAGCTTCCCCTCGGCGAAGAAGATGTGCATGCCGCAGTCGAACACCAGCACCACTCCGGCCAGGACGGCCACGGTGAGGCCGATGACCGTGAGCCACCTCTCGCCCGCGCTCTTGAGATACAGCAGCGTCGCCAGCCCGATACCGAACTGAAAGCCCACCAGCCAGATGGCGGCGGCGAAGCCGAAGATCCAGCCGATGATGTTGGCGGTGCGGCGCCGTTCCTCGGCCGGGTCCAGGGGCTCGGCCTCCCGCTCCGCCAGCGAGGGGTCGAGGAGACCCGGCTTGTCCCCGCTGGCGGGAACGGCCTGCTTCGGCCGGCCCAGGATCTCCCGAACAAGCTGGACCACCAGCAGCGCCGCGGTGGGCAGGCCGATGAGCCAGGCCATGAGGCTGGCCTGCAACTCCCAGGCGAAGGCCTCCCACAGCGCCCAGGCCATGACCAGGAACAACGTGGCCGTGAAGGCGATGGAGAGTCGTCGGGAGCTCATGGCGCCGTCTCGCTTGCCCGCGCACGCCGTCGGTCGCGGATCACCGGATAGGCGATGCTGACCAGGATGACGCCGAGGATGATCAGCACGCCCGGCCGCGCGAGGAAGCTGAACTCGTAGCGGGAATAGGTGATCCAGAGGTAGTTGTCGGCCAGCCGGCCCAGTACCAGGCCCAGAAGCAGTGCCGGCCGGGACCAGTCGAACACCACCATGAGCCAGCCCAGGGCGCCGAAGATCAGGGTGATGATGATGTCGCCGAAGCTGTTGGTGTGGGTGTAGGAGCCCAGGTAGATGAACAGCAGCAGCGGCGGGATCAGCAGCGTGCCCTTGATGCGCGTGAGCCGGGCCAGTTGGTTCAGGAACAGGAAACAGACCGAAACCGTGATGACGTTGGACACCACCAGAACCCAAACCAGCGAGAACGTCACGTCCAGGTCCTTGGTCAACATGGAGGTGCCCGGGCGCAGGCCCAGGATCAGGAACGCGCCCAGCAGGATGGCGGTGGTGACGTTGCCGGGGATGCCGAAGGCGATGGTGGGGATCAGCGCGCCGCCGAGGGTCGAGTTGTTGGCGGCGCCGGGCCCCACGACGCCCTCGATGACGCCGGTTCCCACCTGGTCCTGTTTCCCCGACGACTGCATGGCCAGGGCGTAGGCCACCCATTGAGACACGGGTCCGCCCATGCCCGGGATGATGCCGATGTAGGTGCCCATGGCGCTGCAGCGGACCACGATCCACCAGTGGCGAAACGCGTCCTTGACGCCCTCGAGCACGCCGCCGAGCCGTCCCATGTGGACCTGGGCAATGCTGCCGCCCTTGGTGGCAAGATCGACAATCTCGGGAATCGCGAACAGCCCCACCGTGGCCGGCACCAGCCCGATACCCGCGCCGCCCGTCTCGCCGCCGCCCCATAGATACATGAAGCCGAAAGTGTAGCGCTCGGTGGCGGTCTGCATGTCGAGCCCCACCAGCGAGAACATGAAACCGAGGCCTCCCGCGATCAAGCCCTTGAGCACGCTGCCGCCGCTCAGCGCACCCACGAAGGTAACCCCGGCGACGGTGAGCATGAAGAACTCGGGCGTGCCCAGGGAGAGCACCAGCGGCGTGACGATGGGGATGGCCACGGCGATGGCGCCGGCGCCGATGATGGCGCCCATGAGGGAGCTCATGAGCGAAGCGCCCAGGGCACGGCCGGCCTCGCCCTTCTTGGCCATGGGGTGTCCTTCCACGATGGTGGACGCGGTGGACCCTTCGCCGGGAATGCCGAAGAGGATGGAGGTGATGTCGCCGGTGGTGGCGGTGACGGCCATCATCCCGAGCAGGAAAGAGAACGCTTCGACGGCGTCCATCTTGAGCTGGAACGCGAACCCGAGCATGAGGGCCATGGTGACGGGTCCGCCGAGACCCGGCAGCATGCCCACGGCGAATCCGATGGCGTTGCCTAGCAGCAGGTAGCCGAAAGCGGGCCAGGAGAAGACTCGGAACAAGCCTTCCATCGACGCCGTGGCGATCTTCCCGGCCATCCCCTGGGCCAGGAAGATCCACACCGCGAGGACTGTGAGAAGGATGAGCCAGCCCAGGCTTCGTTTGAGGGTCACGAGAAAGCGATACGGTTGCGGCGGCCCGGAGGCCGCGCGGCAAGCGCGTTAGGACCTCTGGGCCATGGCCTTGAGGATCTCGATGGCCTCCGGGTCTCTCTTCTGGGTCTCGACCACCTTGTCGATGATGGTCTGGGCCTGGGACGCGTTCAGGGACACCAACTGGAAGCCGATGGCTTTCTTGAAGTGAGCGATCATGGCCGGGTCCTTGAGGAACCTGTCGAAGCTGGCGGCCATGGTCGAGAAGACCTCTTTCGGAACCCGCGCCGCGTAGACCCAGCCGCGCCGGACTCCGCCCAGGAATGCCAGCAGCTCCATGGCCCGGTACTGGGGGTTCTTGCGGATGGCGTCGCCCTTGAGCTCCAGGAGAACCTCGAAATAGGTGGGAAGGTCGGGCAGACGCGGGTCCCTGATGATCTTTCCGTCCTGGACGGTTCCTTCCTGGGCGATGGGTACGACGATGCCTTCCTCGACCATCGGCAGCACCGCGGCGAAGTAGCCGCTCTGGCTGTCATTGGTCATGTTGAGCTCGCCCCGGCGGATGGCCGCGCGCATGTCGCCGCTGCTGCCGTAGCCCGTAACCACCTTGTGGTCCTTTCCCAGGATCTTCATAAGCAGCCGTGGCAGCATGGAGCGGGGGCTCTGGATCGAGCTGGTGCCGAGAAAGATTTTCTGCTTGACGTTGGCCAGCTCGGTTCCACGAGTGATGCCCATGTCTTTGCTGACAAAGGCTATGGTCGTTTCTCGCACGCCGCCGATCCATTGCAGCTTGTCCAGCTCGTATTTGATCTTGTCGGGCTTGAAGATGGAGTCCGTGACCGAGGTAGAGAACTGCCCGATGACGGTTCCGTCTGCCGGCGCGGAATTGTACACCCAGTTCTCGCCCACGATGCCGCCGCCGCCGGGCATGTTCTTGATGATGGTGGTGGGATCCCCCGGGATCTGCTTTCCGATGAACGGGAGCATCTGCCGCGCCATGATGTCGGCGGCGCCGCCCACGGAGTAGGGAATCAGGATGGCTACGGTCTTGCCTTTGAAGGAAACCTCGGCTCCGTGAGTCGAGGTTCCGAGGACGAGGCACAGGGTGATGATTACGGCTGCAAGGGATGCGGAACGTCGGTTCATTGCTTGCTCCTTCCTGAGTTGGTTCAGTGCCTTTGTATTTCGGGTGGACTCCGCATGTCAACCACAAATGCCGGCTCGGTGCCGTTGACAACCTCCGGTGCTTCGGTTAAGAACCCCTAGACTTCGAAGCACAGTAGGCTTCGAAGCGCAGAATCTCCAGAGAATCCGACACTGAGAATCCAACACTATCCAACACTTTACGAGAGAGGTGACACATGCCCAAGAGCCTGGGATCGTTTCTGGAAGACTGCCGGCGGGAGATTCCCAACGAGGTGGTCCACGTGACCAAGCCGGTGGACCCGGCCCATTACGACGTGAGCGCGCTCATCAAGCATCTCGATGAGCAGAGGAAATTCCCCATCCTGGTCTTCGACAACCCGTTGAACCTTCACGGCCAGCCGTCCGACATCAAGCTGACCATGAACTGCGAGATCTCGCAGGGCAAGATCCAGGTCGCTCTCGGGATGGACAAGAACATGAGCCGGGAGGCCATGACCGACCGCTGTCTGGAGCTCGAGGAGCACCGCATCGCCCCGGTGGTCATCGAACGCGACCAGGCGCCCGTCATGCAGAACGTCCAGAGCGGCAAGGACGTGGACATCTATCAGATTCCCATCATGCGGCATCACTACATGGACGGCGGCCCCTACATCGTCATGTCGACCGTCACCAAGGAACGGACCGCCGGAATCTACAACTGCTCGTACCATCGGATGGAGGTCAAGTCGCCGCAGAGCACGGCGCTGTACGCTTCGCCCCGCCACCTGTGGAAGATCTTCAGGGACTACGAGGACAACAACATGGAGTGCCCCGTGGCCACGGTGCTGGGTCACCACCCGGCCTACCACATGGGGGCGTGCTACAGCGGCCCTTTCGAGACCAGCGAGTTCGAGATCATCGGCGGCTACATGCAGGAGCCCTTGCGGCTGACGCCGTCCACCACCTGGGGTGACAACTTTCTCATCCCGGCGGACGCCGAGGTGGTGATCGAAGGCCTGCTTCAGCCCAACAAGCGGGTGGTGGAAGGCCCCTTCGGCGAGGCCCCGGGCTATCTCGGTCCGCAGCGCTATACCACCTGCGTGGATTACAAGGTCACGGCCATGAGCTGGCGCAAGGGCGCCATGTTCCAGTCCATCATCACGCCGGAAGGCGACAAGCCCTGGATGGACCTGCCGCGCGAGGGCGCCTATCTCAGGCGTTGCCGCGAGGCGGTGCCGGGCGTGACGGCGGTGTGTAAGATGGGCCGGCATGCCCACTACAACGTGTTCATCGCCATGAAGAAGATGTCCGAAGGCGATCCCGGCCGGGCAGCGGCCGCGGCCCTGAGTTTCGACCACACCAAGAACGTCTTCGTGTTCGACGAGGACATCAACGTTTACAACTCCACGGATATCCTGTGGGCCCTGGCGACACGGGTGCAGCCGCACCTCCAGGTGTCGATCCTGAAGCCGCTCTTCCGCGGCAACTTCCTGGACCCCTCGCTGGTGGACGAGATCAAGACCTCCGGCATGATCGTGGATGCCACGCGGCCGCTGGACCGTCCGTTCTCGCCGGTGTCGAAGGTGCCGGACGAGGCCATGGAACGGATCAAGATCGAGGATTTCATACCGGGCGAGATCCTCTCGCACATTCCCATAGACCGCACCACTTATTGGTCCTAGTGGGCTGTAAGGTTGTTGTCGATTCGTAAGTTACAGGCCACTGGTGAAAGGAAAGCTTCATGGGTCAGGCTGTCGAGATAACGTGTCCGAAATGCAGCGAAAAGTTCGTCGTGAACCCGCATATGCTGGGGTCCGGCATGGAGTTTCACTGCCCCTTCTGTGACGTGTATTTTCCCGAGGAAGATAGCCCCAACATCTGGAAATAGGAGAGCTCGTCGCAGCACGACTTTTTCGATCTCACGCGCCTTCTGGGTTTCCGGGAGGCGCTGGAAAACCTTGAAGCCGCCGATGCGCCCGAGGCCGTCCTGGTGGGCGGGCCGGACCGCATCGACGGCGGCCGGGTAGGCATACTGCCGGGCTCCTTCAATCCTCCCACCATCGCTCACGTGGAGCTGGCCGGGGCGGCCCGGCGCCGGTTCGACCTCGACCACGTCGTATTCTCTCTCAGCAGCGTTATCGTCGACAAGGAGCGGCTGGAAGGCCTGTGCCGCGAGGACCGGCTGCTGCTGCTGTCCCTGATGGCGCAGGAGCACCCCTGGGCCGCGGTGGCGATGATCAACCGCGGCCTCTACTCCGAGCAGGTGCCGGCGTTCCGCGCGAGCTTCGGCGCCGCCGCGGACCTCTGGTTCATCGTCGGCATGGACAAGGTGCTCCAGATCTTCGACCCCGGATACTACGATGACCGCGACCGTGCCCTGAACGCGCTGTTCGCCCACGCGCGCCTCATCGCCGCCAATCGCGAGGATTGGGGCGGCGAGGAGCTGAAGGCGCTGCTGGAGCAGCCTCGGAACGCACCTTACAGGGGCCGGGTCCATCCGTTGGTGCTGGCCGCCCACCTCAAGGACCAGTCCTCGAGCGCGGTCCGGCGCGGCGTCGAGACAGGATCGTCGTGGGCGGCCGCGCTTCCCGAGTTGGCGCGGGCGTTCATCGCGGCCACCGGGGCGTTCCAGGACCGTTATGACCTGCGGGTTGCGGCCATGGATGTCCTCTACCCCGTAAGGCAATGGGCGCGGACGGAGGTGCCGCTGGAGGCCGTCCTGGCCCGGGCGGCGGAGCCCGGCGAGGCCGGAGAGGCGGTGCGTGAGCTGCTGCGCTCCCGGATGACGCCCGAACCTCTCATGGACCGGCTTCGGAGCCTTGGCCTGACGCGTTCCCGCGGTTGAGCCGGGAAACGGCCTTCAGCAGGCCGTAGCCGGTTCCTCTCCTTCGGTGATATGGCACACGGGCATCTCCTCCGCGTTGTGGGCGTAGCCGATGGCGCCGAGACGGTCCACCAGGATAATGCCGGCCTGCCCGCCGGTCTGCCGCGCCAGCAGCGCAACGGCCCGTTGAGCCGCTTCCTTGGGGGCAAGTCCCGAGGCCAAGAGGTCAACCGAGGTCTTGGCCAGCACCGCCTTGAGGATGGCCTCTCCCTCGCCGGTGCATGACGCCGCTCCGGCGGGGTTGGCGTAGGTCCCGCAACCGATGATCGGCGTGTCCCCGACACGGCCGGGAAGCTTCCCAAACGTCCCGCCGCTGGAGGTGCCGGCAGCGATGCGGCCGCTCCGGTCAACGGCCGCGCAGCCTACCGTGCCGTGGCCACGCTCCCAGCGTTCGTGCTGCGCCGCGGTGATCAGGGTTTGACTCGGAACCAAGGGGATACCGGCCTGCCGTGCGAAACCGCGGGCTCCCGGGCCCACCAGCAGCACGTGGCGGCCGTCGTCCAGGACCCGTCGCGCCAGCCGTATGGGATTCCTGATACCGGAGACCGCGGCGACCGCTCCGGCCTCAAGGGTGCCGGACATCACGGCGGCGTCCATCTCCACCTCCCCGGCGTGATTCAGCGACGACCCGGTGCCGGCGTTGAACAGGGGATCGTCCTCCAGCACCGCCACCGCCTCTTCCACCGCGTCCAGCGCCGGCTGCCCTGACTGGATGGCCTTCCACCCGGCCCGGGCCGCCGCCAGGCATCCGGAGAGCCTGGACGGGCGCCACTCACCGGAGCCGCGCCCGGCGCCGCCGTGAACGATGATGGCGGGCCGGGGTCCTACCATGCCGCGATCTCGCCGCCGTGGCCCGCGGTGACGTGTCCGAGATCGTAACGCGGTCCGTCCGCGGTATACCCGTGGCGCACCGGGTCCTCGGCCAGCAGCATGGGGGTGTCGAGGTCGATCCACTGGAAGGCGCCGGTGCCCGCCGCCAGATGCGCGCTGAACCCCATGGCTAGGCGCGTTTCCACCATGCCGCCGATCATGAGCCCGAGGCCCGAGGCCCGGGCAATGGCGATGATCTCCAGGGCCTGGGCCACGCCGCACTTGGCTAGCTTGATGTTGATCACGTGGGCGAGACGGTCCCGGGCGATGCGCGCGGCGTCCTCGGAAGAGCGGCAGGATTCGTCCGCCGCCACGGGAACGCCCGCCTCCCGTGTCAGCCGGGCCTGGCCGTCCCAGTCTTCCCGCGGCACCGGTTGCTCCAGGAGGGCCGGGTCGAGTCCCATGCGGCGGAGGGTGCGCAGCACGGCCAACGTCTGCGCCACGTCATAGCCCTCGTTGGCGTCGAGGATGAGGCGGCAGTCCGGATGGCCGAGGCGGATGGCGTTGACGCGTTCGATGTCGCCGTCCATGTCGGCGCCGACCTTGGTCTTGAGGGTCGTGAATCCGAGGGTCCGATAGTCCGTGGCGAGCCGGCGGGCTTCTTCCGGCGCGCAGATGGGGATGGTGATGTCGGTCTCGACGTGGTCCGAAGCGCCGCCGAAGAAGACGAAGAGGGGAATGCCCCAGGTCCGCGCGAGCGCATCGAACAGGGCCATCTCGAGGCCGGCTCGCACCGTCGGCGTTCCCGGGAGGGCCACGGCGAGGTCGTCCACCAGCGGACGCCACTGCACGGCGTCGCGGCCGGTCCATTCCCGCGCCGCCTCGCGCGCCGCCTGCAGCGCCGTTGTCTGATCTTCGGGAGTGACCGTCGGCAGGATCGGGATCTCCCCCCAGCCGCTGGCGCCCCGGGCGAGATCGAGACGAACGGCGACGTTGCCCACCGTGTCGAGCCGCGTTCCGGCAATGGTAAACGGCGCCTTGAGGGGTGCGTTGAGGACGCGGGCTTCGATGCGGGTGATCTGCGGCAAGATTGGTTTCCGGGAACTGGACGTCGGCGGATGCGGTGTTCGAGACATCAGACTAGCGCAAACGCATGAACCAGACCAGCGGGGGCGGAGCGGTGTCGTCGCGTCATCCGGTTCGATCTGGTACGTTTCAGACGGGTGCATACCAGGAAGGTCCATGAAGGAGGGTCGGACATGATTGCGGAAGTCGAGTTCGCTCCGGGCAAGAAAGGCTATCTGGCAAGAGCTGCGGAGAGTGGCCGGTCGCCGGCCGTGATTCAGCTCCATGAACGTTACGGCGTCGTGAAGCACACGACGGACATTGCCGAGCGCCTGGCCGAGAACGGGTACGTGACCCTGGCCCCCGACCTGTTTTCGCGGTTCGCCGGGGATCGGGAGGCACTGGCCCGCGGAGACGTCGGCGTCGGCATCCGGGACGACGAGGCGTTGGTGGATCTGGACGAGTGTCTCGGCTATCTGCGAGGTCTGGACTACGTGGACGGAGAGCGTATCGCCGTGATGGGCGTTTGCCAGACAGGGCGGCAACCGTTGCTGGCGGCGGCCCACCGCCAGGACCTCCGGTGTGCGGTGGTTTTCTACGGCGGGATCTACCAGCGGGACTGGGAGCCTCACGAGGAACGCCCGACACCGGTGGGAGAGTTCATCCAACGGTTGTCCTGCCCGGTGCTGGGGGCATTCGGCGACAGCGACCACATCATCTCGGTGGACGACGTCCTGCGCTTCCGGCGCGCGCTGGAGGATTCCTGGAAGAGCTACTCCATCCGTATTTTCAAGGACGCGCCCCACGGATGGCTCAACGACACCATGCCGGGACGCTACCGTCCGGAATCGGCCGAGGCGGCCTGGACGCTGTTGTTCCGGTTCCTGGAGCAACACCTGGGGGAGGAGGGGGAAGGAACCCGGGTGGCGTGGGAATTCGAGGGCGATATCCCCGGGGACTACGACTTCTCGAAGACCGTGCGGCTTGCCTGAGGCGCGCGGCTGTTTGGATTCCTGGGGATGATTGGGGTAGATTGTGTGGGACGGGGTGTCATGAAACGCAACACCAGGAATAAGAAGGGCGCGCGCATGAGCTCCGTCCGGTCGTGGTTCTGCACGATCCTGCTCGTCACCGGCTGCTTCGCGGGGACGGCATCCGCCGGAGAAGGCGCCGCGGCGGAGCTCGACAGGGCGCTGCAACAAAGTGTGACGGTTCTGGGCGACTCGAGCCTGGGGGAGAAGGCGAAGACGGACCGTCTTCGGGCGGTGGTCCTGCCGCTGTTCGACTTTCCCGAGATGGCTCGCCGTTCGTTGGGCTCCCACTGGCGCCGCCGTACTCCGCAGCAGCGGGAAGAGTTCACGACTCTCTTTACCCGCTTGCTGGAGCGGACCTATACGAGCCGGATCACCTCCTACAACGGCCAGCAGACGCAAGTCGTCCGGGAGGACGCCGACGGCCGTTTCGCCCGGGTCGATACCGAGATCATGGACCGGGACGGACGCAAGTTCGACGTTGACTACCGCATGCACCGAGCGGGAGACCCCGCTCAGTGGCGCATCTACGACGTCATCATCGAGGACATCAGCCTGGTCAACAACTATCGCGCCCAGTTCAACCGCGTCATCAACCGGGAATCCTTCGAGAACCTGCTGGGAAGGCTGCGCCGCCAGGAAGGCTGACACCGCTCAGCGCGCCGGTCCCCATTTCGAGGAGCATGCTGAGGATACATGCCGGATAAGGCCGTTCCCAGAAAAGCCTCCACCATCGTCCTGGTACGCCCGGCGGGCGACGGCGGCTTCGAGACCTTCATGACGCGCCGGCCTCGGGAGATGCGCTTCCTGGGGGGCTTCTTCGTCTTTCCCGGCGGGAGCGTCAAGCGGTCCGACGCCTCCGAGGCCATGTTGGAGCGGTGCCGGGGTCTTTCGCCCGACGAGGCCAGAAACCGGCTGGGAGACGAGCTCAGCGCCGAGGACTCGATGGGGCATTGGGTAGCCGCCATCCGGGAGCTGTACGAAGAGGTGGGGGTGCTTTTGTGCGTCAGGCAGGACGGCGGAGACGCGGTGGGACCCGATACGCAGGAACGCGTGGTCGCCAGGCGGACATGCCTGTTGGACGGCGCCGTGGGCTTTGCCGAGTTGTTGGCGTCGGAGGGGCTGTACTGCGACGCCGGCAGCCCCGTCTACTTCTACCACCGGACCACCCCCGAACGATACGCCATGCGGTTCGATACGCGGTTCTTCCTGGCCCCCCTGCCGCAAGGCCAGGTGCCGCTGAATGTGTCCGAGGAGGTGTCGGAAAGCCTGTGGGTCACCCCGGAAGAGGCCCTCGGGCGGGCCGATCGGGGCCGCATGGCCGTGATACCGCCGACCCTGGCAACCCTGCGGACGCTGGCCGACCTCGGTACATGGGATGCCCTGTGCCGCGAGTTCGCCTTGCGCGTACCCTAGTGTGGTGTCTCACAAATACGGTTATGAAGATGCGAGGGCATTTTGGCTGTCGGCAAGGCGCGATGACGAGCAGTGGCGTGCACCACGCGAGGAAGAGCAACGCAGCCGACGGCCAAAAGGACCCGCAGATTCGTAACCGTATTTGTGAGACACCACACTAGTGTCGCGCCTCGGTAGCCGACGTGCCGCGCGAGCAAGAGCATGAACCTGCCGGACCCGGCGGGAGGGAGCAGTCGATACCATGAGAACGGTGGACGTGATCGCCCATATCCTGAGGCGTGAGGGAATTGACTATCTGAGCGCGTTTCCGACATCGACCCTGATCGAGGCGGCGGCGGAATGCGGCATTCGTCCCATTATCTGCCGCCAGGAGCGCGTGGGCGTGGGCATCGCGGATGGCTACAGCAGGGTCAACAACGGCCGGCCTCCGGGTGTCTTCGCCATGCAGTTCGGTCCCGGCGCGGAGAACGCCTATGCCGGAGTGGCGACGGCGTTCTCCGATGCCGTCCCCGTGCTGCTCCTGCCCCTGGGGCATACGCGGGAGCGTGACGGTGTGTTCCCGCAGTTCAGCTCGTTGAAGAACTACGCTCCCATCACCAAGTTCGTGGAGCAGGTCACCACGGCCGACCGGGTCATCGATACCATGAGGCGGGCTTTCGCCAGGCTCAAGATGGGGCGCCCGGGTCCGGTGATGGTGGAGATACCGGCCGACGTGGCCGGCGAGCAGCTCGACCCGGCGGTGCTAGACTCCTATCGGCCGGTAAAGGCTACGGTGTCGGAGGCCGATCCGAGGGACGTCATGGCCGCGACCCGGGCGCTGCTCGAAGCCCGGGACCCCGTGATTCATGCAGGCCAGGGAGTGCTCTACGCCGAGGCGGCGCCCGAGTTGCTGGAGCTGGCGGAGCTGACCGGCATCCCGGTCATGACCACCATGGGCGGCAAGAGCGCCTTCCCCGAGACGCATCCGCTGGCGCTGGGGAGCGCCTCGGGGGTCATGAACCGGCCGGTGTACCACTTCCTCAAGAAGGCCGACATGGTTTTCGGGGTAGGCACGAGCCTGACCCGGCATCCCATGACGACCCCCATGCCGGCGGGCAAGACGTTGATACAGGCAACGGATGATCCCATCGACATCGGCAAGAACTACGACGTCGACTATCCCCTCATCGGCGACGCCCGGCTCGTGCTGCGGCAGTTCGTGGAGACCGCCCGGGAGCTGCTGAACGGGGGCTCGAGGAGCGAGCGTTCGCCCGCGGCGGAGATCGCCGAGGTGCGGGCGGGATGGCTGCAGGAATGGACTCCGAAGCTGACCTCCGACGAGGTGCCGATCAATCCCTACCGGGTCATCTCGGAGTTCGTGAACGCCGTGGACCCGGCCGAGGCTATCGTCACCCACGATTCCGGGAGCCCGCGGGACCAGCTCATGCCGTTCTACCGGTCCGCCGGGCCGCGCTCCTACCTGGGGTGGGGCAAGTCCCACGGTCTGGGCACCGGCCTGGGTTTGAACCTGGGGGCCAAGCTGGCGGCGCCCGACAAGTTCGTGGTCAACTTCATGGGAGACGCCGCCTTCGGGATGACCGGGCTCGATTTCGAGACGGCGGTCCGGTCGCAGATCCCCATTCTGACCATCGTGCTCAACAACTCCACGATGGCGGTGGAGACCCGCCACATGGCGCTGTCGCACGAGCGTTACGGCACCAGGGATCTCGGCGGCAACTACGCCGACATGGCCCGTGCCATGGGCGGTTGGGCGGAGCGGGTGGAGGATCCCGCCGACGTGGGTCCCGCTATTGTCAGGGCGCGGCGGGCGACGGAGGAGGGCAGGGCGGCCTTGCTGGAGTTCATCACCGGCCCGGAGATCGAGTACTCCCACAAGGGTGCATTTTAACAGTTTGCATCGAAGCCGGCCGCTCATGCGCGCGCGCATGAGCGTCGGGGACATGAAGAGGATTCAATGCGAAAATCCATCGGTCTGATCCTGCTAGGCGCGTTTCTGCTATTCACGCTCGTCGGCGAGGCCATCTATCTCTACACGGACTATGTGTGGTTCGGTGAGATCGGCTATTCCGGCGTATTCACCAAGACCCTCTGGATCAAGGTCCTGCTGGGCGTGATCTCGGGCGTGCTGTTCTTTGCCCTCTTCTACGTCAATATCAAGCTCGCGGCCCGGCTTCGCGAGGGCGTGGTACCGCTCAAGAGCACGAACCCGGAGGTCCCGGGGCCCGAGGAGCTGGATCCGTTGATCCGGCGCCTGCTGCTGCCGGTGGCCCTGGTCCTGGGATTCCTGGCGGCGCCCCAGGCGGCCATGCACTGGGAGTCGGCCCTGCTGTACTTCAATGGGCCCGCCTTCGGCATGCAGGACACGCTGCTGGGCAAGGACATCGGTTTCTACCTCTTCCACCTTCCCGCCCTCGACGCGCTGTACCGCTGGTTCCTGGTGGCGCTGGGTCTGATCCTGGTGGCCACGGCGTTCGTCCATCTGCTGTACGGCGGCATCCAGTACTCGGAGAACGGGCTTTCGGTCCACCGCGCCGCCAAGACGCACCTGTCCGTGCTCCTGGCGCTGGTGCTCCTGGTCCAGTGCGGCGGCTATCTGCTCGACGCCTACAAGCTGCTCTACTCGCACAACGGCGTGGTGTTCGGCGCCGGCTACACCGACATCCACGCCCGTCTCCCGGCGCTGCGCGTGCTGGCGGTGGTGGCGGCCGCGGTGGCGGTGCTCTGCCTGGTGCAAATGCGCCGGCCCGGGCTCAGGCTCCTGCTGATCGGGCTCGGCGCCCTCGCGGCCGTTCATGCCATCGGGATGTACGCCTATCCGTCGTTTCTGCAGCAGTTCCACGTCGTCCCCAACGAGCTGGTGGCGGAAACGCCCTACATCCAGAACAACATCCGCTCCACCCGGCATGCCTACGGTCTCGACAAGGTGGAGGCCCAGGTGTTTCCGGTGAACGAGGTGCTGACGGCCGACGACCTCGAGAAGAACGATGCCACCGTCAAGAACATCCGCCTCTGGAACTACCAGCCGCTGCTGTCCACTTACGCCCAGTTGCAGCAGATTCGCACCTACTACGAGTTCAGGGACGTGGACACCGACCGTTACAACATCGACGGAAACTACCGTCAGGTGATGGTGTCGGCCCGCGAGCTGTCCCACGAGCAGCTCCCGAGCCGGATCTGGATCAACGAGCACCTGGTGTACACCCACGGCTACGGCGCCGTGTTGAGTCCGGTCAACCAGATCAGCAAGGAAGGGCTGCCCGAGTTCTTCGTCAAGGACATTCCGCCGGTGTCCGAGGGTTTCGTCAAGGTAACCCGCCCGGCGATCTATTTCGGCGAGGCGGCCAACGATTACGTGTTCGTCAACACGGCGGCGCGAGAGCTGGACTACCCGGCCGGCGATCAGAACATCTACACCACCTACGAGGGCTCGGGCGGTGTGCCGCTGCGATCGTTCTGGCGCAAGCTGCTGTTCTCGGCGCGCTTCGCGACCCTGCGCATCTCCCTGTCCAACGACCTCACTCCGGAAAGTCGGATCCTGTACCACCGCAGGATTCAGGACCGGGTGCGGAAGCTGGCGCCGTTTCTCGACTTCGACGAGGACCCCTACCTGGTGGTCACCCCGGAGGGGCGGCTGTTCTGGATCGTCGACGGCTACACCACCTCGGACCGTTACCCCTACTCCGAGCCCACGGACGGAGTCGGCAACTACATCCGCAACTCGGTGAAGACGGTGGTGGACGCCTACAACGGCAGCGTGGACTTTTACATCAGCGATCCCGACGATCCGGTGGTGAAGGCCTACGCCATCGGGTTTCCGGGGCTCTTCAAACCGTTGACGGCCATGCCCGAGGCGCTGCGCGCCCACGTCCGCTACCCGCAGGACCTGTTCAAGGTGCAGGCGCACATGTACTCCACCTATCACATGCGCGACCCGCAGGTCTTCTACAACAAGGAGGACCTGCTGAGCATCCCCATGCGCAAGGTGGACGAGGAAGACCGTGAGATGGAGCCCTACTACACCATCATGCGCCTGCCCGGGGAGGAGAAGGAGGAGTTCGTGCTGCTCCTGCCCTTCACTCCCAACAACCGCGCCAACATGCGCGCATGGCTGGCGGCCCGTAGCGACGGCTCGCACTACGGCAAGCTCCTGGCCCTCAACTTCCCCAAGGCCAGGCTCGTCTACGGTCCCAACCAGATCGATGCCCGTATCGATCAGGATGCGTATATCTCCCAGCAGTTGAGCCTGTGGGGCCAGCGCGGCTCGCAGGTGATCCGCGGCAGCCTGCTGGCGATTCCCATCCAGGATTCGCTCCTCTACGTCCAGTCTCTTTACCTGGCCGCGGAACAGGGGTCCTTGCCGGAGCTCAAGCGGGTGGTCACGGTGTTCGGCAACCGCATCGCCATGAGAGAGAACCTGGAAGACGCCCTGCAAGAACTGTTCGGAGACGCGGCGGAGGCTCCGGTGACGGCCGCACCCGCGGTGCAGACAGCCGCTGCGCGGGAAGCGGGAGGTAGTCCGGCGGCCCAGGCCATGGAGCATTACCAGCGCTCCATGGAACGCCTCCGGGCCGGCGACTGGGCCGGCTTCGGCGACGCGCTGCGCCAACTCGAGCAATCACTGCGGGCCCTACAAGCGCCATAGTCTCGCGGCCATGGCTTTGACGGCAAGGGGAACATCGGCGCTGGCGAGGGGTGGCTTATGAGAAGCATGACCGGATTTGGTCAGGCGATCCTCCAGGACAGACAGGTCAAGGTCTCCGTACAGGTCCGCAGCGTCAATCACCGGCACGCGGACATTCACCTGCGTGTGCCGAAGCTCTATTTGAGCCTCGAAGACGAGTTGCGCGAGCAAGCCCGGGCGAAGATCTACCGCGGCCGTGCGGATGTTTTCGTCGACCGGACGCCGCTCAAGGGGCGCGGTTACCGGCTGGAGGTGGACGACACCCTCATGGAGCAGTACTGCGAGGCCCTGCAGCGTATCAAGAAGCGGTTCGGGCTCCAGGGCGACATCGACCTTCAGTTGGTGCCGCGGCTCCCCGATCTCTTTCAGTTCAAGGAGCCGGATCACATCGAGGGAAGCGAGAAGCGGTTGGTGCTACGAGCCCTGGACGCGGCCCTGAAGGGCCTGACCCGGTCCCGGGACCGGGAGGGACGCAATCTCAAACGGGACATGACGGCCGAGGCGCGCCAGTTGAGCCGCGCGGCCCGGAGCCTGCGACGGTGTGCCGGGACCATCGATCGGCGATTGCAGGAACAGGGCGCCGCGGCGAATCCCGTGGGTGAGGCGGGCAGCGGGACCTTCAAGGGCAGCATCAACGAGGAGGTGGTGCGGTTGAGCAGCCACGTGGAGATGCTAGCCGGCCTGATGCGTGACCGGGAACCCGTCGGGAAGAAGATCGACTTCCTGCTGCAGGAGGTCCAGCGGGAGCTTACCACCATCGGCGCCAAGGCGCCGCAACTGGAAGTGGTTCGTCTGGTGCTCGGGGGCAAGGAAAGCGTGGAGAAGATTCGGGAACAGGTCCAGAACGTAGAATGACGGTCTCGATTCGAACCTTTACCAAGCGCGTTCCCGGGATCGTGTTCATCGTATCGGCGCCGTCCGGGGCGGGCAAGACGACGTTGACCCGGAAGGTCCTGGACATCTATCCGGACATGAGCCTGTCGGTGTCCTGTACGACCCGTCCTCCGCGGGAAGGGGAGATTCCGGACAAGGACTACCATTTCGTCCCGGAGAAGGTCTTCAAGCGGATGCTGGCCGCGGGGGACTTTGCCGAATGGGCGGAGGTTCACGGCAAGTTGTACGGCACGCCGCGGCGGATTCTCGAACGGCAACTCGGACGCGGCCGAGATGTGTTGCTGGACATCGACGTTCAGGGGGCTCGGCAGATCAAGCGACACTTCCTCAACGCCGTGGCCATATTCGTGCTGCCGCCGTCCCTGGACGAGCTGCGCCGCCGGCTGGCGGGTCGGGGCACCGATGCGCGGAAAACGATCGAGCAGCGTTGGCGCAACGCGCGGCATGAAATTCAGGAGATTCAGGGGTATGATTACTTTATCGTCAATCGGGACGTGGACGAAGCGGTAGGGAGGCTCGCCGCGATCATCGCGGCTGAAAGGCTCAAGGTGTGCAGGTACATTCCGAACCAGAAGTAACGCCCCGGCGCCGATCCAAGCGCGCCGGAGCCAACAGCGCCATCGGTGAGCTTGTCGATCGAGTGCTGCAATACCAGCCCGCGGCCGACATCGAGCAATTGCGTCAGGCTTACCAGTTCTCGTCGCAGGTGCACGAAGGACAGAAGCGCGTGTCCGGCGAGCCCTATCTGACCCATCCCCTGGCAGTGGCCGGCCTGCTGGCGGAACTGAAGCTCGATCTTCCCAGCATCATCGGTGGAATGCTCCACGATACGGTGGAGGACACACTGGCCACGCTGCCGGAGATCGAGTCGGCGTTCGGCGAAGAGATCGCCGCTCTGGTGGACGGAGTGACCAAGCTGAGCCGCGTCGACTTCACCAGCCACGAGGAGAAGCAGGCCGAGAATTTCCGCAAGATGATCCTGGCCATGGCCAAGGACATCCGGGTGGTCCTCATCAAGTTGGCCGACCGTACCCACAACATGAGGACTCTCCAGTACCTGTCTCCGGAGAAGCAGCGGCGCATCGCTCAGGAAACGCTGGACATCTACGCTCCCATCGCCCACAGGCTGGGAATCTACTGGATCAAGAGCGAGCTCGAGGACCTGGCGCTCAAATATATCCGTCCGGAGATCTATACGCAGTTGAAGAGCGACGTTGCGCAGAAGAGGAAACACAGGGAAAAGTACACCAACGACGTTATCTCCCGGCTGAGCAAGGCGCTGGCGGAAGAGGGCATCGATGCGGAGGTCGGCGGCCGGCCCAAGCATTTCTACAGCATCTACCGGAAGATGGAGAACCAGAGCCTGGACTTCAGCCAGGTCTACGACCTGGTGGCATTCCGTATCGTCGTGGATACCGCTCGGGAGTGCTACGAGTCCCTTGGTGTCGTTCACGCGAAGTGGCGTCCGGTGCCGGGTCGATTCAAGGACTACGTCGCGCTGGCCAAGCCGAACATGTACCAGTCGCTGCACACCACCGTCATCGGCCCCAACGCGCAGCGCATCGAGATCCAGATCCGCACCCACGACATGCATCGCGTGGCCGAGGAGGGCATCGCGTCCCACTGGCGCTACAAGAAGGAGAAGGACCTGCAGGTCACGGACATGCAGCGCTTCACGTGGCTCCGGCAACTCCTCGAATGGCAACAGAACCTCTCGGATCCCCAGGAGTTCCTGCATAGTATCAAGGAAGACCTCTTTCCCGACGAGGTATACGCGGTTACGCCCAATGGAGATCTGCAGAGCTTTCCCAAAGGGGCTACGGTCATCGATTTCGCCTACCGGATCCATTCCGACATCGGACAGCATTGCTCGGGCGCGCGCGTAAACGGAAGACTGGTCCCTTTCAAGTACATCCTGCGGAGCGGCGACACGGTGGAGATCATCACGACCCAGGAACAGACGCCGAGCCGCGACTGGTTGAAGGTGGTCAAGACTCCCCGGGCCCGGTCGCGCATCCGCGCCTGGATGACTTCGCAGCAGCGGGAACGGAGCGTGGCCCTCGGACGCGAAATCCTGGAAGGGGACTTCAGCCGTCACGGGTTGGAGTATCAGGACCTTCAGAAGCAGGGGACCCTCGAAACACTGGGACGCGAGCTCGGGGTCAAGAACGAAGAGGGACTGTTGGCCGGCGTGGGCTACGGCAAGGTGACGTCGCGACAGGTCCTTGCCAAGCTCGTGCCGGCGGATGAGATCGCGGGCGACAAGAAACAACTCGAGGGCGGACTGGAGCGGCTGTTCCGTTTGGTAGGCTCCCGGGACCGCGGCGTCCGCGTCAAGGGCATCGAGGACGTGTTGGTGCGGTTCGCCCGTTGTTGCCATCCGTTGCCGGGCGAGGACATTGCCGGGATCATCACCCGTGGGAGGGGCGTCACCGTGCACGTGGCGAGTTGTCCCATGGGGCTCGACAACGATCCCGAGAGAAAGGTGGAGGTGAGCTGGTCAGAGGACACGCCGATGCCTCGGGCAGCGAAGATCGAGGTGAGCTGCGCGGACGAACCGGGTCTGTTGGCGGCCATCAGCTCGGCGATCTCCGAGGCGGGTGTGAATATCGCCCGCGCTCATATACGAACGTTCGACGACAGGGCCGTCAACACCTTCGAGATCATGATCGGAAGCTCCGATCAACTGAGGAAGGTGCTGCAGGATATCTCCAAGGTGAAGGGCGTTTACAAGGCGAGTCGTGTTCAGGGCTAGCTGGTGACACTGGCGGGAGCCACCCTGGGGTGCTTTTGGCGCCTACTTGATTCAGGCAACCTTTTCGACCTTTCCCGACCGCAGGCAACGTGTGCATACGCGGATGTGACGCACCGCGCCGTTCACCCTGGCCCGAACCTGCTGGAGGTTGGGGAGCCAGCGACGCCGGGTCTTGTTGTTCGCGTGGCTAACGTTGTTTCCGACGGAAGGTCCCTTGCCGCAGATGGTGCATTTTCTTGCCATGGCTACTGTTTTCGAATCCTTTCAATGATCTCCGTGGAGGAATGGTTCGGCACCCTTCACGAGCATGTCCGGTCTCGGTTGGATGATATCATAGGGTTCCGTGTTTGCGAAGCGGGTAACGTAGTCCACCATCTCCAGGGCGGCAAGCAGCTCGCGTTGACGGGGTCGTGACCCCATCGTCTTTGCAGGTACGAATATTGTCTTTTGAACAACATCGTGTTAAGCGTAGTCGAATTCTTTAACAAGGGGGATGAAATGGTCCTGGATTTGAAGATCAGCGTCAAGCGACAGATCGATCGTTTGAAGAAGGATCTGGCCGCGGCCACGGACCGAGTCGCCGCGTTGCGGGATGAAATCGAGCGGCATGAAAAGATTTACGGGATGCTGGAGGGCTACGCGAAGAAGGGCAAGCGGGCCGGACGGCCGCGCGGCCCGCGAGGAGAGCAGAAAAGGGGCCCGCGGGGTTCGATGATCGATTGGAACGGGATCTTCGAGACCCTGCCTTCCGAGTTCACCCTGGATACTCTGGGTGCCAACAAGACCGCCAAGGAGAAGCCTCGGGCTTATCTCCGCCAGGTGGTCGTGCGGTGGTCCAAGGAAGGCCGGATCCAGCGCACCGGAAGGGGCGAGTACCAGAAAGTCTGACCCGGAGGGGCGGACACATTGAAGCGTTTGGAACGGACACAATACGGCTATGAGTGGAGGTAATGATGCAATTCAATGATTGTCGCGAATGGATCGCAAAAGCGGATGAGATGGGGGAGCTCAAGACCCTGAAGGGCTGCAACTGGGATCTCGAGATCGGTGCCATTACCGAGATGGTCATGCGCAGGGAAGACGGCCCGGCGGTGTTGTTCGACGAGATCACGGACTATCCCAAGGGCTACCGCGTCCTGTCCAACTCCTTGAGCTCGCGGAAGCGAATCGGTTTGACGCTGAACCTGCCGCCGGGTGACAGCAAGATGGAGTTCGTCAATACGTGGCGCGATCACTACAAGAAGATCAAGCCTGTCCCCGCCAAGGTCTTGAAGGACAGTCCCCTGTTCGAGAACGTCTTCGAGGAAGGCAATATCGATTTGCTCAAGTTCCCTACGCCGCGGTGGCATGAACGGGACGGCGGTCGCTACATCGGAACCGGAAGTATCGACGTCACCGCCGACCGGGATGAAGGCTGGACCAACTGGGGCACGTATCGGGTCATGATCCACGACTCCGACACCGTGGGCTTCTACATCTCTCCGGGCAAGCACGGGCGGATCCACCGGGACAAGTACCAGGCGACCGGGGAGTCCTTCAAGATGGCCATGTCCTTCGGCCATGATCCGTTGGTCTTCCTCGGCGGCAGCATCGAGGTACCCTACGGAGTGCCCGAATACGACTTTCTGGGCGGCGTCCGAGGAGAGCCCCTGGAGGTCGTCAAGGCGCCGTACTCCGGGTTGATGGTTCCGGCCAACGCCGAGATCGTGGTGGAGGGTGACGTCATCTTCGGCGAAGACCGCGTGGAGGGGCCGTTCGGGGAATGGACCGGCTACTATGCCAGCGCCGAGCGGAACGAGCCCATCGTGAAGATCAAGAGAATGTACCATCGGAACGATCCCATCATCCTGGGTTCGCCTCCGGGAAGGCCCCCCTCCGAGCTCGGTTGGTACCGGTCGTACCTGCGTTCCGCGCTCATCTGGGATGAGATGGAAAAGGCCGGAGTGCCCGACGTCAGAGGCGTCTGGTTGATGGTGGCCGGAGGGAGCCGCCTGGTCATGGTGGTCTCGATCAAGCAGCGCTACCCGGGACACGCGCGTCAGGCCGCCGTGGTGGCTTCCCAGTGCCATGCGGGCGCGTACCTGGGCCGCTACGTCATCGTGGTGGACGACGACATCGACCCTTCCAACACCGACGATGTGATCTGGGCCATGGCGACGCGGTCGGATCCGGACGCCGACATCGACATCATCCGGCGGGCCTGGAGCGGACCCCTCGATCCGATCGTGCATCCCACGAAGAAGGGCTTCAACTCCCGCGCCATCATCGACGCCTGTCGCCCGTACGAGTGGATGAGCGAGTTCCCGCCCGTGGCGGAGTCGAGTCAGGAGGTAATGGACGCGACCGCGAAGAAGTGGGGGAAAGTGCTGTTCAGCACGAACGGCGCGGGCTCATAGCCGCGGGTTGAACCTACGGTTTTTCTTGAGACGGCGGGTCCACCACGATGGTGAGGGGTCCGCCGTCTCTTTGTATGTGGAGTCTGCGCGGGCGCCTTTCCGGGCTTGAGCGGAGCAGCCTCTTCAACTCGCGGGTGTTCCCGACGGTTTGGCGATCCACGCCGGTGATGACGTCACCGCGCCGAAAGCCGAGCCTCGAAGCGGCACTGTCGCGTTCCACGTGTGCGACCAGCACGCCTTCCCGCCGTCCGGTTGCGAAGAGCTTTGCCAGCTCCGCGGTCAGGTCCTGAACGTGCATCCCCAACATCTGCGTGACGCTGCCGCCCTTTGGGAGCGTCGGGTCATCGAGTGTGACACTCCCTTCCAGGACCTGGGGCGTGGCGTAGATGGGCGCGCCGGTTCTCAGCGCCACGGCGATGGCGTCACTGGGGCGCGAATCGATGGGGATCCGGCGGCGGCCGGCCTTGACGGTGATGACGGCGAAGAAGGTGTTGTCCCGCAGTTCCGTGATGGTGACCCGCTCCGGCACCGCGTTCAGGCCGTTCAACAGGTTCCCGATCAGGTCGTGCGTATTGGGCCTGGAGGGGCGTTCTCCCTTGAGTGCGCGGGCGATGGACGCCGCCTCGGCCGTGCCGATCCAGATGGGCAGCACCCGGCCGGCCCCGGCCAGTATGACCACGGGGGTTCGGTTCACGGGGTCGATGACGACATGCCGGACCTCCATGCGAACGACCCCTTCGGCGGCGATGCCCTGGTACGGCAGGAGCAGGCAGGTTCCGAACAGTGCTCCCCGAAGGCTCGAATGGACTACCGCCATGAGGCCACGTTCCGGGCCTCCGTCCGCCGGGTGCGGATTCTTCATGGGCCGAGCTTATCCATCACGGGTTCGGAGTGTCAACAGACGCACGGGGTCGGGCGTGTTGACCGACACGAAGCGGACCGGCTAATCTCCAGGGAGGTCACGCGCGGATATCGCGGGCCGCAAACCTGGCTTTCAGGAGAGCCTGACGGGAAGCTGCATGAGAATCGAACTGCTCCCCGACAATCTTATCGATCGTATTGCCGCCGGCGAGGTGGTGGAGAGGCCCGCCTCCGTGGTGAAGGAGCTGCTGGACAACGCGCTCGATGCCGGCGCCGGCGAGATCTCCGTGGTGGTGGAGGGCAACGGGACGTCGCTCATCAAGGTGAGCGACGACGGCGAAGGGATCGCCTTCGACGACCTTGCCCTGGCGTTCGAGCGGCATTCCACCAGCAAGATCCGGAGTGAGGCGGATCTCGCGAATATCGTTACCATGGGCTTTCGGGGAGAGGCGCTTCCCAGCATTGCCTCGGTTGCGGTGGTGGAGATGGTGTCACGCCCCCAATCCCAGGAAGTCGGGTGCCGGTACCGCGTCGAGAACGGACGCCAGGGAAGTGCCGTGGCGGCCGGCTGTCCGGCGGGGACGAACGTCGAGGTACGGGATCTCTTCTACCACGTGCCCGCCAGGCTCAAGTTCATGAAATCTCCGCGCACGGAGATCAAGTACATCAGCGACGTGGTGAACCGGGTAGCGTTGGCGCACCCGTCGGTGCATTTTCGCCTTCACCATGGTGGCAAGAGACTGGCGGACTACGTGGCCACGACCCGCCTTCAGGATCGCGTGCGCCAGGTGTTCGGCGACGCGGGCAGCGAGCTGGTGTCGTTCTCCCTCGATCGGGAAGGTCTTCGGTGCACGGGTTTTGCAAGTCAGGCGCCCAAGTCCTTCGGCAACTCCCGGTACATGCTCACGTTCGTCAATCGCCGGTTCGTGCGGGACAAACTGCTGAACCACGCCGTGCTCAAAGCCTACGACACGTTGCTGATGAAGGGACGCTTTCCCGCCGTGATTCTTTACCTGGAGATACCGTCCGGATACGTGGACGTGAATGTCCATCCGGCCAAGACCGAGGTGCGGTTCCGTCGCCAGAACGAGCTCTACGAGGCCGTATTGGCCGCCGTCCGGGGAAGCCTGAAGGCTGCCGCGCAAGGAAGCGCCACGTCCGCGTTGGCCGGCGCCCCGGCGCGGGCGCCGGTGGAGCAGTGGGCCGGAGTCCGTGAGCCGTCCCCGGGATACGGTTCCCCGGGCGCGCATCCGGGCCTGCCCCTCCTCCCTCGCCACGGCCTCCACGACCCCTCCCTGACGCTGCCTCCTCGCGGGAATCCCGGGGCCGAAGGCCATGCGTCCGCGGGCGGCGGGATGTTCTCGGCGCTCACCGTCGTGGGGCAGGTGCTGGGGTGCTACATCCTCTGTCACGGTGAACCCGGCATGGTGCTGATCGATCAACACGCGGCGCACGAGCGCATTGCCTTCCAGCGCATGCACAAGGACCTCGAGCGAGGCCGTATCGAGAGACAGGAGTTGCTGATACCGCAGATCCTGGAATTGCCGGTTACCGAAGCCATGGTACTCGAAGAGCAGCTCGGCGCCCTGGAACGGGCGGGCTTTACCCTGGAGTCCTTCGGGCGCAACACCTTCTCCCTGAGAGCGGTGCCGGCACTCCTGGCGGAGGGCGACTACCGGGACGCCGTCCGGGCCATGCTCAGTGAGCTGGCGGAGACGGGCCGTTCGCAGGAGTTGCATCGAGGCTTTCAGGAGCGCCTCATGACCATTGCCTGTCACAGCGTGATCCGGGCCAGCCGCGCGCTGAAGAAGGAAGAAATGGAGGCGCTTCTGCGGGAGCTCGACGACACCGAGTTCGCCACCCAATGCCCCCATGGCCGTCCGGTGATGGTCCAGTTCAGCCGCTCCCAGTTGGAGCGGATGTTTCGGCGCGCCTGACACAGCCAAAAGCATAAGGACTGGCAGATAGCCGGTGATTCCCGTGTCGCAGGATACCAGACCCAAAATCGTCTTCGTCGTGGGTCCCACCGGGGTGGGCAAGACCGAGGTGGCGTTGAGGCTCGCGTCCCGGCTCGACGCCGAGATCATCAGCGCCGACTCCATGCAGGTCTACCGCTACATGGACATCGGGACGGCGAAACCGACGCCGGCCCAACGGCGACAACGGCCGCATCATCTGCTGGACGTAGTCGACCCGGACGGGGACTTCAATGCCGCACTGTTCAGGGAACATGCCCTGGCGGCCATGGAAGGCATTCGGGCTCGTGGGCGGAACGTGCTGGTCGCCGGCGGTACGGGACTGTACGTGAAGGCGCTGGCCCGGGGCCTCTTCGACGGGCCGGCAAGGAATGCGGAACTGCGGGCCGGCCTGGAAAAGGTCATCGCAGAGCACGGCTCGGAACGTCTCTTCGAGCGTCTGAGACGCGTGGACCCCGATGCTGCGGAGAGGATCCACCGCCGTGACAAGATCCGGATCGTACGGGCACTGGAGGTCTTCCACAGCACTGGAAAGCCGCTGAGCCAATGGCAACGCGAGCACGGGTTTGACGATCCGTCTCTCGAGGCGCTGGGCGTGGGATTGGAACGGCCCCGCTCCGAGCTGTATGCACGCATCGACCGCCGCTGCCGCGAGATGATGGAGGCGGGATTGCTGGGCGAGGTCGAAAGCCTTCTGGACAGGGGCTATGAGCCGGGTCTTCGCAGCATGCAGAGCGTCGGTTACCGCCAGGCGGCCCAATGTGTCACGAACCGGCTGAGCAGGGCGGATGCGCTGGTGTCCATGCAGCAGGCGACGCGCCGGCTGGCCAAGCGCCAGCTCACCTGGTTCCGCGCGGACCCCGAGCTCCATTGGCTGCATCCGGACCGGTTCGACGTCATCGGGGAGCTTTGCAGCCGCTTCGTCGACGGTTCCGGAGTGTCAAACCAAAGCCAAAATGTCCCCTTTGAGCAAAGTTAAAATGTCCCCTTGTGGGTAGGAGGATGCGGGGTTGGGTGGGGCACGGGCGTACGTTGGTGCTCCAACGGCGCCGTGGGGTGGCCTGTGGACAACCCGGCCATCCCTCCTCTAACCGCCGGTTGACCACAGGCTTGACGCTCTCGCGCGGAAGGGCGGCAGGAACGGTCACGACAAGACCGAAGGGATGGCGTGGACGAGAGCGAGATGGAGGAGCCCGGTTCGGCTTGCACAGGGGTGATGACCGCGGTGGGGTGGCGGTGTGTGCTGCCGGCTGACCCACCCACAGGGGGCTGTGGATGATCAGGGGTTGTGTCACCCGCGCCTTTGGGACGCCGCAGAGCTGCAACCGCTCACGCTCTTGCAGTGCCCCCTCCAAGGAACTCTCCCAGGCCGCGGTGCGGAAAATCCCCTGCGCCGACCGGTCCGGCCCGTGGGGGGGGTTACAAGGGCGCTGGTGGGGCAGGAGTGGAGCGGTGGCGTCTCCAGCGGTTCCAGGGGTGGTCTGGGGAGGGTTTGTACTTGGGGCGTTTGCGCTGGAGCACACGGGCGGTGTCGACGGTTCGGTGGAGGCTCTTCTCGTCGTCCAGAGGAATCGGCGCCTGGCCTTCGGCGAGGATGCGGTAGTCGAGGGTCTTGCCCTGACACAACAGGGTGACGTGACCGTCGAAGGCCTCGCACACGGTGACGGGGCTGGAGCGCAGGCGGTAGCCCTTGCCCTGGTTCAAGACCTGGTATTCCCTGTTGCGGTATCTCAGGGCGAGGTTGCGGCTCAGCTTGCGGATGGAGTGGTGGCTCAGGATGAGGTCTACGGAGGCGGCGTCGTGCAGCACCCGGCGGTGGGCGTCCTGGGGGTGGTGCGGGGGCACGGCGAAGCGGCGGTTATGGTCGGCCATGAACTCGGGCAGGAAGGCGTTGGCTTCCTGCATGGAGTCGATGCCGCCAAGGCGCAACTCCTTGACCAGGCGGTCCTGGAGGGTCTCGTTGGCCCGTTCCACGCGGCCCTTGGCCTGGGGGGTGTTGGCGTGGATGGGCTGGATGTCCAGGGTTTGGAGCGCCCGGGTGAACTGAGTCAGTTCGCCCTCGCAGTCCTGTTGATTGACCCGGAAGATGCCGTGCTTGTCCGAATAGACGGCCACCGGCCGGCCGTACTGGTCCAGATACCCCCGCAGGGTCCTCATGTAGGCTTCGGTGGTCTCGGCCTCGACCAAACGCAGGGCCATGAGCCGACTGGTGGCGTCGTCGATGAACACGATCAGGGTGCAGTAAGGTCCCCGCTCCTCGAACCACCGGTGCGGCGACCCGTCGACCTGCACCAACTCGCCCACAGCCGTCCGCCGGGGACGGCTCTGGTGCACCCGCATCCCCCGGCGCTTCCTCGACCGCCACAGCCCCTCCGCCGCCATCCACTTGCGCAACGTCTCCACCGACACCCCATAGCCATGGACTTCGGTCAGCTTCTCATGGGCCAGCGTCGGCCCAAAGTCCCAGTAGCGCTCCCGCACCACCCCAAGGATCTCGGCCCGCACCTCCGGCGCTATGGCATTGTTCGCCTTCCGCCCACGATGCCCCGAAATCAGCCCCCTCGCCCCAAGCTCCCGGTAACGCCGCAAAAGCCGCTTCACCTGCCGCACGCTCAGCCCCATCCGCTCCCCAGCTTCCCGTTGCCGCAGACGCTTCCCCGCTACCTCCCGGATCACCTCCAGCCGGTCCACCTCTCTCATGGTCATCCCCTCTTCTGTCTTCAACAATCCCTTGCCCCCCTTCCTTCCAGTAAAGGGGACATCTTAGCTTTGTTCAAAAGGGGACATTATCGCTTTGCTCCAACATCGACGGTTCCGGAGTTGACTAGCTCCGGCTTTGATGTTAGTGGCCTGTACCACCCCTATGGTTACCAATCTGCTGGTCTTTTTTGCTGTCGGCTGCGTTGCTCTTCCTCGCGTGGTGCCCGCCACTAGGTCCCCAAGGCCGGCAGGAGGTTCGTTTTTCCGATGAAATCGGCCGATTTCGTCGAGGCCCGGCGGAGGCTCGAGGCCAAGCCTCAATCCACCGGTGAAAAGCTCACCACGCTGGCGCAGGCCGTCGAGCGGGTTCAGGACGGCGACCATATCGCCATCGGAGGGTGTCTCTTCTCGCGCAGTCCGCTGGCGACGTTGATGGAGGTGTTGCGCCAGCAAAGACGCGGCCTCACCCTGTCCCGCAACCTGATGTGCTACGAGGGCGAATTGTTCATGGCGGCCAAGGCGGTGGATGCGCTGATGACGAGTTGGTTCGACATCGCCCTGCCCTGGGGCCTCTCCATCAAGCTTCGTGAGGAGGTGGAAGGCGGACGCATCCGGTTCGAGGAGTGGAGTCATCTGGGGCTCGGACTACGTTACCGGGCGGGCGCCATGGGCGTACCCTTCCTGCCCACCCTGACCATGCTGGGGTCGGATCTGATGGGCGTGACCGACACCCGGACCATGCAGTGCCCCTTCACGGGGGAGACGCTTTGCCTCGTGCCAAGCCTTTTCCCCGAGGTGGCGCTGATCCACGTGCACCGGGCCGACCGCTTCGGCAACTGCCAGATCGACGGCTACCCGCACATGGACGCGGATATCGCCAAGGCCGCCGCCACCGTCATCGTCACCGCCGAGGAGATCATCGACGAGGAGGAGGTCCGCCGCCGACCGGACCGCACCGTGATCCCCGGGCTGGTGGTGGACGCGGTGGTGGAGGCGCCCTACGGCTCCTTTCCGCACGAGTGCTACGGCTTGTACGAGGCCGACTTCGCCCACTTCGAGGCCTATACCGACGCGGTCAAGGCGCGGGGAACCGGCGCCGTCAACGAGTACCTCGACCGTTACGTCTACGGCGTCGCGAGTCACGAAGAATACCTGGGATTGTTCGGTGAAGAGGCTTTGGCGCGGCAGCGACGATGCGCCGAGGAGCTCCTGGGGCCGCGATGAGCTACTCCGCCACCGAGCTGCTGGCCGTGGTCGCCGCCCGCCAACTCGCGGGGGTGACGTCCGTGTTCGCCGGCGTGGGCGTGCCGTTGGTGTCGGCGGTGCTGGCGCAGAAGACCCTCGCGCCGCAACTCGTCATCGTGGTGGAAGGCGGCAGCATGGGACCGCGGATGGTGCCCGGCCGGTTGCCGTACTCGACCAACGAGATGCGCACGGCGCCCAGGGCGCAGATGCTGCCGGGCATCACCGACACGTTCCTTTTCGCTCAGCGGGGCTTTCTCGACGTGGGTTTCGTCGGCGGCGCCCAGATCGACTGTTACGGAAACCTCAATTCCAGCGTCATCGGCAGCTACGAACGTCCGAAGGTCCGGTTGCCGGGCAGCGGCGGCGCCAACGACATCATCTCCCTGTGCCGCAAGGTCATGGTGGTGACCATGCACGAGCGCCGCCGGTTCGTTCCCAAGGTGGACTTCGTGACCAGCCCCGGATTTTTGGCGGGCGGGGACTCGCGCCGCAAGGCGGGCCTGCTGTTCGGCACTGTCAGCCGCATCGTGACCCATCTGGGCACGATGGCGTTCGACGCCGAGACGCGCCGGCTGCGGCTGGAAAGCCTCCATCCCGGCGTGACCGCCGAGGAAGTGTTGGACAATACCGGGTTCGATTTGCCCGTACCCGACGACCTGCCGGTGACCGAGCCGCCCAGCGAGGAAGAGTTGGAGACCCTGCGGAGCATCGACCCGGAGCGGAACTTTCTCGGGTAGACTTGCTCGGTGGTGTCTTGAGACGCAACACTGGACTTGACGGAGCCTGAACCCATGCCGGTACAGTTTGGAGTGGCCATTCGCAATTTCGTCGGTCCGGGCGAGACCCCGGACGTGGAGGCGTTGTTACGTTACGCGGAACGCGCCGAGGAGCTGGGTTTCGAATCGCTCTGGGCCTGGGATCATATCCTGCTGGGAGTGGATCCAAGCTTCCCGGTGCTGGACTCGCTGACCATCCTCACCGCCATCGCCGTACGCACCGAGCGCATCCGTCTGGGGACGGGGGTCATGGTGCTGCCGTTGCGCAACCCGGTGGTGGCGGCGAAAGTCCTGGGAAGCCTGGATCAGATTTCCAACGGCCGCCTTCTGCTGGGCGCCGCGTCCGGCTGGTACGCCCGGGAGTTCGACGCCGTCGGCATCTCCTTCAAGGATCGGGGCCGCATCTTCGAGCGCAACCTCGACCTGCTGGTGCGGCTGTGGACCGAGGATATGGTCACCGAGCAGGTGGACGAGTTGAACCTGCGCTCGGCTGTGCTTCTCCCCAAGCCGGTTCAGAAACCCCATCCGCCCATACTGATCGGCGGTTACATCGATCGGGTGCTGCGCCGGGCGGGCCGGAAGGGGGATGGCTGGCTGACCTACTTCTACACGCCGGAGGGGTTTGCCAAGAGTTGGGCCAAGGTCCTGGAGGCCGCCGAGAAGGCCGGACGGGATCCCTCGAAGCTTACGTCCACCAACCAGCTCGCCATCTACGTGGGGCCCTCCAAGGAGGCGGCGGATGAGCCCATGCGGCACTGGCTCTCCACCGAATGGGACATCGCCAAATGGAGCGATTCCACCATCGAGCACGCGATTCGCGGCACCGCCGACCAATGCGTGGAGCAACTCCAGGCCCACGTCGACGCCGGCGTTGACCGGATCATCCTGATCCCCTACCGGTACCAGGCTGAGCAACTGGAGATGATTGCCTCCGACGTGATTCCCAGGCTGACCTGAATGGGAATGATCTTGGCGGCGGTGACCTGAGCGGAGCACGATGCATGCGGTTTGACTATTTCGAGCCGACGTCGCTCGATGAAGCGAGCGACCTGTTGCGGGAAGGGAAGGGCGCCCGCAAACCGCTTGCCGGCGGTACCGATATCGTCATACAGTTGCGCCGTCGCGTCGTCAGCCCCGAGGGCCTGGTGAACCTGAAGCGGATACCGGAGCTTTCGGGCTGGGCCTGCGAGCCGGGCCAGGGGCTGCGGCTCGGGGCCTGCACGCCCATGCGGGACCTGGAGACGTCGGCCGCCGTGGGCGAGCGCTTTCCCTCGATCCGCGAGGCGCTTCGGGTGGTCGGGTCGTTGCAGTTGCGAAACATCGCCAGCGTAGGCGGCAATCTGTGCAATGCCTCGCCGTCGGCGGATACGGCGCCGCCGCTCATGGTCCTGGGGGCCACGGCGAGTCTGTGGACCGATGACCAGCGGGAAACCCTTCCGGTGGAGGATTTTTTCAAGGGCCCCGGGGCGTCGGTGTTGGGCACCGGCGGATTGCTCGTGGCCGTGGAAGTGCCGGAGCCGGCGCCGCTCACCGGCGATGCCTTCGAGCGGTTCACGCCGAGGTCGGCCATGGATATCGCCATCGCCAGCGCGGCGGCGGCGGTAACGCTGGACGCGGCCGGGCAGAAGGTGCAGGCGGTGCGGATCGCACTGGGGGCGGTGGCGCCCACACCCATCCGGGCTCCCGGAGCCGAGGATCTGGTGCGGGACAAGGAGCCGACGCCGAAGCTTCTCGAGTGGGCCGGAGCCGCCGCCATGGAGGAGTGCCGGCCCATTGACGATATCCGCGGATCGGCCGCCTATCGCAAGGAGCTGATCCGGATTCTCGTGCAACGGGTGCTGCGACAGGCGGTTGAACGGGCCCGGGCCGGCCGGACGGAAACAGTATGAAACAACGGTGCGCTCTACGGGTGAACGGCGGGACCAGGGAAACCGAAGCGGAACCCCACGAGTCCTTGCTGGACGTGTTGCGGGAGAACCTTCGGCTGACCGGCAGCAAGAAGGGGTGCAACGAGGCCGAATGCGGTTCGTGCACGGTGCTGCTGGACGGCCGGCCGGTGGTGTCCTGCCTGGTGCTCGTTCCCGATGCCGTGGAACGGGAGATCGTCACCATCGAAGCGCTGGCCGAGGACGGCGTCCCCCATCCGGTGCAACGGCAGATGGTGGAGCAGGGCGGCGTCCAGTGCGGCTACTGTACTCCGGGCATGATCATGAGCGCCTACGCGCTGCTTCGGGAAAATCCGGACCCCACGGACGAGGAGATCCGCTTCGCCATCTCCGGGAACATCTGCCGCTGCACGGGATACGGCAAGATCGTCCAGGCCGTGCGGGAGGCCGCGGCCGAGGTCCGGAACGGGGGAACGGCGCCATGAGCGATGACACCTCCCGGGAGACGGCCCGCCCGTATCACTGGATCGGAAAGAACGTCACCAAGCCCGATGCGCTGGAGAAGGCGTTGGGCGCCACCGAGTATGTGGGTGACATGGTGTTGCCCGGCATGCTTCATGCCAAGATTCGGTGGGCGGGGACGGCGCACGCGGCGATCCGGAGCATCGACACCCGGGACGCGGCCCGGGTGCCGGGCGTGGCGGCGGTGCTGACCGCGGCGGATGTGCCCGGGACCAACCGTTACGGACTCGCCGTGCTCGATCAGCGCGCGCTGGCCGACGACAAGGTGCGGTCCGCGGGTGACGCCCTGGCGCTGGTGGCGGCGGAGGATGAGGAGGCGGCGGAGGAGGCGGTGTCGAAGATCAAGGTGGATCTCGAGCCGTTGCGGCCCATACTCACCTACGAGGACGCCTTGGACCGCGAGGCGCCCTCGGTCCACGAGGGCGGCAACGTGTTCCAGCACACGACGGTGCGCAAGGGTGACCTGGAACAGGGCATCCGGGAATCCGACGTGATCGTGGACAACGCCTACCACACCCATCGGATGGATCACCTCCCCATGGAGCCGGAAGCGGGGCTGGCCTACGTCGATCCCTCCGGCGTGCTGAACATCCTGGTGGGGACCCAGTACCCTTACCGGGACCGCCGGCAGATCGCGCCCGCGCTGGCTCTTGCCATGAACAAGGTGCGGGTCATCCAGGCGCCCATCGGCGGCGGTTTCGGCCGCAAGGACGACATCACGGCCGAGATCCACGTGGGGCTGCTGGCATTGAAGACACGCCGGCCGGTGCGCCTGGTCTACACCCGGGAAGAGTCCCTCATCGCCAACACCAAGCGCCATCCCATGGCCATGAATTTCCGCACCGGCGCCCGCGCCGACGGACGGCTGACCTTCCTCGACGGCGACATCTACGGTGATACCGGCTCGGGAGTGTCCCTCGGCGCCTACGTCATCAAGAAGGCGGGCATTCACGCCACCGGTCCGTACGACGTGCCGAATATACGGGTGGACACCTACACCCTCTATACGAACAATCTCGTTTCCGGGGCCATGCGCGGCTTCGGGGTGATGCAGGCGGCGGTGGCCCACGAGTCCCAGATGGACCAGCTCGCTCATCGCCTGGGGATGTCGCCGCTCGAGTTTCGGTTGAAGAACTGTCTCAAGCCCGGGCTCGCCTCCTCCACCGGACAGGTGATGAACGAGGGCTGCGGCATCGAGGCGACGCTGCAGCGAATCAAGGACTACATGAGCGCTCACGACCTGCGCTTCAAACGCTAACCGCCATGGCAATAAGAACAGGTTTGGGCATCGGCTCCATGTACTACGGCATCGGCTACGGTTTCAGCCGGGCCGATATCGGCTCGGCCGAGATCGAGATGGCCGAGGACGGCACCACCACGGTCTACTCCGGCGCCTGTGACATGGGCCAGGGTGTCATGACCGTGGTGACCCAGGTGGCCGCGGAAGAGTTGGGCATCGAGCCCGACCAGATCCGCGTGGTGGCGGCCGATACCGGCAGCACGCCGGACGCCGGGCCCACCTCGGGCAGCCGCGCCACCTTCGTCCAGGGCGTGGCGGTGCAGCGGGCGGCCCAGGAGCTGAAGGGGCAGATCCTCGACATGGCCTCGCGCATGCTGGAGTGCCCGAAGGAGAACCTCGACGTGCGGGGGGGCGAGGTGCGCGAGATCGAAACCGGCCGGCCGCTGGTGTCGGTGGGCAAGGTAGCGCAGCAGCTTCACTTCCATGGACAACGGGCGGCCTCCTGGGGTTGGCACGACAACACCACGGATGACGTGGACCCGGAGACGTCCCAGGGGGACGCCTACGCCACCTATGGCTGGGCCACCCAGTTGGCCGAGGTAGAGGTGGATACGGAGACCGGGCGCATCCGCCTCACCAAACTGGTTTCCGCCACGGACGCGGGCAAGGCCATCAACCCGGCGGCGGTGGAGGGGCAGATCGAGGGCGGCGCCGCCATGGGCCTGGGCTACGGCCTCTACGAGGAGCATATCCTGGAGAACGGCGTGCCACGCACGTCATCGCTGGCGTTCTACCTGGTGCCCACCGCCATGGACGTGCCGGACATCGAGTGTGAGATCGTGGAGGTGCCGGATCCCCGGGGACCGTACGGCGCCAAGGGCGTGGCCGAGCCGGCCACCATTCCCACCACGCCGGCCATCCTGAACGCCCTTTACGACGCCATCGGCATCCGTATCACCGAAACCCCCATTACGCCGGAACGCGTCTTCTTCGCCATCCAGGAGGCCAAGGCCCGGGGCGAGTTCGAGGAAGACTGAGCGGGAGGCGAGGAGGCTAGAGTGAGTCACCGGGTCGGACTGCTCATTCCGTCATCGAACACGGTCATGGAGGTGGACTTCTACCGGCACCTGCCGGCGTCGGCCACGGTCCACCCCGGGCGGATGTACATGGAAGCCACCACGGTCAAGGGCGAAGAAGCGATGCTCGACGAGCATTGTCTGCCCACCGCCGGCGACGTGGCCACGGCCAGGCCCGACCTGGTGGTATTCGGCTGCACCAGCGCCGGTGCGCTCCGGGGCAACGCCTACGACGCCGAGCTGTGCCGCCGGATCTCGGAGGTCACCGGCAAGCCCACCGTCAGCGTCATCGAGTCGGTGCGGCGCAAGCTGATGTCGCTGAAGGTCAAGCGGGTGGCCGTGCTGACGCCCTATATCGAGGATCTGAACGTCCGCATCAAGGCCAGCGTGGAGGATGACGGCATAGAGGTGGTGTCGATCCACGGCATGGGAATCAGCGTCAATTTCAATCTGGCCCTGGTGGAGCCGCCGGAGATCCTGGCCTTCGCCCGGGAGAAATTGGGCACGAACCCGCCGGCGGATGCACTGTTCATTTCCTGCACCAACTATCAGGCGGTGGCGACGCTGCCGCGGTTGAAAGAGACGTATGACATGCCCATCGTCACCAGCAACCAGGCGGCCCTGGAAGCCGTGAGCCGGGCGCTGGAGTTGGAGCTCGTGGGCATGGGATGAGCGAGGGCCGGTGCCGCAACGGCGCCACCGCCGGTAGGGGCGACCGGCGGTCGCCCTCCGGGACAGGCACCACGCAAGGAACAACACCAGGATGGAGGAAACCCGATGGAATTCATGAAGCTCGACGGCGCCGTGGACCTCCACGTGCACTCCTATCCGTGCGTGTTCCAGCGGCGGGTGGATGACCGCGAGGCCGTGAAGGCGGCCGCGGAGGCGGGCATGGCGGCCATCGTGCTGAAGTGCCACCACGAAAGCACGGTCAGCCGCGCCTATCTCATCCAGAAGGAGTTTCCGGACATCAAGGTGTTCGGCGGCGTCGTGATGAACCAGTTCGTCGGCGGCATCAATCCGGCGGCGGCCGAGGTCGGGCTCAGGCTCGGGGCCAAGGAGATCTGGATGCCCACCATCGACGCGGCGCATCACGTGGAGATCCACGGAGCCCGGGGCAGCTACGACACCCAGACCAGCGGGTCGGACTTCGTCTGGGGCGACCCCATTTCCGCGGTCAAGGACGGCAAGGTGGTGGACGAGGCCCTGGTGGTGCTGGAGCTCATCGCCAAGTACGACGCCATCCTGGGAACCGCGCACCTCTCCCTCGCGGAGATCGAGCTGCTGGTGAAGGCGGCCCACGAGCGGGGGGTGAAGAAGATCCTGATCACGCACCCCTACTTCCGTGTGCCCGCGGGAATGAACCTTGATTTTCTGAAGCAGATGATGCGATACGGCGCCATCGGCGAGTTCGGCTACTGCACCATCTCGCCCATGTGGGCGTACGTAAACCTGGAATTCACCAAGGGGATCATGGACTCCATGGGCTTCGACAACTGCTTGGTGATGAGCGATACCGGCCAGTCCCACAACCCGCTGCCCCCGGAGGCGCTGTGGCTCTATGCCCAGGGCCTCTACGAAAAGGGCGTCTCGCCCAGGAACGTCGAAAAGCTCATCGTCGACAACCCCAGGGCGATGCTGAGCCTCTGACGTGGTATCCGCCCGGACAGGAGAGAGCACAACCATGACGGATTGGGCATCCCGAGGACGGATCGCGGAGGACATCACCGAGGCGGCGGGCCTGACGCCGCTGCTGCGGCTCCGCAAGGTCGCGGCGGGACCGCAGGTCTTGTGCGGCAAGCTCGAGTTCATGAATCCGTCGTCGAGCCTCAAGGACCGGATCCTGCGCCGTATGGTCAGGAGCGCGGAGGAGCGGGGCGATCTCCGGCCGGGGATGACCATCCTGGAAGCCTCTACCGGCAGCACCGGCATCGCGACGTCGCTCATCGGCGCGGTGTGCGGCTACCCGGTGGTGGTGGTGATGCCCGAGGGCATGAGCGAGGAGCGCAAGGCTTCCATGCGCGCCTACGGGGCGGAGCTGGTGTTGACACCGGGGGCGGAGAGCGACGTGGATCTGTGCCTGGAGAAGGTGGAGGAGCTCAAGCGCGCCAACCCGGAACTTTACTGGGAACCCGGCCAGTTCTCCAACCGGGACAACATCGCGGCGCACTACGAGACCACGGCCCCGGAGATCTGGCAGCAGACCGACGGCCAAGTGGATGTGTTCGTTGCGTCCCAGGGCAGCGGCGGAACCGTGTCCGGAGTCGGCAAGTACCTGAAGGAGCAGAACCCCGACGCCAGGATCTACGCCGTGGAGCCCGCGGAATGCCCGATCCTGTCGGGCGGGACCTGGGGACCCCACGCCATCGAAGGCATCGGCGACGGCTTCATCCCGGAGAACCTGGACCTGGATTACGTGGACGGCGTGGTGACGGTTTCCTCCGAGGACTCCATCGCCATGGCCCGGCGCCTGGCGCGGGAGGAAGGCGTCCTGTGCGGTATCTCGTCCGGCTGCAACGTGGCCGCGGCCAACAAGCTGTCGGCGGCGCTGCCGTCCACGAAGATGATCGTGACCATGATCAACGATACCGGCATGCGTTACTTTTCCACACCGCTCTTCGGAAAAGATGAGACGGTCGAAATCCCCGACCGCGAGCATCCGGTGCGGGATGAAGACCGCGCCAACCTGGCGCGCCGGAACCTCCACATCGTCCGCTAGTGTCCTTCGATGCCTCTTCCCGAAAGCCTGACCTGCGTCTCGTGCAGCGCCGCTTACCGGGAAGCTCCCAGCCAGTACAGTTGTCCCGAATGCGGCGAGCTGGGGACGCTGAGGGTCTCCTACGACTATGAGCGGATCAGGGCATCGACGAGTCGGGACGGCCTCGCCGCGGCGCCGTTCCGGGATCACTGGCGCTATCTGCCGCTGCTTCCTCTATCCGCTGATAGAGTGGAGTTTCCGCTGGCGGTGGGCGGAACGCCGCTGTACCCGGTTCCCGGACTGAGGAAGGCCCTGGGCCTGGAGCGGCTGTGGATCAAGGACGACACCGTCAACCCCTCCGCATCCCTGAAGGACCGGGCCAGCGCCGTGGTGCTGCTCAAGGGGCAGGAGCTCGGCCGCCACGAGTTCGCCACGGCCTCCACCGGGAACGCCGGGGCGTCCCTGGCGTGTCTGTCGGCTGCCCTGGGGCTGCCCTGTCACATCTTCGTGCCGGAGACGGCGCCGCGGGCCAAGGTGGCGCAACTGGTGATCTTCGGCGCGGATGTGCTCTCCATCCGCGGCAGCTATTCCGAGGCCTTCAGCCTGTGCGTGGAGGCCAGCGACCGCTTTCAATGGTACAATCGCAACACCGGCTACAACCCCTACACCGTGGAAGGGAAGAAGACGGTGGCGCTGGAGATCGCCGAGCAGCTCGGCTGGGAGCCGCCCGACACCGTCATTGCCGCCACCGGCGACGGCTGTATCCTGAGCGGCGTCTGGAAGGGGTTTACGGATCTCTACCGGCTGGGGTGGATCTCCCGCCTGCCGCGGCTGGTGGCGGCCCAGGCCGAGGGCTCCCAGTCCATCAAGCAGGCCTTCGAGGGCGACGGCACCATCCGTCCCGTGGCGGAAGACACGCTGGCGGACAGCATCAGCGTTGCGTTGCCGCGGAACGGGGTGATGGCGGTGCAGGACCTGAGGGCTTCCGGTGGGAGCGCGGTAAGCGTGTCCGACGGCGAGATCCTCGAAGCCATGCCGCTGCTGGGCAAGACCACGGGACTGTTCGCGGAGCCGGCCGCCGCGGCGGGCGTTGCCGCCCTGGCGAAACTCGTGGACCGGGGCGACGTCTCGTCCGACGAGCGCATTGTCGTCCTGTCCACGGGCCACGGCCTCAAGGACGTGGATGCCGCGTTGCAGGCCGTCGCTTCACCTCGGCCTTTGGACTGCTCCATCGATGCGGTAGAGGAAAGAATGCGCCAGCCGTGAGCCGCGGTGGCGCCCAAAGCGTCATGCGGTGGCGCCCAAAGCGTCATCCCGGGCTTGACCCGGGATCCAGGCGGGGAGGGGTGGGGATGACGGAATGCAAGGAGAATCGAGTGCCACAGGATTTGCAGAGTTTCTTGAAGCGATTGAAGGACGAATGCCCCGAGCAGTTCCTCGAGGTCAAGGAGCCGGTGTCCCGGGAGTTCGAGGCCACCGCCCTGGTCATGGAGGCCGAACGGCTGCCTTCGTGCCCCGCGGTGATGTTCCGGAACATCGCCGGGAGTGACTTCGTCACGGCGGCCAACGTGCTGGCGCACCGTCCGCGGCTGGCCTGGGCCTTCGGCACGTCGGAGGAACGGCTGATTCACGAGTTCAAGGAGCGGATCCAGCAGCCCATACAGCCCACGGTGGCGAAGGACGCTCCCTTTCAGGAAAACAGTCTGCTGAACGAGTCGGTGGATCTGGGGCAGCTTCCCATCCTGACCCATTTCGAGCAGGACGGCGGCCCCTACGTGACCGCCGGGCTGGTGGTGGCGCGGGACCCGCAGTCGGGCATGAGCACGGTGGGGTTCCATCGCATGCAGCTCAAGGGGCCGCGCAAGCTGGGGGTGAGCCTTCACTCCCGGCGGCGCATGTTCGAGTATTTCCGCCGGTCCGAGGAACAGGGGGAGAGCCTGGAAGCCGCGGTGTGCATCGGCGTGCACCCGCTGATCTCTCTGGGGGCCTTGACGCTGCCGCCGGCGGGAACGGAGAAGTTCGCACTGCAGGGAGGGCTCCTGGGGGAGCCGTTGGAGCTCGCGCGCTGCGCCACCGTGGACGTCAACGTGCCCCGGTGGTCGGAGATCGTCATCGAAGGGCGGATTCTCAAGGACGTGCGGGAGAAGGAGGGGCCGTTCGGCGAGTTCACCGGCTACGCCTCGACCCGGAGCACCGAGAACGTCTTCGAGGCGACGGCGCTGCACTACCGCAACGGGGCCGTTTACCAGGACATCAACGGCGGCGACAGCATGGAGCATTGCCGCTGCCTGTCCATGCCCCGGGAGGTGGAGTTCACTAACGTGCTGGGGAAGACCATACCCAACCTCAAGGCGGTGCACGTGCCGGTGCGGTCGGGCATCGGCAGCTTCCACTGCTACGTGTCCCTGCGGAAGACCGCCGAGGGGCAGGGCAAGCAGGCGATCTTCAGCGTGCTGGGGGCCGACCACTACGTCAAGCTGGTGGTGGTGGTGGACGACGACGTCGACATCTTCGACGAGGAACAGGTGCTGTGGGCGATCGCCACCCGGATGCAGGCGGACCGGGACGTCTTCATCGTCGACTCGGCCATGGGCACGTTGCTGGATCCGTCGGCCACCGATGCCATCACCGCCAAGATGGGCATCGACGCCACCAAGCCCCTGGGCGAGTTCGCCTCGACCCTATCCATCGAGCCGGGAGCCGTGGAGCGGGCGCGGCGGCTGATGAGCAAGCTCACCGGGTGACCGGATGGAGACTTTCCGGACCTTCCTGGACGATCTGCGGAACGCCGGCGAGCTCGTCGACATCCATAAACCGGTGGATGTCCGGCACATCGCGGCGCTGGTGGATCAATCGTCCGCCGGGCTGTTGTTCCATAGGGTACGCGGCTACGACATGCCCGTGGTCTCGGGGCTGTTGAACGACCGCAGGCGCATCGCCTTGTCGGCCGGTTGCGACTACGCGCAGATGGAGCAGCGCCTCAGCCGCGCCCTCGACAATCCCATCGATCCCATCGAGGTGAGCGACGAAGGGGAACGCAGGTCCGTGCAGGAGGGCGCTGCCGTGGACCTCTTCAGCCTCCCGGTGCCGGTCTTCTCCGAGTTCGACGGCGGTCCCACCATTACGGCAGGCGTCACCCTGGCGCGCGATCCGGAATACGGCCTCAACGCCGGCACCTATCGTTTCCAGGTCAAGGAGCGGGCACTCACGGGCATCGACATCGTCACCCCCAACAACCTTCGCAGGCTGGCGGAGAAGGCCCTGGCGGCCAATGCTCCGCTGCCCATCTCCATCAACATCGGCACCCACCCGCTGGAGCTGATGGCGTCCCTCTACAAGGCGCCCCTGGGGCGCAACGAGCTGGCCATCGCCGGCGGCATGCTGGGGCGGGCGGTTCGCCTGGGCGCCTGCAGGACCATCGACGCGCCGTGCCTGGCGGATGCCGAGATCGTGCTCGAGGCCGAGATCCTGCCCACGGGCTGGACCCGCCAGGAAGGCCGGTTCGGCGAGATGACGCGCCTTATGGGGGACGTGCACTACAACCCGCACGTGCGGGTCAAGGCGATCTCGCGCCGCGAGGACGCCGTCTACTACGCGCTGCACATGCCCTGGGAGAACATCTGGATCAAGGAGCACGGGTTCCAGGCGGTGCTCAAACGCGTCCTCGACGCGGCCGGGGTGACGGTGACCGCGGTGAACGTCACGCCGGGAGGCTGCTGCCACTGGCACGCCGTGATCGCCATCCGCAAACAGCCGGGCGATCCCCAGAACGCCATCATGGCGGCGCTATCGGTGGCGGATCTCAAGCACGTCGTGATCGTGGATGACGAGATCGACGTCTACGACGCCATGGAGGTCGAATGGGCCATGGCCACCCGGGTGCAGGCCGACCGCGACGTCACCATCCTCTCGGACGCCCGCTCGAAGCCCCTCGATCCGAGCCTTCCGCTGTCGGAAGGAATCCCCACCACCGCCAAGTGCGGCATCGACGCCACCATTCCCGACGGCGTCCCCAGGGCGCGGTACCAACGCATCACCTATCCCCACGCCGATGAGCTGGACCTCGGCGCCTACCTGGGCGAAGCGGAGCCGGGCGAGGCGGTCCCGGAGGCCGCGGGCGACGCCGGCGGCGCAAGCATCGAGGATGCCGCGGCGGCCATACGTGAACTGCTCGCCGGCCGGTCCATGTACTTCAGCGAGATCGCGGAAAGCGTTCCGGGAGCCGGTTTCCAGTCCGTCGCCCGGGCCATGGGCGAGCTGCACGCGGCCGGGGAGATCGACCAGGACGCCGAAGGACGCTATCGGCTTGCGGTTTGACAGCCTCTACGGCCTGCGATAACAGGCGATTGGCCTGAAGGAGACGGATTCATGCCGACCATCAACGACGCGGACGGCCACATCAACGACTACTTTTTCGGCGACGAGATCGCGCGGTACATGCCCGAGGGGAATCAGTTCAGCCAGTTGTTTCCCGTGTTCGACCACCTTCATTTCCGTTACCTGATGAAGAACCGCGTGCCCACGTACGTCGGCGGCAGCATGAAGACCGCGCCGGGCCCCGAGGAGTGGCTGCAGTTCATCGAAGAGACCGGCATCGCGTGGAGCGTGCTCTACCCCAGCGCCGGCCTGGGGGTCGGCCGCATCGTCTCGGTGGAATGGGCCATCGCGGCCTGCCGGGCCTACAACAACTGGCTGCACGACCGTTTCACCAGCACCACGCCGCGTCTCAAGGGCGTCGGCCTCATTCCGATCCAGGACGAAGAGGCCGCGGTGGTCGAGCTGCGACGCTGCGTCCGGGAGCTGGGCATGGTCGGCGCCATGCTGCCCTCCAACGGCGAGGCCATCAAGGGCCACCTGGGGGCCAAGGCCTACTGGCCGATCTATGAAGAGGCGGAGAAGCTCGGCTGCTGTCTCACCGTGCACGGAGGCGCCCACCATCATCTCGGCCTGGACGGTTTCAGCGTCTACTATCCGGTGCATGCTCTCGGCCATCCCTTCGGCATCATGGTGCAGGCGGCGGCGATGTTGAGCCATGGCATCTTCGAGCGCTTCCCCGGGCTGCGGGTGGGTTTCCTGGAAGGCGGCGCCACCTGGGTGCCGTTCTTCATGGACCGGCTCGACCGCTCGTACAACGAGGGGCACATTCAGATCGATCTTGCCGGAGACCCCGTGCCCGGGCCCAGGCCCGACGAGAAGGCCAGCGAGCATTTCAAGCGCCACGTCCGGGAGGGGAGGATCTTCGTCGGCTTCGATTGCGACGACGCCGGGCTGGCCTTTGCCGTGGAGCAGGCCGGAGCCGAGCCTTTCCTGTTCGCCAGCGACTTCCCTCACGAGATCTTCGACGCCGCCACCTGCCGGCACGAGATCGACGAGCTGTTGAAGCGGGACGACCTGACGCAAGAGCAGAAGGAGGCGGTGCTGGGCGGCAACGCCGCGCGGCTCTACGGTCTCGATTAGGAGAATTGTAGCAGGGTAGGGGCGACCGGCTGGTCGCCCCTTGGAGGGGCCGCCGTAACGCAGTCGAAAGAAAAAAAGTAGTCACGGATCATGCTCTTTCTCACGGAAGAAGACGTCCTCACGGCCATCGCGGGCCGGAACGCGTACGGAGAAGCGGTCGCGGTCATCGAGGAGGTGCTGCGCCAGCAGTCCGAGGGCAGCACGTTCCATCTCAAACGCCTGACCATGGAGCATCCCGATCACCCGGGTCATCTCTGGCACAACATCCGTATCCTGCCGGGCATGGTGCCGGAGCTGGGGTATGCGGCGGTGCGGGTCTACTCGGGATACCAGGGAACCAACCGGTCCGAGGTCATCTGCCTCTTCAAGTGGGAAGACATGGAGATGGCGGCCATCATCTCGGACTACCATCTGCACGCGGTCCGCACCGCGTCCCCCTACGGGGTGGCGGCGAAGTACCTGGCGCGCGCGGATGCGCAGACGCTGGGAGTCATCGGCACCGGACGTTACGCACGCGGGTTCGTCCAGGCGTGCAGCGCGGTGCGCGACATCCGGCACGTCAAGGCCTACAGCCGGAGCGCGGATAACCGGCGGCGGTTCTCCGAGGAGATGTCGGCGGTGCTGGGCATCGAGGTGGCGGCGGTGGAGTCCGGTCGGGAAGCGGTCGAGAACACCGACATCATGCTGCTGGCCACCTCCGGGAACACGGTCGTGTTCGAGGGCGACTGGCTGGAGCCGGGGGTGCTCGTCATGTCCCTTGCCCCCGGCGAATTCGACGAGGCGACGGTGGAGCGGTCGCGGGTGTTCCTTTCCGGCACCGACCAGGTGCTGGGGGACAGCCCGCCCCGAAAACCCTTTCCCTCGCTGCTGGCCGGCGGCAAGTTCTCGAGGGACGACGTGGCGGCGGAGTTCTGCGACGTCGTCTCCGGAAAGAAGGCCGGACGCCGGAGCGACGACGAGATCATTCTCTACGAATCGCCGGGCATGGGCATCCTGGACGTCGGCATCGCGAGCTGGGTTTACCGGCTGGCGCGGGAGAAAGGCCTGGGAACCGAGCTGCCGTTCGGGGAAGAGCCAACTTAGGGCTGTGCCGCGGAGTTGTCGCCAGGACGATGTCCGGCAGGGGCGACCGGCCGGCCGCCCCTGCATGTGATCAACGCCCTTCGGAAGCTCACTTGGCGGGAGGCAGGACATGCGTACGTTGATTCGCGGCGGTTGGATCGTCGGCCATCAGGGTGAGACCCACGCGCTCGTGCGGGACGGGGTGGTGGTCTTCGAGGAAGGGCACATCCTGCACGTGGGCTCGGACTTCGACGGGGACGTCGACCGCGAGATCGACGCCCGCGGGATGCTGGTGGCGCCGGGTTTCATCGACATGCATGTTCACGGCGGCCACCGGGCATCACACCGGCTGATCACGGATACCGGCCGGCCGGACTATTTCGGCCAGCCGTTCCTGGAGATCAGCGTGCCCCGGGAAGGAACGCGGCCGGCGGGAGATCCCCGGTACACGAGGCCGGACCAGACCGGCGCCGATGAAGGCACCAACCTGCATGCCACCTTTACGGTGGCCGAGCTGCTGCGCAACGGCGTCACCACGTTCATGGAGATCGGCAGCCAGCTCCGGGTTCAGGAAGGGCTGTTGGAAGAGGTGGACCGGCTCGGAAGCCGCGCCTATCTGGGACCCGGGTTCGATTCGGGCCGTTGGGTGGCGGACGAAGCGGGCCGGCTCAAGCGGGCGGTGGACGAGGCTGCGGGTTGGCGGGAGTTCGAGGGCGCCGTCGACTTCATCAAGCGCGTCAACGGCAGTTGCGGTGACCGGGTCCGGGGGATCCTGATTCCGCGGGAAGCCGAGACCTGCACGCTGGATCTGCTTCGGGCCACGCGGAAGGCGGCGGACGAGCTCAAGGCGCCGATATCGACCCACGCGGCCTACAACGTCATCGAGTTCTTCCAGCTCGTTCTGGATCACCGGATGACCCCGGTGGAGCTGCTGGAGTCCGTGGGGCTTCTGGGTCCGGACCTGACCATCGGGCACGGGAACTTCGTGGCCGAGAACCCGCAGATGAACTTCTCCGGCGGCCGTGACCTGGAGCTCATGGGCGAATACGGCGTGTCCATCTCCCATTGCCCGGTCAATATCGCCCGCCGGGGGCGGTGCCTGGACTCCTGGGAACGGTACCGCAAGGCCGGGGTCAACATCGCCCTGGGCAGCGACACCTATCCACGGGATTTCATGATGCAGATGCGCACCGCGTCCTACTTCGGCAAGGTCATCGGACACAACCTGCGCGCGGCTACGGCGGCGGAGGTCTTCGAGGCCGCCACCCTGGGGGGCGCCAGGGCGCTGGGGCGCGATGACTTGGGCCGCTTGGCGCCGGGAGCTCGCGCGGACATCATCATCGTCGATCTCTCCGGCCGCGGGACCCTGAGGTACGGGCCGGTACGCGATCCCATCAAGAGCCTGGTGGAGTGCGGTATCGGTGACGACGTCCAGACCGTCATCGTCGACGGCGTGGTGCGCATGGAGCAGGGGAAGATTCCGGGAGTGGACCTCGAATCTCTGCGGCGGCAGGCGCAGGATGCGGCGGAGTTCGCCTGGGGTCATCTGCAGGACTGGGACGCGCTGGGCCGGACCGCGGAGGAGATGAGCCCCTGGTCCTTTCCTCTGCTCAAGTGAAAGGCCCCCTCGGAGACGGAGGGGGCGGCGTCAGCCGATCCGCCGTTGTAGCACAATCCCCCCGACAATCAACGCCAGTCCCGCCACGGTGCTCGGGTAGATGGCCTCTCCCACGAACGACGAGATCACCAGGAGCGAAAGGAACGGGGTCAGGTAGATCAGTTGCCCCACCTGTGCCGTGGTACGGGAGAGCTTGAGCGCCCGGAGCCAGGCGACGAACGCGATACCCATCTCGAAGGTGCCGATATAGGCGGCCCCCGCCAGGCCCAGGACGCCGGGTGTATCCAGGTTGCCCGAGAGCCACAGGTAGCCGCCGGAGAGCCCGCATCCGCACACGAAATTCACCAGCAGGCGTGTCACGGGATCCCGGGTGTCCTTGACCCCGTAGATCCAGTAGAGCGTCCATATCAGCGTGCTTCCCAACGCCAACGCCACCCCCCGCGGGTTGGTCAGGTCGAGGCCCAGCAGGTCTCCCCGGGTGGCAATGACCGCCACGCCGGTAAAGCTGACGGCCATTGCCGCGACGGCGCGGAAGCTGATGGGCTGCCGGAGCAGGACGATGGAGAACAGCGCCAGCACCATGGGCCATGTGAAGTTCAGCGTCAGGGCCTCCTGCGCCGGCAGGAGATCATAGGCCCTGAAGAGGACGAGGTAGTACAGGAAGGGGTTCAGGAAGCCCAGACAAAGCGACGTGCGGAGGTCGCCGAGGCGCCACTCCCGGAGCTGTCCGAGCCGCCCGGTGGCCAGGGTTATGCAGAGCAGCACGAGGACGGACACCAGCGAGGAATAAAAGACCAGCACGTCGGCGCCGACATGACGCAAGGATAGCTTGAACGCCGTCGCCACGGTGGACCAGAACAGCACCGTGACGGCGGCGTAGAGATAGGCTTGGGTCTGTTTTTGCATGGACGGTCCGCCGTTGCGGCAGGGTACCATGATTCCCGCCGGGCATCGACGCCCGCCAGGACCGCCGGTGCGATGGCCAAACACCTGTGGCGACGCGGAGTTGCAATTGCACAGGAGTTCAGCTAACGTACCCTTTCGGTCGCAATCCATCCCCCTCGAGGTTTTCATTGAGCCGCAGAGAATCGGTAGATGCCCTCCGAAAAAAGATCGACCAAGCTGATTCCAGGATTGTAGCGCTTCTCAACGAGAGGGCATCTCTTGCCCTGAAGATCGGGGATCAGAAGAACCGCACCGGAAGGCCCGTATACGTGGCGAGCCGCGAACGGGCGGTGTACCGGCGGATATCCGAAGCCAACGCGGGACCGTTGCCGGCCGCGTCCGTTCGCGCCGTCTATCGGGAGATTTTGTCGGCCTGCCGCGGTATCGAGGCCCGGATGAAGGTGGCGTTCTTCGGCCCCGAGGCAACCTTCACCCACATGGCCGCGCAGCGGCATTTCGGCAGCACCGTACGCTACTCCGCCGAGCCCACCATCGACGACGTCTTTCGGGAGGTCAGCGCGGGCAACGTCCACTACGGCGTGGTGCCCATCGAAAACTCCACCGAAGGGGTGGTGACCCACACCCTGGATCTGCTGCAGGAGTCGGACGTTCAGATCTGCGGCGAGGTCAGCGTCGATATCGAGCTTTGCCTGCTGTCCCGATCGGGCCGGGCGAAGGACGTACGCCGTATCCTTTCCCATTCGCATGCCCTGGGCCAATGCCGCCGGTGGCTGGCCGCCCATTACTCCCACGCCGCCGTGGAAGAGGTGTCGAGCACGGCGCAGGCTGCCAGGCAAGCGCGCTCGGACCGGGAGGTGGCGGCGGTGTCCAGTCGCCTGGCGGGCGATGTATACCGGCTCAAGATCGTCCAGGCCGACATCGCGGACAATCACGACAATATCACGCGGTTCTTTGTCATCGGTGAAGATCCGCCGTCGCCCACGGGCGAGGACAAGACCAGTATCGTGTTTGCGGTCAAGGATCGTGTCGGCGTGCTCCACGACATGCTGGCGCCCTTCGCGAGACACAAGATCAACCTCACCAAGATCGAGTCGCGTCCCTCGCGCCAGAAGGCATGGGAGTACGTGTTCTTCATCGACTTCAGAGGCCATCAACAGGAGCCCCGGGTGAAGCGCGCCCTGGACCAGCTCGCCGAGAGCTGCGTTTTTCTGAGGGTCCTCGGGTCCTATCCCTGCAGCCTATGAGCATCGCCGAAAAGGTTCCGGACTACATTCGCCGCATCGTTCCCTATGTGCCCGGCAAGCCCATCGACGAGGTGGAGCGGGAATACGGCATTCAGGGGTCGGCCAAGCTGGCGTCCAACGAGAACCCCCTGGGGCCGTCGCCGAAGGCGATCGCCGCGTTGCGGGACCGGCTGGAGGAACTGCATCTCTACCCGGACGGCGGCTGTTTCCACCTTCGGCATGCCCTGGCCGGCAAGCTGGGAGTCGAGCCGGAACGGCTGATCTTCGGCAACGGCTCCAACGAGTTGATCGAGCTGGCGGTCCGTACGTTCCTGCGCCCGGGCGACGAGGCCCTGCAATCCCGGGGTACGTTCGTGGCCTATGGCCTTGCGCTGGATGCCATGGGGGCCGCGGTGCGGACGGTGCCGCTGAAAGACTACGGGTACGACCTGGAGGGCATGGCCGGGGCGTTGACGCCCAAAACGCGTTGCGTCTTCCTGGCCAACCCCAACAACCCCACGGGCACGGTCTACCGGCGGCCGGAGTGGGAGGACTTCCTCGAGCGGGTGGGCCCCGAGGTGCTCGTGGTGGCGGACGAGGCCTACTTCGAGTACGCCACCGATCCGGACTATCCGGACTCCCTCGAGGATCACCGGGCAGATCGGGCCGTTCTGACCCTCAGGACCTTTTCCAAGGTGTACGGACTGGCGGGCCTGCGCATCGGATACGGCATCGCCCATCCCGAGCTGGTGGCCCTGATGAATCAGGTGCGCGAGCCTTTCAACGTCAATGCCGCGGCTCAGTGGGCGGCGACGGCGGCGGTGGAGGACACCGAACACCTTCGCCGGAGCCTCGAGGTCAACCGGCAGGGTCTGGCGTTTCTGACGGAAGGGCTGACGGCCCTCGAGGTCGACTGGGTCCCGAGTCAGGCCAACTTCATGCTGGTGCGGACGGGGCAGGTCGGCCGCGTCTTCGAGGAGCTCATGCGCCGGGGGGTCATCGTACGGCCCGTGGGCCCGGAGTTTCCGGATCATGTGCGGGTGACCGTGGGGACCCCGGACGAGAACCGCAAGTTCCTGGACGGCCTTTCGCAAATCCTGGACGGATCCGGGGGCGGGTGCTGATGTTTCGAACCATGGTGATCGCGGGCGTGGGCCTCATCGGCGGATCCATGGCGTTGGCCGCGAAGGAGCGCGGGCTGGTGGGGCGGGTCGTCGGTTACGGCCGCAACGAGAAGACCCTGCGCCGCGCACGGAAACTCGGCATGCTGGACACCTACTTTCTGGACGCCGGGGATTTTCCCGAGGACGCCGACTTTCTGGTGCTGGCTACGCCGGTCAGCGCCATCGCGCCGGTAACCCGGACGTTTCTGCCGCGCATCCACCCGCAATGCCTCATCAGCGACGTGGGCAGCGTGAAACGCCGGGTGGTGGCGGACATGGAACGTTTGCTGAAAGGGGGTCCCTCCTTCGTCGGGGCCCATCCCATTGCCGGCAGCGATCAGTGGGGTCCCGATCCGGCGAGAGCGGACCTGTTCGTCGGCCGCCGCTGTATCCTCACCCCCACGAGGAAGACCGATCCCGGCGCGCTGAAGAAGCTGCGGACGTTCTGGCGGCGGGTCGGAGCCAAGGTGGAGTTGATGGACGTCCGGCTTCACGACCGGATCCTGGGGGTGGTGAGCCACCTGCCCCACGTGGCGGCCTATGCGCTGGTGAACGCCCTGGAACGCACCAAGGTGGACTCGTTGGACCTCGCCGGATATTGCGGGGCGGGCTTCAAGGACACCACCCGCATCGCCGCCAGCCGTCCGGAATTGTGGCGCGACATTTGCCTGCTCAATCGTGAGGCCGTACTCAAGGGAATTCGGGTGTACGCCCGTGGGCTCGAAAGGATTGCGGATTGCATCCGCAAGGACGACGGGCCGCGGTTGGAGCGGGAGTTCGAGCAGGCGCTGGCGACGCGCAAGAGGATGTCGTAGCGATGGCGGTGAGGGTTGAACAGGCCTCGCAGCCCCTCGGGGGCGAGTTGGAAGTTCCCGGGGACAAGTCCGTCGGTCATCGCGCCGTGATCATGGGCGCGGTCGCGCGGGGTGAGACGCGTATTGCCAACCTGTCCCGCGGGGCCGACAACTCCAGTACGGTGGCGGCGTTCAGGCGTATGGGCGTTCGGTTTCGGCGCGAGGATGACGAGTTGTGCATCGAGGGCAAGGGTTGGGACGGCTTGCAGGCGCCGCGTGAAACCATCGACTGCGGCAATTCCGGCACCACCATGCGTTTGCTCGCGGGACTGTTGGCGGGCCGGTCCTTCGATGTCCGGCTCGATGGCGACGACTCGCTCCGCACCCGCCCGATGAAGCGGGTGATCGAGCCGCTGACGCGAATGGGAGCCCGGGTGACGGGGAAGGAAGGCCGTGCCCCCCTGGAGATTCGCGGCGGCCGGCTTCAGGGCATCGAGTACGCGTCGCCGGTGGCCAGCGCCCAGGTCAAGTCGGCCGTCCTGCTGGCGGGTTTGCAGGCGCGCGGAGAGACCCGCTTCGAGGAGCCGTACCGTTCCCGGGATCACACGGAGATCATGGCGCGGGGGTTCGGCGCCTCGGTGGAGAGCGCCGGCCGGAGAGTGGTGGTCAAGGGCGGGCAGGAACTTTCGGGAACGCGTCTCCGGGTTCCGGGTGACGTGTCGTCGGCCGCGTTCCTTGCCGTGGCCGCGGCGACCATACCCGGATCGGACGTCTCCATCCGGGGTGTGGGCTGCAATCCCACGCGTAGCGGCGTGCTCGAGGTGTTGCGGGCCATGGGCGCGGAGATCGAAATGACGCGTACCTGGGACGAGGCCGGCGAGCCGGTGGCGGATCTCCGGGTGCGGGGTGGAGTGCTGCGGGGTACCGAGGTTCAGCCCGAGCTGGCGCCCCGCACCATCGACGAGTACCCGGTGCTGTTCGTGGCCGCGGCCCTGGCCAAGGGGACCACGCTGTTTCGGGATGTCGGTGAGCTGCGGTTCAAGGAGTCCGACCGAATCGCGACCATGAGCGTCGAGCTCTCCAAGATGGGCGTGACGACGGAAGTGCACGGCGATGACGTGACCATCGAGGGTTCGTGCAACCTCAAGAGCGCCTCGGTGGAGAGTCATGACGACCACCGGGTGGCCATGGCGCTGGCGGTCGCCGGCTTGTCGACACCGGGTGGAATTCTCTTGTCGAACGAGGAATGCGTGAAGGTATCGTTTCCGGGTTTCTTCGAGAGTCTCCGAAGGATACGTGGTTGAGAGGGAACTGCGCGCGAATGCGGTGCCGGAACATTGGTTGTGCCCGCTGCCGAGTGAGGATAGGATAGTTGATCGTGGCCATCGACGGCCCGGCCGGAGCGGGCAAGAGTACCGTCGCCAAGGCTGTGGCGAAGCGTCTGGGATATCGTTATATGGATACCGGTGCGATGTATCGGGCGTTGGCATGGAAGGTCATGCGCCACGGCGCCGATCCGGGTGACGAGAGTGCCCTCGGCCGAATCCTCGGGAGCACGGTGGTGGATCTGGGAGCCGATGCGGACGCTCCATCGGTGCTGTTGGACGGCGCGGACGTGAGCGGAGCGATCCGCACGCCGGAGGTCGGTCAGATGGCGTCACGAGTTTCCGGCATGAAGATCGTAAGGCAACGGATGGCCGACCTGCAGCGTTCCATGGGGCGCAGCGGCTGCATCGTGGCCGAAGGTCGCGACATGGGGACGGTGGTATTCCCCGAGGCCGACGTGAAGATCTATCTGGATGCTTCGCCGGAGACACGGGCGCGCCGGCGGTTCAAGGAGCATGCCGGCGGCGATTCGGCGCTGACGCTGGCGGAAACCCTGGCCGACGTCATGCGCCGGGACCGCCGGGACAAGGAGCGGGAGGTGGCGCCGCTCAGGCAGGCCGAAGACGCGGTGCTCATCGACTCGACGGCGCTTCCGGTGGCGGCGGTGGTGGAGCAGATACTGCGAGAAATCGATTTGAAATCCAATGAGAATGGGAGAACTGTTTCATGATGGAAGGCGAGGCTGACAAGAACCCCTCCACTTCGGAGGGCCAGGAACAATCGACTGCCGAGGACGACTTCGAGTCCTTGTTCGAGGAAAGCTTGCAGGCGGTGCAGCCGGGCGGCGTGGTCACCGGCAAGATAGTCGATATCAACCCTACCCACGTGGTGGTTGACGTGGGTTACAAGACCGAAGGGCGTATTTCGGTGCAGGAGTTCCAGGATCGTGACGGAACCCTGGAGGTGAACGTCGGCGACGACGTGGACGTCTTCTTTGAATCCCCCGAGGGGGATCGCGGCGAGATCGTTCTCTCGCGCCAGAAAGCCGAGAGCATCAAGGTCTGGGACCGGATCGAGAACGCCTACGAGCAGATGACGCCCGTCGACGGCACCATCGTCGCGAGGGTGAAGGGCGGCTTCAAGGTGGACGTGGGGGTGGACGGTTTCCTTCCCGGCTCTCACGTGGACATTCGGCCCACCCGGAATCTCGACCAGTTCGTGGGAAAACAGGACCGGTTTACGATCCTCAAGTACAACAGGATGCGCGACAACGTGGTGGTGTCGCGCAAGGTCCTGCTCGAGAAGGAAAGGGAAGTGCTCAAGAAGGAGACCCTCGCCGTTCTCGAGGAGGGTGTCATCCTGGAAGGCGTTGTCAAGAACATCACCGACTACGGCGCTTTCGTGGATGTGGGCGGCATCGACGGGATCCTGCATATCACCGACATGTCGTGGGGTCGCGTCAACCATCCGAGTGACCTGTTGAGCCTCGCGGAGACCATCCGGGTGGTGGTGCTCAAGTTCGACAAGGAGAAGGAGCGGATCTCCCTGGGCATGAAGCAGATCACCCCGGATCCGTGGGAGTCGGTGTCGGAGCGGTATCCCGTCGACTCCAAGATTACCGGCAAGGTCGTGGGCCTGACGGACTATGGCGCGTTCGTGGAGTTGGAGAAGGGGGTCGAGGGGCTGATCCACGTATCGGAAATGTCCTGGGCGAAGAAGCTTTCGCATCCCTCGAAGGTCGTTCAGGTCGGGGAGACCGTGGAGGCCATGGTGCTCAACGTGGATCCCGCACGCCGGCGTATCTCGTTGGGGCTGCGACAGGTGCTGCCGAACCCGTGGTTCCTGGCCAAGGAAAAATACCCCGAGGGCAGCATTGTCACGGGGCCGGTACGGAACATCACGGACTTCGGAGTGTTCGTCGGCGTGGAAGAGGGCATCGACGGGCTGATCCACATCTCCGATCTGGACTGGACCAAGAAGATCAAGCACCCCTCCGAGCTGTACAAGAAGGGTGACATGGTGGAAGCCAAGGTGCTCGGGGTCGACCCGCAGGTGGAGCGCTTCTCCCTCGGAGTGAAGCAGTTGACCATGGATCCGTGGGAACGCGTGGTCAAGGAGAATCCGCCCGGCACCCGGATCACGGGTGAGGTCGTCAGGGTGCTGGATTTCGGCGTCTTCGTGCGCGTGGGCGAAGGCGTGGAAGGGTTGATCCATGTGTCCCAACTGAGCACCGAGCACGTCGACAAGCCTTCGAGCCTTCACCAGGTGGGGGACGTCGTCGAGGCGGAGGTGGTCAATGTCGACCTTCAGGAACGGAAGATCGGGCTCAGCATCCGTGCCCTGAAGCGGTCGGAAGAAAGAGAAGAGCTGGAAACGTATCTGAAGCGGGAGAAGGAGGCGGGACGGTTCTCGTTCGAGACCATCCTGAACGAGGAGTTGAAGCTGGACCGGGAAGGTCGTCCCGGGGCGGCGACGGAAGACGGCGACAAGGAAGAGGAATAGCGGGCGCCGGAGATCTTTCGGGGAACTGCATGACTAAGCGAGACCTGATCGAAGAAATCAATGACCGGTTTCCCCACCTGTCGCGTTTTGATGCGGAGGTGATCATCAACTCTGTCTTCGACTCCCTTGTCGCCGCCTTGCAGCGCGAGGAACGGATCGAGATCCGGGGCTTCGGCAGTTTTGTGGTCAAGCACCGGAGGGCCCGGGACGGACGCAATCCCAAGACCGGGGAAATCGTATCCGTGTCCTCCAAGAGAATCCCGTTCTTCAAGGTTGGCAAGGAGCTTCGTCTGCGGGTCAACCAGAGCCCTGCCGCCGAGGACGGCTGCTAGTGGCTGCGCCGCACGGGCGGTAGCCACCCGTGTGGGGAGTTCGTTCCGCGAACGGCCGATACCGGTCACCGGACTCCAAGGAACACCGCAACAGGATCAAATGGCTTGGTAGGAGGTACTGGCGTGGAATCCATCAATACCCTGGGCAAACTGAAACGGAGTGGCGTTGTCGTGCGATCGGTGCGCGACGAGATGCGCAACAATCTCATGAATCATCTCAAGTCCGGGAACCGGATCCTGCCGGGCATCGTGGGCTACGACGAGACCGTGATTCCGGAGATCGAGAACGCGGTCCTGTCGGGCCATCACATGGTCTTTCTGGGCGAGAGAGGGCAGGCGAAGTCGCGTATCATTCGCGGTCTCACCCTGTTGCTGGACGAAGAGATCCCGAGGGTCAAGGGCTGCGAGATCAACTGCGATCCCTTCAACGTCATATGCGCCCCGTGCCGGCGCAAGCTGGCCGAGAACGGCGACAAGCTGGAGGTGGAGTGGATCGACCGGGATCAACGCTACGGCGAGAAACTGGCGACTCCGGACGTTTCCATCGCCGATCTCATCGGCGAGATCGACCCGATCAAGGTCGCGGAAGGACGCTACCTCGCGGATGAGGAAACCATACACTACGGTCTTGTCCCCCGCACCAACCGTGGCGTCTTCGCCGTTAACGAGCTCCCGGACCTCACGGAGAAGGTTCAGGTCGGGCTGTTCAATCTCATGGAGGAGAAGGACGTCCAGATCAAGGGATACAAGATCCGGTTGCCCCTCGACGTGGTCATCGTGGCCAGCGCGAATCCGGAAGACTACACCAGCCGGGGTCGTATCATCACGCCCCTGAAGGATCGCTTCGACGTCCAGATCAGGACCCACTATCCGCGTGCGGTCGAGCACGAAATCGATATCATGGAGCAGGAATCGGCCCCCATCGACGATCGCAGCCAGTCGGTGATGATTCCGGACTTCATGAAGGAAGTTCTCGCCCATTTGACCTTCGAGGCGCGCAACTCAAGCGAGATCAACCAGTCCTCCGGAGTCAGCGTCCGTGTGACCATCAACAACTACGAGAGCATGATCAGCAACGCGGAAAAACGCGCGTTGCGGGTCGGCGAGACCGCCATCGTGCCTCGCGTCAGCGACCTCCACGCCGTTCTTCCATCCACCTGCGGGAAGATCGAAGTGGAGTACGTGGGTGAGGAGAAAAACGAGGAAGAGCTGATCGAGCGGCTCTTGAATCGGGCGATCCTCAAGACCTTCGACAACCGCTTCGACATCAACTCACTGCAGAGCATTATCGAGTACTTCAATTCGGGCTGGGGCGTGGAAGTCTCCGATGAGATGCGCTCGGACGACTACCTCGAGGGCATCAAGGAAATCCCCGGACTGGGGGAAGCCATCCGATCCCTGGGGGATGTCGACTCGCCGGAGTTCCTGGCTTCGGCCACGGAGTTGGTGCTGGAAGGCTTGCATCTGCACCAGAAGCTCAACAAGGAGGCCGAAGGGGGACGAATCACCTATGGGAAGTGATCGCCGCCTCACGGGCCCGAACCTGCCTGTGGGGATCGAAGCCCCCGACCGCTCGACCCGAAGTTGACGCGTCATGATCCACGCTCGCTACAGTCGCTGGAACGGATTTGAGGACAGGTCCATCAGGTCCGACGAGGTGTTCGACCAACTCAACGAGCACCTCGACGAGACCGGCGATCTGCAACAGTCCATGCGTCGCCTCATGCAGCGCGGCATGGGCGAAGACGATGACCGGGTCTCCGGTCTGGATGACCTGCTGTCACGAGTGGCCCGCGAAAAGCGGCGGATGTACGAGCAGTACCAGATCCGTTCGGCCCTCGACGAGATTCAGGAAAAGCTACAGGACATCGTCGCCGAGGAACGCAAGACCTTGGAGCAGCATCCGGACCGGGCCGAGGCCGAGCAGAAGGACGAGTTCCTGCAGCACCTGCCGCCCAAGCTGAGCGACGCCATCGAGCGGCTGGCGGGCTACAGCTTCGAGAACCCCGAGGCCCGCAAGGACTTCGAGGAGATCCTGTCACAACTGGAGAAGATCCGCCGACTCGAAAACTATATTCGACGTGAAGGAAACCTCTTCAGGGGTCAGGAATCGTTGAATTTCGAGGAAGCCGCGGAGCTCCAGGAGCGCATGGAGGGCCTCCAGAAGCTGGAAGGCCAACTGTCCAGCAGCCAGCCCAAGGACGTGGACATGGATCTCCTCAACAGCCTCCTTGGAGCTCAGGCCCAGGAGGACTACGAGGGGGTCATGCGGATGGAGTCGTCCCTGGAGGACGGCGGATACGTGGTGGACAAGGGCGATCACTTCGAGTTGACGCCGCGCGGCGTTCGGCGCATCGGCCAGATCGCTCTGAGAGACATCTACAGGCAACTCAGCCGGGATGCCGCCGGGCGGCACCAGATCGCCCGGCACGGCTCCCAGGAGATGGTTCCCGAGTCGAGCAAGCCGTACGTGTCGGGCGACCCGTTGAACCTGAATCTCAACGAGACCTTGAGAAGCGCCCTGCGCCGCAACCCGACGCTGCCGTTGAACCTGGACCCCAGGGACTTCATGGTCTTCGACTCGCAATACTCCACCCGTGCGGCGACGGTGTTGCTGCTGGACATGAGCTGGTCCATGAGCTGGGACGGCCGCTTCGCCGCGGCCAAGAAGGTAGCCCTGGCCATGGAGTCCCTGTGCCGTTCCAAGTATCCCCAGGACTACTTCGGCATCGTCGGCTTCTTCACCCGGGCGGTGGAGCTGAAGGCAAAGGATCTGCCGGAAGCCACCTGGAACATGGGGGATCCCTTTACCAATCTTCAGGACGGCCTCCATCTCGCCATCGACCTCCTGAAAAAACGAAGCTCGACCCGGAATCAGCAGATCATCGTGATCACCGACGGCCAGCCTACAGCGTATTGCCGCCAGGGAAGGTTGTATTGCGAATGGCCGCTGAGCTTCGGGGGCATCAGCCAGCGCGCGGCGGAAGAGACGCTCAAGGAAGCGAAACGGGTCACCCAACGGGGCATCACCATCAACACGTTCATGCTCGACGACAGCCCGGTCCTGAAGGGGTTCGTGGACGAGATGACCCGCCTCAACAAGGGCCGCGCCTTCTACACCCGTCCCGACCGTCTGGGACAGTACCTCCTGGTGGACTACCTGCTGGGCCAGCGGCGCAAGGTGTAGCGCGCCATCGGGCGCGAACCGCATCGGCCCGCCAGGGTTCAGCGCCGCGCCCCGTGCTCACGCAAGGGATGACGTGATGGAGCGGACACGGCTCACGCCCATGATGCACCAGTACCTGGAGATCAAGGATCGGCACAGGGATGCGATCCTGTTCTTCCGGCTCGGGGACTTCTACGAGATGTTCTTCGAGGATGCGGAAAAGGCGGCCAAGGTGCTCGACATCGCGCTGACCAGCCGTAACCGCAGCGACGGCGCGCCGGTGCCTCTTTGCGGCGTGCCGCACCACGCCGCGACGCCCTACATCGGCAAGCTCCTGTCCGCCGGTTTCAAGGTGGCGGTGTGCGAGCAGACCGAGGACCCCAAGTCGGCCAAGGGCGTCGTGCGGCGCGAGGTCATCAAGGTGATCAGTCCCGGCACCCTCACGGAGGGTGAGGGGCTCGACGCCGACCTCAACAATTTCCTCGTGTCCGTTATCGCAACCCGTGACGAATACGGCCTGTCATTCACCGACGTCACGACCGGCGAGTTCCGCTTCACCGAGATCAAGGGCTACGCCGCCTTGACCAACGAGCTCGGGCGGATTCAGCCGCGGGAGCTGCTGATTCCGGAGGCCCAGACGGGTGCTCTCAAGGACCTGCTTGAGGATTACGCCGGGGTGCATTGCACGCCGGGTCCGGACCCGTGGTTCTCGGGCGCCGCCGTCCAGAAGCTGAACCACGCGGGCATCTACCAGGGTCCGCAGGACGAGTGGCCGTTGGGGGTTCGTGCAGCCGGCGCCATTCTGGCCTATCTGGAAGACCGTTCACCCGGGGCGGCGCAGGTGTTGACCTCGCTGGAGCCCTATCGCGCATCGCGGTTTCTGATGCTGGACGAGAACACCCAGGCCAATCTCGAGCTGCTGCGCAGCTTCGACGGGGGCAAGCGCGGCTCGCTTCTCGGGATCCTGGAGCCTACCCGCACGGCCATGGGGGCGCGAGAACTGCGCAAGTGGATTCTCTATCCCTTGCTGGACGAGCAGGAGATCCGCTGGCGACAGGAGACGGTGGAGGAACTGGTGGACGACCCGGAGGTGCGGCGGAAGCTGCGAGACGGGCTCCACGATGTTCAGGATCTGGAGCGTTTGTCCGGACGCGTGGCTTCGCGGTCGGCAACCCCCCGTGATCTTGCGGCGGTCAAGCACACGTTGCGCGCGTTGGAGGTGGTGCGCGGGGAGTTGCAGCCGTGCCGGAGCGACTTGCTGGCGGAACTGCGGTCGGGATTGAACCCCGTGCCGGAAGTGGTGGAGCTGGTGGAGCGGGCCGTGGTGGACGAGCCGCCGGCGACCGTCCGGGGCGGTGGTCTCGTGCGCGCCGGGTTTGATGCCGAGCTCGACACCCTGGCGTCCATCCGCGGCAACGCCAAGGGCTGGATCTCCGAGCTTCAGCACAAAGAGCGGCAGCGCACCGGGATCAACTCGCTGAAGGTACGCTACAACAAGGTGTTCGGCTACTACATCGAGGTCACGAACGCCAACCTTCCCAATGTTCCGGAGAACTATATCCGAAAGCAGACGCTGGCCAACGGCGAGCGGTTCATCACCCCGGAGCTCAAGGACTACGAGGCCCGGGTCCTGGGCTCCGACGAGGAGATCCTGAAGATCGAAGCCCGGATTTTCGCGGATCTGCTCGACCGTGTTGCCGCCCACTACCAATCCATGAAGGAGTCGAGCCTGGCCCTGGCGAAGCTGGATACCCTGCTGGCGCTGGCGGAGACGGCCGAATCACGCCATTTCGTCCGTCCCCGGGTGGACTCCGGCCTCACCCTGGCCGTGACCGCGGGGCGCCATCCGGTGGTGGAGGCGGTGCTGGGCCGGGGCGGTTTCGTCCCCAACGATTGCGAGATGGACTCCGAGACCACGCAGATCAAGCTTCTGACCGGCCCCAACATGGCGGGCAAGTCCACGTACATGAGGCAGGTGGCGCTGGTGGTGATCCTCGCCCAGATGGGCAGCTTCGTGCCCGCGGACGCCGCCCGGGTGGGACTGGTGGATCGCCTGTTCACCCGTTTCGGCGCCACCGATGCGCTGGCGGCCGGTGAATCCACCTTCATGGTGGAGATGAAGGAAACCGCCCGTATCCTGCGTCTGGCCACCCCACGGAGTCTGATCCTGCTGGACGAGGTCGGGCGCGGCACCAGCACCTTCGACGGCATCTCCATCGCCTGGTCCCTGGCCGAATTCCTGCACGAGTCGCCGCACCGGCCACGGACGCTGTTCGCCACCCACTACCACGAGCTCACGGGCCTGGCCCGGACCCGTGAACGGGTGAAGAACTTCAATTTCGCCGTCAAGGAATGGCAGGGGGAAGTGATCTTTCTGCGCACCCTGAAGGAGGGTCCAGCCAGCCGCAGCTACGGCATACAGGTGGCGAGCCTCGCGGGACTGCCGCGTTCCCTCATCGAGCGGGCCAGGGAGATCCTGAACAATCTCGAGGGCGAGGAGTTGAACGCCTGGGGGCAACCCCGGCTGGCCGGCGCCGAACCCGCGTCGGCAGGGGCTCAGTTGATGTTGTACGAATCCCGGCAAGACAGCTTGCGGGAGAAGCTCCAGTCCATCGACACCAACGTTCTCACGCCGCTGGAAGCGCTGAACGTTTTGGAGGGGCTCGTGACGGAGGCGAGACGAGGAGGCTGATTGGTGCGTTTGCTGGCGCTGTTGCTTGTGCTGTGCGCCTTCGGCCCGGCGTCCGACCTTCACGCCGCGGCGCCGAACGCGCGCGTTACGGGCGTGCGCCATCTTTCCTCGGTCAACTATACGCGGGTGATTGTCGATCTCACGGGCCGGGTGAAGTTCACCATCCGGACCCTGGCGGCGTCTCCCCGGAAGAAGCTTCCGCCGAGGATCTACCTGGATCTGGCCGGAGCCCGTCTGGCGACCCGGCGGCATCGCGTCGACGTCAAGGACCGGCTGGTGCGGCGGGTTCGGTTCGGTCAGTTCAAGGCGGACGTGGTGCGGGTGGTGCTGGACCTCAAGGTTCCCGGCAACCACGACGCGGTGCTGCTGGCCAACCCGCACCGCCTCATGGTGGACGTGGAGCGGCGAGGCGGATCGGCCACGCGCCGGCAGTTGGCGGTTCGCAAGATCGTGCTGGACCCGGGGCACGGCGGAAAGGATCCCGGCGCCATCGGCGCCGGCGGTCTCAAGGAGAAGAACGTGGTGCTGCGAGTGGCGAGGAGACTGGCGCCGAAACTGCGGCGCCGAATGGGGTTGGACGTGGTCCTTACGAGGAATACGGACGTCTTCGTGCCCCTCAAGGGACGTACGGCCATGGCCAACGCCGAGGGCGCCGACCTGTTCCTTTCCATTCACGCCAATGCCAGCCACAATCGTCGGGCCGGCGGACTCGAAACGTACTATCTGGACAAGACCACGGATGAAGCCACCATGAAGCTGGCCGCCAGGGAAAACGGTACCGCCCGGAGGAACCTGACGGACTTGCAGATCATGCTGAGCGACCTGAAGTTGAACGTGTACCTTCCGGATTCCATCAGCCTGGCCAGCCGCCTGCAGTCGTCGCTGGTGGAAAGCACCAGGCCGCGCTACCCGCGAGCCAAGAACCTGGGGGTCAAGAAGGGGCTCTTCTACGTGCTGGTGGGGGCGCGTATGCCTTCGGCGCTGGCGGAGTTGTTCTTCGTCAGCAACCGGCGCGAGGCCCGGGCGTTGCAGCGGCCCGAGTTTCAGGACGCCATCGCGGAAGGACTGTTCCGTGGCATCAAGGACTACGCCGACGGACTGCGAAAGCGGGGGAACCCCCTGTGACGACCTCGGGGGCAGAAGGCGGAGACATGCACGACCTGGCGCCTCGGACCGGAACGAACGGTGACGCGTCCTGGCGGGGGCTGGCGGGCGAGCACGTCCGGAGCGTGAAGACGGGGGAGGGCGTCCGGGCCTATATGGAATCGGGGCGGCAGCGGTTGCTGGAGGCCCATCGCGGCGGGGCGTCGGGGTCGGAGGTGGTCCGGGCGCACGGCGGGATGATCGACTGCCTGTTGCAGCGTCTCTTCGAGATGGCCGAGGGGGACCGTGGGGCGGTGTTGAAGGGGCGCTGTGCGGTGGTGGCCCAGGGGGGTTACGGGAGGGACGAGCTGAACCCCTACTCGGATATCGATATCCTCTTCCTCTACGGCTGGCGTGCCGCCTCCTACGTGGAATTCATCACGGAAAAGATCCTCTATCCGTTGTGGGACGCCGGCCTGACGGTGGGCCACGCCACCCGGACGGTGACGGAGTGCGCGCGCCACGCCCGGCACGACCACGTGATCCAGACGGCCCTGGTGGATGCGCGTCACATCTGCGGCGATGTGCGGCTGTACCGGGACCTGGAGCGGGTGGTATGGCGGCAGCTCGGCGGAAACGCCCGGGACCGGTTCGTCGAAACCAAGATGGCGGAACACGCCCAGCGCCACCAGCGGCACGGCGAGTCGGTGTTCCTGCTGGAACCCGACATCAAGGAGGGGCAGGGGGGCTTGCGCGACGTCCACACGGCCATGTGGATCGCCCGGGCCAAATGCGGCGCCATCAAGCTCGATGACCTGCCGGGAACGGGCTTGCTGGAGCCCGGGGACGCGGGAGTGCTGGAGCGCGGGCGGGATTTCCTCTGGCGTGTGCGAAACGAGCTGCATCTCCTGGCGGGGCGGCATCAGGATCGGCTGACCTTCGAGTCCCAGGAGCAGGCCGCCCGGGGACTGGGCTATGATAGCGAGGGGAAGTTGAGCGAGGTGGAGACCTTCATGCGTGCCTACTACCTGCACGCCGAGGAGGTCAGCCGGCTGTCGTCGCTGATCATACACCGCGCGGTGGATCATGACCCCTCCCAGCGCCGCCGGCTCCGGCCCGGGCGGGAGTTGCGTCCGGGCGTGCGAATCACGGGACGGACCCTGGCGGTGGCGCCGCGAAAGGGTGCCCACGACCGCCCCGAGGAACTGCTTGATCTCTTCGCGGACCTGCAAGAATATCGGCTGAACCTGGGACAGGATTCGCGCGAGGTCGTCAGGGCCCGGGTGGGGACAACGGAAGGGGCACCGGCGGACTCGGCGGCGGCCAACCGCCGGTTCCTCGACATCCTGCGCGGCAACGACTGGATCTACGAAAGCATGCTGGAGATGCATCGTACAGGGGTGCTGGACGCCCTGATTCCGGAGTTTGCCCGGGTCCGCTGCATGGCGCTGCACGATCTGTATCACATCTATACCGTGGACCAGCACCTGATGCGGGCGGTCAAGGAGTTCGAGCGCCTGCGGTCGGGGGAGTTCGAGGAACCGCTGCCCCGCCTGTCACAACTCGCCCGCGAGGTGGAGCGGCCGGAGATCCTGATCCTGGGCATCCTGTTTCACGATATCGGCAAGGGGCAGGGGGGCGGTCACTCGGAGCTGGGGCGCCTCATGGCGTTGGCGGCGGCCGCGCGCATGGGTCTCAACGTCGACGAGCAGGAACTGCTGGCATTTCTCGTGCTTCATCATCTGTTGCTCACCGGTACGGCATTTCGCCGCGATATCCAGGACGAAAAGACCGTGCTGGATCTGGCCGACACCATGGGGACGGCGGAAAATCTCAAGTCCCTCTACGTGCTGACCTATTCGGATGTGAAGGCGGTGGGGCCGGACGTGTGGAACAACTGGAAGGCGGCGCTGCTGGAGGAGCTCTTCACCCGTACGCTCCACGTCCTGGAGGAGCGCGAAAAGGGCGAGTTCGCGAGGCCGGACGAGGACCTGAAGGTACAGCGGATAAAAGACCGGCTCATGGCCCAGCTCGGTGCGGAACATCCGGCCGAGGAGGTAAGGCGGGAGTTCGTCGACGCCATGCCCAGGCGTTATTTCCTCGCCACCCCCGAGGAAACCATGCCGGCCCACTACCGGCTGCTGCGCCGGCTCGGTGACGAGCCGTTTCTGGCGGCGGTGTTCCACCATCCCGAGCATGGCCACAGCGAGTTCGCCATCTGCGCCCATGACCAGCCGGGACTGTTCGCTTCCATCGCCGGCGTTTTCGCCGCCATGGAGCTCAATGTACTCAGCGCGCGCATCAACACCCGCCGGGACGGACTCATCCTCGACGTGTTCCGCATCTCGCATCAGGACAAGGCCGAGGTGGTGACGGATCCGGGAAAGTGGTCGCGCATGGAGTCGGCCCTGGAACGGGTCCTGAAGGACAAGGCCGACGTCACCGAGTTGGTGGGGCGCTCGCGGCCGTCGTTGTCACAAAGGCCCGCGGTGAAGGTCTCCACTCATGTCCGCTGGGACAATTCCGCTTCGGATGATTTCACCATCATCGAGGTCTACACCCAGGATCGCCCGGGGGTGCTCTTCACCATCACCTATCTGCTTTCGAAGCTGGATTTTTCCATCCATCTTGCCAAGATTTCCACCGACGTCGACCGGGTGGCCGACGTGTTCTATGTCGCGGACGCGGAAGGCGGGAAGATCCGTGACGAGGGATGTCTGGAAGGCTTGCGAGAGGCGCTTCACCGGGAGTTGGACCCGAAAGATGACGGACGAACTCGCGCGGCAGGTTGACCGGTTCCTGGAGATGGCCGCGGTGGAGCGCGGGCTGGCGGCCAATACGCTGGAGGCCTACAGCCGCGACCTGAACCGGTTGGCCGAGTTCCTCTTTCAGCGGGGCGTCGAAGCCTGGGGCGACGCGACCAAGTCGCATTTGCGGGCCTACATCGCCGACGTGAGTGGGCGCCGTCTGAGCGAGCGGTCCGTGGTGCGGTTGTTGGGCAGCATGCGGCGGTTCTTTCGTTTCCTTCTCAAGGAAGAGGTGGTGTCCGCCGACCCGGTGCCGGAGTTCTCGTCCCGCGGCAGTACGGGACGACTGCCCGAAACCCTCGGCACCGCGGACATGCGCGCGTTGCTGGAGCAGCCCGACGACGCAAAACCGCTGGGAGCGCGGGACCGCGCGATGCTGGAGCTGCTTTACGGCAGCGGGCTTCGGGTCTCCGAATTGGTCTCACTCAGGCTGCAACAGGTCAACCTGGAGGGGAATTACCTCACCGTCAAGGGCAAGGGGGCCAAGGTCCGTCTCGTTCCTTTCGGCCAGTGGGCGCGAGACCGCCTGCAACGTTACCTGAGAGAGGTCCGCGCGGGTTTTCTGAGGCGCGGTTACAGCGACTACGTGTTCCTGTCACGGTCGGGGAAGCCGCTTACGCGTCAGGGATTCTGGAAGTTGCTCCGCGAATACGCCCGCCGCGCCGGGCTCCAGCACCGGGTCACGCCCCATACCCTGCGCCATTCGTTCGCCACTCATTTGCTGGAAGGAGGTGCGGACCTGCGCGCCGTGCAGTCGATGCTGGGCCATTCGGACATCGCCACCACCCAGATCTACACGCACGTGAGCCGTAGCCGCGTCAAGCAGGTCCACCGGCGATTTCACCCGCGGGAGACCCCGGACGACAAGGGTTGAGAAACGGCAAACTCCTGAAATTTTATGGTGATGACGCGGACAGACGGCCGGGAGCGATGGATCGCCCGGAGCCGTGTTGTGTTTTCGCGGCGCGTCACTTAAGAATGTCCAATGCCCCAAGAGTTCCTGTGGCAGCTCTCCATCTGGGCCTTCCCGGTCCTCGTGGCCATCGTCTTTCACGAGGTAGCCCACGGTTGGGTGGCCAATCGATTGGGGGATCCCACTGCTGCCATGATGGGGCGGCTGACCCTGAACCCCCTTGCCCATATCGACATCGTCGGCACCGTGGTGCTGCCCGCCCTGCTGATCTGGGCCGGCGGGCCGGTGTTCGGCTACGCCAAGCCCGTGCCCGTGGACTACGACAATCTGAAGGACCCCAGGCGAGACATGATCCGCGTGGCCCTGGCCGGGCCTGGGGCCAACATCATCCTGGCGCTGTTGAGCCTGGTAGCGCTTAAACTTATTCAGATGAGCGGTAGCATCGAGGCCGGCTCGGTGTCGGCCTATCTGTGGTACATGAGCGTGGCCAGTGCCCGCATCAACGTGATGCTGGCGGTGTTCAACATCTTCCCGATACCGCCCCTGGACGGCGGCCGGGTGTTGGTGGGCCTTCTGCCCGAGCCGCAGGCCATGCAGGTGGCCCGTATCGAGCCCTTCGGGTTCATCATCCTCGTTGCTCTCTTGATGACGGGCGCGCTGACGTATACGTTGGTGCCGATCATGAACATCGTGTTCCGGTTTCTGGCCGTCATCGTCGGAGTCGTGTAAGCTGAGGCCATGGAAACCATCGTAAGCGGGGCGCGCCCCACGGGACTTCTTCATCTGGGTCATCTCCACGGAGCCCTGCGCAACTGGGTTGCGCTCCAGGAAAACTATCGCTGTTTCTTCTTCGTCGCCGATTGGCATGCGCTGACCACGGACTATCAATCCCCGGACGACATCGTGGAAGGCACCCGGGCCATGGTAACGGAGTGGCTCAGTGTCGGCCTGGATCCGGCGAAATGCACGATCTTCCGGCAGTCCGACATCAAGGAGCATGCGGAGCTCCACCTGCTGCTGTCCATGCTGACGCCGGTGTCCTGGCTGGAACGGAACCCGACCTACAAGGAACAATTGCGGGAGCTCAAAGAGCGGGACCTGTCCACCTACGGCTTTCTCGGCTACCCGGTGCTGCAGGCGGCCGACATCATCATGTACAAGGCCCACCGTGTACCCGTGGGCGTGGATCAGGCCCCCCACGTGGAGTTGACCCGCGAAATCGTCCGGCGGTTCAACAGCTTCTATGGTCCGGTGTTCCCCGAGCCGGAGGTGTTGCTCACGGAAACCCAGCGGTTGCCGGGTCTGGACGGGCGCAAGATGAGCAAGAGCTACGGCAACTCGGTATTGCTCTCGGACACCCCCGAGACCATCGACCGGAAGCTGAGCCGGATGGTGACGGATACCGCCCGCGCCAGGCGGACGGACCCCGGCGAGCCGGAGAAGTGCCCGGCCTTCAACCTGCACAAGATCTATTGTACCTCGGAGGAGATCCAGGAGGTGTCCGAGGGATGCCGTAGCGCCGGCATCGGCTGCCTGGATTGCAAGAAGGTGATGATTCGCCACGTCATCGACGACCTCGCGCCTTTCCGGGAGAAGAAGGCCTACTACGACAAGCGTCCGGATGACATCCGCGACGTCATCACCGAGGGCAACCGGGTGGCCGCCGAGCAGGCCGCGGCGACCATGAGCGAAGTCCGGTCGGTGCTTACCCTATAGTCTGCTGTCCCATGGCGGTGCACGTTCAACTGAAGATCTACGAGGGTCCGTTGGACCTGCTGCTCCATCTCATCAGGAAGAACGAGCTCAGCATCATCGACATTCCCATCGCGTCCATCACGGAACAGTATCTCGAGGCGTTGGAGTTGATGCAGGGCCTCAACCTCGACCTGTCGGGAGAATACCTCGTCATGGCGGCGACGCTGCTGCATATCAAGTCCAAGATGCTGCTTCCTCCCGAGGAGGAGGATGATGACGATGACAACGAAGAGCCGGGGGATAGCCGGGAAGAGCTGATCCGCCGACTGCTGGAGTACGAGCGGTTCAAGAACGCGGCCAGGGAGCTCGAGGAACGGGATATACTCAACCGCGACGTGTTCGCCCGGCAGGGCCGGTCCGAGCGCGTGACGGAGGTAAGCTTCGAGCAGATCTCGGTGTTCGACCTGATGTCGGCGCTGCAGCGGGTGCTGGAGAGATTCCCGGGCGCCTCCGTGCATACGGTGGTCCTGGAAACGGTGTCGGTGCGCGAGCGCATGACCTACATCCTCGATCGGCTGCAGCGGACGTCATCGGTGCTGTTCCATGAACTGTTCGATTCGGCCCGTTCGAGAATGGAGGTGGTGGTGACCTTTCTGGCCCTGCTGGAGCTCATCCGGCTCCGGGTGGTGCGGGCGGTCCAGAAGGAACGCCTGGGCCCCATCGTCATGGAGCCGATGCTCTCTTTGTCCGATGCCAACGCGGTCATAGAGGAAGAGGCACTGGAGGACTGATCGGCATGCGATCTCTGCGGACAGGATACGGGTATGGACACTGAGCGGCTCAAGGCTGTCCTCGAGAGTCTCCTGTTCGCGGCGGACGGCCCCGTGGCCGCGGACCGGCTGAAGAGCGCCCTGGGGGAGGAAATCCCCCGCAAGGAGATAACCGACGCCCTCGGGGACCTGCGGGAAGAGTACGAGCGAACCGGCAGGGGTCTGCGCCTTGTGGAGGTGGCCAACGGCTATCAGTTGAGGACGCCCAAGGAGCACGCGGAGTTCGTTCGCAGGCTCACGGCGGTCAAGCCCGCGCGGATGAGCCGGGCGAACCTGGAGACCCTGGCCATCATCGCGTACCGGCAGCCCGTGACCCGTGCGGAGATGGAGGAGATTCGCGGCGTCAACGTGGACGGCGTCGTGGCCACGCTCCTGGATCGGCGTCTGATCAGGATCGTGGCCCGGAAGGACGTGCCCGGGAAGCCCTTCCTATACGGCACGACGCGAGAGTTTCTCGAGGCCTTCAACCTCAAGGATCTGGCCAGCCTGCCGACCCTGCAGGAGATGGAGGAGATGACCGGGATGCTGCCGGGGCTCGATGTCCCGGGCCCCGAAGGTGAGGAGGGGACGGGGGAGGAGGGTGTCCCGGAAGGGACAGGCCCCGCGGCCGGAGAAGAACCCCCGGTGACCGGTGACAGGGACCGGGATTGACTGGTGGAACGGCTTCAGCGGATCATCGCTCACGCCGGTCTGGCTTCGCGGCGCCAGGCCGAGCAGTGGATACTCGAAGGCCGTGTCACGGTCAACGGAAATCGTGTCAGGGAACTGGGGACCCGCGCCGATGCCGCTCGTGACAGCATTCGTGTGAACGGACGGGTGTTGCGGTCCGCGGAGTCCCGGGTCTATCTCGCGTTCCACAAGCCCGCGGGGGTCATCACCACCATGCGGGACACCGAAGGGCGGCCCTCGGTGGCGGACTATCTGCGGGCCGGCGGTCATCCGTCCGGCGTGGTTCCCGCCGGGCGGCTGGACTACGGCACTTCGGGCCTCTTGCTGCTCACGAACGACGGTGATCTGGCTTTCCGTCTGACGCATCCCCGCTACGGTATCCACAAGACCTACGAGGTCAAGTTGAGCGGGATGCCTTCGGAAGCCCAGTTGGAGCGGCTGCGGCGTGGGATCAGACTGGACGATGGCGTGACCGCGCCGGCGGACGTGAGGGTGTTGAGGCGGTTGAAGCAGAAGGTGTGGCTCAAGATCGAGCTCCGCGAGGGACGTAACCGGGAGATCCGCAGGATGGTGGAAACCATGGGACACACGGTGGAAAGGCTCGTCAGAAGCCACTTCGGTCCCATTGCTCTCGGTCAATTGACCCGGGGCGAGATACGGCCGCTGACCGGGGACGAGGTGACACGGATCCAACGAGCGGTGTCGCTTGGGAGCGGCCCTTCAACCGCGGCTTTTCAACCAGGCAGGGCCAAGGGAAGAGCAACCGATGGCGACCGATGATCATCACCACCACGCGCATCACCATCACGGAGGCGGCGGCTACCGCTTCTGTCCCCGTTGCGCCGGGGCGCTGACGCCGCGTACCCTCAAGAGCAACGAGCCGAAGCGCCTGGTCTGCGACAAGTGTTCCTTCATTTTCTATCAGGACCCTAAGGTCGTGGCCGGGACCGTCTGCACGCTGGACGGCGGTGTGGTGCTGCTGCGCCGCGGCATCGAGCCGGCCATGGGCAAATGGGTGTTCCCCGGCGGTTACGTGGACCGGGGCGAAAGCACCATCGAGGCGGCGGTTCGCGAGACCCGGGAGGAGAGCCATCTGGAGGTGGCCACCCGGTCGCTTCTGGGAGTGTATTCCTATCCCAAGTCGCCCAACGTGATCATCGTCTACGTGGCGGACGTGGTGGGAGGAACCCTCGCGGCTGGAGACGAGAGCACCGAGGCCGGAACCTTCCCGCTGTCCCGGATTCCCTGGGAGGAACTCGCCTTTTCCAGCACGGTGGAAGCCCTGAAGGATTTCGGCCGTCTTTATGGCGAAGGGGAAGTGTGTTAGTTAAGAGCGCGTCTGCTGAAAACTTCTGAAAGGAGATCGTTTAATGGCGATGCCCAATGTGGGGGAGAAAGCCCCCGAATTCAGCCTGCCGGTTTCCCGGGACGAAAAGGTGTCCCTGGGCGACTACGCGGGCAAGAAGAACGTCGTCCTGGCGTTCTATCCGCTGGATTTCACCGGCGGTTGAAAGCAGGAACTAAGCAACTTCGAGGCTGACAAGGCCAGCTTCGAGGCCAAAGACGCTCAGGTTCTGAGCGTGAGTGTTGATTCGGTGTTCGCCCACAAGGCGTTTGCGGAGCAGATGGGCGGGATCAGCTTCCCGATGTTGTCGGACTTCTTTCCCCAGGGGGAGGTCTGCAAGCAGTACGACTGTCTGCGTCCCCAAGGCTTTCCCAAGAGAGCCGTCTTCATCATCGACAAGCAGGGGACCGTGCGGTATGCCAAGCTCTACGAGGGCGGCATTCCGGAGAACCAGGACCTGCTGGCCGAGCTGGACAAGTTGTAGTCATCCGTAGCGCGGAGAATCGGACGGGCAATATAAGGGGGCGGCGCATGCGCTGTCCCCTTTCTTTTCGCCATGGGAGGCTCCGCCTCGCTCGTGTCGGAGGATTGCCGGCTGGGTAGCCGATCAAAACGGCAGGGCATGGACCACGGCGGGGATCTTCGCATCTCCGTGCCCGATGACGACGGCGCTGCCCGGATCGAGGTGGTCTCGATGGACATACCCGAGGGCGATGGGGCAACGAAACCGCGGTGAGGCGGCGGCGCTGGTGACACGGCCGATGTCGCGGTCATCGTCCAGCAGCGGGTCGCCGGGGTCCGGCACGACGTTGCCCTCGGCCTTGAGACCTACCAGCTTGCGGTTCACGTGGCCCCGGGAGTGAATGCGCTCTACCGTTTCCTGTCCGAGATAGCATCCCTTGGTGAAACTGACGGCGTGGTCCAGAGAGGTCTCCAGCAGCAGGGTTTCGGGGTCCATGTCGGGACCGTATCTGGGAATTCCCGCCTCGATTCTCAGGGTTTCCCGGGCATGGAGTCCGACCCACGGGAGGTTCCGGGCGGCGGGGAGCGCCGCCATGGCCGGGAGTCGGCCGGTGGGCACGAGGAGATCGAAGCCGGGTTCTCCGGTGTGCGTTGCGCGGATGACCCGGAGTCGACTGCCGGCGCAATCGGCTTCCTCATGGCCCAGGTCCTTGACGGGCAACGAAGGGGCAGTCAGCAGCCCGGACAGGGCCGTTTCCGCCCGCGGCCCCTGGATGGATACCATGGCCAGGTTGCCTGAGAGGTCGGAAATCTCCACCTCGTCCGCGATCAGGTAACGGTTCAGGTGCTCCACGACACCCGCTGCGAGGGGCTCGCTCAAGTCCAGGAGAAAGGCGTCGGGGGTGCGCAAAATCCTTATGTCCGCCAGGATCTTGCCCTGAATGTTCAGCACCGCGGCCGGAATTCCCTCGCCGGCGCTCAGGTCCTTGACGTCGTTGGACACCATCCCCTGGAGCCATTCGAGGCTGTCCGGTCCCTCGACGGAGAGAATGGCCCGGTCCGCCAGGTCGAACCAGCCCGCGCCGGAGCGCACCGAGTCGTATTCCGAGGCGGGGTCGCCGAAATGAGCCGGCAGGCTCCAGCCCTCCCGTTCGAGAAAGACGGCGCCGTTCCCCTGATGGAGCTCTTGGAGTGACGATCGCTTCATGCTTGCCACGACGTGTGTTCCGGTGCATCCTGCTACGGGTCGACAGGAAACCTTACCGTAACCGGGTTGGCGCGGCATGGCAATGGGCTCCGCCGGTGCCGGGCCGGGGACGGCAACGAACGAGGAACAGACCATGAACAAGGCCAAGAGGGACCTCGACCTCCGCAAGCTCGAAATCTTCTATTGGGTGGCGGAGCTTCACAGTTTTTCCCTGGCGGCGGAACATTTCTCCCTCAGACAGCCCACCGTCACCGCCCATGTTCGGACTCTCGAACAGCAACTTGGCTTCAAGCTCTTTGCGCGGTTCGGGGGCAAATTCGATCTCACGCCCTCGGGTTGGATTCTGTACGAGCAGGCCGGCGCGGTGCTGAAGTTGAAGAACCAGACGCTGGCGGCGCTGGACCGCATCCAGGGAAAGGTGGAGGGGGAGCTCCGCGTAGGCGGCAGCAATGTCCCGGGCGAATACATTCTGCCCGGAATGCTGGGCAGTTTCGTGGCGCGGTTCCCGGACGTCCGGCCGGCGCTCCGCATCGGCGATTCCGCGGCGATCGTGTCCGCGATCCTCGAAGGCGCGTTGGAGCTGGGTTTCACGGGTTTCAGGACCCATGACGCCAGGCTCAGCTATCGCAAGACGTGGCAGGACGAGATGGTCGTCGCCGTTCCCGCGAACCACCCCTGGGCCGGGCTGAAGCACGTGCCTCTCCAGGACCTCGGCAAGCACCCCTTCATCTCCCGGGAGGCCGGGTCCGGCACCCTGCGTTCGTTTCAGCAGTTCGTGGTCAAGCACGGCCACGACCCGGAGCGGCTTCTCAAGGTCGGGATGGAGCTCGGCAGCACGGCCGCGGTCAAGGAGGCGCTGATGGAGGGACTTGGGTTCTCCATCCTCTCCCGCGCCGCCATCAGGCGCGAGGTCCAGCACGGCTTGATCGAGGAGCTTCGGATCGAGGGGCTCGACCTGGTCCGGCCGTTCTATCGGGTGACCCACCGCGACCGGCCCCTGGCGCCGGTGCCGCGGGCCTTTGTGCAGTTCCTGGGCCGCGCGCCGCAACCTCATCTATGGCAAGGCACGCGCTATAGTTAATGGCTATTTGACATATAGCTTGCTTTGATATCCACTCCCCCGGAATACCTGCTCCGGGAGGCTTCGATGCAACGTAGACTGGCGTGCTGGGTGGTGTTGGCGGTTCTATCGCTATGGGGAGCCGCGGCCGCGGACGTGTTACGCGTTTCCACGATCCCCGACGAGGATCCGCAGGAGCTGTTGCGCAAGTACAAGCCCTTCACCGACTACATCGCCAAGGAGGTGGGGGTGAAGGTGAAGTTCATACCGGTGTTGGACTATGCAGCCACCGTGGAGGGGCTGGCGGCCAATCGGCTCGACATCGTCTGGTACGGCGGCTTCACGTCGGTCCAGGCGGTGGAGCGGGCAAAGGGGGCCACGCGGCTGGCGATGCGCGAGGAGGACGCGAGCTTCAAGAGCGTTTTCGTGACGCGTACCGATTCCGGCATCAAGAGTCTGGCGGACCTCAAGGGCAAGACATTCGCGTTCGGCAGCGTCAGCTCCACATCGGGACACCTCATGCCGCGTCACTTCCTCAGGGCGGCGGGAATCGATCCGGAGCGGGACCTCAGGAAGTTCGGCTTCAGCGGCGCTCATGACGCCACCGCGGCGTGGGTGGAGGCCGGGCGGGTCGATGGCGGCGCCCTTAATTTCCTGGTGTGGAAGAAGCTGGTCGACAAGAAGAAGATCGATACGAAGAAGACGCACGTGTTCTGGACCACGCCGCCCTACGTGGATTACGTGTGGGTGGCCCGGGGCGGCGTGCCACGGGAGATCCGGGAGAAGTTCAAGCAGGCGCTGCTGAAGCTCGATTACTTGAAACCCGAGCACAAGAAGGTGATGGACCTTCAGCGCACCAGGAAGTTCATTCCGGCCAAGGACTCGGATTGGGACGGCATCAGGAAGGCGGCCATCGCCGCAGGGATGCTCAAGGTCAATTGACGGGCTCGCAGCAATATCACCTGGAGAACGTCCGCAAGGTTTTCGGGCGTGAGCAGGTGGCCCTGGAAGGGTTCGATCTGAAGGTTGCCAGGGGTGAGCGGGTGGCCCTCATCGGACCCAGCGGCGCCGGGAAGACGACGCTCTTCCGCATCCTGAACTGCACCATTCGTCCCACCTCCGGAGGGCTCAATATCGGCGGTCAGGAGGTGGCGGAGCTCTACGGCCGGCGGCTGCGGGAGATGCGGCGACGCATCGGCACCATCTACCAGCAGCACAATCTGGTGCCGCGCCTCCGAGTGGTTCACAATGTGCTGTCCGGCAGGCTGGGGAGCTGGTCTCTGCTGGGCTCCCTGGCCTCTCTGGCGCGGCCTTCCGAACTGGAAACCGCCCACCAGGCCCTGGCCGACGTGGGCATCGGCGAGAAGCTCTTCAGCCGGACTGACGAGCTCTCCGGCGGCCAGCAGCAGCGCGTGGCCATCGCCCGGGTGCTGATGCAGAATCCCGACGTGATTCTGGCGGACGAGCCGGTGTCATCGGTGGACCCGTCCCTGGCGGAGACCATCATCAAGCTGCTCATCGCCATCAGCGACGACACCCGCAAGACGCTGTTGGTGAACCTTCACAGCACCGATCTGGCGCTGTCGTATTTTCCCAGGGTCATAGGCATGAGGGCGGGGGTGAAGCTGTTCGATACCGCCGCGTCCCAGGTGACCCCGGAGCTTTTGCAAGAGCTCTACTCCGGCCATGTCCCGGAAAACGGCGCCGGCGAGCCGTCCCATGAACCGGAGCATCGCCGCATCGCGGTCTAGCTCCGTGTCCATGAACCTCACTGCCAGGACGCTGGGGTCGCGCTCGATCTTCCCCTACATATTCGGCGGGTTGTTCCTTCTCCTGCTGGTGGATAGCTGGCGCCGCGCCGAGGTGGACCCGGGGATCTTCTTCGAGGCCCAGGGCAGGGAGCACCTGTGGAAGTTCGTCACCGGCATGTATCCGCCCGAGCTGTCCTGGGAGTTTCTGGAGCTGATGGTCCGGCCCACCATCGAGACCATCCAGATCTCCGTGATGGGGACGCTGATCGCGGTGCTCATCGGATTCCCCCTCGGCTTGCTGGCCACCAGCACCTTCAGTTTCCGGGGCATCCTCCATGAGACCGAGTACCGGGGCTTCGGCGTGCGGCACGGCCTCAAGGTGTGCCTCTACGGCCTTGCGCGCGCCTTGCTGAGCCTGTTCCGCTGCATCCCGGAATTCGTCTGGGCCTTCATGTTCGTGCGGGCGGTGGGCCTGGGACCGTTCCCGGGGGTGCTGGCCATAGGGATCGCCTATGGCGGGATGCTGGGCAAGGTGTACTCCGAGATCTTCGAGTCGGTGAACGACCGGCCGCTGGAGGCCATCCAGTCCACCGGCGCCGGGCGGCTGCAGATCTTCTTCTACGGCTGGTTCCCCCAGGTGCTGCCCAACATCACTTCCTACACGTTGTATCGCTGGGAATGCGCGGTGCGGACCTCGGCCATCCTGGGCCTGGTGGGTGCCGGCGGCATCGGACAGCAGATCGAGATCTCCATCCGGATGTTCAACTTCCACGAGGTCACCACCCTGCTGGCCATCCTGTTCGCGCTGGTGGCGGGTGCCGACTACATCAGCGCCAAGGTGCGGTCGCTGCTATGAATCACGCTGTCACCACGACCGATGACCTGGCCGCCCTCAAGGCCGGCGCCCGCGACCGCTCGCGGTTGTCGACGTACCTGCTGCTGGCGTTGCTGGGGGCGCTCTTCGTCTGGAGCTATCAGGGGTCGGAGATCAAACTCGGCATGCTGTTCAGCGCCCAAGGCGGCGGCGCCATCTTCGAGTACGTCGAACGCCTGTTTCCCCCGGATCTTTCCGGCAAGGTGGTGGCCGATGCGGCCGCCGGTGCGTGGGAGACCCTTGCCATCTCTCTGATCGGGACCCTGCTGTCCGTGATCATCGCGCTGTCGCTGGCCTTCTTCGGCTCGCGCAACCTGGTCTACGCGGGGTTGCTCTACGAGATGGAGCCCCGGCGTCATCGGGTCCTGCTGCGGCGCATTCCCTATCTGACCGCCAAGGCCATCCTCAACTTCCTGCGCACCATCCCCGAGATGCTCTGGGGGCTGATCTTCGTCTTCCTGGTAGGTCTGGGCCCCTTTCCCGGGGTGCTGGCCCTCGGGGTCCACACCGGCGGCGTGCTGGGAAAGCTGTTCGCGGAAGTGCTGGAAGACGTGGACCTGCAGCCCATCGAGTCCCTCCAGTCCACCGGCGCCGGCAAGATCCAGATCCTGTTCTATGGCATTCTGCCGCAGGTCCTGCCCCAGTTCATTTCCTACACCCTGTATCGCTGGGAGGTGAACATACGCGTGGCCGCGGTGCTCGGTTTTGTCGGCGCCGGCGGATTGGGTCAACGCATCCACATCGCCATGAGCCTGTTCTTCGAACAACAGCTCCTGACGCTGCTCTTGGCTCTCTACATTCTGGTGACGGCGGTGGACTACCTGAGCGCGTATCTGCGGCGCCGGGTGGTTTGACCGGTTCAGGGGCGGATCACGACCTTCAACGCCTCCTTGGCCATCATCGACCGCAGGGCTTTCTCCAGGTCGTCCAGGGGTGCTTCGGCCGACAGCAGGGGTCTTGGGTCGAATGCCTTCCGGCTCAACATGTCCAGGGCTTGTGAAACCGTGGCCGGGCGGTGATGGTAGACGCCCTTGATGGTGATCTCGTTGTAGTGAACGGCAGCGGTGTCCAGGGAGATGTGTGTTCCCGGCGGACAGCCGCCGAAGAGATTCACGACGCCGCCGGGCCGAACACACGCCACGGCGTCCTGCCAGACCGCGGGCACGCCCGTGGCGTCAATGGCGCAGTCGAAGCCGTCGCCGTCTCGCGAACGAGATCGAAGGCGATCGGCCTCTCCACCGCCTCGGGACACTTCCACCACATCGCGGGCGCCGAGGAGCCGCGCCACGTCAAGCCTGCTCGGGTTGGGATCCGCAGCCACGACGCCGTGGCCTCGAACCGCCAGCACGGCCGTCAGCAAGAGGCCGATGGGGCCGGCGCCGTAGACCAGGACGTCGGCACGGTCGCCGAGCCCGCAGGCGTCCACTCCGTGCACCACGCAGGCCAGCGGCTCCACCAGGGCGGCGACCTCGTAGGGAAGGGCGGCGTCGAAAACATGCGTGCTGAATTCGACAAACCGCCGGGGTATCAGGATGTACTCGGCAAACGCGCCGTTGAGGTACTGAAGGTCTCGGCACAGGTTCTCGCGCCCCGCCTCGCAGTACGCGCAAAGGCCGCAGGGCGCCGAGTTGGCCACCACCACGCGGTCTCCCGGCTGGTATCCGTTCACCCCGGCACCCAGTCCCTCCACGGAACCCGCAAACTCGTGCCCGAACGGCGTCGGGACCTGCAGCATCCGCGGATGTCCGCCCCGCCGGAACACCTTCACATCCGTCCCGCAGGTGGTAGCCGCCCGAATCCTCACCAAGATCTCCCCCTCACGGGGCGTGGGCACGGGCTCTTCCCGTGTTTCGATATGCTCGGGGCCGAGCAGGTATATGACCCGGTGTTTCATGCGTATGGAGGAGGTGTGGCGAGCCGTTGTTCACGGCCTAGCACTTATGAGCGGGGAGAGGCAAACGGAGTTGTGGAGTGTGACGGAGTTGGCGCAAGGCAAACACCGTGTTTGAAAGCGTCTAACGCCATGCTAATCTAGAGGCTCAACCGCTTGGGGAGAGGTGGCCGAGTCCGGTTGAAGGCGCCTGACTCGAAATCAGGTTTACCTACGGGTAACGGGGGTTCGAATCCCTCCCTCTCCGCCACCCACCCTTTGTAACTATCTAGAATCAGTCTACGGAGGTCGCCATGGTGGCGGATCATGTTAGAGATAAGGTGTGGCAAGGGCTTCTGGACATGTCCAGAGCATACCGGTACTACGATGCGATGTTCAGACGTTACAGCCGGTGTCGAACCATACTCCGTGTCCTACTCAGTATCTCCGGGATAGGCGGCGTCGCATCGTTACTGGACTTCGTACCGAATCCTGCGCTCTGGGTGCAGATCTCGGGTGCCGTTATTGGGGCAGTGGTGGTTTTGGATCTTGTACTAAACCCAAGTGAAAAGGCGGCAGTCTTGAGTGTTACCTGCTCCTACATGAGCAAGTACGAGCGTCAAGCCCGGACCTTGTGGGAAAGCCTCGATGTTGAAAATTGGGACGACAAGGAGATCCTGTCCAAATCAGCCGAGATTTCCAAACATGCCGAGACGACCAGTGATATGATTTCTCTTGCCACTCACAAGGGATTGAACCAGAAGTGTACCGAAGAAGCATACAAGGTAGAGGCGGATCGGTATGCAGCCTAAACCGCCGCCACCCACTCCACGGCCGCCTCACACCGGCGATAGGGGTTTGCCTCCTCGGCCAGCGTCGCCTAAACCACCGCCCGCGCCACCCAAACCGAAATAGTGTCCGGGGCTTTCTCAAGCCGAACTGAGAAACTTCGCCCACGCCTGCATGAGTTGGCGTCGGCGCCGGACCCCCGCACCTTGCGGATGGCGCCGGCGACATCGGCATGGGGTAGGGCGGTCTGGTGGCCGTTCTTGGAGATGGTCCGATTTGTTGGCTGTGGGCGGCGAAATCTGCTAAAGACAGGTTCCCCGCCGCGCAATTTGCATAGCGGCCGGGATCTTGATTGCTGGCAGTCGGGTCCCGTGCAAGTGGGTCCCGCAAACCCCGTCAGGTCCGGAAGGAAGCAGCGGTAGCGGACCGCCCCTGTGCCACGGGGAAGCCTGGCTGTCGGCAATGAGCATCCCGTCGCGCGAGCGGTTTTCGATGCGGCATCGCGGCGGAAAAGTCACTTCCTGATGGCGGCTCGAAGGCCCGCGGGGGACACTCGGAGCGGCCCGTAACGTCATGTGTCATGTCTTATCTCGTTCTGGCCCGTAAGTGGCGACCGCAGAGTTTCGCGGACATGGTGGGGCAGCAGCACATTGCCCGCGTTCTCACCAACGCCATTCAGAGCGGCCGAATTGCCCATTGTTACCTCTTCACCGGGGTCCGCGGCGTGGGCAAGACCAGCGCCGCCCGCATCCTGGCCAAGGCCCTCAATTGTCTCGAAGGACCCACCCCCACGCCTTGCAACGAGTGCACTCGTTGCAAGGAGATCAACGACGCTCGTTCCATCGACGTCTATGAGATCGACGGCGCCTCCAATCGGGGCATCGACGAGGTGCGGCAGATCATCGAGAACGTGCGCTACCAGCCCGCCGCGGCGCGTTTCAAGGTGTACATCATCGACGAGGTCCACCAGGTCACCAGGGACGCGTTCAATGCTCTTCTCAAGACCCTGGAGGAGCCGCCTCCGTTCGCCAAGTTCATCCTTGCCACCACCGAGGTCCACCGTCTCCCGGAGACCATTCTGTCGCGCTGCCAGCGCTTCGATTTCCGGCGCATCGGAGTTCAGGACATCCAGGAGCGTTTGCGGCAGATCGCGGACGTGGAGGGTCTGAACGTCACCGACGGCGCGCTGACGCTGATGAGCCGAGCGGCTCAGGGCAGCATGCGCGACGCCCAGTCGTTGCTGGAGCAGGTGCTTTCGTTCGTGGACCCCGCCTCGGAGGGGAGCGCTGTCGACGAACCCTTGCTGCGGGACATTCTCGGGGTGGCCGAGCGGCGGGTGCTCTACGAGATCTCTTCGGCGGTGATCGCGGGGGATGCCGCGGAGTGCCTCCGGCTGGTGGGCGAGGTCGCCACCGACGGGGTGGATCTCGCCGCTCTTTCGCGCGAGTTGGTCGAGCACTTCCGTAACCTCCTGGTCGTCCGCCTGATGGACGGGAAGACGGCCACGGGGTCGGATGCGGGGAACGAGGGCGGGTCCCGGCGTCTGATGGACCTCACCGATGAGGAGATCTCCCGACTGCGCGAGCAGGTGGCGTCCGTGGACCCCGAGACCCTCATCGGCTACTATCGATTCGTGGTCCAGGGCGATGAGATGGTGGCCCGTTCGCCTTACCCGAGGTTTGATCTGGAGGTCTCGCTGGTGCGCGTGGCGACCCTTCCTCGGACCGTGAACATCGCGGATGCCATCGAGGAGCTGCAGCGGCTCGAACGGAAGCTGCAAGAGGATAAGTCGGTTCACGAGCCGGACCCGGTCCGACAAGCCGAGGCGGCCCAGGAAGCGGAGCCGGTCCAGGACCTTGGGGAGGTAGCGAACCCTCCGGCCTCGGAGCAGGCGCGTCCGGCTTCGAAGGTCGAGACAGTGCCCGAGGCGCCGGAACCGGGCCCCACCGAATGGAACCGGTTTCTGGAGTTCGTTGCCGGCGAAGAGCGGGTGCTGGGCTCCTATCTGCGGCAAGGCAGGCTTGTGGAGATCTCCGGGGCCGGACTCAAGCTGGGGCTCCAGGGGTTCTATCGGAGGCAGCTCCAGGACAGGGAGAATCTGGCCCTCCTGGAGGGTTTTCTCGAGCGGTTCTTCAAGCGGAAGATGACGGTGACGGTGATGTCGGCGGAGAATGGTGAAGGTGCTCCCGAAGACCCGACGGCGCCGGAGCAGGAGAGTCCCGCGGATATCATCGACGAGGCGGTGCGGATTTTCGGGGGTACGGTGAAGGAGCCGACCCGCTGAAGGGAGTAGTCTCATGAGTGAGGGTTTCGGCGACATGGGCGGCCTCATGAAGCAGGCCCAGGAGATGCAGGCGAAGCTTGCCAAGATACAGGAGGAGCTCGCGAAGAAGACGGTGGACGCCAGCTCGGGGGGCGGCATGGTCCGCGTCACCGTCAACGGCCAGTTCACTCTCGCCTCCATCAAGGTGGACCCCAGCGTCATCGACCCGGAAGAAGTGGAGATGTTGGAGGATCTGGTGCGCGCGGCCGTCAACGAGGGTCTCCGGAGGGCACGGGAGATGGCCTCGGAAGAAATGAGCAAGCTGACGGGCGGGTTCAAGATCCCCGGGTTGATGCCATGACGGGCTATCCCGCGCCGCTTGCACGGGTTATCGAGCAGCTTTCCAAGCTTCCGGGTATCGGCGAGAAGACCGCGGGGCGCCTCGCCTTTCACATGTTGAAGGAGGGGAAGGAGTCGGTGCTGGCCCTGGCCGGAAGCATGGAGCGGCTGAAGCAGGAGATGGGACTCTGTCCCGTGTGTTTCGGCCTGAGCGAGATACTTCAGGGAACAGAGGGAGTCGCCCCGTGCAGGGTCTGTCGCGACCCTGGTCGAGACAGCGCGACGATATGTGCCGTGGAGGAGCCGTCGGACCTTATGGCGGTGGAACGTTCCGGGGAGTACAAGGGTCTCTACCACGTTCTCCACGGCGCCATCTCTCCGCTCAACGGAGTCGGCCCCGACGCGCTGAAGATCGAGGAGCTCATGGCCCGCCTCCACGCCACCCCGCCCGCCGAAGTCATTGTCGCCACCAACGCCACGAGGGCAGGGGACGCCACGGCCCTCTACTTGGCCAAGCTGGTCAAGCCCCTCGATATCCGCATCACGCGCATCGCCCGCGGCCTGCCCATGGGCGGCGAGATCGAATACACCGACGCCGGCACTCTCGGCGAAGCCCTCGACGGCAGGCGCGAGTTGTAAGAGGCTCTGCGCCCGCGGCCGATTTTGTGTTGCTTGTTTTGGAAAAAACGTTAAAGTTTGTGATCATCCAGCCGATAGATAAAACTGGAGACAGTTGACGAAGGTCTGGTAGAGGTTGGACGGGCCAGGAAATGAACGCAGACACCATCGGTATCATTATTTCCGTGATCACGGTCGGCGCAGCAGTCGGTGCCCTTACAATGACCGGGTTCAGGCATGTGCGTGAAGATATGGATCGGCGTTTCAGCGACACGGACGGGCGGTTGACGGAATTGCGCGAGGACATACGCGAAGTGCGGCGCGACGTCAATACGCTCCGCGAAGCCGTAGGCGCCTTGAGGGAGCGCGCCGGCGGCACCGCTGCAACCTGACCCCCGCCTAGCAGCAGGGCATCGGGTTCTCGATCAGATTGTAGACGCTGTCGAAGGTGACCTCGTTGATGGTCTTCTGGATCTTGTAGAAACGCGGGGGCTCGGCGTCCAGGAACACCATGATGGCGGTCTCGATGGGCGGGCAGCCCGGCTTGACGCAGGGGACCTCCTTTATGGTAATGGGGGTGCGGGAGGGGAACTCCAGGGTCTGCCGGACCCAGATGCGGATCTGGTCCAGGGTGAAGGAAGACACGTCGCGATAGATGTCCATCTCGCCGTCCGTCGCGGCTTCGTCCTCCGAGCGAAGGCAGGTCTTGAGCCCGCTCTGCAGCGTCTCGCCGTCGAGATCCCGGCCGATGAACACCAGCCGATTGAGCCGTTCCTCGTCCTCTTCCCATTCCCGTCCCAGACGCCCCTCGAACATGCTGTGGACTCCGTGGAACACGAACTGGTGGGAGTCGCCGTGCATGTTGAGGATGCCCTTCATCCGCAGGATGTCGGCCCCTTTCTCCGCCAGCACGGACCGGAACCAGTGGCTCAACCGGGTCTTGTTGAGGTCTCCGGGCTGGACGAACGAGACGGTCTGGACCGAGGGATTGTGCTCGTGGTGATGGCCGTTCCCGGCCGCGTGGCGCCTGGCCTCCAGGTCGAAGGCTCGCATCTCCAGCAGCTCGCCTATGTCCACCTCGGCGTTCCGGGTGGGAGTTACGCGGGCCGTGGGGTTCAGTTCGCCAAGTCTGGCGGCCAGCGCATCGGCTTCCTCCGGCGTGATGAGGTCGGTCTTGTTCAGCAGGATGGCGTCGGCGCAGGCAATCTGTTCACGGGCCTCGTGGTGGGAGCCGAGCTGCTGCTCAACGTGCATGCCGTCCACCACCGTCACCACGGCCTGGAGCTCGAAATCCAGGCGAATCCGTTCGTCCAGCAGCAGGGTCTGCACGATGACCGTGGGGTCCGCGAGGCCGGAGGTTTCCACCACCAGATAGTCGAAGGTCTCGCGCCGTTCCACGAGCTGCAGCAGCACCCGCAACAGGTCGCCCTGGACGGTGCAGCAGATGCAGCCGTTGTTCATCTGGAAGATCTCTTCTTCCGACGCCACGATCAGGTGGTGGTCGATACCGACTTCGCCGAACTCGTTGATGACCACGGCGATGCGGTGTCCGTGAGGCGCGGTGAGGATGCGGTTCAGCAGCGTGGTCTTGCCGGCCCCGAGAAAGCCCGTGAGGATGACGACAGGTATTTTGGCCATGCTCCGATTCCGAGAGGGGACTCGTGCCAGGGTCACTGACGCGAACGGTTCGGCCCGGTCCCCAGGTCCGTTTTCGTGGGTCTACTTCCCGTCGCGCTCTTCCAGCGCCCAGAACACCCGTTCCGGGGTCAGCGGAAGCTCGCGGATACGGGACTTGATGGCGTCCGCCACCGCGTTGCCGATGGCCGCGGGGGTGGGCGCCAGACCCGGCTCGCCCAGTCCCTTGGCGCCGTAGGGGCCCTCGGGTTCGGCGCACTCGACGATGATGGGAATGATCTCGGGCACGTCCAGCGACGTCACCAGATGATAGTCCAGGAACGACGGGTTCCGTACCTTGCCGTTCTCGTCGATGACCAGGTTCTCGTGGAGCGCGGCCCCGATGCCCATGGCCACGCCGCCTTCGATCTGCGCCGCGCAGTTGAGCGGGTTGATGGCCTTGCCGACGTCGTGGGCCGCGGACAGCCGGTGGAGCCGGACCCGGCCGGTCTCCTCGTCCACCGAGGCCTCGGCGGCCTGGGTGGCGTACATGTAGAAGGCCGACGCGTGGTCGCTGTGGCCCGTCTCCAGGTCCAGGTCCTTGCCGATCTCGTAGGTGTACGAGGCGTCGCCGCGCAACACGGCGTCGGCCCCCAGCTTGCGCCGGATCATCTCGCCGAAGGTCAGGGCCATGTCCTCATGCTCCTTGAGGTGTACCCTGCCGTCGGAAAGGACCAGCTCTTCCTGCTTCCCTTCGAGCATCGGGCCGGCCATCTCCAGGAGCTGTTCGCGCGCGTGGATGGCGGCTCCGCGCACGGCGTTGCCCATGTGATAGGTGCTGCGGCTGGAAGTGGTGGACGCGTCGAACGGGATCACGTCCGTGTCCAGCGGCGCCACCTGGATCTGCTCGATGGGGATGCGCAGCTCTTCCGCGGCGACCTGTGAAAGGATGGTGCTGCATCCCTGGCCGATCTCCACCGTTCCGGCCAGCACCGTGACCTGCCCGTTCGTATCCAGCAGCACGCCGGCCTTGGAGGTGGTGGGCGACCGCGTGGGCTTGGAGATGCAGGCCAATCCGCGTCCGACCCCGGCGGGACGGGGCTTGTCCCAGTCGATGGCGGCGGCCGCCCTGGTCAGGGTCTCGGTGAGGCCCACGCTGTGCAGTTGCTCGCCCCAGTAGGCCGTGTCGCCGTCCACGAAGACGTTCTTGAGGCGGAACTCCAGCGGGTCCATGGCCAGCCTTCGGGCCAGCTCGTCCATGTGCTGCTCGGTGGCCCAGGCGCCCTGGGGGATGCCGTAGCCCCGGAAGGCGCCGGCCACCGGCTTGTTCGTGTACACCGCGTAACCGTCCACGTGGACGTGGGGGATGCGGTAGGGGCCGGGGGAGGGGAGGCTGCCGCGAATGCACACCGTGGGACTCTTCTCCGAGTAGGCGCCGCCGCCCCAGTAAAGGGTCATGTGGCGGGCCATCAGGGTGCCGTCGTTCTTGACGCCGCTCTTGACGGTTACCGTGGCTTCGTGGCGCACCAGGGTCGAGATAAAGGTCTCCTCGCGGTTGAACTTCACGCGTACCGGCCGCCCGTTGGTGTGGAACGCCAGCCCCATGGCGATGGGCTCCAGCTTGAGGCCGCCCTTGGAGCCGAAGCCACCGCCCTGGAGCGGGTTGATGAAGCGGATCTCCTCCTGCGGCAGGCCCAGGGCCTCGGCCACCTCGGTCAGCGCCCGGAACGGCGCGTCGTTGGCCACCCAGACGGTGACCCGGCCGGTCTCGGGGTCCACCTGTGCATGGGCCGAATGGGGCTCCATGGCGGCGTGCTGGATCACCGGCACGTAGTAGCTTTCCTCCAGCACCAGGTCCGACTGCCTGAATCCCTCGGCGGTATCCCCGGTGCGCAGCTTGAAGTGCTGGCACACGTTGGGCATGGGCGCGCCGACGATGAAAGGCGCCTTGCGATAGCCCTCGAATTCTTCGTGAATCGCCACCGCGCCGGGCCGGCAGGCCTCTTCGGGCGTGAAGTAGGCGGGCAGGTCTTCGTACTCCACCTCGATGAGCTTCAGCGCCGCCTGGGCCGTGTCCTCGTCCACGGCCGCCACCGCGGCCACCGGCTCGCCGATGTAGCGCACCTTGCCCTGGGCCAGGAACGGCTTGTCCTTGATCGATTCGCCGTGGGTCCACGGCACGTCCGCGCCGGAAATGGCCGCCACCACCCCGGGATGCCGTCGCGCCTTCTCCAGGTCGATGCTGACGATGCGCGCATGGGGCCGTGTGCTGAACAGGACCTTGCCGTGCAGCATGTCCGGCAGCACCAGATCGTATCCGTACGCGGCCGCGCCCGTGACCTTGTCGTCGACGTCGACGCGGGTGACCGGATGGCCGACAACCTTGAGCTCACTCATGGTCCTGTCCCTTGCCGGCGCGCTACCGAAGCTCGGCCGCGGCGTCCCGGACCGCCTCCACGATCTTCACGTATCCGGTGCAGCGGCACAGGTTGCCCGAGAGGGCGAAGCGGATCTCCTCGTCCGTGGGGTCGGGGTTCTCTTCGAGGAAAGACTTGGCCATCATCAGCATGCCCGGCGTGCAGTAGCCGCACTGGGCGCCGCCGTCGGCGATGAAGGCCGCCTGGATGGGGTGGTAGGCGTCGCCGTCCTTGAGCCCCTCGATGGTCACGATATCGGCCTCGTTGAGCTCGCCGGTCAGCACCAGGCACGAGTTCACCGGCTTGCCGTTGAGGTAGACCGTGCACGCGCCGCAGTCGCCGGTGCCGCAGCCCTCCTTGGTGCCGGTGAGACCGATCTCGTCCCGGAGCAGGTCCAACAGGAGGCGGTGCGCCGGGGCGGCCACCGACGTAGCCTTGCCGTTCAATGTGAATTCGATGGGTTGACTCATGGATTCCAGGCTCCTTCCCCGCGTCGTGCTTGGTCGTGGAGGCGACCGCCGGTCGCCCCTACCGGTGGTCACGTCGTGGCGACGACAGGGTCTAGGGGCGGGTTTCACACCCGCCCGCACCGCGCCGCCGGCCGATACCGGCTCCTATCCGTATCGCCGGTCCCGCCGGCTCGTCCAGGGTATCGGGCCGCTCCCGGCGGCGGCGTTGAGCAGCGCCCGCTTGGTGTTCACGCGCACCATGGCCCGACGGTAATCGGCGGAAGAGCGCACGTCGCTGATGGGGCTGCATTCCTCGGCCGCCTTCCGGCCGGCGTGCTCCGCCAGTTCCTCGGTCAGCACCTGGCCCCGGAGCAGGGCTTCGGCCTGGGGCGCCCGCATGGGAGTGGGGGAGACTGCGCCGAGGGCGATGGCCACGGACTCGCACCGCCGGTCGGCCTCGGCCAGCGTCAGGGCTACGGCCACGCCGATGTAGGCCAGGTCCATCATGTCCCGCGGCGAGAACTTGATGTACTCGCCCACGAGACGCGGGTCCTGGGGCGGAATCGAAAGCTCGGTCAGGATGTCACCGGTCTCGGCAACGGTTTGGCCCGGGCCGCGAAAGAAGTCCTTGAGCTCCATGACCCTTTCACCGCCGGCGCCCGCCAAGGTGGCCTTGGCGTCCAGCGCCAGCAGCGCGGGTGCGACGTCCGCTGAAGGGGTGGCATTCGCCATGTTGCCTCCGATGGTGGCGCGGTTGCGGATCTGGATGGAGCCCACCTCGGCGGCGCTCTGGGCCAGGAACGGGTAACGTCCGACCACGAGAGGGGAGGTCTCCACCTCCCGCAGGGTGGTCAGGGCGCCGATGGCAATACCTCCGTCGGCCTCTTCGCGAATCCCCGACAGCGACGGTATCCGCTTGAGATCCACCACGTATTTCGGCACCAGCCCCTTTTCCTTCATGGCGATGACGAGGTCTGTGCCACCCGCCAGAAAGTAACCGCCCGAGCCGCCGTCCAGCATGGTCCTCGTGGCTTCCGCGAGGGTCGTCGGCTGATGGAATTCCAGCGGCTCGGTGCGTTTCATGCTTCTCCCTGCCGGCGCGTCAGTCGGGTGTCGGAACCACCATGCGGCCGATGGGCTCGCCCACGGGCTCGCCGTCCTGCATCTGAACATGGCCTCGCACGATGGTTGTCACGGGCATTCCTTTCACTTTCCAACCGTGCCACGGAGAAGGGTTGTTCTTGCTGTGCAGCTTGTTGACGTCGATGGTGCCTTCCTTTTCCATATCCACGATGGTCACGTCGCCGTCGGATCCCACTCGGAGGGCTCCTTTCCGGGGGTAGACCTGCCATACCTTGGCCGGGTTTTCCGTCACCAATTTCACGTAGTGGTTGAGGCTCATGCGTCCCTTGTTCACTTCGGTGAGCATCAAGGGAACACCGGTCTCAACGCCGCAAAACCCGGAAATGCAGTCCCATATGGCGGGCTTCAACATCTTGCCGTAGACGTCGGAGCCTTTCTCCTCCAGGGTATGCGGCGAGTGGTCCGTTGCGATCATGTCCACGTATCCGTTGAGCAGACCGTCCCACAACGCTTCGCCGTGGTCACGGGTTCGTACGGGAGGGTTCATCTTGAGCAGCGAACCCACTTCATTCATGTCGTTCGGTTCACGCAAGAGATAGTGAGGACCCGTCTCGGCGGTGACTCTGAGACCCCGGGCTTTCGCGTTGCGTACGAGTTGAGCCGACTGCTTGGAGCTCATGTGCAGGACGTGGAGTTTGGTACCGAAGGTCTCGGCGAAAAAGATGGCGTGGTGCACCGATTCGGCCTCGCACAGGTACGGGCGTGTCGCTTCCCAATTGACGGCCGCGGTCTGGCCCTCTTCCTTGAGCCGGTTCAGGTGGTGATACATGATCTGGCGATTCTCGGCATGAATGGACAACGGCAGGCGGGATTCGGTGATGTTCTGAAACACGTCCTGGCACACGCCGTCATCCGGGAAGGGCAGGTTGCCGATGGTCTCGCCGAAGAAGATCTTGTATCCTACCGCCCCGACCCGGGCCATTGGGAGAATCTGGTCTGCGTTGGTCTGCACCACGACGCCCAGAACCGCGAAATCGATCAGGGACTTCTCCTCGGCCAGCTTTTTTTTCTCTTCCACCTGTTCCGGATGGGTAACGGGCGGGATCGTATTCGGCATGTCTACCACGAAGGTGATTCCACCGCAGACCGCTGCGCGGGACCCGGTGCCGAAGTCTTCCTTGTGAGTCAAACCGGGCTCACGGAAGTGAACGTGGCCGTCGATCAACCCGGGAAGAATGTGTTTGCCCTTGGCGTCGATTTCTTCGGTACCGTCGGGAAGCGAATCGTTCGTACCGATGGCCACGAACTTCTCGTCGTGAATGGCCACACCCCCGTCGAAGGTGGTCTCGGGTGTTACAACCGTGCCATTTTTGATTACCAGGTCTGCTTTCATGAATTCTCCCTTCCGGGTTCATCGACAATCGGTGCCTGTCTGATGAACGTGCCTTTGGTCGTGGCCTCCCTGGGCCTGATTCGAGAACGGGGTAGATCGCGGTCGCCAAGCATGAACGCCATTGTTTATGAAAAATCACGCGCAAAATCAACCCTCATCATTCTCGGGGGTCCACTCAACTCAAACGTCGGGTGTCGCAACCCTCTCGGCCGCATCGTCGGCCCGTTCTCGCGGGTGTCACGGGCTCGTGTACGCCGTCCGTGTGTGGTTGAAATCCCTCGACTTGTGTGCGATAGCTGGCTCATTCCAGTGTCGGCCCGGGAGTGTACACGCCATGCGCCCGGCCCCCTGGGAGCATCCTCGGTGGGCGCGGTTCGCGACGGAGGTTACCGGTGAACGACGACAGAGTCATGGTCGAGATCAACAGCCTCGAAAAATACTTCGGGGAGGGGCCCGAGAGGGTCCACGTACTCAAGGGGGTTTCGCTCAGCATCCCCGAGGGCTCGCTCTACACCTTCCTCGGTCCCAGTGGCTGCGGCAAGACCACCACCCTGCGCTGCGTCGCCGGGCTGGAACGGCCCGAGAGCGGGGTCATCGACATCGACGAGAAGCCGGTGTTCAATTCCGCCGGCGGGGCCTACGTGCCGCCCAACCACCGGCCCATCGGCATGGTGTTCCAGTCCTACGCCATCTGGCCGCACATGACCGTTGCCGAGAACGTCGGCTATCCCCTGACCATCCGGCGCCGCCCCAAATCGGAGGTCCGGACTCGGGTGGAAGATGTTCTCAAGGTGGTAGGCTTGGCCGGGCTCGGAGATCGCCCGGCCCCCAAGCTTTCCGGCGGACAGCAACAGCGGGTGGCCTTCGCCAGGGCGCTGATCAACGAGCCCAAGGTCATGCTGCTGGACGAGCCCCTCAGCAACCTCGACGCCAAGCTCCGGGAGCAGATGCGCTACGAGATCAAGGCGCTCCAACGGCGCGTCAACATCACGACCATCTACGTCACCCACGATCAGGCCGAGGCCCTGGCCATCTCCGATCAGATCGCCGTCATGCACGGCGGCAAGCTGATCGAGGTGGGGGAGCCCCATCAGCTCTACGCCAGACCCAAGCGCAAGTTCACCGCCACGTTCCTGGGCCTGACCAACCTCATCAACGGAAAGGTTGCGGAGGTGGGCGCCAACTCCCACCCCAGCCGGCTGGATACCGAGTTCGGCATGCTTGAGTTCGTTCCCGCGGTGCCCATGGAAAAGGGCGCCAGCGCGGCGATCTCGATCCGCCCGGAAAACATCACCGTGGGGTCGGAGGCGCCGGCGCAGAGCCAGAACGTGCTGCACGGTAAGCTTCACGACGCGGTTTTCATGGGCGACGCCTATCACTGCCAGGTCAAGGTCCGGGAGCAGTTGATTCGCGTGCATACCCATCCCTCCAACGCGGTACCCGTGGGAACCGACATCTATCTGACGCTTGACCCGGAAAACTGCAACGGATTGCCCGCGGACGACACGGAGGGAATGGACGACACGATGCTGGGGGACTAGTGTCGTGTCTAGTGCCGGGCTGGGAATATTCAACGCGGGCCGCTATAAACATTGCGATATCGCCTTGGAATGACGACAGAAAAGTGAAGGAAGGAGCCAGTATTCTATGGCCGCTGTAGAGGCAACCAAAATCGCTGAGAAAGAGTTCAGAGCCGAGGGCACTCCCAGCTACACCGACCTGCGGGAATGGCTGGAGATCGTAGAAGCCTTCGGGCAATTGAAGAAGGTCGACGGGGTCGACTGGAACCTGGAGATGGGAACCCTCTCGGAGCTCATCGCCCAGGGGAGCAAGGGTCCGGTCCCGGCGGTGCTGTACGACAAGATCAAGGACTACCCCGAGGGATTCCGGGTGCTGTTCGCCCAGAACGCCTCGTTCAAGCGCATGGCGCTGGCGCTGGGCCTGCCCCTCGACTTCACTGACCTGGATCTGGTGCGGGCCACCCGTACGAAGATCTCGCAGCACAATCCGATCCCCCACCGGGTGGTGGAGACCGGCCCGGTGATGGAGAACGTGCTCACCGGCGACGACATCAACCTGCTCAAGTTCCCGGTTCCGTTCATCCACGAGTTGGACGGCGGCCGCTACATCGGCACCGGCTGCCTGGTGGTGACCAAGGATCCGGACGAGGGTTGGGTCAATTTCGGCACCTACCGCGGCATGGTCCAGGACGAGAAGAGCATGAACGTGTACATCTCGCCCGGCAAGCACGGCCGCATCCAGCGGGACAAGTGGTTCGACCGGGGCGAGAAGTGCCCCGTGATCGTGTGCGTCGGCCAGGATCCGGTGCTGTTCATGGTGTCCGGCAACGAGGTGGACTACGGCGTATCCGAGTACGACTACGCCGGCGGGCTCAAGGGGCACCCCATCGACGTCATTAGCGGGCAGGTGACCGGGCTGCCGTTCCCGGCCCACGCCGAGATCGTCATCGAGGGCTTCATGGACCCCGAAGAGCGGAAGACGGAAGGGCCCTTCGGCGAGTGGACGGGCTACTACGCCAGCAACAGCCGGCCGGAGCCGTTGATCCGGGTCCAGCGCATCTATCATCGCAACAACCCGATTCTCACCGCGGCGCGGCCCGGGCGTCCGCCTTCGGACTACTCCATCGCGAAATGCATGGTGAAGGCCGCCCTCATCTGGGATCAGGTGGAGAAGGCCGGTGTGCCCGATGTCAAGGGCGTCTGGTGTCACGAGGCGGGCGGCGGCCGTCTGCTGAACATCATCTCCATCAAGCAGCGCTATCCGGGCCACGCGCGTCAGGCGGGCATGGTGGCCTCACAGGTTCACGCCGGCGCCTACCTCGGACGCTACGTCATCGTGGTGGACGAGGACATCGACCCGACCAAGACCTTTGACGTGCTCTGGGCCCTGGCCACGCGTTCCGATCCGGTGGACTCCATCGACATCCTGCGGCGTTGCTGGAGCGGACCGCTGGATCCGCGCATCGAGCCGGGCAAGAAGGGCTTCAACTCCCGCGCCATCATCGACGCTACCCGGCCCTTCGAATGGATGAAGGACTTTCCGCCCGTGGCCGAGTCGACACCCGAGCTCAAGCAGAAGGTGTTCGACAAGTGGCGCCACGTCATCGAGGGTTAGACTTCGGTTCTGCTTTGGAACAAAAGGGCCGGGGGCATACGCTCCCGGCCCTTTGATTTTGCGTTAGTTAGCAACTCGAACGAAGACAGGATTGGGTCGCTTCAAGGATCCAGTCGCCTTTGCGGATCGGGGTGGTCAGGAAGAGCCGTTGACTTTTCTGGCATGTCCGGTAAACAATCTGTAGTGGATGGAGCGGAAAAACGACCACTACGGCGACACCAGCCATGACGAACGAAGTTCTTGATTTTGCCGCCTTGGCCGTCGGTATCGCGATTTTGGCGTTCTTGTGGAATCTGCACAGGGACGTCGCCAACTTGCGCGAACGGATGGCACGCCTCGAGGGTTTGCTCGAAGGGTTTACACAGACCGGCAAACCCCCGCCTACCCAACTGTAGAACCGCCGACAGCCCGCCAGGCAGGTCAGGTTTACCTGAGATTGGCGACGATCGTTCGCGTGGAGAGGGAACGGTTGAGGGTGTAGAAGTGGATGCCCGGCGCGCCCCCTTCAAGCAGGGCGCGACATTGTCGCGTGGCGTGCTCGATGCCCACCTCGACGACCGCCTCCGGGTCACTCGCCACTGCCTCCAGCTTCGCCAGCAGGGCGTCCGGGATTTTGGCGCCGCACATCTGGGTGAAGCGCTTGATCTGGGCGGTGTTGGTGACGGGCATGACGCCGGGGATTATGGGCGTATCGATGTGTTCCGACCGTACCCGCGACACGAAGTCGAAGTAGTCGCGCTCGTCGAAGAAGAGCTGGGTCACGACGAAATCACAGCCCGCATGGATTTTCCGTTTGAGATTCCGCAGGTCCTCCTCGGGGCTCGGCGCCTCGGGGTGCACCTCGGGATAGCCGGCGCCGCCGATGCAGAAGTCCTTTCGCTGCCGGATGAAATCGATGAGCTCATTGGCGTGCGAAAATCCCTGGGGATGGGGGACGAACTCCGTGTCTCCCCGGGGCGGGTCGCCTCGTAGCGCCATGATGTTCTCGATGCCGGCGGCCTCGTACTGATCCAGCAGCTCTCCGAGCTCGTCTCGACTGTGCCCCACGCAGGTGAGGTGGGCCATGGCCTCGATGCCGGCCTCGCGCTTGATCTTTTGAGTGATGGCGACCGTCTTTTCGCGGGTGCTGCCGCCGGCCCCATAAGTGACGGAGACGAAAGCGGGCCCCAGCGGTCTGAGGTTGGCCACCGTCTCGAACAGCGCGTCGACGCCGCGGTCATCCTTGGGCGGGAAGAACTCGAAGGAGAAGAGCGGCTGTTCCCGGCCGAAGCGCTCCTTGATCTTCATCCGTCGCGCTCTCCGTCGGCGCCCCGCAAGGAGCGCCAGACGCGCTCCGGTGTCAAGGGAAGGTCGCAGATCTCCGCCCCGGTGGCATGGGCCAGGGCGCCGGTGATGGCCGGGGCCACCGAGAAGATGCCGCCTTCGCCCATGCCGCGGCTGCCGTAGGGGCCCAAGCCGTCGCCGTTCTCCACCAGCACCGTGTGGAAACCCCGGGGCATGTCCGAAAAGGACGGGATCCGGTAGTCCACCAGCGTGGAGTTGATGAGCTGTCCGCCCTCGTAGACCATCTGCTCGAACAGGGCGTGGCCGATCCCCATCATCGCCGCTCCTTCTTCCTGGCCCTCGCACTGAATGGGATTGATGGCCTTGCCGACGTCGGCCACGGACAGGTAGTCGGCCACCGAGATGGCGCCGGTCTCCCGATCGAGGTCCAGCTCCACCGCCCCCATGCCCACCTCCCACACCACCGGCAGGACGTCGTTGATGATCTCGGGCCCAACGGTTCCGGTGCCGATGAGCTCGCCCGCGGCCGCGCCGAACCGTTTCTCCAGCACCTCGGCGAAGGACAGCCGGGCCTCGCCGCACACCAGCGCGCCGTCCATCAGCCGGATCTGGTTCGGCTTCACGCCGTACACCCCGGCGCCGATCTTCAGGAGTTGGCGTTTGATGTCCCGGGCCGCGGCCTGCACCGCCCGGCCCATCAGGGTGGTGGAGCGGCTGGAGCCGGTGGAACGGTCGTAGGGGGTGATGGCGGTGTCCGCCCCGGACATGCGGATCCGTTCCAGCGGGAGCTGCAGCTCCTCGCCCACGAACTGCGACAGCACGGTCCGGACGCCCTGTCCCATCTCGGTGCTGCCGGCCATGATGGTGGCGGCGCCGTCCGCCTGAAGCCGCACCATGGCCACGGTGATGGGCTGACCGCCGGCGTTGGTCATGCCGCAGGCCAGTCCCACGGCCGCGCCGGCCTTGCGCCCGCGTTTCTTCCAACGGCTGGCCGCGACCAGCCGTTTGAGCGTGCCGGCCAGGTTCACGTCCAGCGGACGCAGCCCCGGACGCAGCACCTCGCCGCGCTTGAGCAGGTTCTTGAGCCGGAGCTCCGCCGGGTCCATGCCGAGCGCCGTGGCGATCATGTTCATCTGGCTCTCGCCGGCGAAGATGGACTGGGGTCCGCCGATGGAGCGAAAGGAACCGGCGCCGCCAGCGTGGGTGTAGACCGCGTAGGCGTCGGTGTGGATGTGAGGGATGTTGTAAGGCCCGAGTATTCGGGTGGCGGCCCGGCCCGCCACCTGGGGGCCGTTGTCCATGTAGGCGCCGGTATCGAGGTAGATCTCCGCCTCCCGCGCCATCATCGTGCCGTCCTGCTTGACGCCGGTCTTCAGGCGTATCTTGGCGCTGTGCCGCCGCACCGTGAGCATGGCTTCCGGCACCGACAGGCACACGCGCACCGGACGCCCCACCTTGCGCGAGGCCGCCACCACCAGGGGCTCGATCTTGGCATAGGACTTGCCGCCGAAGCCCCCGCCCAGGTAGGGGACGTTCAGGCTCACCTTGCCGGCGGGAAACCCGAAGATGCGCGCCAGGTCCGCCTGCACCAGGAACGGGTGCTGCGCCGAGGACCACAGCGTGATGCCGTCCTCCCGGTAGTCGGCGATGACGCCGTGGGGCTCCATCGTGTAGTGATAGATCATCGGGAAGGTGAAGTGGTGCTCGAAGATGCGGTCGGACTCGGCGAAGCCCTCCGCCGCGTCGCCGCGTCTCACCTGCTCGTGTCCGCAGATGTTCCCGCTACGGTCCTCGTGCACCAGCGGCGCGTCCGGGGCCAACGCGTCGTCCAGCCCCACCGCGGACGGCAGCTCCCGGTAGACCACGTCGACGGCGGCCGCCGCCTGCTCCGCGGTGAGGGGATCCGCGGCCGCCACCACCGCCACCGGCTCGCCCGCGTAACGAGCCCGTTCCAACGCGATGAGCGGGCGGCCGCTGTAATGCGGATCCAGGTCGGCCACGTCGCGGCCCGTGAGCACGCCCGCCACACCCGGCAGTTTTTCAGCGGCCTCAGTGTCGATGCTCTCGATGAGCGCGTGGGGATAGTGGCTGCGCAGGACGTAGCCGTACAGCATGCCGGGAATCTCCAGATCGCCGGTGTACTTGGCCCGCCCCGTGACCTTGTCGACGCCATCGACCCTGCGGGTGTTGTTGCCGACGTATTTCAACTGACGATCTGCCATGATGATGCCTTTGAACCGAGCCGCCGCCGCCGGCCGGCGACTCGAGAGGGTTCGTTTGAAGGACGATGCGTGGGCGAGTATTGCTCGGACAGGCTGCTAGAAGCCGTACAGGGCCCGGGGATTGTCGTCCAGAATCTTGGCCACCGATGCGGGGCTGACCTTGCCGTCGTCCCTGAGTTTCTGCAGCGCCTCGATCTCGCTGGCAGTGTCGTTATGTCCGTAGTCCGTGCCGATGATGATGGTGTCGTCGCCGGTGTATTCCAGCACGTAGTCGAGGTCGTCATCGGTCTGGCAGGCGACGAAGATCCGGTTGTCCTTGAGACAACTGCGGGACAGTTCGATGCCGCGCTTCTGCCTGAAGCGTTTGGCGAGGTCGTGGAACACGTAGGGGACCCATTGCGCGCTGACTTCAATGAAGCCGATGCGCAATCTCGGAAACCGCTCCGGAACACGGTCCCAGATGACCGAGTGGAAAGAGCCCACCACCGCGAGCTTGAACTTGTTGAAGCCCGGCTCGTCGAAGAAGAGGTCGTGCTGGGTGAAGCTGCCGGTGGCCGAGTGTACGCACAGGGGCACGTTGGCGTCGCTCAAGGCCTCGTACAGAGGGGTGAAGTAAGGGTCGCTAAGACGCCGGTCGCCGATGAGGCCGGGAACGAACACGCCGCAGGCGCCGTATTGCAGGACCACCTCCAGCTCCTTCAACGCCTCGTCCATGCTGAGGAGCGGCAACACCGCGGCCCACCGGAGCCGGTTCTCGCCCGCCTTCCAGATGTCGCACAACCAGCGGTTGTAGCTCTTGAACAACGCCATCTCCACCTCGGGCTTGTCGGTGACGGGGCGCAGGAAGATGGTGGGATAGAGCACCTGCATGGAGACGCCCATCTCGTCCATGTGTCGCAGACGAGAGGTGATATCCGACATCTCCCGGGACTCCTCCGGGGTGTTGTGGCCGACATTGTCCGACTTGGCGTGAAGCCGCCCGTCCACCAGCCAGTACTCGCCCGAGCCTCCGGCACCGTCGCCGGCCGTCACGATCCGGGGGCGGAACGTCTTCTCCGCCCCTTCCATGTACTCCCAGGTCCGGTTGGTCTCCAGCACGTGTGCGTCTGCATCGATGACCGCCATGATAGGACCTCCAGTCAGATATCAGGTTGATTTCATATCCAGTGACACTACGATTTAGACCACTATAGCAGGCTCATCAACTCGTGAAGTCCGTCGATGCGTACGGCGCCGTCGTGGTGTGCGTTGCCGTGCCGGTCCAGCAGCACGGGCCGGACGCCGGCGCGTAACGCCCCCTCGATGTCGGTCTCCGGGCTGTCGCCCACGTGTAGGGCCTCGTCCGGAGCGATGTCGTGGCGTTCCAGCGCCAGACGGAAGATCCCCGCCGCGGGTTTGGCAAATCCCGCACTGCTCGATATGAACACCGAGTCGAAGTAGTCGGCGATACCCAGTCCGTGGATGATCTTCAGCACTCGTGAGTCGAAGTTCGAAATCATCGTCAGGATCAGGCCGCGTTTCTTCAGGGCGTCCAGAGTGGCCCGCGCGTCATCGTAGAGCACCCACGAGTCGGGGAGGGCGAAGTAGGCGAAGAGTTCGTCGAAGTAGTCCTCGAAACGAAGGAAGGGTCCGGCGGGCTCGAAGATGCGCCGTACGACCTCGTGCCACCAGGCCCTTTCCAGGGCCTCCAGCCGTTGGCCGTCCGAGCCGGGAAAGGCCATGGGCGGCGCGCTGGCAAAGCAGTCCCGGAAACGCCGCGAGACCTCTTCGGAGCAAACGCTCTTGCCGTAGCGCTGCGCCATCTCCGCATAGGTGACCGCAACGGGTCGGGTGGATTCGAAGAGGGTTCCGGCGGCGTCCAGAAAGACGGCCTTGGGCCTTGTGACGGGTCCGGGAGGTATCACTTTCGCGAATTTTCCGAGTATCGGCTATAATAACAGGGATGGCTCGACTGCATTATGAACCCATGGAGCAACCTTTGTCCAGCGGACCGGATCTGCCCGCGGCAGAGGCGCCGACCTACTTCGCCGCATCGGGCGAGTCTCCACGGAGGGCTGAGGTGGCCCCGGCGCCGTTCGCGGAGGAGCTGCGGGCGGCGGAGAGGGCGGCCAGGGAGGCCGGGGGCATCATCGCCGGGCTCTACCGGGGCGACTATCGGGTCAAGGAAAAGTCCCGCGGCAATCCGGTGACCACCGCCGATCTCAAGGCCAACCGGGCCATACGCGAGATTCTGGCCGGGCGATTCCCGGACGATGCGTGGCTGTCGGAGGAAGACACCGACGACCCCAAGCGGCTGGAGCGGAGCCGGGTGTGGATCGTGGACCCGCTGGACGGCACCCGGGAGTTTATCCGGGGGATACCGGAGTTCTGCGTTTCCATCGGGCTCGCGGTGAACGGGTCCCCGGTGCTGGGAGTGATCTATCACCCGCTCCGGAAGGAACTGTTCGCCGCGGTGAGCGGGGCGGGCGCTCGGCTCAACGGCGAGCCCGTACAGGTGAGTTGTCCGGAAAACGGCGAGCGTCCTTGCCTGCTCATCAGCCGGGCCGAACCGCGCAAACGCCTGGAGGAGCTCGCCCGGGAGTTCGTGCTCGAGCCCATGGGGAGTATCGCCTACCGTCTGGCTTCGGTGGCCCGCGGGGATGCGCATGCCACCCTGACTTTTCGGCGGGTCAAGGAATGGGACGTGTGCGCCGGTATCGTGATCGTCGAGGAGGCCGGCGGCCGTACCATGACAGGGTACGGCGAGCGGCCGGTCTTCAACCGGCGGGAGCCGGTGCTGCAGCAACTCGTGGCCGGAAGCGAGGCCACCAACACAAGGATACAGACCCTGCTGGCCCGTCTGCCGGGCTGAGCGTCGCGGGGAACGACATAATGGCGAGTTGCGTCTACTGTGGTGAACGGGCCGGCATCTGGGCTCGGAGTTGCAAGGACTGCGGTCGACTGGAGGAGAAGGCCAAAACCTATGGCGGTCAGGTGGGCTTCAGCGAGTTGCTGGACCGTCTGGAGGAGACCGGAGTCCGGCCGGAGAAGATCATGCGGTTTCTCAAAGCCGACCCGGACGGTGGCGGCAGTGTACGGGACCGGCTGACCGCGGACATGACCAACGAGCTCCTGAAGACCATGGGAATCAACGAGCGCCAGACCCCGGACGACGTGGAACGGATCCGGAAGGGCGGCGAGAAGGCCTCCGAATCCGAGTAATGTCCCCTCGCGCGCACGGCGCCGGGACCTCGCATCCCGCGCAGTCGCACCCCGCGTCATGGAACTGACCCTTTACGCATCGGCCCTGTTTCTGGGGGTGTATCTCGTGGCCCTTGCGGTGCGCCGGCTCCGTTTCCGGCGGGACCGCGCGCGAATGGTGAAGGAGGCGCGTTCCGGCGGCAAGGTCGTGGCGGGAGTCGATGAAATGCCTGCCGGCGCGCTCAGGAAGTTCTGGCTGATCTGCGGGCCGCACCGGATCGACTGTTTCGTGATCAACCACGGCGGACAGTTCCGTGCCTACATCAACAGTTGCCGCCATATGGTCACGCCATTGGATTTCGTCCGTGATCAGTTCTTCAGCGATGACGGCAACCAACTGAGGTGCGCCACGCACGGCGCCCTCTACGAGCCTGACACCGGACTGTGCGTGGAGGGTCCGTGCAAGGGGCTTTCGCTCCATGCACTGCCCTTGGTTGTGGACCAAGGGGAGATCGTTGTACGTTGTCCGGCGGGAGACATTTCCTTCCTGCGAGAGATGGCGGACTGATGGCAAGACGTCGTGTAGGCAAGCGGATCGGCCGCAGGGAGGATTTTCCCGACGGCAGGTCGCGGAAATTCACTCTCCGTTGTGGCGGCGAAAGCCTCGAAGGGCTCGTCTTCGGATACAAGGGAGACGTCTTCGCCTACGTGAACCGCTGTCGTCACGTCTCCCTTCCGTTGGATTGGGTGGACAACCAGTTTTTCACCGAAGACGAACGCTATCTGCTGTGCGCCAATCATGGCGCCCTCTACGAACCTGCCACGGGTGAATGTCTTTGGGGCCCATGCTTCGGGGCGTGGCTGCAGAAGGTGCCGCTCAAGGTAGATGCGGGTACGGTGAGGGCTTTCTGCCCTGACGACGACTGACGGGAGGTAACGGGGAAGTGGCTGACTGTCTGTTCTGCGGTATCGCGAGCGGAGAGATTCCGGGAGATATCGTCTATCGTGACGACTCGGTGATCGCTTTCAGGGACATCGACCCCAAGGCGCCGGTGCATCTCCTGATCATCCCCCGCAAGCATATTGCGAGTGTGATGGAGCTGGGAGCGGGAGATGGGGAGACCCTGGGACACGCCATGGAGGTGGCCCGGCGGTTGGCACAGGAGAACGGCCTGTCCGAACGTGGGTTCCGCGTCGTGGTGAACTGTGGTCCGGACGCGGCCCAGAGCGTCGACCACATCCATCTCCATCTGCTCGGCGGCAGAGCGCTGGGGTGGCCGCCGGGCTGACGGGAGACGCGGGTGCGGCGCGCACGGGGACCCGGCGCGCGACCGCCCGCGGAAGACACTGGAACGCGAACCGGAATGACCGGCGCCGTAGGCGGCGTCAGACAAATGCTTTTCAGGAAAGGACAAGCCGGCACATGATCCACGCGACACAGCTTCGGAACGGCATGATCATCATCTATGAAGGGGACCTCTACCGGGTCACCGCGGTGAAGCATCTTACCCCCGGGAAGGGCCACGGCTTCATGCAGACGAAGCTCAAGAATCTGCGGACGGGGGTGGGCACCGAGCACAAGTTTCGCTCCGAGGACCGAGTCGACCGGGCCACCATGGAGAGCCGCGAAATGCAGTATCTCTATGCCGAGGACGACCGGCATACGTTCATGGACACCGAAAGCTACGAGCAGACGGAGCTCTCCTCCGACGAGGTGGGCGACATCCTGCCGTATCTGTTGCCGACGCAGGTCGTGACGGTGGAACTGTTCGAGGGGAGTCCGGTGGGGTTGGGCATCGCTTCGGCCGTGGAGCTGGAGGTGGTGGAGACCGAGCCTTCCATGAAAGGCGCCACCGCTTCGGCCTCCTACAAGCCCGCCAGGCTGGAAACGGGCGTGACGGTCCAGGTGCCGCCGTTCATTCAGATTGGTGACCGGATTCGGGTGGATCCGTCAGAAGGAAAATATATCGAGCGGGCGAAGTAGCCACGACGGCTTGCCAGAGCTCGGCTACGGCTGTTTCGAGCTCCGTGAGCGTACCGTTGTTCTCGATGACGAAATCGGCGAGCCGGCGCTTCTCCGCAAGTGACATTTGTGCCTTCAGATGCCGTTGGATTTCGGAGTCGTCGAGTCCGTCTCGTTGGCGCAACCGATGCTCCTGAATATCGCGCCGGCAGGCTACGAGCATCACCGGACGCAGCCAGTGATGGATCTTCGCTTCGAACAGGAGTGGCGCGTCGTAGATGACGAAGTCGTGCTCCCGGGAGTGCTCGACGATGCGCTTTCTCGCCAGGGCGCGGATCCGGGGATGCGTGATGGCCTCGAGCCGCTTCCGGCGCGACGGCTCCTGAAAGACGACTTGGCGCAGGTACGCACGGTCGAGGGTCTGGTCGTGCTTGAGCGCCTGGGGTCCGAAGAGCTCGACGATCTCGCGCCATGCCTCCTGGCCCGGCTCGACGACCTCGCGCGCCAGCCGGTCGGCGTCGACGAGGGCGGCCCGATCGCTCAGGATGGCCGATACGGTGCTCTTTCCCGTGGCGATGCCCCCGGTCAAGCCGATGACCCTGGCCATGTCAAACCTCGCGGGAACAGCGTGTTTGGGGCATCATGGCTACTCTGGTAGCAGGTCCGGGATACAGCATCAACCGAGTGACCCTGGGAGGATGAGGCGGGATCGAGGCGGATGAATACCATGAAATTGCCATTGCTGGACCTGAAAGCCCAGTACGACAGCATCCGGGAAGAGATCGAGGAAGCCGTCCTGAGGGTCTGCGCCTCCCAGCGTTTCATCCTGGGCCCGGAGGTGGCGGAGCTGGAGCAGGAAATCGCCGCGTCGGCGGGGGCGAGGTGCGCCATCGGAGTCTCCTCCGGCACGGATGCGTTGCTGGTGTCGTTGATGGCCCTTGACATCGGCCCCGGCGACGAGGTGATCACCACCGCGTACTCGTTCTTTGCCACGGCCGGAGTCATCGCGCGCCTGGGAGCGCGGCCGGTTTTCGTCGACATCCAACCGGAGACCTTCAACATGGATCCCGCGGCGGTAGCCGCGCGCATGACCTCCCGCACTCGGGCCATCATGCCCGTCCATCTTTTCGGCCGCTGCATGGATCTCGACCCGATCCTGGAATTGGGCGGGCAGGCAGGGGTCGCCGTGGTGGAGGACGCGGCCCAGTCTTTTGGAGCCACCGACCCCTTGGGCCGCGCGGCGGGTACCGTCGGCGCCGTGGGCTGTTTTTCCTTTTACCCGAGCAAGAACCTGGGGGCCTTCGGCGACGGGGGAATGGTGATCACGGACGACGAGGAGCTGGCCCGGCGTATCCGCCTGCTTCGGGTCCACGGCGAAGCGCCCAAGTACCATCACCGGCTGGTAGGCGGGAACTTCCGGCTGGACAGCCTTCAGGCGGCCGTCCTGCGCGTGAAGCTGAGGCATATCGCGAAGTGGACCGAAGCCCGGCGCGAGGCCGCGCAACGGTATCGGGGGCTTCTGGCCGGCGCGGCATCGGCGGGATGCCTCATCCTCCCGCAGGATTGTCCCGGTCACATCTACAACCAGTTCGTCATCCGTTCGCCGCAACGGGACCGCCTGCGGTCCTTTCTGGGGGACGGGGGCGTGGCCACGGAAATCTACTACCCGTTGCCGCTGCACCTGCAGGAATGTTTCGAATCCCTGGGCCATGGCCGGGGAGATTTCCCGCATGCCGAGGAGGCGGCCCAGGCTTCGCTGGCCTTGCCCATCTATCCGGAGCTCACGTTGGCGCAACAGCAGTACCTTTGCGGACAGATCGACAGGTTCGGCGAAAGCTGACGGGATGACGATGAGCGGCCGCCACCACGCGAGGGGGAGCAACCCCGCCGACAGCAATAGGCCCGGCGTATTGCCGGCGTTTCCATGTTTCAGGCCACCAGATGAGCCCTTTGTGCTATAGTGCCGCCATGGATTACCGGAGCCTTGCCGACCTCTTCCTGTCCCAGGCGGACGCGCGATCGGAGCAGGTGTTGTACCGTTTCTGGCGCGACGGCCATTGGCACGACCGAACCTGGGCCGAGGTGGCCGCCGACGTCGAAGGCATCGCCCTGGGGCTGGTGGCCGCGGGAGTGGAGAAGGGCGATCGGGTGGCGCTGTACGCCGCCAATCGCATGGAATGGTGTCTGCTGGACTGGGCGAACATCTGCATCGGCGCCCTGACCGTTCCCCTCTACGCTTCCAGCACGGCGGCACAAGTCCAGTACATCGTGAACCATTCCGAGGCCGCGGTCCTGGTGGTGGACTCTCCGGCCGCGCTGGGCAAGCTCGATCTCTCGTCGCCGGGTCTGTCGTCGGTGAAGACCACGGTCCTGCTGGATTCGCAGGACGGACCTTCGGAGCCCGGCACGGCGGCCGGCGTGGTTTCCCTGGAACGGTTGAAGGCCATGGGAGGGGACTACGGCCGGGAGCATCCGGGAGCGTTCCGTGAGTCGGTTGCGGCGCTGGAGCCCGAGGACGACCTCACCATCATCTACACGTCGGGCACCACGGGCGAACCCAAGGGAGTCCTCACCACCCATGGCCACTACCTTTTCACCATCGCCTCGTCCCTGGCCGCCATGCCCGTCAGTGAGGACGACGTGGGGCTGCAGTTCCTCCCCCTGGCCCATTCATTCGGCCGGCTGGAGCATTTCGTAGCGGTGGGCCGGGGCTACGTGTGCGCCTTCGCGCGTTCCATCGAGACCCTGTCAGCGGACCTGCAGGCGATTGCGCCGACCATGCTGTTCTCCGTGCCTCGCGTGTACGAGAATGCTCATCGCCGTATCCTCAACCGCGTCGAGAGCGGCAGCCCCTTGAAGCAGGGGCTTTTCCGATGGGCGGTGGCGGTGGGGAAGCGGTACAACGACAGGGCCAGGAGGGGTGAGCGGTGCGGCCCTTGGCTGCGGCTTCGCCACCGCCTTGCCGACGCCCTGGTGCTCTCGAAGGTGAGGAAAGGGATGGGCGGGCGACTGCGGCTGGCCCTCTCCGGCGGCGCGCCGCTGTCGGAACCCATCGCCGATTTCTTCCAGGCCATGGGGGTCTGGATCGTGGAAGGATACGGGCTCACCGAGACATCGACGGTGACGCATGTGAACCGGCTGGACCGCTATCGCGTGGGCACGGTGGGGCTGCCCCTGGACGGGGTGGAGTGCCGTATCGCGGACGATGGTGAGATCCTGATCCGGGGCGCCAACGTGATGAAGGGCTACTTCAAGGATCCGGCCGCCACCAGGGAGGCGATCGGCGAGGACGGGTGGTTCCACACGGGGGACGTGGGGCGCATCGAAGATGAAGGGTTCCTGCGCATCACCGACCGCAAGAAGGATCTCATCGTGACCTCCGGCGGAAAGAACGTGGCTCCCCAGATGATCGAGAATCACCTGCGGGGGGAGCCGCTCATCAGCCAGGCCATGGTGTGGGGCGACAGGACGAGCCACCTGGTGGCGCTGATCACCCTTGACGACAACGAGGTCACACGCTGGGCGGAAAAGGAAGGTCTTCAGATGGAGCGCGCGGCGTCGGATCCTCGGGTCTCGTCGTACCTCAGGCAGCGAATCCGTGAACGGAACAAGGAGCTGGCGCCGTTCGAGGCGGTTCGAGACTTCCGCATCCTGCCGGGAGATTTCTCCATCGATACCGGGGAGCTGACCCCCAGCATGAAGCTGAAACGGCGGATCGTGGTGGAGCGTTACGGGAAACTGCTCGAGGAGATGCTGAAGCAGGGTTGATCGGAGAGGGTGGAGGCGGCGGGCGGATTCGAACCGCCGCATCGAGGTTTTGCAGACCTCTCCCTTAACCACTTGGGTACGCCGCCCAACAGAACTTATGGGTTTAGCATGGCGGGTCGTGGTTTTTCAAGCCGCGCCGGGACGTTGAAGTAACCCGAAAAATCAACTATTTTTACGTTCGAGAGCTTGTCAAACCTGACCGGCGGGTGACGCGGCGGGCTTCGGTCCTGCCGGCGCGGTTGCCGCCGGCCCGGATTCGATTCAGGAGCGTTCTTCCATGGCCACGATGATAACCAGCGAGTGCATCAACTGCGGCGCTTGCGAGCCGGAATGTCCGAACGAAGCCATCACCCAGAACGATGAGATCTACGTCATCGATCCGGTGTTGTGCACCGAGTGTGTCGGCTTCCACGACTACGAGGCGTGCGCCGCGGTGTGTCCGGTGGACTGCTGTGTGACGGATCCCAACAACGTCGAGCCCGAGGGCGTGCTCATCGATCGAGCGCGGGTCCTGCACCAGGACGTCGATTTCGGTGACGTTTTCGAGTCGCGTTTTCGTACGGCGGAGGATGCCGGCGACGCGGCCGAGGCCTCGACCGGCGCGCCCGTGGAAGCGGCGAACGGGGCTGCGGCAACACCGGAGCCGGCGGCGCCCGTGACCGCACCCGCACCGGCGCCGGTGGTGACGGCCGCTGCGACGGCGGCCGCGGAAGAGCCCGAGGAAGAACCGGTACCGCGGGAGCCCAAGGTGTTTCCCGGCCAATTGCCTTTGGGCTTCGAAGAGTTGGTGCAGCGGATCCAGACCAGCGAATCGAGCCTGCTACGCCTCGCCGTGCTCCTCTTGCAGCCGGTGCTCGGGGCCTTGCCTTCGGCCTCCCGCGATGACCTGGGAGACTTGGCGGGCCGGCCCTACTTCGTGGACGGAGCCGCTACGGCTCTCAACATGATCCTCAACATGATCCTTTATCCGGTTGTGCTCATCGCCGGGGGGATCGCGGTCGAGGGGCTGGGGCTGGCGTTCGACAAGGGCGTCAACATGTACATACTGGTGGGCTTCGTCGTGGCGCTGGCGGAAGTGTTGTATCGTTTGCGCCAAAGCATCTTCCATGCGGTGCCGGTGGAACAGGTCAACGTGGGCTCGGCTCTTTACGGCGTGCCGCTGGCAATCCTCTTGCGGCCCTTGCTGTCCCATCGGGGGACGCTGTTGCGGAGGATTCCCGTGCCTGTCGAAGGTTTTTACGACTCCAGATTCGTGGAGAAGGTGGAACGCGAGCGGCGCTACGGCCACGCGTACACGGTAGAGGATCTCGGCAAGGCCTATCACCTTCGGCTGGAGTTCCCCACCCAGGTGCCGCGGTTGGGCATTGCCATGGCGCCGCGACTTCCCCAACGCATGCCGGACTATGATTACGACCTGGCGTTGAAGGAAGGCCAATTGATCGTCAGAGGCAAACTCCTGGATTCCGGCGTCCGAAAGATATCGTCGAGCATCGGCGCTTTCCCTCCGGAGTTCACCACGGTCATTCCGCTTCAAGACCGGGTCTACGGTTTCGCGCACAATCTGCGCAGCAAGGTCCTGGACGTCCTCCTGCTCAAGGAGAGCGCGGCAAGGCTGGGTTGGATCACCTAGCGCCGGGCGTTTGTTACATGTCCGTAGCGGCCAGGGGCGAGCTGTATTTTCGGCACATGACGGTCGGCGATCTCGACGACGTGATGGTCATTGAGACGGCGGCGTTTGCCAGTCCGTGGAGCAGGCAGTTCTTTCTGGAAGAGCTGAAAGCGGCCTGCGCCCGGTCGGTATTGTGCCAACGGGACGGAAAACCCATCGGCTACATCATCTATTGGGAGATGACCGGCGAGCTGGACATTCACAACGTCGCCGTCCATCCGCAGCACCGGCGGCAGGGAGTCGGCCGGGCCATGCTCAGCAACATCATGGAGAGTGCCGCCGAACGGGGTTTTCGGCGGATGACGTTGGAAGTCAGGAAATCCAACGATGCCGCCCAGGCTCTCTATCGCTCGTTGGGCTTCGAGATCTGCGGACTGCGCAAAGGGTACTACTCCGACAACGGCGAGGATGCCTGGATCATGAAGCGAAAGCTCCGGATGCCGGGACCCAGCCCCTCCTAAAACTAATTTGTATTCTAGGTTATATTTCCTAACCACCTAAAATAACGATTCTTTAATTAACAACTCCTCCCCTTGACGGCCCCTTTGCCGCCGGTGTATATAAGGAGGAGCCGTCGGTTGTGAAAGAGAACGTCATTGAAACATCCATCTCTACTCCTGGCCTCCCCCTCCAGCAACACTTTCCTCCGGACCAGCCGGTCGATTACTTTTTGTCCCTCTTTCGCACATGGGTTCTGACTTTCAAGGAGGAATGATGTTCAAGGTCGGAGAGAAGGTTGTCTATCCTGCACATGGAGTCGGTGAGATCGAAGCGGTAAGAATACAGGTAATATCCGGGAACGAGAGGAAGTTCTACATGCTGCGCATTCTCGATACGGATATGAAGATTATGGTCCCGGTGGACAATGCCATGGCCGTGGGCCTCAGGAAGATCATCGACAAGACAACCGTGACACGCGTCTACCGGATCCTCCGGGAAAAGAAGCAGGCGCCCGTTGACCAACAGACGTGGAATCGCCGGTACCGGGAGTACACGGAGAAGATCAAGACCGGCTCGGTCATCGAGATCGCAGCGGTGCTCCGGGACCTGTTCCTGTTGAAGAGCGACAAGGAGCTGTCTTTCGGCGAACGGAAAGTGCTGGACACGGCGAGGAATCTGTTGGTCAAGGAGCTCTCCATCGCGCGGTCGCATACCGAGGAAAAGATCATGGAGGAATTGAGCCACATCTTCACGCAATAGCGACGTCTCCGGGATTGGTTTAAAAGAGCTGAAGGGACTGCCTTCAGCTCTTTTTTTTCGCAAGGGGGTTTCGTGCGAGTCAATGCGATCATCGTAGCCGCGGGGCGGGGTACGAGGGTAGGCGGCGGTGGAACCTCGAAGGTTCTCTTGCCGGTGGCGGGGCGGCCGCTCATACTGCACACCCTCGACCGCTTTCGGAGCGCGAAGGAGGTCGAGAAGGCGGTGCTGGTGGTATCGCCCGAAGACGTGGACGCGTATCAGAACTTGTTGCGGACGTCGCAGTCGGCGGGGTTGGCGGTGGCCGTTCGCCCGGGCGGAGCACGCCGGCAGGATTCCGTACACGCGGGTCTCGATGCATTGGATGCCGACTGCGAGTTCGTGGTGGTCCACGATGGAGCCAGGCCTTTCGCGACCGCCGACCTCATCGACCGCTGTGTCCGGGAATCCTGTCTGAACCGCTCCGTGACCGCGGCGGTGCCGGCGCGCAACACCATCAAGACGGTACTCCAGGGACAGGTGAGGGAGACCCTGCCCCGGAGCCGGCTTTGGGAGATACAGACGCCCCAGGCGTTCCCGGTTGGAATCCTGCGGGATGCCTATGAACAGGCTGACCGGGAAGGCGTGGAAGCAACCGATGACGCCATGCTGGTGGAGCGGCTAGGGGTGGCGGTGCGGGTCGTGGAGGGAAGCACCACGAACCTCAAGGTCACCTATCCCGAAGACCTTCTCTTCGCGGAAGCGCTTGTCAATGGAGGTTTGGTCTGACCCAGGTCTGACCCGTCGGGTGGGTGGCGTTGGCGTCCCCGACGGGATTTGAACCCGTGTTGCCGGCGTGAAAGGCCGGTGTCCTGGGCCAGGCTAGACGACGGGGACGATTCGGATCAACGGGGGCTACTGAGGTCAGGGTTTGTTAGATAACAGAAAATGGCGTCGCTGGAAAGCTCCCTTGGTCGCTGGAAAGCTCCCCTGGTCGCTGGAAGCTCCCCTGGTCGCTGGAAAGCTTCGGCATATCCGATCCGGTGTCCGGGAGTAAAGTGCCTCGAGGGAAGGAAACTAGATCCGGGTGCTGAGATATCGTTCGCCGCTGTCGCACAGCATCGTGGCGACTCGACAGCCCTTCCCCATGGCCTCGGCTACCTGCATGGCCGCGAAGCAATTGGCGCCCGACGAGATGCCCACGAATATGCCTTCCTCGACCGCGAGCCGTTTTGTGGTGGCCGCGGCGTCTTCGTCGCTCACGGTGATGACCTCGTCGTAGATTCGGGTGTTCAGAACCGGTGGAACGAAGCCCGCCCCGATTCCCTGGATCCTGTGGTAGCCGGGTTCCCCGTTCGACAGTACGGGTGAAGCGGCCGGCTCGACGGCGTATATCCGTATGGACGGGAACCTTTCCCGGAGCACCTCGCCGACGCCGGTGATCGTGCCGCCGGTGCCGACACCGCTTACGAACGCATCCATGTGTCCGAGTTGGTCCAATAACTCGACCGCCGTGGTTTCTCTGTGGGCCGCCGGGTTGGCGGGGTTGGTGAATTGCTGCGGCATGAAGAAGTCGGGATGCTCAGCCGCCAGCTCCTCGGCCCGGCGAATGGCTCCCCCCATACCCTTGGTGTCGGGGGTCAGGATCAGCCGTGCGCCGTACGCCACGAGCAGGTTGCGCCGCTCCTCGGACATGGTGTCGGGCATCGTGAGGATCAACCGATAGCCTTTGACCGCCGCCACCAACGCGAGGCCGATGCCGGTGTTGCCGCTGGTGGACTCCACGATGGTCCCTCCCGGCTTCAGCAGCCCCTTGCCTTCGGCGTCTTCGATCATGCTTCGGCAAATGCGGTCCTTGACCGATCCTCCGGGGTTGAGCGACTCGAGCTTGCCCCAGATTTCCGCGTCTTCCTTGCCGGGAAGCCGCGCCAGGCGCACCACGGGTGTCGAGCCGATGAGGTCGAGGATGGACCTTGTGCAGGATGAGGTTGTCGTCATGGGTTCGGAAAGGTGAGGATTGCCTGCGGAGTGGTATGATAGAGTCAGCCCGAACCGAAGTCAACACGCGTAGGGTCACCTTGACACCCCGGCTGGGCAAATCAATAATTTTGATGATAAAATGACCCAAGGCCGGGGGCCCGAAGAAAGGGTCCGTCCGTTTCGGCCGAGCAGGGGAGACGGTGGCGGACAGCCGCCGCGAAGGAGAGCGCATGACCGAGGAAACAGACGCCCCGAAAGGGTTCAAGGTGAGCGACAAGCGCCGGTTTACCGAGGAGGGGGAGGCGCGTGGAGAAGAGGAGGCGCGGGAAGAGTCGGCAAGCGCTACCCGTGAGGTGGAATCCCCTCAGGAGTCGAAGGACCCCCAGGAAGAGTTGCCGTCCATCAACTTCCCTGCCTTCATCATCAGCTTGAGCACTCAGGCTCTCATGCACCTTGGAGAGATCAGCAACCCCGTTACCGGCAAGGTCGAGAAGGACGTGGCCGTGGCCAAGCAGACGATCGATATCATCGGCATGCTGAGTGAGAAGAGCAAGGGCAATCTCGACGATACCGAGGAGCAACTCGTGCAGGAAGTCCTCTACAACCTCAGGATGACGTACGTGGAGGCCGTTCGAACGACATGACGCCGGCGTCAGCACGACCCACACCCGGGCGCGTCTTGTCGCTGGTCTTCATGGCCGCGGCGCTGCTTGGCACGGGAATGTCCCATGCAAGCACACGTATGGAGCTTCCCGATTTCGTCACCCTCTCCAAGCAGGTGCGGCCGTTGGTCGTGCATATCTCTTCCAGACCGTCCGTGTCGGGTGCGGGCAGACTTCGGGAAGAAGGTCCTTTCGGTGAGTTCTGGCAGCGTTTTTTCGGCGAACGGTTCCCGCGCGGTCCCGTGCCGAGTCCGCGGCGAAGCGTGGGGTCCGGCTTCATCGTGGATCCAAGCGGCTATATTCTTACCAATGATCATGTGGTCGAGGACGAAGACGAACTGACGGTCAAGCTCTCGGACGGTTCCGAACATCGGGCGAGGGTCGCCGGCCGGGATCCCAAGACCGATATCGCGTTGATCAAGATCGATGTCGATCGCAAGCTGCCGGTGGTCCGGCTCGGCGACTCCGCGGCGCTCGAGGTGGGTGAATGGGTACTGGCCATCGGCAATCCGTTCGGTCTCGAACACACCGTGACCTCCGGGATCGTCAGCGCCAAGGGGCGTCGCATCGGCGCGGGCCCCTATGATGATTTCATTCAGACCGACGCCTCCATCAATCCCGGCAACTCCGGCGGGCCGTTGATCAACCTGCGCGGCGAGGTGGTTGGAGTCAACACCGCGATCTTCAGCCGGGGCGGCGGCAATATCGGCATCGGCTTCGCCATCCCCATCAACCTGGTGAAGGGACTTCTTCCCCAGCTCAAGGACAAGGGCAAGGTCACCCGGGGCTGGTTGGGTGTCTTGATCGAGGATGTCAACGCGGAGACGGCGGAGGCGCTCGGCATGAGCGAGAGCCGTGGAGCCCTGGTGGCCAACGTGACGCAGAACAGCCCGGCGGAGGCGGCCGGTGTCCGGGTTGGGGACGTCATCGTCGTGTTCGACGGTGCCGCCATCAACAAGTCCAGTGATCTTTCGCTGATGGTTGCCCGCACATCCGTGGGTAAAGCCGTCGACGTCACGGTCGTGCGTGACCGCCAACCCGTGTCCCTGACGGTGCGAATAGGACGGCTGCGGGACGATGAAACCGTGGTGGCGCTGGAGCATGGGAACGAGCTTGGGCTCACCGTCCGGGAGATGCCCCGGCCGTTCACCGGCAGACCGGGGACGCAGGGCCGCGAAGGCGTGGTGGTGACCGAGGTGGAATCGGGCAGCCCGGCGGAACAGGCGGGCATCCGGGCCGGGGACGTGATCCTGGAAATCGACCGCAAACCGATCAGCGGCGTGCAGGACTTCAGGCAGGTGGTCGGTGCGTTGACGAAGGGAAGCGGGATTCTGTTCCTGGTAAGACGTGAGGACACGACCCTTTTCCTGGCGTTGCGCCTTCCCCGTTAGTGTCGTGTCCGGCAAATTCCTGCGATAAGTTGCGGGACACGACGACACGACATTAGGTGACACGTAACGAAGATCCCGTAGCGATGAGAGGCAACGTCAAAAGAGTTTTCATACGGTTGATCAAGATCACTGCCACGTTGCTGCTTCTCGTCGTCCTTGGCGGGCTGTCCGTGGGCGGCTGGTACGTCTGGCACCTGAGCGGCGTCGTGAAGGCCAAGTTCGAGGGGCAAAAATGGGAGTTCCCCTCGAAGATCTATGCCGACAGCAAGATCGTCTATCCCGGGATAAGCCTCCCGGCACCCCGGATACGGGAGAAGCTCCGGCGCCTGGGGTATCGATCCTCCAGACATGAGCCCAGGGCCAGGGGCGAGTACCGGATACACGGCAAGAACGCCGTGGTCGAGATATTCCTGCACGACTTTCGTTACCCGCTCCGTGATTTCCGGGGCTTCCCTGTGCGCATCTCCCTGAAGTCCGGGAACATCCATCGCATACAGCGGCTTGACAACGGTGAAGTCCTGCCCTCCCTCGAGTTGGAACCCGAGGTCGTAACCGGATTCTACGAGCGGGTGAGGGAACAACGGCGGATCGTGCGGCTGGACGAGGTGCCGGCGCAAGTAAGGAAAACGGTGCTGGCGGTGGAGGATGAGCGATTCTACTATCACCGCGGCGTGGATCCGGTGGCGGTGCTGCGGGCGTTCTTGGCGAACCTGCGGCGGGGAGGGGTGGTGCAGGGTGGCAGCACCCTGACCCAGCAGTTGATGAAAAACTTCTTCCTGGAAAGCGACCGCACCCTGGAGCGCAAGACCAAGGAAGCGCTCATGGCGCTGGTGGTCGAGTGGATGTACTCCAAGGACCAGATACTGGAGAACTATCTGAACGAGATCTACCTGGGGCAAAACGGCGCCCAGGGAATATTCGGTATCTGGGAAGCCGCGCGGTTCTATTTCGTCAAGGAGCCCGAGCAGCTTACCGTCGGAGAGGTAGCCATGCTGGCAGGCCTGATCCGGGCTCCGAATCGTTACTCTCCTTACCGGAGTATTGAAGGAGCCACCCGACGGCGCAACGTCGTCCTGGCCAAGCTGGTGAGCGACGGCATCATCACGCGGCGTGCCTATGAACGGGCGTTGCAGGAGGTTTTCGAGAAGCGGAAGCCGGTACGGATGACCAACAGCGCTCCCTATTTCACCGACTACGTGAAGAAGGAACTGGCCACCCACTACAGCAACGACGTATTGACGGCGGAAGGATTGCGCATCTTTACGAGTCTCGACCCGGAACTGCAGGAGGCTGCGGAAAAGGCCATGACCCGAGGGCTTGCCAGACTGGAAAAAGACTACCGTCACTTGCGGAAGATCGCCAAGAAGGATGATCTCGAAGGCGCTTTGGTGGTGATCAAACCCCAGACGGGCGAGATCAAGGCCATGGTAGGGGGACGGGACTACCGCAAATCCCAGTTCAACCGCGTGGCCCAGGCCAAGCGGCAGCCCGGCTCGGTGTTCAAACCCTTCGTGTATCTGGCTGCCCTGACCCACGGATCGAGCCAGAGTCATGAAAGGTACAGCAGCGCCACCTTCGTCGAGGATGCGCCGTTCACGTGGACCTTCGGCCGTCAGGACTGGGCGCCGGAGAACTACAACCAGAGGTATTACGGTCGCGTGACCATGCGCGAGGCCATGGAAAAGTCCTTGAACGCTGCGACCGCGCGCATCGCGCAGGACGTCGGCATCAAGAAGGTTCGCGAGATGGCGTATCGAATGGGTATCGAGAGCCGTCTTCCGCTCTTGCCTTCGCTGGCCCTGGGCGCGGTCGAGGTGACGCCTCTGGAGTTGGCGGGCGCTTTCTCCGCCCTGGCGAACAACGGCGTACGGACGCACCTGCTGTCCATCAAGAACGTGCTGGACCGCAACGGAACCGTTCTGGAGAAGCAGAACATCCGGGTGAAGCGGGTCATTTCGCCCCAGGTGGCCTTTGACATGAACAGCATGTTGCGAGGAGTGGTGGACCGGGGCACCGCGCGAGGAGTTCGCTCGCTGGGATTCACTCGTCCCGCCGCGGGCAAGACGGGCACCACGAACGACGCCAGGGATGCCTGGTTCGCGGGCTACACCCCGGATCTGTTGGCGTTGGTCTGGGTGGGCTTCGACCGCCAGTCCGAGCTCGGGCTCTCCGGGTCCCGGGCGGCGTTGCCCATATGGACGGATTTCATGAAACAGGCCACCAACCCGCTGCCGGTCACGGACTTCGTCACGCCGCCGGGGATATCGCCCATGGGAACCGACGCGCGCGCCATGGGCGCCTCCCGCTGTCCGGATGGCTCCCGGCCAACCGCATCCGGAAGGAGCGGGGACGCGGCGTCGGTGGAAACATGCGGGTGAAGGAGGCAAGGGTTCTCCAGGACGCGGTGGGACTCCGGTGGTTCTTCCGAGCCTTGGGATGGCTGATGGCGGTCGCCATGCTGTCGGCATGTGGTCTTCCGGCCGAACGCGGATCCTCGGCGGGTCCGGAACGAAGGCGTTCCGCGGCGGTGGTTCCGAGCCCCCGGCCCGATGCGTCCGGGCCGGTGACGCCGGGAGGGAGTGTTCGGGCGGCTCCGGACGGCGCCCTTCGGATGCAGCGCGGGTCGTCGCCCCAGCGCGTCGCGTCCGTGCGCATGACCGAGCACGCCAGGCGACTGCTCCGGTCCGGGCAATACGCACGGGCGCTGACCGAGCTGGAGAAGAGCCTGTCCCTGGATGGGACCAATCCGTATGCCCACTACTACATCGCATTGAGCCACTACCGGTTACGGAATTTCAAGGCGTCCCTGGACTTCCTGGGCGCGGCCGAGGCCGTCCTGGTCCACAACCGTCAATGGTTCGTGCAGAACCTGGTTCTCCGGGGCGACAATTTTCGGGCGTTGGGACGGTTCCGTGAGGCAGGGGCCGTCTACCGGAGAGCTCTCGCCCTGGATCCACTCAATCCCTCGGCGAATCGCGGGTTGTTGTGGACGCGGCAGCGTTCGAGGATCCAGTCGTGGTAGGAGACCTGATGCCGGAAGCGGGAGCCATGCGAAACCGTCCGGTGCGGACAGGACACCGGGGAGGTAAGTCGTGATCGTGTTAGGCGTCGAGACGTCGTGTGACGATACCGCGGCCGCGGTTCTCGAAGACGGCAGGGCGGTGCGGGCCAACCTGGTGTCCTCGCAGGATGCCGTGCACGCACCCTATGGCGGTATCGTCCCGGAGATGGCCTCACGGCAGCACATTCGCACCATCCAACCCATGGTGGACCGAGCCCTGCAGCAGGCGGGGGTCACCCCCACGGACCTCGACGGCCTGGCGGTCACCTACGGACCCGGGTTGACCGGATCGCTTCTGGTGGGCCTCTCCTTCGTCAAGGGGTGGTCCTTTCGTTCCGGCATACCCTACGTGGGAGTCAACCACCTGGAAGCGCACGTGTTGTCCATCTTTCTGGAGAAGGAGGTGAGCTTCCCCTATCTCGCCCTCGTGGCTTCCGGGGGGCACACGCTTCTCTACGTGGTCCGGGCGTTCGGCGACTACGAACATCTGGGGGGCACTCTCGATGACGCTGCCGGTGAAGCCTATGACAAGGTCGCCAAGATGATGGGGCTGGGGTTCCCGGGCGGGCGGGTCATCGACGACCTTGCCAGGAAAGGGGACCCTCGCGCCGTGGCTTTCCCCCGCGCGCGCCTGCGCACCCCTTACGACTTCAGCTTCAGCGGCCTCAAGACTTCCGTCTGGCACTACCTGACCCGAAAGCGGCCGGACCACTGGCGTGAGGAGATGGCGGACATCGCGGCGAGCTTTCAGGAGGCCGTGGTGGACATGTTGATCGCCCCGACCCTCAGGGCGGTAGCGGAATTAGGCATCCCACGCATCGTCTTGGGCGGTGGCGTCTCCGCCAACAGCCGTCTTCGCGCGAAGATGACGGAGAAGGCTCTCGAGGCGGGAGCGGAGCTTCACTACCCGTCACCGCGTTTCTGCACCGACAACGGCGCCATGGTGGCGCTGGTGGGAAGCCACCGGCTGGAGCAAGGCGGCCGAAACGGTCCCCGCCTCAACGCCGATCCCGCGCTGATCCTCTGATCCCAGGCCGGCCGAACGGCGGTCCGGCAGAGCGTTTTCCTGATGGCGACCCTTCATCAAGAAGCCCGGAGCGCCTGGCGCGAGCTGGGCTTCACCCCCAGCAAGGCTCGGGGACAGAATTTCCTCGTCCACCAGCATGTCATCGATACCATCCTTCGACTCCTCGATCTGGGTGAAGACGACCGTATCCTGGAAGTCGGACCGGGGCTGGGCTTCGTCACCCGGCGCCTCGTGGGGGAGAGCCGTCGCGTCTGGGCCATCGAGGTGGACCCTTTGCTGGTGCAATGGTTGCGCAACGGTCCGCTGGGGTCGTCTCCGGAGTTTCATCTCGTCCACGGAGACGTGCTGGAGACGGATTTCGACCGCCTTCTGCCCCAGGGCAGGATCAAGGCGGTGGCGAATCTGCCCTACAGCGTAGCCGCGCGGCGCTGCTACGGCTTTTTGAGGCGGGGCGGCATTTCTCCGTCCTCGTGGTCATGCTGCAGAAGGAAGTGGCGCGCAGGCTGGCGGCGGAACCGGGTACTTCCAATTACGGCGTCCTTTCGGTCTGGTGCCGGTTATACGGCCGGGTGACGCGGAAAGTCGCGGTATCGTCAGAGGCATTCACACCCCGGCCAAAGGTCGAATCAACGCTTTCGCGAGTCGAGTTGTACCCGGAGCCGCTCGTTCCCGCCGAGGAACTTTCGCTGCTGCGGGCAGTGGTGCGGGCAGGGTTCGCCCGGCGGCGCAAGATGCTGGGCAATGCACTGGCAGTTCTGTTCGACAGCCGGGCCCGGGCGATCTTCGACCGGGCCGGCATCGATCCCCGGCGTCGGGCCGAGACGTTGGACCTGCCGGAGTTCGGACGGTTGGCCCGTGCGTTCAAGGAGGCCGGCGGCCATGCCCGAGTTGCCTGAAGTCGAGACCGTGTGCCGCACGCTCCACGAGCGGCTACGAGGTGTCCGAATCCTCCAGGTTCGCGTCATCGAGGGCCGCTTGCGGCAGCCCGTGGGGGCCGATTTCGCCCGCCGCCTGGAGGGACGGACGGTGGCCGCCGTGACCCGACGGGGCAAGTACATCGTGACGGAGCTGGACGGCGGCTGGACCTGGGTCTCGCACCTGGGAATGTCGGGCAAGCTGACCTTCCGGGAGCGCGACGCGTCCATGGAGAAGCACGATCACATCGTGTTCAATCTCGACGACGGCGGCGATCTCCGCTATCACGACCCACGCCGGTTCGGGCTCTGCACGGTCTTGCCCAGCCGGGACCTGAACGCGTGGCCGCCGTTTGCGAGACTGGGTTTGGATCCTCTGGACCGCCGCTTCACCGGCGATTACCTCTATCCGTTCCTGCACCGCTCCCGCAGGAGCATTCGGGATTTGCTGCTGGATCAGCAGATCGTCTGCGGGCTCGGCAACATCTACGTCAACGAGGTGCTGTTTCGCACGGGAATTCGTCCCACTCGGCGGGGCCACCGCATATCGCGGGTCGTGAGCTCGGCGCTGGTGCGGGAGATCCCCGCACTGCTGTACGAGGCAATCCGTTGGCGCGGCACTTCGGTGTCGGACTATCGCGACGGCAACGACCATCGCGGCGGCTTTCAATGGCGTCTTCAGGTCTATGACAGGAAGGGTGCGCCCTGCTACGGGTGCCGCAACCCCATCAAGAGGATCGGCCTGGGAAACCGCGGCGTCTTCTACTGCCCCCGGTGCCAGCGCTAGGGTCGGCACCCATAGCTCAGCCCACCACCTTGTAGTCGCCGCCCAGGTAGCTCCTGCAGAGCTCGGTATAGGTGGAAGAGCCCATCTTGATCCAGTTGAGGGCCTCGCCGCTGATCTCCTTCTTGACCTTCGCCGGAGTGCCTGCCGCCAGGCATCGCGCGGGGATCCGGGTGTGAGGCACCACTACGCTGCCCGCTGCGATGAGGGATTCCTCGCCGATCTCGGTATCCTCCAGCAGGGTCGAGTTCATGCCGATGATGGCGGATCGGCGGATGGTGGCGCCTTCCATGATGGCGGCGTGTCCCACGGTGACGTCCTCTTCGATGATCACCGCGCCCTCGCCCGAGTGGATCACGCAGTTGTCCTGGATGCTGGTCCTGGCGCCGATCACGATCGGGTTCTGGTTCTCGTCGGAGCGGAGCACGGCGCCGAACCAGATGCTCGCTCCGGCCTCCACCGTGACGTCGCCGATGAGCACGGCGGTGGGCGCGACGAAGGCCTCCGGCGAGACGCTGGGACGTTGCCCCTTGTATTGGATGAGCATTCACCAACCTCCTTGGGCGGTATGACCGATGTTCTCGTGTCGTTTCAAGACGGGCGCAGGCTCACGAGGCCTGCAGGGCGAAAGTTCTGGCCGCCGTCCGGCAGATGGTGTCAGCGATCCCCAGTGATGAGGTGGCGCCGGGCGACGGCGCGTTGAGAACGTGGATGGCGCCGTCGGACTCGGCGATGACGAAGTCGTCGACGAGTCTCCCGCTGGCCGATACCGCCTGGGCGCGCACGCCGGCGCCGCTGTACACCAGATCCTCGGACTGAATCGCGGGAATAAGGCGCTGGAGCGCGCGGGTGAACGCGCGCCTGTCGAACGAGCGCCGAAGCTCCGGCAAGGAGGTCTTCCAGTGCTTTCGCGCCATGGCCCAGAAACCGCGGTAGGAGAAGATCTCGTACAGGTCCCGCAGGTTGACGTCACTCTGCCGATAGCCTTGCCGCGCGAACGCCAGGACGGCGTTGGGTCCCACCTCCACGCGGCCGTGGACCGTGGGCGTGAAGTGCACTCCCAGAAACGGAAACTGCGGATCGGGCACGGGATACACGAGCCCCTTTACGAACCCCTGTTTCTCGGGTTTGAGACGATGGTACTCGCCCCGGAACGGGACGATCCGAACGGGTTCATCGATGCCGCCGTGTACGCTGGCCGCGAACCCGGGCGTCATGGCGGCCACCCGGTCGACGAACAGTCCCGCGCAGTTGATCATGCTGCGGGTTTCCAGGGTGTTTTGCGAGGTCTCGATGACGAACCCGCGGGGTGACCGCGTCATGCCGGTAACCTCACAGGATGTCCGGATGGCGCCGCCTGCGGCTTCGAAGAGCCGCGCGTAGGTCCGGGCCACGTCTCCGAAGTCGATGATCCCGGTGAAGGGGGCATGGAGCGCCTGCAATCCGGTGCAGTGGGGCTCGATCTCCCGGAGCTCCTCGGGACCGATCGTGCGCACGCCTTCCACGCCGTTGGCCTGGGCGCGCCGATGTAGTTCCTCCAGGCGCGGCAGCTCCTCGGGGCTTGTCGCGATGATGACCTTGCCGCAAAGGTCGTAGTGGATGCCGTGCTCGTCGCAGAACTCCAGCAGCGCCTTCTTCCCGGCGACGCAGGTCTGGGCCTTGACGGACCCCGGGCGGTAGTAGATGCCGGAGTGGAGCACGCCGCTGTTGTGGCCGGTCTGATGCGCACCGAGCTCCGCTTCCTTCTCCAGCAGCGCGCACCGCAACCCGGGATGGTCCCGTGCCATGCGCATGGCTGTCGCCAACCCTACGATGCCGCCGCCGATGACCGTCAGATCGAATGTTTCCATGGGATGCGAGGGAGGACGCGTTCAGGGCGGCCTTCCGCGACAGGCACCTTAACAGCTATCCCGCGCGCGTGTCCAGGAAATCGTAGGCGTCATGTCCCGCCCACCACCCCTGGACCCCGGGTCAAGCCCGGGGTGACGGGAGGATTCCGGGTCAGGTCTCGAATGACGGAATGCGCGGCGCCGTCGCTCGATAGTTTTGCACACCCCCGGCCTGCGGTGATATTCGTTGGATATGCACAAGGAGCGGAAGGCAGGCCAATTTCGCCTGGTGGCGGATTTCGAGCCCCAGGGCGACCAGCCCCGAGCCATCGAGGAACTGGCGGCCGGGCTGGAGAAGGGACGCCGGCATCAGGTGCTGTTGGGGGTGACGGGCTCGGGCAAGACCTTCACCATGGCCAACGTCATCAACCGGAGCCACCGGCCCACCCTGGTCATGGCCCCCAACAAGACGCTGGCGGCGCAGCTCTACAACGAGTTCCGCCTGCTCTTGCCGGACAACGCGGTCCGGTACTTCATCAGCTACTACGACTATTACCAGCCCGAGGCCTACATGCCCTCCACCGACACCTACATCGCCAAGGACGCCTCCATCAACGACGAGATCGACAAGCTGCGTCACGCGGCCACCATGGCGCTGCTGGAACGCCGGGACGTGGTCATCGTCGCCAGCGTTTCCTGTATCTACGGACTCGGCTCGCCCGAAGCCTATTTCGATCTCATGGTCTACCTCGAAGAGGGGATGCGCATCGACCGCGACCGGATGCTGCGCAAGCTGGTGGACATCCAGTACGAGCGCGTGGACTACGATTTCCATCGCGGCACGTTCCGCGTCCGGGGCGATACCGTGGAGATCTTCCCGGCCTACGAGGACAGGTCGGCCCTGCGCATCGAGTTCTTCGATGACGTGGTGGAGTCATTGTTCGAAGTAGATCCGCTGCGCGGCAAGGTGCGCCGCCGGGTGGACAAGGCCACGGTCTATCCCGCCAGCCACTACGTCACCACCGCGGAGCGTATGAAGGTGGCGGTGGCCGGGATCCGGGAGGAGCTCCAGGAACGGCTGGCCGAGCTCAAGCGGGAGAACAAGCTGCTGGAGGCGCAACGGCTGCGGCAAAGGACTCTCTACGACCTGGAGTTGCTGAACGAGATGGGCTACTGCCCGGGCCTGGAGAACTATTCCCGCCACCTCACGGGACGGCGCCCCGGAGAGCCTCCGCCCACGCTGCTGAACTACTTCCCGGACGATTTCGTGCTGTTCGTGGACGAGAGTCATGTGACCGTGCCGCAGATCGGCGGCATGTACCGCGGCGACCGCTCCCGCAAGGAAACCCTGGTGGAGTTCGGCTTCCGGCTGCCCTCGGCGCTGGACAACCGGCCGTTGAACTTCGAGGAGTTCGAGGCCAGCGTGAGCCAGACGATTTATGTTTCGGCGACTCCTGCCGATTATGAGATCATGAAGAGCGGGAACGTCCGGGTGGAGCAGTTGATCCGGCCCACCGGCCTCACGGACCCGGAGATCATGGTGCGCCCCGCGGCCACCCAGGTGGACGATTTGCTGGAAGAGATTCGCCGGCGCATCGCGGTCAACGCCCGGGTGCTGGTGACGACCCTGACCAAGCGCATGGCCGAGGATCTGACCGACTACTACCAGGACCTCAACGTCAAGGTCCGCTATCTGCACTCGGATATCGACGCCATCGAACGGGTGGAAATCATCCGGGACCTTCGGAAAGGGGTCTTCGACGTGCTGGTGGGCATCAATCTCCTGCGGGAAGGCCTGGATCTCCCGGAGGTGTCGCTGGTGGCCATTCTCGACGCGGACAAGGAGGGTTTCCTCCGTTCCGGGCGGTCGCTGATCCAGACCATCGGCCGCGCCGCGCGCAATATCGACGGCACGGTGATCCTTTATGCCGACGTCATGACCGATTCCATGAAGATGGCCATCGGCGAGACCGATCGCCGCCGCCGGGTCCAGCAGGCCTTCAACGAGGAGCACGATATCGTTCCCCGAAGCGTAGTCAAGCAGCTCGACGAGCCGCTGATTCAGGCCTACGACGCGGACTACGTGGACGTTCCGCTGGTGGCCGACGATGGGCCTTCGCCCAACGAGATTCCTCGAATGGTGGAGAAGCTCAGGAAGGAAATGAAGCAGGCCTCCGACCGATTGGAGTTCGAAAAGGCTGCCGAACTGAGGGACCGTATCCGCGGGCTGCAGCAAAGGGAACTGACCGGCCCCTATCTGTCGCGTGGCCGGGGCAACGGGCGGGTCTGAAACCCACCCCCTAACACGCCATGAAGATCGCGGAGCTCAGGGACAAGCTGGAAACCCTTCCCACCGGCCCCGGCGTCTACCTGATGCGGGATGCCGCCGGAAAGGTCATCTACGTAGGCAAGGCCAAGGATCTGCGGTCCCGGGTCCGGGCGTACCTTCGGGGCGGCGACGGACGGCCGCACATCGTTTTCCTCATGCGTCAGGCCGGGGACATCGAGACCCTGGTCACCGGCAACGAAAAGGAAGCCCTGATCCTCGAGAACAATCTGATCAAACAGTACAAGCCGCGCTACAACATCCGGCTCAAGGACGACAAGTCCTACCTGAGCATCAAAGTGACCGCAGGCCCCTGGGCCCGTGTGCTGGCCACCCGCAGCATCGTCAAGGACGGCAGCCGCTACTTCGGTCCCTACGCCTCGGCCGTGGCGGTACGCGAGACCCTGGACGTCATCGAGAAACACTTCCTGCTCCGGACCTGCACCGACTACAACTTCCGCAACCGGGACCGCCCATGCCTGCAGTACCAGATCAAGCGCTGTCCGGCCCCTTGCGTTCATCCCGTGGATCCGGAGGAGTACGCCGGCAACCTGCATCAGGCGGTTCTTTTCATCGAAGGGAAGAGCGACGACCTGCTCAAGCACCTTCGAATCCGCATGCAGGAGCGCGCCGATGCGCTGGAGTTCGAGCAGGCGGCCAAGCTGCGGGACCGCATCCGGGCGGTGGAGAAGACCCTGGAGAAGCAGCGCATGGTGTCCCACTGGGGCGCGGACCAGGACATCTTCGGGTTGTACCGGGAGGGAGGATTCATCGAGGCCCAGGTGATCTTCGTGCGCCAGGGCAAGCTCACCGGCAATCAGGCCTATTCCTTCGAAGACCACCAATTCGATGACGAGGAGATCGTCGCCGCCTTGCTGACCCAGTTCTACCAAGGGAACCGCTTCGTTCCCGAAGAGATCCTGGTGCCGGTGGAACTGGAGGACCGGACCGTTCGCGAGGACTACCTGGAGGAGCGAAAGGGCAGGAAGGTGACATTACACCAGCCGCGCCGGGGCGAGAAGCAGAAGCTGCTGGAGATGGCCATGAACAACGCCCGCCAGAGCTTCAGCGAACGCCACGACCAGGAGCGCGAACGGGAGAAGATGCTGCGCGAGCTGCAAGAGAAGCTCCGGCTGCGGCGGTATCCGCAGCGGATCGAGTGCTACGACATCTCGATGATCCAGGGGACCCACGCCGTGGGGTCCCGGGTCTCTTTCTTCGACGGACAGCCGGACAAGGAGAACTACCGGCGGTACCGTGTGCGCACCGTCGGCCCCGAGACTCGCGGAGACGATTTCGCCATGATGTACGAGGTCGTCAAGCGGCGCTTCCAGCGCGGCCTCCAGGAGACCGACCTGCCGGACCTCATGGTGGTGGACGGCGGCAAGGGGCAGTTGCAGGTGGCGCTCACCGTGCTGGCGGACCTACGGGTCGCCGACGTGGACGTGGTGGCCATGGCCAAGATGCGTGTCACCGTGTCGCCGCGCCTGGCCGAGATCGAGCGGTCGGAAGAGCGCCTCTTCCTGCCCCACCGCAGCAACCCCGTGGTGTTGCGGCGCAACTCCAACGCTCTGTTCCTGCTCCAACGCATCCGCGACGAGGCCCACCGCTTCGCCATCACGTACCACCGGAGCATCCGCAAGCGCGAGACCCTGCGCTCGGGCCTCGACGGCATCCCGGGCGTGGGGCCGTCGCGCCGCAAGGCGCTGCTGCGGCGCTTCGGCAGCATGAAACGCCTGCGGGACGCCTCCCTGGAGGAGCTGCTGGAGGTTCCGTCCATGAGCCGGCCCGTGGCCGAGCGCATTCTGGAATCGTTTCAGGCCGCGGAATAGTGTCCTGTCCGTTGACCTTCAAGTGTGGTGTCTCACAAATACGGTTATTAAGCTGCGAGGGCATTTTGGTTGTCGGCAAGGCGCGATGACTTGTAGGGGCGACCGGCGGTCGCCCCCCAGTGGCCAACACCACGCGAGGAAGAGCAACGCAGCCGACGGCCAAAAGGACCCGCAGATTCATAACCGTATTTGTGAGACACCACACTAGGGGCATGGACAGGCATCCCACAGCCGTCGTGGTCGTTCCGCTGCTGGCGCTTCTCAGCGGGCAGGCCATGGCGCCTGTGGTCGATTCGGCCGGCGCGTGGCTGTTCACGGCGATCGTTGCCACTTCCTCCTTGGTTCTCAGCTTCGCAACACTCCGCTTGGGACTGCTCGGGCTCGCCTGCGCACTGGCGTTCCACTGGGGTTTCGCCGCGCACCATGAATTGCTCCATCCGCGGCTGCCTCCCGAACACGTTCAGCATCTCACCGGGGAGAGCGGGACGGCCCTCCTCGAGGGGCGCCTTTACCGCGAGCCCGAAGGGCAGGGCGGGCGCAGCCGCTGGTATCTCGCGGCGGAGCGGCAATGGACGCCTGAAGGGGTGGGCCGCGCCACCGGCAACCTGCGGGTGACGGTGCGGAACGCCTACCGGCACTGGCATTACGGGGACGTGGTGAGGGTCCCGCTGCGCCTGCGGGCGCCGAAGAATTGGGAGGCGCACTTCGACTACACGGCGTACCTGGCGCGCCGCCAAATCTACCATGTCGCGTACCTGCACAACGACTGGGAGGTGCGGCTGGTGCGGCGCGATGGCGGCGGTGCCCGCGGTTGGATCGAGAGTGGGCGGCGACGCATAGGCCGGTTCCTGGAGCGGGCGTTCGAGCCGGAAACCGGGGCGCTGCTCAAGGCGCTGGTCGTGGGAGACCGCGGCGGCCTCACCCCGGAGGTGCGTGATCGGTTCGTTGCCGTGGGCATGTCCCACGTGCTGTCCATCTCAGGACTGCACGTCGGCATGCTGAGCTTCGCGGTCTGGCTCCTGTGCCGCGTGCTGGCCGCCCGCAGCACCTGGCTGCTCCTGCGCTTCCCGGTCCACAAGTTGGCGGGGCTCGGCTCCCTGGCGGCGGTCCTCCTCTACACCGCGGTGGCCGGGGCACGGATACCCACGGTGCGCGCCGCCATCATGATCGGGTTGTATCAACTGGCCGTGCTCAACGGGCGTAACTCAAGCCTATTCAGAAGCCTCGCGCTGGCCGCCCTCGTCGCCGCGCTGGTCTGGCCCGGGGCCGTCATGGAGGCCTCCTTCCAGCTTTCGTTCCTGGCGGTGCTGTCCATCGCCGGGGGCATACGGATTGTCCGCGGGACTTCTTTCATGCAGCCGCCCGAGGCGCCGCGGGTGGGCATGTTGCAACGGTACCGGCCCGCCGCCCTGCTGTCCGTCCTCGTCCCTGTATTCGCCACCCTCGGCACCGGGCCGATAGTAGCGCACCATTTCGGCACCCTCTCCCTGGCCGGCTTCATCGCCAACCCGCTGCTGGTGCCGCTGGTGGGGTTCTTCATCGTGCCCGCGGGGCTCCTGACGGGCTTCCTGTGCCTGTTCGTCTCCGATGCTTCGACGCTCCTGGCAGGCATCGTCGAACCCGCGGTCGCGCTCTTTCTGTGGGCCGTCGATCTCCTGGCCGGCCTCCCCATGGCGGCGTTTTCTCTCCCGCGACCCGGCTGGGCAAAGGTGGGGGTGAGCTACGCAGTCATCGCGATAGCCGCCGCGTGGGCCCACCGGTTCCTCCGGCGCGCGCCGTGAAACGGCCTCTTCGGCTCGTGAAGCCGCTCACGGTCGGCACACGCGACCGGGCGTTTGTTTGACTTTCCACCACGCCTCTGTTAGCTCGTAACCATTCTGGCAGCACGTGCGTGAATCCTCCTGCCATCGAAACCGACTCCCCTTGTGACAATGATGACTGCGGCTTTGGCGCCCGTTTGGTGGTGCATATGAACCTGACGCGTATCAAGGGTTTCGCCGACGTTCTGCCCGGGGATGTGGAGACGTGGCAACGGATCGAAAAGGCGGCGGAACGGGTATTTGCGAGCTATAACTTCAAGGAGATTCGCATACCCGTGCTGGAGAAGTCGGAGCTGTTCTCGCGTTCGCTGGGCGAGTCCACCGACGTCATCGAGAAGGAGATGTACACGTTCGCCGACCGGGATGCCAAGGCCACGCTTCTGAGCCTCCGGCCCGAGGGCACCGCGGGCGTGGTGCGGGCGTACGGTGAAGGCAAGCTCCATCAGGTGGAGCCGGTGCGCAAGCTCTACTACCTCGGCCCCATGTTCCGCCGCGAGCGGCCCCAGAAGGGGCGGCTGCGGCAGTTCCACCAGATCGGCGCGGAGGTCTTCGGGCGGACGGATCCCTTCATCGACGCCGAGCTGCTGCTGTTGCTGCGGGACCTGTGGGAGGATCTGGGGGTGGCCGGCACGATCCTGGAGGTGAACTCCATCGGCTGCGCCGATTGCCGCCCCGGCTACCGCGCGGCGCTGGTGGCGTTCCTGGAGGAACGCCGGGACGAGCTGTGCGCCGACTGCGACCGCCGGCTCGACAACAATCCGCTGCGGGTGCTGGACTGCAAGCGCCCGTCCTGCGCCGGCATCGTGAGCGCTGCGCCGTCGATCCTCTCCCATCTGTGCGCCGACTGCCGGGGCCACTTCGACACGGTGCTGGAGCTGCTCCAGGCTCTCCGGCCGGAGCCGGTGGTGAACCCGCGGCTGGTGCGCGGCCTGGACTACTATTGCCGGACCACGTTCGAGTGGAAGGCCGGCGCGGGCCTGGGGAGCCAGAACACCGTGGCCGCGGGCGGCCGCTACGACGGTCTGGTGCAGTCCCTGGGGGGGCCGCCGGTGGCGGGCGTGGGTTTTGCGTTGGGGGTGGAGCGCCTGGCGCTGCTGTTGTCGGAGGGCGACGCGGACGAAACGGCGCCGGCGCTACTGTATCTCGCCTGGATGGGCGAGGAGGCGCAACGGTGGACGTTTGCCCTGGCTCACCGGCTGCGCCAGCGCGGCCGCCGGGTGGACCTGGAGGGCGAGGCCCGGAGCCTCAAGAGCCAGATGCGCCGCGCGGACAAGCTGGGGGCGAGCGTGGTGCTCATCGTCGGCCCCGACGAGATGGCCAATGGCAAGGCGCTCGTGCGCCACATGGCGACCAAGGAACAGACCGAGGTGGATTTCGCGGACGTCGATGAAAGTCTCGGGTGAACACGTGGACAAGCGGAATGTGGATTTGATGGGCGACTGGCACCGGAGTTGCCGCTGCGGCGAGCCACGCGAGAGCGAAGTGGGCCGTGAGCTCACCCTGATGGGGTGGACCCAGTCATTGAGGGACCATGGCGCTCTGCTGTTCATCGACCTCCGGGACCGCACCGGCGTCGTCCAGGTGGTGGTGAACCCCGAGGTGACGCCGGAGGCCCACGAGAAGGCCAAACGGGTGCGCTCCGAGGATGTGCTCGCGGTACGCGGGTCCCTGGTCCGCCGTTCCGAGGAAACGGTCAACCCGAACCTTGCCACCGGCGCGGTAGAGCTCATGGCGGAGGAGCTGCGGGTGCTCAATCCCTCGCGGGTGCCGCCGTTCCCGGTCGATGACGAGGTCGAGCCGACCGAGACCAGCCGTTTCCGGTACCGCTATCTCGACCTGAGGCGGCCGCGCAGCCTGCGCCCTCTCGAGATTCGCCATCGCATGCTGGCGACCATCCGCAACCATTTGAACGGCCTGTCGTTCATGGAGGTGGAGACCCCCGTCCTCACCAAGAGCACCCCGGAGGGGGCGCGGGACTACCTGGTGCCCAGCCGGATGCACCCCGGCAAGTTCTACGCGTTGCCCCAATCACCCCAACTCTTCAAGCAGATCCTCATGGTGGGAGGGGTGGACCGTTACTATCAGGTGGTGCGCTGCTTCCGGGACGAAGACTTGCGCATGGACCGGCAGCCCGAGTTCACCCAACTCGACATCGAGATGTCCTTCGTGCAGCCGGAGGACATCTTCGCCATGGTAGAGGGGATGATGGCGCGGGTGTTCCGGGAGGTCAAAGGGGTCGAGCTGGAAACGCCGTTTCCCCGCCTGAGCTGGGACGAGGCCATGGGGCGTTACGGTACGGACAAGCCCGACCTCCGCTTCGGCCTGGAGCTGGTGGAGCTCTCGGACCTGTTCCGCGATTCCAACGTGGCCATCTTCGCGCGCGCCCTCGCGGCGGGCGGCGTCGTCAAGGGGCTCCGGGTGCCGGGGGCGGGCGACCTGTCGCGCAAGGAGCTCGACGACCTCACCGGGCTGGTGGGACGCTACGGCGCCAAGGGACTGGCCTGGATCAAGGTGTTGGCGGGCGAATGGCAGTCGCCGTTGACGAAGTTTCTGAGCGAAAGCGAGAAGGCGGCGCTCGGGACCCTCACGCAGGCGCAGCCCGGCGACGTGATCTTCATGCTGGCCGATGACGCGGGCATCGTCAATGAAGGCTTGGCGAACCTGCGGCTGGAGATGGGCAGAAGACTGGGCCTGATCGAGGAAGGCGTTCATGCCTTCTCCTGGGTTTTGGACTTCCCGCTGGTGGAGTGGAAGGAAGGGGAGGGCCGTTATACCGCCGTGCACCACCCGTTCACCGCGCCCCGGGAGGAGGATCTGCCGTTTCTCACCGACGATCCGGGCCGGGTGAGGTCCCGGGCCTACGACCTCGTCCTGAACGGCATGGAGCTGGGCGGCGGCAGCATCCGGATCCATTCACCGGAGCTCCAACGGGAGGTGCTCTCCCTGCTCGACGTCAAGCCCGAGACGGTGGAGGAGCAGTTCGGCTTCCTCCTGGAAGCGCTGGAGCTGGGCGCGCCGCCCCACGGCGGCATCGCCTTCGGCGTCGACCGCCTGGCCATGCTGTTGAGCGATTCACCCGCCATCCGGGACACCATCGCATTCCCCAAGAGCCAGCGGGCCGTATGCATGCTGACGGAGGCGCCCACCGCGGTGGACACCCGGCAGCTTTCGGAGCTGCAGATCAAGACCTTGGCCGGGGACTAATTCAGATGCAAGAGCGAACGGCGTTGCCCGCCGCCTTGCCAGTGCACATGTAGGGGCGACCGGCCGGTCGCTCCTATCCGTAGGAAACCAGGACGGTCGGCGTTAAAGGCACCAACGCCGTCTGTTGGCGTTTATCGATTCGTCCAATAGCGTGCCAGCTCGGTCAGGTAGGTCAGGGTCGAGAGGTCGGGCATGCGGTCCATGTAGACGTGGCCGCGCAGATGGTCCACTTCGTGTTGGATCACCCGGGCGTGGAAACCGGAGGCCATGAAGTCCAGCTCGTTCCCCTCGCGGTCCAGCGCGGTCACCCGTAGGGCCGTGTAGCGGGGCACCCTGCCGCGGATCTCGGGGATGCTCAGGCATCCTTCCCAGTCCTCCTCGGTCTCCTCGCCGAGGGGAACGATCTTCGGGTTGATAAGAACGGAAAGGGGCACGGCTGTCTTGCCCGGATAACGGGCATTGTCGGAGACTTCGAGCACGGCCACCTGTATGGACTCGTGGACCTGCACGGCGGCCAGGCCCACGCCCTGGTACTCGCGCATGGTCGTCACCATGTCGTCGAGAAACCTCTGGAACTCGGGTTGAACGACCTCGGCCGCGGCAATCGCCCCGGCGGGCGTCCGCAAGACCGGATTGCCGAGGCGGGCTACCTTCAGAATGGCCATGCGGGCTTCGTAGCACAGTGTTTTCCGGTGCTTCAAGGCGCGTTGTCCAGTCCGCGCCAACGGTTTGACAATGTGGATGCATTAGGTCTATATTTATCGAACTGGATGGTTCGAAGACTGGCGCACCGAGTAGGGCACAGGCCACTGGGAGATCCGGCATGCAAGCATCTGCTGTGAATACCGTCCGGACCACGGCTGACCGAAGTTCGCTGATGAACATCGGCAGGAAAGTAGACTATGCCGTGCGGGCACTTTCTTATCTGGCGGCCCAGCCGCACCTGTGGGTGGTCGGCAGCAAGGAGATCGCCCGGCGACAGGACATTCCGACACATTACATGTCAAAGATCATGAAGGATCTGGCGGCGGCGGGGCTGGTGCAGTCTCACGTGGGTCGCAAGGGCGGTTTCAGCCTGGCGAGACATCCCGAGTCCATCAGCGTCAAGGAAGTCTACGAGGCCGTGGAAAAGCCCTTGAGTCTGATGGAGTGCCTGGAAAAGGATCATCACTGCTGTCCCTACGACGCGGTGTGCACGCAGATCTCCGTATGGGAGAGGGCGCAGGGGTTGTTGGCGGAGTACCTGGCGGGGGTCTCCATCGGCAGCATCGCCGACCGGGAAGGTCTCAAGGGCCGATTGAACGGCCTGCACAGTTGAGTTTTGTACGTTGAAGGCGGACTCCTGGGGTCCTTTCTTCGGCGCAAGGAACGGTGAACCATGGAACTGGACAATGAGCTGGTAGGCGGCGAGTACAAGTACGGCTTCGTTACCGATATCGAAGCGGACCACGTCCCTCCCGGCCTGAGCGAAGATGTTGTTCGACTGATCTCCGAGAAGAAGGGCGAACCGCAGTGGCTGCTGGACTGGCGCTTGAAGGCTTACCGCTACTGGACGAAACTCGAGAAGTCCGAGGCCGAGCCCAAGTGGGCCAACGTGCACTATCCGGCCATCGACTACCAGAACATCATCTATTATTCGGCGCCCAAGGTGAAGAACGACGGTCCCACGAGCCTTGAGGAGGTGGATCCGGAGCTTCTCGCCACCTACGAGAAGCTGGGGATACCGCTGCACGAGCGCGAGGTGCTGGCCGGCGTGGCCGTGGACGCGGTGTTCGACAGCGTGTCCGTGGCGACGACCTTCAAGGACAAGCTGGCGGAGCTCGGCATCATCTTCTGCTCGTTCTCCGAGGCGGTGCGGGAGCATCCGGAGCTCGTACGGCAGTACCTGGGCTCGGTGGTGCCCTACAGCGACAACTTCTTCGCGTCGCTCAACTCGGCGGTCTTCAGCGACGGGTCGTTCTGCTACATCCCCAAGGGCGTGCGCTGTCCGATGGAGCTGTCGACCTATTTCCGCATCAACGCGGCCCAGACCGGCCAGTTCGAGCGTACGCTGATCGTCGCCGACGCCGGCAGCCACGTGAGCTACCTGGAGGGCTGCACCGCGCCCATGCGCGACGAGAATCAGCTCCATGCCGCGGTGGTGGAGCTGGTCGCCCTCGATGACGCCCAGATCAAGTACTCGACGGTGCAGAACTGGTACCCCGGCGACAAGGACGGCAAGGGCGGCATCTACAACTTCGTGACCAAGCGGGGCAAGTGCGCGGGCCGGAACTCGAAGATCTCCTGGACCCAGGTGGAGACCGGGTCCGCCATCACCTGGAAGTATCCGAGCTGCATTCTGCAAGGAGATGACTCGGTAGGCGAGTTCTATTCCGTGGCCGTCACCAACAACCACCAGCAGGCGGATACCGGCACCAAGATGATCCACATGGGCAAGAACACCCGCAGCACCATCATCTCCAAGGGCATCTCGGCCGGCTACGGCCAGAACAGCTACCGGGGTCTCGTGAAGGTGCTCAAGGGCGCCGACAACGCCCGCAACTACTCCCAGTGCGATTCCCTGCTCATGGGCAGCGAGTGCGGCGCGCACACGTTCCCCTACCTGGAGGTGAAGAACAACTCGGCCCATATCGAGCATGAGGCCTCCACCTCGAAGATCGGCGAGGACCAGATCTTCTATTGCCGGCAGCGCGGCATCAAGGAAGAGGACGCCGTGGGCATGATCGTCAACGGCTTTTGCCGCGAAGTCTTCCGTAAGCTGCCCATGGAGTTCGCCGTCGAAGCCCAGCGGCTCCTGGACGTGAGTCTCGAAGGCAGCGTCGGCTGAGGAGTGGATGCGAAAGATGCTTGAAGTTCGAAACCTGCATGCGCGCGTCGAGGGCAAGGAGATCCTCCGCGGCATCGACCTGAGGGTGGCGGCGGGCGAGGTCCACGCCATCATGGGCCCCAATGGCTCGGGCAAGAGCACCCTGGCCCAGGTGCTGGCCGGCCGTGACACCTACGAGGTGACCGCCGGCGAAGTCCTGTACAAGGGGAAGGACCTGCTCGGCATGGCCCCGGAACTGCGGGCAGTGGAGGGAGTCTTCCTCGGCTTCCAGTATCCCGTGGAGATTCCCGGCCTGAACAGCCTCTATTTCCTGCGCGCGGCGATCAACGCGGGGCGCAGCCACCGCGGCGAGGAGGAGCTGGACGCGGTGGATTTCATGGCCCTGGCCAAGGAGAGGATGAAGGCGGTGGAGATGGGCGAGGAGCTGTTGCGCCGCCCGGTGAACGCCGGTTTCTCGGGTGGGGAGAAGAAGCGCGCCGAGATCTTCCAGATGACCATGCTGGAGCCCACCCTGGCGATCCTGGACGAGACCGACTCCGGCCTGGACATCGACGCCCTCAAGGTGGTGGCCCACGGTATCAACCTCTTCAGGAACCCCGACCGGGCCATCATCCTGGTGACGCACTACCAGCGGCTGCTGAACTACGTGGTGCCCGACAGGGTCCACGTCATCCACAACGGACGCCTGGTGAAGTCCGGCGGCAAGGACCTCGCTCAGGAGCTGGAGAATACCGGTTACTCCTGGGCGGAGGATGAGGCCGGGGAGGGGGCGGATCGCGAGGCCGGCCAGAGGCCCGGAGCATGACGGAGATGGCGGCGGAACAGCAGGGCTACCTCGAGGATTTCGAGAAGCTCAGCGCGCGGGCGTCGCGCAACGGCGGCGCCTGGGCCGGAGATCTGCGCCGCCGCGCCATGGAATGCTTTTGCTCCCTGGGCTTCCCCTCAACCCGGGACGAGGAGTGGAAATATACGAGCCTGGACTCGCTGCGAAAGGCCTGCCTGCGGACCGCGGGGGCACCGGCCCGGGGCTTGGCGCGGGGCCGAGATCCTTTCGGATCCGGCGGTTGGGAGCGCCACGAACTGGTGTTCCCGTGGGTCGACGACGATACCAGCGGCCCGGCGGCGGACGGCGATGAAGTTTTCGTCGGACGACTAGCCGACGCGCTGGAGGGCCGGATGTCTTGGGTGGAAGCACATCTGGGACGCCACGCCGACTACGACTGCCACGCCCTCCGAGCCCTCAATACCGCCTTTCTGGAAGACGGCGGCGCCATTTGCCTGGGCCCCGACCGGACCCTGGACAGGCCCGTCCACCTGGCTTTCCTGGCCGCTCCAGGGCAGGCGCCGAACCGCATCGTGCATCCCAGAACCCTGGTCGTGGTGGGCGCCAACAGCCGGCTCACGCTGGTGGAGACCTACGCTGGGACGGGCGACGACGTCTACTGTACCAATGCCGTCACCGAGATCGTGCTGGAGGAAAACGCCGAGCTGGATCACTACCGGCTGCTGCGGGAGGGCCCGGAGGCGTTCCATATCGGGACGGTGCAGGTGCACCAGGCGCGCAACAGCCGTTATCGGTCGCGTTCCGTCACGTCGGGCGGCGCCATGACAAGGGTCGAGATCAACGCGCTGCTTGACGGCGAGGGCGCCGACTGCCTGCTTCAGGGCCTTTACGTGGCGGGGGGCGCGCAGCACGTGGACAACCGCACGGCCATCGAGCACGCGAAGCCCCACGGCACCAGCCGGGAGCTGTACAAGGGGGTGCTGGGCGGGCGGGCGAGGGCGGTTTTCAACGGCAAGATCGTGGTGCGCAAGGAGGCCCAGAAGACCGACGCCCAACAGTCCAACAAGAACCTGATGCTGTCCAGGGACGCGGAGATCGACAGCAAGCCCCAGTTGGAGATCCTGGCCGACGACGTTCGCTGCTCCCACGGGACCACCATCGGACAACTGGAAGAAGACGAACTCTTCTACCTGCGCTCGCGGGGACTGAACGAGACCCTGGCCAGGAAGCTGCTGGTCCACGGGTTCGCCGGCGAGGTGCTCGACGGCATCGCCATCGAGCACCTGAAGAACGACTTGGCGGCCCAGGTATTCTCCGAGTTGGAGGAATGACGAGAACGTGCGTTGCCGACCGAGGCGATGACCATGTGTAGGGGCGGGTTTCAAACCCGCCCGCGCCCGACCCGGCAAGAAAGATCGACGCAACAGGATGCAACAGGTCAAGACCTCAGGATGGCACAATCCGGACGATGCCTTCGACGTGGCGCGGGTGCGCGAGGACTTTCCCGTTCTCGGCCAGACCGTTCACGGCAAACCGCTGGTCTACCTCGACAACGCGGCGACCGCCCAGAAGCCGCGGGCGGTGATTCAGCGCATCGTGCAATACTACGAGACGGAGAACTCCAACATCCACCGCGGCGTCCATTGGCTGAGCGAGGCCGCCACGCGTGCCTATGAGGGCACCAGGACGGCGGTCAGGGGATTTCTCAACGCCGCGGAGGAGCGGGAGATCATCTTCACGCGGGGCGCCACCGAGGCCATCAATCTCGTGGCCCGGTGCTACGGGGGCGGGCATTTGCAGGCCGGCGACGAGGTCGTGATATCGGCCATGGAGCACCACTCCAACATCGTCCCCTGGCAGCTCATCTGCCGGGAGAAGGGCGCGACGCTGCGGGTGATCCCGGTGGACGACCGCGGCGATATCGTGATGGAGGCGTACCACCGGCTGCTGGGTCCCAGGACCCGCATGGTGGCCTTGCCGCATGTCTCCAACGCGCTCGGCACCGTGAACCCCGTCAAGGAGATGGTCGCGGATGCCCACCGGGCCGGCGCTCCGGTGCTCATCGACGGAGCCCAGGGGGCTCCCCACGCCGGCGTGGACGTCCAGGACCTGGACTGTGACTTCTACGCCTTCTCCAGCCACAAGCTTTATGGTCCCACGGGTGTGGGAGTGCTCTACGGAAAGGCCGCCCTGCTGGAGGAAATGCCGCCCTATCAGGGCGGTGGAGACATGATCCTTTCGGTCAGCTTCGAAGAGACCGAATACAACGTGCTGCCCTACAAGTTCGAGGCCGGGACCCCCAACATCGCCGGCGTGATCGGCCTCGGGGCGGCGCTGGAATACCTCGCCGGACTGGGAATCGAGGCGGTGGCGGCCCATGAGGACCAGGTGCTGGCCTACGCCGTGGAGCGGCTCGCGCGGATTTCCGGCGTGCGGCTGGTGGGGACGCCGGAGCACCGGGCGTCGCTGGTGTCGTTCGTTCTGGGCGACGTCCACGCTCATGACGTCGGCACCATCCTCGACCAGGAAGGGATCGCGGTGAGGACCGGGCATCACTGCGCCATGCCGGTCATGGAGCGGTTCGGGGTGCCGGCCACCGTCCGCGCTTCGTTCGCGTGCTACAACACCGAGGCCGAGGTCGATGTGCTGGCCGATGGGCTGGAAAAAGTACGGAGGTTGTTCGCCGGTGTCTGACTTGAGGGACCTGTATCAAGAGTTGATCCTGGATCACAACCGCCGGCCGCGGAACTTCGGGCCGCTGGCGGCGGCCAACCGGGAAGCCCGGGGCGTCAACCCCCTCTGCGGCGACAAGGTCACGGTGCATCTGCACGTGGAAGACGGCCAAGTGAAGGACATCCGGTTCGAGGGCACGGGTTGCGCCATTTCCATCGCCTCCGCGTCGGTCATGACCGAAAGCCTGAAGCAGCGCACGCGGGAGGACGCGGTGAACCTCTTCGAGCGGTTTCACCGGATGGTGGCGGCCAGCGACGGCACGGAGTCCGCTGCCCCCGACATGGGCAAGCTGGCGGCCTTCGCCGGCGTCCGGGACTATCCCGCGCGCGTCAAGTGCGCTACGCTGGCGTGGCACACGTTGCGCGCGGCCCTGGTGGGCGCGGACAAGGCGGTCAGCACCGAGTAGGGGAGAGACAGTTCGTGGAAACCGTTGCGGACCAGAAGGATATCGAAGTGCGGACGATCCAGGCGTTGCAGACCTGCTACGACCCGGAGGTTCCGGTCAACATTCATGAAATGGGGTTGATCTACGGCGTGGAGGTGGACCCCCTTGGGAACGTGGCCGTCACCATGACCCTCACCGCACCCAATTGCCCCGCCGCCCAGTCGCTGCCGGCGGAAGTGGAAGAGAAGGTCAGGGCGGTGGACGGCGTCAAGGATGTCAACGTGGAAATCGTCTGGGAGCCGCCCTGGGATCCGAGTCGCATGTCGGATGCCGCCAAGCTTCAGCTTGGCATGCTGTGACGTGGTGTCCTGCGCGGCAGGAGGAGTACGTTGTAGGGGCGGGTTTCAAACCCGCCCGCGCCCCGCATCACACTGTCGGTCGATACAGGCTCCGAGCCGAGTTTCACTAGATCATGGACGAAGTCAACGAGCAGATGGCAGTGCGTCGCCAGAAGATGGCGAAACTCGGCGCACAGGGCTTCCCGGTGTATCCCAACGACTTTCGTCCCAGCCATACGGCACGGGCCATCCGTGGCCGCCACGGCGATCTTGCCCAACCGGAGCTGGAAGCGTTGCCGGAGGAGTTCGCGCTGGGGGGCCGCATACGGGCGCTTCGCCCCCACGGCAAGGCGGCGTTCTTCGAGCTTGAGGACGGCAGCGGGAGACTGCAGGTTTACGCGCGCAAGGACCGGCTGGGAGAGGAGGCCTACGAAGGGGTCCGCTCCCTGGACGTCGGCGACATCGCGGGCGTGCGCGGCCGTCTGTTTCGCACCCGCACCAACGAGCTCACCATCGAAGCCGGGGAAGTCAGGCTGCTGAGCAAGTGCATCCGTCCCTTGCCCGAGAAGTGGCACGGCCTGAAGGACGTGGAGACCCGCTACCGGCAGCGGTACGTGGACCTGATGGTCAATCCCGAGGTCCGCGAGGTGTTCCAAAACCGCTCACGGATCATCGGGCTGGTACGCGACTTTCTGCAGCAACGAGGTTTTCTGGAGGTCGAGACCCCGATGATGCAGCCCATGGCGGGCGGCGCCGCGGCAAAGCCTTTCGTGACGCACCACAACGCGTTGGACCTGGAGCTCTATCTGCGAGTGGCCCCGGAACTGTTTCTCAAACGGCTGCTGGTGGGCGGCTTCGACCGCGTGTTCGAGCTGAACCGCAACTTCCGCAACGAAGGTCTTTCCACCCGGCATAATCCCGAGTTCACCATGCTCGAGTTTTATCAGGCCTACGCCGACTACCGGGACATGATGGAGCTTACGGAGGAGCTGTTCGTGATGCTCGCGGAGGCGATCCGGGGGAGCCTGCGCATTCCCTGCGGTGAGCACGAAGTGAGCCTGGAAAGGCCCTGGGACCGGCTTTCCCTGACCGGGGGCGTCGCGCGATACGCCGGCGTCGAGGAATCGGAGCTGGCCGCGCCGGAGACCTTGCGGAAGCTCGCCGACCGGTATTCGCTCAAGCTCGATCCCAGGCTCAGCCGCGGCAAGCTGTTGGTGGAGCTGTTCGAGCACCTGGTGGAGCCGCATCTGATGCAGCCCACCTTCGTGACGGGCTATCCCCTGGAGGTCTCGCCTCTGGCGCGCCGGAACGACTTGGAACCTGCAATCGTCGATCGTTTCGAGCTCTTCATCGGCGGCAGGGAGCTCGCCAACGCGTTTTCCGAGCTGAACGATCCGGACGACCAGCGCAGGCGGTTCGAGGAGCAGGCCGCGGCCCGGCGTGCTGGAGACGACACCGCCTGCGAGGTAGACGAGGACTATGTTCGCGCGTTGGAGTACGCCATGCCTCCGGCTGCGGGCGAGGGTATCGGAATCGATCGGCTGGTGATGCTTCTGACCGACTCGCCCTCGATTCGGGACGTCATCCTGTTTCCGCTCCTGCGTTCCTGACAATGCGGTACGAGTTGTTCGTAGGGTTGCGCTATCTCCGGGCCCGACGTAGCGAACGGTTCATCTCCCTGCTCACCCTGATCTCCATCCTGGGCGTCATGATCGCCGTGGTCACCCTCAATGTGGTGATCGCGGTGATGACCGGATTCGAGGAGGTGCTGCGGGACCGCCTCCTCGGGTTGAACGCGCACGTCCTGCTGGTGAAACCCGCGAGCTACCTGACCGGGTACGATGAGCTCGCGACGCGCCTGGAGCGCAGGGAAGAGGTGACCGCGGCCGCTCCGTCCCTTACCGGACAGATCATCCTGACGTCTGGAAATCGGGTGTCGGGCGCCATCGTGCGCGGTATAGATCCGGCACGCTCTCATGTGGACCTGGGGAAATACCTGACGGAGGGACGCCTTCACGATCTTGAGTCGCGGACGCTGGCGAGAGTGAACGGGCGCGATTTGCGCCTGCCGGGGATTATCCTCGGAGATCGGCTCGCGGATCAGCTCGGCGTGGGCAAGGGAGATGCGTTGCAGGCGGTTTCGCCCATAGGAAGCCCCACCGCCGTGGGCATCATTCCGCGGATCAGGCGGTTTGCCGTTACCGGCATCTTCGACTCGGGCATGCGCGAGTACGACAGGGGCCTGGTGTTCATGAATCTGGTGGACGCGCAGAGCTTCTTCGGCGTGAAGGACGTGGCCACCACCATCGAGATTACGGTGACCGACGTGGCGAAAGCCAAGGCTATTGCCGCGGACATCCAGGAGGCCGTGGGATCCACGTATCTGGTGGAGGACTGGTCCCGGCTCTGGCCCAACCTCTTTGCGGCGTTACGCCTGGAGAAGACCGTATACTTTCTCGTGCTGCTCCTGATGGTGTTGATCGCGGCCTTCAACATCGTCTCGACCCTGATCATGGTGGTCATGGAAAAACGCAAGGATATTGCAGTGTTACGATCCATGGGCGCATCCAACCGCAGCATTCGGCTGATTTTTCTCATCAAGGGTTGGGTCATCGGCGCGGTCGGCACCTTGTTGGGAGTGCTGGTCGGCTATGCGTTGGCCCTGTTGATCCAGCGCTATCAGTTCATCGAGTTGCCCGATGACGTCTTCCTGGTGTCCACGGTACCGGTGAGCATCTCTCCCTTGTATTTTGGCCTGGTGGCATTGGCTTCCTTCACCATCTGTGTCCTTGCCAGCATCTATCCGGCAAGACAGGCAACCAGGCTGCATCCGGTGGACGTGATTCGATACGAGTAGCAGCGCATGTCGTTTCTGGTGGAAATATCCGGCCTGGGCAAGTCCTACACCGGCGGAAACCGGCGTGTGGAGGTGTTGGCGGATCTGGACCTGTCCTTGGGCCGGCGGGAGCGGCTGGCCATCATCGGTGAATCAGGAGTCGGCAAGAGCACCCTCTTGTACATCATCGGCACCCTGGACCGTCCGGACCGGGGCACGTTGCGTTACGAGGGACGCGATGTAACCGCGTGGAACGATGACGAGATATCGCGCTTCCGCAACGAGACCATCGGTTTTGTCTTCCAGTTCCATCACCTGCTGCCGGACTTTACCGCGCTCGAGAACGTCATGATGCCCGTGCTGATCGCGGGCTGGGAAGGGAGCCGAGCGCGCAGGGCCGGCGGCGAGTTGCTGGAGACCGTAGGGCTCGCGGAGCGGCTCGGGCACCGGCCGGGTGAGTTGTCGGGCGGCGAGCAACAACGGGTGGCCATCGCGCGCTCGCTGATTCTCGAGCCGAAGCTCATTCTCGCCGATGAGCCTACCGGCAATCTCGATCCCGCGACCGCGACCGAGATCGAGGATCTCCTCTGTACCCTTAACGAGGAGCGCGGCCTGGGCCTGATCGTTACGACCCACAACCGCCATTTGGCCGGGCGGATGACCCGGCGACTGGAGCTGCGCGGCGGCCGGCTGTTTCCGTTGACGGATTGAGAAGGATACCGGAACGGTGGCCACGAGGAACCCTCGCGCCCGCGCTGGGCACGCTTTACAACGGCGCGGGAACTTGTTAGCAGAAAACATAAGAAACCCAAGTCTTTTCCGTATATTGAAACAGTGTCGATAACTAACCGGAAAATTGCGGCGTTCCTGCTGGCCGCCATGTGCTGGCTTGCGGGATGGCACGGTCTTGCCGCGGGTGCCTCCCTTGTCAACGAGGTCCGGGTTCAGGGCAGCCTTCGGATCGAAGAGGATGCCATCCGGCTGAGCATTCAGGCCCAGGAAGGCCAACCCTTCGATCAGGAGATCGTGGACCGGGATGTCAAGGCCATCTACCGGATGGGTTTCTTCGATGACGTGACCGTGGACTTCTCCTCGGAGGGAGTGCTCACCTATACGGTCACGGAACGGCCCTATATCAAACAGGTGGAGATCCTCGGCAACGACAAGGTGTCGACGGAGGATATCGACGCGGCCTTGGGCATGAGGCCGCGAACGGCTCTCGATACCGGGCGACTCCAGCAGGGGCTCCAAAGGGTCCTGAGGCTCTATAGCGAGGCGGGGCATGTCAACACGCGGGTCGACTATACGCTGACGCCCGTGGAGAACAATCAAACCATCGTGACCCTGGAGGTGGTGGAGGGCAAGACGCTCCTGGTCAAGAAGATCACGTTCGAGGGAAACAAGGTGTTTGCCGACGACGAGCTCAAGGACGTCATGCAAACCAAGGAGGACTGGATCATTCCCTTCACCAGCCGCGGCCGCCTGGATCCGGATGTCCTCACCAATGACATCGCGCTGTTGTCCTCCTTGTACTACGACCACGGCTTCATTGACCACAAGATCGACGAGCCCCTTGTCCTGACCCGCGGCAAGGGGTTGGAGGTGGTGATCCGCGTCGCGGAGGGCCAGGGCTATCGGGTCGGCGTCGTGAAAGTCGGCGGTGACCTCGAGGGCGACCCGGCGCGACTGCTGGAACGGGTGTCGCTGACGTCGGGGCAGATCTTTCGCGGCAGTCGCATACGCAATGATGTGACGGCCCTGCTACAGCGGTACTCTGACCGCGGATACGCTTTCGTGGATGTGGCACCCCTGACCAAGAGCCATCCCGCCGACCGCCTGGTGGACGTAACGTTCATGATCAAGCGTGGACCGCTGATCTATTTCGATCAGGTGAAGATCACCGGAAATGTGAAGACCAGGGACAAGGTCATTCGCCGTGAGCTGGAAGTGGCGGAGAAGGAGAGGTATTCCTCCGGCAAGGTCGTCGAGAGCAGGAATGCCCTGTTGCGGACCGGCTTCTTCAAGGACGTGACCGTGACCACCGAGAAGACCGACAAGGATGACCAGATCGACCTCGTGGTCAACGTGGAAGAAGCCCCTACCGGAACCTTCACCATAGGCGCGGGCTACAGCACGGCAAGCTCATTCTCCTTTACGACGTCCCTCCAGGAACGCAACCTGTTCGGAACCGGAAGAGGGGTATCGGTGAACCTGACGCTTAGCGACACGGATCAGGATATCGTTCTCGGCCTGGTGGAGCCGCGGGTGCTTGACAGCCGAGTGGATCTCGGTCTGGACCTGTTCCATACCACTGCCGAGTTCAGCACGTGGGAGAGCCGGCGAACCGGTTTCGCCACCCGACTCAGCGCGCCCCTGCGTTACATCAACCTGCCTTTCATCGGACGGCATGCAGACCGGCGGCGGCAGGACGACTTTGACGACGAGCCTCAGTTCTCGATTCTGGACCATCTCCACGGCGGCGTCGGATACACCCTGGCCCGCAACAAGATCACCAACGTTCAGAGCAACGCACCGTCGAGCATCGAACCGGGAGCCACCGTCACCAGCGCCATTACACCGCGCCTCTCGTATGACACGCGCAACCACTTCTTCGTGCCCACCGAAGGAACCCGTGCGTTCACATCCCTGAAGCTTGCCGGGCTAGGGGGGGACAACAAGTTCATGCGGAGCGATGCCTCCATAACGCGCTACTTCCCGATATTCAAGGACTTCGAATGGGGCCAGAACATCGCCCTGCTGGTCGGCGGGCGTATCGGCTACGCGGCTTCCTGGACGCGTGACGAGCTGCCGCTTTTCGAACGTTACTTCGTGGGCGGCATCGGTTCGGTGCGCGGTTTCGAGTATCGCACGCTGGGCCCCCGGGAATGCCCCGATGAGACACCTAACTGCGCGGATCCCGACACCATCGGAGGCAACAAGCAGCTCATCGTGAAAACGGAGCTTCAATTTCCGATCCTGGACCAGTGGGGTCTCAGGGGCTCCCTGTTCTTCGATCAGGGACAGGCCTTCGGAACGTCGCAGAACATCGATCTCAAGGCTCTCAAGCGGTCCGTGGGCGTGGCCACCCAGTGGCTGTCGCCCATCGGTCCGGTCAAGCTGAGTTGGGCATTTCCCCTCAATGCCAAGCCGTATGACGACAAGGAGCTTCTGGGTTTCACCATCGGCACGTTGGGCGATCTTTGAGGACGCCTGGGGCTGGAAATTCTTTGGAGGTTACGGTGATCCGAATATTCATGGTTGTTCTGCTGGCGGTCCTGACGACCCCGGCATGGGGTCAGGACCTCAAGGTCGGCTTCGTCAACATCCAAAAGGCCATCAGCCAGTCGAAACGGGGAGAGAGCGCCCGGGAAACCTTCCAGAGCGCCATCAAGGCCAGGGAGGAAGCCCTGCGGAAGGAACAGCGGGTCATAGAGAAGGAGAAGCAACAACTGGAGAAGCAGGCCGTCCTGATGAAGGAGAGTGAACGGGTCAAGGCACAGCGCCGTTTCCAGTTGCGCGTGAGGGACTACGAGCGAAAAATGAGGGACGTCCGGGAGGAGTTGGGCCTCAAGGAACGGGAAATGACCAACGAGATCCTGAAGGATCTTCAAAAGGTCATTATAGAGGTCGGCAAGACGGGCAAGTTCACCATGATCCTTGAACGGAGCCAACTGCTTTACACGGACAAGGGGACCGACATCACCGATGACGTGATCAAGCTCTACAACGAGCGCTTCAAAAACAAGAGCGTCGACAACAAGAAGTGACGAGTCCCGCCAAATCGCTTGCTGATCTCGCCGGGCTGGTCGACGGACGGGTCGTCGGCGACCCTGACGTGACCATCGAAAGGGTGGCGTCCATCGAGGATGCCGGTCCGGGAGACATCACCTTCCTCGCCCATCCACGATATCGCAAACATCTCGACTCCTGCACCGCCAGCGCAGTCATCGTGGGCGATGAACCGAGCCTGCCGGCCACCTTGAATTTCCTGAAGGTGGAGGATCCCCATCGCGCGTTTGCCCAGATCCACGGATTCTTCAACCCTCCGGCCGCGCACGCCCCCGCCATCAGCCCGCTCGCGGTGATCGACCCCACCGCCGTCATCGGTCCGGACGTGACCCTTTATCCACACTGCTACGTGGGACGGAATGCCAGGGTCGGAGAGGGAACGGTGCTCATGCCGGGGGTGACCGTCCGCCCGGACGCGCGGATCGGAAAACGCTGCGTGCTCCATCCCCATGTGACGCTGGCCGCAGGCTGCCGCCTCGGCGACGGTGTGATACTCCACGCGGGCGTCGTCGTCGGCAGCGACGGATTCGGTTATGTGGGGCATGGCCCGCAACGGATCAAGGTCCCTCAGGCGGGTATCGTGGAGATCGGTGACGACGTCGAGATCGGCGCAAACACGACGGTGGACCGGGCGACCATCGGGAGCACACGGATCGGTGCCCGGACGAAGATCGACAATCTCGTACAGATCGGCCACAACGTCATCATCGGCGAACGGTGTCTGATCGTCGCCCAGACGGCGATCGCGGGCAGCACCGTGGTGGGCGACGACGTGATTCTCGCCGGTAAGGTCGGCATAGGAGATCATCTGGAGATCGGGAGCGGCTCCATTATCGGACCGGCGAGCACGGTGTTGCAGTCGGTTCCGCCCGGCTCCCTGCTTTCCGGTGCAGTCACCGCCGGCCCGCACAAGGAGTGGCTCAGGGTGATGCGGCTTTTGCCGAAGCTGCCCACGCTGTGGCGGCGGGTTCTGGAGCTCGAGAGAAAATTTCGCACGCTCACATCGCGGGAAGACAAGGGGGTCTCGTAACGACATGATGGACGTCACCGAGATACGCAAGCTGATTCCGCATCGATACCCGTTTCTCTTGGTGGACCGGATCCTCGAGCTCGAGCCCAACCATCGCATCGTGGGCATCAAGAACCTGAGCATCAACGAGAGCTTCTTTCAGGGTCACTTTCCCGAGAAACCCATGATGCCGGGGGTGTTGATTTGTGAGGCCATGGCTCAGGTGGCCGCCATTCTTGCCAGATGCAGCCAACAGGAAACCGACACAATTTTCATTCTCACGGGCCTCGATCGGGTGAAGTTCAGGCACCCGGTGGAGCCGGGCGATCAGCTATGGATCGAGTTGGAGTTATCCAGGAGGCGCAACCATTTCTGGCATCTCTCGGGGATTGCCAAAGTGGACGGCAAGCGGGTGGCGGAAGCGGAACTATCCGCCATGGCGATGTCGGCGTAGGGCGAGGGGCGACGAGGATGGTCCGCAGACATCCTACGGCCGTGGTCGACCCGGCTGCCGAGCTCGACGACGATGTCGAGGTCGGGCCCTACTCCATCATCGGCCCTGGGGCGAAGATCGGGAAGGGGACCCGGATCAAGTCCCATGTGGTCATTGAAGGAAATACCTCGATAGGCAAGGACAACGTCGTCTATCAGTTCGCCACCGTCGGCTCCAGCCCCCAGGACCTGAAATACAAGGGCGAGGACAGCCAGTTGATCATCGGGGACGGCAACACCATCCGTGAGTACGCCTCGCTCAATCCGGGTACCGCCGGAGGGGGTTTGGTCACGCGGATTGGAGCGCGAAACCTGCTGATGATGCAATGTCACATCGCCCACGACTGCGTCATCGGCAACGACAACATCGTGGCCAACGGAGCCACGCTCGGCGGTCATGTGGCGGTGGGGGACAACGTCATCATCGGGGGACTCGTGGGAGTGCACCAGTTCGTCGCCATCGGCAGCGGCGCCATCATCGGGGCAGGATCGATGGTATCCAAGGACGTGCCGCCGTATTGTAACGCCACGGGCGACCGCGTACGGCTACGCGGGCTCAATTCCGAGGGGCTCAAGCGGCGCGGATTCGACGGGCATCGCATAGACGCGCTCAGGCAGGCATACCGTATCCTTTTCCAATCGAAGCTGCGATTGAAGCCGGCAGTGGAACGGGTGCGCCAGGAGGTCCCCCGGACACGCGAAGTGGAACAGATGATTTCTTTCGTGGAAGGCTCTGGACGAGGAATTTGCCGCTAGTGTCCCATGCCGTCAAAATGCCGGTCGAGAAGGTCGGCCTGATTGCCGGCAGCGGCCGGTTCCCGGTGATATTCGCGCAGAACGCGCGGGAATCCGGGGTTCGCGTGATTGTGGTGGCGCACCGCGGCGAAACGGCCGAAGAGATCGAGCGGTTCGCGGATGAGGTGACCTGGATTCGCGTCGGACAATTGGGGAAGATCATCCGTACCTTCCGAAAGGCGGAAGTCCGCCATGCGGTGATGGCGGGTGGTATCCGAAAGGTGCGCATGTTTTCGAATTTCAGGCCCGACCCCAGGGGGCTCGCCCTCCTGGCCCGAATGACAAGCAGGGACGACGACTATTTGCTGAAGGGTGTGGCGGCGGAGCTCGAGAGCGAGGGCATTCATGTCATGGAGTCGACCCTCTTCCTGGAGCGCATCATTCCGGCGGAACCCGGAGTGCTGACCGGGACCGAGCCCAGCTCCGAGCAGTGGGAGGATGTGCGTCTCGGCGTACCCATAGTCAAGACGCTGGGCCGGATGGGCATCGGACAGACACTGGTCCTGAAGCAGGGAGTCGTGCTCGCGGTGGAGGCCATCGAGGGAACGGATGCCGCCATTCGTCGCGGCGGCAGTATCGCGGAGGGTCCGGTTGTCGTGGTCAAAATGAGCAAACCACAGCAGGATCTGCGGTTCGATGTGCCCGCCATCGGCCCCGGAACGATCGACGCGCTCAGGGAGGTGGGCGGAGGCGTGCTGGCCGTCGAGCCACGGCGGTCGATCCTCCTCGACAAGGAAGCGCTGCTCGCAGCCGCGGATGACGCCGGAATCGCCGTGGTCGCCGTGGCGCCGGAATCCGAATGAGCCAACCCATCGCCGCCGGAGTCGTGGGTCTGGGGTATGCGGGGAGCCTGCATACAGCCAAGTATGACGCCTTGCCGTCCGCCGAGCTCGTTTGTGTCGCCGACATCGACGAGCCGCGCGCACGAGAGACGGGCGGCCGCTACCAGGTGCCCGCGGTTACCGACTACCGCGAGCTCTTCGACAAGGTCCGCTGCGTCAGCATCGCGGTCCCGACACAGCTACACTACCGGGTCGCGAGGGATTTCCTGGCCGCGGGCATCGACGTTCTGGTGGAGAAACCCATAACGTCCACCGTATCCGACGGGTGCCGGCTCGTGGAACTGGCTCGGGAGAAGGGCTGCATCCTTCAGGTTGGACACCTGGAGCGCTTCAACCCCGTGGTGCGCAAGCTTGCCAAGGTCATCTCGGCGCCGAAATTCGTGGAGTGCCATCGCCTGGCGCCCTTCATCACCAGAGGAACCGACGTCGATGTGGTGCTTGATCTGATGATCCACGATATCGATGTGATTTCCAGCCTCGTCCATGCTCCGGTTGCCAGCATTGACGCCACCGGCGTTGCCGTCCTCACGGACAAGCCGGACATCGCCAACGCGCGCATTCGCTTCGACGACGGCTGCGTTGCCAACGTGACGGCGAGCCGGGTCTCGATGAAACGCGAGCGCAAGATCCGTTTTTTTCAGTCGGATGCCTACATTTCTCTGGACTATGACGCCAAGAAGGCACAGATCTACCGCATGGAGGACCGTAGCCGCGGCTGGGCGGGAATTCAGGGACAGATGATCGACACGGAGGACGGCGACGCTCTCCGGGACCAGATAGAATCGTTTCTGGAGTCGGTGGCCACTCGAAGGAGCCCGTTGGTGAGCGGAGAGGACGGGCTGCATGCGCTCCGGATTGCGTCGGCGATCAGCGAACGGCTGTAATGGCTCGTCACCCTTCCGCAGATCCGCGGCCGCCAGGGGTCATGCTGGTGGCCGGCGAAGCCTCGGGAGATGCCCGGGGAGCCGAGTTGGTACGCGATCTGACGCAGCGCAACCCGTCCATGGAGGTGTTCGGCATGGGGGGGGACCACCTTCGACAAGCCGGCATGCGCGTGGTGTACGACGTCGCGAAGGTAGCGGGGGTAGGCTTCTCCGAGGTGTTGGGTAATCTCCGGAACCTTTGGCTCGCCTACCGGCTGTTGCGCCGCTTGCTGCTGGACCGCCGGCCGTCTCTGCTCATCCTCATCGACTTTCCCGAGTTCAACATGGGCCTGGCGCGCATCGCGAGGCGGCACGGCATCACGGTCCTCTACTATATCAGCCCGCAGATATGGGCCTGGCGTCCCTACCGGATCCGCAAGATCGTGTCGAGAGTGGATGCCATGGCCGTCGTTTTTCCCTTCGAGGCGGACCTTTACGAATCGTTCGGCATGAAGGAAGTGCGTTTTGTGGGGCACCCGCTGGTGGATGTCGTAAGGCCGGACCAGGACCGGGAGACGAGCCTCCGAAGGATAGGCCTGGACAGCGCGAAGCTCACCGTGGCCATGATGCCCGGCAGTCGAAAGACCGAAGTGGTGTCGCTGATCGGACCGATGACCGAGGCGGCTGCCCGGCTGGCTGCTGAAAGAGACGTGCAGTTCATCCTGATCCGCGCGAACACCATCGACCGAAGCGAGCTGGAGCAGGCCGTCGCGGGATCGCCGATCACCGTGCGCATCGTGGACGGGGACACCTACAACATGCTGGCGGCGGCGGATCTCGTTTGGGTGGCTTCCGGAACCGCGACCCTGGAGGCGGGGCTGCTGGAAAAACCCATGGTCATCACCTATCGACTGTCACCCCTGAGCTATTGGCTCGGACGTCGGCTCATCCGAGTGAAGGATGTCGGCCTGGTCAACATCGTCGCCGGCGAGCGGGTGGTGCCGGAGTTGATTCAGGGTGAGGTCACGGTCGACCGTATTCTTGCGGAGACCGACCGCCTGCTGCAGCCGGAGGTCCACCAGTCGGTGGTCCGCAGGCTCGCGGAGGTGCGCCGTCGACTGGGAGGTCCGGGCGCGCCCGGACGGGTAGCGGACATGGCCATGGCGCTGCTGGCGCGTACCGCAGGGGGAGCCCCGCGATGAAGGTCTACCGTCGCCTGCTCCACTACCTCAAGCCTTACGTGTGGCCGTACTTCTGCGGCGGTGTGATCTGCATGCTGCTGTACAGCGCCAGCACGGCCATGCTGCCGTTCGTGGTCCGGGACATGATGGACGAGGTGTTCGCGGATAAAGACCGCCAGATGCTGATTATCGTTCCCCTGGCGGTGGTGGTCGTGTTCACACTTCGCGCCGTGTTCAACTTCGCCCAGCTATACCTGATGGAGTACGTCGGCCAGCGGATCATTCACGACCTGCGTTCCGTCATGTGCGAGAAACTTCAATGGCTCTCGCTGGCGTATATTCATCGGCATTCGACGGGCACTCTGCTCTCGCGGGTGACCAACGACGTCACGCTGGTGCAGAATGCACTCACCAGCGCCGTCGTGTCGGTAGCTCGGAACAGCACTTCCGTGGTGGCATTGACGTTGGTGGCTTTCTACATGGATTGGACTTTGGCGACCATCGCCTTCGTCGTTTTCCCCGGCGCGGTGCTTCCTGTCAGACACCTTGCCAAACTCGTCAGAAGGGCAACCAGGAGAACCCAGGTGAGCGTGGGCCTCCTGACTGCGATTCTTCAGGAGAGTCTCCAGGGCAGCTCTATCGTCAAGGCGTTCGGCATGGAGCGGCACGAGTTGGCCCGCTTCAACCGCGAGAATCGAGAGATCATGCGCTACTCGCTGCGGGCCAGCCGGGTCAAGGCCATCATGCCCTCGGCCACGGAGATTGTCGCGTCGCTTGGGATTGCCGGGGTGTTTTGGTACGGCGGCAACGCGGTCATGGACGGCAGCAGCACGCAGGGTCAGTTCGTCGCCTTTCTCACCGCCATCTATCTGGCCTACGACCCCTTCAAGCACTTGACGCGGACCCTTCCCGAGATCTATCAGGGCATCGCCGGCGGGGATCGGATCTTCGAGGTGCTGGATGCGCCGCTGGATATTGCCGACGCGCCCGACGCGGCGTCCGTCGCGCCTTTTGCCGACCGGATCGCCTTCCGGAACGTGGGGTTCGGCTACCTGAAAGAGCCGGTCCTGACCGGTATCGACCTGGAGATCCGGCGCGGTGAGATGGTCGCCCTCGTGGGCCCGAGCGGCGCCGGCAAGACGACACTGTCCGCTCTCGTGCCACGATTCTACGACGTATCCTCGGGCGCCATCACTCTGGACGGCATCGACACCCGCAAGGTGACCCTCGAATCCCTTCGCAACCAGATCGGCATCGTCACCCAGCATACCTTTTTGTTCAACGATACGGTCCGGAACAATATCTCCTACGGGGACCCGTCCAAGGGCATGGAGGAGATCATCGCGGCCGCCAAGGCCGCCAATGCACACGACTTCGTCATGGAGCTGCCGTTGGGGTATGATACGGTCATCGGAGAGCTTGGCCTGAGACTCTCGGGCGGACAGCGGCAACGAATCGCCATTGCCCGAGCCGTGCTCAAGAACGCTCCCGTCCTGATCCTCGATGAAGCCACCTCCTCCCTGGACTCGGAATCGGAGCGGCTGGTCCAGGAGGCGCTCGACAATCTCATGGAAGACCGCACGAGCCTCGTCATTGCCCATCGGCTGTCGACCATCCACAATGCCACCCGAATCGTGGTCCTGGCCAGGGGTGCCATCGTGGAAGAAGGAACGCATCAAGCATTGCTGTCGAGAGGGAAAGAGTACGCTCATCTCTACAACCTCCAGGCCATGGAAGGGAGTGAAACGGACGGGCAATGAGCGCGGGACGCGTGTCCGGAGCCTGTCCATGGAGCGACGCGTCCGTGTTCGGCCTTTACAATACGCTTCTGCACGCCGGGTTGATCCTTGGCCTGTTGTTATGGCCCTTGGCGTTCTTCTGGTGGCGCCATCCCTACCGGGGCCTGAGGGAGCGCTTCACGGCCTATCCTTCCGAGCTCATGGAGGCCTTCGCCGGCTCCCGGCCGATCTGGATCCATGCCGCCTCCGTGGGCGAAGTGCGCTCCGCTGCCCCGTTGCTGCGGCAGCTACGGGCGGAATGGCCTCAACGCAAACTGTTGGTGTCAACGATGACCCTCACCGGCCGGCAGACGGCACGGGAACTGTTGCCGGACGCCGATGCTGTGACCTACTTGCCATTGGACCTTCCATGGCTCGTGTCGCGAAGCCTGCGACGGCTCCAACCCGAGATCATCATCCTGATGGAAACCGAGATCTGGCCGAATTTCATACACTCGGCCCGCCGCCTCGGAATTCCCACGGTGGTGCTCAGCGGACGTCTGTCTCCGCGCTCCGCCCGGCGATACCAGCGTTTCCGCCGGCTTTTCCGACCGGTTCTGGGGGCGGTGTCCGGGTTTGGCATGCAAGACCCGGAGAATGCCGGCCGTGTTCTTCACCTGGGCGTGGACCCGGCCAAAGTCACGGTAACCGGAAACCTGAAGTCCGCGGAAACGGAACCGGAGCCGATCCCCGACCCCTTCGGTCCCGCTCGTGAACCCGGGCCCGTGGTCGTGGCGGGAAGCACTCACCGGGGCGAAGAAGAGATTTTTCTGGACGTTCTCCCCGAGCTGCGCCGCCTGCACCCGGAGTTTCTCGTGATTCTGGCCCCAAGGCATCCGGAACGGTTCGGCGAAGTCGAGCGGCTTCTCCAGGAACGGAAGTTGCGTTATCGCAAGCGGAGCGACATGAACGATCTGCAATCCGATGATGATGGTGTCCTGCTGCTGGATACGCTGGGTGAGTTGCCCCGGTTCTACGGTTGTGCGGGCGTGGCGTTCGTGGGCGGCAGCCTGGTGCCGGCGGGAGGGCACAACCTCATGGAGCCCGCCCGCTGGGGCAAACCGGTGCTCTTCGGACCGCACCACTTCAATATTGCGAAGACCGCGCGGGAGATGCTGGAACAGGGCGGCGGCGTCGAAGTCCATGATGGGCAGGACCTGTTCAGGGAGATAGCGGATCTCCTGTCGAATCCCGCCCGCGCATCGGCCATGGGTCGCCGCGCCCGGCACGTGGTGGATGTGGACGGCGACGTGGTGTCACGGAGCATGGGGTTGATTCGTCGGCAACTCCGGGATGAACCCTCCCATGGCACCCCTGAATAGACGATGGACGCACGTGGCGCGGAACGCATGGAGCCGGCGGGGTGTGGCGGGCCGGTTCCTGTGGGGACTGCTGTGGCCGTTGAGCCTGGCCTTCCGTCTCGTCATCGAGCTGCGAAACTTCCTTTACGACCTCCGGTGGCTGAGATCCCGGAGACTGTCGCTTCCGGTAGTGAGCATCGGGAACCTTACCGTGGGTGGCACGGGGAAGACGCCCGCCAGCCTGTGGCTGGCGCAGAACCTCCAGCGCCGGGGGCTCAGGGCGGCGATCCTCACGCGCGGCTACGGCACTCCCCCGAGGAATGACCGCCCGGCGAGGATCGATCCTCGAATCGCGCGCGGCTGGCTCGAGGAAACCGGAAGCAAGCCGCTGGATTACGGAGATGAAGCCGTCATGCTGAGTGCCTTGTACGGGCAGACCGTCGGCGTCGGCGCCGATCGACACCGGGTGAGCATGGAGCTCGGCCGGGAACCGGGGGACTTCCATCTGTTTCTGATGGACGACGGGTTCCAGCACCGTCGCGTGGAAAGGGACCTGGACGTGCTGCTTCTGGGTTCCGATTGCGGGGGTTCGATGCTGCCCGCGGGCCCGTTCCGTGAGCCGCTTCACGCGCTGCGGCGAGCGGACATTCTGATGGTGACGGGGGCCCATGAGCGGTGGCGAGCACTGCTGCAGGGCCGTTGCGACAGCGCCAGGGTCTTCTATGCCTCTCTCGAACCGCGGGCGGTCCTGACCCGTACGGACGGGGAACTCACCGAGCTCACCCTCGGCGCCCTGGCCGGCACACGGATACTGGCGGTTTCCGCCGTTGCCAACCCCGACCCCTTCTATGGCATGCTCCGTGATTGCGACGCGAGGATCGTCGATGCGTTGGAGTATCCCGACCACCATCGATACTCCGAGACGGACTGGCGCGAGATCAATCGCAACCGGAACGGTGTCGAGAAAATCGTGACCACCGAAAAGGATTTCGTGAAGCTGGTGCGGTTCCCTTTCGTTAGCGGGCATCTGCTGGCTTTGCGGGTGGAGCTCGTCCTCGACAGACCGGAGACCCTGCTGGCTCGTATCGCGGAGGTCGTGGAGAGGGCCCACACGACATGACACGGAGATCCGGGCCAGAACCGCGCCGCCGGGCCCTCCGCAAGATTCCGGAAGGATTTCACCGGGCGGCTCCGGGACCGGGTCTCAGCATGCTGGTGGCCCGGGGCCTGGACGCCTCCGAGCTGGCGTCTCGGATCCTGGCGACCCCGGACGAGCCCCCACGTCATTTCGGTCGCGCCGGCTTGCACGCGGTATCGCTCGCCGGCGGCGATGCACTGATTCGTTCCTATCGCCATGGAGGTCTGTTGCGGGGGTTGACGGGGGACCGGTTCGTAAGCCGTCCTCCCCGACCGTTCGTGGAGCTGGCGGTCACGGTAGCGGCCCGGGAGCGCGGCCTGGCGACCCTGGAAGTGCTCGCGGCCCTGGTGGCGCGCGGAGCGGGTCCCTGGTATCGCGGCTGGCTGGTGACACGCGAGTTGAAAAACGTGCGAGACCTTTGGGCCGTGCTGCAGCATGAGTTCTCCCGTGAGCTGAAACAGTCCCTGATCCGGCGGGTGGGGCGTTCGTTACGTTTCATGCATGCATCCGGAATCGACCACGCCGACCTCAATCTGCGCAACATTCTCGTTCCTGACGGGCAGGCATGTCCGGAGATCTACATCATCGACTTCGACAGGGCGCGTCTCTTCAGCGGCCCGGTGCCGGCCGCCAGGGCACGCCGCAATCTGGGCCGGCTGCTGCGATCGGTGAACAAGCTCGACCCTGAGCGCGTACGGGTACCGCCTGGTGACTGGGCTTGCCTCCTGGATGCCTATCGCGCCGACGGCTGACCGACCCCCATGGGGTTGGTCCGCAGGGGCCGTGTCCTGCAGGACTCACGGGATCGCGGCCGGCGGCGGGATTGCCGCGAACACCGATGGCAGGTTTGCATTGCATCGTGCACGAGGATAATATGTCCGCGGGTCACGGACCTGCCATCTGTTTCGGACATCGTATTCCGACCTTGAACCCGGAGTTTTGCCATGGGTGACAGACTATATGTGAGCGGACTTCCCTATGCCGTGACCGAAGCCCAGTTGCACGACCTCTTTGCCCAGCACGGCAGCGTGGCGTCGGCCAGGATCATCACCGACCGATTCTCGGGACGCTCCCGCGGTTTCGGGTTCGTCGAGATGGGGTCCGAGGCCGAGGCGAAGGCGGCCATGGAAGCCCTGGACGGGACTGAGCTCCAGGGGCGCGTGCTGAAAGTGAACGAGGCACACGAACGACCAACGAGAGACACCTGAGAACGGATTCAACGGGAAGAAATACATCGGGAGGGGCGGCGCAGGCGTCGCCCCTCCGTTTTTGGAGCGGGCAATGAACGAACGAGCGATCACCATCACGGACTCTACGATTCTCCCCATGACCGGCCCCGGGGTCATCATCGAAACCGGCTACGTAACGGCCGTCGACGGCGTCATTACCGAGGTCGGAGCAGGAGACCCGCCGGCAGGGGAGAGGGGGTCGCACATCGATGGCCGCGGGAAGGTGCTGATGCCCGGCCTGGTCAACGCCCACACTCATCTGTACCAAGTTCTGCTGAGAGCGGTATGGGAGGATCTCCCGTTTCTGGCGTGGCTGAAGCGCATCTATGGCGTGGCGGAAGCCTTGAATCCGGATCACATGCTGGCCGGCACGTTGTTGGGTTGCCTGGAGAACCTCAAGGGGGGCGTCACCACGGTCTGTGAGCATAATTTTCTCAACCCCGGGCCGGAGTGCGCCGTTGCCGCCGTCGAGGCCATTAGCCAATCGAGTCTACGGGGGGTCTTCGCCCGTACCATCATGGACACCGGAGAGATCGTGCCGGATTGCACCAAGGAGACTCCGGAGACGGCCTTCGCACGGATCGAGGAGTTGATGTCCCATCAAAGCAGGGACGGTTCGCCGGAGGAAGCCGGCCGGCTTACGTTTCGCACCGGGCCCAACACCCCGCCCATCAACTCCTCTCCCGACCTTTTGCGGGAGATACGGCGGTTTGCGGACCACCATTCCATCGGCATCAGCGCACACGTCGCCGAGTCGGCTTCCGTGGTGGAGGTGACCCGGCGGGAATGCAACCGGCCCGGTGTGGTGGCTCACCTGAAGGACTTCGATATTCCGGGAGAAGATGCCATCTTCGCCCATAGCGTGCATCTTTCGCCCGAGGAGATCGACCATCTGGCGAATACGAACACGGCCGTGTCACACAACCCGGTCAGCAACATGATGCTGGGTGACGGTATCGCACCCGTGGTGGAGATGCTGGCTGCCGGGGTCAAGGTCGGACTCGGCTCGGACGGTGCGGCCAGCAACCACAGCCAGGACCTTTTCGAAACCATGAAGGCCGCGTCGTTGCTTCAGAAGGTCAAGCACCAGGACGCGGGTGTCATCGAACCCTACCAGGTGCTTCGCATGGGCACCATCGAAGGCGCCCAGGCACTGGGACTGGGAGATGTTTGCGGCACGGTCGAGGTCGGGAAACGTGCGGACCTGATTCTGGTAGACATTCAGAAACCGCATTTCCAACCGGTCAATGATCTGGTCAGCCAACTGGTGCACTGCGCCAAGGCCACGGACGTGGATACCGTGGTGGCCGACGGCAGCGTGCTCATGCGTGGTCGCGAGTGTGTGTTGCTGGACGAGGGCGAGATTCTGCAACGCGCTCGGGCCGCACGTCGCGATCTCATGGGACGTATGCCCGTTGCGTGACCGCTACGGGCTCATTCACATCCGTTTCTACGCGGGCGCCGCGTGCCCCCTGCACTATCCGATTAGTTTCGATGCCGGTAGGTGATCCGGCCGCGGCTGAGGTCGTAGGGAGACAACTCGAGAGTGACCCGGTCTCCGGGTAGAATCTTGATATAGAATTTTCGCATCTTCCCCGCGGTGTACGCGAGGACGTTGTGCTTGTTGTCCAACTCGACTTTGAACATGGCGTTGGGAAGGCTTTCCATCACCGTGCCGGTAACCTCTATATTATCCTGTTTGCTCATATCGCGTGCTGTCGACGCCTGTCCTCCTTTCCCGGAAACGCACAAACCTCCGTCTTATGAGGTGACAGCCTAGCCTACACGTCGCGAATTGTCCATCCCTGCCGGTGGCCCGTCCAATCAAGCCGATGGCGGTCCGAGGGTCTTCCTCCGCTTCCATGGCGGCGTTGCTCCTCCTGGTCCCGCGTTGCAATCAATGGCCCCGTGTGGAAAACTACGGGACCTGTTCGTAGCGTAAGACACCCATGACCGCAGATCGTTTATTCCTCTTGCTGGGCTCCCTGTCCGGCTTCACCGGGGTGGTGCTGGGCGCGTTCGCCGCCCATGGCCTGCGGGGAAGACTGACTGACGAGATGCTGAACGTCTTCGAGGTGGGGGTCCGCTATCAGATCTACCATGCGCTGGCGTTGCTCATGGTGGCTTTGGTGTTGGCCCGCTGGCCTCGTGGCGAGTTCTCGGTGGCCGGGTGGTGCTTCGTGTTGGGTACGATCGTGTTCTCGGGAAGCCTCTACGCGTTGAGTCTTTCCGGCGTCCGGTGGTTGGGCGCCGTCACCCCCATAGGCGGCCTCGCGTTTCTGCTGGGCTGGCTCAGCATCGCCTGGGGCGCCTGGAAGGGTTAGTGTGGGGTCCTGCCAATAGGTTTACAGGAGACGGAAGATGGCCAAGAACGGATTCAAGATACTTGACAGCGACATGCACATCATGGAGCCGCCGGACCTCTGGGAGACTTATCTGGAGCCCGAGTTCAAACATCTTGCACCCCGCGGAGTGACGAGTGAAAACGTCCGCGACCTGCGCATGCAGCATCCCGACGGCAGACCCTGGGGACTGCCGGAGGCGCATGCCGGCAACGTCACCCAAGGGCACAACTTCAAGAAGAACCAGGGCATCTACGGCACCCACGCCGAGCGTGGCTGGGTGGCCGAGGTCCAACTCGAGGCCATGGACATCGAGGGCATCGACGTCGCCGTGCTCTATCCCACGCGGGGCCTTCAGGCGCTCAGCGAAGGGGATATGGAGCCCCGTTTCGCCGCCGCCCTGGCGCGGGCGTACAACAACTGGCTTCATGACTTCTGCAGCGCCGACCCTGCCCGGCTGCTGGGGGCCGGCATGATCTCGCCCTTCGATGTGGACGAGGCCGTGGCCGAGGCGAGAAGGTGCACCCGGGAACTCGGTTTCCGGGGGATCTTCATGCGCTCGAACCCCGTCAATGGCCGCAACTTTCACGACGACTACTACGAGCCCCTGTGGAGCGAGCTAGAAGACCTTGGGATGCCCCTGGGGCTGCACGAATCCTCTTCTTCCGGCGTGCGCCAGGTGGGCGATCAGTTCGAACCCAACTTCATGCTGCGGCGCGTGTTCGCCCAACCCGTGGAACAGATGCTCGCGCTGGGCAGCATCTGCTCGGGCGGCGTGCTGGCCCGCCACCCGGACCTGAAGGTGGCGTTTCTGGAGGCCAATTGCGGTTGGCTGCCGTGGTTGCTTTGGCGCATGGACGAGGGCTACGAGAGGGAGGCCGACGTGTGGTCCCCCGACCTGACCATGCCTCCGAGCGAGTACTTCAAGAGACAATGCTTCGTTTCGGTGGAGCCGGACGAGGTCCCTGTCAAGTACGTCATCGACTACCTGGGGAACGGGCACATCGTCTTTTCCACCGACTACCCGCACGGCGACTCCAAGTTCCCCCACGCCGTGGAAAGCTTTCTGGAACTCTCCACCATCAGCGAGGAAGACAAGCACAAGATCCTTTGGGACAACTGCGCCGCCTACTATTCCCTCGACGAGTGTCGTGTCCGGTAAATTCTCACGGCAAGCCGGACACCGGGATGGATGATCGCCGGCCGGTCCGCGGGGCGCTTTTCCTGGGGGCGCTCCTGTGGAACATGTGCAACGGCCTGTTGTTCGTGCTCACGCCGCTCTTCGGTGTGAGCCTGGGCCTGTCCGTGCTCGACATCGGCTCCCTGGTCGGGCTTCCCTACCTGCTGACCATCGTGATGCGTTTCGTCGGCGGCGCCTTCGCGGATCGCTACGGCGAGCACCGCATGCTTCAGGCCTGCTACTCCCTCAACGTCCTGGCCGCGGTGGCCCTGTGCATGGCCGGCGGGTTTCTCTCCCTCATGTTGTCCAGCGCGCTGGCGAACCTCTCCCGGAGCATGTTCTGGGTCCCGGCCCAGTCCATGGCCAGCCAGCTCTCCAGCCGCAATCCCGGCAGGATGCTGGGCCAACTGTCCGCCGCCAACTACGTCGGCCAACTGCTGGGACTGGCTCTCGGGGGGATTCTGGCGGGTTGGTTGGGTTACGGTCCCACTTTCATCCTGGTGACCGTGGCCTGTGTCATCGGCATGCTGCTCGGATTCGCGCTCCCACCGATCCGCTTGATACCCGGGGGGCGCACCGTGTGGCAAACTACCGTGGGCATGAGCCGGCGGCTGATCGAGCGACGCACCTGGCTGCTGCTCACCAGTTCCTGCGCGGCGGCGGTGCCGTTGGGCATCACGCAGTCCGTCTATCCGGTCTACATGAGCGGTCTCGGCTTTGCCGAGGGATGGATCAGCGTGGTGATCGCGGTACGCTCCATCGGCCCGGTGGTGATCGGTCTGGCCCTCGGCTCGGAGATCACCATCGAACGGGAGAAAGCGTTCTACGCCGTGAGCATGGGCGGCCTCGGCCTTTGCATCCTGGGAAGCGCATGGACCGGAGGATGGGTGCCGCTGGCCCTTTGCATCACCGGTCTGGGCTTGGCCGGGGGCGTGGCCGACCTGCTCAATCAGGTCCAGGCGGTGGACCTCAGTCGAGCCAGCGACCGGTCCGCGGTCATGGCCGCCACCGGACTCGGCTGGAACATGGCGCCCATGGCCCTTCCCCTGCTCCTCGGTTGGGCCGCCGATGCGTGGGGTTTCGGGAGCATGTTCTTCGCCACGGGATGTTTTTTCCTGTTGGTTGCGTTGGGCACTCCTCTCGTGTACCGGATTCTGCGTTAACAGTATCAGTATCCGCTTCCGGAGCGGCAGTGAAAACCGTTCGTGTTCCTGGCCGAGTTTGGTGATGGGCACGCTGTTGACAGGGACAACGCGGGCCAATATAAGGTAGTGCGTGACCTACGGGTGAGAAGTATGGATTTTCGCCTTGTGATAGACACTGTCAGACCGAAGTCGACCGGAGTGTCGTGATAGTCCCACGTTTGCTCTGCTCCTTCCGCCGTATGTGTCTCAGGGCTGAATAGAATGATGGAGGAGAGCATGAACGAGAAGATCTACGTGGGCGGTCTGCCGTATTCGACAACCGAGGATCAACTCCAGGATATCTTCGCCGCGCACGGAACCGTTGTTTCCGCCAGGGTGATCACGGACAAGTTTACCGGCCGCTCCAGGGGATTCGGTTTCGTGGAGATGGGGTCCGGAGACGAGGCGCAACGAGCCATCGAGGCTTTGCATGATTCGGACCTGGGCGGCCGCAAGCTGACGGTCAGCGAGGCGCGGCCCCAGGAGCGCCGTGGCGGTTTCGGCGAAGGCCGCGGGGGCGGGGGCGGGGGCGGTGGCGGAGGAGGAGGCGGCGGCGGGGGCAGGAATCGCTGGTAGCAGAACTCGTCAGCCAAGCGGGCTTGGCTGCGTTCGTTCTTCCAGATTGCCGTCGGACTTGCCGACAATGATTCGGGTTGCGAGTCCGGTAAAGAGGCCGCACTCCACGACGCCGCAGGTGCCGACGATTTCACGTTCCAGCGCCGGGGGATCGTCGATGACCTCGAACGAGCAGTCCAGGATATAGTTGCCGTTGTCGGTCACGAAGGGGCCGCGGTCCGAGGAACGGAACCTGGCTTCACAGCCGATCTCCTGCAAGCGGCGTTGCGTGAGCTGCCATCCGAACGGCACAACCTCTACGGGCAGGGGGAAGGCCCCCAAACGGCGCTTCAGCTTGCCTTCGTCAACGATGATCAGTTCGGCATGACTGGCCGAGGCGACGAATTTCTCCCGCAGCAGCGCCCCCCCGCCTCCCTTGACGAGATTGAACGCCGGATCCACTTCGTCAGCGCCGTCAATGGTGACATCGACGTGGAGCGTCTCCGCAAAGCTCGTCAGCGGAATACCCAGCTCCCGCGCGAGGGTGGCCGAGCGCTCCGAGGTCGGGATGCACCGGATCCGAAGCCCCTCCCGGCGTATCCTGTCCGCCAGGCTGACGATGGCGAAGTAGGCCGTCGAGCCGGTGCCGAGCCCCACGATCATGTCATTGTTCACGTAGTCGACGGCACGCTCGCCGGCGACTTTTTTTGGATTGACGGCCATGCTTGTTCCCCTGATTCAGCGATCCCGGTAATTGTAACGTAACGCATGCATCTTGAGAAACCGTCGGGTCATTGCCATTGCGAGGTTCCCCTCGATCCGGCGACCACCGCCCGCGGCCTGACGGCAAGACGCACACTCACCGCTTGAAAGGGCGGGTCGCTGCGGTTAACCTTAGGCATGCCTTTCACCCGGGCTATCCGGCTGACGATCTGTGCACTGCTGGCCACCGCGGCGGCAGCCTGTGCGCCACTGAGCGTAGAGCAGGAACGCGATCTGGGCGCCGACTTCTCCCGTGACTTCAATCGCCGCACGACTCTCGTCCGGGATCCTGCCGTTGTCCGGTACGTGTCCGCCATCGGCCAGAGGCTCTTGAAACACGCGGGAGCTCAACCGTTTACCTACCGCTTCAACGTTGTCCCGAAAACCGAAGTGAACGCTTTCGCCGCGCCCGCCGGCCACATCTACATCTACACCGGGACGATACTCCAGGCGCGCGACGTCAGCGAGTTGGCCGGCGTCATTGCCCACGAGATCGGGCATGTCGCCAAACGGCATGTCGCCAACAACTTCAACCGTGCGGTCGCCACCAACATCCTGCATCGGGTCGGTGTCGTCGCGGCGGAAGTAGCGGCGGGCCCTTACGCGGGGAGCGCGGCGCAGACCCTGGGAGGTCTCGCGGCCATGGGCTACCTCAATACCTTCAGCCGGGAGGCGGAACACGAAGCCGACGCATTCGCGGTGCGGCTCATGTTCAAGGCCCGGTACCACCCGGGCGGTCTGGCGACGTTCTTTGAGACCCTCAAGAAGCAGAAGGGGCCGTCGGCGCCGCGTTTTCTCGCGAGTCATCCGGCAACGTCGGCGCGCATCTCCAACACCCGACGGATGATCCACGGCCTGCCTGCCGGCGCCCGGTTGGAACGCCACGACAACGGCATGCTGCAGCAGGTCCAGGGAATCCTGCGGAAGACCACCGTCAAGCGCCGGCGGTGAACCCTGAACCGGCGTCATCCCGTCACAAAGGAGCGGCTGTGAAGCAACTTGGATTCATCGGTACAGGGGGCATGGGCAGCGGCATGGCCGCGAACCTGCTCAAGGCCGGTTTCGGTCTGGTGGTCAACGACATCCGCCGGGAGGTGGCTCGGCCCCTGGAGGAACAGGGAGCGGTTTTCGCCGACAGCCCCAGGGAGGTGGCCGAGGCCTGTGAGTTGGTGCTCTCCATGCTGCCCTACGGCGCTGCCGTGCGCGACGTGGCCCTCGGGGACGGCGGCCTCCACGAGGCCCAGGGGGGCGCGCGGGCCTGGGTGGATTTCAGCAGCATCGACAAGAAGACCGTCGTAGAGCTGGATGACAACCTGAAGACGCACGGCTGGCGCCTTCTGGATGCCTCGGTCAGCGGTGTGGAAGAGCAGGCGGCGGCCGCGGCCCTTTCCATCTGGGCGTCGGGCCCCAGGGCGCTCTATGACGAGAACATGCCGGTCTTCCAGGCCATGGGCAACAAGATCGTGTACATGGGAGAGCTGGGCAACGCCAAGCTCGTGAAGACCGCCAATGCCATGTTGAGCGGCATCATGCACATGGGCATGGTGGAGGTGTTCAACTGGCTGAAGAGCGGCGGGCTCACCGAAGAAGACTTCCAGAGCTTCATCCGCAGCTCGCAGAACTATTCCGATGCCCTGGAACGGGTGACGCGGATCATCGTGAGCGGTCAATTCAAGCCCAGAAAGTCGTGGATGCCCAAGGACGTGGGCTTCGGGCTCGATGTCGCCCGGGAGATGGAGATCCCGGTGCCGTTCACCTCCCTGGTCTATCAAATGTTCGCCATCGCGCAGGCCAACGGGGTGGACGGATACGAAGCCACCGGCATCGCCTGCGAGGTCTTCTCCCTCCTGTCAGGCCGGAAGGCGCGTTAGGCCCGTGACGGCCGGTTGCAAGCCCGTTCGTGAGACAAGGTACGACTGATCGCTGCCGCCCATGGAGTTTGTCTTTCTTGCCATAGCCGTTGCCGCCGGCACGGTCGTAACCTGGCTGATCATGAGGTCCGGGCATGCCGCGACGGCCCGTGACCTGGCGGAGCGCCATGAGGAGGTCCGCGAGGAAAGGCTGCGGGTCGAGGAGGCCCGGGCGGAGATCCGCGGGCTCTCCGAGGCCAAGGCTCGGGCCGAACAGCGGGCCGACCGGGTCCAGGGTCTCGAGGTCGAGCTCAAGGAAGCCCGCGCCGCGCACCAGCGCGCGGAGCTCGAGGCCGCCACGCTGGCGAAGGAGCGCGAGGCTGACGCGGAGAAGCTGCGTTGGGTGGAGGGAGCCGAGGCGAAACTCCGGGAAGTGTTCCAGGCCCTGGCCTCCCGGTCGCTCCAGGACAACACCGAGGGATTTCTCAAGCACGCACGGGAGCAGATGGGACGCCTGCTGACGGAGGTGCGGGGGGACTGGGGCACGCATAAGGAGGAGTTGCGCAATCTCGTCGAACCCCTCGGCAAGAACGTAACCGAACTGGACCGCCAGGTGCAGCAAATGGAGCAGAAGCGCGAGGGGGCGTACCAGGGGCTCCAGGAGCAGCTCCGGCAACTCGGACCGTTGGTGCAGGCGTTGCGGGCGGCGCCCGACGTGCGCGGCCGCTGGGGCGAGATCCAGCTCCGTCGGGTCGTGGAGATGGCCGATCTGGTGGCCCACGTGGACTTCGAGGAACAGGCGGTCACGGACAACGGCCGTCCCGACATGATCGTCCACCTGCCCAACCAGGGAATTCTTCCGGTGGATTCCAAGGCCCCCATGCTGGCCTATCTGGAGGCACTGGAGGATAGCGACGGCACGCAGCGTGCGGCCAAGCTCAAGGAGCACGCTGCGGCGATGCGCGGCCGCATCCGTGAACTGAGCCAGAAACGGTACTGGGAGCAGTTCGACCGCGCTCCCGAGGTGGTGGTGATGTTCGTTCCCAATGACGCCTGCCTCAGCGCGGCGTTCGAGAAGGACCCCGAGCTACTGGAATACGCCATGCAGCAGAAGGTGCTTCCGACCACACCGGTGACGCTGCTGGCCCTCCTGAAGACCGTGGCGTACGGCTGGCAGCAGCACAAGATGGCGGAGAACGCCAAGGAGATCGCGGAACAGGGAAGGGAGCTTCACGATCGGCTGGGGAAGTTCGTGGAGCATTTCCAGCGCGCGGGGAGCGGTCTGGACAACGCCGTCAAGGCCTACAACGATGCGGTGGGTTCGCTGGAGAGCCGCCTCTTTCCCGCGGCCAGGCGATTGAAGGAGATGGGCGCCGCGAGTACCGAGGTCACCCCTCCGGCGACCGTCGATCGGACCCTGCGCACCCCCGGACAACTTGCGTTGACGGACCTGGCCGATGAAGAATAGCCCTTGTCCCCGAGCGTGGGAATCACGTGAGTCCCGCCGCCCGACAACGGCGGCGGAAGGACGGAAGAACCACACGGAAAGGAGCCGAAAATGAAATCACGCGCGGCCATTGCTTTTGAAGCGGGCAAGCCACTCCAGATCGAGGAAGTCGATGTGGGAGGCCCCAGGGAAGGCGAGGTGTTGTTGCGGATCGTCGCCACCGGCGTCTGCCACACCGACGAGTTCACCCTTTCGGGCGCCGACCCCGAGGGACTGTTCCCCTCCATCCTCGGGCACGAAGGGGGCGCGGTGGTGGAGGAGGTCGGGCCGGGCGTCACCAGCGTCAAGGCGGGCGACCACGTGATTCCCCTGTACGTCCCGGAGTGCGGCGCGTGCAGGTTCTGCCAGTCGGGCAAGACCAACCTGTGCCAGACCATTCGCGTCACCCAGGGCCAGGGCGTGATGCCGGACGGTACCGGACGGTTCACGCTGAACGGCAAGCCCATCCACCACTACATGGGAACGTCCACCTTCAGCGAATATACCGTGCTGCCCGAGATCTCGGTGGCCAAGATCGATTCCCGGGCACCGTTGGACAAGGTCTGCCTGTTGGCATGCGGGGTCACTACGGGGATCGGCGCCGTTCTCAACACCGCCAAGGTGGAGCCCGGGTCCACGGTGGGGGTCTTCGGCCTCGGCGGAATCGGACTCAGCGTGATACAGGGCGCGGTGATGGCCAAGGCCGGCCGGATCATCGGCATCGACACCAACCCCGCCAAGTTCGACATGGCCCGGCGCCTGGGCGCCACCGACGTGGTGAACCCCAAGGACTCCGACAGCCCCGTCCAGGAGGTGCTGGTGGACATGACCGACGGCGGTGTGGACTACTCCTTCGAGTGCATCGGCAACGTCGAGACCATGCGCGCCGCGCTGGAGTGCTGCCACAAGGGATGGGGCCAGTCCACCATCATCGGCGTGGCCGGCGCCGGGAAGGAGATTAGCACCCGACCCTTCCAACTCGTCACCGGCCGGGTCTGGCGCGGCACTGCCTTCGGCGGCGTGAAAGGGCGGTCTCAGCTTCCGGGTTACGTCGACCGCTACACTGCCGGCGAGATCAATCTCGATGACATGATCACCCACACCATGCCGCTGGAGGACATCAACCGCGCTTTCGACCTCATGCATGAGGGCAAGAGCATCCGGTCGGTCGTCCTCTACGGCTAGGAAGACGAGAGTGTAGGGGCGGGTTTCAACCCGCCCGTGCTCGCATCGCCTTGTGGGCCGATACAGGCTCCTGGCGGTCACAACCGGACAGGAGACCTATGAGTATGGAAGTCGTCGGCAAGCGCCGGAACCGCATCGAGGGTATCGAGAAGGTCACCGGCGAGGCGAAGTTTACAGGCGACCTGGACATACCCGGCGCCCTCGATGCCCGGGTCCTGCGCAGCCCCCATGCCCACGCGCGCGTTCGTTCCATCGACGTGGGGGCGGCATCGAAGGTGCCGGGCGTGGTGGCCGTGCTCTCCAGGGACGACTTCCAGGACCTGGACCCCTACTATGGCCACTGTCTCCGGGACCGGCCCATCCTGGCGATGGAACGGGTACGCTACGTGGGCGAGCCCGTGGCCGCGGTGGCCGCCCGGGACAGGCTGGCGGCCGAGGAGGCCGTATCGCTCATCCGGGTCGAGTACGAAGAGCTGCCGTATGCCACTACGTTCGACGACGCCCTGGCCGACGGCGCGCCGGTGCTGCACGAGAAGGCGGCGGGGTCGGGAGACTTTCACGACGTCAACCTCTCGGACGCCCGCGAGCACCCGAACATCTGTCACCATGAGCACATGGAGATCGGCGACGTGGACCGGGGCTTCGCGGAGGCGGACGAGGTCTTCGAGGATGTGTTCCATTTTCCCATGGTGTGCCACTATTCCATGGAGCCCCACACCACCACCGCCCGCTTCCACGGCGGCCAGGTGACATTGTGGTCCGCCTCGGCCCATCCCTTTCTCATCCGGTCGGAGCTGGCACGGCTGTTCGGCCTGTCCATGACCGACGTTCAAGTGGTGGTGCCGTACGTGGGCGGCGCCTTCGGGGGCAAGTCCTATCTCAAGATCGAGCCTCTGGCGGTGGCCTTGGCACGCAAGACCCAGGGGCTTCCGGTGCGCCTGGAACACTCCGTGACCGAGTCCATGCTGACCGCCCGGCGCCACTCCGCCCGCTGTTGGATCAAGACCGGGGTCAAGCGCGACGGCACCATCCTGGCCCGTGAGGTCAAGATCCACCTCGATACCGGCGCCTACGCGGACAACGGTCCGCGGGTGGTGGCCCGGGCCGTGCTGCGGGTGCACGGAGCCTATCGCTGCGCAAACTTTCGTTCCGACAGCTACGGCATCTACACCAACTCGGTCCCGGCGGGATCCATGCGCTCCATCGGCGGGCCGCAGTCGGTCTGGCCGGTGGAAGCCCAGATGGACCGCATCGCCGAAGCCCTGGGACTGGATCCTCTGCAGTACCGTTTGGAGCACTTGCTGGGCCGCGACGAGCAGATCCGGCCCGGCTCCCGCGGCCTCGACGGCGACTTGCGCGAGGGCCTCGCCAAGGTGGCCGGGATGATCCGTCAGGCGGGTCCGCCCGCCACCGGTGCCGGCACCGGGCTCGCGGTAGGTATTACCGACAGCGAGGCCAACCCCGTCTCCACCGCCATCGTCCGCCTGTTGAGCGACGGCAACGTCGTGGTCATGGCGGGCAGCACCGAGGTAGGGCAGGGCGCCCGCACGGTATTGAGCCAGATCGTCGCCGAAGAGTTGTGCGTCCCGTTCGAGCGGGTGATGCTGCGCGGCACCGATACCCACACCACCCCGTTCGACCGCTCCACCGGCGCCAGCCGCTCCACCACCGTGATGGGCACCGCGGTCAAGTTCGCCGCGGCCGACGTCCATCGCCAGGTCAAGGCGATTGCGGCGGAGCAGTTCGGGGTCGATCCGGAGCGCGTGGTCCTCAGGCGCGGGGCGGCCTGGTGCGGTGAGGCCCGGCGGGATTTCGCCGAGGTCGTGGCCGGATACTTCGGCATGCCCGGCGGCGAGCTCATCGGACGCGGCTACGTCCGGGCCGGCGGAGGCATCTCGCCGATCCTGCCGATCTTCTGGGAGGTAGGCATCGGCGGGGCGGTCGTGGTCGTCGATGACGACACCGGCGAGGTGACCGTTGAGCGCTACGCGAGCGTGGCGGACGTGGGCAGGGCCATCAATCCGCGCCAGGCGGAGGGACAGGACGAGGGTGCCGCGGTCATGGCCATGGGACACACGCTCTTCGAGTCCCTCGTCTACGAGGGCGGCCAGCCCCTCAACCCCAATCTGGTGGACTACCGGGTGCCGGGCTTCCGGGATATTCCGCGGACCTTCGAGTCCTGCCTGCTGGAGAACGGCGATGGGCCCGGGCCCTATGGAGCCAAAGGGATGGGCGAGGGCGGCATCATCCCCGTCGCGCCCGCGGTCTGCAACGCCGTGGCCGAAGCCACCGGTGTCCGTATCCGGGAGCTGCCGCTGACGCCGGAACGTGTCTGGCGGGCGCTGAGAACCGCGGCGGCCGAACGCTCGTAGGCCCCTGAACTTCGCTTCCAGCCCACCCGTCACCACTCCATGCGGTCGGCCATCGCACTCATCTGGCTCAGTCTTTTCTGGACCCTGCTCTGTTTCCTGTTCTATCGCGACCGGGAGCTGATCTTTCAGGCGAGTCTACCCGTGTGGATCGCCTCGGCGGCGGCCTGGATCATCTATCGGACGGTCGCCAGCCTGACCGGTCGGCGTGGCCGGGCTTCCAAGCCGCGGACGCGAAAACGTGCCGCATCCAAAGCCGCCTCCGGCGCTCGTCGAACGACCCGGACATCCACGGCCAGGCCGCGAAAACCCTCCTCCTAGCGTTGCGGCCCAGCAGGAAGCCGAACCGGGAAAGGGCCTACCGGCTGAGCATGTAGTCGATGGACAGCGCCCCGCCACCGCCCACCAGCAGCGCCAGGGCCATGAGGAACAGCGCCAGGCAGTATTCTATGCCGGTACCCTTGCGGCCGCCGCCTGACAGGAAGAACCCGAACTCCCAGTGGCCCTTGAAGAGAGCCACGGCGGTGAAGATCACCAGGCCCAGGGCGAGCGGACGGACGAGGAAACCCAGGACCATGGCCGGTACGCTGAGGGCTTCCGTAAGGACGCCGATCACGCCGATCCAGACGGGAATCCGATATTTTTCCTTCCAGTTGGTCACCTGACCCTTGAAGCCTCTTCCACCGAGCGAGCCAAACAGATGCTGGGAGCCGTGGGCAAAGAAGGTGACGGCCAGCCCCAGGCGCAGGATGACAAAAGCCAGGTTCGGCTCCGTTTGAAAGATTGCGTTCATGGTGACCTTTCGTAAAGGCCGCGTTTCGCGCGGCATCCATGGGATGGCCGGACCCAACGGGGTGCCCGGCGGTTCGTCTCCCTCGTCTCAACCGCCCAGGAAATCCCGTATGGCGGCGTGGGCCGCATCGGGATTCACGAAGAAATAACTGTGCCGTTCTCCCTTGAGTTCCACAAAGGCGGCGCCGGGAATCTCGGCCGCCAGCACGTCCGCGGCCTGCCGCAGCGAGGTGTCGCTGGTGACGTTGTGCTCCTCCTCACCCACCAGGATCAGCGTGGGCATGCGGAGCTCCTTCAGCCGGTCCTTGACGTCGTGCTGCTGGCGCGCGATGACGTGGCGAAAATACTGCTCCACCGGGTTGAGATGCGCCATCCGCACCGCCAGGTAGCCTTCCACCCGTTGGGGATGGCGCTTGACGAACTCATCGGTGAATCCCACCGTGATGCCGTGGTCCCGCAGGTAGCGCTCGTAGCCCCACTCCACCATCTCCCTGGCGATGCGCAGCGGAATGCCCGGGTGCGGATTGAAGCCGCGGCCCGACGCGCAGATGAGGGCGGAGACCCGGTCGGAATGGTCCAGGGCCATCACCTGGGCCACCGAGCCGCCCATGGAATGGCCGCAGACCACGGTGTCCCGGGCGCCCAGGTGCTCCAGGACCGCCGCCGCATCGTCGGCGAAGTCCTTGACGCTGTAGGGTTCCGACGGCCAGTCCGAGCGCCCGGTACCGCGGTAGTCGCACAGGATCACCTGGTGGTCCCGCGAGAAGGCCGGCACCTGATGGAGCTTCCAGACGTCACAGTGGCAGGCCGTCTCGCTCAGGAACAGCAGCGGGCGGCCGGAGCCGTGGGTTTCGTAGTAGAGGCTGATCCCCTGTCGCTCGATGGTGGGCACGTCGGTGGATCCCTCCCGCTCGACTCAACGCTCCCGCACAGGATAGCTCAGGGGCGCTATGTCGTCGATGGTCTCGCCCAGGGCGCGCCATTCCGGGACGGATTCCCAAACCGGATGGGCCCGTTCCTGAATCTGGTTCAGCAATTCCGCTTCGTCGAACCGGGTGGCGCGTCCGCCCTCCAGCAGGGTCTCTCCGTCGATGATGATGGTCTCGACGTCGCTGCCGCTGCCTCCCTCCACCAGGGACTTGATGGGGTCGCGCACGGCGCCGAAGTGAGTCTTGCCCAGGTCGACGATGATCATGTCGGCCCTGGCCCCGGGGGCGAGCCGCCCCAGGTCGTCACGCCGTAGCGCCCTGGCGCCGCCCAGGGTGGCGGCATTGTACACGTCGTAGGGCTTGCCGGCGCGGAAGCTCCCTTCCACGATCCGGCAGGCGAGTCCGGCCAGGCGCATCTCGTGCACGATGTCCTGGGGGAACGTGTCCGTGCCCAGCACCACGTTGATGCCCTGCCGGCGGTACCGGTCGAAGGACTCCAGCGCGATGCCCATCTTGGCGTACTTGTAGGGGGCATGGGCCACGGAGGCGCCGCTGTCCGCCACCATCGACAGGTCGTCGGTGTAGGGATAGTGGCACCAGGAGTGCCGGCTGTGAAAGACACAGTGGCCGAGGATCACTTCCTCGCCCAGAAATCCCAGCTCGTGGAGGTACTGGATCGGTGTCACGCCCCGTTGCCGCACCGTTCCCTGGAACTCCACGATGTTCATGGCGGTATGGAGCTGGATGCCGATTCCGAGCTCCCGGGCCGTCCGTTTCGTGGCCTTGAGAAGCTCCGGGGTGCAGGTGTCCAGTTGTCCGGGATAGAGCATGGCGCGAATCCGGCCGTCGAAGGCGCCGTCATGCTTCTTCGCGTAGGCCTCCGCCTGGACCAGACCCTTCTCGCCGGCCGCCTCGTCCCAGTCCCATTGGATGCGCCCGTGGTCGTCAAGCACGTAGACGGCGCTTCGGTAGCCGGCTCCGAGGTAGGCACGTACCCCGAGCCCGCCGATCATCTCGGTGAAACCCTCGATCATGGCGCCGCGGGTGCCCACGTCCAGAATGGTCGTGGCGCCGCCGCGCACCGCCGCCCACACGCCGAACTTGCCCTCTATATCCGCCCGCGGGGGCAGCCCCATACCCTTGGCCCCGCGCCGCGTCGCGCCGTAGGACAGGAAGTTCATGCCGAGATAATCGGTCTTGCTGGCGTCGTTCAGCATGACGTGACGGGCGTTGGTGCCCGCGTGGATGTGGCAGTTGATCAGGCCCGGGCTGATGAGCCGGCCGCGGGCGTCGATGGTGCGGTCCACCGCCCCGTCGAAACCGTAGCCTACGTGGACGATGCGACCATCCTCATAGACCACCACGCCGTCGGGCAGCAATTCATGGCCGTGGCCGTCATAGCCGACCACCCAGCCCCCTTGAATGAGTGTTTTCATTTCTCTCTTCCCCTCATGATGCCGTCCCGCTGTGCTGTACTCGAAAGACCCGCGGCCTGTCAAACCTCGCGCCTGTATCGGGCCACGATGCGATGCGGGCGCGCGCAAGTTTGAAACCGCCCCCTGGTATCGGCCACGGAGGGCGACCGCCGGTCGCCCCTACCGGTTCTCTTGGGCGAGGCGCGCGCCGAGGTTCGTCAGACGCCGGGTTGACCGGACGTTGTTCACCGCCATTGTCAGAGCCCGGGTTTGTCCGATGATGACCACCAGCCGCTTGCCGCGGGTCACCGCGGTGTAGAGCAGGTTGCGCTGCAGCAGCAGATAGTGCTGCATGGCCAAGGGGATGACCACCGCGGGATACTCGGACCCTTGGCTCTTGTGAACCGAGGTGGCGTACGCCAGGGCGATCTCATCGAGTTCGCCGAAGTCATAGAGCACGGTCCGGTCATCGAAAGCCACGTGGAGCTGGCCCTCCTCCAGGTCGACCCTGGTGACCTGCCCGATGTCGCCGTTGAAGACGTCCTTGTCGTAGTCGTTGACGGTCTGAATGATCTTGTCTCGTGGCGCGTAGGCCCAGCCGAAACGGCTTACTTGCGGCTCCGCGCCGGCATTGAGGCGTTTTTGCAGCTCCACGTTCAGCGAGCGCGTGCCCAGGCTCCCTCGGTTCATGGGTGTCAGCACCTGGATGTCCCGGATTGGATTCATGCCGAATCGCCTGGGAATGCGTTCCGTCACCACCTGAAAGAGCTTCTGGTGGATTTCCTCGGGGGTCTCCGCCGGGATGAAGTAGAAGTCCTGCAGCCCGGCGCCGTCACGGGCCTCGATGGGCTTGCCGGCATTGATCCGGTGGGCGTTGACCACGATGCTGGATGACGCCGCCTGCCGGAAGATCTCCGTGAGGCGCACCGTCGGCACCTGTCCGGACTCGATAGTGTCCTGCAGCACGGCCCCCGGACCCACGGAAGGGAGCTGGTCCACATCCCCTACCAACAGGACCGCCGCATGGGTCGGGATCGCCTTCAGCAGGTGATTCATCAACAGCACGTCCACCATGGACATCTCATCGACGATCAGGAGATCCGCCTCGAGCGGATCGGCTTCATCCTTTCGGAAGCCCATCTGGCGCGGATCGAACTCCAGCAGCCGATGGATGGTCCTGGCTTCGGCCCCAGCCGACTCCGAGAGCCGTTTGGCCGCCCGTCCGGTGGGGGCGCAGAGCAGCACCTTGCCGCCATGTCCCTCCACCAGCTTGAGGATGCTGTTGACGATGGTGGTCTTTCCCACCCCGGGCCCTCCGGTCAAGACGGTGACCTTGCCCTTCAGCACGGTGTCCACCGCCTCACGCTGGGAAGCGGAGAGGCTGAGACCCGTCAAGGCCTCCACCCTGGGTATGGCCCGATCGCCATCGATCCGGCCCCAGGGCGGCAACCCCTGGAGCAGCCGTTGAAGATGGCCGGCCACGCCCGCCTCGGCCCGGTAGAGCGGCGCCAGAAAGAGTGCGGGCTCGCCGCCCAATGTTTCGGCCACCAGGTTCTCCGCCTCCACCTCCAGACCGATGGCCTGTTCCACCACCTCGGGGGAGACCTCCAGGAGCTGCACCGTGCGCTCCACCAGCTCCCTCCGTTCCGCCGCGCAGTGTCCTTCCCCCGACAGCTCCCAGAGCACATGGTGCAAGGCGGCACGGATACGTATCACCGAATCCGACGGGATCCCCAGCTTCCGGGCGATACCATCCGCCGTCACGAAGCCGATGCCGCCGATGTCCAGGGCCAGACGGTAGGGGTTTTCCCGGATCCGGTCGACCGCCTCGTCGCCGTATACCCGGTAGATGCGCGCGGCCCGGGCATTGCCGATTCCGTGGGAATGCAGGAAGACCATGATCTCCCGGACCGCTCTTTGCTCGCGCCATGCCTCGGTGACCCGCGCCTGGCGCTTGACGCCGATACCCTCCAGGGTGCGGAGACGGTCCGGGGTTCGCTCGATCACGTCGAACACCTCGGCGCCGAAGGCCTCGACGAGCTGGTGCGCGAAATGCGGACCGATGCCCTTGATCAGACCGGAGCCCAGATACTTCTCAACCCCCTGGAGGGTGTTCGGAGGGATCACCTGCAACCCGCTGGCGCGGAACTGGAGGCCGTAGTTGGAGTCGTTTACCCAGGCCCCCTGGCAATCCACCTGTTCGCCGGGATTGACCGCCCCCGCGCTCCCCACCACGGTCACCGGGTCCCGGGCGCCGCGGACCGAAACCTGCAGCACGCAGAAGCCGGTGTCTTCGCTGTGGAAGGTGACGCGCTCCACCAGCCCTTGGAGGTTCTCCGTTTGTGTAGGCGGCTTGATGGCCTTCTCCGACATGGGAACGATTCGCGGCCGCTATGCAACCGTTTAATGCCGGTTCATCGCCCGCCGCCGAACAGCTTCAGGGCGCGTTCGATGAGTTGCTGGACGGGATCCTTGGCGGCCGGTGCTTCCTGGGGTTCTTTCCCGCTCTTCTCGGCGGGCTTCGCGTCGCCGCCGGGGATCAGCTCCAGAACCCCTTGCACGCCCCTGCCTATGGTTTTCTCCAGGAGGCTCTCGAGGAGCTTGAGCCGCGGCCGCAACCTCACGTCCGGCATGGTTCCCGTGATGGTGAACGGCACCTCCACCTGTCCTTTCTCGTTGGTGATGGGGGTGAGCCGCGAGCCCGGCAGCAGATCGGAAGAAAGGTCTTCCGACAGGGTCAGCACGCCGTCCAGGTCAGTGACCCCATCGAGCTTGATCGACCCCTTTCCGGCGATGTGATAGTCCCTGGCCTTCAGCGTGGCGCGTGTGACGACAATCCGCCCATCCACTGCCTCAAGCTCGGTATCGAGCTGCTCGAACACGGTGGTTTCCTGGTTGAAGATCTGCGGATACTTGTCCTTGATGCGTCGGCTGAACAGCGACGTCAGCCCTTGAAGCCCGGTCATGCCCTGCAGTGCCTGCTCGGCAAGATTGACGTCCAGGAGCCGACCCTCGACCACGGCCGCCGCGCCGTTGCCCGCGAGTGTCGTCTTGACGGCATCCCAGGTCCGGCCTTGTCCGGTCACGCTGAGGTCGGCGTTGAGGGTGCCGGTCACCTCGGGGGCCCCGGCAACGCCGGCGAAGTATTGCCGGATGTCGATGCCGTTCAGGCGGGCGGCGACATCGAAGCGGGGCGCGCCCTGGAGCTGCATGCCGCCATTGGCGTTCACGGTGCCTCCCAGAGTCTTGAGCCGGAAGGCTTCCACCGCCAGATGGTCTTCGGTCACGCCCAACCGTGCCGTGAGGTCCGCGAAATCGCGCCCCACAAGCCTTCCCCGGGGCGAGGTCAGGGTGCCCGCGAAGGACAGCCCCCCGGGCCAAGTCAGACGGCCGGAGCTTCGGGCGTTTTCCAGCACGGCGTCGTCGGGCTGAAGGCCAAGATCCGCGAACCGGAGAGTTGGAGACGCCAGCCGATAGGTCACCGTCAGGGGCGCGAGGCTTTCCAACACCGCCTTGCCGGCAAGACGTGCCTGGCCGATGCCGAACGACAACTGGTGGAACGTCGCGCCATGGTTGGAGAACTCGACGGCAGCCGAGACCGCTTCCAGGGGTGCCTGCAGCGCGGGCAGCTTGACGCCTGCCTCACGGAGGGTCACCGTGCCCTGGATGCCGGGGACGGCTCCGGCGCCCAGCTCTCCCGTGATCTCGGCTTTGGCCGCGGCGCGGCCGGATAGCCGGTAGCCCGCCAGTAGCGGCATCCAGCGCTCCCACCCGGTCATATCCGTGGCGGCCACGTCCAGGCTGAGATCCAGGGTCGCTGGACTGCCAAGTCCCACGTCGCCCTCGCCCTTGACGTTCACCTTGTGCAGGGTCACCTCGAAGCGCTTGGCCGCGATGCTCTCGGGCGTCACACGGGCGTCGGCCGCGAGCCGCAACGCCGTGCCCCGGGGCTTGCTGACGGCATCCCCGTATTTCAAGGCGGTGTGCGTAAGATCCAGTGTGCCGCTTACCGCCAGGTCCTTCAGCGCCCCCTTGAGCGAGAACCCTTGCGTCTGCAGGGTGCCGGTAAGGTCCAGGGCTTCGGGCCAGCTTGCGTTCATCCCTGGAAAGGCTCGCCGCAGGGCATCCCATGACAAGGTGGTGATATCGACCTTCCCGTCTACGGGAACGGCGTCGGCTTTCGCCCCGGGCCCCAAGGGCCCGATGAGGCCGTCGAAGCGGACGTTCTGCCGATCCTCCAGGAAACCCGTAGCCAGTGTCGTCTTGAATGGACGGTCCGTCCTGAGGTCGTCGACGCGCAGATCCAATTCCTTCAGTTGAACGTGCCGCCGGTCTTTTTCGTCGCGATAGTCGAGGGTGCCCCCCGAGACTTCCAGATGGGCGGCCGCCAGGTCGACGCCGAAGCCGGCGATCTCGTCGGCCGTCGGTTGCCGCGCCTCCGGCATCTGTTCGGCGGAGGCGCGGGTGGTCTGTGGCGCCGCGAGGGGTCCTTGGGACGCCGCGGCCCGCGGTTCGGCCGTGGCGCGCGAAACCAGTCCGGTGAAGTTGTAGACGCCCCGTGGGTTGCGGATGACCTGCAGGACCGGCCGTTGAAGCACGACCCGGCTCACGGCAACCTCCCGGCGCAGGAGGTGAATCCCGAGATTCACCTGAACGCCGGCGGCCTGGAGGAAGTGGCCGGAGCCGAAGGCCGGGTCCTCGGTGATGGAGAGTCCTCGGATCCGGACGCCGATACCACCCCGCAGCTTGACGTGGACCCTGTCATAGTCGACTTTTCGTCCGGTCCGTCGCTCGGCCGCGGCGATGATGCGGGCCTTGTAGGAAGCGATGACCGAGTCGATATTGTAGAGCGCCCATCCTAGCAATGCGGCAACAACTATAATAAGGACCATCAACGCGATGATGAGTTTACGCATGAGAGCGTCCGCTTCCTCTTTCGCGTGAATCTACACCATCGTGTCGGGGAACTGAAGGTGGCCGGCTGCATCGTCGCCGCAGATGAATGGTGAAGGGGCGTTCACCGGCCAGCCGATCGGAGGTCTTGCCTTGAAACGATTCGTCTCCGAACGCAGGGTCGAGTTCGCCGACTGCGACTCCGCAAGGATCGTCTTCTACCCCAACTTCTACATCTGGTTCGATCGCGCCACGGAGCGTCTGTTCGCGTCCGTGGGCTTGACCTACCGCAACATGGAACGCGAGCACGGTATCATCGGCCTGCCGCTGCTGGAGACCGGCGCCAAATACCTGCGCCCGTGCCGCCACGGCGAAGGAATGCGCCTCGAAAGCTGGGTGGACTCCTGGCGTGGGAAGGTTTTCGTGGTGAAACATCGGATCGAGTGCGAAGGCGAGCTGGCCGTGGAAGGCTACGAGACCCGGGCCTGGGCGGCCCCGGCCGAAGCCGCGTCGCGTTCCATGCGGGCCGTGCCGATCCCGGAATCGGTCCGGGAGCTTTTCCAGTAAGCGCGTCCGGCCTCGAAGGCCACATGAAAGAGCAGTTTCAACTCCTCACCCGCACACGTGCAATCCCCGAAACCCGATAACACCCAACGCTGGGCGCGAAGGCTCCACTATCTGGCAGGCGCCTGCGTGGCGAGCGCCATGAGCGCCGCGGTCACCTATGTGCCGCTTTACATGAAGAGCCTTGGCTCGTCGTATTTCCTGAGCGCTCTGCCGCTGGGCGTGCGCGCGGTCGGACGGTTCACTTTCGATGCCGCGGCCATGGTCATTGCCGGCCGCCGAGTCCCGCCCCAGACGATCCTGGCCCTGGGCGTCACCTTCACCGGAATGGCGCTGCTGACATGCGGGCTGTTTCCGGGTGCGTATCCCGTCACCGCGGCCTTCTTCTTCATTGGCGCCGGGGTGGCGTGGGTGCAGATCGCTTTGCGGCAGATCGTGTTCGAAGGAGCGGAGTCCGGGCGGCGCGGGCGCGCCCTGGGGATCCTGAGCCTGTTTCTCGGCTCCGGTCCCATGGTGGGTATCTTCTTCGGCGGGTTGATCTCCGAGTATTTCGGTTACCGCAGCCTGTTCGGGGCGGCCGCCGCCGTCGTCCTCTGGCTTCCGCTCCTGCTGGTACGGCTCTCGCCGGGGAGAAAACCCGACGGCCGGCGGGACACGTTGCAACTACGAGTCGTTCGGGAGATCCTTTCGACACCGGGCGCGGCCCTGTTCTGCGCTTCCAGCTTCTTCTCGCTCTTCTACCAACCCGCCCGATCCCTGGCGTTGGCCTTCTACGCGACCGAGTCCCTGGGCCTGTCCATCGGCACCTACGGCGTCATGAGAAGCATCAGCCAGCTCGGCAACGTCAACGGGCGCTTTTTCGGCGGACTCTGGACGGACCGGTCGGGCGTCATGAGCTGTCTGGCCAGCGGTTATTTCATATCAGCGGCGGGATATGTGCTGGTTCCGTGGACCGACGACTTCTGGTCGCTCCTGATCGTGCATACCGCCATCGGTGCGGGTGCCGGCATGGTCAATCTCGCGAGCCAGATCGGCATCCTGTCCATCTTTCCCTCGGCCAGACGGGGACAGGCCCTGGCGCTCCAGCGGGTGGTAGGCGACGTCGGCCTCTTTCTGGGTCCCATGGTGGTCGCCGCGGGTCTCGACACCCACGGCTTCTTCCCCGTGTTCATGGGTCTGGCCGCGCCGGCCCTGCTCTTCGGGTTGTGGACCCTGCTGGCCAAGTCGCTCCCAGCCGACAGCGAGGTGGACTAGGGCCTAGCCCAGATGGGGAACGACGTCTTCGGCCAGGAGTTCCAGATGCTCGGTCTCGTCAAAGGCAGGGTTGAGAAGCAGGTGGCGGGCACCCGCGTGCACCACCTCGTTCAGCCTGTCGATGACTTCCTGGCGTCCGCCCCAGATGCATACCTGGGAGGCGAGGTCGGCGTTCCGGTAACGCACGGCGAAGAACTCGCGCAGCCGCCGCTCGGCCCGGTCGCGGTCGTCGTCGACGGCGAGATACACGCGCTTGGAGACCGCGAATGTCGCGGGGTCGCGTCCAGCCTCGTCGAGGAACCGCGTGAGCCGCTCATATTCCTTGACGAAACGCTGGGTGTCCGAGGAACCCGCTCCCATGAAGCCGTTGCCGAAGGTCACCGCCCGCCGCAGCGCCGGCTCGGCGTGGCCGCCGAACCAGAGCGGGAAGGGTTGCTGAGCCGGCTTGGGCTCCATGGCGACATCGGTAAAATCCCAGAACCGTCCCTGGAAGGTGACCCGCTCCTCTTGCCACAGGGCCTTCATGATCTTGATCCCCTCCGCGAAGCGCGTCGCCCGGTGCTCGGAGGGATAGCCGAAGACCGTCTCGGACTCCGGCCACATGCGTCCGCGGACGCCGCCCAGTCCGATACCGGCGATAACCCGGCCCCCACTCAACTGGTCCAGGCTGGCTAGGCTCTTGGCGAGCTGCAGCGGGTTGCGCAGCACCGTGAGCAGCACGGAGCTGCCGATCTTCAGCCTGGAGGTGACCGCGGCCACGTAGGTCATGAGGGTCACGGGTTCCAGCATCGAGAAGTTGCTGAGGATTCGCTCCTGGGTCCAGAGGCTGTCGTAATCCAGCTCCTCGGCCCGGGCCACGAACTTCTTGATGTGCCCGGAATCGACGGGTCCGTCGATGAAGACCTGGGGGATCTCGATCCCGCAGGGTATGTGGCCCTCTGCCATTCCTTCACTCCATGGATGCCCGGATGGCCCGGGTGATGCGCTCCTCGGACGGCCCGATGTAGTTCTCCAGGGGCTGGCTGTAGGGAACCGGGACGTCCAGCGTGGCCACCCGGCGAATGGGCCCCCTGAGCTTGTCGAAGCCGCTCTCCACGATGCGGGCGGCAATTTCGGCGGCCACGCCGCAGCTCTGGTGGGTTTCGTCCACGATGACCACGCGGCCGGTCTTCTCCACGGAGGTCATGACCGTATCCAGGTCGAAAGGCACCAGGGTACGGGGATCCACCACCTCGACGTCGATACCCTCGGACGCCAACCCCTCGGCGACGCCAAGGGCGCGATGGAGGGCGAACGAGGTGCCGATGACGGTCACGTCGCTGCCGGCGCGCTTCACGTCGGCCTGTCCCAGGGGGATGCGCTCCCCGTCCGGCACCGGACCCTCGATCTCAAAGAGACCCGAGTGGTCGATGAAGATGGTGGGGTTGTCGCTGGCCACCGCGGACTTGAGCAGCCCCTTGACGTCGCGCGGGGACGACGGCAGCACGATCTCCAGGCCCGGGCAGTTCCACAGCATGGCCTGGGGGCTGCCGGAATGCTGCGCCGCGCCGCCGCCCCTGAGCCCGTGCAGCATGTGGAACACCACCGGCACCCGGACCTGCCCGCCGGACATGTAGAGGGCGTTGGCGGCTTCGTTGCACACCTGAGGCCAGGCCTCGAACAGGAAGCTGCCGGTGGTTATATCCACCACCGGTCTCAGGCCCGCCATGGCCGCGCCCGTGGCCAGCCCGCAGAAGCCCAGCTCCGAGATCGGGGGCGCCGCCACCCGGTCGGGGTAGGCCTTCTCGATGGCCGTGAAGTTGAGCCGATGCGGGCTCAGGCTGAAGAACGTCCCGCCGATGAGGTGAACCCGGTCGTCCTCCTCCATGAGCTCGCGCAGAGCCTCCAGCTTCGCCTCGTGGTATGCCAGTTGTCGCATTGAGATGCCGTGCGCTGGTTTGCCGGACGTTGGAGTGCCGTCAGCGGTTCTCCGCAAACACGTCCGTTTCCGCCTCCCGAAGCTCGGGATAGGGACTGTCGAAGCCGAAATCGACGGCCGCGGCGATCTGCTCCACCACCGATCGGTTCAGCGCTTCGAGCTCGTCCCTGCTTGCGTGTCCCGCCTCCACCAGCTCGCGCATGAACCGCAGCACCGGATCGCTGTCCCGGTACCAGTTCCGCACGTCCTCGGGCGCCCCGGACACATCCCAGGCCAGCTCCACGCTGGTGGGCGCCTTGACCACCGGCCAATTGGTCTCGCTGCCCGGCCAGCGGACGGTCTGGGTTTCGATGAACCGCGGCCCGCCGCCCGAACGGATCGCGTCGATACTCTCGCGCAGCGCCTCGTGGACCACGCCGGCATCGGTGCCGTCTATCTGTACCGCGGGAATCTTGTAGGCCTTGGGGAGGTCGGTGAGGGGATACACCGCCATGGTGGAGGACTGCGCCGCCCCCACGGCGTTGCCCGCGCCGTATTTGCCGTTGTTCTCGCACAGGTAGAGCACCGGGAGCTTCCACAGGGAGGCCAGGTTGAAGGCTTCCGGTATGGCGCCTTCTTCCAGCGCGCCGTCACCGAACAGGCACACGGCGATCTGTCCGGCGGAACGGCTCTTGGCCGCGTAGGCGGCGCCGGTGCCCAGGGGCAGGATGCCTCCGACAACGCCCGAGCACTGGAGAAAGCCCAGTTCCCGCGGGCTCGTGTGGAAGGATCCCCCCTTGCCGCCGTTGTAGCCGTCACGCCGTCCAAGGATCTCGGCCAGCAGGCGGCCCGGGTCACCGCCCCGGGCCAGAATGTGGCCATGATTCCGGTGGGTGGAGAAGAGCATGTCATCCGGCCGGAGCAGCGACAGCGCCGGCACCCCGGTGGCCTCCTGCCCGATGTAGACGTGGTAGTGTCCGCGAAACCGCCCCTCCGAGTGAAGCCCGATGAGGCGTTCCTCGAAGTGCCGGATGAGCAGCATCTTCCGGCATTGTGCGAGCAGTTGATCTTTGGGAAGGGCAGGGAGCATGTTTCCGTGACCTGTATAGGTCATAACCGGCTTGATGCCAAGACCTTTCCCGGCGGTGCTTTCGCGCGGAGATACCGTTTTGGTGGTTTGACAAGGCTTCACAAGCGGGCTAATCACGGTGCGAGTGGAAAGAGGGAGCGGGATCATGACACTTGACGAAAAGGTCGCGGTGATTACCGGCGGAGGGCAGGGCCTGGGCCGCGCCATCACGCTGGCCCTGGCGCGCGCGGGCTCGAAAGTGGTGGTGGTGGACATGAATCTCGGGACGGCCGAGAGCGTAGCCGCCGAGGTCACGCAGGCCGGGGGGGAAGCCCTGGCGGTGCAGGTGGACGTGGCGGACGAGGCGTCGGTGGAGGCTCTGCGGGATCGCACGCTGGGCCGGTGGAACCGCGTGGACATCCTGATCAACAACGCCGGCATGTATCCGCGCTCCCTGGTGGTGGACATGTCGGAGGAGGATTGGGACCGGGTACTGGACGTCAACGTCGGCGGCCAGTTCCTGTGCACCCGGGCTTTCGCGCCGTTGATGAAACAGCAGGGGAGTGGGCGCATTATCTGCACGGCGTCCGCCATCGGCTACAAGGGAGCCGCCGGTCATTCCCACTACGCCGCCTCCAAGGGCGCGGTGCTCGGTTTCGTTCGCGGGTTGGCGCGGGAGTTGGCGCCCTACGGGATCACCGTGAACTCCATCGCCCCGGGGACCGCCAATACCGCCATGCCCCGCCAGCACCGCTCCGAGGAGTCCATGATGGAACGGGCGACCAAGGTGCCTCTGGGACGCCTCGCCGAACCCCAGGACATCGCCAATGCCGTGGTCTTTCTCGCCGGCGACGCGGCCTCCTACATTACGGGACAGTCGATGCTGGTCACGGGCGGAGACCTGATGATTTGAGCTCCCGTCCTGTTTGAAGACCTCTGGGATGGAAGGAAAGCCCTCATGCTGAGAAAGAAGGTATGTCTCGTCGGCTACGGCTCGACGGAATACTCGCGGAAGTCCGACCGGCCGCTGCTGTCCTACTACGCCGAGGCGATGCAGGACGCCATGGCCCAGACCGGCCTCACCAAGAAGGAAATCAACGGCTTCTCCATGGTGACCCAGGCCAGCCCCGACTATTCGCCTTACGTGGCCGAGCAGTTGGGCCTGGAGCTGGACTGGGTGCTGAACGGCGACTGCGGCGGCGCCGGCGCGGTGTGCGCCATCCGGCGCGCGGCCGACGCCATCGAGGCTGGCTATCTGGATGTGGCCTTCATCGTCGCCGGCAACGCCTTCGACAAGAACGTGGCCCATCAACGGGTGCTGGAGTACCAGCGGGCCAACTACGTGGATGTCTACGGCTACGGCGGTCCCAACACGTTGTTCGCCCTGGTGCAGCGCCGCCACATGGAAGAGTACGGCACCACCCTGGAGCAGATCGGCAAGATCGCCGTGAGCCAGCGGCACAACGCCGGCCCCAATCCCCAGGCTCTCCTGCGGGCGCCCATGAGCATCGAGGACTACCTCGACTCGCGCCTGATCTCCGACCCCATCCGGCTGTTCGACTGCGTCATGCCGTGCTCCGGCGGCGAGTGCGTGGTGGTGGCCTCGGAAGAGCGGGCCAAGCAGATCACCGACAAGCCGATCTACCTGGTGACCGATGCCGAAAAGATCGGCTTCCAGGCTTCCAACATGCTGCCGGACAAGACCGTCACCGGCATGAGCGTGGTGGGCGAGCACCTGTTCTCGGAAATGAGCCGGGACAATATCGACCTGCTGGCCATCTACGACGACTATCCCATTGCGGTCATGATGCAGCTCGAAGACCTGGGCTACTGCGCCAAGGGGCAGGGCGGGCCGTTCGTCGACGACCACGACCTGACCTTCAGCGGCGATTTCCCCGTGAACACCGGCGGCGGCGAGATCTCGGTAGGTCAGGCGGGTCTGGCCGGGGGCATGCTGCACGTGGTGGAAGCCCTGCGGCAGTTGCGCGGCGAGGCCGAAGAACGACAGGTCAAGACCGCCGAGACCGCCCTGGTGACCGGCATCGGCTGGTTGTCCTACGCGCGCAACCTGAATACCACGGCCGCGCTGATCCTGGAGAGGAGATCCTAATGGCCGGCAAGAGTCTACCCGCCGTCAATTCAATCGACCGCGAGTACTGGGAGGCGGCCGCCAAGGGCGAATTGCGGCTTCAGAAATGCCGTTCCTGCGGCGTGCTCCAGTTCTTTCCCCGGGCCGTCTGCACCGGCTGTCTCGGCAGCGACATGGAATGGGTGCCGGTGAGCGGCAAAGGCAAGGTGCACACCTTTTCCCTCTGCCGCGTGCCCCGGAACCGGGCATTCATGGACGAGGTCCCCATCTATGTCGCGGAGGTGGAGCTGGAAGAGGGCGTGCGCATGGTCACGCGCATCGTCGGCGACAACCGCGACCAGGTGGCCCTGGGGGCGCCGGTCACCGTCACCTTCATGGACACCGAGGACCCCGACATCAAGCTGCCGGTGTTCGAGCTGGCCTGATCCGGGGAGCGACCAGGGAAGCCGGGCGATGCGGCCGGCATACATCCGCTTTTCCATGGCAACCGTCGAAATCTATAGCAAGGGCTGGTGCCCGTATTGCCGGATGGCCAAGCGCCTGCTCGAGGAAAAGGGACAGGAGTTCATCGAATTCGACGTGGACCTGGACGCCGAAAAGCACCGCGAGATGCTGGACCGCTCCGAGGGAAGATGGACCGTCCCGGAGATCTTCATCGACGGGGACCTCATCGGCGGCTACGACGAGCTGCAAGCCATGGATGCCAGCGGTCAGCTCGATGAACGGCTCAAATCCTGAACCGATCGGCCTCCGGCCGTTGCAACCGTCCCGGCCCCGGACTTGATCCGGGGCCGGGGTGACGGTCAGTGTCCTAACCGCCCTTGATAAAGTCTGCCACCCGCTCACCGATCATCATGCAGGTCACGTTGGTATTGGCGTGGGTGACCGTGGGCATGATGGACGCGTCCGCCACTCTCAGGTTCTCCATGCCGTGAACCCGTAGTTGCTCGTCCACCACGGTCATGGCGTTGGACGCCGGCCCCATGAGGCACGTTCCGGCGGCGTGATGGTAACTGTCGAACGCCGAACGCGCGAACTTGCCCCAATCCTCGCCGCGCTTGGGCTGGAGCGACGGCCCATAGAACTCGGGCATGTCGCCGGTCCGGGTCAGTAAATCCAGGAACTCCATGGTGGCCACCATCGCGGCGATATCCCTGGGGTCTTCGAGCATTCGGGCATCCACTCCCGGCAACTCGTGGGGGTCGGCGCTCTGCAGAAACACGCGGCCCCGGTTGCGCTGTTCCAGCAGCGCGGCGGAGATGGTCATCGTCCGGCCCACGCCTTCCAGCACCGTGGCGGGCCGCATGAAGATGTGGAAGTCGCCGGTCTCCCGTGACGGATCGCTCTTGGTCACCAGCCGGAAGGGCGGTACCGCCCAATCCACCTCGAAGGCGCCGCGGCCCTCGAAGCCCATGTGCAGCATGGCGTGGTCCTGGTAGTTCTCGCCGACGCCGGGCCGATCGTGCAGCACCTCGATGCCGTGGCGTCCGAGCTCCGCCGCCGGGCCGATGCCCGAGAGCATCAGGATGTGAGGGCTGTGAAATGCGCCGGCGGTGAGCAGGACTTCGCCGCCCGCCACGGTTTCCCTTTTGCCGTCCTTCTCATAGTTGACGCCGGTGACGCGGTTTCCCGACAACGACAGCGACACCACCGGGGCTTCGGCCACCACCGTGAGATTGGGCCGGCCCCGGGCGGGGTCGAGATAGGCCACGGTGGTGGACTGACGCATGCCGTCCTTGATGTTGAAGGGCGAGGTGCACAGGCCGTAGGGATTGGGATCGTTCACATCACTCTCCGGCAGTCCGAGGCTGCGAGCCGCCTCCATGAACGCCTTCACGGGGCTGATGACTTCCTGGCCGAAACGGTACGGCCGCTCGAAATAGAGCGGCCCGTCGTGGCCGTAGTCCGGGCTGTCGGGAGAGTCCTGATCGTTCTCGACGCGCTTGAGAAACGGCACCACCTGCTCCCACGTCCAACCGGGGTTTCCGGCGGCCGCCCACGCGTCCATGTCGGCCTTGATGGGGCGAATGACCGACATCACGTTCACCGAAGAGCCGCCGCCCATGATCTTGCCCGCAAGCGAATAGAAGACGCTGCCGTCGAGCCTCCGCTCCGACGGGTACATGTTGATGTAGGGAGTCTCGAACAGCAGCCGCTCGCGCTTGGCCGCCTCCGCCACCAGTTCGGGGATCGGCCGGGGGTCGGGGCCGGCCTCCAGCAGCAGGACCTTTCGGTGCGGGTCCTCGGAAAGGCGCGCCGCGGCTGCGCAGCCCGCCGAGCCGCCTCCCACCACAATCACATCATAGTCGTTCGCCATGGCATCCTCTCGTACTCGCTGGATAGGGTGTGTTTCAGATTGCTGCGTACCCATACCAAGTCTGTGGTTGCCGTTCAACAACGTCCGCACACCGCTTTTTTCTTGACAAGCCGTGCAGGGTGGAATTAGACTCATGGTAACTCGTTCGCGAACGGGCAAGAGTTCAGGCGCCACGCGCGTTGGCTCCAGGGCTCGGTCATCAAGCCTTCAGGAGGTGTCAGATGACTAAATCCAGTCCGCCGGACAATGAGCGCCCGTGAAACACGGGCAGACTGGTTCCCGGGGCTTCGCCAAACGCGGTTTCCCGGCTGACCGTCCCGACTCGGGTGTTGGATAACACAGCGGTACGCCGCAAGAGGTCAGGGGACAGGCAGCGAAGGATCGTTGATCCCGGAAGACGGCTGGAGGCGAAGCGATACCGTGGCGCCACGAAAACACGAGAAACTGTGAGTCGGCGTTGATGAACGCCGGGAGCGGGCTTTCCTCCGGAGGGGAGCCCGTTTTCTTTATCGGACCTAACCGAGGCAGACCCATGTCGAAACAGCAATCGGAAATTACCGGCTATCACGCTCACATCTACTACGATCCCGGCACCAAGGAGACGGCAGGGCGCGTCCGCGAGGGGTTGGGCGCCCGTTTCGAGGTCGTCCTGGGACGCTGGCACGACGTGCCCGTCGGCCCGCACACCAAGGCCATGTATCAGGTTGCCTTCGCCCCCGATGAATTCGCCAAGGTCGTCCCGTGGCTGATGCTCAACCGGGAAGACCTGGACATCCTGGTGCATCCCAGCACCGGCGAGCACGTCGGCGACCACCAGGACCGGTCGCTGTGGTTGGGCACGCGGCTGCCACTCAGGCTGGGCAAGCTGAGCTAGACAAATTCCACACTTGATAGGGCCAGCAGAGTGTATTAGTCTTTCAACCCCTTGGCTTCGTCCGGGAGCCGCTTCTTATGCCTGTGGACTGAAGATGACCGTTCACGCTCCCATTGTGGGGAAGTAGGCTCGAAGCATTGACGCGGGGCCACGCAACACTCCCGTGAGAAAGAAGCACCATACTGTGCCTCTGGAGCACACCTTCCTTCATCTTCCAGGCGTGGGGCTGGGGACAGAACGGCGACTTTGGCACAACGGATTTCGGACTTGGGACGACCTGGAACGGAAGCGCGGGTATCAGCTTTCGCTCTTCGGGAAGTCCCGATGGGAATCCTGGATGGAAGCCATCAAGGCGTCTCGTGAGGCACTTTCGTTGGGTGATGCGGATTTCTTTGCCGCCCGACTCCCAACACGCGAACACTACAGAATTGCCGCAACCTTTCCGACAGAGATCGTCTTTCTGGACATCGAGACTACTGGACTTAGCCTTTACTACGACAAAATCACGTTGATCGGTCTCTCCCAGGGCAATCGTTACGTCTGCCACATTCCGGAAGCCGACAGGGGGGACCAGACATGGCGGACAGTTGTTAGTGACGCGAAGTGCCTAGTCACCTTCAACGGGACGATCTTTGATCTCAAATTCCTCCTCAAGTTTTACCCCGACCTTGTGTTCCCTCGGGCCCACGTTGACCTCAGATTCCTCGCTCGCCGTGTGGCGTTGACGGGTGGTCAGAAGGCCATTGAGGAACAGTTGGGTTTAGTACGTCCAAAGAATATTGGGGACATCAGCGGAGCCCACGCGGTGGTTCTCTGGTACGAGTACCAGACTGGCAACCGGAATGCGGGACAGCGTCTCATCCAGTACAACCACGCGGATGTTGAAGGGATGAAGGTGATCCTCGACGAGGCCACGGGACGAATGGCCGAACACAACGGCTCGACGCCAGTACCCCGTCGAACTAGTTTCGCAAAGTCGCCTTCGTCGATACGCTTTCGAAAAGTAACCTCATCGGTCAACCGCGACCATCATATCGACGTTCCTCATATACGTGGAGGCAACAAGCCTACCGTCCACTGTAGCGAATTGCTGGATTCAATTCCGGGGGGTTGCTTTCGGGTCGTAGGTATCGACCTTACGGGTTCCGAACGACGCGCCACCGGATGGTGCTATATGGAAGGATCTCGAGCTGAAACGAAGCTTATCAGAACGGACGATGAGATTGTACAAGAAATCCAGTCAGCTAAGCCTCAGTTGGTGTCGATAGACTCCCCCCTTTCCTTGCCCCAAGGACGTATCCATGTTCATGATGATGATCCGAGTCGAGTCCGTTTCGGCATCATGCGTCAATGCGAAAGAACCTTGAAACGACGCGGGATAAACGTGTATCCGTGCCTTATCCCGAGTATGCAGGGCTTGACAGGGCGTGGCATCCGAATCGCCGAAAGGATACGGGCGCTTGGCATTCCGGTAATCGAAAGCTATCCGGGTGCCGCACAAGACATCATGAACATCCCAAGGAAACGGGCGAGTCTTGATCTGCTAAAGGAAGGCCTGCGTCTATTCGGCGTTACAGGGAACTTCCTGTCCAGCAAGGTCACCCACGACGAGGTTGACGCGGTCACCTCGGCCGTAGTCGGCGTGTTCTTCTGGTCGGGAAAATTCGAAGCCCTTGGGAATGAGGCCGAGGACTATCTTATTGTCCCGAAGTTGTACGGCGATGCTATCCATGCAGTCGATGGAGTTCGTCGCCGGGTAGTGGGGATAAGCGGACCAATCTGTGCAGGGAAAACTACCGCTGGACAGCAGTTTGAGAGGCGCGGCTTTGTCTATTGTCGTTACAGTCAAATACTAGAAGAGTTGCTTCAGAAGTCTCGCGCCAGGAGATCTAGGTCTTCCCTGCAACAGCTAGGACGTCGGATACACAGGGAATCTCGCCAAAGATGGCTGAACCAACAGCTGTTCAATCGCGTGATATCCGCCGAGGCAGACATCGTCATCGATGGCCTTAGGTGGCCAGAAGACCACGCCTTCTGGGCTGAGCGTTTCGGGCCGTCATATTGCCACTTGCATCTTCATGCAGCAGCGGATGTTCGGAGACAACGGTACAGCGATTCTCGTGGAAATGCGGCCGACTTCGATCGGGTTTCAAGGCACAAGGCTGAAGCGGGAGTTGAGTCCTTGAGAGCCCTTGCAAACCTTGTCCTCCGCAACGAAAGATCGCCTGTAGGGCTCAGCAGACGTGTTTCACACTCCATAGCCGACTACTTCAAGGAGTCTACACGATGCCGGTAACGGTAGTAGTCGGCGGCCAGTTCGGCTCAGAAGGCAAAGGCAAGGTCGCACACTTTCTAGTCCGCCATACAGGGGCAAGCGTAGCGGTTCGCGTGGGAGGCCCAAATTCGGGGCATACATCATACGATGACCACGGTAAGCCCCACATATTCCGGCAACTCCCCACGGCCGCGTTGGAACCAGGAACGACGTGCGTGCTACCAGCGGGCTCTTTGATCGACGTTGAAGTCTTGCGCAATGAGGTTGAGCGAATCCAATTGTCACCGGAGCGCTTGATTATCGATCCACGAGCCTTCGTCATTACCCAAGAACACGTAAGGCGCGAGCAGGAGTCCCGTCTCCGGAGTCGTATCGGGTCGACCTTGAGCGGAACTGGGGCAGCCATCATCGATCGTATCCAGAGAAAGTCTGCCGACAACTTGGCCGGAGCGAACCCTTACCTCTCTCGCTTCACTAAGTTAGGTCAGGCAGGTCAGTTTCTGCGAAGACGTTTGGCGGCTGGGGATCGAGTCGTTATCGAGGGAACCCAAGGTTTTGGCCTTTCAAATATTCATTCGAACCACTATCCGTTCACTACCAGCCGTGATACCACCGCCGCGACGTTTGTAGCCGAGGCCGGGCTTAGCCCCTTTGATGTCGACGAGATTGTCATGGTGGTCCGAGCTTTTCCAATCCGCGTCGCGGGCAATTCGGGCCCTTTGCCAGCGGAACTCGATTGGGAAACAGTCGCAGCGGAGGCCGGGCGTCCACATTTGGTCGAACGGACAACCGTGACCCATACCATCAGGCGGGTTGCTCGTTTTGACCCAACTGTAGTCCGTTTCGCGATCGAGTCCAACACGCCTACAAAGCTCGTTCTCAACCACGTCGACTACCTTGACTCTCTGGTCGGGCAAACGGGACGTCTCACGGCTTATGCTCGAGGCGAAGTATCGCGCTATGAGGAGCAGATTGGCCGGAGCTTCGACTGGGTTGGTGTATCGCCCTCACACCTAATTCCCGGGCGTGGTGGGTACTCAATGGAAGTTAGGCATACTCACGAGGGCATCGAAACCGACTTTTCACGAGGAACTACTCTTAATGAAGACTGATTATCGTACGCCGCGTACGCCGCTACGCTACGATCCAAACCACCGAGAAAGCGGCGTTTTGCTGAGCGATCAGATCGCCTATTACGCACGCCATCACCAGTTGATTCAGCCTTTCGCTGCCAGCGCCTTAAGGCCCGCCGGGTATTGTTTACATGTAGGCGACGAGTTCATGATAGCCGGGCAGCGATACAATTTTGAGAAGCAAAAACTACACGACCTGACCATCCAACCCTACGAAGTGGTGGTGATAAAGATTAAGGAAAGGGTGTGTTTGCCGCGGTTTCTCATCGGACGGTGGGACATAAAGGTGGGCCTTGCGTATAGAGGGCTCATGTGGGTTGGAGGGGCTCAGGTTGACCCCGGCTTCAAAGGACACCTGTATTGTCCGATTTACAACCTTTCGAACCGACCTGTTCGCTTGAAACAAGAGGACGAACTAGCTGTCATCGATTTTGTCAAGACAACCCCTTTCAAAGAAGGGGCAGAATTTACCATAGAATTTGATACAGAGAAGCATGCGAATCGGGACTTCTACGACTATAGTGCGGATCAACTCGAATCAGCGCTCATCAAGCAGGCCGACGACATCGAAGACGTCAAAGCTCAAGCCAAATCTGTCGACACTCGGATGACCTGGTTCACAACGATAGTCGTTTCATTGCTCGGCCTGTTCGGCGTATCGAGATTTGTCGGTAAAGGTGAATTTCCAACCATGGACTGGCAGTTCGTTTTACTGCTGTTGTCGGGCATTTTCTTTCTCTTCTTAGTCGCGAGGATGTTGTTGTTGCGCGATGTGGCGTCAAGGTCAGCTAGTGTGCGGTGGGCGCTGAGAACGCTTAGAATCAGACCCACAGGAGCGTTCAGAATTCATTTCCTGTGGGCTTATTCCGTGAGTATGATCATGACCGTTGTGTTTGCAAGCTTCCTCTACCTAATATTTGCAAACCCGTTTGGGCAGCTTGAAGATCGAACTGTGAACCTAGACGCGCGAGTGACACAGATTGAAGAGATCGTACAAAACCTCCGACAGGGAGACCGGGAGTCCACGCATCGGCAGGATGGTGGCGAAGCCAAGTCACCGTCACCGACAACAGAATGAGGAGAGGGATGCGGACAGGTCCGCGGGTTACAGCGTCGAATGCAAGCCTTAATCGAAGTCGTGACGGTCGGACCGATTGCCGTCCCGCATCCGCAGCTTCGCCTCGATGAATTCCTTGTGTGACACGCCGATCAGGTTGGCGATCTTGCGGACCAGATACTCTTCGTGCTTGTCGACGTTCTCGTCGGCGAAGGCCACGGCCCACAGATACTCCACGACCTTCTGCTTTTGCTCAGGTGAGAAGCCGGTCTTGATGAGGGCGGTGAACTGGTAGTGGTCGATGGACTCGTCGGCTTCGGCCTCGGCCAGCTCCACCAGCTCGTGTGTCTCTTCCGTGGTGAGATCGAACTTGTTCCGCAGCGCCGCCACCACCACGGCGCGTTCTCCCTCGGTGGCCTCGACGTCCGTGCGCATCATCTCGATAAGCAATGCGCCCGTGGCCACCTGGAGGCGGTGACTGTCCGACTGCCGGATGTCGCGGTGGCCGGGGTCTATGCGGCTCTCGAAGAACCGTTGGATGGTCCGAAGCATTACCGGCCCGCACCGTTGAGGAACCGCACCTGGTAGTCCTTCCACTTGTCGGCCGGACGGGTGATGTCCCCGGTGTAGGTGCCGAAACGGCCGCGCCGCCGGTCCCGAAAGTAGAGCTTCAGGGTTTGCTCCACCACCGGGAAGGCGATCTCGTCCCACGGTATGTCTTCCTCGCGGCACAACCGCACCTCGAGGCTCTCCTCACCGGGGCCGAACTCGCCGTCCCGCATGGTGCCGCGGAACATCACGTAGACCTGATTGATCTGGGGCAGGTTGATGAGGGTGTAGAGCTCCGAGATGTCCACGTCGGCCAGGGCCTCTTCGCGCGTCTCCCTGGCGGCGCCTTCCATGGTGGTCTCGTAATCCTCCAGAAAGCCGGCGGGCAGGGTCCAGAACCCATAGCGCGGCTCGATGGCGCGGCGGCACAGAAGGATCGTGCCGTCCCATTCCGGGATGCAGCCGACCACGATCTTGGGATTCGTGTAGTGGATGGTGTTGCAGGATCCGCACACGTGCCGCGGCATGTTGTCGCCCTCCGGAATACGGAATTCCACGGGAGCGGCACAGGCGCTACAATAGTTCATGACCCAACCTTCCGGCCGGTTCCATCGGCAGACGCATCCTCACCGCGCCTGCGCGGGTTTTCGGCTGCGGATACTATAGGGTGATCCCTGTTTCGGGTCAATCAACAGGAGCCGGTGGGCGGGCTGGACCGTGGTACTGCTTGATTCGACCCCGCCGCCTGGATATGAAGTTCAAAGGTACTCGTGTGCCGGCCAACGATGGTTCCGGTACACATCCCGGGGGAGGCGCCGTGTCGATATTGCCTGAACGCCTTGAAGCATGGTTCCGCGAAGCCGCGCCCGAGGTCCGCTTCTGCTCGCTCCGCTACGTCGGCGAACGTTCCGAACAGCTCTCCGTAAGACGCGGCGTGGTGGAACCCATTGCGTCGGGGGATGACGCCGGTGTCATGATCACCGTGATTGACGGCGATGGGCTTGGTTACGCGGGTACCTGCGACCTGAGCCCGGAGGGGCTTGGGCGGGCCTTGAGCCGCGCCCGGGACTGGGCTCGCCGGACCGCGGCGTGCGGCGTCATGGATTTCTCGGCCGCGCCGCTGCAGGAGGCGTGCCGGGGCGAATACCGGACCCCGGTGTCGATCCCCTGGGATTCGGTACCGCTGCGCGACAAGATCGACCTCCTCCGCGCCGAGAGCGAACGCCTGCACACGGACCCGCGCATCGTGGACTGGGACGCCTCGTTGTGGCACTCGGAGACCGAGACCCTTTATCTGACCGCTGACGGCACCCGCGTCCACCAGACATTGAGCCAGTTGGTGCCGACCCTGGGCTGTACCGCCAACGACGGTCCCGAGACGGTGAGCCGTACCTTCGGCGGCCGGGGCTTTTGCCGCCAGGGCGGCCTCGAGGTGCTGGAGCAGACCGGGTTCCGGGACGCGGCGCCGGTTTTGGCGCAGGAAGCCCTGGAACTACTGGCGGCGCCTAATTGCCCGGCCGGGACGATGGATCTGTTGCTGGCCCCCGACCAGCTCATTCTCCAGGTGCATGAGTCCATCGGCCACCCGCTGGAGCTGGACCGCATCCTGGGCGACGAACGGAACTACGCGGGCACGAGCTTCGTCACCCCCGACATGTTCGGCCGCTACCGCTACGGGTCCGAGCTGCTGAACGTCACCTTCGACCCCACGGATCCGGGACAGTTCGCCAGCTACGGCTTCGACGACGAAGGGTTGCCGGCGCGCCGCGAACACATTATCAGGGACGGCGTGCTCATGAGGGGCCTGGGGGGACATCTGTCCCAGCAGCGGACCGGCCTCGCGGGAGTGGCCAATTCCCGCGCCACCCGTTGGAACCGTCCGCCCATCGATCGCATGGCCAATCTCAACCTGGAACCCGGGGGATCCACGTTCGACGACATGGTACGCACCATCGAGCGCGGCGTCTTCATGCAGACCAACTGCTCCTGGTCCATCGACGACTCGCGCAACAAGTTCCAGTTCGGCTGCGAGCGCGGCACCGTCATACGGGACGGCCAGCTCCGGGAGGTGGTCAAGAAGCCCAACTACCGGGGACTGTCGGCCACCTTCTGGCGCAGTCTCACTCACGTGGGCAACCCCGACACCCGCGAGGTGCTGGGCACGCCGTTCTGCGGCAAGGGTGAGCCGAATCAGGTCATCCGGGTGGGGCACGCCGCGCCCGCGTGCGTGTTCGCCGGCGTCCAGGTGTTTGGCGGAGAACTTTGACTACGCGATGGAAACGCTACACGGGCGGGTTTGAAACCCGCCCCTACAACGGAGCGTCGTGCCACCCATGCAAAGTTATTTCTACGAGCTGGCCGATTTCGCCGAATCCCTGCTGAAGGCGCACGAGGTGCTGCTCCTGGGCTTCAACGGCGAGGAGTCGAGCTTCGTGCGCTTCAACCGGAGTGCGGTGCGTCAGGCCGGTGCCGTGGAGCAGCGTAATCTCGCCCTCCATCTGATCGCCCACCGGCGCCGGGTCACCACTGATGTGACCGCGTCCGGCGATGCCTCGCTGGACCGGAACCGCATCCGGAAAGCGGTCGAAGAGGCGCGCGAAAGACTGGGCATCGTACCCGAAGATCCGTTTCTCCATTACGCGACCGAGAACCGTTCCACCGAATCCGGGCATCCCAACCGATTGCCCGAGGACGAGGGACAAGTGGTGGAATCCATCGTGGCGGCGGGGGAGGGGCGCGATCTCGTGGGCATTTACATGGCCGGCGGCATTCACCGGGGCTTCGCCAACTCCCTGGGCCAGCGGAACTGGTTCTCCACCTTCAGCCACCACTTCGACTGGAGCTTCTATCTGGACGGCGACAAGGCGGTCAAATGCGCCTATGCGGGGTTCGTGTGGAACCCGGCGGAGTTTGAAGAGAGGGTCGCCCGGGCAGCCACGGAGTTGGAAGCGCTGCGGCACCCGTCACGAACCCTGGAGCCCGGACACTACCGTGTCTACCTGGCGCCCCAGGCCCTTGAGGAGGTCGTCGGACTGCTCCGTTGGGGCGGGTTCGGCCTGACTGCCCAACGCACACGGCGGACGCCGCTGTTGCGGATGATCACGGGAGACGCGGCGCTGGACTCGTCGGTAAGCATGGTCGAAGACACCCGTGCAGGTCTGACCGCCAACTTTGACGATGCGGGCTTCATCAAGCCGGACCAGGTCACCCTCATCGATCAGGGACGATTCGAAGAGCCGCTGGTATCGCCGCGGGCGGCAAAGGAGTACGGGGTTCCGGCCAACGGTGCCGGCCGGCGCGAGTCTCCCGATTCGTTGGTCATGGCCGGCGGCGCCATCCCGCGACAGGACGTGCTTTCGACCCTGGGCACCGGCATCTTCATCAACAATCTCTGGTACCTGAACTACTCCGACCGGGACGCCTGCCGCATGACCGGCATGACCCGCTTCGCCGCCTTCTGGGTAGAGAACGGCGAAGTGCAGGCCCCCATCAACGTCATGCGCTTCGACGAGACGCTTTACCGGATGCTGGGGGACAAGCTCGTGGGCCTGACCCGTGAGGTGGATCTTCTGCCGGACTCCAACTCCTACGGCGGGCGCTCCACCCGCAGCCTGCGGCTGCCGGGAGCGCTGGTAGACGATTTCGCCTTGACCCTGTAGCCGCTCGGGGGTTTCGTGGCATTGCAGATGCACGGCTCAGGTGATTTATTGCCCTATATGCGCCGCACGATGGGACGTGTAGGGGGCGGGTTTCAAACCCGCCCGCGCCCGCATGGCGCTCGATCTCGGACAGGGCTGCCGACAGGGAGGTAAAGATGGAGACCAACGGTTACGATCGCAAGGCCGATGACCTCGGCAACGTTGTTGCCCTCGAGCACGTCAATATCACGATCCCCGATCAGGCCAAGGCCGTAGTGTTCTACGTCCTGGGACTCGGGTTGACCCGGGACCCGTACATGAACGTGGGCTTGAACAACATGTGGATCAACGTCGGCGGCCAGCAGTTCCACCTGCCCAGCCGGGGCGTCCAGAAGATCCCGGGTTACATCGGCCTGGTTCTCTCCGATCTGGAAGCCTTGAAACAGCGCCTGGCCGCGGTGAAGCCCGAGCTCAAGGGGACCCGCTTCAAATGGCGCGAAGCCGAGGATCATGTGGCGGTCACCGGTCCCTGGGGCAATCAGTTCCGTTGCCATACGGCAGGGCCCGAGTTCGGCGATATGACCATCGGCATGCCGTACGTGGAGTTCTGGACCCCCCCCGGCACCGCCCGAACCATCGGGAAGTTCTACAAGTCCGTCTTGCAGGCGCCGGTGACTTACAAGGGTGACAGCGCCAGCGTGAAAGTCGGACGCAACCAGAGCCTGATTTTCACCGACACGGAGGAGCAGATCCCCGCCTACGACGGCCATCACATCGCCGTGTACATCGCCAATTTCTCCCGCGCCCACCAGTTCCTGCTGCGCCGGGAACTGATCATGGAAGAGAGCAACGCCCACCAGTACCGGTTCAGGGACATCGTGGACCCTGCCACGGGCGAGAAGGCCTTCGAGTTGGAGCACGAAGTGCGCAGCCTCTACCACCCAATGCTCGGCCGCACCATGGTCAACCGGAACGCCGGGCAGACCCAGCGCGGCTACATGCCGGGGAAGGACGCCTACTACCCGTAGGGGGCAAACTCACGAAGGGACGCGCCTTCGACAGCCCTTTCGTACCTTCGCGTGGTATGGGCACGGGCGGGTTTGAAACCCGCCCCTACACTTTGAACAGGGTCTCCATGCGGGCGAGAGCGGCGGCCATGTCGATGCCCGGCGCGTCGACCACCGGCAGCAGAGGATCCGCGTTCCTTTCGAAACGCTTGATGGCGGTCTTCAGCGTATAGCGGCCGGGGTTCAGCCTGGCCGTGACCTCGGACCAGCGGAGCGGGCAGGACACCGGCGCGCCGGGCAGGGGCCGTACCGAGAAGGGTGCGGCAATGGTCCGGCCGTAGCCGTTCTGACCAAAATCGATGTAGACCTTGCCCTCCCGGGCGTGGAGCGGCCGCGCCACCGTGGCGATGTCCGGCACGGTCTGCTCGGTGGCCAGGGCCAGGAGACGGGCGAAGGTGCGGCATTGCTCGTAGAGGTACTGCCGCCCCATGGGCACCAGGATGTGGAGCCCGGTGGCGCCGGAGGTCTTGACGTAGGCCGTCACGTTCAGCTCCGCCAGGATGCTCTTGAGGGTTCTGGCCACGCGTACGACGTGGGCGAAGGGGGCTCCCTTGGGGTCCAGGTCCATCACCAGCCAATCGGGCTGCTCCAGGGAGTCCAGCCGGCTGGCCCAGACGTGCAGCGGGATCGTGCCCAGGTTTGCCACGTAGCGCAGGCTTTCGACGTCGTTGACGACGAAATAGTCGATGTCCCGGTCGGCGTCCTTGGAGTAGATCCGCCGGGTGGCTACCCAGTCGGGAACGTAGTCCGGCGCGTCCTTCTGATAGAAGGCCTTGCCGTGGATGCCGTCGGGAAAGCGGGTCAGCACCAGCGGGCGGTCCCGGAGATAGGGCAGCAAAAACGGCGCGACATCCTCGTAGTAGCCGATGAGGTCGCTCTTGGTGTAGCCGTCGTCGGGCCAGAACACCTTGTCCGGATTGGTGACGGCGAGTCTCCGCGTCTCCCCGCGGAGCGACGGTTCCGGCGCCGGCGGCGTCTCCACCGTCTCCTCGCGACAACACTCCTCCGGCGCCTTGTCGTCACGCAGTCCCAGGAACGATGGGTGCCGCAAGCCGCCGTCGTCCGTCCATTCGGTGAACTCCACTTCGCAAACGAGTCGGGGCTCCACCCAGCAGTGGCCGGCGCCGGCGGGTGACCCCTTGGCGAAAGGGGAGACCGACCGGGCCAGGGCGAGGAGCTGTTCGTGGATGGACCCAAGGGTCTCGCGGTCGAAGCCCGTGCCCACCTTGGATACGTAGACCAGCTCCCCGTTCTGGTGGAGCCCGAGATGAAGGGCGCCGAAGTGGGCCCGGGACCCGCCAGGATTGGTGTATCCGCCCACCACGAACTCCTGATGCCGCTGGCACTTGAACTTCAACCATTCCCGGGTGCGCCCGGCCGCGTAACGGCTGTCCGCGCGCTTGCCGATGATGCCCTCCAGGCGATTCTCCCAGGCGGCGCGATAGAAGTCCTCGCCGCGTTCGAGAATGTGTTCCGAGTATTGGACCACGCCCCGGTCCGGGAGAAAGAGGGCCAGACACTCTTTTCGTTGCGTCAAGGGGAGCGCACGGAGGTCCCGTGCCTCGGCCTCCAGGCAATCGAAGAACATTCCGCGTACCGGCACCGTCCGCGCCGCTCGCTCGATGTCGAACCGATTGGTCAGGTGCATCCGTTGCTGGAGTCGCTGGAAGCTCGGCCGGCCGCTGTCGTCCATGGCGACGATCTCGCCATCGATGAGAAACTGTCCCGGAGCCGTTTTGCTTAACGCGTGAACGATCTCCGGATATCGCACCGTGACGTCGTCGCCCTTCCGGCCCAGGAGAGTCACGGTGTCGTCGCGGCGTTGGGCGAGGACGCGGATGCCGTCGTATTTGATCTCGAAGAGCCAGTCCGGGTCGGAGAAGGGGGCGCCGCCGACTGACGCCAGCATCGGGCTCGGCTTGCGCCGCGGAGTTTCCCGGTCAGGCGCTCCGAAACGGCCCAGGGCCTCTTCGAGCCGGGCGGTCCGCGAGGCCGGATCCTTGCGCTCCGACACCGTCAGACCGGACAGGATGGAGCCGGGAAAGGCGTCCACCGGTTCCGCTCCCGCCTCCGACTCGTTTTTGCTGAACAGCAGCCACTCGTTGCCGCCGCCACCCATGCGCACGAGCATCCATATGCCCCGCAGTTTGTAGCCCTGAAATTCGATTTCCAGCGTGCCTTCCTCGAGCTGCCCGAGTGGGTCCGAGGCGTGAAGCAGCCGGTACCGACCCTGGTCCCAGAGGATGACGGCGCCGGCGCCGTAGTTGTCCTTGGGGATCACGCCCTCGAAATCGGCGTACTCGACGGGGTGGTCCTCGACCTGCACCGCCAGCCGCTTCTCGTGGGAACGCACCGACGGACCCTTGGGAACGGCCCAGCTCTTGAGGACGCCGCCCATCTCCAGCCGGAGGTCATAGTGCAGCGCCCGGGCGGCGTGCTGCTGGACCACGAACAGACCGCCGGCCGAGGAGATTTGGCCTCCGAATGACTCGGGAGTGCGCTCGGGGTCGCGCTTGCGCCGGTATTCATCCAGTGGGGCGGACATGGTGGCTTGGGGACAACCTCATAACTTGTAGAATTCTAAAGGTATTTAATGGTAGACTGCAACGGTTCGAAATTGGAGGGATCACTATGGCAGCACGCGCCATCAGTTCCGGGACGATTTCTTTCGGACTGGTTTCCATCCCCATCAAGCTCTACACCGCGGCGTCGTCCGGCGGCATCGCGTTCAATTTCCTGCACAACACATGCGGTTCCCGCATGAAGCAGCAGCAGTACTGCCCCGTGTGCGAAGAGGTCGTGCAGCGGTCGGACCTCGTCCGCGGCTACGAGTTCGCCAAGAACCAGTACGTCCGTTTCGAGAACGACGAGCTCAAGGCCCTTGAGGAGGAGACCTCCAAGGTCATCGAGCTCGAAGAGTTCGTGCCGTTGGAAAAGGTCGATCCGGTGTACTTCGAGAAGACCTACTACCTGGGACCCGACAAGGGCGGCGACAAGGCCTATCGCCTGCTGGCGGACGCCATGACCGAGTCCAACCGGGTCGCTCTCGCCAAATACGTCATGCGGGGCAAGGAAGGGCTGGTGCTGATCCGCGCGGTCCAGGGCGGACTCATGCTCCATACCATGTACTACGCCGACGAGGTCCGTGATTTCGACGACATCGACCGGGGCCAGACCGTCAAGCTCAAGGACGGCGAGCTGGACTTGGCCGTCCGCCTCATCGACGAGTTGGTGAGCAAGGAGTTCCATCCGGAGAACTATCACGACGAGTACAGGGGGCGGGTCCTCCGGCTGGTGGAGCAGAAGGTGGAAGGCAAGGAGGTGACGGCGCTGGAGCCGCAGGTTCGCCAGAGCCAGGTGGTGGACCTCATGGAGGCCCTCAAGGCCAGCCTGGAAAAACACGACGCCGCGCCGGAGGGCAAGGTCCCGCGCGCGGCCGCGCGTACGCGCAAGGTGGCGGCCGAGGTCACCTTCGAGGAGTTCCAGGAGGCGGTGAGTGCATCCGGTCTGGAAGTGGGCGCCGCCGAGCTCAAGCGCAGCTACAACGGCCTGGCCTCCCTCGGCAAGCGCAAGAAGCTGCCCGCGGCCGACGTTCGCGGCAAGGTCGTGAATCTGCGCAAGGACCTGGAAGTGATCCGGTCCGACCCGGAGCTGTTCGGAAACGCGCCGAAAAAGCTCAAGGCCGCCCGCATCCCCCTCACGGCTCGGGACTGGGAGCGCTACTGAGCCGGCAGGCGCCGCCCTGATCGACGCACCCGCCGAAATGAAAAAGGACAGCGCAAGCAGGGCGCGTCAGGTGCTGGAGGAAGCCCGCCGGCTCCTCGACACATGCGGCATCGAACGCCCGCCGGTGAACCTGCCGCGCATCGCCCGGCATCTGGGCATCCGGCGCATACGGGAGCTGGATGTTCGCCTCGACGGCCAGCTCGTGGAGTTGGGGGACGGCGGTTACGAGGTCATTCTCAGCCGGCACGCGCCCCATACCCGCCAACGCTTTACCCTGGCCCATGAAATCGCTCACATCCTGGTCGCCTCGCCCGACCAGGGCTCCATGAGCTGTGGCGACGCTCCCACCGAAGAGCTCTGCAACAGCGTTGCCGCCGAGCTGCTGATTCCCAGCCGCTTCATCGCCGACGCGACCGCCGCCGACATGGACGTAAGCGCCTTCCGGCAGTTGGCCACCCGGTTCCAGTGCTCACTCGAAGCCACCGGCTGGCGCATCCTCAACACGGGAAAAGTCACCGGCGCGCTGCTGATCTGGCGCCACCGGGATGACGGAAGCCTGGAGCTGTCGGCCTCGCCCCGCACCTTCGGCTTCACTGCGCCCTTCGAGAACGGCGACGTCCTTGATGGGGCCATGCCGTTCGTGCGACAGTTGATCGAGCGAAACGAAGGCCCGGTCACCTACACCGACCCGGGGAGCGAGAGAGTCTACCAGGGTGACTACGTACGCCTGAACAAGGTGCTGCTCATGTACCTGAAGAACGGAGGACGTCCGCCCTCGAAACCGCGCCGTCGTTCCGCGGGCGCACCCGGCCAGGGCGAGCTCTTCTCGTAAGATACGAACGGGCAGAAGGAGTTGTCATGAAACCAATGGAGAGCATCGACCTCGAGGCCCTGATGGAGAAGACCGCGTCCGAGGGCAAGGGACGCGCGGTGGTGTGGCAGGACTCGGAGTCCATCGCGTTCCTGAGCCGCGGACGGAAACGCCGGATGGATTTCCACGTGGACCCGAGCGATGAGGTGACGCTCGTGCTCAAAGGGGAGCAGCGCCTTCACTGCTTGACCGACGACGGGAATGAGAAGATCGTGGTCATGGGGCAGGGCCAGATGACCCTGTGTCCCGGCGGCGTGCCGCATTCCCCACGGGTCACCGACGACACCTGGTTCCTGGTCTTCGAACGGGTACGCAAGCCCGGCGAGCGGGATCGTTTCATGTGGTTTTGCGAGAACTGCAACAAGAAGGTCTACGAGGTGGACGTCACCGTGGGCGACTACAGTGACGACCCCGTTGGACAGGTCCACCGGGAGTTCTACGGCGACGAAAAACTCAGGACCTGCGGCGACTGCGGCAGCGTCATCCCGGCACCGGAATGACTCGGCGGAAGACCGGCGGATGATCGACTACACGCAAGCCTTGGAGCAGCTAGCCGAGGGCTACGGCAAGGCTGAAGAACAGGTCGTCGCGACCTATTTCAATACCCCGCGAACGCCGGACGAGCACACCCGCTGGCTCAAGGCCCAGGCCTTCAAGGAATACTCGGCCATCAAGCCCCTGGTGCACGCCCTCGACAAGCTCTATCCGCAGCTCGACCGCCAGGTGGACCGCCACGATTACGAGGAGCTGTGCCACAAGCTCGGTGACGAGATGAGCCACGCCCGGCTGATCATGGACTTCCTGGAGGAGCTCACCGGTCAGCGCCTGACGCAAAAGGACCTGACTTGGCTACCCGAGGACCGCAAGCTCGCCGAGGTCCGGGCGCGGTACTCCCGGAGCTACGCCGGACTGCTGCACGGCTCCGAACGCATCACCACCAGCGAGATACAGCGGCGCGACGAGATGCTGGAACGCGCGGCCATCACCCTGACCGAGGGCGGCGGCGGCGCGCTCTACGAGGTTTGCCGCCACCTGACGGGGAACCGTATCAACCGGAGGATCGCATCCATCTTCGGCCGGATCCACCGGGACGAGACCAGGCACAGCGATGCCAACGAGCTGGCCACGCTGGTCAAGACCCGGAAAGACCACGACCGCGCACGCCGCATCATCGCCGACGTCTCGTCCCAGCGTCTCCGGATGCGCAACGAGCAGTTCGGTCTTCCGCTGACCCGTAGCGCACTTCGGGGCCTGGAAAAGGCCTGCAAGGGGGCGGCGTAGAACCGTGTCCGCCCGAACGGCTTGGAAGACTCGCGATACGGATCGTACAGGCCCGTCGGTCAAGAAACGAGGAGGATCCATTGAGCACTGATACCATGCCGGTCATCGACATCGACTCTCACGTCGAGGAGCCCCAGGAGGCCTGGGAACGTCTGGACTCCAGGTATTCGGATCGGAAGCCCTTCCCGGTGGTGGCCAGAGACCTGCCCATCCTGGGCGGCATCAACGCCTTCTGGTACATCGACGGTACCGTCTACCCCAAGCCCGTGGGCCGGGGTAACCTGGTGTACGGCACTCCGACGGAGATGCGCTTCGCCACCCAGAAGGAATTCACCATCGGCTCCCAGACCATGACGGACATCGATGCGCGCCTCAAGGATATGGACGCGGTGGGCATCGACCTCCAGGTGGTGTTCTCCACGGTGTTTCTCCAGCCGGTGACCGACGACCTGCTGTTCGAAGCCGCGCTGATGCGCAGCTACAATACCTGGATGGCGTCGGCCTGCGCCCAACGCCCGGACCGCCTCAAATGGGGCGCCATCCTGCCCATGCGGGACCCGCGTCTGGCCCTCGACGAGCTCAAGCACAGCCTGAAGCTCGGAGCCTCCGTTGCCGGAATCTATGGCACGGTGGGCGAGACCATGCTGCACGACCGCTACTACGATGAGTTCTTCGCCGAGGTGGAGAAGCTCGGCGTGCCCCTGGCCATCCACGCGGGCTGGAGTCATCCGGGCATCACCCGAAGCATGGACGACGTCTCGGGGTCGCGCGCCCTGGGCTTCACGCTGCCGGTCATGATGGGGTTCTACAGCTTCCTGGCCGGCGGCATCCTGGAGCGGCACCCGCGCATCAAGGTGGCCTTCATGGAGATCGGCGTCCAGTGGGTACCCTACCTGGTGCAACGCATCGATCACTACCACCACGCGGACGGCGCCCTGGGCCTGCCGCTCCCCGTCAAGCAGCCCGTGTCCGAAACCCTCAAGCAGAGCGAGGTCTACTTCACCCCGGAGGCGGACGAGATCTTTCTGCCCCAGGTCGCCGAGTATGTGGGCGAAGACCGGCTGCTGTTCGAGGGCGACATGCCCCACGCGGAGGCCCGGGAAGGCGCCAAAGGGGAGTTGCTGGAGCGGGACGACCTCTCGGAAGAGCTCAAGTGGAAGATCCTGAGCACCAACGGCCGGCGGTTCCTCAACCTCTGACGGAGGCAGCATGAGCCCCGAGGCACTCGCCGACAAGATACTGGAGCGGCTGAAGGGCGGTCCGCTCCACTTCGAGGACATCCTGCTGCAGTTCAGGGAAGAGCCCTACCGCGTGGTGCTCCAGGCCTGGGGCCGGTTGCGGGAAGCGGGCTGTCTCGGGCGGGAACTCGAAACCGGACGCTACACCGCCGCCGACGATGAGGACAGGATTTGAGCTGGGCGTCGTCCCGGATGACCCCGACGTCATGCCGGACGATCCGGATGTCATCCCGGATGACCCGGATGTCATCCCGGACGACCCCAACGTCATCCCGGACTTGATCCGGGAGCCAGGGGGCAGGGGCGGGGACTTCGAGGAGAATTGACCATGGCTCCAACTTTCGACGGCAAGGTCATCATCATCACCGGCGGCGCCCGCGGCATCGGCCGAGTATATTCCCAGGAACTGGCCAAGGCCGGAGCCAAGGTGGTGGTGTCGGACATCCTGGACGGGGAGCCCTGCGCTTCGGAGATACGGGAAGGGGGAGGGGAGGCGGTGTTCGTCAAGGCCGACGTCACCAGCGAGGAAAGCGTCAAGGCGCTGGCCGCGGCCGCCCACGACCACTACAGCCGCATCGACGGCTTGGTGAACAACGCGGCGATCTTCGCCGACATCCGCTACGCGCCGTTCGACGAGATCAGCGTGGCCGAGTGGGACGCGGTGATGGACGTAAACGTCAAGGGTGTCTGGCTGGCTTCCCGGGCGGTCTACCCGTACATGAAGGAGCAGGGCTCGGGCAAGATCGTCAACATCGCCTCCGGCGTGCCCTTCAAGGGCATTCCCGTCTACGCCCACTATACCGTGTCCAAGGGCGCCGTGGTTGCGCTCACGCGTGTCCTGGCCCGGGCCACGGGAAAGGACGGCATCTGCGTCAACGCCGTGGCTCCGGGACTCACCCGCAGCGAGAGCCTGCTGGAGGCTCGCGGCGGCCTGGTGGACGAGGACGACGTGCCGCAGATCCAGAGCCGCGCCATCCCGCGCAGTCAGTATCCGGAGGATCTCGTGGGCGCCGTCATGTTCTTCCTTTCCGACGCCGCGAGTTTCATCACCGGGCAGACGCTCCTGGTGGACGGCGGTTCCTACATGCACTGAGCTCGGCGCTGCTGGTGTCGAGCCCTTCGACACTCGGGACAGGCCCTTCGATGGGCTCGGCACCAGGGCCGGCGGCACGAAGTCAAAGGAGCAACGCAATGGGCAAGGGACACACACTGCCGTACCAAGACATGCGCGGCCTCGTTGCGCTGCTGGAGTCCGAGGGACAGCTCCGACGCATCACCAAGCCCGTGGAAGCGCGCCATCTCCACACCTTGCTGGCCCAGGCCGACACCGCGCTGCTCATGGAGAACGTCGAGGGCTACTCCATCCCGGTGGCAGGCGGCTTCGTGGGCTCGCGCCAGCGGGTGGCTCTAGGGCTTGGCTGTGACCAGCGAGAGCTGGGGCGCCGGTTCATGGACGCCCTGGACAATCCGATGGAGGCGGAGGTGGTGGCGGAAGGTTCCGCCCAGGAGGTGGTGAAGATCGGCGACGAGGTGGACCTTACCGAACTGCCCATTCCCTTCCAGCACCGGAAGGACGGCGGACCCTACCTCTCCGCCGGCATCTCGGTCTCCAAGGACAACGCCGGCAGGCGTAATGCCGGCTGCTACCGGCTCATGTATCGGACCCCGCGGGAGACCAGCATCGACCTGGTTTCACCGTCGGACATGCGCTTCAGCTACGAGGCGGCGCTCAAGCGGGGCGAGCCCCTGCCCATCGCCATCGCCTTCGGTACCGGCACACCGGAACTGATAGCTGCGGCCTACAAGGCGCCGCCGGGCTACGATGAGTTCGCGGTGGCCGGTGCGCTCTACGGCCGGCCGGTGCCGCTGGTGAAATGCAAGACCGTGGACCTGGAGGTGCCTGCCCACGCGGAGATCGTCCTGGAGGGCGAGATTTCGACGGACGGCTGGACCATCGACGAAGGCCGCTACGGCGACTTCACCGGCCATCAGTGCTCGATCCGCTGGAACCCGGTGTTCAAGGTCAAGGCGGTCACGCACCGCAAGAACCCGATCCTCCACACCATTCTGATGCCTTGGGAGAACGACTGGCTGGAGGCGCCTCCGCTCGAGGCCGCCGGATGGCGCGCGTTGCGCGAAGCCAGCATCAAGACCGTGGCGGTCTACGCCACCCCGGGCAGCGCCTGCTACTGGCACCTCTATGCCGCCATCGACAAGCGCCCGGGAGAAGGAAAGAATGCGCTGCTGGCACTCATGTCGCTGCATGCCCTCAAGCTCGTGGTGGTCACCGACGGCGACGTGGAGCTCACCGACCCCATGGCGGTGGAGCGGGCCATGGCCTTCCGGGTCCAGCCGGACGAGGATGTCATCATCGTCTCCGGCGCCCGCGGCAAGCACCTCGATCCCACCCTCAAGGCCTCCCGGCTACCCAAGGGCTCACTCCCCACCACCTCCAAGATGGGCATCGACGCCACCATCCCCGACGACGTCGACCCGGCAGAGTACGAGTTGCTGGAGTATCCCTTCATGGACGAGGTCAAGCTGGAGGACTTCCTGTAGCCCGGGGCCAGCTTCATCGGATCTCGGGCTCGGACTCAAGGACTTCCCACTCGGAAGCTTCCGCCGCCGGGCCAACTATGTCGCCGACGATGCGGCCCCGGTCTCGCATGCAACCGAGCCAACCCTCTCGCCGGTCCGGGCGCGGAGGCGGGACGATTTGTGCCACGGGTTTGCCGAACCGCGTCACCAACACGGGTTTGCGTGTCTTGCCCACCCGGTCAAGCACGGCAAGGCAGTTGACCTTGAACTTGGAGATCTGTATCTTTTCCATTTTCTCGCAATCTAACTGGTCAAACCGAATGATCCAACTCTCCAACGCTAAGGATTTCCGGTCCGGTGCCGATTCTTTACCATGTGAACAAGGCAGATCGGGTCGACTTTCGATCACCGGGAGGATTGGCGCGGCAGGTGTTGGAGACGGTGCTGGACGTCGTCTTCCCGCCCTGTTGCCTAGCCTGCGAGGCTTGGCTGCCATTCCGCTCTCGGCTCTGTTTCTGCCGATCGTGCGATGACGGAATCCAACTAGCCCGTCCGCCGTTCTGCCGGCGGTGCGGACGGCCGTACCTGCATGAGTGGCAGGGCGACCACCTGTGCGGCGGGTGCCTGCTTCAGCCACCGTCCTTCTCCATGGCGCGGAGTTGGGCGTGCTATCCGCGCAATCAGGAGGCTTCGCATCCGCTGCGAGAGGTCGTTCACAAGTTCAAGTACGGCCGGCAGGCCTCCCTCGGGAAACCCCTCGGTCAACTCATGGCGCAGGCTTGTCAGCCGTGGTTCCGCCCGTCGGCTCTCGACCTCATCATTCCGGTCCCGCTGCATCGGCGACGGCTGCGCTGGCGCGGCTTCAACCAGTCCGTGCTTCTGGGGCGTCGAATAGGCCGTGAATGGGGTATCCCGCTCGATCCCTTCGTCCTGACAAGAAAGACGGAGACACCCCCTCAGAGCACCTTGAGCCTCAAAGAACGCAAGCCCAACGTCCGTGGCGCCTTCTCCCTCGCGCCGCGCCGGACGGTCGCGAAGATGCGGCTGCTCCTCGTAGACGACATCTACACCTCCGGAGCGACGGTCAACGAGTGCACCCGGGTATTGCTGCAAGCCGGCGCGCAGGACGTTCAGGTCGTCACCCTGGCGCGGACGGAGTCGTGAACAGGTCAAGCTCGATTGACCGTGCTAAATAGACATGTGGAATCCACCGTCGTTCATGGAGTTCCAGATAAGTTCATAACCGTGCGACCGGCTCCTGCCCGTGCTCGGCCCCCAGCTCGATGTCGTCGAACACCGGAAGGCCTTGCCCCATCTTTCGGACATTCAGGAATCCGAATGAGCTGTCACCGAACCATCATCCGGCTCTGCGTAGTTGCTGGCGGCTCTAGCCTTGGCGTGGGCGTGCGGGGGGCCTCCGGCGCCAGAGCGCCGACTGCAAGCGTGCCATCTACCCCGGTATCGGTTCGGGCGACTTCGGAACCCTCAAGGCCGTAACCGGAGTCAACATGGGCCTGATCAGCATCGGCAGCGGCCTCGCGACAATGACTCGGCACCGCGACCGCATCGACAACGGGACGATTGCCAACGGGCGCGTGGTTCGCAGGTACGCGGACATTGAGACCGCGTACCGCGACAGCGACTATGCCGTCATGTTCTACGTGCAGGCCCGGGTGGCCCCAGCTTGGCAGCTTGGAGGCGACCTTGCCCCATTGCGCCACTGGTACGACGAGGGTCTCAGGGTCCTGCAGCTCGCCTATGGGACCAAGGAGGCACACGGACCCGACGAGCGGCTTGGATACGGCAGCAGCGAGGGAGATGAGAGGGGCGTCACGGCTCTTGGGCGGGCCGCCATCGCTGAGATGAACGCCATGGGCATGATCGTCGACGTGTCGCATACGAATAAGCAGACGACGCTGGACGCGGCGTCCCTGTCCACGAAACCGGTCATCGCCACCCACGCGAACGCCGAGGCCCTCACCCCCCACCGTCGCAACAAGAGCGACGAGGAGTTGATCGCCATCGCCGCTACTGGGGGCGTGATCGGGGTCACTCCGATCAGGTCGTTTCTCGACACCGACGGCGACCGCGTCGCGGGCATGGACGACATGATCGCCCACATCGAATACATCGTGTCGTTGGTCGGCATTGACCATGTCGGAATCGGGACGGACGCGCGGGTGGACGGATGGGAGCAGAGTTCGGGGCACTATACGGACGCCGCTCTGGCCGCCCCGGATCGATGGGTGCGGCTTGCCGCTCGCCTGTACGCCAGGGGCTGGACAGAGGACGAACTGGGGAAGCTGCTCGGCGGGAACTTCCGCAGGGTGTTCGCCGCGATTCTCTGAGCGGGGATCATCCTCCGCCGGGAAATCTGCTGCTGAACAGAGAGGTGAAACGGTTTCGTCGGAAAGTGGCGGAGGATGAATCTGCCCGCCTGCCGCTTTCTTCGAAACTTCGGGCATTCCGGGCTGCCGCGGTAGACAAGCTGTACCAGTTGTCGACAACAGAGATCAGGCGGCTCCTGGCAAAAGATCCTGAAGACGGATTCTTGCCGTTTCACTCGACGATCAAGCATGTCTTGTTGAGGTGACCTGCCGAATTACCCGTCAATGCCGTCTGGGTTAAGGAACGCCTTCGTCGCGTGCGGTTGGGTTCCATTAGGAGCTACCGCCGGCTCAACGTGACCGCTATCCCGTAACGCGGTTTCAGAGTGACCTTGGCCATGGTCTCGATGGGGTGGTTGGGAGCCACGTGGACCTTGAAGCGCTGAAGGATTTGCGCCAGGACCAATTGGGTCTCGAGCATGGCCATGCCGGCGCCGATGCAGGTACGCGGTCCGGCGGCGAAAGGCAAATAGGCATACGGATGGCGGCCTTCGCCGCGGTTCGGCTGGAACCGGTCCGGATCGAACCGCTCGGGGTCGGGCCAGAACTCCGGGTGCCGGTGAAGCGCATAGGGCAGGACGGCGACGTAGGCGTTCACGGGCAGCACATACCCGTCGAACTCCTCTTCCTGTTCCGCCCGTCGCGCGTACCCCCACACCGGAGGATAGATGCGCATGGATTCCTGCACCACCTGTTTCAGGTAGGGGAGCCGCGGGAGGTCGTCGGCCGTGGCCGGTGAACCGTTCAGGGCCGCGGTCAAGCCCTCGGTCAGTCGTGCTTCAACGTCGGGATGCGTGCTCAGCAGATACAAGGTCCAGGCCAGGGCGTTGGCCGACGTTTCATGTCCCGCCAGCATCAACGTCACCACCTCGTCGCGCATCTGCCTCTCGTCCATCCCTTCGCCGGTCTCCTCATCGAGCGCACGGATCAGGCGATCGAGGATGTCGTCATCGCCGACGCCACGGCGGCGGCGGGCTTCGATCATCCCGTACACGATCCGGTCGAGGCCCTTCACCGCGCGTCTCCACTTCAGGTTGTAGCGCGTGGGGATCCAGGAGCGGAGGGTCATCAGCGCCCGGATCTCCAGCGGATACAAGTTGACCACCTCGAGGATCTCCGCGACTTCACCGGCTTGCCGCTCGAGATCGCTGCCGAAAAGGGTTGCGCCGACGATGCCGAAGGTCAACCGGCTCATCTCGCGGTCGATCCGGAAAATGTGCCCACCGACCCGTCTTTCCCACTCGTCCATCAATGAAGACGTCAGCACGTTGATCCTCTCGTCAAAGCCGCTGACGCGACGGTTGCTGAACAAGGGCTGCATAAGGCCCCGCTGCCGGACCCAGTGGGGGCCGTCGTTGGTTACGAGCCCTTTGCCCATGACCTGGGCCAGCACATGGTAGTCGATGGCACGCTTGGAGAAACGGCGGTAGTCCTGTGACAGTACCGGGCGTATGAAGTCGGGGTGGTTGACGAGATAGACATCGTGAAATCCGCGCCAGCGCATGAAGTCCCCGTACGTCCGGAGCAAGTCATACAAAAGGAGGTGCGGTTCCGCGGCCAAGTGCCGCAACTGGTGGAACCGCGGCGTTGAAGGCGGGTATCTGGACGGTTCGGTTCGTTTGAGTATCATGGACACCATACAGCCTACGCCCTCGATATGGATCCACCAAGCCGGATTTCCCCGTTGCACTTGCACTATGACGTATTTCCGATAAAAGGGTGGAAACGACCGCACCCACGCTGATTCCATCCTGACCCAGGCGCACTTGTCGAGAGGAAACATTGATGGCCGAATATCCCGTCGAGCCCATATCTCATGCCGAGCCGGCGACGAGCGAGAAGACCTACATCAGCGCCCAATCGCTGCTCGAGGACTCGTTCCGACTCGGCATGCAGATCCTGGAGAGCGGCTTCCGTCCGAGCTTCATCGTCGGCATTTGGCGGGGCGGCACTCCTGTCGGCATTGCGGTACAGGAACTGCTGGACTTCTTCGGGATCGAAACCGACCACATCGCCATCCGCACCTCCTTCTACAAGGGCATCGGACGGACGGATTCACGCATCCGCGTCCACGGCATGCAGTACATCATCGACAACGTGAACGCCGACCAGGGTCTGCTGATCGTCGACGACGTGTTCGACACCGGTCTCAGCATCGAGGCGGTGCTGTCACATCTGAAAAGCAGGTCCCGCCGCAACGCCCCCGTGGACACCCGCGTGGCCACCGTCTACTACAAGCCGAACAACAACCGCACCGACCGCGAACCCGACTACTACGTGCACAAGCACCAGACAAATCATTGGCTGGTCTTCCCCCACGAGCTTCACGGGCTCACGCGGGAAGAGATCATCAAGCACAAGCTCGGCGTCGCGCCCTTCGTACCGCGGCTGTGACCGGTTGCAAAGGGCTTGCATCGGCAAATCACACCATATATAGTGCGTGCTCGTTCGTTAGGACACCTTATATTGTAGTTTTGGCGAGTTGTTTTCATGGAAACGACTGACGACGGCTACCTCTTCGAAGCCGAAGATATCGTCAAGCGCTTCGGCGAGTTCACGGCCAACGACAGGGTGACGCTCAGGCTCCGGCCCGGCGAGATCCACGCCTTGCTGGGGGAGAACGGAGCCGGCAAGTCCACCCTGGTGAAGATCATCTACGGCGCGCTGCAGCCCACCGCGGGCCGGCTCCGCTGGCGCGGCGAGACCGTTGCCGTGCCGAACCCGGGGGCGGCGCGTCAACTCGGCATCGGCATGGTCTTCCAGCATTTCTCGCTGTTCGATGCGCTGACGGTCGTGGAGAACATCGCGTTGGCCGTGCCGGGTCCGTTCGATCCGCACGGACTGTCCCGGCGCGTCGCACGGGTATCCGAGGAATACGGTCTGCCGCTGGAACCCGCCGCGCTGGTGGCGGACCTCCCCGTGGGGGTGCGGCAACGCATCGAGGTGGTGCGCTGCCTGCTCCAGGAACCCCGCCTGCTGATTATGGACGAGCCCACCGCGGTGCTGACGCCCCAGGAGACCCGCCAGCTTTTCGTCACGCTGCGGCGGCTGGCGGGCGACGGCTGCGCCGTCCTCTACATCTCGCATCGACTGGAAGACGTGAGGGAGCTCTGTCATCGCGCCACCATTCTGCGCCACGGCCGGGTGGTGGCCGAGGTGGATCCCCGGGCCGAGACCGCGGGGTCACTGGCGCGGCTCATGGTGGGCGCCGACGTGCAGTCGGTGAACACGGAAGCACGGGAAACTTCCGGACCCGCGGCTCTCACGGTCGCCGGCCTCTCGCTCCCGGCGGTAGGGTCCTTCGGGGTGCCTTTGCGCAACGTCTCCCTGGAAGTGCGGAGTGGCGAGGTCACCGCGGTGGCCGGGGTCGCCGGCAACGGCCAATCCGAATTGTTCGAGGTTCTGTCCGGCGAACGGCTGGCCCCCGCGCCGGAGTCCGTGATCATCGCCGGACGGGCCTGCGGCATCCAGGACATCACCCAGCGCCGGCGCCTGGGCGCCGCTTTCGTGCCCGAGGAGCGGCTCGGGCACAGCGCGGTACCCGGTTTCAGGCTGTCCGAGAACGTACTCCTCACCCGGCACGCGTCCGGCGACGACCTGGTGCGCACCGGCTTCATCAGCGGCGGCCGTACCCGCGCCCTGGCGGCTCGGGTCACCCGCCGCTTCGACGTGCGCTCGGGCCGCCACGACCAGGAGGCCAACACGCTCTCCGGCGGCAACCTCCAGAAGTTCGTCGTGGGACGCGAACTGGACCGGAAACCCCAGGTTCTGGTCATCAACCAGCCCACCTGGGGCGTGGACGCCGGCGCCGCCGCGCTCATCCGGCAGGCCCTGGTGGACCAGGCTCGGGACGGCGCCGCCGTGCTGGTCATCAGCCAGGACCTCGACGAGATCTTCGAGATCGCCGACCGGATCGCGGTCATCTCCCGCGGCACCTTGTCGGATGCCTATCCCGCGGACAGTATCGATCGGGAGCGTATCGGCGTGCTGATGGCCGGAGCGCACGAGACCGGCGCGGCGCCGGAGCAGGACGCACGGGCGTGAGGCTGGTGCTGGAGAAACGCCCGGAGCGCAGCCGGGCGATGCAGGTCGCTTCTCCGCTCTTCGCCGTCGCCCTCACCATCCTGTTCGGCAGCATCCTGTTCGCCGCCCGCGGCATCGATCCGCTCCATGCCATCTACGTCTATTTCGTCGGACCCCTCACCACCCTGTGGTCGGTGGAGGAGCTCATCGTCAAGGCCACGCCCCTGGTCCTGATCGGAGCCGGCCTGGCGATCTGCTTCCGCGCGGATCTCTGGAACATCGGCGCCGAAGGCCAATTCATCGCCGGAGCCCTGGCAGGCGCCTCCGTCCCCATCCTGGCCCCCCAGTGGGACTCGGCTCTGGCGATCCCCGCGATGCTGCTGTTGGGCATGCTCGGCGGCATGGCCTGGGCGGCGGTGCCGGCGCTGTTGCGCAACCGCTTCGGCGCCAACGAGATCCTTACCAGCCTGATGCTGGTGTACGTGGCGCAGTATCTCCTGGACTGGCTGGTACGAGGCCCCTGGCGCGACCCCCACGGATTCAACTTTCCCAAGTCCATCAGCTTCAACGAATGGCATCTGCTGGCGACCTTCGGCGACGGCCGCGTGCATCTCGGCGCGGTCCTTGCGGTCATCGCCGCGGCGGTGCTGTTCGTGTTCATGTCGCGCACCCTCAAGGGCTTCGAGATCCGGGCGCGAGGGGAGGCCCCCCGCGCCAGCGGCTTCGGCGGCTTCTCGCAGCAGGGAACCACGTGGCTCTGCTTCGGGCTCTCCGGCGGCCTCGCCGGACTGGCGGGCATCTGCGAGGTGGCCGGTCCGGTCGGACAACTCCAGCCCACGATCTCGCCGGGCTACGGCTTCACCGCCATCATCGTCGCCTTTCTCGGACGGCTGAATCCGCTGGGGGCACTGTTCGGAGGACTGGTCCTGGCCATCTGCTACCTCGGCGGCGAGGCCGCGCAGGTGGAACTTTCCATCTCCGAGAAGACCGCTCAGGTCTTCCAGGGAATGCTCCTTTTCTTCATTCTGACCTGCGACACGCTGATCCGGTGCAAGGTACGGCTGGAATGGGCAACGCGGAGCCCCTCGCAACGGGACCAGCGTATGCCCATGGGGCTCCGGGACTCCGCCTCCCGCACCGCCGACGCCGAGGGAGCCGCGCGATGAGCGGGCTGGAAGCCATTCTGCTCACCATCATCACGGCGTCGACGCCGTTGTTGCTGGCGGCGGTGGGGGAGCTGGTGGTGGAACGCTCCGGTGTCCTCAACCTGGGAGTCGAGGGCATGATGATCATGGGCGCGGTAGCCGGCTTCGCGGCCGCATACACCACCGGGTCGGCGACGGTGGGCGTGGCGGCGGCCATCGGTACCGGCATCGCCATGGCGCTCCTGTTCGCCTTTCTGACCCAGACCCTGGCCGCCAATCAGATGGCCACGGGTCTGGCCCTGACGCTGTTCGGCATCGGCCTTTCAGGGCTCATCGGCCAGCCCTTCACCGGGCTCCCCGGCGTCAAGGTCGGCGCCATACACATCCCGGGGCTGAGCGAGCTGCCGCTGATCGGGCCCGTACTGTTCGGCCAGGATGTGCTGGTGTACGCCTCCGTGGCCCTCACCGTATTCGTCGGCTGGGTCTTCGTCCACACCCGTCTGGGACTGGTGATCCGCGCCGTCGGCAGCAACCACCATTCCGCCCACGCCCTGGGTTATGATGTGGCCCGCGTGCGCTACGGCTGCATCGCCTTCGGCGGTGCCTGCGCGGGGCTGGCGGGGGCTTACCTGTCCCTGGTGTATACGCCGCAGTGGATCGAGAACATGACCGCCGGACGCGGCTGGATTGCGCTGGCACTTGTGGTGTTCGCCACCTGGACGCCGGGCCGCGTGGCCGCCGGTGCCTACCTGTTCGGCGCGGTTTGGATCATGGGCCTCTACGCCCAAGGCATCGGCGTCTCGATTCCGCCCCAGTTCCTGGCGTCCCTGCCGTACCTGGTCACCATCGCCGCGCTGCTGGCCATTTCCGGCAACCGCATCTTGACGAAAGTGAACACACCTGCTTGTATCGGTCAAACGTTCGTGCCGGACCGATGACCCGGCGCGTGTCACCCATCCGGAGGAGAAACATGCAAAAATTCATCATGCTGGCGGCCGCTCTTGCCCTGTCCCTCGTCACGATGAACGCTCTCGGGGCAGACCCCTTGAAGGTCGGCTTCATCTACGTCGGTCCCATCGGCGACCACGGCTGGAGCTACCAGCATGACCAGGGCCGGCTTGCCGTCGAGAAGGCCCTGGGCAAGGGCGTCAAGACGCTCTACATCGAGAAGGTCACCGAGGGTCCGGACACCGAGCGCGCCATCACGCGTCTCGCCCGGCAGGGCGCCGGCCTGATCTTCACCACCTCCTTCGGCTTCATGGACCCCACCATCAAGGTGGCCAAGCGTTTCCCCAAGGTCAGGTTCGAGCACGCCACCGGCTACAAGCGCGCCAAAAACGTATCGACCTACTCCTCGCGCTTCTATGAAGGCCGCTACGTCATCGGCCAGATCGCGGCCAAGATGTCCAAAAGCGGGGTCGCCGGCTACATCGCATCCTTTCCGATTCCAGAGGTGGTGCGCGGCATCAACGCCTTCATGCTCGGCGCCCAGTCCATCAACCCCAACTTCAAGCTGAAGACGGTCTGGGTGAACTCCTGGTTCGATCCCGGCAAGGAGGCCGACGCCGCCAAGGTGCTCATCGGCCAGGGGGCGGACATCATCACGCAGCACACCGATTCCACCGCGGCCATGCAAATCGCCGGTGAGAAGGGCGCCAAGGCCTTCGGCCAGGCTTCGAACATGATCAAGTTCGGCCCCAAGACCCAGCTCACCGCCATCATCGACGACTGGCGGCCCTACTACATCCAGCGCACCAAGGCGGTACTCGACGGTTCCTGGAAGTCCACGGACACCTGGGGCGGAATGGACACCGGCATGGTCGGGATGGCTCCCTACACCAACATGCCCGCCGACGTCGCCGCCATGGCCAAGGCCACCGAGGAAAAGATCCGCTCCGGCAAGATGCACGCCTTCGCCGGCCCCATCTACAAACAGGACGGCTCCCTGGGCGTGCCCGCGGGCAAGAACCTCGACGACGGCACGCTGCTGGGCATGAACTGGTACGTCAAGGGGATCGACGACAAGCTGCCGAAGTAGGGGACGAATACTACCGGATCCAGTCGCGTCCTCAAGGCGTGGAGATGCTTTCCAATCCTACTCGGGTCAGATCAGGGAATGGCATGGGCAACAGGTGGCAGGTGCAGCACGCTCGCACGGAGGCCCTTGTACCTGAACGGAGAAGGTCAACACGCCGTCCGCCGTATCAATTCAAATAGGCCGAGCCGCAAACCATTTCGACATCTACGTCACATCAGGATTTCGTGACCTGCGTCCGCGTTACGCGCCTCGGCCTAGCTAGGGACTATCGGGTGTTGTATGAGTAGGTTAGACGGCCCTCAACAGCACTTCACATCTCCCTCGATCCAATGTCCTGGAGAAACTCTCGCCCTTTGTGAGTGATAAAGAGGCGATCTGGGCTCACTCTCATCCCGTTCACGAAAACTCCACCGCCCCCTCCAGAGGAGAATCCGACGAATCCCGCATCCAAAATCCGTTTGATCAAGAGACGCATAAAAGGTGGCCAATCCAAGGATTGGCCCAGTTCGAGCGAATTCGCTTCAAAGAGCACATCGATTTCGAGTTGAGAAAACTTGTCGTGTACAAATCGAAGGTTGCTCTTGTAGAGCTGCAAACTCTTTCGGTCGATGTCTCCACGATCAGCACGGCTATGGCAATTGGGACAAAGAGCGATGAGATTGTCATAGGTGTGTTCTAGGCAGGTCGCCCAAGGGACGATGTGATGAACTTCAATCTGAATGTGGCGGCACGTGGGAATGGCGCACCTATGGCCAGCTTCAACCAAGACCCTTCGTTTAAGATCAGCGGGGATCGCCGGTCGTGAAGGCTCCGAAATATTGGACATAGAACCTCCATGTATATTGTCTGGGGGATGGGGAATTCGTGGTGACGGTAGAGGTGGTGCGCCCGCCAGGAATCGAATAGATAGTCTAACTATTTGGAACTACTGACGTTATACCACCAATGTGGGAGTCTGCCCTACGATCAACCCTATGGCGCGCTGCCTAGGCTCAAGATACGGAAATTCTCCGATGGGTCGGGAGTTTTTTCACGTGAAACAGGATGGTAGCGTTTTCGCGGGGTTTGGTGCCTCGCCCCCGGAGCGTGGCACCACTTTTTCAGGGGTTCCGCGCTTCAAGGCGAGGAGCGCCTCCCGGAGTCGGTTGTTTTCAACCCGGCGTCGGGCGGATTCCTGGTTGAGTCGGGAAATCCTCGCGTCCTTGGCGACGCATTCAGGGCAGGGGTCACTCATCGGCTGTACGGGTCCATCTGCCAAACCGCGCCCCCGGTGGCGTCGTCCAGCTCGGCCAGCAGGTTCCGCAGCTCCCCCAGGACCTCACGCCGGCGCCGCAACACTCCCTCGGGCTCCGGGCCGCTCATTTCGGAATGCCGGTCGACGGCGCCCGGATGATGCCGACGCCACCAGGCCCGAGCGTTCGCCCGGTGTCGTTCGGGGTCACGCTCGCGGGCCTCACGCGCCAACAACCGCTTGCGTTCTCGCAGCTCGGCCCGCTGCCTCGGGTCGGCCATGATTTCAGCATGACGGCGCTTGTGGGCGGCTCGGGACCGGGCAAGCACCTTCTCACGATACTCAGGATCGGACGCCATCCTGGCCTTGTGACGCTTGGCGCGTTGATCGAGCCATCGCCGGCGCCTCTCCGGGTCCGCCATGCGTTCAGCGTGCGCTTCCCGGTTCCGCTCGGTGCGGTCCTTCGGCACTGGAATTAGGCGTTACGGCTTGGGAGTAGATGGGCAGACGACGCAGATGCCGGATTTCGGTAACGGCTTACCGCAATCCTCGCAAAGACTGATCATGTTCAGTCCTCCAGGCCCACGGCATTCAAGGCCACGGGCAGGGCCACGCCGGCGGCCGTCAACTTGGCGACCACCTGGCTCCTCGACACCATGTCCAGCGGGTAGGCGTCGAACTTCAGCTTGACGGTCGTCTCCAGCTTCTCGGTCAGTTCGTGCTCGAGCAGCCGGGCCAACGGTAGGACAACGTTCATATGCCATCGCCGGACGGCTTCTCTCTGCGATGTTCCATCCGAGTCGACAAACAGGCTCGGTGGTGTGCCTGTGGCCGCCAGCACCCGCTGGAAGGCAGCGTCGGCGACCTTGACCATGCCGTCGGGCATCATCGGTCCGAGCCTCTGCATCTTCAAGTCCGACTGGGGAGCGTTCGCCCGCCCTTCGCCCCACCCGGCCGCCGTGGTTTCGATCAGCAGCGCCTTGCCTCGAGCTCCTCGGATGTCAGCCTTAAGGTCCTTGAGCGGGTCGTCGTCGCCACCATCTCCACCGTCTTGCGGAATAGCCAGGAGTTGCGCCAGCGGCCCGCCCGCTTCATCGGCCAGGGAACGCTCGGCTTCGGACTGTAGGCGCGCCGTGGTGCTGGCCCAGGACAGCGGCCCGGTGCCGACGTAGGGTTGACCCGGTGTGCCTCCCCACCTGCAGAAGACCACCGCCGCCGCCGGCAAGTTCCATGTCGTCGACGTCGACGGGCCGTAGGCGGTCACTCGCACCGTCCACGAGTCCGGCGAGTGATTCCCCTCCCAATGCCAGGACGACGCCGGGATGAGCTTCACCATGCCGTTCATCATGCGGATCACGTGCATGCTGTCCCCGGACCGCACCAGGTCGCGGCCCACCTGGGCCAGGACGCCCGGAGAGACGGCCTCCTGAACCCATGCCGGTCCTACCACCTCGGCAGATGCGAAAGCGCGGCTCAGGGCGCCAGCAGCGGCTTCGACTGCTGCTGTAGATGATGCGTCCGCCGCGGTCCCGGCCGCCTGCGCTTCGATTAGACGCACGACGGCATCGCTGAAGTCGCCCCCGGAGTCGCGCTTCTCGCGCCGTTGCCATGGCCACCGCATCAGATCGCCCCCGCTCTGCGCGTCTTCCACGTGCTCAACAGCGAAGCCGCACCCGAGTGTAGGAACCAACTCGCACTGTTGCTCGGCCGTTTCAGCGACAGCGGGCCAACAGTCTCATCGGACATGGCACCCTTCGTGTCTTTGAGCCAGGCGACGCCGCGGACCACCGCTTCGTCACGGTTCTGCTGTGGAGCTGAAGGCGCGTAGACCTCCACGCGGGCCGACACGGTAGAAGCCAAGCGCTCCAGCACCAGATCCTCCTCATCGAAGGTGTTGCCTTGTGCGGAGGTGACACCGATGCCCAGCGCCTTGCGCAGGGCGTCCAAAGCGGCGCGTCGCGTCGCCGTCGCCGTCTCCGCAGGCCAGGGACTCAAGTTTGCCATCAGACCGGCACCGTGATGGGGCCAGTGCCGTTGGTGAGTCGAAAGCGGTAGCGGGCGTTCGGCAGGGTCTCCAACTCTTGCACGCGGCCGTTGTCCGCCGCGTAGTCGGCTCCGGCGCCGAAAATGGGCGCCCACGCCGTCATCCCGCTGTTGTCGGGAACCCCTGTCTCCACGACCACCCCCCACGCCTCATTGCTCGGCCCGGAAATTTGGTAACCGATACGACGCCAACCCCTCGGAATTTCCGGGGACACGGGATCGACATCCGTCAAGATCGCGGAGAGGATCACAGCCATACCCGGCGCCTCCGCCGTTTCCGGACCTCGGCCGTGCTCCCGGCGTAGGACGGCGAGTCAACCAATCCAGCAGCCGACAGCACTGCCTCCTGGATCACCCGGACGCCGTTCTCGTACCGCTGCTTAAGCGCCCTGAATTCGACGCTCAGGCCGCGAAGCAATCCACTGCGGATCTCGGTGGCCGCGTCTCTGCCGGCCACGGTGTCCGGTAAGGGTGTGTCGATAACCACGGCGTTGCCGCGGATCTCCGGGATGGCGCGCATGATCGGCGTGTCCCGTCGATGCTGTCTGTTGATGATGATGCCGTCGGTGGGCCAGCTCAGCGCGCCCGACGAGAACATTTCCGGGCGGTCAGACGCCCGCTCGTTGTAGTTCAAGATGGTTCCCGTCAAACGTCCCGGCGACGTCCTGGTCGAGTCCTCGCGGATTTCGATTGCGAAGCGGATCTCGGTTGTGTTCATCGGATTCTTCCGTACCATCGGTTGACGGCCGCGTTGCAATCCGCGCTCAACTCCCCGGTGGTGGGATCGGCGAGCCTGGACCGGGCGACATCTTCACCGGGATCCACAACACGTTCCTGTGCACCGTCACCGAGCTCTCGTAGCAGGAACTCCCTGCGCTCCGGGTCCCCATCGCTGTTGGTGGCGATGATGCGGAGCCCGCGTTCCCGCGCCGCGGTCAACAGCGATCTCCTCAGATATTCGACTACGGGCAGGAGGCGGTCATCACGCAGCGGGAAGCGACCATCGGGGCCTCGCACGTCACCGGCAACGGCCGCATACAGACTTTGGAAGTCGGCAAGGGCTACCGGCTCTCCGCCTTCGGCAAGCCAGTCCTCGCGGAGCTGACGGGCCACGGCGCTCTTGCCCGCGCCCGCCGGCCCCGAAATCAGGGTGCCGCTCATGGAAACCTACGTGGACACTCGGAATGACACCTGCGCGTATGCGTCCGGCTGCACCAGGATCACGTCTCCCAGGAGAACATGCATGGTGAAGTACCGCTCACCCTTCGCGCTCCCGGAATAGATGTCATCGATTGAGACTTCATTCCAGTGCGGGCAGACGGCGGTCCTCATGCCCCCGGAGCCGCCTTGCATGGACCGCCCCTTGCGGTAGAGGATCGCTTGCTGGACGTGGTTCGCCGTGGCCGGCATCCGCTTGTTCGTCCACCAACCGCCGTAGTGCTCGGCCGCGTAGTCCGAGAACGCCTTGTCTCCCATGTCCTGACCGGCCGCGTCGCGGAACGTGCGGGCGCTCAATGAGTACGTATCCACGCCGGCGACAATCGCCACGTCCTTGACGGTATTGGCCCAAAGCCCGTCCAGGCCGCCCGCGAACGCGGCAACGAACGTGTCAAAGCCCGCCACGCCAGCGCCCGGTGCGCTCGGATTCGTGAGCCGCTGGAGAATGCCGGTCAGGTTCGGCGCCTGCCCGTCGCCGTTGATGGCCTGATCGTCCAGTTCGTCGGACAGCACCAGTGACAAATTCTGCCGCAGGATGCTTTCGAAGTTGGCCTGCCCCACGGCGGCGATATCCTCGAGCGTCAGCTCCAACCGGGCGGAGACACGCTTCGGCGTGGCCGTGGTGACGGTGAAGGCGCCCGCGGCTCCGGCCGCCGCCGCGCTCTTGGCCTTCGCCTCCGCGGTCTGGCTCGTGGTGATCGTCGCGGTCGCGTAGGTGCCGCTCATCACCCTGGGCATTTCGATTCCGAGCCGGGGCGCGATGGAGTTTGCGAACACTGCCGGGCGGATGGGATCGAGATTGACGCCCACGGTGCCCGGCGGATCAGCGACGGCGCGTTGCTCGGTCGGCACGTCCCACAGCTCCAGCGGGATCCCGGAGACACCGGCTGCCGCGGCCAGCTCGGCTTCGGCACCGCCTACGAGACGGCCACGAGCCGCGGCCAGAAGGTAGTTCGTGAGCTGCGCCGTGGATCGGAGCTCGATTCGTTCCCGCATCTCTCCGTCCGGTGAGTCGATGGTCTGTTGGCGCTGCTCTGCGTCTTCCTCCTCGACCGCGATGGTGGCCGCACGGAGTTGCCGCTCCAGGTCGGGCGTGCCCTTCTCGATTTCATCGAGCTCGCTTCGCTGCTCGGTGGCGAGCTCGTCGACCATGCCCAGCTCGGCCATGCGCCCACGCTCTCTGGACTGCCGTTCCTTGAGATCCCGGAGCTTCTTCTGTGCTGGCGTCATCTTCTACCTCCATCCCCTTGGGGGAGCTTATTGACTATCAGGAATCATTCTTATTTATGGCATACACGGCCACCGTGTCAATAGTTCTCGTTCGGACAAAATCAGGTGAGCGTCTTGAGGTAATCGAGCCACTTTGCCCGGCCGGGCAGGAGGTGGTCCCGCCCATGGTGGCGGATATGCTCATCGCGGGTCATGACAACGATGTTGTCCAGATCGTAGGGGGCGCCGCCGGCGTCGAGGGGAACGCGATGGTGGCACTCCAGCCGGCCAGCCTTGCCCGAGACCTCGGAGCGGTAGCCAGCGCGGCGAAGGGCCGCCCTTCTGGTTCTCTCCCACCACGGCCCGGAGAGTTGGCGATGGTTCCTGCTCAATGTGATGACCCCTTACGGACACGCCGCGCGGATCATGGCATACTTGTGGGAGTCCATCGGAAAGGAGACCCTCCTAAAATGCAATTTAATGACGGACGCCCCTATCATGGATCAGAGGACGTCGAAAAAGGACGCCTGCGGGGTGCCACCGGAGACACGGATTACTTCCGTTTCTTCTGCCCAAAGTGTTCAGGCGCGGTAGCGCTGCAGGTGCCAGAGTACGAAGTCAGGCACGAGAGCAAGGACAGGTTTGTGATTGCGTTCAAACTACGCTGCGAAAAATGCGAGTTCACTGATTTCGTCAAAACCATGGGGTTCAAGGACCAGTAGCTGCTACGCGGCACCCCTGTATCTCCAGCGGGGACGATGGTCCCGTTGAAGATGCCGCACCAGCGCACCTGCAGCCAGGACAGCGCAGACAGCAACATCATCTCGACTACGACCATGTCGCTTCTTCTGGATGCGCACGGAGCCCTGGTCATCGGAAAGGACGGACGCCTGCGACAACGCCACGGCGGCCAGGGCGCGCCCCTCGGGTACGATGGACAGCGGGCCATCGGCCACCAGCCGGCGAAAGGCGGAGATGTCCTCGCTGGCTTCGCTCCACCGGGTGGTGCGCGGGATCACAGGACACCGTCCTGCTATGGCGTCCTGGAGGGCGCCAAGCATGAACCTGTCGCACATCACCACGCGCGGCCGGATCCCCAGTCCGAACAAGTGGTCGATGAGAACAGCGGGACGGGAGACACGGAGATCCTCGTCTACCAGAAGCACTCCATCCTGGTGGAGTCGGCGATAGAGTCCTCGGGGGATGGCGTCCTGCCGTTCACGTTCCGCCAGGTCGGGAATCCCCGGACACAAGGCGTACGCCTCCGACCTGCCGTTCGGCCAAAGACACCAGGCACCAGACCATGATCTTTCGGAACCAACGTCGATGCCGCAGATCGGCCTCCCCTCACGAGGAGGAACTGGTCGAGCTTCTACACGGCGCCAGGCCTCGAGCTCCACCAGGATCTCCACCGACACGTCGATCATCCTGTTGAGCCTGAACGCCTCGTAGGAGCGCCGCATGGTGTCGGACTTCCGGGCCTCATCCCGCTCCCTCAACACCGTCTTCCTCAAGGACTCCGACACACGCAACAACGGGTTCGATTTCAACACCGTTTTCCACGCATCCCACGGTTCATCAGGTGGTGCTGCAAGGACTTCTACATGCCGACCAGCACCACTACCGGCATCCAACAAACTAGGCCACCAGGAACCCGGTTCCGCCGGCGCCCTGGTGCCGATGAGGAAGAGACGTTGACCGGACCTCTTCCCGAGGCTCTGCCGAAGGGCATCAAACATCAGGGCACCGCCACGAGCCTCATACGAAGCCGGCTCGTCGGCGTAGATGGTGGAGAACTGCGAAAGCCCGAGCGCTCGTTTGCCCGACGACGACAACACCCTCAACTTGGTGCCGGTGGCCTTGTGCGTCACCTGGAGCCGCTGCCCCGAGTCCAGCCAGCGGTAGTTGTCCTCGACATCCTCAAGCGCCTGCCGAACGAACGACAGCATGATCCTGGACTGCTCCAGGGAGCCCGAGACCATCAAGGTCTCGATGCCCTTCTCGAAGGTGGGTGAGCCCGGCCGCAGGGCCAGGGCCGCGAGTTGCCCAAAGCACCAGCTCTTCGCTGAACCTCTCGGCGCCGAGAGCGCGGCGACCTCGATGTCGGGCGCAAAGGCGCGCCTGATCCACCGCTCGTGGAACGGCAGGATGGTGGTGCCGCTCGCCCTCAGCGCCTTGACGATGTCAGTTCCCAGTCTCATGGATGCATGCACAGATGACCCCCCGCTCCGATTCGGGCCGGTCCCGGAGGGTCCTCGGTGCCATCAATCCACTTGCTCGGAATTCACATAGGCGTGAATGTGCGAGACCAATTTCGGGCCCTCGTGGCCGATGAGTTGATCGTCTTGAAACGGCGTACCCTCCTTGCGTTGCCGCTGCCGCTCGCTCAAGGGCTGGCCGTGGAAATTCATGTAGGACTCACGGATGACATCGCGCAGGGCGATGGCTATCTCGACCCACTGTTCGTGGGTCGGCCCGGGCGAGCGAAACTTTCCCGTGAGCTCGGTCCAGACCTCTTCGGCCCGACGTGCACCAGCACGAAAGGCAGGACGTTCCGGCACATACCGGCTCCCGAACTCATGCAGATGCGCCAAGGGCGCGATGCGCCGATCCTTGAAGCCGACCTCGATTATTGCCTCCGCGGGCTGGGCCTTGGCCTCCCGGATGAAGCGCCTCAGGTTTGCCCCTCCGGTTACGCTCATTGGTTTCCGTCCTCTCCTTGCAGCCTGGCGGCCGCATACTCACCACACCATGAATCCGCGTCGGTCGATGGCCACGCGAACCCCAACGTCTCTGGGCAGCGCGTCGGCGGAAACCGGCGGCATTCGCCCAGAGCCAGCCCCGACTGCTCCTTCCCTATCGTCACCTGCCAGTAACGGCACCCGTCGCATCGTTCGGTCTTCTCACTCATCGCTTGCCCTCCTTTTCTCTGAACTCCTGTTGACGGTCACCAGGCACACGGGGTACCCTTTCCCCCAGGGCACGCACGGTCCGTGTTGCCTGGCCTGAATGAAGGCAAGCCGGCTGCTACCGGCTCGGGTACTGGGTTACCTGGACCTGCCGACCATCAGGCCCCCGGCGGCTGGACATCACCCGGTCGCCGGTCCCCTCCCCTCGCGGGGACATCCACTCCACCACCACCACTCTGTGCAACTCCGCTCGCCCTATGCGATACGGGACCGGGGCGCAAGGTCCGGCGGGTCACGACTCCGCCGGGGTCGGGTTCGAGCGTTGCCCGGAATTTCCGTCGGCTTGCGAATCGCCTCGGGTCGCCCATCGTCTCCAAGGTCGCCAGGGCGCGTGGCAGCACGTCGCGCATCTCGACGTGGGTTGAGCCGCCGGACCATCGATGCCGCAAGGTGTACCTCGCCATCTCGGGTGGCCGGCGTCGTGTTGATGAAATCGGGTGCACGGATTCAGGCCGCTTGTCCGGTCGCCTTCGGGCGGCTAGCCAGCCACGTGGAGAGTTCGGCCTCGGACCAGCGGACCGCCCGCTCTCCGATGCGCAAGGGTTCAGGAAACCGGCCGAGTCGCATGAGGCGATAGATTGAACTCCGGGCAAGGCCGGTGCGGGCTTCGACTTGTTGGCGCGTAAGTAAGATATCGGTCATGGGAAATCCTCCTGCTTCCAGAGTTTTCCCATGAAATCCGAAATGAGGTTAACCGGCTATTTGGAAATAGGGCTTCAATTATTCGGGTGGTGGTGGCCAGCACTCCCACGGGGCGGGAAGTATGTGGTCCGATTGCCGATCGGCGCGGATCGCATTTGAGACAGCGGCCGGCTCCAGATTGAACACTTCAGCGATCACGGCGTAGCTGTCCATTTTCCCGAGCCCCAAATAGCAAAGCAGCGCGAAGGTCTCGGCGAACCAGAAGTTGCGAATGACATTCGCGTAGTGCGGCTGGCCTTTGTTGCTTTGCCGCTTCGGCGGCCGGGTGAGTTCGTCCTTGTGAAGGGCAATGGCCCATGCGGCAAGATCGTCCGGAAGGGGGTCTGCTTTCTCGTGGAACTGGACACAGATCGAGTTCAGCGCATCCCAGTAGTCGGGATCGTGTTCACTGGCCGCGATCATGGCGCGCAACTTCTCGGTCTGCCGTTCCTCACCCCACTCCTGGCCTATCTTGAACCAGTTTTCCGCCTCGGCTTGACCACGCCCGCGGATCGGGTCGAGCCCGACGCCGTGTGTCCAGTAGCGTACCACATAGCGAGCCTCCTCCTCTGCAACGACCCTATTCATCCCCTTGAACAGGCCCTCCCGCAGCAAGTCGTCGTGCTCCTCGGACGGCACCTCCTCGCCTCGGTCTTTCTTCGCAAGCGCCGATTCCCACGCAGCTTGACGGTTCCTATCCATGGAGCTTCACCACCTTCGCGGTCGGGCTCGCCGTCACGAATGCGGCCCATTGGTCCATGAGCCAGCGACGCTTCGCCAGAAGGTCCGACCTCGCGTAGCTTCGTTCAACAGCGGAGCCGACGGCATGGGCAAGGCACATCTCCATGGTGGCATAGTCCGCGTTCGTCTTCTCCGACATCCACGTCCTGGCGCTGGAGCGGAAGCCGTGAACAGTAGCCCGCTCGGCAAGCCCGGTTGACCTCAACAGCTTCGTCAACGTCATGCTGCTCAGGGGGCGGCCTCGCTTCGTCGAGGAGGGGAACAGCAACCTGCTGCCATCATCGAGCCCACGCGCCTGCTCCAGGACGTCCACGGCCGCGTCAGAGAGTGGGACCACGTGCGCGGTGGCCATCTTCATCCTGTCGGCGGAGATGCGCCACGCCCGCGCCTCGATGTCGATTTCGGCCCAGGTGGCGCCGCGCGCCTCGCCGGACCTCACCATGGTCAAGACGAGGAACTTGAAACACAACTTCGCGGCCATGCTGGCCCCGGTCCCTTCGATGGTCTCCAGCGCCGCGGCCACCTCCTGATAGGGCAGGGCGCGGTAGTGCTCCTTGACGGCGGGCATGGTGGGCAGGGCGCCGTCGATGGCCTCGCCGGCGGGGTTGATGTCGATGTAGCCGTGAGCGGTGCACCACTGGAACGTCAGCCGCATGAACTGGCGGCAACGCTTCCCTGACTCCGGGGTGATCGTCCATATCGGCGTGAGGATACGCAGGACATCTTCTCGCGTGATCGTGTCCACCGGCGTGTCCCCGATGGCCGGAAAAGCGTACCTGCCGAGAATCCCCGTCCAGATCTTCTCGGTCTTGCCGTTGCGCCACCGGGGGCGCCTTCGCTCAAGGGTTTTCGCCGCTGCCTCGGCGAAGGACGGCACCGCCGCCTTGCGCTTCTCGGCCAGCGGATCACCACCAGCCCGGGCAAGGCGCCGGTTCTCGTAGGCCGTGTGCCGCGCCTCAGCCAGGGTCACGAGTGCGGCACTGCCCAGGCCGATGTCCGTCTGCTTGCCCCGTATGGCGAGCCGCTGGACCCATGCCTTTGATCCGCCCGGACTCACGCGCAGGTACAAAGTTTGACCGTCCGCGTACAGTCCGGGCTCGGCAAGAGCCTTCACTTTCTGCGCCGTCAAGCGGGTTCGATTCCTGGCCTCCATGGCGAATCCCCCTTTTCCTAAGAACCCTCCACAGTTCTAGGCGGGAATTTACAGGAATCGAACGGAACTTACAACCCTATGAAACCCCTGTAAACAAGGGCTTTCATTGGGTTTTCGGGAATGTATGGGAACGTCTGAAAGGGTGGGGTACTGCGCCCGCCAGGAATCGAACCTGGACTTAGGGTTCCGGAGACCCTCGTGATGTCCTTTTCACTACGGGCGCATGCTATTTGTTTACCAGTAGGACGACTGCTACTCAAGCAAGTCGAAAGGTAAGATATAAGACTCGACATTCTGCCGACTCTTCATTCTTGCAAATTGTCCAATTTATAGATAATTTGCAAGGATGATTTCACGCATCCTCACCCGCGACATCGAAAGCGCCCTTAACCGTCAGGCCGTTGTTCTCCTGATCGGTCCCCGGCAGGTGGGCAAGACGACGCTGGCGTTGGAGATCGGCCGGTCACGCGATGCTCTGTATCTGGATCTCGAGGACCGGGATGATCGCAATCGACTCGCTGAGGCCGCTCTGTTTCTCAACAATCTGGAGGATCGGCTGGTCATCCTCGACGAGGTCCACCGGGTGCCGGAACTCTTTCAGACACTGCGTGGTGTCATCGACCGGGGCCGCCGCAGAGGGAAGGGAAAAGGGCGGTTCCTGATCCTGGGGTCCGCGTCCCTGGAACTGCTCCGTCAATCGGAAAGTTTGGCCGGGCGTATCGCCTACATCGATCTGACTCCGTTCTCCGTTTTGGAAGTAGAAGACGAGCACATCGCCCGTGAGCGATTGTGGCTGCGAGGCGGCTTTCCGGACAGTTATCTGGCGGGAAGCGATGGGGAAAGCTTCGCGCTGCGCCGGGATTTCATCCGTACCTATCTGGAGCGTGACGTCCCGGCGTTCGGACCTCGCGTCCCCTCCACGACGTTGGAACGTCTGTGGACGATGCTGGCACACCGGCAGGGTACAACCTTGAACGCCTCCGTATTGGCCAGAGCGCTGGAAACGAGTACCCAGTCGGTGACGCGTTACGTGGACCTCCTGGCCGATCTGTTGCTGGTGCGCCGCCTCCAGCCCTTTCACACCAACGTCGGCAAGCGTCTGGTGAAATCACCGAAAGTGTACGTGCGCGACAGCGGCCTACTGCACGCCCTCTTGGGCATTTCCTCGCTGGAGCAGCTCGCGGGGCATCCGGTGGTAGGGCAGAGTTGGGAGGGATTCGTCATTGAGACGCTTCTGTCCGTCCTCCCGCCCTTGGCGACGCCGCTCTTCTACCGGACCGGCGCCGGCGCCGGCGCCGAGATCGACCTGCTGATCGAGTTTAGCGACGGAAGGCTTTGGGCCGTCGAGATCAAGCGTTCGCTGTCGGCCAGGGTTCGACGTGGATTTCATGTCGCATGCGGCGACGTGAACCCGTCGAGTGCCTTCGTTGTGCATGCTGGCGGAGACCGCTGGCCGCTATCAGAAACCGCGGAAGCCATTGGCGTTCATGAACTTGCGGCGTTGCTACGCGTACAGCATTGACCCGTGCCTCGGGCAGGCTGCACGTCATCGAAGCGCTGATGGAGATCACCGTTTGTCCCGTTCTTCTCGGAGTATCTGCGCTGGCGAGAGGGCCGGGCGAAACGGAGTTCGAGCCTTGAGTCGTCGCAGTAGCTGTTGCGTGGTTGAACGCTCGGGCTGACTCCCAGTATTCCTGACAGCGTGGAGAATGGCTTGCGCCACTACTTCCGCGGCCAGGATGCCGACCGCGTTGACGTCGGCCTTGCGTTTGCCGGTCGAGACGGCGAACAGGGTGTCGCCGTCGTAGAGCGTGTGGGACGGGCGGATGGCGCGGGCGATGCCGTCGTGGGCCATGGCGGCCACCATGTTGGCTTCGACGGATGACAACGCCGCGTCGGTGGCGATCACCCCGATGGTGGTGTTGGTTCCGGGTATCCTTGGCGCGTGGCCCTTGCGCAGACTTGGCGTTACGTCGACCCATTGGCCGGATGTCTCGTCACGAGCGCCCGCGACGGTCTCCCCGGTGGCGGGATCGACGACGTTCCCCACGGAATTCACCACCACCAGCGCGCCCACCGATGCGCCGCCGGGCAACCGGTTGCAAGCCGAGCCGATGCCGCCGTCCGCGGCGCGCAGGCCCGGCGCCTTTCCCACCGTAGCGCCGGTGCCGGCGCCGACCCGTCCGGTGGGCACGGGACCATCCGTGGCCGCCTCGCAGGCGCGATAACCCATGGCCTTGTCGGGGCGGACCCGCGGGTCGCCGACGCCGAGGTCGTAGATCACGGCGGCGGGAACGATAGGGACGACGGCGTGAGCGGTCGCGAACCCGGCGCCGCATTCCTCAAGAAACCGCATGACCCCGGAGGCCGCATCGAGGCCGAAGGCGCTGCCACCCGTCAACAGGATGCCGTGGGCCTGCCCCACCCGCCGGCCGGGCCTGACGGCGTCGGTCTCCCGGGTGCCGGGCGCGAAACCGCGCACGTCAACGCCCGCGGCCGCGCCGGCCATGCAGAGGACCACCGTGCAACCGGTGCGCGCCCGAAGGTTGGTGGCGTGACCGACCTGAATCCCCTTGACCGCGGTAATCGTCCCGTTCTTCATTTCTCTTGCGTCACAGGGCTCATCGGTAGCCCGGCTTGCCCGTTCGCATTCGTGCCTTTTAGGCTATAGCCTTTTCCCATGAGCGGCGAAAACCCCTCCATGCGTCCCCAGCTTCGCTATGTCGACGTCTTTCCCCTGCCCGGGGAGCAAGGCAGGCCGGCCTTCGGCATCCGTGACCCCCAGCACCTCAGCGACAAGGTCTTGCATCTCCGCGCCGAGGCCGCGTACGCGCTGCAGTTTTTCGACGGCCGGCACACGCTGCCGGAGATCCAGACGGCGTACCGGGATGCCTACAAGATCGAGTTTCCGCTGGAACTGCTCGAACAGCTCTGCCAAGTGCTGGACGAAGGCTACTTTCTGGCCGGCGACAACTTCGAGCGCCGTTACCGGCAACTGGCCGGTTCATTCCATCAATCTCCGGTCCGGGAGCCCTTCCACGCGGGCATCAGCTACGATGAGAACCCCGCCGTGTTGAAGGAGAGCCTGGGACAATTGTTCATGGCGCCCGCGGGACCGGGCCTGCCCGGGAAGCGAGACCCCGGGAGAAGGATACCCGCCGTCGTCGTGCCGCACATCGACCTGCGCCTCGGGGGCCATGCCTACGCCTGGGCCTACAAGGAGCTGGCGGAGGCACAACCGCCGGAGCTCTTCATCATCCTGGGAACCGGGCACAACGCGGTGCGAAACCCCTATGCCTTGACCTGCAAACGCTTTGCGACTCCACTGGGGGAGGTCCCGGTGGAGGCCGAGTTCATCTCCCGTCTGAGCGCACTCCATGGCGGAGAACTCTTCGCGGACGAGTTGGCCCACCGCACCGAGCATACCATCGAGTTCCAGGTGCTGTTCATTCAACAGCTCTTCGGCAACGCGACCCCCATCGTGCCGGTGCTGTGCTCCTTCTCCTGTGCCGCGCCCGGGAGCGGCCCGACGGGGGAGTCCATCGAGCGCTTCACCGATGCCTTGCGAACGATCATCGTTGACGACGGCCGGCGCATCTGCCTGATAGCCAGCGCCGATCTTGCCCACGTGGGACCTCGTTACGGCGACGCCAAGGGTTTCGATGGGGAAGAGCTGGAAGCGGTCAAGCGTTCCGACCGGGAGATGCTGCAGCACGTGGAGAACGTGGACCCGGAGGGGTTCCGAGGCTACCTGGCGCAAGAGGACGACCGGCGACGGATCTGCGGATTCTCACCCATTTACACGATGCTCAAGTCCATACAAGCCGAACGGGGGCGCCTCGTAGCCCACGACCACGGCGAGATGGACCCCATCGGCTCCGTCTGCAGCTTTGCCAGCGTGGTGTTCGAGTGAACGATCCGCGCTGTCCCTTTACCGGGACAGGCGCCGCGGACCATGTCGGCGAAGAGCCTCCGGCGAAGGCGGCCGGAGCGGCGCCCTAAGACTCGGAGAACAGGGTCTTTCCGTCGTCGTCCTCCACCGTGATGGCCTTGGTGGGGCAGATCCTGGCAGCCAGCACGATCTTTTCCGGGGTATCGCCGTTGGGGTCCGCGACTTCCGCGATGAACCGCTCGTTCATCTTGAAGACTTTGGGTGCGGCCTGCACGCATTTCTCGTGGCCGTCGCACTTCGTGGTATCGACAGTAACCTTCATGTTCCCTCCGGGATACGGCAATGACTCTCCCCTCTATAACCGAGTCGGCCGTCCCATTCCACTGGCGGCCATCAGAGCATCCTTCGGTATTGCAGTGCCGGAAGCGCCTGCGATATAGTGGACGCCGCATGAGAATCCACCGATACACCCCCTGGGACGGCTCCCAGGAGGTTCGTTTCCCCACCGCCAACGATCTGCTCAAGCAGTTGTCGGATACCTTCCTTGAAGAAGAAGGCGTGCGCCGTGCGCTTCGGAGCCTCATGCGCCGGGGCTTCGAGTCCGATGACGGCCAGCGCTCGGTGCAAGGGCTGCGGGACCTGCTGGAACAGGCCGAGGAGCAGAAGCAGGACCTCCTCAACAAATACTCACCCGATTCCTTCAAGCTGTCTCCCGAAGAGAGCGAGGCCCTTAGCCAAAAGCTCAACGAGCTCGCCGAGAAGCTGGAGGCGTATCAAGAGAAGATGCGCAACTTCATGGAGCGGCTATCCGGCCGATACGCCCAGGACATGGACGAGATGGCCGAGCGGATGCGGCAGGCCCAGGAGCGGTACCAGCAGCTCAAGGAGCGTCTCGGGGAGCAGATCGACCAGCGCTCCATGCAACAGCCGCAGAACCTCACGGGAGCCGGAGCGCCGGACCTTTCCCAGATGCTGGAGCGTCTGAACCGCCTGCTGGACGACGACGACTTCCTCAAGAACCTGCCCAAAATGATGGACGCCGCGGTGGAGGACCTCGACAACCTCCTGGAGAACCTCGATTCCCTGAGCCAGCAGGAGCTCCAGCGCCTGAGCGACGCCATGTCCCAGATGGAACAGCTCGAGCAACTGCTGAACCAGTACCCCTTTCAGGGGAATCAGCGCATGGGCATGGGGGAGGCCGGACAGGTTCTCGGGCAGCTACGGGGCCTCGAGCAGTTCCTGCGTTGGGGGCGGCGGGGGCTCGGCGACGTTGCGGACCTCGATCTGGAGGCCATGCGCGAGTTGCTGGGCGAGGAGGCCTACGAGCAGCTCAAGTACCTCCAGGGTGTCGAGCAGATGATGGAGGAGGCGGGCTACCTCGTACGTACGGGGAACGGGTTGAGGCTCAGCCCCAAGGGTATGCGTCAGCTCGGCGACAAGGCCCTGAAAGAGATCTTCCAGCTCATGAACAAGAACCGGTGGGGGCAGCACGCCAGCGCCAAGACCGGCAACGAGGGCATGCGGCTGGAAGACACCCAGCCCTACGAGTACGGCAACCCCCTCAACATCGACATCCGCAAGACCCTGATGCAATCGCTGGAAGAGGGGAGGACCGGTGTGCCGGTCCGCATCGAGCCCCGTGATTTCCAGGTCTATCAGAACGAATTTTCCACCGACACCGAAACCGTGCTCCTCATCGACGTCAGCTACTCCATGCTAATGAACGACGCCCTGCACGCGGGCAAGAAGGTGGCACTGGCGCTGAACCGGCTGATCGAGACCAAGTTCCCTCAGGACGTCCTGCACCTGGTGGCCTTTCGCTCCAACGCCAAGGTCATCCGCACCGAAGACCTCCCTTCCATCGTCGCCATCACCTATTTCATGGAGCATGGCACCGATATCAAGGAAGCATTGAGGTTTTCACGCCAACTGCTTGGAAACAATAGGGCGGCGAACCGTCAGATCATTCTCATTACCGACGGTGAGCCGACCGCCTGCAACGTCGACCGGGGCGGCCGCCTTCACAGCGGCTGGGGCTCGGCCCTGCTGCATGAAAGGATCGTGAGGGAGACCCTCAAGGAGGTCCGGCGCTGCACCCAGAGCGGCATCCGCATCAACACCTTCATGTTGGGGATGGACTACTACCGCATGGGCTTCGTGGACCGCCTCACCCGCATGAACACTGGCCGCGTCTTCTACACTTCCCCCGACGAGATCGGGAACTATATCGTGGTGGACTACCTCGCCAACAAGCGCAAGCGCCTGCGACGCTGACGCGCGGCGGCGCCTCACTCGGTAACAAGTGTCAGCACCCCGGTGTAGGTGAGCAGATGGTTGCCCCCGGCAAGGGGGCCGAGCTCGTAGTTGCCGAAGAAGCCGATGACCGGCACATCTCCCAATGCCTGCTTGATGTAGGCCGTGTCGATCCCTGGAACCCCGTACAGGCCGCTGCCGCGGGCGCAGCAATTGAAGTAGAGGCCCATCCGCGGCGTCCTGCCCTCCAGCCGCGCCGCCTGACGCTCCAGCATCTGCCTGAGGTCCTCGCGCGCCCGCTGCCCGTCCCGGAGGGTGAAGATCAACGGCTGCCCGGCTTCCACCGGTTGGGCTACGGCCAGGATGCCCCTTTGCGCATCCACGCCGATAATATTGCGGACGAGGTACTGCCCGGGCTCGATCTCCGTCTGCCGCGGGTCCGGAGCCAACCCCGCGAACACGAATGCCAGCGCCCGGCGCAGGTCCTGCTGAAAGGGTTTCCCGACGAGCTCGACGAACACCTCGAATGCGGGGCGGCCGTTGATCTCGAAGATGAGATTCTCGTCGGCCCTGGTGATGACCATGGGCTCGCCCACGGGCTGACAGCCCTGGGTGATGTCGGTCACCGTCTCGAAAGCGCCCGAAAGGGCGAACCCCACAACGCTGTTGCTGGTCACCCGGTCCTCGTAGAACTGATAGGTCTTCCCGTGGCTGCCGTTCTCCGACGCCGCCGCACCGACTACGGGGCCGGAGTGCCCCGCCCGCGCCATGCCGTCCAGCATGGCGTCGGGACGGCTCTTGTAGCCATCCGCCAGCAACACCGTCAGGGAAGGATGGTCGGGCTCCACGGCCTTGGCGATGTCCTGTCCCGCGGCCGCGTCGTTCCCGTTGAGGGAGTCGCGGGAGAAAGGACGCGCCCGGACCGTGTCGGAAGCCAGCGTCATCACGGCGACCCCGGACTCTCCCTCGATCTCGCCGTCGCCGGTGAGAATCCCCAGGCCGCTGCACCCGACAGTGTTGCGGGTCCCGGTAATCCGATGAAGCGCGGCCAGCTCCTGCTCGAGGGCGCCGGCGTGATCGACGGTGGCGTACACCAACGCTAGGTCCGCGTCTCCGTCCGGCAGACTTTCCATGGCCCGCCGGGCGGCCTCCTCGACCGCGGCGCGGGTTTCCGATTGCGACGACTGTCCGACTCCGGCCTTCAACATGGCTCCACAGTATGCAAACCATGGGCGCAGGTCAATCCGCCCAACGGACCGTCAATGGCCATGTTAATCCAAAACCCGGATGTACCCTTGGGGGAAAGGGGTGTCCTTGCTCGCAAAGAGTCTAGGCAGTGTTCTCACACGCCAAGGTTGGCGAAAATCCCCCTAATAGTGCTAATAGGACTGAGAATAGTTATTGACAAGTCCTCATATGACTGGTAACGTCTCGGTCGAAGTGATGGACAAGCCGCTTCGGCGTAACGTCGATTCACTTCGTCTATGACGGCACCCATCGTTGCCCAGGTGATGATGGGTTTGTCGTGATCGAGCCCTCTATCGGGCACCGAGGGGGCTTGCCAACGGCCCAGTGGGAGGAAATCTCATGAAACACCTAATATCTCTTGTCGCGGGTGCCTGTATGCTCCTGGTCGCAGTCGCAAGCAGTCCGGTTGCGGCGCAACAAGTCGTCCTCAAGGCGGCCGATACGCATGCGGACGGCTATCCAACCGTCGAGGCGGTGAAGTACATGGGTGAACTGCTATCCGGCTGGACCAGCGGAAGAATTCAAGTCAAGATGTTTGCCGGTCGCCAACTCGGTGAGGAAAAGGACACCATCGAGCAGACCATCGCTGGCGCCATCGAGTTGAACAGGGTCAACCTGGCACCGCTTAACGGCATCATTCCGGAAACCGCCATTCCGGCTTTGCCGTACATCTTCCGCTCAATCGGTCACATGCACAAGGTGATGGATGGTGAGATCGGCGCGGAGATACTGGCAGCGATGGGAAAGCATGGATTGGTCGGCCTCGTATTCTATGACTCCGGTGCCCGTTCCTTCTACAATTCAAAACGCGCAATCAACTCTCCAGGAGACATGAAGGGCATGAAAATCCGGGTCCAAAACTCTGACTTGTTCGTTGCCACGATGGAAGCACTGGGCGCCAATGCAACGCCAATGGAGTTCGGACAAGTCTATGAAGCCCTGAAGACAGGCGTGATAGATGGCGCGGAAAACAACTGGCCGTCATACGAGTCTACCCGGCATTTTGAAGTCGCGAATCACTATACGCTTGACCAGCACTCACTTTCGCCGGAGGTACTGGTTGTGTCAAAAATTGCCTGGGACAAGCTGTCAGACACAGACAAGCAATTGGTTCGCAAAGCTGCCGCGCTATCCGTACCGGTCATGCGTAAACTCTGGAACGCAAGAGTGATAAGCTCCAGGGCAACGGTGGTTGCAAACGGTAACAAGGTGATCGAAAAAGTGGACAAGCAACCCTTTATCGATGCCATGAAGCCTGTCTACGAAAGATTTGCCGGCACGAATGCGCTAAAGGCACTGGTCGCGCGAATTCAAGCCGTGCGATAGACCCGAACCCGGCACAAGGGGACGCTGGAGAGATCCAGGGTCCCCTCTTCAGCTACTTGCCTTTCCCGTGGCTGGCGCGCTCGTTACGGTGTTCTCACCGGAACATGTCGCCGGGTTGTCCTCGCAGCAACCGGACGCCGCGATGCGCGCGGGTGTGGACCCATGATCCTGCTGATTTTGTTCGGAGTGTTTTTCGCCGCACTGTTGCTTGGCGTACCCGTGGCCTTTGCGCTCGGTCTGTCGTCCATCGCGACGGTGTTCTACATGGACCTGCCGCCATTGATTGTATTTCAGCGCATGATGTCGGGCATGAACGCGTTCGCGCTCATTGCAATTCCATTCTTCATCTATGCAGGGGAGTTGATGTTGCATGGCGGAATTGCAGACCGGCTAGTTCGGCTTGCAAGCGCAGTCGTGGGACACGTTCGCGGTGGGCTTGGTCTGGTCAATGTTGTCACTTCAATGCTCTTTGGCGGCATATCCGGATCGGCAGTCGCAGATGCATCCGCACTGGGAGCAACGCTCATTCCCATGATGCGGAAGAAGGGCTACGACGATGACTATTCGGTCAATGTCACCGTAACATCTGCGACGATCGGTCTTACCATCCCTCCAAGCCACAACATGATCATTTACTCAATAGCGGCGGGAGGGAGGGTCTCGGTCGCGTCATTGTTCCTGGCGGGGTTCATACCCGGCATCCTCACGGGTATTTGCCTGATGATTGCCGCGTACGTCATTGCGGTACGGCGGGGATACCCATCCGAAGCGTTTCCGGGATTTCGCTATCTGGCGGTGACATTTGCCGCGGCATTACCCGGCTTGATGACGGCGATCATCATCGTGGGAGGCGTGCTGTCCGGTATCTTCACCGCTACCGAATCTTCTGCCATCGCCGTGATCTATGCGCTTTGCGTGACCGTTCTGGTGTATCGCTCCATTACCTGGAAGAACTTCGTTGTGGCGACGACGAATGCCGTCCGCACCACCGCGATCGTTCTGCTGGTAGTCGGCATTGCCTCGTCATTCGGCTGGCTGCTGGCGTTGAACCAGGTACCCTCGCTCTTGTTCGATCTGATGCAGGGCATTTCAGACAGCCCGGTCGTGATCCTCCTCATGATCAATGTGATTCTGCTTTTTCTCGGGACTTTTATGGATATGTCCCCGTTGATCATCATCACCACGCCGGTCTTCCTGCCGATCGTCCAGGAACTCGGCATGGATCCTGTGCAGTTCGGTATCCTGTTGATGATCAACCTGGGGATCGGTCTGGTAACCCCGCCCGTCGGGTCAGTGCTTTTCGTCGGTTGTGCGGTTGCAAAAATTCGGATAGAGGACACCCTGAAGACAATTTGGCCGTTTTATCTCGCCTTGCTCGTTGCCCTCATCGTGGTCACATACATTCCGGCCGTGTCAATGACTTTGCCCAACCTGTTCAGATAGTCCTGGGCGCGACGGTTATGAACGCCGGGCCGATCAGGAATCCTCGTAATACTCCGGAACAGCGAGCGCGCCGCCCTGGTATCTAACGGCTGGATCGTGGGCTGGAGGCTGGCGCATATGCAAGTCGAGCTTCGCCCGGAATCTCTCCGCGTTGTCCCGTGGCCGCCAACCCAAGTACTCGACATCGGAATTATCCCACCACCTTTCGTCATTCGCCGACACGCCATAGATAACCGGACAACCTAGGCGGGGCGCACGAAACACGCGTTCGACAAGCGCAAGAAAATCGTCCGGACTCAACCAAGTTGCGAGCATGCGGTGGTCGGTCGGTTCCGGAAAACAGGATCCCAATCGCACTACCGCGCTTTCAACCCCGAACTTGTCGTAATACAGTCGCGCGATTGCTTCGCCGAAGCACTTCGAGGCGCCATAGAGACTGTCGGGGCGATGCGGCGAGCGGGCATCGAGCCGGGTTTCACGATCATGGAACCCATTGACATGATTTGAGCTCGCATAGAGGATCCTGGAGACGCCTTCCCGCCTGGCAGCTTCGTAAACATTGTAGAGACCAACGATATTGGATCGAAGGATTTCGTCGAAGCTTCCCTCTCCGGACAGGGCGCCCAGATGGAGGATTCCATCGCAACCCCGCACGAGCATGCGAACCGCACTAAACTCCGCCAAATCGCAAGGCCGGATCTCCTCCCCTTGAGCTGCCGGTGAAAGGGCGACGATATCGTTCAACACAAGAACCTTGAACAGGCCTTTCAAACGCGAGCGGGCCAGACTCCCAAGCCTGCCGGCAGCGCCCGTGATCAGCAGTTGTTGCAGCTTCATTCCGCATGCACCCTTTCCGACGCTTGACACCCTCACTCTTTGGACTTGTACTGATCCAGGACATCCCGCCGGATTTGGATTCCCAGTCCCGGGCCCTCCGGGATCTTCACAATGCCATGGTCGTGGAAAAGCGGTGTTTTCAAAATGGACAGACGAAACGGGTTATGTGTCTGATCGAATTCCAGGATAGGGCTTCGAGCGCCATGCCGCGGTGGTTGAGGCGGTAGGACCGAGAGCATTTGCAGGGATGCCGCTATGGCAATTCCAGTGCCCCAAACATGCGGGACCACGCGAACGCCGGCAGTCTCGGCCATTGAAACGATCTTTCGCATCTCGGTAATGCCGCCACAGCCGCAGACATCGGGTTGCAAGATATCCACGGCGCGGGCATCAATGGCGTCGGCAAATGCGTGCCTGCCGTGCCAGGTCTCGCCTGCCGCGACCGCCAACGGTTGCTTTTGCCGGATCTCCCGGTAGACCTCCAGGTTTTCAGGAACCACCGGCTCTTCGAACCACTTGATGTCGTACGGCTCAACGTGTAATGCCAGATCAACCGCCTCGATGGCATCATACCCATGGTTGGCGTCAATCATCAGTGCCACTTCAGGACCGACAGCCTCTCTGACACTCCTGACAACCTCGTGATCATCGGCTACGCCGAATCCGATTTTGATTTTCACCGCAGAAAATCCCTCGGAAACGTATTGGGTGACTTCATCAACCACCGTGGTTTTGCGGTCTTTGCCAACCGGTCTGAATCCGCCGGTCGCATACGCCGGCACGCAGGTCCTGTACGCGCCCCCAAGCAATACATGGACGGGAACCCCGAAGTGTTTTCCGGCGATGTCCCACAGCGCAATGTCGATTCCGCTCAACGCCGTCATCGTCACGCCACGCCGTCCCTGATCGCGAAATCGATCATACAGATCCAGCCAGACCGGTTCGATATCCAACGGACTGCGTCCCACCAAAAACCCGCCCATGGCATTCACCATTGCCGCGTTGGGACCTGGGGGTCCGAGGCACTCTCCCCAACCCGTCAAACCATTGTCACAGACAACTTCAACCAGACAGGCCGAACGATCATGGAATGTCGCAGTCGAACTTTGAAAAGAATCATCGAGCTTGTGTCGCAAGACGTGCGTATCGACACATTTGATATTCATGTAGAGAATCTCCCCACGAGCGGACGGAGCATGTCAAGCTCTTCGTCGGTAAGATCGGTCAACGGCGGACGAGTGGGACCGGCCGAACGACCAATCAGAAAGCATCCAGCCTTGATGATCGACACGGCATACCCGGCGCGACGATCGCGGATCTTCGCGAACGGAAAGAAGAACTCCTTGAGGATCGTCAGTATCTTTTCGTGGTCACCCTCACGAAGCGCGTTGAAGAACTCGATCGCCAGCTTTGGCGCGAAATTGAAAACGGCTGATGAATAGGTGGTTACGCCAGCAGCCTGATAGGCCTGAGCAAACAACTCGTGTGTCGGCATCCCTCCAATGAAACAAAGCCTGTCGCCGAGCCTTGCGGTTACTTCCCTGACAAGCCCGACATTGCCGGTCCCGTCCTTTAGTCCGACTAGATTGGGACATTGATCCGCCAGGTTGAGCAATGTGTCCGCATCCACAACGGAGTTCCCTCTGTTATACAGGATGACCGCAAGCTCGGTCGCGTCGCAGACTGCCTTGATTTGATGAAACAGTCCTTCTTGAGAGGTTGCAGCCGGATAGTACGGAAGCAGGAGAAGACCGTCCGCGCCGTTGGCTTCGGCATCTCCCGCAAGTTCCTTCGCTGTTTCGGCGCCGTAGGCGCAGCCTGAAATGACCGGCGTCGTTCCTGCTGCCTCCTTGATCGCGGACGTCACTTGCGAAATTTCTCTTCGACTCAACGAGAAGAGTTCTCCCGTGCCGCCGGCTGCAAAAAGGGCGCTTGCTCCAAAATCCGAAAGCCAGGTCACATGCTCTTGCTGGCTGCGCAAATTCAACTGCCGGTCACTGCCGAAGTGTGTAACCGGAAACGAGAGCAAACCTGATTTGATTGTGTTTTTCAGTTCTGTCGGTGTCATTCAACTACCCGGTTGCATAAAATGGTCCAGCGAGAGTATGACGTGTCATACGATCTCTTTGAGCATGGCACCGTCTGGCATTCGAATGCCGTGCCGAGCCATGGCGCGATATCGTTCCAGCGAACCGAACAAGTGCGACCGCATTGCCATTCTCGCTGCCGCAGGATCCTTGGCGAGGATTGCATCAGCTACCTTTTTATGTTCTTGATGCAGGTAAGGGTCCCGAATCGGCAGCATATGATCTTCACCAATGAGCTCGCCCAGCTTGGCCCTTGGAATGGTGCGCCGGCCAAGATGGGAGAGAAACTCTTCAAAGCGTGCATTGTTGGTCGAACGAGCAATCGCCATGTGGAAAGCAAAATCGGCCAACGCGGTGGCCTTACCCGCTTTCATCAAACTGGAAAACTCGAACAGGTGATCTTGAATTTCGGCTTCCTGCGCCGGAGAGGCTCTTTCTGCTGCCAATCCGGCCGCTTCAACCTCCACGGCCACACGCAATTCCAACTCCTCGATGATGTCCGAGAGTTTCTTGGAAACTTGATTAAGCAGCACCAGACTTCCTTCCGGTGGCCTCGCTTCCTGCACGAACACCCCGATACCGTGTCTTGGTCGAACCAGTCCATCAGCGCGCAACTCGGCAATCGCCTCACGTATGACGGTTCGACTCACACCGAATTGCTCAACGAGCGCGGGCTCTGTCGGCAGCTTGTCACCTGCAGCGTATACGCCGCTGACTATGTCTTCCCGCAACTTCCAGATTACCTGGACGGACAGATTCTTCCTCATTGGTCTGCACCCGCGCGCATCGCCTCATCCAATTTCCGCGAGAACAACCCGGCGACATGTTCAAGTGAGAACACCGTAATGAGCGCGCCGGCCACGGGAAGGGGCAAGTAGCTGAAACCTGTCGGCAACCCGAGAGTAGGGATCACATGTGACCACGTGGTGATCGCGATCTGGGTCCCATAGACGACCATGGCAACACCGAATCCGCCTACAAGCAGATGAATGATCAATTCAGCATACCACCTCAGAAGGGGACTCAATGCATCCTTGATCAAAGCCAGTCCCAAATGAAATTTTTCGCGGACCCCCACTGCAACTGCGAGCAGGATGTACCAATTCATCAACAGGAGCGACAAGCGCTCAGACCAATTGGGTGTGTCATTGAGAATGTATCTTGCCCAGACCTGCCAACCAATGATTGTCGTCATCGCCACCAAGCCAGCCGCTGCCGAATACAAGGAGATTGAAGACATGCGGCTCATGACTCTGGAGAGGTGTGCCGGCATTGAGGGCCTCGATCAATCTGGCAAAAGAGGGACGCACGCCGGAGCGGGCTTGTCCATCACTTCAACTGATACCCATGACAGTCATATGAGGACTTGTCAATAGCCATCAGAGTACCCGTCTCCTTGCGGCCAGCGTGGGAAAGTCCTGCGGACCGTCACCCACGGTCATCCAACGGTGACGTCTGTGGCCTGCCGCGTCCGGTTTTGCTATAAAGGGCGGCATGAAAATTGTTCAGATACCGTTGCTGACGGATAACTACGGCTACCTCCTGATCTGTGAGAAGACCAACAAGGCCGGCATCGTCGATCCCTCCGAGGGAGAGCCGGTCTGGCGCCGGGTGCAAGAGGAGGGCGTCGAGCTCATCGCGATCCTCAACACCCACCATCACCGGGATCACACCGGCGGGAACGAATACCTGCTGCAGCAGAAGCCGGAGTTGGAGGTGTTCGGCGCCAAGGTGGATGAAGACCGCATCCCGGGCATCACCCATCCCCTCATGGAGGGGGACGAGGTCCAGGTGGGAGAGGAGCGCGGGACCGTGCTGTTCATCCCCGGTCACACCCGCGGCCACATCGCCTTCGTGTTTCCCGGCAAGCTTTTCAGCGGCGACGCCTTGTTCACCGGCGGATGCGGCCGGGTCTTCGAGGGAACCCCCGAGCAGATGACCACGTCCCTCGGAAAGCTGCGGGGCCTGTCCGGAGACATGCTGGTCTACTGCGGCCACGAATATACGGAGAAGAATCTCCAGTTCGCGCTGACCGTAGAGCCCAACAACGAGAAGGTCCGCCGTAGGCTGGAGAAGGTTCAGGAGCTCAGGGCCAGGGACCAGTTCACGGTGCCGTCCCGCCTCGGTGAGGAGCTCGAGACCAATCCGTTTCTCCGCTGGGAAAGCGGCGAGATCCAGGCCGGGCTTTCCGAGCGTTTTCCGGGTCTGGGAACCGACCCGGTTTCGGTGTTCGCCAAGGTCCGGGAACTCAAGGACGCCTACTAGCCCCCTGTACCGATCGACAACGGGATGCGGACGCGGGCGGGTTTGAAACCCGCCCCTACACCCTTGTCCTTCTGCGGCGTAGGCTCCTGGGCCTACGCTCTCGCTCCAGTTTCGTCGCAGTCTGCCCGTTCCATGAAGACCACGGTGGTGCGGGCACCTCTCCGGTCTGCGAGACGAGACAACTGTATGGAGGTATTTCATGCGTTTTGCGACTCTGAAGAACGGTAGCGTAGCGGCGGTCACCGGGGAAGACCAGATGGTCCTCCTGGACGGGGTCTGCGACTCCATGATCGATCTTGCGGCATCCTATGACGCGAACCGCGGGGCCATCGACCGCGCGATCTCGGAGAAGACCCCGGCAAGCTTCGACGCCGCTCAACTGGCGGCTCCCGTGCCGAAACCGTCAAAGGTGTGGGGCGCGGCCGGCAACTATGAGCGCGGCAGCAAGAACCTCAGCAGCGCCGGAGGGCGGGGGGAGGCCCGGGAGACACCTCCGGACGAACTCCTGGAGCATATCTTCCTCAAGCCGCCGTCCGCGGTCATCGGCCCCGGGGAGAACATCGTCATTCCGGCCAATGCCGAAACCGTCTTCCCGGAGTTGGAGCTATGCGTCGTCATCGGCAGGGAAAGCCGGGATCTGTCCGTGGAAGAGGCCATGGACGCCGTGTTCGGTTACAGCGTCATCCTCGACGTCACCGCCCGGGGATACGGCTCGGGAAGAAATCTCATGGGCACCCGCTGCGTGCGCAAGGGCTTCGACACCTTCGCGCCCGTAGGCCCCTGGATCGTCACCCGCGACGAGATACCCGACCCGCAAGCGCTCGACATGCGCCTTTGGGTGAACGACGACCTGCGGCAGTCGGCCAGCACCGGCGGCATGATCAACGGCGTCGCCCGGCTGGTGAGCTACCTGTCCGAGGTAGGGACGCTCTATCCCGGCGACCTGATCGCGAGCGGCAACCCGGACGCCCCGGCCTTCCAGAAACAACTGGCACCCGGCGACGAGTTGACCGCGGAGATCGACGGGATCGGCCAGCTCCGGCTGGGAGTGGCCCGCGCCGGCTAGCCGGAGGGCGTTGGCCAGAGACGGGGGAAGCGCATGAGCGAGGAGCAGGCCTTTCAGGATCAAGGCTCCACCACGGTATGCTACGGTTGCGGTCCGGCCAATGACCAGGGGCTCCAGGTCAAGAGCCACTGGGACGGCGAGGAAGCCGTCTGCACCTGGATCGCCGAGCCGCACCACAGCGGCGGCACGCGCGAGGTGGTGAACGGCGGCGTCATCGCGACCCTGCTCGACTGCCACAGCCTGAACCTGGCCATCGCCCGGGCGTACCAGGACGAACAGCGCCCCATCGGCAGCGCGCCGCGGGTCTTCTTCGTCACCGCCAACATGAACATCAACTACCGGCGGCCGGCGCCGCTGGGGAAACCCCTGGAACTGCGCGCCTCCATCCGCAAGCTGGAGGGGCGGAAGACCCTCCTGCACTGCACCCTGAGCTGCGAGCAGCAAGTATGCGCCGACGCCGACGTGCTCGCCATCCGCATTCACCGCGACGAATCCGTGGAGCCGACCCGGTAGAAACCCATCGATGTAGGGGGCGGATTTCAAACCCGCCCGTGCCCGGACTCCTGCCGCATGTGCGACCAGAACGACAGCGCCAGGTAGTAGGCAGGGAAGAACAGCGAAGCCGCCACCAGCCCGTAGGGCGGCTCGGGCAGGTAGTACACCACGACCAGGCAAAGCACTCCCCAAATCGCCCCCAACGTGAGGGTGAGTCCCTGAAGGACGGCATTGCGGCTGGGATAAAGGTAGCGGATGGGCACGAACACCATCACCGACAACGCGGTGACCAGAAGGCCGTTGAACCAGGGACTCCATCCCAGCACGAAGCAGTAGAAGGCCACGACGTTCCAGTAGGAAGGGAACCCGAGAAAGTAGTGATCGGGGGTCTTGGCGTTGGTTTGCGAGAAGCCGTAGGCGCTCGCCAACAACGGCAGGCAGACGATCCACCACCCGTGGCCCGCAGGCAACAGATCCGCCCATAGCAGCAGAAAGCACGGAACGAAGACGTAGTTGAGATAGTCGACGATGTCGTCCAGGCGCGCGCCGTCCACCCCGGGGATGATCTCCTTGACCCTCGCCGCCCGCGCGAACGTCCCGTCGGTGGCGTCCAGCAGCAGCGCCAATCCCATGAGCGCCAGCGCTTCGCGATAGCGACCCTCGGCCGCCATCGCCAGGGTGAACACCGCCACCACCGCCCCGAGGGCCGTGTAAAGGTGCACCAGCCACGCAAGCAGCCGTCGCAAAACATCTCCCTGCGTCTTCGTAGGGGCGGCGTTCAAACCAGCCCGCGCACGAACAAGTTGTCTAATTTTTGGTGGCGGAGTAGCTGGACCGGGTGCGCAGCCGTTGGATCCATGCGGCCACGTTCTTGAAATCGGGATCCAGGGGCACGTCGAAGCGCTCCAGGAGCCCGATGTCGGGCATGTAGGCAATGTCGGCGAGGCTGAACGAGCCGGCCAGGTAATCCCTTCCCTGCAGTTGTCTTTCGACCACCGCGAAGGCGGCGCCAATGTTCCCGTGAGCCTCCCGAATGAGGGCCGCATCACGTTCCTCTTCCGGCTTTCGGTGCTCGTGAATCAGCGTGACGAAGTGGGGATTGACCCTGTTGTCACGGTAATCCTCCATCAAGCGGGCACGAGCGCGATCCTCCGAGCCGGCGGGCAACAGCGGCGGATGGGGGTATTCGTCCTCCAGGTATTCGTTGATGACGGTGGAGTCGTAGAGGATGAAGCCGTCGTCATCCAGGGCAGGCACCTGACCGAAGGGATGGATCTTTAAATACTCCGGATCCTTCTGCTCTTTCTTGGTCAAGTCGATCACCACGCTCTCGAATTCCAACCCCTTCTCCAGCAGCGCGATCCGCACCTTCAACGAGTTCGTTGAGGGTGGGAAGTGGTAGAGTTTCATGCGCCCAACCTCCTGATTTTTCGCCCCCGCAGGCTCATGGCGCGACGATAGCACAAACGGGGGGGCAGGACTACCGGCCGAACCGAAGTTCATCCTGTTTTTGGGAGCGTTGGGTCACTTCGTGTTCTCCATCGACTCTCTCGGAACGACGATCTCGATGTCCTTCACTAGCGACAGGACGAGTTGGCGATCGGTGTCGAGGTCACGGTGCGTCCGCCCTCGTGCAAATGAGACAGCTTCACGGGCGGCGTCCAGCATGTGCCGCAAGCGGATCTCGTCATCTTTGTCCATATTGAACTTCGGCCGCCTGAAGCACTTCCCGCCGGAAATAGGGGCTGAGGTCCTCGGGAGTTCGCAATTCCACCGCTCGGCCTCCGAACAACTCGGACAATTCCAACTCCATGCCAGCCACACCCAACAGCCCCGGGATGCGGTCTGGTGCAAATTCGACCAGTACGTCGATGTCGCTCTCGGGTCCGAAGTCCTCCCGCAATGCCGAGCCAAAGATCGCGAGCCACAGGATACCGTTTTTCCGACAAAACCTGATCAATCGATCCCGGGGCACACTCACCTGCGCGTTCATCGTGTCATTCCCCTTCAACCAAATCGCACGGTTTCACATCGTCTGGGTCGAGACGTAACATTCGGCGACACTAGTGTTGTGTCTCACAAACAGGTTTACAAATCTGCTGGTCTTTTTCGCCGTCGGCTGCGTTGCTCTTCCTCGCGTGGGGCACGCCACTGCTCGTCATCGCGCCTTGCCGACAACGAAAAATCCTGCGCATCTTTGCAAACCTATTTGTGAGACACAACACTAGGCTTTGATCCGCCTGCATCAGACCGGCAGGTCCAGCCGCCTGATGCTCTCGACATAGTCCTCGATGCCTCGCTCCAGGTCATATTGCGGCTCGTAGCCCAATTGCTCCCGGGCCTTGCCGGTGTCGAAGATGCAGTAGCTCTGCTTGTAGCCCTCGCGGAAGTCGAGGCCGGGGCCGATGTCGATCCTGGAGTCGGGGAAGGTGCGTTTCAACACGGCGGCAAAATCCTTCAGCGTGACACCCCGGCCGGTGCCGATATTGAAGGTCCCCTGGGTCAGGCCCTCGGCGTTCAATGCCAGGACGATGGAGTGGGCGACGTCGCCGACGTAGACAACGTCATTCCGCTGGTCGCCGCCGCGGGGAATCGAGAAGTCGCGTCCGGCGATGGCGTCTTCGATGACCTTGCCGTACAGGGCGAGGACGCCGTGGCGTGCCAGCTTGCCCGGGCCGTAGATGGAGGGGTAGCGCAGGGCCACGAAGTCCACATCGTAGCGCTTGCGGTAATAGTTACCCAACGTTTCCGAGCAGACCTTGGTGACGCCGTACATGTCCGCCGGGTTGGGCGGAAGGGATTCGTCCAGCGGCACGAAATCCGGATGGCCGTGCTTGCCGCGGACATCGCCGATAAACGCGTTGGAGCTGGTGTAGACCACCCGCTGGATGTTGCAGGCGCGGGCGGCTTCCAGCACGTTCAGGGTGCCGTCCACCCCGATGGCGATGGCGAGACCGGGATTCGCCTCGGCCGGGCCGGGCATGAGGGCCGCCATATGCACGATGTGGCTGATGCCGTGGGCCGCCACTACTTCCTGGAGCCTCGGGCCGTCCAGGATGTCGCCGGTGACTACGTCCACGTCGTTCACGATATCGGCGATCAGGGACATGTCCACCCGGTTGTCCAGCAGCACGGGCCGCTGCCCGCGAGACACCAGGAGACGGGCTGTGGCCGCGCCGTTCACACCGGTTCCGCCGGTAATCAAGGTCTTCATGTCATCCAACGCTTAGCCGCTTACGGGGCCTCATGCAATACGTTATATTGAAACTATGATGTACCGGACCCAGCGGTCCCACAGCTCGTTCAGCTTCGGAGGTCCGGTCACGCCGGCGGTCAAGTGGCTGCTGATCGTCAACATCGTCGTCTTCGTCCTGCAACTCCCCTATATGGTGGGCCGGCCGCTGCTGTGGACCTTCGGTCTGGTTCCTCAACTCGTCTGGAACGATTTCCACATCTGGCAGCTCTTCACCTACCAGTTCCTCCATTTCGGGCTGTTCCACATCCTGTTCAACATGCTGGCCCTGTGGATGTTCGGGTGCGACCTGGAGCGGAGTTGGGGCACGCGGTTCTTCCTGAAGTTCTACTGGGTGGCCGTGGTGGGAGGCGGTCTGTGCGTGCTGTTCCTGGAACCCAACCAGGCCATACCCACCATCGGGGCCTCCGCCGGCATCTACGGCGTGCTGCTGGCCTACGGGCGGCTCTATCCCAACAACGTGATCTACCTCTACCTGCTGTTCCCCATCAAGATGAAGTACTTCGTGCTCATCATCGGGGCCATTGCCTTCTTCTCGTCCATCACCCCCGGGGACTCCGGCATCTCCCACCTCGGTCACCTCGGCGGCATGCTGTTCGGGTACCTCTATCTCAAATGGGGCTACATGCTGAGCCCGAGACGCTCCTGGGCGACTGCCAGGGGCGAGTACTATCGGTTCCGGCTGGCCCGCCTCAAGCGGCGGTTCCGGGTCATCGAGGGAAAGAAGCAGGACGACGAGCCGCCGACGCTGCACTGACCCTCGGCCGGCCTGCGAAGAGGGGAGGTCATTCCGCCGGATCGGGCCGACGGGACTTCTTGAGTTTGCCGCGTTTGAGCTTGTCGTCGAGGCGGCGCTGCCGCGATGCCGTGGGGGGCTTGGTCGGCCGGCGCGGCGCGGGTTTCTCCGCGGCCTTCCGAATCAGCTTGACCAGCCGCTCCAGCGCGTCCTCCCGGTTGCGCGACTGATCGCGGTAACGCCGGGCCTCGATGGTCAGCACCCCGCGTTTGTCGACCCTCGCGCCGCCGACGCGCAGGAGACGTTCCCGCACGGATTCGGGCAGCGACGGGGAGTCGGTGATCCTGAACCGGAGCTGTACCGCGCTGGAGGTCTTGTTCACGTTCTGCCCGCCGGGACCCGAGGCCCGAATGAAGCGTTCCTCGATCTCGCGCTCATCCAGAGTGACGTGGCTGGTGATTCGAAGCATCGGTTCTCTCTTGGCCGGTCCGTTTGACCCGCTTGTATCCTGCAAGGTTTCCGGCAACATCCTTAATTTAACAGATACGAAAACCTAGCCCTACCGCGCACTCGCTCGGCACGGGGCAGGGCGGTCCGAGGAGGGCAAATGCGCATCATCAGAACGGTTCTCATGGTCATTGGCGCGGTGGCGACCCTGGCCGCCGTCGGCGTCGCGGCGGCACTGATCTTTTTCTCCATGCGCACGCCGGACGTGCCCGAGAAAACGGTCCTGACCCTGGACCTGGACCGCGCCGTCCCCGAATACGGCGCCGGCAGATTCACGCCCTGGAGCGCCCTCGGAAAGGGCCGGCCCGAGCTCTGGGAAACCGTGGCCGCCATCGAGCGGGCGGCGGGGGATGACCGCGTGGTGGGCCTGGTGGCCCGGGTGGGCGCCTCGGGCATGGGGCTGGCGCGGATCCAGGAACTGCGCGACGCGGTCCGGACCTTCCGGCGGTCCGGCAAGCCGGCCTACGCCTTCGCGGAATCCTTCGGCGAGTTCGGCCCCGGCAACGGCGCCTTCTATCTGGCCGCGGCGTTCGACAAGATCTACCTGCAGCCGTCCGGAGACGTGGGCCTGACCGGCTTGCTGGCGCGGAGCTATTTCCTGAAGGGCGCGTTGGAGAAGCTCGACGTGAAGTCCGCCGTGAACCAGCGGGAGGAATACAAGGGAATCAAGGAGCTCTTCACCGAGAGCGGATTCACCCCGGCCCAGAGGGAAGCCCTCACCCGGATCCTTGAGTCCCTGACGGATCAATTGACGGCCGGGGTCGCCGAGGGCCGCGGGCTTTCCCGCGCCGCGGTACGGGATTTGATGCAGCAGGCGCCTCTTCTCGCCGGAGAGGCCCTGGAGGCGAAGCTGGTGGACGGACTGCACTACCGCGACGAGGTGGACGAGCTGATCCGGGAGACGCTGGGGGCGGACCTCGCGTTTCTGCCCCTGTCCCGCTACCGACGCCGGCTGGAAGCCAGAGGCGGCGACACGGCCACCGTGGCGCTGATCCACGGTCTGGGTCAGGTCCACCGTGGACGCAGCCGCTATCGCACCCTCAGCGGTGAAAAGTCCATGGGCTCCGACAGTATCGCCCGGGCCTTCCGCCGGGCCGCGGATGATGACCAGGTCCGGGCCATCATCTTTCGCATCGACAGCCCGGGCGGCTCCTACGTGGCTTCCGACGTGATCCGGCGCGAGGTGCTCCGGGCCCGGCGCCGGGGCAAGCCGGTGATCGTGTCCATGGGCAACGTGGCGGGCTCCGGCGGCTATTTCATCGCCGCTCCGGCCGACCGGATCGTGGCCCAACCCGCAACCCTCACCGGCTCCATCGGCGTGGCGGCGGGCAAGATGGTGACCAAGGGCCTCTGGGACAAGCTCGGGGTATCCTGGGAGCAGGTAGCCGGAAATACCAACGCCACGTTCTGGAGCACGCTTCAGGACTACGATTCGAGCCAGTCGGCGCGCCTGGAGCGTTTGCTCGACGTCATCTATGACGACTTCGTATCCAAGGTCGCAGAAGGCCGGAAGCTATCCCGAGAACAGGTGAGGGCGGTAGCCAAGGGAAGGGTCTGGACCGGCGCCGACGCCAAAGAATACGGACTGGTGGATGAATTGGGAGGCTACGCCGTGACGCTCCGAGCCGTCCGCGACGCCGCCAGGATCGCCGCCGATGCCACCATCCGGCTGCGCCTCTTCCCGGGCCGGAAATCCACGCTGCGGCTCCTTGCCGAAGAGTTGACGGGGCATGGAGACGCGGAAATCGGTATCCCGGCCCCCGACCTGTTCAGTGAAACCCTGGAACGGTTCGGACCGCTGGCCGGCTGGGCTCGCTACAGGAGTTTCGGGGGCCGCCGGGGACTGCTGGAGATGGCGGTGCCCAGCGGGCTCCGGTAGCCGCGTGGCCTCAACCCCGGCGCCCTTCTGGATCCCGGGTCAAGTCCGGGGCCGGGATCCAGACACCGAGCCGCCACTGCCCTTTTCTTCTCAATGATCGGAAGGCAGTCCCACAAGCGCGTCGGTTGACACGGGAAACCATGCTTTGTTAGTGCCCTGTACCATGAAATCCGTAGCCATCCGCGGATCGCTGCCGACTTCATGAATCCGGAGCATTCCTTCACACGCCATGCTTGACGGCATCAGAGTGCTTGAGCTCGGCCACATCGTGGCCGGCCCCACGGCGGGCCTCATCCTGGCCGCGTTGGGGGCCGACGTCATCAAGGTGGAGCGGCCCGGCAGCGGCGACCAGGCCCGCTTCAGCCGGGGCAATCAGGGCTATTTCCTGGCCTTCAACGGCAACAAGCGCAGCATCGCCCTGGACCTCAAGGCGCCGCGCGGGCGCGAAGCCTTCGAACGCCTCCTGCGCACGGCCGACGTGCTCATCGACAACTACGGCCCCGGCGTGCTGGAGCGCATGGACCTGGGCCACGACGCCCTGCAACGGATCAAGCCCGGGCTGCTGCATTGCGGCATCAAGGGATTCCTCTCCGGGCCCTACGAGAAACGCAACCTGCTGGACGAGCCGGCGCAGATGATGGGGGGCTTGGCCTACATGACCGGACCCCCGGGAATGCCCTTGCGGGCCGGCGCCTCGGTGGTGGATGTGACCGGCGCCATGTTCGGCGTCATCGGCATCCTCGCGGCGCTGCTCAGGCGCGGCCGCGACGGTCGCGGCAACGACATGCGGGTGGGTTTGTTCGAGACCGCGGTATTCCTGGTCTCCCAGCACATCGCCAAGGCCGGCATTTCCGGAGAGGTGCCGGCCCCCATGACCGAGCGCGGCGTGGGACAGGACCTGGGCTGGGGCATCTACCGGGTGTTCGAGACCCGGGACCGGCGTCACGTATTCATCGGGGTCACCAGCGATGTCCAGTGGGAGGCCTATTGCCGGGAGTTCGGCCTCGATGACCTCTGGGCGGAACAGCCCCTGCGCGACAACGCCGGCCGGCGAGCGGAGTTCGCACGGTTGACCGGGCACGCTGAGGAACTGGTGCGGACTTTCGATTTCCGCGACATCATCGCCCGGCTCGAATCGGCCAATATTCCCCACGCTCCCATCAACACTCCGACGGACCTGTTCGAGCACCCCCATCTCAAGGCACGCGGCCACATGACCGAGCTGACGGCCCCGGACGGAACCTCGTCCCCGTTGCCCGGCCTCCCGATGGAGTTCCGGGACTCGGATTTGCCGCAACGCACCGATCCGCCGCTGCTGGGCGAGCATACGGTTTCCTTGCTAAAGGAATTGGGATATTCGGAAGAAGAAATAGTGGACATCACCGGCGACGCCTCCCCGTAGGTCGGATTAGCCGAAGGCGTAATCCGACACGCGCTGCCGTCCGCTGTCGGATTACGCCTTCGGCTAATCCGACCTACGACAGCGTGGGTACCGTGGCGTTACATCAGGTCAACGAAGGAGAATACATGGCAGCGGAGCAGGTGGACATGTCACAGGTGGACGCCGCCATCGACTCGTGGCAGGCGGTGACGGAGGAGATGACGGGCAAGATCGTCGAGGAACGCCAGCCGTGGGTCAGCTCGGTGACCGAGGACGCGATCAAGCACTTCGCCTACGGCACGGACGACGACAATCCCCTGTGGACGGATCCGGCCTATGCGGCCAAGACCACACACGGCAGGCCCCTGGCTCCTCCGGCGTTCGTCATCGTCAACCGGTATCCCATCCTTCACGGCGCACCGGTGAAGGCGCCGCTGGCGTCTCTCATCGGCGGCGTGGAAGTGGAGTGGTTCGGACGCGTGTACGCCGGCGACACCCTGAGCTCCGAGCCACGCCAGAAGGAGTTCTTCGAGAAGCGCAACAAGGAGGGCCGGCGGCTCAATTTCGTCATCTCGGAGATCGACTACCGCAACCAGGAGAACGCCCTGGTGGCCAGAGCCACCGGAACCATGATCATGGCCACCCAGATCGGCCTCCAGACCATGATGGAGCATCAGGTGCCTCACTACGACGACGGCGCCCTGGAACAACTCGAGACCACGTGGCGCAGCGAATACCACCGCGGGGCGGACACGCTCTTCTTCGAGGACATCGCGGTCGGCAGCGCGATCCCGTCCATCGTGCGCGGCCCCCTGACCATCGGCGACATGGTGGCTTGGAACGCGGCCATCGGGCCGTCCTACAAGGCCGGACGCTGGGGCTATCTGGACCTCAGCAAGGCCATGCACACCGCCATGGTGAACCCGGTGACGGGTTTTCCGGTCAAGTACTCGCAGCAGCACGAGGACGCCAACATGGCAGCCGGCCGCGGCATGCCGGCGCCTTTCGACAACGGCGTCATGCGGTTCGCCTGGGTGGCGCCGCTGGTGACCAACTGGATGGGAGACGACGCTTTCCTCAAGCGATTGAACGTGCAGGTGGCCCGCCCCGGCCTGTACGGCGACCTGACCACGTATTCGGGCCGCGTCACGGCCAGGGACGACGATACAAGAACGGTGACCCTGGAGATCACCGGAACCCGGCAGGGCGACGCGGTGAACACCCGCGGCACGGCTGACGTGATCCTGCCCGGCCGGTCCTGAAAGAAACACAGAAGGGGGAGAGACTTTGGACAACCATGAGAACGGGCTCCCGGCCCGCTGGGACATTGAAACCGACGTGCTGGTGGTGGGGTTCGGGTTCGCCGGAGGCGTGGCCGCGGTGGCGGCGGCGGACGCCGGAGCCGAGGTCACCATCGTGGAGAAGATGCCCAACCCCGGCGGCATCTCGATCCTTGCCGGCGGCGGCATCGCCACCGCCATGGACGAGGACAAGGCGTTCGAGTATCTGCAGCACACCAACGCGGGACGGACCCCGGACGATGTGCTGCGAGCCTTGGCCAAGGGCATGACGGAGATGAAGGACTTCGTGAAGGATCTCGTCAAGGAAACGCCCTTCGAACTGGAAGAGCAGCGGAACGGCGGCACCTACCCCTTCCCGGGCGGCGAAGGTCTCGACGGCTTCAAGATCGCGCCTATGGAAGGCTACCAGGGCTTCGCGTGGGCCAAGGGCCTGCGCGGCGGCGCGCGCCTGTTCAAGGTGCTGCTGGACAACGTCGAGGTGCGGCGCAACATCTCGGTGCGCCTGGCCACGCCCGCCAAGCGGCTCATCCGGGATCCGGAACACGGCATCGTCGGACTGCTGGCGGAGCATCAGGGTCAGGAAGTCGCCATCAAGGCGCGCCAGGGAGTGATCCTGGCCTGCGGCGGGTTCGAGAACAACGAGGAGATGAAGCGCAACTATTTCGAGGCCATGCCGGTGTATACGCTCTTCACCGGCAACACCGGCGACGGCATCACCATGGCCCAGGACGTGGGCGCGTCGATGTGGCACATGTGGCATTTCCACGGCAGCTACGGCTTCAAGTACCCCGAGTTCCCGCTGGCCTTCCGCCACTGCTTCCGGGGGCCGCGCAAGGACGACTGGGTCATGCCATGGATCGCGGTGGACAAGTACGGACGCCGGTTCATGAACGAGTATCCGCCGGCGGTCCAGGACACCGGCCATCGGGCGCTGGAGTTCTACGACGCCGACAAGCAGGAGTTTCCACGCATCCCGGCCTATCTGGTGTTCGACGAGAAGGGCCGCAAGCTGGGTCCGGTGGGACAACCGACGGTGCACGACGAGAACGTCTCCTACGACTGGAGCGAGGACAACCTGGCGGAAGTGGAGAGGGGATGGATCCGGAAAGCCGACAGCCTCGACGATATCGCCGGGATGATCCCCGCCGGAGATGCCGCGATACTCGCCGCCACGGTGGAAGATTGGAACCAGGTGTGCGCCAGCGGCGGAACCGACCGCTACCACCGCCTCCCCGGCACCCGGCTCTCCATCGACACGCCTCCCTTCCACCTCATGGAGGTCTGGCCCATCGTCTCCAACACCCAGGGCGGCCCGGTGCACGACGGCGAACAGCACGTGATGGATGTGCGCCACGAGCCCATCCGGCGGCTCTTCTCCGCCGGCGAATGCGGTTCGTCCTTCGGCCACCTGTACCTGGAGGCGGGAAACATCACGGAGTGCTTCGTCACCGGACGCATCGCCGGCCGCAACGCGGCCGCCCTGGCACCCTGGAGAAGTTAGAGGGTCATGAGCTAGACGACCATGTTCGACTACTTCGGCTCCCTGTTCGCCGGCCTTGCGGCCGTGATGCCTTTTTCGGCGGCCGGACAGGACCCCTTCGTGTTCATGCTGGTGGGCATCGCCATCGGCTTTGTGGTGGGGATCCTGCCGGGACTCGGCGGGGCCACTACACTGGCCCTGATGCTGCCGTTCGTCTACAAGATGGACCCCACCACGGCCTTCGCGTTCCTACTGGGCAGCCACGCGGTCACCGCCACCACCGGCGACATCACCTCGGTGCTGTTCGGCGTCCCCGGCGAGGGCATCACCGCGGCCACCATCGTTGACGGCCATGCCATGGCCAAGCGCGGGGAAGCCGGGCGCGCCCTGGGGGCCGCGCTCATGAGCTCCCTGGTGGGCGCCATCTTCGGCGCCTTTGCCCTGGCCCTGGCCATCCCCATCGTCCAGCCCCTGGTGCTCTCCATCGGCGCGCCCGAGTTCCTGATGCTCAGCATCCTGGGCATCACCTTCCTGGCATCCTTGAGCGGCGGCAATCTGTGCAAGGGACTCACCGCCGGCGGGTTCGGCCTGGCTCTGGCCATGGTAGGGCTCGATGCCATCACCAGCGTGTCCCGTTACACCTTGGAGCCCATCCTCGGCAGCCAGAACGTGCTGTTCCTGTGGGACGGTCTTTCTCTGGTGTCGGTCACCGTGGGACTTTTCGCCATCCCGGAGATCATCGACCTGGGGATTCAGGGGAGCAGCATCGCCCGGGATACTCCGAGCAAACTGGGCGGGGTCATGGAAGGTATCCGGGACACCTTCCGGCACTGGAAGCTGGTGCTCCGATGCAGCGCCATCGGCACCTACATCGGCCTCATTCCCGGCATGGGCGGCGGGCCGGCCCAGTGGATCGCTTACGCCCACGCGGTCCAGGGCGGCACGGATCAGACTCCCTTCGGCCAGGGCGCGGTGGAAGGAGTCCTCGGCCCCGGCGCCGCCAATAATTCCAAGGAGGGGGGCTCCCTCGTTCCCACCATCGCCTTCGGCGTGCCCGGCAGCGTCGGCATGGCCATCTTGCTGGGGGCGTTCATCATTCAGGGCATCGTTCCCGGCCCGGACCTGCTGGACCCGCAAAAGCACCTGACCCTGACGTTCTCCTTCGTCTGGATCATCGTCCTTTCCAACGTGATCACGGTTGCCGTCAGCCTCCTCTTTCTCAAGCAGTTGGCCAAGATCACCTTCGTCAAGGGGGCCTATCTCATTCCTTTCCTCCTGCTGCTCGTCTATTTGGGCGGCTTTGCCGTCAAGAACAGCTTCGGCGACATGATCGTCGTGCTGCTGTTCGGCGCCTTGGGCTGGATGATGGTGCGCTACGACTGGCAGCGCCCCCCGTTGCTGCTGGGGCTTGTGCTGGGGGGCATCGCCGACAACAACCTGTTCCTGACCACGAAGATCTACGGCATGAGCTGGGTGACGCGGCCCGGCGTGATCGTCATCGGCCTCATGATCGCCGGGGCGCTGCTGTACCCCCTGTGGCAGGCTCGCCGGCAGCGTCTGAGAGGGGAGGGTCGAGCAACGCTCACGGAAGAGCATAAAGGCGCCATGGCGGACGAGATGGGGCAACCCTCCAAGTCGGGACGGACGCTTTTCGCCGGGTTTTTCGTCGCCATCTTCTTCTACGTGGTCTACGAGGCGCTCTACGGTTTCGGCGCGGTGGAGAAATCCGCCGCCCTGTTCCCTCTGACCGTAGGCGTACCGAGCCTCGCACTGGCGATTCTGGCCCTGGTCCAGGAGTTTCGCACCCCCGCGCCGGAGGTTGCGGCAACCGCGGCGCTGGCGGCCGAACGCGCGATGGTGCGCCGCCGCACCGCAGCCATCGTCTGCTGGACCGTGGGCTTTTTCCTCATGATCTGGCTCATCGGGTTCATTGCCGCGTCGGCGGCAGCCACGCTGCTGTATCTCAAGCTGGGCGCCGGCGAGAAGTGGGGCATCAGCGTCGTTCTGGCAGCGGTGGCGTGGATCTTTTTCTTCGGCCTCTTCGACTACAGCTTGCACCTGCCTTTCCCGCCGGGAGAGCTGTTCGTCTGGCTCGGAATCGCTTGACCCTCCAGCGGCCAACTCATCGAGGGTGAACCATGAACACATCCTGGGACCGGGAAGTCGACGTTGTGGTGGTGGGGTACGGGTATTCCGGCGGAGTGGCGGCCATCCTCGCCCACGACCACGGCGCCAGCACCATGATCCTGGAAAAGATGGAGCATCCGGGCGGCAACTCCATCCTCTCCGGAGGCTTCTTCAGGATCACCGACGACGTGGACAAGGCCTTCGCGTATCTCAAGCGGATGTGCCTCAACACGGTGCCGGACGCGGTGATCCACGCCTTCGCCAGGGAGCTGCGCACTCTCTCCGGCTTCATGAAGGAGCTCACCGACGAAAGCGGGATCACGGTGCAAGAGCGCCACGGTACCGGGGGCACCTACCGTTTCGACGGCGGGCCTCCGGGCGATGCCATCGGGCTCCTGGCGGTGAAGACCGAGGAAGCGCAGTGCTATCCCTGGCTCCAGGTCCACGGCACCGGGTGGATCGCGTTCAAGGTGGTGGACGACAACGTGGGCAAGCGGGACATCGACGTGGCTCTCTCCACCCCGGTCAAGGAGCTGGTTTTCGAGGAGGGCGGGCGGGTGGCCGGGGTCGTGGCCGAGCGGGAGGGTGCCTCGATGCGGATCCGGGCGCGGAAGGCCGTGGTGCTGGCCGCCGGAGGTTTCGAGCACAACGAGCAGCTCAGGCTCCAGTACCTTCAGGCCCAACCCTTCCATTCCATCTGCGCCCTGGGAAACACCGGTGACGGGCTCCTCATGGGGCAGAAGGCCGGCGCCGGGCTGTGGCACATGTGGCACGTCCACGGCGGCTACGGCTTCAAGTCGCCCGAGTTCCCCATCGCCTTCCGCCACCGCATCCAGGGGCGCCACGGCGCCAGCCACCTGCCCAAGCCCGGCGAGGAGTTCTCGCTGAAGAGCGGCGACGAAGGGCCGAAGATGATGCCGTGGATCGTCGTCGACAAGTTCGGCAAACGCTACATGGACGAGTACCCGCCGGCGCCCCAGGACAGCCCCTGGCGCGACATGAGCCTCTACGACGTGCACATCAAGGACTTCCCGCGGATACCGTCCCACATGATCCTGGACGAGAACGGCCGCATCACCGGGCCGCTGTTCACGCCCATCAGCGACCATCCGTCCCGGCGCTACGACTGGAGCGAGGACAACACGGTGGAACTGGCCAAGGGCTGGATCAAGCAGGCGCCCACCCTGGAAGAGCTGGCTCGCACCATCGGCGTGCCCGAAGACAACCTGACGGCCACGGTGGCGCGCTGGAACGAGATCTGCGAACGGCAGGAGGACACCGACTTTCGCCGCTTCGCCGGCAGCCTGTTCCCGATCTTCAAGCCGCCGTTCTACGCGGTGGAAGTCTGGCCGGTCATCACCAACACCCAGGGGGCGCTGGCCCATGACCAGGACCAGCACGTGCTGGACACCTACGAGAAACCCATCCCCGGGCTCTACTGCGCCGGCGAGATGGGGGGCGTGTTCGGACACCTTTACCTCAATTCGGGCAACAACTCCGAAGCGTTCATCACCGGCATGGTCGCCGGGCGGAACGCCGCCGGCGAGCAGGCCGGCGGATGAGCGTGCTGGTCACCGGCGGCACGGGGTTCGTGGGTATCCACGTGACCGCCCGGTTGGCCGAGTCCGGGGAGTCGGTGGTGGCCTTTTCCGCGGAGGGCGAGCTGGATGACGTCGCGCGGGACTTCCTCGGGCCGGCCAAAGAGCGGGTGACCTGCGTCAGGGGCGATGTCCTGGACCTGGATACACTGCTTGCCACCATCCGCCGCCACGGCGTCGACCGCGTCATCCACGGCGCCGCCATTACCGCCATCGGCGAACTGGAGCCGGAGGCCGCCCGGAAGGCCGCCCTGGTCAACGTCGGCGGCACCGCAACGGTTCTGGAGGCCGCGCGTCTGGCGGAGGTGAAACGATTCGTTCACCTGAGCTCCGCGAGCGTTTACGGCGCCACCGACCCGCGGGTGCCCCTGGACGAAGAGGCACCCCTCGAGCCCAACGGCATCTACGGCATCACCAAACGTGCCGGGGAAGACATCGTCCGCCGTTATCTTGAGTTGTTCGGCGTCGACGGGGTCATCCTGCGCCTTTCCGCCCCCTATGGTCCGCTGGAACGCCCCAACCCTCTGCGGACCGTCATGTCGCCGGTGTTCCACTGGTGCCGGGCCGCGCTCAACGGTGATGAGGTAGAGCTGGCGGATGACCTCGTGCGCGACCTCACCTACGTGCCGGATACCGCCCGGTGCGTGGTGCTGGCGTTCCATAGCCCGAAGCTGCGCCATGGGGTCTACAACGCAAGCTGTGGTGAAAACCTCCGGTTCTCTGATATCCTTGCGGCCCTGGCGCGAGTCCGCCCGGGATTCCGCTTTCGGCTCAAGGACGGGGGCGAGCTGTCACCGTTCTTCCGAGACAGCCTTCGCGGGGCCCTGTTCATGGAGCGGGCGAGAACGGATCTGGGCTTTGTACCGCAGTACGATATCGAGAACGGATTAAGCCGCTATCTGGACTGGCTGGAACGGCATCCGATCTAGCATAAGACGTAGGTCGGATTAGCGAAGCGTAGTCCGACACGGGGCAGAGGGATCTGTCGGGTTACGCCTTCGGCTAACCCGACCTACGTGGGCCACATGGACGGTCTCGGCCGAGAAGTGACTGTTTGGAGTTGATTCATGATCCCAAGGGCATTCGAATACTTCGATCCTCCGACGTTGGCGGAGGCCATAGACCTGCTCGAACGGTACGGCGAGGACGCCAAGCTCATGGCCGGCGGCCAGAGCCTGTTGCCGATGATGAAGCTGAGGGTGCTCTCGCCGGCCCAGGTGGTGGATCTCTGGCGCGTGCCGGATCTCGACTACATCCGGCGGGACGACGGCGTCATCCGCATCGGCGCCATGACCACCCACTACGCGTTGAACAGCTCGCCCTTGATCCGGGATACGTTGCCAGCCCTGTCGGACGCGGCCCGGGTGGTGGGAGATCCGCTGGTGCGTAACCTAGGCACCATCGGGGGAAGCGCCGCCCACGCGGCCCACAATGCGGACTATCCCTCGGTGCTCGTGGCCCTCGACGTCGAGTTTCAGGCCGTCGGTCCGAAAGGAGCACGAACCATCCCGGCCGAAAATTTCTTCACGGATATGTTTACCACTGCGTTAGAACCCTCTGAAATCGTAACGGAAATTACGGTGCCGGTCCCGGGAGACTCGGACAGGAGCGCCTATCTGAAACTCAGCCGCCGGGGCACAGACTTCGCCATCGTCGGCGTGGCTGCGGTGTTGACCGAAGGGGAAGAGGGACGATGTACCGGCGCCCGGGTGGTGCTCAGCGGCGTGGGCAGCGTACCCGTCCGAGCCGCCGCGGCCGAGGATATGCTCAAGGACAGCTCACTGGACGCTGATCGCATACGGGAAGCCGGAGAGGCGGCAAAGCGAAATCTCGATCCGCCGTCGGACGTCCAGGCCGACGCGCAATACCGCATCGACGTCTCCGGCGTCTACGTCAGACGGGCAGTTACGGCCGCGTGGGAACACAGGGGTTAGGGGAAGGGGAACAGTACGATGGCCAGAACCGTCCAGGCGATCATCAACGGTCGCAAGTACCATGAAGAGAATGTCGAGCCGCGCTTGCTGCTCGTGCACTTCCTGCGGGACCGCCTCGGTCTCACGGGGACCCACGTGGGCTGCGACTCCACCAACTGCGGGGCGTGCACGGTCATGTTCAACGGCAAGGCGGTCAAGTCCTGCACGCTGCTGGCCGTGAGAGCAGACGGCGCGCGCATCACGACCATCGAGGGAGTCGCAGACGAGGACACGCTTCATCCGCTACAGCAGGGCTTCTGGGAGAAGCACGGGCTCCAGTGCGGCTACTGCACGCCGGGCATGATCATCGCCGCCCTGCAGTTGCTGGAGCGCCACCCGGATCCCACCGAGGAAACGGTGCGGCAGGAGTTGGAAGGAAACCTGTGCCGGTGCACGGGCTACCAGAACATCGTGGAGGCGGTCCTCTGGGCCGCAGATCAGTTGAAGGCCGAGAGTCCGTCGGAGCAAGCGAGTCTCAAGTAAAACCTCGTTTTTGTGGACAAGCCCCCGACAACCAACAGTGTGTGAGGTCACCCATGTCGGACCCAATGATCGGTCAGAGCATCAAGCGGCGCGAAGACCTGAAATACGTAACCGGGTCGGGCACCTACGTGGACGACGTCACCCTGCCGGGTATGCTCTACGCCGCCTTCGTGCGCAGCCCCCACGCCCACGCCAGGCTGCTGGGAGTGGACACGAGCAAGGCGCTGGAGCATCCCAAGGGCATCGACGCGGTCACGGGTGCCGAAGCCTATCCGCTGGCGGGTCCCATGCCCGTCTACAGCTACCGCGAGGCCACGGTCATCAAGAAGCCGGACTACCGCTGTCTGGCCCATGACCGGGTGCGCTTCGTGGGTGAGCCGGTGGCTCTGGTGGCGGCCGCTGACCGCTACGCGGCGGATGATGTGGCCGAGTTGGTGGAGGTGGCGTACGAGCCGCTGGAACCCCTGATGGATCCGGACGAAGCCCTCAAGCCGGGCGCTCAGAAGCTGCACGACAACCTTGACAACAACGTGGGGCTGCGCATCGAACGCCGGGGAGGGGACATGGACGCCGCCTACCGGGAGGCCGACTTCGTCTTCAAGAAGCGCTACCGCATGCACCGCCACGCCGGCGCCCCCATCGAGACCCGTGGCTGCATCGCTCAATACAACCCCGGCACCCGGGAGCTGACCCTGACCTGCTCGACCCAGATCCCCCACATCCTCAAGACCCATCTGTCGGAGATCCTGGACTTTCCCGAGTTCAAGATCCGGGTCATCGCTCCCGACGTGGGCGGCGGCTTCGGCAACAAGCTGCAGGTGCCGCCGGAGGTGGTGGCGCTGTGCCTGATGGCCATCAAGACACGCCGGCCGGTGAAGTGGATCGAGACCCGCCGGGAGAGCCTGATGGCGTTTCTGCACTCCCGGGAGCAGATCCACGACGTGGAGATCCCGATGAAGCGGGACGGCACCATCCTGGGGATCAAGTCACACGAGATCGTGAATGCCGGAGGCTATCTCGACGCCCGCATCAGCGGCCCGTCCCTGGGCGCCGGCATGTGGTTGCCCGGACCCTACATGGTCAAGGGCTTCCACGTGGACATCGACGTGGTGATGACCAACAAGTGTCCGTACGGCGCCTACCGCGGCTTCGGCAGCCAGATGGGCGCCCTGGTCATCGAGCGCTCGGTGGACCTCATCGCCCGGCAGCTCGGCCGGGACCCGGTGGATATGCGCAAGCAGAACGTCATCAAGGAGACGCCCTACAAAACCGTCACCGGCCACGAGTTCGACAGCGGCGATTACATGGCCGGGCTGGAGAAGGCCCTGGAGATGGTGGACTACCCGTCCCTGCGTGAGGAGCAGGCGCGGCTCCGAAAGGAAGGGCGCCACATGGGCATCGGCGTGGCCATGGCGGTGGAGGGAGCGGGCTGGAACACCTACACCGCGGCCATGGCCCAGCACTACGTGCCCACGCTGGACTACGCCACCGTCACCATGCGCATGGACACCTCGGGCAACGTGAAGGTGCTCATCGGCGACGTCGCCTGCGGCACCAGCCACGCCACCACCGCGGCGCAGGTGGCGGCGGACGCCACCGGGCTTCCCATCGATACCATCGAGATCGTCGAAGGGGACACCGCGGTGACACCCTACGATTCGGGCACCCGGGCGGCGCGGTTCAGCGCGGTCGTGTTGCCGGCGGTGGCGGAGTCGGGCAGGGCGCTCAAACAGAAGGTGTGCCGCGTGGGCGCGCACCTGTTGGAGGGCGCCGAGCAGGACATGGAGATTATCGACGGCCAGGTACACGTGCGGGGCGTGCCCGGCAGGAGCCTGCCGGTGAGCCGTGTGGCCCGGGTGGCCTACTCGGAGGTGGCGACCCTGCCCCGGGAGATTCCCGCGGGCCTCGAGGCCACCGAGTCGTTCAAGGCCCCGGTGAGCGGCCTGTGCATCACCTGGCCCTACGCCATCCACATTCCGGTGGTGGAAGTGGACATCGAGACCGGCACCGTGAAATTCCTGCGCTACGCCATCGTCCACGACTGCGGAGTCGAGGTAAATCCCATGGTCGTCGAGGGACAGGTGGTGGGCGGCACCGCCCAGGGCGTGGGCGGCACGCTGCTGGAGGAGTTGGTCTACGACGAAGACGGGCAGCTCCTGACCACGAGCTTCATGGACTACCTCATCCCCACGGCCACGGACATGCCGGCGTTCGACGTGTGCCACATCCAGACCGCGGCGCCGCAGATCCCCGGAGGCTACAAGGGAATGGGGGAGGGCGGCTGCGTCTACGCCTACGCCGCCGTGGCCAACGCCGTCGCCGACGCCATCGAGCCGCTGGGAGTGGAGATCACCGAGACGCCGCTGTCGCCCAGCCGCATCCTGGAGATGTTGCGGGCGGCCAAGGGCTGAGGAAACCCGGATCGAATGGGAAAGGACCCCTACGCCGTGCGTGCGTTCCTCGATCCGAACCGGATCGTCAGGAGGGACCGACGGTGGGACTACGGCGAGGACCGGTACCGGCTGCTGGCCGCGATAGAGGGCCGCGTGTTCGTTCTGATCTACACCATGCGCAGCTCAGCCATCCGCATCATCTCGGCCCGCAAGGCCAACGAGAAGGAGGTTCGGGAATATGAGCACAAAGCGCGTCAGGATTGATCCGGACGATCCGCAGAGCCTGCCCGAGGGGAGGATCGATCATGCGGTGCTGGACGGGAGCACCGAGGCGGACCTCGCCTCGCAGCAGCGACAGGACGACGCCGAGGCGATGCGCGACATGGCCCGATTCGCACGCCGCGTTCGCCGGCGCCTGGGGCTTACACAGGTGGAGTTCGCGCGGCGCATCGACGTGTCGCACGAGACGGTCCGCAACTGGGAACAGGGCAAGCGCGGCCCCACCGGCGCCGCCAGAACCCTCCTCCGGGTTCTCGACAAGGCGCCCGAGACGGCCTTGCGGGTGCTGAGTTGAGGAGTGCCCCTCCAGGACACGGCTTGCATTTCCTCGAAACCCGCCCGCGCCCGGGTTTCCGGCTCGCTCGGGACAGCTAACGGAGGGAAGAGCACATGCGTATCAGGGAACTCGTAGCCGCGTGCAACGAGCGCGGCGACCTGTGCACCGTCAGCGACGCCATCGACCGGGAGTCCATGCCGGGGCGCATCCAGGACGAGGAGAAGAACGGCAACCGTGCCATCCTCTTCGAGCGCGTCAAGGGCTATGACGTGCCGGTGCTGGCCAACCTCTACGGCAGCATGGAGCGGTACGCTCTGGGCCTGGGAGTCCCGGTCTCAAAAATGTGGGAGCACATCGACCACGCGATAGCCCATCCCGAGCCGGTGGTGGAGACCCGCGACGCCCCCTGCTTCGAAGTAGTGCACGACGACCCGGACATCACCCAACTCCTGCCGCTGGCCCAGTACTCGGAGCGCGATGCCGGGCCCTACATCACCTCGGGCGTGGTGTTCATGAAGGACCCGGATACCGGGCGTACCAACATCTCCTTCATCCGTCACATGGTGAAGGGCCCCAGGAAGCTGGGCTTCAATCCCAAGTCGGTGCACAACCGGCTCTACTACAACAGGATCGCCCGCAAGGGCCGGCGCATGGAGGTGGCCATTACACTGGGTCCGCCGTCGGAGATGCTGGTGGCGGCCGCGGGCTACATTCCCGAGGGGGTGGACGAGGTCCAGGTAGCCACGGCCCTGGCGGCGCCGGAGCATCGTGGCGAATTGGCCATGGCGCAGTGCGGCGCCGTGGACATCCAGGTGCCGGCGGGGTGCGAGTTCGTCATCGAGGGGGTGGTCTCCACCGAGTTGGATACCGAAGGCCCCTTCGGAGACTGGACCGGGTGCTACGCGCGGCCGCAGCAGAAACCGACGCTGGACATCCTCCGGGTGTCGCACCGCAAGGATCCCGTCTACCAGACCATCCTGCCGGTGGACTCCAAGGAGCAGATCCTGCTCACCATCGTGCGGTTCTATCCCGAGCTGGAAGCGATCCTGCGGAAGTATCCCGAGATCAAGCGTTACTCGGTCCCGGAGTATGCCTTGGGCAGGCTCGTGGTGGCCGCGGTGGGGCCCACGGAGCGGGCTCCTGAGATCATGGACGACTACCTCGCCATCCAGTGCATCAACCGCGCCGTCCTGGTGAACGAGGACGTGAACATCGACGACCCCGCGGACGTGCTGTGGGCCATGAGCAACCGGATCCTGGAGCCGGAGAAGGTGGTGAACAAGGGTTGCGACGACGAGTGGTGGAACAACCTCAAGCTCGGGGTCGACACCACCGTGGACATCGACGACATTCGCCACGTGCGACCCCGGATCATCCACCGCTGAAGGCGGCCCCGGTCATCATCTGATTCGGGCTTATCCCCACCATCGGAGGCAACCATGCCGAAGCTCATCGACCTGAGCCTGCCGCTGACCACGAACGTCACCGTTGTGCCGGGGCATCCGACCCTGTCGTTCCATCCGATCCACACCCATGAGACCCACGGGCGCTCCAACACCGAAATGCACGCCAGCATCCACACCGGAACGCACTGCGACCCGCCGTATCACTTCGTTCCCGGCGGCAAGACCATCGACCAGATGCCGCTGGAGCGCTTCATGGGGCCCGCGGTCAGGATCGACCTGCGCCGCAAGGTGAAGCCCAGGACCGGCATCACCATCGAGGACGTGCGCACCTCGCCGGGTTTTCGGGAACAGGACCTCAAGGGAAGGATCGTGGTGTTCCACACGGGCTGGAACCGCAAGATGTTCGGTGACCCCAGCTACTACTTCGACAACCCGTTCATCACCACCGAACTGGCGCGCTGGCTCGTATCGAAGCGCATCAAGGCGCTGGCGCTGGACTCGCCCCAGGACCAGGTGCAGGGCAAGGGGGAGCCGCATCCCGGCGACTTCCCCGTGCACCGGACCTTCCTGGGCAAGGGGATCCCGTTCATCGAGCACCTGGCCAACCTGCACAAGGTGAGGCAGCGGACCTTCACGCTGATTGCCTTTCCCATCAAGATCGAAGGAGGGGACGGCGCGCCGTGCCGCGCCGTGGCGGTGGTGTAGGGATCGATACGGAACCGCCCCTCTCCGTTACCGGCGGAAAGGGGCGGTTCGCAGCGTCGGCCTCAAGCAGGCATGGACACACTCACTTCGGCAGCATCCACTTGAGCCGTTCCTTGGTCTCCGGGGACATGGACAGGATCGTGTCCGTGTACTTGTCGGCCTCCTCGCCGGACACGTAGACGACGTTCAGCTTCGACTTCTTGGCGTCCGCCAGGAAAGCCGGGTCCTTGAGAGTCGCGGCATAGGCCTTGCGCCAGGCCGCCACCCGGTCCTTGGGGGTGCCCGGCGGCAGCGTCACCGGCCGCTGGAAATTGTACTGCACCGCCCAGGCATTGAGCATCGCCACGTTGTCCTTGCCCTTGACCAGGTCCGTCACCCGCGGCAGGTCCTTCACTTCCTTGTCCGGCGGACTTCCGTGGACCAGGATCGGAATCAGCTTGTCATCGCCCTTGGCGTCGAGCATGGATCGCGCCGTCACGCGCATGGACTCGAACGCCATGCAGATCCCGCCCAGCTCTCTCGCCTGCAAGGCCAGCCTCACGATCGCCGTACCCTTGTAGCCGGGAACGACGTCGAAGAGCTTCTTGCCGGAGGCGATATTGAGGATCGTGGGCAGGGTGGTGCCGGTGCCGCCGGACGACCCGACCTTGAGCGGCTTCTTGAACTTTAGCAAATCCTCCCAGGTCTTGATGCCGGTGAAGCCCATCACCGCGCAGCTCGGCCATCCGGTCACGGGCGCGCCCACCCAGCCGAACTTCCGTGCCTTGAAGTTGACCCGCCGGGAGCCCATCGCCTCGTGCAGCAGGAACACGTTGTTCCAGACGCCGGCGGTGAGACCGTCGGGCTTGACCTTGTTGTAGAGGTAGTTGGCCACGATGAGACCCCCGGCGCCGGTCAGGTTCTGCACCACCGGCGTCGGGTTGCCGGGGAAATGCTTGCTGATATGGCGCGCCGCGGCACGGGTGTAGGTGTCGTAGCCGCCGCCGGGCGAGGCTCCGACGATAAATCGGAGGGTCTTGCCCTTGAAGAAATCCTCGACGCTCCAGGCGGCGCCAGAGAGGCCCAGGATGAGCGCCAACCCGACGCTCACGCCGATGATTCCGGTGAATGGTCGCTTCATGTGCCAACTCCCTTCAGCCAAGCCCTTGCCGCGACATGCGCGAAAGGGCACGGCGGTTTGAAACCCGCCCCTACTTGGGCAGCATCCACTTCAGCCGCTCCTTGGTCTCGGCCGACATGTTCAGCATGGATTCCACGTAGTCGTCGATCTGCTCTCCGGTTACGTGGACGATGTTCAGCCTCGACTTCTTCGCGTCCGCCAGGAAGGCGGGGTCGTTGAGGGTCGCGGTATAGGCTTTCCTCCAGGCGGCGACGCGCTCCTTGGGGGTTCCCGGAGGCAGGGTCAAGGGCCGCTGGAAGCTGTATATCAAACCCCACGCATTGAGCATTGCGACGTTGTCCTTGCCCTTCACCAGGTCGCTTAGGCGCGGGATGTTCCGGACCTCCTTGTCCGGCGGATCACCGTAGACCAGGATCGGGATCAGCTTGCCGTCGCCCTCGGCGTCGAGCATCGCCCGGGCCGTGACCCGCATGGACTCGAATGCCATGCAAAGCCCGCCCAGCTCCCTCGCCTGCAAGGCCAGCCGCACCGGCGCGGTGCCCCGGTATCCGGGAATGACCTCGAAGACCTTCTTGCCGGTGGCCATATTGAGAATCGTCGGCAACGTCGTACCGGTTCCGCCGGCGGAGCCCATCTTGATGGGTTTGCCGGACTTGAGCACATCCTCCCAGGTCTTGAGGCCGGTGAACCCCATGACCGCGCAGCTTGGCCAGCCGGTGACCGGAGCACCCACCCAGCCGAACTTCCGTGCATCGAAGTTGACCCGTCGGCTGCCCAGTGCCTGGTGCACCACGAACTGGTTGTTCCAGACGCCGACCGTCCGGCCGTCCGGCTTGGTCTTGTTGTAGATGTAGTTGCCGGCAATGAGACCGCCGGCGCCGGTCAGGTTCTGCACCACCGGGGTCGGGCTCCCCGGGAAGTGTTTGCCGATATGGCGGGCCGTGGTCCGGGTGTAGGTATCGTAGCCGCCGCCGGGCGCATGGCCCACGATGAACCGGATGGTCTTGCCCTTGTAGAAATCTTCCACACTCCACGCGGTTCCCGACAGCCCGAGCACGAGGGCCAAGGCCACGCCAACCTTAATCGCCGCCGCAAATGCGCGTATCATGAGAACTCCCTTCTTGGTGAGAAAAACGCTGTCCTTAAGGCCACACACCATGCAAAAGACCATGGTGATTGTCAAGAACGGGAACCAACCCGACTATTGCCTATTTCATCCCCCTGTTGTAGGTGCTTACCGACTCCAACCAACCATGCAGGCGGAAAGGCACGAACGATGCTGAGCCAGCAAACGATAGCGCAGACGGTCACCGCGTTGTGGAAGACCAATCAGTATGATCTGCCCGAGGACTTCAAGTCGTTTCTGCAGGAACAGCACGACAAGGAGACCAGCGAACTGGGGAAAGCCCACCTCAAGGCCAACCTGGACGCGGTGGCCAGCGCCTCGGCACGGAGCATACCCTTCTGCGCCGATACCGGTTTGCTGACCTACTACGTCGGGCTGGGCACGGCGATGATGAGCGAGATTGAGGGGGGCTACCAGGCCTTGGAACGGACCCTGCGCGAGGTGAGCGCCGAGGTTACCTCGGACATTCCCCTGCGACCCAACGCGGTCCACCCGCTGACGCGCCACAACCCCAACACCAACCAGGGTCCGGGCTGCCCGGACATCAAGGTGCGGGTGGTGGCGGATGCGGACTACCTGGAGATCACCAACGTGGCCGTCGGCGGCGGTCCCGAGCTGGTGGGCAGCAAGTTCACGGTGCTGCCGCCCACCGCGGGTGAGAAGGGCGTGCGAAAGTTCGTGGTGGAGTCCACCATCAACCTGGTACGTCTCGGCGCCACCTGCTCGCCCAACCTGGTGGGGGTGGGTCTGGGCGGCACCTTCGAGACCTGCACGCGGATGGCCAAGGAAGCGGCGATCCTGAGACCGGTGGGCGACCGCAATCCGGACCCCGAGTTGGCCCGGCTGGAAGACCAGCTCATGGACGACATCCTCCGGCTCAAGCTGGGACCCATGGGAATGGGCGGCTCGACGTCGGCCTTCGACGTCCACCTGGAGATGGCCTACTGCCACATGGCGACCCTGCCCGTGGCGGTCTACCTCCAGTGCGCCGCCATGCGCCGGACCACGGTCCGGATGTATGCCGACGGCCGGGTCGAGAGCCTGCCGCTGTCGAGCTGGATGAAGCGCGACGCGTGAAAGACGGACCGGAGGAGCAGAGCGTGATGGTCGCTATCGAGAGCGTTGAGACGCGGGAGATGACATGAAGACGGTTCACCTGACGAGCCCGGTGGACGAGGAGGCCCTGCGGGGTCTCGACGCCGGGGACTCCGTCACCATCAGCGGACGGCTGTTCACCTGCAGGTCGCTGACCTATGACCGGCTGCTGGAGCCCGAGGGAGGGGAGGGCGTCCGGACCCGCTTGAAGGAGATGGGGGCACAGACGGTCTTCCACAGCGGTCCATTGGTGAAGGAAGGACCGGAGCACGCCGAGATGATCGCCATGGTGCCCATGCCGAGCTGGCTCGCAGGACGGGAGAAAATCGAGAAAGCCGTCGATTTATTGGGCCTCAAAGTCATCATTGGTAAAGGAATGCTCGAAGGCCTGGAAAAGTTCTGCAAGCGGTCCAGCTGCGTCCATCTGGTGTGCGCGGGCAACTATAACGAGTACGCCTCGCGGGTCGTCCGGGTCATCGACTGCTGCTGGCCGGAGCTCGGCCGTCCAGAGGCCATGTGGATCGTGGAAGTGGACGGGCTGGGGCCGCTCATCGTGGACGCGGACACCAAGGGGAAGAGCCTGTATCAGAACATCGACGAGGGTTTCAAGGCGGACGCGGCGGCGCTGCTGGAGGAACTGGACATCAAACTGGATTAGGTGCCTACGCTGCAGAAAAGGCCGGCGGGACGATCTCCGGTAGGGGCGACCGGCCGGTCGCCCCTACATGCGTGGCAAGCCACCCCTGGACGCTTAGAACCCCGGAGCCGCCTTCTTGTTCCGCTCCAGCCCCTCCCACGTATCGATGACTTCCTTGTGGGACGCCACCAGGCCGAACTGGCGGCGGGTGTTCTCCAGGGTGCCCTCGTGGAGCACCGGGTCGGAAGTAGCCATGCAGTCATGCACCATGGCGACGTAGTAGTCCAGCATGAAGGCGTCCCGCATGGTACTTTCCACGCACACGTTGGTGGCCACGCCGGTCAGGAGGACGCTCTCGATCCCCTTGGCCTTGAGGATCGTTTCGAGGTCGGTGTTGATGAAGGCGCTGTAGCGGTGCTTGATCACCACCCGCTCGTCCGCCCGGGGCTCGATGCCGTCGAAAAAGTCGGCGCCCCAGGAGCCCTCGCGGCAGGTCTCGACGTCCGCGCCCTCAGGCTTGCGATAGAGCCAGGGCTCGGTGTCGGTCCACTCGCTGTGGACGGTCTGGATGTAGATGATGGGCAGGCTCACCTCGCGCGCCTCGTCGATAAGCTTGTACAGGTTGGGCACCATTTCCAGGCCCGACTTGATATCCACGCCACGTTTGGCGCACGCCCCCTCGGGGCTGCAGAAATCATTCTGGACGTCCACCACGATGAGCCCCGCCAGGGAAGGGTCGCAACGCTCCTTGAGACTTCGTAACACGCTCATGCCGGCCTCCTTCGACTCGGTCAAATCCTTCAATCGGCCATCATTTCTTTCTGCAGCGGAGTGAGAGCATTGGAGCAGCCCACCATGCTGTTGCGCGTGGCCAGCCCCGCCAGTTGCTCCTCGCTCCAGCCTTCGGTCGCCTCCGGACGCTTGGGCACCACCAAGTAGCGGGTCTCGGCGGTGCTGTCCACCACCCGCACCTCGGTGGACTCGGGCAGTTCCAGCCCCATTTCCTTCAGCACCCGGCGGGGATCCACCACCACGCGGGTGCGGTAGTTCGTGCTCTTGTACCAGTCCGGGGGTTGGCCCAGGAGCTGCCGCGGATAGCACGAGCACAGCGTGCACACCACCACGTGGTGCACTTCGTCGGTGTTCTCCACCGCGATGAGTTGGTTGGCGGTGGACATGTCCACGCCGAGCTCCTCGGCCGCCGCGATGCCGTCCTCGAACAGACGTTTCTTGTACTCGGGGTCCGCCCACGCCCGGGCCACCACCCGCGAGCCTTGATGCGGTGATACGCCCTCGTTCTCGTCGATCTTGCGCCTCACCTCGTCGGTGCTGATGATGCCCTTCTCCCGCAGTACGTTGCCCAGGGCCAGCATCTGCTTCTCGAACAGCGTGTGCTCGTGCTCTTCGAGATCGATGGGGTTGTTGGCGTGGAGTTGCTCGAACACGTCGTCGTGGCTGTGGTCGTGGCCGTGCCCGTGCTTGACGCTGCGCGTCTCGTCAGCGCTGAGGACGCCCTTTTCCTTCAGCAGGTCCGCGGTGGCGCGGGCCCGCCGTTCAAAATAGCTCGGCCCCTCGGTGGGGGCGGCCTCGACGTTCACTTCCTGCTTTTCCTTGGCCATGACGTTCTCCCTGAAGCGTTATCGCGGTTCGAGCCACTGCTCGAAGATGTCCGCGTAGATCTTGTTGACACCCTTGGGCGCGGGCCGGTCGTCCCATACATGGGCCAAATCGAACTCGATGGAATAGAGGTTCGCCTCCGGCAGACCGTCCTTGCCGAAGGACAGCAGCTCCGGGTCTTTGAAGCTGCCGCGGATGTCCGCCACCACGCCCTTCTTGCCCCTGAGATACTGGGGCGAGCGGACGTGATGCCCCAGTGTCAACGTATCCAGCACCCTTACCGGATCGCCCGGTTTGTAGCGAAAACTCATTCGGGCAGTTTCTTATTTCGGATGCGGGTTGTCAATCCTCGCCGGTATGGGCGGCGGCCCGTACTCGTTGACAGTGCCGGGTACCGTGGCCTAATATCTTTCCACCGCGCCGACAACACGCCTTCCGACTCACGATGGAGGTCGCAATGCGAAGCAAACCTTTGTCCTCAATGGCTTGGCTGCTGCTCCTCGCCGTCACCGTCTCCGTACTTTCCTACGGGCCGGGTACGGAAGCACTGGCGGGCCACAACAAGAATGCGAGCAGGGAAAGGCTGGAAGAAGTCCTGAAGAACCGATTGGGTTTCACGCTCGGAGGAGGGAAACCACTCCTGTTGAAGCCGATACCTGTAAGACCGAGCGACAGTCCCAGAACGCTGAACGACGGACAGACGGCACTGCCTGCCGGGATTCAAAGGTCGATTGCCCGTTCCGCGATCATTAGCGTACTCTACTATGACGGGGAGAAAATCAAATATGACTGGCGTAGAAATGATATACCGGAAGACGCCCTCCTCTTTGGCTACTCCATGACGAAGAGCATTGTCGCTTACCTTGTCGGCAAGGCCTACTGCAAAGGTCGCATCGAATCGTTGGAGGACCAGATCAAGAAGTACGTACCGCAGCTTGGCGGCACGTTTTACGGCAACACGAGCATCATCGACGCCCTGAATATGGCATCAGGAGACAGCGTCCTTTTCTCGAACGCCCCTCGGGCCAACCGCAACGTTGTGAAGAAAGTGTTCCGGGGTGTTCCTATCATCGACACTCTTCGTGGGCTCGGCAATCAAAGACACGGGGAAAGGATTTTCGATTACAGCCCCGGTAATTCCTTGGCGATCGGTACGGTCCTCGTCTCGGTTTCTCCGGAAGGATTCGATGAATTCGCCGGCAAAGCTCTAGCGGATGACGCCGGGCTGGCCTCTCCATCCAAGTTCCTCGGTGACAAGACCGGGATGCCTCAAACATCGGGGCGTTACTACGCGACTCGAACGGATTGGTTGAGGCTCGCCATCAGAATCGCCGAGCGGTTCAGGTCTGAGGGATGTATGGGAGACTACCTGCGAAGCGCGATCACCGAATCAGTGCCGACAGGGCGTCGAAGCCCCGGAAGATATGGCAAATACTTCCGATTCGACTACCCAGAGTATGATTTCGACATGGCAACAATGGTGGGTCATGGCGGTCAACGTGCTTTCATGGACATCGAGAAGGGGCGAGTTTTGGTGATCCATACGATGCGAAAGGACTACAAGTCGTGGAGGTTCGTGAATGCGATATTCGAGTAATCTGTCAATGGCAGCCGAAGCCGGAAATTCTTTGTCGAAAATGGCAGACTTGAGGAAAGAGTCGGTGCGGAGTCAGGCCTTCGCCGTTCCGCCGGTGAACCGGTCGAGCCAGCTACCGCTCAGCAGCCAGGAATAGCCCCAGGTCCCGATGATGATCAGCACAAAGGCGATGGCGATGTCGGAGTTCCCACCGAGCGAGAAAGCCGGCACGTAGCCGAAGAGGAAGGGTGCGAGATAGAGGAACTTGGCGAACTTGAAAGCGCTGAAGGCGGTCTTCCACATGTCCGCCTGAGCGATGGTGGCGCCGGCGAACGCGGCGATGCATACGGGCGGGGTGATATTCGAGTCCTGGGACAGCCAGTAGACGATCATGTGCGCCGCGATGGGGTTGACGCCCAACTCCGTCAGCGGCGGCACCGCCACAACGGCGGTGATCAGGTAGGCGGCGGTGACCGGTACGCCCATGCCGAGGATCAGGGACGCCAAGGCAATGAGCAGAATGGTCAGCCAGAGCTTGCCGTCCGCCAGCGTGATCACGATGTCGGCGAACGTGAGCACCAGGCCTCTGTAGGTCAGCACGCCGATGATGATGCCGATGACGCCCAGGGTGGCGCCGATCTTGAGGCTGTTCTCGGCTCCCGCGCGGGCGGCCCCCAGAAAGCGCCGCGGACCGATCCTCGTGTCCTTGCGCAGCCAACTCACGGCGATGCAGGTCACCATCCCCAGTATCACCGAATAGGCGGGCGAGTACCCCACCAGCATCAGCACGGTGATGACCGCGAGCGGCAGAACGTAGTACCAGCCGCGTCTGAAGATCTCTCCGGCGCCCGTCTGCGACTTCTCGCCCCGGATGCCGTGCTGCCTGGCCTCGTAATGGACCATGACGTAGACGCTGAAGAAGTACATCAGCGCCGGAAAGACGGCCACCAGCATGATGGTGGAGTAGGGCACGCCGGTGAGCTCCGACATGATGAAGCCGCCAGCGCCCATGATCGGGGGCATGAACATGCCGCTGATGGAGGCGGCGGGCTCGATGGCGCCGGCGACATGGGGCTTGAAGCCGGCCTTCTTCATCATGGGAATGGTGAAGGTGCCCGTGGACACGGTATTGGCGATGGCGCTGCCGGAGATGGACCCGAACAGACCGCTGGCGATCACCGCCACCTTGGCCGGCCCGCCGACCCGGTGCCCCACCGCCGCAAGCGGGAAGTCGACGAAGAAACGCTGTGCCCCGCTCGCTTCAAGGAAGGCCCCGAAGATGACGAACAGGATCACGTAGGTGGCCGGCACGTTGGCCATGATCCCGAAGACCCCGTCGCTCTTGTAGAATATGCTGGTGCAGAGGGCCGGAAAAGTGTCCCCGGCGTGGGAGATGAGGTCGGGCATGTAATCGCCGTAGACCCCATAGAGCAGCATGACGGCCCCGAGGACAACGAAGACGTTTTCCACCACCCGGCGCGCCAACTCGACGCCGATCAGCACACCCGCCATGGCAATCCATTGATCCAGGACGGTCTCGGCGCCGACCCGGTAGTTGATGGCCTCGAAGTTCCACATCCAGTAGCCGATGCACAGCACCGACGTGGCCATCAACAGATAATCACGATCCTTCCAGGCACGCTCTGCGAGCGGTAGACGAGGAACACGAGCACATAGGTGATGATGACATAGATCCCGCGATGGTACTGGGTGGCCGCGGGGACAAGCACCGCGGAGTACGAATAGAAAGTCACCAGAACGAGCAAGAGGATGTCGAACATCCATCGCTCCGCGGTGTTCAGCTTCTCGAACATGCGACTCGCGTTCCGCTATAACCGGCGGCGGAGCGATTCACTCCGCCGCCACTCTTGCGCTCGCCCAGCGAAATGAAGGCGCTTCGCAAGGACATCCAGTTCATCTTCCAGGACCCTTTCTCGTCTCTGAATCCTCGCATGCGGACCGAGATGATCATCGGCAGGGCATTGACGATCCATTTCGGCCTCCGCGGGGAAGGGCGGCGTGAACGCGTTGTCCATTTGCTTGAGCAGGTAGGGTTGTCTTCGCAGCATCTGGAACGCTACCCGCACGAGTTCAGTGGAGGTCAACGGCAGCGAATCGCCATCGCCAGAGCCCTGGCCACGGAGCCTTCGCTGATTCTTGCGGACGAGCCCGTCTCGTCGTTGGATGTCTCCATTCAGGCTCAGGTCCTGGCGCTCCTTCAAGACCTCAGGACAAGACTTCGCCTCACGATGGTTTTCATCACCCATGATCTCAACGTTGCCGAGTACGTGTCGGACCGCATCGCGGTGATGTACGGCGGCAAGATCATGGAAGAAGGCTCAACGGATGTCGTGATGCAGCGCCCCCAGCACCCCTACACCAAGGCCCTTCTCGACTCTCGTCCGCGGATTGGCCAACCCGGTCAACTGCGGCCGCTTGAAGGCGAGCCGGCAGTACCCTTGAACCCGAGCCCGGGCTGTCGTTTCGCATCCCGTTGCCCCCTCCGCATCGGGGAATGCACCGAGCGCTCCATTCCATTCGTGACGAAGGGGAAGGATCACAGCGTCGCGTGCATTCGAGCGTAGGATCTGAGCGATTCCTTGCCTCCCTTGATGCGCGCCCTCGTCCGGACAATGCTTGACAAGCATTGCGGCCCTGGCGTAGGAATCATCGCCATGATGGAACGTACAGCCCGGCTGACTCGAAGCGCCGCATCCGGACTCACCTGGGTGATGTCCGAGGAACTATCGTTTTACGTCAGATCCGCGGCTTTCATGGCCGTGGTGGGCGTGCTCTTGTACGTAAGTCTGGCCGCCGCCTATCCTCCCGTTCACGATGCCATGCATGACTTCCGTCACGCGCTGGCCATTGTTCCGTGCCACTAGCCGGCATCCCGTCCGACCCATCCACATCACGACCTGCGGGTCGACTTGCGCGTCCTTTCCCGTCGGGCCCCGGGAGGCGGATCCCCGTCGTTGTCCGTCTGCTGTTTCTGGTGCCTGCAGTTCTGTTGTCGGCGAGTCTCGAAAGGTCTGTCGCGGCCCAGGTGGCCGACAACGCGATCAGGGTCCAAGTTTCACCCGACACGACCCTGCTGCGTCCCCTGAAGGACCCGGCCACCATCACCATCGACGTTGACGGAGCCGGGGAAAGGCCTCGCGGTCCGGTAGACCTCTCCGTCCGGCTCACGGCGCCGCCACCCGGCACGCTGATCTCCTCCGACTTCCCGCTGATCGAGGGAACCCCTCTCATCGACATGAACCTCGCCAACGTGACCGGAACGCTTTCCTGGGACTACGTGTTTCCCATTCGGGGTGAGTACCGGCTTGACGTAAGCGCCACCGATGGACAAGGGCGCCGGCTCGAACGGTCCTTCGCGATCCAGGTGCGCGAGAACCGCGCGAAAACAGCCTTTCTCGCCGGTTTTGTCGCCGCGCTCTTCCTCCTCGGGTTCATCGCGGGCAGAATCTTCTCCGCTCCGGCCGGGGTGGCGGCAGTTCTCATGATCACGCTCCTGTACGGCGCCGGTTTGGACGGGGGCCTCAGCGCGGATACCAACCAAACTGCCGGGTTGAAAGGGGAGTTGACAGTCGCGCCGCCCCGTGTGGGCAACCCGAGCGCCCTACGATGGCGCGGCATCGACCCCGGCACCGGAGAACCCGTGCCGGCCACGGTGACCCTGAGAGTGGTGCAGCTTGAGAAGGGCAAGGAGATCTTCACCCTTAACCGCGTGCCCACGGACGGCACCCTCGATCTGGCGTTCCAGTTCACCGACGCCTCGCCCCATCGAGTGCTGGCCAAGGCGACTGCCCAGGGCCGGCTACAGGCGACGGAGGTCGCGCGAACCGTCGAGGTGGAGTCGGTCACGCCGTCCCTCGTCATCCGCGTGTGGCCGGTTCTCCAGTTCATTTTCGTGGTTTTGGCCGGACTCGCCGCCGGCCGGTTCAGCAAGCGACGGCGCCTGCCGTTGCCTTGGACCGCCAAGCGAGTCAAGATACACCCCAAGGAGGCATCATGATCGATCTGTATACGTGGAGAACTCCCAACGGCCGCAAGGTGTCCGTCATGCTGGAAGAGCTGGAGATGCCGTACGACGTGCATCCCATCAACATCGGCAAGGACGAGCAGTTCGCGCCCGATTTCCTCGCTATCAGCCCCAACAACAAGATCCCGGCCATCGTCGACCCGAACGGCCCCGGCGGCGGCCCCTACAGCCTGTTCGAGTCCGGCGCCATCCTGCTCTACCTCTCGGAAAAGGCCGGCGGCCGGTTCCTGCTCGAGGAATCCCGCGCCCGTTACGATGTGATGCAGTGGCTCATGTTCCAGATGGGCGGGGTAGGACCCATGTTCGGCCAGGCGCACCACTTCATCGGCGCCAAGGAGCAGGTCCCCTACGCCATCGACCGGTACAAGAACGAAGCCCGCCGCCTCTACGGAGTGATGGAGAAACGCCTGTCCGACCACGAGTACCTCGCCGGGGAATACTCGGTGGCGGATATCGCCACCTACCCCTGGGTGGGCCGGCACGAGAGACATCAGGTGGATTTGGCCGACTTCCCGCAGGTCAAGCGCTGGTTCGACACCATCGGCGCCCGCCCCGCGGTGCAGCGCGGGATGAATGTGCCGCCGGACGCGTAGAGCAAGGGAGGCGCGTACCCGGCACTTCGGAAATCGTTTGACAAGCCGCGGCCGGCCGTGTCAGAAAGCCCCCACGCGCCGCCCGTTTCCGGCTCTTGCTTGCACGGTCCGGAGACGCCGTGGGACTCTCCCTATACGCCCCCGTAGCTCAGTAGGATAGAGCACAGGATTCCTAATCCTGGTGTCGTGAGTTCGAGTCTCGCCGGGGGCACTTTCCCTGCCATCTGTTTGCGATCGACTTCCCCGGCCCTTGGAGCCTCTCCGGCGCTGCCCTCGTCGACATCTCTGGACCCGGTTCACAAGACCCGGTCGCCGCCGCTGGCGTCTTTCCGCGTGAAACCGACGGCATCCAGATACGCCTGCCGGCAGTCGGCCAGCAACGCGTCCGCGTCCTCGGCAAGCATGTAGCCGGCCTGGACCAGAGTGCCGATCTGCTCGCGCACCCGTTCAACGTAGTCGTCCACGCTCCCGTATCGCTCCTCCAAGGACAGCCGTGGGTCACCGGCGGCTTCACGTTCGGCGCGGGTCCGGGGGAAGGGAATGGATGAACCCAGCAGGCCGGCCAACTCGCCTTCCGCCACCTCCTCGGATTGCAGGTTCCATCCGGTGTAGGTACCCAAGGGGACGGTGATCCAGGGAAGGCGGATTCCGGCGACGTCATTGCCGTCGGCGTCCACCGCGGGCGCGAGGATGGTGTAGCCGGCGCCGTCCGGCGGCGGCTTCGGGCGGTCGTCGATGACGCCGCGGGCGACGCCGTCGCCGTAGTCCAGGAAGAGCTGGCGGTTATGGAGTCCGGTGCAATTCCCCCCGGGGATGGCCGGGAATCCGGTACGCAGGCTTTCAGGAACGACTTGCGTACCGTCAGCAGTCCTCGGAATCCGGCTTGAGGGTGGGGCCGTACCGTCCGTGGCCCAGCGGTCCATGGCGACGATGAGCGCGCGCAGGGCAGGGCCGATGCTCAGGGGATTGGCGGGATGTCGGGTCTTCCCTTTGACGGCACGGGTACCGTACGGCGCGTTGTGCTGCGTGCTGGCCATCAGGTACATGCGCACGCGGTCGGGCAGGGGGACGTCGTTTCCCCGGCCGTCGGTGTGCGCCAGTGACCCTCGCTTCTGCCAATACTCGGTTGAGGTCTGGGTATGGACCACGAGGGGATCGGTGGCAGGCCGTTTCAGGATGCCGTCTTTGCGACCCGTCTGGGGGTCCTCCAGGACGTTGTAGGCGAACGGAAACAGCTCGGGTTCGAGTTGATTGGTGTGCTGCTGGCACGAGGTGACCGGCCGCGCGAATTCGTAGTTGAGGAACATGCGCCCGCCACCCGAGGCGTGGGGGGCGATGGCGTCGAACACTTGCCGGCCGTGCTCGTCCTCGTTGAAACCCTGGTATACCAGGTCCCGCAGGAACCGGCCGCTTTGGGACCGGCCCCAGGCATAGGTTTTTTCGATACCCGTTCCTTCCGACAGGGGGTGGGGGTTGCCGTCGCCGTCCTTCTGTTCGTAGCGCAGGAACGACACCAGATCCCGGACGGCTGCGAAGCCAAGGCCCAGCACCAGCGGGCCCTGGGCCTTGTACACCAGCTCGTAGATGGCGCCCGGGATGAATCCTCCCGGTAGGTGGATATGGGAAGCGCTGGGTTTGACCTTCGCTGGTCCGTCGCCGGCCCCGGCGTCCACGACGGCAAACGCCCACTCAGTGGGCGGTATGACCTCTCGCTCACCGTAAGACCGCATCCTTACGGTCAGCTCGGCCTCGGAGGTGTCCAGGCTGACGGCCGAATAGCTACGGACGCGCGGATCGCCGCTCAGGGGTTGGCTGTAGACGCCCGGGCGATTGACGCAGATATCGACGCGAACGCGCTGCCGGATTGGCTGTTCGCCGTCCGTGGCGACGGGGACGTCCAGCACCATGCCGTCCTTCCAGGGCACGAGGTCTCCCTGCCAGCCGGAGGTGACCCAGGTATAGCCGTAGCGCATCAGGAAGCCGTTGCCGGCGTGTTCCAGGGTCACGGGGTCGTTGCATTCCGGCGCGTCGTTGAGGAACATCAACCCGCGTTTGCTGCCCCGGTTGGGCGCCTCGTACAGCACCCGCCGATTCCCCTTGTCCCTGTCCTTCGGCCGCAGGATGTGGACGTCGCACCGGTACTCCACGGCCCCACGCTGGTTCCGGGGTGACTTGGCGAGATTGACGATACAGGCGTTGCGGGGATCCTCCGGGGCGACCTCGCCGCGGGCCTCGCCCGCCACGATCTCGTACGGGCCCGCGGACCCGAACTCGTGACTATCGGCGAACGGCTGCCTGCGACGTGTGACAAAATGGGTCAACATGAACGGAACCTTGTCAGAAGATCTTCCTCAGGTCTACGCTCAGGCCCGGCAGCAGAGGTGTGGTGAAAGTGTCCGACCGGCCGTAGCGCCCGGTCGCCGCCATCTGCCCGTCTTCCAGCCGGAGCGTTTCGAGGGTAGCGGCCTTGGGGTCGGCCAGCCAGTATTCGGCCACCCCGTACCGCGCGTAGATCTCCATCTTGACGGTGCGGTCGCGCCGTCGGGTCGCCGGCGAAGCGATCTCGACGACCAGGCCCGGGGCGCCGTGGACGTCGCGTTCGGTGATGATGGATGCCCGCGCCGCGGAAACGAAGAGGAGGTCCGGCTGCAACACGTTGGTGTCGGAGAGGTAAACGTCGGTGGGCGAAATGAGCACTTCACCCAGGCCATGGTCCCTCGCGAATGGCGCGAGAAGAAGGGTAAGATTGACCACGACTCGCTGGTGCGACGTGGTGGGCGCCGGCTCCATGACCAGCAGTTCTCCTTCGATGAGCTCGTAACGGACATCATCGGGTGTGTTGAGATAGTCCTCATAGGTGCATGGGGCATGGCTGATCCGGGTCGACATCATGAGCCTCCCGTCGGGTCTCGATTCGGCCTGCGGCACGAATCGAAGGAACCAGGGATGAGGGGAAAAAGCAAGCGTGAGCACCGCCAAGGCGGGCCGGGACAGCGCTTCATCAACCCGCCGAAATGCGCTACGTTGGGCGGTGCCGTGAATTGGCCTTGCATGCCGCTCACGGCCTCTGACGACATACCTGACGGAGGAACGCAACATGATCAAGCCCACCGCACTCAAGCGCGGCCACTACGAGTGCAAGTCCCTGGACGAGACCGTGCCGGTGCTCACCGACCTGCTGGCGTTCGAGGTCGTACGGCAGGGACCGGGACAGGCAACGGTGAAGCACCCCAACACCGACTGGGAGCTGGTGGTTCACGAGGGCGACCCCGAGGCCGTGGACAAGCCGCATCTGCATCACTACGGCGTGCGGGTCGAAACCGTCGACGAGGTGAACGCGGCTTACGAATATCTCAACGCTCACAAGGAGCAGTACAAGCTCATGCGCGTCAGCCGCCCGCACGAGAGCCACTTTGCCCATTCCGTCTATTTCCGTGAGCCCGGCGGCAACGACTGGGAAATCGAGTATTACGACCACGAGGCCGTGGTGCGGGGCCAGCGGAACGCCATCAATCCGTGGAGCGCCAAGATGCCGGAGGAGCGGTTTCCCGGGCGCGGTTACGTGCCCCAGGCATTGAGCCACGGTACCCGTGAATGCGACGACAAGGAGGTCAGCGCGCGCTTCTACAGCGAGGTGCTGGGGCTGGAGATCGCGGGCGGCGGCCGTTCATCGGTGTACATCAAGCACTACGATACGCCCTGGTACGTGGTGGTGCTGCCGGGCCGGACGCGGCACTACGTCTCCGAGCTGAACCGCTTCACGCTTCAGGTGGAAACCGAGCAGGAGGTGGTGGACGCGCACCGGGCGTTCCGGACTTCGGGCAAGGACATGGGCATCGGCGAGGTGCGGGACCTGCAGGACGACAACGGCGAGGTCTCGTTCGTGTTCAGCGATCTCGACCAGAACTGGTGGGACATCTGCGCCGCCAGCTAGGGCACGACCAAGGAGCGACGCGCATGTGGTTCATAGGCGGAAGGCATCGCCGGGAGCGATCCCTACACCGCGGCCGGTTTCTGCAAGTTCGAGTTGATCGAATGGGAGCTGCACCAGGTGATGGGAGCGGGGCCGTTCTCCCTGGCGGAGATCAAGGCGCAGGGGCGGTAGCATGGCGACGAACGGGCACAGGGCCGCGTCTCTGGATCCCGGATCAAGTCCGGGATGACACCCGGGGTCCGGGATGATGATCCAGGGTCCGGGATGATGATCCGGGGCTATAGGGCGGCGGCGGAGAATGTGCGGCGCCAAGCGAAGGCGCGCTGCTCGAAGCGGGCGATGACGCCGTACTCGATGATCAGCATCAGGATCACGAAGAGCAGGATCCAGGCCAGCACCTGCTCCATGTCGAAGTTCTCGAACCAGAAGAAGAACATGTAGCCGATGCCGAACTTGATGCCGAAGGTTTCCGACAGGGCCACGATCTTCCACGTCATGCCGAAGGAGTAGCGGAACGCGGACATCAGGTAGGGCATGAGCTGGGGTATGTAAACCTTGCGGATCAGCATCCGCCGGTTGGCCTTGAAGGACTTGGCCATGTCCATCAAGCTCTTGTCCATGGCCTTGGTGCCTTCCGCCATGTTCACGGTCACGAAGGGCGTGACCACCGCTACCACCGCCACCAGGCTCCCGGTCTCGCTGAACCCGAACCAGAGTACCGCCAGAAATACCATCAGTATGGTGGGTATGGTCAGGAACAGCGGGATCAGGCTCATGAGGCAATACTCCACGGTCTTGCGGAGTCCCATGGCCAGTCCGATGCCGATGCCCGCCAGCATCGCCATCGCGAACGCGATGACGATGCGGAACAACGTGATGCCGATGTGGAAGAAGGCCGAGTTGCCCTCGGGTCCGGGCTCCACAAGGATACGTCCCATGGTCTCGAGAATCCGGACCGGCCCCGGCAGGACCTCCGGCAGCGTGAACAGGGACCCGACCCACCAGCACGCCACCAGCGCCACCATGGACGCCGCACGCATGTAGAAACGCATGCTCATTGGGACTGCTGCTCCAGAACGGCGAAGAACTCCCGCACCAGCTCTTTCTCCATGTCGAACAGGCGCGAGTCCTCGGGCTGCCTCGGCCGCGGCAGGTCCACGTGGACGTGCCGGAATATCCGCGCCGGCTTGGTGCTCATCATATACACGTTGTCGGAAAGGTAGACGGCCTCCCGCAGGTCGTGGGTGACGAACAGGATGGTGGTCTTCGCGCGTTCGAGGATTTCCATCAGGTCGATGCGCATCTTGCGCGCGGTGATCTCGTCCAAGTGACTGAAGGGCTCGTCCATGAGCAGGACGTCGGGCTCGATGGCCAGGGCGCGGGCGATGGCCACCCGCTGCTGCATCCCGCCGGACAGGTTGAGGGGGTAGTTCGGCTCCTGGCCCGCCAGGCCCACCATGTCGAGGTACTTGCTCACGCGGTCGCGCCACTGCTCGCGCGGCACGGCCTGGGCCTCCAGCGCGAAGCGGATGTTGTCCTCCACCGTGAGCCAGTTGAGCAGGCGGGCGCTCTGGAAGACGTAGCCCACGTGCACGGCGCCGTCGGCCGACTGGGCCGCGGGGTACACCGTGAGGCTGCCGCCGTTCTCCACCTCGATGCCCGCGATAACGTTCAGCAACGTGGATTTCCCGCAGCCGGAGGGCCCCACGAGGCTCGCGAACTCTCCCTCCTTGACGTCCAGGCTCACGGCGTCGAGCACCACGAACTCTCCGCCGCCGCCCGGAGTGGGGAACTTCTTTGTCAATTTGTCTACGTGAACGACGGTCGAAGCCATGGACGATACCTGTACTCGGCTAAGTCGCAACCTGATGCCGCCACCGGAAGGCGCGTCTTTCCCAGGAGCGGAATATCAATACATCCACCAGGACCATGAAGACCATGAAGCTGACGCCCCAGGCGAGCATCAGGTCCACGCTGGTATCTTCAAAATGGATCATCAACTGCTGGCCGACCCCGCTGCCCACGGCGAATGCCTCTCCCACCAGGACGATCTTCCAGGACAGCGACAGCGCGATCCGCATGGACGAGAAGAGATAGGGCAGGAGCTGCGGTATGATCACCTTGCGGATGATCAGATTCCGGCCGGCCTTGTAGACCTTGGCCATGTCGATGACTTCCTTGTCGATGGCCTTGGTCCCTTCCCAGACGTTGAGAGCCACGAACGGGAAGACGATAAGCACGGTAGTGAAGATCGGCCCGATGTCCGAGAGGCCGAACCACAGAACCCCCAGAAAGGCCCAGCAAACCGCTGGAAAGGTCAGCAGCACCATGATCCAGCCGTCCATGAACGCCTCCACGTGCCTGTGGAGGCCCATGATCAGTCCGGCGACGCCGCCGATGATCATGGAGCTGATGAGACCCAGAATGATCCGCCGAAGTGTATCCCAGACCACCACGTAGCTGCTGGTTTCCGAATAAACCACCACGAGTCTCGCCAGAAGCTCCTGCGGACCCGGCAGAAAAGCCGGCAGAAACAGCAGCGACACCAACTGCCACAGCACAACGAAACCGATGAACGTGAGAACGCCGGCCACAAGACCGGGCCTGCCCTTGATCATGAGGAGAGCCTGTCAGGGATGGATGCGAAGGCTTCGGGTCCTCGGAGCGGCCGGAGCCGTCCCGAGAACCCGAAAGCCGTGACGTCGACTAGTTGAGAATCAGCCCGTACTTCTTCTTGTCCGGAACGAAGTCCAGGACCCCCCGCCGCTTGGCCATCTCCAGAAAATTCCATTGATGGTCCACGGTCTCCTTGTCCCACTTGGCCAGGAAGATCTTGTTCTTCTGCAACCAGTCCCTGTAGATGCCGGCTTCCGCCTTGTTCTTGATGCCGGTCACCTTGGCGAACTTGGCCTCGGCCTGGTCGAAGTTCTTGGGGTTCCTGAGCCAGTGCATGGACTCCATGACCGCGGCGGAGAAACCAGCCGCGCGTTTCTTGTCTGCGTCCACCCACTCCCGCCAGCAGACCAGCGGCGCGGACCACACGATGGCCTGGCCGGTCTTCGACTTCCAGTAGTCGTTGGGCGCGAACACCGACCGGTACTTGTCGGGCTGCGACGCTGCCCGGACGGTCAGGGAGCTGATGTTGAACATGGAGTCCACGTCGCCGCGACCCAGCAGGGCCAGCAGCGCGGGGGCCGCGGCCTGCACCAGCTCCACGTCCTTCTTGTTGAGTACGTCGATGCCGTGGCCGTCTATGATGACCGCCCGGGTGGCCTTGAAAGCGCCGGCGCCGGTGGACCAGGTGCCGTACTTCTTGCCCCGGAGATCGCCGATGGACTGGACCGGGCTGTCCTTCTTGACGAAGACCTCCTGCATCACGGTGAGCCCTCCTCCGACGATGACGAAGTCGAGCCCCTTGTTGATCCTGGCGATGGCGGCAGTCCCTGCATAGGACGAGCAGGGCACTTCCTTCGCGGGCAGCGCGGCCATGTGCCCCTTGAAGGGGCGCACGTCCACTTCCACGTCGATGCCGTTCTTCTCGAAGATTCCGGCCATCTCTCCCGCCAGGTAGAGCATGGAGATGATGCTGTTCCGGCCGGCGGTGACCTTGATCTTGTGGAGATCCTGGGCCGCGACCTCGCTGGCCAGGAAACTCACCAGCGCAATCGCCAACAATGCTGTCCATGTGTAGCGTCGCATTATCTGCCTCCTTTGACTGGTCGCCGCCCTACGGGCCGGCAACGATAGCCTTTTCCTTCGTGGAACGTGCGAAACGAGGAATAGTAGTTCGTGCCCGTTTCTTTGTCAATGGCGGATCAGCGTTTCAAACCGTGTTTCGCTCACGGCTTCAGATAGTCCTTCAGCGCCATTTTTTGCCACAGTTCCGGGTCCGGCTCGATCCTGGTCTCGAATTCCTTTTCCACCGGGCGGGTGGCATCGATGACGAGGTGGGTGGTCATGGGGCCGCGGCCGGTGCGGGCCTCGTTGTAGGACACCGGGTCGAGGTGCGCGCCCTTGACTCCCGGCATGATCAGCAGGTCCTGGTCCGCCACCATGCGGGTGCTGATGGCCCAGGCCACCTCCCGCTCGTTGTAGACGTCCACGTCGTCGTCCACCACCACCGCGGTCTTGCCGTAGTTGTCGGTGGACACGGCCACCAGGCCGGCCTGCTTGCCCTCGCCGGGGACCCGCTGTTGCAACGAGACGTACGTACCCAGCCAGCCCATGGTGTTCACCGCCTTGAGGGTGGGAAACTGGGACCGGAGGCGGTCGTACATGCTCATCTCGGCGCTTACGTTGGGCGCCAGGTTGTGCTCGATGTGGGCCGAGTCCAGGTGATGGTAGATGGCATCGCGGCGCATGGTGATGGCGCTCACGTCGATGATGTAGCAGGGCTTGTCGCCGACCCCGTAGTAGCCCAGGTACTCGGCGTAGGGGCCGTCGGTGGCCATCGTGGCCGCATCGATGGTGCCCTCGATGACGATCTCCGCCTGCGCCGGCACCGGCACGTCCACGGTCTCGCCCTGGACCACCTCCAACGATTCCCCGAGGTATCCGCCCATGAGGTCGAATTCCACCACCCCCTTGGCCTGCGACGCCTGCAGCACCGCGGAGTGGTGGCCGATGACCAGGGCGACCTCCATGGGGCGGCCCAGCTCGGCGCAGCGCCGGGCGATGTAGGCGCCGTCGTTACCGGGATTGATCATGCAGCCGAGGCGGTTCCGGCCCATGACCATGTGGCGGTAGATGCCCGCGTTGGGAACGCCCGTGTCCGGCCACCGGGCGATCATGAAACCGGCGCTGATGTACTTTCCCGCATCCAGCTTGGAGTTGTGGATAATCGGCAGCACGCTCAGGTCAACGGCGTCGCCGATGAACTTCCTCTCCTTGACCGGGGCCTTCTCCTCGTCCACCCACACCGGATCTTTCCGTTCCGCCAGCTTCTTGCGCAAGACATCGTAGATCTCCACCCGGGACATGCTGCGCGGGTCGCAGCCCAAACCCCAGGCCAGAAGATCGAAGGAGCCCAACATGTTGGTCACCAACGGCAGCGAGCTGCCCTTGATCTCGGGGCAGTAGATCACCGGGTTGCGTCCCTCGGCCGCCAGCTTGTGCTGGATGATGCTGATCTCCAGATAGGGGTCCAGCGGCTTCGTCACCTCGACGTAGTTGTCGGGTCCCGTCTCCCGCACCGCTTGAAGGAATGTTCGCAGATCAGGGTTCATAAGACAGTCTCCATCATCGGGCGCCCTCCTGTACCAGGGGAAGGACCTCCTCGACGAAACGGCGGATCTGCGCCAACTGGTCGTGCCCGGTAAAGCGCAGCACCGGCGTGCTGATGCCCATGTCCAGCCACTCCCGCAACAGCACCGCGCACTCTTCCGGCGCGCCGTATGCGAGCCAGGTCCGGATGACTTCGTCGCTGGGCGGGGCCAGCGGATAATACTCCTGGAAGTAGTGCTTCGACTCCTCGTAGGCCACCCGCTTGTCTTCGTTGATGTTGATCATCCCGTGGATGCAGGTCTCGAAGGCGCTCAGGTCGCGGCCCTGACGCTCCGCCGCCTCCTGCATGAAGTCCCAGCGACGGCGGAACTCGTCGGGCGCCACCACGTCGGTCATGTAGCCGTCGCCCAGCCGTATCACGCGCTCCAGCGCGCGCTCCACCAGCGGGCTGCCGTCGAGGGGCCGCCGGGGGTTCACGGCGATCCAGATGGGGCAGGGACGCTGCACCGGCTTGGGAAGGATGTCGTAGTCCTCCAGGGTGTAGAAGCGCCCGTGGTGATGCACCTTGCCTTCGCTCCACAGCGCCCGCAGCAGCGTGATCCCTTCCTCCAGCCGCGGCGCGCGCTCCTTGGAGGTCTGCCCGAAGGCGCGAAGCTCGGGCTCGTGGCCGCCGCCGATGCAGGCGCCCAGCACGGTGCGTCCGCCGGAAACGTGGTCCAGGCTGGCCCACTGGATCGCCAGTTCCACCGGATGGCGCAACGGGAAGGTGGCCATGCAGATGGTGCCCAGCCGTACCCGGCTGGTGCGCGCGGCGAGGTTCGACAGCATGACGATGGAATCGAGCCGCGGCTTGTGGATGAAGCTGTCGCCCACCCACACGGACTCGAAGACGCCACATTCCTCGGCCAGCGCCGCGGAGGCGAAGAGGTCCTCCACCGTCGTGAGCCCGAACAGCACGCCGCGGTTGGGGAGGCTGAGCCCCCACCTTGTGGGTAGATCACGCATGTTCCATCACCGCAGCACACTACCTCACTTGACACCCAAGCTGAAGAGGCGGTTCTATTTCGGGTTTCTCGACTCCCGCCATATCCGCTCCGGTGTCATGGGCAGGGTTTTCAGGCGCACCCCCACGGCGTTGTAGATCGCGTTGGCGATGGCGGGGGCGGCCGGGCCGAACGGCAGCTCACCGATGCCCTTGGCGCCGTAGGGGCCCTCGGAGGGATCGCCTTCCACGAACTCTGTTTCCAGCCTCTGGGGCATCGTATGAAACGTGGGCAGGCGATAGTCCACCATATTCGGGTTCAGCACCTGGCCGCCGTCCACCACCAGGTCCTCGTACAGCGCGAATCCCAACCCTTGGGTAACGCCCCCCTCGATCTGGCCCTGGACCCCCAGGGGATTGATGGCCCGGCCCACGTCGTGCACCGCCAGGTAGCGCAGAAGCTCCACCGCTCCGGTCTCCATGTCCACCCGCACCTCGGCCACGTGGCAGCAGGCGGCGATGACCGGGGCCGCCGCCTCGTAGTCGTTGGCAACGAAGCGGGTGGCCTCCTCGTCCACGAAGGCGCCCTTGCCGATGATGAGCAGGCCTCGCCGGTCGTAGGCCTCCCGCACCACCTCGTCGAACTCCAACTCGCCGCCCGGCTCCACGGTGGCCGCCACCCGCTCGCCGCCGAAAACCAGGCTCTCGGGAGCGGCGCCCAGCATCCCGCCGGCGACTTCCGCGAGCCGCCGGCGGGCGTCCGCCGCGGCCGCGGCCACGGCGTTGCCGCACACGTAGGTGGTGCGGCTGGCCCAGGTGCCGAGGTCGTAGGGGATCACGTCGGTGTCGTTGTGAAAGAGCCGGATCCGCTCCACGGAAACGCCGAGCTGCTCGGCCGCGATCTGAGCCATGACGGTACGGGTTCCGGTGCCGGTGTCGGCGATGGTGGCGATGATGTCCACGGAGCCGTCCCGTCCCACCTTGACGATGGCTTCGGTGGAGTTCTGCCGGTAGTAGCGCAGGCCGGCGCCGGTCTCCGAAAGGACCGCCATGCCGATGCCCGTCCGCGTCCCGCCGGTTGCCTTTCGGTCGCTCGCCTTGCCGGGCCGCAAGAGCCGGGTGGCGCGCTCCACACAGGCACGTTCGCACGGACGCCTCAGGTTTTCGAGACGGACCTCCACCGGGTCCAGGCCCAGCCGCTCGGCCATGGACTCCAGGGTGGACTCGAAAGCGAACGTCCCCTCGGCATGGCCGAAGCCCCGGAAAGCGCCGCCGGGCGGCTTGTTGGTGTAGACCAGCCGGGCGTCCACCGACGTCGCCGGATGATGGCGGTCGTAAGACGAGAAGAAGGCCATGGTGATGAAGTTGATGGTGGAGACGCCCTTGTCGTTGTAGGCGCCATTGTCGCCCAGGACCTCGAGGCTCTTGGCCCGGATGACGCCGTCCTTCGTGCAGCCCAGCCTGAGCCTGAAGCGGTAGGCGTAGCGGGCGCCGGCGCAGCGGAACTCCTCGTCCCGGGTATTGACGATGCGTACCGGGCGGCCGCCCGACTTCCTCGACAACACCGCGGCGATGGGCACCATGACGTTCATCACCAGCCGGGCGCCGAAGCCGCCGCCGGTCTCTGGCTGGATCACCCGGACCTGCCGCTGGGGGATGCCCAGGGCGCGGGCGATCTCGCCGCGCAGGGTGTGGGGCGCCTGGGTCTGGTGCCACACCGTGAGCTGCCCGGTGGCGGCGTAGTGGGCGATGCAGCCGCGGGTCTCCATGACCGCGTGGGACTGACGGGTGGTTTCGAACTCTTCCTCCAGCACCAGGTCGCAGCCGGCGAAGGCCGCCTCGACGTCGCCCTCCGTCTTGTGCACCTCGTAGGCCAGGTTGCCGCCGTCGTGGACCGCGGGAGAATCCGCCGCCAGCGCCGCCACCTCATCCAGCACCGGCTCCAATGGCTCATACGACACCTCGATGAGGCGCACGGCCTCCTCGGCGGTGGCTTCGTCCAGCGCCGCCACCGCCGCCACCTCGTCGCCGGCGTAGCGCACCGTGCGTCCGGGCGCGCACAGCGGCGTCTTGTCCGCGAGTTCCGGAACGAAGCTGAACTTGATGTCGGGCAGGTCCCTCGCGGTGACGACCGAGATCACCCCGGAAAGCCGTTCGGCCGCCGAAGTGTCGATGTCGAGAATCCGGGCATGGGGCAGGGGACTCCGGCAGATCTTGCCGTAGATCATGCCCGTGGCCTGAAGGTCCTCGAGGTAGCGAGCCTCGGCGGTGACCTTGGCCGCCCCCTCCACCGAGGGCGTTGCCTGTCCGATGATTTGCAGCGTGCGCTCGCCCGTCCGCGTCTCCATCACTCCAGAATCGCAGAAAACCGGCTTGCATTCCACACCGAAGGTGGAATAGGGTTATGGCTTTTCCCACAGTGGTCTGTCGGGCCGCGGGGATCGGGTCGGGCACCCATCCCCACCGTCGCCCCGTGCCATCCGCGCGGTGACCCCCCGGCAGTCGAGTCAAACGGAGGTTATGTTCATGAGCGACAAGAAGATCCTCAACCGGGACGCGCGACGCTACACGCTGCCGTCGGAGCGCGCCCTCGGAGCCGATACGCACAGCTACCTTCCGGAACTGTGCGATCAACTACGGACCAAGAAGATTACCCGGCGCGATTTCTTGCGGCAGGCGGCGTTATTGGGCATGACCGCGGGCTTGGCGTATACCACCGCCGACAAGCTCCTCGGCGGCTCGTTCGTCCCGTCCGTGTCCGCGGCGACCCCGAAACCCGGCGGCACTCTCAGGGTCTCCATGCGGATTCAGGAGGTGACCGATCCGGCCGTCTTCGACTGGACCGAGAAATCCAACGTCGCCCGGTTTATCGTGGAGCATTTGACCCGCACCAAGGCGGACAACGTCACCGTTCCCTATCTCGCCAAGAAATGGGAAGCGTCCGACGACCTCAAGACCTGGGTCTTCCATCTGCGGGACGACGTGACCTGGTCCAACGGCGACAAGTTCACCTCGGCCGACGTCGCCCACACGGTCAACCGCTGGCTCGATCCGAAGACCGGCTCCTCGAACCTCGGCCTCTTCAGCGCCATGGTCGAGGTCGGCCCCGACGGCAAGACGAAGCAGGGCATCGCCAACGCCGTGGAAGTCATCGACGACTACACCATCAAGTTCAACTTGAAGAAGGCCGCTCTGGCCATGCCGGAGAACTTCTACAACTATCCCGCCGCCATCGTGCACAAGGGCTTCGGCAGCGACTACGCCGCCGACCTGTCCAAGAATCCCATCGGCACCGGTCCGATGAAGCTCGAGTCGTTCGCGGTGGGCGAGAGGGCGATTCTCAAAAAGGAGCGGAAGTGGTGGGCCGGACCGTTTCACCTGGACGAGATCCACTACTTCGACCACGGCGAGGACACCAATGCCTGGGTCGCGGCCCTCGCGTCGCAGCAGGTGGACATGGTCTTCCGCCTGCCCAACAACGCCATCGACACCATCAAGCGTCTGCCGTTCGTGGACCTTCACGAGGCGACCACGGCACAGACCGCGGTCATGCGTTTCCGCATCACCGAGAAACCCTTCGACAACCTCAAGGTGCGCCAGGCCATCGCCGCCTGCATGGATCACAAGGAGATCCTCGACAAGGCGTTCAAGGGTCTCGGCCAGGTCGCCGAGAACCACCACGTCTGTCCGATCCATCCGGAGTACGCGGCGCTGCCGCCGCTCAAGCCGGACATCGAGAAGGCCAAGAAGCTGCTGGCCGAGGCCGGCTACAAGAACGGCCTGACCGTCGAGATCGCCAACGGCGATACCGAGGGCTCGTGGATGACCGACGCCTGCGCCATCTTCAAGAACCAGCTCGCTCCCGCCGGCATCAACCTGAAGATCAACAAGATGCCCGCCAACCAGTACTGGGAGGTCTGGGACAAGGCGCCCTGGGGCTACACCGCGTGGACGCATCGTCCGCTCGGCACCATGGTGCTGGGCCTGGGCTACCGGTCCGGCGTGCCCTGGAACGAGACTGCCTACAACAACCCCAAGTTCGATGCCGCTCTCGACGACGCCGAGGCCACCCTGGACGTCAACGAGCGCAAGAAGAAGATGGCCGTCTGCGAAAAGATCCTTCAGGACGACGCCGTCATCCCGCAGCCCTTCTGGCGCTCGGTCTTCAAGGCGGCCAACAAGCGGGTCAAGGGTCACCAGACCCATCCGACGCTGTACCACCAGTTTCAGAACGTGTGGCTGGAAGGTTAGGCACGCCAAGGCACGGGAGTCCTCGGGCTCCCGTGCCGCCTTCCCTCATTGGCGAGCGTCAATGACACCTTGCACCGGCCAGGGCTGAGCACGGGAGACCGACATGCCACAACTGATCCTGCGGCGCATCGGCATGATGATCCTCATCATGCTGACGGTGGCGCTGCTTCTCTTCCTCATGAACGAGGGTGATCCCCGGCTCATCGCGCGCAGCGTCCTGGGACCCTATGCCCAGGACCAGCAGCTCGACGCCTGGATCACGCAGAACGGATACGACCGGCCGCTCATGGTTCGTTACGTCGAATGGATCGGCCGGGTGCTGTCCGGGGACCTCGGCGACTCCATCATCTACAAGCGGCCGGTGAACGAAATCTTCTGGGACCGCCTCGGCAACACCGGCATCCTCGCCGGCGTTACCTTCGTCGTCATGGTTGTCATCGCCCTGACCCTTGGGGTGCTGGCGGGCATGAAGGAGGGCTCGACGCAGGACCGGGTGATCTCGGTCTTTTCCATCACCACGACCTCCATCCCCGAATACGCCAGCGCCGTCCTGCTCGCCTGGATCTTCGTATTCCAGCTCGGCTGGCTGCCGGGAACCTCGTCCATGACGTCGGGGTTCAACGTGGTCGAATTGATCCTTCCGGTGACGGTGCTGACCCTTTATGGGTTCGGCTACGTCGCGCGGATGACCCGGGCGTCCATGGCCGAGGTGATGACCAACCAATACATCCGGACGGCGATGCTCAAGGGGTTGCCCTATCGGCACATCATCATGAGGCACGCCCTTCGCAACGCGCTGATCGCTCCGTTCACGGTGATCATGCTGCAGATCAACTGGCTTTTGTCCGGAGTGGTGGTGACGGAATTCGCCTTCGGTTACAAGGGGTTCGGCGCGCTCCTGCTGGAGGCGGCGCTACGCCGCGACATCTTCGTGATCGAGGCTTGCGGCACCGCGGCGGTGTTCGTGGCCGTCTTCACACAGACCATCGGCGACCTCGGGTACACGTACCTGAACCCGAGAATCCGGTTCAAGTGAGGAGGTAGGAATGGCTGGCGATACCACTAGCGTGCCTCTCATCAGGCCGGATTCGACGATCCTGAACGCGGTCAAGTCGGTGGCGCTCCTGCGGGAGAGCCCGGTCGGCATTATCGGCGCGTTCATCGTGCTCTGCTTCGTCCTGCTGGCGATTTTTGCGCCGCTCGTATCCCCCTATGACCCCAACGCGACGATCCTGCCGTTCGCCTTCCCGGGTACGGCGGCCCCGGACGGCGGTCTGTTCCTGTTCGGCACCGACCACTTGGGCCGCGATATCCTTTCGCGGATCATCTGGGGCGGTCAACGAGTGCTGTTCTATGCCACCGTGGCGACCGTTTCCGCCTACATCGTAGGCGTCATCATGGGTCTGGCCGCGGGCTATTTCCGGGGTTACGTGGACGAGATCCTTTCGTTCTTCGCCAACGTCATCCTTTCCTTTCCCATCATGGTCCTCTACGTGCTGATCATCGCCAAGGTCGGCGCTTCCGGGCTCAACATCGTGTTCGCCGTCGTATTCGCGTCCGCGCCGGGTATCATGCGCATTGTGCGCGGCGTGACCATGGATATCGCCACCCGTGACTACATCGCCGCGTCGCAGACCCGCGGCGAGGGGCCCTGGTACATCATGCTGGTGGAGATCCTGCCCAACGCCCGCAGCCCGCTGATTGTCGATTTCTGTCTGCGCATGGGCTACACGACCATCACCATCGGAGCGCTGGGGTTCCTGGGCCTCGGGCTGCCGCCGCCGGATCCCGACTGGGGCGGAATGATTACCGAGACCCGCGCCTTTGTCACGGGCGGTTTCCCTCACATGGCGATCCTGCCTGCCTGCGCGGTCTCCCTGCTGGTGCTGGGTTTCAACCTGCTGGCCGACGGGCTGCGGGAAGTGTCGTTGAAAGACTAATGGCCGATAACAGACTCATGGCCGGTAACATTCGGGGAGAAACGTGATGGCCGATTACAACGACGAGGCGCCGGTCCTCGAGATCTCCGGCCTCCGGCTCAGCTACTACACGCGAGCCGGGGAAGTCCCCGCGGTCATGGACTTCGATCTGACCATCGAGAAGGGCGAGTCGGTGGGGCTGGTGGGCGAATCCGGCTGCGGGAAATCCACGGTGGCCAACGGGGTCATGCGCTACATGGGCAAGAACGGCGGCATCGTCGGCGGCACCATCAAGTTCAAGGGCCGGGACATGGCCGAGTTGACCGAGGAGGAGATCCGGCGGGTCCGCGGCAAGGACATCTCCATGATCTACCAGGAGCCCATGGCCGCGCTGAATCCGAGCCTGACCATCGCCGCCCAGCTCATGGAAGTCCCCATGATCCATGAGGGCGTGAGCCAGGAAGAAGCCTTCCAGCGCTCCTTCGACATGCTCGCGGCCGTGAACATTCCGGACCCGAAACGCCTGATGGACTCCTATCCGCATCAGGTCTCCGGCGGCCAGCAACAGCGGGTGGTGATCGCCATGGCGCTCTTGTCGAAGCCGGCGCTGCTGTTGCTCGATGAGCCTACCACGGCGCTTGACGTGACGGTGGAGGCGGGGATCGTGGAGCTGATCGCCGAGCTGAGCAAGGAATCCGGTGCGTCCCTGCTTTACATCTCCCACAACCTCGGTTTGATGCTGGAGGTCTGCGACCGGATCTGTGTGATGTATTCCGGCGAGGTGGTGGAAGAAGGCCACATCGACTCGATCTTTTCCTGGCCGAAGCACCCCTACACCCACGGCTTGTTCGGCTGCATCCCGCTGCCCCACGCGGACAAGAACGCACGTCCGCTGACGGCCATCAAGGGCCAGCTTCCGTTGCCGCACCAGCGGCCCAATGGCTGCAATTTCGGGCCGCGCTGCGAGTCCTTCGAGGCGGGGCGGTGCGACCGCGACTCTATCCCGATGGAGGAAGTGCACACCGACGACGATCCGGCGCACCGGGCGCGGTGCCTGCGCTGGAACGAGATCGATCGCGGCGCGGCCGTGAGTAGCGAGTCGACCCGGGAGCCCATCGAGGTGGGTGACATCGTTCTCGAAGTCGACAACATGCGCAAGTACTACGACGTCAAGGAGAGCTCGCTGGCGACCCTTATCTCCCGCGAACCCGCGCGCCAGGTCAAGGCCAACGAAGGCATCAGCTTCGACGCCGGGGAAGGGGAGACGGTGGCCATCGTCGGCGAGTCGGGTTGCGGCAAGTCCACCTTCGCCAAGGTGCTGATGGGCCTGGAAACCGCCACGGACGGCGAGGTGCGGCTCGACGGAACCGACTTGGGCAGCATCGAGGTGAAGAAGCGCACCCCGGAGCAGCTCGCTTCGCTGCAGATGGTGTTCCAGAACCCCAACGACACCCTCAACCCGTCGCACTCCGTCGGTTACCAGATCGGACGGGTCATCAAACGGTTCGGCATCGAATCCGACCCGGCCAAGATCCAGGAACGGGTTCACAAGCTGCTGGATACGGTGAAGCTGCCGCGGGCCTTCGCCTCCCGCAAGCCGCGCCAGCTATCCGGTGGACAGAAGCAGCGAATCGGCATTGCCCGGGCCTTTGCCGGCAACCCCAAGACGGTAATCGCCGACGAGCCGATCTCGGCACTGGACGTGTCCGTTGCCGCCGCGGTGACGGAACTTCTGATGGATATCCAGCGCGAGCACCGCACCACGCTGTTGTTCATCAGCCACGACCTGTCCGCGGTGCGCTATCTTGCCGACCGCGTGGTGGTCATGTATCTGGGGCAGATCATGGAGCGGGGGACAACCGAGGAAGTCTTCGCGCCGCCGTATCATCCCTATACCGAGGCGCTGCTTTCGGCGGTGCCCATCGCCGACCCGGAGGTGGAAAAGCGCCGGATCGTGCTGGAAGGGAATCTGCCGAGCCCCCTGGACCCGCCCAAGGGATGCCCGTTCTCGACCCGATGCCAGCGAAGGATCGGCAGCATCTGCGACGACGAGGTCCCGCCGGTGCGGCTTGACACCGAAGGCCACTCCATCGCCTGCCACATTTCGCTGGAGGAACTGCGGGAAGTGGAGCCGGTGATCACTATCCCGGACCGGGAGGTGAACGCCGAGGCCTGAACGGGAGGTCCCCGGGGAACCGTCCCGGCCGCACGGACCGATTTGCATTCGGCACCGAAGGTGGTTGTAGGGGCGGGTTTCAAACCCGCCCGTGCCCATGATGTCGATTTGCTTTCCAGAGCGAAGGTGATAGTTTTGGGTTCAAACGCTGTGCACAAGTCACGTCATCAAGGGAGAAGAACATGAGTAAAATCGACCCGGCCGTTAAGGTGGTTGACGCGGACGCCCACGCGCGAGACAACGACGAGTTCGTCAAGCCTTTCCTCGGAGAAGCGTTTCAGAATCGTCGTCCACCCTTCATTCCGCGGGAGACCTACGACCGCAACCTCGGCGGCACCCTGGGGCACGCGGGCATCAAGCACGAGGACCGCCTGGCGGCGATGGACACCCAGGAGATCCACACCGCGGTCATGTACCCGACCAGCGGCCTTGGCATCGGCCGCATTCGCGAGCCCGGCTACCAGACGCAGCTTTGCCGCGCGTACAATGAATTCATCGCCGACTACTGCAAGGCCTCTCCCCGCCTGAAGGCCGTCGCGAACCTGCCGGTCAATGCTCCGGCGGACGCGGCCGAGGAGCTGCGCTACGCGGTCACCGAGTTGGGACTGGTGGGGGGCATGCTGGCGGCCCAGGGGCATGGAAAGAACTTCGGCTCACCAGAGTACTTTCCACTCTACGAGGAAGCGCAAAAGATCGGGACGCCGCTCGCGATCCACGCCTTCGGCGGCGATGAGCCGGGCAGCGAGATCTTCGACCAGTTCATCTCCATCCACACCACCGGCCACCCGTTCCCGGTGCTGCGCCAGCTCACCGGCATGATCTTCGCCGGCGTCCCGGAGATGTTCCCCGACCTGAAGCTCGGGTTTCTCGAAATCGGCTGCGGCTGGATACCCTACTGGTCGGACCGCATGGACGAGGAGTGGGAGAAGCGCGGCGCCGTGGAAGCCCCGGAGTGCAAAAAGGAGCCCAGTCACTACATCACCAGCAAGAACGTGTACTACGGCTGCGAGCCCGACGAGAAGACCATCGGATACGTGGTCGGGGAGATCGGCTCCGAGACCGTCATGTACGCTTCGGACTATCCCCACTGGGACATGAGCTGGCCGGAATCCGGGTCGCTCATCTGGGCGCGCACCGATTTGTCGCCGGAAGACAAACAGAACATACTGGGGAACAACGCTCGGCGCTTTTACGGACTCGACTGAGGGGCCCGGCGGTCGCCGCGGCCTCCGACAGGTTGCGATCGGTCCGGCTTTCAAGTAACGAATTGACTTCGTTGAAGGACTCAACGCCCGTTCCCAGCGCCGCCGGACACGGCACCGGAACCGTCACCTTCAACGAAAATCCCATTTGATTCAGGAGCAGATTCGATGCCTCTTACCGGCGATGCCTTTATTCAGGAGATTCAAGAGTCCGTTCGAGCCAAGCACTCCAAGGACAACCCATTGATCGGGATGATCGAACGGGGCGAGTTGGATCGCACGGCCCTGAAGGGGTTCGTGGGCCAGTTCTATCTGTTCTTCCCCAAGCCCTTTCCCAAGCCCATCGCGGCCATGCTGGGGCGCTGTCCCGAAGACCCGGTCCTGGAGAAGATGTGGATCGAAAACGTGGTCGAGGAGGGCACCGGCGAGATCTCCGGGACTGACAGCCACCGCGGCCTCTTCATCCACTTCGCCACGGCCTGCGGTTACGATTCGAAGGAGGAACTGGACTCGGTCCAGCCTCTGCCCGAGACCTCCGCGTTTCTCGACTGGCGTGAGCTGCTCATGTACCAGCGCTCGTGGCTGGAACTGTATGCCTGCCAGGGTTTTTGCCTGGAAGGAACCGCCAGCGAGCGCATGAGCCGCATCGTCACCGGCCTGACGACGCACTACGGCTTTGACAGGGATAGCGATGAGATCCGTTACTGGACGCTCCACATGGGAGTGGACGAAGAGCACATGAAGGTAGGTCCTCTGGCGGTGCGGAAGTACGCCGTCACCGATCACCAACAGGAACAGGTGCGGCAGGCCGTGCAAAAGACCCTGGACCAGTTCTGGTTGGCGTTCGACGGTATCAAGAGAGCCTTCGTCGACAAGGACCCCGTCTACGCCGGTTGGCACAACACGGCGACTCCGCCTGGCTCCGCCTGATACCCGCTCCAACGCTTCAAACCCTTCAGGAACACGACCATGCCCATGATCGATCTCTCACGGCTCATCTACGACGGCATGCCCAAGATCCCGGCGCTTCCGGACGTGCACGTACAGCGATTCTTCGACCTCGGAAAGGGTCACCCCCTCAACGTTACCGAGATCAACCTCCCGTGCCATGCCGGGACCCACGTGGATGCGCCGGTGCACATCGTCCCCGACGGCAAATCCATCGAGGAGTTGTCCCTCGACGCGTTCATCGGGCCGGGAGCGGTCATTTCGGTGGAGAAGGGCGGGGGCGAGGAGGTCACCGCGGCGGACCTCGAGAGCTCGGGTGTCACCGTCGACCGGGGCGACATCCTCATGCTGCACACGGGCTGGGATGAAAAATTCGAAAGCGAAGAATACAATATGCATCCCTATCTATCCGTCGATGCTGCGGAATGGATCGTCGAGCATGGGGTGAAGCTGTTCGGCATCGACTGCATCACGGTGGACCTGCCCACCCCGTTGCGGCCCAAGGGATTCGACTTTCCGGTACACCGGACGCTGCTCGGGAACGACGTCCTGATCGCGGAGAACGTAACCAATCTCTCCGCCATTGCCGGACGGAAGAGCCGTATCATGGCACTTCCCCTCAAGGTGCAGGGTAGTGACGCGGCCCATGCCAGAATTGTCGCAGAAGTCTAGCCCAAGGTTGCGGCAACTTCTTCCATAGTACATGACAACCACCTGTTATCGTTATCAACTTTCGACAGAGGTGATGGATGCTGGCTAGCCCCATCAGAGGAATCATCGGAGCAGCGCTGACCCCGTTCACGGACGACGGGAAGGTGGATTACGACGCTCTCGCGCGTGAGATGGAATTTCTCGTGGCCGACTGCGACGCCATCTCCATAGCCGCGGTCGAAGCCTCGGAATACACGGTTCTTTCCCTTGAGGATCGCAAAGAGGTGATGCGGCGCGCCACCGAGATCATCAACAAGCGCGTACCAGTCATTCTCGGAGCATCGAGCCATTCCATCGACACCATTCTAGACTTGGCGGAGCATGCCGCCGCGGTGGGCGGCGACCTCATCCAGGTGCTGATGCCCATCCGTCCGTGGGGCGGACAGCCGACGATTTCGGACCTGGTGCAGTTCTTCACCGAAGTGGCGTCGGCCAGCCCGTTGCCCATTGTCGCCTACCACAACCCCGGCCCGGGCGCCGATCCGCCGCTGGACGCGTTCGTACGCCTGAGCGAGATCAACAAGGTCGACTACTTCAAGGAAAGCTCGCGTGACATCACCAAGATCACGCGGCTCATCGAGCAGATCCAACTCGCCGGCAAGGCGAACTACTTCACCACCATGCAACCGTTGTTGACAACGCTGATGATGGGGGGCGCCGGAGCCACCATGCCGCCGCCGGGGACGCGCATCGGGGCCAGGGTCGTGCGCGCGTTCCGGGAAGGGGACATCGATAAGGCACGTTACTGGCAGCGTTGTTTTACGCTCTTTCCGGGAAAATGGGGAGCCTATGGACTGCCGCCGATCATGAAATCCGCCCTGAAGCACTTCGGGGTCGATATCGGCGACCCGGCCCGGCCTTATGCACCGGTCAGTCCTCGGGACCACGCCCAGATCGGACAGTTCCTGACTCAGATCGGCATCCTGGGCGATGGAGAGCCGGACGAGGCCGCGTTTGACCAGGCGGCGATCCAGCTTGCCCAGGAAGACACCTTCCTTCGTTAATTCTCATGTCTGGTGGACTTTTCACGTGGATTGCGGAGCAGTTCAAGGCATGCTCCGATTTTCTGGTGTTGCTCTTGATTCGCGGCACTTCGCGGTTCGAATCCGAACTGACGGAGGAAGGGCGGCAGGAACAGCGCATGTGGCGGGACCGGCGCATGCGCAGCCTGAGAGGTCTCGCCCTTCGCGCCAAACGGCGGCAACAAAAAGCCTCCTGACGGTTGGCAGTGTCCTGCGTCACAACAAGGTTCAGGGATGCACTACCATAACGGACGCAAACAGATCGTCGTGCTCGGCGGCGGCAGCGGCGGGGTCGTCGCGGCCACCAAGCTCGGCCGCGCCCTCGGAGCGGACCATGACATCACGCTCATCGACCGCCGGGCCGATCACGTCTATATGCCGGCTTTTCTGTTCGTCATGGTGGGGCAGCGCCGCCCTGAAGACATCACACGCAAGCTCAAACGCCTTGAGAAGCGCAACATCCGGGTGCTCCAGGCGGAGATCCTGGGCATCGATCCCGGCCGCCAGCAGGTCATCCTCGAAAGCACCGCCATCCCCTATGACTATCTGATCGTGTCCCTGGGCCTCGAAATCAGGCCCGACCTGCTTCCCGGTTTCGCCGAAGGGGCGCACCATCCCTGGGAAATGGACTCCGCCCTGCGCCTCAAGACCACCCTCGACAGTTTCCGCGAGGGGCGCGTGTTGGTGGGAATTCCGCTGGGCCCCTACCGTTGTCCGCCGGCCCCTTATGAGGCCCAATGGATGCTCGACAGCTACTTCAAGGAACGCAACATCCGCGACCTGGTGGACCTCCAGTACTTCACCCGGGAGCCCGAGCCCGCCGGCGAGGAGCACATGCCGTCGGTGTGGATGGACGCCCAGAGCAAGAAACGCAACGTCACCATCCACTATGACTTCACCGTGCAGTCCATCGACGTCGAAAAGAAACGCGTGCGGGGGCTTTACGGCTACGAGTTGTCCTACGACCTGTTGTTCATGGTGCCACCGCACCGCCCCGCCAGGGTGCTCTACGACTGCGGTCTCGCGGAGAGAGAGACCGGCATCCAGGTGGACTACGATACGCTGGAAACCAAGTGGGACAACGTCTATGCCATCGGCGACAACGCCGACATGCCGGCCTCGAAGGCCGGCGGCGTGGCGCACCAGGAGGCGGATGTGGTGGCGGACAATCTGGTGGCGGAGATCACCGGGGAAGGGGAGTTGTCGACTCTCCACCTGCACACCATATGACTGCTCACATGCGGCGCGGGACGCGCCGCCGCCAACCGCACGACGTACCCCCAGGGATGGCCGCCCTTCGGCGCCACCGACTCACGCTCCTGGGGTCCCTCCCGGATGATCTACTGGAGCAAGGTAATGTTCGAGAAATGGTGGCTGTGGCGCTACTTCTAGGAACCGGACAGGCCACGAACACCCCCCAATGAGACGGCCATGATCCTGCGCGAGCTCAATGGTGGAAGCTGCAAGACGTATCTGATAGCCGACGAGGGCAGGGGACACGCGGTACTGGTGGATCCTCTCCATGCCCATGTGGAGCGGTATCTCGCGGTGCTTGCGTACCATCGTCTCGAGCTGGACCTCGTTATCGATACCCACACCCATGCCGATCATCTAAGCGGGTGCCCGCAACTACGCTTTCTGGTCGGGCCGCGGTTCGCCATGCAGAAATGGGCGCCGAGCCCGGCGGTTGACGTGCACCTGGTGGATGGCGACGAGATTCCCGTCGGCGAGCTCGCCGTGCACGTTCTTCACACTCCCGGACATACGCCTGACGGCATGAGCCTGCTGGTGGAAGGGAACGTCCTCACCGGGGACACCTTGTTCATCGGCGGATCGGGACGCACCGACTTCGCGGGCGGGGACGCCGGCGCACAGTACGACGCCGTGACCCAGAGACTGTTCACCCTCCCGGACGACACCGTCATCCATCCGGGCCACGACTACCGCGGCAACACCACCTCGACGATCGCCCGGGAAAGGCAAAGCAACCCACGCCTGGCCAACCGGACGCGGCAGGAATACATCGACCTCATGAGCAACCTCCAACTCTCACCGCCCCAGAACATCCAGGAGGTCCTCCAACCCAATCAGTCCGCCCTCGGCAGCGAAGAGATCAGCTTTCCGGACTGGAGCGAGCTCAAGAAGGTCCGTGAAATCGACGTTGACGACCTCCGACGCATGCTCGCCTCGGAGAACCGTCCGTTGCTGGTGGATGTGCGTGAGCCCGCAGAGTACTCCGGTGAGTTGGGCCACTTGGCCGGCAGCGTGCTGATCCCGCTCCGGGAACTCATGAGCCGAATGGACGAGATCGGGGAACACAAGACCGGGCCGGTCGTGACCGTCTGCCGGGCCGGCATGCGCAGCGCCACCGCGGCCGCCATCCTCGGCAGGTCCGGGTTCAACGACGTCTCCAATCTCGCCGGCGGCCTCCTCGGATGGAACGAGGCGGGCCTGCCGGTGGAACGCTAGCTTCGCCGCCGCATGACCGGAAGACGTCCTTCAAGCGAAGACGCGAGAAAGCCCTTACCACGGTCATGCCCCAGAAACCGAAAACTCAACGCCGTTATCCCGACTGGGAGAACACCTGCAACTATTGCCTGTACCTCCAACCGGATCCCCGCAACGCCCGTTCCGGAAACTGTACCTACCACCGCCAATGGATCCAGCGGTCCGCGTTCAGCACATGCAGCGACATGAGCGCACAGTCCCTAGAAGACGGCATCTACACCCTCACCACCAGCGCTTACGGCACCTGGAGCTACCACCGCCGCCGCGAACACATCAGGACACGCCTCTTCCTGGTGCAGGGCGGGGCGCATGACACCCCGTCCGAAACACCCGAAAACCAAAGCCACAACAAGAAGCGCGGTTAGTATTATGTCGGCTTTCGGCTTGGGGTTCCGACACCAAGCACAAAAGGGCAGGTATATTATGTCAGCTTTCGCATTGGGGTTCCGACACCAATGCGAAAGTTGACATAATATACATTATCGGACGTTTTATGGAGGGCCCGCAGCACAGCCCTACGGCGTAGCCTGCCTGGCGGGTGTACCGGATCGGTCTTCCAACTGCTGCAGCCGCAAGGCGATCTCGATGGTCTCGCCTTCGGGAAATTCCTTGAGATATGCCTTGTAAGTGGCCAAAGCTTCTTGCGCCTTGCCCAGCCGCGCGTTGCAGCGGGCCTTGCCAAGCATGGCTTCCTGGCGCAGCGGTCCTTGATGATCGAGCGCCTCGTTCAGGGACTGTAAGGCATCGTCGCAGGCCTCGTTCATCTCCTGCGCCAAACCACGGGTGACCAGCATCACCTGGTTCAGGAAGCCCTCGTGCTCTTGATCAGCCGCGGCCTCAAGCGTCTCAATAGCCTTGGCCGGCTGATTCAACGCGATATAGCTGTTGGCAATGTAAATCTCCGCGAGCGCGTCGTACGGCGCCTCATCCCGGGCCCGGAGGCTTCGGAAAGACTCCAGGGCGGCCTCGTAACGGCCTTCTTCATAGTCTCGAAGGCCCTGGTTGTAGTCGCGGGCCGCCAGATCTCGTTGATAGCCACGGTAGTACTGCCAGCCAAATACGGAGCCCGACACCACGACGATTACCGCCGCCGAGGCGATCAACTGGCTCCTGTAGGCCTTGATCAGATCGTGGCAACGGCCCAACAGCACCATGAACCGGTCCGGTTGACGGATGTCCTTTCGCAGAATTCGCTTTTTCGGCGCTGCCATACGCGCAGTTTCTCCAAACTTCCTTTACATTTTGTACTTGAAGTCGTCCGGTGACATCTTGTCCAGGATCTCGCCCCACTTCTCCTTGGAGACGTTGGCGAAGTCCGGGTCCTTCCCCTCTTCCGTCTGCTGCAGCACGCTCGACTGCTCCAGCACTTCCTTGGCGACATAGATGGGGGTCTTGCTTCGCAGCGCCATGGCAATGGCGTCGCTCGGACGCGAATCCATCGCCACCTCACGGTCTCCCACCAGCAGCGTGATGACCGCGTAGTAGGTGTTCTCCTTGAGCTCCGTGATGGCCACCCTCGTCACCGTCCCGCCCAGCTCCCCGAGCACGTTCTTGAACAGGTCGTGGGTCATGGGACGCGCCATCTTGATGCCTTCCAACTCGGTGGCCATGGCCGTGGCCTCGAGCAGCCCGATCCAGATGGGTAGCTGCAGCTTGTTCTCGGAGTCCTTCAGGACCACGATAGGCGTCCGGGTAACCTGATCGAGCGTCAGTCCCGCCACGGTCATTTCAATAGCCTCAGGACCCTTCATCACATGACCTCCCTTGCGACGGCCTCGCCGACCAGTGAGTTCGGCGTGGCATCCACCACGCGTACTCGCGCCATCTCCGCCGGCACAGTGGCTTCGCTGGGCGCGAAATTGACGATCCGGTTGGTTCGGGTCCGGCCCATGAGCTGATCCCTGCCCAGTCTGGACGGCCCTTCCACGAGGATCTCCTGCTCCGCACCGATCAGGGTCCGGTTCTTCCAGAGGGAAATGCTCTTCTGCAGTTCCTGCAGCCTCCGGCAACGCTCCCCCTTCACCTCGTCGGGGACGTCGTCATCGTAGACCTTGGCCGCCACCGTGCGGGGCCGCGGCGAATAGGTGAAGATGAACATGTCGTCGTAACCGACCTCCCGCGCCACGGACAGCGTCTCCTCGAACTCCGCCTCCGTTTCGCCCGGAAATCCTACGATCATGTCCGTACTGATGGCAACCTCCGGCCGCCGCTTTCGAAGCTGGTTGATCCGTTCCATGTATTCGTCCAGCCGATAGCCGCGCCGCATACGCGTCAACACCGCATCGGAGCCGGACTGAAGCGGCAGATGGAGGTGCTCGCAGAGGTTCTCGAGCCGGACGAAGGCATCCACGAGCTCCGGCGAAAGGTCCTGAGGATGAGAGGTGGTGAAGCGGATCCGCCGGATCCCGTGAATGTCGTTGATACGTTCCAGCAACTCCGGGAACGACCGCTCCCCTTCCACCGTATTGCCGTAGGAGTTGACGTTCTGGCCCAGCAGCATGACCTCCTTGACGCCGCGCCGCACCAGTTCCTCCACGTCCCTCACGATGTTCTCACTGGCGCGGCTCACCTCGCGCCCGCGTACCCGCGGAACGATGCAGAAGCTGCAAACCTTGTTGCACCCCTGCATGATGGTGACGTAGGCCTTGGCCCCGTCGGTCTCGGGAAGCCCCAGCGGGTCCTCGAGATAGAACGGATCGCGGTAAAAGGCCGTCTCCACCGAGCGCCGGGCGGCCTCCCGGGCCTCCTCGACCATCTGCGGCAGCTTGTGCATGTTGTGGGTGCCGAACACCAGGTCCAGATGCGGCGCCCGCCGGAGCAACGCCTCCCCTTCCTGCTGGGCCACGCAGCCGCCCACGCCGAGGACGACGCCCTTCTCCTCCTTGAGCTTACGCCACCGTCCCAGCGCGCTGTACACCTTCTGCTCGGCCTTGTCCCGCACGCTGCAAGTATTCAGAATGATGAGGTCGGCGTCGTCCACGCGGTCGGTGGACTCGTAGTCCGCGGACTTCATGAGCTGCACGATCCTCGCCGAGTCGAGCTGGTTCATCTGGCAGCCGTAGGTTTGCACGTAGAGCTTCATGGCGTCGGTCGCTCGGCGAAACGATGGATTTACCGCATGTCGGGCTCCGCCGCAACGCAAAGGCAGTATTCCATAGATCAGGGGCTTTCGCCATCACCGGATGTTCCGAGCACCGCAATCACGCCACGTCGGGGGACAGGGGCCGTGTTTGAGATATGGGAGCGAGGGGGAGCTTCCAACTCTTGGTCGGGGCAGCGAAGGACAAAACATAAGGGGCGGTAGGCTGGACCCCTACCGCCCCTGCAAGACTGCCTCGAATTTCCGCGGATCTTATTGCCCGTGCGCGCCAAAGACACCCACGAAGTTCGCTGCGTTATCCGTAGAGTGTCCACCGAATGTGCCCGCAACCGAACCCGGTGTGTCCGCCGCCGCGCCGTTGCCGAAGAACCGGCCGCCCCACCTTCCTTCCAATGCCAAACCATTGGCAGTGCCCGTTGCCTGGCCCTCAAAGAAGCCGCTGTTGTTGGATCCGATGGGGGCCGCGCCCAGGTTCAAGGTAGCTCCCAACGGTTCACCGTCCACCTCGACATCTGTGATCGAACCACGGACCGTGCCCAAGCCGTTCTCAGCGCCAAAGTCGGCGGTCAGGGAAACGGCGGCTTCAAAGACGTCGATGTCCGGGGAGTCTCCCGACTGCAGCGCATACGTACCCACAGCATAGCCTTCGTAGGTCGCCGTGCCCTGCAGCGCCAGGATGTTCTCCTGGCGGAAGGGATCGCTCCCGTCTGCAAAAGCGCCCGCGGCATAGCTGCCGGCGTCTGTCACATCGTCAGGGACATACAGCCAGATTCCACCCGCCAAGTAATCGGTGTCCGAACCGTCGGTGATGTCCGAGTATGCAATGACACTGACCGTGCCGGCGCCGGTGCGCTTGTCCACCTCCACGCCCCTCCAAGGAGAGGGAAGGTCCGGTATCAACCTACGATCGTCGTCCAACCCTATCGACCATTGCGTCCCGTTCTGAATCGCAAAACAGAGTCCGTTGGTTTCATCGTATTGTGCGGTGACTTCCACCTGATCGATGGTGACGCCGTTGTTGTCGACGTTGGAAGATTGTGTCAAGTTGGCTGCCACGGGTCGAGCGGCGGCAGCTATTCCGATCGCGTCAAGGATCGCTTCATCGAGGGGCTCGGGGTCGGGCATCCCTGTCATCGGGCCACCACCGCCTCCACCACCACAACCGGACAGCGTTATCGCGATCAACGCGGCCATTGCAACCAATGAAGTCTTCGTGAACATTGCTTCCTCCCTCCGTGATGAAGTTGCCACAGCGCCAAAGTCCCTGTTTTCCAACAGTTTCCCGACGACGCTAGAAGTGGATCTGCAGGCCTGCCCCCACACCATGCTCCGGCTCGCCGTCGGCCAGCATTCCCGCGTAGCCGACCCGGAACCGCCACTTTTCGGAAGCCACCACGTCGACGCTTACGCCAACGGCCAACAGGGTCTCGGGCATTGCGTCGGCGCGCACTACACTCGAAAAGCTCAGCAAGCCCTTTCTGGCCGACTGTTGGAGCGTGAACGTGGCGGCATCGCTACGGGTTCGCATTGCCTTCAGGTCCAGCGCCGGGCGCCAGCGCACCGTGCGCGTCGCGCTCAGCCAATCCGCAGGATACAGACGCATCCCCGCCTTCCACCCACGGTAGCGTTGAGCGATCTCCGGCACGGCAGCGCGGAACGCTCCGCTGCGCGCCCTGTAGGCGGCTCGCTCGACCGTACCGGAAAACAGCGTCGCCGACGGCTGCACCCGTACTCCGCCGAGATCGAAGCGGGCGCCCATGCCGGCCTGAGCGTGTGTCTGGTTCATGTCGAACGCGCCCGCCAAACCGCCGCCAACGACCGGGTTGGCGAATGCTGTTTGCCCGCGCCACTCACCCCGGCTGATGCTCGCCCCGGCCAACAGCGTTTCCCCGTGCCAGCGGCTACGCAAAGAATATCGACCGCCGCTGAGTTGGCTGGCTGCTCCTTCGTTCCGCAACGACATCGACAGGTCGCGCGACGCTGATACATCGATGCTGAAATTGCCGCCGAAACGAGCGTCGAAGCCCACCGTGGGCGCCACGGCCGTCGAGATCGGCGCCCTCCCGCTGACAACGCGGGTCCAGCGGCCGTTGCCATCGACGGATGCCCAATTCGCCAACCTCCACCCTGTCCTCGGCAGTACCGCAGGAGCATGGATGGACGCCCCGCCGTGCACTACCCTGGTCTCCGCTACCGACGAGTGGCTGTCTTCGACGTCGAACAGGTCAACCTCCGCGGATAACAGGAACGCCAGAAGCAGCCCCTCTCCGCCAGAGGCTTCGGCGGTGGGACTGGGGCACGACTCGCCAGGGCGTTCCACCCGTCCAGGCGTGTTCAGGACAACGCCGGGATCAACGACCACATTCCCTCGGGAGCCGTCCCCTATGACCGCGATGGAACCGATTGTCTGGGTTTCTCCTCCTTGCCCCTCATTCTTGAGTGCGACTTCGTTGCCGGCGGTCATGATCGGTGTATCTGCGGCGATGACGTTCTCCGCTACCCTCTGGATCGTCGCCTGATCGCGCCGCGTTTGTTCGTTGACGGTCTCATCCGGCTGAATGTAGATCTCCAAGTCGGCCCGATTCCCTTCCGCATCCTGCGCAACGATTCCACCGCCAGCAATGATTTGTGGTGGATCGTCGATGTTCTCCGCAGTGAGAAGGGCGGTGACTCGGGCGCTGTCGTACACGGTCATGGTACCTTCCGGCCCCAGGTTGAAATCTCCGGCGAACATCAGGGTTCCGTCCTCGATGGTCGCGCTGCTGCCGGAAAAGTTGACGTCTCTGTTGAAGCGCGCGACGCCGCTGCCGCGCTTGAACATCTCGCTCACGCCCGTGACCGCGCCATCGAAGACAGCGGATTGGGTCACCAGCGTGTCCGCTCCGCCGCCAAAGTCGATGTCGCCGGTGATGGTGCTGTTGAGGACCGACAGCGTGTCGTTGAACTGGTCGAACCTGATCGCGCCCATGATCGTGCTGCCGTCCACGATCACGTCGGCGGGGCCGCCACGGAACCGGGCCGCGGTCGGCGCCTCGATCAGCGAGTTCCCCTGAATCCGCGCCGTGAGCGTCCCCGCCATGGTGCCCGCAAAAAGGCCAACGCCGGATCCTTCATCGGCGGTCGCGGCCTCGTAAGTGGCGTTGACCGTCCCGCCGTCCACCAGGATGCTGGCCTCGCCGACTCCGCTCGTGTAGGCCGAAATCCCCGCCGTCCTGCCGAGCACGCTAATGTTGCCGCGGTTGATCGCCAGCGCGGTCGAATCCACGGCTCTGACCGCCAGCCCCGTAGAGCCGACTCCTGTAGTGGTCACGGATCCCTCGTTGATCGCCGTCGCCGTTCCCGACCCCTTAGTGTCGGCTTGCATACCCCGCGCCCGGGTGCCTTGCGTCTCGATCGTCCCGCTGTTCACCGCCCTGGCCTCGTTCCTCGCGAGGGTCGAGAATCCTTCGGCCCGGAGCCCATAGGTCGTGTTGTCCACCTTGGCATCGCCCGTCGTGGTTATCGCGCCATGGTTGATGGCGATTGCGGTGTCGCCCTGGGCCGCCAATCCGAACGCTCCAATCCCCGTCGTGACAATGGTCCCGCCACGTTCATTGGTTGCCTGCGCCGTCCCTGAAATAGCTTGCGTCGTCCCGGAGCTGCCCGGGTGGTCCATCTCCGTCTTCGCGTTGACCCCGTGAGCCGGATAGCCGGTGTCGTCCGGGTCGCCTCGGGTGGTCACGGAGCCCTCGTTGACCGCCACCGCGGTACCCGACCCCTCGACGTTGGCCCGAATCCCCCGCGCCCCTGTGCCGCGGGTTTCGATCGTGCCGCTGTTGACGGCTCTAGCTACCCCATTAGCCAAATCTTCGGGAAGCACCGCGCCCGTGTCCAGGTATAACCTGGCCCACAATCCATGTGACCTGTTGTCCGGGATATAGTTGCCGGTGGTGAGGATGGAACCTCGATTGATCGCAGTTGCGGTTCCGGCTCCGTCATCGATTCTTGCCATCACGCCTCGCGCAGCATCTCCCGAGGTGGTGATGGTCGCCCCAAGCTCGTTGGTCGCCCGAGCGGTCCCCGACCCTTCGCTCACTGCACGGAGCGCTAACGCCTCGTCTCCTTCCGTGTTGATGGTCGCACCGCTGGCGTTGGTCGCAACTGCCGTCCCGCCACTACCCGCATTGGCGAGAACCGCGTGAGCCGGATAATCGGACCCATCAGGTCTGTCTGTCTCGGCTCCGCCCCTGGTGATGACCGTACCCTCGTTGATTGCCTCAGCCGTTCCCGACCCATCAATCTTGGCCTGCATCCCCCTAGACGCCGTACCGCGGGTCTCAATCGTTCCCTTGTTCACCGCGCTCGCTTCGGCGTCGGGATGTGTAGAATAGTTTCCCACACTGAGCCCATACGCTGTCGGGCCGTCACCGGTGGAAAGAATGGACCCGGAATTGATTCCCTCGACACGCCCGCGATAGTTGGGGTCGCTCTCTTTAGCCGTGTCGAACACGAAGCCGGACGTGATTCTCGCGCTGTGGCGTCCGTCAGTGGGGTCATCAATGTCGCCGGCGAACTCGATGATCACATCGATGTCCGTATTGTTATGGACTGCAAGGTAGAAGTCGTCGAGATCGCCTACAATTCTCCATCGCAGTGGCACCTCGTGATCGTCGTCAAGAATCACATCGGTATGGAATCGATCGACCTCGTCGTCATTCACGTCGATCACAACCCAGGCGTCCTCGTCCGGTTCGGGAAACTGGTCGAACGAATCCCTGGTAACGGTATCCCCATCCGTGTCGCTGCTGCACACGACGCGCAGGTCCGTTTCCGAAAATGTACAGTTAACCGTCGCCACCAAGAGTGGCGGTGCCACTACAGCCGTCGCTACCAGGACAACTCCCGCGCAGAAAAAGCGCCCCAGCATGGTGCGGACGACCGCGCCACCAACCGCGATGATTCCGACTTCGATCATATGACCCCCTATTTCGGGTGGGCAGGGCTCCCACCCCACTTTTTGACAGCCGGAACCCATCCGCACATCCAAACCGGATTCTTCGGCCGGTCCTTCCAGATTCCCAGCTCCAACCGTCTCCGACGCATCAAGTCCTGATTCTATCCGCCTCCGAGTTGCACTAGCTACACCACAACCTGACAATGGTTGACACATCAGGACCCCCACTGAAATCCGGACTCCTACTTGGGAGCCGTATAGCGCGGCAATGCCCGTTTAGCCTGATCACAGGCGGCCTGTACGAAGTTGGCACCCACTTCCGCAGCGTTCACAGAACGACGACTGAACGCGGCTCCGTACCTGGTCAGGAGGAGCGACAACACGCGCGCCGCCTCTTCGGCACCCCATTCACCTCCCCCGGCCAACGTGGTCTGTATGGCGCTGTCAGCGGCCATGAACGCCGTTACGACCCTGTCCACGTCGTCGTCGTTTTCGCCCAATGTCTTCCTCTCCAGTAGGAGGCTTCTCGTAAGGAGCATCGACACCACGTACAACGCTTCCTTGAGACTCCACTCACCAGGGCTGCCGAGTTCCCTCTGAATTGTACCGTCGGCAGCCGCCAACGCAGCCGCGAGGCCGCCATCGTCACCCACCGGCTCGCTTCTACTTGGTGGGAAATCCAGTACGAGAGTCGCGAGCTCGAGCTTCAGGGCCCGCGCGATGGCAATGGCCGATCGGAGCCGCGTGAGACTCCCGCCCTGTTCGACACGCCGCACGGTACGCCCATCCAGACTGGATTCTTCGGCCAATTGTTCCAGGGTCCAACCAAGCTCCACTCGCCTTCGGCACATCAGTTGGCGATTGATTCGGACCATGGAACGACCCCATGGCACGATCTCTTCGTTGTTGGCCCGTAGACTTCTCCTTCTCATTGAAAATCCGTATCAAAGTTTGAAGAGCACTAACCACACCAAGATTTGGCGATGAAAGTCATTTAATGGACATTTGAAGACACTCCCTGGCCCGAATTGGAAATAGACAGCACGCGCCTACCTTCATTGAAGCTTGGTGTCCTGAAGCATAGTAACAAGGCCGTCCCTTGATCGAAGGATCGAGCTTCACGTTCGGATCAATTCCGAAGGCCCCAGTGTCTAGCTAGTTCTACTGTGCTTTGCCGTCGATGTAAGGCACGTCCGGCAATTCCTGCACCTGGACCTGCCTCCATCATGCAACTCATTCCCGAAGCGACAAACAGAACGTGGCGCCACGTTGCGCCACGGACGGACAGGAGGGTCGAAATTCGGAGGAACTTCAATTGAACCGCCCCGGGTTTACCGGAGACGGATTTGTTGAGTCAGGCCACCATGGCCGACTCTTGGCACTGCTGATAGTACGTCTCTTCGAGTTCTGCGGGCGGCACATAACCGATCCCCTCCAGGAGTCGGCGGTGGTTGAACCAGTCGACCCATTCGAGGGTGGCGAACTCGACCGCTTCGAGGTGGCGCCAAGGACCGCGTTGGCGAATCACCTCGGTCTTGTACAAGCCGATTATGGACTCGGCCAGGGCGTTGTCGTAGGAATTCCCGACGCTGCCCACCGAGGGCTCAATCCCCGCCTCAGCCAGACGTTCCGTGTAGCGAATCGACAGGTATTGGGTGAATTCAACTGGTCGTCGCAACACCTTGATGATGAGGTGCTACGATGCAGAAACGGAAACGGAGAAGGTCAGAGCGGGCGGGTCGGCCTGCGATGCGTTCGCCGGTCGGCCGCCGGTAGCGGGATGTGAGGAGCAGCAACGGTTTTGGAAGGCGATCGCCCGGGGACTGTCGAGTGAGGATGCCGCTGTGTCATGTGGCGTATCGCCGCCCGTGGGTGGTCGTTGGTTCCGTGAGGGCGGTGGTATGCCGCCGATCAGCTTGGCGCCCCGATCGGCTCGCTACCTGTCCTTTACGGAACGGGAAGAGATCGCGATCCTGAGAGCTCAGGGCGCCGGGGTACGCGACATTGCCCGTCGGCTCCGGAGAGCCCCGTCGACTATCTCGCGAGAGCTGCGTCGCAACGCGGCGACTCGGAGCGGCGGTCTGGAGTATCGGGCGTCGACTGCACAGTGGCACAGCGCCCGACGTGCCAAGCGCCCGAAGATAGCCAAGCTGGCCGCGAACGATCGGCTGAGGAGCTACGTGCAGGACCGCCTCGCAGGCACGGTGATGGCTGAGGACGGGATGCCCGCGCCTGGCCCCCACGTGGGCTCCTGGAGTGGTCGCCGTCATGGCCGCCGCCAGGACCGATATTGGGCGACAGCGTGGAGCCCGCAGCAGATCGCCCATCGGCTCCGGATAGAGTATCCTGACGATGACTTGATGAGGGTCTCGCACGAAGCCATCTACCAAGCGCTGTACATCCAGGGGCGGGGGGCACTGCGCCGCGAGCTGACGGCCTGCCTGCGCACCGGGCGGGCGCTGCGCGTGCCGAGGGCTCGCCGCCGTGGTCGCGGCAAGAAGTTTGTAGGCCCCGACGTCATGATCAGCGAGCGGCCCGCCGAAGCCGAGGACCGAGCTGTTCCTGGACATTGGGAAGGCGACCTAATCATCGGACTTGGTAGCTCCGCGATCGGCACATTGGTCGAACGCACCACCCGATTCACGATGCTGCTCCACCTACCCCGCATGGCCGAACGTGGCCGACTCAGGATCAAGAACGGTCCGGCTCTTGCGGGGCATGGCGCCGAAGCCGTACGGGATGCGATCACTTCGACGATCGCTACGCTCCCTGATCAACTTCGTCGGTCACTGACCTGGGACCAAGGCGCGGAGATGGCCCACCACGCTCAACTGCGTATCGACACTGGGCTGCAAGTATTCTTCTGCGACCCCCGCAGTCCGTGGCAACGCGGCACCAGCGAGAACACCAACGGTCTGCTGCGCCAGTACTTCCCCAAAAGGTACTGACCTCAATCGGCACAGCGCTAACGACATTGCTGCTGTCGCGGCCACACTCAACCGCCGACCGCGGAAGACTCTCGGGTGGAGAACTCCATCCGAAGCCTTGAACGAACTGCTACTCTTACACCAGCGAGGACGTGTTGCGACGACCCCTTGAAACCGGCCAGTACACGTCGCTGGCCTTCGGCAAGCGCTGCCGGGAGATGGGAGTGCTGACCTCCACCGGGTCGGCCGGGGATTGCTTTGACAACGCCATGGCCGAGAGCTTCTTCGCCACCCTGGAGTGTGAGCTGATCCAACGGCGTGCGTTTCAAACCCAAGCCGAAGCACGCACGGCCGTCTTCCAGTTCATCGAGGGCTGGTACAACACCAGACGTCGGCACTCCGCCCTGGACTACCTGAGTCCCAACGATTTCGAGCGCGCCGCTACGGCGGCTGTGGTCCGTCCCGAGGACGACGGTGGCCCGGACGGGGAAACCGACCCTGAGGTCTTCCTGATCCACCAGTCGGAGGTCCATGACTACGCTCCGGGACTACCCGATCCCTCGATGTTGGAGAAGGCTTTACTTAAACCGGCTATCGCGCACCTCAGTGCTGGTGCCGACAGCCCTCAACTGTCCACTGAAACGGGGTAAGGCCAGCTTGACCCTACCGCCCCTTCAAGTTTGCCTCGAATCTGCCGCTTGGGAACGTGTAGCAACCCTACTGCTTGTGCGCGCCAAAGATACCCACGAAGTTCGCCGCATTGTCCGTGGAGTGTCCGCCAAACGTGCCCGCGGCGGCACCCGGCATACCCTCCGCCTGACCGTTGCCGAAGAACTGGCCGCCCCACCTTCCCGCCAATGTCAAACCCTCCGCATCGCCCGTGGCTTCGCCCTCGAAGAAGCCGCTGTCGCTGGACCCGATGGCGGCCGTTCCCAGGTTCAACCTGGCGTCCAATGTTTCGCCGTCTACTTCCACATCCGTGATCGAACCGCTGATCGTGCCGAGGCCGCTATCACTGCCGAAGTCGGCTGTCAGGGCGACGACCCCATCGAAGACGTTTATCTCAAAGCTGCCGATCCCCGCCGGGTCGGCCGTCTTCAGTGAATACGTGCCCACGGCATAGCCTCGATAGGTCGCCGAGCCCTGCAGCGGCTGGATGTCTTCCTGACGGAATGGATCGGTGCCGTCCGCGAAAGTGCCGGCTACGTAGGCCGCCGAATTCGTGACATCGTCCGGAACGAACAGCCAGGCCCCACCCGCCAGGTAGTCGGTGTCTGATTGGCTGATGTCGGAGTACGCAACGACGCTGACCAGGCCTCCGCTAACCCGTTTTTCCATCGCGGCGCCTTTCCAGGGAGAAGGGAGTCCTGGTATTGGCGTGCGATCTCCCTCGTCGAAACCTATCGACCAGTGCGTGCCGTTCTGAATAGAAAAACAGAGCACATTGGTCTCGTCGTATTGTGCGGAGACTTCTATCCGATCAATGGTGACACCATTCGCGTCGACGTTCGAAGACTGTGTGACACTGCCTGCCACGGGTCTAGCCCCGGCAGCCCTTCCGATCGCACCCGCAAGGCTTGACGTGCCCGGTTCCTCGGGAGTCGGGTCGGGCATCGTGCCCATCGAGCCGCCACCGCCGCCGCCACCGCAACCGGACAGCGCGACCGCAACCAACGCGCCGATCGCAAGGACGAGAACCGAAGTTGTGTGTTTCTTCAACATTGCTGACCCCTCCTTCCAAAGTTGCAACAAGACCGATACGACCCGGGTTCACCGGAAACCGTTGCCCCGCGGCATTAGAAATGGATTCGCAGGCCTGCACCCACACCATGCTCCGGCTTGCCGTCGATCAGCATTCCGGCGTAGCCGACCCGGATTCGCCATTGTTCGGACGCCACCGCGTCGACGCTGACGCCCACCGCCAATACGGTCCGCGGCATTGCATCCGCGCGCACCACACTCGAGAAGCTCAGCAGGCGCTTCCTGGCGGACTGTTGGAGCGTGAACGTCGCGGCATCGCCATGGGTTCGGATTGCATTCAGGTCCACCGCCGGGCGCCAGCGCACCGTGCCCGTCCCGTTCAGCCAATCGGCGGGAAGCAGACGCATGCCCGCCTTCCACCCATGGTAGCGTTGAGTTGTCTTCGGCACGGCCGCGCGGAACGTTGCGCCGCTCGCCCGGTAAGCGTCGCGCTCGACGACGCCGGAAAACAGCGTAGCCGACGGCTGCAGCCACATGCCGCCCAGATCGAAGCGGGCGGCCACACCCGCCTGGGAGTGTGTCAGGTTCATATCGAATGCGCCCGCCAGGCCGCCGCCTGCCACGGGGTTGGCGAATGCCGTCCGTCCCCGCCACACACCCCGGCCGATGCTGGCGCCCGCCGCCAGCGTTTCGCCGCGCCACAGGCCGCGCAGGACATACCGACCGCCATCGAGCCGACCGGCCGTTCCCTCGTCTCGCAACGACATCGACAGGTCGTGCGACGCTGAAACGTCGATGCTGAGATTGCGGCCGAAACGAGCGTCGAAGCCCACAGTCGAGACCGCGCCGGTCCACGTCGGCGCCTTCCCCGTGACGGTGCGCGTCCAATCGCCGTGGCCGCCGACGGATGTCCGTTGCGCAACACGCCACCCGCTCCCGGGCAACACCAACACACCCCCGAACGAAGCCTGTCCGTGGCCTGCCCCGATCTCCGCATCCGCGAAGTGGCTGCCTTCATGGTCGAACAGGCCTTTGCCGGCGGATAGCATGGCTGTCAGGAGCAGCGTCCCTCCCGCGGAGGCCCCGACAGCGTTTGGAGGCGTGCACGACGCTTTGTCTGTCCCCTCCTCAAGCAACTGCAAGACAGCCCCGGACTGGACTACCGCAGCCCCGCGCGAACCGTCCGCCATGACCGCAATCGATCCGATGGTCGCGGAGTCTCCACCCTGCCGTTCGCTCTTGATTGCGACCTCGCCGCCGACGGTCGTGATCGGCGTCCCTTCCGCTATGACGCTCTGCGCCATTTGTTGGAGGGTCGCCTGATCCGCCCGGGTCGCCTGGTCAACAGTGTCATCCGCCTGAAGATATATTTCCAACGCGGCCGGGTTCCCTTGCCCATCCTGAGCCATGATCCCGCCGCCGGCGATAATCTGGGGTGGATCGTCCTTGTTTTCGGCCGTCAGCACGGCGGCGACCCTGGCCCCGTCGTGTATCGTCATCGTGCCATCCGAACCAAGGTTGAAGTCCCCGGCGAACATCACCGTGCCGTCCTCGATGGTCGCGCTGCTGCCGGAAAAGTTCACGTCGCCGTTGAACCGCGCAACGCCGCTGCCGCGCTTGAACATCTCGCTCACACCCGTGATCATTCCATCGAATACCGCGGATTGAGTCACGAGCGTGTCCGCTCCGCCGCCGAAATCGATGTTCCCGGTAATCGTACTGTTGATAACCGAAAGCGTGTCGTTGAACTGGTCGAAGCTCATCAGGCCCATGATCGTGCTCTCTTCCACGATCACATCGGCAGGTCCGCCGCGAAACTGTGCCGCAGTCGGCGCCTCGATTGACGAGTTCCCCTGGATCCGTGCCGTGATCATCCCCGCCATCGTACCGCCGAAAATACCGATCCCAGAGAACTCGTCGGCGGTCGTAGCCACGTAAGGGGCTTTCACAGTCCCGCCGTCCACAACGATGCTGGCCTCGCCGACACCCGCCGTATAGGCCGAAATCCCCGCCGTGCTGCCGAGCACGCTAATGTCGCCGCGGTTGATCGCCAGTGCGGTTGAATCCTCGGCTAGCGCCCGCAACCCGGTAGAGCCGGCGCCGGCGGTGGTCACTGTCCCTTCATTGATTGCCGTGGCCGTTCCCGAACCGTGCACGTCCGCTTGCATGCCCCTCGCATTGAGGCCGCTGGTTTCGATCGTGCCGTGGTTCACCGCCCTGGCCTCGTTCCTCGCGAGCGCTGAGAATCCGTCAGCCCGGAGACCATAGGTCCTTCTCTCCTTCCAGGCATCACCCGTCGTGGTGATCGTGCCATGGTTGGTGGCGATCGCGGTGTCGCCTCGCGCTACCAGTCCGAAGGCACCAACACCTGTCGTGAGGATGGTCCCACCGAGTTCATTGATCGCTTGCGCCGTTCCGGAAACCGCTTGCGTCGTCCCATCGGCCGAAACCCTATGGTCCGACTGCGCCTCGACCCCGTGTGCTGCAAAGCCGGTTTCGCTCGGATCGCCTGTGGTCGTCACGGAGCCTCGGTTAATCGCCACTGCGGTGCCTGCCCCTTCCTCGACTCTGGCCGCAATCCCTCGCCCCCCTGTGCCACGGGTCTCGATGGTACCGCTGTTCACCGCTCTCGCAAATGCGTCAGCCAAATCTTCGGGAAGCAATCCACCGTCATTCTCAATCTTTGCGTACAAGCCGTAGGACCTGTTGGTCCCAGTATCGTTACCCGTGGTGAGAATGGAACCTCGATTGATCGCAATCGCGGTGCCGATCTTGTTGGCGATTGTCGTATCCGCTACTGCAGATGCGCCCCGCGCGGCATCGCCCCGAGTAATGACGGTCGCGCCATTTTCGTTGGTGACCATGACGGTTCCCAACGCATTGCTCATCCGGGCGGCTAGCCCCCTTGCGCCGTTGCCACTTGTTTCGATCGTTCCCCGGTTCACGGCGCTTGCGACAGCGTCACGGTGCTCCGAGTGGTTTACAACGAGAAGCCCGTCGGCGCTCTCGACCACGGATATGATGGAGCCGCTGTTCGTTCCCTCGATCCGCCCCGTATGGCCGAGATCACTCCGATTCCCAATCCACACGGTGTCGCCCGTCCCTTCCAGCGGGTGATGGACGTCGCCAGTCAGCTCGACGAACACGTCGAGGTCATCCAGGTTTTCGAGGGAAAGCCGGAAACGGTCGAGATCGCCCACAATCTTCCAACGCAGAGGCACCACATGGTCGTCGTCGAAATGAACGTGGACACCGAATATGTCGACGTCGTCGTCACTCACATCGATCACGACCCAGGCGTCATCGTCGGGTTCAGGAAAGTCGTCGAAGGAGTCTCTGGTAACGGTATCCCCGTCCGTATCGCTTGTGCACACCGAACGTAACTCCGCTTTCGAAAACGTACAGCCAACCGTCGCCCCTGCGAATGCCGGTGCCAGCACCGTCGTTGCTACGAGCAGAACTCCTCCGCATAAGAAGTGTCCCACCATGTGCCGAACGTCCATGCGACCCATCGCGATGTCTCCAACTGCCATCACCAAACCCCCTTTCCGGTTACGTACGGCTCGTGACCGTTCGTCAAATTGAAACGTCTGCACATCCAGACAGGATTCTTCGCGCTGTCGCAGGTCGGCGGACTCCTACTTGGGGGCCAGGTAGCGCGGCAACGCCCTTTTCGCTTGGTCACAGGCGGCCTGTACGAAGTTGACACCCACTTCCACGTCGTTCGCAGATTGACGGCTGAACGCCGTTCCGTACCTCGTCAGCAGTAGTGACAAGACCCGCGCCGCTTCTTCGGCGCCCCATTCACCGCCCCCGGACAACATGGTCTGTATGGCGCGGTCAGCCGCTTCGAAGGCCGCTACAACGCTATCGACGTCGTCACCGTTCTCTGCCAACACCTTCCCGTCCAATACGGGACTCCTCGTAAGGAGCATCGACAACACGTACAGCGCTCCCTTGACACTCCACTCACCGCAGTTGACGATTTCTCTCTGAATCGTACCGTCGGCAGCCGCCAACGCACCCGCGAGCCCGGCTCCGTCGCCACGCGCTCCGCTCCCGCCTGACCGGTCATCCAATACGAGGGCCGCGAGCTCGAGTTTCAGGGCCCGGGCGATGGCAACGGTCGACCCGAGGCGGGTGAGGCTGCCGCCCTGTTCGATACGCCGGACGGTACGCGCATCCAGGCCGGACTCTTCAGCCAGGTTTTCCGCGGTCCAGCCAAGCCCTACTCGCCTTCGGCGCATCAGTTCGTGGTTAATTCGGACCATAAAAAGCTCTAGGTTCTTGGCCCGTCAATGTTTTTCCTTGTCGAGAACCCATATCAAGCTTTGCAGAGCACTAGCCAGTCCATAACTTGGCAATGTTGGGCATTTGGTGGCATTTACACGGGCAACAACGACAATCATCACGACACTCAACCGGCAAAAAGCAGTTTCTACGTAACGGGAATTGAACAAACAGACAGCATGTGTTGAGGTCGGCGTACGCCTCCATTCCCGTCGATGAGAGTCCATCTTAGAACTCATTCACGAAGCGCCAAAGAGATCGTGGCGCTACGTGGCGCTACGGCGTGCTGGCCGTGCAAACACTTCGATGGGTACCCTGTGGGTGGGGAGAAAACTCAGACGAACTGCAAGACACGAACGACGGGTGAGCTTCCGTCGTGGTGGGTTTGCACGTGCACGATCACCGGACTAATCCTCTTGGGAGGAGGCGCTGACGGAGACGTTCACGGGAAGGCCGTGCACTCGGAGTCCTGGCAAAGCGCCAATGCGGCCGGCACTGTTTCCATTCAACCGGGGCGTTCAAAGGTGTTCAACAGACCAGGACAACATTTCCTGGGCCGCCTCTTCGACCTCCACCGTATCGACGAAATTCAGACGTTGTCGGCCGAACCCCGCCATCTGGCTTCCCAGCACGAGCAACATCGTCAAACGTATGAATTCGGCATGTTCATCTCTCAATAGTTTCGGAAACCGTTGATAGTGGCGAGAGATGAAGGCAGTCAAAAAGTCGAGCCGCGCACCCGCCTCTTCTGCCGAGGCCTCGGCATCCTTCTCCGATGTGTCGTACCTTGCAACATTGATGGCCATGGTCAACGCGCCCAAGCCGGCAGAGGACACTTTTCGCAAGTCTGCATCCGGGGCCTCCCAGTCGAAATCGGGGCTCGTTCGGTCTATCCAGAAACCCAGGTATTGAGCCGTCAATTGCTCACAAGTCGAGAAACCCGAAATGATGCGCTCCTCGTCGCCGGAGGCGATCCCTTCCGCGTGGACCACGATGTCGCGGTCAGACACGGGACAACCACGGCACGCGAATTCGCTTCCTATTGCCGTTTTGATCGCCAGCACATACGGCGCATTCGGTCTCGTTGGGGAGCCCTCGGTACCCGTCTCCTTGCCCATTTTCCACAATGCGAACTGGATCCTCCCGTGTGCTTCCTCAAGGATCTCGGCGTCTTTGGGGGTCTCCTTCAGCCGGGCCGCACGCTTCCGATTAATCATGCAAAGACCCACCAAAGCGGCCCGCACGTATTGTCCTGATTCCACTGCATCAAAATTGAGCTTTCTGACGTCTTCCCTGAAGAAGAGTTCCCATGCAGTAACACCCAAAGCCTCGGCGAGCGCACGAGTTTCGAAACGACGGACATATTGGCCTGTTTCGGCTCGTTCGACTACGTCCAAACCTACATGGGCTGTGTCCGCGAGTTCTTCCGGGCCCCAGTCACGTTGGTCCCTGAACTGCTTGATCTTGTCGCGGTCCAGTGAATCCAGGACCAATGTATCGAGGTCGACGTCGAGCGCGTCAGCCAAATTCTTGCCGGCATTGACTGCACGGCCGTTGCCGCTCCATTCCAACCTGACGGGTCTTCCGGCCTCGAGTTTACGGACCCATCCGACTCCGACGGTGCCAATCTCGGAGGCAAGTCTCACCTGTGTCCAGCCTCTCTCTCTTCTCTGCCTCTTGACCAGTTCTCCGTCAATTATCTCCAAACCATCCATGACCTACTCCCGTGGTCCCGCGCGGGGCCCGGAACCCTCACCCGGCCGGCTCCGTGAGCCCCTCAAGTTCTGCCATTGACTCGACTATTCGGAAAGCAGAGTCTTCGAAGATTTCGTAAAAGCGGTTCTCCTTCCAGTCTGGTTGGTCGGGAGAGACGCCATAGAAGTGGTTCCACCCCTTCCATTCGCCGGTCAACCGGTACTCAAACTCCGGGTGTGCCGGCACCTCGCCAGGCTTGCCATCGCGGCCCTCTTTCAGCCACGTCTGTATGATGAGCCTGACGTTGGCCAAGAAGCGATCTACGTCGTTCAGGCGCGGATCGGGGTTGCTGCTCAGAATCAACTCTTCGAAGGGAATGCCGAACGCGGCTGCGATGATCCTTGCGGTCTTGACAAACACCGGGCGACCTTGCTCCGCTCGCCTATAGGTGATTTCAGAGGCGCCGCCCTTGGAACCCTTTGTTTGCTCGGCGATGAAGTCCGCCACTTCGCTTAGTTTCAAACCCAGGCGCAGTCTTGCGCTCTTGAGTTGGTTCCCATCCAAGACGACAGTTCTCTGTGTTTTGCCTCTCTTGGCTGCCATATTCTCCTCCGTGGTTTCCGAGACATGTGAATAGTATCTTGACTCGACTATATGCAGCCCGGTCCACAACCTTCAAGACGCACGGCCAACTACTCGTTTTCTTTTGGGGGCGCGAAATGAAACTTGAAATGAAACCTTTTTGAAATGAAACCTTTAGCCGTGGAGCATACCTTGCTCGAGGGGTTGGGCGAGGATGCGGTCCTGACTAGAAAAAAGATCCATGGCTATTCATCGGTCAACTAACAAAAAGTCTTGTCGTTTTGTCAATTGACTGATAAATAGTCGGAGTTAAGCGTGGTCATCATACAAGAAACACCGACCGAGCGTCGAAAAGGATTATAGCGTGGAACGTTACCTGCATGCGGCACTCACGGCAGACATGGATCGCAAGATCCTCCTGTTATCCGGTCCGCGGCAATCCGGGAAGACGACGCTGTCCAGGATGCTGCACGAGGACCATCAGTACATCAACCACGACCTCTCGGAGCATCGGCTGATACTCCGAGAGAAGAGTTGGGATCGAAAGAAGGCGCTGATCATCCTGGACGAACTGCACAAGATGGAGAACTGGAAGGTGTGGTTGAAGGGCTTGTACGACGTCGAAGGCCTACCGCCGGCGCTGATAGTCACCGGCAGCGCGAAGCTTGCCGCCTTCCGCAAGACAGGGGACTCGCTCGCAGGCCGCTATTTCCACTTCCGACTGCATCCGATCGACATGAAAGAAGCGTTGCAGCACACGGACCTCGGACCGGACGAGGTCTTCGAGCGGCTGATGCACGTCGGCGGTTTCCCGGAGCCTTTCCTTCGAGGGTCGAGGCCCTGGTATAATCGCTGGAAGCGCACTCACGTCGACGCCATCCTCAAGGACGACCTGCTCACCCTGTCTTCGGTCCGGGACATCCTGTCCATCGAGACCTTGATCGAGTTGTTGCGTTCGCGTGTCGGCACGCCGCTTTCCGCCAATTCCCTTGCGCGCGACTTGCAGAAGACCCGGAACACCGTACAACACTGGCTCGACCTGCTGGAGGACTTGTACGTGATCTTTCGAGTCTTCCCCTATCACCGGAACGTCGCCCGTGCCCTGCTGAAAACACCGAAGTTCTACTTCTACGACAACGCGATGGTGCAGGGGGATGCCGGCGCCCGCCTGGAGAACCTCGTCGCGTGCGCTCTCCTGAAAGAACTGCACCGCGCGCAGGACGTCGAGGGCGAGGATCTGGGTCTGCACTACATTCGTGACAAGGACGGCCGCGAGATCGACTTCCTGATCACGCGGGATCGGAAGCCGTGGAGAATGATTGAAGTCAAATGGAGCGACGCTGCGCCAAGCGTGAACTTCAAGCGCTTTCTGGTCGGTGAGACACTCCACCAGCTACAGGTCGTCGGCGAGCTGGTGCAGAGCAAGTCCTATCCCGACGGCTTGCGCATCGAAGGAGCCAAGGAGTTTTTCACGAGCGTAGACCTTGCTACAAGGACGGATTGAGACGCCGACGAACTTGGTCGCATTGTCCGTGGACGGGATCCTCGGCCTAAGTGTCCAACACGCTTGGATGAAAGAGTTCCTCCACCGGGTACGGCGCATCGATCAGTGTCTGGTCGGTCAGGTATTTCATGAAGCGTTCGAGGCTGCCGCGGTTGGCCGCAAGGCCTGAGGGCCAGATATCGGCGCCGAACAGGGTCCGTTCCTCCTCGAAATCATTGCGCGCGAACGCCAGTTCGGAATAGCCCGGGTCTTCGTAGAATCCCGCCGCCTGGGTTTTGGAATCCTCCCACATGTCCATCAGCGCGCGCGGCAGGTCGGGGTGACGGTCGGCGATTTCCTGCTTGTAGACCAATACGTGCATGATCGGATAATCGCCATATTTCCTGAAATAGCGGGCGCATTCTGCCTTGGTGTCGGGGAACAGCCGGCGGATCGATCCGTCGCGCAAGCCCTCCAGCAGCCTTGCCGGCGGATGTGGGTGGATCATCATGGCAAGATCGCCTTTGATCAGCGCGTCCGGCGCGCTGGGCTCGTCAATCAGGGTCAAATCGGCCGCCTCGCGGCCCGGCCAGTCGACAAGCTCCCCGCTCATGGTCTGCCAGTTGAGCTCCTGCCAGGGAACGCCGTACTCAAACGCAAGGTCGCCTTTGGCCAGCACCGACATGGTGGTCTGAAAACTGCGGCAGCAGACTTTCCGGCCGATCAGATCGGCCGGCTTGTCGATACCGGCGGCGGTGCTGACAAACATATGGTTCTGGCTGAACAGGCGGCGCGGGAACACCGGCGTCGCCGTGTAATCAAGCCCGCGGCCCTTGGCGGTCAGATAGGACGAGACCGACATCTCGCAAATGTCGAATTCTTCGCCGAGCATGAAGCGTCTGTGGCGGTCGATGCCGTCGCGCCGCGGCGGCGCCATGCCAACCTCGAGCACCTTCAGGGCGATGCCGTCAGGGGGCGTGACCATTCCCATGAAAAACGGTACGTGCCGGTCATATCGCTCAAGCGCGATGGTCAATTCTGTCGCCATATCGAGTCTTCCCTGTCTGTCTGGTTACGATGCCATGCCTCCGCATTGGACCGGACTACGGATCGAGCCGGGTGTGCGGCGTCTCCCGGTATTCAGACAGAAGACTACCACAGGAGGAGAAATCCGTCAGGGTCCGCAGACACGCGAAGGTGTCGAAATCCAGGAGAAGATCACCGTCGCGCCAGAGGAGCAACGCTTTCTCCGGAACATGCCAGGCTACACCGGGACTGCGAAGGTCATCGGGAACTTTGACGAGGAAGAACCTTGTGGCGTCGCCGGAACCGGGGTCAACCCATTGGGTGAAGAAGAACAGCCGGTCCAGGTCGCAATGCAGTTGCTGCCGGATCAGGAAATTGGCGAAGTCCCGTCCGCTCCCGCTCAAGGCTTGACGCTCACGGGGCGGCACCCTTCGTTGCACAGGAATCCGACGCTCCCCCTTGACGGCGAAAAGAAGACCCGTGGTGGCGAGCAGGACCCTGGCGGCGGCAACCCGACAGCCCATGGCGTGCGCCGGCGTCATCTCGTGTCCCAGCAACCGCCGCGCCTTGGCCCCCGTCAGATCGTGGCACCGCCGCAAGGTCCGCGCCGCGTGGTCGCCGCTGTCGATACGGTCGCCGGGAAAGGACAGATCACCGCTTCCGGAGCCTGCTGCCGCGGCCATCGACCTCGACAGTACCTGAAGACCGAAGCGGCGGCTGTCTCGCACACACACCAGCGCCACGCGGTCAGCGCCATCACCCATCAGCCACCATCCGGGTTCTCCACGCACCCGGACATGCGGCGCGTGGTCACGCCCTCCATATGGGCAGCCACAAGGGTTCGGCCAGCACGAAGTCCTTTTGAGCGATACGCTCCAGGGCCTGACGCAACTGGCCCACGCTGGTCTCTTCCAGGGTGATGACGAACGGGAGAATCTCGTCGGACACGGCTCCGCCCTTCCCCTCTCCCACGAGCGACTCCAGCTCTTCCTCGGTGTGCTCCAGTTGCCAGATCTCGGAGACGTTGATCTGCTTGTCTCCGAAGACCTGACAGATCTCGCCGACGATGCCGCTCTGATCCCGCACCACGAAGCGTACGTAGAAGGAGGCCCTCAGGTCGTCTTCCGGCCGTACCGAGACCACTCCGGAGACAATGCTCTCCACCGGCAGAAAAGGTGTATCGGCGGTACGCATCACCAGCTCGTGAACGTCTCCAAGAACGGCGACCGCCGTGGCCCCGCCCCCGGCTCCCGGACCCGCGAACACGTAATCCCAGTCGCCGGCGTCCGACGCGCCGCCATCGCTGACCTCGCCCTTGAAGAACACCGCATTGGTCACGCCGTCGATGCGGGCAATGAAGTGGTCATCCGGGACCACCATGGGCGTCACCATGGCCTCCAGCGCGCCGTCGACGCTTCGCGCCAGGGCCACCGACTTGATGGTGCTGCGGCCCTTGCGCGCCGCGTAAAGGAAGTCGATGGCGTGGATGCGCTCAATGCCCTTGCGGTGGATCATGCCCGGCTGCAAGCGTGTACCGAAGGTAATGGACGAGAGCAACAGCAGCTTGGCTTCGGCATCGCGTCCGCTCACGTCGGCGTTGGGGTCGGCCTCGGCGTATCCCAGCGCCTGGGCCGACGCCAGCGCGTCGTCATACGACCTGCCCCGTTGGGCCATCTCCGTCAGAATGTAATTGCTGGTGCCGTTAACCAGGCCGTAGACGGCCGCCGGCCGCTCGGCGCTGAGGCTCTGGGTCAGCGGTCCGATGATGGGGATGCCGCCGCCCACGCAGGCCTCGAAGCGCACGGCCCGGCCGCACTCCCGGGCGGTGGCCCAGATCTCCGCCCCGTGGGCCACCAGCAAAGCCTTGTTGGCGGTGACCACGGACTTGCCGTGACGCAGCGCGTCCACGACCCATTCCTTCTGGGCCCGCAGGTCCTCGGGTCCGCCGGCGCCCAACACCTCCACCACGATGTCGACGTCGGGATGGGCCGTGACCTCGGACGGATCGTTGGTGAACAACTGCGGTGAAGCCTGATACCTGGGCTTGCCCTCGGGCGTACGCGTGAAGACCTTCACGACCTCGGCTTCAACGCCGAAGCGCGCCAGATGACCGTCGACGATCAGGTCGTGGACCGCGCCGCCCACGGTGCCGGCGCCGAGGATGCCGATGTGGACCCGGGATGCCATGACGTCACGCTATTCGGGCAGAACGCCCATGACCTTGCGGATGGTGCGCACGGCCTGGCGGGTGCGGTGCTCGTTCTCGATCAGGGCGAAGCGCACGTGCTGGTCGCCGTACTGGCCGAAACCGATGCCGGGAGACACCGCCACCTTGGCCTCGTTGAGCAGGAACTTGGAAAACTCCACCGAGCCCATGGAGCGGTAGGGCGCCGGGATCTCGGCCCAGACGAACATGGTGGCCCGGGGCTTCCGAATCTTCCAGTTGAACCGGGCCAGCCCTTCCACCAGCGCGTCCCGCCGGCTCCGGTAGGTCTCGGAGATGTCCCTCACGTCGTCGTCCTGCTCGTTGAGGGCGTGTATGGCCGCGATCTGAACCGGCTGGAAGATACCGTAGTCCAGATAGCTCTTGATGCGCGCCAACGCGTGGATCATGGTGGAGTTGCCCACCGCGAAACCCACCCGCCAGCCGGGCATGTTGTAGCTCTTGGACATGGTGAAGAACTCCACCCCCACGTCCTTGGCCCCGGGCACCTGCAGGAAGCTCGGGGGCTCGTAGCCGTCGAAGGTCAAGTCCGCGTAGGCCAGATCGTGGATCACCAGGATCTCATGGGCCTTGGCGAAGCTCACGATGCGCTCGAAGAACTCGAGGTCCACCACCTCGGTGGTGGGATTGTGGGGGAAGTTCAGAATCAGCAGCTTGGGCCGCGGCCACGTCTGCTTGATGGCCTCCTCCAGGTGCTCCATGAAACCCTCGCTGGAGACCAGCGGAATGCTGCGCAGATCGCCGCCGGCGATGACCACCGAGTACTGGTGGATGGGATAGGTGGGACTCGGGCAAAGGACCACGTCGCCCGGATCGATCATCGCCAGCACCAGGTGCGCCAGCCCCTCCTTGGAGCCGATGGTGACGATGGCCTCGTCATCCGGATCGATGGAGACCCCATACCGCCGCTGATACCAGTCCGATATGGCTACCCGCAGCTTGTAGATGCCGCGAGACACCGAGTAGCGGTGATTCTGCGGCTTCTGGACCGCCTCCACCAGCTTGTCGACGATGGGTGTCGGCGTGGCCATGTCCGGATTACCCATGCTGAAGTCGACGATGTCCTCTCCCCTCCTCCGGGCCTCCTGCTTGAGGTCGTTGATGGTGTTGAAAACGTAGGGAGGCAGTCTCTTGATTCGGTTGAACTCCACTGTGCGGTACCTCTCGTCCCTTCCGGCCCGGCGAATTCGCGAGATTCCGGTCGCCGGAATCCCGCCGACCGTCCCTCATGACCATCAGCGACTTAAAACAGGCAGGATGGGTTGTTTATAAGGCATTGAAAGCACAGGCGCAAATTGTGGACCGGACGCCCTGTCGACAACACACCGGGGTGATGGGCGATGATGGGGATGACACCCTGCACCACAGGCCCCCCAACGTGACGACCCCATCGATCAAGGCAATTCTTCTGGTTTCGAAGCATTCTCGTAGACGACGGCTCTCAACGCTTTTCCTCGCCGCTGTCGTGTTCTCGATGGCGGCACGCCGGGTTCGATACGGTCCGACGACGAGATTGCCGCGGGCGCCACGGGGAGTCCGGGAACGCCCGGAGCGATTTTCCGTGACTGCCCGCTCTGCCCGGAGATGGTGGTGGTGCCGGCGGGCGAATTCATCATGGGCGAAGTCGACGACAAGACCGGCAGGCTCGGTCCACGGCGCGAAGTGCGCATTCCACGACCCTTTGCCGTGGCGCGGTTCGAGGTCACCCTTACGCAGTGGGAGACGTGCGTGGCCAAGGGCGGCTGCCGCAAGGGAGGACGGCAGTGGGAAGAATCCATCGGCCTTTACGGACGGAAGCCATCTACCCGGTGGATGTATGAGCCCGAGTATCTTCCGGAAGATGAGAATTGGATTCGGCTTCCCGTGCCCGCAGTCATGACGGACTGGAAGGATGCCAAGGACTATGTTTCCTGGCTCAGCCGCACGACAGGTCATACGTACCGTTTGTTGACCGAGGCGGAGTGGGAATACGCTGCACGCGCGGGAACGAAAACGCGAAGGGTCTGCGGCGCCGACCCTTCATGTCTCGATGCGGTAGCCTGGTATGTCGCCAACAGCCACAAACGCACATATCCGGTGGGCAGCAAACGTGCCAACGCTTGCGGTCTCCACGACGTCCAGGGGAGCTTGTGGGAGTGGGTGGAGGACTGCTGGCACCCGAACTACCACGGGGCGCCCTCGGACGGGAGCGCGTGGACCAGCAGCGGAGATTGTTCCCGGCGTGTTCTGCGCGGAGGATCGTGGGGCAGCACGGCGTGGATACTCCGCATCGCCAACCGCCTTGGGCAACGGCGCTACAGGGAGGCCGCCGTTTTCGGCATCCGCGTGGCCCGTGAGCTGGAACCGTGAGAAAGTCGCCGGACATGCGGTGCAAGGCCGGAGAGATCGCGGAATTGGGATTGGGCCATGACGCGATCGAGTATTTAAACTACGACAAAACCTCCGGCCTCTATTACTGGAGTGAGGGGCGGTTCAAGATCTTCCACTTGACCGATTAGGCGGTCGTCGCTCGCGTGCTCCCTTCGCGAGCACTCAGTCCGCCCATGCCCCCAACTGCATGCTGTCTCCCCAGCGGTGTTGGAGCACTTGCCGAAGACGCCGGGACGTGGCACTCCGGAGCCGTGGGTCCCGTGAGAGCCAGTCGCGTGCCTCGCTACGCGCCGCCTGCAGCACCTCGTTGTCCCGCACGAGGTGCGCTACCCGAAATCCCTGGACGCCGGCCTGGCGTGTGCCGAGGATCTCTCCGGCGCCGCGGAACTTCAGGTCGGCCTCGGCGACCTCGAACCCGTCGGCAACCCGCTCCATGACCTCGAGACGGCGGCGGGAGTCGTCGTCCTGCGTGCCGTAGTGGATGAGCACGCAGTGGGATTCGTCGCGTCCCCGCCCTACCCGGCCCCGGAGTTGGTGCAGTTGCGCAAGCCCGAACCGTTCGGCGTGCTCGATGACCATCAAGGTGGCGCCGGGGACGTCGATGCCCACCTCGATGACGGTGGTGGCCACCAGCACCTGGATCTCGCCCTGCCGGAAGCGCCGCATTACCTGGTCCCGTTCTCCGGCGGGCATCTGGCCGTGGACCAGGCCCAGGTTCAACCCCTGCATGACGGTCCGGGACAATTCCCGCGCCATGGTCTCGGCAGCCGCCAGAGGTAGCTTCTCGGAGTCCTCCACCAACGGGTAGACGAGGTATGCCTGGCGGCCGCCCGTCACCGCGGCGCGGACTCGCTCGTAGACCCTTCGTCTCTGCGTCTCCTGCACCACGACCGTATGCACCGGCGTCCTACCCGGCGGTGCCTCGTCCAGCAGCGACACCTCCAGGTCGCCGGACAGGACCATGGCGAGGCTTCGGGGGATGGGCGTGGCGCTCATCAGGAGCAAATCGGGTTCGGGCGCGGCGGCGCCGGCTGCCGCGGTCCGCTGGGAAAGCCGCGCGAAGGCCGTGCGCTGGCTCACGCCGAAGCGGTGCTGCTCGTCGACGATCCCCAAACCCATGCGTGGCACCGAGACCCCTTCCTGAATAAGGGCGTGAGTGCCTACGACGAAGTCCACCTCGCCGTTGCCGATGCGTTCGGTGAGCTCCTTCCGGGCGGCCGTGGGAAGAGAGCCGGAAAGCAGCGCCGCGCGCGCGCCCAGCCTCTCCGCGTAGGGGCGAAGCCTTTCATGGTGCTGCTCCGCAAGCAACTCGGTGGGGGCCAGCAGCAACGCCTGACGGCCGTTCTCCATGGCCCGAAGGGCGCTGAGCCAAGCGATGACGGTCTTGCCGGAGCCCACGTCGCCTTGCAGCAGGCGGCGCATGGGGTTCGGCGACTCCATGTCCCGGTAGATCTCCTGCAGTACCCGCTCCTGTCCGCCGGTGAGGCGGTACGGCAGTGACTGCCGCATCCGGCTGGTGAGCGAGTCCGCCCGTGCCGGCGAGCGGAAACCGGGGGTCAGCAGGCGCTGCTGCTGCCGCAGGGCCAGGGCCAGTTGGAAATAGAAAAATTCGTCGAACGCGAGGGAGCGGCGGGCCGGGGCCCTTGCTTTCTCGAGGGCGTCGGGTTCCATCGTGCTGTCCGGCCGGTGGATCACCTCCAGAGCCTGTTGCAGGTCCATGAGCCCCTGCCCCTCCGCTACCTCCGGGGGAAGGAAGCTGGGCAGGAACCCGCCGAACCGTTCCAGGGCCTGGCCCACCCAGCCGCGCAGGTTGGCCTGGGACACATCGCCGGGCTTACCGTATACGGGTCGTACCTCCGGCTGCCGTTCTGTCCCGGCATCGAGGACTTCGAATTCCGGGTGGGGCACGCTGAGCCGGCTGCCCCGTTCGGGCGCCACTCTCCCGTAGATGGAGAGGTGCTGCCCGACCTGCAACGCATCGGAGACATAACGGGCGGGGTTAAACCAGATCAGCTCCAGGCTGCCGGTGTCATCGGTCAATGTGCCCGTGAGAATTCGGCGGCCGCCGCGAATCCGGCCGGCCCTGAGGCTTGTCAGGCGGCCCACGAAGCTGCCGCTCTCGCCGGCTGCGGCCGCGGCTATGCCGGTCACGTCGCGGCGGTCCTCGTAACGCAGAGGCAGGTGGTAGAGCAGGTCCTCGACTGTGGCGAGTCCGCGGCCGGAAAGCTGCGGGGCCCTTACCGGGCCGATGCCTTTCAGGATATCCAGGCGAAGCTGAAGGGCGTCGCGACAATCCGCGGGGTCGAAGGAAGTAACGTCGTAGGTAGGGGGCACGGGGAAATACTATAGTCTTTGGAGAGGAGCTGCCAAAGCCCGCGACCCCCCGGTCAGCCCGGACTTGATCCGGGGTCCAGAGGCTGGGCTGGGCAGGACGGCGGAGCCTCCGCCGTCCCCCTCTGGATCCCGGATCAAGTCCGGGATGACATTTGGGGCGTCCGGGATGACGATTCGGGCATCCGTGACGACATCCAGATCATGTCCGGGACACGCTCTTAGCGGTTTGCTGCTGGTACTCCTGGAGCGGCTGCACGGTCAGCTCGCCGCCCTTGAGAAACTGGATGGCCTCCAGAGCGGCTTCTGCTCCGGCCAGGGTGGTGAAGTACGGGATTTGCCGGTCCAGGGCGTTGCGCCGCACCAGGTAGCCGTCTTTACGGTAGCTCTCATTGGCATGGGTGTTGATGACCATGGCGACGGCCTCGTGCTGTAGTGTCTCCTCGACGTCGTGCACGATCTCCACCGGGATGGCCCGGTCCCGGAAGAAATCCGCGGTGCCGCCGGTGGCCACGATCTTGAAGCCCAGGTCCTTCAGGGACCGGGCGATGCCGGCGGCGCCCTCGCGGTGCTCGTCGGGCAGGCTGAAGAATGCCGTGCCGGAGTCGGGCAAGCGCATGCCGCCGGCCATCTGGGCCTTGGCGTAGGCCTTGCTGAACGAGTGGTCGATGCCCATGACCTCGCCGGTGGACTTCATTTCGGGTCCCAGGAGCGTGTCCACCCCGGCGAACTTGTTGAACGGCAGCACCGACTCCTTGACCGAGACGTGTGGCGGCACGATCTCCTCGGTGAGACCCAGCTCGTCGAGCTTGCGCCCGACCATCACCCGGGCCGCCAGCTTGGCCAGGGATACGCCGATGGCCTTGCTGACGAAGGGTACGGTCCGCGACGCCCGGGGATTCACCTCCAGGATGTAGACCTCCTCCCCCTTGACCGCGAACTGGACGTTCATCAGCCCGCGGACCTTGAGGGCGGTGGCCAGGGCCACGGCCTGGCGGCGGATCTCCGCCTGCACCTCCGGCGACAGCGTCCGCGGGGGGAGTGAGCACGCGCTGTCCCCCGAGTGGACCCCTGCCATCTCGATGTGCTCCATGATGCCGCCGATCACCACCCGCTCGCCGTCGGCGATGGCGTCCACGTCCACCTCGGTGGCGTCGTCCAGAAACTTGTCGATGAGGATCGGGTGCTCCACGGAGTTCTGGAAAGCCGTCACCAGATAGTCTTTGAGCTTCTCCTCCTCGTAGACGATCTCCATGGCCCGGCCGCCGAGCACGTAGGAGGGGCGCACCAGCACCGGATAGCCGATGGTCTCGGCCACCCGCAGGGCTTCGTCCGTGGAACGCGCCGTGCCGTTCCGGGGCTGCCTCAGGTCCAGCCGCTCCAGCAACTCCTTGAATCGCTCCCGGTCCTCGGCCAGGTCGATGCTGTCCGGCGGCGTGCCGATGATGGGGACGCCGGCCCGCTCCAGCGCCAGGGCCAGCTTCAGCGGCGTCTGACCGCCGAACTGGACGATGACTCCGTCGGGTTGCTCCTGGGCGGTGATGTTGAGCACGTCCTCCAGCGTCAGCGGCTCGAAATAGAGCTTGTCCGAGGTATCGTAGTCGGTGCTCACGGTCTCCGGGTTGCAGTTGACCATCAGCGTCTCGAAGCCGTCCTCCTTCAGGGCGAAGGCGGCGTGGACGCAGCAATAGTCGAATTCGATGCCCTGGCCGATGCGGTTGGGTCCGCCGCCGAGGATCATGATCTTCTTGCGGTCGCTCCGCCGGGACTCCTGGGCGCCTTCGTAGGTGGAGTAGTAATAGGGCGTAAAGGCCTCGAACTCGGCGCCGCAGGTATCAACGGTGCGGAAACCGGCCAGCACACCCGCGCCTAGGCGCTGCGCCCGGATGTCTCCCTCCGAGCGGCTCGACAAGTCCGCCAAGCGCCGGTCGGAGAAGCCCATGTTCTTGACCTCCCACCAGAATTCATGGTCCATTGCGCCGCCCTCGACGAAGTGCCGCCGAATCTCATTCTCTTTCTCGATAATGGTCTGTATGTGCTTAAGAAACCACGGATCGATCCCCGTCAACTCGTACAGGCGGGAGACCGTGAAACCCGCCCGGAAAGCGGCGCCCAGGGTCCACAGCCGGTCCGAACGGGGCCAACGGAGCCGTTCTTCCAGCAATGCCTCCGGGTCACCGCTCGCCGCCGCCACGACGTCCGGCTCCTCGAAACCGTAGCTGTTGGTCTCCAGCGAGCGCATGGCCTTCTGGAGGGCCTCCTTGAAGGTGCGGCCGATGGACATGGCCTCCCCCACCGACTTCATCTGCGTGGTCAGCACGTCCGGGGTCTGGGGGAACTTCTCGAAGGTGAACCGCGGCACCTTCACCACCACGTAGTCAATGGTGGGCTCGAAGCACGCCGGGGTCTCCCGGGTCACGTCGTTGGGAATCTCGTCCAACGTGTAGCCCACCGCCAGCTTGGCGGCGATCTTGGCGATGGGGAATCCCGTGGCCTTGCTGGCCAGGGCCGAGCTGCGGGACACCCGCGGGTTCATCTCGATGACCACCAGCCGCCCGTTGTCGGGATGCACCGCGAACTGGATGTTGGAGCCCCCGGTATCCACGCCGATCTCCCGGATGATGCGCAGCGCCGCGTCACGCATCACCTGGTATTCCTTGTCCGTCAGGGTCTGGGCCGGCGCCACCGTGATGGAGTCGCCGGTGTGCACCCCCATGGGGTCGAAGTTCTCGATGGGGCACACGATCACCACGTTGTCCTTGTGGTCGCGCATCACCTCCAGCTCGAACTCCTTCCAGCCCAGTATCGACTCCTCCACCAGGATCTCGTGCACCGGGGACAACCGCAGACCCCACTCCGCCATCTCCACGAACCCTTCCTCGGTGTAGGCGATGTTGGCGCCGCTACCGCCCAGGGTCCGGGACGGCCGGATGATCAGCGGCAGTCTGTCCAGCTCCCGCCGCACCGTCATGGCCTCCTCGAGCGTGTGCGCGTACCCGCTGCGGGGCAGGTCGAGACCCACCCGTCCCATGGCCTCCTTGAAGCGGTCCCGGTCCTCGGCCTTCTTGATGGCCTCGAGCCGGGCGCCGATCATCTCCACCCCGAACCGCTCCAGCACGCCCGTCTCCGCCAACTCGATGGCGAGGTTGAGGGCGGTCTGGCCGCCCAGGGTGGGCAGCAGCGCGTCGGGACGCTCCGCCTCGATGATCTTGGTCACGATACCGGCATCCAGGGGCTCGACGTAGGTCCGGTCCGCAAAGTCCGGGTCGGTCATGATGGTGGCCGGGTTGGAGTTGACCAGGATGACCCGGAAGCCCTCCTCCTTGAGCGCCTTCAACGCCTGGGTGCCGGAGTAGTCGAACTCGCAGGCCTGGCCGATGACGATGGGCCCGGAGCCGATGAGCAGGATGGAGTCGATGTCGGTGCGTCTCGGCATCTCAATCCCCGGCATCAACCATCAATTCGCGAAAGCGGGCAAAGAGGTAGGCCGCGTCGTGGGGGCCGGGCGAGGCCTCGGGATGGTACTGGACCGAGAAAATCGGGTGCTCGCGGTGCCGGAGCCCTTCCACGGTCCGGTCGTTCAGGTTGACGTGGGTTACCTCCACCGCGCCCTCGAGGGAATCCGCGTCCACCGCGAAGCCGTGATTCTGGGTCGTGATCTCCACCTTTTCGGTGGTGAGGTCCATGACCGGCTGGTTGCCGCCGTGATGACCGAACTTGAGCTTGAAGGTGCGTCCGCCCATGGCCAGCCCCAGGATCTGATGACCCAGGCAGATGCCGAATATGGGGCGCCGCCCGATGAGCCGGCGTACGTTGTCCACGGCGTACGGGACGGCGGCCGGGTCCCCGGGGCCGTTGGACAGAAAGATACCGGCCGGCTCCAGCGCCAGGACGGCGGCGGCGGAGGTCCGAGCGGGCACCACGGTGACGCTGCACCCGGCGTCCACCAGACCTCGAAGGATGTTGAACTTGATGCCGTAGTCGTAGGCCACCACATGGAACTGCGGCTCTCCGGCGCCGCCGAAGCCGCTTCCCATACGCCAGCCTCCCTGCTCCCACCGGTAGGGCTCCCCACAGGTAACGTTCTCGACGAGATCCCTGCCCTCAAGTCGTTCTATCTGCTGAGCTTTCGCGGCCAGCTCCCGCCCGTCTCGGCACACCGTGGAGATGATGCCCTCCTGGGCGCCGCGCTCGCGTATGTGGGTGACCAGGGAGCGCGTGTCCACGCCTTCGATGCCCACGATGCCGTGCTCCTGCATGTAGGCGTGCAGCGCCCGGGTAGCGCGCCAACTGCTGGGCACGGGGCAGTACTCCTTGACGACAAAACCTTTGACGTACGGCCGGCGCGATTCGTCGTCCTCCGGATTGACGCCGACGTTGCCGATCTCCGGATAGGTCATGGTGACGAGCTGGCCCTCGTAGGAAGGATCGGTGAGGATCTCCTGGTATCCCGTCATGCTGGTGTTGAACACGACCTCCCCGGCCGCCTCCCCTTCACTGCCGAAGGCGCGGCCGGCAAACGAGGTCCCGTCCGCCAGGGTGAGCGTGGCTTTCATGAGCTGAATCCGTGCGCTTGATGTCCTGGAGTCAGTAGATGAGGCCGCCGATGCGCCACCAGCGCAGCCGGCTGTTTTCCGAGTCCCAGGACCAGTATTTGACGAAGGCGCGGCCGCGGACGTCCGCAATGGGCACGAAGCCCCAGAATCGGCTGTCAAAGCTCCGGTCCCGGTTGTCGCCCATGACGAACACGTGGTCCTCCGGCACCGTCACCGGACCGAAATTGTCCCGGACGTGGTCGGCCCCGAGCGTCGTACCCGCTTCCTCGAAATGGGCGTGGACGTCGTCCACGAGCTCCCCGTTGATGTAGACCCTCTTCTCCCGGATCGCCACCTCGTCTCCCGGTATTCCCGCCACCCGCTTGATGAAATCCTTGCAGCGGTCCTGCGGGTAAACGAACACGATCACGTCGCCCCGTTCGGGGATGCCCCAATCCACGACATGGGAACCCCTGGCCAAATCGACGCAACCGGCGAAGGGTACCCAGTTGACGTCCGGAAGCCGCACGCCGTAGGAGAGCTTGTTGACCAGGATGTGGTCGCCGATGGCCAGCGTGGGGATCATGGAGCCCGACGGGATCTTGAAAGCCTGCACCACGAAGGCGCGCAGGAACAGCGCGGCAACCAGGGCGATGAGGAGGGCTTCGGTGTACTCCCGAAAGACGGACTTTCCGGGCTTTGAGAATCTGGCCACGTATGGGGTCCTTTTCCTGGAACGTAACATTTCACCTGCCAACTTTGAACATTAGTGTCCTGCCTCACAAATACTGCGCAGGAATGACACTAGACCTTCAGGGCCGCCAGGAACGCCTCCTGGGGTATCTCTACCCGCCCCACCGACTTCATGCGCTTCTTGCCCTCCTTCTGGCGCTCCAGGAGCTTGCGCTTGCGGGTGATGTCACCGCCGTAGCACTTGGCGGTGACGTTCTTGCGCAGCGCCTTGACCGACTCACGGGCGACGATGCGGCTGCCGATGGCCGCCTGGATCACCACCTCGAAGAGCTGCCGCGGGATCAGCGCGCGCATGCGCTGCACCATGTCCCGGCCACGGATATACGCCTTGTCGCGGTGCACGATCAGCGACATGGCGTCCACCAGATCGCCGTTGATGCGGACGTCGAGCTTGGCCAGCTTCGCGGGCCGCATGCCGGCCATCTCATAGTCCATGGAAGCGTAACCGCGGCTCAGGGACTTGAGCCGGTCGTAGAAGTCGTACACGATCTCGTTCAGCGGAAGCTCGTACGTGACCATGGCCCGGTTAAGGCCCGAGTAGCGCAACTCCTGCTGAATCCCTCGCTTTTCCTCGCACAGCTTGAGCACGCCCCCGAGATAGTCCCGGGGAAGATGGATGGTGGCCAGGATGAACGGTTCCTCGATCATCTCGATGTCGGCCTCGTCGGGGAAAGCCACCGGATTGTCGATCGCCAGCACCTCCCCCGCGTGGGTGGTGACCTGATAGACCACGGTGGGCGCCGTGGTGATGAGCGTCAGATCGAACTCCCGCTCCACCCGCTCGCGCACAATGTCCAGATGGAGCAGCCCGAGGAACCCGCAGCGAAAGCCGAAGCCCAGGGCCTGGGACGCCTCCGCCTCGAAGGTGAAGGACGAATCGTTCAGGCTCAGCTTCTCCAGCGCGGTCCTCAGTGCCTGGTACTGACCCGAGTCGGCCGGGTAGAGGCCGCTGAACACCATGGGCTTCAAGCGCCGAAAACCCGTCAGTGGTTCTTGGGTGGGCCGCCTGTGAAGGGTGACCGTATCACCCATGCGGGCCTCGTGGATGTTCTTGATGGCGGCCATGAGAAAGCCCACCTCGCCCGGACCGAGACTCTCCACCTCCACCGGACCCGGAGCGAAGACCCCCAGCCGGCTCACCTCGAACACGCCGCCGGTGGACATCAGGCGAATGGAATCGCCGGTACGCACGCTCCCCTCGAAGATGCGCAGCAGGATCACCGCGCCGTGATAGGGATCGAACCAGCTATCGAAGATCAGCCCGCGTAGCGGCTTCCCGCGCTCACCTCCGGGGGGCGGAAAGTTGGCTACGATGCCTTCCAGCACGTCCTCGGTGCCCACGCCATGCTTGGCGCTGGCCAGGATGGCCTGGGAGCCGTCCAGGCCGATGATGTCCTCCAACTCCTGCTTGACCCGCTCCGGATCCGCGCTCGGCAAGTCGATCTTGTTGATGACAGGAAGCACCTGAAGGTCGTTGTCCAGCGCCAGATAGACGTTGGCCACGGTCTGGGCCTCCACCCCCTGGGCGGCGTCCACCACCAGGATCGCCCCTTCGCAGGCGGCCAGACTCCGGGAAACCTCGTAGGTGAAATCCACGTGGCCGGGGGTATCGATCAGGTTCAGGATATAGTCCTCGCCGTTCCGTGATCGGTAGCGCAGCCGGACGAAACTGGCCTTGATGGTGATGCCGCGCTCCCGCTCCAGCTCCATCTTGTCCAGGAACTGGTCGGTCTTCTCGCGCTCGCTCAGGGCGCCGGTGTACTCCATCAATCGATCCGCCAGCGTGGACTTGCCGTGATCGATGTGGGCGATGATGCAGAAGTTTCGAATCCGAGCGCTATCCACGGCCCCGCCCTATGGAATGGTAGATGAAACCGTGCCGCCGCATCACTGCGGGGTCGTAAAGGTTGCGGCCGTCGAAGACCACCGGCCGGCGCAGCAACTCCTTCAGCCGGTTGAAATCCGGACTGCGGAATTCGTTCCATTCCGTCAGGATCAGCAGCCCGTCCGCGCCCGCGGCGGCGTCGTAGTTGCTGCCGCCGAACTCGATGCGTTCACCGTAGCGCTTCCGCGCCTCCTCCATGGCCTCGGGATCGAAGGCCCGCACCCGGGCCCCGGCCTCCAGCAGACCGTCGATGACCCGGATGGCGGGCGCCTCCCTCATGTCGTCGGTGCGGGCCTTGAAGGCGAGGCCCCAGACCGCCAGCGTGAGCCCGGACAACTCGCCGAAGTGCGTCCGGACCTTCTCCAGCAACAGCCCCTTCTGCGTCTCGTTGACCCGGTCCACCGCCCGCAGGAGCGGCATCTCCAGTTCGTCCCCGCCCATGGCGATCATCGCCCGGATGTCCTTGGGCAGGCAGGACCCGCCGTAGCCGATGCCCGGAAAGATGAAATGCGGGCCGATGCGGTGGTCGAGCCCCATGATGCGCCGGACCTGCTCGATGTCCGCCCCTTCCTTCTCGCACAGCCGGGCGGTCTCGTTGATGAACGAGATCTTCGCCGCCAGCATGGCGTTGGCGGCGTACTTGCTCATCTCGGCGCTGCGGGAATCCGTGAGGATGATGGGCTTGCCGGTGCGCACGAAAGGCTCGTAGAGGCCCTCGAGGCGTGCCAGCGAGTCGGCGTCGCCACCCCCCAGCACCACCCGGTCGGGCTTCATGAAGTCCTCCACCGCCGCTCCCTCTTTCAGAAACTCGGGGTTCGAGACCACCGCTACGGGATGTTTGGTGCGCTCCTCGATGATTTCCCGGACCCGCGCCGCCGTGCCCACGGGCACGGTGCTCTTGGTCACCACGATCTTGGCGCCGTTCATGGCCCGGGCGATATCCTCCGCCACCGCGAACACCTGGCTCAGGTCGGCCCCGCCCGCCGACACCTGGGGCGTGCCCACCGCGATGAAAATGGTCTCGGCGTGTTTCACGGCCTCGGCGAGGTCGGTGGAAAACGACAGCCTGCCCTCCCGGGTGTTGCGCTCGATCAGCTCCTCCAGCCCCAGCTCGTAGAAGGGAACGCCGGCCTGCCGGAGCTGCTCGATCTTGGCTTCGTCGATGTCCACGCAGACCACGTCATTGCCGGTCTCGGCGAAGCAGCTCCCCGTGACCAGACCCACGTAGCCCGTTCCGATCATTGCGATGTTCATGCGCTCAACGGTTCACGGTTTCGGCGTTCTCAGTCGCCAAAGCGGGTCAACTCCACGAAGTGGCGATAACGCTCATCAATCTCCGTCCGATCCAGTGAAATCAGCCGCCCGGGTCCGAAATCCTCCACGGTGAAGGAGGCGGTCACGTTGCCGTAGACGATGGCGCGGCGGAGGGCGTCTTCGCCCGTGGCGCTGCCGGAGGCCAGACATCCCATGAAAGCCCCGGCAAAGGAGTCGCCGGCGCCGGTGGGGTCCAGGACCTCTTCCAGAGGATAGGCCGGCACCACGAAGGTCGAAGCGTCCGAGAACTGGAACACGCCGTATTCGCCGCGCTTGATCAGCACCACCCGCGGGCCCATCTTCAGGATGGCGCGGGCGGCCCGAACGATGTTGTGCTGTCCGCTCAGCATGCGCGCTTCCGAGTCGTTGATGACCACGGTCTCGACCCGTTCCAGGACCTTTCTCAACTCCCCGGGAACCTCGTGTATCCAGTGATCCATGGTATCGCAGGCCACCAGCCGCGGCTGCTTCAACCGCGACAGCACGTCCAACTGCGCCGCCGGGTGCATGTTGCCGAGAAAGGCATACTCCGTATCCTCGTAGCCGGCGGGCATGTGCGGGACGAAGTCCTCGAGCACGTTGAGCTGGACCTCCAGGGTATCACGGACGTTCAGGTCCTCGTGGTACCGCCCGCGCCAGAAGAAGGTCTTGCCCTCGGTCCGCTGCAACCCCTCCAGGTCCACCCCGCTCCGCGACAGCGCGGTCAGGTGTTCCTCCGGGAAGTCCTCGCCCACCACGCCGACGATCCGAACCGGCGCGAAGAACGCGGCGGCCAGGGCGAAATAGGCCGCCGATCCGCCGAGGACCCGGTCGACACTGCCGTGCGGAGTCTCGATGGAATCGAAGGCCATCGAACCCACCACCAGAACACTCATGCTCACAACCCTCCCGAGGAGTCGCCCCACACACCGTCATTCCCGCTAAAAGCCTGCTCCCGACCCCGATCGGGGGCGGGAATGACCATTACGACTAGAGATATTTGTCTATCAGCGGCGCCAGCTTCTTCCGGGTGACCTCCGGGATCACCGAGCGGTCCGTGACGATGGCCACGCTCAGGGCCGTGGCGCAGGGGCAGGTCCGCTCGGGCGACAAGCGCCCCAGCGTACCCCGGATAATCCGCTTGGCCACGTCCGCGTTCTTCTGCAGCACCGCGATGACCTCCTCGATCTCCACGTCGCCCGCCGCTTCGTTCCAGCAGTCGTAGTCCGTCGACATGGCGATGGTGGCGAAACAGATCTCGGCCTCCCGGGCCAGCTTGGCTTCCTGGAGATTGGTCATGCCGATGATGTCCGCGCCCCAGCTTCGGTGAAGCGCGGACTCCGCGCGGGTGGAGAACTGCGGCCCCTCCATGCAGACATAGGTGCCGCGGCCATGCACCCGGATGTCCTCGTTGGCGGCTGCCTCCGCCAGGACGCCCCGCAGGTCGTTGCAAAACGGATCGGCGAACTGGACATGGGCCACCACGCCGTCGCCGAAGAACGTGCTCGGGCGCCGGTAGGTGCGGTCGATGAACTGGTCCGGGAGCACCACGTGGCCGGGCTCGATCTCCTCTTTCAGACTGCCCACGGCGCTCACCGAGAGCACCCGCCCGACCCCCAGCTTCTTCATGCCGAAGATGTTGGCACGGTTGTTGACCTCGGTGGGCAGGAGCCGGTGCCCCTTCCCGTGACGCGGCAGAAAGACCAGCTCGACCCCGTCCAGGGAACCCACCACGAAAGGACCAGAGGGCGCGCCGAAAGGAGTGTCCACCTCCACCTCGCGCACCGCGCTCAATCCTTCCATCTCGTAAAGGCCGGTGCCGCCGATGACACCCAGCATGGTCTTCTGTTCCATCTTTCTTCGTCCTTACCCCGTCACCAGTGGCGGTGATCCGATATTCATCTCGACGGACGGGCTCCCGGCGCCATCCGGCGCCGCGCCCGCCGCGTGGTACAACTGCCCGCAGGCCGCCTGAATGTCGTCGCCCCGCGGCCGCCGCACGTTGACCTGAATGCCCCGGGCCCGCAGCGTTTCCCCGAACCGCTCGATGACGGGGTCCGGCGGCCGGCGGTAGTCGCTGCCCTCGTGGGGATTGAAGGGTATCAGATTCACCTTGCAACGGATGCCGCCGAGCTTCCCCGCGAGCTCCGACGCGTCCGCGGCGAGATCGTTCACGCCGTGGATCAGCAGGTACTCGAAGGTGATGCGCTTGCGCCGCGGCACCGGCAGGGAGCGGCAGCATTCAAGCAACTGCGATACCGAGTACTTCCGGTTGACCGGCATCAGTTCGGAACGCACCGAGTCCCGCACCGAATGGAGCGAGATGGCCAGATTGACCCGGGTCTCCTCCATGAGCCGCCGCATCTGCGGCAACAGTCCCACGGTGGAGACCGTGATCTTGCGGGGCGAGATGCCCATGCCGCTCCGGGCGTCGGTAATGACGGCCAGCGCCCCGCGCGTGGCGTCGTAGTTGGCCAGCGGTTCGCCCATGCCCATGAAGACCAGGTTCGAGATGCGCGTGTCCTCCGGGCAGCGGCGCTGCACCTCAAGGATCTGGTCCACGATCTCCGCCTGGGTAAGGTTGCGCTTCAGTCCCATGCGCGCGGTGGCGCAAAAGACGCAGCCGAGGCCGCACCCCACCTGCGTCGACACACACAGCGTCGCCCGGTCGGGTTCCGGTATGTAGACCGTCTCCACGACGCTGCCGTCATGGAGACGAAAAAGATACTTGACGGACCCGTCCCGGGAGCCGTGACGCTGCTGCACGACCAGGCTGCCGACGACGAATTCCCGGGCCAAGGCCTGCCGCAGGTCCCTGGAAAGGTCGGTCATGTCCTCGAACGAGGTCGCGCGCTTGCGGAACAGCCATCGTCTGATCTGGTCCGACCGATAGGCGGGCAGCCCGCGGGCGTCCAGCCACGCGCTCAGCTCGGCGTCGCTCAGGCCTTCGACGGCACGCCGGGCATCGCGCGAACCGCTGGCGGGGCGTGACGGCGGCGTCCCTGCTTCGATAGTGGAAATGGAATCCAGCTCCATGCGAGTGCCCGGGAACACGGGCGGGTCTGAACCCGCCCGTACGGTCGCCGCCTTGCCGGCGGCGAGAAGGTCCGTGCGCCGTGACGCCGAGGCCGAATTCCTACGACCCCGACGACTGGATCTCGTCGGCGTTGAAAAAGAAAGCGATCTCCGCGGCGGCAGTCTCCGGGGCATCGGACCCGTGCGCCGCGTTGGCCTCCACGTTCGTGCCCCAATCCTTGCGAATCGTTCCCGGAGCCGCTTTTGCCGGGTCCGTGGCGCCCATGATCTCCCGGTTCCGGGCGATGGCTCCGTCCCCCTCGAGGACGGACACGAAGATGGGACCCGTGGACATGTAGTCCGTCAGGCCGTTGAAGAACGGCCGCTCCCGGTGCACGTCGTAGAAGGACTCCGCCCGCTGCTTGTCCAATCGCGTCAGCTTCGCGGCGACCACCTTGAGGCCCGCGTGCTCGAAGCGGCTCAGAATGTCCCCGATCAGGCCCCGGGCCACGGCTTCCGGCTTGATGATCGACAGTGTTCTTTCCATATCCGCTTATCCCAATGACTCTTTCATGGTCTGCCCGATGTCCGCGGGTGACGGCGCCATATGCACGCCCGCGCCGCGCAGGGCCTCGACCTTTTCCGCCGCGGTCCCCTTGCCTCCGGAAATGATGGCGCCGGCATGGCCCATGCGCTTTCCCGGGGGCGCGGTCTGGCCCACGATGAAGCCCACCACCGGTTTCTTCATGTGCGCCCGAATCCAGTCGGCGGCATCCTGCTCGGCGCTGCCGCCGATCTCCCCGATGAGCACCACCGCCTCGGTCTCGTCATCCTCGTTGAACCTGCCGAGCACGTCGATGAAGTTGAGCCCGCGGATCGGGTCGCCGCCGATGCCGACGCAGGTGGACTGTCCCATGCCCAGCCGCGTGAGCTGGTCCACCGCCTCGTAGGTCAGTGTGCCGCTGCGGGAAATCACGCCGATGGCGCCGCGTTTGTGAATGTGCCCGGGCATGATGCCGATCTTGCATTCCCCCGGGGTGATGACGCCCGGACAATTGGGACCCACCAGCACGGTGCCGCGGTCCTTCAGGTAGCGCTTCACCCGCATCATGTCCTGGACCGGCACGCCCTCGGTGATGCAGATGACCAGCGGCACGCCCGCGTCGGCCGATTCCATGATGGCGTCCGCCGCAAAGGGGGGCGGCACGTAGATGACGCTGGCGTTGGCGGCGGTCTCCCGCACCGCTTCCTCCACGCTGTCGAACACCGGAATGTCCTCGAAGGAGGTCCCGCCCCTCCCGGGCGTGACCCCCGCCACCATTTGGGTGCCGTACTCCTTGCATGTCCGGGTGTGGAACTGGCCCGTGGCGCCGGTGATGCCCTGGGTCAGGACGCGGGTCTCGGAATTCACCAGGATGCTCATGCCCGCCCCTCTTCCGCCTGCACGGCCTGAACGATCTTTCGCGCCGCGTCCGCGATGGTATCGGCGGCGGTTATCTTCAGGTCCGACTTCGACAGCAGCTCTCTCCCCTGCTCCACGTTGGTGCCCTGCAGCCGCACCACCAGCGGCACGGTGACGCCGATCTCCTTGGCGGCGTCGATGATGCCCTCGGCGATGACGTCGCAGCGCATGATACCGCCGAAGATGTTCACCAGCACGCCGCGCACCTTGTCGTCCGAGAGCAGCAGGCGGAAAGCCTGTCCCACCATCTCCTTGCTGGCGCCGCCCCCCACGTCGAGGAAGTTCGCCGGCGTGCCGCCGTACTGCTGAATGATGTCCATGGTGCCCATGGCCAGGCCCGCGCCATTGACCATGCAGCCGATGTTGCCGTCCAGGGCCACGTAGGAGATTCCCAGATCCGAGGCCTTGACCTCCTTGGGGTCCTCCTCGGTGATGTCCCGCAACTCGACCGCGTCGGGATGACGGAACAACGCGTTGCCGTCGAAGTTCATCTTGGCGTCCAGCACGAGAAACCGCCCGTCTTCGAGCTGGGCCAGCGGATTCACTTCGAGCTGCATGCAGTCGGAGGCCAGGAAAGCGCGGTACAGATCCTCGACCATGGCGCCGAACGCTCCGACCTCCTTGCCGGACAGCCCCAGCCGCCTTGCCACCCGGCGGACCTGGAACGGCGCCACGCCCACCAGCGGATCCACCAGCTCGATGATGATCTCGTCCGGCGTCTCCCTGGCCACCTCCTCGATCTCCATGCCGCCCTGCCCGCAGGCGATGATGGCGGGTTGTCCCGCCGCCGCGTCCAGCACGATGCTGCAGTAGAGCTCCCTGGCGATCCGGGAGGCCTCTTCCACCCACACACGCCGGACGACTCTCCCCTCCGGACCGGTCTGGTGCGTGACCAGAGGTTTTCCCAGCAGGCCCTCGGCGAAGCTGCCCGCCTCCTCGGCGGTATGGACGACCTTGACGCCGCCGGCCTTGCCTCGGCCTCCGGCGTGGATCTGGGCCTTCACGACGCACGGGAAACCGATCTCCTGCGCCGCCGCCCGGGCCTCGCCGGCCGTGGCCGCCACCCGTCCGCCGGGTACCGGCACGCCGAACCGCGCGAGCCACTGTTTCGCCTGATATTCGTGGATGTTCATGACGCCGCGGCTGTCCCGAGGGCCCGGGCGGGTTTGAAACCCGCCCTACATCTCCTCGTCGAGCCTCGGAGGATTTACTCCAATTGATCAGAGGCCACTAGGCTTCCGCCAACACCCGGTCCATGGCGCCCACGATCTCCCGGACATGGGACAGGGACTCGTCGAACGCGCTCTTCTCCCCGGGAGCCAGATCGATCTCGATGACCTTCTCCACCCCGCCGGCGCCGATCAGGACCGGTACACAGAAGTAGTAGCCCCGGACGCCGTACTCCCCTTCGAGCAGAGCCGCGCACGGGAGCACTTCCTTCTTGTCCTGCAGGTAGGCCTCGGCCATGCGCACCGCGGCCGATGCCGGCGCGTAGAAGGCCGAGCCGGTCTTCAGCAGCGAGACGATCTCGCCGCCGGCCATGCGCACGCGCTGCTCGATCTCGTCGAGGCGTTCGGAGGGGATGAGACGGTCCACCGGCACGCCTCCCACCTGGCAGGTGCTCCGCACCGGCACCATGTCGTCGCCGTGGCCGCCCAGCACCATGGCGGTGACACTCTCCACCGAGCGGTCCAGCTCCTGGGCGATGAACGTCCGGTAACGCGACGAGTCCAGGATTCCCGATTGCCCCACCACCTGTTCCTTGGGGAAGCCGGTAACACGCTGGCAAAGGGTCACCATGGCGTCCAGCGGATTGGTGATGACGATGACGAAGGCGTCCGGGGCGTAGTTCTTGATCCCTTCCGACACCGAGGTCATGATCTTCGCGTTGGTGCCGAGAAGATCGTCCCGGCTCATGCCCGGCTTGCGGGCGATGCCCGCGGTGACGATGCAGACGTCGGCGCCGACGACGTCCTCGTAGCTGGTGGTGCCGACGATGTCGGCGTCAAAGCCCTCGATGGGCGCGGACTGGAGCAGATCCAGGGCCTTGCCTTGCGGCAATCCGTCAATGACGTCGAAGAGGACGACGTCCCCCAGCTTCTTCAGGGCGCACAGTTGCGCCATGGTGCCGCCGATGTTGCCGCCCCCGATCAGTGCGATCTTGCGTCTGGAAATGGCCATGATCCCCCCGCATTACATGTTCGCCACGATGGCTTCGCCGAATTCCGAGCACTTCAGCAGCTTGGCGCCCGTCATGAGCCGCTCGAAATCGTAGGTTACGGTCTTCTGCGCAATGGTTTCCTCAAGACCCTGGATCACGAGTTCCGCGGCCTCGTCCCAGCCGAGGTGGCGCAGCATCATCTCACCGGAAAGGATCACCGAGCCCGGATTGACCTTGTCCTGGCCGGCGTACTTGGGCGCGGTTCCGTGGGTGGCCTCGAACAGGGCGTGCCCGGTGTCGTAGTTGATGTTGCCGCCCGGCGCGATGCCGATGCCGCCCACCTGGGCAGCCAGCGCGTCCGAGATGAGGTCGCCGGTGAGGTTCATGGTCGGAATCACATCGAATTCGTCGGGCCGGGTGACAATCTGCTGCAGAAAGGCGTCCGTGATGGCGTCCTTGATAAGAATCATCCCGGGCTCCGGGTTTCCGTTGCACTCCTCCCAGGACACCACTTTGTCGCCGAACTCCCGCTTCGCCAGCGCGTAGCCCCAGCGCATGAATGCGCCCTCGGTGTACTTCTGGATGTTGCCCTTGTGCACCAGTGTGATGTTGCGCCGGTTGTGCTCCACGGCGTAACGGATGGCCGCCCGGATCAGGCGTTCCGAGCCTTCGATGGAGACCGGTTTGATGCCGATGCTGGCGGTGTCGGGGAAGCGGATGCTCTTGACCCCCATCTCCTCCCGCAGGAACTTGACGACCTTCTCCGCCTCGGGCGTGCCCGTTTCCCATTCGATGCCGGCATAGATGTCCTCGGTGTTCTCGCGGAAGATCACCATATCAATCAGTTGAGGCCGCAGCACGGGCGACGGCACTCCCTTGAAATAGCGCACCGGGCGGAGACACACGTAGAGGTCCAGCACCTGGCGCAGGGTTACGTTGAGGCTGCGGAAGCCCTCGCCCACGGGCGTGGTCAACGGGCCCTTGATGGCCACCAGGTACTCCCGGATGACATCCACCGTCTCCTGCGGCAACAGGCTGGCAGGACAATCGTCGCCGTAGACCGCCTGGGCCTTCTCCCCCGCATAGACCTCCGTCCAGGCGATCTTCTTCTTGCCGCCGTACGCCTTGGCGACAGCGCCGTCCAGCACCCGCACCGAAGCAGCCCAGATGTCCACCCCGGTCCCGTCACCTTCAATGAACGGGATGATGGGGTTGTCCGGAACCTGCAGCTCGCCGCCGGAAAGAGTAACCTTGGCGCCTTCGGCCGGCACATTGACGTGTAGATAGCTTGCCATGACTCTCCTCTGATCTGTGAAATTAGCCCGAGGGCTGGTATCCGGTCTCGGAGATCCTGAATCCGGACATGATATCAGCACTTCCACCATCCGGTTCAGGCTATGAGTGTGGGCTTGACAGAGTAGTCATTAACGAATCTCCGGTGGCGAGTCAAGTGAACACCCCCCCTGCCCTCGTGTTGTGCCCAGCCCACGGCGCGCATGCCATTTTACGGTGAACCCGCTATATTGGCGGACTCGGATCCGGTACGGCGTTTTCAATCCGGAGCAACGTTCATGAGCGTGCGGATGGACAGGGTGTCGAAAGTATACGGGCTCTTATGGGCCCTGAGAGAGGTGCGGCTGGAGCTCACGGCCGGAGAATGGGTGGCGCTCCTGGGACCCAACGGAGCCGGCAAGACCACGCTGTTGAGACTCCTTGCGGCGTTGGCCTATCCCACCGCGGGAGCCATCGAGTTGTTCGGGCGTACGCTCCCCTACGGCAATTCGCCGCTTCGCGGAATGATCGGGTTTCTCTCCTCGGGTTCCCACCTTTACGACAACCTCACGGTCAGCGAGAACCTCCGGTTCTTCGTCTCCCTGTACCGCACGGACGCCACCGCGGAGGAGCGGGCCGAGGCCTTGAACGAGGTGGGGCTGCACGAAAAGACCGGCGAATACGTCTCGACGCTGTCCCTGGGCATGCGCTGCCGCTTGGCCATCGCCAAGTGGCGGCTGCTGAAACCCAGGCTGTTGTTGGTGGACGAGCCCTACGGCGCGCTGGACCCGTCGGGCGTGGACATGCTGAACCGGTTCCTGGAATCGCTCCGCGCCGGCGGCGGTATCGTGGTGCTGGCCACCCACGACGTCCCGCGCGTCCTTGAACGATGCTCCCGCGCCGTGATCCTCAGTCGCGGCCGGATCGTCTTCGACGAACCAAGACGGGACCCCTGGGACAGCTTCCATGCGGCCTTCGACGCCCTCCATTCTTCCCCGGACACGGGCGGCACACGTTGACCGGCGCCTTGAGACAGGTCTACTGGCTTCTCTGGAAGGATCTCCTGCTGGAGGTGCGCCGCCGCGACAACCTGTTGTCGATGTTCTTCTTCGGCCTCTCCCTGTTGTTTCTCTTCTCGTTCGCCTTCGAGATCTCCGCCGACAACGTCTCCCGCATGGCTCCCGGACTGTTGTGGCTGGCCTTCATGTTCAGCGGCACCCTGGCCCTGGGCCAACTGTTCCAGGGCGACCGCGAGAACGACTGCCTCGACGCGCTGCTGCTGGCGCCCATGGACCGGGGCGCCTACTACCTCGCCAAGGTCCTCTTCAACTTTTCGCTCATGTTTCTGCTGGAGATCTTCATCCTGCCGCTCTTCGGCATCCTCTTCCGCCTGGACTTCTGGCATCTGCTACCGGACGTGCTCCTCTACACCCTGCTCGGGACCCTGGGTTTCTGCGTCGTGGGCGTCCTGTTCGCCGCCGTGACGCTGCGGGCCCGGGCACGCGCATTGCTGCTTCCGGTATTGCTCTTTCCCCTGATGATCCCCGTGATCCTGGGCACCGTCCGCACTCTGGAGATCATCCTGAGAGCCGGCGCCGCGCAGGATCTCATTCCCTGGTTCCGCCTGCTGGTGGGTTTCGACGTGATCTTCATCACCGCCGGTTTCCTGTTGCTGGAGTGGGTCCTCGACGGCTAGGACATTGGGAACTGCCACCCGCGGGTGCTATCATTGGCCCATGACTCACCATGACTCCCGAAGGAACCGGGAGTCTGCCTTGAGAAGCCCGCCCGGGGCACGTGAACAAGGACTCCATGGCTCGACGAATACTCGGCACGCTGGCACTGATCCTCATCCTCACCGGTCTGTACTGGGGTCTGGTGGAGGCGCCCCCGGACGCGCGGCAGGGGGAAACCCAACGGATCATGTACCTCCACATCCCGAGCATCCTGGTGGCGTACCTGTCCTTCTTCATCGTGTTCGTGGCGAGTTGCCTCTACCTGTGGAAGGGCGAGCGCCGGGACGATATCCTCGCCCACTCGGCCGCGGAGATCGGCGTGCTCTTCACCGCCCTCACCATCGTGGAGGGGTCCATATGGGGCAGACCCACCTGGGGGGTCTGGTGGACCTGGGATGCCCGCCTTACGCTCACCGCCATCCTGTTGCTGATCTTCGCCAGCTACCTGCTGCTCCGCTCGCTGATCGAGGACCAGCGGCGGGCGGCCGTGTCGGGGGCGATTCTCGGCATCATCGGCTTTCTGGACATCCCGTTGATACACATGTCGGTGTACTGGTGGCGCACCCTGCATCAACCCCCTTCCATCCTGCGCCCGGACAAGGCGCCGTGGGACAATATCGATCCGGCCATGCTGTGGCCGCTGGGCATCAACTTTCTGGCGTTTCTACTGCTGTTCTTTTACCTGCTGTCGTTGCGCATACACCTGGGAGAGGTGGAGGACGAAGCGCTTCGAAACAGGCTCTATGACGCGGCGTGACCGGCGGTTTTCCGGAGACATGTATCCATGGGACACTGGGGCTTCGTTTTTCTGGCGTATGGCATCGTCTGGTGCAGCATCGTCATTTATACGGTGCTACTGAAACGGCGCATTCAAAGGGCCGCGGCGGCTGTGCAAACCCCCCGGGCTCCCACCGAGGCAGGCGGACATGAAGCTTAGGTATCTCATCGGCGGCATGATCATCGTGGGAGGCCTGGCCTACCTCATCTACGGCGCCATGCAGGAAGCCGTGGTGTACTTCGTCACACCCACCGAGCTTCGGTCCGAGACCACGCCGCCGGACCGGTTCCTCCGGGTTGGGGGCATGGTCCTGCCCGGCTCCCTGGAGAAGGACCTTGACCGGCGCAAATTTCGGTTCAGGATAACCGACGGCCAGCAGTCCATCGCGGTGCATTTCCAGGGCGTCCCGCCGGACCTGTTCTCCGAAGGCAAGGGCGCCGTGGTGGAAGGCCGGCTGCGCCGGGACGGCGTCTTTCAAGCCTCGACGGTCATGGCCAAGCATGCCGAGGAGTACAGCCCGCACCGGGAAGGCGAAGACCCGGCGAAGCAACGGAGCTTCGTGCCCGCGCGGCCCACGGGCGCCTTGTGACCGCAACCCTGGGACATAGCTGCGTCCTCCTGGCGCTGGCGCTGGCGGCATGGGGAATCGCCGCCCCGATCCTGCACGCGCGCACCGGCAACCAGGGCTTCTACGCCTCCGCCCGCTACGCCATCGCCGGCCAGTTCGTGCTCGTGACCGCGGCCGCCGGGGCGTTGATCTACGCCCTGGTGGCCACCGATTTCTCCATCCGCTACGTCGCCTTCAACACCACCCTCAAGACCCCGGTCTACTACCGCGTCACCGGACTGTGGGGCGCCCTCGAAGGGTCGCTGCTGCTCTGGGAGTGGATCCTCATCATCTTCTCGGCTCTGGTGGCATGGCGCTACCGCAAGCGCATGCAGGAGTTCATGCCCTGGGTGCTGATGGTGTTCGCGATCGTTTCGGCCTTCTTCCTGGCGGTCATCGCCTTTGCCTCGAATCCCTTCGAGACCCTCTTCCCCGTGCCTCTCGACGGCCGGGGGCTCAACCCGCTGCTGGAAGACGCCAACATGCTGAGCCACCCGCCGCTCCTGTATACGGGGTTCGTGGGACTCACGGTGCCGTTCGCCTTCGCCATGGCGGCGCTCATCCGCGGCAAGCTGGACCAGAGCTGGATCGTCGCCACCCGGCGCTGGACCATCACGGCCTGGTTCTTTCTGACCCTCGGCAATATCGTGGGCGCGTGGTGGTCCTACCACGTCCTCGGCTGGGGCGGTTACTGGGCCTGGGACCCGGTGGAGAACGCCGCCTTCATGCCCTGGCTGCCGGCCACCGCGTTCCTGCACTCGGTGCAGGTCCAGGAACGGCGCGGCATGCTCAAGACCTGGAATCTGCTCTTGATCATCATCGCCTTCAGCCTCACCCTCTTCGGCACCTTTCTCACGCGGTCGGGGATTCTGTCGTCCATCCACGCCTTCTCGTCGGGACCCGTGGGACTCTACTTCCTGGGATTCCTCGCGTTCGTCCTGATCTCATCGCTGGGCCTGCTGGCTTGGCGCAGTGACCAGCTTCGCGGGCAGCCCGAGCTCGACTCCGTGGTGAGCCGCGAATCGGCGTTCGTGCTGAACAACGTCGTGTTCGTGTCCGCGCTGTTCGCCATCTTCCTCGGCACCATATTTCCGCTGCTGTCCCAGGCCGTGGCCGGGGTTCAGGTGAGCGTCGGCGCCCCGTACTTCAACAGCGTGATGGCGCCGCTGTTCCTGCTCCTGGTCTTCCTCATGGGAGTGGGCCCGCTCATTGCCTGGCGCCGGGCTTCATGGGACAACCTCAAGCGAAACTTCACCTGGCCCACGGCCGCGTCCCTGGCCGTCGCCGTGGGCCTTTTCGCCGGCGGCATCCGCTCTTTTTTCTTGCTCCTGGGGTTCACCCTCTGCGCCTTCGCGGTCTGGACCATGGTCTTCGACACCTTCCTCTCCCTACGCGCCCGGCGGCGGCAGGCCGGCGAGGGGCCGTTGCGCGGGCTCGGCACCCTGATCCAACGCAACCAGCGCCGCTACGGCGGCTTCGTGGTGCATCTGGGGGTGGTCCTGATCGTGCTGGGCATCGCCGGCTCCATGGCCTACAGCATCGAGCGGGAGGCGACCCTGAGCGTCGGCGAGACCCTGACGGCCGGATCCTACCGGGTGGCCTTCGAGGGATTGCAGGGCTCCCAGCAACCCACCCACTACCGGATGGAAGGCACGTTTCAGGTTTCACAGAACGGCCATGCACTGGGACGCCTGTCGCCTACATTGAAGTTCTTCCCGGCCCAGGACTCGCCCATCGGACGAGCGGTTTTCCGCAGCACCCTCAAGGAAGACCTCTACCTGATCCTTTCGGGATTCAGCGACGTGGGACGGAATCAGGCCACCCTCAAGGTACTGATCCGGCCGCTGGTGCTGTGGATCTGGCTGGGTGGGTTCGTGATCACCCTCGGCACGCTCATGACCATCCTCCCCATGGGGCGGCCTGCGCGGACGGAAGCTTGAGTCCCGCGGCGCGAAGACTGCTGTACACCCTCATGGCGGTGGGGCTGCTCGTCATCCTGCTGGGTTACGGGTTCTACCAGGACCCGCGCTACATCCCCTCGCCGCTGGTGGGCCATACCGCCCCGGACTTCTCCATGGAGCTGTTCGACGGCAAGACCGTGCGCCTGTCCGAGCTTCGCGGCAAGACCCTCCTGCTGGATTTCTGGGCCTCCTGGTGCCTGCCATGCCGGGAAGAGGCCAGGGATCTGGAAGCCGCCTGGAAGCAACAGGGCGACGATGTGATCTTCCTGGGAATCAACATCCAGGATAAGGAGCCCGATGCGCTGAAGTTCATCGAAGAATTCGGCATGACCTTCGCCAACGGCCGGGACCCCGAGGGGAAGATCTCGGTGGACTACGGCGTCTGGGGCATTCCCGAAGCCTTCTTCGTCAGCCCCACCGGTCGGATCACCTACAAGCACATCGGCGCCATTCCTCCGCCTGTGCTGGCGTCCAAGCTGCAGGAGGCCCGGCGCGACCTCGTGAGCACCGGGGCGGGACGCGGCGAACACCAAGCCATACGATGAGGATCGGAATCAAAACGGCAGCTTGCGCGCTGATCCTCGCGCTTTGCTTCAATGCCTGGGCGGACCAGGCGCTGGAGGACCGCGTGCGCGCGATTTCCGCGGGGCTGCGCTGCGTCGTGTGCCAGAACCTGTCCGTGGCCGACTCTCCGGCGGAGATGGCCGTACAGATGCGCGGTATCGTGCGCGAGCAGCTCAAGGCCGGCAAGACACCGGACGAGATCCGGGGCTATTTCGTCTCCAAATACGGCGAGTGGGTCCTGCTGGCGCCGACGCCCCAGGGATTCAGCCTGACCGTCTGGATCCTGCCCTTCGCCGTCCTGCTCGCCGGGCTCGCCATCGCCGTGTGGTGTCTGCGCCGATGGAGCCGTCGCGCAAGGGACGAACCGGAGGAACCCGTGGACCCGGAGTTGCTGGCGCGGGTCCGGGCGGAGGCCGGCGCCGGCGAGTTCCCGGAGACCCCCACCGGAAACCCGCCGGACGACGAACGGACCCGCATCTACCAGGACCTCCGGGAGCTCGACTTCGATCGCCAGGCAGGCAAGCTGTCCGAGGCCGACTACGAGTCCCTCAGGCAACGCTACGAACGTCAGGCCGTGCGCAGACTCGCGGAAATCCGTGAAAACGCGGCGCCGCCGCCACCGGAGCGCGAGATGACGCAACCAACCGATTCCAGGAAAAGCAGGAGAGGCTGGGCGCTGGCTGTGGGGGCCGCCGTGCTGCTGGCGGGCGGCATCACCCTGGGACTGCTGCTGGGCCAGTCGCTCCGGCCCCGCACCTCGACGGAGGACAGCATCACTGGCGATTTCCTGACCGGCACCGGCCCGGGAGGCATCAGCCGCCCGCGGCCTTCCGAAGCACCCGCCGCAGCCTTGCGCCGCGGGCAGGAGGCCTTCCAGCAGAAGGACTTCAAGACCGCCATCGAGGCGTTCCGGACCGTACTGGGCGAGGACCCCGGCCACCCTCTGGCCAACGCCTACATGGGAATGGTGCTGGCACAGGCCGGCCACACGGACGCCGCCCTGGAAGCCCTGGACCGGGCGCTTTCGCGGACCCCGAACCTGCCCCTGGCGCTGTGGGCCAAGGGCATGATCCTGTACCAGGAAGGGCGCGACCCGGAAGGGGCCCGGGAGAACCTCCAGCGGCTGGAAAAGCTGCTGCCCGCGGGGGATCAACGGGAGGCGGTTCGGGAGATCATCGCCCAGATCGGTCAGGCGCGGAAGGAACCGCCCAAGGCGCCGGCAGGGCCGAGCATCGAAGGCACCGTCCGGTTAGCCCCCGGTCGCACCACCGGGCCCGGCGGGCGCTCCACCCTCTACATCGTCGCCAGGGCGGCCGGCGCCGGAGGCGGGCCTCCGCTGGCGGTCAAGCGGATCGTCGGCCCCACCTTTCCAGTGTCCTTCTCGCTGGGTCCGGGCAACGTGATGATGCCGGGAATGGCCTTCGAGGGGCCGCTGGATCTCAGCGCGCGGCTGGACCGGGACGGGGACCCCCTGACGCGGGAACCCGGCGAGCCCGCGGGCGCCCACGAGGGCAATCCCGTCAAGCCCGGCGCCCGGAACGTCACAATCCAACTGCAATAACGCCCTGCAGGGGTCCACACGCATGTCAACGCAGGAGCCGTCGGCGAGCCACGACGCGGCGTAGGGACGGGTTTCAAACCCGCCCTGCCCGTCACATGCACGCAGGGGCACTCAAGCTGAACTAGTCGTCTTCGGGAAGTCTCTGATACTTGCCCTTGAAAAAGAGCAGCGGCCGGTCACCCGCGGCCTGCGCGTCGACGACCTGACCGAGATAGATGGTGTGGTCCCCGCCGTCATAGCCCTGGCTGACCGTGCACTCGATGTGCCCGATGGTCTCGTCCAGGAGGGGGACTCCGTTGCCGCTCATGTGCCAGGCGGTGTCCTGGAACTTCTCGATGCCCTTGGTGGCAAAGCGATTGGCGAGATGCTCCTGGTGTTCACCGAGCAGGTTGACGGCAAACACGCCGGTATCCTCGAAGCACTCGTAGCAGTTGGCCTTCTTGTCGATACAGACCAGCACCAGCGGTGGATCCAGGGAAAGGGAGGAAAAGGCATTGGCGGTGATCCCGGTGGGGACTCCCGCCTTGTCCTTGGTGGTGATGATGGTCACTCCGGTGGCGAAATGCCCCATGACATGCCGGATCTCGCGCGCATCCATGGTGCACCGGGTAACAGACAGGGCGGCGCGTTGTCAATCACCACAGGGTGACTCAGGCAGCGTCACAACTACCAAAGAATGCGCTGCCCAACGAACCGTTCATCAACTGGCCTGCAAACGCAGGTCGGTTTGCGGATTACTCGAAGCGCTGCTCCCGTTCTCCGTATAGATGCCGCTCTAGCTCACGCTCCTGCGCTTCCCATTTCTTGATCCGTGACACTTGCTCTTGAGTTGCACGGCGGAAGTCCGGCCGGTTATGCACCAAGAGAGCCTCAAACGGCTGACATCGCTTGGCGATGATATCTGCCATACTGCCTATCCCACCACTCGGCTGGGTAAAGGAGGCGAAATTCGCGAGAACTGCACTAGGATCTTGCGTTTCATCCAGGATCGCAAGTGCTTGTTCGGAGAACACCGTTCCAGCCCCTGCTGCCCCTTCTTCAAACGGGAATACTGCTTCCGAGATCATGAGCAGTCGGTCCTGAAAGTTCCCTTTTCGGCACCATTCCAATAGTTTCGCAGTTCTGACGTTGGAAAGAGGGTTCTTCGCGTCGGACTGCTCCCTCACAATTGAGTCGCGAAGATAGTCCTGAAGCGTTGGATCAAGGAAGAGACGGTCGAGAAAGTGTACCGTCGCACATTCTGCCAGAACCGTTAACGTCTTCTCAACGAAAAGGACATCGCTATCCGACTTGTTCAACCAGACGACTAAGGCGTCGAAGACCGCACTAGCGTCTTCAAGAAGCTCCGATTCATCCAGACAGGACTTCAAGACCTCGGACAGATCATGATCGGTCACGCCAGCGTCATCAAGATCCGACTCATGGCGAATCAATTCGGCGCAAGCATACAGGCCTAGTTTCTTCAATTTGGGACCTAGTGCAAGGTTGTCCTGCTTCAACAGGTGGATCCGCATAACCAAGCCATCAAGGACCACTCTTGCGCTACCGGGTCGGTGCAGTATCTTCAAGAGTAGGTCCCGACCCTCCGTTTCGCTCAATACATCCAGCGGACGATGCCAAACCAGACCTGCGAACTGCTCAAACGGTGTGTCTTTGAAGTCCAGAGCCCTGCCCATTCTTTCAACACTCGGAGGACCCCACGGTATTGATGTCTGTAGACTCACAATGATCCTCCGCAGAAGGGCATCATTCACTGCCTCATCAAGAATCTCCTGTCCCAAGGATTCGTCGCGCTCGTGAATCTCGGCCAAAACGCCGCACAAGACACCACAATTGGCCGCATTCCCCGCAACCCCAAAATACTTGACAAGACAGTCCCAAAGCGCGCGCAGGTCATTGGAGTTTGAGGCAAGTCCCCTTCCGAAATCATACAGGTAACCGGTTCTTGCCGTGAACAGCTCTAGCGAAATCTCCTCCATCACCTCCGGTTGATCACCGACAGCCCTGCCTATTTCTCGTGCCTTTGTGGCGGCACGATTACTGGATGCCTCCCATCGCCGATCCCCATCGAGCTTGAACTCATCCTCGAGCGCGAGCCAATCGAGGCCCGATGTGAGGACATAGCTCCGAACCGCATCGGACAATTCTCGTGGTCCGAGCATCTGGTCGAGTTCGTCTAGTAACTGAGCGCCAGCGGGCTCTTCTTTACCCTTGGCCTCGCGAATATTGTAGTACTGGATGGACCGCACGGCCCGCCAGCCTTCCAGCCACGGCTTACGATCATTCAGGTCTTTGGCAAGTGCGGCCAGCACTTCGCGAAGTGCCGGAATTCGCCAAAGAGTCCTTAGCTCATTCGCCAACAGACTGCGCGTTCCAACCGAGAGTGCGCCATTGTCTGAGATGGCCGCATCGTGTCCCAACGCGATAAACCGGCGGTACCACTCGCTCTGTTCCGCCTGCGTAGCTGGTTTGTATCCATAAGACCGTTGTCGGGCACCGAATTCGAAGGTCCCGAGCGAAAACGAAAGTCTGCTCTTAAACGCGGCCTTCAGCATTCCCAAGCCGAGTTGGCGTTCCTTTACGTCATCGCCAAACAAAAACCGGTGGACAACCGACTCACGCATCTTGGGATCGGCCATAGTGCCCGAGAGACGTAAAGCAAACAAGCTGCATAGACGATCCCGATATTGACCAGTCTTCCCTCCTTCATTCTCGGCCAGCGCAAATTTGGCCAATAAGACCACGCATCTTTCGAAGAGGTTCGGATCGTAGGCGATGGCAGCTAAAAGATCGCCGATGGTCGACGCCAGAATATTACCAGTGACGAAGAGATGGACGGCTTCCTGTCGCGTGGCAGCGATCTCGATGGCGTTCAAGACGGCATCTGGAGCGACTGGAGCTACATTCAAGAGTAACTGGATACCGTCTTCATTGAGCTGACCAACGTCGTGCAGCAGGCCACCCGGCGACATCCATGATCCGACAATCTCTTGGGCAACTTCATGATCGTGAAGATATCCGAGGCGCTTCCCAAATGATTTCAGCAAGCGCGCGTGTGGTTGAAACGCATCCAAGATATCCTGAGTCGGCAGGTCCGCCAGTGCTGTTGAGGCAAGGTAGTTGGACAACGCGTGTGGCAGAACCGCACGCCAACGACCCCGTTTCTGGGCCAGCTGACCTTCAACGAGCCTTCGCGTGGCCGTGTGGAAACTAAGTCGGTCGTGTTTTCGTAAACCGGCGAGTACGGCCAGTTCCTCGACGCCATCTCCATCCGGTTCGATGGAATACGAGTATACAAGCGACAGGACTTGGGCAGCTTCCAAAAAGTTGGTGTCGGGTGCGCCGCGTTTATGGAACAGCCTGTCGAAGAGTTCGGCATTCGAGAAAGATGAAAGGCTGTCTTTCTCACTCACAGAATCCGCCAGTGCGAGCGCGAGCCGGGCGTTTCCACCGGAAAACTCGGCAATGCGTCTCACATTCACTTGCCCAAGGCTACGATGCCGACGCGCCACCAGCTTTTCGGCTATCTCAGTACCATCCGCATCGATCCGGACTACGCTGGTAACCTCGGGCTTGTCTTCTCGGATGTCGTACTCGACCGTGATGAGGTGCAATTTTGACGACGACGAGACAAGCCCTGCCAACTGGTTGTGTCTGTCAGACGGACAGTTGTCCAGGATCACGATTGCCTCACGGTCTTCGGCTTCAAGACGCTCGATTACTTCCCGCGCTCTTGGATTTGGCTCCTCGCTGAGATCTGCGTACATCACCAAGTTTTTGTCGAGGGGATTGTTCCCTACGGTTTCCTCGAACAAGGCCTGGACGATACGAGTTTTGCCAACCCCGGACAGACCGACAATGCGCACCGCCTTCCCCGAGGTTCTCACAAGGTCCCGTATCCCATCGATTCCTTGAACAAGGTCCGGTTTGACTTGTTCTCCGCCTGGAAGAAAAATCCCGATACCGGGCGCGCAGATCAGATCGTCATCGTCACCTCGCGGTGTTGTTGTCCATCGCCCCAGGGGCCTCCAACCAGTCAGTGGGATTCCGAGCCTGTCGCGAACCCAAAGACGAACGCCAGGATGCTGATCGAGCCACTGCGCAAGTTTGCCGCACCCGTAGAATTCAGTCCGTAGATTGCCGTGGCTCCTGGTTGGCTCGACTTGCGTTTGCATCGTTGTCTGCCGAGGGAGAATTGTCTTGTTGCTGCTGGGATCGTCCTCAAGGCTGACGATGATGTAACAGCCGTCGTCTTTGGCAAGTTCATAGAATATGTCCCGCAACTGCCCCTTCGGCGACATTTCCTTCGCGATCTTGGCAGGACCCATTGATGGTCTCTTGACCTGGAACCCAGTGCGAGCGCATGGCACGAAATCGCCGGAGAACCGCTCGTCTTTCACCACGCAATCGACATCAAGGCCTCCATCACCGGTCTCCTGAGCCCCGCCCCAGTTGACGGCGCTCACCGGTATGCCGGCCTGACGCAACTCAGCTTCACACAAACGGGCTACAAGTTCCCGCAATGTGTCGGCCTTCAACTGACTCAGTTGGTCCCTGGAGATGTCAAACATCTTCTTTAGTACCCTCCATCGTGGTCTTTGCCGGCCTCGCTCAACAACCGGCAGAGTCATAGACCCACCAATTATAGGATATCTAACAGATTCGGCAGGATTTCGGTTTGTGTGCGGGCTTTGCAGAGCGGAGAGATGAACGGCTGCCTCAATGCCTATAGTCTAGCCCCGTGAGCCTCGAAGCTCGAAAGCGGACGGAGAATCTCAGCTATCGAGCTCCGGTTTCGGCAGCATCATGTAGGGAATGCTGTCGTCGTCGAGCGACTGCCGATCCTCCGCTGTCGCGGTCCCGTGGATGGGCCGCTCGTCGGTCTCACCCTCGTGAATCCGGCGAGCCTCCTCGGCGAAGTGGGCGCCGACGTCCTCGAAGTTGTTCCGGACGTAATGATGGACCCGGATCAGCGCTTCCTTGAACTGCTCCGGCGTGGGCGTGACCGGCTCCGACCGTCGCGCGACGGGGGCCGGCGCCTCCTCTCTCTTCATGTGCACCGCGCAGGTATGGGGGAGCTTGGTGATAGCGGTAGAGGCGCACACCGGGCACGCGATCTGTTTCCGGGAGAGTTGCTCCTGGAACTTATCAGGTCCCGAGAACCACCCCTCGAAATCGTGGCTGTTGTCGCAAGTTAGATCGTAAATGACCATGTGGGCACCTGTTTCGAAGATAATGCCGTGTCCCCCTCAAGTCAAGATAGACGGAAACGATGTTAGCGCAAAGTCAAAAGGGCTTTTGTCACAGCCCACACGACCCAATCGGGCATTGCGTTGGAGAGCATGTACTGAAGTGTCGGCAAGCCGAGTTGAGGTCCCCTGCGCGCCGAATACGGTTTGGCGCGATCCTCTATTCGTTCCGATCTTGCCTCGCAAAGCGAAAACCCTCGCGCAGGTCGGCAACATTGATGCTTCCCCAACACTTCCGGGTCAACTGTGCTCCCATAGGCGGAAACGCCCCATGAATGACCTTGATTCCTCTGGTTTCGAGAAATTCAGCTACCGGGACGAAGTCCCTGTCCGACGAGACGAGCACCGCGATATCGTAATTGTCGGCCCAGGCAAGACTGATCATGTCCGTCGCCATCCGGACATCGACCCCCTTTTCTTCGGTCCCCCTCATGTCCCCGCCGCAAACGGGACACTTGGCAACCTCCTGGTGACAGGCAGGACACCGTGGCGGCGAACGCTTCTTCTGCCGTGGAACGATTGAGACGCTTACGCCCGGAAACGTGTCCACGACTGTCGTGGCCCACCGATACAGCTTCTTGTCACTCTCACTGGCAGGGTCATGGGAGCCGTAGAAATTCAGCCCTTGGTACTCGCTTACTGCGGCGTCGTCGATGACTCCGACCGCCTCCCTCGACAGCACCGGCCCAAGCTTCGACCAGTCCGTGCGAAAATTCTCTTCAACGTTCCGCACGGAGAGGGAGTAATTCCAGAAGTCAACGAACACTCTGACGCGGTGGCGTCGACCAAGTGTCGGATCATCATCGGGCATTTCAGGTCGTATAAAATACAGGGACGCACGAGGCGTCCCTGGGGTTTTGAGAACCGGACCCCGGATTTCCCTGTCTGGGCGGCAGTCCGGTGGGTGATATTGAATTACAGTATAGACTTGAATGACCTATTTGGCAACCACATTTCCCGATACCAGGAACTCGGTAATGACCTCGACGAACGTGTCCCGCTCTTCGATCTGCGGCTCGTGAGCCGAGTCCCGGAACCGGTACACCTTGGAGTCCGGCACGATGCGCTGCAACCGCTCGTCCCAGTCGGGTTGATTGAGAGGGTCGTGATCGCAGGACACGATCAGCAGCGGCACGCTCACGGTGGACAGTTGCCGCACGAAGGCCTCGATGGTGGAGCCCCGTTCAAGTCCCGGCCGCTTCAGGCGGGCCGCGGACAGGGCCTCCCAGGCCCCCGGGCTGATGGAGTCGGCATAACGCGACTCCACGCATTCCGGGGTCAGCCACTTCTCGTCGTGAAACAGCAGCTTGAGGAGCTTGCGCATGTTCTCCAGGCTCGGGGTGTAGTCCTCCAGGTCGGCCTGGGACTCGCTCTTGAACACCCCGGCGTTGCCGCAGATGGTCACCATCTTCTTCATCCTCAAGGGCGACGGGGTGCGCACCGCGCTCCGCAGCAGCGTGCCGCCTCCGGCCGAGTTGCCGACGAAGAAAGCCTCACCCACGCCCGCCACGTCCATGAGCCGCGCCAGGTGGGTCATCCGGAACCCCGAAGGATCGGAAAAGCTGTAGATCTTGGCGGTGCGGCCGTATCCCAGCATGTCCGGGGCGATGACGTGGAAGGTCTCCGCCAGCTTCCCGATGGCCGGACCCCAGGTGGCCTCCGCCGAGGCGCCGTACTCCCCGCCGTGAAGCAGCACCAGGTCCGGCCCCTCCCCTGCTTCCAGGTAGTGGGTCTCGATGCCGCCGACCCGAAGCGTCCGATGCTGGAAATCCTGGCTCATGATCCCTGCTCCCTGTAGGCGTTTCCCATGGAGTGTCCCCTACCAGCCCAGCGCGTAGCCGTCCCGGCGCGGGTCGGCCGCGGCCATGAGCGTGCCGTTACTCGGATCCTTCGCGATGAGCGCCACCCCGCCGAAGGACCACGGCTCCACCACGGTCACCGGATGGCCCTTGGCCGCCAGGCCTTTCACCACCTCTTCCGGGAATCCCCGCTCCAGGCGCAACATCTCGGGATACCCGATATTGGGCGGCGTGCCCGGCACGTGGCTCCACCGGGGCGTTTCCAGCGCGCACTGGGGGTCCATCTTCAGGTCCAGCAGGTTGTGCAACACCTGCACGTTGGTCTGAGGCTGGTCGTCCGCCCCCGGGGTGCCGCCCACCACCAGGAACTCGCCGTTGTGGAACACCATGTAGGAGTTGAGGGTGTGGGCGGGCCGCTTGCCGGGCTGCAGGGCATTGGCGCTGCCGGGATCCAGCATGGCGCTGCACAGGCGGTTGTTCATGACGATGCCGGTATCCCCGGCCACGACGCGCGAGCCGAACACGGAGAAGACGCTCTCGATGAGCGAGATGGCGTTGCCGTCACCGTCCGCCGCGCACAGATAGGTGGTGTCGGCGCCGGCGGCGGCATAGGACGAGGACACCGGACCGGCGACATCGGCGATGTCCGCGCGGCGCGCGTCCGCATACTCCTTGCTGATGAGGCGCTGGACCTCCGGATCGCCGAAGCGCGGATCGTCCAGGTGCCGGATGCGATCCTCGAAAGCGATCTTCTTGGCCTCCACCATCACGTGGGCCAGCTCGGTCCGGCTCAGTTCAGAGCAGTCGTAGCCTCCTAACAGATTCATCATGGTCAGCACGATGAAGCCCTGGGACACCGGCGGCTGCTCCAGGATTTGATACCCCCGGTAGTCGGTGCTCAAGGGCTCCATCCACTCGGCGAACCCGCCCTCCAGGTCCCGTTCCTCGAACAGTCCGCCACGGGCCCTGATGCCGGCGCACATGCGCGCGGCCACGTCGCCGCCGTAGAAACCCTCCCGCCCGTTCTTGACGATGGACTCCAGCACCGCGGCCAGCTCCGGTTGCCGCAACACCCTCCCCGGCGTCAGATCGTCCAACGGCGCCCGAAAATATCGGTCGACGTCGGGCCAGGACGGCGCCCACTCCTCGATGGAACGGGCCAGCGACAGGTAGAGCGGGAAACCGTCACGGGCCAGGCTTATGGCGTCGGCGCAGACCTCGGCCAGGTCGATGGTGCCGTAACTGCGGTGGAGCTCCAGCCATCCGTCCACCGCCCCGGGGACCGAGATGCTCAAGGGACCGGAGGTCGGAACCGCATCCAGGCCGCGGTTCCTGAATGCCTCGATGGTGGCGTTGCCGGGAGCCGGCCCGCTGGCGTTGAGCGCCCTGACCTTTCCCTCGTTCTTCATGTGGACCAGCGAGAAAAGGTCGCCGCCGAGGCCGCAGGCTTCGTGTTTGACCACGGCCAGAACGAACCCCGCGGCCACTGCGGCATCCACGGCATTACCGCCCTGCTGCAGGATCTTGAGACCGGCGACGGACGCCAGCGGATGGCCGGCGACGACGACGCCCCGGGTGCCCATGACGAGCGTGCGCGCCGCCTTGCCGTAACGGATTTCATGTACAGGTTGAGTCATGACGATAGGGTCTCCCGAGAATCTGGCGGTCCTTTGCCGTCGGCCGGGTTGCTCTTCCTCGCGTGGTGACCGCCACACGGGCGGGTTTGAAACCCGCCCCTACGAGGACGGGCGCTCCTCGATATGCAGGATCCGGGCGGCGTTGCCGCCGAGTATCCGGTCTTTCGGCTCCGGCGCCAGTCCCAGGTCATCGAGAGCCTTAAGGCTGTTCTTGATGAAGCCGCAGCCGTCCTCCGGCCCGTAGGGATAGTTGGTGCCGAATACCAGTTGCTCCGGGCCGAAGAAATCCATCACGCACCGGAGCGTGTTGGCCCGGTGGTCCGCGGTGTCCACGAAGAACCTCCGGAACGAGTCCAGCGGATTCTCCTGCAGGCCGTAGCGTTCGCGCATCTCATCGGTCCGGCCCGTGTAGATGTTGATGGCGCGCTGCCCGAAGAAAGCCAATACGCCGCCCACGTCCGCCACCACGAACGGCAGCGTGGGGAACCGCTCCATGACCCGGCCGTACACCAGGCGGGTCATGGCCACCGTGCTATCGAAAGCCCAGCCGTAGATCAGGATCGGCATGACGTCCAGGCCCACCGCCTCGGTGGCCAGCGGCGCGGTGGGGTGCAGGTACACCGGCAGCTCGTACTCCGCGAGCTTCTCGTAGATGGGGAAGAAGACTTCGTCGTCCAGCGGCCGGCCGTTGAGGTTCGTGAAGCAGCCGAATCCGCGAAGCCCGAGTTCCCGGACCGCCCGTTCGAGCTCTTCCAGCGAGGCCTCGATGGAGGCCGTTGGCAGCGTCGCCAGGCCGACGAAGCGGTCCGGATGACGGTTGCACATTTCGGCCAGCTCGTCATTGGCCACGCGGGCCATGGCCACGGCGTCGTCCGGGTCGTAACGGTCGGCGCCGGGGGCCGGAATGCTCACCACCTGCACGTCCACGCCCTCGCGGTCCATGTGTTCCAGCCGCTGCTCGACGTTCCGGCCCTTGAAGATCGCCGTGTTGATGCGGCAGCCCAGCGTCCGGTCGTAAAGGTACGCCATGCCGCTGTAGGGGTCGGGCTCCTCCAGGACCACGGCGCCGTTCCGCTCGCGCATGGTCTCCATGTAGCGCTCGGGGAAGATATGGCTTTGAAAATCGATGATCATGATCCTTCAGCCCCTATGGTCCCCGCACGATGCGCGGCAGACCCGAAGGCAACTCCGGCTCCGACTTCACGGTCTTGGAGCCCACCGAGCTGCCGCAACGCTGGCAACTATAGTCGTAGAGGTCGCCGTCGGGCAGGACCAGCAGCAGCCGCTCCCGGACCGGCATGGCCTGACCGCACTTGTTGCAGTAGAGCAACGACGCCGACAACTGTTCGAAGCTCTTCTCCATGGCATCACGAGACCGCCGGACAAGGGGCCCGGCGGTGCGGCGTCAAACCATTAGCCCCCGGCCGCCTCGGCCTTCGCCTCGGCCTGTACCTTTTCCATCAGGTGCGGCGGCAGCTCCTCGTAGTGCGAGAACTCCGACTGGAACTCTCCCCTGCCGCTGGTCATGGAGCGGAGGTCCGAGGCATACCGGAGCACCTCCGCCATGGGCACCCTGGCCTTGATGATCTGGCTGTTGCCCTTGGCGTCCACTCCCAGCACCTTGCCGCGCCGGCTGTTCAGGTCGCCGATGACGTCCCCCATGCAGTCGTCGGGCACCGACACCTCCAGGGACATCACCGGTTCGAGGATCACGGGCTTGGCGCTCTCCATGGCGTTCTTGAAGCCCATGGAGCCGGCAATCTTGAAGGCCATGTCCGACGAGTCCACCGCATGGAACGATCCGTCGTAGAGGGTCGCCCGCACGTCCATGATGGGATAACCGGCCAGGTAACCGGTGGCCATGGTCTCGACGATCCCCTTCTCCACCGCGGGGATGTAGTTCCGCGGGATGGCGCCGCCGACGATCTTGTCCACGAACTCGAAGCCCTTGCCCCGCTGCAGGGGCTCGAGCTTGAGCCAGGTGTCGCCGAACTGGCCCCGGCCGCCGGACTGTTTCTTGTATTTCCCCTGGGCGCTGGCCGACGCCTTGATGGTTTCCCGGTAGGGGACCTTGGGCGCCTTCAACTCCACCTCCGCGCCGTACTTCCGCTTGAGCTTGTCGACGACCACCTCGATGTGGAGCTGACCGGTGCCCGACAGGATGAACTCGCGGGTCTGCTCGTCCCGGTGCATCCGTATGGAGGTATCCTCCTCCATCATCCGCTGGAGGCCCTGGGGGACCTTGTCCTCGTCCGCGCGGGTCTTGGGGGAGAGCGCGAAGGAGATGGCCGGGCTGAACTCCATCGGTTTGGGGTACTCGATGGGGGCCGACTCATCGCACAGCGTATCTCCGGAACCCACCTCCTTCAGCTTGGCGGCGGCCACGATCTCGCCGACCCCGGCCTCGGACACTTCCTCGTGCTTGGCACCCTCCGGCCGGAACAGGTGGGAAATCTTCTCCTTGGCATCCTTGCCGGCGTTATAGACCGTGCTGTCGGCCCGCAGGGTGCCCGACAACACCCTCATGATGGAAAGGCGGCCGGCGAACGGATCGACGATGGTCTTGAAAACGAACGCGGAAAACGGACCTTCCGGGTTCCTGGCGCGGGACTCGGCCTCACCCGTCACCGGGTTCTTTCCCTCGGTCTCCGGCTCCTCCAGCGGCGAGGGCAGCCATTCGACCATGGCGTCGAGCAGCGACGCGATACCCAGGCCGTGCGTGGCCGAGCCGTAAAAGACCGGAAACAGCGTACCGGCGCGAACCCCCTCGCGCAGACCGTCCGACAACTCCTCGGACGTGAGCTCCTGGCCGTCGAGGTATTTCTCCAGCAGCGCATCCTGGGTTTCGGCCACGTTCTCCATGAGGTTGACTCTCATCTCCTCGGCCCGTTCCTGAAGCTCCACGGGTATGTCCTGGTCGGTCTCCTTGCCGTCGCCGTCCGCGCACACGGCCTTCATGCGGATCAGGTCGACGACCCCGCGGAAGCTCTCGCCGTGGCCGATGGGAAGCTGCACGTGGATCCCCTTGATGCCCAAACCCGCCGCGATGGCATCCACCGCCTCCACCGGATCGGTCTCTTCCCGGTCCATACGGTTGACGAAGAACATGCGGGGCAGCCCGCGCTCGCCGGCATAGCCCCAGAGCCGCTCCGTCTCCACCCTCAGACCGGCGCCGGCGTGCAGCACGAAGACCGCCCCGCCGAATGCCGCGAGGGAATGGATCGTCTCCGGCAGGAAGGTGGCAAAACCCGGGGTGTCCACCAGCGCGCACACGGTCTTTTTCCACTCCAGGGAGTGAAAGGCCGCGGAAATGGAAACCTGCCGGTGGATCTCCTCGGGCTCGTAGTCGAACGCCGAGCTGCCGTCCTCCACCCGGCCCAGCCGGTTGGTGCTGCCCGCGGCGAACAACATCGCCTCGCCCAGGGACGTCTTGCCCGCCCCCCGATGCCCCAGCAAACCGACGTTCCGTAACTGGCCAGCTTCAATTGCAGCCATGAATCAACCTCCCCTTGAACTGATTCCTCAAGGGCTCCGTTCCCGCGCCGCTTCGCAGACCAGCGTCGTCAGGACCTCCGCTTGCGCACAGACGGAGCCGCGTTCTTTTCGTAAATAAGCCGTAACCCTTCCAACGTCAAGAATTCGTCCACATCCTCGATGACCGCCGACTCGTGGGCGATGAGAGCCGCCACGCCCCCGGTGGCCACGACCCGCGCCTTGACCCGGTTCTCCCGCTCGATGCGGTGAACGATGCCGTCCACCAGACCGACGTAGCCGTAGTAGATCCCGGACTGGATCGAGTGGACGGTGGACTTGCCGATGACGCTGGCCGGGCACAGCACCTCCACCCGGGGAAGCTTCGAGGCCCGTTGAAACAACGCCTCCACGGCAATGACCAGGCCCGGTGCGATCAACCCGCCGAGGTATTCCCCTTTCTCGGAGACGCAGTCGAAGGTGGTGGCGGTGCCGAAGTCGATGACCACGCAGGCGGCGTGAAAGCGGTCGTAGGCGGCGACGCCGTTGGCGATTCGGTCCGCGCCGACGTCCTGCGGGCTGTCGTAGAGGATCGGCATACCGGTCTTGAGACCCGGTCCCACCAGCAGCGGCTTGACGCCGAAGAACTTCCGCCCCAACTCGTCGATCATGCCCACCATGGGCGGAACCACGCAGGCGACGATGATGGCGTCAATGGCTTCGCTGCCGATGTTCTGCGCGGCGGCGAGATGACCGATGAGGGCACCGTATTCGTCCACCGTCCGTTCCGGTTGCGTCACCAGCCGCCAATGAGTCACCAACTCCCGGCCGCGGTAGACGCCCAGCACCATGTTGCTGTTTCCGATGTCGATGGCCAGCAGCATTACGGCGCTCCTTCCATCAGGAAAACATCCCCGCTCACCACCCGCTCCGTCCGGCCGTCACGGCACTCAAGCACGAGGAAACCGTCGCTGTCCAGCTTCCGGACCCGCCCCACCAAATCGTCCGCCGCCGTCCGGACGCGGACCCACCGGCCTTCCATTCGCGCGTGCTCGTTCCACCGCCGGGCAATGGACCCGAAACCGCGCTCCTCGAACTCGATATAGCGGTTCTCCAGGTTGCGCACCAGCGACCGGGTGAACCGCATCCGGTCGACGGCGGCGCCGGATTCCTCCATGACCGAGGTGGCGAGGTCCCGGAGATCGGGGGACATGAGGGCGCGCGGGAAGTTGAGATTGACGCCGATGCCGACGATCACGAACAGCGTCCGGCCGGGCTCGCAGGCAAGCTCGCTCAGGATGCCGGACACCTTTCTGTTGTTCAGCAGGACGTCGTTGGGCCATTTGATCCGGGGTGCGCAAGGGACCCAGGGCTTGAGCGTGTCCGCTACCGCCACCGCGGCCAGCAACGTGATCTTCGCCGATTCCGCGGGATCCAGCCGGGGACGCAGGACAAAGGAAATGTAAAGGTTGAGATATCCGGGAGAACTCCACTGACGCCCGAGCCTTCCCTGCCCCCGGGTCTGAGCTTCGGCGATGACGATGGTCCCCTCCGGCTCCCCCGCCTCGGCCAGTGCGCGGGCGGTCCGGTTGGTGGAAGCCAACTCCGGGTGCACCTCGATGCGACGACCCAGCCGTTTCGTTCCAAGGTCCTCAAGAATCCGGCCGGCGCTCAGCCCCTCGCGGAACGCCTGCCCGTGATGGTGCTCGACGGAAGACATGATTTGGGGGCGAGCCTGGGACCCGTGGGCCGCGGACCTCGCGGGCCGCGCCGCAGGCCCGCGGCCGTCACGGGGCCTGCAACTCCCGGATCCGCCCGAGGCTCCGGTTGAGGGCTTCGATCTTCTCTTCCATCTCCTGCGCCTTCTCGCGTTCACGCTCCACGACCTCGGCCCGGGCCTTGGCCGTGAAGTTCTCGTTCCCGAGCTTCTTCCGCACCCGCGCGAGCTCCGTATCGAGCTTGTCCAGGGCGCGGTGAAGCCGGCTGCTTTCCTCCTCCAGGTCCACGTCCAACGGCACGTACACTTCGGTGGTGTCGACGATGGCCGTGGCCACCTTTTCCGGCCGGCCCCCCTGCGACAGATATTCCAGGGGCTCCGTCCGCGCCAGGGTGCACACCACACTCTCGTAGGCGCGAACGAGAGCCAGCCGCTCCTCCGTATCGAACAACACGACCCTCACCTTCCTGGAGGGCGGAACGTTCATCTCGGTACGGAGATTCCGGACCGCCCGGATGATACCGCTCAGGAACTCGACCTTCTCCTCCGCGTCCGCATCCGCGGGAAAATCGTCCGCCGCGGGGTAACGCTGGACCATGATGTCGTCCCGGCGCGGGGATGTCCCGTCCCTTGCCGTCACCGCCTCCCAGAGCTCCTCGGTCACGAACGGCATCAACGGATGCAGCAGCAGCAGGATGTTCTTCAGCACGGTGTGCAGCACCCGCTGGGTGGCGCGGGAGCCGGCGGCGCCGTTGAGGCGCAGCTTGCTCATCTCGATATACCAGTCGCAGAACTCGTGCCAGGTGAACTGGTAGAGATGGTGCGCGAAATCGTTGAAACGGTAAGCGGTGATGGCTTCCCTGGCCCGTTCGACGGTGACCTTCAGTCGGGCCAGGATCCAGCGGTCGGCCAGATCCAGATCCCCCCCGGCCGCCTCTTGCGCCGGCCGGCTACGCTCCCGCAGGACCTCGTCGTCGAGGTTCATCAACACGAAACGGGCGGCGTTCCAGAGCTTGTTGACGAAGTGCTGGTAACCGGCGATCCGGTCCTCCGCCAGCTTCACGTCCCGCCCCATGGCCGTCATGGCCACCAGGGTGAAGCGGAACGGATCGGCCCCGTAGCGGTTCACCATGATCAGCGGATCGATGACGTTGCCCTTGGACTTGGACATCTTCTGTCCTTCCTGGTCCCGCACCAGGGCGTGGATGTAGACGTCCCGGAACGGCACGTCGTCCATGAACTTGAGCCCCATCATCATCATCCGCGCGACCCAGAAGAACAGGATGTCGAACCCCGTCACCAGCGCGGCCGTCGGATAGAAGGCCTGGAGATCCGGGGTCCTGTCGGGCCAGCCCAAGGTGGAGAACGGCCAGAGGGCGGAGGAGAACCAGGTGTCCAGGACGTCGGGATCCTGCACGAACCGGCTGCCGCCGCAGGTGTCGCATCGGTCCGGCGCGGTTCTTCCCACCACCGGGACGCAGCCGGAGGGGATCCGGCGGCCGTCCGCGTTCAACGAATCGTTACAGTCCGCGCAATACCAGGCCGGGATCTGGTGCCCCCACCAGATCTGCCGCGAGACGCACCAGTCCTTGATGTTCTCCATCCACGCGAAGTACGAGTTCTTCCAGGCCTCCGGTATGATCCGGGTCCGGCCCCGCCGCACCGCCTCCATCGCCGGGTCCGCCAGGGGCTTGATCTTCACGAACCACTGGGGCGTGAGATAGGGCTCGATGACCGTCTGACAGCGGTAGCACTTGCCCACCGCGTGACGGTAGGGCTGCACCTCCGCCAGCAGCCCCTGTTCGTCGAGCTCCCGGACGATGCGTTCGCGCGCGGCCAAGCGGTCCTGTCCGCCGTAACGTCCGACCCAGGCCGGCAACTCTCCGTCGCCGTCCGCGAAAGCCGACCCTCGGACCGCGGCGTCATCGTCAAGGATATTGATGACTTCGAGGTTGTTTCTCACACCGATCTCGAAGTCGTTGAAGTCGTGTCCGGGAGTGATCTTGACCGCGCCGGTGCCGAACTCCGGGTCCACGAACGTATCGGCCACCACCGGGATCTCCCGGCCCACGATGGGCAGCCGCGCGCGGCGGCCGATGCTGCCGGCGTGGCGTTCGTCCTCGGGATGGACCGCCACGCCCGTGTCACCCAGCATGGTCTCGGGCCGGGTGGTGGCCACCACCAGCTCACCGCCCCCGGCCAGCGGGTAGCGCACGTGCCACAGGTGGCCGTCCACTTCCTCGTGTACCACCTCGATATCGGCCAGCGCCGTCTTGCAGCGCGGACACCAGTTGATGAGCCGTTCCGCGCGATAGAGCAGCCCCTCGTCCCAGAGGCGGACGAACGCTTCCCGCACGGCCCGGGAAAGCCCCTCGTCCATCGTGAACCGCTCGCGGCTCCAGTCACACGAAACGCCGAGGGCGCGCAACTGCCGCAGAATGGTGTGGCCCGTCTCCTCGCGCCAGCTCCAGACCCTCTCGATGAATCCTTCCCGGCCCAGATCCGACCGGTCGAGCCCCTCGGCCGAGAGTTGGCGCTCTACCACGTTCTGGGTGGCGATGCCGGCGTGGTCGGTTCCGGGCACCCAAAGGACGTTGTGTCCGTCCATGCGCCTGAAGCGGCACAGGACGTCCTGAAGCGTGTTGTTGAGGGCATGGCCCATATGGAGGGAACCGGTGACGTTGGGCGGCGGAATGACCATGGAGAACGACGGGGCGCCGGGGCTCGACGGCGCGAAGTGCGCCGCTTCCGCCCAGCGCTCGTACCACTTGCCCTCGACCTCCTGATGACTGTACGACTTGGCGATTTCTCGAGGCATGGAACTCCACTCTCAGTTTTCACTGTTGATTTCCGGCTCGCCGGAGCCGGGCTCGTCGACCACCTCGGTGAGTTCGATGATCCCGCCGGCGGCACCCCGGGTACCCTTGGTCCGGGGTTCGTCCGCCAACGGCTCAAGTAGCGGCGGTTCGGCTCCCGATCGGGCTTCCGGCACGGACGCCGCCCCCAGCAAAGACCGTACCGCGGCTTCGAGGACAGGCCTCTCCAACGGCTTGGCCACCGTTGCGATGAGTTTCCCGGGCTTGAGCAAGGGAGCCGGGCCCTGGTGCAGCCAGACGCTGGGAATCTTCAGGCGCTGGAGCGCCCGGAGCACCTCGGCCGTGGTGCCGCCACCCTCCACGAGGGTCTCCCTGTCCACGATGGCCAGATCAACCCCCTGAAGAGATCCCTGCCCGGACCAGCGGTCCCATGTCACGGTCCGATGCTCCGGGAACAGGAACTGCCGCAATGCCTCGCGCATGATGGGATGCCGCTGGATGATCAGGATGCTACCCATTTCAATGCCGTCTCATAGTAGCAGACAATATTCGGTCCTACGAGCTTGACAATGCCGCGGCCACTGCTACATATAGAATCTTTCCCGTTCGTGCGAAAGTGGCGGAATTTGGTAGACGCGCAGGATTCAGGATCCTGTGGGAGCAATCCCGTGGGGGTTCAATTCCCCCCTTTCGCACCACATCCCAACGGTGTGGGCCCGCGGGCGAGTCACCTTGACCTCTCCAGGGATTTGTGCAATCTCTACCGGAACACCAGCCTGAACGGAGTCACATCTGCCCCAGCAAGACCACGAGAGAGATCCTCAGGACTTTCTGACGGATGTCGCCGAAGAGTTCCCATCGGTGGACCCATACAGCTTTGTGGCCGACCAGCTACGGTTGGTGGAACAGAGGCTCGTGGACTGTACGCGCTCCAGGGAGTCCGAGATAACGGAGATCGCGTCGCGCCTGATCCGGGGCGGCGGCAAGCGCATCCGGCCGGTCATTACTCTCCTCACCTTCAAGGCTTTCCACGGCCGCCGGGCAGAAGACGCGGTGGATATCGCCACGGCCATGGAGCTGATCCACGCGGCGACCCTGCTCCACGACGATATCATCGACGGCGCGGAATTCAGGCGCGGAAAGGAATCCGCCTACAAGCGCTACGGACTCACGCGCACCCTCGTCACGGGCGACTTCCTCTTCATCAAGGCTTTCGAGTTCGCGGGCAAGTTCGATGACACGGTGGTCCAGTGGACGGCGGATGCATGCACCAGCCTGACCGAGGGCGAGATACTCCAGGGCTCGTTCAACCGCAACCGCACGGTTACGGCGGAGGACTATCTCCACATCGTCGAGCGCAAGACCGCGTCCCTGTTTCAGACCGGAGCCAAGCTGGGCGCCTACATCGCGGGGGCGCCGCCCGAACAGGTGCAGGTGGCGGCGAACTTCGGGCTCAACCTCGGCGTCGCCTTTCAGATGATGGACGACGTGCTCGACGTCGTGGGGAGGCGGGACCTGCTCGGCAAATCCACGGGCATGGACCTGCGTGACGGCAACCCTTCCCTACCCATCGTCCTGTCCCTGCTCGACGGACACCAGGCCGTGGCCCGGGTCTTTCAGTCACAAGGGCCCACGGAACACGACATTCAACGGGCACTGGACGCCATGGGCAACGGCACGGTCATCGAGCGCGCCAGGAATTTCTCCCGCAAGTACGCGCTCAAGGCGTGCCGGGAGATCGAGCAACTGCCGGAATCCGTGGAACGAGACGCCCTCACGGCCTTGGGGCGCCTGCTCACGGACCGCGATCGCTAGGCCCGGCCCCGACGCCTGCGGCCAGCCGCGGTTTTCATGTCTGCCCCGAACGACACCCTGGTCAGGAACATCTTCGACCGCATCGCATGGCGTTACGACCGGCTCAACCGGATCATCAGCCTTCGGCTGGACTCATTGTGGCGGCGCAAGGCGATCAACGCCCTGGCCATCGCGGGCGAGCCGGCTTTCGTCCTCGACATGGGCACCGGCACCGGTTCCCTGGCTTTGGACGCATGCAAGGTCCTGGCCCCCGGCGCGCGGGTGGTCGGTGTGGATTTTTCGCGGTCCATGCTCCAGCACGCCAGGCAGCAGACCGCGCGGGCCGGACAAGAGGCCCGGGCGGACTATGTTCTGGCCCACGCCTTGGCCGCACCGGTACGAGACCAGTCGTTCGACGCGGTGATGAGCGCGTTCGTGCTGCGGAATGTGGGGGATCTCGGAGCGTTCTTCCGCGAGTCCTACAGGGTGCTGAAACCGGGCGGCCGGATGGCGTCGCTGGACATGTTCCCGCCGCCTCAAGGCGTCTTCTCGCGGCTCTACTGGCTCTACTTCGGAAAGCTCATGCCCTGGATCGGTCGCGTGGTCAGCGGCGATCCGGCGGCCTACCGGTACCTTTCCGACTCCGTCAGGTCTTTCGTCCCGCCCGCGGCCGTGGCCGCCACCATCGCATCGGCCGGTTTCGTCGAAACCCGCACCGTGGCGTACCTGCGGGGGGCCATCTGCCTTCATCTGGCCACCAAGCCACTATGACACGTCAAAGGAAACCGTCGATCCGATGACCCCTTACGCCACCGCGTTCGTGATGTTTCTCTACCAGTTGTCGGTGGGCGGGCTGGTGGGCCTGGCGGTGACCCCCTTCACGGAGTTGGAGAGAGGGTTCTACAAATCCACCGCGGGGGTGCTGGTGGTCGCCGCCGTGCTGGCACTGTGGGGTCAGCTCGACCTCCTGCCGCAGGCCCGAGGATTCGGCGAAATCCTGAAGCTTCTTTTACTGGCGGCTTTTACCCTTTTTCTAATCCTTTACTTCATCACCCTTTGGGGTGAACGCGCCTTTCTACGAGCGCGTTTCTTCTCCACCGCGGTACTGACCGGCCTGGTCGGGATCATGGTCGCCTCGTACGGTTTCTCCCATTCCCCTCTGGGACCCGTGGAAGCCGTGTTCCTTCCGGTCAGCTTCGTCGTTTCGTCATTGCTGCTGGGGGCGGTCACGGTCGGCATGCTGATCGGTCACTGGTACCTGATCGAAACCGGCCAGAGCCTCGATCCGTTCTTTCGCGTATTCCGTTTCTTTGTCACCATGCTGATCATCCAGACGGCTCTGGAGGCCGCCGGCACGGCCCTGCTCTACCTGCTCGGGACCGCGGATACCGTGTCGGCCGTCGAGCGTCTCTTCAGCGACCACCTGGTGCTGCTCTTGTCCCGCGTCCTGGTCGCCCAACTCGGCCCGCTCCTGCTTTCCTACATGATCTGGAAGACCCTGGCGGACTTCAAGAACACCATGGCGGCCACGGGCCTGTTCTATATCGCCCTGTTGGGGGTCTTCGTGGGAGAGTTGCTGTCGAGCCAGATCCTGGCCTTGACCCTGCTTCCCGGCTGAGGGCGCGCCCGGGCGTCCCGGCTCAGTCCTCGTGGGGATAGGTCTTGATCTTGATGACCCGAAGGCCGTGGCCGGTCCAGCCCAGGTCGTATCCTACGATCATACCCTCCCTGAGGTTTTTCGGTGACCTCAACGGGCCGGACATCACGACCATCTGATAGGAGAACCGAACATCCCTGCCACTTGCGGTTCGGACCAGCCCCGTACCTTTTCGAGGCGAGAGACGCCGTATGATCCCGTGATAGTATAAATCGGCCTGGTCCTCCGCCGCCGGGGCTCCCGGGCGGGCGTCAGGAACGTCAGCCTTGGCATCGTCTTCGACCATCAACCGGTCCCCATTCGGCATGTTCGGGTCATCCTTCGGTTGGACAGAGGCCCATCCTATCGCTACGGACGCCGGACTTCAAACCGCCAGGGACCGGACGAGACGTTGCACCCCGGCAGTCGACCAAAAGGTCGAACTTCATAACCTATTGATTTTGCACGCAATCTGGTATAGTCCTATGTATACCGCCGACGATTTCGTCGAGTCGATCACGACAAATTTCTCGATAAATCAACAAGTTAGGCGATGGCACGGAAAATGCAGCGTCTGATCCTGAACCTGTGCGGCTGCCACGCGCCATTTCCGGCGCCTGAAACCCGAGTTATTCACAGCCGGACCGGAAATTGTTGACAACTATTCCCCATTTGAGTAAAAAGAGAGGTAACATGCTGTCTACGGAACTGAAAACGGCTGAAGACGCCTTCGCCGCCGCAACGCCATCCCGACCGCAAGCACGAGAACTGGCCGGCATAGCCGAGGAATTCTCTCTTGGCGAGTTTTGCTCAGCCGCCGGGCTCCATCGGGAGTCCGCCGATTCGTTCTTCATCCTGGAAACCAAACGGGGCAAGTTCATCGTCTCCATCGAGGGAATCAAGAGCGAGAACGAGGTAAAACACGACATCGAGCTGCTCCTGTTCCTGAGACGGCATGGTTTTCAGTGCCTTCAGCCCCTGAAGAGCCGTGGCGGACAGCACTACCTCCAGGCTGACGGCCGCTTCATCTCCGCCAGCCGCAACATCGATGGAACCGAGGTGCCGGTGGGCAATCTCACGCTGGCGCAGCTCTCGGCCGCGGGGCACGTGCTCGCGGACCTCCACCTCATCGGGAGGGGCTACAAGAAGGGGGTCGAAAACCGCTTTTCCTTTCCCCGGGTGGCGGCCTTGTATCAAGAGGTACGGAAGGACCTCCCGGCGCACCTCAAGACGATCGTCCGCGTCCTGGACGACGAGGTCAACTACCTGGAAGGGTATCTCGACAACAACCTGCCCAAGGGCATCATTCACGGGAACCTGTCCTGGGAAGGCATGAAGTTCAAGGGCTCGCGGCTCGTCGGCATCATGAATTTCGACAAGGCCTGCCGCGGGAAGTTCATCTGCGACCTCGCCACCACCGTGAATGCCGTCTGCTACCATGAAGGGCGGTATCGCCTGGACCGGTTCGAAGAGTTGATCCTGGGTTACGAGGGCCTGCGGCCCTTGTCCCTGCCGGAGTGGGACTCCTTCCCCAACGAGCTCCGTTTCTCGGCTCTGAGGACGGCCGTTACCAGCCTGCACGATTTCTATCTCCGCGAGAACGGGGAGCGGCAGCGGATCCAAAAGACCTTCATCGACTTCTTCGAACGGCTTCTGATTCTCAGGCGGGAGAAGGACGGCGGCATGGAAGATCTGTTGTTGTCCATGGCCACCGGGTACGATTACCGGAAGTATCAGAAATCGAAGCCTTCCAGGTAACCCGTCAAGACGGTACGGTCACCTCGCCGGCGCGTCCTGGCCTCTGGTCTTGAGGAAAGCGAAAACACCGAAACCCAACCCGGCGAAAACGAGCAGCAGGCCGCCCCCGAGCACCACGTAGAAAAAATCGACCTTTATCCGGGCGGCATCGTACTTCTCCCTCTCTTCATGTATCCGACCGAGAATCTCCGTGTTCTTCGTCGAACTCAGCTCCCTGGAACCGCCGGAGCCGTCCTTCAGTCCCGTCTTCGAACCGGCGTCCACCAGCGCGCGGTAATGGGTCACCTGCACCGCTCCGACGATCCAGTTGCCGGCGCCCAGCAGGACGAGCACCACGCCAAACGCGAAAAAGGGGTTCAGGTACAATTGCCTAGGCTTCATGACCGTACGGCACGATAACCAACCCATGGTCGGGGGTCAACCCGGGGGTGCTCGATGAAATCCTACGTAATCGGAGACGTGCACGGATGCCTGGCGGAGCTGGCTTCGCTCGTGGAGTCATTGCCGCTGAAACGAGACGACACCGTCATCTTCCTCGGTGACTACATCGACCGGGGACCCGACGCCAGGGGTGTCATCGACTACCTCGTGGAGCTACGGCAACGGGGCGAGCAGAAGACGGTGTTTCTGAGAGGCAACCATGAGGACATGATGCTGTCGTTCATGGGCCTTTCGGGGCATCACGGCGACGCGTTTCTCCTGAACGGCGGCGTTGAGACGCTGGCGAGCTACGGGGTTGCGGCGCCCGCGGGGCGACCGGAGGCCGGGGACGGTCAACGGCTGCTGGAGACGCTGCCGTCGGACCACGTCGAATTCTTCGTCAGGCTGGAGCCCTGGTATTTCATGGACGGGTTCCTTTGCGTGCACGCCGGCATCAATCCGGGGCGCTCATGGGAGGATCAGGTGGGTGAGGAGCTCATCTGGATCCGGCACGAGTTCATCGCGAACCCGCACGCACTGTCCCGGACGGTTTTGTTCGGCCATACCCCGATGAAGGATGTCTTCTTCAACCTGCCCTACAAGATCGGCCTCGATACCGGGCTGGTCTACGGCAATGCGTTGAGCTGTCTCGAAACCACGGGACGGACGCTGTATCAGATACGCAACGGCAGACGCGAGGTCTCGGTGACGGACGTGAGCCGTCACTGGCAAGGTAGGTCGGATTAGCGAAGCGTAATCCGACATTGCGGTAGAACGTAGGCCATGATGAAGATGTCGGATTACGCTTCGCCAATCCGACCTACGGATGCACCGACTCCAGGAACCACTCCGTGGGGATTTCCCGGCCGATGCCCTTCGCCTTCGCGTCCTCGTAGACCGCGCTGCCGACGGCCGCGAACTGGACCCCGAGCCCGATGTTGTTGACGAAGCATGTTGACTCGTCCAGCCGGGTCCGCCCGGTCAGCTTCCCCGCCACCACATCTTTCAACTCCGGGGCGTCGATCCAGGGCGGATCCTTGGGCCGCGGCACCGCCTGCTTGTCGGCGGCGGTGAGGAACTCGATGGGGTCGTGGGCCTCCACCTTGTCGTCCCCCATGCCGGCGATGTAGTTCTCGGGCGCGATCTTGCGCGTGTGAATGACCACCCGGTCGGCCCGCGCGATCGTGTCGTCGCCGAGCTCGGACGTCTTCACGCAGGTAAAGTGCACACCGGGTTTGACCCATTCCGGCGGGATCACCCGCGTGATGGCGTTGGTGGCCGCCACCAGCACCTGCGCCTGCTCCGCCACCTGGGCGGCCTCCGCGCACGGTTCCACGGGAAGACCCACAAGCGCCTCCATCTCCCGGGCGAACGACTCCCGGTTCGCCTGGGTGGGGCTGAACACCAGGACTTTCTCGAACGAGCGCACCTTGCAGAAGGCCTCCACGTGGGCGCGGGCCTGCCAGCCGGAGCCGAACATGCCGAGATGAGTGACGTCCTGCCGGGCCATGTACCTCGCGGCCAAAGCGCTCGAAGCCGCCACGCGAAAGGCCTGGATCACCCCGTCCGGAAAGATCGCCAGGGGCTCTCCGGTCTCGGCCGAGAACAGCAGCACGAGGCCCACCCATTTGCCCCCGGGGGCCTTGGGGAGCTTGTCCTTGACGATGCGGTCGCCGCGGTCCTCCCAGCGGATGACATCGGAGTTCAGGCGCAGGGCCACGACCTTGGGATCGAACAGGCCCGCCTCCATGGACTTGAAGGCATACACCTCCGAGGTCTCCGGAAACGGCAGGTAGAGATCGGTGCGCGGACGGTTCACGGCCTCGCCGTCCGAGAGCTGGCGGTAGGCCTTGTTCAGCACCTCGATGCACGAATCCATCGAAAGCAGCGTCTTGATCTCGTCATTGTTCAAGATAAGCATGGGGCGTTCCCTCCTGGTGTCCTGCGGGTGAGCTGCCTGTCAGTCGCGTATATCCTGGAGCAGCCATTCCGTGGGGATCTCCTTCCCCAGACCCTGCGCCTTGGCCAGCTCGTAGACCTTTCCGGCCACCGAATAGAATTGGGCGCCCTGGACGTTGCCCCGCTCCGAATAGGTGATCTGCGCGGGCGAGGTCCTGCCCTTCCGTTTGCCCGAAAGCACATCCGCCAGCATCACGTTCTTGTCTCCGCCCTGCACACCGTGTGCGCGACGGCGTTTGCCCTTCATCTTGAATCCGCGATCGTCGTCCGGACGAGCCGCGTAGGTAATGTACTCGTCAGGCAAGCCGAGTTCCTCGAGGCCCCAGGGCGCCGGCGACGTGCCCAATCGCAGCGACACGTGGATGCGGTCGAAGGTCTCCGCGTCCGGGCGGCCGCCGATGGAGGTGATGTGGGTGCCCTCCTCGATCGCTGCTCCCCTGATGATATCCACGGCGGAGTCGGTGCAGCCGGCAATGATATCGGCCCCCTTGTAAACCGCATCCGGGTCGCTCAACGGGACCGCTTCCACATCGAACTGCTCAGTCATCTCCCTGGCATACTGCTCCCGGTTCGCCTTGGTGGGACTGTAGACCTGCACCCGCTGGATGGCGCGAACCCGCATGAACGCCTCCATATGGGAGCGGGCCATGCCGCCCGAGCCGATCATGCCTACGACCGCGGCGTCCTCCCGCGCCATGTACTTGGCTCCGAGACCGGAGTCGGCGCCCACCCGCATGTGCTGGAGATAGCCGTCGTTAAGCAACGCCAGCGGCTCCCCGTTGTGGGTGCTGGTGAGCAGGATCAGGCCGCAGAAGCGCCCCGGCCGCACGCAGTATTTCTCCTGCGTCGTGGCCCCGTTGTACTCCTGCTCGTAGATGATGTCCGACTTCATCCGGATGGCGAAATACCCGGACGTGGAACCTCCCTCCATGGTGCCCCACTGGTACATCTTCCCGGGCTCCGGCGTCGGCACCTGCAAATCGATACGCGGCCGGCACACGGCTTCCCGCTCCACCAGCTCGACATAAGCCTTCTCCAGGGCCGCCATGGTGACTTCCATGGTCAGGACCTGCTTCACGTCGTCATTGTTCAGAATAAGCGTCATGGCGGAGTCCTCCGTCCCGCCCCTAAAGGGGCTCGCGCGATTCGGCGCCATCGATGGGCAACTCGATGCCCAATCCCTTTTCACGAGCCAACTGGTAGAGCCTGCCGCCGATGGCCACGTCGGAGATCCCCACTCCGCCGGTGTTCTTGAACAGCGTGATCTGGCTCGCGTCCGTGCGTCCCGGCCGGGTGCCGTTGAGGATCTCGCCCACCTCGACGATCTTGTCCCAGGAAATGATCCCGTTCTCCAGCCGCTCCATGAAGTCGCCGGGCTGGTCCACTTGCAGGGTCTCGCGGGAGTTGACCCCGATGACCTCCGCCCGCCGCATGCTCTCGTCATCCAGCTCCTGGCGCATCTTGGGGACGAAGCCGCCGCGCTTGAGCCCGATGTTGCTGACCACGATGGAGGTCAGGTGAACCCCCGGCTCCAGCCACTCACCGTCCAGCACGGGGATGTTGGAGCTGGTGGCGGCAACGACGATGTCGACGTCCCGCACGGCCTCCCGGGCACTGTCCACGGGGACGACCTCCATCCCAGTCAGGTCGCCCATCTCGTCGGCAAACTCCTTGCGGTGCGCCGGGTTCGGGCTGAACACCTTCACCTTGCTCAGGTCGCGGATCTCCCGCAACGCAAGCAGGTGGTACTTGGCCTGGTTCTGGGACCCCAGCATGCCCACCGTGGAAGCGTCGGGCCGGGCCAGAACGTCCGTGCCCACCGCGCTGTTGGCCGCCGTACGCAGCGCGGACACGCCGCTCAGCGACAGCTCACGCGGTCTCGGCTCGCCGATGATGATACAGCGCAGCTCGCCGGTCTCGGAGTCGAACAGCACCTGCGTCGGCCGCCCGCGAACCGGAAACGCCTCGATGGAATGCTCGCCACGAACCGGGTTCTTGGTCCATTCGCAATGGGTCATAAGGCCGGTGACCCCAACCTCCGGCAACCCTCCCTGGTGGACGCTGACGCGCACGTTGGAGGGCATGTGGGTGCGGTGCCGCACCATGCTGATGTCGGGGTTTCGGCCCCACTGGGCGAAGCCTTCCCGGACCAGCCCGATGGCGTCCTTCATGGTGATGAGCCCGTCGATGTCTTCCGGCTGCAGTACCAGGATCATGATCAGAACCCCTTCCGTTGTGACAGCCCTTCCAGGCCGCCGTTCCGAAGCTCGTTTATCAGCGGCAAGTCCCCTTCCAGAAAATCCAGGCCGTCGAGCTCATCGGCGGTCACCCACTCCATACGCCGGAAGACCCGGTTCCTCGGTTCTCCCCCGTACGCCCGCACCTCGAAAAAGGCCAGCTCCACCCGGGTCCCGTCGGCATAGACGTGAACGTGCCTGAACACCTCCCCGGCGCTTTCGACCGAGATGTCCAGCTCCTCCTTGAGCTCCCTCTCGAGGGCCGTGACCGCGCCCTCCCCTGCTTCGATCTTGCCCCCGGGGAACTCCCATTTGTACGGGAACGCGCCGTCGCCCCGACGCTGACAAACCAGGAGCCGGTCACCCCTGGAGAGAATCCCGGCCACGACCCTGAGCGCCTTGTTCAACCGCCGAGCCTTTCTTGGGGACCCTCAGCTTGCCCGTGACATTGTCCCTGATCCACTTGGCGTCCCACCACTCCAACGGCAGCACCGCTACTCCGTGGACGTAGACGCCGTAGTGGAGGTGATCACCGATGGCCAGGCCGGTCTCGCCGGTACGGCCGAGAATCGCGCCCTTCTTGACGGTGTCACCCGACGCCGCGGCCACGGAGCTCAAGTGGGAGTACAGGCTGCACAGTCCGAAGCCGTGGTCGATGATAACGGTATTGCCGTAAATGCCAAGGGGGCCGGCAAACACCACGACGCCGCCGTTGGCCGCGCCCACGGGGTAGCGCCGGGTCACCGCCAGGTCGTAACCGAGGTGCCTCGCCTCGTCGATCTTCTGGTTTCGATAGTAGTACGAGCGCTGATCGGCAAAATTGGCCTGAACCGCGGAGTTGCGCAACTGAATGAAGCGGCCGTCCCACAGTTTCCTTGCCGCGGAGCTCCGGCAGGTCTTGCGGATGGTCTCCTCGTTTTTCCGCCGCAGGTGATGATTGACCTGGAGGAACTGGTCCCGCAGACTGCCGCCGGCATCGGACAACAGGGGCACGATCTTGTGCCGAATGAAGTCATCCGACACCGACACCTTGGACCGCCGGTACCTGAGCGGTCTCACATTGTACACCAGCGCGGATTCCCGGGTGTTGCCGGCATGATCTTCCGCGAAGACCATGGCCCGTTCTTTGACCGATACATTGTACGGGTGAGAGAAAAACGCCAGAGACACTCCGCGGTCGGCCAGATGTCCCTTGTAGCCGGGAAAGAAGTAGTCGCCGATCCGGATCCCGCTTCGTTCCGTGTCCGGGGACGTCTTGTACGTCACCAGGCCGGTCCCGCCCTGGGTGACGTAGCGGTCCTCGGAGATGACCTCCACCGTGGGTGGCTTGAAATCCACCGTCACCGGTCTTTCGAAAATGGTCTTGTTGCCTCTGAAGAAACTCCAGTATGAGCGGTCGACGGCCGTGACGCTCAAGAACCCAGGGCCGTCCTTCAGCTTGTGCTGTGCGGGGTCGAGCTTCACGGAGATCTCGACCGCATTCACCGCCGACTGGAACTCCTGGAAATGGACCGGGCCCGACTCCCCGTCCATGACCAGCTTGATGGACACGAACGCAAGCCCCTTGCCGCGATCGTGGACCTGGACGGCAAACGGACGGCGGCCGAGCGTGGTCGGTTCCGGCTCCACCCTGACGACCGGCGAGTGCCACTCGAATTGCCAGGAGACGAAGAAACCGCCTGCGACGAACACCGCCACCAGAACGACGGCGCCTACCAGACCTGTATGTCTCGTTCGTAGAAACATGGAACCGCTCTATCCAGCGGGGAGGCCGTGTCGGGCACCTCCCGCTTCACTCCGCCAGCACCCACGTGGTGCCGGCGGGACCATCCTTCAACACGACGCCCTTCTCCTTCAACGCGTCGCGGATGCCGTCGGCCTGCCCCCAGTCCTTGACGCTCCGCGCGTGGTTCCGTTCCTCGATGAGCCGCCGGACCTCCTCCTCGGACAACGCCAAGCGGGAAAGACCCGCTCTGCGCCTGTCCTCCAGGATACGCTCGGGGGGCGCCTGCACCAGCCCCAACGCCTCGGTCATGGCCCGCAAGGCGTTGCGCCTGGCATCGAGGCCGCCGGTGTCTCCCCGATCCAGCAGCCGGTTGACCGCCCGAAGCTCCTCGAATACCACGGCCAGGGCCCGCGGCGTGTTGAAATCGTCATCCATCTCCCGGCGGAAGTCATCCATGGGACCGGGCTCCACGGCGCCGTCCCGGGACGGGCCGAGGTCCCGGTCCGCCCGGCTCACGGTCTCGTAGATGCGGGCCACGCCCCGCTGAGCCTCCGCCAGCGCCTCCGCCGAGAACTCGATGGGGTTTCGATAGTGGGTCGTGAGCATGTAGAGCCGCAGGGCCGCGGGATCGAAACGCTCCAGAACTTCCTTGATGCTGAGGATGTTCCCCGTGGACTTCGACATCTTCTCCTTGGCCAACTGGACGAAACCGTTGTGAATCCAGTAGCGTGCGAACGGCGCTCCGGCGGCGCATTCGGACTGGGCGATTTCGTTCTCGTTGTGGGGAAAAACCAGGTCCTGTCCGCCGCCGTGGATATCGAACGGTTGGCCGAGGTACTTGGTGCTCATGGCCGAGCATTCGATATGCCAGCCGGGCCGGCCGCTGCCCCAGGGACTCTCCCAGAACGGTTCTCCCTCCTTGCTCGATTTCCACAGCGCGAAGTCCATGGGATGCCGCTTGCGGCTGTCCACCTCGATCCTCGCTCCGGCCATCATCTCTTCGAGGCTACGGCCCGACAGCTTGCCGTAATCCCCGAAGCTCTCCACCGCGAAGTAGACGTCGCCGTCGACTTCGTAGGCCTTTCCGCCCTCCACGAGACTGGAGATAATGGCGATCATCTCCGGTATGTGCCCGGTGGCGCAGGGCTCCAGCGTGGGCTCCAGCAATCCCAGGGCAGCGGCGTCGCGGTGGAACTCGTCGATGTACCGCTGGGCCAGCGCCTGGGGCGGAATGCCCTCGTCGCGGGCTCGATGGATGATCTTGTCGTCCACGTCGGTAAAGTTCCTGACGAAGCGGCAATCGAAACCGAGAAAGCGCAGGTACCGGTAGATGACGTCGAACGTCAGCAAGGCGCGGGCGTGACCGATGTGGCACTGGTCGTAGACGGTAACGCCGCACACGTACATGGTGACGGTGCCGGGTTTGAGGGGGACGAACGGCTCCTTCCTGCCGCTCATGGTGTTGGTGATGCAAAGAGGCATACGAATCCAATCTTACGTCACGCCGTGGGATTTGCAAAACGTAGCGGCCCTGCCAGGGCAAACCCGGGGCACGGGGTTGCGTAAGTAGGGAAAAACGCTTAAATCCTCACGTCATGGAAAACCAACAACCCTATAAGGATCTTCGCGAGTTCCTCGCCGTGCTGGAGGACGCCGGGAAACTTATTCGGATAACCCGCGAAGTCAACAAGGACACGGAGTTGCAACCCCTGGTACGGCTGCAATTCCGCGGGCTTAAGGACGAAGATCGCAAGGCGTTTCTATTCGAGAACGTGACCGACTCCAAGGGCCGCCGCTACGACAGTCCCGTGCTGGTGGGAGGGCTGTCCGGCTCCACCGACATCTACTGTATGGGGCTTCAGTGCGGCCCGGAAGAGGTTCCGGACCGGTGGGTCGAGGCCATGGAGAACCCCGTCCCGCCGGAGATGGTGCCCTACGGCCCGGTCATGGAGGTGATCCACAAGGGCGACGACCTGGCGGCCAGCGGCGGTTTCGCGCAGTTTCCCATCCCCATTTCCACCCCCGGGTTCGACAACGGACCCTACATCACCGCGGGCCACTGGATCACCAAGGACCCCGAGACCGGCGCGCGGAACGTCGGCAACTACCGCGGACTGGTCAAGTCTCCGCTCAGGTGCGGCGCCAACGCGGGCACGCCCCAGGACCTGTCGGCCCACTGGGAAAAGTGCCGGGAGCGGGGCATCCCGCTGGAGGTGGCCATTGCCGTGGGCACGGTGCCGGCGGCCTCGTACACCGCCACCCAGAAGGTGCCGCCGGACATGGACGAGCTGGCCCTGGCCGGCGGGCTGGCCCGGACCCCCGTCCAACTCGTCAAATGCCAGACCGTGGACCTGGAGGTGCCGGCCACGTCCGAGGTAGTCTTCGAGGGCATCATCCCCACCCACTATCTGGAGGAGGAAGGCCCCTTCGGCGAGTCCATGGGCTATGTCGATCCACGCACCATCGGCCCGGTGATGGAGCTCAAGTGCGTCATGCACCGGAAAGACCCCATCTGGGTCTCCATCATCAGCCAGGTCACACCCAGCGAGAGCTCCAAGATCAAGGCCATGGGCATGAGCACCCTGGTGCACCGCTACCTGAACCGCAAGGGCTTCGAGTCGGTGCAGGAGGTGTACATGATGGAAGAGCTGGTGAACATGAGGCCGTACGTCGCCGTCCGGATGAAGAAGGAGGACGACGACGAGCCCCGGCGGGTCATGGACGCCGTGCTGCAGTATGGCGACCGGGTCGGGAAGCTCATCGTGGCGGTGGACGAGGACATCAACGTCAACGACCCCGTGGCCGTGACCTGGGCCATCACGCACCGGTCCCAGCCTCACCGGGACGTCACCATCGTGCCCAACCGCCCCTTTGGCGCCACCCCCATCGGCATGGTGGTGAGCCACCCTTCCAGCCGCTACGACAGCACGGACTCGGCGCTGCTGATCGACGCCACCCGCAAAGCCGACCTGCCGCCGCTGTCGTTGCCGAAGAAACCCTACATGGAACGGGCCATCGAGCTCTGGAAGGAGCTTGAGTTGCCCGAGCTCCAGCTCAAGGAGCCGTGGCACGGCTACCTCATGGGACTCTGGCCCGATGAGCTGGACGAGGAGGCGCGGCTGGCGGCGGCCGGCGACTACGAGAAGGTAGGCGAGAAGCTCAAGAGCACCCGAGTCAGCGTCGGTGAGGGACAGACCCTGAAATCCATCCGCCTGGAATGGGGCAAGACCCATGCCGGCCGGTCGGTGTGATGGTAGCGCTCGCATCCGCACTTCGGCGGATGCAGGCTCCGAGGTGTAGGGGCGGGTTTCAAACCCGCCCGTGCCCGCATGGCGTAACCGTTCGAGGTCAACGATGAAACGCGACATGGTACTGAACGTCAACGGCGAGGAGCACGATATCGAGATCGAGCCCAACCGCCTGCTGCTGGAGGCCCTGCGCGAGGACGTGGGCCTCACCGGCACCAAGGAGGGTTGCAGCATCGGCGTCTGCGGCGCGTGCAGCGTCATCGTCGACGGCCGGCTGGTGAGCTCGTGCCTGACCCTGGCCGTCACCTGCGAGGGCAAGCAGATCGAGACCATCGAAGGGCTGGCCCGGGACGGCGAGCTGCACCCGCTCCAGCGCTCCTTCGTGCAGTACGGCGGGCTTCAGTGCGGCATCTGCACTCCCGGCCAGATCATGGCCGCGAAGGCGCTGCTGGACCAGGAGCCCAACCCCACCACCGACCAGGTCAAGGAATGGATGTCGGCCAATCTGTGCCGCTGCACGGGCTACTACAAGATCCTCGAATCGGTCATGGCCGTGGTGGAAGGCAAGGTGGAAGCGGAGAAATCCGACGAAGCCGGCCGCCAGGCCAGGATCCAGAGCCTTTACCAATCGGATACCTACAAGAGCGACGCCTCCGACTAGTGGCTCGGGCCACTCGGAAACGGCTGCCGCCTTTGGGGGAAACATGAGCAAGGCTGAAAAGTTCGCGGTGCTGGGACAGAAAGTCGACCGCTTCGAGGGTTACGACAAGGTGACGGGAGGCGCGGCCTACGTGGCCGACGTCTTCCTGCCGGGGATGTTGACCGGCCGGATCCTGAGAAGCCCCTTCCCTCACGCCCGCATCCTCAACATCGACACCAGCCGCGCGGAGAAGCTGCGCGGCGTCAAGGCCGTGGTCACCGCGGAGGACACCCTGAAGAAGGCATGGGGGGTGTTCTTTCCGGACCAGTATCCCCTGTCCGTGGGCAAGACCCGGTACGTAGGCGAGGAGGTGGCCGCGGTGGCGGCCGTTGACCGCGACACCGCGGAGGAGGCCCTGGACCTGATCGAGGTGGACTGGGAAGAGCTGCCGGCGGTGTTCGACGCGGAAGAGGCCATGCAGGACGGCGCCCCGCTCATCCATGACGAGAAGGAGAACAACGTCGCCCTCACCATCGACGTCGAGCGCGGCGACGTGGACGCGGCCTTCAGGGACTCGGACCTGGTGATCGAGGACACCTTCGAGAGCGTGCCCCAGTGGCACTCGGCCATCGAGACCATCGGCAGCGTCGCCGACTACTCGGCCAGCGGCAAGTACACGGTCTACATGAACACCCAGACGCTGTTCATGGCCCGTATGCGCATCGCCTCCGCCCTGGGCGTGCGGGAGGCCGACGTGCGGGTCATCCAGACGGCGGTGGGCGGAGGCTTCGGCGGCAAGTCCTGCGACGACAACAACGCGGTGGTGAACGCGATCCTGGCGCGCAAGGCGCGCCGCCCGGTGAAGATCATCAACACCCGGGAAGAGGAGTTCCTGGCCGGCAGCCGGCCCCGGGTCAACATGAAGGTGTGGGTGCGGATGGGCTTCAAGAGCGATGGCCGCATCCGCGCCAAGCACATGCGCATCATCGCCGACAACGGCGCCTACAGCGGCAAGGCCCCGGCCATCACCGGCGTGGCGGCGCTCCGGCACGACACCTGCTACAAGTACTCCGACGTCCGCTCCGAGGCCTACCTGGTCTACACCAACAAGATCCCCACCGGCGCCTTCCGCGGCTTCGGCAACCCGTCGGCGGAGTTCTCGGTGGAGCAAATGATGGACATCGCCGCGGACGAGCTGGGCATGGACCCGTTCGAGATGGCGCGCCTCAACGCCGCCGAACCGGACTACGTCTCGCCCCACGGCAACCACGTCATAAGCTGCGAGCTCACGCAGTGCATCGACCGCACCGAGCGGATGATCGGCTGGAAGGAGAAGCGGGCCAACCGCAAGCCCAACCGCGGGCTGGGCATGGGCTGCACCGTGCACGTCAGCGGCAAGCGCCACTTCGGCGACTACGACGGCAGCTCCGCCACCATCAAGATGAACGAGGACGGCAAGGCGTTCATCCTGAGCGGCGAGGGAGAGACCGGCCAGGGGCACTGGACCGCCATGTGCCAGATCGCCGCCGAGGAGCTGGGCGTCCCCTTCTCCGACGTGGCCATCTCCGAAGCCGACACCGACCACTCCACCTTCTGTCTCGGCAACTACGCCAGCCGGCTCACCTACGTGGGCGGCAACGCGGTGAAGAACGCCGCCACCAAGGTGAAGGAGCTGCTGCACGAGACCGCCGCCGAGATGCTCGAGGCCGACGCCGCCGACCTGGTGTCGCGGGACGGCTTCATCTTCGTCAAGGGCGCGGAGCGGCGGGCCATCAGCGTGGCCGACGTGGTGCGGGGGCGGCAGTTCCGGCGCGGCGGCGCTCCCATCGTGGCGTCCGGCAGCTTCGACGCCGACTCGGTGACACAGGACGGCGAGCGCTTCGGCAACGAGTCCGGCGCCTACAACTTCGGCTGCCAGGCGGCGGAGGTGGAGGTCGACCCGGATACCGGCCGCGTGACGGTGATCCAGTACGCCGTGGCGTCGGACTGCGGCACGGTGATCTTTCCCATCGGCGCCGAGGGCCAGGTGGAAGGCTCTATCGCCCAAGGGCTCGGATATGCCCTCATCGAAGGCATCCGCATGGAGGAGGGCCGCCTGGTCAACCCCAACTTCAGCGACTACCGGCTGGCGTCCATGCGTGACATGCCCAACCTGGTGCACGAGTTCGCGGATTCCTATGAGCCCACGGGCCCCTTCGGCGCCAAGGGCCTCGGCGAGCTGGGCATGGACCCGGTGGCGGCCATCATCAGCAACGCCATCTACGACGCCGTGGGGGTGCGCATCAAGACCCTCCCCATCACCGCGGAAAAGGTGCTGCGCGCCATCAAGGAGAAGAAAAATGGATCCAACCCATGAACCTTCAGGAAACACGATGTCCGCTCCGGACATTAACGATTGTATCAATGCGACCTGCCCTTGGTCAGGCAAGCCGGTGCAGGCCGACTCGCTGACCGTATATGACGATCAGGTCGTCGGATTCTGCAATCCCGGCTGCCGCGACAAGTTTGAAAGCGCAATCCGCCACTTCGAAGATGCAAGAGAAAACCTGAAGCAGAACGGGAGCTGAAGCTATGCGGGCCAAATTCGAATACCTGGAACCCACGAGTCTCGACGAGGCTTGCGGGCTGCTCCAGGAGCACGGCGGCGACGCCAAGCTGCTGGCCGGCGGCACCGCCCTGGTCATGTGGATGCGCATGGGCCTCTTGAGCCCGAGTTTCGTCATCAACCTCGAACACGTCGCCGGCCTCGACGGCATCACCTTCGACCCCGCCGACGGCCTGCGCATCGGCGCCGGCGTCAAGCACCGGGACCTGGAGCTTTGCCCCGAGGTTCAAGAGCACTACCCCCTGCTCCAGGAGACCTTCTACAAGGTGGCGCAGCCGCGCATCCGCCTAATGGCCACCGTGGGCGGCAACCTTAGCCACGGCGACCCGATGACGGACCCGGGAGCCAGCTTCATCGCGCTGGACGCGGAGGTGACGCTCCGGAGCAGCCGCGGCGAGCGCACCCTGTCGGTGGAGGACTTCTTCGTCGACTACTACGAGACCGCCCTGGAGCCGGACGAAATCCTCACCTCCATTCACGTGCCGCCGCCCGCCGGGCCGGCCTGGTCCCACATCAAGTTCACGCCCCGAAGCGAGGAGGACTTCGCCACCGTGGGCGTGGCCGTCACCCTGACCGGAGAGGGAAACCGCTGTGACGACGTGCGCATCGGCCTCAACTCCGTGGGCCCCACGATCTTCCGCGCCCGGGCGGCGGAAGACGTCCAGCGCGGCCGGGACATCACGCCGGCCGCGCTGGAGGCGGCGGGGGCCGCGGCCGCGGAAGCGTCCGACCCCATCGAGGACGTACGCGGTTCCTCGGAGTACAAGCGGGAGCTCGTGGCCGTTTTCGTACGCCGGGCCGTCGAACAGGCAGCCGCGCGACTGGGCTGACCCGGCCGGCTATGCCCGCCTCGCGCGATCCCCGTCTCTATCAACGTCAGCCGCAGCTCGCGATGCCCAGCGCTTCTCGAACGCATTGGATCATGGCGTCGGGCAGGCCGTCGTGCGAACGCCGCGAGGCGTCCATCCAGGCGTCGCGGTCCAACCGGGTGAGATCGATGCCGTGGCCGGCCCGCTCGGCAAGCTGTTTCAGGTACTGGAGTTGCGTGCGGCCATTACCTTCTCGAAAGGGATGGACATGATTCACGTCGCCCAATATCAGTCCTGCACCGTCGGCGAACCGCTCGGGGCTCGTGCCCCGGAAATACGCCGCCGCCACGATCCGGCGATGTACGTCCGCCATGCCCGTCCCGATGAACCGTCTCGGTTGAAACCCACTGCCGCCCTTGGCGATCTCGACGGTGCGAACTTCGCCCGCCCATTCATAGACGTCCTGAAACAGATGGCGGTGGATCGCCCTCAGATGATCGAGGTCGAAATCGCCTGTCGGCACCGCTTCGAGAAGTCGTTGCGCGACGAACCGGCGCTCCGCTGCTTCCAGCGTCGGGGCGTCCCTGATACCCAGCTTGTTTTGAAGGACCGTAAAGTCCGGGGGATAGCAATAGTCCGGGTCGCTCATTCCGCCGCGGCAATACTATCGCGGTCCTTGAATTGCCGTGCGATGTATGCGCGACGGTCCTCGGGGGGCCAGCCTTCTCGTTCGAACATCTCGAACATGGCGACCTCGTCGGGCAGAAGGGGGTTCCCCTCGATCGCCTGCAAATGCACGGCTTCGGCCAGCCGCTGGTTCACCGCGGCGCCTTCACGACCGCCCAAGGTCTCTCTTCGTCTGCTCATCAGTACAGCTTATCGCGGTTCTCTGTGCTTCCGGCAATTGTCGCCTGCTTGACCATCCGAGTCAACACTTGTATCAACACCAGGAAATCGACATGAGGCGCAACGCTGCGCAGGTGCGACGGGTCGGACACCAGGATACGAGGGACAGCGTCGATGGCCGTGGACGAAAACTGGGACGTCATCCTCATCGGCGCGGGGCAGAACAACTTCGCACTGGGCACCTATCTGGGCATGGCGGGGCTCGAGACCGTCATTTGCGAAAGCCGGCTGGAGAACGGCGGCCGGCTCTTTTCCGAAGAGATCACCCTCCCCGGCTACTGGCACAACAGCCTCGCCTACTTCCAGGACAACCGTGAGATCTCTCCTGTCTGGCAGGAGCTGGACTGGGAGAACGGCCATCACGCCGAGTTCGTCACGCCGCCGGTGATCAGCTCGCTGCTGCTGCCGGACGGCGCCTCGGTTTCCCATCATCAGAACCTCGACGACACCCTGGCATCCGTGGTGCGGCATTCGGCCGAAGACGCCGCGGTCTGGAAGGACATCCACCAGCGTTTTAACGCAATCATCCGCGATATCGTCATTCCCTCCTACTACGCGCCGCCCGAAGCCCAAGGCGGGTTGCAGGCACGGATCGAGGCCGATCCGGCGGGGGCGGACTTCGTGCGCCTGTCGCGCATGACCGCCGGCGATTTGGCGGAGCACCTGTTCGACAGCGAAGCGGTGCGGACCCTGGTGCTGTCGCAGATGGCCATTCCCCGCGGCTGGGCGCTGGACTACGAGGGCGGCGGGCGCGAGGTGCTGGCCCTGATCGCCGGCGACGAGAGACCCGAGCTCGCGCGCGGCGGCTCCCATTCCATCGCCCAGGTGCTGCAGCGGGCCTACGTGAAGAACGGCGGCCAGATCCGGGCGCTCCATCACGTGGAGAAGATCCTGGTGGACGGCGGCCGGGCCGTCGGCGTGCGGCTGCGGGACGGCCGCGAATGGAAGGCGCGTCGGGCGGTGGTGTCCAACCTGGACCCCTACGGCACCTTCATCGACATGGTGGGCGAAGAACACCTGGAAAACGGCTTTACCCAGGCGGTCCGCGCCATCGAGCCCGACGAATATTCCTACTTCCAGGTGCACCTGGCGTTGAAGGCGCCGCTGCGCTTCGGGGTGCACGAGGCCATGGACGGCGCGGTGGGAACAGCCATGAACGTCAACTATGGCCCGCGCTCCACCGAGGATCTGAAACGCATGTGGAGCGAAATCCGCGCCGGGGAGTTTCCCGAGCATTACTGCTTCCACGTCACCTGCCCCACCTGGTTCGACCCGTTGCAGGCGCCCCCGGCCAAGCACACGGCCTCGCTCTTCATGCCGGTCCCCTATCAGCTCAAGGACCGGCGGCCCGAAGACTGGGTCAAGCTCAAGAACGACTTCATGGAGCGCGTCCTGTCGGAGTTGCGTTCGGTGGCCACCAACCTTACCGATGACAACATCGTCATGAAGGTAGCCATGGACCCGTTCTATATCGCCGGCCGCTGGCAGAACATGCGCTGGGGATCGGTGTGGGTGGCCCGAAAGACCGCGGACCAGATGGGCGAGAACCGGCCCATCCCGCAACTGGCCCACTACCGAACGCCCATTCAGGGACTTTACCAGGTCGGCGTCGCCACCCACCCGGCGGACGCGGTCATCGCAGGGTCCGGCAGAGCCGCATGGGATATCCTCCGGCAGGACCTGGGCTTGAAGCACGAAGGCGGTTGAACCATGGCGAAGGTGATGCATTACGACGGCGTGGTGATCGGCGCGGGCCACAACGGCATGATCTGTGCCGGCTACCTGGGCAAGTCGGGACAGAAGATCCTCGTCATCGAGAAGAACATGGAGGTGGGCGGAGGACTCGACTCTCACGAGGACCGGAACTACCCGGGGTTCTGGCACAACATCCACTCCGTGTTCCACCGCGGGCTCATGATGCTGCCCTGGTTCCAGGACCTGGAGATGGAGCGCATGGGCATCCACTATTACAAGCCCGACCCGGGCGTGGTGCAGCACTTCCTCGACCGCACCTACCTGGGCTGGTTCGCCGACGTCGAGCGGACCATCGCCACCATCGAGCAGTGCTCCCGGAAGGATGCCGAAACCTTCCGGGACATCTGGACCCGGTGGCAGCCGGTGGTGAAGAACATCGTCTTCCCCGAGACCTATTGCCCGCCTGTCCCCATGAGCGAGAAGCGGCCGCTGCTGGAAGGTCTGCCCGAGGGCCGGGAGTACCTGCGCTACTTCGACACCACGCCGGAACAGTTCATCCTGGAGCACTTCGAGCACACCCGGGTGCGGGCGTTCATCGGCTTCCTGGCGGTAATGCGGGGCTATGAGCTGGATGCGCCCCAGACCGGGTATCTGGTCCCGGCGATGATCGCCTGGGGGGTCAACCCGCAGCTCTGCCGGGGCACCTCCCATGCCCTGGGCGACAACCTCGCGCATATGCTGTCGCACAACGGGATCGACTACATCGAAGCCGTTGGGGTGGAGCGGATCCTGGTGGACGGCGGACGCGCAACCGGAGTGGTGCTGGAGGACGGGACCGTGGTGCACACGAAACGGTTCGTCGCCTCCAACGTCAACCCGGTGGAAACCTTCATCAAGCTGGTGGGAGCGGAGAACCTCGACGCGGATTTCGGCGCCAAGGCGGCGGGCTTCCGCTTCTCCAAGACCACCCCGATCTTCGCCACCAATCTGGCGCTGAACGAACGGCCGCGCTACATCACCGAGGACGAGCACCCGGAAGTGGCCGACAGCTTCATGCACATCGTCGGCCTGGACACCTACGAGGACCTGCGCAACCTGTTCGACGACTGCCGCTCCGGGCAGCTTCCACGCAAGCCCTTCATGAACGGCGCCACGCCGTCCCATCACGATCCGACCCAGGCGCCGCCGGGCAAGGCCACCGCGTTCATGTGGCAACTCGCCACCTACAACCTGTGGGGCAATCCACAGAACTGGGACAAGGCCCGAGCCGAATGGTTCGAGCGGCAACTGGGGGTGTGGCGCCGGTACGCTCCCAATCTCACCGACGACAACATCCTGTCGCGGGACTCCACCACGCCGCTGGACATCGAGCGCCACGACCGGAACATGTACCAGGGGGACTGGATGGTAGGCGAGTACAGCGGCGACCAGGCGCTGGAGAACCGCCCCTTTCCCGGATGGGGCCACTACCGCACCCCGGTTTCCGGACTCTACCTGTGCGGCTCCTCATGCCACCCCGGCGGCAACATCACCGGCGCCCCGGGATACAACGCCGCCCAGACCATCGCCCGGGACCTGGGCCTGAAGCTCTGGTGGGAGCCCCTCGACCTGCGGCGGCAGCTCCGGGAGATGAACGAGCGCGCGACGGCGGTGGACGCCAGTGCGGCGGGCTAGGGCAAGGGCGGGTTTGAAACCCGCCCCTGCGACGGCAAAGACGTAGGTCGGATTAGCGAAGGCGTAATCCGACATGGGACGAAGCGGGCGTCGGGTTACGCCTTCGGCTAACCCGACCTACGTGGGAGTGGGCGACCCGGGCAGCGGGGGTAGGGACGCATGGGACGACTTGACGACAAGGTTGCCATCGTAACCGGAGGCGCACGCAACATCGGCGCGGTCTATGCCAGGGCGCTGGCGGCGGAAGGGGCCCGGGTGGTGGTGGCCGACGTACTGGACGGCGCCGACACGGCCCGGTCCATCCGGGATGCCGGCGGGCAGGCTGTGGCCGTCGAGGCGGACGTCTCCCGGGAGGACGACACCCTGCGCATGGCACAGACGGCCATGGACGCCTTCGGGCGCATCGATGTCCTGGTCAACAACGCCGCCATCTACCTGAGCATCCACCGGCGGCCGTTCTACGAGATCTCCGCAGAGGAGTGGGACCGGGTCACGGCGGTGAACATCAAGGGCGTATTCCTGTGTGCCAAGGCGGTGCTCCCCCACATGAGGGATCAGGACGGCGGCAGGATCATCAACATCTCCTCCAACACGGTGATGGCGGGCACACCGAACTTCCTTCACTACGTCGCGTCGAAGGCCGCGCTGATCGGGATGACCCGCTCCATGGCGCGGGAACTCGGGGAATACGGCATCAATGTCAACGCCATCGCGCCGGGTCTGGTGGAGCACGAGGGGCAGACCGTGCCTCCCGAAATCTCCGCGAGCCGCGTGGACGCCAGGTCCATCAAACGACGGCAGGTGCCCCAGGACCTCACCGGCGCGGTGCTCTATCTGGCCTCCTCGGACAGCGACTTCGTCACCGGCCAGACCCTCGTGGTGGACGGCGGCAACATCGTTTACTGACCGAAACGGCCACGCCCCCGGATACCGGTTCCCACGCCCATGGCCAAGAGTCTCCGCACCTTTCTCGACGACCTGCGACGCCAGCGGCCCGGAGAGGTGGTCCAGGTCACCCGCCCGGTCAACCCGGCGCGTCATGACGTTTCCACCCTCGTCACCCAATTGGCGGAGCGGAAACAGTTTCCCGTGCTGCTGTTCGAGCACCCCGAGAACCTCCACGGGAACCCCTCCAAGGTCCGGCTCGCCATGAACTGCGAAGTCTCCCAGGGCAAGTTCCAGACCGCCCTCGGGGTGCCGCCGGAGACGACCCGGGCGGAACTAGCGCTGGAGTGCCTGCGCCGGGAGGCCAACCCCATCGCGCCGATGGTGGTGGAGCCGTCCGAGGCGCCGGTCAAGGAAATCATCCAACAAGGCTCGGAGGTGGACCTCTTCGAGCTGCCGGTGATGCGCCACCACGCCATGGACGGCGGTCCCTACATCGACATGCCCAGCATTGGCCGCGACCGCAGTTCCGGCGTGCACAACGTCTCCTATCACCGCATGGAGGTGAAGGACCGGAACCACACGGGCTTCTACCTGTCCCTGCAACACATGTGGCGCATCTTCCGGGACTACGAGGACCACGGAGAGGAATGCCCGGTAGCAGTGGTGACCGGACATCACCCCGCGTTCAACATCGGCGCCTGCTACCGCGGACCGTTCGACGCCGACGAGTTGGAGATCATCGGCGGCTACCTGCAGGAGCCCCTTCGGATGACCCCCTCCGAGACCTTTGGCGACCGCCTGATGGTGCCGGCGGACGCGGAGGTGGTCATCGAGGGCGTGCTGCTTCCCGGCGAACGAGTCGTCGAGGGCCCGTTCGGCGAGGTTCACGGCTATGTAGGGCCTCAGGGCTTCCGCCAGGCGGCCTTGCTGGAGGTGCGCGCCGTCACCCGCCGCCGGGACGCCATTCACCAGTCCGTCATCACCCCGGACGGCGACAAGCCGTGGATGGACCTGGCCCGGGAGGGGGCCTACCTGCGCCGCTGCCGCGAAGCGGTGCCGGGAGTGACCGCGGTGTGCAAGAACGGCCGGCACGCCCTGCTGAACGTGTTCATCGCCATGAAGAAGATGTCCGAGGGAGACCCGGGCCGGGCCGCGGCCGCGGCGTTGAGCTTCGACCAATGCAAGCACGTGTTCGTCTTCGACGACGACATCGACGTCTACAATCCCACCGAGATCCTCTGGGCGCTGGCCACCCGGGTCCAGCCCCACCGGCAGGTGTCGCTCATCACCGACCTCATGCGCGGCCCTCTGATCGACCCCTCCATGGACGAGGGCATCCGCACCTCGGCCATGATCGTGGACGCCACGCGGCCGCTGGACCGGCCCTTCTCGCCGGTGTCCAAGTGCCCCGAGGAGGCGCTGAAGCGTATCCGTCTCGAAGACTTCCTGCCCCGGGACGTGCTGGATGCCATCCCGGTGGACCGGACCACCTACTGGAGTTGACGCGGTGACAGGCGGGCCGCCCGATTGACGCGCATGCCAGGACGCGCGGGATTCCCAATCCCGGCAAGGTGCCACGATAAGGTATAGGGGCGGACCTCGAACCCGCCCGCGTTTTGCATCGGCATGGTGAATCCGGTACACCCGGACCCATACACCCAGCGAAAGGACCAACATGCGACTAGGACTCCCCGATTTCGTCTCGAACTCGTATTTCCCCGCCATTGCCGCGGTGGAACTCGGCTTCTTCAAAGCCGAAGGGCTGGACATGGAGCTGGAGCCCATCTTTCCGGTGCCCAAGACCTTCGAGACCCTGAGAGACCACAAGCTCGACTTCGTGGCGGCCTCGTCCCATGCGACCCTCACGGCCTTCCCGGACTGGAAGGGCGCCAAGCTGCTGGCGGCGCTGGCCCAGCACATGTACTGGTTTCTGGTGCTGCGGTCGGACCTGGGCGCCAAGCGCGGCGACGTCCAGGCCATCAAGGGTCTCCGCATCGGCGCCGCTCCAGGTGTCGATCTGGGGCTCAAGCGGCTGCTGGCGGCCGCCGGGCTGGACCCCGAGGCCGACAACATTCAGATTCAACCGGTGCCCGGGGCCACCGCGCCCGGCGTCTCCTTCGGCGTGACCGCGGCCAAGGCTCTGTCCGAGGGCGTCATCGACGGTTTCTGGGCCAACGGCATGGGCGCGGAGGTGGCGGTCCGGCACGGCACCGGCACCATCGTGCTCGACATACGGCGCGGCGAGGGACCGGCGGAGGCCCAGGGCTATACCTTTCCCGCGTTGATCACCTCGGACCGGATGATCGCCGACGATCCCGATGCAGTCGCGGCCGCGGTGCGGGCGCTGGTCAAGACCCAGCAGGCCCTGGTAGCGAACCCCCAGCGGGCCGCGGAGGTGGGCAAGGCGTTGTATCCCCCCGAGGAGGCGGGGCTCATCGCCACCCTCATCGAACGCGACGTCCCCTACTACGACCCCAGGATACCGGAACCCGTGGTATCCAGCATGAACCGGTTCGCCCAGGACATCGGCCTGCTTGCCGCGCCCGTTTCCTACGAGGACGTGGTCGCGGTGCAGTTCAGCCACCTGTGGGAAGGCTCGTAGGGGCGGGTTTCAAACCCGACCGTGTTCGCACAGCACCAAAACCGGATTCTCCAAGGAAGGAAACCCTATGGATCTTTCACGCTTCTCCATGGAAGGACGCACCACCATCATTACCGGCGGCAGCGGCGGCATCGGCCGCTGTTGCGCGCTGGCCTTCGCCCAGGCGGGCTCCAACGTCATGATCGCCTCACTGCCGGCGGAGTCCATCCCGCCGGTGGTCCAGGAGGTCGAAGCCCTGGGGGTCGGCGCCGCGGGCTTGGCGGTGGACGTGTCCAACGAGGATCAGGTCAAGGACCTGGTCGCCGCCACCCTGGACCGGTTCGGCCGCATCGACGCCCTCCTGAACGTCGCCGGAGGGTCCTACAGCCGCAACCCGGAGATGCCGGCGTTCCAGCGCGGGACGCTGCTGGAGCTCTCACCCGAAGATTTCATGGGGGTCTATGACGTCAACGTCAAGACCGCGTTCCTGTGCTCCAAGGCGGTGGTGCCGCACATGAAGGAACGCGGCAAGGGCGCCATCGTCAACATCGGCTCCATATCCGGCCGCTCGACCAAAACCGAGCGGCCCAACATGGCCGCCTACGGCACGGCCAAGGCCGCGGTCATGAACCTGACCTTTCACATGGCCAATCAATGGGGGCCGGAGGTGCGGGTGAACGCGGTGGCGCCGGGGATCATCGACACGCCCCGCCCGGGAGGCACGAGCCTCGCGCGCATGGAGCCGGAGGGACTGGAGAACATTGCGCTGGGACGGCACGGGAAACCCGACGAGGTGGCCGGCGTCGCGCTGTTTCTGGCTTCCGATGCGGCGTCGTTCGTCAACGCATCGGTGTTGGACGTGAACGGGGGCGAATAGCCCGCGAGGCTTCAGGGATTTCTTGGTGTGTCCGGGACGGCCGACCTCGAAGCCGCCGGGGGCTTGGTGAGCTCTATGAAGTCGGCGAGAATGTGGACCGCCTCGTTCAGGATCGGATCGTCTTCCGAGGACGCTCCGGGACCTGCCTTCTTCTCATTGTAGGCTGCCAGCTCGGCAAAACTCGCGAACGGTTTCTGACCCTTGGCCCCGCGCCGGCGGTTCTCGCTTTCCAGTTCCCGGCGCTCGTTGCCCTGTTTCCTGGCTCTTCGTGTCTCCTCCTTCAGTGAGATGGAGGTTTCCGCCCGCTCTTCCTTGATACGATCGATCCTTGCCATGAGATGAGCCAGGTCCGGGTCCGTCCCGGCGCGGACGCGGTGCCGCTGCGCGAGCGTTCCCAGATACGGCGCGGTCTCTCCGGCGCGGGAATACCGGGCCCCGTCGATGGAATCCCACGCCAGCGCGTTCTCCAGGGAGCTCTCGCCGACCTCCGCCTTGTCGATGACGCCGGGGAGCTCGACATCGGGTATCACGCCGCGGTGTTGAGTGCTTTCCCCTGAAATCCTGTAGAACTTGGCTTGCGTAAGCTTCAGGCGTCCCTTTCGGATCGGAATCAGCGTCTGCACCGTTCCCTTCCCGAACGTCTGCCCGCCCACCACCAGCCCCCGGCGGTAGTCCTGAATGGCCGCGGCGAAGATCTCCGAGGCCGAGGCGCTGAGCCGGTTCACCAGGACGGCCAGCGGCCCCGTGTAGGCGATGCCCGCGTCCGTATCCGAATGAACGCGGATGACGCCTCGGCCGTCCCGGACCTGCACCACCGGACCCTTCCGAATGAACAGGCTGACGAGCGCGATGGCCTCGCGAAGCGCCCCGCCGCCGTTGTTCCGCAAGTCGATGACCAGCCCGTTGACGCCTGCCTGGCTCAACTCCGAGATCAGCCTTTTTACATCACCGGCCGTGCTCTTGAAGTTGGGGTCTCCGGCCCGAAGCGCCCCGAAGTCCAGGTAGAACGTGGGTATGTGGATGATCCCGATCCTCTCGGTACCCGCCCCGAGCTTGACGTCCATCACCTTGCGGCTGGCCTGCTGATCATCAAGATCCACCTTGTTGCGAACGATCCTGATGATCTTTCGTTGCTCGGCGGTGCTGACCTGCGGAACGATCTCGAGACGAACCGTGGTTCCCCTGGGGCCACGGATCAACGTGACCACGTCCTGGAGACGCATGCCGAGGATGTCCACGATATCCCCTTGCTCACCCTGGCCGACGCCGACGATGCGGTCCCCGGGTTGCAGATCGCCGGCCTTGTCCGCGGGGCCGCCTGCCACCAGCCGTACCACCTTGACGTTCTCGCCGTCGGCCTGCAGCACGGCGCCGATCCCCTCCAGGGACAAGCTCATGTGAATGTTGAAGTTTTCGCTTTGATGAGGCGGAAAATACACGGAGTGAGGATCAATTGTACGGAGGAAAGCGTTGGTATACACACGGAACGCATCGGCGTTGTCGATTTGACCGAGGCGAAGCAACTGGTTGCCGTAGCGTCGCCGAAGGGCCTTTCGGACTTCTTCCCGTTTCGTTCCGGCCAACAGGCGGCTCAACACGTCGTTCTTGACCTGCCTGCGCCAACGCGTCCTCAGCTCGGCCTCCGACGGGGCCCAGGAGGCGTTTTCCCGCGCGAGCGTTTCGTCCTTGCCGAAATCCAGAACGTCGAACTCTTGATCGATGGTGTCGATGACGAACCGGAGGCGCTCGGCCAGTCGTTGCCGGTAGCGATTGAACATCTTGAAGGCGGGACCCAGGTCTCCCGCCTTGAGCAGATCGTCGAACCGCGTTCTGTAGGCTTCGAACTCCTCGATGTCCGCGGACCGGAAATAGCTTCGCGAGGGATCCATCGCCCTCAGATAGGAATCGAAGACCCTGCCGGAAACCTGGTCGTTCAGAGTGACGGGTTTGTAGTGTCCCTGTGAGAGCCGGTCGAGGATCTCTTTCCCGATGGCGGACTGTTGCGTGTCGGGCGACAGGTCCGTGAGGACCGGCGCCGTCGCCGTTTGCGCCGACGCCAGGCTTGCGAGCAGCCAAAACGCCGCCGCCGCGATTGCCGGCCAATACACGACGCGTAAACGCCCACGAGGTATCGGCCTTCTTCCACGGACGGGCAGGGAAGATTTCACATCGACCAGTCTAGACCAACGCCGGTCCTCCATCAAGACGAGCCGGTAGTGTCTCAGTTTCAGCGCAGCTTCAGGAAAAGGGCGCTTGACAAATGAAACAGGGGAAAGGTACTTCAAAGGGCCAAATGGGATAAAGTCCCACTTTGTACGACTTTGTGCGATATTGTCCCACTTGGTGTTAAGTGGTACATTTGTGACGCGACGAAAGGGCCGGCCCCAAGCACCTACGGGGGTAGGAATCATGAATCAATTATACTTCCCACTCTTCTTCACCTACCATGATCGTGTCTTCGGCAAGGGCTTTATGGCTGACGTGATCTCGCACGGGCGCGCGCTTGCGGCCACCGAGGCCGACGAGCACTGGGTCTATGGCGTCCAGCCGGGGAGTTTCGCGGCGGGCGGTGAGACACCCCCAGATGCCCTCAACGCATATCGGCAATCCTTCCGTAACGTGTTGCTCGACTTGGCTGACGAGTTAGAGTCGTCAATAGCATTCGAAGCGGCCGTCAATGGGATGTTCTTCGACGTCAACATCGTGCGAGAGCAGGAGTGGTTCTCAGCTGTGGACAAAGTCCGAGCGGGCAAAGTCACACTGGACATCCAGCGGGAGAACGCGGATTCTGAGAGTTACATACGGGTTGAGTTCAAGGATCTGGCGCACGTCTCTCCAGCCGACAACTACCCTGCACAACTCGAATCCGCGCTGGCTGCCTAATTTAGGTGGCTAATGCGGTTGTCAAGATTGGCGATATCTGGGCCATGTTGGAGGTTTGTGCTCCGGGTTACTCGCGCCGTATGACAAAGCATTTTCACCTGGTGACTCATGATAGCAAGGTGGCTAGGATACCGATTGGGCCGCACGGGAAGAAGACGAATTCCACGATGATTGAAGCTGGGCATATACGCCACCTTGCACGAACATTGAATATCCTGGCTTGTGCTCAAGACCAACTTCCAGAGATTTTTTAGGGAGCTATCCTCCGAAAGCGGTGGAGGTTTGAACCGCCCACCCCTGTTTCTATTGGGACACCACCCGGCCCGTCTGGCCCGGCCGTGTGGTCAGGATAGCGCCCACGATGGCCCGAGGGTTCAGGGGCCGGATGGCAAACACGCTGTCCGGCCCTTTTCAATTCGGCCCGTTCATCTTGCTTCCCGAGTGCTTTCACGCTACCTTGAATCAGTCCCGTATCATCGACCCCTCGAAGGAGCGGAACCTTGAAGCTGGCTCGCAATCCTACTCGGCCCGTGCGTATCGGCACGACCGTCATCGGCGGGGACCACCCCATCGCGGTGCAGAGCATGTGCGCCACGCATACCCAGGATATCGAGGCCACGGTGGCGCAGGTGAATGACCTGGGGCGGGCCGGCGCCGACGTGGTCCGCATCGCAGTGGACAGCAAGAAGGATGCGGCCGCGCTGGCGGGGATCCGCGCCGCCACCGAAGCGAACCTCTCGGTGGACCTCCAGGAGAACTACCGGCTGGCCAGCGCCGTTGCGCCCCACGTGGACAAGATCCGCTACAATCCCGGCCATCTCTATCACCACGAGCGGCAGAAACCCTGGCAGGACAAGGTCCGGTTCCTGGTGGACGTCGCCGCCGCCAACGACTGCGCCATGCGCGTGGGGGTCAACTGCGGCTCGGTGGATCCGGCACAACAGGAGAAGTTTCCCGAGGACGACTCGATCTCGCCGATGCTGGCCAGCGCCTGGGAGCACTGCGAGCTGCTGGACAGCCTGGGCTATACGCGCTACTGCGTCTCGCTCAAGGACTCGGATCCGGCCAAGGTCATCGAGGTCAACAAGCGCTTCGCGGCCCAGCGCCCGGACGTGCCGCTCCATCTCGGCGTCACCGAAGCCGGGCTGCCGCCGGACGGGATCATCAAGACCCGCATCGCCTTCGAACAGCTCATCAGCCGGGGCATCGGCGACACCATACGGGTGTCCCTGACCGTACCCAACCCGCGGAAGCCCGAGGAAATCAACGCCGGACGTGAGATCCTGGGGGACATCGCCGAAGGCCGCGTGCGGAGCGTCGTGGACTACGGCCGCGACACCCTGAACATCATCAGTTGTCCGAGCTGCTCGCGGGTCGAGAACGAAAACTTCGTGGAACTCGCCCAAGACGTCAAGGAAATGACCGCCTACGCCGCCGAGCACGCCATCACCATCGCGGTCATGGGCTGCCGCGTCAACGGACCCGGCGAGACCGACGACGCCGACTTGGGGCTGTGGTGCGGCCCCCGGTTCGTCAACCTCAAGCGCGGCAGTGAGCCGTTGGGAGCCTTTCCCTACGACGAAATCCTTCCGCGCCTCAAGGACGAGCTCAACGGCATGATCGCCCACCGGGCCGGCGCGGACGCGACCTGCTGACGTTCACCGGAGCGCGCGCTCCCCTAGTGTCCTGACATTGAGACAAATGCATTTCTGGGACCGGATCGACAAACCCATTATCGGCCTCTCGCCCATGGACGGGGTCACGGACGCCTCGTTCCGCCTGGTGGCGGCCCGGTACGGACAGCCCGACCTGTGCATGACGGAGTTCACCAGCGTGGAAGCCATCTGCTGCGGCGCCGATGGTTTCGTGCGGGATTTCGCCTACGGCGAGTGCGAGCGTCCCATCCTGGCACAGATCTACGGCCGTACCCCCCAAGCCTTCTACCAGGTGGCGCACATCGTCGGCGAGCTCGGTTTCGACGGTCTGGACATCAACATGGGTTGCCCGGCCAGGAACGTCGCCAACAAGGGATGCGGCGCCGGACTGATCCTCAATCCGGAGCTGGCGGTGACCATCATCCGCGCCGCGCGCCGGGGGCTCGAGGACTGGGCCGCGGGGCAACGTCTGGAGGACGTGGGGCTGGCGTCCGAGGTGGTGGCGAGAGTCCGCCACATGAATCGCGGTCGCCCCCGGCCGGCGACCCGGCAGGTGATCCCGCTCTCGGTCAAGACCCGTGTGGGCTACGACAAGGTGGCGGTGGACGAGTGGATCCCGGTGCTGCTGGGCGAAGGGCCGGCGGCCATCTCGCTACACGGCCGGACGTTGAAGCAGATGTACAAGGGGCTCGCGGACTGGGACGCCATCCACCGCACGGTGGAGCTGGCCCGGGACCTGCCGACGCTGATCCTGGGGAACGGCGACCTCAAGTCCATGTCGGACGCGGTGGCACGGATCCGGCAGACCGGCGTCGACGGCGTGCTGCTGGGCCGGGGCGCCATGGGGAACCCCTGGATCTTCAGGCACAAGCAGTGGGCCAAGGATACCCTGGCCGGGGTCGCGGGTCCCGGCGCCGCGGAACTCGACGTGACCCGGGAAGAACGGACCCGGGTGCTGCTGGAGCACAGCCGCCATTTCGAGAGCCTCTGGGGCGAACGGCGTTTTCCCGCCATGCGCAAGCATCTGGCCTGGTACTGCAAGGGGTTCCGCGGCGCGGCGCAATGGCGTGCGCAACTGGTCCAGGCAAGAAACGCCGACGAAGTGGCGTATATCGTGGAAGCCGCAGACGCCGCGGCGCCGCCCGCCAATGCGGTCTTCCCGTTGCCCGATGGCGACGGCGCGGTGCTGGCCGGACCCGGACCGGGCTGACCCTGCATGCGTATCATCCTGGCGTCGACCTCGCCGCGTCGGCGCGACATCCTGGCTTTCCTCGGCCTCCCCTTCGAAGTCCGTCACCCCGACTTCCGGGAGACCCCCCGTGAAGATCTCACCCCCGAGGCCGAGGCGCTGGAGCTCGCGCTGGGCAAGGCCCGTTCGGTAGCCGCCGGTGAAGCGAATGCGCTGGTGGTGGGAGGCGACACTCTGATCGCCCTGGGCGACGAGAAGATCGGCAAGCCCAGGGATCCGGACGACGCCGCGTCCATCCTCCGCCGGCTCTCCGGACGAACCCATCGCATTCTCACCGGCGTAGCGCTCATCGACTCGGCGACAGGCCGGGAGCTCACCCACCTGGAGCGGGTCGAGGTCCGCATGCGGCCCTCCACCGACGCCGAGATCGTCGACTACGTGGCCCGTGGCGAATCCATGGACAAGGCGGGCGCGTATTCCATCCAGGGTGAAGGCCACCGCCTGATCGAGAGCCTCCGAGGTGACTACCTCGCCGCCGTGGGCCTGCCGTTGCGTCCGATTGGACGATGCCTCCAGAGCCTTGGGGCCGTGGTTCCGACCGATGTGGAGCGGCTGTACGGTGAGAAGTCCGCGTGGACCTGGAACCGGATCCCCATGTAACGACGACAGCCCGGCGATTCCTTCAACCCAACCGCAGCAACACCATTCCGGCCATGATGGTCAGGCTCCCGGGCAGGATCGCACGCACCCGGGCACGCTCGTTGAACACCAGATAGCCCGCGGCCAGAGCGAAGAGGATCTCGGTCTGTTTGACGGCTTCGACATAGGAGGTGAGGGTCAGCTCGTAGGCCAGGCTGTGGCATATGCTCGTCAGAGACGCGCACAGCCCCATGGCCATGAATGAAGACCCATGACGCGGGATGGCCCGGAAATGACCCGCCGAGTGATACAGCGCCAGCGGAAGCACCATGAGGGAGGCGGCAAGGTAACCCGCGAGGTTGGCGAAGTAGACGTCCGATTGGAGGATCAGCAGCTTGATCAGCACTACCGACGGCGCGTAGAAGAAGGCCGCCGCCACGGTATAGCGAAGCCCCGGGTCCACCAGCAGCTCGCGCACCGGCGCCCAGACCGAGATGCGGCTCTTCTGCACGTTGAGGAGGTAGACGCCGGCCGCGCTCAGCAACACGCCCGCCAGCCCGGCCGCCGAAGGCGTCTCATCCAGAGCCACGTAGGCAAACAGGACCAGGAACAGGAGGCTCAGCTTCCACAGCGACGTGACGATGGCGATGCCGGACAGCTTGAGGGCCTTGGACAGGCTCAGGGTGGCGATGGACTGGGTGACGCCGAAGCCGACGACACAGGGCCAGAACCCATCCTTCAACTCGGGCATCCCGTGCCAGGCCGAGGCCAGGGCCACGAACGGGAGCAGGAACGTGAAGCGTCCCCAGACGTTGATGATGTCGTCGAGCTCGTGTCCCAGATGCTTCATGGAGATGTTCCGGAGCACCTGGAACAGGGCCGACAAGAGCGCCAGCACGAACCACATGAGCAGGACAGGCTAACGGCTGGGAGGCGAGAATGCGAATGCGGCGGCGGGCAAACCGCCCCGCCCCGCCCCGCCCCTGGATCCCGGATCAAGTCCGGGATGACGGGTTCGGGGGTGGGCGTCCCCGCGAGTGACCGGGCCAAAATGTTTGACACCAAGGCTCGTGAAGGGCTATCACCTCTTCATCAAACTCGAAAGGGAGACTCTCGATGGTTGACAAATTCGAAGATCATTGCTGGCAGGACATCATCAGTGAAGAGATCATTGATATCTACAGGCCTTACCGCAGAGACATCTACGTGGGCGAGCGGCCGGCGCTCCTGGCCATCGATCTCTACAATCTCGCATACCGGGGCGGCCCCAAGCCAGTGCACGAAGTGGTCAAGGAATACAAGAGCGCCTGCGGCGTGAACGCCTACGACGCCATCGAGCCCACCAAGGAGCTCTTCGCCCTGGCCCGCGCCCAGGGCCTGCAGGTCATCTATACGACGAGCGAGACGCGGAAGGAGGTCCAACCCGCTTCCATCCACGCCACCAACCGGCAGGTATCGAAGATGGCGCACGACGATTACGAAATCTACAAGGACTTCGCGCCGGAGCCTGACGACATCGTCATCTACAAGGAGCGGGCCAGCGGCTTCTACGGCACGCCGCTCATCGCCCATCTGACCCGGCTCGGCATCAGCTCACTGATCGTGTGCGGCGAAAGCACGAGCGGCTGCGTCCGGGCCAGCGTGGTGGACGCCTACTCCAACGGCTACCACGTCTCCATCGTGGAGGAATGCGTCTTCGACCGCAGCATCACCTCCCACAAGGTGAACCTGTTCGACCTGCACCACAAATACGCCGACGTCATGAAGCTGGCGGAGGTGAAGCAGCACTTCAACGAGCAGCCCCTCAAGAAGGCCGTCTGAGAGACCCCACCGTCAGCGAGCAATTCGGAGAGGGGCGCCGGGATCGTCTATCCCGCGCCCTTCTCCGTCATTCCCGCGGAATCCAGGCGGAGTGGGGCGTCGTTGCCTTCCCTGATGGAGTTTTGCCATCTAATCCGCGCTGTAGAGCTTCGCGCTGTTGTCCCAGAAGATCTTGCGCTTCGACGTGCCGCTGAGCCCGTCGATCTTGAGGAAGCTGTCCACCGCTTCCGGCCAGCGCGAGTCGGCGTGCGGGTAGTCCGTGGAGATCACGATGTTATCGTCTCCGAGGCGCTGCACCACGTCCGCCACCAAGCCCTCCTCCACGTCCGTGGCCACGTAACACTGGCGCATGAAGTACTCGCTCGGATTCATCGACAGCGGCTCGTCGCATAGATGCTTGCGCAGTTCCCAGCGCTCGTCCAGGCGATAGAGTACCCACGGCAGCCAACTGCAGTTGCCCTCGAGGAACGCGACCTTGAGGCGCGGGAACCGCTCCAGCACCCCTCCCCCGCAAAAGCCCCCCACCGCCAGCATGAGCTCGACGGGATTCCGGTAGGCGTTGACCAGGAGGCCCTCGTTGGGAAGCCCGTTGAACCGTTGCGCTACTTGGTCCATCCGCGGTGCGGCCGCGGGATGGAAGCAGATGGGGACGTTGAGGCGTTCGGCCTCGCGCCACAAGGGGTCGAAGTAGTGCTCGTGAATGTGCCGGCCGTTGGCCGGCTCCGGCACCAGGCACAGCCCCACCGCTCCCAGCTCGGTGGCCGCGCGGCGCGTCTCGTCCACGGCCATGTCCACGTCGTGGAGCGTGATCAGCGCCGATGGCTTGAGCCTCTCGGGATCTTCCCGGCAGAACCCCGCCACCCAGTCATTCCAGGCGCGGCAGAGGGCGTTGGCGTATTCCGGCTCCAGACGGTCGTCGCAGTGGAGCGGGAAGGTCCGGAACAGCACCGCCACGTCCAGCCCCTCCACGTCCATGGCCTCCACCTGGGATACGGCATCGTAGTCCCTGGCCAGGGGCTTCGTGTAGCGGTGCGCGACCATGTCCTCGCCCGGAGTCACGTTGGGTCGCGCGGCGATCCCGGACGTCCGCACGGGGGTTCCGTCGCCGTAGTTGAACTTGATCTGCCCGTGGCGCGTTCTCGGCTCCCCCCTGGGAATCCGGTCGCCCCACTTGGGGTCCATGTGCTTGAGATAGAGATCATGCGGCTCGAAAACGTGCATGTCGCTATCGAAGATCCTGAAACCGTCTCGGGCCATGGGTCACTTCTCCTTCCTGTTCTCGAAGGCAATCTCCATTCTGCGCTACGCTGAATCGTTGGCAGGCGCAAGAGCCCGGAGCGGAGCACTGGTGTTGTTTGCGAGACACGACACTAGACCGTCCCCGCCTCCGCCAGCGCACCGATCCGCTCCGCGCTCAATCCCAGCTCCCGGAGGATCTCGGCCGTGTGCTCGCCCAGCTCGGGCGGCAGCGCCGACACCTGGAACGGCGTGTCGCTCAGGTTGACGCCGCTCTTGACCGTGTGGATCGGGCCGTGCTTCGGGTGCTCCAGCTCCATGATCCGGTCGAGGTGCTGCACCTGGGGGTCGGCGAACACCTCGTCGAGCCGGTTGATGGGAGCGTTGGCCACGTCGTGCCGGCTCAACGCCTCCAGCCAGTGCTGTCGGGGCTGGGTCTTGACGATGTCCTGCAGCAATGCCTTGAGCTCGTCGTAGTTCACCAGACGGTCCTCGCGGTCGCGAAACCGGGGATCGTCCGCCAGCTCCGGGTGCTCGATGGCCTGGGTGAGGCTTATGAAGAACTTGTTGAGGTGTGACAGGTGGATGACGAACGGGAGTCCGTCCCCCGCCAGCAGCGCGTAGACCCCGGCGGAGCGGCCGCGGCTCTCTACGTCCGGGACCTCCCCGGTGGCAAAGTACTGAAGGATGCTACGGCCGATGAACGCCATGGACGCCTCCATGAGCGACGTCTCCACCTTCTGCCCCTTGCCGCTCCTTTCCCGGGCCATCAACGCCGTCAGAATGCCGTAGCAGGCGAACATGCCCCCCAGGTGGTCGGAGAAGGCCAAACCCGGCGGCGCCGGCGCCCTGGGGTCGATGATCTGGCTCAGCACGCCGCTGAGGCACTGTCCCAGGGTGTCGAAGCCCGGTTTCTCGCGGTACGGCCCGCTCTGCCCGAACGCCGATATTCCGCAGTAGATGAGACGTGAGTTGAGTTCCTTGAGCCGCTCGTAACCGAGCTCCAGGCGGTCCATCACGCCCGGCCGGAAGTTCTCCACTACGATGTCGGCCTCCGCCGCCATCCGTAGAAAGATCTCCTTGCCTTCGGGATCGCGCAGGTTCAGGGTCATGCTCCGCTTGTTGCGGTTGTAGCTCCGGAACAGCGGACTGTACATGTGCGGCTCCCTGCCCCACTTGCGAAACGGATCGCCGCCGTTGGTGTTCTCGATCTTCACCACCGCGGCCCCCATGTCCGCCAGCAACATGGCCGCGAACGGGCCGGCGATGTAGTTGCTGAGGTCGAGTATCCTGATGCCGTCAAGGGCTTGCGGCGTGGGTGCTTGTGTCATGGGTGCAATCCTCCTTCAAATGCGTCCGTGGTTCTCCCTTTATAGGAGCCCCGCGCCGGGCGAGTCAAAGGCGCCTTGACTCACGGGACCGCCAACGGTATTCGGGTTGACAGCCTAAGGCCCGCGGAAAGGGAAACGTCAATGAAGAATGGACTCAAGATCATCGACTCGGACATGCACATCATGGAGCCGCCGGACCTGTGGGAAAACTACGTCGACGCGCCGTTCAAGCCACATGCGCCGAGGGTCGTCAACGTGCCAAGCCGCGGGGATTTCAACCTGCTGCTGCTGGACGGAAAGGAGCCGCGGGCCAAGAGCCCATCCCTGGCCAACGATGCGCGCATGATCGGCAAGCGCCGCCAGTCCACGCGCGAAGACGTGATCGGCTTCGCCCGCGCCCAGGGTTTCAACGCCAAGTCCCAGATCGAGGCCATGGACATCGAGGGCCTGGACGTGGCGGTGCTGTTCCCCACCGCCTGCCTGCACATCATGACCGTGCCCGACATGGACCCGCTCCTGGCGGAGGCCATCTGCCGGGCCTACAACAACTGGCTCTATGACTTCTGCCAGGAAGACCCGACGCGCCTCAAGGGGGCCGCCATGCTGCCTCCCCACGATGTCTCCCTGGCCATTCGGGAAGCCCGGCGCGCGGCGAATGAACTGGGTTTCGTCACCGCCTTCCTGCGGGCGACGCCGCTTCCCGGAGACACCTGGTTCGGCCTCTACTGGGAACCCCTCTGGGCCGAGTTGGAGGAACTGGGTATGCCCGTGGGCTTCCACGAATGCACCAACTCCGGCTACTACCCCCACATCGAGCGCTTCGGCCAGAACAACCGCCTCATGCGCCACATCTGCAGTCACGTCACCGGGCAGATGGTCACCATGGTGGACATCATCGTGGGCGGCGTGCTGGAACGCTTTCCGGAGCTCAAGGTGGCGTTTCTCGAATGCAATTGCGGCTGGGCGCCGTCGTGGCTGAGCCGCATGGACACCCACTGGAGCCAGTTGGGCGCCGCGGACGCACCCATGCTCACCATGAAGCCGAGCGAGTACTTCATGCGCCAGTGCGTCATCGGATGCGAGGGGGAGGAGCGGGAAGTGGGCTCGGTGATCCAGTTGATGGGTGACGACAACATCGTCTTCTCATCCGACTATCCCCACAGCGATTCCGAGTTCCCCCACGCGGTGGACGCCTTCATGCAGCAGGAGCTGCCGGTGGAGAATGCCCGCAAGATCCTGTGGGACAACTGCGTGAAGTTCTATGGGATCGACGCGTAGGCGAGAAACGAGGCGCTCCCGCATGTCTGATACCCTATTACGTTTCGGCGTTTTTCTTGCACCCTTCCACGCACTCAACGAAAACCCGACCCTTTTGTTCGAGCGCGACCTCGAGCTGATGATGCTGCTGGACCGCCTCGGCTACGATGAGGCCTGGATCGGCGAACACCATTCCGGCGGATTCGAGACCATCGCCGCACCGGAGATCTTCATCGCCGCCGCGGCCAGGGAAACCCGACGCATCCGGCTCGGCACCGGTGTCAAGTCGCTGCCCTACACCCATCCCTTCATGCTCGCCGACGCCATGGTCCAGCTCGATCACATGACCCGCGGGCGCGCCATGTTCGGCGTGGGGCCCGGCGCCCTGCCCTCGGACGCAACGCAGATGGGGATCGACGCGCGCCGCACACGGCGCATGATGAACGAGGCGCTGGACGTGATTGTCCCGCTGCTCGAGGGCGAGCGCGTGAGCGCCAAGACCGACTGGTTCACGCTCGATAACGCCAAGCTGCAGCACGCCTCCTTCACCCGGCCGCGGATGGAGATGGCAGTGACCAGCATCCGCTCACCCGCGGGCGCGCTCCTCGCCGGCCGATACGGGCTCGGCCTCTTGTCGCTGGGGGGGCATTCCGACGACGCGTTGGCTGCCTACGCCAGGAACTGGGGCATCTACGAAGAAGCCGCGGCCGCGCAGGGCCGTACCGCCGACCGGCGTGGCTTCCGCATCGCCGTGCAAATGCACCTCGCGGACACACGCGAGCAGGCCATGGAGGACGTACGGTTCGGTGTCGACGCCTGGGGCGGCTACGCGCGCGACGTACTCCCCAACATGCCCGTCCCGAAGGGAGTCACCGACGTCCGCAAGTTCATCATCGACAACGGGCGCGCCATCATCGGCACACCCGACGACGTCATCCGGCAGATCGAGCACATGCAGGCGGGGACCGGCGGGTTCGGCATGGTGTTGTTCATGTGCCACGACTGGGCCGACTGGGACGCCACGCGGCGCAGCTACGAGCTGTTCGCACGGCATGTCATTCCCCACTTCCAAGGCCAGTTCGATGGAAGGCAGACCAGCTATGACGTAGCCGCGGAGAGGCAACCGGAGTTTCATGCAGCCGCGGCTGACGGCGTGGCCGCGGCCAAGGCGGAGTACGACAAGGAGAAGGAGACGCGATCAGAGGACAAGTGAAGGGCGCGCACGGCCTTGATCAAGGGCGTGCGCTAACTCGCGGCGCGGGCCAACACCTCCTCCGCCCACCGGTTCAGGCTCTTGCCGGACAGCTCCGCCGCAAGGGCCGCCCTGCGGTGAACCTCGGGGCTGATTCGGAACATCACTTGGCCGGAGAAAGCCTTCTGCGGCTCCTTACCGATCTTGGCGCAGGTTTCGATGTAGTCCTCGACAGCCTCGTGAAAGGCCTCTCGCAGGCCCTCCACCGTATCCGCATGGAAGCCGACGCCGTCGCGAATGCCCGCGATCCGGCCCGTGAATATTCCGTCGTCATCGTCATATTCAATCCGGGCCGAATAGCCCTCGTAGCTCATGGCATTGGTCATGGCGTCACTCCGATTCGTTCCAGAAACGCACGGGCCGCGCCCTTCGATGAGCCGTGCGCCAGTAGCAAGAAGCAAACCCTCGATCGCTACCCATTCGATGGCCCCGGACACCGGGTCTGTGAAGACAACTGCAAGAGTCTTGCCTGCCTGTTGTTCCTCAAGTCCGCTAACAGATACTTGCATAATTTGTAAGCAGATGGCTCTTCACGCAACCGTCTCGCGGCCGGATCCGGCTACGGACGGTTTGACGCAATGCAGTGGCATAGCTATGATTATGTAGTTATATTAGGGTCAGATCGTTGCGCTGGACATGGGACGAAAGCAAGAACCGCGCCAACAAACAGAAGCACAGCCTCGGCTTCGACACCGCCCAACTGGTGTTCGACGATCCGTTGGCGGTGCATCGGCCGGATCGGCATTCGGACGAAGAGCGCTGGCACACTATCGGCCTGGTAGGCAACATAGTCGTGATCGTGGCCCACACATGGCCCAAGGCAGAGCGCGGAACCGACATCGACGTGGGTCGCATCATCAGTGCCCGAAAAGCCACCGCCCACGAAAGGAGAGCCTATGAAAAAGGCGACTTCTAGAAAACTGACCAAGGAGCAGGAGGCCGAGATCGAAGCACTTGCGAACCTTCCCGACGAGAACATCAATACAACAGACATACCCGAGATACTCGACTGGTCCGGTGCCAAGCGCGGTCTGCTGTATCGGCCGGTGAAAAGGCAGATCACCCTGAGGCTCGATGCAGACGTGGTGGCGTGGTTCAGGGCAACCACCCCAGACGGACGTGGATACCAGACCGAGATCAACCGCGTGCTGCGCGAGCATGCTCGGCGGGCTTCACACGATCAGTCTGGGAGAGCGCTATGAGACCTTCGGCAAACCGCTGGCCTGGGTGCACATGTATGGGCAGACGGAAGACGCCGGACTTACCTGCCGGCGCTGTGGCGTTTCGCGGCCGACCCTTCGGAATTGCTGGCGGCGCTACCAGGCGGCCGGTGTTGCGGGTCTGACGGATCGTGGCGCCAATTTCTGTATTGTTCAGTCTGAGAGGATAGTAGGATAGACGCAGGCGACCGGACCGGACGACTGGCATCGGGCGTATGACTGAGAAATTTTTTGAAGAAAGGAAAGAACAGTCTCTAGCGAAAGCTCGGATTGTGACGAAGTATTTCTTCGCTTGGGCACAGGTCATCATGCCGACGGCAAAGGAACAAGGCGGTAAGATCGCGTATATCGACCTGTATGCCGGCCCTGGTCGCTACAAAGACGGTGCTGCTTCAACGCCCCTACTCATCCTCCAGACGGCAATCAAGCATCCGACAATGTCCCAAATGCTCGTTTCTTACTTTAACGATGCGGAACTCAATAACACGACAACCTTGGAAAAAGAAATCAGCAAACTTCCGAACATCGGCAAACTCAAGTATCCGCCTGTGATCCGATGCGGGGAAATTGATGACGAGGCTGAGCGATACTTTGACGAGACACGGCTGATACCCGCATTTTCGTTTGTCGATCCATTTGGCTACAAAGGACTTTCCCTGAAAATCGTCAGAGGGGTGATCAAGGATTGGGGTTGCGACTGTGTTTTCTTCTTTAACTACAACCGCATTAATGCCGGGATCTCTAACGAGATCGTGACGACGCACATCGACGCGTTGTTCAGCAAAACGCGAGCCGACAGACTACGAGTGGCATTACCAGGGCTTCCGCCTAACCTCCGCGAAGCCGCGATCATGGAAGAACTCGTAGACGAGATCAAGAATCTCGGTGGCACATATGTGCTACCGTTCACTTTCAAAAACGGTGCCGGATCTCGGACATCGCACAAGTTGATCTTCGTTTCGAAGAATTTCAAAGGCTATGAGATTATGAAAGATATCATGGCCAAGGAAAGCTCCACAGAAGACGAAGGTGTCCCGTCATACACGTATTCGCCGGCCGATGCCTCAATGCCTCTGCTCTTCTCCCTTGCCCAACCGATGAGCAAACTGCGCGAAAACTTGCTGAACCACTTTGCTGGCCATGAAGTCACCTTCGACCACATTTACAAGGTGCACAGTGTCGATACACCATACGTAAAGAAGAACTATCGCGAGGCGATCAAAAAACTCGAGGAAGACAACCTTGTATCAGCCTATTCAGAGAATGGGACACGGCGCAAGGGCACGTATCCTGACCATGTCCACATCAAGTTTCCGGAGCGAGGTACTAATGGCGACTAATTCTTCAATTGAGTGGACAGAGGCAACGTGGAACCCAGTGGTCGGCTGCTCGATCGTCTCTCCCGGATGCACGAACTGCTACGCTATGCGGATGGCGCGTCGCCTCGAAGCGATGGGCCAGCCGAAGTATGCAGGCACGACGCGTATGTCCGGCGGACGATCGAAATGGAACGGAATCGTGCGCATCGATGAGGCCAGTGCCAATTTACCGCGGAAATGGAAAACCGGCCGGATGATCTTCGTAAACTCAATGTCGGACCTGTTTCACGGGGACGTGCCACTGGAGTTCTTGCAACTCGTATTCTCCACGATGCACGAAACCCCTCAACATACCTATCAAATTCTGACGAAACGGGCAGACCGCCTAGACGCCCTATCGGGTGCAATTGATTGGCCGCACAATGTCTGGATGGGCGTCAGTGTCGAAAACAGAGACTATCTCTGCCGGATCGACGACCTTCGGAGTACCGGCGCGTCCATCAAGTTTCTGAGCTTAGAACCGCTTTTGGGACCGCTTTGCGGCATGAATCTTAAAGGCATTGATTGGGTGATCGCGGGCGGCGAGAGCGGCCCCGGCGCCCGCCCGCTCGATTTGGCATGGGTGCAAGATATTCGCGATCAGTGCATCGGTGCTGGTGTCGCTTTCCATTTCAAGCAATGGGGTGGCGTGAACAAGAAGAAGACTGGCCGGACATTGGACGGTCGAACATGGGACGAGTTTCCAGAACGCAAGGCTTCGATTACGAATGCCGAGCTCGCGTCGGCGCTTTAGGCGGCAAAAAGACCACCGCTGTCAGAGTGTGTGCACGGAAATGCGAGGGACCGCCTAGGCGGCATCGATTTTGATTGGCGCTCCGGCTAACTCACTGAAATAGCGGGGGTGTTTGGCCGGGGGCAGGACTCGAACCTGCGACCTTCAGGCTATGACCCTGCCGCCTGCCCCTCACAAATCGTACAGCCGCGCGCAGTTGTCCCACAGGATCTTCCGCTTCGTCTCCTTGGAGACGCCTTCGACTTCCAGGAACTCTTCCACGGCGTGGGGGAAGTCCGAGTCTCCGTGGGGGTAGTCCGTCGAGTAGACGATGTTGTCGTCGCCGATGAGCTCGGCGACCATGGGGAGTTCCTTCTCGGATTCGGTGGAGATCCAGCACTGCCGCTTGAAGAACTCGCTGGGCTTCAGCTCCGAGATGGTGGGGTTCCGAGCCTTGGCCACGGTGACGTCCATGCGGTGGAGCATGAAGGAGACCCAGCCGCAGTAGCACTCGAGGAAAGCCACCTTGAGCTTGGGGTGGCGCTCCAGAACGCCGCCGCCGATGATGTCGATCATGGCCATCATGTTGGACATGGGGTGCTCGCAGATGTGCCGCAGCAAGAGGTCATCGCCAAACACGTCGCCTATCTGCCGGACCTCGCCGGCGGAAGCGGCCGAATGGAAGCCCATGGGGATGCCCAGCTCCTCTAGCGTGGACCACAGGATGTCGTAGTAGCGGGCGTGCCAGGGCATGGAGCGGAGCGGCTCCGGACGCGCGAACACCGCCACGAAGCCCAGCTCCTCCACCGCCCGCCGGGCCTCCTTCGCGGCCTCGGTGACGTCGTGGAGCGAGATCATGGCCGCACCCTTCATCCGCTTGGGGTCGGTCTGGCAGAAATCATGGAGCCAGTTGTTGTAGGCCCGGGCCACCGCGGCGCCGAGCTTGGGGTCCATGTCCTCGCGCATCATGACGCCCAAGCCGATGGACGGATACATGACGGCCAGATCCAGCCCCTCCTTCTCCATGGCGTCGAGCTGCGAGACGCCGTCGAAACCCCGTGCCCGGGCGTCCGCGATCTCCGCGTCGATGCGGGTGGCGTCGAAGATGCCGCCGCGGTAGCTGGGCGGGTAGCCCTTGAGGATCTTGCCGTCGACCATGACCATGGCCGAGCTGCGGGTGGTGGTGCTCAGTATCCTGGGCCCTCGGTCGCGCCACTCGGGCTCCATGTACTTTTCCCACAGGTCCGCGGGCTCGCGCACGTGCATGTCCGAGTCCATGATCTTCAATCCGTCTTTCATGAGCGTTCCTCTCCCCTGTCCAAGTCGACTGTCGATTCGGCGTGTAAAACGGCCTGGAGCTAACTCGCCGCCGTCACCCGGGCGGCCGCTTCCTCACAGGCCGTGCCGGCAAAGAAATCCGGATTCATGCCGGAATAGAAGCGCACCGCATTGGTGAAGCTGAAGTCGCGAAAATCCTCTTCGGTGATATGCCCCCGGTCCACCAGCTCGTGGGCCTCGGCCACCACCTCGGTCATGTCCGTGACGTCCCAGTGGCCGATGTCCGAGCTCATCATGGCTCCGAGCCGGGCGCCGAAGGGGTTCAACTTGTCGTTGAAGGCCCAGGCGATCATGCGGTCGTCGGCCTCGCAACCGAAGTAGAAGCGCGGCACGAAGCGGTCGCGGATGTCCTCGGCCTGCTCAATGCCGCACCGGGACCAGTCATCGAGGATCTCCGGACGGCGCTCCTTCCGGCCCAGCGACGCGCGAATCCGGTCGAGCTTGTCCTCGCCTTCGACGCCGCCGTACTCCGCCACGAGCTTCATCATGAGATCGACGTCGAGGCTCTCCGGGTCCAGCGTGGCAATGGCGTCCCGGTTGCGTTTCTCCCAGTGCTCCAGGATGTCGCTATACAGGCCGCACGCCCACCCGACCCCGCACTCCAGGAAAGCGAAGTTGAGCATTGGAAACCGATACGTAACCCCCCCGAAAAACAGCGCTTTACACATGGCCTCGCCGGCCGCGGCGAAGTGGCCGATGTGGTTGTACATGTAGTTGGACACCGAGCGCCGGCTGCCCCAGCCCTGGCCGCTGGCGTGGGACGTCGGCGCCACGCCCAACTCCAGGCACCGCTGCCAGAACGGATCGTAGTCGTAGTCGCTGTCCATAGCCAGAGTGTCGATGTAGCGGGCGAAGGGCGCCAGGTCCGGCCGCGCTTCCGCTACCCGCGGGATGGCCCGGTCCACGTGGGAGATGACGATGGTCTTGAGGCCAAGCTCGCGGACGGCGTACTCGGTGTCCTCGATGGCCTCTTCCGGGGTGTGGGTGGGAATCACCGCGGCCGGGGTCATCCGGTCCGAGCATTCGCCGTAGAACTCCGCGTGGAACTTGTTCAATGCCCGGCAGGATACCCGCCGCAACTCCTCGTCCTCGAACCGGGGCGGGCCGGCCAACCCCTCGGTGGGATAGAGCACGGCGAAGTCGAGTCCCAGCCGGTCCATTCTCTCGTGCAGCAGGCGTGGCAATGACGCCGTGGCCCGGTCCAGGGTGTTGCTCGCCGGACGCGCCCACCAGGGCGGGCAGTGCGCCCGGACGCTGCGCCGCTCGGTTTCCGTCATGGAGGACCAGCGGCTGTTGGAGCGGGCGCTCGTGGCCTCGGCATAGCGCCGCGGCATGTCGGCGCCGCCCAGCTCCTTGAGGTAGTCGAGGTACAGCGGCGTGAGCTCGACGGTGTGGCCGTCGGTATCGATGATCGGATGGTTGAGCCGGGCGCGAACGGCTTCGGATTCCAATGCCTGTCCTGAACTCATCACTCACTCCCCTCTTCGCGGGCGCTTGAGTCCGTCCTGCGAGCCGCGGCTTCACGACCCATGCGCCAACGCGTCCAGATCGCTGACATAGTCCTGCAGCGCCGAACCCAGGGTGAACTGGGGCTCCCAGCCCAGATATTCCTTCGCCCGGGTGATATCCAGGGGCTGCTTCGCCCCCACATGCGGCGTCCCGTCGGTTACGACCTCAACCTCCAGCCCCGGATAGATCGCCCTTGCCTCCGCCACCAGTTCATCGAAGGTGGTCACCAGCCCCGTGCCGATATTGAAGACATTGACCGGGGGCACCGGCACGGTTGCCGCCAGATCCACCGCGCGGCCCACGTCCTTGGCGTAGATCCGCTCCAGCGGCCGCGCCTGGCGCCGCGCGATCTTGGCCACCCCGCCGTCCCGGCCGCAGTTGAGCAGCGTGTGCGTGATGGCGCCGCTCTCGGCCCCGCCCAGGAAATGCCCCAGCCCGAACACGTGGGCCAGCCGCACCACCATCAGCTCGAAGCCGTAGAGCCCCTGGTACGCCTCCAGCACCAGCTCCTGGACCGCCTTGGAGTTGCCGTAGGCCGTGCTGTCTCCTCGCTGAAGCGTCTCGGGCACGGAACCCGTTCCCTCGAACGCGCGGTTGTAAACGCTGAGGGTGCTGATGTGCACCACGCGCCGGACCCCAGCCAACCGCGCAGCCTCGGCCACGTTGATGGTACCCTGGATATTGACGTTGAAGGCCCAATAGCCCTCCTGCGCCACACGGCCGGCGATGATGGCCGCCGTGTGCAGCACCGTATCGATGTCATGGGCCTTGATGATTCCGGTGAGGGCCGGCAGGTCCAGCACGTCCCCTTGAAGGGATACGTAGTCCGCGGACCCGAGCTTGCTCTTCAGATACTCATCCCGCGGCTGGAAATCGAGGAAAACGAGACGCTCGCCCCGCGCCGCGGCATATGCCCCGAAGGAGGCGCCGATAAGCCCACTGCCTGTAATCAGAGTCGCCATGCCGGGCAATCTAGCATGGACGGCGGGGGGTTGGGAGAGGGAGTGTTGTCCAAAAAAGATGAGCCTGAGGTCCGCAGATCGGGGAAGATGAGACGATGATCGTGGCATTGCAGACCGAACGGTTACAGACGTTGGAACAATTCACCGAAGATGCCGGCCTTGATGTCACGGGGCGTGCGTTTTACCATGGTGTCACCATTCAGAGACCCTTGCGGTTGAACCGGGATATCCCCCTTGCGGATCAGTCCCGACCGAGGAGTTGAAATGCGCAGGTCGTTTTTCATCGGACAAGGCTTGGTACTCGCTTTCATGGTGTTCGCGACTGCCGCTTTCAGCAGTGGTTTCAAATCAGGGCCACTCGGTGCGGTTGAGATCAAGCGCGGTCAGCCGATCGAGATCCGCGTGCTCCTTTCCGATACGGTCGTGCCGTCCGTGTCCCCTCTCATTCAGACCGCCATCGAGTTAGCGGTCAAGGACTTCGGTCCCATACACGGGCGCCGGGTCTCCATCGAGACCCTCGACGAGATGTGCTCGGGCGAGGGTGGGCGCGCGACGGCTGAAGCCGTCGTTGCCGACGCGCAGGTCGTCGGCGTCATCGGCACCTTGTGCTCCGGCGCCGCGGTGGAGGCGTCGCCCGTCATCAGCAAGGCGGGTCTATCGATGGTATCGCCGTCCAACACGTCGCCTGTCCTCACGTCCGACCTGTCCGGAAATACCGGTCCCGACTACCACAAGGGTTACTACCGTGTTGCGGACAACGACCTCATCGAGGCGAGCATTGTCGCGCATTTCAGCTACGATGAACTGGGATTGCGCACGATGGTGACGATTCATGACGGTGACCCGTATACCAGCGCCATTTCGAACGCTTTTGCCGTTGCTTTCAGGAAGCATGGCGGCACTGTTCCGGTCGTCGCCCAGGTGGCGAAAGGCCAGACCGACATGGCCGCCGTTCTCGCCCGGTTCGAGGAAGCCGCCCCCGATGGCGTGTTCATCCCGCTCTTCCCAGCAGAGGCAAGCTCCTTGATTCGACAGGCAGCCCGGCTCGGCGCCCTGAAAGGCGTGAAGAGAATCAGTGGCGCGGCCACATTGGCGGCGAAGTTTCTTGCGTTGCCCGAATCGGAAGGCGTCTATTTCACGGGACCTGATCTTGGAGACAGCAGGAACACGAACCAGGCGACAGGCAGAAGCGCTGCGGATGTACTCACCGAGTTCAAGGCCGCCTCTGGAGGGCCTCCGACGTCCCCGTACTGGGCGCACGGCTATGACGCCACGACACTGTTACTCTCGGCTATCAAGCAGATTGCGGTCGTAGATGGAGAGACGCTGTACATCGACCGCGCGGCACTCCGTGACGCATTGGATGGCACCGCAGGTTTCCAGGGCATCATCGGCACGCTTACCTGCGATGACTTCGGGGACTGTGGTACGGGCCGCAGCGTGATACATCTGCACGCGGACTCCAGCGTCACAGACCCGTCACTCCTGCCCATTGTGTACAAGGGTGCGCGGGAGTCGCACCTGCCTCAATAAGCGCCTTCCCGAAGCGCACTCGAATCAACCGCAATCCCCTCCATATTCGGGCGCAGGCCGCGCGAGGCCGTCAACTCACGCCGTAGAGCCTCGCGCAGTTGTCCCAGAGAATTTTCTTCAGGGAACTGTTGCTCAGCCCCGGGGTCTCCATGAACTCCTCCACCGCGTGGGGGTAGTGCGCGTCGATGTGCGGATAGTCCGTGGAGATAACGATGTTGTCGTCTCCCAGCCGCCCGACGACGTCGGTGACAAGATATTCGTCTACGTCCACGGAGATGTAGCACTGGTCCAGGAAGTACTCGGTAGGCTTTCTGGACAGCGGGACGTCGGTGAGGGCTCCGTGGAGCTCAGCCCTTTCGTCCAGGCGGTACAGGAGCCACGGCAACCACGCGCAGTTCCCTTCCAGGAACGCCACCTTCAGGGTCGGGAACTTCTCCAACACGCCCCCGCCGCAGAAGGCGGACACTGCCAGTTGCAACTCTATGGGGTTGCGCAACGCCATGGCGATGACGCTGGAGTTGGGATGACCGTAGAACTCCTGCGCCACCTGCTGCTGCTTGGGGTTGGCCGGCGGATGAAAGCACAGCGGCACCTTGAGCCGGTCAATCTCCGCCCACAAGGGATCGTAGTAGCGGTCGTGGATGCGCCGGCCGTTGACCGGCTCCGGACACACCGACAACCCCACCACCCCCAGCTCCGTCACCGCCCTCCGGGCCTCGTCCGCGGCCATGTCCACGTCGTGCAGCGTCAACAGCCCCGACGCCTTCATGCGCTCCGGCCGCTCGCCGCAGAAGTCCGCGATCCAGTCGTTCCACGCCCGGCAAAGGTCGTTGGCATACTCGGGCTGGAAGCTGTCGTCGCAGTGCAGCGGGGAGGTGCGGAACATCACCGCCACGTCCAACCCCTCGTTGTCCATGGCCACCACCTGGGACGGCGCATCGTAACCGTGCTCCAGCGCGTAGCCGTAGCGGTCCGCCACCTTGTCCTCGCCGTGCTCCAGCAGTTTATTCCGTGGCCGCAGCGCCTTTCCGTTGCCCAGGCTGAACTCGATGCGGCCGTGTTTGGTGCGATCCTTGCCCACCGGGATCCGCTTGCCCCACTTGGGGTTCATGTACTTCTCATACAGGTTCTGCGCGTCGTAGACGTGCATGTCGCTGTCGAACACCTGGTAACCGTTCCTGGCCATTGGCAGCTCCTTTTGGGCCCTCGGCAAGAAATTAATTGCCCCTTGCCCTTCTTCCCTTGCTCCGATGTCGTGAAAAAACGGACGTAATCTCACAAACTCTGAAGACTTCCCTCCACTAGTCTCATCTTCCTTCAGATATAACCGTCCCAAGAGTAGGATGGAAAACGAGGACTGCCGCGTCCGGGTCGTTCACCAGTGACCGTATGTAAGGTCGTTTGAAGCCGCAATCGGAAATGTACATCACACCACTAGGACGCTTGATACCGATGCACCCACTCCAGATAAGGACATCGATCACCGTCTCAATCACCGAAGAGTCCGTCACCCGCTGAGCAATGGCTGCCTTAAGCCGCCTCATTGACATCTCCGGCCCGATCTGCACCAAGTCAAATATCAACAGTTCCACATCAGGAACCACGTCAGACAATTCCCTATCGAAATCTTCCAAGACCTGCCAACCCAATTCTTCCGCTGCATTTTCATAGTCTACCTCCTCAATCCTTTGCCTCCCCAAGGTAATCGCTCTACGCCGTGCCGTCTCAAAAAGCCGAATCAGGTACCTCGGCCTCATGAGAGAGGAGTCGAGAAGGAAATCCGTTGTCGGACGCCCCTTGACTGTTTGGACCGACACCGCTTCCCAGATCTCCTCCCAATTCGATACGCGTGATTCCAAACCTCGTACAATGCGATTCTTGAACAGCGCGAAAAGCAGTTCCCGGTCATTCCACTCCACACTCGCAACCGCTAGCTTACCGTAGTCGGACATTCCCTTGACAACAAACTCGAAGACATCGCTACGCAAAAAAATAGCCCAATAAAAGTCTATCCCGGCTCGCCGAAATCGTTTTCGGACATCCGCTAGGGACTCGATCAAACCGCTGACAATCGCAGCGTCCGTCTCGCTGAATGACGGAGGAACCCAAAACCTGTCAAGGTTATCGAAAAGAAAAAACACAGAACCCTTACGCCCCAGGTAGTCAAGAACTTCCGCTCGCATTGACCTTATCTCCGAGCCGTAAACGATTTCGAGGATTCTCGACGACGACGAAAGGTTGGCATCTACAGCACCACATTCCGCTTGGTACCTCCCGACGATTCGGTCGGTCAGGTTTGCCAAACGTTCTGCGAAGTCTCCCGTGCCTTCAACGCGTCGGCTGTATTCCTCCTGTAAGCGATCATACGCCACCAATAGTCGCGAGTCATACTGTACGCCTTTCTGGTCTTTCTCCAATAGTTTGTGTGCAATTTCCAACCATACGATATACTCCCAGAAAGACGCTAGGAACTCTCTCCTGGTCCCGTAAGACAATTGTGCTACAATGAACTCTTTGAGTTTGAGAAGTTGATAACCTTCTGGCTGCAAATCCACTACGATATTCGATTTGTCGACACGCGTCCTATCCCGCGCCTGCAAGAAGACCGCCGTCTTACCACTTCCCTTCCTCCCCAATATAATATTAAGGTCCCCCGTCTGGGTTAACCGGAACTGTTCGGTTTCGAGAAAATAAGTTCCTAACTGTACTGCTTCGTTCTCCGCGGCAGGGTCCCCACAGTGGACCTGATCAAGAAAACGCGCACTGTCGGTTGGCGGTTCTACGTGTGATTCCTGAGCGTCGTATACATCATCCCGAAAGGCCTGCATCTTTGTGTCGACGTCTGAAACTCTTGACCACCGGATCGCAATCTCATCAAGGTCCAGTGGCAGACGGTCATCGCGGTGTGCAAACAACAAAAGGGGTATATCCGCACCTCGAGCAACCCCTACCGCAAAGGAACACCGCTGGTTTTGACGAAAGGCATCAGGTCCTTCTGAATTGTCCCAAACCGCAATGACCCCAAAAGACTGAGAGACTTGCTCGTAAGCTTCCGTGGCAGTAAGACGGTCGATTTCCCCCGGATCGAAACTGCGAAACTTTAGTCTAAGGGTTTTCTTAATGTTACTAGCCACCCGACGAAGGAAATCCTCAAGAACCGTTACACGGAGAAAATACACGGGCTGTTCCCTGTTGCGTTTCCTCTTTGGCCATGGGGCGACTGGTGCCGGCTGCCGCAAAATCTGGCTAAGCATGTCTTGACCGTGGTAGTCATCGTGTCCGACATTGTGCAGGAGGCCTATGGTCTCAAGAAGTTTGCGGTCCTTATTGCCCGCTCGGATTAGGCGCACAGGCTTGCGCATACCTAGTGCCAGCCCAATTTCGTACGTGACGTTGTGGTTAGGTTCGGATACATCGGCAACAAATTCGTCCGCATCGCTGACCCAGGCATGGACCGAAGTGTCAATTGGATGCCCAGAAGGATCATTCCGGTTCCAAGGAACAAGACTTCTGCCGGCCTGTCTTACCGCCTGACATGCGGAGACTATTGTATCAGCAACAATTTTATCCGATGAAGAGAACGCGACGAATGCTTCCGTTGACATCTAATACTCCTCCAAGGCGTTGGACGAGCGCGAAGGCCTATGAAGAAGGACCTCGATTACCATGAGCGTAGCAGGGATAGCAACTATGGCAATGCGGAACCCGGTGTTCATCGCTAAATCTTCAAGCTCGTTTGCCCCGTGGCGATCTTTGAGGTGGTCCCACTTTCTTGGACAAGTTAGGCGGCCTAGATAAGGTGTATTCGGATGATCGGGCATGCCGCCGGCGTCCTGTTTAACATGTCTTCCTGTTCCGATTGAGCCGGCATGGTCTTTACCTGTGTGACCCATCTAACGAAACGCTTGAGCCTAGTTCTGCCAGCATAGCCCCTATCCGCCTTGCCGTATCGGTGAGGTGCTGGATTTCCTCGGGCTTGAGCGCCCGCCCGAGAACATCACGTTCTCGGTAGGACAGCCATTTCTTGAGCACTTGGTAGCCGCCGAGCTTGTAGGTCCAAACGGCGGTAGGGACATTGCGCCAGTAGGCGCGGTCGTTCAAGTACACGTCCAACGTCCTTGTGCCGAGCGCCGATATCGCCTCCCCCAATGCGGCTCGTTCATCTGGCGTGTACTCGCGCTCGACGATACGACCTTGGCCGGGCATCACGGCGTCGCCCGTTCCGAAGTGTCCCCACCCGGCGGTGAGTGCGAAACCGTCGCTGGTCATGTTGCCACCATCGATGGTGGCGGGAACGGCGATTGCGGCGATCTCCGGCCGCAAGATTCCTTGGGTGACGCCCGCGACGGGCGTGTCGGGATCGAGTAGCCGGGCCAGTTCGCGGCCGCGCGCCGCCGAGCGGGCGAGAGTCTGCGCCGCGGTTTCGGAATCGCCGTCCGGCCAGCCCGGAAGCGGAATACGCGGACCCTCGGCCCGTAGCGCACCCGCATTGAGTTGATGGTAGTTGGAGTCGTGCAGCGTGGCGATGACGTGGTGGAACAGATCCTCCAGGTTCGCGCCGAGTCGTTCAAGATAGGATCGGGCGGGGCCAGACAGGTTGGGACGGCGTGGCGTCCCCTCGCCGCCGACCGGTAGACCATCATCGCGTAGCCAAGCCGGGACACAATATACACCGCTGTTCATCTGATTGAGGTCGCCAATGTTCGTGACCACGAGTGGCGGCGACAGGTCGGGTCGCGCCTTGTTCTGCGCGACCAACCACACATTCTCCTCAAACACATGCGGCCTGTAGTCGGCTCGCTTCTCGTCAAGCAGCTTCGTTTTCGCCTCCCAATAGAGCCATCGGATATCGAACGGCCGGTAGGCGAGGCGAATGAAACCGCCTTCATCCGGCCCGTCGCGCCTGAGTAGCGCGTCGCGCACCGCGCGGGCGTCGAACCGGGCCGCGCTCTTCATCACGCCCGGATAGCGCCGCGCGATGTCCTCGTGGCTCAACGCTGCGTCGAAGTAATCGGTGACGCGCGCCCTGAGCCGGTCGAGATCGGTATCGACAAGAAAACCATCGCGGCTGGTCTTGACGCCTGGAAACGACACTGGGAACAGATCGGGCAGCGTCGGCCAATCGAACCAGTCCTCGCTGACGGCCGTTCGCACAAACGGCAGACCCAGCGGCAGTACCGGCTCGATGTCGTCGTAGAGTTCATCCGGCTCCGCTTCCGACGACTCCATCAATTCCACGCGCTTGGCCTGTCCCCACAGATGGCGAAAACTGATCTCTCCGGCCGGGACGTGGTCAGTCTTGCGCACCAGTGTCGTGATGGCGGTACCGACCTGGATGCCGACCGGATCGCCTTCCGTCGAGAAGATGCTCGGGTCCGGCGAACCGTCGGGTGCGACCTTGCCGGTTTTGTACTTATCGCCGTTCAGGCAGTCGATGCGGACCGCGTCGAACGCTTCAAGATAGCGCTCGCGCATCCCCGTGAACGACAGCCCGTCAAGCCAGGAATAGTTGGAGATGAAGCAGACCACGCCCCGGCCGGTCTTCTCGGCGATGCGTCGTTCCGCCATCCGAAAGAAGCGGACGTAGAGGTCGTTCAACCCCTGCCCCTCGGGCCGGCGCACCCGCTTCGTCGTGCGGTAGGCTCCCGAGAGCTCCCGCTCCTCGTCCACCGCCATGCCGGCGAAGCCGTTGTAGGGCGGGTTGCCGAGGATTACGAGGATGGGCGTTTCCTGCTTCACCCGCTCCGCGCGTTCGCGCTCTTCTTCGAGCTCGGGAAACGGCAGGGGCTTGTTCGTCCTTGGCTCCCAGCCGGTGAGCGCGTTGGTTAGAAAGACACCGGCGCGCTCCGTTTCGTCATCCGCCAGCGGCGCGTCGAGATCCTGCATGGTGAGCCCGACTTGCAAATGGGCCACGACGAAGGGTGCGGGCATGATCTCGAACCCGAAAACGCGTTCCGTGGCAGCCTGCTTCACCCGCGCGCCCGCGAGTGCGCCGAGGCCGCGGCCGTCGAGATTGGCGGCGATGCAGCGCAGTACTTCTGCGAGATACGCGCCGGTGCCACAGCACGGGTCGAGCACGTACACGTTCTCGGCCGCGAGGCCGTCGGCCACACCGAGGTCATCCTTCAGCGCCTTGTCCACGCGAGCGACCATGTAGCGTACTACCTCCGCCGGCGTATACCAGACACCCAACTGCTTCCGCAGCTCGGGATCGAAGGCTTCGAGGAACGGTTCGTAGAAGTACGGCACCGCCTCGCCCTCGTTGAAGCGGGCGAAGAACGATGGCCGGTCCACCCGGTCGAGAGCGGCCGCGGTCCAGTCCAGCACCTCGACTAGGCCGAGGGGTTGCAGGCGACCGGGGTCGGAAAGCTGCTGGAACAGCGCTCGCAGAACTGGCGCGCGCAGATGCCAGACCGCTTCATGCCAGTTGAAATTGCCGGCAGGCGGGGGAAGCTGCCGCGCCCATAGCACCCAGGCGGAGAAGACGCCGTAGAAAAGCGTCTGCACCAGGGTCGAGTGGAAAAAGCGCGCGCCCTTGTCGCCCTCGAAGCGCACGCCGAGCGCCTCTTCGAGGGCCGAGCGGACGGCGTTGAGGGACGGCGCGTTGCCCGCGGCCTCGACGCGCGAGAGGCCGTCGCGGGCATAGGACGCGAGCAGCCAAGCCAGGTCCTTTGGCTCGGTCAGAGCGGCTTGATGGGACAACGCGCGACAGAGATACTCAGCCAAGCCCGAGCCGACTTCGCGGGCGAATGCGTGCGGCTTTTCCAGCGCAAGATCGAACGCTGCCTCGCTGTCGGCCAGACGGAAGGACTCGAGCACCGCACCGCCTCTGGCCGGGTCCGGCCCCACGAGCACGAAGTCGCGCGTGTTCGTTACCAGCACCCGTTGGTAGCGGCCCCAGTAGCGGTTCACCTGATCGCTATCCGCGATCAGCCACGCGTCATCGCCGGCGGACTTGACCTCGACGACGCCGCGCTCGGGAGCCTGCCCTTCCCTGGGTGTCCCCCTCTGCAACTGCTTGGCCGCGTAGAGTCCGAAGTCGGGATGGCCCGCACCCTGGTCCGCCAACTCGCCGACACAGAACACCTTGGGCTTGAGCGTGGCGCCCACCGCATTGAGCAGGTTCGCCAACGGGCCGTAGCTCGACCGCTCCCCGGTGGCACCGCCCGACGCGCGCACGCGCCTGAGATCGGCGAAATAGGCATCCACCGCCGCGGTCAATCCTGTAGTCGTTCTCGCCATCGGTCAGTTTCTTCCGCACCCCCGATGAATCCTTCCTTTCTTTCGGGCGTGCGCGATCAACACCGGTTTTTGCATGTAGACGCCGAAATTCGCCAAATGCCGCTTCAAGACAGAATCGGCAAACGTCTGTTCTGTTTGACCTTCGACGAAGAAGTGGAGACGGGCCATTAATGAGGCCCCGCACCAATGATGTTCTTCTCCCAGATCTCGCCGAGCGAATAGTCCTCCAGCCATGCGTCAAGCTTGTCGGCGTCTGGTCTATCGAACTCCGTGGCTTCACCGTTTCGCTCGACAACGACAATGTCCTCTGGTGCAAAATTGTCGAGAAATGCGCTGGACTGCGTGCTGACGAGAACCTGAGTGTGATGGCTTGCAGCTCGAAACAGCGACGCAATCACATTGAGCGCATACGGGTGTAGTCCGAGTTCCGGTTCGTCCACCACGATCAGGTAGGGGAGATCTTCCTTGGGCTGCAACAGCAGCGAAATCAGGCAGATGGCCCGCAGCGTACCATCCGAGAGTTGATGGGGACCGAAAACGAGATCGGAACTTCGGTGTCGCCAGTTAAGGATGATGTCCCTGTCGGCCGATCCGGTCGGCTCCAGATCGAAGTCCTCGAAGAACGGCGCAGCCTGCCGGACCGTCGCGACGATCCGGCGATACACCGCTTCCTTGCAGGACTTCAGCTCATACAATATCGCCGCCAGGTTCGCCGCGTCAGACATGAGCCAGCGATTGTCGCCGACGTAACAATACTGCCGGACTCTTGCGGTCGGCGACGTATCGTGGAAGTGGTAGACCCGACAGCGATTCAGCAAATACCTTAGCGTTTTTGCCGTAATATCGCCTTCCTCCGCTTTGTCTCCGATCCGTGTTTCCTGATGGCCGGTCCCCAACGACACCTGCTTCGGTTGCGAATAGTCTGTCCGATGGAAGGAGAGCAGCTCTTCAGCAAAGATCAGGGAGTCCCCTGTGGCGTGGAACAGTCTCATCCGATAGGTGTCCGTCCCGTTCTCAACCTCGAACTCCATTTCCGCTTCCAGTTGAGGCGTCATCCTCGGGCCGAAGGGCAGATTGGCTGTGGCCCGTCCGGTGGTTCCGATATGTTGCTGAAGCCGTCCGGCCATCAATTCGTTCACCAACTTGAAGAAGGCGATGAGATTGCTCTTCCCCGCTCCGTTGGCGCCAATCAAGACATTGAGAGGTCGGAGCTCCAGCGTCATCTCCTTGATGGATCGAAAGCCCTTGATCTCGATTCTCTTCAGGCTCGACATTGTGCCTTCTCCTCACCTACCCTGAAGGCCCTGTAACGATGCATCAAGCGCCTGGCATCGTCATCCCATCTTTACCACACTCCTGCATAAGACCATGAAGTCAGGACGTTATGGGACCAAAGAGCCCTTGCCCAGGGGGCTGTCTCGGTCATACAATGAGATTGGCGAAGGGGGTTTCCACTGCGGCGTCTTGTGACCGTATCCAATGTTCACTATGGTGAATGCCCACTTGGAGTAGACCAAGCCATGCCACGCACGACAACGGTGACGGTTCGCCTCAACGGCGCGCTTAGCGACTTCGTCTCGGCAAATGTCGGCGAGAACAGGGCCTACGCGAACGTCAACGAATACGTCCGCGATCTAATCCGGCGGGACAAAGAGCGGTGGGAACGGCAGGCTTTCGACCGCCTCAAGGCGGAACTGGAACTTGCTTTCGCAACGCCGGACGCCTCGTTCCATTCCCTCTCGGCTTCGGACGTCACCGCGAGGAACAAGGCTCCCTTGTAGGTCGGGTTGGCCGAAGGCGTAACCCGACCTCGTACTGCGTCCCAGTGGCGGATTACGCTTCGCCAATCCGACCTACGTGGGAAATGAACCCTGGTTACCGGCCTGCCACGTCTTCCAGGTCCGCCACATAGTCCCTGAAGGCATCCTCCATCGTGTACCGCGGCTCCCATCCGAGCAGGTCTCTGGCTCTGGAACAGTCAATGGGCTGCTTCACCGGAACTCCGGGCGGTGGACCGGGCAGAATCTCCACTTTCAATTCCGGGAGGACTTCCCTGATGGCCCGCGTCAACTCGTCGAAGGTCAACACCTCGCCGCTGCCGATGTTGAAGGAGGTCTCCTCCGGCAGCGGGATGGTAGCGGCGATGTCGACGGCGCGGCCCACGTCCTTGGCGTAGACGTACTCGAAGTCCGTGGTCAGAGGCCGGGGCACGCGCGCGACCTCGCCGCGCAGGCCGCATTGCATCAGGGTCTGAATGAGCCGGCCGCCGGCGGAGCCGCCCTGGAAGTGACCGAGGCCGTAGAGTTTCGCCAGCCGAAACACGACGACCTCAAAGCCGTAAAGACGCTGGTATGCCTCGACCATGAGCTCCTTGGCTACTTTGGTGTTGTCGTACAGCCGGCCGTTCCCACGGGGAAAGGCCTCACGCAAGGGCGCGGGGCAGTCGCGGCGCTGGTCGTAGACGCTCAGGGAGCTGATGTGCACGAGGCGCCTCACGCCGGCGAGCCGCACGGCTTCAAGGACGTTGACCGTTCCCATGACATTGATCCGGATGCCGGTGTAGGGCGCTTCCGCGACCTTGGTGCCGACCAAACCGGCGGTGTGCACCACCGTGTCCACGCCGTGCTTTTTAATGGCCTGGAGCAGCGCCGGCAAGTCGAGAATGTCGCCCTGGACGAAGGCGACGTCCGCTCCCGGGAGCTTCCTCTCAAGGAATTCGCGGTGGGGTAGCGCGTCATAGAAGACCAGCCGGACGCCCCTTGCCAAGGCGGCCTGGGCGAAGGACGTTCCGACGAGTCCCGAACCGGTGATCAGCGTGGTCACGACACCCTCCGAGGCGACCGAGCGCCTTTGCGTTGTCGGCTGGACCTTTGGTAACGAGCCCTAACCGTTGTCGCCGTTCCCTGAGAGGAAGTACCCTCCCGTAACCGCCTCGTGCCACGTCCTGGCCACGCCCGGCGCGACTCCTGCGGGCAGATTGGTCTCCGGTGTCCAGTAGGAATGGACGCCTGCCTGAAAGTGCACCAGCGCGGTCTTGGGGGCCGGCTCCATGCGGGCGAACATCGGCATCACGAGGCTCCTGTAGGTAGCGGCGTCGTGGTCGCGGCTGTCCTTGGTGACACAGAAAAGGACCGGCGGAACCGGTTTGACATCGGGGCCTTGAAGCTCTCGCCCGTAACAGAGATACCGTTGCATCAGCGCTTCGGTCCCGCGCTCATCCAGACCCATTCGTCCTGCCGCGACCCGGGCGGCCTCCTCCAGCGACGGCTCGATGTTCATGCTGACGATGTACTCGCACTTGAACTGCGGCTGGTTCTTGGCGGCGTCCCAGGCCTCCATCACCTCCTCGATGACCAGCGGCAGCCGCATGAGGGCCACGGGCCCGTCCTGGCCGAGCTTCTCCGGTCCGATGTAACGGGCCTTGTCGCGCCAGGTGCGGATGTAGAGCTCGTAGAAGGGGTCGACGCGCTTGGTTTCGGTAACCCGCCTCTCGTAATCGCCGATGGCGCCGAGGGAGCCGGTGACCGCCAGCTTGGCCTCGTTGATGAAGCCGAAAGAGGAGTTCTCCACGGCCATGACGCCGGCGACGTTGGGCACGCGCTGGGACAGCATGAAGACGAACGGGCCGCCGGTGGAGTGGCCGTGGACATAGATCGAGTATTCACCGTCCGGCAGGTTGCGCGCCATCACCTGCTTGCCGCCCTCCTCGAAGGCCGCCGGCCAACCCGCCATACGGTACCAAAACGTGGTGCCCGGCTTGGCGTGAAGCACGGTGCGGGTGCCGTAACGTTCGCGGATGGAACTATCCTTCACCACCTCGTACTGGTCCGGCGTGTTATGCTCGCCGCTCAGCCAGATAGGCGTGCGGATGCTACCGTCCGGGTTGATGGTGTCCCCCGGCCAGTCCCGGGAGGGGTCGTCCAGGCAGAGCCGGCCGGGATAGGTCATGGTGGCCACCTTGAACCCGAACTTGCCCGCCAGAAGCCGCGCCACCGGCGCCATGGTCTTGAAGTCGCCGTCACCGCCGGAGAGAAGATAGACCCCCGCCTTCCGCCCGTCCGCACCCACGAGGATCCTTCCGGGATCTTCCGGCTCGTAGATCTGCGCGCCGACGTCCCAGTCCAGCCCTACCGCCTGGATGCGGACCAGATCCTCGTACTCCTTCAGCGGAATGTCCGGCATCGCCAACACGGCGGCGGAGTCCGCGAGGCACTGGTCCCGCGAAACCTCCGCGGGGGGATTCCAGACTGCGTTTTGCTGCGTCATCGGTGTTACCTCGTCCTATGCTGGTGGAACCGTCAGGCCGGTGCCTCAATGCCTGGATCCCGGGTCAAGCCCGGGATGACGGAGAGGTGGCCCGGGATGACCGAGACATGGCCCGATGACCGAGACATGGCCGGACCTCCGGTGTTCATGGTGTTCGTGCCGCCCTACTCCACTCCGTACAGCCGCGCGCAGTTGGTCCAGAAAATTTTCTCCAGGGACTCCTTCTTGAGGCCGGGCAACGACGTGAAGGTTGCGACGGCCTCGGGCCAGCGGGAGTCGATGTGCGGGTAGTCGGTGGAGAAGACGATGCTATCGTCGCCCAGGTAGTCGATGACGCTGACCACGAGTCCCTCGTCCACGTCCGCGGAGATGAAACATTGCTCGCGGAAGTACTCGCTGGGCTTCTTTCGCAGCGGGATTTCCGCCATGGCCCCCTGGAGCTCGCAGTACTCGTCCAGGCGGTACAGCAACCATGGCAGCCAGCTACAGTTGCCCTCGAGAAAGGCCACCCGCAGCTTGGGGAATCGCTCCAGCACACCGCCGGCGCAGAAGGCGCTGACAGCCAGGATCAGCTCCACGGGATTGCGCAAGGGGTTGACCAGCAGTTGTTCGTTGGGATGCCCCTCGAAGCGGCGGGACACCTGCTCCTGATTAGGGCGGGCCGGCGGATGGAAGCAGATGGGCACGTCGAGATCCACGGCCTCCGCCCACAGCGGATCGAACTCCCGGTCGTGGATGAGCCGCCCGTTGATGGGCTCCGGGCAGAGGGACAACCCCACCGCGCCCAGATCCTTCACCGACCGCCGGGCCTCCTGCACCGCGAGGTCCACGTCGTGAAGCGTGATCAACGCCGAGCCCTTGAGCCGCGACGGATCGGCGCTGCAGAAGTTCTGCATCCACTCGTTCCAGGCCTTGCAGAGATCGTTGGCGTAGTCGGGCTCGAAGTCCTCGTTGGTATGCAGCGGCGAGGTGCGGAACTGCACGGCCATGTCCAGTCCTTCCTCGTCCATGGCTTCGAGCTGCGAGACGTTGTTGTAGTTCTGGCTGGCGGGCCGCGTGTAGACGTCTTTCTGGCGCTGCTCGTGAAATCCCACGACTTTGCCCGGGGTCCGGATCGGCGTGCCGTCGCCCAGAAGGTAGCGCGTCATTCCATGGCGCGTGAGTCCCTTGTCCTCGCGTCCCTCCCGCGGCTCGCCGCGGGGGATGCGGTCGCCCCACTTGGGGTTCATGTAGTTGAGGTAGAGGTCGTGGGGCTCGAACACGTGCATGTCGCTGTCGAGTATCCTCAAGCCGTCTTTCGTCATGGGGTTCCTCCGTTCCCGACGGGCCGTTTCAGCCCCGGCCCGCTGAGCCTTTGGTATACGCCTCGGCCAGAAAGTCCGCCGTATGCATGACGCGGATGGACGAGCCCTGATCCCGGAGCGCCGCCCTGATCTGGAGGATGCAGCCCGGGTTTCCGGTCACCAGGACCTCCGCGCCCGTCGCCACCACGTTCCTGGCCTTTCGCGCGGCCAGCCTGCCGGCCAGTTCCGGTTCCGTCAGGTTGTAGCTGCCGGCGCTGCCGCAGCACACCTCGGCTTCGTGCAAGTCCACCAACTCGACTCCCGGGATACTCCTGAGGAGTTGCCGCGGTTGCGCCTGCACGCCTTGCCCGTTCAGCAGATGGCATGCGTCGTGGTAGGCCACCTTGACGTTCAGGCTCTTCTCGGGGCAGAAATCGGGCAGCCCATGAAGGAACTCTGCCACATCCCTCACCTTTGCGGCAACGCGCTCCGCGGCAGGCCGAAACGCGGGATCGTCCTTGAAATGTTCACCGTACTCCCGCATGGCCGCGCCGCACCCGGCCGCATTGGTCAACACGGCATCGAGCTCCAGCGCGTCGAAGGCGGCAATGGTGCGGCGCGCGAGCTCCAGACCCTGCTCCCGGGCGCCGTTGTGCAACAACAGCGCGCCGCAGCAACCGGCGCCTCCGGGCACTCGCACCTCGCAGCCGTGCTGCGCCAATAGTTCGACCGTACTCGTATGAGTGTCGCCGAAAAGGCTCTGCATGACGCAGCCGGCCAGCAGACCCACGCGATGACGGGGCTCGCCTGGCGGGGCGGTCCGTTCGGGAAGACGCACCGACCGGAAGGCAGTGTCCCGGTCCGGAAGGTAGCGCAGCAACCCGCGGATCGACTCCGGCAACACGCGCGAGCGGGCCAGCCGATGGAGACCCAGCCGCGTCACGAACCGCGCGGCCCATCCGAACGCTCGCATGATTGCCGGGTTGGGAAACGTCCGGTTCACCAGCCAGCGTTTCGCACGGTCCGGCCAGGACCGGCGGTAACGGGACTCGATGAAATGACGCGCGCCCTCGATGAGCGCACCGTAGAGGACTCCCGACGGACACGTTGTCTCGCACGCCCGGCAGCCGAGACAAAGGTCCAGGTGCCGGACGCTCTTGTCATCGAGGGGCACCGTGCCCTGGTCAATCGAGCGCATGAGCTGGATCCGCCCCCGTGGCGAGTCCATTTCCGTCCCCAGCTCAAGGAAGGTGGGACAGGACGCAATGCAGAGCCCGCAATGAATACAGTTTCCGGAGCTCTTGAAATCAGCTATTTGGCTAATCATTTCTAAACTATCAGACTAGATCCCGCTAACGGATCTTCCCGGCGACAAAACACCTTCGGGATCCAAGGTCTGCTTGATGCGCCTCATCAAGGCCAGCCCCTCGATCCCGCCACCCCACAGATTCAGGTCCGGCTTGACGTCGGGAGCAGCCTGCTCCACCACCAGGGTGCCGCCGAGCGCGGCCGCTTCCGCTCGCAGCCCCTCAACCACGGCGTAGCCCAAACCGCGCGGGTCACGCGCATCCGGGCGCTCCACGCGCACATGGATGATGCCGTTACCCGCATGGGCTTGAACGGCCATCGTCAAGCCCGATCTCTCACCCTCATCGTCCAAGGCCGCCATGAAGAACGGCACCTTGGTGGGCAGTAGACTCGCCTTGAGCCGGAGGAACGCCTTGCCCAAGGCACGGGAGTCTCGCAGCTCCGCCATGACCGCGGCCGCGTCTTCATCGGACAGCTCCTCCAACCCCTCCTCGCACACCAACGATCTCAAGGTCGTTGCCTGATCGGCCACGTCTTCCTTTGGTCCGCCGAATCCCACCACAAGAACAAATCCCGAACCCGCAACCGGAACATCGGCCACGAACTCGATGAACAGGGGCTCCAGCGGCGCCGTCCTGATCCGCTCCAACAGCTCCTGCGCCCGCATCATGTCCGGGCGGGTGATCCGCGCCACCGCCCTCGTCTCGGGCAACGTACGCAGCTTGAAGGTCGCCTCGACGATGACGCCCAGGGTGCCCAGGGAGCCGCAGTAGAGCTTTCCCAGGTCGTAGCCGGCGACGTTCTTGACCACCCTGCCCCCGCTCTTGACGAGCGTACCGTCGGCGCGTACCACCGTGATGCCGATGAGCAGATCACGGACGGTTCCCTGAGAGAAACGGGACGGCCCGCTCAGATTGGCACTGATCAGACCGCCCACGCTGGTGGCAGCGGGAAGGGGCGGATCCACGGGCAGCCACTGGCCGGCCTCGGACGCCACGGCCTGTAGTTTCGCGAGGCTCATACCGGCCTGGGCGGTCAGCGTCATGTTCCCGGGCTGGTGGTCCACCAGCGCGTTCATCGACGCGAGGGAGAGAGCAAGAAAAGGTCGCCGCGGCGCCGCGCCCAGCCCCAGGTGGGCGCCGAAGCCCGCCGGCACAACCGCCAGGCCCCGCGCGGACGCGATCTCCATGATCCTGCAGACCTGCGGTACCGAGGTCGGGCAGACTACCCGCTCCGGGTGTACCCCGTCGATGGCGAACCGGGTCAGGTCGGACGCTGCCCCGGCCTCCAGAGAGTCCGCGGACTCTCGCAGATCATCGTCGAAACCGGCCCAGTCCGGCGCCGGCTCAATGAGCGTTTCCTGCTTCGGACGGGTTGCCAAATGGACCCTCGCGACAAGTCATCGGAAAGTGCCAGGCGGCCTTACATCGCCGCCTGGCGCCGCGGCGCGCGGACCTCGACCTGCTCTCCTGCCGAAGGAAATATCTTGTTGGGGTTGCACCGGTCATCGGGATCGAACACCGAGCGGACGTCCTCCATCACGCTGAGGTCCTCCGGCGTAAAGATCAACGGCATCAGCGCCACCTTCTCCACCCCGATTCCGTGCTCGCCGGTGAGGCTGCCGCCCAGCTTCACGCATTCCCGGAGGATCTCCCGGCCGGCGGCCACCACCCTTTCGGTCTGGTCCGGGTCCCGTTCGTCGTAGAGAAGGATCGGGTGAATGTTGCCGTCGCCGGCGTGGAAGACATTGCCGATGCTGAGGTCGTACGCGTCGCCGATGGCCGCGATGCGCTCCATGATCTCCGGCAACCGCGTCGGCGGCACCACGCCGTCCTGGCAGCAGAAGTTGGGCGCCAGCCGCCCCAATGCGCCGAAGGCCCGCTTGCGGCACTTCCACAGGGCTTCGCGCTCGTCATCATCCCGGGCGACCCGTATCTCGGTGGCGCCGTGGGTCTCGCACACCTCGCGAATTCTGGCGGCGGCGCCTTCGAGGCCGCCCTGGAGCCCGTCCAGCTCCACGATCAGCACCGCGCCGGCGTCCCGGGGGAACCCGAAATGGAAGGCATCCTCCACCGCCTGAACAATGAGCCGGTCCAACATCTCCAGGGCGGCGGGTACGATGCCGCTAGCGACGATGCCGGCCACCGCGGCGCTGCCGTCGGCAACCGAATCGAAAACCGCCAGCAGCGTCTTGTAGCCCTGGGGCAGCGGATACAGCTTCAGGATGGCTTCAGTGACGATACCGAAGGTTCCCTCGGAGCCCACGGTGACGCCAAGGAGGTCATATCCCGGCGTGTCCTCGGTCATGCCGCCGAGATGGACGACCTTGCCGTCCGGCAAGACCAGCGTGACACCGAGCACGTGGTTGGTGGTGACGCCGTATTTGAGCGTGTGGGGACCGCCGGAGTTCTCGGCCACGTTGCCGCCGATGGAGCAGGCCATCTGGCTCGAAGGATCCGGCACGTAGTGCAGCCCGTGGGGCTTGGCCGCCCGGCTTACCCAGGCGTTGACGACGCCGCTCTCGACCACGGCGCGGCGGTTGGCCGGATCCAGCTCGAGGATCCGGTTCATGCGGGTCAGGCTCACCATCACCGGCGCTCCCAGCGGGAGGCATCCGCCGCTCAGGCCGGTGCCGGTTCCGCGGGGCACGAACGGGACTCCCTCGCCGTTGAGCAGCTTCAGAACGGCGGCCACCTCCTCGGTGGAGCGTGGCAACACCACGACTTCCGGCGCCGACTTCTCCAGGGTGTAGCCGTCGCAGTCGTAAACGCTCAGCTCCGTGGGATGCGACACCACACCGTCGCTGCCCACGACGTCGCGCAAAGAGCCCAGAAGCCGTTCGGTGATCATGATGGTGCACCGCTTCCGGAGCGGGTTGCCAGGGATCCCCGCCGCTCGTCGGAGGTTCCCCGGCTCCGGACGTCAACCGCCGTAGAAGGTCTTCTCTCCCAGATCCTTGAGAAGGAGCGTGGCGTCATCGGCGGCCACCCGGCCGTCCTTGGCTTCACTGGTCAAAACGTACAGTCCGTAAGGGATCATGCGCAGCGCGGTCTTCTTGGCATCGGCGTCCATTCTTTCCTCCTTGAATCTCCTGGAATCGCCCGCGTCGCCGCCATGCGCGCGCGGAGCTGGAATTGACAGCAAACTAGCAATTCCGGGGGAGGCCGTAAAGATGTAGGCCGTGTCATCGACTTGTGGCTGCGCCCATCTTCCTCTGCAGCGATGCCTCGTCCACAACCCTACTCGCCTTAGAGGCAGTCAAGCATCAGCGCATAGAGTTGACAATCTCATGGATAAGGTTGACAATACGATATTGTTGAGTTGACAAAAGGAGGCTGTCAATCATGCCGGGAACACGAGAACGAGGCCGCGCAATTCGTGACTACATTGTCACACACGTCCGCACGCATCCTGATGACATCGCGCAAATATGTGCTGACCATTTTGGCATTTCGCGCCAAGCCGTCAACAAGCACCTCGGTAGTCTGGTTGCCGTCGGTTTTTTGACGGCCGAAGGAGCGACACGCAACCGCCGCTACTCGCTGGGCGTATTGGACGGGAAGGACATGGTCGTCCAGCTCGCCGAAGGGATCGACGAAGACACCGTTTGGCGGACGGAAGTGGAACCGATTCTGGCGGGTATACCTCGGCGAGCTCGGGATGTTTGGCAATACGGCTTTACCGAGATGATGAACAATGCAATCGACCACTCGTCGGGAACATCGGTGAGAATAATGATCACGCGGACGGCTGTCGATGTGAGAATTCGTCTGATGGATGATGGGGAGGGAATCTTCCGCAAGATTACCAGAGAACTGCAACTCGACGATGAACGGCATGCAGTCCTCGAACTGAGGAAAGGAAAGCTGACTACCGACCCGGAGAAACATACGGGCGAAGGCATCTTCTTTACCTCACGCATGTTCGACGAGTTCAATATGCTTTCTCATAAGGTCTTTTTCTCGCACGACAGTGCAACAGAAGAGGATTGGATTCAAGAAATCCCGTTGAATGACAACACGTCAGGCGTTCGCGGCACCTGGGTCATTCTTGAACTGAACAACGATACGGAAAAGACGCTGAAACAAGTGTTTGACGAATATACCGAGGCCGGAGACTACGGGTTCTCGAAGACCGTCGTACCTGTCAGGTTGGTTCAGTACGGGGACGAAGCCTTGATATCGCGTTCTCAAGCCAAACGGCTGTTGACGCGATTCGAGCGCTTCAAGAAGGTGATCTTGGACTTTGATGGAGTCGAGCAGGTCGGACAGGCCTTCGCTGACGAGGTGTTTCGCGTGTTTGTCCGGGCACACCCCAACGTCGAGCTCGTTCCGTTCAATGCAAAACCGGATGTCGACGCCATGATCCGGCGCACACGCAACACGGCCTGACCCAATGCGAAACGCCACGAAATGTGGAACCCGGACAAGTAGGAGTCCGAGGCTTCGTGCCAATATCGAAAGGTTTCTGGTAAATTCAACTTGAAAGGCTATCCGAGCCGAACCATGCCACCCAAGGTCTACATAGACGGCCACGTGGGCACCACGGGCCTGCGGATACGCGACTGGCTCGCGGGCCGACGCGATATCGAGTTGTCCACCCTGGACGAAGGTCGGCGCAAGGACGTTGCGGCCCGGCGCGCGGCCATCGAGGCGGCGGACCTGACGGTCCTGTGCCTTCCGGACGACGTGGCGCGGGAAGCGGCCCAATGGGCCGCGGAGTGCGGCACTCGGGTCATCGACGCCAGCACCGCCCATCGGGTCGCCGACGGATGGACCTATGGGCTCCCTGAGCTCGACGCAACCCGGCGGGACGCCATCCGCGAGGCCCGCTTCGTCACCAACCCCGGATGCTACCCCTCCGCCTTTATCCTGCTGACGCGGCCGCTGGTGGATGAGGGACTGCTGCCTCACGACGCCCCGGTTTCCATCCACGCCCTGTCGGGCTATTCGGGTGGCGGACGGGGACTGATCGAGAAATGGGAGAGCCCGGACCAAGGCCTGGGCTCACTCCCCTACGAGGCGCCCTATGCCTTGGGGGCCCGGCACAAGCACGTCCCGGAGATGCTGGCCTACAGCGGGCTGACCGTCGAGCCGCAGTTCGTGCCGGCGGTCGGACCGTTCCGCTGCGGCATGCGGGTGGAGGTGCCGATTCATCTCGGCATGGTGCCCATGGGCGGGACCGGCACGGCGATGCTGGACTGTCTGCGGGAACGCTACGACGGGGAGCCGTTCGTCCGGGTGGTCCATCATCCCGACCCGCGTGAAGCCCACGAGCGCAGCTTCGATCCGCAGGCTTGCAACGACACCAACTGCATGGAGCTTCATGTGGTGCCCCACCCCTCGGGACACACCCTGCTGGTGGCCCTTCTCGACAACCTGGGCAAGGGCGCCAGCGGCGTGGCCATTCAGAACCTGAACCTGATGCTGGGCCTGCCGGAGACCGCGCACCTGCCGGACTGACCGCGTCCCCTCACTTCGGGCCTGACCCGGACGTCACCCCGTATCATCACAACGTCACCCGTATCACCACAACGTCACCCCGGGCTTGACCCGGGGTCCAGGCTTTTGACCTCGGTTGGCGACTTCCGGTACCGACTCCGGTTCGGCATCCACCAATTGGGGCCTTGCCCCTTCCATCCGGTTCCTCTCCTGGACCCCGGATCAAGTCCGGGGTGACGTCGCGGAGGGGCCGGGGTGACGTCGGGAGGGGCCGGGTGACGTGGCGGAGGGGCCGGGTGACAGCGGGGGGCGGTTGCGCGGCCACGGTCCCGGTGGTCGGTGCCTACCCCACTACCCCCTGCCAGATCAGCTTGACCTCCATCACGATGATCAGGGTCACGATGACGCGGTTGAACCACTGCTTGCTGATGTAGGGGGTTGTCCGCATCCCCAGGGGCAGGAACAGCGCGATGGGGATGAGCGCGAGAACGGCCTGGCCGAAACGCTCCTGGTCGAACAGGCCGGCGGCCAGGACGAAGAGGAAATGCATGGTGGTGAGGCCCAAAAACATCGTCGACGCCGCGAAGATGTACGCCTCCTTCTCCAGTTGGAACGCGCGCACCCACGCCGCCACCACCGCGCTGGACATGCCGGCCGCGCCCTGGGAGACACCGGCCAAGGCGGCGATGACCGGCGAGAGGACACGGCCCAGCCGCCCGGTGAAACGGATCTCGATCCGGAACGCCAGCAGCACCAGGTAGGCGCCCACGCAAACCGCCAGCGCGAGGGTCAGCATGCGCTCGTCGGCAGTGGCCAGGAACCAGGTGCCGGCGGCGACGCCCAGGGCGCCCGCCGTGGTAGCGAAGGCGAGCCCCGGCACGGTGTGGAACCGGGAACGGTAGGACCACATGACCCAGAAGTTGCTCACCATGTTGGGGATGGTGACGACGATGACGGCCTGCTGGGCGCCCAGGAATCCCGCCATGATGGGTACGGCGATGAGCGGGAGGCCCATTCCCGTGGCCCCTTTGGAGAATGCACCGGCGCCAAGGGCGACGAAGATGATCAACAGGGTTTCGAGGTCCATGTCAGCAAGTGACTGTCAGGGATGGGATTCCGGGTCAAGCCCGGGACAACGGGTGTGGAAATCATCCTACGGGCTGCACGCGACTCTTGCACTCGGAACTTCATCCAGAGTAATGTGCGGGCGTGTCGAGCTTGGGCGGCAAACACGGGCTATTCATCTGAATCGACCACAGGGAGGATTTACCATGTTGAACGCTTCAAAAAGACTCTTTCAATTCCTGGTTCTCGCAGCCTTCCTGACGTTGCTTGCGGGGCCACCGGCCCACGCGGCCGAAAGCACCCTCCGGTACGCCGCCGGGAACTTCGGCGAGGAATCCATGGATCCCACCCGCACCTCCATCAGCGCCTCCCTCGGGTTGGTGGGTCCGCTGTGGGACTGGCTCACGGAAGTCGACGCCAACGGCAAGCTCACGCCGGGGCTCGCGCTGAGCTGGGAGCCGGCGGCAGACGGACTCTCCTGGACCTTCAAGCTCCGGTCCGGGGTCACATTCCACGACGGCAGCGAGATGACTGCCGAGGACGTGCAGTTCACCCTCATGGAGGGCTTCCGCCGTCCCAAGGCCAAGAGCTCCCGGGTGCGGCAGTTCCGCAAGGGCATCAAGGATGTACAGGTGGTCGACGGCCACACGGTGAAGATCGTCACGGCGCGGCCGTGGCCCACCTTCCCCTATGACATGGCCAATCAGCCCGGCATCGAGGGCATCGTGCTTCCCAAGGCCTACATCAAGAAGGTCGGCTGGGACGGCTTCGCCCAGAAGCCCGTGGGCACCGGCGCCTGGAAGTTCGTCAAGCACGAGGTGGGCAACTTCATCGAGTTCGAGGCCGTGAAGAACCACTGGCGCAAATCGCCGCGATTCGACCGCCTCCGCATTCTGCTCGTGCCCGAGACCTCCACCCGCGTGGCCATGCTGAAAACCGGTCAGGTGGACCTGGCGCGAATCTCCCTGGACGAGGTCCCGGACATGACCAAGGCGGGATTCAAGATCGCCGAGGACCCGCAACCCACGTCGGTGCGGATCCACCTCTACGCCTCCTACTACGACAAGGCGGGTCCGGTGAAGGACGTCCGGGTCCGCCAGGCCCTGAACCTGGCTGTCAACAAGCAGGAGATCGTGGACACGCTGTTGCACGGCAAGGGCAAACCCGCGGCGGTGTTCCCCATCTCCCCCATCTCCATCGGCTTTCCCGCGGACCTGAAGCCGTACCCCTACGACCCGGCCAAGGCCAAGAAGCTATTGGCGGACGCCGGCTATCCCAACGGCTTCTCCATCAAGCTGTTCGCGTTGCCCACGGCCGGCTTCACCCAGTACCTCCAGCTCGCCGAGATCGTGGCCGGATACTGGGAGGCCATTGGCGTCAAGGCGAGCATCGTCCCTACCGACATCGGGGCGTTTCGTCCGCTCTACATCGCCAACCCGCAGTCTCCCAAGATCGTCGGCCAGGCGGGCACCTTCGCCACCACCGGACGCCTCAACGGCTCCGATGATCTGCGTATCTGGTGGTCCGCAAAGGGCAGGATCATCAAGATGGCCAACACCGTGGACGACATCGCCAGCAAAGCGGCGGGCGAGGCCACCATCGACGGCATCGCGGCCCAGGTGAGCAAGGCCTACAAGGTTCTGCACAGCGAGTACCGCGGCGTGCCCATCGCGGACGTCAAGGGAATCCTGTGGGGTTACGGGAACCAGGTGAAGGACATTCAGTTGCGGCCCCACCGGGGCTACATCGAGCCCAGCCTGGTGACCGCGGCTCCGGCCAAATAGCCGCGCGCGAGAGGAGGCTCCGACTCACACCCGCGGCATTCCATGCAACGCTACATCGCCGGCAGGCTGGTCCAGTGCCTCGTCACGTTATTGGTGATCAGCCTGCTGGTGTTCGCCCTGGCGCGGCTCACGGGAAACCCGCTGGACGTGATGCTGCCTATCGACGCCTCAGCCGAGCTCCAGGAAGAGATGAGCCGGGAGCTTGGCCTGGACCAGCCCATGTACGTCCAGTACGGGCTTTTCGTGCAGCGCCTGCTGTACGCCGACTTGGGCACCTCGATACGGACCAAGAAACCCGTGGCCGAGCTCATTGGCCAGCGGCTTCCCAACACCCTGAAACTGGTTTTCTTCTCCACCACCATGGCGCTTCTGATGGCGCTGCCCCTGGGGGTCATCGCGGCCACACGAAAGGGCGGGCTCTGGGACGTGGGGGCGCGCACCGTGGCGCTGTTCGGCCAGTCGGTGCCGACCTTCTGGGCGGGCATCGTGCTGATATCCATCTTCGCCGTCAACCTCGATGTCCTTCCGGCCGGGCGCATGGAAGGTTTCGCGTCCTATGTGCTGCCGGCGGTGACGCTGGGTTTGTTCGGCTTCATGCTGGCAGGCGTGGTACGGCTCCTGCGCGGCTCCATGCTGGACGTGCTGGACAGCGAGTACGTCAAGTTCGCCCGCATCAAGGGGCTGGCGGAATCGGTGGTGACCTGGAAGCACGCGTTCAAGAACGCGCTGATCCCGGTGGTGACGTTCGTCGGGTTCTACTTCGGCATCCTCTTGGCCGGGAGCGTGGTGGTGGAGACCGTCTTCGCCTGGCCGGGCATCGGCCGCCTGGCCTTCGAGGCGGTGCAGTGGCGCGACTATCCGGTGATCCAGGGGGTGGTGCTGCTGGTGTCCACGATCATTCTGGCGGGCAATCTCATGGTGGATATTTTGTACGCCTACATCGATCCCCGTATTCGCTATGGCTGATTCGGAAATAGCCATCACCGCGGACACCGATCTTCCGAGGTCCGTGCGCGCCCGCGCCCGGAAGCTGTTGCTGCTGCCCCTGCTGATCCTCGTCACCTTCGGCGGGCTCGGGGTGCTGGCGGACGTCGTGGCCCCCTACCCGCCCAACAAGATCGCCCTGAGGGCGCGCCTGCTGCCGCCGTTCTGGCAGGAAGGCGGCAAGCTCACACATCCCCTGGGCACCGACCGGCTGGGCCGGGACATGACCAGCCGCATCATCCACGGCGCGCGGGTCTCCATTGCCGCCGGCCTGGCGGCCGTAGCCGTCGGGGGTATCATCGGCACCCTGCTGGGGCTCATCTCCGGCTACTACGGACGCTGGGCCGACACGCTCATCATGCGCACCACGGACGCCATGCTGTCGCTGCCCATCATCTTGATCGCGCTGCTCTTCGCGGTCGTGTTCGGCCCGAGTTTCAGGAACCTCATCCTGGTTCTGGGCCTGGTCATGTGGGCGAGGTTCGCCCGCCTCGTGCGGGGCGAGGTGCTGAGCTGGAAGGAACGCGAGTTCGTGGCCCTGGCCCGGGTGGCCGGCTGCTCCTCCTTCCGCATTCTCCAGCGCCACATCTTTCCCAACATCATCAACCCGCTGGTAGTGCTGGCAACACTTCAGGTGGGCTGGGTCATCATCGTGGAGGCGTCGCTGAGCTTTCTCGGTGCGGGCATTCCTCCGCCGACGCCTTCCTGGGGTGCCATGATCGCGGACGGGCGCTCCCACATCACCACGGCCTGGTGGCTGTCGTTCTTCCCGGGCGTGGCGCTGGTGCTGGTGGTGCTCTCCATCAACCTGCTGGGCGACTGGCTGCGGGACTTCCTGGATCCCAGGACCCGGAATCTGACTTGAGGAGGAGGGAGTCGGATTACGCCTTCGGCTAATCCGACCTACGGCAGAGCGGGACGCTGACCTTGAGAGGACGGCAAGAGGCAGAGTAGGACGCTGACCTCACGAGGACGGCAAGAAGCAGTGGACTTCGAACTGTTGATGTGACACCCCTTGACCAAGAGGAGGCTCTACCATGTACGGATATCGCGCCCGAATCGGCTATACGTCCCCGCCCTACCTGACCGAGACCTTCCCCTACGAGTTCTACAAGATGGTCCCGGAGGGCGTGACGCTCGTCCTCACCACCCTGGCCATCAAGCAGCTTACCGAGCAGGAAACGACCCGAAGCGTCGAAATGACCCTGGAGGCGGCCCGGGAAATGGGCAAGGCCGGGGTCGATATGATGGTTTTCGGCGGCGTTCCGCTGAACCTGTCCCTGGGCTACGACGGACTCGAGGAGACCCTGCGCAAGACCGAGGCGGAGATCGGCGTTCCGGTCACTTCCAGCATCACCGCGCAGGTGAACGCGCTGCGGGCCGTGGGGGCACAAAAGCTGGTCCTCCTTCACCCCTTTAAGGACCCGGAGGGTTTCCACGCGGAGTACGTAACCCACTACGGCTTCGAACTGCTGGGGTTCAGGGGCGCCCAGAAGACCGTCGCGGATCTGGCCACCATTTCACAGGACGAGGTGAAGGCCCTCGCCGAGGCTCTCTACCGCGAGCACCCCGACGCCGACACCCTCTACATCCCCGCCCCCCACTGGGGCATCATCGAGCTCATCGAGCCGCTGGAGCAGGAGCTCGGAGTCAACGTGGTCATCGCGATACAGGCCATCGTCTGGGAGACCCTGCGCCGCTCCGGGGTGAACGACCGTATCAACGGCTACGGGCGGCTGCTGCGCGACTTCTGAACACGATCCGAGCATACCCGCCGCCCGCTGCCAAAAAACAGGTGGCAGGCGACCTTGCGGTCAGTGACCACCGATATGTGAGGGAACTGCAGTATGTACGGTTACCGCGCCCGGATCGGCTATACATCCCCGCCTTACTTGACGGAGACGTTCCCGTACGAATTCTACAAGATGGTCCCGGAAGGAGTAACGCTCGTTCTCACCACTCTTGCGGTCAAGCAGCTCGCGGAGAAAGATGTGGCCCGGAGCGTCGAGATGACCCTCGAAGCGGCCCGCGAAATGGGACGGGCAAACGTCGACATCGTCATGTTCGGAGGCGTCCCGCTGAACCTGTCATTGGGCTATGACGGGCTCGATGAGACCATGAAAAAGACCGAGGAGGCGATCGGTGTTACCGTAACTTCCAGCATGACCGCGCAAGTGAACGCACTCAGAGCCGTAGGCGCTGAAAAGCTCATTCTCGTCCATCCCTTTTCCGATCCCGAGGGATTTCACGCGGAATACGTGGCCCATTACGGCTTCGAGCTGATGGGATTCAAGGGCGCCGGCAAGACCGTGGCGGATCTGGCCACCATCTCCCAGGACGAGGTGAAAGGGATCGCGGAGGCCCTCTACCGGCAGCATCCCGATGCCGACACCCTATACATGCCGGCGCCCTGGGGAGTCATCGAGATCATCGAGCCGCTGGAGCGCGAGCTCGGGGTGAAGGTGATCACCGCGACACAGGCCATCATCTGGGAAACGCTGCGCCGCTCCGGCGTGACGGACCGTATCAACGGCTACGGCCGCCTCCTGCGCGAACATTAGAAACCCACACGTTCGACAGCCCTACCCGAGCCCTGGACGAACCCCTCTCGGTCGGCTCCGTGCCGATGACCCTAGAACAAGTGGCAGGCCACCTTCCGCTCCGGAGCCGCCTCCTGGAGCACCGGCTCCTCTTCGGCGCACCGGGGCATGGCCAGGGGACAGCGCGGGTGGAAACGGCAGCCGGAGGGCGGGTTCATGGGGTTGGGCACCTCGCCGGCCAACACCATCTCGTCCGAGTCCTGCCCGGCTCGGACCGGCAGGGCGGCGGCAATGAGTGCTTTCGTGTAGGGATGCAACGGCTCGGCGTAGAGATCGTCCGCCTTCCCTTCCTCGACGATCCGTCCCAGGTACATGACGGCGACCCGGTGGCTCAGGTGCCGGGACACGGCCAGGTCATGGGTGATGAGCAGATAGCTCAGGCCGTGCTCGTCCTGAAGGTCCTTCAGCAGGTTGATGATCTGGCTCCGGATGGAGGCGTCCAGAGACGCTACCGGCTCGTCCAGGACAATCAACCGCGAATGGGTGACCAGGGCCCGTGCCAGGGCGATACGCTGCCGCTGACCGCCGCTGAACTCGTGGGGATAGAGCCGGGCAAACGCCGCGTCCATGTTGACATCCTTCAGGACCTCTCCCACCCGCTCGCGCACCGCCTGCCGGGGAAGTCCGCCGTTCACCTCCAGCGGCTCACCGATGATATCGCCCACCCGCATCCTGGGATTGAGGGAGCTCTGGGGATCCTGGAACACCGCTTGCACGGTGCTGCGGTACTGCCGCAGGTCGGCGCCTGACATCTGTTCCAGGCCGACCCCCTGGTAGAGTATCTCGCCGCCGGTGGGGTGCTCCAGCAACAGGACCATCTTGGCCGTGGTGCTCTTGCCGCAACCCGACTCCCCCACCAATCCCAGGGTCTCGCCGCTGTCGATACGAAAGCTGACATCGTCCACGGCGTGGACCCAACCGACGTTGCCGCCGAAGATCAATCCCTTGGTCACCGGGAAATGTTTACGGACGTTCCTGGCTTCCAGCAGGGGCGGATTCATGATGATCCTTCACGTGCAGCCAGCAAGCCACGGTGTGGCTCGGGTCGAGGCTCGTTATCGGCGGGGAATCCGACCGGCAGATATCCTTGACCTTGGGACAACGCGGCGCAAAAGCGCAGCCGGGGGGTAGATCGTAGACCACCGGCGGACTGCCCTCGATGGACTGGAACCGGTGGACCTTGCGGTCCATGCGCGGGATGGACCGCAGCAACGCTTCCGTATAGGGATGCGCGGGACGTTCGAAAAGCGCATCCACGGTCAACTGCTCCACGATCTTGCCGGCGTACATCACCGCCACCCGGTCACAGATCCGCGCCAGGGTGCCCAGATCGTGGGTGATGTAGATGATGGACAGGTTCGATTCCCGCTGGAGCTCCTTCAGCAGCCGCAGGTACTGGGCCTGAATGGTGACGTCCAGGGAGGTGGTGGGCTCGTCGGCGATGAGGATCTTCGGCCCGGCGGAGATGGCCGTGGCGCCGACGACGCGTTGGCGCATTCCGCCGCTGAACTGGTGGGGATAGTCGTTCAACCGGGATTCCGGCGCGGGTATGCGCACCAGGCTCAAGAGCTTCGCGACCCGTTCCCGGATGCCGTCACGGGGCACGATGCCGTGGACCCGGAGCGGCTCCGCCACCTGGTTGCCGATGGAGAAGACCGGATTGAGGGTGCTCAGGGGGTCTTGCAGAATCATGGCGATCTGCTTGCCCCGGACGCGGCGCATCTCGTGCTCGGGTATCCGGAGCAGGTCACGGCCCTGGAACAGCACCTGGCCCGAGACAATGCGCCCGGCCGGTCTCGGCACCAGCCGGAGGATGGAGAGGCTGGTCATGCTCTTGCCGCAACCCGACTCGCCCAGAAGCCCCAGCGATTCCCCCTCGTTCAGCGTGAAGGAGACGCCGTCCACCGCCTTGCCCGTTCCCGACCGGGTGAAGAAGTACGTCCTCAGGTCCTTGACTTCGAGCAGAGGTGCGGGCGTGGCGCGGGAGTCGGTATCCATGGGCATTCTCGACGACGCGGGCATCTTGACACAAAAAAGGCCATAGTAGTAACGGTAAACGCGGCGAAACAGTCGGCCACGAGGCCGTTGGAACCCGGCCTTTCGGCGGACACCGAAACGGCTCGATTGGAGCACACATCATGGAAGATTTCACCAACACACTGGTCATCGACGCGGACGGGCACGTCAACGAAGGCGACATCGACTTCAAGCCCTTGCTGCCCGAGAAGTACAAGTCGTTGGCGCCGGTGCGCCTCAAGGACAACCGGGGCGGCAACCGCCTGCTGCTGGAGGGCCGCATCTGGCCCGCCAACGAGGGGCCCGGGCCCGGGGTGACGGGCCCCATGACCGCGGAGGCACGCAAGGGCCGTCCCGGCATGACCGAGCCCAAGGAACGCCTCAAGGACATGGACCTGGAGGGGATCGACGTGGCGGTGATCTTCGGCACGCAGATCGCGCTGACGGTCAACGGCCTGATGGACAAGGACCTGGCCGGGGCGATGTGCCACGCCGTCAACGAATGGCTGCTGGAGTACTGCTCCTCCGACCCGCGGCGCCTGCGCGGCGTGGGCCTCATTCCGTGCCAGGACCCGCCCGCGGCCGTGCGGGAGCTGCACTATCTGGCCGAGCACGGCGCCACCACCGCCATGTTGCCCACCAACGTCTACGGCCGGAACATGGGCGACCCCATGTTCGAACCCATCTACGCCGCCGCCCAGGAGCTCGGCATGCCGCTCTCGGTCCACCCGCAGACCGGACACGACGGCGTTCCCGGGGTGTCCGGGGTCATGGGCGCCGGCAGCCGGCGCTTCTACAAGTACGTCTACGTCCACATGACCGCCTTCCCCTTCGAGCTGATGATCGCGATGATGCACATGCTCGGAGAGGGTGTGTTCGACCGCTATCCCCGGCTGAAAGTGGCGTACATGGAAGGCGCCGCCGGTTGGCTGCCCTTCTGGATGGAGCGTCTCGACGAGCACATGGAGAAGCTGGCGCCGCAGATGCCCGAGATGAGGCGGCGTCCCAGCGAGGTCATCCGAAGCGAACAGCTCGTGCTGTCATGCGAGTCCGAGGAAACCGGACTGGACCGGGTGCTGGACGCTTCCGGACCGGCCACCGTGCTGTACGCCTCGGACTACTGCCACTGGGACTGCCACTTCCCCTACTCCGTTCGTGATGTCATCTCCGGCGACGACCTGAGCTTCGCCCAGAAAGAGCTGGTGCTCTACAAGAACGCCGTCGAGTTCTTCGACCTGAAGGACCTGCCGGAGCCGAAGGCCCTGGCCAAGGCCATGGGCTCGTGGGGAAACGGGGACGAAGGAGTCCCGCCGGCATAGGGACCTCTCGTAGGGGCGACCGGCGGTCGCCCTGACCGGGGTCCGCCGCGGTGTTCGTCTCTCAGCCATCGAACAAACGAGATCGATTACAGGAACGGAGGAACACATGGACAGCCAGGCGCGCATCGGCCTGATCATCCCGTCCGCCAACCGGCTCACCGAGCCCCAGTTCAACCGGTACGCGCCGGCGGACGTGGACATCCACGTCACCCGGCTGCGCATGACTGGAAAGTGGAGCAAACCCCTTGACCAACTCCAGGGAGCCATCGAGGAAGCCGCGGGCGCGTTGTCCGACACCAGCCCGGACGTGATCGTGTTCCACTGCACGGCAAACTCCATGGAGGGGGGCCTCGCCGGCGAGGAGCGAATCACCGAATGGGTCGGCCGGGCAAGCGGATGCACAGCGGTGACCACCAGCCAGGCAATCACCGAGGCGCTGAACGAGCTCGCGATCCGCAAGCTCGTGCTCATCAGCCCCTACGTGGAGGAGACCAACCAGTCGGAGGTGCGCTACATGTCGGAAGCCGGCTTCGAGGTGATTCACGAGCTGGGCTTGGGCCTTGCCGGAAGCGACGACTACATCGCGGTGACCCCGGAGCAATGGCTGGACATCACCTGCGACAACAGCCGCCCTGAGGCCGAGGGCTACTTCCTGAGCTGCACCAACACGCGCATGATCGAGACCATCGAAGCGGTGGAGAGCCGCCTCGCCCGTCCGGTAGTGTCCAGCAACCAGGCAGCCCTGTGGGCGTGCCTGCGGCGGATGGGCCGCTCGCCGTCGATCCCGGGCCTCGGCCGCCTCTGCGCCGAAGGGTGAGGACGGAACACCCAAAGTTCCCCTCGCTCCTCGTAGCTCCTCGTAGGTCGGATTAGCGAAGCGTAATCCGACACGGCCCGGCGTGTCTGTCGGGTTACGCCTTCGGCTAACCCGACCTACAAGGGAAACCGCGTTCATCGTCGTGATTCCTGCGCCCAGGCGCGTTTGACAAGCTGTCACCGCTGGCAGTAAAAACAACCACGGGCACCGTCCGTGCTGCCGCGCGTTTCCACCATTCCGACCGCGGTGCCGATTCTCCAAGGAGGCAATCATGGCAGGAGTCATCGATGCGGATACGCATATCGCCGAGCCCGAGGCGATGTGGAAGTTCTTCGACGAGGACATGTATCCCCGCCGGCCGGTGCTGACGTCGATTACCGACGACACGCTGTACGGGACACGCAACAAGTTCTGGCTCATCGACGGCAACATCTTTCCGAAACCCTCCGGCAAGGGTGGTTTCAGGCTGGTGACGCCGACGGCTTCCACGCTGGAAACATCACGGAACGACAGCCTCGTGGCCAGCCGCGAGATCACCGACGTTAACGTGAGACTCAAGGACATGGACCGTCTCGGCATCGAGACGCAGGTGATCTACCCCACCCTCTTCCTCGTCTATCTCACCGAGGATGTGGACCTCGAGATCGCGCTGTGCAAGGCCTACAACCGCTACATGTGGGAGATCGAAGAGAAGGGTCAGGGGCGGCTTCGCTGGAACGCCATCCTGCCGCTCGGATCCATCGACGAGTCGGTGAAGGAGATGCGGCTCGCCAAGGAACACGGCGCGGTGGGGATCTTCTTTCGCGGCATGGAGGGGGAGCGGACCCTGGACGACCCGTACTTCTTCCCGGTCTACGAAGAGGCCAATGCGCTGGAGCTGCCCATCTGCATCCACACGGGGTCGGGCTGCCCCACCCTCACCAACATGTTCAATCTCGAGCGCAACCACACCTTCGCCCACGGCAGGGTGCTGCCGATCTTCGCGTTCCGGGACATCATCCACAACCGCATCCCGGAGATGTTTCCGAAGCTGCGGTTCGGCTTCATCGAGGCGTCGGCCGGCTGGGTGCCGTTCCTGCTACACATCCTGCGGCGGCTGCTGAAGCAGCAGTTCAAGTTCGATTCGAGCGTCGAGCTGTTCCAGAAGTACCGGCTGTTCGTCGCATGCGAGGCCGACGAGGACATCCCGTACCTGATCCGGCACATGGGCGAGGACAACATCATCATCGGCTCCGATTACGGCCACAACGATCCTTCCTTCGAGCCGGAGCTGGCCCAGACCATCCGGTCACGGGAAGACCTGTCGCCGGCCATCGCCGACAAGATCCTGTGCGAGAACCCGAAGCAGCTTTACTCCTTTTGAGGCGGTTCGGCGGCCGGCAACATCCGGCCGCATAAGCCACCGGGAGCCGCGTCCCATGATGATCATCGACTCCGACACGCATATCGCCGAACCCCTCGCCATGTGGGACCACATGGACGAGGGCATGTACTCGCGCCGGCCGGTGCTCACCTCGGTGCCCGAGGACACGCTCTACGGCCCGCGTAACGCCTTCTGGCTCATCGACGGCAATATCGTGCCGAAACCCAACGGCAAGGGCAGTTACCGCCTGGTCACGCCGTCCGCCACGAAGCTGGAGTCGTCGCGCAGCGACAGCCTCATCGCCAGCCGCGAGATCACCCAGCCCGAGGTGAGACTGGCCGATATGGACCGGCTCGGCATCGACGTCCAGGTCATCTATCCCACCCTCTTCCTGGTTTACCTGACCCACGATACGGAGTTGGATATCGCCCTGTGCCGCGCCTACAACCGGTACATGTGGGGGGTGCACCGCACCGGGCAGAACCGGCTGATGTGGACCGCGGTGCTGCCGCTGCTCTCCATCCAGGCTTCCATCGACGAGATGCGGCTGGCCAAGGAGCACGGCGCCGTGGGCATCTTCTTTCGCGGCATGGAGGGGGACCGCACCCTGGACGACCCCTACTTCTTCCCGATTTACGAAGAGGCCGCCAAGCTGGACCTGCCCATCTGCATCCATACCGGCATGGGGGCGCCGTCGATCATCAACCTGTTCAGCTTCGAGCGGAACTTCTCCTTCGCCCAGGGCCGCATCCTGCCGGTGTTTGCCTTCCGGGACCTGATTGCCAACCGCATACCCGAGCAGTTTCCGGGCCTGCGCATCGGTTTCATCGAAGCCTCGGCGGGCTGGGTGCCGTTCATGCTGCACATCCTCAAGCGGCTGCTCAAAAGCGACTGGAAGCACAAGTCGGACGAAGGGCTGTTCGAGGACTACCGCATGTTCGTCGCCTGCGAGGCGGACGAGGACGTCCCCTATCTCGTGGACTACATCGGCGAGGACCATATCCTCATCGGCTCGGACTACGGCCATCAGGACCCCTCGTTCGAGCCCCAGTTGACGGCCACCATCCGCGGCCGGGAAGACATTCCCGAGCGGGTGGCCGACAAGATGCTGAGCGATAACGCCAAGCGGTTCTACGGAATCGCGTAGGGGCGGGTTTCAAACCCGCCCGTGTGCAGACACCCCGCTGTAACCCTGCTTCGGAACGAAAGGAGTAACCCATGCGCGCGAATGCCTATCCGGTCATCGACGGCGACGGACACATCATGGAGAACGCCAGCGAGATGATGCCCTTCATGTCGGAGAAATACGTCGGTAGCGACGGCCAGCCCGCCTGGGCTCGCATGTACTCGCTGTTCCCGTCACTGGACGGATGGACCCGGTTGTCGAACATGAGCTCGTCCGGGCTCAGGGACTACCCGGACTGCGACATGTGGGTGTCGTTCCTGGACGACTGCGGCATCGACCGGACCGTCGTCTACCCGACCTCCGGCTTGGGATTCGGGCTGATCCAGGATCCGGCCTATGCCGTCAACATCGCCCACGCCTACAACTCGTGGCTCCACGACTACTACATGAAGCATACGCCGAGGGTCCTCGGCGCGGCGCTGATCCCGATTCACAGCATCGATGACGCCATCAAGGAGATGCGGCGGGCCAAGGAAGAACTGGGCATGCCGGCCGCGGTGCTGCCGTCGGTGAACTCGCTGGGCAAGGGGTACGGCCACGAGAGCTTCTTTCCGCTTTACGAAGAGGCGTGCCGCCTCGACATGGCGCTGGCCGTCCACGGCGCGCCCAGCCGCGGGCTGGGTTTCGACTATCTCGACAGCTTCGCCGAGGTCCACGCGCTGGAGCATCCCATTCCCCTGCTGATCCATCTGACCAACATGGTGTTCCAGGGCGTATTTGAGCTCTTTCCCGACCTCCGTGTCGCCTACCTGGAGGCGGGCGCCGGTTGGGTGCCGTTCATGATGGACCGGCTCGACGAGGGCTACGAGCGGCGCGGCAAGAAGTGGGCGCCCCGGCTGAAGCACTCCCCCAGCCACTACATCAAGAGCGGCAGCGTCTACGTCTCCGTCGAGTCCGAGGAACGCACCCTGCCCTACGTCGTCGAGCTCCTTGGCGAGGACCACATCTTCTTCGCTTCCGACTATCCCCACGAGCGTCCGCGCGAGGAATATTTCAAGGATATCCCCGAGCTTTGCGCCAGGGAGGACGTCTCGGATACGGCCAAGCGCAAGATCCTCGCCGACAACGCGAACCGCTTCTACCGGTTGAATTGACAACGCCGGCGAATAACTTATAATAGGTACTTGAAAACTTAGTTACTATTTGCAGGCCTCCGCGAGGGAGAGATCATGGCCAAGACATTCCAGCAGTTGATGGACGAGGCGCGCGGCACCGTGACAGAGTTGTCGCCTCAGCAGGTGCACGAGCTGCTGCAGAACAACGACAAGCACGTGGTCCTGGACGTCCGGGAGAAAGAGGAATACCGGGAAGGGCACCTGGAGGGCGCGATGTCGGTGCCGCGGGGCTTTCTCGAGATGAAGATGGACGCCGAGGTGCCCGACAAGTCAACCCCCATCATCGCCTATTGCGCCGGCGGCGTGAGATCGCTCCTGGCCGGCAAGGTGATGCAGGAGATGGGCTACGAGGACGTGATCTCCATGTCCGGCGGATATGGCGCCTGGAAGAACGAGGGCTATTCCTTCGCGCAGGACCGGCAGTTCACGCAGGAGCAGCTCACCCGATACAGCCGCCACTTCCTGCTTCCCGAGGTGGGGGAAGAGGGGCAGGCGAAGCTTCTCGACGCCAAGGTGCTGATGGTAGGGGCCGGGGGCCTGGGCTCGCCGTCCGCCTACTACCTGGCGGCGGCCGGCGTCGGCACCTTGGGGATCGTCGATCACGACGTGGTGGACCTTTCCAACCTCCAGCGCCAGATCCTCCACACCAACGACCGGATCGGCGAGCCCAAGACCGAGTCGGCGCGGAAGACCCTCCAGGGCCTGAACCCCGACGTCAACGTGGTCCCCTACGAGGAACGGCTGACCTCCGACAACATCATGGAGATCCTCAAGGACTACGACATCGTGGTGGACGGCTGCGACAACTTCCCCACCCGCTACCTGGTGAACGATGCCTGCGTGATGACCGGCAAGCCCAACGTCCACGGCAGCATCTTCCAGTTCGAGGGACAGGTGTCGGTGTTCCACCCGGGCAACGGCCCGTGCTACCGCTGCCTCTACCCCGAGCCCCCTCCCCCGGGCATGGCGCCGAGCTGCGCCGAGGCGGGAGTGCTGGGAGTCCTGCCCGGACTCATCGGCACGATCCAGGCGGTGGAGGCCATCAAGCTCATCCTCGGCAAGGGCGACTCCCTGGCCGGACGGCTGCTCCATTTCAATACGTTGACCATGGAGATCAACACGCTCCGCCTGCGGCAGGACCCCGAGTGCCCCATGTGCGGCGAAAAGCCCACCATTCACGAGCTCATCGACTACGAGGAGTTCTGCAACCTGCAAGGGGCGGCCTGAGGATTCGTGCGGAGGGCCTTGGGACCCCGTCATTCCGGGCGTCCATGACGTCACCCCGGGCGTCCATAAACGTCACCCCGGGCTTGACCCGGGGTCCAGGCGCCCTTCCTCTGGACCCCGGATCAAGTCCGGGGTGACGGGTGGGGTGTACGGCGTGCTCAAGTCCGGGGTGACGGGTGGGTGGCCTCTCCACCCTACCGGTACGGCGTGCGTTGCGGCCGCACCGTGATCTCCACCGGACAAGCGGTGGGAGGCGCGGTGAGAGCGAACAGCACCGCCTGGGCCACGTCCTCGGGCTGAATCATCCTGGCCCGGTCGAGATGCCTGACCGGCGGTATCAGTTCGGTGTCGACGAAACCCGGCAGGATCGCCGCCACCTTGATGTTGTGCTCCCGCACCTCCTCGAAAAGCGCCTGGCTGAAGGCGATGAGCCCGGCCTTGGACGCCGCGTAAGCCGCGGACCCGCCCTGCCCTGCCCGCGCCGATATCGACGCGATATTGATGACCGCGCCTCCCTGCCTCGCCATGAGGGTGGGCAGGACGAGCTGGCTCAGGATCATGGGTGCCAACAGGTTGACCCGAAGGGTCTGCTCCCAGTCCTGCACCCGGGCCTTGACGACATCGGCCTTGATGCCCCAGCCGGCGTTGTTGACGAGGAAGTCGATGGCGCCGAAACGGTCGAGGGTCTGCTGGACCAGCGCCGCCAAGTCCTCCTGCCTGGAAAGGTCGGTGCGGATAAAGGAAGCCTGTCCGCCCCGTGCCGTGATCTCGGCCTGAACCGCCGCGAGCTGGTCCGCGCTTCTCGACGCCAGCATCGTTCGACAGCCGTTCTCCGCAGCCAGCAGCGCAATGGCGCGGCCGATGCCCCGGCCCGCGCCGGTGACGATGCAGACCTTGTCCTGGAGGAGCTTCACTGAACGGTGGAATGGGGTTCCGGCTCGGCCATCATCACGGGCGAGCCGTGGTGGTGTATCATGAACCAGCCGTCCGGGTGTTGTTCATAGATGTTGGTGGCAAGCACCACCGCCGCGTTGTCCTGCCCTTGCTGAGTGGAGTTCAGATTCTCGTACAGCGTGACCCAGGCGAGGCCGCCCTGCACCCGCGCCTGCACGTTGGTGAGCGTAAAGCGCATCTGTTGCGTGTTCTCGAAGATCCGCCGCCAGCTTTCCATGACGGCGTCCCAACCGGACAGCAACGCCCAGCCGGGATGGACGCACTTGATGTAGTCCTCACGCAGCCAGATGCCTTCCATGCGCTTGAAATCGAGACTTTCGAACGCCTCGTAAAAGCGCCGGTTGACGTCGTTCACCGGATCTTCTGCCGCCATAAGCCCCTACCCTCCACCACCCCTGGATTCCCGCTTCCGCGGGAATGACGTTTCGGGGCGCCGTTGTCGCGTTGTACACGAATGGCCCGATTGCTTTTCATTCGTCGGCAGCGTCCTCAATGGCTCGGGGGCGGGGCCATGACCACCAGCAGCTTCAACGGCTCCGGCCCGGGATTCTCCACGCCGTGGGGCTCCCCCGAGGGCGCCAGCGCCACCTCGTCCTTGCCGAGCTCCCGCTGCTCCCCGCCGATGTGGAACAGCCCCTTGCCCTCCAACACGAAGTAGACCTTGTCCGAACCGTCATGCGTATGCACGCTCTGGGCCTGTCCAGCCTCGAAACAGTAAACGTCGCAAAACAGCCGCTCCGTCTCGAAGACACCGTTCTTTTTCATCTTCTCCGGGGAGAACTGCGCGACTTCCGACACCCTTTTGAACGTCTCCATGTAAACCCTCCGCGGCGAACGCTCATGGTATCACAGGCGGCCTTCCATGCAAAAGTTCCATGGATCTGCTATTGCTTCAGAATGCATTCGGCCCTGGTTCGTTACCACGAGATCGCCCTCAAACGCGGCAATCGCGCCTATTTCATCGAGCATCTCAAGAAGAACCTCAGCACGGCCTTGCGAGGCATGGGACTCAAGGAGATCCGCAACGCCTCCGGCAGACTGCTGCTGAACTTCAACCACGACGTACCCGCGGACGAACTGACCGACCGACTTGGCCGCGTCTTCGGCATCGCCAACTTTTCCCTTGTGGAACGAACCGACAACGACATGTCGGTGCTGGGAGCACGGATTCTCGAAGCCCTCCGGGGGCAGTCCTTCGAATCCTTCCGGGTCGAGACCCGGCGCGTGGACAAACGTTTTCCACTGACCTCCAACGACATCAACCGGGAGCTGGGCGCCCTGGTCCAGGCCCACTCGGGGGCACGCGTGGACCTCACCCGGCCCGAGCTGACGGTGTCCGTGGAGATGCTGCCGTCGAGCGCGTTCCTGAGCCTGGAACGCGTGCCGGGACCCGGCGGCCTTCCGGTGGGCACCAGCGGGCGGCTGGTGTCGCTCATCTCCGGGGGCATCGATTCCCCGGTGGCCTCCTACCGGATGATGCAACGCGGCTGCCGGCTCATCTTCGTCCACTTCCACAGCAGTCCGTTCCTGGACCGCTCGTCCCAGGAGAAGGCCAAAGCGCTCGTGGACATGCTCACCCGCTACCAGTTCGTGTCGCGGCTCTACCTTGTGCCGTTCGGCGAAATTCAGCGCCGGATCGTGGCGGCCGTGCTCCGCCCGCTCCGGGTGGTGATCTACCGCAGGATGATGCTCCGGATCGCGTCCGTCATCGCCTCCAAGGAGCGTGCCCGGGCGCTGGTCACCGGTGAGAGCCTGGCCCAGGTGGCGTCGCAGACGCTGCCCAACATCGCGGTGATCGAGGAGGCCTCTCGGCTCCCGGTGCTGCGCCCGCTCATCGGCATGGACAAGCAGGAGATCATCAACCAGGCCATGGACATTGGCACCTTCGAGACCTCGGTCTTGCCCGATCAGGACTGTTGCCAGCTCTTCATCCCGAAACACCCGGCGGTAAAGGCCACCCTGCGGCGGGCCCGGGAGGCCGAGGCCGCGCTGGACCTGGAGGAACTGGCAAGCCTGGGAGCGGATCACGTCGAAGTCGAGCGCTTTCATTACCCCGAGCCGAAAGAGGACCACGGGCTGCACGTGGCGTGACGGTCGTGCAAGAAGAAGCACGGCCCGGTCTGAAACCCGCCCCTACACGGACAGGCTCCTGACAGATGAAGAGGATGCAGCTTCAATCATTCATACGCGAAACGTGGCAGGCGAGCATCATTCCAGCGCTGCAGGAATACATCGCCATCCCCAACGAGTCGCCGGCCTTTGACGCCCAGTGGCGGGAACACGGACACATGGACCGGGCCGTGGAGCTCTTCACCCGGTGGGCAAAGGCTCAGAACGTTCCCGGCCTGGATCTTCACGTGGCCCGGGCCGAAGGCCGGACACCCCTTCTGCTGATGGAAATACCCGGAACCGGCCAGGGAACGGTGCTGCTCTACGGGCATCTCGACAAGCAGCCTCCCATGGAAGGATGGCGCCCGGAGCTGGGGCCGTGGACGCCCGTTCTGGAGGACGGCAAGCTCTACGGCCGCGGCGGCGCGGACGACGGTTACGGAATGTTCGCGGCCCTGACCGCGGTCAAGGCGCTGAAGCTCGAGTCCATTCCCTGCGCCCGTTGCGTGATCCTCATCGAGGCCTGCGAGGAGAGCGGCAGCTTCGATCTGCCCCACTACGTCAATGCGCTGGCAGACCGAATCGGCACGCCGGACCTCGTGGTGTGCCTGGACTCCGGTTGCGGCGACTACGAACGGATGTGGGTCACCACCTCATTGCGGGGCGTGATCAACGCCACGCTTTCGGTATCGACGCTGACCGAAGGAGTTCATTCCGGCGCGGCCAGCGGCATCGTCCCTTCGAGCTTCCGGATCCTCCGGCGGCTGTTGAGCCGCCTGGAAGACGAGAACACCGGACAGATCCTGCCACCCGGCCTTCATGTGGAGATCCCGCCCGACCGGCTTGCGCAGGCCAGGTCGGCGGCGGAAGTGCTCGGCGCGGGACTGCACGAAGGCTACCCTTTCCACCCCGGCACGACGCCCGTGGGCGACGATGTCGCCGAGCTGCTGCTGAACCGCACGTGGCGGCCACAGCTCGAGATCATCGGCGCCGCCGGAATCCCGACCCTGGAGCAGGCCGGCAACGTCCTGCGCCCGGAGACCCGTGTCAAGCTATCTCTCCGTCTTCCCCCTACGGCCGGCCCCGACGCCGCGGTAGCCTGTCTGCGGGATACGTTGACCAAGGATCCGCCGTACCAGGCCAAGGTGACGTTCGAGGCGGGACAGGGCACCGGCGGCTGGAACGCGCCGCCGTTCCAACCGTGGCTGGAAGATTCCATGACCCGCGCCTCCCGCGAGTTCTTCGGCAAGGACGCCTGCGCCACAGGCGAAGGCGGCACCATACCGTTCATGGCCATGCTGGCGGAGAAGTTCCCCGAGGCCCAGCTCATGATCACCGGGGTGCTGGGGCCCAAGTCCAACGCGCACGGCCCCAATGAGTTCCTTCACCTCGAGACGGCCATGAACCTCACGGGCTGCGTCGCGCGCGTGCTGCAGGACCACTATCGGGCCGTGTCAACCCAAAGCTGAGTTCACCACCCTCTTTTTCTCCTACAGATACTTATTCACTCGACGAAGATACTCACTCCCTAGTTGCGGCAGAATAAAAAGCACTCGAGCACTAATGGATCCTTGCAGAACCGAGGTCATCTGTACGGCTTTCGTCCCGACCACTTGACGTATCTCAATTGAGATGTATAGGATTGGTAAAGGAAAGGAAATCCAATGCCGGCTCAAACCTCGATGCTCCATGTGCGCGTGGATGATCAACTCAAGACCAAGGCCGCCGACACGCTGGCCGGTGTCGGTCTGACGCTCTCGGATGCGGTGCGTATCCTCCTGACCCGTGTCGCCGCAGAGGGTGGCTTGCCGGCCGGCCTGACCGCAGATCCTGAAGCCCATGACGCATGGTTCCGTGCCAAGGTTCGGGAAGCCCTGGACGATCCGAGCCCTGCGGTTCCACACGAGCAGGTCATGCGCAAATCGCAGGAGTTGATTGACGGAAAACGCCGTGGGCGAGCTTGAATGGAAGCCCATGGCAATCGCCGATCTGATGACGATTGTCGATTACATCTCGGACGACAATCCCGCTGCCGCCCAAGCCTTGAAGGAAGATATCGAGGCCAAGGTATCGCGACGAGCTTGCCTCACGGCTCCAGCACCGCATCGAGGCGACTGTTGGGAAGGGGCTCAAGGCCGTTTCGGATTCCTAAACATCCGACAGACGGTGCAGGTCCTCCTCGACGGTTCGACGGGTTAGAGCGAGCTTCCGAATTCGTGAATCCAGCGGGCAAGGTTCTCCAGGGCCATGCGGCGGTGGGACAGTTGGTTCTTCTCGTCGCCAAGTTCACCGTAGGTCCTTCCCGAGGCTCCTTCGGCGATGAAGATCGGGTCGTAGCCCCAGCCCTCTCCCCTGCATTCCAGGGCGATGATTCCCGCCACGCCGGAACTGAAGCACTCGGGAGAGCCGCCAGGACGGCAGTAGGCGAAGACGGACCGAAACGTCGCGCAACGGTCCGGGGCGCCCTCCAGCAGCCGCAGGATGCCCTGGTTTCCCAGGGTCCGGAACACGTACGCCGAGTAGGGACCAGGGAAGCCGTGCAGGCCGTCGATGAACAGGCCGGTGTCCTCCACCATGGCTGGACCGTCCAGTTTCCGGCACGCCTCCCGCGCCTTCTCCGCGGCGATCTCTTCCAAGGCGTCCGCCTGAATCTCGCGAAGCTCCAGGGGCGCCATCTCCACGGGTATCCCGTAATCTCCGAGGATCGCACTTGCCTCGCCGAACTTGTGCCTGTTGGAGGTGGCGAATTTCAGCGGTTTCTGCACGGCATCGAAACGGTCGGGGCTGGAAACGATGTTATCGGGAACAGCTTGCAGGGAGGTGGGGTTTGGAGCGGGTGACCGGGGTCGAACCGGCGACCTTATGCTTGGCAAGCATACGCTCTAGCCAACTGAGCTACACCCGCATCCTGCAGGGTTTCCTACATCATCCGCTCATCCTTGTCAATTATGCGGGCCGGGAACGGGCACGAAGCGAACCCAGGAACCGGACATGGTACTCGACCCCCGACCAGACCGCGAGCACGGTGGAAAGCCACAGGAAATACATGCCCGCGACGAAGAAATCGATTCCGAGGTAACTGTAGTGGAGCATCAGGCCCACCAGGGCAAAGGTCTGCACCAGCAGCTTGTACTTGCCCAACTCATCGGCCGGGATGACGATGCCCTCGCTGAGGGCGATGCCGCGCAGCACGGTCACGGCCACCTCGCGGGCGACGATGATGACCACGAGCCACGCGGGCACGTCCGCATCGCCGGGACGGTCGACGGCCACCAGCATGATGAGCGCGGTGACCACAAGGAGCTTGTCCGCCAACGGATCCAGGAGCTTGCCGAAGTCGGATACGCTCTTGTTCCGGCGCGCCAGATACCCGTCGAGCATATCGGTCACGGATGCGATGATGAAGATCAGCGCGGCCAGCGCGCAGGACACCGGATCCGTGAACGCCAGCAGGTAGGCCAGGAAAGGCACCAGAAGGATCCGGAAGAGACTCAACAGGTTCGGCAATGTCCACATGATATTGGCTCACTCATGGGGGCACGGGCGGGTTTGAAACCCGCCCCTACGGCAGGTTCGGCAGCGTCCACATGGCATTGGCGGACCGTTACGAGGCCGTGTACGACCACCTCGACCACGCGATCAGCAGCACGCCCAGCACGACCATGGAGGTGGCGACTGCCTTGCGCTGCGTGATCGGGTCCGCGTCACCCAGGATAAGCGGGGAAAGCCCCAGGGTAAAGAGGGAGAAACAGTGCACCAGGGGGGATACCACGGCGACGTCCGCTATGCCCAGCGCCGTGAACATCAGAAAGTAGGCCACGGAGTGCACGAATCCTATCAACGCGAAGCAGCCGAGGGTGCTCCACCCGCAATCCCTCAGCCGGCTCAGGCCGTGCCTCGGGATATAGACCGCCGACATGGCCAGGAACGACGTGCTCACCGTGATCGTGGCTCCCACCATGGGTGCCGGCCCGGCAAGAAGGCCGAAACGGACCAGATTGTCGCGCAGCGCCGCGAGCAACGCCCCGGATGCCGGGAAGACCAGGTCCCGAGGGCGCCAGGATCTCGATTCGCCCTTCCACGACAGGAACACCAGGCCGCAAACGACGGCCACGGCGCCCAGGAGGTTGGCGGGACCGGGTTGCTCATCCAGGAGCAGCATGGCCAGGAGCACGGCAAAGAGCGGCGCCGAATTGAGAACCGCGGTGGCGGCCGAGGCTCCCATCCGCTCGATACCCTTGAAGGCCACCAGGCGAAAGAGTCCCGGGACGACGAGACCGGAGACCGCAAAGATGAGGTTGGCTCCGGCCCAGAGCTCCGAGAAGTCGTGAAAGGTGAACAGGAAGAGCCACAGGCACACCCCATTGAAGAAGAGGTCCACCACCAGGCCGCTGAAGGGATCGAGATATTGGACGCCTCGATGAACCAGCGTTGCCGTGCAGGCAAAGGCTAGGGAGGCCAGCAGGGCCAGGGCAACGGGGAGCAGGTCTTACTCCACCTTTCCTTCGGCGCCTTTCCGGATCTCGTCCTCGATGGACTTGCCTCTGCGCGTCTGAACCATGGAATATACCAGGGTTCCCACCATCAGGATGAAGATGGTGACCACCGTGGGGTGCAAGAGCCACGCCGCTCCATAGGCGCTGCTGGAAATCCACAGATAGTTCTCGACGATCGTCCCCAGCACCAGTCCCAGTACGAACGGCGGCCTCGGCCACTGGAACAGCACCATGACGTAACCCACGACGCCGAAGATGACCGTGACGATCATGTCGCTGAAGTTGTTGTGGGCCGCGAAGGCGCCCAGAAAGACGAACATGAGCAGGAACGGTATCAGCAGGTGGCCCCTGACGAAGGTGAGCTTCACGAGATGATTCAGGAACAGGAAGCACGCGCCCGCGGTTATGATGTTGGCGATCACGAGGATCCACACCATGGCAAAGGTGATGTCCAGATGCTTGGTGAGCATCTCCGGACCGGGGTTGAGGCCGACGATGAGGAACGCCCCCAGCAGGATGGCCATGGCGCTGCTGCCCGGAATGCCGAAGGCCACGGTGGGGATCAGGTTGCCCCCTTCCTTCGAGTTGTTGGCGGCCCCGGGTCCCAGGACGCCGCGGACGTCGCCCTTGCCGAACCCGCTCTTGTCCTTCGACGACTGCACCGCGTGGCCGTAGGCCAGCCACTGCGAGACGCCGCCGCCGAGGCCCGGCAAGGCGCCGATGAACGCGCCGATGAAGCCGCAGCGCATGGTCAGGCCGAAGTGGCGGAAGGTGTCCTTCACCCCTTCCATGACCCCGGTGATCTTCTCCACCTTGGCCTCGGCGATGCTCGTGCCCCGCACCGCCAGGTCGATGATCTCCGGGATGGCGAAGAGTCCGACCACGACCGGGCCCAGACTCAGGCCATCCCAGAGATACAGCGTACCCATTGTGTAACGTAGCGTCCCGGTCTGAGGATCCACACCGATGGCTGCGAGCATAAGCCCGATGCCCCCACAGAGGAGGCCCTTGGTGAGCGACGACCCGCTCAGCGACGCAATGAAGGTGATGCCCAGGATCGCCAGCATGAACAGTTCCGGAGAGCCGAAGAACAATACCAGCGGCCGCATGATGGGAATGGCGAGGGCCAGTATCAACGCGCCTTCGAGGCCGGCCACCAGCGAGCTCATGAGCGCGGCGCCCATGGCCCGGCCGGCTTCCCCGTTCTTGGTCATGGGGTAGCCGTCCATGATGGTGGCCGCGGCCGTGCCTTCTCCCGGGATGCCGAAGAGGATCGAGGTGAGGTCACCGGTGGTGCCGGTGATGGCGTGCATCCCCAGGAGAAAGGCAAAGGCCGAGATCGGCTCCCCGATCTTGTAGGCGAAGGGGAGCATCAGGGCCAGGGTGGCGAGGCCGCCCAGGCCGGGGAGAATCCCCACGATGAATCCCACCAACGCGCCCAACAGCAGGAAGCCGAAGGCCGGCCAGGAAAGGACGTGAAACAGTCCCTCTATGAAGGCGTCGAGCATCATGGCGTGTCAGCTATCTCCCCAGCAACTCCCTGATGCCGTCGACCACCTCCTTGGGCTGGCTCACGACGCTCTGGGCCACTTTCTGCAAGTCCTCGCCCCTGGTCAACTGAAACGGCACCATCCGCCCCTTCGTGGCCTCGGCCGCCAGCTTCGGGTCCTGCAGGGTCTTGGCGTAGGCGTCCCGCAACATCTTCACACGGTCCGCGGGAACACCCGGCGCGACGGCGAACGGGCGCCCGAAGTCGCCGCTGGCGAAGACCACCGAGGACATGGCCCGGACCTGCTTCGGGGCGTTGTACTTATCGAACAGCTCAGAGAGCGTGGGTGTGTCCTTGAGCCTCGAGTCCCGCTCCCGGCTGCTCTGGACGAGCTGCCGGACGAACTTCTTCTTGTGCCAGGTCAGATAGGGCTCCCGGCCGAAGTGCGGGGGAATGGTCATGCCACGGCAAAGCACTTCCCCTCGTTCCACCGCCAGATCGATCTCGCTGCCGCCGGGATAACCCATGACGAAGTTGAAGTTCGCTCCCACACCCTTCTCCAGGATCTTGCCCATGAGATAGCTGCTGCCCGCGGTGCCGGAGTTGCCGAGTCTCGCCTTGTCTTTCTTGTTCTTGATCAGGTCGTCGACACTCTTGTATTTCGAGTCGCTGCGGCAGAAGAGCACCGAGTGGCTCACTTCCTGCGTCCCGAGCCACTGGAACTTGGCGATGTCGAAGCGCACCTCCTTCCGCCCTACCACCTGGTCCAGGTACAGTCCCGCCAGCGGCATGACGAAGGCCGTGCCGTCCTGCTTGGCGATGTTGTAGGTGTAATTGGCGGCGATGAGTGAGCCCGCCCCGGGCATGTTCTGCACGATGATGTCGGGCTTCCCGGGGATGTACTGGCCCATGTGGCGCGCGAACAGCCTGGCCCACCGGTCATAGAATCCGCCCGGCGAGCAGCAGACGAGGATGCGGATGGTCTTGCCCTCGTAGAAATCCTTGGCCGCGGCCTGACCCGCGAAGCTCATGAACAGGAAACCCGCCAGCAACAGCACGAGAAAAGTTCGACAGATCGCTCGCTTCGTCATTGCACACCTCCCGTGTTTGGCACCCAATGTTTACGACTCGCTTGTCTCGCCCATGAATACGCGCCCGGTTACTCCATACCCAGCCAACGGAAAATCTGGCCCTCGGGGAATGGCAGCAGCAGCGTTCGCTCGAACACCACGTAGTACACCAGCCACGCCGAGGCCGTGAGCACCAGCGACATCCTCCAGCCTTCCTTGTTTTGTATCTTCAGAAACCCAAAGGTCATGCCGGCAATGGTGATGGAGAATCCCAAGACCCATATGCCCGCCAGGAAACCCACGATCCAGGACAGCATGTTCAAGGTCCGCCGGACCGCCACGGCCGGCTCAACGGTCTGGGTAAGCTGGAAGTCCACAGGGGTGTTCGATGCCGCTTCCTTCTTCGGCCCCCTGAGCTCCTCCACGATGTTGATGACCGCCAGGGCGATCATGGGAATACCGATGGCCAAAGGGTAAAGGCGGGCCTGGAGGCGCCACTGCCCGGCCTCCCAGACAAGGTAGCCAAAGAAGACCAGGACCAGAAGGCTGAAGAGCGTCCTGGGTGTCAGTGTCAGTTTCACTCGAAGATCCCGTTGCCGGACACCCGGCTAGTTCCAGCCGTAGAGCGCCTTGGCGTTCTCTCCCAGGAACTTGGCCTTGAAGTCGTCGGATATGTCCGTCCGTTCCTTGATGGTCTTGACCACGTTGGGGAACATCCCGTCCCAGTGCGGGTAGTCGGACGCGAACACGATGTTCTTGTCGCCCACCCGCTCGATGCCGTAGGCCAGGCTCTCCTCTTCCGGCTCGGCCGCGTAGTACCAGTTCCCCGCCTTCAGGTACTCGCTGGGCTTGGCCTTGAGCAACGGCGCTTCCGACTGCCGGTGCTCGAACTCCTCGTCCATCCGGTCCATCCAGTAAGGCACCCAGCCGATGCCGCACTCCAGGAACGCGATGCGCAGCTTCGGGAACCGCTCCGGCACGCCGCCGTACATCAGCGCCGCGCAGTCCAGCATGGTCTCGAAGGGACGGCCGATGGTGTGCTTGAAGAGGAAGGTGTCAAAGCGGTTCTCGCCCGCCGGCCCCGAACGGGAGTTGTGGATCAACAGCGGCACGTTGAGCCGCTCCAGCTCCTCGTAGATCGGCCAGAATAGCTCCTGCCCCAGGTGGTCCTTCATGCCGAAGGTGCCCACCGTGATGCCCACCACCCCAAGCTTGGTCACCGCGCGGTTGACCTCCGCCACGGCCGCGGGCACGTCCTGGAAAGGCGCGACGCCGATGCCCTTGAGCCGTTCCGGGGCCTCGCTGCACATGCTCGAGATCCAGTTGTTGTAGGCGCGCGCGAACGCTCCCGCGTAGGCTTTCTCCGGCAGGCGGTTCACGTGGAACGCGCCCGTGGGGAACAGCACCGACACCTCGATCCCCTCGGTGTCCATGTCGCGCAGACGCGTGGGAACGTCGGTGATATTCATGCCGAGGGTGCCGAACATGCTCGAGTCCCACTCGTCCGAGGGCAACAGCGAGCCCTCCCGCTTGTTCCAGGGGTCTTCCATATGGGCGCGGATGTCCGCGTCCCGGTCCCTGACGTGTCCGTCGGCATCAATGATCTTGGCGTTTACACTCATGTTAACCTCCTTCAAGGCTCCTTCAAGCCGGTTTCGTGTACCAAAGCAAGCAACGGCGTTACCGTTTTTCCCGCGGCGGGGCGCTCCTCTTTACGAGTACCTCACCTGCGCCGGGTTCAAAGCACCGTGCTTGGACTTGTTGGCGGTGATGTCCAGGGCTTCCAGCATCTTGTCGATGCCTTCCAGCTTGTGGGTGATCATGGGATCGATGTTGATGCGCTTCTGCGCCACCAGCCGCGCGGCCAGCGTCATCTCCCCGGGGTGGGCCAGTTCCGGCGGGAACATGTAGGTCACCCGCTTGGCCCGAAGGTAGTTGAAGTCCAGGGTCACGGGCTCGTGGAAATGCGGGATGCTGAGCACCTTCCCCCGACGGCCACGCACGCCACCGCCTCCGACACGGTAGCGCCGCCGGACAGTCCCATCTGCGGGCTGCCGCTGGCGGCCTCAATGACAAGGGGAATACCCTTGCCGTCACTCAGGTCCATCACCGCCTCGACAACGTTCTCCTTGGAGGCATCGATGGTGACGTCGATGCCCAGCTCCTTGGCCATCTCCAAGATTTCCGGTCTCATGTCGGTGCCGATGACCGTGTCCGCGCCCGCGGCCTTGGCCGCCTGAGCCGAGTTGAGCCCCATGACGCCTTGACCCAGCACCAGCACCGTGTCCCCCAGCGTCACCCCCAGCACCTGGATGTTGTGAACGCAACTGGTGAGGGGCTGCAACGCCGACACCTCCCAATCGCTGATGCCATCGGGAATCTTGGCCAGTGCGTCCAACGGCACCGCCGCGTACTCGGAGAACAGGCCCGGGAAGTCCCGCCCGATGGTGCCGATCTCCGTGTGGGTGGCGCCCACCCGATCGCCCGCCGCCAGCCCATAGGCGTTGTCCTTCTCGATCTCGACGATCTCGGCGCAGAACTCGTGGCCGAACAACGGCTCGGGACCCTGGGCAAGCTTCTTCTTGACCTTGTCATAGCTGTTGGAGCGTTCCCCGTAGAAAAGCTGAACCTCCGTAACCGACGGCTGCACGACCTTGGTCTTCAGCACCGCCCAGCCGGGCCGGCATTCCGGGTCCGGCAACTGTTCCAGCCGCATGTCCTTGAACGCGTGTGTCACCCAACCCTGCATGGCGCTTTCCTCCGTTCTGAGACCGGCCCTTGTCTCGCATGACAGACGATCCCAAGTTGGCATGGATCGGAGCGGTCGTGTCCGGTTCAGGCAGTAACGCAGCCAAACCCATGAGGAATGGCTGCTTCCGCTGACTAATAGTGAAACCCTGGGGATTTTGCAAGGCAAAGCGAGCCGGTCCCCCGGCCATGAGGCTGCCACAGCTTGCATGTTCCCGGCCCGCGTTCTATGATTAGTCGTCCCGGGCGTCAATCCTCCCGCGAGCCTTCTTCACACACACAATGGCGGTGTAGCTCAGTTGGTCAGAGCACGCGGCTCATATCCGCGTTGTCGCTGGTTCAAGTCCAGCCACCGCCACCACCCTTCCCCGCGGGTGCCGAGGCGATGCGTTGGCTCCGCCTGGCCGCCGAGCAGGGCTACGCCGAGGCCCGGAAAAAAAATTGGGCGCGGAACCAATTGAGGGGCTCTCTCCCTACGGCCGCGAACCTCGGATCATCCCGGGGCGTCCACGTGAACCGTCACGATGTCGGTGTCGTGGTATTGCTGGTGATGGACCCTTGAAGCGAGGTGGCGGAGCAGCCGAAGCGAGATCTCCCGTTCGTCCGGGGCCTCGACGGGCCCGGTCCCGAGCAGTGCGATGCGGTCCTGGATGTTCTCGGCGCCGGCGGCAGCAACGAACTCCAGCAACGCCCCGCCGCCTTCCTTGCGGGCGGTCAATCGCAGGCGGCGCGGTTCCCGTCCCTCGCCCCCCTCGTCCTGCCGCATGAGGGTCAGCAGCGTCTCCTCGCCGGCGGCGTCGAGGCGATCGGCCATGGCCTTGCCCCAGCCGCCGCGTGAAGCGAAGCCGGCCAGGAACTCACGTATCTTCGGCAGCGCTTCCATTCCAAACTCTACCTCGATGCGGCTCGGCCGGGGCGCCGTCAACTCCACGAACAGGGTCATGAGGATGGCCACCAGCCCGCCGGCGGTCATGCCGTTCTGCAGCAGCCCGCCGGCGAACCCGGCGAAGTATTCGGGGAAGATGACGCCGTTCTGGAAGCCGACGCCGGCCCAGAAAGACACGCCCACGACCAGCCCGGTGCGATAGTCGAGCTCGTCGTGGACCACCACCTTCATGCCAACCACGAACAGCATGGCCAGCAGCACGGTGGCGTAGGCGGCGACCACCGGGCTCGGGATCGCCAGAATGACCGCGAGCGCCTTGGGCAGGAATGCCAAGGCGATGAATATCACCCCGATGGCGATGCCGACGCTACGGGACGCGACCCCGGTCAATTCGGTCACCGCAATGGTCGTCGAATAGGTCGTGTTGGGCACCGTCCCGGCGAGGCCGGACAACAGGTTGCCTACGCCGTCCGCCCCCACCGCTCCCTCCACCGCGCGGAAATCCACCGCCCGGGTCCCGCGCCAGGATACCCGCTGGATGGCCACGGCGTCGCCGATGGTCTCGATGGCGCCCACCAGAGTCACGAACACGAACGCCGGCAGCAGCGCCCAGAAAACCCCTCCGAATCCCAGATCCAGGCCCGGCCATTCTCCGTCCGGGAGACCTACCCAGGACGCCCCGGCCACGAGACCCACTTTGTACAGGCCGAAAACCGCCGCCACCACGGAGCCCACGACGACGCCGATGACGGGCGCCCAGAGGCGCAGCGATCCCGTGGCCGTGAGGGCGATGCAGGCAATGACGACCACGGTTACGAAGGCACTCAGCGGGGCCGCCAATGCCGGTGAGCCCTTCGGCACATCCTGCAACATGTTGAAGATGATGGGCATCACCGTCACCGGAATCAGCATGATCACGGTACCCGCCACGGCTGGCGTCAGGATCCGCCGCAGCAGTGACAGGCGGGACGAGAGGATGAACTGGAAGAACGACGATACCAGCACCAGGGTGGCGAGCATCGCGGGGCCGCCCTGGACCAGCGCCGTGACACACACCGCGATAAAAGCGCCGGAGGTGCCCATGAGAAGCACGTGGCCCGCGCCGAAGCGACCGACCCGCACCGCCTGCAGCACGGTGGTGACGCCGCTGACCGCGACCGCGGCAAACACCGCCCAGGAAAGGAAGGCTTCGCTGCCGCCGGCGGCCCGGATCACGATCGCCGGGGTCAACACGACCCCGGCGATACAGAGGATGGCAAGCTGGAGGCCAAGTCCGATGGTAAGCGCCACCGGCGGCTTCTCATCGGGCTGGTAGCGAATGCTCGCACGGCGGTGGGAATCGTCGGTCTGCATGATCTGACCTCACGGAAACCGGACTCTACGGCGGATGCCCGCGCCGGGTGTCCTTGAACCGACCGGGGATGATATCAGACCATTTCGGACCGGCCAATCTCGGCCCGGATGGGACGGCACCGCTCGACAACGGTTGACACTTCGCCAATGCCACCCGCGAAGGCTATCTCGCGGGGATAGGGGGGATCCGGGGGCATGTATGAGGAGGGAGAATGGACCTGCCTGCCCGTTTCGTAGTAGACTCCCGGCGAGTCTGTCGTCGGGAGATACGACATAGGGCTCGCTTATGCTGGGGCCGGCCGCGCTGTTCGCGGCCGTGCGGCCAAAGCGGCCATGGGACAGAGGAGGTATTCCTTGATCGACAAGACGCGTCTCAAGGAACGCGTACTGGAGTTGGTGCAGATCGACAGCCTGTCCCGCAAGGAGCGGGCCATCGCGTTGCGTCTCAAGGAAATACTCGAAGGGTTGGGCGGCACCGTTTCCATGGACGACGCCGGCTCCGCGGTCGGCGGCGAAGTGGGGAATCTCGTCGCTCATTTCGACGGCAACGTGGCCGGCGCCGAGCCGCTGTTGCTGTCCGCGCATATGGACACGGTGGCTCCCGGCGAGGGGGTGGTGCCGGTGGTGGAAGGCGACGTTATCCGGAGCGACGGAAGGACCGTGCTGGGGGGCGACGACAAGAGCGGCCTCGCCATCATCCTGGAAGTGCTTCAGGCCATGGGCGAGGAAAAGCTGCCCCACGGGGACATCGACGTGGTCTTCACCATATGCGAGGAGGTGGGTCTTCTGGGCGCCAAGCATCTGGACCTGGACCTCGTGCGCGCCAAGACCGGTCTCGTGCTCGACAGCGACTCCATCGGATTCCTCATCACCAAGGCGCCCGCGGTCAACCATCTGGAGTTCGAGGTCCACGGCCTGGAGGCGCACGCCGGGATCTGTCCCGAACGGGGCATCAGCGCGATCCAGGTGGCCTCCCGAGGTATCGCCGCCATGCGGCTCGGCCGCATCGACGAGGACACCACCGCCAACCTCGGGCTGGTGAGCGGCGGCACGGCCGTGAACATCGTGCCGAACCGGGTGACGCTGACGGGCGAAGTACGCAGCCACGACGAAGAGAAGCTCGAACGGCAGACGCAGTCGATGGTCGCGTGTCTGCAGGACGCCGCGGCCGGCGTCACGCTGGAGCTGGATGGCCGCCTCCACGAAGCGCGCGTGGAATTCCGGATCAGGCGGGAGTACGACCGTATGGACGTGTCCCTTGAGACCGCCATCGTTCGGCGCGTTCACGAGGCGGCGCACAACCTGGGATTGGCCGTCGACACCGTCGCCAAGGGCGGCGGATGCGACGCCAACGTATTGAACAAACGGGGCCTCCAGGTGGCCAACCTGGCCAGCGGCATGCGGGACATCCACACGGTCCATGAGTGGCTCGATGTCAACGATCTCGTGACCGCGGCCCGGATCATCCACGAAGTCGTCCGGCTGGAGGGATGCCGGAGGTCGTAAACGCCCCCTCGCGCGGCTCTCTGGCCGACCCGCCGGAGCGTGCCCGGACCGTGGCCCCATGAACCCTTCCTGCGAAGTGAAAGATGATTGGACGTGAGCTTGAAACGCTCTTGAAGGATGACCGGGGTCAGTTTCTCGAGTTCATCAGCGCTTATGAACAGAAGAAGCGCGGGACTCAAACGAAGCGACCCCAGGATCTGGCCCGTGAAATCGCGCGCATCCTCAACGGAATGGCCAACGCCGACGGGGGTGTGCTCCTCGTCGGCGTCGAGCCCGACAAGAGCCTCACCGGGCTCCCCTATTCCGAGCAGGAGATCCGGGAGCTGGGCGAGGTGCCGCAGAACCTTCTCAATCCACCTCTCCCATCCCTGCACGAACGAATCGACATCGGCAACCTGCTGCTGCTCCGATTCGAAATGAGCCCGGGCCTGGAGATCCGGCGGGTGGCAAGCGGCAGGACGTTCTATCGAATCGCCTCGGAAAACCCGGCGTTGGCACCCGAGCAGATCCGGCTCCTGAAAGACGCGAAGTTGTCGTACTCGTACGAACGGCAACACGTCCACGGCGCGACCTGGGAGGACCTGGACGAAACCGCCCTCGATTCCTTCGCGGAACGTATGGATGCCCGGGCCGATCCCCGCTCGTTGCTGTCCCGTGCTTATCACCTCGTCCGCGGCCCCGTGGACAGGCCCGAGGTCTCCACCGCGGCCTTGCTTCTGTTTGCCGCGGAGCCGACGAGATGGCATCCGCGTTGCGGTATCGACTTCGTCAAGTACGAGGGCATCGAAAGACGCTCTGGGGAGTCCCTGAACGTGGTCAAGCGGGTGCGCATCGACCGCCCCTTGTGGACCCTCATCGACGAGGCCGTGGGGCGTATCAAGGAGCACATCCGCGAACGAATGGTCTTGCACGACCTGTTCTTTCGGGAACGCCTCGAATACCCTTCTTTGGCCTGGCAGGAGGCCCTGGTCAATGCCGTCGCTCACCGCGACTACGCCATCACCGGCGCGGAGATCGAAATCTGGATGTTCGACGACCGACTGGAGGTGCGGAGTCCGGGCGGGCTGCCTGCGCCCGTCACCGTGGACCACCTGAACCGGCAACAGCGGGTGCACTTCTCGCGCAACCCCCTGCTGGTGCGGGTGCTGTCGGACCTGGGCTACATGCGCGAGATCGGCGAGGGGGTGCCGCGCATGTTCCAGGAAATGGAGCACAACGCGCTCCGGCCGCCGGAATTCGCCGCCGAGGGTTTCTTTTTCACCGTCACCCTGCGCAACACCCCCATCTACGACGATCAGACCCTCCGGTGGCTCGACCGCTTCGACCGTTCCCGCCTCAGCCTTCGCCAACAGCGATTGCTGGTGTATGCGCTGTCCCACGACAAGCTGCTCTCCACGGCCGACTACCAGCGCGTCGCCGAGGTCGACCGCGACACCGCTTATCGTGAGATCCGCAGCCTGGTGAAAATGGGCATCCTGGCAGCGATCAAGCCCAAGAGCCGAACCTACCGGGTCGTGGAACCGATATGAGCAACGGTTTCGCCCGGCTCGCGGGGATCGCAGGCGGCTACGTGGAGGCCCGCATCCTGCAGGCCGCCGTCGGACTCGGGGTGTTCGACGCGTTGCGCGACGCGGAGGCCGATGACGCGGCCGCGGTGGCGGCCGCCATCGGCGCCGAGGCCCGCGCCACGGGTCTGCTGCTGGACGCTCTCGCAGTCGTCGGCCTGCTGGACAAGGACGGCTCCCGCTACCGCCTCAACGACCTGTCGAGCACCTACCTGCTGAGCACTTCATCCAGCGACTTCCGCGGCATGATCCGCTTCGACGCCCTGTCGTGGGAGGCCTGGGGCAAGCTGGAGGACGCCGTCCGTACCGGACAGCCCGTCCGCCCGCCCGACATGTACCAGACCACGGAAGCCGAGACCCGGATCTTCATCGACGCCATGGATTCACTGGTCAAGGCCCGGGGCGACGCGGAGATCACGGCCGACGCGTTGGACCTCGGTGACGCGCGACGGCTGCTGGACATCGGGCCCGGACCCGCCACCTATCCCCTCGCCCTGTGCCGCCGCTATCCGAATCTCCGCGCGACGCTGTACGACCTGCCGGGGACCCTGCACATCACCGAGCGCTACGTCCGGTCATCGGACGTGGCCGAGCGCATCGAATGCATTGCCGGCGACTACCGGAGGGACGCCGTTCCCGACGGCTACGACGTGGTTTTCCTGTCCAACATCATTCACGGCGAAAATGAGGCAAGAAATGCGGTTTTGGTAGACAAGCTAGCGAAATCACTGGTGTCGGGAGGACGCCTGGTCATCAAGGACCACATCCTGGGAGGGACCCGCGCGGAGACCGACGCGGGCACCGTCTTCAGTCTCCTGATGCTGTTGACGACAGACGGCGGGCGCTGCTACACGCTGGACGAGATCCGGGGCTGGTTCGAACGGGCCGGCCTGGTGGATGCGGGCCGGGTGGAACTACCCCCGCCCCTGACGTCGTCGCTAGTCATCGGAAGCAAACCCTGAGGGGGCGCCGGCGGCGCTGGACGACCGAGGCCGGGCGAATCAAGGACTATTCCAGAACGGCCGTGGGAGAGATCTTGAAGGCCTTGTCCCGAACCTTGCCGCGGGCCTGCTCGGTCCTGGCTCCCTGAAGCTTCGCACGCAGCTTTGCCAATCTTTTCCGCCGCATGCGCCGCCGCTTGATTTCCATCATTCTCTGCAGAGGCATGCCAAGGACGGTTACCACAGGCATACCGGGGCCGCAACCCCGGTGGTTCGTCCGGACCCCCGCGCTTCGACTTCGCTCGGGACGAACGGCAAAAGGCTCCACGGCGGCCACTTTCATCGCTCCTGGGCCGTGAAACCCATAACGCTGGTCGGGATGAAGGATGATCGCGGTCAGACGGCCTCTCCGGCGTAGATCCGCATCACCTGGTCAAGCAGCGCGATGGCGTCGGCCTTGCTCCGCTGGAACGAGTTCCGCCCGATGATGGAGCCGAACCCGCCTCCCTGGTGGATGGCGCGTATCTCCGCCAAAAGCGCCTCGTCGGTGGTGGCGGGGCCGCCCGAAAAGATCACGATACGGCGCCCGTCAAAGGCCGACTGCACCACGTGACGGATCCGGTCCGCGGGATCGGCGATGGGGACGCCTTCCTTCTCGTAGACCTTGCGCGCCGCGTCCTGCTCGATGTTCTCGCCGGGAAACTTCACCTTGATGATATGGGCGCCGAGCTGGGCGGCGATCTGGGCCGCGTAGGCGCACACGTCGATGGCCGCCTCACCGGCCTTGCTGAGCCCCGAACCCCTGGGATACGACCAGATCACCACGGCCAACCCGTTCTGCTTGGCCTCGTGGGCGATGGCGCGGATCTGCTGGTACATCTCGAAACGGTGCTCCGAGCCGGGATAAATGGTGAAGCCCACGGCCACGCACCCCAGACGCAACGCATCCGAGACGCTGGAGGTGACCGCCTGGAGCGGGTCCTTCTCGTCGTTCAGGCTATCGTGGTTGTTGACCTTCAGAATGAGCGGAAGCTCGCCGGCGAAATCCCGGGCTCCGGCCTCGAGAAAGCCCAGCGGCGCCGCGTACGCGTTGCAGCCCGCGTCCAGGGCCAGCTCGAAGTGATAACGCGGATCGTATCCCGCGGGGTTGGGGGCGAAACTCCGGGCCGGACCGTGCTCGAAACCCTGGTCCACGGGCAGGATCACGAACTTGCCGGTGCCGCCAAGCCGGCCGTGATTGAGGATCCGGGACAGATTGGTCAGGGTCCCGGGATTGTCGCTGCCGTACCAGCTCAGAACCTCTCGTACTCTCTCGGTCATCACTCATCCTCCTGGGGCGGGATCATCCTTCCGCCACGAACCGTTCATAAAGCGCGACGTTTTCAACGCTGCCGACGGCAATGGGCATGCGTTGATGGATGGCCTCCGGCGTGACGTCCAGCAGCCGCCCCTTGCCGGTGCTGGCCGCGCCGCCCGCCTGCTCCGCCACACATGCCAGCGGCGCGCACTCGTAGAGAAGCCGCAGCTTGCCGTTGGGGTTCCCGGGATCGCCGGGATAGAAATACACGCCACCCTCCAGCAGGCAGCGGTGCAGATCCGCCACCAGCGCACCCGTGTAGCGCAGCGAGTGGGGTCTGCCGCTGGCCTTGTCCTTGTCGGTCACGTAGTCCAGATACTTCCGCACCCCGGGGTCCCAGCCCTTGTGACGCCCGACGTTGGCGCTATAGACGGTCCCCTTGTCCGGACAGCGGATATCCTCGTGGGACAGCATGAACTCTCCCACTCCCCGGTCAAGCGTGAATCCGTGAACGCCGCTCCCCACCGTGTAGACCAGCACCGTGCTGGTGCCGTAGAGCACGTAACCGGCGCACACCAGCTCCGAGCCCTTCTGCAGAAACTCCTCGCCGGAGAGCTCCCCCTGACGGCTGCGCTGAAGGATGCCGAAAATCGTCCCCAGCGGGGCATTGACGTCGGTATTGGACGAACCGTCCAGGGGATCCGTGCACAACAGATACCGGGCATCCTCCGACGTGCTCATCACCACGGCCTCGCTCAGTTCCTCCGAAGCGATACCCGCTACGAGGCTACAGCTCGCGAAGGCGTCCATCACGATCTCGTTGCTGAGGACGTCGAGCTTCTTCTGCATGTCGCCGGTGGCGTTCTGGTCGCCCGCCAGACCCAGCGTGCCGGCGAGAGCGGCCTGATCGATCTCCCGGGCGAGGATCTTTCCGGCCAGGGCGATGGGCTCCAGGAGCGAGAGCAGATCCCCCGCCCCGTCGTTGCGCCATCCGCCCTCCCCCATGATGTGGCGGCTCAGTGTCTTACCTGCGGCCATCTTCACTACCCCCGACTCCCCTTGTTTGTAATCTTTTTCGGAAGCGCATCGTCCGAATATCCATCATGTTCTACGGCCAACAATACAATCGGGTAGTCCTTCGCTTCCCGCAATTCCTGCTCGACGTAACGGACGGCATAGCTGAAATTGGCAACGCGGTCGGTTAACAGGAATTCGAACTCATCGGATGGCGCATCTTGCTTATCTTCATGAGTGAACAACCCCTCAAACTCGAACCGGGGCTCTCGAGCAGGAAAGAGTGAATGGTTCTCCTTCATACGCTCCCGGATGTGGTCAGGAAGGGTTGTTTCACCTGATGATCTCCCGCCGTGTCGTCTTGTTGGCCCTGACAGTAACTTGTGGCATGGCCCGCGGAAAGTCAATGCGTAAGCGAACGGCTTAAGAGACGGCGTCAGCCCCGGATCAAGTCCGGGATGACGTGTTGGAGGGTCCGAAGGGCACGTAGCGCAACCCGAGGCCGCCGAGGATCATCCCGCCGCCGATGTAGGTGGCCAGCGAGGGCAACTCCCCTACCCACAGGGCCACCCAGAGCGGATTGAGCACCGGCTCCACCAGGGAAATCAGCGACGCCTCCTGCACCGGGATGTGCTCGATGCTTCTGAAGAAGAAGAAGTGGGCGAACGCGAACTGGACGATTCCCAGACATGTCAGGGCGGCGAGCTCGGTCATGGAAACCGAAAGCTCACCGTAGGCGGGACCGAGCAGAGCGAGGGTCGCGACGAGGTTGTTGGCCAGCATCAGCGCGAACGGGTCGAAGCCCCTGAGGAAACGGAGATTGACGAAGTAGACCCCCAGCATGAACCCGCTGCCAAGGCCCACGGACACGCCCAGGAGATCCTGCGCGCCCGCGGCCCCTCCGAATATGATCAGTATCCCGGCCATGCCGAACAGCAACGTCACCAGATTGGGGCGGGTGGGACGCTCGCGAAACAACAGGTACACCAGAACGCAGACGAAGACCGGAGCGGTATTCTGCAGCACGATGGCATTGGCCGCGGTCGTGAGCTTAGTGGCCCACACGAGCGAGCTCGTGGCCGCGGTAAACACCAGGCCGGAGAACAACAGACGCGGTCTCGGTCGCCATCGCCGGGTCCCCGCGAAGGGAATGAAGAAGAGCATGGCGAAGAGCGCCCGGTAGAAGGCGATGACGACCGGGTGCAGCGCCAGCGACTTGATGAAGACGCCGGCGAGGCTCCAGCACAGGCCGGCGAGCAACGCGAAGAGCCTGCACCGGTTGATGGACGACGGTGGTGTGGATTCCATATCTGAAAGCGCCGACGCTGTCGGAAACGGGCGTTACGTATCTTCGTCGCGGAGTCCGGACTCCGACAGGCCCGGACGAATGACCTCGTCACGCTGAACCAGCGGCACCGTAGCGTCGATCCCTACCTTCACCACCCCGTCGTCCGAGGGGTCACGGGAGGCGTCAATGCGGGATCCGAAGCCCCGCTCGATGGTGATCTGCTCGGGCCGCCCCAGCCGGGTGGCCTGGGCCCACTCCACCTGTGCCGGATCCCGGATGTCGATATCGTCGTCCACGACCACCACGCGCTTCAGATATCCATAGGTGGCAAACAACGCCTCGACAAGCCGGCGCGGCATGGCGTCGTCCAGCTTGCGCAGCGACGCCACCGCGTGAAAATTCCGCCCGGCAGGCGGAAAGTGGACATCATAGGCGGTGCCAAGGTCGATTCCCCGCACCCGAGCCCGGCCCGCGGCCTGGAAGTCGTGCCAGAAATCGTTGTTCCGGGACTTGAAGTGCTCCCTGGAGTTGAACCCCAGCACGGTATGGTAGATAGGGTCCCGCCTCGTCGTAATCGCCGTCACCTCCACCACCGGCTGCTGGCCTGCCGAGGTGACCTGCCCGGTGATGTCGGCGAATGGGCCTTCGAACCGCCTTCGGGTGGCGCTGATTCGGCCTTCGATGACGATCTCGGCATGGGCCGGCACCTCCAGGTCCACTGTGAGGGCCGGCACCACCTCCAGCGGCTGCCCCAATAGCGCGCCGGCTACACCTGTTTCGTCGGCGTGAGAACCCACCGGCCAGAAGGCGGCAATGAAGAGCGTCGGGTCCACCCCAACGGCGATGGCGACGTCGACGCTGCGTTCGGCGGCCAACGCCTCGCCCAGGATCCCGTGGCCGTCGTGGAAGCGGTTGGTCATGATGGTAAGCTCATGTGAACCATGAACCTGAATGCGGTAAACCCCTGCATTTATTCGTCTACCGTCATGGAGTATCACGACGCCCGACGTGATGTAAGGTCCACCGTCTCCGGGAAAATGTGTCGGTATGGGAAGCCGTTCCAGTCCCATGTTGGAGGTGAAGCGCACCTCCTGGCAACTCGCAGGGCTACCGCCGGTTCGTTCCGGGGCAACGGGTCGCGCGATGGCTTGTTCCAGCCGTTCCGCGAACTCGGACATGCCGCTCATGCGCAGCCCCAGGAGATGCCGTCTAGTGCTGCCGTACAAGCCGGCGGCCACCGGGACGTCGTGGCCCTCGACCGCCCGGAACAGGAACGCCTTGTTCTCGCCCCGCTCGCTGGCATCCACGTATGCGGCCAACTCGTGGACCGGCGAAACGGGCCGGTCCAACTCCACCAGCTCACCCTCGCTCCTCAAACGGTTCAGGAACCAGCGCAGGCCTACATCCGCCATGACTCCTCCGTGACTTCTCACCTATCACATGCACATTCCCTCGGGTAACGCCCGGGTTGCCTTTCAATACCAACCCCACGGCAGCATAATGCAACCATGGAGGAGCTTGCCTTTACCCCCGTTCACGAGTTGATCCATTTGATCCACACGCGTCAAGCCTCCCCACGCGAGGTCGTCGAGGCGTTCCTTGAACGCATCGCCCGGCTCAATCCGGACCTCAATGCCTATCTGACAGTCGCCGAGGAAGAAGCCCGGCGCGCCGCCGCGGAAGCGGAGGCCGCCGCGGCGCGAACGGACCACCTGCCGTTGTTGGCCGGCATTCCCGTGGCCGTGAAGGACCTGGAGTTCACCAAGGGACTTCGCAGCACGGGCGGGTCCCTGGCCTATAGGGGGTTCGTGCCACGGGAAGATTCCATCGTGGTGGAGCGGCTACGGCGCGCCGGAGCCATCGTCCTCGGCAAGACCAACACACCGGAGTTCGGCTCCTACGGACAAACCTGGAACCGGCTCAGCGACGACTGCCGCACGCCATGGGATACCGGCCGGACATCCGGCGGCTCCAGCGGCGGCAGCGCGGCCGCGGTGGCAGCGGGGCTGGCGCCCTTCGCCACGGGCACCGACGGCGCCGGCTCCATCCGGGCTCCGGCCGCGTTCTGCGGCGTCTACGGCTTCAAGCCCAGCCTCGGACGGATTCCCATGTACGGCGGCTTCCTCGGCCTGCCGCTCCACACCTGCCCGGGGCCGTTGGCCCGCTCGGTCCGGGACGCGGCCATCATGCTGTCGGTGCTGTGCGGCCACGACCCACGGGACCCCAACTCGATGCGGCAGACGCCGCCGGATTTTGTCGGTGAGATCGAAGGTCCGATGCCGTCCCTTCGCGTTGCCTGGAGCCCCGATCTCGGGTTTGCGCACGTCGACCCCGAAGTCCGGAGCCTGGCCGAGTCGGCGGCGCGCCGCTTCGAAGCCCTGGGATGCCGCCTGGAAGTGGAGAGCCCGCCCGTCGACGTCGACCTGTTCGAGGTCGCCGACCCGGTGCGGAACGCGGACAAGTACGCCGCCTGGGGACACCTGCTGAAGACCTGTCCGGACGATCTGACCCCCTACGTCCGTTCGGTGCTGGAGCGCGGCAGCCGGGTCACCGGCGAAGAATACTCCAATTCGCTTCGCGAGCTGGAACGCCTGAACGCCCGGATGACCGATTTCTTCGAACGATATGACCTTCTGGCCACCCCCACCACCACGGTTCCGGCCTATCCCGTGCGGCAACCGCCGCAAACCATCAACGGTTTCGAGGTGCCGCACTACGCCAGCACGACGCTGCTCACGATCTTGTGGAACCTTACCGGCCAGCCGGCCGCTTCCCTGCCCTGCGGATTCACGGCAACGGGCTTGCCGGTGGGATTGCAGCTCATCGGCCGACGCGGCGACGACCTGGGCGTCCTGCTGGCTTCGCGGGCGTTTGAAAAAACGAGACCCTGGCCCACCGAGATGACCGTACTCCCTAACCCTTCAGCAGCTTCTTGAGAAACGCCTGGATCTCCGGCGGCACGGTCATGGCGCGGTCGAGGATCACCTCGGCATCAGCGCCGACGAACGTCTTGATGGGCGCGCCGAAGATCCTGGTCGCGTCCGCGAGGTATTTGGGATCCTGAAGCATCTTCTGAAAGGCGTTCGCCAACACGTCTATCGTTCCCTTGGGAGTTCCGGGAGGAGCGAACAGGCCCTTTTCGAAGTTGCCCCCCGAGACCACCAACGACTTGAACGCTTCCCAGGCAAGGCCCGAAGGGGATTTGCCAAAGAGCTTGCGATATTCCTCCTCGAAGGTGGGGTATTCCGCCGCGGCGGGATCGCGTATGATGTTCCCCTGAGCGTCCAGCAAACCCGAATGGTACAGGACGAACACCTTGCCGTCCTCCACCAACGGCCGCACCATCGCGTTGAAGCCTGGCGGGCTCATACCGGATATGTCGGCCTCGCCGCGCTGTATCGCAGCCGCTACGTCGGCATACCCCGGATAGCCGTAAATCTGCTTGCTGGAAATGTCTTTCAGGATAGCCTCGAAAACGACCGAACGTCTCATGGCGGTGGAAGACTCCCGCGAGGTGTCCGCCCTCACCAGCGGCCTCTCAAGTTTCAGCTTGAGCAACTCTCCAAGGTTGGTTGCCCCCACGTGTGCTCCGACATAGGTGATGATGCTGAACCCGGCCACGGAAATGATCGGCATCTTCCTGAGGTCGTAACGGGCACCCGGATAGCCGAGTTGCTGTCTGGTCAAGGTACCGCTGGATGACACCCCCAGGATCGTCCCATCCGCCTTGGCCGAGTGGTGGAGGAAATTGAAAGCGATCGTGCCACCGGCCCCGGGCATGTTCTGGACGATGACGGTGGGTTGGCCCGCGATGTATCTGCCCAGATGCCGGGCTACAACCCGACCATACACGTCCGTGCCGCCTCCGGGAGAGAACGGTATGATGAGGCGGATTCTCTTTCCCTTGGCGAAGGGTTTCTCCGCGCTTAACGCGTCCGGGGGAAGAGAACCAGCGACCAAGAGTACGAAAGCTGCTCCCAATGCGACCCATAGCATCCGATGTCTCATCACGAACTCCTCTCCTGTGCGGCAGGTTTCGTCAGTTTCGATCACGGAAGAGTACGCCGCTTGTTTGGCAGTCACCTACAACCGTTGGCACGAAATGAGATGTAATCCCAAGGGTCATCGCCATGTCAATCGAAATGTATGCCGGGAAGGCGGCCTGGGCCGGGTGCAACCCGGCCAGCGAAACGGAGCGTTGCCCACAAAAACGAAAACCGGGGGAATGCGTGTATTTCCCCGGTTCCCCGGTCAGGTGACGACGAGCTCGTCGGCGGGGAGCCCGATGGCGGCCCGGGCCAGCCTGATCTGCTCTCTCGTGGTGATGGCCCGGAACGACCGGGCGGTCTTGATGGCCCAGAAGGTCTCTTCCTGGATCTCCCGGGTGGTGGCGTACTTCTTGAGGATGTCCAGCACCCCGCCGCCGTGGAGCTGATCCTTGGCCTGGTGGAGTCCGGCGTTCATCAGGGAGCCCTCGGGGATGCCGCAGAGCTTCTCCACCCGGTTGGCGCTGGCGGCCCACGGGCCCTCGAACTCTCCCTTGTCGAGATAGCCTCGCTTGACCGCCACCCGGATGCTCTCCAGGCCGCCCACCGCGGCGTAGCCGCCCTGCCACGTCAGCGTGCGGCTCAGGTTGTCCAGCGCGTGCATGCAGGCCATGAAGATCGGGGTGGGCTCGAAGGCCTCTGCCTCCTCGCGGGTGATGCCGAGCTTTCCGGAGTCGTAGTAGAGCACCTCGATGTGGCACATGCCGTCGGCGTCAGGATCGCTAACCTCCTCGTCCCAGCAGTCGTGCAGGATCTCGCGCCGGACGTCCTGGTAGGGGCACTTGGCGGCAATGTTCATCAGGTAGCTGGGGAACATCTTGGCAAAGAAGCTGTGGTTCATCTGCCACACGCCGAAGTACCGCCGCGCCTTGTCGCGGTCGTTCAGGACCTCGTCGGGTATGGGCGGGTGGTTCCGAAAAGCTCTCACGGTGTCCGCCTGGACCTGCAGAAACCGCGCTTCATACTCGTCCGGCGGAAGGGCCGCGGCCTCGGACTCCGATGGAACGTGGAAGAACGTCTTGGTGGTAATGACATCCGTCTGGGTATCCGCCATTTTTTCGCTCCTTGATTCGAACCATACCGGTGCAAACGCCTGCCCCGCCCGTATCAAAATGCCTGTAGCGTTGTCAACGGACGCGCTGGGACTCCGCCGTACCCTTTACTCCCCGAGTGGGTATTGATATATCCGCTGCCAAACGCCGAAGCGTCCGCTGTGGTGTCCCACGATTCAGCGCCAAGACGGCCACGGGCGGGTTTGAAACCCGCCCCTACAACCGCCGCGCCCGCACGCGGCGATCGATCAGAGTTTCCCGAGACGCCACGAGTGGATGGACAAGCGAGGAGGTTCATCATGAGGAGCGCCTACGGTCTCACGATACCGGAGATAGATCCCGAGCTCACCCGGGTGGGGCCGGGCACGCCCTGCGGGGAGCTGATGCGGCGTTACTGGCAGCCGGTGTGCCTCGGGGCCGACCTCTCCGATCTGCCCAAACGTATTCGCATCCTCGGCGAGGACCTGGTGGCGTTCCGGGACGGGCGCGGGCGTGCCGGGCTGCTGTTCTTCCGTTGCAGCCACAGGGGCACCTCGCTGGAGTACGGGCGGGTGGAGCAGGACGGGCTACGCTGCTGCTACCACGGCTGGCTCTACGACGTCGAGGGACGCATCCTCGACATGCCGCTGGAACCCCCTGAAAGCACCGTGAAGGACCACCTGTGGCACCCCGCCTATCCGGTGCAGGAGTTCGGCGGGCTGGTGTTCGCCTACATGGGGCCGCTGGACAAGATGCCGCTCCTGCCCCGCTACGATGTCCTGTCGGCGGAAGGCGGCACCCTGAAGGCCCGCTTCGGCCCGCGGGTGGGCGGGGCCGAGAACTGCAACTGGCTTCAGAGCGAGGAGAACCTCATGGACGCGCTCCATGCGGTGTGGCTGCATACGGTCCACAGCGGCGCCCAGTTCCCCACGCAGGCCCATTCAACGCTGCCGGACCGGCTGGTCTACGAGGAGACCGACATCGGCATGCGCTTCATCATGACGCGCAGGCTGGAGGACGGGCGCTGGGCCGACGTCATCTGGGAGAACCTCATGCCGCTGAACGTGCACCTGACCTACACGGACGAGCCCGTAACGGAGAAGGTGAATCAGGTGTCCTTCTGCGTGCCCGTGGACGACACCCACCAACTGGGCGCGAACATTCGCTGGATTCCGGACGGTGCCGACCCATCGGAGCTGTCGGGACGCGAGAAGCTCGCCCCCGCGGGCCGGGGACCCCGGGACTACGAGTACAGCCAGCGCTATCCCGACGACAAGGAGGCCCAGGAGGGTCAGGGGGCGATCGTGGCCCACGCCATGGAGCACCACGTGAGCTCGGACGAAGGCGTGCTGCTGTTCCGGAAAATCCTCAAGACCGCCATCGAAGACGTCAAGGCCGGGAAAGATCCCAAGGGGATCATCAGGGACTCCGAGAAGGCCGCGTGCGTGGCCACCACCGCCGGCGCCGTGATACGCGAGGGGCGCGCGACCGCGTAGCGTGAAAGACGGCCACCACCCCCGGCTCTACCCTGCCCTCGCCTACGGGCTTCCCCGTGCCACGTTCCCGGTCTCCGGGTCCAGGCCGTAGAAGCGGGCGACGTTGTCCACGAGCAGCTTCCGCTTGGTGTCCTCGCCGATATCCGTCCGGTCCAGGAACACGCTCACCGAGTCCACCAGCCGATCCGCATGCGGGATGTCGGACCCGTAGAGCCAGCACTCGTCGCCGAACTCCTCGACGGCGAACGGCAAGAGCTTCTCGTCCACCTCGAAGCCGAAATAGATCTGGCCGCGGCGGATGTACTCCTCCGGCTTGTGTCTGCCCCGATAGCCCCGGTTGAAAGCCGCTCCGGCCCGGGCGCCGTCGAGGCCACTGTACTCCGACACCCGCTCCACCACCGCCGGCACCCAGGAACAGCCGGCCTCGAGGAAGGCGATGCGAAGGTCGGGGTAGCGGTCGGCGATGCCCTTGGAGATCACCCGCTGGAACGCGAACTGCACCGTGAGCCAGAAGGCCATGCTGGTCTTGTCGTGGTGGGTATCGCAGACCTCGCCCAAGGCCCGGAAGCTGTGCCCGGTATGCACCGCCACCGGGAGCCCGGCCGCCGCCGCGGCCTCCCAAACGGGCTCCATGGAGTCGTCGTCCACCCGGTGGTGGCCGGTCATGCCCAGCATCATCACGCCGACCGATCCCATCTCCTTCGTCCGTTCGATCTCCCGTGCCGAGGCACGCGGGTCGATGGGGTCGATGATGGTCACCCACTTCAACCGGTCCGGCGCCTGGCCGGTCATGTCCGCGATCCAGTTGTTGTAGGCGCGCATCATGGCCACGGAGAGCTCCGGGTCGAAGGTAATGGGATAGGTAAGGAACATGGTCGGATAGATGACCTGGACCTGGGTCTGTTCCCGGTCCAGTTGCTCGAGGCGGGCCGCCACCGTGCGGAGCTCCGCGCTCGCCACCGGGTCCGCGGCATTGATGCCCGGCGTGACCTCCGCCGGCCGCCCGTCCTTGCTCAACGGGAAACCCGCTTGTTGATACGGCCCGGTCCGCACCGGGAACGCCCGGGTGTCGATCAGCCAGCGTAGCGCCCGGTGGGGCCCGATCTCGATCACCTCCGGCCTGCGGGACCGGAGGTCGGGATCCCAGTATTTGTCGGAGAATGTCACCTCGGACTCCGAAACGTGTCCGTCCGCATCCCACGCCTTGATCATCGCCTTCCCTTCCCTCGTGTCCTCACGTGCCGAAAGGGAGACATCATATACTACACGGCGGCACCCTCGAAAACGCTCCGCGGCTTGACTATCGCCAATCTATGCCGATAGGTATAAAAAGGATGGAGGTGAGGACTGCAATGCCCGATGGAATGGAAGATCGCATGACCAGGCTTGAAACGGCGTTTGAGACCATACTGCCGCATTTGGCTACGAAGGCGGATCTGGCGAAGCTGGAAACGGATCTCGTCAAGGCCATAGGCAAACTTGAGTCCAAATTGATGTGGGGAGCGCTGGGCTTGTTGGTAGGGATGGCGACGATCATCGTCAAGCTGTTCACTTGACCGGACGGGATTCGCCATGCAGAAAGGGGGACACCATATACCGTGGTGTCCCCCTCCGGTTTCGGCCAAACTTGGCCCGGCCGAGGCTGTCCCGCAAGCGGGACTCCGTGCCGTCCACCGGCAAAGGAGACGATCTTGAGAATCCTTTCCATCGACCCATCGGCCGCCCAGGCCCTGCTGGCCTCGGATACCCTTCACGCCTGCATCGACGTGCGCGAACGCGGTGAGTTCGCACGCGCACAGATCGCCGGCACCAGCCCGGTCAACCGCGGCGCGCTGGAAATCCGGCTGCCGGTGATGGTGCCGGACCGGCGCGTTCCCGTGGTGCTCTGCTGCGACGACGGACGGCGCAGCGAATGGGCGGCAGAGACGCTGGGCCGCATGGGCTACACCGACGTCCGCATCCTCGCCGGCGGCCTCGACGAGTGGCAGCGCCAGGGGCTGCCGGTGCGCTCGGGCTGGGGCGTGCACGGAAAGGAATACGGCGAACGCGTCGCCCACGGCGGCAACGTCACCCACCTGAGCGCGGCAGAGCTGGCCCGACGGCGCAAGGCCGGTGAGGACGTGGTGGTGGTGGACGTGCGCTCGCGGGAGGAGTACCTGCGGGGGCACGTGCCGGACACGTACCACATCCCCGGCGGCAACCTTCTGCTGGACGCGCCGCGGCTGCCGTTGGCGGAGGACACGACGCTGGTGGTGAGCTGCGCGGGCCGGACGCGCGGTATCCTCGGTGCGAAGCTGTTGCACGACAACGGCTTCACGAACGTCTACGCCCTGGAGAACGGCGTCATGGGCTGGTTCCTGGCCGGCGGCGACATCGCCGCCGGTCCGGGGAAGGAAGTGCCCCGGCCCGCCTCGTCCGGCCGGTCTGCCCGAATCCGTGAGGCCACCGATGCGCTCGCCTTGCGCGAGCGAATCCGTAGCTGCGCGCGGGACGACTTCCGCGCCGTCTACGAATCCGGCGAGACCGTTTACCTGCTGGACGTGCGGCTCCCCGAGGAGTACGAGACCGGCCACATACCCGCCTCCGTTTCACTGCCGCTGGGGCAGATGGCGCTGGCCCATGAGAATTTTCTCGCGGTGCGCGCGGCGCCCGTATTCGTAGTCTCCGACGACGACCTGCGGCCGGTTTGGGCCGCCTCGCTGCTCCGGAATCTCGGCTTCCGCGACGTGGCGATCCTCGACGGCGGCGTGCGGGAATGGGCCAACGCCGGCCACGCGCTGGAAGAAGGCGTCCCGGAGCCCACGGTCTTCGGTTTGGAGGAGGCGCGGGACCAGGCGACCCCGATCGACGCGACGGCGCTCCGCGCCCACATCGAGTCATCCGCGCTAGCATTGGACGTCCGCAGCATCGGGGAGTACGGCTTCGCCCACATTCCCGGCACCCGATGGCTTCCCCGCGGCCGCCTGGAGCTGGACATCGGGGGGAGGGCGCAGGACAAGACCCAGCCGTTGGCCCTGGTATGCGACAACGGCGTCCGGTCCACGCTGGCGGCCGGCACCCTTCGACAACTGGGCTACGGCGACGTCCGGGTGCTGGCGGGCGGTACCCGTTCATGGGAGAGCGGCGGAGGGGTGCTGGAGGACGGGCTCGAGGGCACCGGGGTTTCCACCGAGGACGCGCAGGCCGACTTCGGCCACAGCGTCTGGGCCGGCGCCCTGGGAAAGACCCGCGAGGACATGGAACGCTACCTGTCCTGGGAGATCGACCTGGTGAAGAACGAGGAAGCAGCGTCCTGAGACGCCGACGCGGCCGTCAGGGTCCCGGCACCCTGCCGGGCAGACTGTGGAAGAGCACGCCGCCCAGGAAGCCCACAAGAGGTGGCAGCACGAGACTGGCCAGGAATCGTGCCACGGTTATTTCCACGCCCAGTATGGGAATCTCCCAAATGATGACCCGGTGGAAGCCGATAAGGGACCATGACGTCAGATAGGCGATGATGGGTCCGGCGCCGGCGCCCGAGGCCATCAGTGAAGCGACGATGGGAAAGTGCATCATCGGCCCGCCCGGGGTGACCGCCCCGGCGACGGTGCCGATCATGAGCCCGCGCACCCCGGAGCCCTCCCCGATCCATTCGGAGATCAGGTCCGTCGGGAGGATGACCTGGATCAGACCCGCCACGGCAAACGCGAAGATCATCTTGGGCAGGGTGGCCATCAGGAGCTGGCCGCCACTCGACAGGCCGTCCAGAGCCCGCGGCGCACCGTAGGAATGGACCACGTACACGCCCACGGCGATGCTGGCCACGAACATGAACCAAAAGCCCCCGTCCATACCGAGCCTCCCTGCTATACCACGTCGTCTCTTTCGCATACCGTGCTCAGCTTCATCGACTCACGAGCCTGCCGACACCCTTCACGAGGCATACGCAACTTGACACAAACGGAACACTGATTGTAGTTCTTTGAGTTCGGCAACAGATGCCGAAAACAACGAGGAAGGGTATGCTGAGCAAGGAAGACAACGAAATTCTGACACGGGTGGGGCCGGGCACGGCCATGGGCGAGTTGATGCGGCGCTACTGGGTGCCGGTGGTGCTTTCCGCCGAGCTGGAAGCCGGAGGCCGGACCAAACGGGTCCGGATCCTGGGCGAGAGCATGGTGGCCTTTCGCACCGCGCAGGGCGAGGTCGGTCTGCTGGGCGAGTTTTGTTCGCACCGGCGCGTATCGCTGTACTTCGGGCGCGTGGAGAGGGACGGCCTCCGCTGCTGTTACCACGGGTGGAAGTACGGACTGGACGGGCGCTGTCTGGAAATGCCCAACGAGGCGCCGGAGACCGACTTCAAGCACGCGGTGAGACACCCCGCCTACCCCTGCCGCGAGCGCGGCGGGCTCGTCTGGGCGTTCATGGGCGATCCCGCCCAGCTGACCGAGCTGCCGGACTTCGAGTGGCTGGGCTTGCCGGACAACCAACGGTTCATCTCGAAGTATTACCAGCACAGCAACTACTTCCAGGCCATGGAGGGCGGCATCGATTCGAGCCACATCTCGTTCCTGCACGCGCCGCTGGACACCGCCGACCGGACCTCCCTCGAAAACATCGAGAAGGCCGGGTTCGGCGTGGACACCGCGGTGGGGACCTCGGACCGGAGCCCCCGGTTCGAGATGGTGGACACGGACTACGGGGTCATGATCGGCGCCCGCCGAAACGTCGAAGACGACCGCTACTATTGGCGCATCACACAGTTCATCATGCCGTTCTACACCATGCCGCCGCCCCAGGACGAAGACCCTATTTTACATTCCCACGCGTGGGTCCCGGCGGACGACGAGCACCTGATCAACTGGACCATCACGTGGCACCCGACGCGGCCGTTGAAAGAGGAAGAGCTGGTGTCCCTGAACACCGGCTTCAGCGCCCACATCACCGAGTACGGGCCGCCCGTCAACGGGCCTTACGGCGACATCCGGCCCGCGGCAGGCCCAGCCGGAGACTACGGCATGGATTGGGAAGCTCACCGCACGCGCATGTTCTGTGGCATACCCGGTTTCGGAATGCAGGACCGCGCCATGACCGAGAGCCAGGGGCCGATCTTCGACCGTACCCTCGAACGTCTGGGCACCAGCGACTCTGCCATCATCCGGGTGCGCAAGTGCCTCATCGACTCCGCCAGGATGCTCAGGAACAAGCGCTCCGAGCCCCCGGGACTGGATCCCACGCTCCACCACGTCCGCGCCGCCTCCGTCCGATTGCCCAAGGACGCGATGTGGGTCGAGGCGGTGAAGGAACAGGTCAACATTGCGCCGTAAGCAGCGATGCTCGTTGCATAATTCATTCGCTCCTCATGACGTTTGAAGAATATCTGGCCGTGCCGTATGTCCTTCGCGTGGCCGCGGTCCGGGGAGCCGACGGCCAGTGGCTGCGGCGCGCGGAGTATCCGGAGTTGCCGGGATGTTTCGGCGAGGGACTCTCACCGGAAGAGGCCATGGCCGATCTCGACCGCAACCGCGAGCGTATGGTCCGGGAGCTTCTCGCGACGGGCGCGGAGATACCGGTTCCCCGCCACCCGCTTGAGAGGCTCATGAGAAAGGGGCACGGGGGATAGCCACGCCCGGACACGGCAAACGATCAGGGTTTCCCCAGTACAAGGAAGCGAAAGCAAACTACAGGGAGGATCATACGTTGAGCTTTGGAATGAAACAGGCACGGGCGCTGGTGGATGCGGGCATCCAGGCAGCGGAGGAAAAGGGTTATCAGGTAACGGTGACGATCGTCGACGGCAGCGGCAACTTCATGTGGGCCGGGCGCATGGACGGGACCAAGTTCGTGGCGCCCGACATCGCCCGGGCCAAGGCCTATACGGCCGCCGCGTTCCGGCAGAGCACCGCGGTCCTGGAAGAGAAGGCCAACCCGAAGCCGGTCTTCTATACCGGCGTGCAGGTGGTGCACAACGGCCGCATCGCCATCGGCCAGGGGGGCCTGCCCATCTGGATCGGCGATGAGGTGGTGGGAGGCATCGGCGTGAGCGGCGCCGCGCCGCGGGAAGACGAGGAAGTGGCGGCCGCGGCGCTGGAGGCCGAGGGCTATTCGGTCCCGGCGGCCGACGTGGCTACACGCGCGGCCATGGGGCATTCAAGGTAGCCGGCGCGTGGGCCGCATTCAGGGAAAGACCGCGCTCATCACCGGAGGCGGAGGCGGCATCGGCGCCGCCACCGCCACGCTCTTTGCCGAGGAAGGCGCCGGGTTGGCGCTGGTGGACCGTGACGGCGCCGCCGCCGAGGGAGCGGCCGAAGAGATCCGTGGAAGGTTCCCTTCGGCGGACGTGCTGCCCATGGCCGCCGACTTGAGCGACGAGGGGCAGGCGAGCCGGGCCGTGGAGAAGACGGCCGCGCATTTCGGGGGCTTGGACATCCTGGTCAACGTCGCCGGAATCCGGGTGTACGGCGCCCTGGCGGACGCCGACGCGGACAGTTGGGACTCCATCCTGGCGGTCAATCTCATGGCCACCGTCCATTGTTGCAAGGCGGCCGTCCCCCTGCTCCGTTCACGGGGCGGCGGCAGCATCGTCAACGTGTCTTCGGTTTTCGGGGTTGCCGGACGGGCGGGAATGGGACAGTACGACGTGACCAAGGCCGCGGTGGTGAGCCTCAGCCGGACCATGGCCATCGAAGAAGTGGGGCACGGAATTCGAGTGAACGCCGTCTGTCCCGGCCCCACCATCACGCCCTTCCACATCGCGCGGGCCAAGGCCCGTGGCGTGAGCGAGGAAGAACTGCGCCGCACGGGCGCTCAACACACGCTGATGAAACGCTGGGCGGAGCCCCGGGAGGTAGCCGGCGCCATCCTGTTCCTGGCCGGCGACGAGTCGTCCTTCGTCACCGGCGCGGCACTGGTGGTAGACGGCGGCGCTTCCGCCGCCGTGGATGGTTCGTAGCGTAGATCGTAGGTCGGATTAGCGAAGCGTAATCCGACATGGCGTTGCAGGTCGAACAGTCGGAGTCGGGTTACGCCTTCGGCTAACCCGACCTACAGGCGGGCGTCAGTCCGCCAGCGGCACCACCGCAAAGACGTAAGGCTCGTCCCCGATGACCCGGCTCTGGTGCCCGCGGCCGGTCAGGTCGTCCGCGAGCATGATGTCGCCGGCCTGAAACCGCCGCACTTCCCCGCCGCCGCACTCGATGTCCCACTGCCCCGAGAGCGTGAACAGATATTGCCGCCGCGGCGCCGGATGCCAGTCCAGCAGCACGCCCGGCGGAACCCGCCGCACGTGTACGCTCTTGGCATTCCCCAGGACCGTGGATTCCATCCGGCGATCCGGCTCGAAGTTGAGTTCGATGTCCTCGAAATGGGACTCGCCGTCGTCCCCGCTGTAGAGTCTCACTACCTGCATGCCACCCCCACCTTTCTCACGTCGTGCGCCGGCGCCGGTTACTTAACTTGTTCAGTGACTTCTTGAAAATTTCCCAGTTGCTCCCCACCTTGCACGGTACTCCACCATATATCAACCGGCCCGCGCTCGCCTCTCCCCCTCTTTCCAGACGCTGGCCCCCGCCGTCGTCGGCACGCAGGCGGCCTTCTTGGGATCCCGGATGATCCCCTTGGGATCCTTGTTCTCCTTGACCGCCTCGATGGCGGTCCGAAGGATCCGGCGGAACATCAGCACGCCTTCATCCGAGGTGACGTGATGCTCGAGCCGATGGTTGGCGATTTCGCCCTGGCCTTCCTGGGCTTCCTTGTCGTCGGGGTGGCGCTGGCGATACTCGTCGCTCGTGTCGGACCTTCCCCCCGGCGCAAGCTTGGCGCGCCCGCTCAACAGGGTCTCGTCCTCGTCCGCCGGCATCCACCGGATGTTGGCCGACCTGACGTGCGTGTCGTCCACCGGAACGCAAAAGGAGACCTGGTTCACTTTCGTGGTCTTGAGCTCGGCCGTGTAGACCAGGTGGGCGTTCAAGGGCATGACCATTTCCCAGATCAACTCGGCCCATCTGCCGCCATCGAGCTTCTGGACCATGACGAAGCGCATGCCCATTTCCGTCTCTTCGTACCTGAGCTCTTCCGGCAGCGAGGTGAACACCTGGGTGGGGAACTGGGAGCCGCTGTGAAGCGTATGCAGCCACACCGTGTGCAGCGCATCCATGAGGTTCTCTTCGGTCTGGAGCCAGTTGCAGTCGACGGAGCCGCCTATCCTCGGGCCGAATCGGGCATGGTACTTTCCCCCCTCGTGTATCCACGCATCGTACTTGGGCAGCTCCGGCATCTTTTCCAGAGGCCCCATGTAGGCAAAGACCAGACCGCCGAACTCCTGCACCGGGTAGCACGGGTGCTTGAGGTGATCCTTGACGGCGCTGCCCGGAGGTTCGAGGGGCATGTCCAGGATATTGCCCTCCACGTCATACAGCCATCCGTGGTAGCAGCATCGTAACCCCTGCCCCTCGATGCGGCCGTACTCCAGGGAAGTGCCCCGGTGGCTACAGCGAAAGAAGAGCAGACCCGGCCGGCCTTCGCCGTCCCGGAAAGCCACGAGGTCTTCGCCCAGGATTTGGATCCGCTTGGGCAGTTCTCCCAGATCGCGGGAGAGGCACACCGGCTGCCAGTACCGGCGCATGAGCTCGCCGCACGGTGTACCGGGCCCCACGCGGGTCAATTCCGGATCTATCTCGGGAATCTTGAAGCCGTAAGCGCTTCTCATCGAGACACTCCTCTCCGACCGAGACTATTCACGGGTTCTCGCGACGAGACGGTGGGACGTGCAACCGGCCGCTTCGCACGCTCGGAGAAAGGATGCAGGCGTGCGCGCGGCCGGTCAAGGGATGACGGACTCGTTCGCTCTCTTGTTGGTGGACGCGGAGCAGCGCGCCACGCATCCGAGGAGGGGCCGGGCGAAGCTCCGCTACTTCTTCTGCAACGCCCCTTTGAATGCGTCTCCGTACTCCTCGATCAAGCCGTAGAAGCCATTCAGCATGTCAACCCACTCCTGACCTACGACAGGCTCCACCTTGGCTCTCATCTTCTTGAACCGAGCGAGCACGTCCGGATCCTTCAACGCCTTGCCAAAGGCCTCCTGCAGTATGGCCAACCGGTCCTTGGGCGTACCCGGAGGAGCCGTGACCACGCGGTGAGAGGCGAGCACGCTAAGCTGTGGATAGCCCAGCTCCCCGACGGTGGGGACATCGGGATACCTGGGATCGCGTTTGTCCAGATAGACCCACAAGGCCCTCATGTCACCGTCCTCGACAAACTGCATCTGACCCGGGGAGTCCAGGCCGAGTGCCCGCCCGTGGCCTTCCCCTCGGACGATACCCATGTTGGCCGCCGGCGCCCCGGGATAGCCCAGAATATACTTGGCGTTGAACTTCATGACGTTGGCGCTCAAGAAGTTCGTCACCCACCCGGTGGCGCCAACCCCGGTACCCGTGAGAAGGACCTCCTTGGCGGCCTGCATGTCCTTCAAGCTGTGGAAGGGTGTCTTGGTGCCTACCGCCCACACGTAAGGGCCGGCTGAGATCTGTCCGAGCCAGGCGAATTTTCTCAACTTGTACGCCGGCTTGGGGTTGCCAAAGAGCTCGGAGACGATGGCTCCGGGGATATTGACGGTCGCGATCGTGTAGCCATCCGGTTTGGCGCTCCATGTCAGGTTCCAGGCGATGTTCCCTCCGGCCCCCGGCCGGTTCCTGAGAATGACATTGACGCCCAGGGCTTTCTTCATGCCGACGCTCAGGGCTCGGCTATGAAGATCAAAGCCGCCAGCCGGAGCGTACGGGATCAGCCATGTTATCGTCTTGCTCGGGAATTTGTCCGCGGCCAGCGCGTGGTGCGCCGGGACGGTCATCCCAAGGATGGCCAACAAAAAAACCACGCCGATCATGTTACGCAACATCGGGCACCTCCTTGCCGATTTTCTACCTGCCCTCGCTCTTCCCGTCTCGCTGGCCCGTTCCATTCCGCTACTTCCTCAACGCCTTCTTGAAGACGTCCCCGTTATCCTTGATCAGGCCGTAGAGACCGTTGAGCATGTTGACCCACCCCTCACACACCACGGGGTCGATCCTCGCCTTCATCTTCTTGAACCGCGCCAGCACCTCGGGATCCTTGGTGGCCGCATCGAATGCCTTTTGCAGGAACCTCTCCCCACCCCTCGTCCGCCATGCTTCGCTATCTCTTCAACTCCTTCTTGAAGACGCTCGCGTTCTCCTGGATCATGCCGTAGAAGTCATTGAGCATCTTGTTCCAGTCCTCACCGACCACGGGGTCTACTCGCGCCTTCATCTTCTTGAACCGTTCCAGCACGTCCGGGTCCTTGGTAGCGGCGTCGAACGCCTTCTGGAGCTTGGCCAGCCGGTCCTTGGGCATCCCCGGGGGGGCCGTTACCACCCGGTGGGCCGCAAGCACCGTCAGCGACGGATGGCCCAACTCTCCCACCGTGGGCACGTCGGGGAAGTCCGGGTGGCGCTTTTCCAGATAGACCCACATGGGCCTCATGCTGCCATCGTTTATGAATGCCATCTGGCCCGGGGAGTCCAGGCCCATGCCGCGGCCATGGCCTTCGCCTCTGACGACGGCCATGTTCGAAGCCGGAGCACCGGGGTAGCCCAGGATGAACCTGTGATTGAACTTCATGAGCGTGGCGGTCAGGAGGTCGAGGACCCAGTCGGTGGTGCTGACTCCAGTACCCGTCATCAGGACCTCCTTGGCCTGCTGCAGGTCCTTCAGGCTCTTGAAGGGCGTCTTGGCTCCCACCGCCCAGATGTACGGGGCCGCCGAGATCTGTCCGATCCAGGAGAACTCCTTCAACCGGTACTGCGGCTTGGCGTCGTCGAACAGCTCCGAGATGATGGCGCCCGGGATATTGACGGTGGAGATGGTGTAGCCGTCGGGCTTGGCGCCCCAGGTGAGGTCCCAGGCGATTTTGCCGCCGGCGCCCGGCCGGTTCCGGATGATGATGTTGACGCCCAGGGCCTTCTTCATGCCCACGATCATGGCGCGGCTGTGGAGATCGAACCCGCCCGCCGGACCGTACGGGATGAGCCACGTAATGGTCCTGTTCGGATACTTGTCCTCCGCCGATGCGGCCTGCCCCGCGACGGTCCCCAGGACCGCCAACAAGGAAAAAACTGCGATCAAATTACGCAACACTGGAAACCTCCTTGTCAATTCCGGTTGCCGTTCCACGGATTGATGCTTCATGTTCTACGGATTGGTTCTTCACACTGGCCTCTCCCCACCCCTCGTCCGCCATGCTTCGCTATCTCTTCAACTCCTTCTTGAAGACGGCCGCGTTCCCCGCGATCATGCCGTAGAAGTCATTGAGCATCTTGTTCCAGTCCTCACCGACCACGGGCTCTATCCGCGCCTTCATCTTCTTGAACCGTCCCAGCACGTCCGGGTCCCTGGTAGCGGCGTCGAACGCCTTCTGGAGCTTGGCCAGCCGGTCCTTGGGCATCCCCGGGGGGGCCGTTACCACCCGGTGGGCCGCAAGCACCGTCAGCGACGGATGGCCCAACTCTCCCACCGTGGGCACGTCGGGGAAGTCGGGGTGGCGCTTTTCCAGATAGACCCACATGGGCCGCATCTCGCCCTCGTGGATGAAGCGCATCTGGCCCGGGGAGTCGAGGGTCAGGGCGCGGCCATGGCCTTCGCCTTGGACGATGGCTATGTTGGACGCCGGAGCGCTGGGGTAGCCCAGGATGAACCTGTGATTGAACTTCATGAGCGTGGCGGTCAGGAGGTCAGCGACCCAACCGGTGGTGCTGACTCCGGTACCCGTGAGGAGGACTTCCCTGGCCTGCTGCAGGTCCTGCAGGCTTTTGAACGGCGTACGGGCTCCTACCGCCCAGATATACGGAGCCGTCGAGATCTGTCCGATCCAGGAGAACTCCTTCAACCGATACTGCGGTTTGGCGTCGTCGAACAGCTCCGAGATGATGGCGCCCGGGATATTGACGGTGGAGATGGTGTAGCCGTCGGGCTTGGCGCCCCAGGTGAGGTCCCAAGCGATTTTCCCGCCGGCCCCCGGCCGGTTCCGGATGATGATGTTAACGCCGAGGGCCTTCTTCATGCCCACGATCATGGCGCGGCTGTGAAGATCGAAGCCGCCCGCCGGACCGTAGGGTATCAGCCATGTGATGGTCCTGCTCGGGTACTTGTCCTCCGCCAATGCAACCTGGGCCGGCACGGCACTCCAAAGGACGACCGACAAAGAAACGACTCCGAGCACGTTACGCAACACTGAACGCCTCCTTGCGAATACCAATTCTCCCCACGCTCGCTCTTGTCATCCGGCTGTACCGCTGTCTTCCGCTACCTTTTCAGGGCCGCCTTGAAGACACCGGCGTTCTCTTGAATCAGGCCATAGAAACCATTGAGCATGTTGACCCAATCCTCACCCACCATGGGGTCGACCTTGGCCTTCATCTTCTTGAACCGCTCCAACACTTCCGGATCCTTGGTGGCCGCTTCAAACGCCTTCTGAAGTATGGCCAGCCGATCCTCGGGCGTGCCCGGAGGGGCGGTCACCACCCGGTGCGAGGCAATCACCGAAAGCGATGGATAACCCAGTTCTCCCACCGTGGGCACGTCGGGAAAATCCGGGTCGCGTTTCTCCAGATAAACCCACAAGGGCCTCAGATCACCTTCGTGAACGAAGCGCATCTGGCCCGGGGAGTCGAGACCGAGAGCACGGGCATGGCCCTCGCCTCTGACGATGGCCATGTTGGATTCCGGGGCGCCACGGTAGCCCAGGATGAACTTGTGGTTGATCTTCATGACCGTGGCGGTCAGGAGCTCCGTGACCCAGCCGGTTGAGCCGACTCCCGCATTCGGGATAAGGACCTCTTTGGCCTGCTGCATGTCCTGCAGACTCTTGAACGGCGTATTGGTTCCTACCCCCCACATATACGGTGCCACCGAGATCTGGCCGATCCAGGAAAATTCTCTCAGCTTGTACTTTGGCTTGGGCCTGCCGAAAAGCTCGGAGACGATGGCTCCGGGAATGTTGACGGTGGCTATCGTATAGCCGTCGGGCTTGGCGCCCCAGGTGAGGTTCCAGGCGATGTTGCCGCCCGCCCCGGGCCGGTTGCGGATGATGATGTTGGCGCCGAGTGTCTTCTTCATGCCCACGATCATGGCGCGGCTGTGAAGATCGAACCCACCCGCCGGACCGTAGGGTATCAGCCAGGTGATGGTTCTGCTCGGAAATTTGTCCGCCGAGACCGCCGAACCCGGGAAGCCGAGAACCAGTGCGAATACCCCGGCCATCAGAACTGTTGCTACGCGTTTCGTTCGCATGGTGCACCTCCGAAGTTGCCTTAGGGTCGCACACGCCCAGAGTGCCTGTCAACGAAAACAGGGCCAAGACAGTGTCTCAGAGACGCACTAACGGCAAGGCTGATCGCAGGACGCGCGGGCGGTGAAGGGTCCCGCACGGACGAAATCAGGTGAGGTTCTTGAAGTAGCTCAGGTCCCCCTGCCCTTCGCGCAGGATCTCGATATTGTCGTTAACGAGCGAGATCACGCTGGACGCCTGGACCGGGAGGGTTCCGCATTCCATGATGAGGTCCACCCTGTGTCCGAAAATCTGTTCCAGGTCGGCCGGGTTGGTGACCACCTCCTCGTTGCTCTCGTTGGCGCTGGTGCTGACCACGGGGTTGCCGAGCTGCTCCACCAGCGCCAGCGGCACCGGGTGGTCCGGAATCCGGATCCCCACGGTCTTCTGCTTGGACTGGAGCACCCGGGGTGTTTCCTTGGTGGCAGCGAGCACGAAGGTATAGGGTCCGGGGAGGAACCGCTTCAGGATGCGGTGAACGAAGTTCGACACGTGGCCGTACCGGCTCACCTGGATCAGATCCGAACAAACGAACGACATGGGCTTGTTGGCATCGCGTCCCTTGATGCGGCGGATACGCTCCACCGCGGCCTTGCTGGTGACGTCGCAGCCCAGGCCGTAGATGGTGTCCGTGGGGTAGACGATGACACCGTCGCGCTTGAGGACCTCAACGGCACGGTCCACATGCCGTCCTTTCAGGTGCTGGGGATCGATGGTCAGAGTAGTAGCCATGGAGATCTCCTGGACCCGATCGTCTCAGGGCGAGGAAACATCCGTGCGGCGGGTCATGAACAGGTCGGCCGGCAGCCGGGTGCCCAGCTTCCGCTTCCGGGCCGCCTCAAGCACTAGGTGGCCGATGGCGGCGAACTGGATGCCCATGCCGCAGTTGTTGTTGTGATGGGTGATCTCCGAGTTGGTGGTGCGTCCGGGGATGGTGCCGATGACGAGGTCTCCGAGCTCGTGGACCTGCTCCCAGCCGATGACGCCCTTGCGCAGCGGCGACATCAGCTCCGGCTGCTCGTCGATCTCCACCTGCTCCTTGGAATTCACCACGATGAGGTCGCAGTTCTCGATGGCGGCGTCGTCCAGTTCCCGGCGTTTGTCGAACCAGTCGGGACCGATCATCGAAATGAGATGTGTGCCGGGCTCCAGCCAGTCGCCGTCGAACACCGGGTCGCCGGAGTTGGTGGCCGTCACCACGATGTCCGAGCCTCGCACCACCTCCTGCGGACGCCGCACCGCCCGCGCCTTCACGCCGTAGCGTTGGGTGACTTCCTTGGCGAAGCGCTGGCGATTCTCCTCCCGAAGCGAGAACACCTTGACCTCCTGAATCTTCCGCACCGTGCACAGAGCCGCCACCTGTCCGTGGGCCTGGGTTCCGCTGCCGAAGATGCCCAGCACCGAAGCGTCCTCCCGGGCCAGGTACTTCGCCGCCACCCCGCTGGTGGCGCCTACGCGAAGCGCCGACAGATAGTGGTCGTGGACGATGCCCTTGAGCACCCGGTCCCTGATGCTGAACAGCAGCACGAAGCCGGCGAAGTCCCCCGGGAACTCCATGCGGCTCCCGCCGCCGACGTTGCGAAAACGAATCTGCGACGAATCGAGCCGCACCGCCGCCGTGTCGAAAGCCGGCACCGCCCCAGGAATGACATTGAGCCAGTACCAGGTGCGCTCCAGGCCCTCCAGCGGCATGTGCAGCCGGCGCCGGGGCATTCCCTCGGCGATCTTCCGGCCGAGCTCCCGATACGCCGTTTCCACGGCCTCCACGACCTCCCCCATGTCGAGGAGACCCTCCATGTCTTCATTGGTCAGGACCAGTACGTCCTCATCAGCCATCATGAACCTCTTTTACCCCTTTTGCCGATTTGCCATCCCTGTCACGCCTCGCACGCGCCACCATACGAAAGACCAACGGCATGGACTGGAACTATCAACCGCCCGGACGCGATGCAAGACCGGCCAGCGGAGACCCTGGCAAGGCCGTAGTCGAGGCGAGTCGCCCATGCGGTCACTCCTCTCGCTGCCACGGTGCGCCGGGCAAAAGCGCGATCAGCCGTGCCGCAACATTCCGGGCGGCCTCTGCTATGTCCCATGAATAGCCGCGTGCCAGCAGGAGACCAAGATCGGAACCGAACCGCGAGTCACCAAGCTTGATCTTCATGTTCCGTTCAAACTGAGCACGGGTTACACGGTGACCGTCCCCTCCCATGTACTCGGTGAACGCCGCGACGATGCGGTCGGGATCGGCCGTCCCAGTGTTCAGCGCGTTCGCCAGATCGAAGAGATCCCGGCCCTTCTTGCGCTGGTAGAGCGCCCGCAGCTTGGTGGCGAGGAGTTCATCCAAAGCGTAGGTGACGATATCAGCAGTTCCCTGAAACCAGCGCGAATCGACCACGAGAGGAACCCGCTGGATCCCGAACACGGAAAAATGTTCGCGGGAATTGATCTCGACCTTGAGACGCAGTGGCACCGGCGGGGCATCTTCTGACCTGAAGCGATAGATGAACGTTACCCGGCCCGTGTTCTGTTTTCGCCGGGGTTCGCCGAGCCAGGTGTCGAGACTCTCGTGCAAGGCGTCCATTAACGGGCCGGCGGGACCAGCCGCAGTCTGAACCAAATCAATGTCCTCGGAGTAGCGGGCGGCCGGTTTCAGATAAAGCTTGTAGAGCGCTGTGCCGCCGCGGAATGAAAGTCCGTCGGACAGGACAGGATGCGAAAATATCTCGACCAGTGCCCTGCTGATTATGAGATCCTGCTCAACCTGGAAATCCTGCACCCAAGGCGCCTGTGCTCGCCATTCGGTGATATAGTCGCGCGGGATCACGCTTCCGCCTCTATCTCCGCGTTGACGAGCAGCCGCCAGTCATTGACGCGCGTGGTGTAGTCGCTGGGGCCAGCCGGAAGAAGAGGTGCGGTATCGCAAGCATGCTGGCCTACATAAGCCTTCAAGGGCACTGCTTTATCCGTTGCGCCAACGATTTCGAGAAGGTAGCCGAGCCGTTGCGCCCAAGGGGTCGGAGCCGTACGGGCTACCGCGACCAGCAACTCGGGGTCGATGTGTTCGGCCAGTTCGGACAGGGCTGTCGCAACTGCATCCAGACCTCCGATGCGTCTCTCATAGCCTATCAAGTCGACCGCCGTGGCCTCGACACTTGAAACCAGGACTGATCCGCGGGGCGTGTTGAAGTGCACCAACGGCACCTCGGCGATACGCCTGCGCGCGACGAAGGAAACCCTGACGGCTCCACAGGAGATCGGTCGGCGGTTTCCCGCAAGAGCAACCTGGAACTCTTGCGGGCGGTGATGCGCTGCACCGTGATACTGGGCAGCAGACAACAGAGCAACATAGTACGGCCGTTTCAGACCCGCCATCAGCGCAGGAACGAACTGTTCGGCGGGCAAACAGCCAAGGCGCCTGTATTCCGGTGGCAGGACTACGTAGAATCCACGCAAGGGGCTTGCGATCAGGCCCTTTCTTGACAGCCGCCGCAATGCGGCTCTGGCCGCAGCAGCGGATACCCCAAGCGCTGAGCGCATTTCCTCCATGGTAAAGTGATATCGGCCGTTGGAGGCGAGGTCATCAATGAGTTTGGCGGCTGCCGGCATGGCATCTCCGATTTAACTTGCATAAAGTACTACTTTGTGTAAGGTTATGCAAGTTATTTCGAACACACGACGCGGTAACGTGAGCACTGCACAGGGCGGCCACCCCTTTGGCTCAATATCGGGAAGCCGTTGTAACCGCAGCCGACCGTCGTTTCGACAAATCGAGGTTACGAGTCGGTAGGCGTGTCGTCGTCCTTGCCGTGGAGGGCGAACCAGTAGATGCCGTTCATGTAGCGCCAGCGCCGCACCGTGGCGTCGCGCACCGCTTCGATGGCCTGTTGCCGGAGTTCCGGGGTGTCGCAATACTTCTCCACCAGCGCCACTCCCTTGGAGCCGTGCAGGGCGTCGGCCTCGATGTGCTCCTCGAAGAAGCGGATCTCCCTGGCGCCGGAGGCATAGCCGTAGTGTTCCTTGAGAGCCGGCACGACCTTCTCGCAGATGCCGAGGAACTGGGACTCCAGGCCCACGAACATCGCCGCCAGCGCCGCCTGCCAGCGCCGCTGGTACACCACCCGCCAACCCCAGTTCTGCAACCCCTCGGTGCTGGGCAGCACCAGGTAGTCGTCCACGCAGTCCCTGGGCAGGCCGCTGGCTGCAACGTAGTCCTTCAGCATGTCGAGATGGCGGTCGTCGGGGTTCTCCTCGTCGCCGAGGTTTTCGTAGAGAAAGGCCTTGGCGTCGCGGTGAGGGACCTGGGAGGCCTCGTAGGCCATCCAGTCCAGGTAGTCGCTGACGTAGTGGTAGTGCTGGGTGCAGTAGATGGCCGTCTGCTCGGGGGTCAGCTCGCCGCGCGCCCACTTCTCGAAGAACGGGTGGTTCCGGCTGTGCTTCGCGTCTCTAACCGCGATCAGTTCGCCGCCAAAGCCCATGACTTCATCCTCTCTCGTGTCGTGTCGGATTACGCCTTCGGCTAATCCGACCTACGTGACACGGTCTCCGCTTCGGCGGCCCGTTGCAGCGCCGCGTAGAAGTCCCGGTACGGGGTCCCGGCGATCTCCTGGGGCATCTCCCGGACGATTTCCACGGTATAGGAGCCGGGAAGAACCACGCCCACCACGGTACGGATCACGAGGCCGTCGCCGGGGCCGTCACCCTCGCGAACGACGCCCACCACGTGCCTGAGCCCGTACTTGCCGCGGCCCGGCCTCAGGTCCCGCAACACCAGCGGCGCCTCGACACCGTACTTGATGTCCCCGGGCCGGCGCACGAAGGTGTCCCAGGCCGCCGGCTCACTGCTTGAAGCCATACTCGCTCCAGTTCTTCAGCACCTTCTCCTGCACCTCCTTGGAGAAGATCGAATCCAGGGTCGCCTTCACCGGAGTCTCCCACTCCCGCGACCATTCCCCCGGCCAGGTGCAGTCGTACAACACCGTGGCACCCTTTTGCGCCGCCCGCTCCGCCTGGCTGTAACAGGGGGTCAGCGTATTGGCGCGGCCCTCGTAGTGGATCACGTGCATGCCGTTGGCCGGGTGGCACTTGGTGGAGAACGCGTGGATGACCTTTCCCATGTCGTACACGTCGGTGTCGGTATCCACCAGGAAGAGCTTCGACAGCAGCGCCCGGCGCGAGGTCAGCACCTGAAGCACCTTTTTGGCCACTTCCTGACCACCGTAGTCCACGCTCATGACCGCCAGATGCACGGCGCCCTCGGGCGGTATGTACACGTCCCGCACCGGCACCCCATGACGTTCCAGCCGGCGCTTGATGGCCAAGGCGCCGGACAGGGCCGTCACCGTCGAGCTGTCGTCCTTGTAGCCGGTGGCGTCCACCGTGAGCACGGGGTTCTTCCGGTGAGTGATGGCCGTGGTCCGAAACAGGATTCCGTTGCCCATCTCCCCGGTGCGGTAGCCGGGGTACTCGCCGTAGGGACCCTCCAGCCCCACCCGGTCGGGCAGCACCTCGCCCTCGATGACGATTTCGGAATGGGCCGGCACGAGCAGATCGCTGGTCTCGGATCGGACCATCTCCACCGGCCTGCCGCGCAGACCCCCGGCCAGGCTCGCCTCGTCTCCCCCCAGGGCGTAGGTGGCGGCGGCGGCGAAGTGGGAGAGCGGATCCGTGCCGATGGCGATGGCCAGGGGCATGGGCTTCCCCTTGGCCACGTAGTGTTCCTGAAAGACCTTGCCCAGGTGGCTCGTGGGCCGCGGAAAGCCGGTCAGGTGGTGCGCATCGTAGACCATGAACCGGTACATGCCCCAGTTGACCCAGCCGCTGTCCACGTCCTTCGAGATGACCAGATCCCAGGTCCCCAGGTAACGCCCGCCGTCGCCCTCGTGAAGCATGGGGGTGGGCAGGTCGAAAAGATTGGCCTCGGAACCCATGCGGACGACCTGCTTGCACGGCGCTTCCCGCACCTCCACCGGATCGATGGGGCTCGCCTCCCCCTTCTCGTAGGCTTCGTAGATCTCCCGCACCGTGGCGGTGGGTTCAAGCCCCAGGGCGATGGCGATGCGGCGCCAGGTGGCCACCGGATTGACGAACACCGAGACCTCGTCCACGTAGTCGGTGACGCGCTTGAACCACACCGCCGGACCGTCCTTCTCACACGCCAGGCGGCTGACGGCCCCCAGCTCCAGGTCCCAGGTCACCTCCTTCTCCACCTCCACGAGGTCGCCGGACCGCCGCAGCGCCTCGATAAAGCTGCGATTGTCGTCGAAAATCATGACGGGAAACGTAAGGTGCCCGCCACACGATTGCAAGCGGGCACGCGCCGGCCGGCGGGGTGTCCGCGCCCCCGGGCGCGGCTCCCTACCGCCGGCTTTCGTCGAGAGCGATGAGGGTGAAGACCTTCTTCATCTCCTGCTTCTTGAACTTGCCGGAGAGGCGGCGCATCACCTCGCCCTTGTTCTCGGACAGCTTGATGCCCACCTGCCGGTATTCGGCCATCACCCGGTTCTTGAACTCCATCTCTTCACGCACCGCGGCGATGCACTCGTCGATGCTGCTCCTGAACCGCTCGATGTCATCGCCGGCGTACTCCTCCGCCAGAAGCGGATAGAGCGTCTCGTAGGTCAGCACGTCCTGGGTCTCGAACAGGTTCCAGCAGGTGGCGGTCACCGCGGCCTTGTTGATGCCGGCCACCCAGTGCACCTCCTCCACGGACTCGGGCTTGCACTTGAACAGGACGGTGTCGCCGTCCCGCGTGCGCACGTACCACACGGCGCCCTCGACTCCGGTGATCTTGCCGTCTTCCGCCGCCCGGTTCCCGCTCTCGAGTCGCCGGCGGATCGCACCGTATTCCGCCACGGGATCCTTCCCGGCGGCCAGCGTGCCGTGGCGGGTCGCCACCGGAACGCCCCGGCTGTCAAGCACCGACGGCGACATCGGCCTTCCCTCTTCGCCGACGCCGAACAGCAGCACGCAGTCCAGGGGTTCCTCGTACAGGATCAGATGGGTGTTGCACCGGCCGTAGAGCTCGAAGCCGAGGGAACAGCCGTTGATCTCCACGAGCTCCGGGATAACCGGATAGCGGAGCAGCATCTCCCGCCACATGTCCAGGAACGCGCCGAAGCGGCCGTTACGCAGCACCGGGGACAGGCGGAGCTTGTAGCTCAGGTAACGGCGCCCGTCGGCGTCATGAAACGCGTAGGCCAGGACGTTCGTGCCGTCGTATTTCTCGAAGATCTCGATCTCGTGGACGGGCGGGAAGTTGAAGCGGCCTTGCCGGTCGAAGGGGTAGTGCAGCTTGGGGGTGGCGAAAACGAGCTGCGGGGCGGGTTCCTCGTTCACGTGAGTGACGGCCAGCGCCCCGTACCGGTGATCCGGCCTGATGGACAGAAAGCCCCGCAATGCAACATCGTTGAACGGATCGACGACATCGAACGCCTGGAGCCACTTGGCGTCCAGGGACAGGCCCTGCGTCGCGACGTCCGTGTCTTCCATAGTTATCTTCGTACCGGAAAACGCCGTTCTCGCAACCCGTACCTGACGCCGACACGGGCGGGTTTGAAACCCGCCCGTACATCTCTTCGTACCGGACAGTCACGAAGGTCGCCGGTCCCGGATGCGCCGCACCTTGATGCGGTTCTCGACGCCCAGCGACCGGCCCAGCTCGCCCGGTGACAGGAGCACGGCTTCCATGGTGAGGTTGGTCGCCACCTTGAGTTCCCGTTCCAACTGCCGCTTGATCTCCGGGCCGGCGCCGCAACCCGGCCGCATCTCCACCTCCACCGTCAACGTGTCCTGCTGTCCCACGCGGTCCACGGTGACCCGGTATTCCCGGGTGAGCTGCGGCAGGCGCTCCAGCGCGGTCTCGACGGAGGTGGGATAGAACGGAATGCCGCTCACCTTGACCATGTCGCTCAGACGGCCCCGGAGCTTGGAGATGCGCCGGAAGGTGCGGCCGCAGCCGCAGCCGTCCTCGATGAACGCGCACAGGTCCTCGATGTTGTAGCGGATCACCGGCGCCGCCTCCTTGAAGAGGCAGGTGACCACCAGCACACCCTCGTGCCCCGGCGGCACCGGCTCGTGGGTGGCCGGGTCCAGCACCTCGAAGATGTAGGCGTCCTCGTTGATGTGGTAGCCGTCCCGTTCCTCGCACTCGAATGACGGGGAACCGGTCTCCACGCTGCCGAAGTTGTCGTAGGCGGCCACGCCCCAGCGGCTCTCGATGGCGCGCCGCGCCGGCTCGGTCAGGGTCTCGGACGTGTGGATGGTGCGCCGCAGGCGGAAGTCCTGCTTGAGATCGAAGCCCTGCCGCTCGGCCACGTCGGCCAGGTGGAGCACATAGGAGGGCGTCCCCGCCAGCACGGTGGTGCCCCAGTCCCGGGCGATCTTCACCTGCCGCTCGCTCGGGGTGACGCTGCCGCTGCCCGTGGGAATCACCAGAGCCCCGAGCCGCATGGCGCCCTCGGAGGCGGTGAACCCGACGATGAACAAGGTGTAGGCGAAGACGATCTGAAGGATGTCCCCTTCCCTCACCCCCTGGGCATGGAAGCGCCGGCTCCACAGCCGGGCGATGATGTCCCAATCGTTACGGGTGAAGAAGAAAGGCTTGGGATTGCCGGAAGTCCCCGAGCTTGCCTGGACCCGCACCGCGGCGAAATCGCCCTGATAGTCGCCGAAGGGCGGGTGGAGCCGCAGGCTGTCCTCGAAGTCGCTCTTGCGGATCACCGGCAACTTCTGGATGTCGGCGGCGGTGCGGATGTCCCCGGGTTCGAGGCCGGAGGCCTTCCAGCGGTCGCGGTAGAAGGGAATGTGGTCCCAGGAGCGCTGCACCAGGGCCGCCAGGCGTTCCCCCTGAAGCTGCCGGATGGTGTCCGGCGGCGCGGTCTCGATTTCCTGGCTCTCCGGCGCGCCAGGGTAGGTTTCGGTCACGGCAGTATCCTTGAACTCCAGCGTGGTGTCTCACAAACAAGTTTATGAAGATGCGCCCCCGAGCGGCTTCCGGTCTGGGGCACGTAACGGTTCGTTTGTCTAGCAAATCGCCGCCAATGCGGCGAGTAAGGCGCTAGGAAGGCGCGGATGAGGTTACCCCCGATTCGGATCAAAAACGACTTGGTCGAATACCCGGTGTGGTCAGCTAGCCTTTCGCCAATGCCTCGACTGCCAAAACCTGGGTGTCGTAAACCCGGATGATCTTCTCGAAGCCGCTGACCGCGACAGTGTTGTAGACCAGTTCGGGAAGCGCGCATGCGGCGAATTTCTTGCCCGGTTCGTTGAATTTCTTGGCGAATCTCAGGGCGACTCCGAGACCCGCGCTGCTGATGAAAGACAGATGCTCAAAGTCCAGAATCAAGGCGTTGTCTCCCGGATCGAGTCCGGTCTCCAGCATGCGTTCCAACAGATCCGCGTTGCTGCTGTCGACACGACCCACGACCATCGCAATCACGATTCCGCCTTTCCGCCCCCACTTGACGTCTACGTCCATTTCACTTCAACTCCTTTCAATCCAGGACAGTCTGGTGCCCTATGATATCCGACGCCAACGGACTCCAACATTGCCGCAGCCTACGGGTGTATCGTCTCCAGAAACCAGTCCGTGGGAATCTCCCGGCCCAGTCCCTCCTTCTTCGCCAACTCCAGCACCACGGACCCCACCGCGGCGAACTGGATCCCCATGCCGACGTTGTTCTTGTACACGGTGATGTCGGCGTCGCGGGTCCGGCCCCCGGCCTCGCCGATCATCAGCTTGCCAAGCTCGTGAATCTTGTCCCAGCCGAATACGCCTTCCTCGATGGGCTTCAGCAGGTCGGGATGGCCGGCATACTCGGACTGGGCGCGGGAGTTGATGACGATCACGTCGGCCCGGCGCAGCGTCACCTCGTCCAGCTCGATGCGCTTGACCGATTCGTCGCTGTTCACGATGGAGCCCACGTGGGTGCCCTGTTCCAGCCACTCGCCGTTGAAGGTCGGCTCGTTGGTGTTGGTGGCCGACATGACGATATCCGAGCCCACGACGACCTCCCGGGGATCGTCCACGGCGGTCACCGGCAAACCCAGCTCTTCGCTCCATTGCTCGGCGAAAGCCCGCCGGTGTTGCGGGTTGGGACTGAAGACCTTGACCTTGTCGAGCTTCCGGACCTTGGAGATGGCTTCGATGTGCGCTCCCGCCTGGAGACCGGAGCCGAAGAGCCCCAGGATGCGGGCGTCTTCCCGGGCCAGATACTTGACGCCCAGGGCGCTGGTGGCTCCCACCCGGGCCTTCTGCAGGAACCCATCCTGGATGATGGCCAGGGGCTCGCCGGTTTCGAGGCTGAAGAGCTGGATCAGACCCACGAACTTCTTGCCGGGCGCGGCGGGAACCTTCTCCTGCCGCACCAGACCTGAAACGGTGGGAAAGTGGACGATGTCCGAGGAGAGCCGCAGGGCCATGACGCCGAAACGGGGAACCGCGCCGTTCATGGTCTTGAGACGGTAGGAACGCCTGGAGCTCTCCAGCGAGACGTAGGTGTGGGTGCGAAGCTGGTTGACCGCGATCTCCCGGCCCAGATCCTGGAAGGCCTGCTCCACGGCCTCCAGGCAGACGTCCATGGTGAGTACCTTTTCGACGTCGTCGTTGTTCAGGATGTGGGTCATCGCGCCGGCATCCTCTTCGCCTCGGCCACTTCACTCTTGGCCTCGGCCACCTCACGTCTCCGGCAACGGGACGCCCCCCCAACAAGCGACGGAGATCTGCCTATGCCTGCGGTTCGATCAGCGACACCGCGCCGGTCTCCAGGTTGTAGCGCCGTCGGAGGATCCGGGTGAGATCCGCGCTGAGGAACCGGAAGACCACCGCGGGTGATTCCGCCACCTGCGTCGAATGGATCTGTCCCGTCAGGTAAGGGTAGACAACGCCGGGTCCCAGCCTGTGGACCTCCTTGGTGCGCAGATCGGCCTTGTCGGCGTTTCTGCCGTCATCGGTGCGCTCGTAGAGGGGGATTTCGGTGATTCCCTGATAAGCGCCGTAGACCACCCAGCAAGGCCCGTGGTCGTGAGGCAGATTGCCGTGTCCCTCGGGGTGCACGTGCCCCATCTGGACGAATCCATAGTCCGGATCCCGGTAGAGCTCCCTGGACGGGTCGCCGTCCCGGATGATCTCGGCAATCCAGGGATCGTCCGGACTTGTGGACGCGAGCATCCGCTCCATGGCGGCCTTCACCTTGAAAGGCAGCTCCGCGTCTGGGCCGTCGCTCCAAAGAGAGCGAAGCTCCTCGATGTAACGGTCGAACGTGTTGCTCGTTGTCGCCGGGTCAAGTGCCATTTCACACCTCCTTGGTGAGTGCCGGATCCGCAGTCGGTATCCGCGGGACCATCCCGTTCGCAGACTATACAGCAACTGGGATAGTGAATCATAGAGCCCGCCACCATCTTGACATCCCCGAACCGTTCGGGGAACATCGGCGCGTTCGTGCAGTCGGCAACCGGATAAACACTTCCCATCGGAGCCTTTATGATACTCGCCATCGATAACGCAGACGCGCAACTGCTTCTCGACATGCCCATGAGCCTGTCCGCCCTCGAGGAGGCCTATCGGGACCTCGGCACCGGGGCCTCCATCACCAGCCCGCGAATCGACCTCCTCACCCCGGATTCCTACGTGGACGACGACGGCAACACGCTGCCGGGAGCCCATAACCTGAAGACCATGTCCGCGTCCACGCAGAAGTACGCCATCGTTCGGTTCCTCACGGACAAGCTGTTCTGGGAAGAGCGCCATGGCAACTTTCGCCGGAACCGGACCCCGGGGACCCGGCGAGCCCACAGCGTGACACGGGGGTTGCTGCTCCTGTTCAGCGTGGAGAACGGCGACCTGCTGGCCCTCGTCAGCGAAGGGCATATCCGTAATCTCCGCGTGGGGGCCGCCGCGGGCCTGGCGGCGAGATATCTCGCGAAGCCCGGCGCCTCCACCGTGGGCGTGCTGGGCACCGGTTTCATGGCAGGCGCGCACGTGGACGCGATGCTGAATGCCGTCGAAGGGATCAAGTCGATTCGAGTCTTCAGCCCCAACCCCGAGCATCGACAGCGTTTTGCCGAGGACGCTCGGTGGGAGGCTTGTCCGGACGTGGCGGCCGTCGACAGCGCCGAGGATGCCGTGCAGGGCAGCGACATCGTCGTCATCGCGACCAATGCCCTGACACCGGTAATCCAAACCACATGGCTGGAGCCCGGGATGTACGTGTGCACCGTACGGCACTGCGAGCTCGCGCCGGAGACCTTCGGGCGCTTCGACGTTCTCGCGGTCAACTCCAAGGAGAATTTGCGACCGACGGCCTTTGTCGCCGAGAACGCCAAGGGGCCGCTGCCCCAGCAGGTCCTGCTGGATATCGATACAGGGTATCCTCCCGGCAACGCGACGGAGATCGACTGGGGCGAGCTTCCCGACGTGCCGGACCTGCTGCTTGGACGCCACCCGGGACGGACGGACCCGGATCAGATCACCTGCTTCAACAACAGCGTCGGCTTCGGGCTCCAGTTCGCCGCCCTGGCGGGGAAGGTCTACGAGGCGGCCGTGAGCCGGGGAGTCGGACGAGAACTTCCGGAGGAACTGTTTCCCGACCTGTTCTAGCAGGCCGTCAAGGTAGTCTCCACTGCGGGCCGCATGGAGCAACGTCCGGGTAGCCGAAGTTCGTCACTGCTCCAGGCGAGCTGCGAAGGCAAAAACGGCCAAAATGTCCTCATGTTCCAAGTCGTCGTAGTCCGCGAGGATCTCCTGTTCCGTCATGCCTGCACTAAGCAATTCCAAGATCATGTCCACGGGGTACCGCAAGCCACGGATGCATGGCTTCCCGTGGCAAATTGAAGGGTTCGTTGTAATACGTCCGAGCAGTTCCGAGGATTTCATCCGCCAGTGTCCTCCTTCTCAATTGCTTCCCGCATTTCTTGGACGTGTATCTTCAGGCACAGATTCCGTTCAGACCTCGACCGCGGTGTACAGCGGCACCAGCGGGGTCGCGATGGGCTCGGTCCACAGGCGCGGCCCTTCCCTCTCCTTCTCGATCAGGATCCACTTGAGCCACGTCTCATCGTCGCGGTCCGGGTAATCCTCGCGCAGGTGGCTCATTCGGCTCTCGCGGCGCAGGAGCGACGCTTCCAGCATCAGTCTGGCCGTCTCCACCATGCACTGCGTCTCCCGCAGGCGCACGAACCCATGGACGTGGGCGGCGCGGCTCTCGTCGGCCTGCTCGGCGATGGACTCCAGCTCCTTTAGCGCCTGCCGCATGCGGGCTTCGTGCTTCAGGATGGAAACGTCGTACGGGAAGATGAGGGTCTGGAGCGCACGGAGGAGGTCGTCGTCGCTCTTTTCATCTCCGTCGCGCCAGCCCGCCGACACGTCCGCCTTCACGGATCGGGCCTTCCCTTCGGAGATCCGCGGCGGGTCCAGCCGCCGGGCGTCGGCCGCGGCGCTCTTGCCGGCAATCCAGCCGGTGCCGTTGCAGGCGCCGATGTGGAATCCGGCGAAATGGCTCGCACAGCTCGCCTGAGCCAATCCGGCTGCCAGCAGACCGTCTACCGACGAGCGGCACGCCGCGTCGGTCTTGATGCCCAGCTTGGTCATCTGGAACAACGGGTAGTATTCGGTCTTGCCGAACATGTCGATGCGTGCCCGGTCGCCGAGCTTCCGGAAGAAATAGTCCATCCACGCCACCGAGCTCTGGAGGTACTGTCCCCTTTCCTCTTCCGGGATGAGCGACATGTCGAGGTAGAGAGGCGTCCTCCCCGCCTTCCGCTCCTGGACCATGGCCTTGCTCACCAGTTGCACGTCGGCCCGGTCCGCCCAGTCGGGCTCGTATCGTTCCATGAACGGCTCGCCATCGGCGTTGACGAACTTGGCGCCGTCCTGGATGGCGAAGGTGATTCCCTCGAAATAGAACTTGGGGGTTCCTGGACGCAGATAGCCGAACTCCGCGTTGGTGAGCACCGCGCCGGCGTCGTAGGCAAGGCGGGTGCCGGTCCCTGTGAGGTCGCGGACGAAGCCGGCCCGGAAGGTCACGCTGTTGGTGGCCAGGACCGTGGCACCGGCACGGATGATGACGAATTCGCCGGTGCGGCCGTCGACGCCAAAGGCGCCGACCACACGCCCGTCGTCGTCCCGCGCGAGATCCGTGATGAAGACGCGTTCCACCAGGTTCACGCCCTCGGACTCCAGGGCCTTGCGCAGGCGCCAGCAGTATTCGAGCCCGCCGCCATCGGGTTTGAGGACCTTGGTGATCTTGAGGCCGCGGGTGGGACGGCGGATGAAGCGGCCGTCCTCCTTCGGGAACACGAGCCCCATCTTCTCCGACTCCAGCAACTGAAAATGGGAGAGCGACAGGACGTCGCGAATGAGCTCCTGCTCGGCGATCCACTCGTTCCCCTCAACGATGTCGCGCACGCAGGCATCGAGGTCGTCGTCGGGCGTAACCACGACCATCCAGGCGTTGGAGAACGCCGTGTGTCCCGTACGGCCCACCATGTGGGCGTCCAGCAGGGTCACGCGCCCTTTTGGTAGATGGCGTTTCGCGCTCAGCGCGGCCCAGAGCCCGCCGGCGCCGGCGCCCACCACCAGCACGTCGGTGTCGATAAGTCGGCCGGTATTTTCGAGCATCTAGTGGCCTGTCGGGCTCCTGGCTACCAGGGGAGCGGGCGGCGTCTCACGATGGGGTGGACGTCGATGCACTGCACGGGGCAGAAGATCTCGCAGTTGAAGCAGGTGACGCAGTGTTCCACGTGCTTGAGGACCGGCACCTTCCGGCCAGCCTTCTCTTCCATGTGGATGATGTCCGCGGGGCATACCGGGTCGCAGTCCCCGCAACTCGTGCATTTCTCCAGGTCGATGTCGATGATCATGATGAAACCGGCGATGCGCCGCGAAGTTCCCGCCCGGCGGTCAGGAATCCAGGCCCAGCAGCCCGGCCGCCGTGCCGCCCATGATGGCGTCCTTCTCGGCGTCGGTCAACGGCAGGGCCCGGATAGCGTCGATGTAGTCCCGGAGGGCATCCATGCCCTTGCCCGTGTCGGTGCTGACCCCGGTGAAGTCCTGGGGGTAGTCGGTGGCGAACACCAGCCGGTCGGGCCTGATCCCCTGAAGCGCGCAGCCCAGGGCGGTGGTGCCCCCCTCGAAGCCGGCCATGTCGAAATAGAGCATGTCGAAGTAGTGCTCGAAGGGCTTGTCGAGGGTGCCGAAGCGATAAGCCTTGGCCACGAGCCGGTCCTTCACTCCGGCGATGCCGCCGCCGAAGTGGCCGATGACGAACTTGAGGCCCGGGAACCGCTCCAGCACACCGCCGGCCACGATGCGTGTCGCGGCCACGGCCAGATCGACTTCCCGTCCCAGAATACGGGCCAGATCGTAGTCCATCAGCAGCCCATAGCCCTCCGGGACCATGGCCGGATGGACGAAGATGGGCACGTCGAGAGCGCTGACCTTTTCGTAGAACGGATAGAGCTGCTCCGAGTCCAGGGGTAGCCCCCGGAACTGGGAGGTGGTGGCGACGCCGTGGAGCCCCAGCTCGCCGATGGCCCGGTCGAACTCCGCCAACGCGGCCGGACCGCCCAGAAGCGGCGCCTGGGCCAAGCCGACGAAACGTCCGGGGAAACGGCGTTGGAGCTCCGCCAGACTGTCGTTGATGTAGATGTTGTCCTCGAGCGTCGCGTCCCAGCCCAGCAGGCACGACAGCACCGACACGTCCACCCCCGCGTCGTCCATGTCCCGGAGTTGCATCTCCGCGTCGTAGAGCCGCGCATGCATGGTCAACCGCGGCACGCCCGTATCCAGCTTGGCGAACAACGGCTCTTCCGAGTAGAGGCCGTGCTTCTTGGCGAGAGCCCTGGGGACGTAGTGATGCTGAAAATCGACGATCATGAAACCCTCGCGATGTTGGAAAAGGCGGACCGGCGGTTTGCGCCTTCACGCCGGTCGATGCGTTCCGGGCCTACGGAGAGGGCGAATAGCCCTTGTCCAGCCACTCGCCCAGGTCGGCGCCGAACCACTCAGTGGGCAGCTCACGGCCCAGGCCCTTCTTCTTGCACTCCTCGTAGATCACCGCGCCGGCGGCGGCGAACTGGATGCCGACGCCGGTGTTGCTCTTGTAGTAGATGATCTCGTCGTCGCTCTTGCGCCCGGGGTTCTCGCCGATGAGGACCTGGCCCAGCTCGCAGATCTTGTCCCAGCTTATCTTTCCTTCGTCGATGAGATCGAGCATCTCCCGCTGCTGATTGCTAAGCGAGGTCTCGCGGTTGTTGAGCACGATGAGATCGGCCCGGGTGAAGGTGGTGGCGTCCGCCTCGGTGCGGGCGTGCACGCCGTCGCTGTTGACGATGGTGGTGACGAGCTGGCCGGGGACGAGCCAGTCCCCGTCAAACACCGGCGCACTGGCGTTGGTGGCGCACATGACGATGTCCGCGCCCTCCACCACGGCCCTGGCATTGTCCACCGGGCGCACCTGGATGTCGAGCTTGCCGGTCATCTCCATGGCGAATCGTTCCCGGTGCTGGCGGGTGACGCTGTAAACGCGCACCTCCCGCACGTCCCGCACCGCGCAGATGGCGGCCAGGTTCTGCTCGGCCTCGTTGCCCGAGCCGAACAGCCCCACCACGTGACTGTCCTCCCGGGACAGCGAGCGAGTGGCCACGCCGGTGGTGGCGCCGACCCGGATCGAAGAGAGGCTGAAGTCGTGGATGATGGCCAGGGGCTCGGCGGTCTCCAGGCTGAACAGCAGGACGAAACCCCAGCTCCGGCGCGCGGGGTACGGGTAGTCCATGCGCTTGAGACCGTCGACCATCCGCTCCCGGACCACCATGGAGTCATAGCGGAGCGCCGCCACCCCGGAGCTCGGCACCGCGCCGGGGATGATGTTGGCCATGTAGCCGTCGGAATCGCGGTCCGGCGGCACCTTGTACCGGGTGCGGGGCCTGTTGACGGCAACGCCCTGGGCCTCCTCGGCAAAGGCCCGCTCCATGTCGTCGATAATGTCCTCCACCCGAAGCACCTGCTTCACGTCGGGATCGGTGATCAGCAGCATTGGCAAGTCCCCTTTTGGCCTTGTCGACCCGTCGGACCAGTCCGGCGCGCGTCGCCGGGCTCTCCGCCGTCGAGTTTCCATTCCATGACGAACAATCCCTGTCTAACAGATCGGAGACAGCGTGACGAGAAGGGGCGGCGGCATTCGGCTTGCCCGCCATCGCGGCCCTCTGGTACACTCGAATCAGTGACGCGGCCCGAGTCCGAGCGTCACTCCCGCATTGCCCAACACGAGCCGTTAGCTCAGCAGGTAGAGCATCTGCCTTTTAAGCAGAGGGTCGCCGGTTCGATCCCGGCACGGCTCACCATAAAATCAATAACTCACGCGGCTTCTTGGGGAAGCCGGAAAAGGGCAGGTCACCAATTCATTCGTCGCCCGTCGGCTCACCACCCAATTCAACACCGTTCAAACCGCCAGCTATTGTTTGACAAATTGTAAATCGCGTTTACAATTAGCACATGCTAGTCGAGCGCGAAGTCAAACAGACCGTCATCGACGACCTGGAGCATTTCCCTGCCGTGGCGATTCTGGGGCCGCGACAGGCGGGAAAGACGACCCTGGCGAAATCGGTAACGGCATCCTACCCGAACACACTCTACCTCGATCTGGAAAGACACTCCCACCTCGCGCAATTGCAGGACGCCGAAGCATTTCTCTCCCTGCACCAGGACAAGCTGGTCTGTATTGACGAGGTGCAACTGAGGCCGGACCTGTTCCCGCTGTTGCGCGCATTGATCGACGACGACCCGAGGCCTGGGCGTTTTCTGATCCTGGGCTCATCGTCTCCCGATCTGCTGCGGCAATCGTCCGAAACCCTGGCCGGCCGGCTGTCCTACGTGTACATCACGCCGTTTCTCCAACAGGAACTGCTCCGAGCGGAGGGGAAACCGAAGGACTGGCGCGCCACGCTGTGGCGCGGCGGTTTTCCGAGGAGTTTTCTGGCATCCACGGATGCGCGCAGCTTCCGCTGGCGCGAGAGCTACATCCAAGGGTTTGTCGAACGGGATCTGCGCCGGTTCGGCGTCGAACTGAACCCACAATACATGCGCCGGCTCTGGCTGATGTGTTGCCACCATCACGGGCAGATAGTGAACTACTCCGCGCTCGGACAGTCCCTGGACATAACCCACCCCACGCTGAAACGACACATCGACGTATTCGAAGCCGCCTTCATGATGCGCCGGCTTCCCCCGTTTGCCGTCAACACGAAGAAGCGTTTGGTGAAATCTCCCAAGCTATACATCCGGGATTCGGGTTTGGTGACCTGCCTGCTGGACCTGGAAAATTTCGACAAATTGTACGGACATCCGGCCTACGGCGCCTGTTGGGAGGGCTTTGCCGTGGAAAACATCCTGGCCACGTTACAGCCGCGGGGGATGTATGGCTTTTTCAGGACCCGCACCGGTGAAGAGATCGATCTCGTCATCGAGCGGCAGGGAAAGCGCCTGGGTTTCGAGTTCAAGACATCATCGAGCCCCAGGCTCACACACGGCAACCGGACGGCCGCCGGAATACTGGACCTGGACAAATTGTTTGTCGTGGTTCCGCAGGGAGATGCCTACCCCATCGAGACCGACCGGATCTGGGTGACACCGCTGGATGAGATCGACCGCCACCTCTCATCCGCGTAGCGTCCCAAGTCCGAGGAAGCGGGATGGGACGGAAACGGGCGGGTTTGAAACCCGCCCGTACGGGTAAGTGGGCCTTGACGACGGACCGAGCGGCCCCAATCAGGTCAGCGTCCACTCCTGTCCGTCGATGGGGTCGCCGTCGACGCACACGTAGTCCATCTCGTCTTCCGAGCGGGCGTTCTCCCCCGTGGCGTCGACTCGCCGGACGTCTTTCCGGTCCGGCTTGTAGGCGGCGAAGCGCAGCAACGCCAACGGCGTGTCGCCGGAGCTCTCGAACTGGTAGTAGTGCCCTTCCGGGAGAAGGATGCCTTCGCCCTTCCCCAGCACCGTAGGCTTCTCGTCCTTGTCGAAGAACGTCGCCTGCCCGTCGAGCACAACGAACATGTGATCCTCGCCCGGGTGCGTATGAAGCTTGTTCTTCCGGCCCGGCGCGTAGTAGTTGAGACCGCTCATGAGAACGTCGGTTCGCACCAGCGGCATGTGGCTTCGGCCGTCGGTAATGCAGGGAGTCTTGACCGTAAAGGTTTGTGCGTCCATTTCTCTCCTCCTTGGGAACGGTTGGTGAGTCGAGGCGTTTCCTCAGTGGCCTATCCCCTATTCCGATAGAAATTTCAAGGTCCATTGGCTACCATAGTCGGAATGGACGCAACCTACGTCATCGTGGTCCGGCACGGCGAAACACACTGGAACACCGAGGGGCGGCGACAGGGCCACATGGACAGCACGCTCACGGAAAAGGGACGCGCCCAGGCGGACGCCCTGTCCGAACGATTCTCCCCCGAGAGCTGCAGCGCCATCTACAGCAGCGACCTCGGCCGCGCGTTCGAGACCGCCAGGATCATCGCGGAGAAGACCGGCCATGAAGTCATCGCCGACGAGCGTCTGCGCGAGCGCAACCTCGGCATCTTTCAGGGGCTCGACGGCGACGAGATCCGCGAGCGCTACCCCGAGGAGTACCAGCAGCATCGCAACGGCGGCGCCGACCACGCGGTGCCCTCGGGAGAAAGCTTCCGGGAACAGACGAAGCGGAACATGCTGTGCCTGGAGGAACTGGCGCAGCGGCACGCCGGTGAGATCATCATGGTGGTCACCCACGGCGGCGTCCTCAGCGCCCTGTTCCGGCACACCCTCGCCATCCCGCTGGACGCGCCCCGGCGTTTCTCCTTCAAGAACGCCAGCGTCAACGTCTTCAAGTACCAGGACGGGACGTGGGGACTGGAAACCTGGGGCGACATCGCCCACCTGAATCGGCTGGGCGCCCTGGACCTTTCCTACTTCTGACCCTGGCGACTGCGGCTTGTCGTCGCGCCTTGCCGACGGCAAGAATTCCTGCGCATATTCGTCAACGTATTGGTGGAACGCAACACTAGTGGCAAGGGATAACGACGGCATGGACGAAGACAGATCCGCCGGAGCGCGGTTTCGGCAAGCGGTGCGGGAAGAACGCCCGCTCCAGATCGTCGGCGCCATCAACGCCTACTGCGCGCTGCTGGCGCAGCGGCAGGGCTTCCGCGCACTCTACCTGTCCGGCGCCGGAGTCGCCAACGCCTCCTTCGCCCAGCCGGACCTCGGCATCACCACCCTGAACGACGTGCTCGAGGACGTGCGCCGGATCACCGCGGCGAGCCCCTTGCCGCTGCTGGTGGACGTGGATACCGGCTGGGGCACGGCCTTCAACATCTCCCGCACCATACGCGAGATGATCCGGGCCGGAGCCGCGGCGGTCCACATGGAGGACCAGGTCCAGGCCAAGCGCTGCGGCCACCGGCCCAACAAACAGATCGTTTCCGCCGACGAGATGGTGGACCGCATCAAGGCGGCGGCGGACGGCCGGACCGACGAGAACTTCGTGATCATGGCCCGCACCGATGCCTTCGCCAACGAAGGAAGGGAGGCCGCTCTGGAACGGGTACGGCGCTACGCGGAAGCCGGCGCGGACATGATCTTCCCGGAAGCGGTGCACACGCTGGAGGACTACCACGCCTTCTGCCAGGGCGTAGACGTGCCGGTGCTGGCCAACATGACCGAGTTCGGCCGCACGCCGCTCTTTGGCGTGGACGAGTTGCGGGAAGCCGGGGTCGGCCTGGTGCTCTACCCGTTGTCGGCGTTTCGCGCCATGAGCCGGACCGCCATGGACGTCTACCGCACGATTCGCGAAGACGGCACCCAGAGCGGCTTGACGGACCGGATGCAGACCCGCGAGCAGCTCTACGACGTCCTGGGTTACCACGACTACGAGCAGAAGCTGGACGCCCTGTTCAGCAAGGAATGATCCCGGCACGCGGCTCCCCCCATGACCGACTCTTCCGTGCGCGACGCCCAGCGGCCCCGGCCCGACGCGGTTCTCTCCGACATCGCCGCCTACGCCCTTACCGGCGGACCGTTCTCGGATGAGGCCCGGGAGACCGCCCGGCTGTGCCTGATGGACAGTCTGGGCTGCGCCCTGGCGGCGCTGGAGTTTCCCGCGTGCACCCGGTTGCTGGGACCGGTGGTGCCCGGCGCGGTCATGCCCGGGGGCGCCCGCGTACCCGGCACCGCCTACGAGCTTGACCCGGTCCAGGCCGCCTTCAACATCGGCGCCACGATCCGCTGGCTCGACTTCAACGACACCTTTCTGGCGGCCGAGTGGGGGCACCCCTCGGACAACCTGGGCGCGATCCTGGCGGTGGCGGACTACCTCGACCGGCGCGCGGGAGACAACGGCGGCCGCGCCGTCACCATGGCCGACGTGCTGACGGGTATGATCAAGGCCCACGAGATCCAGGGCGTCATCGCCCTGGAAAACGCCTTCAACCGGGTCGGCCTGGACCACGTGCTGCTGGTGCGGGTAGCCAGCACCGCGGTGGTGACGGGCATGCTCGGCGGGTCCGAGGCGCAGGTGGTGAACGCCCTCTCCAATGCCTGGATCGACGGCGGCGCCTTGCGCACCTACCGCCATGCGCCCAACACCGGCTCGCGCAAGAGCTGGGCCGCCGGCGACGCCGCCGGCCGGGCCGTGCGGCTGGCCCTCATGGCGCTTCAGGGAGAGATGGGCTATCCGTCGGCGCTCTCGGCCAAGGGCTGGGGCTACTATGACGTGCTCTTCAAGGGCCGCCCGTTCTCGTTCAGCCAGCCCTACGGCAGCTACGTCATGGAGAACGTGCTGTTCAAGATCTCCTTCCCCGCGGAGTTCCACGCCCAGACCGCGGTGGAAGCGTCGCTGGAGCTGCACGGCGCGGTCAAGGACCGGCTGGAGGACATCGAGCGCATCGTCATCGAGACCCAGGAGGCCGGCGCCCGGATCATCGACAAGACCGGACCGCTGGACAATCCCGCGGACCGGGACCACTGCATCCAGTACATGGTGGCGATCCCGCTGATCCACGGCCGGCTCACCGCGCGGGACTACGAGGACGAGAGCGCCGGGGATCCGCGCATCGACGCGCTGCGGGAAAAGATGGAGGTTGGGGAGAACCCGGACTTCACCGTGGACTACATGGACCCGGACAAGCGCGCCATCGGCAACGCCGTTCAAGTGCACTTCAAGGACGGCACGTCCACCGCGCGGGTGGAGGTGCCCTACCCCATCGGCCACCGGCGCCGGCGTAGCGAGGGCGTGCCGCTCTTGCAGGAGAAGTTCGAAAGACACATCGCCGCGCGCTTCGGCCGGGACCGGTGCGAGACGATCCTCGAGGCCTGTGTATCCCGGGACCATCTGGAGCGGATGCGGGTCAGCGCTTTCATGGATCACTGGGTGGCGGCGGACGGTGTTGGATGAAATGGTGACACTTTGGACCCATGATGCATCCTCCGTCATTCCCGCGAAAGCGGGAATCCAGGGGTGGCGGAGGCGCGCTACAGCCGTGCTTCCCCGCCCCACCCCTCCTGGATTCCCGCTTTCGCGGGAATGACGATTTAAGGGTGTCGGTGCCCCGCTCGGGCACTATGGGCTGTTCTCACGACAAGGAGAAGGTTGAATGAGATTGTGCAGATTTCAACGGGACGGGAAAACAGGCGTCGGCATCATCGATGACGCGGACATCGTCACCGTCATCAAAGGCAGCCCGTTCGAGAACTACGCCGTGACCGGCGAGACCCACGCGCTGAGCGAGGTCAAGCTGCTGGCACCCATCGTTCCGCCGACCTTCTATGCCGCCGGCGTCAACTACCGCGAGCACGTCACCTATGCCGCCAGCCTGCGCGGCGAGGAACCCGTGTTCCCCAAGGAACCGCATGTGGGATACCGGGCGATCAACGCCCTCGTGGCCCACGAGGACGCCATCGTCATCCCGTGGGACGCCTCGGAACTGGTGCAATACGAGGGCGAACTGGTGGCGGTCATCGGCCGGCAGTGCCGGAACGTGCCCGAGGAAGAGGCCCTGGACTACGTGTTCGGATACACCATCGGCAACGACGTGAGCGAGCGCACCTGGCAGAAGTCCGACCGGACTCTCTGGCGGGCCAAGAACACCGACACGTTCAAGCCCATGGGTCCCTGGATCGTCACCGACCTCGATCCCGACGACCTGCACGTTACCATCACCTTGAACGACCGGGTGGTGGGCGAATACGACGTCAACACGGCCCTCTTCGGCGTGGCCCGTTACATCAGCGCCATGAGCCGCTACATGACCCTGGTGCCGGGAGACGTGCTGTGGATGGGCACCGACGGCGCCACCGAGAACATGAAGGACGGTGACGTGGTGGCGGTGGAGATCAGCGACATCGGCACGCTGCGCAATCCCGTGCGGCGCGAGACCGATCCGGTAGGCGTATAGACCCCGGGTCTGGTCTCCCGCGTCCGCCCGTGTCCGAACTCTTCCTCATCTTCGTGACCTTCATCGCCTCCACCACCGCCGCGGTCGTGGGCCTGGGCGGCGGCATCCTGCTCATCTCGGTCATGCCCGGGCTGATTCCCACGTTCGCCATCATCCCGGTGCACGGGATGGTCCAGATCTTCAGCAACCTCACCCGTACGCTGTTCGGACTGCACCACATGGTGTGGTCGCTTTTCGCGCCCTTTGTGGTGGGCGCGGTGCTGGGCGCCGCCGTGGGCTCGATGCTGGTGGTGGACATCCGCTCCGACTACCTGCCGGTGGTCATCGGCTGTTTCATCCTTCTCATCACCTGGGCCCCGGCCATCCGAAGCGTGCCGCAGATACCCGGCAAGTTCGGCATCATCGGCGCGGTGCAGACCTTCCTCTCGCTGTTCGTGGGCGTTGTGGGGCCCCTGAACATGCCCTTTCTGATACGCGAGGGGCTGTCCCGGGATCGTCTGGTAATCACGCACTCCACACAGATGACCGCGGTGCACATCATCAAGGTGTCGACTTTCTTCTTGCTTGGGTTCGCCTTTACACCGTACCTTTACCTGATGGTCGGCATGATCCTGAGCGCGACCCTGGGTTCCTGGGTGGGCACCCGTTGGCGCGCCCGGGTCCCCGAGGCCCTGTTCCGAAAGATCCTCAAGTGGGTCGTCACGCTGCTGGCGCTGCGGATGATCCTGGGTTTAGGGCTGTAAGCACGGCGGCACGCCGGAAAGGAGGCGGTAAAGAGCCATGACAAAGGAACGCATCAAGGACCTGATCGACGGCGGCGCCCCGGACGCGGACGTAACCGTGGAGGGGTGGCTGCGGACCGTCCGCCACAGCAAGAACGTCTCTTTTCTCGACATCTCCGACGGGTCGTGCATGTCCGGGATCCAGGCCGTGGCCGCGCCGGAGCTTGCCAACTACGAGGCCGAGATCCGCAAGCTAACCACCGGCTGCAGCGTGCGCGTGGCGGGCCGGCTGGTGGAGTCGCCGGGCCAGGGGCAGCGCTTCGAGATCCAGGCTGGGGCCGTCGAGGTGGTCGGTCACGCCGACGAGGACTATCCGCTCCAGAAGAAGCGCCACAGCTTCGAGTTCCTGCGCACCCTCGGACACCTGCGCATGCGCACCAACACCTTCGGCGCGGTGATGCGGGTACGGAACGCCGCGACCCAGGCCATCCACGGGTTCTTTCAGGAAAGGGGCTTCATTCACCTCCACTCCCCCATCATCACGCTGTCCGACTGCGAGGGCGCCGGCGAGATGTTCCGGGTATCGACGTTCGACCCCGACGGGGCGCCGCGCACCGAATCCGGCGCGGTGGACTACTCCCAGGACTTCTTCGGCAAGGAGGCCCGGCTGACCGTTTCCGGACAGCTCGAGGCCGAGATCGCCGCCCTGGCCCTGTCCAACGTCTACACCTTCGGACCGACGTTCCGCTCGGAGAACTCCAACACCAGCCGGCACCTGGCCGAGTTCTGGATGGTGGAGCCGGAAATGGCATTCTGCGACATCCAGGGGAACCAGGACCTGGCCGAGGCGTTCCTCAAGGACGTCACCAAGGGCGTGCTGGAAAGCTGTCCCGACGACATGGCCTTCTTCAACGAGCGCATCGACAAGACCGTGCTGGAGACCCTCACCGCCATCGTGGAGCGGCCGTTTGAACGCATGACCTACACCGAGGCGGTGGATATCCTCCAACGCTCCGGGCGTTCCTTCGAGTATCCGGTGTCGTGGGGTGTCAACCTCCAGAGCGAACACGAGCGGTACCTCGTGGAAGAACACGTGGGCCGCCCGGTGATGGTGATCGACTATCCCAAGGAGATCAAGGCGTTCTACATGTACCTCAACGACGACGAGCGTACGGTGGCCGCAATGGACGTGCTGGTGCCCAAGATCGGCGAGATCATCGGCGGCTCGCAGCGGGAGCACCGTCTCGCGCAACTGAAGCAGCGTATCCGCGAGTGCGACCTGCCCGAGGAAGAGTACTGGTGGTATCTGGAGCTGCGGCGCTACGGCTCCGCGCCTCACGCCGGCTTCGGCCTGGGCTTCGAGCGCCTGATCCAGTTCATGACCGGCCTGGGAAACATCCGCGACGTCATCCCCTTCCCGCGGGTTCCGGGCTTCGCGGAGTTCTGAAGGCGTCGCCGGGCAGATTTGCGGCACCCAACACACCTTGATATGTTCCGAACTTTCGACCCCAACCCGGAGGCTCCCGGATGATCGAAGCGCCCTTTCCACAGGAAGAATACGAATCACGTCACGAGCAGCTCCAGCGGCTCATGGAGCGGGATGGGCTGGATCTCATCGTGGCGTCGGCCCGTGACAACTTCTGGTACTTCACCGGCCTCGTCAGCTACCAATTCGACCACCTGATGCGGCCCGAGATCTGCTTCATCCCACGGGAAGGCAAGCCTTTCGCGCTGGTGTACGGCAACAACAAGACCAAGGCCGAGGCCCTGCCGTGGTTCGGCGAGGTGCGCAGCTACGTGGACGTGCCGTTTCCGCGGGAGATGCTGAGCGAGTTCCTGACCGACATGGGCTACGGTTCCGCCAAGGTGGGCTTCGAGCTGGACGACGACCAGCGACTGGGCTTCCCGGTCAACTATCTCACGCAGCTCACCGAGGCGCTGCCCAAGGCCAAGATCGAGGACGGGTCCCGGGCGCTCACCGAGCAACGGCTGTTCAAGAGCCCGCGGGAGATGGACAACATGCGGCGAGCCTGCGACATCTCCGAACGTGCCTTCGACCGCATCCTGCCGGACCTCAAGGCCGGGGTGACCCGGCGGGAAGTGGCCGAACGCCTCTACATCGCCATGATCGAGGAAGGCGCCCACCCGCGCCATCCCGGCTTTCTCATGCTGAACGCCTCCACCAAGTATGACGAACGGCGCTACGAGAAAGGCGACCGCCTGATCGCCGACTTCGGCGCGTGCTACGAGAGCTACTACGGCGACATCACCCGCCAGGCGATCTTCGGCGCACCGAACGCCGACCAGACCAAGGAGCACGGTCTCGCGCTGCACCTGATCCGGGAGTGTGTCAAGGTCATGAAGCCCGGAACCCCCATCAGCGAGATCCCGCGGGTGGCCAACGCCGAGCTGAAAAGAAACGGTTACCCCGAGGTGGAGAGCCCCAAGCGCATCGGACACGGCATCGGCATGGCCCGGGCCGAACCCCCGTCCATCAGCGAGGCCGAGGTGCGGACCGTGGAGGTGGGCATGGTGCTCGCCATCGAGCCCAAGGTGCGCATACCGGGGGCCTCTATCCACCTGGAAGAGGACGTATTCATCACGGCGGACGGGGCCGAGCCGCTGACCGCCGGAGCCGAACGGCTCCACGTCATCGAACAATGAGGCGGCCGGGCCGCAGGGCCCGACCCAAGGTGCGATAGCCGGGGAACGCCATGGCCAACGGAATCCTTTATCTGTCCAACGATGACGTCAAGCGCCTGCTCGACCTGGGCGAGGCCATCGACATCGTCAAGGCCGCGCTGCAGGACCACAGCGCTGGACGCGTGGGCTGGTCCGTACCCGAGGACCTGGCGGTCAAGCCCAAGGAGGGATGGCAGTACTGGGTCACCGGCTGCTCGCTGGACGCCGCGGCCGGATTCCGCTTCCGCGCCATCAAGGCCGCGGGCGGAAGCCGCGACCCGTCGCGCCCGCCCCAGGGCCCCCGGCGCATCCTGATCCTGAGCGACCGGCAAGGCGGCGAGGTCACGGCCATCATGGACGAGGACTGGTGCCATTCCGTGAGGACAGGCGCCGCCGCCACCGTGTCCTGCCAAGCCCTGGCGCGCCAGGGCGCGTCGGTGATGGCCATGCTCGGGGTCGGCGACACCGCCCGGGCCACCGTCCCAGTGATGGCGCGCGCCTTCGATCTCCAGGAGGTGCGGGTGCTGTCCCGCCGTCCCGAGACCCGGGAAGCCTTTGCCCGGGAGGTCGGCGAGGAGCTGGACCTGAACATCGTCCCCTGCGACACCGCCCCCCAGGCGCTGGACGGCGCGGACCTGGTGGTCTCCGCCACCACCACCTCCGAGCCCTTCGTCAAGCAGGAATGGATCAGCCCCGGGGCCTTCGTCTACTCCATCGGCAAGCATCAGGAGCTCGAAAGCGCTGCCTACAAGACCATGGGCAAGTTCGTGGTGGACAGTTGGGCCCAGTGCAAGAAGAAGTCCGACATCGACCGGATGCTGCGGGAAGGCTTCCTCACCCCCGACGACGTGCACGCCGAGCTTCCCGACATCCTCACGGGAAAGGTCCCCGGCCGGGAAGACGACCGGGAACGGATCTTCATGCGCGCCATCGGACTGGTGAACCAGGACATCTCCCTGGCCGCGTGGCTGTACCAGAAGGCGTTGGAGGAAGGCGCGGGGACCCGGCTGCCGTACTGAACCACCCCTCCACCGCTGAACGAGGAATTGTACGGGCGGGTTTCAAACCCGCCCGCGCCTGGGTCACTGCCTCGCGGGGGAGAGGCGAGCAACGTCAGTTCGAGGACAAACCATGGACATCTTCCTCCTAATGGGTCAGTCCAACATGGCAGGTCGCGGGCTCCCGGAAGACGTGGAGCCCATTCGTGACGAGCGCATCCGGGTATTCCGGGATGGCCGCTGGACCATCGCCGAGGAACCCCTGCACCATGACCGGCCCACCGCCGGCATCGGGTTGGCCATGAGCTTTGCCCGCGCGGTACTTGCCGCCAACCCCGACCGGGAAATCGGACTGGTGCCCCGCGCCGTCGGTTCGACCTCTCTCGAACGTTGGATGCCGGGCGCCGACCTCTACGAAGGCGCCATGGCCGCTGCCCGCGCAGTCGCCCGAGACGGCACCATCAAGGCCGTGCTGTGGCATCAGGGAGAGCACGACTCCAAGTCCGACGCCGACGCCTCCAGCTATTCCCGCCGGTTCAGCGCCATGGTGACAACGCTGAGAGAACGACTCGACGCACCTTCGCTACCAGTGATCGTAGGAGAGCTGGGAAGTTATCTTTCGGAACGGTCCGATTTCCCCTACTTCCGCACCGTCAACGCACAACTCCTTAAGGTCCCCGACGCCCTGCCCCACTGCGCCTTCGTCCCTGCCGAAAGCCTTGCCGACAAGGGCGACAAACTACACTTCGACGCACATTCGTTACGAGTATTCGGGGAGCGCTACGCCGCTACGTACCTGCGGCTGCAAAAACACCCCTGAGATGTGCAGTCTGCCTACATATTTCAACCACGGCTTGGGTGAACGGCGAACCGCCGACCGGACAACAGAATAAGTCACGAGCCGGATTGTTCGAATCGCCGGTCTTTGGCCTGTCGGAGCGGGGCGAGGAGGTTGTGTACACGGTCAGCCGCCAGGAGGCTGCGAAGGCTGTCACGGCGCATCCTTCAGGCCTAGTGGTGCTGCCACTCGGCTAGCATGTCTTCGAGGTCCGGACCCGCAGATCCACGGTGGACAAGAACTCTTTGACGACGGGCCGGTGGCCGCCCGCAACGCCCGGAGACCAATTCCAATCGACGGCAGCGTTGAAACCATCTAGCTAGGCAGACTTCACACCTGACACTCCAGAGGATGGTTGACAAGAACAATCCGTTTTCTTAATCTCCCTTCTGTGCCAAGCGATGTCCATGTGTTGGCCCATTCGCCGGATATACGGTAGCCCGCTAGGACCACGTCATTGCGTCACAAGTAGCCTGTCGCACTTCTTGCTGCGATGGAGGGAGCCAGATGTCGCCATTCATCACCAGTCTGTTGCTTCTGTTCCTTGGCCTCACCGTCCTCTTCTCCGTGATGGTTGACATTCTTGCCCGTCGGAACCTCCGCCAATTTTCTATGACGATCGCTGTCCTTGTGTTTGCCGTCGTTCTGTTGAACCTACTGACCGGTTTTCCTACTCCGCGACTACATTTCGGACCCAACGAAGAGTTACTCGCCGTAGGCATCGTACTGTTAGGGGCCATCATGGGTATCGCGGCAAACATTTTCTTCTATTCGGAAGTACCGTTTAGTCTGCGAGATACTGCAAAGCCTATTGTCGTCTCGCCGATCGTCGTACTACCATTGTTGGGCACTATCAGCGGAACCACCTCCGAGCCTCTTCAACTGATCAGCTTTTGGTTCCTCTCCTTTCAGAACGGTTTTTTCTGGACGAAGGTGCTATCCGATGCGTCACGTAGTACTTAGTCGTCTCACATTGGCCATCACTGCCACCCTAGTCGCCGTAGTGATAGTGTTTGACACCGCGAATGCCGGCCGCGAGCATGCCAAACAACCGTACCGGCATTTATTCTGGCATGACCAACCGGACCGCAGCAGTCTTCTCAGTCGCGCACTAGCGATGATCGGTCTGCCGTCCGAGACAATTGGGCGAAGTTACGCTTTGATCGCAGGGGTCGACACTTACCCCAATATGCACCTCGCCGGTAACCTAGACGCCGCTCGCGCAGACGTCAATACGCTGAGCTACTATCTCAAGACACAGGAACACTTCGATGAGATCATTGTGTTAGCAAATAAAGACTTCAATATCGGTAACTTGTCATACTTCCTAGAAGAATATCTTCCCAGCCGACTCCGAGTCCGGTACAAGGATCGTTTCCTTTTCACGTTCAGCGGCCACGGAAACGCCATACTCGGTATCGGACATCTCCTCAGAGCCGACGCTGAGAGCGTTAAAGAAGTCTACAAAGGAGTGAGCCTCGGGGTTCTCCGGTCTATGATGTATCACGTGATCAGAAAGGCCCACCACACCTTAGTCCTAATCAATGCCTGCGAACCGAAAGGCTTGATACAGGTCGTTTTTGGCTCCGATGAACTTATCCCGAAACACTCCGGCGCCCATGCGATAGCAGCTGGCGGAAGCGACGAAAAGACTTGGTCGGATAGCCGACCCGGGCGTACTGGGAGCCTGTTCTTCGAGGTCTTCCTGGACGGACTTCAGGGTGCGGCTGATATTTACCCGCAGGCAAGTCCGCGTCGAGGACCCGGCGACGGCATCATCACCCTCGACGAGCTCTACACGTACGTACGGCAAAAAGTTAAGCAGGAATCCTCTCAACTTCAAAACCCTCGGGGTGGTGCCCTCGCCCCAAACAAACAATCCGGCGGTTTCTTCTTTTTCAATCGTCAGAAGCAGGTCGCAACCGGCGTTTCAGCGCCTTGGGACCCAGCCAAAGCGCGAGCGTTCGGTGAATCAAAACGAAGGTCTGTCTCACCTCAACCGAAGACGACCGCTCTCGCGCCTTCCACGGGCTGCAACGAAGTAACCTTCGCGGACTATTCAGTAGTACCACCGAAATACACTGTAGAACGACTGTGTCAATAATGCACTATGAAAGGTAGGCGCCGATATGAGGCAACGAACGGCAGGTGTGTTTCTGCTTGTGTGCGGACTCCTTCTAGCAGTGTCGCCCCCCGTGTCTGCCGATGAAAAGAAACTCGCCATCAAAGCCGCCCAACTCATAATGTCAGCACTCGGCAACGGACAATACAATGAGCTCTGGAATTCTCAGACAAGTCAGTTTTTCCAAAAAAAAGTAACCAAAGACTCATTTCTTGCCAATATGTCTATCAGTCGCGCACAGCTGGGAGGAATCTCTTCAAGTAAGATTGTCGATATTCAGTACGCGGTACATGACTCAAGTACTGGTTATCAAGGCCAAATTTATTCGGTGACGTTCTTGAACGACTACGATTTCGGGAAGTTTTATGAGAGAATTGTCGTGGTCAAAGACGACGACGGACAATTCCGGCTAGCGGGCCTTTGGGGCGCACCTGCACCAAACTAGGGGAGTTATTTAAGCGTCCTATAATAGTCGCCATATGCTCAGAAGCTAGCATATAAGGTGGTGGGAGCGAGAAAGAAACTGGAAATCAACCGGGGCAATCGCTGCAGACGGTGCAGATGGGAAAGGGTGAGGCTTCTCAGTGCCTCTTTGGAAAGGATAACCTTTCTTCCGAGGGCCTTGTTTTTCAGGTCGTTCCATACCAATTCATCAGGATTCAACTCGGGAGAGTAAGGTGGCAGATAGTAGAGTTCGAGGTCTCCGTCTTGTTTTTCAATAAAGCGCGTCACGGCCTTGGCCTTGTGAGTGGGGTGACCGTCGACAATGAGGAAAATGGGTGAGGGAGCGTTAACCAACAGGCGTTTGAGAAACTCAATGAATACGGCCGCCGTCACGCGTCCACGGGTCATCATGAAACGAAGCTGCCCTTGGGCGCTGATGGCGGAGATGATGTTCTCGCTGAATCGCGCCCCGGTGGTGGACACGATGGGTGTCTGCCCCCGTCGCCCCCAGGTCCCGCCGCTGTGGAAATCCGACCGCACCCCGGCTTCGTCACCGAAGAATATCTGCGCCCCCACTCGTTTCGCCCGACGCCGTATCCGCGGGTATTCCTCTTCCTTCCACCGCCGCACCGCTTCTGGATCCTGTTGATACGCCCGCCATAGCGGCCGTTGCACGCTCAATCCCATCTGTCCCAGCAATCGACATACCGAGCTATGACTCAGACGAACCCGAAATTGCTTCGCTATCAACTCCCTCACCATCGCCGCCGTCCATAACGCAAAGGGAAACTTCAACTGCATCGGGCTCTTCTCGACCACCGTGTCGTACACCCACTTCAGTTCCCCTCCATCCAACTTCGGCCGCCTACCCCCTCGCTTCCGCGCATCCAGTTTCCCCCAACCCCCGCTCCGATACAGCGCTAGCCAACGAAACACCGTACGCAAATTCACCCCCAGTGCCCCAGCCACTGCCCACGGCTTCTCGCCTGTCTGTACGCTCGCTATCGCTCGCTTGCGCAACTCTGTCAACGTCTTGTGATCCAGCCTCCGGCCATCCGTATTCATCCCTCCCTTGTACCATCATTCCTCTTCCGTGGCAACTATTATCGGACGCTTAATATATGGCAGTTTACCCAAGCAGGGAATGAGGGGGGGATCGAAAGGTGTTACCTCAATACCAGTTTGTCCCCATGGCGCGGAGACATACCCTGCAAGTAACCTCATACCGATTCGTGGTGGTCAGCACCCTTGCCTGCCCGGTCAGGTCGCCGAACTCGTCGCCAAGGTGAAGTTCGTCGATGGCATCGATGAAAGGGCGATCCGTAGGAAAGCCGCCTGATTCAGGTCGGCCATACACCAGAATTGACAGTAGCTCCCCTAGTTTACCGGATGGACTCTGCCGATGAAACAACGATGGCTGGCATCGGAAGGAGGAATGCCGAGAACTGGCCGCCGCGAAAAGATGGCCGGACTCCGATTCCGTGGGTGGATTATATTTACGACCAAAACGGCAAAGCAAGATGGCCGTACCGTCAGTTACGTCCCGGAAATCGACAATCCCTACCACAGCCGTATAAGTCTTCCCTATAGCGATCACAAATCACAAAGTTCACTTTGAATTTGAGCGAACGCCAGAGGCGCTCGATGAGGATGTTGCCCGTGTCCTCCCCGCCTCATCTGTCTAATAACTGGGGCTCCACTTCGCCGCGTACGGATGCCACCAAGCCTATCGCGGCGTCCCCAATCTACTCTTCGATTGTAGTGCAGGACAACCAACCGTTAGGGTGCCGCAAGACTGATCCGGGCGTTTACCTGTTGTGCGCCCGGAGCGGCAAACCATGCGTGAGCGGCGCGGAAACCGTCTCTCAGCTTCCCCGAGACAGCGTCCAGGTATGGGGGCATCTCTGATGCTCTGTACAACCCGCCCAGAGATAGGGGTGGCATCTTCCGCTTCTGTAGGGCTTGCCGCGTCACCTTAAGCCGCGTGGCGATGTCGCCAGGCTGACGAGGTCCGGCCTCACCTCCCGCAGCTTCGTCCCGTCGGGAAGGCCCGTCATGACCTGCTTCACCGTCGCGGAGATAACAGCCTCCGGATCCCGCCCGGCGCGCGTAAACCCCAATCCGACAAGGCCCGACGCGCCGAGACCGACGACCGCATCGTCGCACCCAGCCTCGTACAGGGCATCGAGAATGGCCCCTTCGTCCGCCTCTTCCGGCAGCGCGCACACCAGATCGAACTCGAACTCGCTCTTAGTCACGATCGCTGTCCTCCTTCATCACGAGCCGTCGGCCTTCGAATTCGATCAAGACTCCCACGGATCGCGGACGTCCGCGCGAGCCAACTCCTTGCGCGCTGCCTCAACGTCATCGGCAAATGCCGTGGCTTCGGCCGGCGGGAGGTGGGGAAGCGTCGCCAATAACGCAGGAAGCTCCGCGAGCTTCTTGCGCGACGGTTTCGGGGGCAACCGAGTATTCATGTCGTCGGATCCTGTTTCAGATTTCCGTCTGTCCTGGCCTGCGCCAGCCGATTCAGGGCGAGCACCAACAGGAACCCCAGTATACACAAACCGAGCGCCAACCAGAACGATCCGTCCAATTCTGGCAGTACGTTGACCTCCCTGAGCACCGGCTCCTCGCCCTGACCCGGCACGACCTCCTTGAACGGCCAGATCCTTCTCAGCGACCCGGCCATGAAGCCGATGAGGAGGGCGATGGTGATCTGGCGGTGGCGGCGCAGGAGCCAGCTCAGGACGCGCACGAACGGCAGGATGCCGCACACGGCGCCTGCGGCCAGGGGCAGGACGGCGAGGAAGTCCCGGTCCCGGACCGCGTCGATGACGAATTCGTACTGACCCAGGACCAGGAGGATGAAGGAACCGGAGATGCCGGGGAGGATCATGGCGGTGATGGCGGCGGCCCCGCTCAAGAAGAGCGTCACGGCGTCATGTGGCATGGCCATGGGAACCAGACCCACCAGCCACCAGGCGATTCCCGCGCCCAACAGGAGGCACAGTACCGCGGTCACGGACCAGCGCAACCGTGCGGCCACCGTCAAGATGCTGGCCAGGACAAGGCCGAGAAAGAAGGCGAACAGCGGCACCGGCTGGTGGTCCAGCAGCCAGCCGATGGGGCCGGCCAGGACCAGGAGGGACACGGTGATGCCGGCGCCCAGGACCACCAGGAACCGCCAGGGAATGGCGGCCGCCGCATCGCCAAGGCGCAGGCGCACCAGCAGACGCAGGAGCCGCCAGTTGAACGATTTGAGGGCGTCCACGAGCTCCTCGTAGACGCCCATGATGAACGCCATGGTGCCGCCGGAGACGCCGGGGACGACGTCGGCGGCTCCCATGGTCAGGCCGGCGAAGGCGGTGTAGAGGTAACGTTTCAGCCCGTTGGCCGGGCGCATGGTCTCGGCCACCCTGCCGCTACAGTCCCAGCGCCGCCTGCTTCTCGTTCCACGCGGCCATCAGCTCGTCCTTTTCCTCCCCTTCCATGTGGTCGATGGCCTGGGCGACGATGTCCACGCCCACCAGCTCAGACCAGCCCTTGAGCAGCCGAAGGGTCACGGGGCCGGGGACATCATACGGAAACCCGACGCCGTTGATGCTCCTGATGGGCACGATGGTGGGGCTGGTGCTGGTGAGGAAAGCCTCGTCGGCGTTGAGGCAGTCGTAGGGCGTCAGGTTGGTCTCCTCCACCTCCATGTCCAGCCGGTCCGACAGCTCTCCGAGAACCGCACGGGTGATGCCCCCGAGCACGTTCTTGGAGCCCGGCGTGTAGACCTTCCCGCCGACCACTGCGAAGAAGTTGTGGGCGTTGCTCTCCGCGATGTTGCCGTCGAGGTCCAGCATCAGCGGGATGGCCTTGGGGTCCGCCTGCCGGGCCTCGAAGGTGGCGATGATGTGGTTCATCTTGTTGGTGATCTTGGCCTTGGACTCCAGGCACTGGGGCGGGATGCGGCGGGTGGCCGGCACGATGATAGTGACGCCCTCGACGTAGTGGCGGCAGAACCCGGTGAAGTCCACGTCCATGCAATAGATGGCCACGGTGGCGTTCGTGTTGGTTCGGGGTCCCTTCGAGGAGCGCGCGCCACGGCTTATGACCTGCCACACGGCATAGTCGTCGTCCGGACCCAGCAGGTCCTTGTTGCGCTCGATCACCTCCAGCGCCGCCGCCTCCATCTCCTCCTGCGACATTCCGCAGTCGATGCGGGTGTACTTCAGGGACCGGAACAGCCGGTCGTTGTGCTCCTTCAACTTGAACGGCTTGTGCCGGAAGGTGCGGGTCACGTCATAGACGCCGTCGCCGGCGTGAAACCCCATGTCGAGAACCGACACCGTGGCCTCACTCTCGGGCACGAAGCTGCCGTTCAGATAGACGATCTTCTCATGCATCGCGGTTCCTCCATCGCAGGACTCACAAGGGTTGAAAGAATCTACTACGAAACGGCCGGACGGTCCATTTGCCGCGTGATTCCCGCTCCGGCCGGCTGGTGTCTTCTCCTCCGAATGGCTAAGATGAAACCATCCTGTTTCTCGCGGTCAACCAACGGAAGCCTCGTCCTCGGACACACCATGCGGGTCCTCGTCACCGGCGGCGCCGGTTATATCGGTAGTCACGTCTGCCTTGAGCTGCTGGAGGCGGGCCACGACGTCGTCGTGGTCGACAACCTCGCCAACGGCAAGCGGGAGGCCCTGCGGCGGGTGGAGGCGCTGGCGCAGCGGCCCCTGGAGTTGTTCGCCGCCGACCTCAATCACAAACCGGATCTGTCCCGGGCCTTCGACCGCGGAAGGATCGATGCCGTGATCCACTGCGCCGGGCTCAAGGCGGTGGCGGAATCGGTGGCGGAGCCGCTTCGGTATTACGCCAACAACGTGGCCGGAACCGTGACGCTGTGCGAGGTGATGCAGCAGCATGGCGTCGGCCGTCTGGTCTTCAGCTCGTCGTGCACGGTCTATGGGGACGCCGCGACGGTTCCCATCACCGAGGAGGTGCCGCCGGCGCCGGTCAACCCGTACGGCCGCACCAAGAGGATGATCGAGCTGCTCCTCACCGACCTTCACGTCTCCGACCCGGCCTGGAACATCACGCTGCTGCGCTATTTCAACCCCGCCGGCGCCCACGCCAGCGGCCGCATCGGCGAGGATCCGGCGGGTGTCCCCGACAATCTCTTCGCCTATCTCACTCAGGTAGCCGTGGGCAGGCACCGGGAGTTACGGGTCTTCGGCAATGACTACCCGACACCGGACGGCACCGGGGTACGCGACTACATCCACGTGGTCGACCTGGCGTCGGCCCACGTCAGCGCGCTGGAGCTCGCGGGCGGCCCGGGGCCGCGCGTCTACAACCTGGGGACCGGACGGGGCTACAGCGTGCTGGAGGTGGTGGAGGCCTTCGAGCAGGCATCCGGCCGAAAGGTCCCCTACGTCATCGCGAAACGACGTCCCGGAGACATCGCCCGGGCCTACGCGGATCCGTCCAAGGCCCTTGCCGAAATGGGCTGGCGCGCCCGGCGCGACCTCCACGAGATGTGCCGCGACGCCTGGCGCTGGCAGTCACGGCACCCCGACGGCTATCCGGAATCACACCGTATGAATTGACAAGGCAGGTCTTCGACGCCACATTGAAATAGTGGGCTTGGATAGAAACAACGGACCGACGATCGGTGAGACGCGGGATTCGCATCTACATTCGTGCCGCATCGCATGCTCACGGTATCTTGGAAAGGAAAGGAAGCACTCATGCTGATCAGGAAACCTGGTGACATCAAGAGCAGCGAGATCACGGACAAGGAACTGTACCTGAACCGGCGACAGTTCATTCGCACCGCGTCCCTGGGAGCCGCCGGCCTGGGCTCGGGCCTGCTGGTTCCCGGCCTGCTCGGCCCCATGAGCGAGGCCCGTGGCGCCACGAAGCTAGAGGGTGTGGGCAAGAGCGCCTTCTCCACGGACGAGCCCAAGACCCCGCTCAAGGACATCACGAGCTACAACAACTTCTACGAGTTCGGCGCCGACAAGGCGGATCCGAAGCGGTATTCCGGGAGCCTCAAGACCCGCCCGTGGACCGTGACGGTGGAGGGCGAGGTGCACAAGCCGAAAACGTTCGGCATCGAGGAGCTGTTGAAGATGCCGCTGGAGGAGCGGGTCTACCGGCTACGGTGCGTGGAGGCCTGGTCCATGGTGATCCCCTGGATCGGCTTCGAGCTGAGCCACCTGATCAAGGCGGTGGAGCCCACCGCCAATGCCAAGTACATTCAATTCGTCACCCTCCACGATCCCGAGCAGATGCCCGGACAGCGCCGGGGCATCCTGGATTGGCCGTACCTCGAGGGCTTGCGCATGGACGAGGCCATGAATCCGCTGGCGATCCTCGGAGTGGGACTCTACGGCGAGGTGATGCCCAATCAGAACGGCGCGCCCATTCGCCTCGTGGTGCCGTGGAAATACGGCTTCAAGAGTATCAAGTCCATCGTCAAGGTGCGCTTCGTGGAGAAGCAGCCGGCCACCGCATGGAACGTGGCCGGCCCCCAGGAGTACGGCTTCTACTCCAACGTGAACCCCACCGTGAACCATCCCCGGTGGAGCCAGGCGAGCGAGCGCCGCATCGGCGACTTCTTCCGTCGCAAGACGCTCATGTTCAACGGCTACGAGGAGCAAGTGGCCGACCTGTACAAGGGGATGGACCTGACGAAGCTGTATTGACGGGACCCGGCGTGGCGACGGACGAGGCCGGGTGGACCGTGGAGACCGGCCCGGACACGCGAACCTGCCGCCTGACAAACGATCCATGAAACCTTTCAACCGGATCAAACCGATTATCTGGATCAAGGTACTGGTCTTCGCGCTGGCCCTGATTCCGGTGGCGCGGCTGACGGTGGGGCTGTTCACCGGCGGGCTGGGCGCCAATCCGGTGGAGTTCATCACCCACACCACCGGCACCTCCGCCCTGGTGTTTCTGATGATCACTCTCGCGGTGACGCCGCTCCGGAAGATCACCGGTTACGCCAGTCTCATCCGGCTGCGCCGCATGCTGGGCCTGTTCGCCTTCTTCTACACCTGCCTGCACCTTTCCACCTTCGTAGTGCTGGACCACTTCTTCGACCCCGCCGCCATCGTCGCTGACATCTTCAAGCGGCCGTACATCACCGCGGGGTCCGTGGGGTTCATGCTGATGCTGCCGCTGGCCGCCACCTCCACCGCCGGCATGATCCGGAGGCTCGGCGGCCGCCGCTGGCAGCAGCTTCACCGCCTCGTCTACTTCTGCGCCATCGCCGGGGTCGTTCATTTCCTCTGGCTGGTGAAAGCAGACCTGAGGGAGCCCCTCATCTTCGCCGGCGTGCTGACAGTGCTGCTGGGCTACCGCATCGCCGTGTGGCGCAACGCCCCGTGGTCGAAGAAGCGGACCACCCGCAAGTGATTTGACATCAACGCGGCCTCCCCGCTATAAATCCGCCCTGTGCGATTTCAAGGCGCGGTCGGCTCATCGGCCGCGCTTTCGATTAAGGGACGGCGATCAGGCCCGGGAAGCGCCGGGCGCACGATCCGAACACACTGGGAGCGACGATCAGGCCATGAAACAGACGGTTCGGGTGACCGTCAACGGACGGTTGTACGAGGAGGAAGTGGAGCCGAGGCAGCTCCTTTCCTATTTTCTGCGGGAGACCATCGGCCTCACCGGCACGCACATCGGCTGCATTGTCGGAGAATGCGGCGCGTGCACGGTGGAACTGGACGGCACGCTGGTGAAATCGTGCCTGATGTTTGCGGTGCAGGCCAACGGCAAGGAGGTCACCACCGTCGAGGGGTTGGCGGAGGGCGACACGCTGCACCCGGTGCAGGAGGCCTTCATCAAGAACTACGGCTTCCAGTGCGGATACTGCACGCCCGGAATGGTCATGGCGGCCCGGTCCCTGTTGAGCAGGAACCCGGACCCCAGCGAAGAGGAGATCCGCGAGGGCCTGGCGGGAAATCTGTGCATGTGCACGGGGTATATGCAGATCGTGGCGGCGGTGAAGGAAGCCGCGGGACAGGTTAAAGATGGCTAGTGCAAATGAATATGTCGGCCTTGCCACGCGCAGCAAGGAAGGGCCGCGACACGTAACCGGACGGGGTCAGTACACGGACGATTTCACCGAACCCGGCATGTTGCAGGCGGTGTTCATACGGAGCCCCCACGCCCACGCGCGCATTCTCGGGGTGGACGCCGAGGCCGCCAAGAGCCGGCAGGACGTGTTCGCCGTGGTGACGCCCGAGGACATGAAGCGGGACACCAAACCGTTTCGGCCGGGCCGCTACGCCGCCGGCCTGAAGAAACCCGTGGAGGAATACGCCGGGGCGGTGGACAAGGTCCGCTACGTGGGTGAGCCCGTGGGCGCCATCGCGGCCAGGGACCGGAGCACGGCCGAAGACGTCCTGGAATCCATTACCGTGGACTACGACATCCTGCCGGCCATCAGCGACGTCCACCAGCCCATGGCCGGCGAGAATCCTTCGCTCATCTATGAAGAATTGGGTTCCAACGTGGCCTGGCAGGGATCCCTGGAATACGGGGATACCGAGACGGCGTTCCGGGAAGCCGACCGGGTGGTGCGGGAGAACCTCAAGATCCACCGCTACAGCTCGACGCCGCTGGAGCCGCTGGCGTGCATCGCCTCCTTCGACCGGTTCAGCAAAAAGCTCACGGTGCGCACCAACACCCAGGTGCCGGAGAACATTTACGACGCGCTGCGGGACGCCCTGGGCCTGGACGACATCCGGGTCATCATCCCGGACATCGGTGGCGGCTTCGGACAGAAGATCCATCTGATCCGGAAGTACGTGGTGATCGTGGCGCTGCTGGCCATGAAGTCCGGCCGGCCGGTGAAGTGGATCGAAGACCGCAACGAGCACATGATGGCCGCCGGCCACGCCTGCGAGCAGGAATTCGACGTCGCGGCCGCGGTGAAGAACGACGGCACGGTGACCGGGCTGCGTTTCAAGGAGATCGACGACGTGGGCGGCTCCGTGAGCACGCTCACCATCCATTTCACCAACAAGCTCAACAACCTGAGCAATACCTACAAGACCCAGAACATCCGCATGGACGGCTACTCGGTGGTCACCAACCGTTGTCCGGTGATCCCCAACCGGGGCATCGGCAAGCCGGGCATGTGCTACATCTGGGAACGCATCATCGACCGGGTGGCGCAGGACCTGGACATGGACCCCTCGGAGGTACGTTTCAAGAACCTGGTGCAGCCGGAGCAGATGCCCTACACCACGCCCAACGGCAACATCTACGACAGCGGCGACTATCCCGGCCTGCTCACGCGCGCGCTGGAGAAGGTGGACTACCCGGGCCTCAAGGAAGAGCAGGCCCGGGAGCGGGAGAAGGGCCGCTACCTCGGCATCGGCGTGGTCATCGGGGTGGAACCCGGGGGCCGCAACGCCGCCCGGGACATGGCGATCTTTCCCGAGATGAAGGAGACGCCCGGGGCCGGCGGCATCAACGGCGCCACCATCAAGCTGGAGAAGAACGGCACCATCGCCCTTTACCTGGGTTCCCCCAACTGCGGTCAGGCCCACGAGACCACCACGGCCCAGGTGGCCGCCGGCATTCTCGGCGTGAGCCCCGACGTCATCAGCACCACGACGCCCTTCGACAGCGACATCGCGCCCTGGGGCGTGGCCGCGGCCAACAGCGGCAACAACTTCCACCTCTACGACATCGGCTCCATCATCGGCGCGGCCAACCAGCTCCGCGCGAAGATCCTCAAGGTGGCCGGCCACATTTTGGACGCCCAGGAGTCGGACCTCGAAATCACCGACGGGGTGGTAAGCGTACCCGGGTTCCCGCGGCGCAAGCTCACCTTTGCCGAGTTGGGCAAGGTGGCCTACAACAACCAGTCGCTCTTGCCCGAGGGCATCGACGCCGGGCTGCAGACCACGTTCTACTACACCTTTCCACATGCGCAGCCCAACATGGTGCCGGGCAAGGACCGGAAGGTGCGGGCCCAGTTCACCTTCGGCGCCGGCGCCCACGTAGCGGTGGTGGAGGTGGACGCGCGCACGGGCAAGGTCACGGTGCTGCGCTATCTCATCGTCGGCGACAACGGCACCATCATCAATCCCGACGTGGTGGACGGACAGATCTACGGCTCCGCGGCCCACGGCATCGCCGTGGCCCTCGGCGAAGGATTTGTCTACGACGATGAGGGCCAGCTCCTCACCATCACCCTGACCGACTACGGCAAATGCTCCACCGCCGAGACCCCGGTCATCGAGGTGGAGCATCGACCCTCGCCCTCGGCCTTCACGCCGCTGGGACAGAAGGCCGCGGGCGAAGGCGCCGCCATCCCCTCCCCCGCCGCCATCGCCAGCGCGGTGGAAAACGCGCTGGAACCCTTCGGGGTGAAGATCCGGCATCTGCCGTTGACCCCCGAGCGGGTGTGGCGTTTGATTCAGGAGGCTCAGGCATGATCCCCGGCGCGTTCGACTACCATGCACCCTCGTCCCTCAAGGAAGCTCTGTCGCTGCTGTCCGCCAACGTGGACGATGCCAAGGTCCTTGCCGGCGGCCAGAGCCTTCTCCCGCTCATGAAGCTACGCCTTGCCAAGCCCGAGGTCATCATCGACATCGGCGGCCTCACCGAGCTGAACTACATCCGTGAAGAGGGAGACCACATCGCCATCGGCACGCTGGCCACCTACACCGACGTGGCCGAGTCCGAACTGATCCTGAGTCGGTGCCCGCTGCTGGCACAGACCGCGGTGGTGGTGGGCGACGTACAGGTGAGGAACCGCGGCACCATCGGCGGCGGATTGGCCCACGCCGACCCGGCCGAGGACCTGCCCGCCGCCATCCTGGCGCTGGATGCGGAGATCAAAGCCACCGGACCCGACGGCGAGCGCTGGATCCCCGCCAGTGAATTCTTCATCATGATACTGACTACCAGCCTCATGCCCGAAGAATTGCTCACCGAGATCCGCGTGCCTGCCCGCAACGGCTACAAATCCGCCTACCAGAAAGCGTCCCGACAGGCCGCCGGCTTCGCCATCGTCGGCGTCGCGGTATGCCTGAAAGAGTCCGCCGACGGCATCTGCGAGGACATCGCCATCGGCGTCACCGGCGTGGCCGACGTGGCCTTCCGGGCCGAGAAGGTCGAGGCTGCCCTGCGCGGACAGAAGCTCGACGACAGCGCCATCGCAAGCGCCGCAGCGCTGGTCGCCGACGGCGTCGACGCCATCGAGGACGTCAACGCCACCCCCAAGTATCGCTGCCACCTGGCGCAGGTGTACGTGGAGAGGACGATTCAGGCGGCGCGGGCGGGGTGAGGTCTCGCGGCCGGGATTGCTTTCAAAGACCCCCCTGTTTCGGTTGGGTGTTGCTTGAGCCACTCAGAGCTCCAGAGGCAGCAGCAACCGTGCGCCGTACACGACAGCCAGGGGTTGTCACGTCACCAAGCCGAACTCGGCACGCACGTCCTTCACATCCAGGGTTCGACCCGTGGTACTATCAGCGAGCCCTGCTTCAATCGCCTGCCGTACGTAGATCTCGTATATCAAGTCATCCCAGGTCGCGTTTGACGGGAGATTCTCGATCAGACGCTGTGCCTCCTGTTTGATATCGGTCGTTGTCATGGCTCACCTCGCGTTTTCCACATTTGCCATACAGACCTCCTTGAAGCCCGCGATTGGTCAATTTCATGTCGACAATGCACACCGTGAAGCGTGAGCGTTTCCGGAGGGAAAGCGAGGTACGAGAGGAGACTGTAGGCAGTCGCCTGCACGCCAAGGTTATGCCGGGACGTTAGCCGTTCCCCACGCCCTCGCCCCACCTATCGCGCGGTGATGAGGCCGATCAGCCCCTCAAGCCGGTTGCGATCGAGATGGAAGCTGTTGTCCGCGCTGCTGTACGTCCCTCCGAAGCTCATTCCCGCTGACGGACCGCAGGCTTCCTTGATCCTGTCTTGCTCAACGCCGAAGGCGCGGGCAATGTGCTCCGTGATCACGGTCACCGCGAGCCCGTTCTCCCGTGAACTTAGCGCCGGATCTATCGAGATGATGGCGCGGTGGCCTTCCTCAAGCCTTCGCTGAAAGTACAGGGTTGTCCGGCTTGTGTTCTTCTTCGCGACGCTTCCGAAGCCACTGAGAGCCGCGTCCCACAAGTCCCCCACACCGCGTTCTTCGGCGACGGCGCGCAGCTCGCCCTCGCTCCGCGGCGGCGTCCGCTTCGACGCATGCCCCGCTTGGGCGCGTCTCTCCACGTCCTCTTCGTCTAACAGCATGGACCGCGCCACGAACTCGCCGCCGCCGGTGTTGAAGTACGCGAACGTAGCCGCATTGATGTCCACGCCGTGCGTGGCGGACAGGTACTCGACTATCCGCTGTGTCGCGGGGTCTAGGGACGACGCTACGACGTACATACGCTGCCTCTCGTTCACGACTTCCGGCGGTTCGAGGCCAAAAGCCTGCTGAAATGCCTCGCCGAACGACACACCCAGATATTCCCGGGCGTACCGTTCCACATCCTCGCGGCCAAGCCCCTGCACCCAGGAAGCGTAGTCCAGCGCCTGCGCGACTACATCGCGCGGCGTCCTGTCCCGTTTCAGTTCCACGACGACTAGGTTGCCGTCCCGGTCCACCGCGAGCAGATCCAGAGGCACGCCGTACTTCTGGATCTGTCGTCCGATGACCAGCAGTTCGTCGCTCAGCAGTCCAATGTCCCTGCAAAGCCAGTCTTCGAGCCGCTCTTCCAGATCGAGGCGCTGTCGGGGCACCGGCTCGGGCCGGTCGGACTCTATCTTCCAAAGCTTCACTTCGAGTGGCATGTCTTGCTCCTGCGTGGGGCCGCTTCCGACCATACGCGCAAACGTTTCTATCGGGTCAAGTAGACCAACTCAACCCTCACCAAGAGAGCGACGGTGGCCACTCACGCGCCCACGGCGGCGATGCGCTACGGGCGGACTCCGCAAGCAACCCACTGATTTCTCTGTATAGTTTCCAGTAGTCCTTCGGTCCCTGCTATCACCGCAACAACTCGCAAGCGGTTTGAGTGCAACGACTTTGGACATGATGTACCCCCCGCTGCAGGTCCCTTCGGCGACGTTCTGAGTGTTTCGGCCGAGGATTAGCGATACTGACTTCGTCTGACGCGGCAGAATGAAGCTGTCAACGCAAACCTCTGTGCCGCCGCACGTTGAGCGCCTTCCATTCAAGAAGCGGCTGCGTCTGGATGCGCTCCTGCAGCGACGGATCGGACGTCAAAAGCGTCGCATCGATTTTTCCCTCGTCCAGCAACTGGTCGAGGAAGGCTCGCTCGTTGTCGGCAAACGGCAGCACGGCGGACAGGTCCTTCTTGCACTCGTCGACCAATCGTGTCGCGTATTCGACTGATATCCCCTGCTCTCCCGAGAGGGGTGCGCGGAGAGTGGGACCGAGTTGCCTTGCCAATTCCGCCCCATCGTAGTTCACATCTTCGAATGAGACATCCCTCCAATCCTTACGGTTCATTCCGCCGTAGACGACGAAGGCGATGCGGAGCCGGTGGCGCTGGAGATTGCGCGTAGCAAAAACCTGATGGCAATCGAACAGATCCCTCGCTTGTCTCCGGGACAATAGCGCCGAGAGCTTGCCGGCCGCCAGTTCGTGCAGGTCGAGAACAGGGATATGCCTGGCTTGATACTCTCCGAGCGGTTGAGAATCGGCTTGGCCGACCTCCCAAAGCGGTCTTCTGAACATGAAATTCAAATCCACGTCGAGATTCGCCGATTGCCCGGTGAAGCTTGGGTAGCTGAGCCGCCACTTTCCCCCTGCATGTTCACTCGGTGCCCGCCGGACCGCGAACCCTTCTCTGGAAAAGACCGCCTGGGCCGCCTGTTCGACGCGAGGCCGATCGGCCAGCATCTCGTCACGGTCCAGGGCGCCGATGTAGTTGAGGTCGATGTCTATGGACAACCTGGGATAGTTCAAGACAAACAGATTCAGCGCTGTACCACCCTTCAGAGCCCACTTTCCCTTGAGTGACGGGTGCGAGTTGAGGGCATTCAGCAGATGCAACAGATGCAAGACCTTCTCAACCACCTGCTCGTTGAACCCGTTGGCCCTTGCCATCGGCAGAATTTCCGACGGGGAAAACCTCATGCGACCTCTCCCCAGGACCGATTCAGGATCTCTTCCGGCACCATTAGGTTCCAGCCTTTGATCCACTTACAGCCTCTGCGCCTGTCGCGCGTCATGTAGTGGGGCTGTCGTGGGGCCAACTCCCTCAGAGAATCGAGGTAGGCCTCCTTCACCATCAACGGTTCTCTGTGTTGTTCCAGAAAGAATCCCACCTTCGCCGCGGTGGTGGCGTTCTTCAGAAGACGAGTGTACTCAATGACCTGGTCCAGATCGAAGAACTCCACCGATTCCAAGGACCGCCATACTTCTTCCCAGCTTCCGGTCAGATCAGGCCGGTCCAGCACATCAACCAGGGTCCTCTCGTGGTTCGTCACATGAATGTCCACACCGGAGCGATTGTGGCGGGTCACTCCAAACATCGCCTCGCCTTTCTCTACGAGTGGCGATGGCACGGGCGCGCCCCGGAATACGTGCGCTTGGAAGTTCAGCGGGAGCGACTTGATGGCCGAAACGTAGACCAGTTTCCAATGAACCGAGTAGGCCCTGCCATGGCATTCCATAGCCGTGTGGTAGGCGAGTACCGCATCCTCGGTCATCTTGGCCGCCACGAGGTATGGATCGACCGGCGTGGATGCCGGGTCCAATCCCAAAGGGACGGTCGCATACAGACCGCGGCGCACGCGGACGATCCGTCCTTGCCTTCGATGGTAGGCCAGCAGTGACTTGCGAGTGTTGGGGTTGCGGGACCCTCGACCGGATAGGAAGCGGTCCAACTCGTCTACCGTGAATACGGCATGCCACGCGAGGAATTCATTGAGCCTCACATGGCCTCCGTTTCGACGATCAGCCGACATAGTATCAATTAGTTTAATTTAATTTTGAGGATTCGTCAAATTAACATTCGGCCGAGATGGACGAGGGCTTATTGCAATCTACCCTTCCCGGTGAATCGTGCCGATTAAGGTAATCAATGTAGTTACTGAGTTCCTCCAAGTCGCGTTCCGCGTCATCGGTCAACTGAACCAGGAAGGACATCAACGACCCTGTCGCCGCTCCCGAAACCGCGCGATGACATCGGAGGCGGGTTGCACCTGACCCGATTCGATCTGGCGGCTACCCAGCGCGAGGATTTTGAGCAGCGCAACTGTCTCCTGCATCTGTTCGTAGCTGTCTATATCCTGTATTACCGCCTTGGCCTCGCCGTTCTGGGTAATGATCAAAGGTTCCTGCCGATCCCCGAGCGTGCGCACGATCTCGGCGGCGTGAGCCTTGAGGTAGCTGATGGGCTTGATCTGGCTGGACAGCTTCATGTGGCATCCTCCCGTGACCAAATATAGGCCTTGAACAGGTCGACATACAATGGCCGGTATCGACTTCGCCTTAACGCTCCGCCCAGCCCAAGACGGCCCATACAAGTGAAAACGGCGCCGGCGGGTTCACCGTTGAACCTGCCGGCGCCGTTTCGACTCTACAACGGCGGCACCGCCTGGAAGCGGCAGCGCCCGCTGTGATCAATGACCGCTAGCCGTCCCTGAACCCTTCTGCTTGATCGCATAGATGTCGGGCTGTTCGGGCCCGGCGACCGCGAGCACGCCCACGGCACCGCGGAGGATACGGAAAATGGCGTGGTCCACCAGGAGATAGTTGCCCGGCACGTCCACCTTGAACTCGACGATGGAAGCGGAGCCGCTGGGGATAAGGGTGGTCTGAACATCGCTCTCGGGATCACTCACCGATCCTTCGCGATACACGGCGTCGAAGATCTCGCCGATCACATGGAACGACGATACCTTGTTCGGGCCGATGTTGCCCACGTACAGACGAACCCGCTCGCCCACGTTTGCCTTGAGCACGCCGTCCCCCATCAGCGACTGCGTGTGGCCGTTGAAGACCACGTATTCGGGGGTCTCGGCCAGACCCTTGGCCGAGGAAAAAGACTGCAGGCCTTCATCACCGGCCTCGCCTTCGGTATAGAACTCGCTCTGCATGACGTAGTACTCGCGATCGACTTTCGGCATGCCCCCCGCGGGCTCCACCAGCACGACTCCATAGAGACCGTTGGAAATGTGCGCCGGAATGGGAGGAGCCGCACAGTGGTAGACGAAGAAACCGGAGTTGATCGCCTTGAAGACCGCAACCGCGGTCTTGCCGGGGTCCACCATCAGCGCGTTGGCCCCGCCGCCCGGACCGGTGACGGCGTGAAAGTCCACGGTGTGCGTGAGCTTGCCCTTGGAGTTGTCCAGCCGCACCTCGAAGGTGTCGCCTTGGCGCAGCCGTATGAACGGGGCGGGAACCTTCCCGTTGTAGGTCCAGAACTCGTACTGTACCCCTTCGGACAACTCGCCGACCTTCTCCTCGGTGGCCAGGTTCACGACCACGTGTGCCGGCTCGGTGCGGGTGATGGGCGGCGGTACGTTGGGGGCGCTGACAAACTTGGCGACGATGGGCTGGGCCGCCAATGTCGTCGCGGTCAGGAGACAGACACCCGCCACCAACCCCGCAGGAAGCGCCCACTTTGCGAAGAGCGCGACAGTCTCGTCCGTATTCTTGTGACACCGCATGTGTGACTCCTTTCATTCTAAGCCGTTAGACGGGATCTCTGTTCTGATGCAACGTTTCAAATGGTCTGGAAACGCTATTGCCGTTCAACATCCCTGCAAACACGAGATTAAGGGGCACACACCGTCAAGTCAACGGAAAAGATACATGCGGCGGAGTCACGCGTCAGTCCTTCCCCCGGTCCTGGTTGGCAGGGCAATACTGTCAAAGTGCGCGCTGGCTATGGACACAGTAGCCGACTGAGCCTACAATTGGAGACGCGATCGTGACGCGATAGGAGGCACGAATGAAATTCGTTTCAGTGCGAGATCTTCGCGGCCGTACGTCACAGCTTTGGCACGACCTCGAACAGGAAAAAGACCTGGTGGTGACCAGCAATGGCAAACCAATCGCTATACTCACCTCGACAGACGTAGACTCGTTCGAGCGGTCGCTACGCTACATCCGTCGATGCCGGGCGAACGATGCCCTTGGCCAGCTTCAAACTGACGCGGCGGCACGCGGTCTGGACAAGCTGTCGATGGATGAAATCGACCTGGAAATCGAAGCCTCCCGCGAGCACCGCGACTCAGCTTGAGGATCGTAATCGACACCAACGTCTTGGTCGCCGCGGTCCTGTCGCCTTATGGTCCGCCCGCTGCAATCCTCCGCTCGGTCCTGGCTGGCAGGGTTACCGCCTGTTTCGACCAGCGTATCCTTGCCGAATACCGAGACGTGCTGACGCGGGGTCGTCTCGGTCTTGACAGCGACCGAGTCGCCGCCATCCTGGAAGACATCGAAGCAAACGGCGAACGCGTCTTGCCAGCGCCGCTCCGGCTGGATTTACCCCACCCGGCTGACGGAATGTTTGTCGAAGTCACGGCGGCTTCTCAGGCCGGGTGCATCGTTGCAGGGAACCTCAGGCACTTCCCCACAGATCGCCTGCAGGGTGTGCAGGTCTTGTCACCACGTGCTTTCATTGAGGAATATCTTGGGAAGTAGCAGCAGCTTCAGGGAGGCAAGGCCCTCCAGCTAACTGCTAACCCGACGACGTGGAAAGTTCCAACCGGTTCCCGCTCGGGTCGATGACGTAGACGGAGTACCCCTTGCCTTCGCCGTGGCGGCGGGTTTCGGTTACCTTGGCGCCCTTGGCTTCGATCTCCTTCACGAAGTCCTCCAGCTCGCCCGGCGCGTCGATCTCGAAGGTGTGATGGGGCACGCGGGGGTGGCGGTCCTTTGAGGCATCGAAGACGCCCAGGACGGCCCCGCCCAGATTGAGTCGGACGACGTCGACGCCGGCAACCACGTGGCGCTTGCGAACGGTCGCCCCGAGGACATCCTGGTAGAAACTCACCGTTTTTTCCAGGTCCTCCGCGTTGAAGTTCCACGAACGAAATTCGGTCAGATTGGACATGATGAACCTCCTCCTGCGAAATGGCTGTTCGGGGCAGGCCTGTCGCGCCTATTTCGTAGACTCCAAGCGTGCAGCTTCGAACAAGCCGTCCAGATTTTCAAGCTCCTCGAATCGCCACAGGCGTTCCAACATGGATGCCTGCCGCGCCCGGGACAAAACGTCCGACGTAAGCCCCTTAAACTTTCGCTCCAACTCGTTGTCCGTCAGCGGGTTTCGGCTGTGGCCCTTGGGATAGTCCGCGGCTCGGGTCAACCGGCGTCCGGAGCGCAACTCAATCTCCATTCGCGCCGGCTGCTGCGCGGGGTAGTCGCGGGTGGCGTCGGGGTCCTCGCTGACCTCGATCTTGCGCATGAGCGGCCGAAGCAGCGGATCTCCCATACGCTTCGCGTCGAAGCTGGCGGCGGTCAGCGCACCGTCCGTCAGGGCGACGGCGACGACGTATGGAAGGCTGTGATCCGCGGTCTCGCGGGTCTGGGGATCCCACTTCTGTGGCTCGCCGGCAGCGTTTCGGACCGCCACGCCGTAAGTTTGGATGCGGATCCGCTCCAGGTCATCGAGATCGAACTCGTCCCTGAGTTCCAGGGCCATGGCGGCGCCGGCCTGGGTGTGTATCTGGGCGGGAAAATACTTGATGCTGGTTTCGGTAATCTTGAATGGCACGCCGGCCCGGCCGTCGCCGAATCCTTCGAGACCCAACGGCCCGGTCACCTGTTCGAACAGGCCGTAGCGTCCCTCGAAGGGTTCCGGCGGCCCTTCCATCCCGCCACGGGCAAGCAGCGCGGCGAAGACGCCGTTGCGCACGGCCATGGCGGTGGCGCAGCCTTTCCACATGGACAGCTCGCCCACCCGGGTCTGGCCCAGCGGCACGTGGGACACCGCGGTCATGGAAATCGCGTGGGCAAGCCGGTCCTGTGGCAGCCCCAGGACCTTCGCCGCGGCACAGGCGCTCGCAATGCCGATGAAGAGTCCCTGGTCCCACCCCTTCTCGCGGGTGGCGAAGCGGCCGGCGAACTGCCCGTAGATTTCGTAGGCCAGCACCACCGCTGCGATCACCTCACGACCGGACGCGCCGGCTACCTCGGCCGCGGCCAGCGCCGCCGGCAGCATGTCGCTGGGATGGCCCCCGCCCGGAGACACGAAGCTGTCGTTGCAGTCCAGGTAGCGGATCATGGCGGTATTGGCGAAGGCCGCCATGTCCGGCGAAGTGTACTGCCCGGTGCCCAGGATCCTCGCTGCGCCGTCACCCTGGAGCGCCGGCGCCAGGTCGCGGGCGATGCGGCATGGCTCGGCGGCAAAGCCTCCGAGCGCGCAGCCCACGGAGTCCAGTATCCGGCGCCGGGTCTCGTGAACGGTGTCGGGAGGCAAGTCCCGGTAGTCGAGGGAAGCTGCGTATGCGCTTAGAAACCTTGCGGTGGCATCCATTCTATCAACCGGCAGGAAAGCCTTGCCTTGTATCCCCGGCAGCGTTCGGCCGGACGGAATCGGAGGCGGTTTTCATACGGTCTTCTCGTCTGTGTCCGGCCCCCGCAAGGCCGCAAAGAATCGCTTCAGGATGGCGCCGCACCGCTCCCCCAGCACCCCTTCGCTGATTGCCACGCGGTGGTTCAGACGCGCATCGTCGCAGATTCGGTAGAGTGACCTTACGGCGCCGCCCTTGGGGTCCAGACAACCGAACACCAGCCGCCTGATCCGGGCTTGCACGATGGCGCCGGCGCACATGACGCAGGGCTCCAGGGTCACGTAAAGCGTGCAGTCCTCCAGACGCCAGGACCCACGCGCCCGGGCCGCCTCCCTGATGGCCAGGATCTCGGCGTGGGTCGTGGGGTCCGAGGAGGCCTCGCGCCGGTTGTGACCTTGCCCGATCACTTCACCGCTGCACACCACGACCGCTCCCACGGGGACCTCCACCTCCCGGCGCGCCGCCTCGGCTTCCGCCAGGGCCTGCACCATGAATGCCTCGTCCTCTTTCTGCGACGCGTAGTCCGTCACCGGACATTCCCTAACCATGGTCCCGGCGCCACTCGTGTTGCTCTGGCGCAGGACTTCTACGCCAGCTCCGCCAGGTCATCGAGCACCTCCCGCGCGTGCTGTTCGGGTTTTACCTTCTCATAGATCCTGGCGATCTTGCCCTTGGGGTCGATGAGAAAGGACATCCGGTAGGTGCCTTCATACTCTCTCCCCATGAACTTCTTCGTGCCCCACACGTCGTACAGCCTCACCACTTCCTTCCCCTCGTCCGCCAGCAACGTGAAAGGAAGCTGGTGCTTCTCGGCGAACTTGGCGTGGCTCTTGACCGGATCAACGCTCACTCCCAAGACCGTGGCCTTGGCTTCATCGAATGCGGCTATGTGGTCCCGTATACTACGGGCCTCCTTCGTTCAGCCGGGGGTGGCGTCCTTGGGATAGAAGAACAACAGCACCCAACTTCCCTTGTAGCCGGAGAGCTTGTGGGGCTTGCCGTCTTGATCCATCAGCCGGAAATCCGGCGCCTTGTCACCGGGCTTGTGCTTCATCGCGTGGATTCCTTCCTGTTCAAAGTGTTTCGATTTCTACAACGCAAAGGCAGCGCTGCCAAGCGGAAACCCGTGGATGGGTCACGAGCGCGGCGTCCTTGACACCGATGCCTCCGCAGGAGCAGAATCCGCCGTCGGCACAGGAAGACGGCAAAGCAGAAAGGAGGAGGCTCCATGGAAACGGTGCATAAACCAAGGAGCTATGGGGAGCACACCGACCATTGGCTCGACTTCGAGGAGAGTCCGCGGCGCGTACGCGTGACCTTTGGGGGCGAGACCCTCGTGGACACGAAACACGCGGTGTTGCTGAGAGAGGCAGGCCATGTCCCGGTCTACTACTTTCCACCGGACGACGTGCGAATGGAGCTCCTCACGCCCAACGACCACCATACGGTCTGTCCCTACAAGGGCGAGGCTTCCTACTGGAACGTGGCCGCGGGCGGCAAGACGGCCGAGTCGGCGGTCTGGAGCTACCTGGAACCCAAGGCGGAATCCCGCGACATCGGCGGCTACCTCTCCTTCTACTGGAACCGCATGGACGCCTGGTACGAGGAGGAGGACGAGATCTTCGTCCATGCCCGGGACCCTTACAAGAGAGTCGACGTGCTGAACAGCTCACGCCACGTGCAGGTGACCGTGGGGGGCGAGGTGATCGCCGATTCCACGCGGCCCCGTCTCGTCCTCGAGACCGGGCACCTGATCCGTTACTACCTGCCGCGGGAGGACGTGCGCATGGACCTGCTGGGGCCCAGCGACACCCGGTCACGGTGTCCTTACAAGGGTATCGCCAGCTACTGGTCCGCCAACGTGAACGGCAAGCACTTCGAAGACACGGTCTGGAGCTACCAGGACACCATCCCGGAGTGCCCCAAGATCAAGGACCTGATGTGCTTTTTCAACGAGCGCGTGGATTCCATCCAGGTGGACGGTGAGCGCGTGAAGACTCCGAAGACCAAGTGGTCCCGGGGCTAGCGGACTAAGCCGCCGAAGAGGACGCCGCGCGATCCATAGCCGCTTCCGAGAGCGGGCGGCCCGCCTCGCGCAGGCTCGGGATCAGCTCGTCGAGGCTGTGTATCATCAGCTTCGGCTTGGCCGCGGACAGCGTCTCCTCGTCATTGTAGGAATACTGCGTGGCCAGGGCCACGGTGAAAACCGAAAGGTCGTTGCCGGCCACTTGGGCGAACTCCAGGTTGTTGCCCGCCCGCAGATAGCTCGCGGTTCCGGACAGGAGGATCACTGTGAGGTTCCTGTTGAGCTTCCGGAACAGGTGGTAGATGCCCTGCTCCTTCCGGAAGTAGGTCTCGTCGCGATCGATGATCTCTTCGAAGTACTCGCTGATGCCGTGCTCCTCCATGACCCGGTGCTTGTAGCGCCGGCCGCTGGTGGTGAGCACCATGTTGCTGAGGCCGGCGTCCCGGGCCCCCTTCAATGACTCCTCGACGCCGGGAATGAAGTCCGGCGGGTTGACGTCGAACCCGTGCCGCCGGGCGATCTCGAGGGCATGGCCGCGGATCTCCCGGCGGACGCCCTCGTTGTAGATGATGCTCGGGTCCCGCCGGTAGTCTTCCTCGAACAGAATCGGCGCCAGGAAGAAGTCGAACGGCCCGTCTGCCACCTTGCGCAGTTCTTCGAAGGACAACTTTGGTTTGTGGTAACGCGGAAGGATTTCGTTGGCGATGATGTGAACCCGATGGATGTCCGTCTCGATGGTGTCGGACATGGTCCGAATCAGGCACCTCTTGACCGGCGTCGGCGCATCACTCATGGCAACCCCCGTGGTGCTAGGTAGCAAACTGCTTCAGCTTTAGCTAATCTGCCGGAAACCTGTCAACTCGTGGAGGGCTGTCAATTCGTGGAGAAATCATGCTGAACCTGACACTGGCGTGCGGCCACTACGACCGTACCGAGGCTTTGCGGGACGGACGTGTACAGCCCGACGGCATCCGGCTCAACTGCCTGACGCTGAAGGTAGAGGAAACCTTCTGGCGCATGATGCAGTATCGCGAGTTCGACGTGGCCGAGACCTCGCTGGGAGGCTACGTGGTGCGCCGGGGACGCGGGGCCGACGACCTGGTGGCGATTCCTGTGTTCCCGTCGCGGTTCTTCCGGCAGTCCTGCATCTTCGTTCACGGCGGCGCCGACATCGACACGCCGCAGGACCTCAAGGGCAAGCGCATCGGCGTTCCCGAATACCAGATGACCGCGGCCGTGTGGGCTCGCGGAGCCCTCTCGGACGACTACGGCGTGCGTGCCGAGGATGTCGAATGGGTCCAGGGCGGCCTGGAAGACCCCGGGCGCCTCCCCTTCGAGCCGGTGGAGCCCGCCGGCATCAGGCTGGACTTCGCCCCGCCGGACCGGTCCCTGGCGCGGATGCTCGCGGACGGCGGGATCCATGCGTTGATCACGGCCCGGACACCCTCCACCTTCGACCCTGCCGATGGCCGGGTGCGCCGGCTCTTCCAGGAACCCTGGAAGGTCGAGCGGGACTACTTCGACCGCACCGGCATCTTCCCCATCATGCACACGGTATCCATGAGGCGAGAGCTTCTTGATGAGCATCCGTGGATCGCGGCCACCCTGATGAAAGCCTTTTCCGAGGCCAAGGACCTGGCCATGGCCGACCTGACGCAGACCAGCGCCCTGCCCCTGACGCTGCCGTTCCTGACCGAGCACGCCTACCAGACGGTGGCTGCCATGGGCGAGGATTTCTGGCCCTACGGCCTGGAGTCCAACCGTAAGACCCTTGAAACATTCGTGCGTTACATGCACGAGCAGGGCATGATCGATCGCAGGATGCCCATCGAGGAGTTGTTCGCTCCGAGCACTCACCGCACTTTTCGGATATGAGACGTTCTCTTATCCGAGATGAGCGCGCACCCCTTTCCGGGGGCCAATCAGCGGTAAGGATTCGAAAACACGCGGGAAACCGTGGTTACACTTTGTGCAGGTCGCTGAAACAGCCTTTTCTCGGGGCTTGCAGCGAGCCCGAGCACGCCCCTGTGAACAGGTTATCCACAGGTTCGGTGGATGGTGTCAACAAACCGTCATACCCGTCAGGACAAGCGGCGTCCGGGCGTTCTCAGACGTAGTGCTGGATCTCCTGGAGGGACGGCGGAAAAAACAGTTCTTCAATCGCGGGCTTGTGCTTGATCATGCCCTGCTCGAACTCGTAGCGCACCGCGGCCTCGAGGGCCGGGCGGTTGGCCTCCAGGCTGTAGGGCCAGGGATCGGGTCCGAAGATGGCATTCTGCTCCTGCATCTCTTCCTTGGCCCATACCAGGGCCAGGCTCCGGGGATCGCGCATGCGCTCGTAGCAGACCTCCTTGGACCGCTGAAGCGCCTGAAGCAGACTCACCGCCACCCACGGGGTTCGCTCGAGTATCTCGTCCTTGATCACCACCGTGTGCATGATGGGAAAGATCCCGCTCTTGCCGTAGTACTCGACCTCCGCCTGCCGCGGGTCCGGGAAAAGCAACGCCACCTTGTCCGAACCCGCCCGGATGGACGGCAGCACCTCGGGATAGAGCGACCCTTCGAGCTCCCCGGCGCATAGCATCTCGTCGATGTTCCGGCCTTCGGGCACCCGGTGAATCTTCATCCACGGGGCCGGCTCCAGCGGGACGTCTTCTTCTTCCTGGCACCACCACTCCACGGTGCTGAGGTCCAGGCCGTAGTAGTCCTGCAGGATGCCGCGCATCCACAAACCCGCCGAGTTCTGCAGCGTATCGAGGCCGATCCGCCGGCCGTTGAGGTCGGAGGGTTGGTCGATGCCGCAGCCGGTGCGCTTGACCATGTAGCTGTGGCGGAAGCGCCGGTGCGGAAACGCGGGGATGGCGGTGAAGTCCCGCCCCTGGTCGTGGGCCACAAGATAGCCCACAAGCGACAGCTCGCACGCGTCGAACTCTTCGTGGCGGAGCATGCGCCCATGGCGCTCGGGTGACTGCATGGTCATCACGTTAAGGTCGATGCCGGCGGGCTCCACCACCTTCTCCCACAGCGGCCGCAAGAGATCGTAGCTGCCGCAGGCAAAATTCAGGTTCAACCGGGCCACTATTCGCTCCTTACGTGTTTGCGGTATTCCTCGGGCGTGTCGATATCGACCAGAATCCCTTCCTCGCCGGTTTCCAGCTCCAGGGTCTCCTCGGGGTGGCCCCGCACTACCGGCTTGGCGCCGGTTTCCAGGGATGCCGCCAGGAACTCGGGGAAGAGCTTGCAGGAGAACAACACCGGATGACCACGCCTGCCATCGAAGCGCGGCACCACGATGAGCTTCTTCTCCGCACGAAACCGCTCGATGATCCGGTTCACCAGGCCGCTCTCGATGAAGGGGTGATCCACCAGATGTACCAGGATCGCCTCCACCGGCTCGCCTTCCAATGCCCGGATGGCGGTCTGCAGGGAGGAAAGCTGCCCCCGGGCGTAGTCGGGATTCACCACGGTGTCGACGCCCAGATAGGCGATGGCGTCGCGCATCGCGTCCGCGTTATAACCGAGCACGACCAGGGTCTTGTCCACGTCCGCGCGCTCCAGCGCGCGGACGATGCGTTCAATGAACGGGACACCCTCCACCGGCAGCAACGCCTTGGGGCTTCCCATGCGGGTGGACGCACCCGCTGCCAGGACAACGGCAACGATCATGAATCGCGATAACGGTTTGGACAGGATGTCAGAGCCGGGCTACTCCACGACGCTCCGCCCCTCCACAGCTACAGCCCCTCGAGCTTCTTGAGGGTCTCGGCATAGTCCGCCAGGGCCTTGTCGAGCGTATAGTCGGCCTCGAAGCCCAGTTGCTCCGACGCGCGCGAGAGATCGGTCAGGACACGGGTTTCCGGATAAGCCATGGGATTGCTGGCCTTCTGCAGCGTCACCCTGGACTCGGGGAACTGTCTCTTCACCTCAGCGAGGATATCGTCGCCGTTGACCATGCCGCTGCATCCGATGTGGAAGAGCCGGTCCTTGTGCTCCGGCTTCAGCGCGGCGAGAACGGTCGCCTTGGCCGCGTCCTTGCCGTAGAGGATCTCCGTGGGTCCATAGGGCCATTTTATGGCGGCCTCCTCGCGCTTCAGGGCGGCGCGGATCATTTGCTGGATCGCCTGCTCGCGGGTCGCCTTCATGGTGGTGGGCGACGGGCCGTAGAGCCCGCCGACGTAGCGTACGCACACGAACTCGAACCCGTACATTTTGGAGTACGTGTTGCCGAGAAACTCGGAACCGCCCTTGGTGGCGGCGTAGACCGACGGCGGATTGATCGGGATGTTCTCGTCGATCTTCTCGAGCCCCTCCCCGAGCGAGCCCAGATAGACGGTGCCGGAGCTGGGAAAGGTGATCCGCGGCACGTTTTCGAGGCGTGCCGCTTCGAGCACGTTCACGGTGCCCATGAGATTCAACCGCACGCCGGTGTAGGGACGCCGCTGCACTTCCTCGCCGAGAAAGGCGGCCAAGTGGATGATCTGGCCCACGTCGTGATCCCGAACCGCGCTGACGAGCTGCGGCAGGTCCAGGATGTCGCCGCGCACCGTCTCCACCGACGCCGGATCGACTCCCACGGCGTTGAGCAGCCGCTCGTTGACCGCCACGTCGAAAATCACCGGGCGCTCGCCGCGCTCCTGCAGCATCCCCACCACATAGGCGCCCACAAGACCGGTACCCCCGGTCACCAGAATGCTCTTCTGTGCCATTCCCCCTCCTGACGGCTATGTCCCGACCTGGCAGGCCCGGAACCGCAAACAGCGCCCTTCGACAAGCTCAGGACAGGCTAACGGAGCGGAATCGAAGGACGAACGCGATATTTCAGTACCAACGAACTACGGAAACATGTACTCCACGGGCGGCGATTCAAAATCCGTTTCCACCGAGGCGGTGCCGGCAACCTCCGTGGCCACCGCGACGATCTCTTCCTGGAGCGCGGGCTGGGTCAGTATCCCGGAGACATGGACCACGCCTCCGGATGCCCGAACGCGCACGTTCAGATTCCGCGTCTTGGGCGACACGATCAGCGCCGCCTGAACCCGCGACGTCAGCGACAGGTCGTTGAACACCTGCTCCGACTCCGCGCTCTTCTGATACTCGGGGCTCCCGGCCGCATCCTGGATCAAACGCGACAGGGTATCGACGGTCATCTGGCCGACGTTGAGCACGAGGTCGTAACGCGACGCGTCACGCCAGTCCGCGCCGAAGACAGCCTCCATGCGCCGGGAGCGCGCCTTGTTGACGCTCTCCACGAAACGGCGGCCGCCGGCCTCGTCGAGCCCTTCCCGCTCACGTACCTTTTCGACCTGGTATTCCAACGGCGCCGTGAGCAGAACCTTGAGCACGTGGCTGACGCCCGGCAAGAGTTCCTGCCCCATGTGGCCGTGGTAGACAAGCCGGCCGTCGCGGGCCATCTCGCACATGGCGGCCTGAAGCGTGATGCGATACAACCGCAGACTCTCGCGCCAACGCTCCCACCAATGCGGCCCCGATTCCAGCACCTCCTCGTACTTGGCCTCGGGAATCCCGTAACGGTTGCTTGCCTCGATCAGCACCTCCCGGTCCACACACGGGCAACCCAGATCCGCGGCAACGCGCTCGGCAACCTCCGGACCCGCGCCAAACGCGCCACGAATGATCGTGATAATCGGCATGGGCTTCCCTCCTGTCCGTTAGAATAACACCGGCCAACTCCGCGGCCTGTTCTGCTTTCACAGTAAACCGTCTCGTGAATGGTTGCAAGATAAACCGTTGGTATTTCGGCATTCCGTGTGCCGGCGCATGTTTGTGCCGCAGACCCGCTTTTGTTACACCATCCTGAGGCCGTTTCCCGACGGGCATTACATGACTCCCAAGGAAAAACTGCTGGCGCTCCGGGACGAGCTGCGACAGACGTTTCTGGAACGCGGCGAGCTCATCGATGGGGCGCTGGCGGCGTTGCTCGCCGCCCAGAACCTGCTCATCATCGGCCCACCCGGCACGGCCAAGTCCATGCTGGCGGACGAGTTGTGCCGGCGCATCGAGGGCGCCGACTACTTCCAGTGGCTGCTGACCCGGTTCACCGCTCCGGAGGAGCTGTTCGGCGCGGTGAGTCTCAACGGGTTGGAGCAGGATGACTACCGGCGCGTCACCACCCACAAGCTCCCGGAGGCCCACATCGCGTTCCTGGACGAGGTCTTCAAGGCCAACTCCTCGATTCTCAACTCGCTCCTGTCCATCATCAACGAGCGCCGGTTTCACAATGGTCAACGGATCCACGACGTGCCGCTCATCACCCTGTTCGGCGCCAGTAACGAACTGCCGGAGGACGACGAGCTGACCGCGTTGTACGACCGGTTCCTGCTCCGGTTCGTGGTCGGCTACATCGAGGAGGACTACCGTTTCCTGCGCATGCTGGAGGCGGGGCCGCGGGAGGCCCAGGTCTACCTGACCCTCGAAGAGCTCAACCAAATGCAGCGCGAGGCGGACGTGCAGCCGGTCCCGGGCCATGTCCACCGAGCCATGGCCGAGATCCGACGCCAGCTCGGCAAGAAACAGATCGTCGCCTCCGACCGGCGGTACCGCCAATCCCTTGCGCTCATGAAGGCGCACTCGTATCTGGCCGGCGACGCCCAGGTCTCGGACCCGAGTCTCCTGTTCCTGGAACACATCCTGTGGCGGGAACCGTCCGAGCACACCGAGGTCAGCGCCACCATCCGCGAGATCGTGCTCGGTTACGAACAGGAGGCCCAGGAGCTTCTCTTCCAATCCCGAGAGATCGAAGAGTACGTGCAACGCGCCTGGGAAACCGAGGAACTGCGCTCCCAGGCGCTCATCGAAGGTCATACCAAGCTCCGCAACATCCTTGCCCGCATCGAGCAGATCATCGAGAAGGCGTCCGATTCGGACCGTCCCCTCGCCCGGGTGGAAGGCATGCGAGACGAGATCCAGACCCTTCAGAAGCGCCTGCTGGAGGACTTGTAGTGGCCCGCCGGAGCCCCGGAAAGAAGGCCGCTCCGCCACCGCCCGGCCTGCCCGGAAACGCCAACTGGATCGAGAGCGACCGCTACGACCGGCACGCCTACGGGCAGCTTCGCCGGGACGCCGCCTCGCTGCAAGAGCTGGAACGCGCCGGCCAGGCCCTCGTCCCCCACTTCCCCGCGCTGCTCCAGGACGTCTTCTGCATGCTGTTCAAATACAACATCGTCTTCGCCGACGAAGCGGACGTGCTCCCCAGCGCCGCCATCAACCGGACCCTCCTCACCGCGCTGCACGACGGCGAAGTGAGCCGCATCCTGCGGGCGCTCACCCTGCTCGACGAGGCCAAGGCCGGCCTGTGCACGCTCCTGGTGGGCGAAGGGCTCCTGGCCATGCTCAAGTCCGAGAAGCCATGGACGCGCCACGACATGATGGACACGTGGAAGCTGCGGCACCAGGAGGAAGATTTCCAGAAGACCCAGGAAATGCTGGAACACGCCGGCGAGTTGGGCGAGCAGGAGGACGGCGCCGGCAAGGAAGAGGCGTTGGCGAAGATCGAGGAGCGGCTGAAGAGCAAGCTCCGCGGTGAAGCGGCTTCCATCCGCCAGAAGCAGCGGCAGTTGACGGAGGATCTGGGCCGGGTCAGGGGCGAGGCCCGGGCGCGGGTGCAGGCTTCGGCCATTCGCGCCGCCCAGCAGCTCGACGAGGCCGCGGAGGAAGCCGAACGCTGGGGCTCCGCCCTGGGTTCCGGGGGGCGCCTTCCCGCCGACCGGCGGCTCGAGCTGGGGCGGCGGCTGGCCGGCAACGAGAAGCTGAAGAAGCTCATCCGCATGGTCGGAAGAATGAAGTCCCACGCCCTGGCGTTGCGCAAGCGCACCTTCGAGCGGGCCAACGAGGAGCTCTACTCGGTAGAGCAGGGAGGCACGCTGGAGCACCTGCTCCCGCAGGAGCTGGTGACGCTGCACCACCCGCTGCTCCACCGGGATTTTCAGCGCCGGCTGCTGGAAAACGAGCTGTTGCAGTACTCGCTCCGGGGCATGGAGGAGAAGCGCAAGGGTCCGGTGGTGGTGTGCCTGGACGGCAGCTCCTCCATGGCGGGGGACAAGGAGCTCTGGTCCAAGGCCGTCACCCTGACCCTGCTGGAGCTGACGCGGCGCCAGCGCCGGCCGTTCCGCTCCATCTGCTTTTCCTCCAGGGAAACCGCGCTTCACGTGCTGGACATGACCACCCGCCGGGGCGCCGACGTCGAGCCGGACAAGCTCATGGATCTGGCCGAGCACTTTCCCGGCGGCGGCACCGACTTCGAGACGCCGCTCGACGCGGCCCTGGAGTGCCTCAAGAAATCACGATATAAGAAGGGGGATATCGTTTTCATCACGGATGGGGAGTGTCAGGTGTCGGCCGAGTGGTCCGAGCGGTTCCTCAAGGAAAAGGACCGGCTGAGCTTTTCGCTGTTCTCCATCCTCATCGACGTCGGCCACAGCTCCGTTGGGACCCTCAAGGAATTCAGCGACCGGATCACCACCATCACTCAGCTCACCAACGAGGGCGCCAACGACCTGTTCATTCGCTTCTGACGGCCTCGGAACCCACCAGCGCAGGCCATTCAAATCATCGGGAGAACCACATGTCCAAAAAGCTCAGCTTCGGCATCCTGCTACCGACCCGCGGAGTCATTCTCGCCAAGACCGCGGTCCCGGACTTGAGCCCGGTCTTCAACCTCGCCGACGCGGTCGAGAAGGCCGGCTACGACTCGGTGTGGATCGGCGACAGCGTCACCGCCAAGCCGCGGCTGGAGGTCATCAGCACGCTGGGGGCGCTGGCGGTGAAGACCGAGCGGGTGAAGATCGGCACCGCGGTGCTGCTGGCGGCCATGCGCAACCCCGTGGTCCTGGCCCAGGCCCTGGCCAGCGTGGACGTGTTGTGCGGCGGGCGCCTGATCGCGGGCGTGGGCGTATCCCGCAACGACAGGATGTTCGAGGAGGAGTACACGGCCTGCGGCGTCCCCTTCAACCAGAAGGCCGGCCGCTTGAGCCAAGTGCTCAAGATCATGAAGCTCTTATGGGCCGGGGACGACGTCACCCACGCCAACAAGTACTACACCATCGAGAACCTCTCGCTGCTGCCCAAGCCGGTGCAGCGGCCCGGCGTCCCTGTCTGGGTGTCGAGCAACGACGTGGACAGCGGGCTCAAGCGGGCCGCCCTCTACGGCGATGCCTGGATCACCAACATCCCGTCGCTCCCGGTGTTCAGGGAGTCGCAGAAGAAGCTGGAAGACTTCGCCAGCGACGCCGGACGCAACCCCGCCGACATCCACCGTTGCCTGTACCTGACCATTCACATCGACCCGGACTCCGACAAGGCGCGCAGGGAAGGCGGCGCGTTCCTGGAGGCCTACTACCACAAGACCTACGAGGAAGTGTCCGCGCAACTCGTGGTCAAGGCCGGCGGCACCAACGAGGTGGTGGACTTCATCAACGAGTACGCCGAAGCCGGCATCCGGACCTTCATCGTCCGTTTCGCCGCCAAGGACCAGTTCCAGCACCTCGACGTCTGCAACGAGCACGTCATGCCGCACTTCCGTTAGCCGGGACCATGGCTTCGTTGGAGGAAGCCGTGGGCGTTGGCAGCGGCAGCCGCGAACTTCGCGGGCAAGTGACATGAATACCGATCGCGTGTTGGTGGCGGGAGCCGGACCCGTGGGGCTCGTGGTGGCGTTGCACCTCGCGCAACACGGCGTGCCGGTGACCGTGCTGGAGGCGGAGCCGGTGCTGCCGGAAACGCTACGGGCGTCCACCTTTCACCCTCCCACCCTCGACATGCTGGCGTCGACCGGCGTGCTGGAAGCCTTTCTGGCCATGGGGCTCAAGGCCCCTACCCTCCAGTACCGGGAGCGCGAGGGCTGCATCGCGGAGTTCGACTTCGGACGGATCGCCGACGTCACGGCGCATCCCTACCGGCTCCAGTGCGAGCAGTTCAAGCTCAACCGGCTGCTGTACGAGAAGCTGGCGGGTATGGCCGGGGCGGAAGTGCTCTTCTCCAGCGAAGTGACCGGGGTGGAAGAAGACACCGCGAGCGTCACCGCGGTGGTGACCCAGGACGGCGCCGCCACCCGGCGCTTCACGGGGCGCTTCCTGGTGGGCGCCGACGGCGCCCGGAGCAACGTCCGCAAGTCCCTGGACATCCCTTTCGACGGGTTCACGTGGCCGGAGCGATTTCTGGTGGTGAGCACGCCTTTCCCGTTCGACAATCACTTCGCCGGGCTCGCGCCCGTGAGCTACTTCGCCGACCCGGAGGAGTGGTTCTTCCTGCTGCGGGTACCGGGACTGTGGCGGGTCATGTTCCCCACCCGGCCGGAGGAGAGCGACGACGAGGTGCTGAGCGACGCCAGCGTCGAGGGACGGCTCCAGCGAGTGCTTCCGATCGGACAGCCCTACCCGGTAGAGCACCGGACGCTCTACCCCGTGCACCAGCGCGTGGCGGCGCGCTACCGCGAAGGGCGCGCGTTCCTCGTCGGCGACGCGGCCCACATCAACAACCCCCTCGGCGGCATGGGCATGAACGGCGGCATCCACGACGGCTACAACCTCGCGGAAAGACTGGTGCGCGTGTGGCGCGGGGAGACGCCGGCTTCGGAGCTCGACGGCTACGAGCGGCAGCGTCGGCCCATCGCGCTGGAATACGCCAACGTCCATTCCACCCGCAACAAGCTGAACCTGGAGGCCCGCGACCCGGCACGGCAGGAGCAGTTTCGCCGTACCATGCGCGAGACCGCCGCGGATCCGATGAAATCCTACGAGTACCTGCTCCGGATCTCGATGATCGCCAGCCTCAGACAAGCCGCAAGGCTGTAACGACACGGTTGTCCGGGATGACGGGGTGTATGGTTGACAGAACCCGTTGCCGACGTCAGATTAGCCTCTGGCCCGGCGGGGCTTCCTGCCGGACCCACAGACTGCCGCTTCCACGGAGACCGGAATGCCCAAGGTACTGACGCAAGAGCAAGTGGACGCCTATCATCGGGAGGGATTTCTGTTCCCCGTCCGCGTGACGGACCGGGAATCCGCGAAGGAGCTCAGACGAAAGCTCGAGGACGTGGAGCAGACCATCGGCGGGGAGATACAGGATCGCTTCCGCATCAAGGCCCACCTCCCCTTCCCCTGGCTCAACGAGCTGATCCGCCATCCGCGAATGCTCGACGTGGTGGAGGACATCATCGGTCCCAACATCCTCTGCTGGGGTTCCAGCTTCTTCACCAAGAATGCCCACGACCCCCGCTTCGTCTCCTGGCACCAAGACACCACCTACTACGGCCTGGAGCCGCGGGAGACCCTGACGGCATGGTTCGCCTTCACCGACAGCACGGTCAAGAGCGGCTGCATGCGGGTCTTGGCCGGCTCCCACGCACAGGGCGCCCGCCGGCACGTGGAGACCTTCGCGCAGGACAATCTCCTGTCCAGGGGCCAGACCGTGGAGGACGTGGACGAGTCCCAGGCGGTGGACGTGGTGCTGGAGGCCGGCGAGATCTCCTTCCACAGCGAGACCACGATCCACGGCTCCAATCCCAATGACTCGGACGACCGGCGGCTGGGCTACTCGATTCATTTCATCGCGCCGCACGTGCATCAGACGCTTTTCGATCACGCCAGCGCGGCGCTGCTGCGAGGCGCCGACACCCACGGCTACTGGGAGCCCGAGCCCACAGCTAAACGGGACTTCGACCCGGACTGCCTCGCCGCCCTCGACCGGAACCACCAGCAGTACAAGGCCAACAAGCAGGGGGCGTGAGTCGTGGCGCACAGCGTCGAAGGACCTGGTGACGGTCTGCGTGCGACCATGGTCCAACTTCAAGGAGTTTCGAGAAAGGAATCCAGAAATGCCTGAAAAGGCGCTAAGTAATAAGGTTGTCATCATCACTGGAGGCGCCGGCGGTATGGGCACGATCATGACACTGGCCCTGCTGGAGGACGGCGCTCGGGTGGCGGTGGTGGACAACAAAGAGGAGCGGGTCAAGGCCATGGCCCGGAGCACCGCGGGTGTGGCCGATGAAGGGGCGCTCATCACCCTCACCGCCGACATCACGAAGGCCGAGGACTGCGAGCGGGTGGTCAACGCGGTGATGGACCGGTTCGGGCGCGTGGACGCGCTGGTCAACGCCGCCGGCATCGGCATGCAGACCGTGCGTTTCAACTACATGAGCGAACCGGTGCGCTTCTGGGAAGTGGAGCCCGACCGCTGGCAGGCGGTGATGGACGTCAACTGGAAAGGCGCCTTCCTGATGGCCCGTGCCGTCACCCCGCACCTGGTGGAGCAGGGTTCCGGACGCATCGTCAACGTGACCACGAGCCTCGACACCATGTTCCGCGGCGCGTACACCCCCTACGGCATGTCCAAGGCCGCCTTGGAGGCCGCGTCCGCGAGCTGGGCCAAAGACCTGGAAGACACCGGCGTGACGGTCAACGTGCTGGTGCCCGGCGGCCCCACCAACACGAGCTTCATCCCCGAGAGCGCGCCCTTCGACCGCAGCAAGCTGGTGCAACCCGGGGTCATGGCCGCGCCCATCCGGTGGCTCGTGTCCGACGCCTCCCAAGAGATTTCCGGCTGCCGCTTCGTAGGCAACGACTGGGATACCGCGCTGGAGTCCGACGAGGCCGCCAAGGCCGTCTGCCGTCCGGCCGCTTGGCAGGACCTGACATCGCAGGCGATTTGGCCCACCAAGGAATAGCTTCCGCGCAACAAGGGGCACGGGCGGGTTTGAAACCCGCCCCTACAACAGCCCTCGATGCGGGCGCCCGGTGAAACCGATCATCCTGATTTTGATTGATGTCCCAGGCCGCTTTTGATAAGGGTCGGCTCACGGGCTCGGCCCGCGCCTTCTTTGTTTGGATTTTCGGTTGCTGATGCGTTCACCGGCTTGGCGAGTCACCATTCAAAACGGGAGGAATGACCCATGAAGGAATCGGAAACCAGGGGAACAGAGACGAAGGAAGCGAAGGGCGGCGGCATCAACCGGCGTGCCTTCATCGGCGGCAGCGTGGCGGCCGGGGCGATGATATTGGGCGCACCGTACATCGCGTCCAAGGCACGGGCCAAGACCAAAACGATCTACATCAACACCTGGGGCGGCAGTTGGGGCAAGGCGGAGGCGGAGGCCTATTACAAACCCTATGAAAAGGCCACCGGGATTGCCGTGAAGCCGATCACCCCTATCTCTTTCGCCAAGCTGAAGGCACAGGTTCAGAGCGGCCATTACGAGTGGAGCGTGGCCGGCATGGGACGGTCCGACTCCATCCGGGCGCTCAACGACAACCTGCTGGAGCATATCCACTACGATATCATCCGGCTGACCGACTATCCGCCCGATACCATCGGGTATAACGGCATCTCGCGCCACTCCGTCTCCACCAACCTCGTCTACAACAAGAAGAAGTTCCCCAACGGCGGCCCGCAGTCCTGGGCCGATTACTGGAACGTGGAAAAGTTTCCCGGCAACCGGGGGGCCTACAGCGACGTGGCCCGGATGGTTCCTTTCGCGCTCCTGGCGGACGGCGTGCCCAAGGACAAGCTCTATCCGCTGGACGTCGACCGTGCCTTCAAGAAGCTCGATCAGCTCAAGCCCCACGTGAAGGTATGGTGGAAACGCGGCTCACAGTCGGTGCAACTCGTGCGTGACGGTGAAGTCGACATGATGCCCATGTGGAACACCCGCGCCGGGGTCGCGGTGGAGCAGGGAGTGCCCATCGAGGTGGTCTGGAACCAGGCCCACAACCGCCGGTCCAACTGGTTCGTCGCGCGCGGCACGCCCAACGCGGCGGAGGCCTGGAGATTCGCCCAGTTCTGCCTCAAGCCGGAAAACCTGGGGGTCTTCTGCCGCATGATGAATACCGGGCCGTGGATTCCCGCGGCCTACGAGCACATCTCGGAGGCCAAGGCGCGCATGATGCCCACGTGGAAGGACAATCTGCCGCTGTGCTACTCGCCCGATCCGCTCTGGGTGGGCACCAATCTCAGCGCGCTGACCAAACGCTTCAATCAGTGGCTGGCCACCTGAGACCGGAGGCCGGGCGGCTGTATCGATTGACAGCGCGGTGCGGGTGCGGGCGGGTTTGAAACCCGCCCGCACACCCTCTCCACCAATGGCGCACGCTCCCGGGACCGACTTGCGCGGATGAATGCGACTTCCGTAAGGCCCTTAGACACTCGCGCCGACAAGAGAGCGTTCAGGCCGTTGCGCTCGCGCGCGAACCTCTCGGCCTGGACGCTCTCCGCGCCGGCCATCCTGTTCATTGCCGTCCTGTTCGTCTACCCGCTGCTGGACGTCATCGTCATCAGCTTCACGGACCCGACGCTGTCGCTCGTCAACTACCGGGAGTTCTTTTCGTCGCCGCTCTACTCCCGTGTGCTCGGGAACACGTTCTGGTTCGCTTTCCTGGTGACGGTGATCTGCCTGGCCCTCGGCTATCCGCTGGCCTACGTCATCGTGCGGTACGGCGGCACGTTGGGATTTGCCCTGCTGCTGGTGGTGGCCATGAGCTTCTGGACCAGCTTTCTCGTCCGCACCTACTCGTGGCTGGTGATCCTGGGCAACAAGGGGCCGGTGACCAAGCTGCTGGCCTGGGTGGGTTTCGATCCGGTGCCGCAGATCCTGTTCAACAGCTTCGCCACCACCCTCGGCATGGTGCACATCCTGATCCCGTACATGATCATGTCCATCTACGCCGCCATGCAGAAGATCGACCCGAACCACCTGCGGGCGGCGGCGAGCCTGGGGGCCACGCCGTTCCAGGGCTTCCGGACGGTGTTCTTTCCGTTGAGCCTGCCGGGCGTGGTGAACGGTTGCACGCTGGTCTTCATCATCTGCCTGGGATTCTACGTGACGCCGGTCCTGCTGGGCGGACCCAGGGATCAGATGATCGCGGGGCTCATCGGCCAACAGATCGACGAGCTTCTCGAATGGGGTTTCGCCTCGGCCATGGCGGCGGTGCTGCTGGCCACGACCATGGTTCTGCTGGCCATCTACAACCGGCTGGTGGGCCTGGACAAGCTCTGGGGATGAGTGGGCCATGATGTTCATGAAAGCCCTCGCCATTGCCATCGGCGCCTTCATCGCCGCGCCGATGTTCATCGTCATTCCCATGTCGCTCAGCGACTCGCTCTCTTTCGCGTTCCCGCCCACCGGCTACTGGCTCGGTTACTACCGGGCGTATTTCACCAACGAGCTGTGGACGACTCCGACCATCAACAGCGCCATCATCGCCGTGGCCACCATGTTCGTGACCATGGCGCTGGTCATTCCGGCATCCTTCGCCCTGGTGCGCTTCCGTTTCCCGGGCCGCGGGCTGGTGAACTTCCTGCTCATCATGCCGCTCATGGTCCCGCACATCGTCCTGGCGCTGGGCTACTACGCCTTCTTCAGTCCCGTGGGCCTCACCAACAGCCACTTCGGGGTCATCATCGCCCATACCTGCGTATCGGTGCCGGTGGCCTTCCTGATCGTGTCCGCCACGCTGAAGGGATTCGACCGGAATCTCGAGCGCGCCGCCATGAGCGCGGGGGCCGGACCGCTCCGGACCTTCTTCCATGTCACCCTGCCGGTGCTGCGGCCGGGCTTTCTGGTGGCGTCGCTGTTCGCGTTCATTCACTCGTTCGACGAGACCGTCATCGCCATCTTCATCGCCGGGCGCGACGCCTCCACCCTGCCCCGCAAGATGTACGAGAGCGTGCGTCTGGAGGCCGACCCGGTGTTGGCGGTGGTCTCGACCCTGTTGTTCACCCTGGTGCTGATCGGCACGGCGATCGCCGCGACCACACGCAAGAGGCCGGTGCATGCGACTTGAGCGGCTTCTCAAGCCGGACTCCATCGCGGTCTATGGCGCGAGCGAGAACCGCGGCCCGGGCCGGCGCATCCTGGAGATGCTCGACAAGATGGGGTACGGCGGCGCCGTCTATCCCATCAATCCGCGATACGAGACGGTGCTGGGGAAACGCTGCTACAGCGGGCTCGAGGAGATCCCGGAAGGCATCGATGCCATCGTCTTCTGCGTCAATCACAGGCTCGTGACCGAACCCTTCCAACTTGCCGCGGCCCGTGGCTACGGCGGCGCGGTGGTGCTGGACAGCGGCTTCGCCGAACTGGGCGAGGAAGGCCGGAGGCGCCAGGAAAAACTCGAAACCGCGGCGCGCGGCGCCGGCATGGCCGTATGCGGACCCAACTGCATGGGTGTGCTGAGCCCGCACCACCGCATCAGCCTCTACACCTCCAACCTGCTGCACCCGGAAAAGCTCCTTGGCAACGTCGCCATCGTCACCCAGAGCGGCTCCATCGCCATCGGTCTGCTGACCGACTGCCGCCGGTTCGGCTTCAGCCACGTGGTCTCCACCGGCAACGAGGCCGTAACCACCACGGCCGACTTCATCGACCATCTGGCCGACGACCCTCACACCCGGGTGATCGCCACCTTTACCGAGACGATACGTGATCCGGAACGCTACGTCGCCGCCCTGGACAAGGCCGCGGACCGCGGCAAGCCGGTGGTGGTGCTCAAGGTCGGGCGCAGCGACCGGACGCGCCGGGCCATCACCAGCCACACCGGCGGGCTCGCCGGCGAAGCCCGGGTCTTTACCGAGGTCCTCAAGCGGCACCGGGCCATCGAGGTCAGCGACATGGACGAGCTGACCGAGGTGCTGGCGTGCTGCCAGGGCGAGCGCTGGCCCACCGGACGGAAACTCGGCCTGATTACGGGATCCGGGGGGCAGGCGGAGCTGATCCTGGACGTGGCCGGCGCCGCCGGGCTGTCCCTGCCGCCCTTGTCCGAGGCCGGCCGCCGGGAGGCAAAACGCGTCATCGGTTCGATAACAGGCGACGGCAACCCCCTCGATGCCTGGGGCGACGGCCAGTTCGACGTGAACATGCCTCACGGACTGAAGGTGCTGGCGGACGAGCCCGACGTGGACTCCATCGTCATGGTCAGCGACAGCCGCGACGACTCGCCGATGGTCCCCACCCAGTACACGCAGTATCTGGCCGAGGCCACCCAACAAACCACCAAACCGTGCTACTTCATGAACACCCGGCCGGGCCTCTTCCGGCAGGAGTTCGCCGACGCGCTACGCTCGGCGGGGGTCCCCACCATCGGCGGAACACGCCAGGGCCTGGGCGCCATCGATCGGCTCGCGCGCTGGTCCGTGCCGTGTCTGGAATCTCTGCCGGAGCCGCCGCCGACGGCCCGCGTCGCCGCCTACCTGGGCAACCGGAACCGGCAACGTTCCCCCATCAACGAGGTGGATTCAAAGAAACTGCTGGGCGAGGCGGGCCTGCCGGTGATTCAGGAACAGGTCGCGACCTCCCGAGCGGAAGCGCTGCATGCCGCCCGGGACGTTGGGTATCCGGTGGTGCTCAAGGTAGCGTCCGACGATATCCCGCATAAATCCGATCTGGGACTGGTGGCCACGGCTCTCGCGGACGAGCCGGCGCTGGCCGGCGCCTTCGACGACATGACGGACAAACTGGAGCGGCTCTCGCCCCCGCCCGCCGATCCGGTGTTCATCGTTCAGCCCATGATCCGGGATGCGGTGGAGTTGTTCATGGGCGTGAGCCGGGACCCCGACTTCGGACCGGTATTGGCGTTCGGGCTGGGCGGCGTTCTGGTGGAGATCCTGGACGACGTCGCGCTGCGGCCACTGCCGCTTCGTGACGGTGACGTCAATTTCATGATCGCCGAGACCCGCGGCCGGCGACTTCTGGGAGGGGTGCGGGGGCAAGCGCCGCGCGACGTCCAGGCGGTGCGCCTTTGCCTGACCGCGCTCGGAGATTTTGCCTGGGCCGAGCGGGACTCCATCGCCGAGATCGACCTGAACCCGGTGATGGCGCTTCCCCGGGGCCAAGGGTGCATCGTGGTGGACGCGCTGATCATTCCACGGGAGAAGACCACATGACGGAAACGGATCAGGTGCTGACCTACCGGAAGGACGGCGACATCGCCGTCATCTCGCTGAACCGGCCGGAGAAGCGCAACGCCCTCAACCGGGCGTTGTCGCAGGCGCTGCTGGAGGCCCTCGAAACCGCCGACCAGGACCGAGAGGTCACCGTTATGGTCCTGCGGGGCGAGGGCAAGAGCTTCTGCGCCGGCCACGATGTCGAGCGCAGCGATCCGGAGCGGGAAAAGGACCGGCACCATTCCATCCACACGCACCACCGGCTGAGCCGCGGGCTCAGGCTGGCCACCGCCATCTGGGAGCTGCACACCCCCATCATCGCCTCGGTGCAGGGACACGCCCTGGGCGAGGGATGCGTCATGACCATGCTCTGCGACCTGACCATCGCCGCCGACGACGCCTTGTTCGGGGAACCGGAGATACGTTTCGCGGGGCCCGCCACGGCCATGATGATGCCCTGGGTGATCGGCCTGAAGCGCGCCCGGGAGCTGATCTACATGGGCGACATGATCGGGGCGGCGGAGGCCAGGGAGATCGGCATGGTCAACCGGGTGGTGCCCGCCGATCAACTCGAAGAGGCCACGCTCAAGTACGCCCGGCGTCTGGCCCTGATCGGCCCGGAAGCGCTCTTCTGCGCCCGCACGTCCATCAACCGGATTCTCGAGGCCCAGGGCATCCGCATGGCCTTCAACAGCTCCGTCGATCTCATCGCGCCGACCTACGCCACCGAGTCGCAGGTGCACCGCGATTTCCAGGCCAAGGTCGCCGAGCTCGGACTGGCCGGAGCGTTCAAATGGCGGCGGGACCAGTTCAAGGAATGACCATGAGCGACTCGTACCTGCGCCTGCAAGACGTGGTCAAGTCCTACGACGGCCGCGTCAACGCCGTGGACGGGATCTCCATCGACGTGCGCCGGGGTGAATTCCTGACGCTGCTGGGTCCGAGCGGCTCGGGCAAGACCACCACGCTCTTGATGATCGCCGGGTTCGAGGAGCTCACCGCAGGCACGCTGGAGCTGGAGGGCCGTTCGCTGGCCAACGTCCGGCCCTACCGGCGCAACATCGGCATGGTGTTCCAGAACTACGCGCTGTTTCCGCACATGACCACGGAGACCAACGTCGCCTTCCCGCTCAAGATGCGGAAGTTCCCGCGGGAACAGGTCCGGCCTCGGGTGGAAAAGGCGCTGGAACTGGTGGGGCTGGCGGAGTTCGCCATGAAGTACCCGCGCGAGCTGTCCGGCGGTCAGCAACAGCGGGTGGCGCTGGCCCGCGCGCTGGTGTTCGAGCCCGACGTGCTGCTGCTCGACGAGCCCCTGGGCGCCCTCGACAAGAACCTCCGCGAGCAGATGCAGGTAGAGATCAAGCGCATTCACGGCGAAGTCGGCATCACCACCATCTACGTGACCCACGACCAGACCGAGGCCATGACCATGTCGGACCGGGTCGCCGTCTTCAATGACGGCAAGATCGAGCAGGTCGCGCCGCCGCTGGAGATGTACCACCGGCCCGCCACCTACTTCGTGGGGAACTTCATCGGCGACAGCAACTTCTTCGATGCCACGGTGGTGGACGCCGCCTCGGGCACGCTGGCGGTGGACTCCCTGGGAGAAATCACTGTGACACGCCCCGACGGGGGCATCGGCGGCATTCGCGTTCATGCCCTGATACGGCCCGAGAACGTTCGGCTCATCGACGGAAACGAATACACCAAGGGGCTCAACGTGTTCGACATGTCCGTGGAGGGCTCCGTCCACTATGGCGACAGCGTGCTGGTCATCGGCCGCATCGGCTCGTTGCCCCTGCGAGTCCGAGTTCCGGGCGCGCAGGCCGCCGCGGTGGCGCGGCCCGGCCAACTGCGGGTAGGCTGGCGCCCGGAGGACGTGCACCTGATTCCGCGGGAGTTGTAAAGCGGCGCCCTTCGACTTCGCTTCGCTGGCGCTCCGCTACGCTCAGGACCAACGGTTGTGGAAGTAACCCGTAGGTCGGATTAGCGAAGCGTAATCCGACATGCTGTACCGTGTCGGGTTACGCCTTCGGCTAACCCCGGCTAACCCGACCTACGGGGAGAACGGATTTTGCGTACTCGGACCGGCCCTTGGTGTGCGCCCCGGAAAGGTTATCCGGCAGCGCATTCGATTTGACAACCCCATGGGGATTTGTCATGGAGCCAAAATAGCATCCTAACCCGCCCACAGGAGGTCATCATGGCTTACAGCGCCAAAGGTCGTACCAAGGACTTTCCCGTCTTCGACTGTGACAGCCACATCTACGAGCCCCCGGAGGTCTGGGACAAATACATTCCCGAGCGCCATCGCGAGCTCGCCAAGACGCATTTCTACCGGGACGCCGACCGGCTCGTGCTGGTGCGGAACTCCCGCATCAGCTTTCGCAGCCCCAACGAGTGGAAATATCCCGCGGAGACCTGGCATCCCGGCCTGACCAAGGAAGAAATCGGCAGCGTCCAGCCCGGCACCAAGGAATGGGACGAGACGGTTGGCCGCAACGCCAGCGCCCGGGACCCCCACGTGCGGCTCAAGGACATGGACGCGTCCGGCATCGACCAGGTGATGATCTTCCCCTCGACCTTCGTCTACCTGCCTCTCGTTGAGAACGCCGAGGCCGCCCACTTGTGCGCCCGGGCCTATAACGACTGGGTCTACGACTACTGCGGCGCCGACCGGAAGCGGATGTACCCGGCCGCGGTGCTGCCGTTGCAGGACGTGGACCGGGCCATCGACGAGCTGCGGCGCGTGGCCAAGCGCGGCTTCAAGTCCGCGCTGGTGCGGCCCATCATCGCGCTCAACCGCTACCCCACCTTCCCGGAATACGATCCGTTGTGGAAGGAGTTCGAGGAGCTCGGCATGGTGCTGGGCATGCACACCTTCCCCTCACGCGGCGAGCCCCTGTCCCCGGGTCTCGAAGAGCGCATGGGCCGGGACAGAAAGCGCCTTTTCGCCGACGAGGACACCGTGCTGGTCTACTCGCCCGGCCAGTTCGTCGCCAACATCATGCAGGCCATGGGGTCGAAGCAGGCCGGCGACGCCGCCTACGGTTTCATCGCAGAGGCCATGACCTGGACGGGCGTGGTGCTGATGACCGGGTGGCTCGAGAAGTTCCCGCGCCTCAAGGTGGCCATCCTGGAATCCAACTCGAGCTGGCTGCCGCTGGTGCTGGAAAAGGCCGAAGGCTACCTGGAACTCTACAGGCACACCAACGAGAACATCGGCGACCCCAAGGAGGTCTTCTACAAGAATTGCTTCATCGCCTTCGAGGGCGACGAGGAGATCACCTTCCGGCTCTGGGACCTGTACGAGGACATCGGCCTGTGGTCCTCCGACATGCCCCATCTCGACGCCGCCGACGTCTGGGAAGCCATCGACAACATGACCAAGCACAACGTCCCGAAAAGCGCCCAGGAAAAGATGCTGGGCGGCAATGCCCGCCGCCTCTACGGCATCGAGCCCGAGCTCGTGGTCACCCAGGCCCCGGACGAGTACACGCCGGTGACCATGTCGCGGTTCGCGTCGTAACGGGCGGGATCTATTTCAGTCACGTTCGGCCCGCCTTTCGCTCGGCGGGCGGAGCGTGACTCCTTGACGCCAAGAATCACCGGCACCAGTCCCCGGAAACCTCCGATAGACACCGTGAGCGGTAGACGAGTTCTAGCGCCCCCTTGGCCCTATCCAAGTGGCGAATTCGGTCGCGACGGTTTGAAAATCGTGATCCTTCTGGGTGGAGGCACGAAGAAACGCCAACACGCCGACATCGAAAACGCTCAGAAATATTGGAGGCAATACCAGCAGGAGAATCGCCATGCCGACCGTAGCGTACACGACCAGTGACTACCTCAAGACTCCGCAAGCGATCGCCGAATACCTGAATGTGGTGCTTGACGACCCGGAAAGCGACCACGAGGACCTGTTGATCGCCCTCCGGAATGTTGCTGAGGCGGTTGGCGGCGTATCGGAGTTGTCACGCAGAACCGGGTTGAACCGATCGGGTTTGTCACGCGCCCTGACAAACAAGAACATCCCGAGGATCGACACCGTCCACAAGATTGTCAAAGCCTGTGGAGTACGGCTTCAGTTCATTGCATTTGCATAAACCGTTTGCAGCTTCAGACGGCGCGGCGCCACTGCACTCGCCTTCCATATCGAGAGCATGATCCAGCACGGACGGCGACCGGCCAGCGACACGCGTCATACTGCTTGGTCATCGCAGCTCACCTCGCCAATCGTCCCCTTCGCCAGCATCGCCTCCATACAGAGGCCGTCCAGCCCGGCCGGCCGCTGGCGAATCACGAGCCAAAGCAACGATATCGCTTGTTAAAAAAACTACAGCTTTGATAACAGTTTGAGTTGATTCTATGATGCCTGCCGGTGGCGGCGCCGTTACCGTCGTCGGCGACGGGTTGATGGAGGCGCGATTCGGTGACGGCGCCGGATTGGACTTGACTCTCGTGCGGCTGTTGAACGCTACCGTATCCGCCGCCGGCCTGCCGGCGGCGCGGGCGGGCGAATCGCCCGATCCATGAACGAACTCTTCGCAATCATCGCCGGGGGGTTTGGGCTGTTCATCGTGGGGATGTGGCTCCTCACGGAGAATCTCAAGTCGTTGACGACCATGCGGCTGCGCAGGAACGCGGGCCGGTGGACGGAGAAGCGGTTCTCGGCCCTCGCCTGGGGAGCCCTCGCGGGCGCCATCACCCAGAGCATGTCCGCGACGACATTCATCGTGATGAGCCTTCTGCGATCCGGGCTAATCACGCCCCGGGGGTCGCTCGCCCTGATCATCGGCGGGTGCGTCGGCGTGTCCGGCCTGGTCGTGATCGTCACCTTCGACATCAAGGTGGTTTCGCTCTACCTGCTCGGGCTCGCCGGCGCGGTGGTGGTGAGCGAACGCTTGTCGAGGTTCAGGCGCGTGGCGGCGTCGTTCCTCGGCGGCGCCATGCTCATTGTCGGACTCGTCCTTCTCAAGGACGCCGCGGCACCGCTTGCCGAGCAGCCCTGGTTCCAGGACATGCTGGAAAGAACCGGGGATTCGCTCGCGCTTGCCTTTGTGGTCGCCGCGTTCCTTACGTTCGCTGTCCAGTCCTCGAGCGCGGTCGCCGTGTTCGGCATCAATCTCGCGGCGGTCGGGCTCCTCTCGGTCGATCAGGCCATCATGATCATGTATGGGAGTATCTTCGGTTCGGGCGCGATTCTCTATGTGCTGTCAGCCGGTGTTGCGGGCCGGTCGCGTCAGGTGGCGATGTACCTCGTGGGCTACAACGCGCTCATCTGTGCGGTGCTGGTTCCGCTGCTGTACTGCGAGATCCACTTCGGCATCCCCTTGGTGAAGGCGGCGGTCCTCGCGTCGGAGCTGAAGCTCGACCAGCAGCTCGCCGCCATCTATGTCTTTCTCAACGTGTTTCTGTTGCCGGTGATGCTCGTAGGGCTCGATTGGTCGGTCTCGGTGCTCGAGCGGTTCTGGCCGACCTCGCAGGCCGAGGAGCTTTCACGGCCGCAGTTCATCCACGACCATGCCTCGGTGGACGTCGACACCTCCCTGGTGCTCGTCGACCTGGAGCAGCGCCGTGCCGCAAGAAACCTGTCCGGGTTCTTCGATGCGGTGCGCCGGGGCGAGAGGATCGGGACGCTACGTGCTGCCACGCAAAAACTGCTCTCCGACGTGACGGAATTCCTCGACCATCTTCAGACACTTCACTCCGTGTACGGTGTGGAGCGCCACAATTCGATTCGGAATCGTCAGAGGCTCCTCGTCTGGCTGGAGGACTCGCTCGGAGCGCTGTGCGAGACCCTGGCCGCTGGCGACGACCAGCCGGCTCTCGCTCAGTTCCGGATGACCATTCTGGAGAGCGTCGACAGCGTGTTGCTTTCGCTGGTCGATGCGATGGAATCCGATGACCGGGCGAGCTGGGACATCGCGAGACGCCTCACCGAGGATCGCGGCGAAATGATGCGCGAGATCCGGACGGAGTTCCTGAGAAGGGACCCGCCGTTGCAGCGCCCGGAGTTCATCGACGTCATGCGGATCACCAATTCCGTGGAGGAGGCATTCTTCCTGTTCTCCAAGATGGAGAAGGAGTTCAACCAGGCCCCCATCGCGGAGGACCATGTCGCCCAGGCATGATTCGCGCCAAGGCCTGACAAACATCCCGAGGATCGACACCGTCCACAAGATTGTCAAAGCCTGTGGAGTACGGCTTCAGTTCACTGCATTTGCATGAAACGTCTGCGGCCTCGAATTAACTGCCGACCACCGGACCCAGGTCGGGCATTTCGGACAGCAACCGGCCGTAGCCGGGGATAGGCTGGCGGAAACCCAGGCGTAGCTGGGTTTCCCAGCTCCGGGCGGTGAGCGGATAGACCACCGGCACTCCCAGACTGTCCTCGATGTCTTCGATGACATCCAGGACCTTCCAGGCCGAGCCCAGCAGGTACAGGGCCTCGGCGCCGGAATGACGGCGGAACGACTGCTTGAGGTGCTCAGCGATGTCCGTGGCCGGGATGTGGGGCACCTCATGGAACGGCGCGTCCATGCCTTCCATGGCGATGACGTCGAAGCCGGCTTCCCGCAGGTATTGGGCGAAGATGTTGTTGAGGTTGTCGGGCAGGTAGGTGGCGCCGAGGAACCGCTTGACCCCGAGCGCCCGGAGGGCGCGCACGTGGTTCTGCCCGGAGGTGAACATGGGCACGCCGTACTTCTGCTCCCAGCCCCGGATGACCTGGCTCTCGCCGTCGAACCCGAGGATCATGAACGGCGGCGCCCCTAGCACGCGGATGAGGTCGGGCTTCTGCTCCATCAGCCCCGCGGCCTTGGCCTCGTAACCGGGGATGGAGCGGGCAAACTCATCCTCGGTCCCTTCCTGGAAATCCATGGTGACGTGGACGAGCTTGATGGGTGCCGGCAGCCTGCCGTCGAGCTCGGTGTCGCCGAGGATCCCGGAGCGGTTGGTCGGCCATACGGAGCCCACCAGAAATTCACGGTCTTGTTGCGCCACGGCCGGTCAGTCCTCGTACGGGAGATGGGATTCGTCAGTCGCAGCCCAACCGGCGCGGCTCTCCCAGTAACGGTGTGCCGAGGGCTGCTCGCCGGGCTCGTCATCGAGGCTGCCGGCGGGAACGGTCATGCGCTGCCGGTCCCGGGTGGGACGCGGCACGGGGCAGTTGCACTTGGTGCAGATGGCGATGGCAAACGCCCGCGCCTCGGGCATGTCCCACCGGGAGATGACGTCCTCGCCCGAGATCCAGTGGAACTGCTCCGGCGGCACCGAGATGTTGCTGGACTTCACCCCGCCCGTGGCCTTCCGGCAACGCATGCAGTAGCAGTGGGTGAACCGGATGAACGGGGGGCTTATCTCGTAACGGACGGCCTTGCAAAGACAACTGCCCTGTAACGTCTCCTCTGCCATTTCTCCTCCGTATGTGTTGGTTAGAACCCGAGAGGCGCAAGGGGTTGCCCTCGAGGATCGCTTTCTTCCCCGACTCACCGACATCGTCCCGTTCCAACAGCGTCTTGGCCGCGAAGCGCTCGCGATCCGAGTGGGGCATGTCGGAGCCGAAAACGATCTGGCCCTCCCCCACCAGATCCATGACCTGGGGCAGCATATCGTCCTCCACCTCCGCGCTCCAGTACAGGTTGCCGCGCTTGAGGTATTCATTCGGCTCGGCGGCGGCGTTGACGGTGATTTGGGGATAGAGGTTCGCGAGACGTTGGGCGTGCGAAAAGCGGTGGTTGAGGCGGTCGATGACGAAGGGAATCCACAGGCAGCCCGCTTCCAGGAAGACGACTCTGAGGTTCGGGAACCGGTCCAGCATGCCGCCGGTCATGAAGGCGACGAACCCCATCAGCACCGGCATCAGGAACGCGGTCAGCCACGAGGGATAAAGCTCGCTGTAGAGATTGTTCAGCGACGGGCACGCCCAGCCCACGTGCACCCCCAGGGTCAGGTTCGTCTCCGCCATGGCCTCGTAGAACGGCAGGAACATGGGTTTGTCGAGCGTGTGATCGCCCGCAGTCCCCAGCACCATGATGCCCGAGGCCCCGAGGCTCTTGGCCTCGTACACGCCGTGCACGGCCGCGGGCACGTCTTCCAGGTTCACCACGCCGGCCCACTTGAGACGGTCGTTGCCCGCCAGCGTGTCGCCCATCCAGCGATTGTAGGACGAGCACAGGGCCGTCATGAGCGGTGGCTCGGAGGTCAGCGGATAAGCCAGAAAAAGCGTCGGATAGATGACCTGGACGTCGATATCCTCGGCGTCGAGCGCTTCGATACGGGCGTTGAGGTCCGTCAGCTCCTGGCTATCGAGGCTGTCCAGGTTCCGCCCCTCGATCAGCGCGCCGTGCCTGGTGGGCTTGCCGTCGATGCGTGCCGGGGTGCTGAAGTTGTTGCAGCCGAGGCCCGACCGCCGCGGGAAGACCTGCTCGCCGATCATCCAGTAGTACAGCCCTCCCGAACCCACGATGGCAGGCCTCCGGTCCCGGAACACCGGGTCCAGGTACTTGTCGTCGAACGTCGCCGGGCACTCGTTCACGTGACCGTCTGCATCAATGACTCGCATAGGCGTACCCATTGCCCATTTCGGTGCCCAAGTCAAGTCGACACCAAGAGGCGGCCGTTTGCACCCGGCCAAGCGGCGCCCGTCGTTGAATTCGGTCACCCATATGATCTATAGTTGAGTCGTGATTCGTATCAATATAGCGGATACAAAGGGCAATCTTTTCCGGTATTTCGCGAGCCTGGAGGATGGCGACACCATCTTTATCGGCCGCCGCCCGACACCCGAGGCCGAAATCCCCCCGGTCACCCGGCCACCAGCGGAACCAAGGCACGTGGCGATCAATCGCCAGATGACCATCAGCCATTCCTTTGTCGAGCCCCAGCCGCATCGCTTACCCGGAATACACTTTAGCTCAACCACCTTCTCTCCAACAAGCCAAGCCCGTCCAAGTAACCGACACCTTTGCCCGTAGGGATTACACGCCAGAATAACGGAGAACGTAACCATGGATTACATTCTCAAGAAACTTCGCCGACAACAAGACATCCACAAGTCCTTAGACGAGAAATTTCAATACGTAACTTTCCTTCGGGTCGAGTTGGAATACGTCTGCGCGTTTCTCTTGGGTTATCTATGGAACAAGAACTTTAAACATATCAGCGCAGAAACCCGTCAATGGATCCTCAAGACTATCGCCCGTCCGTCAATTGGCGACATCATCACCATATGCAAGACGCTTGATTCCAGTCGCGAGTTCTTCACAGCGAAAAAAGGCCAGACTGTCTTGGCGGACTATCCCAGTCTCCGCAACCATTACTTCGGTCACGGCTTCGTATTCACGGACAGGATTGACGACGTCGCCTCAACACTTGCGGACCTCTCAGGAAAGTTATTTGACCAACCCTTAGTAAGCGCAACATACGACATCATCCTCGTCACTGCCGTACGAGACCAACTCGCAATGGGTATCAAGTGGGATATCGACGGCGACACCGCCTGGCAGTGTTCCACCGCGGTCAGCAACTTCGAAGCCGACAACGTCTACGCCAAGCCCAAAACCCGCACCAATACCTACCATAGGCTATCTCCTTTTATTCACCTTCGGCGTGACGGTTTTTATTTGTTTAGTAAAATGACTAATACATTAAACGGGCACACGACCTATAATCAGTTGTTCGCAACCGGAGAAGAGCAACATTATTGGCCGGGTGAATTTACCCAACCGCTTTTGGAAACTGATAACATCATACTATCAAAGAACGGCACTATTCGAAACCGCTTCACCAAGAATTTCACCGACTATATCGATTTCGGCGCTAAGAAGAAGATACGGAAGTTTTTGATCGACGACGACTCCGCGGTATGTGGTGTTGTGTGGGGCCACGGGGGCGTAGGTAAGACCGCAACGGTCCAGAGTCTATGTGAGGATTTCTGCGATTTCGATGATCGCCGGTATTTTGATTACATAATCTTCGCGTCTGCGAAAGAGAAGACTTTTAACTACCGGACCGGCAACACCGAGTCTACGACGAGTAGCGAACGCATCGACTCTTATGAAAGTCTTTTACGGCTGATACACCGCACACGATATCAAGAACTGGGTGACAGCGATGAACAGAGCCCAAACGACAGGCCAGGAGCGTTTTCACGGCACGAGGTAACAAACCACGAGACGGAGGAGACGGTTAAAGTTGCCGATCTTCAACGGCTTTATGAGGCAGTGAGAGACTCAGAGGGTCGTTTTCTCATTCTCATAGACGATTACGAGACTTTTCCAGAGCCCGAACGAAAAAGGATCGAGGATTTTATCCGAACTCTTGCAGTGGCGAAACGTAAAGTCCTTATCACGACACGAGCGCGCGTCACTGCGTGGCCCGAGTTCCCGACTGACGAGTTGACGGAAGCCGAAACGATTACCTTTCTGCAGCGTGTTGTGGCCTCAGATTTCAGTCACTATCCTTTCCCGAAAGCTGAATTTGACTCCAAACCGGAAATACGAACAGCTGTCTACAACATGACCAGCGGTCGACCCTTGTTCATACTATATTTCGCTTACCTGCTGGTACAGGAGGGACTGAAGAGGGTACTCGAACTCGATATCAAGAATGAGACTGCAGCGCGGGAGTTCTTGTTTGGAAGCATCTATAGCTATCTCTCAGACGATGCCCGCAGAATATTCTATGCCATCAGCCAACTAGTAAAGCCTACCGACTTGACGAATTTGGTAAGCAAACTGCGCTTCATTGTCAATATGGAGGACGAAACCGACAGGTTCGACCGTGGACTCGGCGAGTTAGCGAAGATCAAACTTGTTACCGTTTCAGACGATGAAGACATCTTTCACGTTTATTCAGCCGATGTACTAGAGATGGTAAGTAGACAACACCCCACGCGTGCGCGGTGGCAAGATCCGATTAATGAGCGCTTTCAGAGAGTCCAATCGGATCGCCGAGATCTGGGTTTGGACGAAGCCCTGCTACAGAGAGCGGACCGAGCTCGGTACCAACAACGCCGAGAGGGCGTCGAACATTCTTACGGAGAGGTTCTGAATCGTCGAAAACTTTCGCCAGAAATTCTAACTCAAGCCATCCAAAACCTCGCTGAATATTTGGCCGTATATTGCAGGGATGTTGACGCCGCGCTTAGATTATTTGAACGTCACCGCAACGATGCCCAGAAAAGCCTCACGTTGGTCACCACCTATGCCGAGACCCTTTGGAGGGCAGAGAAGGAACGCGATGCGATTAACCAACTTCAAGAGTTCTTGAAACCTATGAGAGGCCAAGCGATGTTTGGTGTACGAGGCCTGTATCTTATGTACTCCTCATTGAACCTTACTAAGCGCTATGAGGAAACGGGGTACGGACACGGTGCAGTTCGTAATTCACAGGAGGATCAGGAAATAATTAAGCGGAACATGCGACGTCTTTACCGTGAGGTCGGCCTTCCCCTTTTCGCCCGCCTCAAGCAAGCACTTAGTGGAGGGGAAGTGACAGAACTGCTTCAGCGAGCGGACAAACACAATGTAACTGTTGGTCTAACACACTTTACTTCTGTTTGTGAGATACTGGAAGAGATCGACACAGCGGTGGGAATTTGCGACTTTGTTCTAGAAAGCCTCGAACAGCGGGCCACCCCTCAGAACAAGTGGTTTACCGATAAACGTAATTCCTTGCTGGCGAAGAGGAAGCACACGTACGCAACTCCGGGCCGCCAAGGCCCCGCCGTTGAATCGCACAAGTTGCACGAGGGCACGTACACAGACTTTCTTGATAGTTGTATTGTATCTCAAGAACCACTTGGAGGCTTCTTGCGTCACGGTGGGGGTTCCGAGCAACTTGAGGAACAAGTTGCGAAACACACTCAGTCAATTTTTAGATTGATCGCGTGCTGGACGCAGAACCCGGAGCGGCTCCGTGCGTTTGGCGAGATACAGAAAAAGGTCGTGTTAGAGTATATAAAGGGCGTTCGCACTGCCTGCGAAAAGACCTCACAATTGGAAAAAATAAAGAGGATCGATGAATTCAACGCACACTTTCTCTCAGTTGGCACCTAAGGAGATGCCGACGAATCACCAGCCGGGAGGAGCCATGCAGCTCATCGAGCGCAACTTCAACGCCCAGGACCACGGCGTCGCCGGGTTCCTGGCCCACCCGCAACGGACGGAGCCGGGGCCGGCCCTGTTGCTCATCCACCCCAAGGGCGGGTTGACGGACTACATCAAGATCGAGGCGCGCAAGTTCGCGGCCTTGGGCTACAGCACCTTTGCGCCCAACGTCTTCGAGCAACTGGGATATCCGGAGCCCACTCATATCGTGAGCGGCGCCGAGATCCAGGCCAAGACCTCCGACGACCAGTTTACCCAAGCGCTTACGGAAGGCTGGCGCTTCCTGCTCTCCCAGCCTCACGTAGACAACGCGCGGGTGGCGGTTTGCGGCTACTGCATGGGCGGACGGATCGCCATCAACTTCGTGGCGGCAACGCCGGAGGTACGGGCGTTCGTGGGTTACTACCCCACGGTGCGGGACGAGCCTCCGACGGACATGCGGCCCATCCCTCCCTGGGAGAAGGCCAAAATCATCCGCTGTCCTTCCATCAACCTCTATGGCGCGGACGACGTCGTCACCAACATCGCGGTCCAGGACAAGATGATGTACGCGTTCCGGGAGAACGGTCAGCCTCTGGAATGGCACTTCTATCCGTTCGGCGGGCACGGGTTCGTGGACCCGGGCGCGGTGGGCTATCACGCCCATGCCGCCGACCTGGCCTGGCCCTCGGTGGTGGACTTCATGGAACGCGAGCTCCAGTGGGCTCCCGAGCCCTGAGGCAACGCACCGGGAGCCTTTCGGATTTTGCGGTCGAGATTCGAAAGTGTACGGGCGGTTTTCAAACCCGCCCGTGCCCGAACCCGCAGAGAAAACCCACCCGGGACTTGTAACCGCAGAAAGGAGCCCTCATGGCCCGGTTCGTATCCGACAGCCTTCCCGACGATGCCTTGGCCCTGTTGCGGCCCGGCAATCTCGCCGAGAAGAAGAATCGCGTCGTCCAGATCATCACCGTGGACGAAGAAGGCTGGGCCAACGCCGGCATGCTGAGCTACGCCGACATCATCGCCAAGGACGGCGGGAACCTCAATCTCGCAACCTGGGGCGACGGGGAATGCGCCGGCGATCTCAGACGGAACGGCCGCATCACACTGCTGGTCATCGACGACGACATGGCCTACTACGTAAAGGGCCGGGCTCGGGAGGTCGAGGTCTCGGGGGATGCGCTCACCGACGTCAACGATGACGGCGGCCACTCCACCCTGGCCTACTTCCACATCACCGTGCAGGGGGTATTCGAGGACCGGATTCCCACCGCCAAGGTGCTGGGAGGCGTCATCTTCGAAGGCTCCGAATCCGAGCAGATCGCACACGACGCCATCCTGAAGAGGCTCGCGTCCATCTAGGAACCCGTCCGATCCATTCGCATGTCCCAGCGAGTATCCTTTGGTGTGACTCCGATCCAGACCGGGGTGGATTTCGACCATATCCGTGAGGTCGTGCTCCGCGCGGAGGAGCTGGGCTACGACTCGGTATGGCTGAACGATCACTTCTTCACGTCCAGGCTGTTTCACCCGCTGCCGCCGCCCACCGCCCCCTTCTACGAGCCCTGGGTGACCCTCTCGGCCTTGACGGCCCTGACCCGACGCGTTCGCATCGGGACACTCTGTTCCAACGTGTCGTTCCGGAATCCCGCGCTGCTGGCAAAGATGAGCGCGTGCCTGGACGTCATCAGCGGAGGGCGGTTGGAGCTCGGTTTGGGTGCCGGCTGGTTCGAGGAGGAGCACACGGCCTACGGATTCGCTTTCCCGGGCATGGAGCAGCGGGCGCAGCAATTGACCGAGGCGGTGGCCATCGTCAAACGCATGTGGGCGGAAGAAACGGTGACCTTCTCCGGCAGGTGGTTCAGTACGCAAGACGCTTACTGCAGCCCCAAGCCGATACAATCCCCCCGCCCGCCCATCACCATCGGCGCCCGCGGGTCGCGGACCATGCTGAAGGTGGCCGCACGGTGCGCCGACCGTTGGAACATCCAGACGCCCATCAGCCCGGCCCAGTACCGGAGAAAGGTCGCGTTCCTCGAAAGGCACTGTGAAGAGGCCGGGCGGGATCCCGCGGAGATCGGACGGTCATTGTGGGCAGGGACGATCATCGGCCGGGACCAGGAGGAGTTCGCTCGCGCCGCCGAGGCGCTGGAGCTGCCGCATACGGCCTATCTGGACGCTCGAATCTCGGGACCCCCCGAAGAGTGCATCCAGCGTATCCAGGCTTTCGTGGAGCTTGGTGTCACCGAGTTCATCCATTACTTTACATATGAGGAGCTCCGCAGCGTCGAGCTCTTTGCAACGCAGGTCATACCGGCTTTCAGATGACCAGCACAATACAGGTCGTCAAGGAGAGGGAGCGATAGCAGATGGCGCAGGAATCAACCGGATCGCCGCCGAACCCCGAAGTTTCGGCGGATGTCGTCATAGTCGGCTCTGGAGCCACCGGGCTGCCCGCGGCCATCGTGGCCGCCGAGGCCGGGGCGTCCGTGCTGGTGGTCGAAACCAACTACGACGTGGGCGGTCACGCCATCCTGAGCGGCGGCAACGTACCGCTGGGAGGCGGCAACAGCGCCCAGCGCAAGTACGGCATCGAGGACTCGCCGGACACGGTATTCGCCGACCTGACGGACTGGTCCGTGGTGCAGGTCAACGGCTTCCCCGACTACCGCTACAGCGACCGCGCCGTGATCCGCGCTTTCGCCGACCATTGTGCGGAAACCTATGAATTCCTGGTGGCCAACGGCGTGAAATTCAAGGAAATTGCGCCCGACAGCCGGGGCGCCCACTCCACCGGCAACTCGGCGCATCGGGAAAACCACACCTATTGGGAGCACGGCGCCGGCCTGGCCAGTCCCAACGGCAGGCCCGGCACCGGCATGGTGCGGCCCCTGGAAGCCAGCGCCCGGGAGAACGGCGTGAAGTTCCTGCTGAACTACAAGATGTCCGGCATCATCCGCGAGGGCGCGCCGGGCCGGCCTTCCAGGCGGGTCCTCGGGATCACCGCCGGATACACGCCCACGGTGCTGCCCGGAAGCACGACCCCGCTACGAAGCTACCGCTCCGACGGCAACATTGACCGCACCGATCCCAACCTGACCATCCGCGCCCACAAGGCGGTCATCGTCGCCACCGGGGGCAGCACCAGCAACGTCAACTTCCGGCGCATGTTCGACCCGCGGCTCACCGAAGTCTACCAGGTCGCCGGCGAGCCCTACACGTACCAGGACGCCAGCGGCGAGCTCGCCGCCATGGCCGTCGGCGCTTCCCTCTGGGGCCTGGCCAATCAGATCCTGGAAAACGGCGACAACATCCGGGTAAAGCGCGCGCTGGGCACGCGCTGGAACTATTTCCCCTGGGAACTGGAAAGCCCCATCTTCCCGCTCGTGGGCGCCGCGGGCCTCGGCGTCAAGGATTGGCACGATCTGATCCTGGTGAACCAGGTGGGCGAACGGTTCTACGACGAGACCCAGGGGGACTACCCCGAAGGCAACAAGCACAAGGACATCGACCCTTACACGCCCGGAGACCACCGCAATACCCACATCGAATACGACCCCCACCACTCCAACTTCTTCAACGCCGCGGTGGCCATGAACGCGGGCTCCAAGGCTCCCGAGTACTCGGGCGGGCCGGTATGGGCCATCTTCGACTCCGACGCGGTGGAACGGGAGGGCTGGAAGGTCACCCCACCGTACGTCGACCCGGACGGCTACTTCTTCACCGCCGGCACCCTGGCGGCCCTCGCCGCCGCCATCGAGAACCCTTGGCAGGCCGTGCCCATGAGCGCCGCCGCCCTGGAGGCCACGGTGCGCCGCTACAACTCATTCGTGGATTCCGGCACCGACGAGGACTTCGGCAAGCCCTCCCCCAAGTACAAGATCCGGACGCCGCCCTTCCACGCCGCCTGGGGCACCCCCCTGGTCCACGACAGCCGGGCCGGGCTGCGCATCAACGAGAAGTGCCAGGTGCTGGACATGGACGGACAGGTCATCCCCGGCCTCTACTGCGGCGGCGAGTCCGCCGGCGGCTTCAACCAGCACGGCATGGGGCGGTGCACCGTGCAAGGCTACATCGCCGGGAGGGAGGCGGCGGCAGAGCGGTGAGGCCAACGCCGGACAGCCAGTATGACGGGCTCACGGGGTGCCGAGCTTACATGGATGTGATAGGGTGAAGCCATATTCTGCGGACACACTTGGAGTCCAGACAGGAAAACGGACCCCGAGGCGTCCCGATGCGGGTCTCATGGGTGCGAGGAGCTTGCAGCGAGTCTCTGATGCGGGCGCCGAGCGACGCGAGGAAGATCGAGCGACTGATGCAGGGCATCGGCCGTCTGGCCAAGGGGCCGGGGCGCGTATACCTCGTCGGGGGCGCGTCGGCGGTGACGATCGGATGGCGGCCGACCACCGTCGATGTGGATCTGAAGCTTGACCCGGAGCCGGAGGGCGTCTTCGACGCCATCGCAAAGCTGAAGGCGGAACTCGACACGAACATCGAGTTGGCGGCGCCGGATGACTTCATCCCACCGGTGCCGGGCTGGAAGGCGCGCAGCCCATTTATCGTCCGTCATGGACCGGTGGACTTCTTCCATTACGATTTCTATGCACAGGCACTGGCAAAGATCGAGCGCGGGCACACGATGGATCTGGAAGACGCACGGCGGATGACGGCGCGCGGGTTGATCGACGTGGTGGAGCTCGCATGCCGGTTCGAGGCCATCGCACCGGACATCGTCCGTTATCCGGCCATTGATCCGGACGCGTTCCGGGCGAAGGTCGAAAGTTTTATCGGAGGCATGGTCCATGGCAGCGCCGGGTGACGGCATTCCTGGGGAAGAGTTGGTGGCGGCTGGTGTCGAGGCGCTCGCCCGGGGGGAAATCAGCGTCGAGGCGTTGCTCGTCGCCGTCGGGGCACCGCGACTGCGGTCGCTGGGGATACCGGTGCCGGACGCCGGACGCTTGCCGCGGCATCCGGAGCTTGCGCTTTATCGCGCCGTCGGACAACGCCATCCGGACGACGCACACTCACGGTACAATGCCCTGATCCGTCGGCTGGTGAGCTTCGAGCGCGAGCTCGAGCGGCGCCGGTTCTCCGGAACGACGCGGTCCGACACTGGCCAATAGCAGGGAGGAAAACGAAGGAGCGTTACGGGGCTCACAACGAGCCGGAAGGAGAAACCGTCATGGAACAAGCTATCATCTCGGCAGACTCGCATGTGATCGAGGTCCCGGACCTCTGGGAGAAAGGGTTGCCGTCGTCCCTGCGGGACCGGGCGCCCAAGGCCTATTTTGACGAGGGACGTGACGCCTGGATGTTCGGATCGTCGGACGTGGTGCCGCAAGCCGTGGGCGGGCTGTTCATGGCCGGCCAGCGGCCGGAACAGGTGGAGGAGTTCCGCCGGGCGGGCTTCTCGGTAGCGCGGCCCGGTGGCTGGGACCCGGTGGAGCGCATCAAGGACATGGCCCAGGACGGCGTGTCGGGTGAGGTACTCTACCCCAGCCTGGGGCTCGGTTTTTTCTGTGTCGAGGACCCGGTGTTCCAGGAAAGCCTGTTCCGGACCTACAACGACTGGCTCATCGAATACTGCAAGGGCGCGCCTGACCGGCTGTTCGGCGTCGCCCTGATCTCGGCCTTCGACATCGACCACGCCCTCGCCGAGATGGAACGCTGCAAGCGGGAGGGGATGGTCGGGACCCTGATCTGGCAGGTGCCCCACAAGGACCTGCCGTTCACCTCCGACCACTACGAGCGATTCTGGGCGGCTTCACAGGATCTGGACATGCCGGTGCACCTGCACATCCTCACGGGCTTCGGTGACAGCATGCACCGCCAGACGGCCACGGGCATGAAGCGCTACCGCATCGGCGTCGAGCAGATTCGGGAGATCGAGGACGCGCTGTTCGACATTATCTTCTCCGGCGTGCTGGAGCGGTATCCCAAGCTCAAGATCGTCTCGGTGGAGAACGAGATCGGCTGGATCCCCTTCTGGCTCGGGCAGTGCGACAAGAACTTCCGCCGCCATCGCCACGCGCAGCCCCTGCCCATCGACAAGCCGCCCAGCGAATACTTCGCCCGTCAGGTCTACGCCACCTTCTTCAACGACCACATCGGCGGGCGGCTGTTTTCCTGGTTCGGCGCGGACAACTGTATGTGGTCCAACGACTATCCGCACCAGAACTCGACGTGGCCCCACTCGCAAGACGTCATCGCCCGGGACCTGGGCCCACTCGACGCCGGCGACCGCGCGAAGCTGCTCAACACCAACGTCGCGAGGCTGTACAACCTGAACGTGTCGCCGCTCATGAACGCGGCGTGAGTTCCAATGCGCACCGGGCGGGCTGCCGCCCGGTGCGCCCTTCACCCTCTACGCGCGAGACGAAGCAGCGCCAGCATCCTCAAGGACGGCCGGGTCGTATTCAACATCGCCGGCAACAAGTACCGTATCGTGGTATGGATCAACTATCCCTACCGCGTCGTGTACATCCGGTTCGTCGGCAGCCACCAGGACTACGACACCATCAATGCCCAGACGATATGAGGGGCAAGCCATGGATATCGCACCGATCAAGACCAAGCGAGACTACCGTCGGATGCTCAAGGAAGTCGAGGGTCTGATGAGCGCGAAGCGAAACACGCCGGAGGGCGACCGTCTCGATGTTCTTGTAACCCTCATCGAGGCCTGGGAAGCCAAACACTACCCGCTCGATCTGCCGGACCCGGTGTCCGGGAAGGGTGTCGAGAGACACTCCAGCGGATCGTACCAACTCACGGGCGGCGCAGAACCGATGACGGGCGCTGTGCGCTACAGCATCTCCTCCAGCAACTGCCCGTACCCCTCCACCGCCTCGTTGACGTGGAGCCGCTTCTGGATGGCCCACACCCGCGCCGGCACCGGGTGCACCACCGGCACCTGCAGGTCCTGCTCCAGGAGATCGATGATGTCCAGCGTGCGCCAGCCGGAGCCCAGCATGTAGATGGCGTCGGCGTCCTGGTGCTGGAGGAACGCGTTGCGCGTGTGCGCGTAGACTTCCTGTCCGGCGAGCTTGCCCACGTCCTCGAACTCCACGGGGATGCCCTCCATGGCCAGCACGTCGAACCCCGCCTCCACGAAGTACCGCGCGAAGGTGTCGTTGATCTTGCCGGTGAAGTAGGTGACCCCGAGGATCTTCTTGCACTCAAGCGCGTTCAGGGCCTCGATCTGGGTCATGCCCGCGGTGACGATGGGGGTGTTGTACTTTTCTTCCCAGCCGCGGACGATGCGCCGTTCACCCTCGACCCCCTGGAACATGAAGGGCGGCGCCCCCTCGGGATGGATCAGGTCCACCCCGTAGCCGGCAAGCTCGGCCACCCGCTCCTCGTAGGCTTTCATGGCCTGCTGGAACTCGTCCGCGGTGCCGCGCTGAAAGCCGATGAAGAGCGGTATGATGCCGATGCCCTCGGGCATCATGCGGATGAACTCCTCCAGGGACCCGGGCCGCATGGTCGGCTTGACCACGCCGACGGTTCCGCGCCAACTCGTATACGCCATTAAGGACTCCTTTTCCTTGGAGATGGGGTTTCTGGGACGCTATCCGAAGCTCTGGGAATTTTCAAGGTCGCTTCCGGCTCGTCAGCGCCCGACGGTTGTTGCGCGCATCCGCGAAATCGGGATCGATGGAGAGCGCCCGGTCGAAGCTCGCCAGCGCTTCGTCGGTCCTGCCCAAGTGGTAGAGCACCACGCCCAGATTAGAATGCGCCTTGGGGTCTCGGGGGAGGAGGCGGACCACCGTCTCGAAGCTCTCGAGGGCCTCGTCATAACGCTGCTGCCGCGTCTGTTCGACCCCCTGCCGGAACAGGGTATGGGCGTAACCGGAGCCGGCCTCGCCAACCCGCGCGTAGTATCCGGCGGCCTCGGAGTGCCTCCCCAGCCGCGTCGCCGCCTTGGCCGCCATCACCAGAAGCGACGGGGCGCCGGGCAGGTCGGGCTCCAGTTTGACGGCCTGCGTCAAGGCGTGGATAGCCGCGTCGTAGCGGCCGAGTTGGAACAGCACGTGGCCCGCGGCGGCGTGGCCCAAGGCAAAGTCCGGCTTGGACTCGATGGCGGTATGGTACCACTTGAGGGCCTCTTCGTATCGCCCCTGCTTGCGGATGGACTCCCCCAGATTCTGGACGGCGACCATGTCCCGCGGAGCCAACTCATGGGCGCGCCGCCAATGTCTCTCCGCCTCGGCGTGGCGGCCCAGGCCGGCCAACAGCCCGGCCAGGGCCTGGTGGGGGCCGGAAGCGTTGGGCCGCAGCCTGAGCCATCTCCTGGCGAGGGCGATGCCTTCCTCGTGCCGTCCCAGCAGCCTGAACAGCTCACTCCCGTTCTGAAGGGCGCTCTGGTTGTAGGGATCGAGCTCCAGGGCGCGGCGCAGATACGGCTCCGCCTCGTCCAGGCGCTCGAGTCTTGTCAGCGCGGCAGCGAGTCCGGCCTGACAGTCGCTGCAATCCGGGTACTGCCGTACCGCGATGCGGGCGTGCTCCAGCGCCTCCTCCGTGCGCCCGACGAGGAACAGCTCCGCGGCCAGATTCCGGTGGGCGTCCCGGGCGCCGGGATTGTGGGCGATGATGTAGCGGTTGAAAACGAGCTCGTCCCGATAGATGTTCGACTGCCGCCAGGTCTGCGTTCCCAGCAGCAACAGCAGGATTCCCAGGGACAGCGCCGCAACGAGAGGAAGAGCGGCCGCGCCGCGCCGCGCCGAGAGCCTCGATACGGACACCGACGCCGCTCCGGCCGCCACCACCATGAGCCCGATGCCGGCCAGGTACTGGAAACGGTCGGCGACAAAAGAGAAGTCCATGTAGCTGAAGTCCACGAACCCCAACGTCGGCGACAGGGTGACGGCGAAGAACGCTGCACCGGCCAGGGGGCCGCGCCCGATCCGATGGCGCATGAACCACAGCGCCGATACGAGCGCGAGCGCCGCGGCCGGGTATAGCCACGCCCGAGGGTCCCCGGCGTTGATGTCCCAGAGCGGGTAGATGACCGCGAGATCGGTGGGCCACGCCAGCTTGCCCGCGTAGAACCACAACGCTCGGGAGGCGATGAGGAGCCGCTGGGCCCACGAATAGTCAAGAGAACTCAATCCGCCCCTGGATTCGTAGTAGGCGAGATCGCCCGCCGTGATAAGCAAGCCCACCAGGAAGAACGGCGCCACGCGCAGCAGATCCCGCCTGGTCGCGCGGCCCTCCTTCCACCACTGGATGATCAGCAGCGCCACCGGCAGCGTGACCACGACGGACTTGCTCAAGAGACCCGCTACGTACAGCAGCAACGCGAGGCCGTAGCTCCGTGGTCGCGGCCGTTCCAGGAAACGCAGCCAGACCAGCATCGCGCTCACGTAGAACAGCGCGGAGAGCACGTCCTTGCGCTCGATGATCCAGGCCACCGATTCCACGTGCAACGGGTGCACGGCGAACACGGCGGCGGCGAGCGCGGCTCCCGGCACCGCCAGCCGCCGGAGCACCTGCCACAGCAGCAGCGTGTTGGCGGCATGCAGAATCACGTTGACGATGTGATAGCCCGCCGGCGCCAGCCCCCAGATCTTGTGTTCCAGCCAGAAGGTCGTATAGACGAGCGGCCAGTAGTGCGCCTCGTCCTCGATGAGCGATGGCGAGAACCAGATATCGCGGAGGCCGGACCAGTCGAGAACCGCCGGGGTTCGGGACCAGATGCGGTCATCCCAGATCAAGCCGCCCCAGAGCATCGAGGGCAGGTAGCAGGCCAACGGCAGCAACACGAGGCCCGCCGCGATCATCGTCCGCCGGCGCCCGTCGCCGAACCCGGGAGAGACCGGCGCGGGGGCGTCCCGGGAGGATGGATCCACGGCGCGGGCACCTTCCCGCCCTTCCGTCTTTCCTCTCTTTCGCTTCCCCGATTCCCTCACCGTGGCCTCCCGTGCGCCCTCCGCACAATTCTATCCCGCGCCCGTTCGTTGACAAGCCGCCGGAATCCGACTACGAAAACCCCGTCTACCTTCATGCTGCCGCGTTGCCGGGCTCTGCCGGCGTCCTGTCCCGAATCGTGCGGCGGCCCATCATGGCCTCGCCCCGTTCGGAGCACATGGAGAATCCGACCCGACCCGTGGACAATTTGTACATCCCGCTGCTGGCTCTGGGAGCCGCCCTGTGCTTTTCTTCGGGCCAGATCTGCTCCCGGCTCGGCCTGAACTACGGCACCCCCACGGGCGCCATCTCCTTCTCGCTCTTCACCTCCACCGCCATCCTGCTGCTGGTGCTGGGGCCGTTGGTTTCCTGGGACGACGCGGCGCCGGCCGGGCTGCTGCTGTTCACCGGGGCCGGGGTGTTGTCGCCCTTCTGCACCCAGATCCTGCTGTTCATCTCGGCCAACAAGGTCGGCATTTCCCGGGCCTCGCCGCTCCGCAACACGACTCCGCTCTTCGCCGGCGTGGTGGCGGTGCTGTGGCTGGGGGAGACCGTGACCGTCGCCATCGCCGCCGGCACCCTGCTCATCATCATTGGCGCGAGCCTGCTGGGCATGAGGGATTCGGAGGCCGCCACCCCGTACCAGCCCATCTACCTGCTGCTACCCGTTCTGGCGGCGTTTCTGGGCGGCTTCTCGAGCCCCATGCGCAAGCTCGGTTACGGCATGATCGACTCCGTGCCGCTGGCGATCTGCATGGTGCAGGGAGGCGCTTTCGTGGCGCTGGTACTCTATCTCCTGGCGACGGGTAAATATCGGGAGCTGATCTTCCGGCGGGAGACGCTGGTCTGGTTCGGCCTGTCGGGGGTGCTCAACAGCGTGGCCGTGTCCTTGAACATGACCGCGCTGGAGATGGGCAACGTGGTTCTGGTCTCACCTCTCATCTCCACCACCCCGCTCTTCACCGTGATCCTGAGCACCATCTTCCTGCGCTCCTTCGAGCGGGTGACGCTCAAGGTCCTGGTCGGGGCGGCGGCGATCTGTCTCGGGGGGATCGTGCTCACCGCGTTCTAGGCGGCGGTATCGATCGACAGCGCCGTGCGGGCGCGGGCGGGTTTGAAACCCGCCCCTACAAGGGATCGGGTTACTTCAACAACCTTCCGTATCCGGGCAGCGACGACTTCAGGCCCAATCCCTTCAACGCCTCCCAGATCCAGGCCTGGGTGTTGGTGATGACGGGCTTGCCCAGATCCGCCTCCAGCCGCTCGATGACCGAGGACACGCGCCACTTGTTGCAGGGCATGTAGATGCCGTCCACGTTGGGACATTCCGCCAGGACGGCGGCGGCCAGATCGTAGCCGGTCTCGGGCGGCAACTCCCAGATCTCCTGGGTGTTGTCGTAGCCGAGGCCGCGGTTGGCGGCCACTTCGATGTTGTAGTGATCGAGGAACCGGATGAGGTTTTCGTCCTGATCGTGGGGAAACGGCGAGGCCATGACCACGCGGTACACGTCCAGGGACTTCAACGCGCGCACCACCGCCGTCAGCACCGTCGAGGCGTTCACCGGCGTAATTTCCCGCACCGAGTCCAGCACCAGCCGGTCCGAGCCCGGGCCACGATAGGAAAGGAACAGCTCACCGGTGATCATGAGGAAATCCAGGGGATCCCTGGTGAGGTCACGGACGACGTCGGCAAAGGCCTCCTCGACCTTGGCGAAAGTCTCGTCCGTGAAGGAGCCGACCTCGAGGGGCCGGCCCTTTATCTCGATGCCTTCCGGCAGAATGCTGTAGTACTCCTGAATGGTCGGATCATCCAGATTGGGTGAGATCAGACCCAAAGTCTTCATCCGGTCCTCCGTAGGCGCCTGTTCGCTCGTTATCTCGCCGCAACGGGCCTCCCATACGGCGCCTGGTACCTTCAACAAAAAAACCAGCGCACCTCTTGGGCGGGCCAAGCGGCGGCTGGTTCGTCTCGGGTATTGTTTAGCCAATCATCTCGCTTGCGTTGCGGGGACAGATCGAACACGGTTCAACCCGCACTCCCCGTTCGGCTGTAGGACGCCTACCAGAGCCGACTTTCGGTGTCAAGAACCCTTACCGGGAGGTTTTCTGTTCCCGGGCGGCCCCTCTTGCCGCCCTGCCCTCGTTCCCCTTGACTTGACTTTGCCCGCCAGACCCATTTGAATCCTTACCCGACGCGACCCACGGATACCGGATGAAGCTACTCACGTTCCTGGCCAAGAGCTTTCGCTGGAAACCCCACGTCAAGGCTCTTGCCGAGGCCCCCGACCCACCCGACGAAACGACCGCCGTCAACGAGACCGTGGTGGTCCTTGTGGAGGTGGAGAATGCCGACCAGGACAATCCGTCCGCGCTTCGGCAAGCGGTGAAGCACATCAAGTGGCTGGGCAACAAGAAACGGATGAAGAACGTCGTGCTGCATTCGTTTGCCCATCTCGGCGGCGACAGCGCCGCTCCCGCCCAGGCCCAACGGTTGCTCGAGGAGGTGGCCCAACGCTTGCGCCACACGGGGTACCAGGTCTGGATGACGCCTTTCGGCTACTTCTGCGAGTGGGACATCAGCGTGTACGGCGACAGCCTGGCGAAGGTCTGGAAGGAAATCTGACGGCAACGAGGTGAAACCATGGCGAACGGCAGGATCGTAGGCGCCCCGGCACTGCGCGGCGAGGGCGAGGACAAGGTTTCGGGCCGGGCTCGTTACACGGCGGACATGGCGGTTCCGAACATGCTCTGGTGCAAGGTGCTCCGGAGCCCCATCGCCCACGGACGCATCCGGAGCTTCGACACGGGCAAGGCCCTGGCCGTCCCCGGAGTGACGGCCGTGCTGACCGGAGCCGACCTCTCGGGTGCGCGCATCGGCAAGAAGATCATCGACATGCCGCTGCTGGCGGACGGGGTGGCGCGCTATATCGGCGAGAAGGTGGCGGCGGTGGCCGCGGACAGCGAAGCCGCGGCGGCGGCCGCCGTGTCCCTCATCGAGGTGGAATACGAGGAACTGGAGGCGGTGGTGGATCCGGTGGAAGCCGCCGGGCCGTCCGCTCCGCTGATCCACCCCGAGGTCACCACCTACCCGGGCCTGCTCCACCGGATGGACGCACCCAGCAACGTCTTCGTCCAGCTCGAATGGCGCAAGGGAGACGTCGCCGCGGCGTTCAGGGAAGCCGACCTGGTGGTGGAGAACACCTACACCACGCCAATGGTCCACCACGGCTACATCGAGCCGCACTGCTGCATCGTGGAAGCCAAGGGCGAGGGCGCGGACGTACGGGCCTCCACCAAGAGCCTCTTCGCCCTGCGCGACCACATGGCCGGCGCCCTGGGCATTCCGGCCCACAAGATCGTCGCCCATCCCGGCTACATCGGCGGGGACTTCGGCGGCAAGGGCGACGCCAACGACATTGCCCTCTGCTACGCGCTCTCCCGGAAAACCGGGCGCCCGGTCAAGTACCTCATGGACTACGCCGAGGAATTGGCCTCGGGAAACCCGCGTCATGCCTCCGTCACCACCGTCAAGACCGGGGTCAAGAAGAACGGCCTCATCGTCGCCCAGCACATGAGCCTGCTGTTCGACAGCGGCGCCTACGGTTCGTACCGCCCCCAGGGCTATCTGGTGGGCGCGCACAGCTCCGGTGGCCCGTACAAGATCGCCCACTTCCTGCTGGAGGAGAGCTACGTCTACACCAACAAGGTGCCGTGCGGCTACATGCGCGCCCCGGGCCACCCGCAGGGCTTCTTCGCCAACGAGAGCCAGCTCGACCTGGTGGCACGCCGGCTGGGCATGGACCCGACCGAGCTGCGCCGCCTCAACTTCGTGCACGACGGCGACCTCGACCCTGTCGGCGACCCCGTGGCGCACATCCAACCGGACGAGACCCTGGACAGCGCCATCCGCACCTCGGGATTCCACGCGCCAAAGGAAAAGAACGTGGGACGCGGCATCGCCGTGGCCCAATGGATGTCCAAGGGCGGCGAGTCCTACGTCGGCCTGCGAGTGGAAGCCGACGGCACCGCGACCCTGGGAGCATCGCTGGTGGACGTCGGCCCCGGCGCCTACACGATGATGCAGCAGGTCGTCGCCCAGGAGCTGGATCTGCCGCTGAAGAACGTGCACTTCGAGAGCGTGGACACCACGCGCGTGGCCAAGGACACCGGGGTGCGGGGCAGCAGCAGCACCCGCGTTCACGGAAACACGGCCTTCGATGCCGCGGACAAGGCCCGCACCGCGCTGCTGGCCGTCGCCGCCGAGCGCATGGGCGTTCCCGCCGGCGAGTTGGCCATGGTCAACGGCGGCATCACCCACCTGCGGTCCGAAAGGCGCATGACCTTCGGCGAGCTGGTGGAGGCCGCGGGCGGCCCGGTGGCCGTGACCGGCCACTACGCCAACCCCGCGGACGGCCCGGAGACCTCCATGGTGGCGCAGGTGGCCGAGGTGGAGGTGGATCCCGAAACCGGCCAGTTCGCCGTGCGCCGGCTCACCACCGCCCACAACACCGGGACGGTGCTGAACCCCCTGGGCCATCAGGGGCAGATCGACGGCGCGGTGGTCATGGGCCTGGGCTTCGCCCGCTGCGAGGACATCGTCACCGACGCGGGCCGAGTGGTCACCGCCAACCTGGGCGACTACAAGCTGCCCAACATCAAGGACATCCCGAGTCTGCGGACCCAGGTGACGGAGGCGCCGGTGGGAAGCGGTCCCTACGGCAGCATGAGCATCGGCGAGACCGCCGTCATCCCCACGGCCGCGGCCGTGGCCAACGCGGTGCACGATGCCGTCGGCGTGCGGGTCACCACCCTGCCCGTCACCGCCGAAAAGGTCTTCGAGGCCCTCCGGGCCCGACGCGGGTAGGAGCCTGGAACCGCCGTCGAGGGGCTCCGGCGGAGGGGTCGGGCACCGACCGTAACTTGACGCGGCCCCTGGCCGCTGTTATCTGAAAAAGGGACGAATCGCAGCGCCCGCACCGGCGATGCGGCTCGGCCAACACACGGCGTGAACGCGGGTAGGAACCCGGGAGGGCTTTGAGTCCATGGCCACCATGATAACGGAAGAGTGCATCAACTGCGGCGCGTGCGAGCCGGAATGCCCCAACGACGCCATCACGCAGGCCGACGAGATCTACGTCATCGACCCGTTGCTGTGCACCGAATGCGTGGGCTTTCACGACTACGAAGCGTGCGCGGCGGTGTGTCCCGTGGACTGTTGCGTAACCGACCCCAACAACGTGGAGGCGGAGGAGGCGCTCATCGGCCGGGCGCGCGTGATTCACACGGATACGGACTTCGGCGACAGCTTCGAATCGCGCTTCCGTGAGGATGCGGGCACCGGCGCCGCAGCCGCCCCCGCCGAGGCCACTGCCGCCGGATCGGCACCGGCCGCCGCGCCCCAGGCGGCACCCCAGGCCACCGGGGCACCGGCCGCCGTGTTCGCCGACAACTCCCAGCCAGCGGTCTCCGTGCCGGCCCCGGATCAGTGGCCCGTGGCGCTTCACTGCTTTGCCTGCGACGGCGTCTACGAGGTCGAGACCGGCCGCATGATCATCGGCAACGTGCTTTTCTGCCCCCACTGCTACCAGTCGACGGTGGTCAAGGATGACCTCAACTACCTCATCCGCACCACCGTACAGCGGTTCCACAACGAGTGGGATCGCGACCTGTCAGAGTTCCAGGAACGCCGGCAACGGGAGCTGGAACAGTTTCAGGAACGGCGCGAAAAAGAGTTGCGGGCCTTCGAGAAGGATCAGAAGAAGCGGCTCGACGAGTTCGGCAAGCGCATGGCCCGGCTCACCGAAGACTACCAGGCTCCGGGAAAGCGGATCGAAAAGCGGGCGTTGCTGAGCTGGCGCTCCAAGGCCGTCAACTAAGTGTCCTACTAGGGGACGGGACTCTTAGTTGGCCGGCGACTTTCACATAATCTCCCTGACCCTCCATATCGGACTCGTGGTCGCCCTGTGGCGCATTCTGCTGCCGGCCCTCAGGCAGGACTCCCTGCGTGAGAACCGGGTAGAGGTGCTGGTGCGCGTACTCCGGCTTTACAACCCGGCGCAGATCGGGCTGCTGGGCATACTGACCCTCACCGGAGCGTCCCGGATCACGGATCTCAAGGCGCTGCACGGCGCCTCCTACGCACAGGAATTCGGCGGCGCCCTGGCTATCAAGCTGCTGCTCGCTTTCTTCGTCATCATGCTGGGCACCTGGCAGTGCATGGGCATCGCCCATCGTTTCGTCAGGCTCCACGAATCCCCCGAGGGCGTCACGGCCGAGGGCACCGACGCCGTCCTGCGCAAGCTGGACCGGTCGTCGGTCATGATGCTGCTGTTCCTGGCGGCCACGGTTTTTGCCGGTCTGTCCATGTAGGGGACACCCCTGACGTGAGCCGGCGGTAGCGTCGCCGCGGGCGTCGCCGCGGGCCTCGCCGTTTGACAACGACAGACCGACCGGCTATTGCTCATGGGCACCACTGCATGACTCCAGCCAAAGACAAAACGCCCAGGGCCAGGGCCAAGAAGGCGGTCCGCAGCACACCGGGCAAGGCACAATCGAAAAACGCGATCAACGGGCCCCGCACGGACGAGGTGGACGATCAGGAATTGCCGGGTGACGCGGTCGGGCGGTTGAAGATCAAGCGGCAATACGAAGACCTGCTGGGGATCCGCATCGAGAAGCTCAAGGGGCGGGTGCTCAACCGGGAAAAGATCAACAAGACGATCGAGGGGATCTACTACATCTGCCTCGAGTGCAAGAGAATCTGCCACAACCTCGACGAGGGTCTGGTCCAGGACCCCGAGTCCCAGATTTGCTACTGCGAGCGTTGCCGCAAGAAGAAGTGACCCCCGGCCTTCTCCGGGCGCTCTCCATCGCTCCCCTACCCCGCGGGCTCCTCGTGATTCCGCGGGCCTGACGGTTCCTTCTCGACCCGCCGCGCCGTCGTGACGAATCCCGTGTGCGCCACCATCCGGTGCTGCGGCCTGACACTCATCTCCTTGACGTGCCAATAACGCACCAACGTCTCCATGGTGTCGATGCAGGCGAACCCGCCGTGCTCCTTCAACGAGTCGACGAAACCCTTCACCTGCAGGACCGTCGGCACGTAGCCCAGGAACACCCCGCCGGGCCGCAGCGCCCGCCACGCGAGATCGGTCTGCCGCCAGGGTTCCGGGAGATCGAGAAAAACCCTGTCGACGCTGAGGTCCCGAAGCCCCTCGGAGACGTCGCCCACCTCCAGCGTCCACTGGGGCGCCTCCCCGTAATACCGGGCGACGTTCCGTTCCGCCGCCCGGGCATGGTCCTCCCGGGTCTCGAAGGAGATGACCCGCCCCTCCGGTCCCACAGCCCGCAGCAACGCCAGCGTGAGTGCCCCGGGGCCGACGCCGGCCTCTACCACCGTGGCGCCAGGAAAGACATCCCCCCACATCAGGATGAGCGCCAGGTCCTTGGGATAGATCACCTGGGCCTTGCGGGGCAGGTTCGGGATCAGGCGTTCCAGGGTCGGGCGCAGGACCACGAACCGCTCCTTCAGCGTGGACCGGACGCTGACGCCGTCCGGCTTGCCCAGAAGGTCGTCCACGGCGATGTTACCGCCCCGGATGGAGATGGTCTCGCCGGCCCGAAGCGTCTTCAGGTACTCTCGGTCCTTGCGATCGAAAAGGATGACCGAGTCGCCGTCACGGAGCGGCTCCCCGGTGGTGCGGAGTCCATTGAACATGGTTGAGGTGGAAATGCCGTCCTCTTCAGGTCCGGATGGTATTGTCATGTCGTCACCGGGGTTCAGCGGTCAGTTCTGGGGGAAACCGCCAAACCAAGGAAAACGACCACGGCCTGGTTCAACCTGACGATGTCCTGGTCATCGAGCCTGCCGATCCGCTCGCCGATCTTTTCTTTCGACACGGTGGTGATCTTGTCCACCATTAGCTGGGACAACGAGCGCAAGCCATTTCCCTCGTTGGGTTCGATCGGAAGCCGGAACAGCGGCGCCTCGGTTGGGTCTGTCGTAAAAGCACAGATGGTAATCGAGGCAGTACCGTCAAAGTTATCGTCTTGGAGAATGACGGCAGGCCGTGCCTTGCCCGCGTAATCCCCGCCGCCGGCGACCGTCCAGATCTCGCCGCGCCTCATTCGTTACCACTGTCGGTGATTGTGTCGATGAAACCCTGATCTTCTCGCTCCCGGGCACTGGCTGCGATGGCGAGTGATTGACGGTGGGCTTCCGCCTTGAAGCCGGACGCACGGGTATCGGGCACCCATATCTGGATCGGGCGCAGGCCTTGACGGCGCAGGCGCGCGCGGTGCGCGCGCACCTTGTCACGGGATGCTGTGGGTTGAATCGGTTCGGCCATGGCAAGCCTTGTCGTCAAGTTACATGTAACCTAGCATCATTTTGTCGAATTTTCCAAGGCGAACCTGTCACAAGAATTCCAATCGTCGGGCCGACATGCGAAAGCGTGCCCTCCCCGGGTGCGATCAAGGGTTGGCGATCTTCGACTTTGCAGCGACATGCCAGATCGTCACGAGCACGGCGAAGAGCAGCATCGGCATGGCGCCGATATTCACCCAGTTCCAGCCCAGGAAATGGATGAAAGCGCCGGATGACAGCGACCCGATGGCGACCACCGTATAAACGATCTGATTCATCATGCCCTGCGTCTTGTTGCGTTCGGCCGGGGTGTAGGCAGTCGTCATCAGGCTGGTCGCGGCCGTGTAGGTAAAGTTCCAGCCAAGCCCGAGCAGGACCATCGCCAGCCAGAAATTGAAAACCTCGATGCTCAACAGGGCGACGCCGATACAGGCGCCCTGGAGGGTGAGGCCGGCCACAATCATCGGCATCTCCCCGAACCGCTTGACCAGCGAACCGGTAAAGAAGCCGGGCGCGAACATCGACACCGAGTGCGAAGAGATCACGGTGGCCACGGAACCGAAACTGTGGCCGCCGTGCGCGATCATGGCGACCGGCGTCGCGGTCATCAGAAAGTTCATCACGGTCTGAGCGACCGTCGCGGAGACGGCGGCGACGACAAACACCGGCTGTCTCACGATCTCGTGCAACGGACGTTGCGCACCTTCCCTTTGCGCCTTCGTCAGGTTCGGGATGTTGAGGAACAGCAGCGTGATCGCTGCCAGCAACCCGGTTCCGACCATGAACAGGAATGCGCCGGCAAAAAAGTGGTTTGCCAAAAGCCCTTTTCCCCAGTTCGCCAGATTGGGGCCCGCGAACCCGGCAAACACGCCGCCGGCAAGCACCAGGGAAATGGCCTTGGGGCGGAACGCCTCCGAGGCGGCGTCAGCGACCGCGAACCGATACAGTTGGGAAAAACTGGAAAACAACCCGTACAGGAAACCGCCTAGCAAAAGCAGCCAAAAATTCTGGTAGAGGACGGCGGCCGTGCAGGATATCCCGCTGGCTGCAGCCAGGACGGTGCCGCAGAGGAAACCGATTTTTCGTCCAAACCGGCGCGTGAACAGCGAGGTAGGCATGGCGGCGAGGGCAGCGCCGACCACGATCAGCCCGGTCGGCAAGGTGACGAGCGCCGGATGCGGTGCAATCGCCAGCGCGACAGCCGGGGATGTCACCATAAAGAGCCCGCGCCCCGTACCGGAGAGCATTTGACAGGTCCCAAGAACAAGGACGTTTTTATGATCGGATTGCATGGCTCTCCTTGTCCCGAAAAGACGTCGTCTTCCCGTAAGCCTAGGTCCTACCTGAAATGTTCGTGATATCAATGAGTTGGCTGGCGGAGAGGAGGGGATTCGAACCCCTGGTACCCTTTTGGGGTACACACGATTTCCAGTCGTGCACCTTAAGCCGGACTCGGTCACCTCTCCGGTGTGCGCTGGGGCCGGACCGCCAAGTTCTTCCCGTGCGGACGGGAAGGTCCTGCGTACCGGCCTTCCATAGAGTTTCTAGCATTACGGGGAGAAATTGGCGACTCCGGGGCGCCATCCCGGCGAAATTCGGCGGCTCGAACAGGCCACAAGCCCGCCGGCCCCGTCAGGTCGCGATGTCCTTGGCCCAGTCACGGTTCCGGCCGTACCAGTCCACCAGCTCCCCCACGCCCGTGGCGAAGTCCGTCTCGGGCTGCCAGCCGAGCAAGCTCCGAGCCCTGGAGATGTCCGCCCACGTGGCGTCGACGTCCGCGGGGTGGCGCTCCTGGTGCCGGACGGACGCGTCGCGCCCGACGAGCCCCTCGATCAACCGGATGGCGTCGTTGAGGACAACGGGCCGGTCCGAACCGAGATTGACGACCTGATAGCCCGAGCCGGCGGTCAGCGCGGCCAGGACGCCGTTGGCGACGTCGGCGACGTAGGTAAAATCCCGCTGCTGGGTGCCGTCGCCGAAGACCAGCACCTCGCGGCCTTCGCTGATCCACTGGACGAACCGGAAGAGGCTCATGTCGGGACGGCCCGCCGGCCCATACACGGTAAAGAAGCGGAGCACCGTCACGTCGAAGCCGTGGAGGGCATGATAGGTGTAGCTCATGGCCTCGGCGGCCTTCTTCGAGGCGGCGTAGGGGGACAGCGGCCTGTCGGTGTCGGCGTCCTCCCGGAAGGGCCGCGGGTTGTGCTGGCCGTAGAGGCTCGAGGTGGAGGCCAGCACGAACCGGCCGATCCCCAGCTCCCGGCAGAGCTCGAGCAGGTTCAGGTTGCCGGTCACGTTCGTGTCCAGATACGTCCACGGGTCCGCCACCGAGCTGCGCACCCCCGCCCGGGCCGCGAGATTGATCACCGCGTCGACCCGGCCTTTCGTTGCCATGGAGCGCCCGAAGGACCGCAGGGCCTCCCGGTCGCTGATATCCACGCGGTGGAACGCAAAGCCCGGCCTGCCCTGGAGCTGCGCCAGCCGCCAGTCCTTGAGACGCACGTCATAGGCGTCGTTAAGGTTGTCGACGGCGATCACGGAATCACCATTGGCCAGGAGCTTCTCGCACACTTGCCAGCCGATGAAGCCGCAGGCGCCGGTAACGAGGACGGTTCTCATGGGCTGCGATCCTGGTGCGCCGGCGGCGCCGCGGTTGGGCGTTTCGCCGGCCGGGCTGTTACGATGGTTGATCGGCAATGGCCGGGAGGGGTGAGGCGCGCTTGAACAATCGTCACGCTATTGTTAGTCGGAACGCTGTTCGGAAGTCAAGGATGACGGCGGGCCGCCCATCCGTCCCTTCGAGCCGGCAACCCGGCCATCATGAGAATCCTGCTACAGAGAGTTGAACGCGCCGACGTGAACGTCGACGGGAAGACGGTATCGGCCATCGGACCCGGTCTCTGCGTCTTTCTCGGGGTCGGCAAGGGGGATTCCGAGAAGGACGGCGCCTTTCTGGCGGACAAGCTGCTCAACCTCCGCATCTTTCCCGACGAGTCCGGCAAGTTCAATCGTTCCATCATGGACACACGGGGTGAGGTCCTCGTGGTCTCCCAGTTCACCCTTTACGGCGACTGCCGCAAGGGGCGGCGTCCCTCGCTGACGAACGCCGCCGCCCCGGAAGAAGCGGACCGGCTGTACCGAGACTTCGTGGACAGGCTCAGCCTCCCGGATGGACCGAGGGTATGCACCGGAACCTTTCAGGCCCACATGAAGGTGTCCCTCGTCAACGACGGTCCGGTAACCTTCATGATCGACAGCACTCAACCGCGGAGCAAATGATGAACCGCGCGGCCCTCGGAGCGAAATGTCCATGAACGTCGTGCTCTTCGAACCGGAGATCCCGCCGAACACGGGCTCGGTGGCGCGCTTGTGCGCCGCCACCGGCAGCCCGCTGCACTTGATAGAGCCGCTGGGATTCAAGATCGACGACAAGCACCTGAAGCGTGCCGGCCTGGACTACTGGCCCCACGTGGACCTTCGGCTGCACGGTTCCTGGCAGGAGTTCATCCACCTCCACGGCGGCGCGCGATTGCACTTCTTCTCCAAGAAGGCGGCGAAATCCTATGTCTCCGCCCGGTTTCGCGAGGACGATTTCCTCGTATTCGGGCCCGAGACCCGCGGTCTGCCGGAGAACCTCCTCGACGCCAACGAGGCGAACAGCTACGTCATTCCCATGATGAGCTCCGCCGTCAGAAGCCTGAACCTCGCCAATGCCGTCTCCATCGTGCTCTACGAAAGCCTTCGTCAGCTAGGCAGACTCTAGTGCCGGTGTGGCACGCCATCGGAACAAAATGCCGGCGCAGGCGCAAGTTGTCCGAAGTTCCGGCCTGAACGGGATTGACTCAAGAATTAGGCGTGCTTAACTATATGACAACCCACATCCTGGAGGTTTTGGTTTATGAGGATTAGCAAGGCGCATCTTGGCTGGCTGTTGCTGGCCGCTCTGGTGGTCTTTTGGCCGCTGTCCGGCACAGGCACATCGCACGAGACCCCGGCGGCGGCGCAATCGGAGATACCGGACGATCAAAAGGAACCGTTCGAATTGGTCATGGCCTATACGAACATCACCGTCGGCCCGGGTCAGGAATTCGAGATGGATGCCGAGGTCGTCAACTCGAGAAAGGCGAGCGTGCGGGTGGCGCTGGAGGCAACCTCGCTGCCTGAAGGGTGGACCGCCGCGTTCCATTCCCGGTATCCGAGCTATCCGGTGGGCGGCGTCATGGTTCAGGGCGGGAAATCCACCACCCTGGAGCTCAAGGTCAAGCTACCCGACGACGTGGAGCCGGGCGACTATGAAGTGGCGGTGACCGCCAAGGACGACAAGGGCGAGAAGACCGACAACGCCAAGGTCGCCTTTCGCGTCTCCGCCAAGAAAGTCGACACCGGCGGGCTCAAGATGGAAAGCCAGTATCCGGTCCTGAGCGGAAACAGCGGCCAGACCTTCAAGTTCAGCATTGACCTCAAGAACGAGACCGACAACCCGGTGACCACTGCCCTGGCGGCCCAGGCGCCTCCGGGCTGGGTCATCAAGATCAAGCCGCAGTTCGAAGAAACCCAGATTTCCTCCATCGCGCTCAAGAAGGATTCGACCGAAACCCTGAGCGTCGAGATTCAACCGCCGTTGCTCGGGGAGCCCGGGGAGTACCCCATCGTCGTCAAGGCGCGCTCGGGTAGTCTTTCCACGCAGGCGGACCTCAAGATCTCTCTCTCCGGCACCCAGGAGCTGAACATGGGTACCGCCACCGGCCGGCTCAATGCGTCGGTGACCGCGGGGGAGAAGGGCCAGGTCGATTTCCTCGTGGCAAACGCGGGCACGGCCCCGCTCACCAACCTCGCCTTCATCTCGTCGAAACCCGACCAGTGGGAAGTCAATTTTCGCCCGGACAAGGTCGACTCCCTGAACCCTGGTGAGGTCCGCGAGGTGAAGATGGAGATCACCGCTCCGGACCGGGCCGTGTCGGGCGACTACATGCTGGCCGTGACCACCAACAGCCCGGACACCAACAAGTCCATCGATTTCAGGGTCACCGTGTCGACACCGACCATCTGGGGTTGGATCGGCGCATTCATCGTGGCCATGGTCGTGCTCGGACTCGCGGCGGTCTTTATCCGGCTGGGACGGCGATGAGCGACTACATCATCGAAACCGAGGGGTTGACCAAGCGCTACCGGGACATGATCGCCGTAAACGACCTGGCTCTTCAGATCCCCCAGGGCGAGGTGTTCGGCTTTCTCGGCCCCAACGGCGCGGGCAAGACTACGACCATCCTGATGCTGCTGGGGCTGACCGAGCCCACCTACGGTACGGCGTCGGTGTGCGGTTTCAATCCCAAGACCCAGCCGTTGGACGTCAAGCGGCGTGTCGGCTACCTGCCGGAGAATCCCGGTTTCTACGAGGATCTGACGGCGCGCGAGAACCTGGCCTATATCGCCCGGCTCAACCGGATCGGCGAGGACAGGATGGACGACCTGCTACACCAGGGGCTCGACCAGGTGGGCCTCGCCGACGACGCCAACCAGCCGGTGCGGGAGTTCTCCCGCGGCATGAAGCAGCGGCTGGGGATCGCCGAGGTGCTGGTGAAGGAGCCCGAGGTCATTATCCTCGACGAACCCACCCTGGGGATCGATCCCGACGGGGTGACGCGGCTTCTCGATCTGATCACCGAGCTCCAGCGCGAGCGCGGCCTCACCGTGCTGCTGTGCTCCCACCTGTTGCATCAGGTGCAGCAGGTATGCCAACGCATCGGCATCATCGTCCGCAGCCGGATGATCGTGCAAGGGAGTCCCGACGAGCTGGGCAAGGCCATCCTGAAGGAGCACCAGTGGAACTTCCTCGTGGAGGTTAGCGGCGACCCGCCCCTGGAGGAAGCCCTGAGCGCGCTGCCGGGGGTGGACCAGTGCGAACGGCGAGACGCGGGATGGTTCATCCGCTGTACCCGCGACGTGAGGCCCGAGCTCATGACGTTGATCCGGGACCAGGGGCTCGACCTGATGCAGCTCCGAGCCGAGGATCCCACGCTTGAAGAGATCTACCTAAAGTATTTCAGGGAGGCGTAGCGATGCCCGTCGTCTATTGGAAAGAGCTGTCGGATCATTTCAGCAGCTTCCGCTTCATGATCCTTCTCGCTCTGATCATGCTGCCGGGAATCCTGGCCATCTACATCGCGGGCCAGGCGATCCAGCAGGCGGTTCAGAGCAATCCGACACAACACGTCTTCCTCCAGCTTCTCACCACCGAATCCCTGTTCTTTTCCCTCGCCACGTTCCTGGGATTCTTCGGGCCGTTGGTAGGCATCACCCTGGGATTCGACAGCATCAGCGGCGAGTACGGACGGGGAACGCTGAGCCGGGTGCTCTCGCAACCGATCTATCGGGACAGCCTGATCAACGGCAAGTTCCTGGCCGGCTTGACCACCCTGGCCATCCTGTGGGTCTCGATCCTGCTGGTGGTGATCGGTCTCGGCATCAACCTCATCGGCTTTTTTCCCAACGCTGAAGAGCTGTGGCGGATGCTCTTCTTCGCCATCATCGGGGTCGCGTACACCGGTTTCTGGCTGGCTCTCGCCATGCTTCTCTCCATGCTGCTCCAGAAAACCGTAACCGCCGCGCTGGCCGCCATCGCCATCTGGCTCTTCCTGGGGATCTTCATCGGCGTCCTCGCCAGTTTCGTCGCCGGACTGATCATCCCGAATCCGGGAACGGCGGAGGAAGCGGCGCGGCTCGCGACCATCGAAACAGTCATGGGACGCATGTCGCCGAGCCTTCTCTACAGCGAATCGGTGCGCCTGCTGTTGGACCCGGTGGCACGGAGCCTGGTTCCCATCCGGGCGGACCAGATCGGCCAGCTCGAGGGTCTGCTGGTCACACCGCTGAACCTGGGACAAAGCCTGCGGTTGATCTGGCCCATGTTCCTGACGCTGGTGGCGCTGGTGGCCGTATGCTTCGGCATCGCCTACATCAAGTTCATGCGCACCGAGATCCGCGCCTGACACATGGCGCGACGGAACGAACCGTGTCGGACTAAACAAAAGGGCAGGTGTCAATGACACCTGCCCTTTTCGCTTCCGTTCCAGTGCTTTGGTACGCGAGAGGTCAGGAGGCTTCGGCGCCGCCCTTGCCCACCGCCACGATGGACTCGACAATCTTCTTGTAGCCGGTGCAACGGCAGAGGTTGCCGTTCATGTACTCGATGACCTCTTCGTCCGTGGGGTTCGGATTCTCGTCGAGCAGGGTCTTGGCGGTAAGGATCATTCCGGGAGTGCAGAACCCGCACTGGAAGCCGCCGTACTCGATGAAGGCCTCCTGAATCGGGTGCAGCTTGCCGTCCTTGGCCATTCCCTCGATGGTGAGCACGTCCTTGTCCCTGGCCTCGAAGGCCGGCAAGGTGCACGAGCTCACGGGGCGTCCGTTCAGCAGGACGGTGCAGGCGCCGCAGACCTGCACGTCACAGGAGCGCTTCGAGCCGGTGAGGCCCAAACGTTTGCGAATCACGTCCAGGAGGAGCTCGTGCGGCTCCACCTCGATGTCGTAGCGACTCCCGTTCACGTTAAAGGATAGGGGGAGGGTCTGTCGTCTGTCCGCCATAACTGCTGGCCTCCGCTCGATGCTGGCGACCGGGGTTGACCGGCTAACCGGCCAACTCCGCGCGAATGTCGTTGAAGGCCCGGGTCAACAGGACCTTGACGATGTGTTCCTTGTATTCGGCCGACCCGTGGAGATCGCTGATGGCATCGCCCGCGCGTCCGGCGATGTCGCCGGCCTCGGCCATCAACTGCGCCGCCTCCTCCAGGCTCTTCTGCCGCAGCACCGCCTCCGCCTCTTCCACGCGCATCGACTTGGGCCCCACGCAGCCCACCGCGATCCGCACGTCCTGCACCGACTCCCGCGCCTTGTCCGCGATCACGTGGAGCGCCACTCCCGCGCTCGGACGTTCCAGGTATCCGAACTTGCGGTAGCGTACGGCGGCGCTGCCCGCGGGCACCGGGACGACGATCTCAGTCAGTACCTCGTCCTCTTCCAGGGCCGCCTCATACGCGTCCACGAAGAACTCGCTCATGGGGATCTCTCGGGACCCGCCCGCCTTTTGGGCCACCACCGTGGCATCCAGGGCCAACAGCAGGGTCCCCGGATCCGCGTGGGGCTCGGCAAAGGTCAGATTGCCGCCGATGGTCCCCACCTCGCGCACGCGCAGGTTGGCCACGTTCCGCTCCATCTCCACCAGCACCGGCAGCTTCTGCTGCAACGTCTCGGAGCGTTCGAGCTGACGGTGGGTGCTCAACCCGCCCAGCCTTATGCTGCCGTTGTCGTGCGTGACCTGATCCAGGCCGGGTATCTTCTTGACGTTGACGAGGCAATCGAAGTGAACGAGCCCCTCCTTCATGGCCAGCAAAAGCTCGGTGCCCCCGGCGTAGATCTTGGCCGAGTCGCCATACCGGGCCAGGGATTCGGACGCTTCCTTGACGCTCTCCGGCTCTTCCAGACGGAACGGACGCAGCATGGATCAGGCTCCTCCCTCAAGTTCCTTCTTTACGGCCTCTGCAAATTTCACCATATCGTTGTCGGCCTTGCGCTTGATAATGCTGTGTCCCAGGGTCGCCAGCTTGCCGAGAACATCCACCGAGGCCACGAAGGACAGTTGTGTCGCCTCGCCTTTTTCTTCCACGGAGACGTCCAGTTCTACCTTCAGGTGGCTGCCGATCTTGTTGTCGCTGCCGGTCGCCCGGGCCTTGATCCGCTGCTTCGGCTCGTTCTCCAGCACTTCGATCTTGATCGGGAAAGTGACCTTGAACGGGCCCACCCTGGCCACCATCCTGGCGTTGTAGAGCTTGCCGGCCTCGACCGTCGCGGCTTCCTCGCAACCGGGGACGCAGGAGATCAGCCGGTCCACGTCCCAGAGGAAATCCCAGACGGTGTCTCGGGCGACGCCGATATCAATGCTGTTCTCGAAATTCATAACGGGATTCTTAGCAGAATCCCGACCGCTACATCAAGCGCGCTCGTTGAAGCCGTCGAGCACCTCGAACTCCTGCGACAGGTAGCTCTTGAGCTTTTTCTTGACCCGATGCTCGATCTGGCGAACCCGCTCCCGGCTGATGCCGTATCGCTCGCCGATCTCGCGCAACGTCAACGGCTGCTCCGCCATCAGCCGCTCCCGGAAGACTACGAGCTCCTTGTCCTTCAGACCCTCGCCAAAGGTCTTCAGCCGCCCCTTGATGGCCTGACGGTACTCATCCTCCGCCAAGCTCTCCTCCGGCGTGGGGCTGTTGTCCGTCAGCGTGTTCAGCAGGGTCGCGGTCTCGCCCTCCCCCATGGGAGCGTCGGTGGACAGATCCCGGCCCGAGAGCCGTTGATCCATCTCGATCACCTCGGACTCCTTCACGTCCAGCCGTTGCGCGATCAGCTTGGCGCCGGGCACGAAGCCCTCGGCTTCGAGCTTCTCCTTTTCCTTCTGCAGGTTGAAGAACAGCCGGCGCTGGGCCTGGGTGGTGCCCAGCTTGACCATGCGCCAGTTGTTCATGAGGTAGCGAATGATGTAGGCGCGAATCCACCAGACCGCGTAGGACGGGAACCGCACGCCCCGGTAGGGATCGAAGTTCTTGAGGCTCTCCATCAGCCCGATGTTGCCCTCCTGTATCAGATCCAGGAGGTTGCGGAAGGCCCGCTCATACTCCCGGGCGATCATCACCACGAGGCGGAGGTTGGACCTCACCAGCTTGTAGGCGGCCTCGACATCGCCGACCTGCTTGTACTGAACGGCAAGGTCGTGTTCTTCCTCGCGCGTGAGCACCGGGTAGCGGCGGATTTCGGACAGATAACGTTGTAGCGCGTCGAAGGGGACCAGCGCGCCGGAGGACTCCTCCGCCTGCTCGGCGGCGTCCTCGACCTCGTCGATCTCGTCCAGCAGCACCGCCTCGGCGGTTACTTCCTCGGCCGGCGGATCGCTCTCCTCGACAACTTCAATGGGCGGGTAAATAGCCATGTCGCAACGCTGAATGTACCGTTTTTGCGACGTTTTTTCAAGAACATGCGGCTACCTGTTGGAGCAAAGCGATAATGTCCCCTTTTGAACAAAGCTAAGATGTCCCCTTTACTGGAAGGAAGGGGGGCAAGGGATTGTTGAAGACAGAAGAGGGGATGACCATGAGAGAGGTGGACCGGCTGGAGGTGATCCGGGAGGTAGCGGGGAAGCGTCTGCGGCAACGGGAAGCTGGGGAGCGGATGGGGCTGAGCGTGCGGCAGGTGAAGCGGCTTTTGCGGCGTTACCGGGAGCTTGGGGCGAGGGGGCTGATTTCGGGGCATCGTGGGCGGAAGGCGAACAATGCCATAGCGCCGGAGGTGCGGGCAGAGATCCTTGGGGTGGTGCGGGAGCGCTACTGGGACTTTGGGCCGACGCTGGCCCATGAGAAGCTGACCGAAGTCCATAGCTATGGGGTGTCGGTGGAGACGTTGCGCAAGTGGATGGCGGCGGAAGGGCTGTGGCGGTCGAGGAAGCGCCGGGGGATGCGGGTGCATCAGAGCCGTCCCCGGCGGACGGCGCTAGGCGAGTTGGTGCAGGTCGACGGGTCGCCGCACCGGTGGTTCGAGGAGCGGGGGCCTTACTGCACCCTGATCGTGTTCATCGACGACGCCACCAGTCGGCTCATGGCCCTGCGTTTGGTCGAGGCCGAGACCACCGAAGCCTACATGAGGACCCTGCGGGGGTATCTGGACCAGTACGGCCGGCCGGTGGCCGTCTATTCGGACAAGCACGGCATCTTCCGGGTCAATCAACAGGACTGCGAGGGCGAACTGACTCAGTTCACCCGGGCGCTCCAAACCCTGGACATCCAGCCCATCCACGCCAACACCCCCCAGGCCAAGGGCCGCGTGGAACGGGCCAACGAGACCCTCCAGGACCGCCTGGTCAAGGAGTTGCGCCTTGGCGGCATCGACTCCATGCAGGAAGCCAACGCCTTCCTGCCCGAGTTCATGGCCGACCATAACCGCCGCTTCGCCGTGCCCCCGCACCACCCCCAGGACGCCCACCGCCGGGTGCTGCACGACGCCGCCTCCGTAGACCTCATCCTGAGCCACCACTCCATCCGCAAGCTGAGCCGCAACCTCACCCTGAGATACCGCAACAGGGAATACCAGGTCTTGAACCAGGGCAAGGGCTACCGCCTGCGCTCCAGCCCCGTCACCGTGTGCGAGGCCTTCGACGGTCACGTCACCCTGTTGTGTCAGGGCAAGACCCTCGACTACCGCATCCTCGCCGAAGGCCAGGCGCCGATTCCTCTGGACGACGAGAAGAGCCTCCACCGAACCGTCGACACCGCCCGTGTGCTCCAGCGCAAACGCCCCAAGTACAAACCCTCCCCAGACCACCCCTGGAACCGCTGGAGACGCCACCGCTCCACTCCTGCCCCACCAGCGCCCTTGTAACCCCCCCCACGGGCCGGACCGGTCGGCGCAGGGGATTTTCCGCACCGCGGCCTGGGAGAGTTCCTTGGAGGGGGCACTGCAAGAGCGTGAGCGGTTGCAGCTCTGCGGCGTCCCAAAGGCGCGGGTGACACAACCCCTGATCATCCACAGCCCCCTGTGGGTGGGTCAGCCGGCAGCACACACCGCCACCCCACCGCGGTCATCACCCCTGTGCAAGCCGAACCGGGCTCCTCCATCTCGCTCTCGTCCACGCCATCCCTTCGGTCTTGTCGTGACCGTTCCTGCCGCCCTTCCGCGCGAGAGCGTCAAGCCTGTGGTCAACCGGCGGTTAGAGGAGGGATGGCCGGGTTGTCCACAGGCCACCCCACGGCGCCGTTGGAGCACCAACGTACGCCCGTGCCCCACCCAACCCCGCATCCTCCTACCCACAAGGGGACATTTTAACTTTGCTCAAAGGGGACATTTTGGCTTTGGTTTGACAGAACATGCGGCTACCTTGACAGGACGCCCAGCGGGCCCTATTCTAGTCCATCATGGCACTCACGGAGACCATCACGGGCTGGTTCGAGCGCAACCGCGCAAGACGGGGGGACCGTACGACACGCACGGTGCTCGCCGACAACTACCGGGAGCTTGCCCGCCTCGCAAACCAGCTCAAGCTGCACGCGGAAAAGGCGCCCTACCCCTTCGTGGGTGAGCGGCTAAGCCAGATGGCGGTCGAGAAGGAGACGAGCATCACGCTTCTGTTCGAAGGGATCGAGCGGCTCGGCGCCCGCGTCGCCAAGTTCGACACGAGCATCCCATCCGGAAGGAACCACTGGGAACGAATGCACCAGGACTTGGAGGATCAGAAGCGGGTCGAGGCGAGGCTCACGGACGACGTCTCCTATCTGGCGCTCGAAGCGCCGGACTACAGCCAACTGCTGCGGCAACTCGTGGAGGTCGAGCGCCGTCACAAGGCGGCGCTGTTGGACCTCCTGGCCCGCGCCGACCCCCAGGCTGAACAAACCTGATCGTGCCCGGCCCCGACACCGCGGGGCCGCCTAACAAACACTCACACTATTGTTCGAGGCGCGGACGCCTCCGGCCGTCCGAGAAGGCTGCGTCCAGGGCGATTCCGGCGAGAACCGCGTCCCAGGCCTGCTTTTCCGACAAGCCCGCCGAACGGAAGCACTGCCACAGGCCGATGATCTCTGTCTCGCTGGGCGGGTCGAAGGAGTCCGGGGAATCCAGGCCACCCTTGCCAGTCATCTCTGTGCGGTACATCTGCATACGACTCCCCATGGCGGTGGTTGTGGTGGAAACGCTGCGGGGGCGGGAGCGGAGTGCCGCTTCACGCCGTCCCGCTACCCCCCAGCCATCAGTCGATACAAGCCAGCCCGGATACTTCGACCATGCAATCCGGGTGGTAGAGTCCTGTTACCTGAACCAGGGTAATCGCGGGGAAGTGCTTTCCGAAGATCTCCCGGTAGGAAGCACCAATCTCTTTGCGGTTGTCATGGTAGGCCTTGACGTCGGTCACGTACATCGTCAGCGTCGCATAATCCTGGGGACGCCCGCCGGCGCCCTCGATGGCCGTCCGCAGGTTCTCCCACACCTGCCGGAACTGGGCCGCGAAATCCCCCTTGCCGACCACCTCGCCCTCGGCGTTGAACGGAGCCTGTCCCGCCACCAGCACCATCCGCCCGGAAGAGATCCTGGCCAAGTGCGAGTACCCCACGGGATTTTCAAGCCCGTTCGGATTGAGCAGCTCGAATGCGATGACGCGCCTCCTTTATCGGATCGTCGGGGCTCCCTTGAGCCTTGACCTGCAAATAAGCACCGTCCGGTTCATAGTCAAGTGCACTCGGCGAGATTCCTGGCCGCCCCCGCCTCACCGGCGTCCGAACGCTTGAATGAACTCCCGGATTTCCGCCACCACGTCGTCGGTGCACGGAACATACGGCATGATCACGCGCGTGGCGCCGGCCTCGCCGTAAGCCTTCACCTGCTCCAGGACCTCCGCCACCGATTCACCGGCCACCAGGGGCAAGCCGTCCAACAGCCGATCGGTAATCTGTTTGGATGCGGCGTGGAACCCCGACGCGCGCCAGGTCTCACGGATCGCCGCCACCTCCTCGCCGAACCCCATGCGCGTCAGCAGATCGCGATAGTAGTCGGCCAGGGCATAGTAGGTCAGGATGTGGCCCAGCGCCCGGCGCGCCGCCCCCCTGTCCCCGGCGACGCAGCAACGGACCTTGCAGATGATCTCCAGCGCGTCCGGGTCCTTGCCGGCCAGCCGCGCGCCCTCCCGGGCGTTGTCGGCGATCCGGCGGATCTCCCGCGGGTTGGCCATGTTGATCAGCACGCCGTCGCTCAACCGGCCCGCCAGCCGGCTCATCTGCGGCCCGAAGGCCGCGAGGTAGACGGGGACGCCTCGGCCCGAGGGCTTGAACGCCAGCTTGAAGCCCCAGGCATGATAGAACCGGCCCTGGTAGTCCAGCTTGTCACCCCGGAGGGCGCTCCCGACGATCTCCAGGTATTCCCGGATGCGCCCCAACGGATGGTCGAACTCCACCCCGTGCCAGTTGGCGATGGTGGGGTTGGAGATGCCGAGCCCGAACAGGAAGCGCCCGCCGGAGAGCTCGTCGAGGCCGGCCGCGTGAAGGGCCATGCTCACGGGCGTCCGGCCCAGCATATGATAGACGGCCGTGCCCAGTTTGAGCCGTGTCGTCACCGCGCCCACCGCCGCCAGCATCACGGTCGGGTCCTTGTTGTTGGCCTCCCCTCCCCAGGCGCAGTCGAAGCCGCTGTCCTCCGCGGCCCTGGCCAGCGCGGGAATGGCGTCCATGGGCAGTTGGGCGCCCGAGTTGAATTCGATGTCGAGTTTCATGGGAGGTCGCAAGTAACACCGTAGCATCCGGCGGTCAAGCGGCACGGGCTCTGTCGCCGGCAACCCGGCCCGCGGTCTTGAAACTCCGCGGACGATCCAGTAGTTAGCTCTCCATGATCATCGACGCTCATGCCCATCTCGTGCCCCAAGGCTGGTACCACCCCAAGTCGCCGCAAGCCATCTTCGATATCCCGCGTTTGCGCGACGAGCAGCAACGCGCCGGGGTGGACCTGACGATCTTCGGCAACAACTGGATCCGCACGCCGGCGGGCAAAGACCCTTTCGACATCGTGACGGAGTTCAACGCGTTCGCGGCCGAGACCACCGCGCAGCACTCCGACTACCTGCTGGGGCTGGCATGTGCGGTGCCCTTCGGCGGCGACAAGTTCCTCAAGGAGACTGATCGGGCGGTACGCGAATACGGGCTCAAGGGGATCATGATCAACTCCAGCGTCGCCGGAGAGTACCTGGATTCCCCCAACGCCGTGCCGTTCTTCGAGTTGGTGACCGACCTCGACGTGCCGCTGTTCGTCCATCCGCCGCGGGTGACCATCGGGGCGGAACACATGGAGATCTTCCGGCTGCCCGAAATGGTCGGACGGCCCTTCGACACCACCCTGTCCCTCGCGCGCTTCATCCTCACCGGCGGCTTCGAACGGTTTCCGAACCTCGTGATGATCTGCTCCCACGTGGGCGGCGCCCTGCCCATGCTGCCCGGACGTCTGGACTTCGGCTACGAGCTCCGCAAGGACGACAGCTTCGGTCCTTGGGAACCCGACGTGCTGCCGCGGGCGCCGAGCACCTATATCGAGCAGCTCTACTACGACACCGTGAGCCTCCATGCCCCGGCCGTTGCGTGCGCCGTGGAGACCGCGGGCGCGGACCACGTGCTGTTCGGCAGCGACTTTCCGCCGGTGCCGATTCCCCTGGAGCGCTCGGTGGACGCGGTGCGGGACATCCGCCTGTCCGACTCGGACAAGCAGAAGATCCTTGGCGACAACGCCGTCAGGCTGCTGCGACTGGGGCAATAGTGCAGGGCGGGCTGCTGGCCTGATGCCCGGATGTTCAGGTGACAGGGTTTCCGGGCTTCTCCGGGTCAGGCGGGCACGGGACGCGGACCCCTCAGCCCCACACGAGAAACAGGCAAAGGTGGCTCGCCAGATTGGCGTAGATTCCGGCCGCGACGTCGTCCATCATCACGTTCCAGGATCCCGGGCGGCGGTCGAAGAACGATACGGGCGGAGGCTTCCACACGTCGAAGAGGCGGAACAGCAGGAACGCCGTCAGGATAAACTCCCAGCGGCCGGAGTAGCCGAGACTCAAGAGCGCGATCCACTGTCCGGCGATCTCGTCGCACACCACATGGGACGGGTCCTTGGGTCCGTCGCCGCGCCGCAGCACGACGCCCACGCTGATCCCGCCCAGGACGAACACGGCGACGATGGCCGGCACCAGCACCGCGGCCTGCTGGAGCGGGCCGATCAGCGCGTAGACCAGAACCGCAAAGGCGCTGGCCACCGTGCCGGGGGCTACCGGGAAGAACCCCAGGTAACCGACGCTGGACACGGCCCCCGCCCAGCCGTATGTGGCATTCCGTTCCATGAACCTGCTGGCATCCCTGCTCACGCCGCTGCTCCGCTTCGCGGCGCGTAAGAACCTCCCGAAACGCCGGGGCACCGTTCACTTGCCGGGCCTCGGCAAGGACGTCCGGGTCCGTTGGGACTCCTTCGCCATACCCTACATCTCCGCCCACAGCGAAGCCGACCTGTTCTTCGCCCAGGGTTACCTGCACGCCCAGGACCGGCTGTGGCAGATGGACCTCAACCGGCGGGTCTTCAGCGGACGGCTAGCCGAGATTTTCGGCGACCGGGCGACGCCCCGCGGGGATTTCACCCGGCACCTCCGATCCGGCAAGCTGACCGGCGTCGATCACTTCATGCGGGTGATCGGCCTCCGCCACACCGCTGCGCTCTCCCTGCCCCTGCTGTCGGAGCGATCCGCCCAAGCCGTCGATGCCTATTGCGGCGGCGTCAACGCCTACGTGGACACCCACCAGCGCCGCCTGCCGGTGGAGTTCCGCGTGCTGCGCTATGAACCCGCCCCGTGGCAGCCGGTGGACTGCCTCACCCTGGCCAAGGGCTTCGCCCTGTTCCTGTCATCCGCGCTGATGACGCGGCTCACCTTTCTAGCACTCCATGCGCGTTTGGAGAACGACCCTGAGAAGCTTCGTTCGCTGGCCCCGCGCTACCCGTCCTGGGGCGCCACCGTGACCCGCGCCGTCAGCGACCAGGGCGCGGAGCTGCTACGCTTCATCAACGGAAGTTTCGCCGACGCCCCCTGGCATCCCAGGGGCCAGGGGAGCAACGGCTGGGCGGTGGACGCCCGGCACTCAAAGGAGGACCATGCGATCCTGTGCAACGACATGCACCTCCGCATGACGGTACCCGGCATCTGGTATCTGAACCACTTGCGGACGGGCGACGGTGCCGGCGGGACGCCAACCTTCGAGGCCGCGGGCGTGTCGCTGCCGGGATCTCCCCTCGTCTACGTCGGACACAACCGGGACATGGCCTGGGGTTTCGTCGCCGCCCTGTGCGATGACGGCGACCTCTACCGGGAGCGGATTCATCCCGAGGAGCCGGGCCTCTACCGTACGCCCGACGGCTGGGCGGAGTTCGAGTCCCGGCGTGAAACCATCGCCGTCCGCGGCCGCCGCCCGATGGAAGTTGTGGTGCGGCACACCCGGCACGGGCCGGTGCTGTCGGACATCCTGGCGGCGACGCCGCACGATTCGGACCTGCCGGACCGCGAGGTCCTGTCGTTCCAGTGGGTCGCGCACACGCCGGGAAACGAGCTGGGGCTGCTGGACGGCGTCAACCGGGCGCGGGACTGGAGCGAGTTTCTCTCGGGCATGGCGCATCACGTGGCACCCTCGCTCAACTGCGTCTACGCCGACACCCGGGGCAACATCGGCTACGCCCTGGCGGGAAAAGTCCCCCTGCGGCCGCGGCAGGAGCCCTCGTGGCTGCCCCTGGAGGGCTGGAACGCGGCCCACGACTGGACCGGCACCATCCCGTTCGATGAGCTGCCGCGCCTGTACAACCCACCCGAAGGCATGGTCGCCAGCGCCAACAACCGTATCGCGGACCCCGGCTATCCCTACTACCTCTCCGACCTGTTCGAGCCCCCCTACCGCATCGAGCGCATCCGCCACCTGCTCACCCGCGACGCCCGCCTCGGTATGGACGACATGGCCCGGATACAGCTCGACACCCGTTCGGTTCAGGCCGAGCGGCTGTTGACCGCCCTGCGTCTGGAGCTAGGTGAGATTGCGCGGGAGGAGCCGTCGCTACGGCATTGCGTGGAGCTGCTCGATGAATGGAACTACGACTGCGGCACGCAGTCCGCCGGCGCCGCCCTCTTCCATGTCCTCTATCACCGGCTCATGTGGAACATCTGGGCAAAGGACCTCGGCGAGGACCTTTTCACGAGCTATGCGGAGATCCTGAACCAAGCGGTGGCGCCCCTGGACGGCATCCTCATGGACCCCGGGTCGATCTGGTTCCGTGTCACCCCACGCAAGAAAGTGCTGACAGCAAGCCTCCGGGAAGCCCAGGCGGAGCTGACGAAACGGCAGGGCTCTGACCCCGCCGACTGGTCCTGGGGCCGCCTCCACACCCTCACCCTCGCGCACGCCCTCGGCAACAATAAATGGCTGGCGCCGTTCTTCTCGCTGGACCCCTTCCCGGTCAAAGGAGACGGCGTCACCGTCAGCAACTCCTACTACCGCCACTCCCGCCCCTACGACCAGGTCGTCGGCGCATCGATGCGGATGCTGGTGACCCTGGGCGAACCGATCCGGTCACGCTTCGTCATCATTCCGGGCCAGGCGGGAAATCCGAGGTCGTCGCACTACCGTGACCAGGTCGAACCGTGGCGCAACGGCCGCACGATGTCGTCGGCCGAGTCGGAAGATGTGATGACGGATTGGCCGTTGCTGGTGCTGGCGGCGGGACGCGGTGGTTACCAGCCTGCTCCAGCCTTCGTATGAAGCGGTTTCGCCAGAGTAGTACTGTCAACGTAGATTTGACCAACTCCACTAGCGAGGGGCAATAACGTGGGAAACGCCGACGGCGAAAGATGGACACCGCACCTTGACTACTGGATGGTACTAAATTGCGTAAAACGGCCCATGAGAGAATCCCAAAACAAGCCAAAGGTGCCTGAATTTGCCAGAGTATTGACCACGAACCCTGCTGCCAAAAACAACAACGCCACAGTTACCGCTCTCTCCATCGCTGTCAACTTTCTCTTCCGACCTCCCTGCAAAGCCAGCAAGAACAATGGCGTTGGAATCACTATCATGTACCAATAGACATAGCCGTCCTCTTCGGTTCCGAACCAGCCCAAAGATGCCGACAGTTCAAAGAGTACAACACCAAAAGCCGCAAACAACAGGGTATAGTATACAGCCACCATTACAAAGTTTTTTTGTCAGGCCCCGTAGTCGCATGACTCAATGACGCTTATATTTCTTTGCTAAGCTTGTGTCGCTTCAGGACGCGCCCCTACGAGCACCCGCTCACCGACCCGCAGTTCATGCACTTGTAGCAGGCGCCGCTGCGCACCATGATGGCGCCGCAGTCGGAGCAGGACGGGGCGTCCTGCTGGTAGAAGCCCTGGGCCATGTTGTATCCGGTGCCGGAGCTTTCGACCAGCTTGGGCGCAGGTGCGGGGGCCTCGGCCAGCTCTTCCGGATCCCGTGAGACGACGCCTACCTCGGTCTGGGCCTTGCCGTCGAGGAACTTGGTGGCGAGCCAGCGGAAGAGGTAGTCCATGATGGACTTGGCCATGGGGATGTCGGGGTTTCGGGTGAAGCCCGAGGGCTCGAAACGCATGTGGCTGAACTTGTCCACCAGCACCCTGAGGGGCACGCCGTACTGCATCGCCATGGAGATGGCGGTGGCGAAGGAGTCCATGAGCCCGGAGATGGTGGAGCCTTCCTTGGACATGGTGATGAAGATCTCGCCCGGCTGGCCGTCCTCGTACATGCCCGCGGTGATGTAGCCCTCGTGGCCCGCTATGTCGAACTTGTGCGTGATGGACCGCCGTTCGTCCGGCAGCTTGTGCCGCAACGGCCGCGAGTCCACTGCCGCGCCCGGGGCCTCCGTCTTGCCGCTGGTGCTCAGGGGCTGGGTGCGCTTGGACCCGTCGCGGTAGATGGCGACGGCCTTGACCCCGAGCTTCCAGGACTCGACGTAGGCCTGTCCAATCTCGTCTACCGACGCGTCCATGGGCATGTTGATGGTCTTGGAAATGGCACCCGAGATGAAAGGCTGGGTGGCGCCCATCATCCGGATATGTCCCATGTAGTGGATGGACCGGCTGCCGTTGGCGGGCTTGAACGCGCAGTCGAACACCGGCAGGTCGTCTTCGCGAAACTCCGGCGCACCTTCGATGGTGCCGTGCTCGTCGATGTATTCCATGATGCCCTGGATCTGCTTGGCATCGTAACCGAGCCGCTTCAACGAACGGGGCACGGTGTGGTTGACGATGGTGAGCATGCCGCCGCCCACGAGCCTCTTGTACTTCACCAGGGCGATATCGGGCTCCACCCCGGTGGTGTCGCAGTCCATCATGAAGGCGATGGTGCCGGTGGGCGCCAGCACCGAGATCTGCGAGTTCCGCACCCCGTGCTCCTCGCCTTCCTCGCATACCGTGTCCCACACGTCCCGCACGGCGGTGAGCATATCCAGCGGCACGTGCGACGAGGAGATCTTGTGCGCGTGGGCACGGTGCATATCGAGCACCTTGAGCATGGGCTCCCGATTGACCGGATAGCCCCCGAAGGGTTCCAGCCGGTCCGCTACGCGGGCGGACTGAAGATATCCCTCGCCCGTGAGCAGTGCGGTCACCGCCGCGGCGTAGGATCTTCCGGCATCGGAATCGTAGGGCAGCCCCAGGGACATGAGCAGCGCCCCCAGGTTGGCGTAGCCCAGCCCCAGCTCGCGGAAGTCGTGCGCGTTCCGGGTGATCTCCTCGGTGGGGTAGGACGAGTTGTCCACCAGGATGTCCTGGGCCGTGATCATGATGTCCACGGTGTGGCGAAAGGACTCGGTATCGAACCCGCCGTCGTCACGCAGGAACTTGAGCAGGTTCAGGGAGGCCAGGTTGCAGGCCGAGTTGTCCAGGTGCATGTACTCCGAGCACGGGTTGGAGCCGCTGATGCGCCCCGTGTTCGAGCACGTGTGCCAGTTGTTGATGGTGGTGTCGAACTGCATCCCGGGGTCGCCGCACAGGTGGGTCGCCTCCGCGATCATCCGCAGGATATCCTTGGCGCGAAAGGTCTCCGACACGTCACCGGTGGTGACGAAGCGGGTGTCCCATTCGCCGCCGTCCAGCACCCGCTCCATGAACTCGTCGGGCACCCGCACCGAGTTGTTGGCGTTCTGGAAGAACACGCTGCCGTACGCCGGACCGTCCAGGCTGGCGTCGTACCCGGCCTCGATGAGGGTCCAGGCCTTCTTCTCCTCCTCCACCTTGCAGTTGATGAACTCCACGACGTCCGGATGATCCGCGTCGAGGATCACCATCTTGGCCGCCCGCCGGGTCTTGCCGCCGGACTTGATGACTCCCGCGGAGGCGTCCGCCGCCCGCATGAAGGAAACCGGCCCCGACGCCGTGCCGCCGCCCGCCAACTGTTCCTTTGCCGAGCGAATCCTCGACAGGTTCACGCCCGAGCCCGAACCGCCCTTGAAGATCACTCCCTCCTTGCGATACCAGTCGAGGATCGACTCCATGGTGTCGTCCACCGACAGGATGAAGCAGGCCGAGCACTGGGGCTTTTCCTCGATGCCGCAGTTGAACCACACCGGGCTGTTGAAGCAGGCCTTCTGGTGCACCAGAATATGGGTGAGCTCGTCCAAAAAGGCCTGCGCATCATCCTCGCCGGCGAAGTAGCCGTCCGCCCTGCCCCAGGCCGTGACGGTGTCCACCACGCGGCTGATGAGCTGCCGCACCGTCCGTTCCCGCTGGGGCGTCCCCAGGGGGCCGCGGAAATACTTGGAGGTCACGACGTTGGTGGCCATCTGCGACCAGGCCTTGGGCACCTCCACGTTGTTCTGCTCGAACACGACGTTCCCGCTCTCGTTCTGAATGGTCGCCGAGCGGATCTCCCATTCCACCTCGTCATAAGGATTGGTTCCGGCCTTGGTGAAATACCGCCGGACACGAATGCCCTGTGCCTTGTCCTGGCCCTTGCCGGTATCCTCGCCGCGCGACGCGGCCGATGTGGTCGTCGTGATCGCAGACATGCTTCCTCCCTCGTGGTATCACCTTATGGTATCAGTTTCCGTGGTATCAGTTTCGTTTTGCACCGCGTTGTGGCGTCAGCCGTATCTAGTGCAGAATTTCCAAAATACCCACAACATGTAGTGTTGTCAAGGACAAACTTCCCATCATTTTTCATCCGCGGGCTTGCCGTCCCGCCTCACGGACGGCTATGCTGAACCTTCCTGGACACTGCGGCCGGCGGCGCCGGACGCAGCGCGGACCGGAACATGGAACGACTCGGCGACATTCTCGACCGCACGGTGCAGCGGCTGCCGCTCAAGCGGAGACTCGATGACTACGCCATCTGGGAGATATGGGCCGACACCGTGGGGCCGGCCGTCGCGCGCAACGCCCGCCCCGAGAAGATCCGTAACGGCACCCTGTTCGTCCGGGTCCGCGCCGCCACGTGGATGCAGCAGCTCCAGTACATGAAGGACATCATCGTGGAGAAGCTCAATCAGCGGCTGGAGCGTGAGGTGGTCACCGGCATTTTCTTCATGGTGGGGGATATCCCCTCCGCGACCCCGCCGGAAGACTCCAACGCCCCCCCGCCTCCCGTGGACGCGGCACGGCTCCCGGAGCGCGAATTGGGCCGCATCGACGATCCCGAGCTCCGGGACTCCTTAAGGAGCCTGTTGCTGAACCACTTGAGGAAGCGGGGCTAGGAGCCCAGCAACCCGGCCATCTCGTCCGTATATTCGTCCTCGCCTCGATAGATGACCAGCGGCGGCAGCACCCTCAGGCCCGTCCGGGCGCCCTTGACGCCCTCCGCCAGAATCAGGGTCGCGGCCGCGCCGGCAAACGAATGAACGAAACTCACCCGCCGGGGCTCGAGGCCGTGCTGCCGCATGGCGGAGAAGAGATCCATCGCTCTCTCCGCGGGGTAGACCAGGCACATCCGGCCCCGGTGCCGCAGCAGGTACGCCCCGGCGCGGGTGAAATCCGCCAGCTCCCCCTCCACCTCATGCCGGGCCACCAGCCGCTCGCGGTCGGGATTAACCCGGCCGCTCCGGCGCGGCCGGTAGGGAGGATTGCAAACCGCCACCTCGAAGCTCCCGGCCGGAAAATCCTTTTCCACGTCGCGCACGTCTCCCCGTACCATGCCAACCCGCTCCCCAAGGCCGTTCAGGGCCACACCCCGCACCGCCCGGTCGATCATGGCCTCTTGCAACTCGAGGCCGACCACCTCCACCCCACCGTTCAGCGCGGCCAGGGACAGGGCAATGACCCCGTTCCCCGTACCCAGATCGACGATCCGCTCCCGCCCCCGGAGCTCGACGAAGCGCGCCAGCAGCAGCGAGTCCAGCGAGAACCGGAAGCCCCCCCGCCGCTGAATGACGGCAACACGGCCCTCGAACACCCTGTCGATGGTTTCGTGTGTGTTCATGGCAGGAAGGGCTCACCGAGGCCGGGCGCGGCGGCGCCCTCAGAGTCGCTGCCCGGATTGTGTCCCGGCACGACCAACGGAGTTACCCCAACGGGTGGCTTGGCGAGCGGATGCTTCTCGTCTAAGATTAAAGGATACGGGTTTGCTGCCGATTCCTTCTTACAGGAGGTTCGTACATGTCCAGAGACACCTACAAGTACCACTTCAAGCAAGGCGGCCGGATTGTGTACAGCGGCATCACCACCGATCTCAAAAAGCGCGAGCAGGAACACAAGCGGCATTTCGGAGAAGACGGACATATCAAGCAGGTGGGGAGCGCGACGACCCGCGAGGCCGGCCTGAAATGGGAAAGCGAGCAGACGAAACTCGGGAACCCTACGAGAATGAGCGGGATGCTCAAGACTGCTTGAAGACCTTTCCGCGTCTGAAACGATGAACACAGCCCTCTACCTGCAAGTCATTTCCATACTGATCGGCGTCGTCGCCGTCGCACTGCCAATACTGATAACCCTTGTCGCCTTTGTATATGTGAGAAGGCTGGCAGGGCGCATAGACGACCTCTCCGACAACGTCGATCAACTATGGGATCATGTCAGACGAATCAGTCCCCGACCGGATTGACTCATCCTCGCAACATGATCGCACTTCTCGCAAACATCGGTGGACGGACGCTCACAGCCGTGGCCGGCATGGGCGCGGGCGTGATCTTCCTCGGTTCCGCCCTGGCCTGGGCCTTGCGGCCGCCCGCCAAGTTCCGTCTCATCATACAACAAATCCGCGCCATCGGGGTGGACTCCCTGCTGGTGGTGCTGCTTGCCGGCCTCTTCACCGGCATGGTGCTGGGACTCCAGGGGTACTACAGCCTGCGGAAGTTCAACGCGGAGAGCTTCCTGGGGGCGGTTGTGGCCCTGAGCTTGCTGCGGGAGCTCGGGCCGGTGCTGTCGGCCTTCATGGTCACCGGCAGGACCGGCTCGGCCATGGCGGCCGAGCTCGCTTCCATGAGGGTCACCGAACAGATCGACGCCATGCACTCCATGGCGATCAATCCCGTCAAGTATCTGGTTTCGCCCCGTATCGTCGCGGGCGTCATCGCCATGCCGCTGCTGACCTGCATGTTCAACGTCATCGGCATCTGGGGCGCCTACCTCGTGGGCGTCGGCCTGCTGGACCTGGGCTCGGGCAGCTATATCTCCGCGATGGAACAGGCGGTGCAGCTTCGGGACGTGGTCGAAGGGCTGATCAAGTCCGCGACCTTCGGCCTGATCATTTCCTGGGTGTGCTGCTACAAGGGTTTCCACGCACTCCCCATGGCCACCGGGGTGGGCCGCGCCACGACCGAGGCCGTGGTGCTCTCGTTCGTCCTGATCCTGCTGTCGGACTACGTCCTAACCTCGGTGATGCTCTAGTGTCGTGTCGCGATTCGTCCGGAGCCTTCCATGATTGAAGTCATCGACGTCTACAAGAACTTCGCCCACCAGGCGGTGCTCCAGGGCACCAACCTGACCATCGAGGAGGGCGGGATCACGACCATCATCGGCGGCAGCGGCTCCGGCAAGACCGTGCTGCTGAAGACCATGATCGCCCTGCTGCTTCCCGACCGCGGACAAATCCTGGTGGACGGAACGGACATCACCCGGCTGGGGCAGAAACCCCTGAACGAGATCCGGGAACGGTTCGGTTTTCTGTTCCAGGGCGCCGCCCTGCTGGATTCCATGACCATCTTCGACAACGTGGCCTTCCCGTTGCGCGAAAGGACGCGCCTCGGGGAGGACGCCATCGGCCGCAAGGTGCGGGAACGGCTCGATCAGGTGGGGCTCAAGGACATGGGCTACAAGTATCCGGCGGAGGTGAGCGGCGGCATGAAGAAACGCGCCGGATTCGCCCGGGCGCTGGTGACGGACCCGCGGATCGTGCTGTTCGACGAGCCCACCACCGGCCTCGACCCCCTGCTGGGCCAGAGCATCCACCAGCTCATCGCCGCCATGCAGAGCCGCCTCGGCTTCACCGGCGTCATCGTGAGCCATGACATTCCCGAAGTCTTTACAATATCCCACCGCGTGGCTATGTTGGCCGACGGAGTGATCGCCGACCATGGTCCCACCGCGGAGTTCCTCAAGTCACCCAACCCGGCGGTACGGCGGTTCCTGAACTCGGAGGCAGCGGACACGGTATGAACCACAGAGTGACGGAAATCGTCGTCGGCGCTTTCGTGGTGGCCGGCATCCTCTGCCTCGGCTACCTCGCCATCCGGCTGGGCAAGCTCGAAGCCTTCGGCAATTCCGGATACGTGGTGTACGCCGACTTTACCAACGTGGCCGGGCTCCGGCGGGGAGACTCGGTGGAGATCGCCGGCGTAAAGGTCGGCCGGGTGGACTCCATGAGCCTGGTCGACGACCGCGCGCGGCTGAGCTTGCGCATCGACCCGGGCGTCGCCCTTCAGGAAGACGCCATCGCCTCCGCCCGGGCCAGGGGGCTTATCGGCGACAAGTACATTGCCATCTCCCCCGGGGCATCCGACCGGCTCATTCCATCCGGCGGCCGCATACGCGAGACCGAGTCGCCGCCGGACATCACCGACCTCATCGGCAAGATGATCGGCGGGAGCGTGACGGGAGACGCGCCCTAGCAGGCTGCCCGGGGGACGACACCCTGGCCCGGCCGGCGGGCCTGCGATAATTCCACCCGCCCGCGCGTGCAATGACGCGTCTGCGGGCATGTCACCAGCCTGTAACCGCATCCACTCCGCCGTAAACTTCGCATGCGCTTCAAAAATCCAATCCAAACATGCCGGGACTATTTTTCGTTCTACGGCTGGCGGATGGTGCTGGTGGGTTGCCTCTTCCGGTTCCTCGGCGGAGGCTTCCACTTCTACGGCTTTACGGTTTTCGCCCTGCCATTGCAGAAGGACCTGGGCATCAATCGCGCGGCCACGGGCCTGGTGTTCGGCCTGGCCCGGGCCGAAGGCGCCCTCGAAGGCCCTTTGGCCGGATATCTCATCGACCGTTTCGGCCCGCGGCCCATCATGATGGTGGCCGTCCTGCTCACCGGTCTGGGCTACATGCTCCTCTATTGGGTCGATTCCTACTGGACCCTCCTGATCCTCTACCTGGGGGTCGTGTCACTGGCCTTCGGCGCCGGCTTCATGCACTGCCCGATGGTGCTGGCCAACAGTTGGTTCTCCCGTTACCGGGCCAGGGCCATGGCGCTGGTGAGCTGCTCCATCGGCGTCGGCGGCGCCCTGTTGGCGCCGGTCCTGGCGTACGTGGTGCACTACTACGGCTGGCGCTGGGGGATGGTGCTGGCGGGCGCCGTCTTTCTTGGGCTGGGGACGCCCCTGGCAGCCGTGGTACGGCGCTCGCCCGAGGACATGGGTTTGGCGCCGGACGGAGACATCCCTTCACGCCCGACCCAGGAACCCGGTCAGCCGGCGGAAAGCGGCGCGGCGCCGGCCGAAGCCGACATCGGCGTTTGGGAGGCCGTTCGCGGTGCTCCTTTCTGGCTCCTCGTCGTTTCGACCCTGTTCCGCGTGTTGGGTCTCAGCACCGTGATTGCCCATTTCGTGCAGATCATGGTCTGGAAAGGTGTAGGCGAGCTCGCTGCCAGTTGGTTTCTCAGCGTATTTGCGGCGCTGTCTCTGCCGACGCATCTGGTGGTGGGCTGGCTGGCCGACCGGCACGACAAGGCACGGCTCATGGCCGTCTGCATGGTGGTGGCGGCCGGCGGCCTGCTGCTGCTCACCTATGCCCAAAACACACTCCTGCTGTGGCTCTTCCTTCCCTTGTTCTCCCTGGTGGAGGCCGTGTTTCCGGTAACCTGGGCCTTGGTCGGAGAGCTCTACGGGCGGAAGCATTTCGCCAAGGTGCGCGGCAACATGGGCTTCTTCTACCAGTGGGGCGGGCTGATCGGACCCGCTATGGCAGGCGCCATCTACGACACGACCCAGAGCTATGAGCCCGCGCTCCTGGGTATCGCGGTTCTGTACCTGATTTCAGCGTACATCTACCTACAGCTCGGCAAAACCTGGCTTGCGCGAACGAGGGCGTCCCAGGCGTCGTAGCCCGGGCGTTTCATCCCCTCTTCAAGGCAAGGTCGTGTTCCCTCATCCTCCGAGGGAAATAGCCGCGGTGCCGACGATGACGCAGATCGCGCCGGCGACGGTCTGAAGCCGCACCTGCTCCAGGTCCCTGAGGAAGATCACCGTCCCCAGCAGCACCCAAAGGGGGCTGATGCCCACCAGCGGCGAGACCGTGATCACGCTGCCGATGCCCAGGGCGGTGATCACGAACAGGATGCCGCAGGTCTCGGCGGCGCCGGCCGTCAGAAACGGCAGCATCGCCCTCCGGTCCCACACCAGCGGCTCCCGGCTGAACGGCATGTAGGCGAGGAAGCACAGGAGGGAGACGATGCCCACCAGCGCGGCAAAAAACAGCGGCTCGTGGGAGATGGAAAGGGCGAAGCGGCGCATGGGATGGACGATGCCCGCCAGCAGGGAGGCGGTGAGCGGGAACAGGAACTCCCACCAGTGAAACGACCGCACCTCCGAGGCCCGTTTCCAGGTAATGAGCACGATGCCGCACACCACCGACACGACACCCGCGAGGACCACCAGGGTGGCGCTCTCGCCCAGCACCATGATGGCGATGCAAACGCCGAACATGGGATGGGTCGATCGTATGGGCGCGCTGCGGGCGGCCCCGACCCTGTGCACGCCGGTATAGGTGCATAGCCGGATGATGGGCTGGAGCATGCCCGCGACGATGAAGACGTAGACGGCCGCGGCATCCACCCGGGGGATCCCGCCGGTGAGGAAGACCGCGGTCCACAGGCTGACCGTGTGGACGATGAGCGAGATCAGGGTCACCGTCTTGGGCGTCGAGTACAGCATGCCCCGGCGCGAGGTCACCAGCACGCAGGCGTAGGACAGCGAGGCGCACAGGGCGATGACCTGGGGTGGTATGGACATGTAGCGGACGTTCTCTTCCGCGGACTATTCGCGGGAGGCTCGGGAGTCGGGCGCCGGCCGGCCCTCGGGAGACAATCGCGGGATGCGCAGTTCGGGAACGGGACCGTCCCTGCCCGACCACGCTTCGACGTCGGCCAGATCGGCCTCGATGCCCGACAGAAACTCCGTCACGTCGACGCCCAGACAGACGGGCCGGTAGGGTTCGAGCTTCCGAATGCCCGAGCGCAGCAGCTTGATCGTGCCCCGCGGCACCTCCTGCTCCCACTTGAAGTAAGCCGCGGCCACCTGAATAATGCCCTGATAGAACTCACGCTCCGGTCCGTGGTCCTCGAGCCAGAGCTGCTCCAGGGTTTCGTGAGCCTCGTAGAAGAATCCCTGGTTGAACTCGTCGATCCCCTTGAGAAAACGCGGGTCGTGTTGCATAACGTGACGGCGGCCTCCATACCGCTTGAACCCTCAATTCCTAGCCTGAATTCCTAGCCTATATCGATGGCTTGTCAAAGCATGACCCATAAGGCCAAACCATGAACCTCCCGTCACTGACCATCGAAACCCTCACCCACGGCCCCTGGGGGCTCGGACGGGACCACGGCAAGGTCGTGCTGGTTCCCATGACGGCGCCGGGCGACCAAGTGGCGGCGGAGGTCGTCGAGGAGCACAAGCGGCACTCGGTGGCAAGGGTGGTGTCGCTCCTGCAGCCGTCGCCGGAACGGCGGACGGCGCCGTGCCCCTACGCCGGCGCCTGCGGAGGCTGCTCCTGGCAGCACGTGTCGTATGAGGCGCAGCTTCGCGCCAAGCAGCAAAACGTCGTGGACGCCCTGGCCCGGGTCGGGGGCCTCACCGGCTTCGAGATCCTGCCCATCCTGCCCGCATCGCCGGAATTTCACTACCGTCGGCGCATCAGCCTTCACGCGGAAGGCCGCCGGAGGCTCGGGTTCCGCCGGGCGTTCTCACGGGACCTGGTGGAGGTCGCCAACTGCCTCATCGCCGAACCGGATGTGGACCACGGCATCCTCTTGGCCAACGAATGGGTAGCCCGCCTGGAAACGGAGGTCTCCAGGGTAGAGGTCCTGAGCGCCGACCGCCCCGGCGAGGTGATACTCTCGGCCGTGACCCGGCACCGGCTGCGCGGCGCCGACGCCCGTACCTGCGAAGCGTCCGTGACCGGACCGGTGGCGGGCATCGTCATGGCAGGCCCCAACTGGCGCCGGCAATGGGGCGACGCCACCCTCTCCTTCGTGGTGGACGGAGACCTCACCCTGAGGCACGACGCCGACACGTTCGGGCAGGTCAACCCGGACGGCAACCGGAGGCTGGTGGACGAGTTGCTCTCGTGGGAAGCCTTCCAGGCACAGGACAGCGTTCTCGAGCTCTACGCGGGCGCCGGCAACCTCACGCTTCCCATGGCCCGCCGGGTAAAGCGGGTGACCGCGGTGGACGCCGACCGGAAACTGATTCGGAACGGCAAGCGCAACGCCGAAGACAACGGACTCGACAACGTCTTCTGGCGCCGGCAGGATGCCGCCGGCGCCGTGGAGGAGCTGATCCGCCGGGAGCGCCGCTTCACCACCCTGGTGCTGAATCCGCCCCGGGAGGGGGCCAAGGAGGTGGCCCCGAAACTGGCCGCCCTGGGAGCCGAGAGAATCCTCTACGTCTCGTGCAATCCGGCGACCCTGGCGCGGGATCTGCGCGGACTCGCGGCCCAGGGCTATACCGTGCGCCGCGTCCGCCCGGTGGATCTGTTTCCGCAGACGTTTCACGTGGAAGCGCTGGTCGAGTTGAGCCTTGAAGCAGCTTCCCGCGCGTCGACAGCGGCCAGCGATTAGCCGTCGATAACAACAAGTTACGGAATACTTTCTATTTTATCGCTTGAAATGCAGCCGGTGCCCGGGAAATGACGTCGGCGATTATTTCGGGGTTGAGCTACGGACTCCAACTAGTGTAGACTGTTCCGGGGAGGAAGAAATGACCCAGCCGAAGAAAAGGATAACGCCGAAAGTCACGATCATCGACAGCAACGGCGCCAGCCAGACCATCAACTACCTGCTCGAAGACCGGGACGAGCTTGACTGGCTGATGGCGGTGGGACGGAACAAGAACGGCGACATCTTCTTTTACGACACCGGCGGCGACATTCTCCATGACCTCGGCGCCCTGGAGTACGTAAAAGAGCGGATCCTCAGAGACTACTTCGGCGAGATGGACGAATGAACACCCGTGCGGACGGTCGCGGCAGGATTCAACGGGTCGGGCTCCCCGATCGCTGAAGCCGCATCCAGAAGAACCCCGCGGCCGCCGCGATCATCACCACGCTGAGATACTGACCCCGGGACAACCCCCAGGCGAGCCCCAGATGAACGTCGGGCTCGCGGAAGAACTCGACCCCGAACCGGATGACGCCGTAGCCGCCGATGAACGCCCAGGTCACGACACCGTCCATCCGCACCCGCGTCCCCAGCCACAGCAGCACCACCAGCAGGACGGCCCCTTCGAGAAACGCCTCGTAGAGCTGGGACGGATGGCGCGGCAAAGGACCGCCCCCGGGGAAGACCATACCCCACGGCAAATCCGTCGTGCGGCCGAACAGCTCGCCGTTGATGAAGTTGCCCAGCCGGCCGAAGCCGAGGCCCAGGGGCGTTGCCGCGAAGATGCAGTCCGCCGCGGGATAGAACGGCAGCCCCTGCTTGCGCACGTACCACCATCCCGCGAGCATCGCTCCGAGCATGCCGCCGTGAAAGGACATGCCGCCGTGCCAGAAGGCGAAGACCTGCAGCGGATCCGCCAGATAGTACGAGAGATTGTAGAAGAGCACATAGCCCAGCCGCCCGCCGAGCACGACGCCGATGGCCACGTAGCTGATGAGCTCCATCAGTTGCTCGTTGCCGAGCGCGACGCCTCTTCTGCGGGCCAGCCACCGAACCACGAAATAGCCGCCGACGAACCCCAACAGGTACATGAGCCCGTACCACCGCACCGCCAGAGGTCCGATCTGGAACGCGATGGGGTCGATGTCGGGAAAAGACCACACTTCCTGCCTCTCCACCGCGCCCACGAGGACCGCCGGACCACGATCCGTCGCGGGCACCGCTTCGGCCACGCCGCTCTCTCCGGAGGCCGGGCGCCCCGCCTTCCCGTCCTCGAGCAGGGCGGCCACGAGCTCGCGCACATCGTCCTTGTACCACTCCTTGTACCCGATGGTCTTGGCGATGACCTCGCCCTCGCGCCCGATCAGCACGGTTTCCGGCAACCGCATCACACCGTACCGCTCCGCGATCTCGGCCCGGCTGTCCAGCAGCATCGGATAGGTCAGCTTCTGTTCCTCGGCGAACGCCTGCACCAACTCCCGCGACTCCATGAAGTTGACGGCGACGATCTCAAGTCCCTTGCCGCGGAACTCCTGGTACAGCCGCTCCATGGCCGGCATCTCCAGCCGGCAGGGAGGACACCAGGTGGCCCAGAAATTGAGCACCACCACCTTGCCGCGGAAAGACACGGAGTCGACACGGCTTCCGGCCGCGTCTTCCGTGGTGAAGTCGGGTGACTCCACGAAACCGTCCTGGACCATGAAACCGAGCTTTTTGAGACGTTCGTCTTCCGCCGCACCCAGGGCCACGGGGCACAGGATCATCAGGAACAAGACGGACAAAAGGCGTTTCATGAGCCTATGGCGCGGAGCGGTCCGGTCCCAGCGCGAGCCCGCCGTCCCCGCCCCCGCTTGCGGCGTTCACCGCATCGTCCTCCGCGATGAGCCTGCGGGCCACCAGCACCAGGATGGGGATCACGTACATTTGGCCGCTGACCCACATGATGCCGCCCCCCAGAGCCTGATCCTGGATGGGACTCAGCCCTTCCAACCCGGGCAAGGCGCCGTAGAACGGGTACAGGATCCGCTCGGGCAGGGAAATGGCCATGCCGAGAAGCGTGTTCTGCAACGTCGCGGCCAACAGATACACGATTCTCGACCCCAGCGGGCGGGCGGGGCGGAACAGCGGCGCCGCGTTGACGATGGGCCACCAGAAAACCACCGCCGTGGCGAAGAACAGCCAGTGTTCGAGGTCGTGGATCCACCAGTAACGCAACGCCGCCTGATAAAGCGACGGGTGGTGCCAGGCCCAGAGATTCACCACGTAGACCGCCCAGGCCACCGGCATGAACGTCAGGACGGAAAGGGCGGACCGTAGCGGGGCGCCGTCACGAAACAGCCCGGCAAAGCGCTCCCGGACCCCTGCCGGGAAACCCCAGACCACGGCCGCGAAGGGATTGGCCAGGAGGATCCCCAGGGGCGCGACCATCAACAGCAGGATGTGCTGCACCATGTGCATGCTGAGGCGCTCGGCGGCGAGACGGTCAACCGGGGAGACGAGCGCGATCACGAGCGCAGCGATGCCGCCGAGGTAGAGAGCCAGGCCGGACAGGGTGGCGGCGCCCTCGGCCTGTCTGCGAAGGCGGGACCATCCTGTAAGGTAGACGGCGGCGGCCAGCCCCAGCACCAGGACAATGTCGACGCGGAAGGTCCAGTCGATCATTCCGAACAACGAGACCAGCGCGTCGAACGGCAAGGGTTCATGCCCCACCCCGCCGTGCCCGTACAGCAGCCCCGGCCACAAGGCCGCTGCCAGCGCCAGGCCGGCGACCTTCCACACGGGTCGGCTCACGACACCCTCCACAGAAGGAGCCCCCAGGAAGGCAACAGTGCCACCGTGCCGAGGAACCAGTAAACGACTGCCGGCGCTACCGCGGTCTGCGCCTTCAACCATCGCACGCAGAACTCGGTGGCGATGACGCCCAACAGTCCGCCGGCGGTCGACAATACCAGAAAGGCCTTGAGAGTCTTGTCCGGACGGTCTCCCGACAAGCCGTCCAGCAGCGCGGTCAGGGCAATGATCCAGGCCGGCGCCGTGGCCGCGAGGGCCACGAGCCAGTAGCGCTCGGGCTTGCCGAGACGGTCCCGAAAGCGCCACGAAATCAGCGCGCCGGCGACCACGCCGAATATTCCCACCCAGATCGATAGCGTCACTGCCCTACCCCCGTCGTTCCTGTACGAAATCTAACAGCCCGGACCGTGACTTGGAAGGACAGTGTGGGCTGGATCCCGGGGCAGAGCTTGCCGACCATGCGTCTGAGGCGTAAGACAGGACCATCGAGGCCCCACATGCGCTTTTCCCCTTCCTCCCTCTTCAATCTCGGTGAGGTTCCCCCGGACCTTTGGCGCTCCCTCTCCCTCGTCTATGCATCCAGCGTGCTGGTGATCATGGGGGTCAACCTCATTCAACCGGTGCTCCCTGCGATGATCGCGCCGTTCCGCATCACCGACGCCGCGGTCGGGCTGGTCATCGCCGTCTACACCGCCCCGGCCATCGTGCTGGCGCCGCTGCTTGGCGTCGCCGCCGACCGTTACGGCAGGAGGCCGCTCCTGGCCGGCGGGCTGATACTGTTCGGCCTCGCCGGCACATCCGTGGCCTTCGCCCCGGGCTTTGGCTGGGTATTGGTGCTTCGCACCGTTCAAGGTGTTGGTTTCGCCGCCGTCATCCCCCTCACCATCGTCCTCATCGGCGACCTTCTGGAGGATCGCCGGGAGGTAGCCGGGCAGGGCCTCAAGGTCTTCATCGATCGGATCGGCGAGCTGGTGCTGCCGCCCCTGGGCGGCGCCCTGGCCCTGGTCGGATGGCGCTGGCCGTTCCTGTCCTATGCGGCCGCCGTTCCCCTGGGGCTGCTGGTGCTCCGGTGGATGCCGGAGACCCGTGGAAAGGGCACCGCCTCGCTGGGACGCTATCTCAAGGACCTGGCGCGGGTGGTCAAAAACCCGCGCCTCCTGCTGGCGTTCGCCGCCGGCTTCCTGCGCTTCTTCCTGGACTACGCCTTCTTCACCTCTCTGCCGCTGTTCGTGGTCCGGAGCCACGGCCTGTCCACCGTCGGAGCGGCACTGCCGCGGTCTTTCCACGCCCTGGGCGCCATGGTCACGTCGAGCCAGGCAGGCCGTCTGGCGGCCTCGTGGGACAAGGGAAGCCTGGTCCTGTGCGCCTTCGTCGTGAGCGGCCTCGCCCTGTTGGTGGTCCCGTTCGCCCCCGGCATGAAGACCATGGCGCCGGTGCTGCTGCTCTACGGGGTGGCTAACGGAGTCATCTCTCCGATGCAGAAGAGTCTGCTGACGCAAAACGCCCCCCTCGAGCTGCGCGGCGGAGTTGTCGCCCTGGACCGCCTGAGCCAGCAGATCGCTAAGACGGCCGGGGTCTCCGGCATCGTCCTGCTGCTGGGAGTCATGGAAATACCCACCCTCTTCTGGATCATGGCGCTGCTGTCGTTCGTTAGCGTCGGGCTCATGGCCCCTCTGGCCTTGAGCGCCAGGAGGCGGTAGCTTGCCGTCGGCTCGGAAAGACGCCCAGGGAGCCGGATCACGACCCGCGACGTGGGAAGGGTCCATTGATGTCGAGCCGAGCCCGTCGTAAACTGCCGGTCGCGCGTTCGATCAACCGGGTAACCGTTGCGGGAGGACACCCATGCCCAAATACACTCAGGACCACATCCATCTCAGGAGCCGGGATCCCGAGGCCACGGCGCAGTACTACCACGACATGTTCGACGGGAAGATCGTCGAGTCCATCCAGACCGACGGGCGCCCCCGGATCGACGTAGACATCGACGGCCTGACGATCTGCATCGCCAAGGCGCAGCCGGAACACGACACCGCGCCGGACCGGCCGTACATCGGCCTCGACCACTTCGGGCTGCAGGTGGAGGACCTCGACGAGGCCGCCGCGGACCTGAGGAACCGCGGCGCCGAGTTCTTCTCGGAGCCCCGCCTGCTCCGCCCCGGCCTCAAGATCGCCTTCGTGCGCGCCCCGGACGACGTCCGGATCGAGATCGTCGAAAGGAAGAACGGCGCGACGTAGGGGGCGGGTTTCAAACCCGCCCGCGTGACGTGCCAACTCCCGGGCCGCGGCCCGGGTAGCTACGCTTCCCGGTACTCGGCGCCGTCGATGGGGAGCTCGGTGCCCCGCCCCTGCTCCACCGCCCGGCGGTAAAGCAGCTCGCCGATGACCTGGTCGCCCACGCCCCAGAAGGCGTTGTTCTTGTAGAAGCTGATCTGCTCCTCCGAAGTCCGGCCCGGCACCTGTCCGGCGAGAACCTCGCCCAGATCCCACACGTCGTCCCAGGTGATGACGCCCTGCTGGACCGGATCCCACAGCACCCCGGGCTCGTCCAGGATCTCCTGCTCCTTCGAATTGCAGACGATGATGTCGCAGCGCTGCAGCGTCTTGTCGTCCACCTCGCGCCGCTTCTGCTGGATGAAGCCGCCGCGCTTGAGGCCGATGTTGCTGGAGACGATGGAGCACAGGTGCACTCCCGGTTCCAGCCAGTCGCCGTCGAAGGTGGGCACGTTGGAGTTGGTCACCGACAGCAGCACGTCCACGCCCTGCACCGCTTCGCGATTGGTGGCCACCGGGCGCACCTCCATGTCGAGGAGCTCGGTCATCTTGGCGGCGAACTTGGTGCGGTTCTCCGGGTTGGGGCTGTAGACCTTCGCCTCCTGGAGGCCGGGGATGACCGCCTTGCACGCGGTCAACTGGCACTCCGCCTGGCCCCGGGACCCCAACACCCCCACCACCCTGGAGCTCTGACGCGCCAGGTGCTTGATCCCCACCGCCGTGGAGCAGGCGGTCTGGACGTTGACGACGTTGTTGGCGTCGGGCAACTCCTTGACCCGGACCTCCCCTATGGTGATGGCCTTGAGCTCGGCATTGTTGCCGTCGAACATGACCCGCACCGGGCGCCCCCGGGTCTGGTAGGTCTGGATGCCGTTGTCGTGGATCATCACGTGCTCGCAGTGGGTCAGGATTCCCGTGACCCCGGCGGAATTCGGCGCCCCCTGGTGCACCGTCACCCGCGCGTTGGCAACCGAGTGTACGCGGCGCCGCACCGCCGCCAGCTCCCGGTTCCGGGCCCAGTCCATGTACCCCTGTTCCATGGCCTCCACCGCCTCTTTCATGGTGATCAGCCCGTTCATGTCTTCCGGGCCCAACAATAGTACCGATGCCATTGCAACCTCCCTGATATGGATTCGTTCCCCGGCGTCGTTCAATTGAGCGGCGCCGTTCGTCGCTTCATCAAGAGATAAAGCCTTCCCTTGCTTTTCATGTATCCGGCCTCGGCCCCGGCTTCGTCACCCGTCCCGAAATAGAGGTCTACCCGCGCCGGACCCCGGATGGCCGCGCCCGTGTCCTGATTCAGAAAGAAACGCCGCACCGGCCGCCAGCCCGCCAGCTCGCCGTCCTGACCCACCACCGGTATTCGGGTCTCGACGAACATAAGCGCGCCCTTGGGGTAGACCCGGTGGTCCGTGGCGGCCGAGCGTCCCGCCGTCAGCGGAACCCCGAGGCTTCCCAGCGGTCCCTCCTGTCCCAACCGGAAGAAGATGTACCGCTCGTTGCGCGCGAACAGCGCCTCGCGCTCGCCCGGAAACTCGGCGAGCCAGGCGCGGATGCGCTGCATCGACATGGACTCCCGGTCCAGCTCGCCCTGGTCGATGAGGACCTTGCCGATGCTGGTGTAGCGCCTGCCGTTGGCGGCCGCGAAGTTGAGCGGTATCTGGCGTCCGTCGGTCATCCGCAACAGCCCCGAGCCCTGGATGTGCAGGAAGAAGCGGTCCACCGGATCCCGGAGCCAGGCGATCTCGTAACCCTTGCCCTTGAGCCTGCCCAGGATGTCGATGTCGTAGCGGGAAACTCCGGGCGCTTTCGCCGCCCGGCCCCGGCGCAACTCGTCCGGCACCCGGTAGACAGGGTACCGGTAGTCACCGGCCTCCACCAGGCTGGCATCGATGACCGGCTGGTAGTAGCCGGTAAAGAGGACGTCGCCCCGTCCCGCGCTCAGCGGCGCGGGAAAGAAGTCGAACCGCTCCGCCACCCGATGCGGCCAGCCCCCGCCCGATTCCGGCGGCTCGTCCAACAACTCCAGGAACTCGCCAAGCGCCGACCGGACGTCCTGCGCCGTCACCCGGCGGGGCCATTCACTCAGGAGCCGCTGCGGCTGGACGCCGTCCAGGAACCGCAGACTCTCGGCCACGGCCGCCCGGAGCGACCGCACGTCGCGGTCGTCCCGGACCTCGGCCGGCACCGGTGACACCGGTGCCGGAGGGGATGCCGCGGGCGCCGGGGACGCCGGTGGCGACGCCGCCCGGCAACCGCCGAGCAGTTGGAGCGCGGCGCATGCCACCAACGCGATGCCTATCGCCGGCAGCCCGCCTTGCCCGCGAATCCTACGCATCCGCCGATGCTTCTATGCCGGAGGGGATGCTAGTCCCGGATGTCCTGGGTGAACCATTCCGTGGGCAACTCACGGCCCATCCCCTTCTCCTTCGCCATCTGGTAGACCCGCCCGGCGCAGGCCGCGAACTGGAGTCCCTGGGTGCCGGCGTTGATGAAGAAGGTGGTCTGGTCAGGACTCGTCCGGCCCGGCTTGCGGCCGAGCTTCACGTCCATGAAGTAGTCGAAGTAGTCGCCGGTATAGTTGTCCACCGTGGGGTTCGGGATACGCGCGATCTCTTCCGGCTGTCCGGCCACGTAACCCACGTTCCCGTGGAGCCGCACCATGCCCTCGTCGAGCGTGACCATGGTGTTCCGTCCGAGCTTCACGGAGACGTCGCAGGCCTTCACCGCCCGGGGGCCGATCTCGCAGGCGCGGACGCAGGTGATGTGGGCGCCGCGCTTGAGCCATTCGGGGTTGTCGAACACCACACGGGTGGAGTCCGTGCAGGCGGAGATGATATCGGCTCCCCGCACCACGTCCTCCGGCCGGTCCATCGCCTTGACCTTGAGGCCCAGGGTCTCGCTCATCTCGGCGGCGTAGGCCTCCCGGTTCGCCTTGGTGGGACTGTACACCCTGACTTCCTCCAGGTTTCGGACCTCGTTGAACGCCATGAGATAGGTCTTCGCCATGCCGCCGGAACCGAACATGCCCACCACCGAGGCGTCCTCCCGGGCGATGTACTTGACTCCCAGCCCGGCGCACCCGCCGACCCGCATGTGCTGGAGCACGCCGTCGTTGACCATGGCCAGGGGCTCGCCGTTGGCGATGCTGAACACCATGATGAGACCGCAGTAGTTGCCGGGCTCCATGCAGTACTTTTCCTCGGTGTCGCCGCCGGGCCAATAGACCACGTCCGACTTCATCCGGATAGCGAACGTCCCGACCGTGCGGCTGGCCCCCTCCATGGTGCCCCAGCGGTAGTAGCCGTCCGGACGCTCGCACGGCACCCACACGTCGAGCCGCGGCCGGTACACCGCGTCGTTGACGGCGAGATCGTCATAGCCCGTCTCCAGCGCTTCGAGGCAGGCCTTCATGTCCATTAACTCTTCCACTTCCTGATTATTGATGAGCAGCATGGGCGTTCCTTCCGGTAGATGGATTGATCAGGGCAATGGCGACAGGCCGCGCCAGCCGGCGGCCTTTCAGGGTGCGCGGGTCGGCGAATGCCCGCCGGCCGCGCCGTAAACCCTCCGAGCCCGTCAACGTCAATGTCCTATATGATGGGGGCTGCTTTGAAAAGGGGGGTCTTCCGGGTCTTGCGTAGGTAGGGATAGCCTTTGCTCGCAACGAGTCAAGGCGCTACGGTCGGCGCAATATCGAATCCAAGTGCGACGGCGTTTCCACGAATGCGGTCGTCCAGCGACAACAGACACATCTCCGTTGCCAGATTGCGAGCCAACAGCGCCGTGGACAGGTGAATGGCATCGAGCGTTCGGATCGGATCGCGAGGGAATGCTTGTCGTGACCGCGCCACCACCTCGCTGTCGATGGCAAGCACAACCCAGTGGTCGGCTGCGACGGCGGCGAGCGCACGTCGCGTGGCGACCTCAGCGTCACTCCGTTCTCCGAGCGCCGCTGCGCGAGCGAGAACACGATCGCATTCGATCAGCGTCAGTTCGGACGTGAGAACGAGGTCTGCGGCGGCGATTGCCCGCTGCGCCTCGCCTCCATGGTCCTCACCGAGCAGCCATGCCAGCACGGCACTGGACTCGGCGTAGAGATTCACCGGTCGCCCCGCTCCTCATCGAGCAACCGCTTCGTAGCGCCTGGAGACAGCAACGGCTTCATGGACGGATACAGATCATGCCGGTTGGGCGCGCCTATGCGTGCCTTGCCGGCGCGGGCGTGTCGTACCAGACCCGGATAGGTGGCGGTTCCCGGTACGCTCGCAGGCTGACGCAACTCAGCCACGACTTCGCCGCGATCCGTGACCAGTATCTCCTCGCCGCGGCGAACCATCTGAATATGCTCACTCAGGCGATCCTTCAACTCCCGAATACCAACGGTTATCATGGCGCCTAATGTAGCCTCGTGTGGCTACAAACGCAACGAGGAATCACCGCCCAAGTCCGGGCCGTTGATGATCCCAGGCCTGACTTGTATGCTTCCAAGCCCACGAGGAATGCCTGACGGATGCCCTTTGGAGCGTGAAACCCCATGGACGCCGACATCATTGCAAAGCAGCAACAGGTAATGGAGGAGCAGGGCCTCGACGCCTTGATCGCAAGCTCGCCGGAAAACCTGGCCTACACCACGGGTTTCGTGGTGCCCTCCCAACTCCTTATGCGCTGGCGTCACGCCATGTGCATCGTCGACCGGTCCGGCCACACCACCATGGTGACCATCGACATGGAGGAAACCACGGTCAAGGCCCACGCCGCCTTCGACGAGATCCGTGTGTACCGGGAATTCACCGACGATCCGATTCGGGAGTTGGCCAGCGCCCTGAAGGATCGAGGGCTGGCCGGGGCCAAGGTGGGCGTGGAGATGGAGTATCTTCCCGCCGGCGACTTCGCCACGCTCCGCGACCTCCTGCCGGAGGCCGGCTTCGTGGCGGCGGACAGGATTTATGGGGACATGCGTCAGGTCAAGACCGCCAGGGAGATCGATCTCCTGCGCTCCCTGAGCCGTATCACGGACCGGGCCATCGGCGAGACCCTGGCGCATGCCCGTCCGGGCATGACCGAAATGGAGATGGCCGGCGAACTGACCGGCCGGATCTTCTCCGGCGGGGCCCAGGACTTCAAGCTCATGATCATCGCCTCCGGGGAACGCAGCCAGTTCCCCAACGTGGGGCCCACCGACCGGGCGCTTCGGGAGGGAGACCTGATCCGCATGGAGATATTCGGCGTCCTCGACGGGTATCACGCCGGGGTGTGCCGCACCGCGGTGGTGGGCTCGCCCACGGCGGAGCAGGCGCGAATCTGGGACAACCTGATCGAGTGCAAGTACCTGGTCATGGACCTCATCAAGCCCGGGGCTCACGCCAAGACGGTGTACCAACGGTTCCTGGAGAAGTTCGACGAGCTGGGCCTGGAGCCCATCAGCTTCGTGGGCCACGGCATCGGCGTGTTCCTGCACGAAGAACCCTACCTGGGGCGGTACGGCGAGGAGGTGCTGGAGGAAGGCATGGTGGTGGCCATCGAGCCGCTGGTGTACATCCCCGGCCGCATGGGCCTTCAGAACAAGGACATGCTGCTGGTGACCCGGGACGGTTGCGAGCTGCTTTCGGACGCCACCGACACCGACAAGCTCATTCGGATCGGCTAGCGTACCCTGCCCTGACGCGGTAAACCTCCAACCGCCGGCAAATCCACCTATCGGAGCGAAGATGAAGATCCAATCCATCGAGACCATTCCCGTCAGGCTACCCACGCGGAGGGTCCACCAGTGGGCCAATCTCAAGACGCCCATCGGGGTCTACCTGCTGGTCAAGCTGGAGACCGACGACGGCTGGACCGGCCTGGGCGAGGCTCCTGCCCTCAAGGACTGGGGCGGCGACCACATGCGCTACTACGGCGAGACGCCCGCCTCCGTGGCCGCGGTGATCCGGGACATCCTGGCGCCGAGCCTGGTGGGCGAGGACCCCCGCCGCATCGAGTGGATCCACACCCTCATGGACCAGGCGGTCAAGGGTTATCCCTATTCCAAGGCGGCCATCGACATGGCGCTCTACGACGTGGCGGGAAAGGCCGCGGGGGTGCCGGCCTACCAGCTTCTGGGCGGGCTCTATCGGGTGTCGGTCCCCATCTCCCACAGCATCGGCCTCATGGACATGGACGAGGCGGTGGCCGAGGTCCAGCGCGTCAAGGCGGAAGGCATCAGGACCATCAAGCTCAAGGGAGGAGTGGAGCCGAAACGGGACGTCGAGCTCTTGCGGCGGGTCCGCGAGGCGCTGGGGCCGGACATGAACCTGACGGTGGACGCCAACAACGGCTACAAGTCCGCCAAGGAAGCGGTGCGGACCACCAAGGCCATGGAGCCTTACAACATCCTCTACATGGAGCAGCCCGTGGAGGGCCTCGACGCCATGGCCGAGGTCACTCGCCGTGTGGACACGCCCGTCATGGCCGACGAGAGCGCCTGGACCACCTGGGACGTCCTGGAGATCATCGAGAAGAAGGCGGCGGACATCATCTCCATCTACACCACCAAGCCCGGCGGCTTGCTCAAGGCCAAGAAGGTGGCCGCCATCGCCGAAGCCGCGGGGTTCCCGTGCAACGTCAACGGCTCGGTGGAGATGGGCGTGGGCAACGCCGCCAACGTCCACCTGGCGGCGTCCACCGCGGCGGCGAATCTGGCCTGCGTCATCCCGGTCACGACGCCGGATGCCGAGGCTACGGGACGCATCGCCGGCATCTACTACAAGGACGACATCGTCACCGAGCCGTTCGAGTTCGCCGACGGCGCCGTCAAGGTGTCGCACCGGCCGGGGTTGGGCGTCGAGCTGGACGAGGAGAAGGTGGAGCGGTATCGGTTGGACAGGGGCTAGGCCGGAGTCGGATTACGCTTCGCTAATCCGACCTACGCCCGGAAGAGTCGCTCCCCGTAGGTCGGATTAGCGAAGCGTAATCCGACATCAAGCAGGGTCCATCATGAGCATCGAAAAGGTTGCCGTCCTCGGAGCAGGCAACGGCGGGTGCGCCACGGCGGCGGATCTCGCCATCCGTGGCTTCGAGACCCGGCTCTATTCCCGTTCGGAAAAAACCCTGGAGCCGCTCCTGCGGCGTGGCGGCATCGAGCTGGTGGAGCACGGGCAGGAGACCGTCGGGCGGCCTCGCCTCATTACGCCGTCGCTGGACGAAGCCGTGGCCGGGGCGGATCTCGTCACCATCGCCGTCCCGGCCGTGGCCCACGGGTTCATGGCCCGTGCCCTGGCGCCGTTGCTCACCGAACGCCAGATCGTGCACCTGAACCCCGGCCAGACCGGAGGCAGCCTTCACTTCGTGCACGAGCTTCGGCGGGCAGGCTGCCGAATCCCTGTCCGGTGCTGCGAGACCGTGACCCTCACCTCAATCTGCCGCATGGCCGGCCCCGCGCGGGTGGAGGTCTACCGGCGCACCGCCAACCTCGGGTGCGCGGCATTCCCGGCGGACTCGGGACCGGATATCCTGCCCGATATCGCCGCCGTATTCCCCAACATCGTGCCCGCGGAGAACGTGCTGGAGACAGGCCTGTCCAACATCAATGCCATCATGCACCCCGCTGGCATGGTGGGGAACGCCGGCTGGATCGAGCAACACGGCGGGGAGCTCCTGTTCTACCGGCAGGCCCTCTCGCCCTCGGTGGCGCACATCATCGAGGGGGTGGACCGGGAACGGCTGGCCATCGTGCGCGCCTTGGGACTCCGGCCGCGCACCTTCGTGGAGATTTTCCACGCCGCCGGCCTCACCTCCGACGCCGCGTTGGGAAGCGGCTCCATCTACCAGGCCACGCAGGAGAGCGAGCCGAACAAGACCATCGCGGCCCCCAGGACCCACGACCACCGCTACGTGCACGAAGACGTGGGCTACGGCCTCGTGCCCATGGCCGAGCTCGCCGCCCTGCTGGGCATCGACACTCCCGTCATCGACGCGCTCATCACCCTGGCCTCCGAGATGAACCGCACCGACTACCGCCGCGACGGCTTGACCCTGGCCCGAATGGGACTGGAGGGCGCCGATGCCGCCACGCTCCGGGCCATTATCCAAAACGGCTTCCGGTAGAGGCCAGCTTCCGCGCCGGCTCCTTCTGGACCCCGGGTCAAGCCCGGGGTGACGTTCCGGGGTTCTGCGGTGACACCCCGATCACATCCGGCATGACCGACGCCTGACTCGGCCGCGGCGCTCGGCCCGCCACCACGTCACCCCGGGCTTGACCCGGGGTCCAGAAGGAGCCGGCGCGGACCGCAGTCCGCCGTCTTTTATTCATGGCCCCTTTGTTCTAACCTTTGGCCCATGCACGCAGGCTTGTGTTTCGACGGCTTCTACTCGATCCAGGAGATGATCGAGCTGGCGCAACTGGCCGACGACATCGGCATGGACTCCATCTGGATGTCGGACCACATCTGCTTCCGGGACTCCATCGCCTCGGCCATGGCGTTCCTTGCCAAAACCCCGCGGATCAAGGTCAACCCGGCTCCCCTGAGTCCCTACTCGCGGCATCCCATGGTGACGGCCATGGCGCTGGCGACCATGGAGGAGTTCGCCCCCGGACGGGTGGCGGCGACCGCGGGCACGGCCAATCCCACGGCGCTCCGGGAGATCGGCATCGAGGCCGACCGGATGCTCAAGACCATGCGCGAGTACATGACGCTGCTGCGCAGGCTTCTGGCCGGGGAGACGATGGAATTCCAGGGCGAGGTGTTCACCATGAACGGCGCCAGCATGGGGCTCACACCGGGAAGCGAGATTCCCATCTACATGACCGCGGTCCGGCCCCGGATGCTGCGGCTGGCCGGCGAGGTCGGCGACGGCGTGCTCTTGTCCGCGGGCTGCACGCCGGCCTACATCCGGCGCTGCGTCGAGGAGGTGGAGGCGGGCGCGGCCCGGGCCGGGAAGCCGGCCAAGGGAGACGTGGCCGGCTTCATCGCGGCCTCGGTGTCGGACGATCCACGGGAAGCCATGGACGCCACCAAGACCTTCCTGGCCTACATCTTCCGCAACAAGCATCACGCCGAGAACCTTCGCCTCGGCGGCGGCACGGTGGACCAGGACCGGCTGGCCGACGCCATCGGCCGGCGGGCATGGGACGAGGCCAAGGAGCTCATCAGCGACGAGGTGGTCCACGCCCACTCGGTGACCGGAACGCCGGAAGAATGCCGGCGGCGCCTGGACGAGTTCGTCCGTGGCGGGCTGGACCTGCCGCTGCTCATGCCCCTGGGCACCCAGGAACAGCGCAAACGGGTGGTAGAGATCGCGCGGGAAAGCTAAGGAGCCCTTTTTCTTCCATAAAATGGAGCGGTTATGACCCGAAACATAACAAATCACCTGAAGGAGCTCGCGCGCCAATCCGAGGGCAAGCTTGCCGTCATGACCGACATCCGGCGCAGCCTCCACCGCCACCCGGAGGCCGGCTGGACCGAGTTCCGCACCACCGGCATCGTGGTGAACCGGCTGCGGGAGTTGGGATACCGGGTGGAAACGGGAACGGACTGCGTCCATCCGGACGCGGTACGCGGATGGCCCGAGGACGCCGTGGTAAACGAGAGTCGGGCTCAGGCGGGCGACCTGGCCCGGGACATCGAGATCCCCGGCGCCGTGGGCATTCTCGAGCGTGGCGATGGCCCTACCGTGGCTTTGCGCTTCGACATGGACGCCACCGAGGTCTCCGAGTCCGCCGACGCGGCGCACCGGCCGGTGGCTCAGGGGTTCGCTTCGGGAAAACCCGCGGTCATGCACGCCTGCGGACACGACGCCCACGTGGCCATCGGCCTTGGCGCCGCCGAGTTGCTGGCCGAGGACCCGGACTGGCGCGGCCGCATCAAGCTTTTGTTCCAACCTGCGGAGGAAGGCGGCCGCGGCGCCCATCCCATGGTGGAAGCCGGAGTGGTGGACGACGCCGACTACTTCGCCTGCCTCCACATGGGCGGGCCGACGCTGCCCTTGGGGGAAGTGGCCCTGGAGGCCACCCACTTCCTGTCGTCGGTCAAGTTGAAGGCTCGCTTCCGCGGCGTGGCCTCCCACGCGGGCGGCGCGCCCGAACGGGGCCGCAACGCGCTATTGGCGGCCTGCCAGGCCACTCTGGCGCTGCACGCCCTGCCCCGCAACGGCCAGGGCGCCACCTTCGTCAACGTCGGTGTGCTGAACGCCGGCACCGGCACCAACGTGGTCCCGTCCGACGCTCTCATGAAGTACGAGGTGCGTGGCGGCACGGACGAGATCTGCGAGCTCATGGAGGAGGGCGCGCGGCGCTGCCTGTCGGGCGCGGCCACGCTGCAGGGGGTCGAGGTCGACACCGAGATCACCGGCCGCACCATCGGCGCCAAGTCCGACGGCGAGATGAAGGACCACCTGGCCTGGGTGGCCGGATCGTCACCCGTGGACTTCCGCGTCCATGACGCCCGGCCCCTGGGCGGCGGCGAGGACGCCACCTACTTCATGCGCCGGGTCCAGGAACGCGGCGGCAAGTCCCTCTATTTCCTGCTGGGCGGCAGCACCCCCACGGGCCATCACACCGCCACCTTCGACGTGGACGAGCGGGCCCTGGCCCACGGCGCCATGCTCATGGCCGGCATGGTGCTGCGGCTGACCGGATCGGGCGGAGACGCATGATGGGGACAAAGACTTTACCGTGCACCTCGTCGTCATCTGGGTCTTCCTCTGGAGCAGTCCGGCCCTCCTCTCCGTCATTCCCGCGAAAGCGGGAATCCAGGGCGTGGAGTGGCGGCGGGTGCATCCATGACCATCCCTGAGATCAAGGTGGACGCAGCGGAACTCGTGGACCTCGCCGGCGAACTCGTCAGGATACCGAGCTTCTGTCCCGACGAGACGCCGGTCGCCCTGTTCCTGCGCGACTACCTCTCGGGTCGCGGCTATCAGGTGGAGCTCCAGGAGGTAGAGCCCGGACGCCATCAGACCATCGCCACGCTCAAGGGCACGTGCGGCGGCCCGAGCCTGATGTTCAACGGGCACATCGACATCAACTCCCTGACCCGCGGCGGCAAGCGGGACCCCTGGACACCGGTGGTGGAGGGCGACCGCCTCTACGGCCACGGGGTCCAGAACATGAAGGGCGGCGTCGCCTCCATGATCACCGCGGCCGAGGCCCTCCGCCGAGCCGGCGTGAGGCTGCGGGGAGATCTGGTATTGGCCTGCGTGGTCGGCGAGACCCAGGGCGGCGAAGGCACCCACTTTCTCATGGAAAGCGGTTTTCGAACCGACATGGCCGTGCTGCCCGAACCCTTCGGCCTGGGCAATCTCGTGACCGTGCACGGCGGCATCGTCCATTTCGCCGTCCACACCTACGGCGTCACCGGACACGTGAGCAAGATCGAGGAGACCGTGAACGCCGTGGGGCAGATGACCCGGATCATCGAGGCCCTGCGCAACGTCGAGTTCACCTATACGCCCAGAGCCGACCTGCCCGCCCTGCCCCGCCTCAACGTCGGCAGCGTCATCGGCGGACGCGGCGAGGGCTACGTGCTGACGGAGCCGCCCTACGTACCGGACCTGTGCACCATCATCGTGGACGTCCACTTCGTGCCGGGACAGAGCGCGGACTCGGTCATCGCCGACGTCCGGCGCGCCCTCGATCCGCTGAAGGACAGCGACTCGCGCTTCGACTACGCCATCGAGATCCCGCCCCCGGCCTTCTTCAAGGGTTGCCGGCGGCTGGTGATGGACCCGCTCGACGTACCCGCGGACGCGGCCATCGTCCGGGCGGTAGCCAGGAACCACGAGAAGGTCGCCGGCTCTCCGCCCAAACTCATCGGCGCCCACCTGCCCATGTCCTACTCGGCAGGCGATAGCTGCTGGCTCTGGAAGCACGGGATCCCGTGCCTCCACTACGGTCCCGGCGGCGGCTTCCTGGACCCCGGCCCGGACGGAAGCTACATCTTCATCAGCGAGATGGTGACGTGCGCCGAGGTGCTGGCCCACACCGCCATGGACGTTTGCGGAACGGCATGAGGAAACAGGGAACCTTGCGCCAATACCCGCACTCCAGCAACTCTGGAAGGATGTGGTCCGCCACTACGAATCGCCGAATATCTCCTTGAAGATAGCCTGGTTCTCGGGGGCGTGTTGAGCGGAACGTGGCGAGCAAAGGCGCCGGCAGCGGGAAGCTTCCGGCGCCTTGTGCGGGCGCCGTTGTTGACAGGGAGACCGGCGGCTCCTTATAATCCGCGGTCCATGGCAGTGAGCCTGGATGATGAAGCGTTTTGCACGTCGTAGCGGGCGGGGCCTCACGGAGGAGTTCCGGATATCGGTGACACACTTGGGAGGTGACAATGCAGGCGATATTGGGTTTCGTGCTGCTCGTACTATTCGTGATCGGAACGGGATCGGCAGGGGCGGCAGACGATTTCTACAAGGGGAAAAAGGTCCGGATGATCGTTTCCTCCTCGCCGGGAGGCGGTAATGACACCTACACGCGACTGATCGCGCGCCACATCTCGAAACATATTCCCGGGAATCCGACGCTGATCGTGCAGAACATGCCGGGTGCGGGAGGTCTTCTGGCGACGCACTATCTCTACAGCAAGGCGCCGCGCAACGGCACGGTGATGGAGCAGATCAGTTGGGGCGTGTGGAACTGGCAGGTCATCGGCGACAAGCGGGCAAGGTTCGACTTCAACAAGATGAACGCCATCGGCGTCGCCGCCATCGAGAACTGTATCATCTACAGCAGGAAGGACCGTTTCAAGACGCTGGACGACATCAAGAAGTCCGGCAGAGCCGCCACGGTGTCGGTCAGCGGGCCTCAGGCCACGGGTAACGTGATGGGGAACATTCTCGAGGCGATGAGAGGCGAAAAGCTCTTCGAGTACGTGTTCGGCTATCCCGGCGCGCGCCAATTCAGCCTTGCTTTTCGGCAGGGCGAGGTGGATGTCTCCGGCAACTCCCATTCGTCGTTCCTGGACCAGCTCGGGGACATGTGGGAGGCCGGGGACATCGTCATACTCGCGCAAACCGGCACGGCGGATGGCAAGAAGAGCCCGGAATTTTCCGACGCTCCCTTGATCGAGGAGATGGCCAAAACGCCGCAGCACAAAAAACTGGTACGAGCCACCTTTCTCCTCTCGCGCTACGGACGTCCCTACGCCATGCCGCCGGGAGTGCCCGCGGACCGCGTCGCCATCATGCGCGCCGCGTTCGACAAAACCATGAAGGATCCGGCGTTTCTGGCTGAGGCCAAGAAGCTCAATCGGCCTATTCTCCCCGCCACCGGCGCAGATCTTCAGAAGATGTGGAAGGACTCTCTCTCCGCTTCTCCGGAAGACGTTGCCATCATGAAGCGGATCTTCGGCGGGCAGAAGTAGTCTGGTTCCAGCATCCGCCGCGTGCGAAAAGGGCGCCGAGGGGCATGTCCTCGGCGCCCTTTTTTTTCGATGGTGCTGCCAATGCGGATGCGCAGGGCACCCGGATCAAGGCCGGGATGACGGAGAGGGTGTCCGGAATGACGGAAACAAGTCTCCCATGAGCACTGCTGAACCCGCTGGCGAATACGACATCACCGGGGCGGTGGACCTGCACGTTCATTGCGGACCCGAAGGGATCCTGCGTCGCTTCGACGCGGTGTCGCTGGCCCGGCACGTGGGGCAGTCGGGGCTGGCCGGAGCCGTGCTCAAGTCGCACATCGCCGCAACCACGAGCTGGGCCCAGATGGCCCACGAACTCACTGGCATCCGGCTCCACGGCTCGGTGGTGCTCAACCACTACGTCGGTGGCATCAACCCCGCGGCGGTGCGGGGCGCGCTGGGGCCGTCGGCGGGCGGCGAGCCCTACCTCAAGGTGGTGTGGCTGCCCACGGTCCATGCCGCCGCTCATCTCACGGCGCGGCACCACGAAGGGGAACAGTACGACATTCCGCCCGAGTGGTGCGGCGGCTCCGTCTCCAGCCTGGCCCGGCCCATAAGTGAGGTGGAGCCCATCAACGTGCTGGCCACCGGGTTGCGGCCGGCGCTGGATGATGTCCTGCGGCTGGCGGCCGACCACAACCTGGTACTGGCCACCGGACACGCGGGGCGGGACGAGGTGTTCTACGTGATGGAGCGGGCCAATGCCTTGGGTGTCCGGAAGGTCATCGTCACCCACCCGTGCTACGATCCCCCGGCCATCGGCGTTCCGGAGCTTGCCGAGCTGGCCAGCGCGGGGGCCTACATCGAGCTGAGCTTCATCCTGGTGGACATGGGCCTGGTGTCGTTCGAGGACACCGCGGCGATCTTGAGACGGGTGGGGCCGGACCGGACGATCCTGTCAACCGACGTGGGTCAGGTGGACCGGGTGCCGCCCGCCGAAGGACTGGCCAAGCTCGGCGCCGGGCTGCTCGCCGAGGGGATCCCCCGCGAGGACGTCGAGACCGCGATGAAGCGCAATCCCCGGCACCTCGTGTCCTCTCTCTGACACGGCGTCCTCCTCCCCGTTCGCCCTGAGCCCTTCAACGAGCTCGTGACAGGCGTAGCGTAGCGAAGTCGAAGGGCGCATGCCGGCAGTCCCGTAGGTCGGATTAGCGAAGCGTAATCCGACACGCACGCACCACCCGCTCCCGACCTTGGGCACGCCCCTCCCTACCAGGCCATCTCCAGGCACTCCAGCACCTGTGACGCCGAGTGGATCTTCTTAGGGTTGTTGTGGGTGCTGATGTCGTCCAGCGCCGCCTCGGCCAGGGAAGGCAACGCGTCCCGGGGGATCTCCAGGTCCCGGAGCCGTAGCGGCAGGCCCATCTTCACGTTCATGCCGTAGACCACCTCGGGGGCCTCAGCCGCGGCCTTGACGTCGTCGGGCTCGCTGACCCCCATGGCCCGGGCGATGCGGGCCATGGCCTGGGTGGTGCCGTCCAGGTTCCAGCGCATGGCGTAGGGCAGCATCAGGGCGTGGATGTTGGCGTGGGGCACGGTGAACCGGCCGCCGATGACGTGCACGATGCCGTGGTGGATGCCGGTCCAGGCGCTGTAGACCCCCATGCTGGAGAGTGTGGCGGCCACCTGCATCTCGCCGATGGCATCGAGGTCGTTCATGTCCGCCACCAGCCGCGGGAGGTAGGTGGCGATGGGCCCCACCGCCGCCATGCAGTAGGCCTGGCTCAAGATCTGGGTCTGGGTCGAGTAGATAGCTTCCACGCAGTGCGCCAGGGCGTTCATGCCGGACGCCGCCAGGAGCTTGGCCGGGGCCGTCTGCGCCGCCTCCGGATCCAGCAGCACCACCCGCGGCGACAGCTTGGCATCGGCCAGGATGAGCTTGAGGCCCCCCTCCGCCAGCCCAGCGGAATAGCTGTACTCGCCGCCGGAGAACGTCGTCGGGATGGCGATGTGCGGCATCTTGGGCGCCGGCATGTCCGGCACTTCCTTCTTGTCGGGCGGGATGAAGTGGGTGGCCAGATCCTTCAACGGACGGCCCTCGGCCAGGAGCGCCGCCATGCCCTTGGCGGTATCGATGGAGCTGCCGCCGCCGACGCTGACGAACGCGTCCGCGGACGCATCCGCGGCCTGCTTCGCCGCCACCGCGATGGAGTCCGTGGGCGAATGCGGCTTCACGGTATCGTAGACCCCCACGCAGAGATCGCCCAGGGCGGATCGCACCGCCTCCAGCAGATACGACCGGGCGATGGACGGCGACGTCACCACGAACACGCGCTCCGCGCCCAGTTGCCGGACCTCGTCCGCCAACTGCTTCACCACCCCGCGGCCGAAAACGATGCGCTCCACGCGCGGATTGCTGTACTCGAACGCCGAAACCGCCATCCGTCACCTCCTCGATGATCCGTAACGTTTGAGTTACCCAGGCGGGTTTGTCAACGGCGTGGAACCCAACCTACACCGGTCTGGCCCCTCTGGCCCCGGATCAAGTCCGGGGTGACGGCCCGGATCAAGTCCGGGGTGACGCAGAGAAGGTGCGGGATGACGCAGAGAAGGTGCGGACACTCTTGTCGTTACCCCCGAACCCTCCTGTCGTTACCCGAACACTCCTCGCCGTCACCACGGGCTCTCCTCCCCTCACCCCGGCCTTGACCCGGGGCGTCACCCCGGACTTGATCCGGGGCCAGAAAAGGTCCGGCCCTGCCTCACCAGCGAGAACTCACCGGGTATTGGCGGATGGCTTCGTCCGGCGTCAGGATCGTGGCGTTGGAACCAAGGGCGGCTGCGACCAGAAGGCGGTCGAACGGGTCCCGGTGATACGGGGGCAGCTCGGACGCACGATAGATGTCTGTCCGCCTCAGACTCAGACAATCCAGCCCCCAGGTATCGATCTGGCGTTCGAGCCAATGTCGCGGGGGATCGGGAAGGACCAGCTTTCCCGCGCTCCACTTCAACGCGATCTCCAGAGCCGAGACGTCGCTCCACAGCAATACCGAGTCGGAAGCGTCGATGGCCTGCACTGTTGCGGGGGAGAGCTTATCAGGGTCCGTGGAAAGCCAAATCAGCGTGCACGTGTCCAAAAGGTACTGGGTCAAAGGCCCCACTCCCTCAGTTGCTCCTCGGTAAGCGGCTCGAACGCATCGGCGGCGTAGTGCACCGGCGAAGAGGTTCGCGTACCGACTTTCGGGCGCCGGACCGGTGACGGCTCGATGGCGGTCAATTGGGCCACCGGCGTGGAACCATTCAGGATGATGATGGATTCACCCCCCTGAATCTCCTTCAACATCCGGGAAAGGTGGGTTTTGGTCTGATGAATCGTAGCGGTCTTCATGGTGTCATACTAGGACTTAGTCATGACCAAGTCAATTAGTTACGATTCATCGGGTGGCGCCGGACAAGCTGGTGCCGGCTCCTGTCCCTCAACCGCCGTGGCTGAGCACCCAGACCCCGCCGACGATGAGGACGGCAGCCAACCCGTCCCGCAGGGTCACGGCCTCCAGGGCCCGGAGCGTAAAGTGGGACATCACGAAGGTGATCAACGGCGAGATGCGCCAGATGGGCGCCACCAGGACCGAGGGCGCCAGCAGCAGCGCCTTGTAGGTGCACAGCGAGGCGATGGCCTCGGTGATGCCGGAGATACCGAAGAGCACCGCGCTCTTGAGCGGCACCCTCTCTCGCCGCCAGGCATGGATGCCCAGCGCAGGGCCGGCGGTGAACAGGAGCACCGTGGCGGTCATATGGTTGACCAGCGTCCCAAGAGCCGGCACGGCGGCGGCCACCAGTCCCCATTTCTTGAAGATGGGATTGATCCCGAAGGCCAACGAGGATAGTAGCGGATACATGAAATAGACCAGCCGGTTGGGGGGCTCCGCCCCTTCGAGCGGGCTCACCGTCAGCAACAGCACACCGAGCACGATCACCACCACCCCGGCGCTGATCTCCCAGCCCACCTGCTCGCCCAGGAGCGCCCATCCCAGCAGCACGGTGATGAGCGGCGAGGAGTTCTTCACCGTCACCGACTTCGATGCCCCCACGCTGTCTATGCCCAGGTTGAGAAAGACCTTCCCCAGGCAGGCCGCCACGCCCGTCAGCATGAAAGAGAGCAAGGGAGGCCAGTCCAGCACCACGAACTCCCCGCGCCAGGCCGTCGCCACCACCAGGGTCGCCAGGGACCAGTACTGGGTCATGAGCGTGGCCATGGTGACGCTCGAGCCCGCCATGCCCTTCTTGAGCAGGGTCGGGACGACGCCCCAGATGATGCCGGCGGCGAGGGCGTAGAGGATGGCTTCGGTGGTGGCGTCGATCATGGGGTCGCGCGCTTTGGTGGTTTCATGATGCCAACCGCTGGCTCAGGAAACGCTCGGAGGAAAGCATCGAGGAGAACCTTCACGTTGACGCGTATCACCCAAGGAATCGTACCGAGTTTGCAGCATTAACCTAGTCGCGTCCCTTGAACGCACGCACCAGATCCTCATGTAACGGCTCGAGGACGATAACCAACGCGAGCTTAACCATGATTCTTCACCCCCGGCATTTGATTTCGTCTCTCTTGACCTCGTCCGGCGCGAGTTCGGCCGGACGGTCGAACGTACATTGAAGCAAACTCTACCCCCAACCTCCAGGATGGGGAAGATGGTTGCCGCCGTGATGTCGGCCGGACCCAAACCAGCATACGACTCCACTGCCGCGGCCATCGAATTTGACACCCCCCTACTCCTCCGGGCATGATTCTCCGTATTCACCTCCTTCACTTTCCACCAGGAGCCAAACCATGAGCGACGTTCGTTTCATCGACACCACCGTGCGGGACGGCAACCAGAGCCTGTGGGCGCTGAACATGCGCACCGACGCCATGCTGGCGGTGGCGGAGCATATTGACGAGGCCGGTTTCGAGTCGGCGGAGTTCTTCGTCACGGTGATGTTCAAGAAGCTGGTGCGGGAGCAGAAGGAGAACGCCTGGGACTGGTTCCGGCTGGGCACCCAGCGTTTCAAGAAGACGCCGCTCAGGCTCCACGGCGGGCTCAAGATCATCGAGAAGATCCCGGTCTGCGTCTTCGAGCTGATGATCAAGCGGATCATGGACTACGGCATCACCCTCACCCGCACCTCCAACTCCTGGAACAACTACGACGAGTTCGACCAGGAGAAGACCGAGCTCAAGAAGCTGGGCATGGACACGGTGGTGAACCTGATCTACTCGGTGTCGCCGCGCCATACCGACGAGTACTACGCGCAGAAGGCGCGGGAGGCCGCGGCCATCAACCCCGTGCGGATCTGTTTCAAGGACGTGGGCGGCCTGCTGACGCTGGAGCGGGCCCGGACGCTGATCCCTATCGTGCTCGATAACATCGGCGACACGCCGGTGGAGTTCCACGCCCACTGCAACAACGGGCTGGCGCCGCTGTGCTATCTCGAGGCCGTGGACATGGGGCTGACCACGCTCCACACCTCCATCCCGCCGCTGGCCAACGGGTCGGGACAGCCGTCGATCTTCAACGTGGCGCGGAATCTCCGGGCCATGGGGCACAACCCGCTCATCGACGAGGAAGTGCTCAGGCCGGTGACGGAGAAGCTCAACTACATCGCTAGGCGGGACAACCTGCCGGTGGGCCGGGTGGTGGAGTACGACGAGTCGCAATACACGCACCAGGTACCCGGGGGCATGATCTCCAACTTCCACCACCAGCTCGAGCTCATCGACATGCGCGACAAGCTCGACGCGATCCTGGAGGAATGCGTCCAGGTGCGCAAGGAGTTCGGCTACCCCATCATGGTGACGCCGCTGTCCCAGTTCGTGGGCACCCAGGCGGCCATCAACATCATCTGCGGCGAGCGCTACAAGGAGGTCACCGACCAGTCCATCCAGTACGCGCTAGGCTACTGGGGCCGGGAGGGCGCGGAGTACATGGACCCCGAGGTCAAGGACAAGATCCTGGGGCGCCCGCGGGCCAGGGAATGGGGGCACTGGGAGCTGCCCACCCCCACCATTCAGGAAGTGCGGCAACAGCTCGGCGCCACCCACGTGTCCGACGAGGAACTGCTGCTGTGGGTCTTCGCCGGCGAGGAGGCGGTGAAAGCGTTGCCGGACGGAGGCACGCCAAAGGAATATTTGAGCGCCGGCACACCCCTGGTGCGGCTGGTTGGCGAACTCACCCGCCAGGACAAGGCCAACCATATCTACATCCGCAAGCCGGACTTCTCGCTGACCCTAAACCGCGCCTGAAACGCCGTCCCCTCCCCGCCTGGATGCCGGGTCAAGCCCGGCATGACGGAGGGGGCCGGAATGACCGGGACACGGTGCACACCCCGTATTGACATGGTTCCAGCGATCGGATAATCCCGAGAGACGGGATCCACCGCCCGCGACCGCTGCATACCATTTCCAAGAAGGGGGCAAACCAGTGACTTCAGCCAATCCTCAACGGATCATCGACGGCGACGGACACGTTGTCGAGGACATCGCGGCCATCCTCAAGCACATGCCGAAGGAATACGTCGGCCGGAGCTTCTCGGAGGCTCGCGGCAAGAGCCCTTTTCCTCCCATCGACCACCTGCACTCGGCCAACCGCCACTACACCCCGGAGGGCGCCTTCGCCGTGGTGGGGCCGGAGGGTTGGGAGGACTTCCTGAAAGACGTGCGCATCGACGCCACCGTCCTCTACACCAGCGCCGGCCTGGCCTTCGGCAAGATCGTGAGCCGGGACTGGGCCATCGAGCTGGCGCGGGCCTACAACAACTGGATCCACGAGACGTATGTGGCCAAGAGTCCGCGTTTTCAGGCCGTGGGGCTCATTCCGCTGCAGGACCCCAAGGCCGCGGCGGAAGAGTTGCGCCGGATGGTGGAGGAACTGGGCCTGTGCGGCGGCATGCTGCCGTCCACCGGCGCCAACATGCCCCATCTGGGGTCCGAGCGTTTCTGGCCTATCTACAAGGAAGCGGAGCGGCTGGGATGCGCCATCGGCATCCATGGCGGGGGCCACGAGGGCATGCTGATGGATGACCTGACGCCCTACGCGCCGGTCAATGCCCTGGGCCACCCCATGGGCCAGATGATCGGCTTCGCCGGGATCATCTTCAACGGCGTGCTGGACAAGTTTCCGGGGCTGCGGATCGGCTTTCTGGAAGCGGGCTGCGCCTGGCTGCTTACCTGCCTCGAACGATTTACCGGCTCCTGGGCCAGCCACGTGCAGTACGACCCGCGCGGCCGCTTCCTCAAGCTCGACGACAACATGAACATGACGGACTACATCTGCCGCCACATCGACGAGGACCGGATCTTCGTGGGCGTCGAGGGCGACGAGCTGTCCATCGCCGAGGCCGTGCGGGTGGTGGGCAACAAGCCGTTCCTGTTCTCTTCCGACTATCCCCACGAGGTGGACGCCGCCACCTGCAAGCACGAGCTGCAGGAGCTGCAGGAAAACGAAGAGCTGAACGACGATGACAAGGACGCCATCCTTTTCCGCAACGCCCAACGGTTCTACCGGCTGGGTGAAGGCTCGGCGCAGGGAGCCCGGGCATAGCGCTATTCTCGGGGTAAGGAAACGAACGGGAGGCCAACCGTGAGCACGTTACAAGATCAGGCAACGGTCGTCGACGGCGACGGCCACGTGGTGGAAGACCACGAAGCGATCTGGGAGAGGATGCCCGAGGAGTACCGCGTGGGCAACTGGACCATGCGCAGTCCCTTCGCCCCCAATGATCACCTGCACGCCGCCAACCGGCATTTCCTGCCCGAAGGGGCATTCGCCAAGGTGGGGCGCGAGGGATGGCTCGACTTCCTGGAGGACGTGGGCGTCGAGAGTACGGTCCTCTACCCTTCCAACGGTCTCGCCTTCGGCCGGGTGGTGAGCCGCGACTGGGCCATCGAGCTGGCGCGGGCCTACAACAACTGGATCCATGACGAGTACACCGGGCGGAACCCGCGCTTCCAGGCCGTGGGGCTGATCCCGCTGCACGAGCCGGAGGCGGCGGTGGCGGAGTTGCGCCGCATCGTAGAGGAGCTTCACTTCGCCGGCGCCATGCTGCCGGGGACCGGGGCGAAGCAGCTCCAGAACCACCTGGGCGACGAGCGCTACTGGCCCATCTACGAGGAGGCCGACCGGCTCGGATGCGCCCTGGGTGTCCACGGCGGCGTGCACGACAACATGGGGCTGGACGACATGAGCCCCTACGCGCCGGTGAACGCGCTGGGACATCCCTTCGGACAGATGGTCAACTTCGCCGGCATCGTCTTCAACGGCGTATTGGACCGCTACCCCAACGCCCGCTTCGGCTTCCTCGAGGCCGGCGCCGCGTGGTTCGTGAACTGCCTCGAACGTTTCGAACGGTCCTGGAGCAGCCACATCCAGTATGACCCCAACGGACGTTTTCTCAGCCTCGGAGACAAGGAATCCGTCACCGACTACGTCCTCAAGCACGTGGACGCCGGGCGCATATTCGTGGGCGTGGAAGGTGACGAGCTCACGCTTCCCTTCGCCGTCCGCATCGCCGGCAACAAGCCGTTCCTCTTCTCTTCCGACTTCCCTCACGAGGTAAACAACGCCACGGCCAAGGAAGAGATCCAGGAGCTTCGGGACAACCCCAGGCTCACGGACGACGACAAGGCGGCGATCCTGCACGCCAACGCCCGGCGTTTCTACCAGCTCGGTTAGCGAGTCGCCGGGCAACTTGTGGTGACGCGGCGCCAACCGCCCCTCTCGGTACCCTTCTTCTACGGCTGGGTCGTGGTGGCGCTGACTTTCTGCGTCAACCTCATCGCCGCCGGCACCCGCTCCGCCGCGACGCTCCTGATCAAACCGCTGGAAGCCGAATTCGGTTGGGGCCGCGCCATGGTGGCCGGGCCGGGCAGCTTGAACCTCCTGCTCTTCGGTGTCGGAGCGCCGGTGGCGGGCTGGCTGGTGGACCGCTACGGCGTCCGCCGGGTGGTGATCTACTCCCTGGGGATACTCACCGCGGGTCTGGTTGCAACGGCGCTCATCCAGCATTGGTGGCAGCTCTTGTTGTTCTGGGGGCTGGTGGTGGGCTTCGGCACCAGCGCCACCCCGGTTCTGGCCGCGGCCGTGGCCAACCGCTGGTTCGTGAAGCACCGCGGCGTCACCATCGGCCTCCTGACCAACGGCAACGCCGCCGGCCAGATGGTCTTCCTGCCCGTGCTTACGCTCGTGATCGTCGCCACCGGCTGGCGCGGCAGCATGCTGTTCATGGCCGCCGTCGCCTTCGGCCTCATGACGCTGGTGTCGCTGTGGATGCGCGACGAGCCGGAAGACGTGGGTCTGGAACGCTACGGACTGGCGGCCGACGCCGGGGCGGCTGCAGACGCCGCGCGGTCGGGGCCGCCGGCATCCGCCACCCCCGTTCGGGACGCCTTCCACAGCCCCACCTTCTGGCTGTTGAGCGGCGGCTTTTTCGTCTGCGGCGTGACCGCCAACGGGCTGATCGGCCTGCACCTGATACCTCACGTGGTCGAGGAGCTGGGCATCCCCTTCTTCACCGCCAGCTTGGTCTTCGGCGTCATGGGCGGCATCAGCTTCATCGGCACCCTGGGCGCCGGCTGGCTGGTGGACCGGGTGGACGCGCGCAAGGTGCTGGCCCTGGCCTACTTCCTGCGCGGTTGCTCGCTGTTCCTGCTGCCCCACGTCGACACGCTGCCCGGACTGATCCTGTTCGCCACGGTGTACGGCATCGACTGGTACGCCACCGGCCCCGCCACCACGGCCATCGCCTCCGACACCTTCGGCAGACACGCGGTGGCGCGCATCTTCGGCTGGATCTTCCTGGCGCACCAGCTCGGCGCGACGTTTGCGGGCTACGGCGCCGGCGTGGTTTACGATATGTTCGGCGAGTACCAGTACGCGTTCCTCGCGGGCGCCACCATGGCGCTTATTGCCGCGGCGCTGGTGCTGCAGATCTCGCCGCGGGCGTCCCGGTTGACGCCGGCGCCGAGCACCGCGTGACGCTCCGAAGGATCCATCCCGACTGAATCGATCATCATCGCGACCGGAGGTTCATCCATGCAACTACCGCCCATCGCCGCCACCACCATCGGCAGCTTTCCGCGACCCAGGTGGCTGGCCAATGCCACGCGCAGCCAAACGACGTTCAATCTGGAGGGTGACCGGCTCCGCGAAGGCCTTGACGACGCCACCAGCGTGGCCATCCGCGACCAGGAGCTGGCGGGCCTGGACCTCGTCACCGACGGCGAGCAGCGGCGGCCGCACTTCATCGACCACATCCTGAACTCGCTGGAAGGCGTGGACACGGTGAACCGGGTCCCCAAGGGGATGTACCGGCGGCGCGACGACGTACACCAGGTGCCCCACGTGTACGGCGCCCTCAAGCGGCGGACGCCCGCCGTGGTGGAGGACCTCCGATTCGCCAAGGGGCGCACGGACCGGCCGGTGAAGATGGCGGTGCCCGGACCCATGACCGTGGTGGACAGCACCCTGGACGACCACTACGGCGACGAGGCCGCCATGGCCATGGACGTGGCCGCGGCCCTCAACCAGGAACTGCGGGATCTCCAGGCCGCGGGCGCCGACGTGGTGCAGATCGACGAGCCCGCCATGACCCGCTACCACGAGAAGGTGGCGGCCTACGGCGCCCGGGCCCTCGACCGATGCATCGAAGGCATCACCATCCCCACCATCGTCCACCTCTGTTACGGCTATCCCGGCGGCAAGGACCTGCAGCACGAGTACGAGTACCCGGAGTTGTTCCCGCTCCTGCTCGAGACCAACATCAGCGGCTTTGCCGTGGAGTTCGCCCGCAGCAACTACGATCCGGCCATCCTGGAAGTGTGCAAGGAGCGGCTCGTCATGTTCGGCTGCGTGGACCCCAGCGACGTTCCGGTGCCGCCGTTGGAATCGGTCGTGGCGCGGGTCCGTGACGTCCTCCGATACCTCGACCCGGAGAAGCTGCTGCTGGCCCCGGACTGCGGCCTCATGACCGTGAGCCGGGAGCTCGCCTTCGCCAAGGCCAGGCTGCTGGCCGACACCGCGGCCGAGCTGCGCCGGTCCCTATGACGTCATCGCCGGCGACGCGCGACTCCGTATCCTAAAGACCGCCAACCAGGACGCACCGATGTACCGATCCGTGAAACTTCCCGACGGCGTCGCCGGACGCCTGTATCTCGGCAGCATGCCGGGACGGTACGAGGTGTTCCAGGAGGCATGGCGGGCCATTATCCAGCACGGCATCGAGCGGGTGATCTGTCTCGTTCCCCCGGATGAGCTGAGCGACAAGTCGCCGCTCTACGCCCGCGCGCTGAAGGAGCGGAAGACGCCGTGGGTGCACGAGAGCTTCCCGGTCGAAGACCTCGAAGCGCCCGCGGACCGGGACGCATTCTGGACGTTGGCGCGTAAAACGGCCCGACGGCTGGCCGAGGGCGAGACCATCCTCGTGCACTGCGCCGCCGGGATCGGCCGCACCGGGACCTTCGCCGTATGCGTGTTGCTGGCGCTGGGCGTGACCGCCGCCGTGGCGGCTGCCGCGGTCAGGAGGACCGGCTCCGGGCCCCAGAACGCGGCCCAGGAAGAAGTGGTTCACTGGGCCGCCGGACTCGGCTCCGCCATCTGATAGTGTCTCCGTCCCAAACCGAGACACTACGCACCGGCTGAAATTCTTCCTTCCCGGACCGGATCATGGTAGAAAGGCCGGGATTGAATCCGTGTAGCCTTCAAGGGAGGATATGAAGATGAGCGGCATCACACCCCCTCTCAATTTCTCCAAGTGGATCGACGAACATCGCCACCTGCTCAAGCCGCCGGTGGGCAACCAGGTGGTCTACAAGGACACCGAGTTCACGGTCATGGTGGTCGGCGGACCCAACACGCGCAAGGACTACCATGTGGACGAGGGCGAGGAGTTCTTCTACCAGCTCGAAGGCGACATGACGCTCCGAATCATGGAGGACGGCGCGCCGCGTGACGTTCCCATCCGGGCGGGCGAGATCTTCCTGCTTCCCCCCAAGGTGCCCCATTCGCCGCAACGGCGCCCGGACACGGTGGGCCTCGTCATCGAGCGCCAGCGGCGCGAGGGCGAGCTCGACCTGTTCCAGTGGTACTGCGATGATTGCCACGCCAAGATCTACCAGGAATCGGTTCAGCTCACCGACATCGTGGCCCAGCTCCCCCCCATCTTCGAGCGCTTCTGGAGCAACGAGGCCAACCGCAAATGTGACGGCTGCGGAGCGGTCATGGAGCCCGTGAGCTGAGCCGCGGGCCGCGCGCACCCGTTTCCGTCTTCTACCGCGGGCTGGCCAACGGCCTGACCCTGGGGCGCTTTGCCGTCCCCGTCCCCTTCATCTACCTCATGTTTGAAACCCACGGTGGGGCGTCCGCCTCCACCGGTGCGTTGCTGTTCCTCCTTTACCTGCTGACCGCGTTCTCGGACCTGCTGGACGGATTCTTCGCCCGCAAGGCCGGGGCCGGCAGCGCCGGATGGGGACGGCTGGATGCGCTGGCGGACGTGCTGTTCAACACGTCGAGCCTGCTGGCCGCGGCCCGGCTCGGACTGGTGGGCTACTGGGTGCCGCTGGGGGTCGTGGTGCTGGCGGGCCAGTTCCTGTACCGAAACAGCCACATCCACGCCGAGCAACGGTCGCGGCTCCGGGAGGACCTTCCGGGAAAGGCCGCCGGGGTCGTCTACTACCTGTTGGTGGGAGCGGTGGCCCTGACCCTGTGGCTCGACGGCGGCCGCTGGAACGTCTGGATCGACTGGGCGGGCGACGCGGTATTCGTGTATACGGCACTGGTGTTCGCCCGGAACCTCCGCGGATCAGGGCCGGGGTCTCGACATCCCCGTAGGTCGGATTAGCGAAGCGTAATCCGACATCCATTGTGTTGCCCAAACTGATCTGTGCACTCTGTACGCGGATTTAATTCTCGGCTAGTTTGACCTTCAACACCGGAGCCGTAGCGGAGCGGGGATCATGGAATTCGGGATGCAGTTCTTTCCATGCGTCGGGCCGGATCAGCGCCCGGCGGACGCCTATTTCGAAGACTGCCTCAAGCTGAGCGAGCTTTGTGACGAGTACGGCTACACGCATATCCGCACGGTGGAACACTACTTCCATCACTATGGCGGCTACAGCCCGAACCCGATCGTGTTTCTTGCCGCGGCCTCGCAGCGCACCAGGACCGCGCGCATGGTCACCGGCGCGGTGCTGCCGGTGTTCAACAACCCGCTCAAGCTCGCCGGCGAGATCGGCATGCTTGACGCCATCTCGGGCGGACGGCTCGAGGTCGGCTTCGCGCGCGCCTTCCTGCCGCACGAATATCAGCGCTTCGGGGTCTCGCTCGACGAGTCGGTCGCGCGTTTCGACGAGGGCATGGAACAGGTCCGCCGACTGCTCGAAGAGGAGAACGTCACCGACAAGGGCCGGTTCCACAGCTTCGAGAACGTCACCTCGCTGCCGCGCCCGACGCAGAAGCCGCGCCCCAGGTTCTGGACCGCGGCCCTCGCCAGCCCGCAGTCGTTCGAAAAGGCCGGCAGACAAGGCAACTGGATCATGGCGATCCCCATCGCCCGCTCGGCCATGCGCGACCTCTGTGGCATCTACCGCGAGTCCTGGAACAAGGCCGGCCACCCGGGCGCGGGCCGGGTGATGCTCGCCTTCCACATGTACTGCCACGAAGACGCCGGCGAGGCGGCACGGATCGCGCGCGATCCCCTCAACCGCTATCTCGGCTCGCTGGTCGATGCCGCCTCCGGCTGGATCAGCGGCACCTCGTCCGCCGACTACAAGGGCTACGACAAGGTGATCGCTGCCCTCAAGCGCGAGACCTTCGAATCCCAGGTCGAGAACGGCGCCGCCTGGGTCGGCACGCCGAGCCAACTGGTGGACCGGATCGGCGCCTATTCCGAGGCGGTAGGCGGCATCGACGACGCGTCGCTCCAGGTCAATTTCAACGACATGAGCCTGGCGGACGCCGAACGGTCGGTCCGCCTGTTCGGCGAAGAGGTCATGCCCCGTTTCGGCGCCGTTGGGGCGGGGGCGAAGTAGGCCGGCCGCGGACGGTATGGCCGTGTCGCGCGGCCGGCCTGCGCCAATGTCGCCCACGCACTGCCGCGCCGGACTCTACCGGTCCCCGGTGTACAGCTTTAGCGGCATCAGACAGGCCGCCGCCAAAAAGACGAATATACCCGCCAGGACGAACGCGTAGCCGAGACCGTGTTGGTCCGCCAGGTATCCGGCGATGATCGGCGTCGGCAGCACCGCGACCTGGGCGATCACGGTGGTCAACCCCTGGGACGAGGCCTGCACGTTGGCGCCGGACACGTCCGAGATCACCGCTGTAAGCACGTTCATCAGGGTGTAGAAAAACGTACCCATGGCGGTGATGACAAGGGTCAGAGCCACCACCGGCTGAGCTACGGCCAGAAGCAGGTAAAGGATGCCAAGGGCAATCATCGAGGGGATCAGCACCGGCTTTCGGCCGTAACGATCGGACAGATAGCCCAGGGGGGTCTGGGAGAAGATACCTACCACGTGGAGCAGCATGATGTAGACGCCCAGCGCCTCGGCCGAGAAGCCCAAATCCTCGACGAGATAGATGGGGAGAAAAGTCAGGACCACCACGCGTCCCATGGTGAGAAAGCCCCTGGCGGCCGATATGGCCACGAACGAGCCGTTCCTGAGCAGCGCAATCATTTCGCGGAAGCGCGTGGTGCGGGACGGGATTGCCTCCTCCTGCCTGAAAATCCCGAGCAGGCCGCGCAACACGAGAAAGCCGAAGAACACCCCCGGCACGATTTGCCACCAGAGGATTCCCTCCCAGGGCAACGCCGCCAGCAATGCTCCCTGCGCCAACGGCGCGAGGCTGTCGCTCAACGTCGCTCCGGTGCCGTGGACCGAGATGGCGGTGCCCCGGCGCTCCGGGAACTTGGAGGAGAGCGTGGCGGCGGCCGTGGGATGCCAGAGCGCGGTGCCGAAGCCGATGAGCACGCTGGCCGCGAATGCTACCCCGAAACCGCCGCGGCTACCGAAGAGCAGATACGCCAAGCCCATCATGACCAATGACGAGGCCAGGATCACGTCCCGGTGTCGGTGCAGCGTGTCGGCGAGTATGCCGGCCGGGAGATTGAGGGTGCCTTGCCCGAACTGGCGCGCCGTTGCCAGCGCTCCTATCTGAACCGCGCTCAGACCCAGCCCCGCCTTGATGAACGGCAGGGCCAGCGGGAACAATTGCTGGAACCAGTGGATCACGATGTGCCCGCCGGTAACGACACTCAGCAGGCGGAGGCGTTCCTGTCCCAGGTCCCGAGCCGTGGCCGTCAGGCGTTGGATGCGGGAGCGGATGAACGAGGTTGGCGGGGAAGGGTTCAACGACATGCCGACTGACTTGTGATGCGGGACACTACCTCACCACTTCCACGGATTCAGCAACTCCACGCCGGTGGCGACAAAGTCGGCCTCGTTGCGGGTCACGACGGCAAGGCCATGTCTCAGGGCGGTAGCGGCGATCAGGCCGTCCACCGCGGGGATCCTTTCGGGACGGGCCATCAGACGGCCCCACGTGTCCGCCACGGCAGCGTCAACCGGCAGAATGCGATCTCCCGCCCACGCCGGCAATTCCGTTTCCAACCACACGTTGAGCCGTGCGCGGCGACGGCCTTCCCCAAGCATCGTGCTCCCCTTTCGGATCTCGCCCAAGGTCAGGACGCTCACGAACATGGAGTCTTGCGGTGTCTCCAGGAACCACTGGGAAACCCGGCGTGAAGGTCTCGGCTTGAGTAGCTCCGACAGCGCACAGGTGTCGATCAGAAAACTCACAGGACGATGTCACGCGGCAGTGATTTATCACGCTCGATGTCCAGTTCCACGCCCACTCGGGCGGAGGTCCGCAGAAACTCGGCCATCGAGGGTTGCGGGCGTTTCAGACGGTCGTAGTCGTCCGCGGACAGCACCACGGCGGCCCTGTGTCCGCGCACCGTGATGGTCTGCGGACCGGACTCCGTGGCATCGCGAACCAACTCACTGAAACGCGCCTTGGCTTCTTGTACTTGCCATCTTTGCGTCATGGTTTCCTCCTGACCATTCTGACCAGATAGCATGCCGTATTCCGAAGCTCAACGGCTAACCTTTCCCGTTCTTCGCGAGAACAGGTCGGCGTAGACCCGCGGCAGGAAGATCAGCCCGAAGGAGCCGTTGGCCAGCATGAACGTGAGGTGTGCCGCAAGGCTGTAGGCAAGCAGGTCGGCCTCGGCGGCGTAGTTGCCGAAGAAGAAGATCCAGGCAGCCTGGGAGGTGCCGAGATGGGCCACGGTGACGGGCAACGCGGCCACCAGGTACACGATGGGCAGGAACGCCAGCAGCGGCAGCACCGGTATCTCGATGCCGAAGAACGTCAGCGCCTGGGCGTGGACCAGGAGCGACAGAAAGAACACCGAGCCCTTGAGGCAGAGAATCGCCACGCCCTGGCGCAATCGGATCTTCCGGAACGTGGACAGCAGCACATTACGACCCGCCCGCCGTCCCAGCGCCCCGAGGCCGCCGCGGGCGATGCCGACGACGGTGATCCAGATCAGCGCCAGCACGACCGGCAACGCAAGAAAGACCGCCGGCGTCCCTCCCGGAAAGGCCGCCGAGCCCACGGTGGCGAAGAAGATCAGGTTGGTGGCTTCCAGCAGGATGAGCAGGATGACGGTGCTGGTGATCTCGCCCAGCGGCGTCCTGAACCGCCGGTTGAGGTAGAGCGCCAGCGCGGCTTGGGCGAGCTGCGTGTTGATGATGGAAACGATGTACGTGGACGCCCTTACCGGCAGCAGCTCCCGGTAGCGAATCGGTCCGTGGAACCAACGGATCAGCGCGGTGAGCACCGCGGAATCCGCCAGGAAGAAGCACAGCGAGAACGAGCCCATGAGGGCAAAGAACGGCAGCAACCGCGCGCCGGAGACCGCTTGCCAGAAAGCGTCGAAGGGAATGCGCCAGAAGATGACGCCGAAGATCACCACCGTAAGCGCCAGCGGGATGAGCCGCGCCCAGACGCCTTGCTCCTTCGGCGAGGCCGTTGCCTCATGAGTGACGGGGTCGTTCACGTTCCTGTCCATGGTCATCAGGCCGACAGGCCGTCCAGCACGTCATCCACCGGCGTCAATGGAAACGGCAGGAGTTCCCGCGTTTCCGTGGCGTCTCCCAGGTGCTCGTTGAACAGCGTATCGAAGAGGGTCCAGCTCCAACCCGATCCCAGCCGCCCGGCAATGACCGCCGCTCCCTCCGCCAACCACCCGGGCACGCCCAGGATCAGCGGTCGCCGTCCTATGCGTGCCGCGGTCCGGCTCAGCAACTCGGCGTAGGTCATGGTGTCGGGCCCCACCAGATCCAGGGTGTGAGCCGGGGGACTCTCCACCTCCAGCGCCCATTGGATGGCGCCGATCACGTCTGTCAACGCCACCGGCTGGATGCGCACCCTGCCGCCCCGTACCAGCGGCACCACCCTCCTCCCGGCGAGATCAAGAAGAGTCCGTGTGGAGGGCGTCTCCGCCCCCAACACCATGGGGACGCGATAGACCACCGCCTCGAATCCAGCCCGGCGTATGGCCGATTCGGCAAGGGCCTTGGAACGCAGGTATCCGTTGGGTGACGCCAGCTCGGCACCCGGCGCGCTCAGGTACACGAACGTGCGGACGCCGGCTGCCTTGGCGGCGGAGACCACGCTCCGGGTTGTCCCGGCATTGGCATCGTGAAGCCGCTCTCCGCGCCGCGGCTGAAGTGCGCCCGCCAGATGCACGACGGCTCCGGCACCGTTGAACGCGGCCTCCAAGGAGGCAGGGTCGGCGTAGTCGACCTGTTCGACTCGGACGGGAAAACCTTCGAGGCTATCGGCCTGTCGCTGTCCACGTACCAGCGCGCGCACGCACCCGTGAAACCGATCCGGCGCTTCCCCCAGCCGCCGGATCAATGCCTTCCCCAACACTCCGTTGGCGCCGGTGACTACGATATCGATGACGACACTCCGGGGGCTTCAACTCAGCATCCGGTGCGTGGGGGCCGTGAGCTTCTCCACCGGAAGCCCATAGGTGCACGAGCCGGCGCAGGCCTGGGTCGGGCAGGTGAGGCAGGCCGCGGCGCCGTCTCCAAGGGCGGCGTATTCGCTGCGCGCCAGCTTCTCGTCCCCGTAGTCCCGGGCGTACATGCGGGTCCTCAACACGTCGGCGATGGGGACGCCGTAGGGACAGGCGTTCTCGCAGTCGTTGCAGGCGTGGCGGCAGTAGGAGGCTCCGTTCATGCGCGCGTAGCCCTTGAGCAGCTCGAAATCGCCGCGGGCCGCGGTGGTCCAGCCCGAGGCTCCCAGGTACTCCCGGAGCCCGGCCGAATCGGTCATGGAGATGATCAGCGCGTGCACGTCGGGATTGGCCAGCACCCAGCGGAACGCTGCCTGGGCATAGGTGGCGCCGTCCTTCTCGAACGGCCGCATGTCGTTGAGACGGGCGCCCATGAGGGTCTTCATGGCGATGACGCCTACGTTCTTCGCCTTGGCCTTCTTGAGCACCCGCGGGAGATCGGGCTGACGCGCGATAAAATCGAAACCCTGGGTGAAACGCTCGTAGAAGGCCGGGTCCTGGCCGAAGTTGTAGGCCACGAGCATGACGTCCACCATATCCCGGTCCAGGGCGTAGTCCAGGCACTGGATGAGCCGTCCGGCGTGACCGGAAATGCCCGAGAAGCGAATCTTCCCCTGCTTCCTGGCGTCCTCGACGAACGCGTGCCACTCGGGGTTTTCGAGCCGCCCGACGCTGTTGACGGCGTGGGTGAAGTAGACGTCGACGTAGTCGGTCTGCAACCGCCCCAGGCTGGCCTCGAGGGAGCGCATCATCGAGTCTTTCGTCTCGGTGGAGCTGGTGTGGGTCTTGGAGGCGATGAAGACCTTGTCCCGCTTGCCCCGGAGGGCGTTGCCGATGGTGATCTCGGAATCGCCGCCGCGGTAGCTCTCGGCCGTATCGAAATAGTTGATGCCGCGGTCCAGGGCATCCAGCACCAGGTGTTCCTCGCCGGCATCGAGCCGGCTGGACCCGAACGAGATATCGGATATCTTGAACCCGGTGCGGCCCAGGGGAACGTAGCGCTTCACCGTGGTTTGCGCGTCCGCCTTGGCTGTCCCGCCTCCGGTGAAGGGCAGAAGCCCCGCCGCAACCCCTGCCAGAGCACCCCGGCGCAATAGCTCCCGCCGGCCTAGCTTCTCACGGTCGTCCGACTTTTTCATGGCGTCTCCTCGGTCCATACATGGGAAGACTCGCGCGAAATACTATTCCATCCAGTACACCGGAAAGAGAATGAAATGTCCAACGGGGACGCCCCTTCCCCCCTCCTGGATCCCGGATCAAGTCCGGGATGACGTGTGGGTGGTCCAGGATGACGTGTGAGGTGGTCCAGGATGACGTTTCTCGGGGGTGGCGGGGCCGGGCTGGGCATCGTGTACGCGGAACTCCCATGGAGGCAGGCCCCATGGACCGGCGTCACTCCCCGGCCACCCCCACCAGCGAGGTCAGCAGCGGCTCGTCGGCGGCCAGGGCCGCGCTGGGGCCGTCGTAGACGATGCGGCCGCGGTTCATGACCACCACCCGCTCCGAGAATTCCAGGGCGATGCCGGTGTGCTGCTCCACCAGGACGATGGTGAGCCCCTCCTGAGAGCGTAGCGTGTGCATGGCCTCCACCAGTTGCTCGATGATGACCGGCGCCAGGCCCTCGGTGGGCTCGTCCATGAGCAGCACCGCCGGGTTGCCCACCAGCGCCCGGGCGATGGCCAGCATCTGCTGCTCGCCGCCGGAAAGCTGACTCCCCTTGTGGGTCCGGCGCGCCGCCAGTTGCGGGAACAGATCGTAGACGCGGTCCAGGGTCCAACTGCCGGCCCTTTGGGCCACCGCCAGGTTCTCGTACACGTTCAGCGACGGAAATACCTCGCGTTCCTGGGGAACGTGCCCTAGGCCGGCGCGCACCCGATCGTAGGTCCGGGTATTGGACAGGTCGCGTCCCGCCAACTCGATGCGCCCGGAGTGCAGCGTCGTGTACCCCATGACGGTTCCCAGCAACGTGGTCTTTCCCACCCCGTTGCGGCCGATGATGCTCAGCCGCTCGCCACGGTCGAGGGCCAGGTCGATGTCCTCCAGCACCACGGTCCTGCCGTAACCGGCGTTGACCGCGGCAAGGGCCAGCACGTTGTCGGACGCGGCGCTCAACGCCTCCCTCCGTGCAACTCCGCGTTCTGGCCGAGATAGACCTCCTGCACCCTCGGGTCGGCGCCGACCTCCGCGGGGACGCCCTCGGTGAGGATCGCCCCCGACACCAACACCGTCACCCTCTGAGCAAAGCGGAAGACGATATCCATGTCGTGCTCGATCATCAGCACCGCCATGGATTCGGGCAGGGCCTCCACCGCCTCCAGCAGCACGTGGCTCTCCGCCGACGGCACCCCCGCGGCGGGCTCGTCCAGCAGCAGCACCTTGGGACGAAGGCCCAGCGCGATGGCCAGCTCCACCAGCCGCTGCCGCCCGTAGGGGAGTTCCCGCACCAGCCGTTGGGCGTCGCCGTCGAGCTTCACGGATTTGAGCAGCGCCATGCCCTCGGCGATGACGTCGCGGCGGGCATCGGCACGCCGCCACAGCCCGGTCGAGAGGGAACGCCGCTCGCTGATGGCCATGCTGACGTTCTCGAGCACGCTCAAGCCGCGGAAAAGCGTGTTGATCTGGAAGGTCTGGGCCAGCCCGTGCTTGACCCTGCGAGACTGGGACCAATGGGTGACATCGTGGCCGTCCAGCAGGATCGAGCCGCCGGAGGGCTCGACCGTGCCGGTGATAAGGTTCACCAGGGTGGTCTTCCCCGCGCCGTTGGGACCGATGAGAGCGTGCCGGGCGCCCGGTTGCAAAGCCAGCGAGACGCCGTCCGCCACCACCAGGGCGCCGAAGCTCTTCGACAGGCCGCGCACCGCCAGCAGGGGCTCGCTCACGGTGCCTCCCTTCCAGGCGCAGGTCTGGCGCGGACGCCGTAACGCTGCGCCAGTCCCAGCATCCCCTCCGGCGCATACAGGATGGTCGCCACCAGCAGCGCGCCGATACCGAAGAGCCAGTACTCCGGGCTGAGCCTGGCGAGATGGTCCTGCAGGATCATATACAGAGGCGCCCCGATGAACGCGCCGTACAGACGGCCGGTGCCTCCCAGGATCAGCATGATCATCACGTCACCGGAGCGCTCGAAGCTGAGCACGTCCAGCGCCACGAACTCGGTGGTCTGGGCCAGCAAGGCACCGGCGATGCCGGCCATGACCGCGGCGATGGTGTAGGCGCGCAACATCTGGCGGTACACCGGACAGCCGACGGCATGCATGCGCCGTTCGTTCTCCCGGATGCCGCGCAACGACTGGCCGAAGGACGAGTTCACGATGGCGCGGGCGGCGACGAACACCACGAACAGCACCGCCAGCGCGTACAGGTACGCGGTCTGGCCGTAGAGGTCGAACTCGAAAAGGCCCAACACCGGCTGCATCACCACGCCCTGCAGGCCGTCGTCGCCGCCGGTCCAGTGCTCCTGCTCGTTGGCCAGCTCCTGCAGCAGGATGGTGACGGCCAGCGTGAGCATCAGGAGCGTGAGTCCGCGGGTGTAAAGGATCACGGCGCCGCACACGAAGCCCACGACGCCGGCCACCAGACCGGCGATCAGCAGCCCGCTTATGGGCTCGCTCCAGCCCAGATGCGCCGACAGGATGCCGGCGGTGTACGCCCCGGTGCCGAATAGCGCCGCATGTCCCAGTGATACGATCCCCGCGTAGCCCAGGATCAGGTCCAGGGACATGGCGAAGAGCACCATGATGAGGATCTGGGATCCCAGTTGCAGGTAGTCGGGAAAGAGGAAGAACCCCAGGCCGGCGGCCAGCCAGGGCAGCAGTTCCGCCGGACGGATGGCCGCGGTTCGTAGCGGGTTGCGATACGCCGGTTGTTCCATGTGAACGGTCATCCTTCGCGGTGCGGCGGGATGCCCTATCGGGCGTAGAACCCCTGCGGTCGCCACAGCAACAAAACGATGGTCACCGCGAAGATGAAAAAGGCGCCGAAGGCGGGCAGGTAGTATTTTCCTGCCGTGTCCACGATTCCGAGGATCAGGGCGGCCAGGAAGGCGCCCCGCAGACTCCCCAGACCGCCCACGGCCACCACGATAAGAAAGTAGACCAGGTACTCCAACGCGTACGTGGGGGTCAATCCGAGGATCTCGGTACCCAGCGCGCCCCCCAACGCCGCCAGCGCGCTCCCGAGGGCAAAGGTCAGCGTGAACAGCCGCCGGATGTTGATGCCGACGGTCTCGGCCATGCGCTGGTTGTCCACCGCGGCCCGCACCTTGGCACCCAGCAGGGTGCGCTCGAACCCGTACCAGAGGCCGATGACCACGGCGAAGCTCACCAGCATGATGAACGTGCGATAGGTGGGAAAGCGCCGGAAACCCAGGTCCACCTGGCCCTTGAGATAGGAGGGGACGTCGAGCTGCACGTTCAGCGGCCCCCAGATGAAGGTGCACACGGCGATGCCCATGAACACCAGGCCGATGGTCAGGAGGACCTGCTGGAGCTCGCCGGCGCCGTAGAGGCGGCGGTACAGAGCGCGCTCAAGCACGATGCTTATGAGCGCCACGGCAACGCAGGCCAGCGGTGCGCCCAGGAGGAACGGCGCCCCCCACTCCCGAATGAAGGACACCGCGATATACCCGCCCAACATGGCGAACAAACCGTGGGCCAGGTTCACGAACCCCATGAGGCCCATGGTAACGGAGAGCCCCACCGAAATAATGAACAGGATCATTGCGAACGCGAGGCCGTCGAACGCAATGCTGATGAGGGAGTTGATCACGAAGAAAGACTGGCCGGCGCCGCCCCGCGGGTTCACGGGGCGGCGCCGATCTTGGTCTCTTTGCTAGCCGGTTACTTCTTCTTCTGAAGCTGCTTCCACGGGTCCTTCACCATCTCGAGGGTCTCCACCTCGATGTTGGCGAGTGCGTCCCCACGCTTCTCGACCTTGCGCAGGTACTGGTTCTGGACGATATCCCGGGTCTCCGGATCGATCATGATGGGACCGCGCGGGCTGTTGAACTTCCACCCCTTCCACACGGCCAGGGCCTTGTCGGCGTCGATCTTGCCGTTGAGGCGCCGCACCGCTTCGTGGATGGCCGCCATGCCGTCCCAGCCCTGGACGCTGAAGAAGTCCGGGATGCTGTCGGCGCCGTAGGCTTCCTTCCAGGCCTTCACGAAGGCCTTGTTCTCGGGCCTGTCGCCGGCGGCGGAGTAGTGGTGCATGGTGATGACGCCCAGGGGAACCTGCCCCATGTTGGGCAGTTCCGAGTCCTGGGTGATGTCACCCGGGCCGATGAGCTCGATGCCGGCCGCCCTCATGCCGAGGTCGTCATAGGTCTTCATCACACCGGTGGCCCATTTCCCGGCCGGGATGAATACGTAGAGCGCGTCGGGCTTGGCATCCTTGACGGACTGCAGGAACGGCGTAAAGTCCGGGATCTTCGGGAACGGGAACGGTATGTCCGCCACGACCTTGCCGCCCGCCGCGGTAAACGCCGTGGTGAACGCGTTCTTGCTGTCCTTGCCCGGCGAGTAGTTGGCGTAGGCCACGGCCACGGTGCGAATCTTCATCTTGTCGTAGGCGTGCTTGCCCAGGGGGTAGGCCGCCTGCCACATGGTGAACGACACCCGGGCGGTGTAGGGAGACCGCGTCGTAATCGCCGAGGTCCCGGCGTTCATGATGAGCAGCGGGACCTTCGCCTTGCGCGTCACGTCGGAGATGGCGAAGGCGTTGTTGGAGTAGACCACCCCCGCCAGGATGTCCACCTTGTCGCGGGTGATGAGCTCGGTGGCCAGCCGCTTGGCCACGTCCGGCTTGGGGCCGGTGCTGTCCCGCTTGATGATCTCGATCTTGTGCCCCCCGGTCTCGTTGCCGTGCAGCTTCCGGTAGAGCTCGAAGCCCCGGTCCACCTGCTGCCCGAGCTGAGCGTTGGGGCCCGAGTAGGGAAGAATCACGCCCACCTTGACGGTCTCGGCCCATACCGTCCCGGTTACGGTCACCAAGGCCAGCAAGGACGCGGCCATAAACCTGAAGATCTTCATGGTGATACCTCCTTCGAGTTTGGCGATGTGCAGCGCAGGCGGGATCATAACACTCCCGTCGCCGACACGGCAACGGCCCGACGACAGCGCGAATGCGCTACGGGTACGCCCGGTACGGCCGCGACCCCGTGGCCGGGGCCGCCACCGGGCGGGCCCGGAGAATCTTCACGTCGACGTGGATCTTGTCCTTCCCGCGATACCACAGGCCGCTCTCCAGAACGACGACGCCGTTGCCGGCGAGGCGCCTCTGCGAAAGGGTGCGATGGAGCGACTTGCTCTTGTGCCTGGCTTCCAGGCGGACAGCGACGTCAGCGAGTTGATAAGGGGTCCTGTTCGTCAACTCTACGACGATGCGTCCGTTGTCCAGGAACGGTCGTGTGGTCACGTATCGTGAGGGAGCGTCCGCGAGGTCCAGCAGGATGTAGCTCTTGCGGGCGGCCTCGCCGATGTCCCCGCCCACCTTGGCGGCGCTTCCGAAAAGGCTCTTGGCGCGCGCACGGTCGCCTTCGGCAAGGGCGATGTGGCCCAGGGCGTGACTGGCCAGCGCCGTGGGCAAGAGTTCCATGCTGCGTTCGAGATCGCGCCGCGCCTGGGCCCGGCGCCCCAGGGCATCGTAGGCGAGTCCACGCCCGAGGAAATGCTCGTAGTAGGCCGCGTCCCGCTTGATGGCGGCGTTGTAGGCTTCCACGGCCTTGGCGAATTGAGACCGCCGAGCCTGGATCTGCCCCTTCAGCCCATGAAACAATGCCTCGCGCGGTTCCTGAGCGATCGCCTTGCCGACGAGGACAAGTGCGCTCTCCGGCGCCTTGTCCATCTCTCCGCGGGCGCTGTCCGCCGCGGCATAGGCCGGCTGCCGCGAGCGCAGGTTCGCGAGCGCCTTGTCGTACCGTTCACGTCCCACATCGCCGCCCGCGGGAAACTTGGCGAGGGCCGCGCGGTTGTTCTTCACCCGTTCCGCCGATGGCGGGTGGCTGGCGAACAGCCCCTCGAGCCAGTTTGCTTTCCGCCCTTTGCTCAGGGCCAGGAACTTCTCCTGGAGGGTTACGGCCGCGCGCGTGTCGTACCCCGCGGACTTCATGTACCGGATCCCGTGGAGATCCGACTCGCGTTCCGCGTCCCGGCCGTATTTCCGACTGATGAGCTGCATCCCGACACCGCCGGCGCCCACGATGTAGTTCGTGTACCCCGACTTCTGGGCGGCGAGCGCGACCCCCACCTGCGCCACCTGGAAGATCAGATTGCGGGTCATGGCGCGGGCGCCGTGTCTCGCGGCCGCGTGGACGACCTCGTGAGCGAGCACCGCGGCCAACTCGCCTTCGTTCTCCAGCTCGAGGAGCAGGCCGCGGTTGACGGCGATCTTGCCGCCCGGCAGCGCCCAGGCGTTGGGCGTGCCGTTGTTCAGCACGACAAACTCATACGGCAACTTGCGGTCGCTGACCTTCGCTACCCTGCCACCGACCCGCGCGACGTATTCGTTCAGGGCCGGGTTCGCGGTATATCGTCCCCCTTGCGCCTGTTGTGTCGGCTGATAGTACTTCCTGCCCGTCTCGATTTCGTGCGCGGTCGAGAACGGGACGAACTCTCTCTCACGGGTGACGGGATTCTTGGAGCAACCAACGATCGCGACCGCCATGAGGAAAGAGATGATGGGTAGCGGAAGTCTTGATTTCACCGACGTTTCCTCGAGTTCCTGACCACTGGGCTGAACCAAGGATAGCCGACGGCAGTGCCCGGTGCAACGGCGACGGTGCGACTCGCATTCTTGCCCCAAAGCCTATAGCCTTAGGCCCGTGGCCAGTGTCAACCAATCCTCACAGGAGGCAAACTGCATGAACAGCACGACCCTGTCGGCTGACGAGTTCGTCGAGGAGCTCAAGAAGGAGATAGCCAGCTTTCACAAGCTCCGCATCAACCACCCGTTCGTCAAGGCCATATGCGACGGCACCGCCACCATAGACCAGGTCCGGACCTGGGCGGTGCAGGACTACCAGTTCCGTTGCGCGGTGCCGCGCATCGCCCTGCTCCGCTACGTGGCGTGCAGCGATCCCGAGTTCGCTCCCAAGCTGTTCGAGGTGGCGGAGGAGGAAACCCGGGGCCTGTTGCCCGGGAGTTCCGGCCATCCGGACATGTTCGTGGAGTTCGCCGAGGCCATCGGCCTGACGCGCGCGGACCTCGAGAACGCCTCACTGCTTCCGGCCACGGCCGCGCACCTCTACTTCGCCGAGCTGGTGATCCATACGCACCCCTGGTTCGTGGTGATGGCGGCGCAGGTGGGGGCCGAGGGGACGTTCGGGCCGGCCGCGGCAGCGCTGGGAAAGGGGTTCATGGAGAGCTACGGCATGACCCCCGAATCGGTCCGGTTCTTCACCGTCCACGTGGAGGCGGACGAGGAGCACGGAACCCTGGCGGAGGACATCGGACGCCGCTACCTCACCTCACCCCCCTTGCAGCAACAGACCCGGGAGGTCATGTTCCGGCGCATGGAGCTGCTCTACGATATATGGACCATTGGTGATTAACGGTCCTTCGACTTCGCTACGCTGACGCTTCGCTACGCTCAGGGCGAACGGTAACGAGCCGACGAATGGCGATCGGAACGCGGCAATGAAAGACCAAGGCGCCAGGCGTTACATGGGGCGAAGCGTCCTCATGCGCGAGGCGGAACCGCTGCTTCGGGGACGGGGGACCTACGTGAGCGACCTGCGGTTCCCCGGGATGCTCCACGCCGCGGTGCTCCGCAGCCCACACGCCCATGCGAGGATCTCAAGCATTGACGTGAGTGGCGCGCTGGCGATGCCGGGAGTGGTGCGGGTCCTTACCGGAGACGACATCCAGGACGCCATCGAACCCTTCCCTTCCAGCTTCGAGTTCCACCCGCCGCCCTGGCTCAACGCGATAAAGCCCGTGCTCAAGGGTCCGCGGGCCCGGGTGCTGGCCCTCGGCAAGGTGCATTACGTGGGCGAGCCGGTGGCCATGGTGGTGGCCGAGGACCGGTACCGGGCCGAGGACGCGCTGGACGGCATTGCGGTGGACTACGAGGCGCTTCCACCGGTGGTGGACCCGGAAGCGGCGCTGGAGCCGGACGCGGTGCGGGTCCACGAGGATGCCGGCGACAACGTGGTGTTCCATTTCAGCATCGCCAAGGGCGACGTGGACCGGGCATTCGAGAGAGCGCCCCACCGTATAAAGGAGCGACTGCACCACCGGCGTCACGGCGGCATCCCCATGGAAGGACGGGGCGTCGTGGCCATGGCGGAGGTCAAGCCGCGGCGTCTGACGGTGTGGTCGTCCACCCAGGTGCCCCACAGCGTGCGCCGGCAGATCGCCTCCCAACTGGCCCTGGCCGAGGAGAGCATCCGGGTGGTGGCGCCCCACGTGGGCGGCGGGTTCGGGCCCAAGGTGGTGGTGTACCCCGAGGAAATCCTGGTGCCCTACCTGACGCTGGAGCTGGGCCGGCCGGTGCAGTGGATCGAGGACCGGAGGGAGCACTTCATCAGCACCGCCCATGCCCGGGACCAGATTCACTACGTCGAGCTGGCGTTCGACGACGACGGCCGGATCCTGGCCCTGAAAGACCGTTTCCTGCTGGACAACGGCGCCTACAACCCCATGGGACTCACCGACGCCTACAACACCTCGGCCCACCTGCAGGGGCCGTACCGGATACCCAACCTCGCCGTAACCGGCACCTGCGTGGCCACCAACAAGGTGCCCAACGCCCCCTACCGGGGCGCCGGCCGGCCCGAGGCGGTCTTCGTCATGGAGCGCTGCATCGACCGCATCGCCGGGGAGCTCGGCCTCGACCCGGCGGAGGTGCGCTTCCGGAACTTCATCCAGCCCGAAGACATTCCCTACGACGCGGGCATCCTCTACCGCGACGGCGAACGCGTGTGCTACGACAACGGCGATTTTCCCGCCACCCTCACCAAGGCCCTGGACGCCTGCCGCTACCGCGACGTGCGCGCGCGGCAGAAGGAGGCCCAAAAGGAAACCCAAGGGGCCGGCCGCTACATCGGCGTGGGCATCGGCTTCTACACCGAGGGTACCGGCGTGGGTTCCTTCGAGGGCGCCCGGGTGGAGGTGGACTCCTCCGGCAAGCTCCTGGTGTCGGTGGGGGCCAGCGGCCACGGCCAGGGGCACGAGACCGTGTTCTCGCAGCTCACCGCCGACCTCTGGGGCGTGACCCCGGAGGACGTGACGGTGGTGGGCGGCGACACCGACGCCATTCGCTACGGCTGCGGCACCTTCGCCAGCCGCAGCACCGTCAACGCCGGGACCGCCATCCACGAAGCCACCCGACGCCTCAAGGCCAAGGTGTTCGAGCTGGCGGGCCACCTGCTGGAAGCCAACCCCGACGATCTCACCACACGGGACGGCCGGGTCTTCGTGGAGGAACGGCCCGGCCACGGCGTCTCCCTGGCCGAGCTGGCCGGCGCTGCCGTGCCCGGCTGGGCGTCCCGGCTACCCGAGGGCATGGAGCCCAACCTGGAGGCCAGCTACTACTACGTGCCGCAGACCGTGACCTGGGCCAACGCCGCCCACGTGGCGGTGGTGGAAGTGGACGTGGGCACGGGGGAGGTCAAGCTCCTGGACTACGCGGTGGCGCACGACTCCGGACCCGCCATCAATCCGCTGTTCGTCGAAGGCCAGGTGCGCGGCGGGGTGGCCCAGGGTATCGGCGGCGCCCTCTACGAGGAGTTCGTCTACGACGATATGGGTCAGCTCCTCACCGGCACCTTCCTCGACTACCTGATGCCGACTTGCGGCGAGATCCCGAATATACGGCAGGTGCACCTCGAAACCCCCTCCCCCCTCAACCCGCTGGGCCTCAAGGGCATCGGCGAAGGCGGCGCCATCGCCCCGCCGGTGGCCGTGGCCAACGCCGTGGTGGACGCGCTGCGGCCCCTTGGCGTGGAGATATCCGAGACCCCGGTGACGCCCGAGCGGGTGCTGGCGCTGATACGGAAGCACCGCGCGGAATAGGGCCGCCGGTCAGCCCCCTCGTCTTGCGGCAGGGGTACCTGCATGCTAAGCCACCCGTCACTATGGCAACGTCGAACAACGGTATGGGAGAAACCCTCGGGGAAGCCATCTCGTTTCTCGAGGCCAACTATCCGGACGAGGTCATCCGGGTCACTCGCGAAGTGGATCCGATTTTCGAGGTCACCGGGATTCTGGCCAAACTGGAGCGGCAGCAGCAGTTCCCGTGCGTGATCTTCGAGAACGTCAAGGGCTCCTCCATCCCGCTGGTCACCAACATGCACGCGAGTTTCCCGCGGCTGGCCATGGCCATCGGGCTGCCCTACGATGCCACGCCCGCGGCTTTCATCCACGAGTACGGCCGGCGCGAGGCCAATCCGGTGCCGCCGGTGGACGTGGACAGCGGCCCGTGCCAGGAGGTGGTCCTCACCGGCGACGACGTGGACGTCACCATGCTGCCGATCCTCCAGTACCACGAGCTGGACGCCGGCCGTTACATCACGCTGGCCTTCGACGTCATGAAGGAACCGGACACCGGCATTCGCAACGCCGGCGTCTACCGGCTGCAACTGAAGGGCCGGAACCGCTTCGGCATCCAGATCTCCGAGACCGCCCACGGCCACTACATCCTCAAGAAGAACAAGTCCCGAGGCCTGCCCACGCAGATGGCCGCGGTCATCGGCGGGCATCCGGCCATGAACATCGGCAACCTGAGCTTCACCTCCATCGACACCGACGAGTTCAGCATCGCCGGCGCCATGCTCGGCAAGCCGGTGGAGCTGGTGAAGTGCAAGACCATCGACGTGGAGGTGCCGGCCAGCGCCGAGATCGTGCTGGAGTGCGAGATCCACCCCACCGAGATGGAGGAGGAAGCCCCCTTCGGCGAGTATCCGGGGACCTATGGCCCTCAGCGCATCAACCCCGTGGTGTACGTCAAGGCCATCACCATGAAGAAGACCGCGCTCTACCAGAGCTCGTTCGTGGGACACGCGGACAACCTGCTGCTGTCGGGGGTCACGCGGAACAGCTACATCTACCACACCTGCCGCATCGCCAGCGCCGGCGTGAAGGCGGTGTATGTGCCCCCCTGCGGGCGCTCCCGCTACATCTGCTACATCCAGATGGACTCCATGATCGACGGCGATGCCAAAAATGCCGCCATGGCCGCCTTTGCCGCCGACCCGTTCCTGAAGTTCGTCATCTGCGTGGACGAGGACGTGGACATCAGCAACGACAGCGACGTGATGCACGCCATCGCCACCCGGGTCCGCGCCGACCGCGACGTGTTCATGGTCACCTACTCCAGGGGCTCCCCGCTGGACCCGGCCTCCTACGACCCGGCCGGCGGATCCCACTTGGTCACCAAGGTGGGCGTGGACGCCACCCGCAAGTCCAACTACCCGCTGGAGATCAAGGTCCCGGGCACGGACGGCATCGACCTGTCGAAGTACTTCGGCGACCGCTTCAGGTAGGCCGGGCGCCGGGGACCGGGAGCCTGTTAGGGCAGCACGTGGGAGGCGCGTCGCCGGTGCCGAGCAGGGTGGGCGGCGTCCCGGAAATCAGAAGACGGTACTGCCGGGGTTCCGCTGTTCTGCGTCGCGCGAAGCGGGTGGTTGATCGGGGTCACGAATCACGTCCGCCCACCGTCAACAGATTTCCGGGACGCCGCCCACCCTGCTCTCAGCGAACCCGCAATTCTGCTGCGCGACGCTCGGAGACCGGAACGCGGGGATCACGGACAACCCGTCATGCTGATCGACGCGCAGCGCTGCGTGAACGGCATGGAGGTCAGGATGGCGGGGGAGGCGCCGCGAGTGAGGCGGGAAGATGGATGATCCACACCAACCTCAGTCCTGCTTCGAGGTCAAGGTTGCTGGCCCGGATGAGCAGGAGATCGACGTGTCCGACACAGGATGGGTTTGAGATGGAATGGATTGTACTGGCGGGTGTGGTTGGCGTTGTGATCGGTATCGGCTGGATGAACTACAGGTCGGCGAAGGAGCCGGCCACCTCACGCCAACTCGTGATGATCCAGCGTCTCAGGGAGACTGGCGACGTCGACGCCGTGGGTGTGCGCGACCCCACGACCCGGGCCGAGGCAAGCAGGGTCATCGACGCACTGCTGGAGTGTCCGCGGAAGAAGGGGAGTTGACGGCGAAAGAGAGGGAAGAACCAATGGGACTGGCGGCTCACGTAGTCGGAAAGAAGTCCGCAAATGGTCCGTTGCACACGTTACCGCGCACGTATCTGACGGTCAGGTTTTGTCCAGAGAGCCATCCCGGTGCCTCATAGGGCGGTGACGACCTAACCAGGGACGAGGAACTCAAGGACCAGTAGAAGGGCACATGACGCAGTCCTCAGATGAGGGTGAAAGGATGATCCGATGGGTTACTGGCGAATGCAACTGCATCCAAATGAAGCCGCACGGGCGGTGGAGCGTGCCATAGACAGTCTCAGTCGAGGGTACATCGGGTTGAGTTCCAGAAACGATTTCTCCGGCGATCTAAGCACGGCGGAAGATAGCGATTTGCCTCGCGGTCAACGAGTCTACCGGCAGTTCGCGACTACAATGCAAGAAGGCGATTTCGTGCTCATCATAGCACACCACCACCCCACCGCTTTGGTTGAAGTCATTGGTCCGTACAACTACGTCAGGGATCATGACCCGTACGACGTCATCGGTGTCTGGTTTCGGCATTTCCGTCGCGTCAAAGTTCACGGATACTACGCGGATTGGTACACCAATCCCGCAGAGTGGGAGGAGACGATCTCTACCGTGGCCATCGGCCGAGCCGGGCGCCAAACTCAAACCTACAGGATCATACGGCGGTGGCGCGAGTGGCTGGATCAGCAAGAGGCGCTAGTCCAACGCTGACGTTTAGGATGCCTTCACGGGAGAATCCCTGCACTGGCATCGTCCGCTACCGTCGTCCGCCGCGAGGAACGGGGCGGACGACCTGGCGAAGCTCGGCGCGGTCGTGCGACGGCTGGAAGGCGAACGTCCGCTCCATGTCGCGGTGGTGCGGCTGATTCTGCTGACCGGATGCAGCGCGGGCGAGTTACGCCGCTCGCGCTGGCGCGAGGTCAGGCCGGAAAGGCTCGCCCTGATTGACGTCAAGACCGAGCCAAGATACGTTTGCCGGGCGATGCGGCGCCGGAAGCTGCTCGACGGACTCGTCGACAGGGCTCCGGGGAGTGGGTGTTTCCCGGTTTTAAGACGGAGACGGACCGTTGACCAATGGGGCGCTCTACTGGTTCTGGAAGAAGACGCGCGACATGGCCGGGATAGTGGCCGATGACCGGCTTCACGACCTTCGGACACGCGCACGCCTCGTACGCGGTCATGAACGGCGAGGACCTGCACAATTGCGGGGCGGCTGCTCGGGCATCGGCGGGCCAGCACGACCAATCGCTACGTCCACCTCGACGATGCGACCCTGCGCGAAGCTGCGGAGCGAGTAGCGGTGGCCATCAAGGATAAGCTGCACCAAATGCTCAACGCGAGGGAAGGCTAGGGAGCGGAATCGATTGGACCAGATTGACCGCAGAACGCAGCATCTTGAGCGTCGAAGCACATCGCCATCGTCGCCTGACCCACAGATTTTGATTCATTCCTACTGATGCCGCGGAAGAACAAAGGCCTCCTGTTCGAACTGAGCTTGCTCCCCTGGTGGGTGAGCGCAGCCATCGCCGCTGTCGCTTTCATCGGCATCGTGTGGGTATTCCCATCCATGCCGATTGAGTCGCCCTTGTGGGCGATTCTTGTGCCTTTACAGAGCAAGGCGAGCTATATCGGCACGTTCGTTGCGGTGCTCTTTCTGCTGCCGGCAGTGTTGTCATTTTCCGAACGCCGTCGCAAGCAGCGACTGCTGGATCGCCAACGGAACCTGGAGTCCATTCGAGATTTGCCTTGGCGGCAGTTCGAGGAACTCGTCGCAGAAGCGTTCAGAAGAGACGGATTCGCGGTGGTCGAGAACGCCTACGCTGGCGCGGACGGCGGTGTGGACATTCGTCTGCAAAGGGGCGGAGAGAGCTATCTGGTCCAGTGCAAGAACTGGCGCAGCCAGCGTGTCGGCGTCGCGACGGTAAGGGAGATGTTCGGCATTCTTGCCGCCGAATCGGCCGCGGGGGTCTTCATCGTTTGTTCGGGAACGTTCACGGCCGACGCCGTGCGATTCGCGGAAAGGAAGCCGATCAATCTCGTAGACGGCGAAAAACTCATGAGGATGATAACCCGCGTTCGGAGTGATAGTCCCGAACGTGTGTATGAGACGCACGCAACCGAGCAACAGCAGGAGTCGCTCGCGCGCGAAGCTCGCGGCCTCGAATCGCATGGGGTCGATTCCGTGCATCTCGATGCACCGTGCTGTCCACGGTGCGGAGGCAATCTGGTCGTCAGAACAGCAAGGAAGGGGAAGAATGCAGGACGGAGATTCTGGGGTTGCGAGACGTTCCCCAAGTGCCGTTTCGTGAAAGACGATCCTGTTTCCACTATGTGAGCCGCAAGGCCGCCGGCCGCCCTGCGGCCGACGAACTCGGCCTTGACGGAGGCGGGTTGACGCCGGAACTGGTCGAGTTGATGAAGCGCACCTTCCCGCGGCGTGCACGTGCTCGCGGATCTCGATCGTGAGGGTCTCGTCCGAACCGACCGGGAAGAAGCCTTCACCAGGACGGCCGACGCCGCTCAGGCCGCGCAGAGCGAGACTCTGGGCCGGACAACACCAAGAAGATTGCCGCGCATCGATCTCACTTCGTGCCCCCAAATGGCCTTTCCTTCATTATCAGTTACTGATAACTTGTCTCCAATGTCGACGCCTGACCACGATCCAGGGCTGGACACGCTGCTGGATCTTCACGGCGAGACGCTGTTCGTGGACGAAGTCGGACACTGGGTGAAGTTTGTTGTGCTGCGAACCGAGGTGACGCCGGAACGACCGCACGGGCTCAGCTATTCGCTGACGCTGCACGCGCCGGACGGCGATCGGCTGGTCGGGTTCGACAACGCACACCCGGTGAGGCAGCGACGAGGTCCGGGAAGGCGGAAACGCGGCGAAAACGACCATAGGCACCGATTGCGGCGCATCCGTGAGTATGAGTACCGGGACTCCGCCACGCTGCTCGCCGATTTCTGGAATGAAGTGGACAGGGTCCTGAGGATGAGAGGGTCGATTCCATGAAGACATTGAAGATCGGCATCGCCGGCTATGACCGAATGAAGGCGCGCACCATGGCAATTGCCCGCGGCGAGTACAAGCCCGCGAAGGGCGAGCCGAAGGTTTGGTTCACGTCAGTAGAGAGCTTCGCGAAGGTGCTCTCGCAGCGCAATCGAGAGCTTTTGACGCTAATCGCACGGGAACAGCCGGGCTCGCTCACGGAACTGGCGGAGCTTTCCGGGAGACACAAGTCGAATCTGTCGCGTACCCTCAAGACGATATCGCGGTACGGCTTGGTGGAACTGAAGGAAGGGCGACGGGGCGCGTTGATCCCGCGTGTGCCATACGACCGTGTGAGCCTCGACGTCCTCTTGACCGTCACGCCGCGGCAGGTCGCGTAGGCTGGCGAGGAGGCAGTCGACAATGGTGGATGTCGCGGACAGCGACGGGCTCAAGGCTTGGCTCGAAGGCAAGCCGCCGGAACTGGCCTGCACCCTTGTAGCACGCGTGGCACTGCGAGTGGCGCCTCTGCTGGGCAACGCGTTGCGCGAGGACGCGGAGTCGCGGCGGCGGATCATAGTCCTGGCGGGCTTTCGAGCGCTGGCTGCCGCCAGTATCGCGGGCGCATGGCCCAAGCGCGTGGCGGAGATTCGGAAGGCTGCTCGGGATGCGGCCCATGCGACGGAGGCAGTTTCCGCTGTCGCTTACGGCGCTCGCTTGAGTGTCTTTGACTTGACCGAAGCCGTTCCCGAGGAGCACGAGTCCATCCGGGGCGCTGAGGCGGATGCCGGGGCCCTTGGCATCGTCGAATACGCCGTCGATGCCGCCGCTCATGCTGTGCGGGCAGCTGTCGACCTAGCTGACGTTGGGAGGGGGATTGCCAGTCCCGATTCAGTCTACGAGGCGACCGTTCGCGCCATCGCTGCGGCTCGCTACGCGGTCGAGGGTATCCACGGGGACGACGAGTTCTTCCGTGAGACGCGGGATGACGGCTCGGCAGAGACCAAGGTTGTCGAGCCTGTCGCGGAATTCTGGAACGCGGTGAAGCTCGATGTCGAGTGCCTAGGGGAGGGTACGAGTGCGGGCGCCGAGCCGGAGGAGGTTGTTGCCAGCCTGATGCAAAGAGCGCTGTGGCCCGATGGCATGCCGGTCTGGGCGAGTAGACTGTGGGCAGACTTCAAGGATGAGTTGCCGGACGAAGAAGGTTGGCGCGTCTGGATCGACTGGTATGAGGACCGTCTCGTGGGCCGAGCCGCCGGGGTGGTTCTGGAGTTCGACCGACTAGAGATCTCGAAGGATGACTGGGAGCAAGGACCGGCCCATGTCAATGCGATCATTGCGAAGCTGACCGAGGCTCGAACCGATCCCCTGCTCGTGGCCGTCTCGCGTGGTTTCGAGGAACTGGATGCGGTCAAGCAGGTCTCTTCGATCGACCTCACGGAATACACGGACCGGATAAGGAACGCCCTTCCTAAAGATCCCTCTCTGGCGATTGGAGCGACCAAGGAGATGTTGGAGGCCACGATGAAGACCATCCTTCAGCGGCGGGGCCATGAGGAGACAGGCAGTGATTTCTCGAAATTGACGAACCGCTGTTTGTCCGAATTGGGGCTCTCGGGAACGTCTGAACCGGCGACGGAAGGCGAACGGCATTCGAAAAAGATCGTCAGCAGCGCGAAAAGAATGATTGAAACGGTCAACGAACTTCGCAACCGCGCAGGAACTGGACATGGCCGCGTGATAGGAGAGGAGCCGGTGATCACCGGGGCGGATGCCAACCTCATCGCATCCACCGGACTGATACTCGCAGCTTGGCTGTTACGTCATGGCGGGGATGCGTAGCTCAGGCAAGGAGTCCCTTCACCCGCGTGGATGTCGACGTAACATACGGGGCCGAAGAGCCGCAAGGACCAGGACCGGATCCATGTGCAACGATACCGGCCGTAGCCCGCGGTGTGAAGCCTCCGGCAACCGGTCCCTGCCAGCGAACACTTCCGGCACCATCTGCCGTTTTTCGGAAGACGTAACTTCACCGATGACCTCACCGGTTTCAGGCGGAGGTTATTCGCCTTGCTTGCCGCATGGCGTCTACACTCCCAAAACGGCCTGGAGGATCGAAATCCCGCGCCACCGAGGGACACGGTTGCGCCGGGTTATGAGTCCCGGCATCGGTGTTGAAATAGTGTTGAATCGATGGCTTCGCGCTGAATCTCCAAGCCTGTCGCCCGCTCGTTGCGACCGAATTTTCATACGATAAATCAATAGGTTATAGACCTCCAGCCGGCTCGCGCGGCACCCGTAGGTAAGCGCCAACAAAGGAAATCGACGCCCACGTGGACCATCGCTCCGCCGGCCTTGTCCTGCATCCGCGTCTTGACGGCGTTTCGCTCGACCCAGCCAAGGGTCCGTGTGGCGGCCCGGTCGTGGGCGGCGACGATCCGCTCGTCCCCTCCCACCAGCGCCATGAGAGAGACCGACTTCGGGGCCGAAAGGGTGACGTCGCGGCCCGGGCGATGGTGGATCTCCCCGTCTCGGCCGCGTTTGCCTAGGTGCGGGCCGTCCGGCACCCTGCCTTCGAGCACGGTCCGGAAGATCTCCGCATCGACCGGACCCGTGAGATCCAGCGCTTCCACGCCCCTGCCCACCCATGCGCTCGCTTCCCTGTGCTCACGATCGTCCCTGGCGTAGTAGCCATCCTTCTCGTAGTACGCCACGCCCTGAGACGGCGAGACTATAACTCCGATCGAGGCTACCATGGCTGTTGCCTCTCAGGCGCGTGTTTGCACCGCTCTTGTGTGTCCATGGAGCCCGGATACGCGCTTTCCGGACCGGGAACAAGGGGCGGAAAGGCCGCTTCACAGACGTGTCCACGCTTGGCGTCAATTGTCGTGTTGCCCAGTCGCGGCGAGTCCGTGCGGTCCGCGTCGCGAGAGGTCTTTTCATGGTGGCGTGCGTAGCAATATTTGCGGTACGATCATGGAGGATGAATTGGACCGTCGAGACCCTAAGGAAACCGTGGACGTGGAGTTGCGCGCCTTGCCGCACGATATGCGCGCACGCTTTGCTCGCAACTGTGAGTTGATCGCCGAGTTCGGTCTCGAAAGCATGGACATGCCCCATGTCCGGCGCCTCGCCGGTCCGCTCTGGGAAATGCGCATGAGCGGCCGTGAGGGGACATCGCGGGCGCTCTACGTCACCGCACGGGACAGACGGGTGATGTTTGTGCACGCATTGCAGAAGAAGACGCGGCGGACACCGCCACGTGAATCTGCATTGGACTATCCCAAAGGGAGCGGACTCCACTCGCGTCGTCCCTTCTTCCATTCATACAGAGACGGAACTTCGGGTTTGCTGTTCCATACACTTGGATGGGCGACAAAGCAGAAATACACGTTGCCGCAGCAACGCTCCGCGATCTTCCCGCAACGCTCAAGGACCTTCTTCTCCGTGCAAGAGGGCCGGTGCGAAGCAACAAAGAGCTTATTCTTCGCCGCACCCATAACGAGTTTACTCATGTCCACGACGATCTGTCGGCTATTTTTGTTGTCCAGCTCGGACTCAACGAGCCATTCGCACCCGGCGATGAACCGGAGTTCTTTCGAGTTCTGCCCGAGTGAGTGCACAGTTTCGATGTGGCCTACCGCCACGTCGAACAGAAACTCATTCCTGAAAAATTCCTTCCTGTTGCAACGGTTGCTTTTCCAGAATGTCCGATGGCCGCCATCAGCGTAGCTTCTCTGGAAACCTTTCGCGAGGCAGTCCACCCACTCCTGGGATCGTTTCTTGTTGACGTCGGGACCCTCTGCATCCCGATTCTCGGTTCTTCGCATTGCTTCGCGCCAAGCCCTTTCGACCAAGTTCCCCAAATGATCGCGATCAACCGGCATTCCGTCCTTCCCCTTGTCCCAACAACCTTGGCGATGCACTACGACCGGTGTTGGTGGCATTCCGTCAGGCCCGACTCACACGACTAGAAGGCCCCAGAGCCTTGCTCCGGTTATCGTAGTCGCAACCCGAAGTTCCGACAAGGGATGTGAGCCCCTGAAGCGCCCATCACCGAAGACCTTATTAACCGATTGTGTGCCGCTGCCGCCGCGATCTTGTTGGAGTGAGCGTATGTAGCACCGATGCACGGCGAACAACATGGCTATGGCATCGACGTGGCCGCGACGGATATAACCGGCCCTGCGATGGAGCCGTGCTTGAGGTTTCCCCAATGGACAAGGCGGCTGCGATTTGGTACCAGCGGAGAAAGGATTCGATGTGTTTGATGACGTGACTCGTCCGCATCCGCGCCCAATTCTCACCACCAACAGGAGAAAAAGTGTGACAGAAACCGAACCTGCCAAAGCGGACCAGAGACACCAGGGCCGGACGATCCACACCACACGGTCCTCCTATCGCGAAGCCATTCTCGAACACTTGTTCACCGGTGCCTTGCTTAAGACGCTATGGCGTCGCGGTGTTCACGCTGAGGTTCTTCGACCGTTCGTCGACGACGCAGGCTATGATCTTGTTGTCGACGCCAACCGCATCATCCGTCACATCCAACTCAAAAGTTCCTTCCTGCACGCGAAGACTTCTGAACAGAAAGTGCATCAGCACCTTGGATGCAAACCAAGCGGCTGCGTCGTGTGGCTTCGTTTCGACGAGAAAACGCTTCGACTGGAGGAATACCTCTGGTTTGGCGCCGCGCCGGGCGACCCGCTTCCCGACCTCTCCAGATTCAAGGTCGCGCGCCACACCAAAAGAGACGCCAGCGGTCGGAAGGCCGAGCGACCAATGGTACGAGTGATTCCCAAAGCGAAGTTCGACCGCATCCCCAACATGGACCAGCTTGCCCAAAGGCTGTTCGGACTGGACCAGCCCAACCTTCCTATCCCATGAAGTCGAAGTAGGCTTCGCTAGCTTCTTTGGCAACTTTCCTGGGGTGGCGTTCATAGTCGGCCCAGATGGCCTGGGTCAGCTTGGCGCGTTTCCATAACCCCTTGGATCGCACCGAGGAATCCAGCGAATCGAAGTTACTGATACGTTTCCCCAATGAGCCTTCTGTCCGACCCATGGCTTCAGCGAGATCTCTGATGGTTCTGGTGATTCGCCCTGCTAACTGTCCTTTGAGCTTCAAGTTCCGAAGGTGAAACACCGCCAACTCTTGTTCCCGTGTCCAGTACACTTGACGCCTACCTTCCTCGGAAGTCCTCGCTCAGGGTGTTGAAGATCGCCGTGAGCGCGCCACGGCTCCCGTCCGACTTCAAGAACTCGACGAACGTGAACCCCCACCAAGCGCGGGCTACCTGCCCCGTCGCGCGGATTCGACAGGCTCTCGCCTCAAAAACCAGCGACAGTTATCACACTAGAACGCTAGCCTAGTCGGGCTTCGGCTGTCAACGCCAGAGGAGGCCGTCGTGGATGCGAAGCTGATTCCCACCGCCACCCATGCGTTCTCCACAGCGCGTGTTTGCGCCGTTTGTGCCGGTCCATGAAACCCACATAGAGGCTTTCCGGGACGAGAACGAATCACGAAATCGGCAGATTCGCAGCCTTGTCGCCCTGTGGTGGGGATTGTCCTTGTCGCTGAGCGCAGGCCCCGGTCTGGGCCTCGATTGTCCTTGTCCCGCGCCGGTGGGGTTGCTATGATCGAAGCATGGCCGAGGCCATCGCCTTCGACACCCATCGCTTCGTCAAGCGCCTGACCGAGAGCGGCTTCACCGAGAAGCAGGCAGAGACCCTTGCCGAAGAGCACGTCGCCCTCCTCAACGCCAACTTGGCCACCAAGGCCGATATCGCCAGGGTTGAGGCAGGCATGGAAGCCCTGCGACAGGAAACCAGGGCCGATATCGAAGCGTTGCGGCAAGCAACCAAGGTCGACATCGCCAGGGTTGAGGCAGGCATGGAAGCCCTGCGACAGGAAACCAAATCAGGCATGGAAGCCCTGCGGCACGAAACCACCGGAGCCATCCAGGCGGTGAAGGCCGACCTTGTGAAATGGCTGTTCGGCGCGCTGATCGCCCAGGGCGGCCTGATCGTCGCCCTCGTCAAACTTCTCTAGCCTAGCCGCGCGCTTCTCCCAAAGGCATCAAGGTTCGCGATTCCGCTGGGACGCATTGGCCTCCGCCGCATTCTGACGCTGGCCAACTCCATGGACCCCGACTCGTACCAACGGAACCTCGCGCTTGCGGAAGGGTGTCCCTTCGTACTCCCCTCCTTCGGCATCCATCCGCGGCGGGCGCAGGAACACGCCGACCGTCTCTCGGAGTTGCTTCCCCTCGTGGAGCAAAGCCCCATGCTCGGGGAGCTGGGCCTCGATTTCCACTGGGTCAAGGACGAGACGACATATCCACACCAGATCTGGGTGTTCGAGTTCCTGATCCGAGAGGCCGCCCGACGGAACAAGATCGTCACCCTGCACACCAAGGGCGCGGAACGACGCATCCTCGAAACCCTGCGCGCTTTCGGCGTGAAGAAGGCCATCATTCATTGGTACTCCGGTCCCATGGACGTGCTCAACGAGATGATCGCCGAGGGCTACCTCTTTACCGTGGGGGTCGAGGTGCTGTATTCGGAGAAGATCCAGGCGGTGGCGCGGGCCATCCCGACCCGCCAACTGCTGTCGGAGACCGACAATCCCGGCGGCAACCGCTGGCTCGCCGGGACCGTGGCGCCGCCGGACATCATCGCCGACGTGGTGGCCGCAACGGCCCGGCTCAAGAACCTGCCGTCGGAGAAGCTGGAAGCGGTGATCCAGGCCAACTTCCTGCGGCTCATAGACGGGGATTCCGGGCTGGCGAGTGCGCAGGCGCTGCTGGAACAACAGAGTAACGGAGCAACAAGGAGGAACCATGCTGTTTCTGACCAATGAGCACATCCAGGAAATCCTGGACATGAAGACCTGCCTCGCCGCCATGGAGGATGCCTACCGCGATCTCTCCAAAAACGAGGCGGCCTACCGGCCGCGGATCGACTTCTACGTGCCCCGGGAGCCCCACTACTATCGCTGGGGCACCATGGAGGGCGCCAGCCGGTCGCTGGGCTACATGGCCATCCGCATGAAGTCGGACATGCTGGTGTGGGAGAAGGACGGAGAGTTCGAGACCGAGGACAAGTACTGTATCGAGCCGGGCACCTACTGCGGCCTCATCTTCCTGTTGAGCGTTCGCAACGGCGAGCCGCTGGCGCTGATGAACGACGGCTACCTGCAGCACATGCGGGTGGGCGCCTGCGCCGGACTCGGGGTCAAATACCTCTCGCGCCAGAACTCCAAGGTGCTGGGCATGCTGGGCTCCGGCGGCATGGCGCGGACCTACACCCAGGCCATCCACGAGGTGCGCGACATTGAGATGCTGCGGGTGTTCAGCCCCACCAAAGCCAACCGGGAAGCCTTTGCGGCGGAGATGCGCGACCAACTGGGCCTCAGCGTCGAGACCTGCGACAACGCCCAGGAGGCCTGCCGCGGCGCCGACATCGTGGCCCTGACCACCGACTCCCTGGTCCAGGTGATGAAGCCGGAATGGATCGAGCCCGGCATGCACATCACCAACGTCCGCTCCAACGAGGCCGGCCCCGATATCCTGGCCAAATGCGACCTGCAGGCGCGCCTGGGCGCCTCCACCCTGGTGCTGGACAATCCCCCGCCGGGAACCATCCACGGCAGCGACGGTATGTTCGCCTACATCGCCGGCACCGACGAGGAGAAGACCAAGATCCCGCCCTCGCCCATCCGCGAGATCGACAACGCCGGCATCGGCACCATACCCGACCTGATGGCCGGCCGGTGGCCCGGCAGGACCAGCGACCAGCAGGTGACCTTCCTCAACAATCAGGGCACCCAGGGTCTTCAGTTCGCCGCGGTGGGAGGCACCGCGTTCGAGCTGGCCAAGGCCAAGGGCCTGGGACACCCGTTGCCGAGGGAGTGGTTCCTGCAGAACATCCGGGATTAGGGAACATTATTCCAGCCGTTGATTCACCAAGGGTACGGTCGCGCATGCGCGCCGCGCTGCTGCGCTGGTACGACCGCAACAAGCGTGACCTGCCTTGGCGCAAGACCCGCGACCCGTATGCCATCTGGGTCTCCGAGACCATGCTCCAGCAGACCCAGGTGGCGACGGTGCTGCCCTACTATCACCGCTTCATGGAGGCGTTCCCGTCGGTGGAGGCCCTGGACCGTGCATCCCTGGATGCGGTCCGGAGCGTCTGGAGCGGCCTGGGCTACTACCGGCGGGCTGCCAACCTCAAAGAGGCGGCGCGCCTGCTGGTGAGCCGGCACGGCTGCCGGCTGCCGGCGGACCACCAGGCATTGCTGAGGCTGCCCGGAATCGGCCGGTATACCGCGGGCGCGGTCATGAGCATCGCCTTTGACCGGCCCTACGCCGCGCCGGACGGCAACGTGCGGCGCGTCTACGCGCGCCTGCTGGGCCTGACGGATCCCAAGCCGATCGAACAGGCGGCCGAGCGGATGGTGTCGCGATCCCGTCCCGGGGACTTCAACCAGGCCGTCATGGAGGCGGGCGCGACCGTCTGCCTTCCCGCGGCGCCGTTGTGCGAACGCTGTCCAGTAGCCCACTGGTGCCACGCCCGGGCATCCGGGACCTTCGATGTGCCGCGCCGGAAACCCATGCGGACCAAGGCGGTGCAGTGGCCGCTGGTCTTCGTCGAGTCGCGGTCGAGGATCCTGCTCCACCGCCGCCCCGACAGCGGCCTGCTGGCGGGGTTGTGGGAGCTGCCCACGCCGGAATCACTGCCCACCGGAATTCTTGGCGAAACGTTCCGACAGTCCGACCCCGTGGCGGTCATCCGTCACGCGATCACCGACATGCGCATCACCGCGCCGGTCTACGTGCTGCAGCGGGGGGTCCGGGTGAAAGGCCCGACATGGTGCTGGGTAAACCTCACCGATCTCCCCTCCTATCCCCTTTCCTCCCTCAGCACCAAGGCCGTACGGACCGTCCGCCACCATCTCCCCGCAGCCCGGGTTTGACGCAAGCGTTCGGCGCTGTATGTTTTCGGGAGGCTCTGATCAATGGCAGTAGTCAGAGCAGGATGAGGCGTTCGCCGCCGCCCGTGCCGCCGTTGAAGCGGCTCGCAAGAAGTGAACTACAGACGTGATCGCCGGCGCATCCATGCACGCGTCCTGGGACGGCTGTCGCACAACTCGCGGGACTCCTCCAGGTCCCGGCTGAGCCGCTCCATGTCCTCCGCCGTGTCGACGTCATAGGTCCCCGCCACCATCCGAACCCGAAGCTCCGGTTGCCGCGCCTTGGCCAGTGTCTCCTCCAGCACCGACGGAGTGCTCCAGGCGATGCCGCTGAAGAGACTCTCCACCGGCCGGGTGAGGCCGATCAAGTAGTAGCCGCCGTCGTCCGCCGGCCCGAGGACCAAGTCGCTTCGGTCCTGTTCCAGAAGGTCACACGCCTGCTCGACCGACGCCGCCTTGAGGGTAGGGATGTCGCTGCCGACGAGGACCACCTGCCGGTAACCCGCGTGGCAGAGGTCGACGAAAACCGCGTGCATGCGCTCGCCCAGCGAGGCGCCCCGTTGCGGCAGCAGCGCTACGTCGTACTCCCGGAGCTGCAGAAAATAGTCCCGGCTCCGTTCGGCATAGGCCACCCATGTGTCCCACCGTTCCGACGGCGCCAGCTCGCCCAACACGTCCCGCAGCACGCATTCGTAGAACTCCGCCGCCTGCCCGGGATCGAGCGGCGGGCACAACCGGGTCTTCACCCTTCCGGGCGCCGGCGCCCGCGCCATGACGGCCAACGCCGGTTTGAGCGGTCGGAGAAGGTCCACGGCCGACCCGTCTCTCACGACACGGGCGGGATGCGGATGGAAGGTTTTACTGCTCGCGGAATTTACCTGCGCCACCAAATCAACTATAAATGATCGCGCCCTTGAAATCGCGCTCCTGCCGCTTTGCTCGGCAAAGACAGGGCGCCCTGGCTCCTCCGAAAGATAGACTCCATGCGCAACTCGTGGATACTCGCGCCGGCCCTCGCGCTGGCATGCTGCCTTTTGGGCAACCAGGTGCTGGCGGCGCCCGCTGCCGAGCTTTGGCCGCGGTGGCAGAAGCATGACCCCGCCGACACGCGGACCATCGACCATTCGTCGTGGCGGGCGTTCCTGGAGAAGTACGTGGTGGCGGCCCACCCGTCGGGGGTGAACCGGCTTCGTTACGGCAACGTCGCCAAAGCGGACAAATCCGCCCTGGACGGCTACATCGCGGGGTTGGAGAAGCTGCCCATATCAACCTATGGCCGCAACGCGCAGAAGGCGTACTGGATCAATCTCTACAACGCCCTCACCATCAAGGTGGTACTGGAGCATTTCCCGGTGAAATCCATCAAGGACATCAGCCTCTCCTCCGGACTGTTCGGGGGACTCTTCGGCGGCGGCCCGTGGAAGGCCAAGCTCGCCGCCGTCGAAGGCGAGGAAGTATCGCTTGACGATATCGAGCATCGAATCCTGCGGCCCATCTGGAAGGACAACCGGGTCCACTACGCGGTCAACTGCGCAAGCATCGGCTGTCCCAACCTGCAGGCCGAGCCCTTCACCGCGGATAACCTCGAACGGCTCCTCGACCGCGGCGCCCGGGAATACGTCAATAACCCCAGGGGGGTCGCGTTCATGGACGAACGGCTGCGGGTGTCAAGCATCTACGACTGGTTCCAGGCCGATTTCGGCGGCAGCAGCCAAACCGTTGTGCGGCACCTGCAGGAATACGCGAAACCGGCGTTGCGGCAACGGCTGGACGGCTATGGCGGCAGCCTCGACTATCACTACGACTGGAGCCTGAACGGCGACCGCTGACGGCCGCCAGGAGACATCGTTCATGAACCAACGGATCGTCAAGTTAGCGCTGGTGGTGTTGGTGGCGGCCCTCATCGCCAGCTTCTTAATCTTCGACCTGGGAAGGTACTTCGACCTGGAGTTCATCAAGGCTCAGCGCGACGCCTATCAAGGCTACTACCTTGAGAACCCGTCCGTCACCATCGCGGCCTACGCCGCGGTCTATATCGCGGTGACCGCCCTGTCGTTGCCGGGCGCGGCCATCATGACGCTGCTGGGCGGCGCCCTCTTCGGGGTGGTCACCGGCACCATCATCGTTTCCTTCTGCAGCACCATCGGCGCCACCCTGGCGTTCCTGGTGGCGCGCTTCCTCCTGCGGGACAGTATTCAGGGGAAGTTCGGAGACAAGCTGGAGACCATCAACAACGGCATCGCCAACGAGGGCATGTTCTACCTCTTCACCATGCGGCTGATTCCGATCATCCCCTTCTTCGTCATCAATCTCGTCATGGGGCTTACGCCCATCCGCGCGGTGCAGTTCTTCTTCGTGAGCCAACTGGGGATGTTCCCGGGCACCATCGTCTTCGTCAACGCCGGCACCCAACTTGCCCAGATCGATTCCCTGGCCGGCATCCTCTCGCCCGCGCTGCTGTTGTCCTTCGTGCTGCTCGGACTGTTCCCTCTCATCGCCAAGAAGTTCATCGCACTGGTCAACAAGAGGAAGCAGGCAAAGGCATCGTAACGCGCCGGGCCGTGAGCGCCGCCGCACCCATTCGGAAAGACTGGAGAAACGGACTCATGCGTAACATTCCACAACTCTCGCCGCAGGATGAATACAACCAGGTACTGGGATCCAACACGCACCCTGCGGACTGGACCAATCCCACCCCGGCCGACCGCTACAACCTCGTGGTGATCGGCGCCGGCACGGCCGGGCTGGTGACCGCGGCGGGCGCCGCCGGCCTCGGCGCCAAGGTCGCCCTGATCGAGCGCCACTACCTGGGCGGGGACTGCCTGAACGTCGGATGCGTGCCCTCCAAGTGCATCATCCGTTCGTCACGGGTGGTGGCGGAGATCCGCGATGCCAACATGTTCGGCATCGGCCGGCCGGACGACGTGGAGGTGGATTTCGCCGCAGTCATGGAACGCATGCGCCGGATCCGCTCCCACATAAGCCACCACGACTCGGTGAAGCGTTTCACCGAGTTGGGCGTCGACATCTTCCTCGGGGATGCCCGGTTCTCCGGCGCGGAGACCGTGGAGGTGGACGGCCAGGCGTTGCACTTCAAAAAGGCCGTCATCGCCTCGGGCGCCCGGGCGGTGGCGCCGCATCCGCCCATCGAGGGAATCGAGGAAGCCGGCTATCTCACCAACGAAACCGTGTTCTCGCTCACCCAGCGGCCGGAACGGCTGGCGGTGATCGGCGCCGGCCCCATCGGCTGCGAGCTGGCGCAGACTTTCCAGCGCCTGGGCTGCCAGGTGGTGCTGTTCCACAACGGCGACCACATCCTGAACCGCGAGGACGCCGACGCGGCGGCCATTGTCCAGGACGAGTTCCTGCGGGAAGGCATACAACTGGTGCTCAACAGCGCCATCAAGCGCGTAGCCACGGAGGACGGCCGGAAGGTGGTCCACTTCGAGTCCGACGGAACCGCCGACTCCGTGACGGTGGACGAGATCCTGGTGGGGGCCGGCCGCGCGCCCAATGTGGACGGCCTCAACCTCGAGGGAGTGGGGGTCCAGTACCAGCCGTTCCGCGGCGTCGTGGTCAATGACTACCTGCAGACCACCAACCCCCGCATCTTCGCCGGCGGCGACGTCTGCATGGACTGGAAGTTCACCCACGCGGCCGACGCGGCCGCCCGCATCATCATCCAGAACGCCCTCTTCTACAAGAGCAAGAAGCTGAGCTCCCTCATCATGCCCTGGGCCACCTACACGGACCCGGAGATCGCCCACGTGGGCATGTACGAACGCGACGCCGAGAGTCAGGGTGTCGCCATCAACACCTACATGCGGGAGCTCAATGAGGTGGACCGCGCGCTGGCGGACGGTGAAGAGAACGGCTTCGTCAAGATCCACGTCAAGAAGGGCTCCGACAAGATCGTCGGCGGCACCATCGTCGCCCGCCACGCCGGCGAGATGATCAGCGAGATCACCCTGGCCATGGCGGGAAAGGTCGGCCTCGGCACCGTCGCCAACGTCATCCACCCCTACCCCACCCAGGCCGAAGCCATCAAACAGACCGGCGACGCCTTCAACCGCACCCGGCTGACGCCGCTGGTGAAGAAAGTGTTCGGGCGCTGGCTGGCCTGGACCCGGCGCTAGCCGCCGGCCCCCACCCGGCCGCCTATTTCCCTTTCTGCCGCCGGCCCAACGCGATCAGGAACATGACGCTCTTGCCCGCGGCGTGGGGCGAGAAGAAGGCGGTTACGTCGTCGTCGAAAAACGTCAGTCCCGAGGCGCCGAAACCCTGGGCGTAGGCCGCCAGGTAGAGACGGCCGGCGGTGATGCTGGCCTCCATCTGCGCCAGGCGGTAACCGCGGTTGCCATAGCGCCGGAGCACCCGATCGAGGTCGGCCATGAAGTAGACGTTGACGCTGGCGTCGGCGGGGATCTCCTGCCCCAATCCGAGATAGCCGGCTTCCTTGCGGAACTCCCCTTCCTTCAGGAGCTGGAGCTGCTCCCGGCCGCGGTCCAGTACGTAGGCGCCGGGGGCGGCGCCGTCCACGTGGTTGACGATGAGGTAGAGATGGTTGAGCGCACGTGAGCCGCCGGGGTCGACGTCGGTGGCGACGCCCCGGGTGGCGTGGTGCAGGGCGTTGGACAACTGGGCGAGGGTGATGGCCTCGTGGGAGAAGCGACGGGTCGAGCCGCGGCGCAGGATGACCTGCTCGAGGCTGCCGGTGGGTAGCGACGTTCCGGGCTCGATCTCCAGAGGCAGCTCGCGAACCACCGCGGCGCCGGCGTCCGTCTCATCCGTGTCGGGAGACAACGCGTCATCCGTTTCCCCTTCCCGCCAACTCCGGGCCGCCGCGCCGTTCTCCAGACTCGACGCGGCGTGCATCTCCCGGATCGGCGGGTAGTCCACCTCGCGGGCGGACAGGGGCCGGGTGGCGAAGTCCAGGGCTGGCAACGCCTCGCCGGACGGCGCCGTGGCCGCCGCGGATCGGCCTAGAGGCACAAAGCACAGGGCCGCCTCCTTGTCGGGGTCGAGACCCAGCAGATGGTCGATCGAGCCATCGGCGAACCCCATCACCGTGCGCGCGGGGATGCCCCGGGCGGTGGCTGCCGCCAGACCGTTGGCCAGGATGGTGCCGCCGTCCCAGAAGCAATGCCGGTAGGCGCGATCCCGATACTTCCAACTGTTGCGCCAGAACGTGGAGGCGAGCACCAGGATGGCCGGGGCATGGGCCAGCGACGCCTCACCGCCCCCGGCCTCCACCACCGCGCCACGGTGATCGCCCGTCCGCAGGGGCGTCAGAGCAAAACGGTCCGGAGCAAAATGATAGACACCCGCATCGAGCTCCGCCAGCGGACCCGCGACCACGTAGATATCGATATGATACAGCGCGCCCGTGCAGGCGGCCGCGCGAAAGAGCATTTCGCCGCCGAAATAGCGCCGGCGGCGGGTGACGCCGGCGCAGAGGAACAAGAGCTCGCCGAGCTCCTGCCGGGTGATCTGGCGTTCGCCTTCCGGAACGGGCCGGGATATCGCCTGCAGCGCGGGAACGCCGGACGACGCCAGATGCTCCTCCAACGGCAAGGAGTCGAGGTTCTCGTAGACCTTGAAGGGGTGGGGTTGATTGTCCCAGTCGAGGTAATGCGGACCGCTGCGGATGCTCACGGGAGAGTGCTTGGTTCTCTCGTGATAGTCCCGCGCGGACGTGATGTCTCGATTTCCCATGGCGCCTCACGGATCCGTGCGGAACCCTGCCCCGGTGGTCACACGGCGATTTGCCAGAAGTGCTTCACCAGCGTCCCCAGGCCGTAGGTCACGGCCACGGCCACGGCCACCAGCAGAACGTTCTGAAACACCCGCTGCCCGACTCGCATGCCGGACATGAAGGACAGCAGCATGGTCACCACCGCTACCATGACGCCCCCCACGACGATGGACCATAACGGAGTGGCGGCTCCGAGGAACACCGGGAAAATGGGGCACAACGCACCCAGAAAGTAGGACACCGCAACAGCGATGGCGGCCGTCAGCGGGCGAGTCTCCTGCGGCATCTTGGCCTCGGGGTCGAAGAAGTTGCGCTTGGCGTTCTCGATCCGCTGAACCTCGAGCTGTGACCGCGACGAGGCCAGGACTCCGGCCGCCATGGAGATGGAGCCGGCCACGGCGACGGTGATGCTGGCCACCAAAACATAGACGGGGTCGCCGAACGCGGCGTAGAAGCCGCTGACGCTGCCCAACACCTCAACCAGGCCGTCGTTCAAGCCCAGGAAGATGTCGCGGACCCGTTCGGCGTTGAGCCGCCTGCCGGTAAGGTTGGCGACGATCTCGTCCTCGTGGCCGAATTCGTCCCGCAGGATGTTGCGGATCCGGGGACCGTGCGGCGTGTCCCTGTATTGGTCCCAGAGCGCCCAGTATTTCTTGACGCCGTAGATCTCGATGGCTTCCAGGATGAGGAACGTCATGCCCACGCCGAAGAGTCTTCTCAACAGGATGAAGAAGCCCAACCTGAAGCGCTGGCGCCGGTTCAGGGATATATCCTTGAGGCCGGCAAAGTCGGCCCAGAAGGCGACGTGGCCCCGCTCCACGGTTACCAGCCGGGTGAGAACATTGTGGACCTCGCCGGTCTCGATCTCGCGAAGCCTGACGTACAACGCCATATCGAAGGCCTCGTCGCGAGCCACCTTCCTGACGCGCATGTCATCGTGCGGTTCGATCATGATGGGGATGGCCCCAGGGCCTTGCGGCGGGCTTCGGCGGGGTCGCAGTCCGAGCCCCGGTCCCGGGTGATGAGGGAACGCAGGCTCTCGGTGTGGTCCAGCCACGCCGTGCGCACTGTCTGGGGCACCTGGAATTCGTCGAGGGTCTCCTGCAGGATCTGCAGCCGACGGGCGAACTGTCCGCCCATGATGGGATGCGGCGCGTGGGCCTGTTCGAGGGGACGACCCTCGTACTCGATGTCGGCGCCGAGGACGCGCGCGGTGAACTGGAACTCCAGCTCCTTGATCCGACCGCGGTCGGCGTTGCGGAAGAAGAAACCGATCATGAGGTCATCGAAAATCCGGTCCACGAACACATCGATGACCTCACGCAGGCGCTCCGCGCCTATCTCTTCGTATAGTGAAGGCGTGGGGAAGGTTACTCCGTGGTAGCGGGCTTGAGAATCGCGTCCAGCTCGCCCCGCTCGTGCAGCTCGTGGACGATGTCGCAGCCGCCCACGAACTTGCCGTCGATGTAGACTTGCGGGATGGTGGGCCAGTTCGAATACTGCTTCACGCCCTCTCGGACGGCAGGGTCCGCCAGCACGTCACAGCTCTCGAACTCCGCATCGTGAGCGCGCAGGATCTCCACCGTGTGGGCGGAGAAGCCGCACTGCGGGAAGTTCGGGGTTCCCTTCATGAAGACCATTACCCGGTTGTTCTTCACCTGCTCCTCGATCCTGCTGAGAACGTCATCCGCCATGGCTATGCTCCTTCATTGGTTCGGATTGGTGTCCGCTTCGTCGGCACGGACAACGCGTCAGATTTCAACCTCGATATCGGACCCTGCCACGCGGACGTTGAACTTGTTGACCCCCACATCCGCCGGAGGCCCGGAGACCTCGCCCGTGGTGATGTCGAACATCGCGCCGTGCCATGGGCACTGAACGTCCTTGCCCATGACCTCCCCCTCGGACAGCGGCGCGCCGCGATGCGTACAGAAGTCGTCGATGGCGTAAAACGTCCCGTCCAGATTGAACAGAGCCACTCTGCGGCCGTTGACCTCCACCAGCTTGGGTTGGCCCGGTTCCACCTCATCCGTGGTCGCGACCTTGACGTACTCTGCCATGCAACTCCTCCTCCGGAGCTCTTGTTAGCGGGCCGCGGCGGTTCGTGTATCAGCCGACGGCGACCGAGGCCTTTGCCGACCCCTTCACCAGCCAGCGCTCGCGCATCACCTTGTCCTGAATCCGCAGCAAGCCTTCGGTCAATGCCTCGGGGCGCGGCGGACATCCGGGAACATAGACGTCCACCGGCACGATCTTGTCGACTCCCTTGCACACCGAATAGGCCATCTGGAACAAGCCGCCGCAGTTGGAGCAGCTCCCCATGGAGATGACGTATTTCGGATCGGGCATCTGATCGTAGAGCAGCCGGGTACGCTTGGCCATCTTGTAGGTCAGCGTTCCGGCTACGATCATCAGGTCCGACTGGCGCGGCGTCGCCCGGGGCACGCAACCGAAACGGTCCAGGTCCGCCCGCGGCCCGCCCGTCTGCATGAGCTCGATGGCGCAACAGGCCAATCCGAACAACATGTACCACTGGGACGACGCCCTGCCCCAGTTCAACAGATCGTCGACCCGAGTGGTGAAAACCGTCTCGGGAAGACTGTTGGTAATCGGCATCGAAACCTCCTGACTGAAACCGCCGCGAAATCGCGACCCTGATGCCCTGTAACATACAGGGCGCTAGTAAAGATAGACCACCGCGATGCGCCTTTCAAGTCCGCGCCCGGCTGCGCCATCAAGGTTCCATTGCAATCTCCTTTCCGGTCTCCTATGAGAGAACACATGCGTATCTGCACCCTCCTGCCGAGCGCGACGGAGATCGCCTTCGCCCTCGGATTGGGCAACTCGGTGGTGGCTGTCAGCCATGAGTGCGACTTCCCTCCCGCAGCCCGGGAGAAGCCCGTGGTGGTACGCGGTCGGATTAGCTCCGACACCTGCACCAGCCACGAGATCGACGCCCTGGTTCAACAGCACTTGAGCCGGGGCGAGAGCCTCTACACCCTCGACCTCGAACTTCTGCAGCGCATCAGCCCCGATCTCATCCTCACCCAGGGCCTCTGCGACGTCTGCGCCGTGGGCTACGACGACGTCATGGCCGCCGCAGGTACGCTGCGGCCGCCGGCAAGGGTGCTCTCGCTGTCGCCCGGCTCCCTCGGCGAGGTGTTGCGGGACATCGCGCGGGTGGGAAACGCCACCGGAACCTCCGAACGGGCCGAGAACCTGGTCAGGTCCATCGAGGAACGGGTGGAACGCGTCGCCGCCCGGGTCCGGCAAGACCGCCCCAAGCCGCGGGTGGCCTGTCTCGAGTGGCTGGACCCGCTGTACGCAGCCGGTCACTGGGTGCCGGAAATGGTGGAGCTGGCCGGCGGCACGGACGTCCTGGCCACGAAGCATGAGCCCTCGGCACGGGTGTCCCCTGAGGCATTGGTGGAAGCGGCGCCCGAGGTAATGGTGCTCATGCCCTGCGGCTTCGACGAGCGCCGCACGCTGCAAGAGTGGGAGCCGCTGAAGGACCTGCCCGCGTGGCAAGCCATTCCCGCGGTGGCCGCCGGCCGCGTGTTCGCCGTGGACGGCTCCAAATTCTTCAACCGCCCCGGCCCCCGGCTGGTGGACGGGCTGGAGATCCTGGCCGGGTGCATCGATCCGACGCTGGCGCCGGAAGCGGCCCCTTCGTAAGGCCCATGTTCGCGCGACTCCTGCTGCTGTTCACCGTGGTCCCGCTGGTGGAGCTCTATCTTCTCATCGAGGTGGGCTCGGTGATAGGCGGGCTCAACACCATCCTGCTGGTGCTCGGCACCGGAGCGCTGGGAGCGTTTCTCGCCCGGTTGGAGGGTCTTCGGACCCTGGGCCAGATCCAGCGGAATCTCAACCAGGGCATCGTTCCGGCCGAGGAGATGGTGGATGGAGTGATCATCCTGGTGGCGGGACTGCTGCTCATCACCCCGGGCATTCTCACGGACGCCTGCGGCTTCCTGATGCTCATTCCCACCACGCGGACCGTGTTCAAACGCTGGCTGCGGCGGCGCTTCGACCGCGCCACCGCCAACGTCCGTATCTACCATCAAGGTCCGCGCCATTTCTGAGTCCGCCACGGCTGTACCCCCGGCTTCGGATGGCCGGGATCTGCTGCGACTGGCCATTCCGGCCTCTCTCGCCATTGCCAGCGAGCCCGTCCTGAACATTGCCGACACGGCCATGATCGGTCACCTGGGGGTGGAACCGCTGGCGGCCAAGGCCATCGCCACCAGCCTCATCGGCGCGGTGAGCTGGATCTTCGCGTTCCTCATCTTCGGCACCACCAGCCTCGTGGCCAGCCAGTACGGGTCTCGCAACTACCCGCTCTGCGGCGAGATCTTCCGGCACGCCCTGGCGGTGGCCGTGGCCGGCGGATCGCTGGTGGCATTCCTCCTTTTCCTGTTCGCTCCCCAGCTCTACGCGGTCATGGGCGCCGGCCCGGACGTGGCCGCGCAAGGCGTCCCCTACTTCCGCATCCGCTGCGCCGCCATTCCGATGCTCTTCTCCATCTACGCGGCGGTGGGCTTCCTGCGCGGCATACAGAACACCCTCTCGCCGATGCTGGTGGCATTCCTCATGAGCGGCACCAACATCGTGCTGGACTACGGGCTGATCTACGGCGGCTTCGGGTTTCCGGCCCTGGGCCTGCGCGGGGCGGCAGTGGCGTCGCTGGCGGCCCACGGGCTGGGCGTCGCCTTGTACCTGCGGCTGCTGCTGTTCTCGGAATACACGGGCCGGTATCGACTGAACAGCGGGCGACTGCGGCTGAACCGGTTCCGCAACCTGTCCAGGATCGCGGGAGACCTGGCGGCGCGGACCGCCGGCCTGCGGTTGTCGCTGGTGTTCGCCACGGCCATGGTGGCGCGCATGGGGCCGGTGTATCTTGCAGCCTACGAGATCGTTTTTCAGCTCTTCATCTTCTGTTCCGACACCATCGACGGCCTGGCGGTGGCCGGGCAGACGCTGGTGGCGCGGCACCTGGGCGCCGGCGACGGCCGCCGGGCGCAACGCCTCGGCTGGATGCTGGTGGGCTGGGGCTTGGCCGGCGGCGCGGTCTTCGGCGCGGCCTACCTGTTGCTCCAGGAACCGCTCCTGGGGCTCCTTACCTCGTCCACGGCGGTGACCGATCTGGTCCGGACCGAGGCTATCCTGCTGCTGGTAGCGTTCCAGCCCCTGAACGGCATCGTGTTCGCCCTCGACGGTTTTCTCCTGGGCGCCCACGACACGCGCTTTCTCATGTGGGCCATGCTGGCGGGAGGTCTGCTGCTGTTCGTCCCCCTCACCGGCGCCGCCTTTCACCTGGAGTTGGGCCTGTTCGGGGTCTGGGCCGGCTTCAGCCTGTTCATGATCCAACGACTGACAGCCAACCTGTGGCGCCTGACGAGCCGGAGGTGGGAAGGCGCCTTTGCCGCATACCACGCCTCCCGGGGCGGTTGAGCCGCGGCGTTCTCTCTTGCTTTTCCCTGCCCGCCGGGATATGGATCGGCTGGCTGTCGTCGCCCGTCCGTTGCATCGGTTCTGCCCGATTCATGCGGGCGCGGGCGGGTTTGAAACCCGCCCCTACAGGTCCGTAAATGGGCCGGAGGGGCAGGGTTGAAACCCAACCTGCATCAGAACCGGAGAAACGGAGCGACGGGGCTGGGATCGGGAAAACGGGTTTCCCGCACAGCAAAGGAACCGCACACAAGGAGGAGCACACCAACATGGCGGAAGTCGCAATCGTAACCGGAGGGGCGGGCGGCCTGGGATCGTCAATCTGCGCCGCGCTCGCCGAAGACGGGATTCAGGTCGTGGTCGCCGATTTCAGGAAGGATGACGCGGAGGCCCTCGCGGCCAAGCTGAAGTCCGAAGGCAAGGAAGCGTTGGCCGTAGGGGTGGACGTGGGCGACAAGCAAAGCGTCGCCGCCATGGTGCAAAGCGCCGTGGACGCCTATGGACAGCTTGATCACCAGATCAATTTCGCGGGCCTGATGAGCCGCTTTCCCATCGCGGAGTTGGCAGAGGAGGAGTGGGACCGGGTGATCCGGGTGAACCTGCGCGGCGTCTTTCTCTGTTCCAAGGCGGCCGCCGCGGCCATGCGGCCGCGCAAGAGCGGGCGCATCATCAACGTCGCCTCCGGCCGCGGCATCGCCGGCGCCCCCCAATCGGCCCACTACGCCGCCTCCAAGGGCGGCGTCATCGCCTTCACCAAATCGATGGCCGTGGAGGTCGCCCCGGACAACATCCTCGTAAACAACATCTGTCCGGGACGGACGGGGACCCCCATGGCGCGAGCCGGATACACGGAAGAGCAATGGCAGGCCATCGAGGCGATGGATCCCATGCAGGGCGGACTCACCCAGAAGGACGAGATCGCCGGGCTGGTCCGTTATCTGGTGTCCGACGCCACACGCTTCGTTACCGGCCAGACGTTCCTGCTGCGGACGCCGTAACGGGTTCCACGGTGGTGTAAGAGGGCGACATTCCCCGAACCTTGGGAGGTGAGATGTCACAGGTGGTAGTCGTAACCGGAGGCGCGGGCGGCATCGGGTCGGCCATCTGCCGGGCGCTGGGCGAAGACGGGCACAACGTCGTGGTGGCGGACTTCAACGAGGCCACGGCGCAAAAGCTGGCCGGGGACATCGGCACGGACGGAGGCCAGGCTCTGGCCGTGGGAGTGGACGTCGGCGACAAAGCCAGCGTGGACGGCATGATCGCGGCAGCCATCGAGAAGTTCGGACACATCGACGTGCAACTCAACGCCGCTGGGGTCATCAAACGCTGTCCGGTGCTGGAGATGCCCGCGGATGAATGGGAACGGGTGATCCGGGTCAACCTCACCGGGATCTTCCTGTGCTCACAGGCAGCCGCAAAACACATGGCGGAACGCAAGGTGGGACGGATCATCAACGTCGCCTCGGGACGGGGCGTCACCGGGCAGGCCCTGGGCTCCCACTATGCCGCGTCCAAGGGCGGTGTCATCACCTTTACGAAGACCCTCGCCATCGAGCTGGCGCCCTACAACGTCACCGCCAACGCCATCGGACCCGGCGCCACCGAGACGGACATGGCCAGGGCAGGCATGTCGGACGAACAATGGAGCAGAAAACAGGCCGCGTCTCCGCTCTTGGGAGGATTCACGCAAAAGGACGAGATCACCGGCCTGATTCGTTACCTGATATCGGACGCCGCGCGTTATATCTCGGGCCAACTCTTTCTTTTGCGCACCGCGTAACGACGATACCCTGGCGGCTTTGACACCGAGCCGCCGTGACATGTCCACGCTCCGGGTTCGCGTTCCGGGCAGGACCGCTCGGGACGCCCTCGGAGGCTTGGGCGGGGAAACAGACGATGCACACCGAGAACGCCATGAGGGCCGTATACACCATCCTGATGGTGATCATCGGCTTCGTCATCCTGGTTCCGGTGCTGGCCCTCATCTTCGGGAGCTTCTGGTCGGCCTCGCCGGTGGCCGCCGGCCACGTCACCCTGGCCAACTGGATCCGTGCCCTCACCATCCGCATCCCCGCGGACATCCCCACGCTGGTCTTCAACTCGCTGGTCTTTGCCTTCTCGACGGCGGCCATCTCGGTTGTGCTGGGCGTCACCATGGCATTTCTGGTGATTCGCACCGACATGCCCTACGGGCGCGTGTTCGCCAAGCTGGGGATCGTTCCGCGAGCCTTTCCCATCATCATAGCGGCGCTGGCATGGATCCTGTTGCTGAGCCCGAGCATCGGCGTCCTCAACGTCATGTTCCGGGAGACCTTCGGCATCAACCTGTTCAATATCTATTCGTTCCCGGGAATGATCTTCCTCATGGTGCTCTACGAGTCTCCCATCGTGTTCCTCATCGCCATGAACGCCTTCCGGCTCATGGATCCGTCGCTGGAAGAACAGTCCATCGCCTGCGGCAACACGGTCATGGGAACGCTTCGCCGGGTGACCCTGCCGGTGCTGCGGCCGCTGATCCTCTCCTCCTTCCTGTTGGTCTTCGTCATCGGCCTGATCACGCTGGAGGTGCCCATCCTCATCGGCGCCCCCGCCGGCATCTTCGTCTTCACCTCCGCCATCTTCAACCTCATCGCCTCGGACTACCAGTCGCTGATCTACTACAACACCGCCGCGGCGCTGGCCATGATGGTGATCCCCATCAGTCTGCTCTCGCTGTTACTGTACCGTCATCTCGTCAGGCGGGCCGAGAGCTTCGTCACGGTAACCGGCAAGGCCCGGCCCGAGAACGTCCACCGCCTGGGGCACTGGCGCTACATGGCCTTCACGTGCTGCTCGCTCTACTTCGGCGTGGTGATCGTGCTGCCGGCGCTGGTGATCCTGCTGCTTTCCTTCTCCCAGTTCGTGGCGTCCCCGAGCCTCGACCTGCTGACCCAGCTCACTCTCAGGCACTGGACCTCCGCCCTGGAGGACGTGGTGTTCTGGCGCGCGCTGGGCAACACGCTCACCCTCTGCGTCACCGCCGCCACGGCCACGGTCCTCATCTCACTGGGCATCGGCTATCTCCTGGTCCGCAGCGGCGTCAAACTCAAGGGATCCATCGAGGCCGCCACCATGCTGCCGCTGGCCTTCCCCGGCACCATCCTGGCCGTGGGTTTCGTATGGGCCTACATCAAGACGCCGGTCTACGGCACGCTGTGGATCCTGCTGCTCTACTTCATCGGCAACTATCTCCCGTTCGCGCTGCGCACCCTGAGCCCGTTCCTGTTCCAGTTCCACAAGGAGTTCGAGGAAGCCTCATGGACCTCGGGCGCCAGCGGCCTCAAGACCATTGTGCGCATCGTCATCCCGTTCCTGCGGGGCGGCCTGTTCTCCGTGTGGATCCTGCTGTTCCAGACCTATCTGCGGGAGTTCGCCGGCGCCGTCATCCTGTTCACCTACGGCAGCGAGGTGCTCTCCACCCTGCTCTTCCAGCGCGCCTTCGACGAAGGCTCCTTCGGCATCGGCGCCGTCATCGGCGTGCTGATGCTGTTGATGTCGCTGGGGCTGCACCTGCTGGTGTCGCGGCGGGAGGCGTAGGCGGCTCCGTTGCGGCCTCTCCACGACCGGGCCGGGGCGGGAAGGTTTCCTGAGGTTAGTCTGAAAAACTCATGAGTATTTTAGACTATGGCTGAAAATACTCATGCGGTTATCGCCAAGCCGTTCCCGTTAGGGTGCAAGGTTAGCGACCTTGCCACAACAGGCAAAAACCGACAAACTTCAGGATGAATAGAACTCCGTACTCCACATCACTTAACGTGTCAGGAGCGATGGCATGGATCTCTACAGGTTGCGAGCTGTCCTGCGGGAACCCTCGGACGAAACCGAGGGCAAGTACTTGGCCGAGATACCCGACCTGCCCGGCTGTCGAGCGTGGGGCGACACTCCCGCACAGGCGCTGGAAAGCCTTCAAAGCGTTGCGTCGGCGTTCATGGCGTCCTACCGCGACCGGGGGGATCCCCTTCCGCCCGTGACCTGAAAACCGGCACGGTGAGAACCATCCTGTGAGACCTTGGCGTGAACCGCCAGGAGTTCGACCGCGCGTAGACGCCACAAGATTGTCGTTCTGGGCTAAATCCGTGCCGCCACCCAGTCGTGCATGAACGGGAAGATTTCGGCGTGGTTGTCGTAGGAGCAGTGGACGGCGCCGGGCTCTCCGGAGCGGAGGAAACGCAGTTCCTTCTCGCACTTGGCTTCGTCGTAGGTCTGGTGAGCGCAGCGTGGGTCGGTGATGATGTCGTCCTCGCCGTGGAGTATCAGGAGGGGGCACTCGACCTTTTCGATGCTGCCGGCGAGGGTGAACTGGCCCAGGCGTTGCCGGACCTCGTCTTCGGTGCTCGATCCGGTGATCCAGCGGAACTGTTCCCTCAGGGGCGCGTAGAATTCGTAGATGTCCCGGTAGCAGTCGTAGGGACCGAAATGGGACACGCACGCCTTCACGCGCTTCTCGTAGGCGGCGGCGCGGGTTACGTAGTAGCCGCCCATGCTCATCCCCATGAGAGCGATGCGGCTTGCGTCGACGTCGCCGCGGGCTTCGAGGTAGTCCACCATGGCGGATACCGGCCGCTCGAAGTCGGGGATGGCCAGGCTGTTGCGTAGCCTGAGCATCCCGCCGCGGCCGGGTCCGTCGACGATGAGGCAGGCGAGGCCGCGCCTGGCGGCTTCGGGTCCGCCGACGAAATACACCTCCTCGGCGGTGGAGTCGGCGCCGCCGGTGTAGATCAGCACCGGCGGCTTTTCGGCGGCGCCGGCGGCGCGAAAGAGATAGCCGGGCATGGAGGTGTCCTCGTAGGGCACCTCCACCCGCTCGATGTCGGGTGAAAGCTCCGCCGCGGCGTGGAAGCTCTCGGCGGACTTGCGATAGGTGGGAACCTTTCTGTCGTCGGTGAATGGTAGGACGAACTCGGCGACCCGGTAGTAGTTGGCGGCGCGGAAGAAGGCCTTGCGCGCGCTCTCCGGGCGGTCGACGGCCTGTTGCTCACGGCCGTGGGCGGCGACCCGATCGGCGGTCTCACGCCACTCGGCGTGCCAGCTCTCGGCATCGCCGGGCTTGATGCGCTGCGCCGTCCGGTAGATCTCGTTGAACTCGCCGCCGCCGTAGTAGCTTTCGGCCAGCAGCCGGATGCACGCGGAGGACCAGCTTCGGTTCCCGGGAAAGAATTCGAACATGGCCCCTCGCGTCGTTCCGGCGCCGCCCTTTCAGGCTACTGATAAAGCTTCTGGATGCGCGCCTTCCACATGGCCCCGTTATTGCTCACCTCGTGCGCAATGATCTCCGGCGCCTTGGGGAAGAACGTGACGCCCTCGAGCTCCTTGATGAGGGACCCCAGCGGCTTTATGGTGCTGTCGGCCGGGATCAGGCCCTCATTGACGAAGTGCTTCTGTCCCTCGGCGCTGATGGCGAACTCCATGAAGAGCTTGGCGGCGTTGGGATGGGGCGCGTTCTTGTGAATGGCCATCATGTTGGGCCACCAGATGGCCGGCTCCCGGAAGGTCGAGTACCCGAGCCCGGGATAGCTTCGGCCGAAGGTGAACGGCGTGTACGGCAGGGTGAAGATGCCCAGAGAAAACTCCTTGAGCCCCACCGCGGCATGGAGCTGTCCCCACTTCGGCTCGTACCGTCCGACGTTGGCCTTGAACTTGGTCCAGTAGTCGGCCCACTTCTCCTCGCTGCCGCCGAACCACGCGTGGAACGAGGCCATGTGCACGATATTGTTGGACCCCAGCCAGGGCGTGCGCGAGATGATCTTGCCTTTGTACTCGGGCTTGAGCAGATCATAGATGCTTCGGGGAGCCTTCTCCGGCGGGATCAGATCCTTGTTGTACGAGGCCCCGGCCACGTGAATGAAGATCGGCACCTGGTTCCATTCCTTGGGCAGTGCCTTCATGTGATGCGCGACCTTCTCGTAGCCCGCGGGTTTGAAAGGCATGGTCCAGTGGTTGAGCCCGCTCAGCGGGCCCGGCGACGTACCGAACATGTCGATGGCGAATATGCCCGCCTGGGATTCCTGGCTTACCTTGCGGAGAACACCCGGCGCGCCCTGGTAGCTGCCCTCCACCGTGATGCCGTACTTCTTCTCGAACGCCTGGGCGGCCTTCTTAAAGCTGGAGAACGTGATCAGCCGCAGCTTGCCTTCCTTCTTGGCCGCGGCCACCAGTTCGGCGCTCGACGCCAGCGCCATGCCGGAAAGGCACAGAGCCAGGCCAAGTGAAAGCGCCATCGCCTTTGTGATCAAGCTTCGCATGAGAACCTCCCTTGATTTGTCAGAGATCGTGACGTGCGACCCACACTATAGAGCTAAGGTGGTGGGCGTCAAGACCCCACCCCTTCCCTCTCTGGATCCCGGATCAAGTCCGGGATGACGGATTCGGGCATTGCCCGTACAAGGGACTCTACGAAACAAAGGCCGTGGACAGATCGACTCGCCCCTCCAGGCGCCCGGTCTCGATCAGCATCTCCATGGTGGCTTCGGCCTCCCGGCGCTCGGTGTCGGTGAAGGTGAACTCGATCTTCGGGTAGCCGGCGGACGACAGGATATCCTGCTTGTCGCCGCCGTACTTGGCGATGAACCGGTCGGCCACCTCGTCGAGGTGGGTGTCGCTGTAGGCGATGGACTTGCGGCACGCGTCGAGGATCTGCCCGGCGAACTCGGGATGTTCCTGCAACAGGTCCTCCCGCGTGGCCAGCATATGCTTGATGATCTCCGGAAGGCCGTGGAGGCCGCGCCAGGCGTCGCCGTCGGTGTAGAGGCAGCGGACATCGGGGTCCTTCTCGCCGTGCCAGAAGACCTGGTCGATGAGCGTCACGGCATCGGCCTTGCCCTCCTTCAGGATCGCCAGCAGCTCCTCCTGGGGATGGGACTCCCAGCGGATGGTGGAGTCGTCCACCTTGTAATGCTTGCGCAGAAGGAAGCAGTGCATGGCGTGGGGGTCGGAGTGGTGACTGGCGATGAGCCGGCCCTCCAGGTCCTTGGGGGTCTGCACCGGGCTGTCCTTGCGCACGAAGATGCCGTTGCCCTTGGAGGTGGACTTCCACTCCGTGGACAGGCCGACGATGGGGGCGCCGCCGAGCTTGCGCTTGAGAAAGTTCGGCAGATAGACGTTGGCGAACTGCACGTCGCCCCGGATCAGCACCTCTTCCAGCTCGTGGCTCGGCGGGTCGGCGACCTCGATGACCTTCAGGTCGAAGCCCTCGGGCTTCACCAGCCCTTCCGCCAGTGCGTAGTAGGTGCGGAACATGCAGAAACGGTTGCGGTAGTGTGCGAGTGTCAGCTCCATGGGGGTCTCCCGATCAGTCCAGGTTCAGCTCCGCGCGGGTCTTGCTGCAGATGTCCAGGGCGGCCAGCGCGTAGACGCTGCTGCAACGCTCCATGTTCTTGATGCCGACGCCCCGGCGGGTGCCGGAAGGACGGTCCCATTCCGCGCCGGTCTCCTGCTCGTCCGGGTCCACCAGATGGGTGCCGAAGCCGGCGCCGTAGGTGATCACCGACACGCCGTACTGATTGATGCGCGAGCCGTCGCTGGTGATTCCGTAGCGCACGGGTTCCGAGAACTCCATGTCGCTGCCGTTGACGTCCTTGTGCGCCCCGCCCATGGCCTGGACCACGTAGTCGGTCTCGGGGATCTCGTAGCCGTCGGTGGTGAGGTAGAGCTTCACCTTGGTGGTAATGTCCCCTTCCCGCGCGGCCACCGCTGAGGCGACCTTCTCCAACTCCCGCTGGATCTTCATGGTGGGCACATGGGGCAGCGTCTTGACGATGACGTAGATCTTGGTCACCGGGTTGGTGCCGGGCTTGAACGGATTGCCCCCGTCAATGGCCCCGATCTGGACGGTGGGAAGCATGAACGGGTGCGGGAACATTTTCTGGTAGTCCGCCTCCCACGCCTGTATCGCCTTGGCTACCTCGGCGGCCTTCAGGACAAATGTCTTGGCCGGCCCTTCCACGGTCACCTCGGCCCACGCCAGCCCGGCGTTGCCGATCTGCATGCGCAGCCCCGTGGGCTCTCCGATGATGCACATGTCCGCGGTGACGCCGTGGTCCATGAGGTAGCGGGCGCCCACGCCGGCGCCACGGTAGCTCTTGCCGTGAAACCGGTTGACCTGGGCCTTCTCGATCTCGCCCACCACGCCGGAGATGATGATATCCCCTTTCAACTCCGCCTTGGCCTTGACCAGCATGTCCACCGCGGTGATGTAGCAGGGAAACGCGCACTTCATGTTGACCAGGCCGCGGCCGTAGACCCGGTCCTCCGTCACCCGCGTGGGCTCGGGATTGTCAAAGTGGTCCATGTGCCCATTGAACATCAGCACGGGTCCCTCGCCGGAGCCTCTCAGGGTGCCGATTACGTTGAGGCGTCCCTCCTCCACCTCCTGATACTCCACCTCCATGCCCAGCCGCTCGAACTCGCGGCCCAGGTATTCCGCCACCGGCTGTTCCTCACCTGTAATCGTGACGATATCGGCGAGATCCCGGGTCATTTCCACCAGATGTGCGCGGTCGAGCTGTGCCAGTACCTGCTTGCTGTCCATGTGATCGAACCTCCTTGATTGCTTCGTGTTTGCGTTATCGGCCCGCCGCTTCGGGCAACCTCATCCGAGGCAGGAGAGTCATTCCCTGCCGCACCAATAGTCAATCTTTCTCATGTTTTAACGATGCCGAATTGATACAATACCTTAGATATGTCGGCGCCGGACCGTCGTCGAACACATGCCCCAGGTGGGCGTCACAGCCGCTGCAGAGCACCTCCACCCGGCGCATGCCGAAGGCGCGGTCCTCCTCGGTGGCCACGTTCTCCTCGTTCACCGGGGCCCAGAAGCTCGGCCAGCCGGTACCCGACTCGAACTTGGCGGCGGCGTCGAACAGCTCCGTTCCGCAGCAGACGCACCGGTAGACCCCGGCATCCTTGGAGGCGTGGTACTCGCCCGTAAACGGCCTCTCCGTGGCCTTCTTGCGCGCGACCTGGAACTGCTCGTCGGTAAGCTGTTGGCGCCACTCTTCGTCGGTCTTGATGACTTTGTCCTTCATTGAACGTCGTCCTCCCGCGGGGATCGAATGTCTACGCCCGAGCTTACCGATATAGGCTTTTGACCGAAAGAAAGCGAATCCGCCCCCTCCTCACTTCAGGATGAGCAAGGCCGTGCCGAGCACGATGCCTATGGCTCCCACGGAGACCTTCCAGTTGATCGACTCGTGGGCCTGCAGGAAGATCCAGGACACCAGCAGCACGAACAGCGGCCGGGCCTGGGCGATGGGCTGCACCACCACCAACGGCGCGTACTTGAGGGCGAAATAGCCGCAGGTGGTGCCGATGGCGGATACCAGGCCCACCAGCCAGATGTAGCTCCAGTGCCGGTTCGTCCAGTCCGCGACGCTACGCAGCGGCCGGTTGGACATGGCGGGCAGGAAGCTCGGCAGCGCGATGGCGCTGGCATAGAAGTTGGCTCCGAGGGGCGACGAAAACTCGTGCACCACCAGCCGGGTCAGGGCCGCCGACACGGCCATGGCGAAGGCGCTGCCCAGGGCCAGGCCCATGCCGGCCGCGTACCGGGTCCAGGTTTGGCTAGCGGCGCCCTGAACGCGGCTCATGGCCACCAGCACGCAACCGCCCACCACCAGAACGGCTCCGGCCGTCAAAAGAGCCGTCAGGTTCTCCCCCAGGAAGAACACGCCGATAAACATGGCGAAGAACACGTTGGTGGCGCTGAAGCTGCTGGAGCGCGCGGCGCCGATGTACTTGATGGCTGTGAACAGCGTGGTGCGGCCCACGGTGATGCGGAGGATACCGGCCAGCCCGATCATGAACAGCGGCCAGCCCCAGCCCGGGAAACCCGCGTGGAGGTCGCCGTTGAGCAAGGCGGCGCACGTCAGCACCACCAGACCGGTGAACGCCGTCGCCGCCGTCGCCAGCACCGGATCGATGTCATGCGTGGCCATGCGGCCGAAGATGTCCCTCAACGCCAGGAAGAACGCCGTCCCGAGGGCATAGACGATGGCGATGTCCATGACGGTTTATGTAGCACGCCGGAGGGAATTCGTAACCAGCCGGGGCGAACGGCCGTGGCAGGAGGACCGGCCCTCCCCCGCCACCGCCCCTGGATCCCGGGGGGCCGGCCCTCCCGGTTGATCGGGGCAACCGAAACGGCTATACCGCTCCCAACTCAACGTCGCAGACCAGGCCGGGAGCCGCCATGAATTTCGAGGGCACCATTACCGTAGAACATCCGAGAGACGCCGTGTGGGACTTCGTGCTGGACATCCGGAAGTTCTCGTCCTGCATGCCGGGGCTCGATTCCATCGACCAGATCGACGACAGCACGTTCGACGGGGTCATCAGCGCCAAGGTGGGGCCCATGTCGGGCAAGTTCAGCTTCCGCTCCACCATCACCGACAGCAATCCCAAGGAAGCCCTCACCGTGAAGATCGAGGGAAACGACTCCGTGACCAAGAGCACGGTGATCGCCGGCGTGGACGCCCGGATGGAAGAGCCCCGGGAAAACTGCACCGAGCTCAAGTACAAGGCGCAGGTGGAGATCAATGGACGCCTGGCCATCGTCGGCGACATGATCCTGCGCGCCACCACCTCGCTCATCCTGGAAGAGTTCAGGAAGCGCCTGACCAAGGCGCTGGACGACCAAGCCGCCAACGCCTGAAACGGGCGGCCGCACAAACGAAAGGGCATTTTTCATGGCCGAACACTACGACGTCATCATCATCGGCGGGGGCTCGGCGGGTTGCGCCGCGGCCAGCCGCCTCTCCGAGGACCCCAAGCGCAAGGTGCTGCTGCTGGAAGCGGGCCCCGACCCCCGGCCCATTCCCGAGATGGTGGCCGAGGCCAAGAACCAGATCCGCCTGCTGCTGGAGTCCGACTACCTGGCGATGTACCCCAGCCCCCGGGATCTGGACGGCAGCATCTGCTACAAGCTCGCCGGGAGGATCATGGGCGGCGGCTCGTCGGTGAACGTCATGGCCGCGCCCCGGCCCATGAAGGCCGACATGGACAACTGGGTCGCCGCCGGCAACCCTGACTGGTCGTGGGAGAAGGTGCTGCCGATCCTGAAACGGCTGGAATCCGACCAGGACTTCCCGGACAGCCCCATCCACGGCAACGACGGCCCGCTCTACGTGAAGCGTCCCTTCACCTTCGAAACCCCCGGCACCGCCGACCCGGTCCAGGCCTTCATCGAGGCCGGCCAGCAGAAGGGCCTGCCACTCTTGGAGGACACCAACATCCCCGATCCCGAGGGCGTCGGGCACCCGCCCTTCAGCATCAAGGACGGCAAGCGGCAGTCCACGGTGGTGGCCTACCTCGACCCGGCCCGCGGCCGGGAGAACCTCACCATCGTTTCCGAGGCTCAGGTCACCCGTCTGGACGTCTCCGGCAACCGTGTGACGGGCGTGCGCTATGAGAAGGACGGCCGCCAGGAAACCGTTTCCGGCAACCAGGTGGTGGTGAGCGCCGGGGTCTACTACTCGGCCCAGCTCCTCATGCTCTCGGGCATCGGCCGCGCCGAGGACCTCAAGAAAGTGGGCATCCAGGTGGTCAAGGACATGCCCGGCGTGGGCCAGAACTACCAGGACCACGCGGTGGTGTTCATGACGTTCGAGTGCAAGGAGGAGTTCGACGCGGACTGGATCATTCCGCGCATTCGCTACATCTACAAGAGCCACGCGGAACGGGACTGCTCCAACTTCCACATTTCGCTGCGGCCGCCGACCCAGATCGAAGGCATCAAGCCCACCATCCCGCTGTCGGCGTCGCTGCTGGAGCAGATGAGCCGCGGCCGCATCTACCTCCAGAGCAGCGATCCGCGCGAGTTTCCGTTGATCGAGTCCGCCATGCTGGAGCACCAACAGGACATCGACTCCATGACCACGGCTATGACCTTCATCAAGGAAATCACCGAGACCCCGGCCATGAGGGAGCTCTACGGCGAGTTGCTCACGCCCACCCCGAGCGAGGACTGGGCGCAGTACGCCCGGGCCACCTACGACAGCTACCACCACGGCGTCGGCACCTGCCTGATGGCCCCGGCGTCCAACAGCGAAGCGGTGGTGGATCAGACGCTGCGGGTGCACGGCATGGACAACCTGTGGGTCGCCGACGCCTCCATCATGCCGACCGTGGCGCACGCCAACACCAACGTCACCTGCATCATGATCGGCGAGCGGTTATCGGATTTCGTGAAGGAAGCGGGAGGCTAAGTTCCCGGCTCAATCCCTCGTGAGCCTGCGGTAGCGCATGCGGTGAGGCTGATCGGCCTCCTTGCCCAGGCGGCGCCGCCGGTCCGTCTCGTAGTCGCTGTAGTTCCCTTCGAACCAGACCACTCGGCTGTCGCCCTCGAAGGCCAGGATGTGGGTGGCGATGCGGTCCAGGAACCAGCGGTCGTGGCTGACCACGACGCAGGAGCCGCCGAACTCAACCAGCCCATCCTCGAGCGCCCTCAGGGTGTTGACGTCGAGGTCGTTGGTGGGCTCGTCCAGCAACAGCAGATTGGCTTCCTCCTTCAGCATGCGGGCCAGATGAACGCGGTTGCGCTCGCCGCCGGATAGGTCGCCCACCTTCTTCTGCTGGTCCTGGCCCGAAAAGTTGAACCGGCCCACGTAGGCCCGGGAGTTGACCTCGCGCTTTCCCAGCACGATCTGGTCCTGCCCGTCGGATATGGCCTCCCACACCGTGTGCTCGTCGTTCAGGGTGCGGTTCTGGTCCACGTAGCCGATCTGAACGGTTTCTCCGATGCGGAACGAGCCGGACTGGCCCTCCACTCCGCCGGTGACGATCCGCAGGAGCGTGGTCTTGCCGGAGCCGTTGGGGCCGATGACGCCGACGATGGCGCCCGGCGGCATGATGAAGCTCAGGTCCTCGAACAGCAGCCGGTCGCCGAAGGCGTGGGTGAGGCCTTCGGCCTGGAGCACCACGTCGCCCAGGCGCGGCCCCGGCGGGATGTAGATCTCCAGGTCCTCCTGAACACCCTCCTGCTCCTGGCCCAGCAACTGTTCGTAGCGCGTGAGCCGGGCCTTGCCCTTGGCCTGCCGCGCCCTGGGAGAGAGGCGGATCCACTCCAGCTCCCGCTCCAGGGTCCTGCGCCGCCGGGATACGGTCTTCTCCTCCTTGTCCAGGCGCGCCTGCTTCTGTTCCAGCCAGGAGGAGTAGTTCCCCTCGAAGGGAATGCCGTGACCCCGGTCCAACTCCAGTATCCAACCGGCGACGTTGTCCAGGAAATAGCGGTCGTGGGTCACGGCGATGACCGTGCCCTGGTAACGCTTGAGGTGCTGCTCCAGCCATTGCACCGACTCCGCATCCAGGTGGTTGGTGGGCTCGTCCAGCAACAGGATGTCCGGTTCCTGTATCAACAGCCGGCACAAAGCCACGCGCCGGCGCTCGCCGCCCGAGAGCACGTCGATCTTCGTCTCCGGCGGCGGGCAACGGAGCGCGTCCATGGCCACCTCCAACTGGCTCTCGAGCTCCCAGCCGTTGCCCGCCTCGATCTCGTCCTGGAGTTTCGCCTGCTGCTCCAGCAGGGCCTCCATCTCCTCCGCGCCGAGCTCCTCGCCGAACCTGCCGCTGACGGCCTCATATTCCGCCAGGAGCCCCATCATCCGGGCGCAGCCCTCCTCCACCACCTCCTTCACGGTCTTCTCCGAGTCCATCTGCGGTTCCTGTTCCAGCAGGCCCACGGAGTAGCCCTTGGAAAACGTGATCTCCCCCAGATACTCCTGCTCCACCCCCGCGATGATTCTCAAGAGCGTGCTCTTGCCCGAGCCGTTGAGCCCGAGGACCCCTATCTTCGCGCCGTAGAAGAACGACAGGTAGATGTCCTTCAGCACCTGGCGCTTGGGGGGATGGAGCTTGCCCACCCCGATGAGCGAGAATATCACCTGTCGATCGTCGTTGCTCATGCCCCCTCCCGCGGTCGCGTTTGTAAACCTCGAACGGCAACCCTACTATACTCGCACGACTTGGCTGGAAATCCGCCGGACCGCAACATGATCACCCATCCGCTGCCGCCGCAGGCGTTCGCCCGCATGGACGAGTCCGCCGACGAGGAGTTCTACCAGGAGCCCCGGCTGGTGACCCACATCGACGACCGCGCCATCGCCGCGGTCACGCAACTCTACCGGGAGACGCTGCCGGCCGGAGGCTCGATCCTCGATCTCATGAGTAGTTGGATCAGTCACCTGCCGCCGGAAATGACGTTCAGGAAGGTCGTGGGGCTGGGGATGAACGAACAGGAGCTCCAGGCCAATCCCCGCCTCCAAGCCTACACCGTCCACAACCTCAACGACCATCCCGCCCTACCCTTCGCGGACGGCGAGTTCGATGCCGCTTGCATCTGCGTCTCCGTGGATTATCTGGTGAGGCCGGTGGGGGTGATCCGCGACATCGGACGCGTGTTGACCCCGGGCGGACCGCTCATCATCACTTTCTCCAACCGGTGCTTTCCCACCAAGGCGGTGGCCATCTGGCACCGGCTGACCGGGCCGGGGCAACAGCAGCTCGTGGAATCCTATCTGGCCGAAGCCGGCAACTGGCAGCGCGTGCGGTCCGTGACCCCCATCGCCGAGGGCGCCGGCGGAGACCCGCTCTTCGCCGTCCTGGGAAACCGCCGCGACGATTCCGGCCCTTGAAGCTCCCTTTCGCTTACTAAACCGCGCCTGAGGGCGCTAACGCCGGTGACGGCGGTGCGGCCGGTCACGACGGTGGGGCCGGTCACGGCCGTGCGGGCGGTGGTGGCGGTGAGGCCGGTAATGGCGATGATGGCGGTAAGGCCGGTGATGTCCGATCCCGTAGAACAGGTGTAAGGACACCGGCGGGTAATACAGATAGGGACGAAAATACGGGTAGTGGCGGTGAGGGCCATCGTACCCGCGGGTGTACACCGGCCTTGGCGCCAACGGCTGGACCCAAGTGCCGGCCACCGTGCGGCAGCGCGTGCCCCAGCCCTCGGCCTGCCTGCCGTCGATGGTGAGCTGGCGTTCGAACTTGCGGCAATCCTGGCCCGCCGAATTGCGGTAGGTGAGCGTCGGCGTGACCCGGCCGCGGTGGCCGGTCGCCCCGTTCTCCCAGGACTCGGCCTGCCCGGTTCTGTTGAACTCAAGCGCGTTCTGAAGCGCCTGTTCCTGATAGCGCCGGTCGTCATCGGACAACAGCGCATCGGGTGACGCCGCGCCCGCGCGCACCGGGGTCATCCACGGCGCCAGCGTGACCAAAACCGCAAACGCGATGACAACTCGTTTCATGAGACCACCCCCATACAGCGTACCGTGACTGCGTACAAGTATACTCCCAGGAGGAAAGGCCCACAATCAGCCTGGTGTCGTGTCCCGTAAATTGACACGAACCCAACTTTAACGCGCCTCCCGCTCCATCGCCGCCAGCCGCTCGCGCGCCCTCGCCGCGAACGAGCTGTCCGGATGATCGCGCAGGATGCGGTTGTAGAGCTTGCGCGCATGCTCCTGGTTGTTCTGCACCTCCTCGAACTGTGCCGTCTCGAACATCTCCTCCGCCCCGTCGCCGCATCCCGCCAGCGGCAGCACCAGCATCCATACCAGCAACCCGGGGAGAAACACCCTACGAATCCCTTCAAGCCTTGCCATCGCATTCCACTCCATGTCCGTCGCCCGATTCCTAATTTGACAGGAACCCGCGATTGTGGCGAACTGAACGCCACATCGCGCATCCATGCGGACCAGACCTGCAAGCCGGGAGGGAACCATGCCGATCATCGACGCCGACGCCCACGTGGTGGAAATTGACGAGACCTGGGAATATCTCGCTCCCTCGGAGCGGGAGTACAAACCCGGCGTGGTCTACGAACGACTGGACACCGGGGAGATGCTCAAATACTGGGTCATCGGCGACAACAAGGTGGGCACCCCGTGGCCGGGGGGCGGGACCCGGAGCGACGCCATCACCGGCACCTTCATCGGCAACGTCCCGTTGGACGTGAAGGCCAAGTACATGCTGGACGTGCCTGCACGGATGGCGCACATGGACGAGCTCGGCACCGACCTCCAGGTGCTCTACCCCACCCTGTGGGTGCACCCGCTTACGGACCGGCCGGAAATCGAGACGGCCCTCTGCCGAAGCTACAACCGTTGGATGGCGGACATCCACTCCCAAGGCGCCGGCAGGTTCCGCTGGGTCGCGGTGGTGCCCATGAGCGACATCCCGGAAGCGCGGCGGGAGATACGCATCGCCAGGGACCACGGCGCGGTGGCCGTGAACATAACGGGGCTCGACTACCGGAACCGGTTGATCAACGACCCCGACTTCTTTCCCCTCTACGAGGAAGCCAGCGACCTGGACATGCCCGTATGCATCCACTCGGGCACCAACAGCCCGGACATGGACCGGATCTGGGGAAGGCCCCTGTGCGGCTACGAGAGAAACAAGTTCATCGGGCTCGGGGCGTTCCACCTGCTGATCATGTCCAACCTGCCCGACCGCTTCCCGAAGCTGCGCTGGGGCATCATCGAGCTGAGCGCGGGGTGGCTCCCCTACCTCATCAACGACCTTCGGCGCCGGGTGGAACGCCGCGGCATCAAGTTCAAGGAACGCATCCTCGCCGACAACAACATCTGGGTCGCCTGCCAGATGAACGACGACCTGGAACAGGTCATCAAGTACGTGGGCGACGACCATCTGGTCATGGGCACCGACTACGGCCATGCCGATTCCTCCACCGAGATTCACGCGCTGCAACTGCTGCAACAGCACGAGTTCGTCTCTCCCAAGAGCGTCTCGCGCATTCTCTATGACAACCCGGTGGCGCTGTACGCGCTGTAGCGATCCCCGCCGGGATCATGGCTGACCGGGGACAGGCACCGATCCGACCGCACAACAGGAGACCCGAACATGGCAGATACGAGCGAGTTGGATCCGGTCAAGTACGAGATGTTCCTGCACCGCCTCTGGGCCATCGGCGAGGAAGGCCGTTCGTCCATCCAGAAGGTGACGGCGTCGCCCATCGTGGCCCAGGGGGGCGAGTGCATGGCGTCGTTCTATACGGCCGAGGGCGTGATGATCCTGGCCTGTTCGGGCCATCTGCGGTTCGCCGCGGCCACCTCGGACGCCATCAAGAAGGTCATCGAGTGGTACGGCGAGAGCCCGGGCTTCTTTGACGGCGACCAGCTCTTCTTCAACGATCCCTACATTGCCGGCGCCCACACCTACGACATGCTGATCATGAAGCCCGTGTTCCACGACGGCGTGCTGACCAACTGGATCGCGTCGAGCATCCACACCGCGGACACCGGCGGCTCGCTACGGGGTGTGGCCACGGAGATCTTCCACGAAGGCATCCGGATCCAGGGCGCCAAGGTGGTGGAGAAGGGAGAGTTCCGCGAGGACACCTTCCGGTGCCTGACCCAGCAGTGCCGGGACCCGGAGTACGTCGGTCAGGACATCCGATCGCAGATCGCTTCCAACAACGTGTGCGCCAGGGGATTCCTGGAGTTGGTGGAGAAGTTCGGTCTCGACTTCATCGAGCTGGCGGGGAAGAAGGTCATCGAGGACTCGGAGCGCATGGCCCGGGCCAGGCTGCGGAGTCTGCCGGACGGCATCTGGACGTCGGTGATTCCGGGCACGGCCTGGGATCGGACGGGCGGCGGCGTGAAACCCTATCACGTGGTCTGCCGGTTGGAGAAAAAGGCTGAAGATCTCCATCTCGACTTCAGCGGCACCAGCGACCAGATGAACGACATGTCCAACTCCACGCTGGCCGGCACCATGGCCCAGTTGGCGGTGGCGCTGACGGACTTCCTGTTCTGGGACGTGCCCTGGAGCGACGGCAAGTTCAAGCCCATCGCCGTCACCATCCCCGAAGGCAGCATCCTCAACTGCCGGTTCCCCGCGGCCTGCGGCAACGCGCCGGCGGTGGGGGTCACGGCCAAGGTGGCGCTGAGCGACTGCATCGCGCGCATGCTCTACAGCGGCGGCAGCGACGACATCAACGCCGCCTGGCAGGGCATCTGGTACAGCGGCGGGCCGCTGGCCTTCTACGGCGGCCACAATCGCGAGGGGCTGGTGACCGCCCAGGGCCTCTACGACGGCCACGGCGCCGGGCTCGGCGCCACGCCTCTGCGGGACGGGGTCCCCTGCGGCGGCAACATGAACATTCCCGGGGGCGGCATCAGCGACATCGAGCGCATCGAGATGCAGTACCCGTTCATCTATTTCACCCGGAACCATCATGTGGACGGGGGCGGCGCCGGCCGTAACACCGGCGGCGCCGGCAGCTACCGGATCTACATGATCTACGGCACCCGGGACTGCAGCGTGAACTATCCCCCGTACGGCTGCCTGCCCGAGGGCGCCGGCCTGTTCGGCGGTTTCCCCACCGGCATCGGCGGCACCCGGGCGGTGTTCCACACCGACGGCGAGGCCCTGATGGAACGGTTGCGCGCCGGGGAATACCCCACCCAACCCGCGCAACTGGAGCAGGAGAGCTGGGGCGCCCTGGCCCATCCGGCCCAGATCCAGGGGCGGGTGCCGCTTCCGGAGCACTGCATCGTGGCCGACTTCGTGGGCGGCGGCGGAGGCTTCGGCGATCCGGTGGAACGGGACCCCGAAAAGGTCCGGCGTGACATCGGGGTCGGCGTCACGTCACGACGCATCGCCGAGGAGATATTCGGGGTCGTGTTCACGGCCGACGAAGCGGTGGACGCCGAGGCCACCGCGGGCCGGCGAAAAGCGATTCACGCGGAGCGCCTGGCCCAAGGCGCACCCTTGGCCGGAACCACCTGCGCGCTGCCCAACGGATCGCAAGCGGCGGCCGCGGGCGAAGAGGTGTTACGGTTCCACCCCTGCCTGGCCATTGCCCGGGAAGGCGACCGCCAGGTCATTCACTGCACCCGATGCGGCCACCGTTATTGCGAGGCCCAGGACAACTACAAGCGCTATGCCCTCAGACGGAAGCGCGACCTGGAGGAGCTGTCCGGGCAGAAGATGCCGTCCGAGGAGCCCTACATCGCCTGCTTCTTCGAGTACTACTGCCCCGGTTGCGCGTCCCTGCTCCAGGTCGACACCTACTGTCCGGAGTTGAGCGACGAGAACGAGCCGGTACGGGACTTCGGGCTGGAAGCGTAGTAACCCGTAGGTCGGATTAGCGAAGCGTAATCCGACACGGCACAGCGTGTCGGGTTACGCCTTCGGCCAACCCGACCTACGGGAGGCGTCGGCGGGCTGCCCGAAGGCCGGCGCCTTGTGCGTTACTCTTTCAGAAAATCGACCGCTCTGCGGTCGTAGACCTCGCCGGCGTCCCACATGAGCATGTGGCAGGCCTTGTCGATGATCTCCAGCCGGAGCTCGGGCATCTGCTCCTTCAGCACCGCGCACTTCTCGGCCGCCTGGTTGCGGTCCTGCTTGCCGTAGAGCAGCAGCATCGGCGCGCGCACTTCCATGAGCCGCTCCCAGAGGCGCGGGCCGGTGCGCTTGGGCTCCACCACCCGCTGCCGCTCCAGGAACGTTTCCAGGTTCCTGCCCAGGCTCAGGCTGTGCCGCTTCTCCAGCACCTCGGGGGTGATGAGATCCTTGTGGTAGAGGTTCGACTCCAGGAGCTTCCTGGAGTCCTCCAGGGTCGGCGGCGCGTCGGTGTCCTCGCTGCCGGCGTGGGCCGGCGGGGAGAAACCCGGGAGTCCTTGCAGCAGGCTGCCGCTGCACACCACCAGCACCTTGGCCACGCGGTCGGGGTGATCCAAGGCGGTCTCGACCACGATGCCGCCGGCCTGGGAATGCCCGATGAGCGCGGCCTGCTCGGCATCGATGGCGCTCATGAACCGTGGCAGGAACCCGGTCCGGTAGGCCAGCGTGTAGTCTTCGGCGGCGTCGGAGAGGCCGAAACCCGGCTGATCGTACGCCACCGCGCGGAAGCCGGCGTCCGACAACGGGCCCAGGTGGCGTTCGAACACGTCCGCGGAAGAGCCCAGGGAGGCGCCGTGCAGCATGATCACCGGCATCCCCGACCCCTCCTCCAGATAACGAATCTTGAGACCGTCTACAGTGACTTCGCGTTCCATATTCCTGTCCTCCGTGCAATCAGCACTGAATGAGTTGCCTGTTCCTTATGACATTCCGGCAAGCCCTGCAAACCGGCGGACACGGGTCGCTGGCGTGCGCGCGACGAGTTCCTCTCGTAGGGTCCATGCCGTTTCAGTGAACCAAACGTTGAAGATTGTACTGTGGAGCCCTGACAGGATAAGATTCCGGCTGCAACAGAAGCCGCGACGCAAGCTTGCCAAAACGGCCGCATGATCTGTCCAGTGAAGAGGACATGACGCCCGAATCCAGTGCATGCCTTGCCTGGATGACAAGAAACCACGGAGGCGCACATGGCAACGGAGATCGAACTACTCAAGCGCATTACCGTACGCGCAGAAGTCTTTGGTGGCAAACCCATCATTCGCGACATGCGCATCGCGGTGGAGCACATCCTGGGAATGCTTGCGGCAGGGGATACCACGGAGACGATTCTCAAGGAATATCCAGTCCTGGAGCCTGACGACATCCAGGCATGCCTGCTCCTTGCCCACCGCTCACTCAAGGGCGAGCAAGTGCATGAGCGTGTGCCGGTCCGTTGATCATCGTGAAGTTTCTTCTCGACGTTTGCGCCTCATCCCGCAGTCTGCGTGCGATGTTGACCGAACTGGGACACGACGTGCTTTCGGGCCTGGAAAGAGACCCTCACGCCACGGATGAAGCACTGCTCGCACTGGCAAATGACGAGCAACGGGTGCTCATCACCGAGGACAAGGACTTTGGTGAACTGGTCTTTGTGCGTCGCCTACGACATCCGTGCATCATACGCTTCGTTGACATGCCGGTTGCGGAAAAGGTAGCTGCCATGCGTGAGTTGATCGAACGGCATGCGGACGCGATGCGTGAGGACGCTTTGATCGTGGTGACGCGGACACGGGTGCGGATACGTCATCGACAACGCGACGAACAACAAGGTGAGTAGGGTCGCTCGCGACGGCAGCACGGCATTCAATCGCCCTCGCCGTAGCTCAGGCAGAGGAAAGTTATGGCCGAAACGACCAGAGAGAAAGACGTGCAAATCGACGAAGAAGAATTCACGAAAGGAGTGCTCAGGGCAGCCCATGATTTGATGCGTAAGAGCAAAGCCTACCATGAAGAGTTGATGAGCAGTGGCCCGCGAGCCCGAATCACCCTTAGCGTAGCTCATTTCGAGGAACGAGTGAAGGAAGCATTGTTGGACACATTTGTTGGGTTGCGGCGATGCTCGGAACTCGTGGAGCTGGACCGCAAGGAGCAGAAACGTCTCAAAGAAGCTGTGCCTCGTGACGTGTTTCTGAAAATCGACCTCGGCTATGCTTTGGGGCTGTACCCACTCGACACCGCGATGAAACTCCATGAAATTCGGGATTTGCGGAACGATGCCGTTCACAAGTTACAATTCCTTGACAAACATACGTCGGAGAAAATAGTTAGGGCCGTTCACTACCTGCAGAAGATGGAGAATTATCTTTCCGAAATGCGGGCCCACACTCCGGGCCCGCGCTATATTCTAGGGTCGAGCCCGCCTGATGTTCCCGTGTATCCAGAAGTCCAGAAGAAATCTTTTACCAAGCAGTTCCGAGGAAAACCAAACCGATGATTTTGAAGCATACGCTACGCAAGGCAGGCTTCTCATCAGTTCCAGCGTTGATGCTTCTGCTGGCGGCGTTCCTGTGGAGGTCGCCGGCGGCGGACCTTTTCCAAGAGACCCTGAAGACGGGGACGTGGGACAGATCGCGGCCCTGTTGGCGGCGGACGAATGGACGCCGCTTCACTATGCGGCACGCAATGGCGATTCGACTCAGATTGAGACCCTCTTGAAGGCGGGAGCCGACCCGAACGAAAAGAGCAAACTTGGAGGGTGGACACCTCTTGGTTTGGCGGCCGCCGGTGGCCATACCGCGGCTGTCAAAGTGTTGCTCAATGCGCAGACCAACGTAAATGAGGGCTCCAACGATGGACGGACTCCGCTTCATTGGGCGGCGCGGATAGGCCACGTAGACACAATGGCTGCGCTGCTCAGAGCCGGTAGCGAGGTGAACAAGAAGGGGAAAGACGGATGGACTCCGCTTCACCGGATAGCGAAGGGGTCGCGAACTGGACCCTATATAGCGGCGGTCAGACTCCTGCTCAGAGCTGGTGCCGACCCGAACTCCGAAAACATTTACGGGTGGACCCCACTTCATCTTGCGGCGGGCGATGGCACCACTTCGGTAATCACGGATCTACTCATGGGGGCCAAGGTGAATGCAAAAGCCAACCACGAAGTAACGCCGCTTGATATGGCAGAGTACCGCATGGACAGAGTCGAGGGGAACATCCAGCCGTTCAAGGAGGTAGTCGACCTGCTCAAAGCGCACGGCGGGCGGTGAACCCGAAGGGACTATCCATACCATTCATGGGTTCGTCCTTTCCTCAACATTCCCAGCACGAGATGTCCAGTGGCTACGCGCGCGCCCCGTATGGGGAAGACTGCGGCGGGGCGCAGCCGGGATGTTCCGTACTGACTTCTCACTGGTGCAGAATGAACGTGTGTCCCTCTCCCGAGCGCAGCAATCACATTACCTGCACTCGCACTTCTTCGGATGGCAGGAGCGCATCGCACATACCGCCATCCAGGCCGCAGGCCCGGCCCATGGCGGACAGCACCATGTCGGCGACCACCCGTTCCTCGTCCTCCCGAGTCCGGGCGTTCTTCTTCAGCGTAACCGAGCAGACTTCGACAGACTCGCCGCGGCATACGGCCACATGAGCGCGATGCTCCCCCTTGCGGGGGCGATCCGTCACCAACGCGGCGGTGCAGGCGACCCCCAACACCGCAACCTCTTGTGCCGGCCTCAGCGCCAACGCCCTTTCGTAGGCCTTTCGCGCCAACGCCGCCGCCGTCTCTGCCGACACCGCCCGTGACGGCCGGCGTCCCAGAAATTCGTCCATCGACCGGTCGCTGTAGGGCACCAGGGCCTCGAGCACCGTGCGTGACGCCCCCGGCACCGCGAACAGGTCCGCCATTGCCTGGGTACCGCCCCCCGTCACCACCACCACGGCCATGGAGGGACTCCGGTGTATCTCGGCGACGAAATCGGTGAGTGAGAGGGATGCCATGCCGGCCAACGGAAGTGTTCGGGAAATGCTTAGATCACGCCACGGTCCCGAAGGCTCCGGATCGCTTCGTTGTCGTAACCCAGCCGCTGCAACACCTCGTCGGTGTTCGCACCCACCAGGGGCGCCGGCCGCACGAATCGCGCCGGCGTGGCCGACAGGTTCACGCTGCTGCCGATGAGCCGGGTGGTGCCGCGCTCGGGGTGGTGTATTTCCCGTGGAAGCCCCAGGTGCCTGACCTGGGGGTCTTCGAAGACCTCCTCCGCGGCGTAGATGGGCGCATGGCTCAGGTCTTCCCGGCCCAGGCGCTCCAGCCAGACCGCCCGTGAGTCGCTGCCGAAAACCTCACGCAGGAGGGCCGTCAGGTCGTCGTGGTGGGCGACCCGGTCCTCGTACGTGGCGAAGCGCGGGTCGTCCAGGAGCTCGGGACGCTCGATGACACGGGTCAGGGCCTCCCAGGATCGGCGGTGGGTGGCGAGGTGTACCAATAGCGGACGCCCGTCCCCGGCCGGCAGGCAGAACAGCCGCCCCCGTTGAAAGTTCTTCGGGGTCACGGCCTTGCCACCGTTCAGGAACTCGGCGAAGTGCGACTCGATGAAACCCATGCTCGCCTGCAGCAGCGATGCGTCGACGAACTGCCCGGCGCCGGTCCGCTCGCGCGCCGCCAACGCCGCCAGGACGCCGTAGGCGGCGAAGACGCCGGTCACGTGGGCGGTGATGGACAGGCCGCCCATCTTCGGATCGCTCGGGTCGGTGAGCAGGCTCAGCATGCCGCTGACCGCCTGGCCGATGGATTCGAAGCCCGGCCGGCTCGCGTACGGCCCGCTCTGACCGAAGGCCGTGACCGAACAGTGGATGAGCCGGGGGTTGCGCTCCCGCAATTCCTCGTAGTCGAGCCCGAGCGTCTTGCGGGTGTCCGGCCGGAAGCTCTCGATGAGGACGTCCGCCGTTTCCAGCAGCCGGTGAAGGATGTCCCGAGCGTCGGCTTCGCGCAGGTTGAGCGTCACGCTCTTCTTGTTCCGGTTGAGCACCCGGAAGACCGGACCGTAGCTCTCCCGCCCCCGGGCCGGATCTCCGGTCCCCGGAAGCTCCACCTTGATGACGTCGCAGCCCAGGTCGCCCAGAAGGCTCCCCGCGTAGGGGCCGGCCACGTGCCCGCTCGCGTCGATGGCAACCGTACCGTCCAATGCTCCGATCATGCCGCGCCCTCCATCACAACTCCGTCAGGAACCGGTGTTCCAACCACGGCACCGAATCCCCACTCCGTCATTCGGGCAGAGTTCCCGTCACTGGCCACCGCCGAATGGGATCGCGGTACAAAACGACGCATTTCAGAAATATCTGCCGAGGAAGGGCTTCCCCTCCCGCACCCGGAAGATGCCTACGAAGCCCAGAAGCCCGCCGATGAAGCCGCCGAGAAAGATGACGGTGGCCACGAAATCGGTCATGGGCCCCCGCGCCATGACGGCGTACACCACCGCCCGGGCCACCAGTCCGACCACGACCGCCACGGCCAGACCCACGGCTGTGAGGGTCCTGTATCTCATGGGTGAGCGTCCTCCGTGTCCTGTCCAGGGCAATGTTGACAGCGGTTGCAGGATTGCATACTGTCCTTAGCCGTTGCAAGGAACTCTCGCGCAATGGAGGAAGCCTGGACATGGAAGACCACAAGCCCAACGCCCTGGAGCGATTCATCGAGAATACCCGCACGCTGTTTGCGGCGGAAGCCGACCTGGACAAACGCTGGACCGCGCTGACGCCGATCCTGGCGGAGTTGCTGGCCGACCCGGACGTGCGGGAGGCCTCCAAGTCTTGGCCCGACTGCGTCCCGCGGGACGGACGCGCCGAGAACCTGCTGTTCTATGAGGATCCGGATTTCGGCTTCGCCATCAACGGCTTGACCAAGGGAACCGCCCGAGACGGCGTCCGCGCGCGCATTCACGATCACGCCCACATCTATACCCTCTACGGGGTCCTGGACGGCCACGAACAGATCGAACGGTACGATCGCCTGGACGACCGCTCGAAGCCCGACTATGCCGAGATCCGGCTGGCCAGCGACAAGCACGTGGGACCGGGCGAGATCGACCTGGTACGGCCCTACGAAGTGCACACCGAAAATACCGTGGGGGAGAGAACCGTGGCCATCATCGTCCGGAGCCAGAAGGGCGGCAGCTTCAACCAGGGCCGCTACAAGCCGGAGACCAACGAGTACTACGAGAGCCCGGGGCCGCGTCAGACGCCGGTGGACATGCTGTCTGGTACCGGCCGTTAGTACGTGACGCATGGACGCCATCAAGCTCGAGGTCATCTACAACGCCACCAACCAGATCGCGTACGAGCTGACGCAAAAGCTCATGCGCAACGGCTACTCGTCCATCGTGAAGGAGAGCCAGGATCTGGCCCTGAGCATCTGCGACCGCCAGGGACGCAACGTCGGACAGTATTCGCCCAACCCGGTGGGGCTCGGGGTCGTCGGATCCCAGCTCAAGGGAATCCTCCAGGACTTCGCCGGCGCCATCGGCGACGGCGACACCTTCATCTTGAACCACCCCTACCGCTACTGTCAGAACCACCCCAGCGACGTCACGCTGATCTCTCCGGTGTTCCATGAGGGAGAGATCATCGCCTTTGTCGGCAACACCGCGCACAAGCCCGACATCGGCGGCAAAGTGCCGGGCACCAACGCCGGCGATGCCACCGAGGTGTTCCAGGAAGGGCTGCTGATACCGCCGCTCAAGCTCTATGACGGGGGCGTTCTCAATGAAGCCGTGCAGCAACTCATCTGCGCCAACACCCGCACGCCGGAAGTCACCTGGGGCGACATTCGCGCGCAGGTGACCTCGAATCTCCACGGCATCCAACGTCTCACCGCGCTCGTCGATCGCTTCGGCCTCGACGACGTGCTCGCCTGCTGGGAGGAACGCATCGCCATCACCGAGCGGGAGCTCCGCTCGCGCATCGCGGCCATGCCGCCGGGGACCTACGGCCCGGTCACCGACTATATCGACGACGACGGCGTGGAATTGGACAAACCCCTGGAGGTCACGGCGACACTGCACGTCCACGGCGACGAGCTGGAGTTCGAGTTTACCTCGTCGAAACAATCGCGGGGTCCGCTGAACCTCCGGCCCTGCGTGGTGCGGGCGGTGGCGGAGTACTGCGTGCAGGCCGCCATCGGGCCGGACCTGCCCAAGAACCAGGGCTGCTCCGCGCCCATCCGCATCACCCTACCCGCCCCCGGACACCTGCTGAACCCCGAGTTTCCCGCTCCGGTGAACATGTACGCCACCACCTGCCACCGCCTGGCGCCGGTGATCATGTCGGCGCTGGCGCAGGCCCTGCCGGATCGTGTGGCCGCGCCCCAGAGCAGCTCCGGCGGCGCCGTCTCCTTCAACGGCCGCGAGCCGGGCAGCCGGCGGCCCTACTCCCATTACGAGATTCTGTGGGGTGGATATGGCGCGCGTCCCACCAAAGACGGCGTCAGCGGCTCCGCCGCCGACATCAGCAACGTGATGAGCACGCCGGTGGAGGCGCTGGAGAACGAGTTCCCGGTAAGGATGCAGTGTTTCGAGGTCAACCCGGACTCTGCCGGGGCGGGCAAGTACCGCGGCGGTCTGGGAATCCGGCGGAGTTGGCAGGTGTTGACCGACGACGTGACCCTCAACCTGCGCCTGGACCGCTTCAAGTTCTCCTCCCCCGGGCTCTTCGGCGCCCGTCCCAGCGCGCCGGCGCGCTGCACCCTCCATCCCGGCGGCGGCGACCCGCGGCCGCTCCGTTCCAAGGAGGCCAATATCCGGCTGGCCCAGGGGGATACCCTGCTGCTGGAGCTCGGCGGCGGCGGCGGCTGGGGCGATCCCCTGACCCGGGAGCCGGAGCGCGTGCTCGACGACGTGCGCAACGGATACGTGTCTCCGGAGGCGGCGCGGGACGTCTACGGCGTGGTCATCGATCCTCGAACCTTGACCATCGACCCGGCGGCCACCGAACGGCAACGCGAGGAAGCCAGTGCCGATTAACCGGGCGGGACACTAACAAACGTGCTGCGCATCGGCATTGACACCGGCGGCACGTTCACCGACCTGAGCGTGTTCGACGAAGACGACGGACGGATCTGCCTGACGCACAAGGTCCCCTCCCAACCCCGTAATCCCACCGAGGCCATCGCCGCCGGACTTCGCGAGATCACCACCCGGCTTTCGGACAAGGCTCGCTACGTCCTGCACGGCACCACCATCGGGCTGAACACGCTATTGGAGGGACGCGAGCCGGCGCCGGGGCTCCTGGTCACCGAAGGCTTCCGCGACATCCTGGAGCTCGACCGGCAGTGGCGCGGCGACCAGGTGTACAACCTGTTCTTCGACCGCCCGCGGCAACTCGTCCCCCGGCATCTGATCCGGCCGGTACGGGAGCGCGTGGACTCCAGGGGCCGGGAGGTGCTTGCCCTGGATGCGGAACAGGCCCGGGCCAGCATCGAAGCTCTCATGGACGCGGGGGTGCGCTCCGTGGCGGTGAGCCTGCTCTTCTCCTTCGCCAACCCCGACCACGAAAAACAGCTCCGGGCGATGCTGGAAGAGCTGGCCCCGGGCGTCTACGTGACGCTGTCGTCGGAAGTGGATCCGCAGTTCCGGGAATTCGAGCGTACCAGCACCGCGGTGGTCAACGCGTTCATCGGCCCTCGGGTCAGCAGCTACGTGGACACCATCGAAGCCGCCATCACCGAGGTGCTGGAAGGGGCACGGGTATTGATCATGCAGTCCAACGGCGGCGTGGCGACCCCCGGGCTGATCGCGCGCGCGCCGGTACAGACGCTCATGTCGGGCCCGGTGGCCGGTGTCGTCGGCACCCAGCGGCTGTGCCGGGAGATCGGCCACGAAAACGCCATCTCCCTGGACGTCGGCGGCACGAGCTGCGACATGTCGGTGATCCCCGGCGAGCTTCTGACCGCGCCCCAGAGCAAGGTGGTCGGGTACACCGTACGGGCCGCCACCGTCGACATCGAGACCATCGGCAGCGGCGGCGGCAGCATCGCCCGGGTCGAGTCCGGCCGCATTCTCAAGGTCGGGCCCCAGAGCGCCGGCGCCGTGCCCGGCCCCGCCTGCTACGGCGCCGGCGATGAGCCGACCCTCACCGACGCGCTGGTGGTGCTGGGACACCTCAACCGGGAGGCGCTGCTCAACGGCGCCATGCCCATCGAGGCCGCCGCCGCCCGCCGGGCCATTGCCGACGCCGTCGCCGGTCCCCTGGACATGACGCCGGAGCGGGCGGCCGCGGGCATCGTCGAGGTGCTGGCCGCCCAGGTGGCCATGTCCATGCGCTCGGTGACCATCGAGAAGGGCTACGACCCCAGGGACTTCATCCTGATGGCCTACGGCGGCGCCGGACCCACGGTGGCCTGCCCCATCGCCGCGGAGCTGGAGATCCCGGAGATCTGTATTCCGCAGGACCCCGGCAACTTCTGTGCCGCGGGGATGCTGCTCACCGACCTGATACGCAGCTACTCCCTCACCCGCATCGGCGCGCTGGACGAAACCCCCGCGAGTGCCATCCGCGAGGCGCTGCAGGAGCTTCGGGACAAGGGCGTCCGGGAACTCCAGGAGCAAGGCGTGACCCCGGATTGTATCGACACCGAAGATTTCCTGGACATGCGCTATCCCGGCCAATCCTATGAAGTCACCGTGCCCGCCGGGGACACCCGGAAGGAAGAGCTGACCCGGCTCTTCCACGAAGCCCACGGGCGGCTGTTCGGCCATACCGCGGAGGAGGAGTCCATGGAGATCGTCAACTACCGGGTACGGTGCATCGGCTGCCTCCCCAAGATGACCTTCGCCGCCGCGCCCGCGGGCGACGGCCCGGCGCTGCCCCAGGGTCAGCGATCCGCGCTGTTTCCGGGACAAACGACGCTGGTCCCGGTTCCCGTGTACCTGCGCACCGATCTCCACAGCGGCTGCCGCATCCCCGGCCCGGCCATCATCGAGGAATACAGCTCCACCACCGTCGTCTACCCCTCCTTCGACCTGTCCGTGGACGCCCACGGCAATCTCAGGCTGCAGCGCACGGGATAGACGGTGGTATCAGTAATGATAGCGGCACTGGGCGATCACCACGGATTCGCCTTCCACCTTGTAGACAAGTCGATGTTCGTCGTTGATGCGACGTGACCAGTAGCCGGCCAAGCCGTGCTTCAGAGGTTCAGGTTTGCCGATGCCGTCAAAGGGTGAGCGGGCAACCTCCCGGATCAGGATGTTGACCCGGTTGAGCACCTTTCGATCCGTCTTCTGCCAATGGAGATAGTCGTCCCATGCATCATGGGAGAATATCAGCCTCACTCGATGAGCTCTCTCGTCGTGCCCGCACCGGATTCGAGCTCGGCAATCGAACGCAGAAGCCGACGCGCGTTTCTCGGGCTGTGGAGGAGGTAGGCGGTCTCCTCCAGCGCGTGGTAGTCCTCCAGGGACATCATCACCACGGAGTGGTTGTTCTTTCGAGTGATAACCACCGGCGCATGGTCGTCACAGACCTTCTCCATGGTCTTGGCGAGGCGTGCCCGAGCGTCAGAGTATGTAATCGTATCCATGCCGTCATGCTCCTGGTCGTATTGTACAAGAAATAGTACAGGTACAACGAGCCGATGGCAAGTAAGGGTTCCGCCACTGCCGGATCGGTCCGGCCACCTGCCAAGGTCCGGCACCGCAAGTTCGCTGCGTCCTCCCCTTGGCAAGCGGCAGAAGCCTCGCCGGAACTACCCGAACTCGATCATGTCAAGCCGCGTAAAGCGCATGCGGTCGCCGGCGCCGGCGGGGAGTATGCTGAGCTGGTGGATGGCGTACTCGTGCTCGTAGGTGCTCTTGGCGTTGACGCCGTCCAGCGGGATGATCACGTTGTAGCGATGGACCCGGGCGGCGGCGGTGGAGGTGTAGAGCACCGCGACGTTGGTGAGGGAGCCCACGACAATGAGGTTCTCGGTGCCGGCGTCGCTCAGGATCGCCTGAAGCTCGCCGCCGGCGAATTTGTCGAAGGCATCGGGGTGAAGCACGGGCTCGGTCTCCCGGCGCTTGAGAGGCGCCGCCACCTCACCCAGGGGCGTGCCCTTGAACTGCAACGAGACGCTGAACACCACCGGGACCGAGGCCTCCCGGACTCGCTCCAGGAACCCGCCCAGCGGCTCCATCAGCCGTGAGCAGACATCCTCCGGGTCATGGCACCGGGCGTTGAGATCGAGCACCACCACGGCGGTCTTGGCCGCGTCGAGCGAGACGTTCTTGGGTTCGGGCCGGTTCGGGCCTGTGATTTCGGTCATCGGTTTCCCCTTTCGAGCTTGTCCGGAGCGGGGCATCGGCTCGGGCACAGGCGGGTCTGAAACCCACCCCTACAGTTTTTCGAGCCGGCCGTCGCGTAAACGCGTACGCAACGCACGGGTTGCGGTCTCGTCGACCTTCAGGGTCCCCTCCTCCATCACCACGCCGTAGATCTCCTCGGCCGCGGCCCTGGAGATGCGTGCGTTCAGCAGGCTCTCGGCCACGGCCCCGGGATCCCGGTCCAGCGGGTCGCCGTAGCCGCCGCCGCTTCCCAGCCGGAGGTAGAGCACGTCGTGCTTGCCGATCTCGAACTCGCAGTAGGGCAGCAGCCGCCCCTCGCCCTCAAGCGCGGGAAGGTCGTCGATACACTGGTGGGCCGCCAGCAGCTCGTTCACCCGGGTGCCTTCCAGCAGCACCAGCAGGCTCGGTGCGCCGGGGTACCCGCCGAACATGCCGACGCCTGAGTTTCTCAGACCCGCCACCCCGAAGGCCACGCCCTTGATCTTTTCCTCCGGCGCGTCGTGGAGCTTCACCGTGGCCTCCACGCCCACGCCGCCGGCGAACTTGCCCGCGCCGCCGCCGTCCTGGAGGTGGCGCCGGAACAGGTACATGAGCGGGAAGTTCAGCTCGAGCCATTCGACGTTATGACAGGTGAGGTAGCCGCCGGAGTCGATGCCGTCGCCGTGGGGGCTGGCGCCGGAGCCGCTCAACTCCAGCAGCGTGGAGACGTAGAACCGGCCGTACTGGTTGACGCCGGCGTGCCGCACCACCCGGAAACCCAGGGTCAGCGCCGTTACCTCGCCCTTCCAGCTCTCGCTGCCGGCCAGCATCTGCGCCAGGGTCGAGCCGGCCACGTAGGAGACGGTCTTGAGCCCCGAGGTGGTGTTCATGGACACCGGTCCGGGGTACTGCACGTTCACCACCGTCCCCTCCGGGGCGATGACCTCGATGGGGCCGAAGGCGCCGTAGTTCTTGGGCAGGTCGTAGCCCAGGGCCGTGAGCACCGCCTCGAAGCACCCGCCAAAGGTGGCGTGGTACGGCAGGTTGATGCCCTGCCGCGCCTGGGGATCGCTGCCGGTGAAGTCGAACACGAGTTGGTCGCCGCACTTGCGCAGCTCCACGCAAACACGGCAGGTCTCGTTGGCCGCGATGGTGCCGCTGTCGCTCCAGGTGCCGTCCGGTATCTCCCGGAGCCGCTTCCTGAGGACGTCGCCCGAGTAACGGATCATTTCCGCAGACACCGCGGTGATGAGCTCCGGGCCGTACTGCGCGAACATCTCTTCCATGCGCGAGCGGGCCACGTTGTTGGCCGCCAGCTCGCACTTGAGATCGAGCCCGACCAGCACCGGCTGCCGCGTCATGTTGATCAGCGTGTCGAACACGTCCTGCCGGAGCCGGCCCCGCTCCACCAGCTTGAGGCCCGGGATCCGCAATCCCTCGTGGCAGATCTCCGTGGCGCCGGGTGAATTGCCGCCCGGCGACATGGCGCCGATGTCCATGACGTGGACGAAGGTGGCGCTCCACGCCATCAGCCGGTCCTGGTAGTGGATCGGCGCGATCATGTAGATGTCGGACTGGTGGATGGCGGCGAGGTAGGGATCGTTCAGCAGGAAGACGTCGCCGGGATAGATGCCGCCGTTCCCTTCGAAACGCTCGATGATCCGCTTGACGGCGAATCCGGCGCACGCGGCATGCCGGATCATGGACTCGCCCACGGACAACACGTCACCGTTGGCCATGTAGAGCGACGCCATGTAGTCGTGCAGTTGGGTGGTGTTGACCGTGCCCCCCACACGCTCCAGGGTGGCGCCCATCTCCCGCGTGATCTCGTGGAGCCGGTGCGAAAGAATCTCGAAGGTAACCGGATCCACCTGCTTGTCCGTCGATTCCACGTTGGTCGCGTCCATGATCCTCATACCTGCCGTCGCCCGCCCGAAGCGGCGGTTGTAGGGGCGGTTTCAAACCCGCCCGCGCCCGCGTAGCACATTCGGTCGATACCTGCGGCCAGCGCCCGCCGTCAGACGCTGGCGTCCTTGTCGCCCACGAAGATCCGGATGTTGCGGAACCCGTCGATCTCGGCCCGGTCCCGTGGATTCACCACCACCGTGGTCACCGGCGTCTCGATGATCGCCGGGCCGGACAGTTCCATCCCCGGCCGCATCGACTCGAAATCGTAGATGGCCGTGGGAGCGTATTCTCCCAATTCCTCGAAGAAGACCCTACGCGACGGCTTCAGCGCAACATCCGCCGGCATCTTGCGCGCCGGCGCCTCCTTGATGCGGGGCTTCTTGAGCAACCCCACCGCGGTGACGCGAAAGGTCAGGATCTCCTTGCCGGCTTCCCGATAACCCGAGCCCTTGCCGTAGGCCTTCTCGTAGGCGTCGTCGAAGCTCGCGTAGAGCTGCTCCAGGTCGGCGTCCGTCAGGGGTGTCGTTCCTGGCGACAGCGAGACGTTGAGCTCGTGGACCTGGTAACGGTAGCGCATGTCGACGCTGCGCGTAACGGCCATGTCGGCCGGGCCGAATCCGGCGGCGCCCAGATCCGCCTCCGCCCTGCGGATGAGCTCCGCAAAGTCCTCGTTGACGCGCCCGGCGTCCGCCGGCACCTGCAGGTGATCCGACTTGCCGTACTCGTGGACCACGTCGGAGTTGATGAGGCCGGTGGCGCCGTGCACCGAAGCCGTGAGCGGGATCACCACCTGCCGGACGCCGAGGTCCGCGGCGTAACGGCCGGCGTGGACCGGGCCGGCGCCGCCGAAGGCGAACAGCACGAAGGCCCGCGGGTCGTGGCCCTTCTCCACCGTGGCCCGGCGGATGAGGTCACTCATGTGCGCGTTGGAGATGCGGTAGATGCCCAGGGCGGCCTCGGACTCGTTCATTCCGAGGGGCTCGGCGATTCGTCGCTTCACCGCCTGAAACGCGGCCTCCCGGTCGAGCCGCATCCGGCCGCCCAGGAAATAGTCCGGGTTGAGATAGCCCAGGATGAGGTCGGCGTCGGAAACCGTGGGCTCGGCGCCGCCGAGGCCGTAGCACACCGGCCCCGGGCTCGCGCCCGCGCCCTCGGGCCCCACCTTGAGCAGCCCGGTCTCCTCCTCGATCCAGGCGATGCTGCCGCCCCCGGCACCCACGGACTCCACCCAGATCTTGGGCGCCAGCACCCGGTGGCGCAGCACCACCGGCGTGTAATCCCGCTCGATGCGCCCTTCCCGCACGACACCCACCTTGAACGTGGTGCCGCCCATGTCCGTGGCCAGGATATTGTCCTCGCCGATCATCTCGCCCAGGAACCGGGTCCCGACCACGCCCGAGGCCGGACCCGACTCGATGGTCCCCACGGCGTTCCGGCAGGTGGACTCGATGTCCAGCACGCCGCCGTAGGACTGCATGACCATCGGCGGCTTGGCCAGCCCCTTGCCCCGGAGCACCTGATCGAGATTCATCAGATAGCTGGAGATCCGCGGCCCGATGTAGGCGTTGAAGACGGTGGTGGCGGTGCGCTCGTACTCGCCGACGAACGGGACCACCGCGCTCGAGAGGGTGACGTAGACGCCGGGATGGCGCCGCCTCAGGATCTCGGCCACGGCCTTCTCGTGGGCGTCGTTGGCCACGGACCAGAGCAGACACACGGCGACGGATTCCACGCCGCGCGCAACCAGGGCGTCCAGGGCCGCGGCGGCCTGGTCCTCGTCGAGCCGCACGGCCACCGCGCCCTTGTAGTCCATGCGCTCGTTCACCTCGGCGACGAGCGAACGGGGAACGAAGGGCTCGGGCTTCTGGAGCCAGGCCAGCCGGCCGGCCTCGGCCTCGGTGAGTCCGTCAGTGACCTTGCCCTGCATCATCAGCAGGGTGTCGGGGAAGCCACGGGTGGCCACGAGGCCGGTCCTGGGACCCGAGCGGGTGATCAGGGTGTTCTCGCCGATGGTGCAGGCGTGAAAGAAAAGCGCGGTCTGTCGGAGCAGCTCCTCCTCGTCGCCGAAGCCGATGTTCCGGGCCGCGTCCCGAACGGCGTCGGCGGCGCCCGCGGAGAAGTCCGGCGGCGTGGAAAGGGATTTTCCCACCACCATCTCGCCCTGATCGTTGACCACGACGCAGTCGGTAAAGGTGCCGCCGATATCGACTCCAACGATGTAGTTCATGGCATACGAGATCCGGTCAGTTAATGGACCGCTCATCTTAGCATGTTGCCGGCCGTTGTGCAGAAGCCCGATCGACTTTACCCGATACGCTGTGCCGAAGCCCCATGGGAAGCCGTCCATGGTCGCCGTTTGCGGGTCTTGCTTATGGCTCTTGCGCACGTGTAAAAGAAACTGATGGTCACGATACCAGCCAACCAAAGGAGGTCGGAAATGGGTAATTCATACAAACCTGTCCGTGTGCTTGCTGCTGCTGCGTTGACTGTGTTGCTTGCGACGGGGACCGCGTCCGCGGCCGACATGACGATCACGGTGTGGGCGGGCGGCTCCAGCGCCAATGACGTCTACCGGGTCGACGCCATCGAGATGGCCGCCGACATTCTCCAGCGCGAAGCCGCGATCAATGGCGAGTCGATCAACATCACGGTCGACAAGAAGCTCTACGATGGCTGGGACGACTTCAAGCAGGCCGTGACGCTGGCCGCCGAGTCCGGCAACGCGCCTCACATCGTCGTCACAGGGCACGAAGACATCGCTCCCTGGGCGAATGCCGGCATCATTCGCAAGATGGAAGACCTGATCGACATGGAAGCATGGCCGGTCAACGACATCTTTCCCAATCTGATCGAAATCGCCTCCTACGAGGGTGCCGTCTACGGTCTGCCCCAAGATGCGGAATCGCGTCCGTTCTTCGCATGGATTCCGCATATGAAGGCGATCGGTTACTCCGATGCGGAACTCGCCGCGCTGCCGGAACGGGTCGCCGGTGGGGACTACACGCTTTACGACGTGATCGAGGACGCCAAGAAGATGCAGGACAAGGGCGTGGTGCAACCAGGCTACGGCTTCTACCCGCGCGTCTCCAATGGTCCCGACTACTGGCAATTCTACCTGTCTTTCGGTGGCGAGATGCAGGATGCCGCCTCGGGCAAGCTGATCTATGACCAGGGCGCAATGACGCGGTTCTACAAGTTCTTTGCCGATGCAGTCGCCGCGGGCGTCACCCGCAAGAACCATATCGGCACGCCGTGGGATCAGTGGTACGCAGAGGTCGCGTCGGGCAAGGCGGGCCTCTGGCACGGAGGCACCTGGCACTACGCGCGCTACACGGGCAAAGAGGGCCTCGGCGACTTTTTCGACAAGATCCAGTTCACGCTGATCCCGGCGGGCGATGCCAACGGCCGGCCGAACACGATCACCCATCCGCTCGTCTACCTGGTGACCAACCGGGGTACGGACGACGATGCATTCATTGCCGCCAAGCTCGTGACGATCGCGTCCGAGCCGCGTATCAACACCCTGCACGCCATCAAGTCGGCGCACCTGGGCATCACCAGGTCGCAGACCTCGATCGGGCTCTACAGCAACGACCGCTGGGCCAGCGAAGCGACCGAACGGCTGCTGTCCAGTGCCAGCGCCATGCCCAACAATGTCGATTTCGGCGTCTACTGGACCGCCATGTGGAAGGGGCTCGAATCCGCCTGGACCGGGCAGAAGCGCCCCGACCAGGCCGCGAAGGATGCTGCCGCCCAGTTGCGTAACGCGCTTGGCGATCGCATCATCATGCGCTGATCGGTAGAGCGGTGGAGCCGGCCGCGCCGGGCGGACCCCGGCGCGGTTATTTGCTATGCCCATCCGCAGCCGAAAACTGCGTGTCATGACTCCCGGCAAATGGCTCGGCGTCCTGTTCCTGACGCCGGCTACGCTCTTCGTCGTGGTGTTCTTCGTCGCACCGGTGGTGCTCACCGCGGTGTTCGCGTTCACCAGCATGAGCACCGCCACCGGTATCGGCGGAGGTGGATACCTGATCACGCCGTCCACGCTCAGCCGCCTCCCCGAACGCGGTATGGACCGCTCCGTGGTCGAATCGCTCGGCGCCACCAGTTACCTCGTCAATCCGGAAACGCTGGCCAGGGCACGCGCTGCCGGTGTCGCCGCCGGCACCCTCGATGAACTCGCGCAACGTCACGCCGGCAAGACCTTCGACAGTCGCCGCAACTTCGAACGGGCGCTGAAGTCACTGAACAAGCGCCCGCGCTCGGTGCGCGCGCTGAAGCAGACCGCCCGGCATTTCGAGACGAGCGTTGTCAATCGTACGTTCAGGCAGCGTGCCGACCTGCTGACGGCACTGGCCGCAAGCGGACTGCAGTTGAGTGACGAAGATCGCGAGCGCCTGGTGCGCGCGAGCTACACCGGCTGGGCCTGGACCACGGACAACCTGCGGCGCATGTTCGGCACCGCGGACACCGCGCAGGTGCTCGCCAATACACTGATCTACGTCTTCGTCACGCTGATTCTCTTCAACACGGGATTTGCGCTCGTACTCGCCATCACGACGTTTTACCTGCCCAGCACCCAGGCGGCGGTTTTCCGCGGCATCTGGTTTCTTCCGCGCATCACGCCGCCGGTGCTCTACGTGCTGCTCTGGAAATGGTTCGCCTGGGACACCGGATTTCTCAGCACGGTGCTCGTCTGGTTTGGCGTCGCCTCACGCAACTGGATGCTCGACACTGCGTTCAATGCCTGGGTCTTCGTCGTGCTCATCAATGGATTCGTCGGCGCCTCCATGGGCATGATCATTTTTTCCAGCGCCATTCGCGCGATCCCCAAAACCCTGTTCTGGGCCAGCGAGGTCGACGGCGCTTCGCGCTGGCAGCAGGTGAGGCGCATCATCCTGCCGCAACTGCGCTGGCCGCTCCTGTTCGTGACGAGTTACCAGACGCTGTCGCTGCTGACCTCGTTTGAGTACATCCTGCTGGCCACCGGCGGCGGGCCGGGCTCGGCGACCGAGGTCTGGTCGCTCGCCGCCTATCACACGGCGCTCAACAACTATGCCGGAAACCTGCAGTACGGCTACGGCGCGACGCTCGCGCTGGTGCTGGTGATCATCGGCGTGGCGTTCTCGCTCCTCTACCTGAAGATCTTCAACTTCGACGCCCTCGTGGCGCGTCCGCGCATCGAAACGTAGCAGGCCACGACGATGCTGAACACACGCGGGAGCAGAATCATCGTTGCACTGCTGGCGGCTGCGTCCGCGCCGCTGGTGCTCATGTACCTCTTCCTCATTGTCGAGACAGTGGGTGAGGCGCCGCCCGGGCAACTGCTGCCGGACGGTTTCACGCTGGAGAACTGGCACTTCCTGTGGGAGGACCTGCCCGGCAGGGCCAATATCTGGGCCGTCACGCTGAATACGTTCATCTTTGCCGCTTCAACCGCGGTCATCGTGCTGTCGGTGTCATCCACCGCGGGCTATGCGCTGTCGCGAATCAATCTGCCGTTCCGGGCCTATTTCCTCGCCGGGGTTCTGGTGCTGCACGCCTTCCCGACCGTGACCCTGATCATCGCCATCTTCCTCGTGCTGCGGATGATCGGGCTCTACAACACGCTCACCGGGGTCATCCTGGTCAAGGCCTCGCTCGAGCTGCCGCTGGGCATCTGGATCATGAAGGGTTTCTACGACACCGTGCCGTGGGAGATCGAAATGGCCGGTGTGCAGGATGGTGCGAGTCGCTTCACGGTGTGGCGGCGCCTGATACTGCCGCAGGTCACGCCCGGTATCCTGGCGCTGGGCGTGTTCTCGTTTCTGGCCGGCTGGAGCGAATTCATACTGCCGCAGGTGCTGGCGCCGGACAACAAGGTGCAGGTGCTGTCGGTCTACCTCGCCGGGCTCATCGCAGACGACTCGGACCTGAACTTCGCCCTGTTCAAGAGCATCGGACTATTCTACGTGATCCCGGTTGTCATCCTCTACCTGTTTTTCCAGGACAAGCTGATGAACATCTACGGCGGGGGAACCAAGGGCTGATGCGCATTCTGATCGAAAACTTCACCAAGCGCTTCGGCGAAGACACCGTCATCGATGCGATGAATCTCGAAGTCGAGGACGGCGAGATGCTCGCGCTGCTCGGTCCTTCGGGCTGCGGCAAAACGACGACGCTGCTCGCCGTGTGCGGGCTGCACGTCATCGATGGCGGGCGGATACTCTTCGGCGACGAAGACGTCACCGGCTGGTCGCCGCAGCGACGCAACGTCGGCGTCGTGTTCCAGTCCTACGCTCTGTATCCACACATGAACGTGTTCAATAACGTCGCCTTCCCGCTCCAGGTAAAGGGAGAACCGAGCGCAGCCATTCACAGCCGGGTGGGCGAAATCACGGCCATGCTCGAGATCGATCACCTGCTGGAGCGTCTGCCCGCGCACCTTTCCGGTGGTCAGCAGCAGCGCGTGGCGCTGGCGCGGGCCTTGATCCGTCGCCCAAGCGTGCTCCTGCTGGACGAACCGCTGGCCAACCTGGACGCGCGGCTGCGCCTCGACATGCGCTCGGAGCTTCGCCGGCTGCAAAAGGAGACCGGCATCACGGCCATCCTCGTCACACACGATCAGGTCGAGGCGATGAGCATGTGCGACCGGATCGCGATCATGGATCGCGGCCAAATTCACCAAGTCGCCTCGCCCGCCGAAATGTACCACAACCCTGTCAGCACCTTCGTAGCCGGCTTCCTGGGCAACCCGCCGATCGCCTTCATGTCGGGCCAAGTCCGCGGCGGTCGTTTCTGCCTGAACGATTCGACGGCGGGCATCGACGTGCCGAGCGGCTACGAGGGCCTCGAGGACGGATGCGAGATTCAACTCGGCGTTCGCCCCGAGCACGTGCGGCTCGCCGACTCGGGCCCGCTCTCGGGCAAGGTCAGTTTCGTCGAGACCCAGGGGCGGGAAAACCTCTACGACGTGACGCTGAGCGACGGCAACGTGCTGCGTTCGATCCAGCCGGTGCGCAGCGACATTGCGCCGGGTCAGACCGTGCACTGTCAGCTCGACACGGAAAAGCTGCTGGTATTCGACCGTGAAGGCGCGCGTTTGTGAGTGCCCGACAGCGCGTCCTGCGCCGCTTGTGTTCACTTGACAACGGTTCCCGACTTTAATAGAGGTCAGCACTTGACGGTTTGAAGGGCGACATCAACCAATTGGGGCCAAGAGAGCCCCGACAAAGGAGGGTATACGGATGAAGCGAATCACACTGGGGGCGTTCGTCGCGGTGGCGTTCGCCCTGTTCGTTCTGGCCGCATCCGCGCAGGCTGCGGTCACGTTGAAGGTCAGCACCTGCCTGGCAAAGACTCATCCCCAGGTGGAGACGTACTTCGAAGGATTCCACGACCCGTTCAACAAGATGGCCAAGGGCGAGGCCAAGCTCCACTACGTGGGCGGACCGGAAGTGACGCCGCGCCAGAAGCAGGGAAACGCTCTCAAGCGCGGCCTGGTGGACATGATCTTCTGTCCCATGGGTTACTTCGAGGGAATGGTGGCCGAAGCCGGCCTGATGTCGGTGACCAACCTGCACACCAAGGTGCTCCGGGAGAACGGCGCCATCGACCAGCTTCAAGGGCCGTGGGCCGCCAAGATGAACGGGAGAATCCTGGCCTGGTGCTGCTACGGCGTGGACTTCCATATCTACACCACGTTCATGCCGAAACAGAGCGACCAAACGGGCCTCGACCTCTCGGGCCACAAGATGCGCTCCACCGCGACTTACAACCCGTTCTTCAAGGCCATGGGCGCGATCCCCATCAACATGTCCGCCGGCGAGATGTACACCGGTCTGCAACGGGGCGTGGTGGAAGGGCTCGCCTGGCCGGAGGGCGGGCTGGCCAAGTACGGCGTGCAGAAGTTCCTCAAGTACCGCGTCTACCCCGGATTCTACCGCAGCGCCGCCATGGCGGTGGTCAACCTCGACAAGTGGAAGACGCTTCCCAAGTCCGTGCAGGACATGCTGAACAAGCAGGGGCTGGCGTTCGAGGAGAACAGCATCCCCACCCTGCGCAAGAAGGCGAACGCCGACAACGAAAAGCTGTGGGCCGCGGGGCTCAAGAAGATCGAGCTCAAGGGCGACGTCCGGCGCGCCTATCTGACGACGATCTACGAGCGCTCGTGGGATGTACGGAAGGACACGAAGTACACCGTGCCGTTCGCGAAGCTGAAGGAGAAGATGTACTCGGTGCCGTAAGGTCCGAGCCATCGAATGCGTGAGTAACAAAGCCCCCGATCCGCAAGGCCGGATCGGGGGCTTTGTTTTTCCGGATGCCGCTAAGGCCCCGCCCCACCCCACCTGGATTCCCGCTTTCGCGGGAATGACGGACTCGGGCCGCTGGCTTCACTCCATGAGATCGGGGAGGAAGAGGGCGAGTTCGGGCCAAGCGATGAGCATCAGGATCAGGATCAGATCACATATCAGGAACGGAGCCGCCGCGTTGGCCACCTGCAGCAGGGTCGTGCCGCGGGGCGCCACCCCGAGCATGACGTAGAGCAGCAACCCGAACGGCGGCGTGGTGCCGGCCATCTCCAGCGTCATCAGCACGAACAGGCCGAACCAGATCAGGTCGAAACCCATGGCCTCAGCCAGAGGAAAGAAAATGGGCACGGTGATCAGCATCATGGACGTACCGTCCATGAACATGCCCAGCACGATGAGAATCAGAAACATGACGCCAAGCACCACCAGGCGGGACACCTCAAAGCTGGTAGCCCACTCCAGCATGCCGGCGGTGGCGCCCGAGTAGGCCAGGAGTTGGCTGAACACCGTGGAGTTCATGATGATGAAGAACACCATGCCGGACACGCGCACGGTGCCCGACAGCGAGGTGCGGATGGCCTGCCAGTTAAGCACGCGGAAGCACACGGCCAGGATGCCGACGCCCAGCACCCCACAGGCCGCGGACTCGGTGGGGGTGGCGATGCCCAGGATGATGAAGCCGATGACCATGAAGATCACGAGGCTCACCGGCAGGATGTTGAAGCAGACGAACTTGATCTTGTGAGCCAAGGTCGTGGGCGGCACGTCATACGCCGGCGCCCCCGCCGGGTTGATGGTGATCTGGAGATACAACATGAGGACATACAGCCCCGCCAGGACGAAGCCGGGCAGAAAGCCCGCGATCAGCAGACGCCCCACGTCGATGTTGGCGATACTGGCCAGCAGCACGGCCAGCGCCGAGGGCGGGATGATCATCGCCAGTCCGCCGGTGCCCAGGATCGGCCCCATGGACATGCGCCAGTTGTAACCCCGCCGCTGCATCTCCGGCACCAGCAGCGATCCCAGCATGGCGGTATTGGCCATGGAGGAGCCGGTGAGGGTGGAGAAGATCGTGCCGCCGGCCACTGTCAGGTAGCAGAGCCGGCCCCGGAGCTTGCCGAAAAGGCTGTCGAGCCCGTCGAAGACGCGAATCGCCAGGCCGGTGTGAAAAAACAACGCCCCCATTAGGATGAACATGGGCACCGGACCCAGGGTGAACCGGGTGATGAGCACGGTGGAGTTGTCCGCCACCTGGATGAAGCCGTGGACGCCGGCGAAGATGAAGATGCCGACGAAGTTCGTGGTGATGAAGGCGAAGGCCACGGGGACCCCGATGGCCATCAGGCAGACGACCATGCCTATCAGGAGAGCGAATGCCCAGTACCATTCCATCAGACGTTCTCCCTGACCTCGGTGCGCGAGGTGTACATGGTGTCCACCCCCACCAGGAACCGGAAAAACTCGATGGCCACCATGGAGAAGGACACCGGCAGGCACACGAGGAGGAGCCACAGGGGCTGCGGTTCACCCCGGATATCCATCTCCCCCGAAAGGATGGCTTGGACCGTGAGGTCCAGAGAATAGTAGACGAAAAAGAGCGAGCAGGTGATGCAGATGACATAAACGAGCTTGGCCAGAACGTACTGGACGATCAGGGGCAGGAGTTGGACCAAGGAGTCCACGAACACGTGGCCCTTCATGCGCACGAGCCACGGCGCCCCCAGCATGGTAAACCACAGCAGATCGTACTCGACCACGCCCATCGTATAGGTGGACGGTTGGAGACCCGCCCAACGAATGAACACATCGGTGACGATGAGAAAGAAGATCATAAAGACGACGATCTCCGCGCCGATCTTGAACGCGTTGAGGAGTTTTTCGTAGGCCCGCGCTATGCTTTGCATCCTGCCTCCGTGGGGATCCGTTCTCGAACCGGAGCCCATCCGCCGGTAACCGAAATTTCCTGCTTTTACCGTCTCGCAACCCTCCTGTCAAAGCAGTTAACGCAAATTGTCCATTTGTTGACGGAGAACCTTACACGGTGTTACCACCTGAGGTCAGGCGCTTACGTGAACGAACAACGCGTTCAGGAGGTTCTTCGTGAAGATCCTGGTTACCGGAGGATTGGGCAAGGTCGGCCAGTCGGTAGTGGACGAACTGCTGCACGGCGGCCATGAAGTGACGGTGCTGGACCGCCTGCCGGGGCCACGGGACGGCGGCGTGAAGCACCTGATGGGGGAAATCCAGGACCTCGGCCAGGTCATGGAGGCGGCTGCGGGGACCGATGCCATCGTCCATCTGGCGGCGATCCACAATCCCAACGTCGCGCCCACCGGCGTCGTCTTCGAGACCAACGTCAACGGCACCTTCAACGTGCACCACGCCGCGTACCGGCTGGGCATCCCGCGAGTCGTCTCCACCAGCAGCAACGCGGCTGTGGGGTGGGCCTACAGCGACGGCGCGTTCATGCCCGACTACCTGCCCATCGACGAGGAACATCCGTTGAGGCCCATCGACCCCTACGGCCTGTCGAAGCAAATCGGCGAGACCATCGCCCGCTCGTACAGCCTGAAAGGCGTGGAGACCGTGGTCATCCGCCCCAGCGGCGTGGTGACGCCGGAGGCGCTGGACGAGATCCGCCGCACCGGCGGCCGGGAGCCCGAGGGTTGGCGCGAGTACAGCTACATCGACGTGAGAGACCTGGCCGTGGCCTTCCGGCTCGCGGTCGAGCGGCCCGTACCCGGCGGCACGGTGATGTTCGTGGTGGCCGATGACAGCACCGTGGCCGAGCCCTTGTGCGATCTGCTGCCACGCATCAACCCGGCCATCGGCGACCGCGCCCGGCCGCTCACCGGCACCGAGAGCGTCTTCACCAACGCCCGGGCCAAGGAGATCCTGGGATGGAAGCCGCAACACTCATGGCGTCGGTAACAACGTCGTTGGGGCGAAGATGGTAATCAGGCCCCGCGATCGTCATTCCCGCGAAAGCGGGAATCCAGGTGGGGTGGGGCGGGAGACACCGCGCAGCACCCCTCCACCACCCCTGGATTCCCGCTTTCGCGGGAATGACGGAGGGGTGCCGGAATGACGGACGGGGGTGACGCCATGGCCGAGGGAAGTGCGGGAATGCTGACCGTGGCGGACCTCGCCCACGTGGGGCGAGGCACGACCGCCGGGGAGTGGTTCAGACGCTACTGGATGGTGGTGAGGTGCGCGGGCGACCTTCGGGATATTCCTGTCCGGGTCCGGGTTCTCGGAGAGGATCTTGTGCTGTTCCGCGACGGCCAAGGGCGGCTGGGCCTGTTGGGGCTTCACTGCCCGCACCGCGGCACATCCCTGGAATACGGCGACGTGGAGCCCTCGGGGCTCCGGTGCCCGTACCACGGATGGCTCTTCGACGTGGGCGGCGCCTGCCTGGAGCAGCCGGCGGAGCCTCCCGGCAGCATGTTCCACGAGAAGGTCCGCCACCTCTCCTACCCGGTGCGGGAACTGGGCGGCGTCATCTTCGGCTATCTCGGGCCGCAGGACGACGAGCCCCCGCTGCCGCAATACGCTCCCCTGGCGGAGCCCGGCGGGCAGCGGCGCATCGAGGCGCCGCGCCACTACGACTACAACTGGTACAACTTCATAGAGAACGGCGCCGATCCCACCCACTTCTCCACTCTGCACCGGTCCAATCCCGATGACGGCACCTGGCGAAGCTGGTTCTTCAACGCGAAGGACGTGCCTCCGTTCGATGCGGTGGAGACGGACTACGGCATGAAGGTGGTGTCGCGGAAACCCGCCTCCGAGCCGGGTATGAGCTACATCGACGAGAAGAGCTACGCGCTGCCCAGCGTCATGCAAATCGGCGACACCGAGTTCACCCACTTCAGGGAGCCCAGGGAAGCCCTGGCCCGAGGCTCGCACAACGCTCACTGGATGTTCCTGACCCCGAACGACGACGACAACTTCACGCTCTACACGGTGGATCACTACACCGGCCCGGACCCCGACTTCATGACCAGGCTGGCCCCCTCCCGGCGGCCCGTCGCCACCGGCCAAAAGCCCGAGCACGACCACCGGCCCCTGTCGCCGTTCCGGGGCAGCGTCCGGCTCGAGGACATCATGACCCAGTCCACCCAGGGAAGCGTCGCCGGCCGTCAGGAGCGGCTGGCGGCCTCCGACAAAGGCATCATCCTGCAACGCCGGATTATCCTGACCGCCATCGACCGGGTCCGGCGGGGGCTCCGGCCCAAGGGCGTCGTGTCCCCGCAGGACGCCAGCCGGCTGGTACGAATGGATTCCTACACGGGTATCCGCGCCTACCCGCAAAAGCCGGATGCCGAAACCGGCGGATAGACGCCGTCGGGAGGCCGCCGCATGAGGGTCGTCGTCACCGGCAGCGCCGGCCGGCTGGGACAACGGGTGACGGAACTGCTGTCACGGAGGGGCCACGAGGTCGTACCCCTGGATCTCGCGGCCGGGAACGCCGGCGGGGCCGTGGACCTCACCGACCCCGACGCGGCGCGGCGGGCGTTGGAAGGCGCGGAGGCGGTGGTCCACCTGGCCCGGGAACGATTCCCCTACACCGAGCAGGGCCTGTTCGACCGCGCCGCCCAGACCTGGCAGACCCCCGACGTGGCCGGCGACAGCCGGAGATTCCAGCGCAATGTCGCCATGACGTACAACGTCCTGGCGGTGGGAACGTCCCTGGGCATCCGGAGGCTCGTCATGGGCTCCAGCCTGGCGGTGTACGGCCTGTACTATCCCCTGCGTCCCGCGCTTCCCGACTACCTTCCCATCGACGAGGCCCATCCCCGGCGGCCCCAGGACCCCTACGGCCTGTCCAAGCTCGCGGGAGAGGAGTTCTGCGAGGCCTTCGCCCGGCGCAGTGACGCAAGCATCGCCAGTCTGCGCTTTGCCGGCATCGCCGATGCCAACGTGTACCAGCGCCTGGCGAAACGGCGCGACGACCCGATGATTCGCGGCTTCGGAAGCTTCTGGAGCTACATCGACGTGCGCGATGCGGCCATGACCTGCCATCTAGCCCTGGAGACGGCCTTCGAAGGCCACCAGGCCTTCAACATCTGCGCTTCCACGACCTATCTGACGGTTCCCACCCGTACCCTGCTCCAACGGCACCTCCCGGAGGTGCGGCAGGTAGCTTTCGAGACGGATGAGAACTATTGTTGTTATGCCTCGGACAAGGCGCGGGAAGCCCTCGGGTTCAGCGCCCGGCACGGACCCGACACCTGAAAGGAGCCGTCATGTTCCCACACCTCACCCGCTTCAATCTGAAAAACTGGATCGACGAGAACCGCGGCGACTGGGGCAGACGAAGAGTCATCTGGGAAGACTCGGACTTCATCATCTTCGTCACCCGCGGCCCCAATGACCGCACCGACTTCCACATCAATCCGGGGGACGAGGTTTTCTACCAACTCGAAGGCGAGCTGAACCTCCACTACCTCACTCCAGAGCACAAACCGGAGGTGGCGGTCCTCAAGGAAGGCGAGATGTTCCTGCTGCCCGCCCTCGTGCCCCATTCACCGCGCCGGGGCGACGGCTCCTGGACCCTGGTGGTGGAACGGGTGCGCCGGCCGGACGAGACCGACCGCTTCGAGTGGGTGTGCGGGAACTGCACCCACACGCTCTACGAAACCACCGTGCAGTTCAACGACCCCGCGGACGCGGTGAAGGAGGCCTATGACGCCATGGCCGCGGACGAAACGCTACGCCACTGCGCCCGATGCGGTGAGACCGCAGCAGCGGTGAATAGTGAGGGGCCGGCCCACGTCTGGAAAGGGTAGCGCACGGGCCGCGGCGCGCTGGAGGGAATACACCATGGCCGTCATCGACGCGGACTGCCACGTCATCGAATGCGAAGAGACTTGGGAGTACATGGAAGGCGAGGACCGGCGCCACAAGCCCCGCATCCTGGAGGCCGCGGATCAGTCGGACCCGCTCCGCAGGAACGACTTCTGGCTGTTCGACAGCAACCTGGAGCCCAAACGGGCCTTCCCGCCCGCCAGCTCCGGCACGACTCCGGAGTCTTCCGAGCTGCGGGACGTGGCGGCGCGGCTGCGCCACATGGACGAGCTCGGCACCGACATCCAGGTGCTCTACCCCACCACCCTTCTGGGTCTCGCCACCCTGAGCCGCCCCCGGACCCAGATCGCCATGTGCCGCGCCTACAACCGCTGGATGGCCGACATCTGGCGCCGGAGCCAAGGGCGCCTGCGCTGGGTGGCGACGCTGCCGTTGCTGACCATGAACGTGGCCCTGGAGGAGCTTCGCTTCAGCCGTGAAAACGGCGCCTGCGGCTTCCTGCTGCAGGGCCTCCTGGGCGAGCGCATACCCATCGACGAGGACTACTTCCCGGTCTACGCCGAAGCCAGCCGGCTGGACATGGCGGCATGCATTCACTCGGGACTGGTGAACCACGCGCTGAGCGGCCTCTTTCACTCCCGCGCCACTGCCCTGTGGATGGCCAAGGTGCCCATCATCACCGCCTTCCACTCGCTCGTTCTAAGCCGCGTCCCGGACCGCTTCCCCGACCTCCGCTGGGGCTTTCTCGAAGCCGCGGCCTCCTGGGTCCCCTACCTCATCACCGACCTCGGCGCCCGTCTCCACCGGACAGGCACCCGGCAGCTGGATGAAAAGGCGAACGTGCTGCGCCGCAACCGCTTCTACGTCGCCTGCCAGACTGAAGAGGACCTGCCCTACATCCTCCAGTACGCCGGCGAGGACCATATCGTCATCGGCTCCGACTACGGCCACGCCGATACGTCCAGCCAGCTCGAAGCGCTGAAGGTTCTGCAGGAAAACGATGCGGTCGGCGCGGAGGCCCGCCGCAAGATCGTGGACGACAACGCCAGGGCGCTGTACGGGATCTAGCCCAAACTAACGCTGAAGGTTATGTTCGCTCTTCCACCTGAGCCCGCGCCCTCCGACATCGTTAGAACTGTCTCCAGAAATCCGCCGAAACAGACCGAACTCGCTGGAAGGACGACATGAGTTCAAAACAACGGTACGTGTTCACGAACATCCATGTCTTCAGGTCGATTGCGGATACAGCCTTTATGAGGATGACAGACGATAGGGACCTACGCAGCGGTCCCGAATCCGTCGACAGCGGACACGTCAAATCATTCGATCCGAACCAAACTTCGTTCAAGGACGCGCTAATCTCGGTTGTCTTCAGCTGCATCTGGCTTGAGGCCGCGCTGCATCTCCTGATCGTAGAGACGCACGGTCGGGAGCGTTACGAAGAGGTTGATAGAATGTCGTATGAGAAAAAACTACGGCTGCTAGGCTGCAGCGACATGAGGTTGTTGAAAAAAATCGAGCAACTGCGTGAGGCAAGGAAAGAACTCGTGCACGAAAAAGCTCATCTGCATACTGACAAATGCGGTAACTTCACAGGAACGATCAGAATTGCACAGGATGAGGCGAAAAACGGGCACGAGGTCGTCGCGGAGGTTTGTGAGAGATTCCCGAAACTGCTTGGAAGGGAAGATACAACCAGTTCGTAGAGGCGACCTGCCAAGACTATTTCTCCGATTGACAGCGAGTGGCAGGTCGCCCGCTAACGGATGGGTGCAGAGCCGACAGCCGGGCAGTATCTCTTTGACTTGGTCAGATCATGGGGCGGACTTCATCACGGTCGAGTCTGCCGTTGTTTACGAGCACCGCCGTAACCGCGAACGGGGATACGTCGAATCGCTCCGCTGCTTCTTCCCGTGCCTCATCCGAGAAATCGTCATTTAGGAAATCAACCAGACTCGCAACAGGACAAAGAAGCTCGGCCGCAAATGCGCGCTGCATTTTTTGTCTGTATGTGGACGCACGAGTCGCGGGCCGGAGACTCTCTTCGTTGTCTACGAGAAGGTGGTCGGCGAGCAAGCGCGCCAACTCGAAGCGCCGCCCAGTTCGCCATTTCGAGCGCAAAACGACGTGACTTCGAGGACCGTCTTTTGCATGGAGCGTAAACGCCATCGGGCCACCGATACCCAATTCACCCAAGGCACGGTCGTCAATCCCGCACAACTCGGCCAATCGTACATCAGACACCCGGTCATCGCCCAACTTCTCTCGAGACCGGAGACTCCCTGCCGCATCCGCGCCGACCCGCCAGGGAGCAATGTTTCCGAGCCCATTCCATGAGCCGTTCAGCGGGTCTGCCCCACTGCCAGGATCAGTATCAAAACCTGACTGCGTTGCTACCACGTGCAATTCCTCCGCGGTGAGAAACTGATCCGCCGCCACTTCCGAAATCGCGCTGGTTCCCAACTCGTCGCCATCCGCAATAATCTGCTCAATCTGCTCTGGATCAGCTTCGTCCACATCGAAGCCCCGGCACGCCTCAATCATTCGGTACATGGTCAGTTCGGCGTCATTTCGCTCGGCGGCAAGCTCCCTCCATGCGATGACAAGGTCGGAATCAGGAACCGGACTACGGCCCAGCCTTTCCAGGACGCGTCCTACCAAGGCGTCGACCCCGGCCTCGAAAGCTTCGGCGGAAACCACCGTTCTCTTGTCCGTCATATAGCGCAGGCGCTCTGTACGAGTCTCCGATGTCGGTCTCACGTCCAACTCGATTCGAAGACCGTCGGACATTATCACAATGTTTGGCCACAACCACCCGCGACCGATACCTGCCATCTCGTGCGCCTGTCGCCACTCCAGGCTCCGATCACGTTGAGCGTTCTGGTGTGCGGGTTCCCAGCGAAGACGCCACCAGTTCCAGATCAGCCATTCGGCCAATCGGTAGGCTGAAAGATTAACACCATCGCGAACACTTCCCTTCTCAAGATCGAATGCTTGAGTAAGGGTATCCTCCGCGGCCTCGATAACGATCTCACTGAGGGTCGCCTCGTCCTCCACGGGTTCCAGACTTCCGGGAAATTCCCCATCGAGGTCACGGCACCAGTTGGTTCCGATATTGAGGGTCATGTCCCGCGGTTCTCCCACTCTTTGCTGACAAAGGCAGCGAAGCTGTCGGTCTTTGTCATCGGATATCCGTGATATTCCCCAAGTCCCGAGTTAGTGAGTTGGGCCTCGTATACAATCCCGTCAGCATCGACCGCCCACACGTTCTGTGGCCAACCACCGCGTTCCTGTTCGCTTACCATGCCTCGACAAAACCCCGCCCTCAGTAAATCCGTCGCATTTATCGCATTGTGTGACGTAGGCAAATCGCATACCGTCTTGTCCGGACGAGGAACCGCCGTCGGGCCCGACTTGTGATAGTCGCTGGAACGATACTGCGCTTCTTGCGCCATCCTTTCCAACTCACGCCGACTGATTGAGCCCACCGCAACCAGCACGATCTTCCTTTTCGGCTTACTGCGCTTCTGCGGCCGCTTCAAAATACCTGCCCGTCAGTTTGTACTGGAAATAGGCACGCTCTCATAACTCAAGCGTCGAACACGTTGTCACGTGTTGGGCTCATGAGGCGCGGCGCCAAGTCCCCATCCTCAAGTGGCGCAGACAGCAGCAGCCGGCCAAAAGATGGCACGTTTCGAAGATGATTCCAATCCTGGTCACCGATAAACTTGGTTCGTGACTCGCCGTCACGGGTGTTGAGACCCGTGTCGATGGCGGGAACCTCATCTGTCTCACTCTCCAAGGGAGCGCGAAACCTAGCCTTGTTTTGACAGATACCGTTTGCCATGACGACGCCCAAACTCACAATTGTAGTTGGAATTCGTGTTAGATCAAGATTTGCCGACACACTATTTGGGCCTATGCCTCGTCTCGACTGGCTTCGCCGGTTCAACCTGAGGTCCGTCTGGGGCTTGCTCCAGCAGATCTCGCGCGATGCCGCCGAGCACCCCCTCCAACTCCGCTTCCGGCCACGACCGGGCGCGCAGCGCGGCCAACACGCCCTTGCTGGCGTTGGGCACATGGGGCTCGTCGGTGCCGTAGACGAGCCGGTCGGCGCCGAAGGTGGCGCGGGCGCAGTCGAGGGCGGGGCCGGACAGGGTGACGGTGTCGTAGTAGCATTGGCGCAGGTACTCGCTCGGGGGGCGCAGACACTTCTCGTAGCGGCGGTAGCCGCGGTCGATGCGGTCCAGCACCATGCACAGGCTGCCGCCGCAGTGGGACCAAACGATGCGGACGTCGGGGCATTCTTCGAGCACACCGCCCAGGGTGAGCTTGGTAGCGGCCATGGCGGTCTCGCCGAGGTAGCCGACGGCGAGGTACTCGCCCCGATCGTTCGCCGGCCCGTCGAGGGGGAACGTCGGGTGCACGAGCACCAGGAGTTTGCGCCGGTGGGCCTGGCGCCAGAACTCCCGGAGCTCGGGAGCGTCGAGGGTGTGATCGGCTACGGTGGTGGTGATGCCGGCCCCCACGGCGCCCAGACCCATGGCCCGGTCCAGCTCGTCCATGAGTGCGGCGGTGCTGTCCCACGGCAGCGCGGCGACGAAACGGAAGCGGTCCGGGTACTGGCGGCACACCTCGGCCAAGCCGTCGTTGACGAGCCGGGCGGTGGCGGTGCCCGCCCAACCCGTGTTGAGGGCACCGACGGACAGTACCTGGACCTTGACCCCGGCCTCGTCCATGGTCCGCAGGCGGGCGCTCAGGTCGGCGTCGACGGGCGCGGACATGGTGTGGCTGCCTCGGCAGGTGAGCGACAGGCCGCGTTCCGAGCGAGCCATGGCGAACTCCGGCCGGGCCTTAAGGACCTCTTCGAAGCAGCCCTCGGGATAGATGTGGGCGTGCATGTCGACGATGTGGCCCGGTACGATGCTGGGGACTTCCATGTCCGTCTCCTCCACTGACGCGCGTGCCGCAGCCATAGCATGAGTTCACAACGGCTCAGCCCTCGTCCGCCGCGTCCATGAGCTCCAGCAGGTAGCCGGGCTTGAGCGGCAGCCGGGTGATCTCCACCCCCAACGCGTGGGAGACGGCGTTGGCCAGGGCGGCGCCGGCGGCGGTGATGCCGCCCTCCCCTGCTCCCTTGACTCCCAGGGGATTGTGCGGCGACGGGAAGTCCTCGGTGGAGATGAACTGTCCTTGGGGCACGTCCATGGCGGTGGGCATCAGGTAGTCCATGAAGCTCGTGGACTGGGGCTGCCCGTCCTCGTCGTAGGCGAACTCCTCCAGCAGCGCGCCGCCGATGCCCTGGGCCAGGCCGCCGGCCATCTGTCCCTCGACGATCATGGGATTGATCTTGCGGCCGACGTCCTCCATCACGAGGTAGTCGAGGATCTCGATCATGCCGGTTTCCCGGTCCACCTCCACCACTGCCACGTGGACGCCGTAGGGGAACGGCCGTTTGTCGGTGGCGAAGAAGTCCTCTTCCGAGATGCCGGGGGTGAAGCCTTGGGCCAGGGCCGGTCCGGGCAGCGCCAGCCGGGCCAGCGCCGCGAAGTCCAGGCCCCGCTCCGGCGCTCCCCTGGCGCTGATGCGGCCGTCCGCCAGTTCCAGGTCGCCGGCGTCGATCTCCAACTCCGCGGATGCCAGCCGCAGGAGCTTCTCCTTGACCTTCCGCGACGCGCCCACCGCGGCGCTCCCGGCCATGACGGTGGAGCGGCTGGCGTTGCTGCCGTTGCCGTAGGGCACCTTGGCGGTATCGCCGTGCACGACCCGGACGTCGTCGATGGACACGCACATCTCATCGGCGACGATCTGGCTCAAGGCCGTGGCGATGCCCTGTCCTACAGAGTTGATTCCCGTGTACAACACCACGCCGCCGCTGTTGTCGACCTCTACCCGGGCGTACTCCCAGGGCCCGATGCCACTGGTCTCCACGAAGCAGCCGATGCCCACGCCCATGGCCCGGCCTTCCGTCCGGGCGGCGCTGCAACGCTGTTGAAGCCCCTCGTAGTCCATGTGCCGCAACGCCGCATCGAGCTGGCCGGGCAGATCGCCGCTGTCGTACACCGTGTAGTGGTACGGGGTCTTGCCGTGGTCGTAGGGCATCTCCTCCGGGCGGATGAGGTTGCGCCTGCGCAGCTCCGCGGGATCGAGCCCGAGGCGATGCGCCGCCATGTCCAGCAACCGCTCGCGCACGAAGTTGGCCTCGTAGCGGCCCGGGCTCCGGTAGGTGCCCACCGGGGTCTTGTTGGTGAGCACGCAATGGACCTGACAGTGGTAGTTCTTGATGCGCAGCGGGCCCCGCAGCATGGCCGATGACGCGACGATCGGCACGCCGCCGTGGGTGCGCGTGTAGCCGCCCATGTCGAACAGAATCTCCGCGTCCATGGCCAGGACGGTGCCATCCTTGCGCAGACCCAGCCGCATCCGGTAGGACTGCTGCCGCGACTGGTTCATGGACTTGAGGTTCTCCGAGCGGTCCTCGATCCAGCACACGGGCCGGCGGAAGTGCTTGGCGGCAAAGGGGATCAGGAAGTCCTCGGGATAGAACTCGCCGCGGCCGCCGAACCCGCCCCCCACCGCCGGCTCGAGGAAATGGATGGCGCTCTGGGGAATGCCGCTCAGTTCCGAAAGGATGCGCCAGTTGGTGTGGGTCATCTTGGTGGGACCCCACACCGTGAGCATGTCGCGACCCTCGTCGAACTCCGCCACCAGGCCACGGGTTTCCAGCGGCACCGCGCCGTGGCGCTGGGTCTCGAAGGCTTGCTCCACCACCAGGTCACACTCGGCGAACGCGCGCTTGACGTCGCCCGTTTCCACCTGGAACTCGGCGGGCACGTTGTCCGGCACCGCGTCGTGGAGCCGGGGGGCCTCCGGTCCCATGGCCCCGCGCGCGTCCGTCACCACGGGCAGCTCCTCGTAGGCCACCTCCACCAGTTCCAGCGCGTCCTCGGCCACGTAGCGGTCCACGGCTACCACGACAGCCACGGGCTCGCCCACGTAGCGCACCCGGTCCGTGGCGATGGGCGTCTGCTGCGACCGCTCGAGTCCGGGGATTTGGCCGGTGCGCATGGGAATGGTCTTGAGACCGGGCATGTCCGCGGCCGTGAGCACGCCCACGACCCCGGGCAGCTCCAACGCCGCGCGGGCGTCGATACCGGCGAGGCGGGCGTGGGCGCGGCTGCTCCGCAGCACCGCGGCGTGCACCATGCCCGGCCGGCGGATGTCTCCCACGTACTTGCCGATGCCCCGAAGCAGCGGCACATCCTCTTTTCGTTTCACGCTCGAACCGATGTACGGCATGGACGTTCTTCAATCCTCTCGGGGCGCCGGCGTGTCCGCCTGCCCGTCCGACATCTCCTCCGCGGCCTCGCGAATGGCCGTCACGATGTTCCGATAACCCGTGCAGCGGCACAGGTTGCCGCTGATCCACTCGCGGATCTCGACCTCGTCGGGAGCAGGATTCTCCCGCAGCAGCGCCCGGGCGGTGAGCAGGATGCCCGGCGTGCAGAAACCGCACTGCAGGCCGTGCCGCTCCTGGAACTTCTCCTGGAGCGGATGCAGCGTGCCCGCGTCCGGCGCCAACCCCTCCACGGTGTCGATCTCGGCCCCGTCGGCCTGCACCGCGAACATCAGGCAGGAACGCACCGGATCGCCGTTGAGGAGGACCGTGCAGGCGCCGCACACGCCGTGCTCACAGCCCACGTGGGTACCCGTGAGGCCGAGGTCGTCGCGGATGAAATCGCTCAGGAGCCGGCGCGGCTCCGCCTCGCCGGTATGTTCGGCGCCGTTGACCCGGATCCGTATGGTTCGCCTGCTCATCTGTATCGTCCTTGTCCGATAGGACCCTACCATGAAAACAGCCAGCAAATGCCCGCGTCCGTCATTCTCGCACTCCCTCCGTCATTCCCGCGAAAGCGGGAATCCAGGCGGTCCTGGAGGGGCGCTACGCCGCGTTTCCCGGCCCCACTCCGCCTGGATATTCCCGCTTTCGCGGGAATGACGATTTCGGGGGCCGTTGCCTCTCCCGGATGGCGTTTTGACACCGCCTGTTTCGCGGGAATGACGAGTTCGGGGGTCGTTGCCTCTGTCGGATGAAGCTTCGGCACAGCCTGATTCGCCGGCATGACGGACGCGAAGCGTCATCATTTTCATGTAGCCCTCAAGGGTTATCGCGATCCTGGTGCCGCGGCCCGTTGCGCGGCCTGCGCCAGCGCGCGCCGGGCCATCACTTCGCACGCGCGGCAGCGGTAGTCGGCGCTGGCGTGCATGTCCGTATCCTGCTCGATGTTTGCCACGGCGCGGCGCGCCGCCTCCCGGAACAGCGCGTCCGACGGCTTCTCCCCCAGCACGGCCGCCTCGGCCGCGTGAGCGCGAATGGGTGCGGAGCCGGTGAGCGTCAACCGGGCACCGGCGACCGCGCCGTCCCGGTCCAGGGTGACCCGCGCCGCGGCACCCGCCAGCGCGAAGTCGCCGTAGCGGCGGCTCACCTCCTGGAACGATGCGCCGCTCCCGGCGGGGACGGCCGGGACGCGCACTTCGGAAAGCAACTCCCCCGGCTCCAGCACCGTGGTCATGGTGCCGAGAAAGAAGTCCTCGGCCGAAACGGTGCGCTCGCCGCCCTCCCGCCGCAACACGAAAGCGGCGTCAAGGGTGACCATGGCCACGGGCAGCTCGGCGGAGGGAAAGGCGTGGGCCAGGCTGCCGCCCACCGTGCCGCGGTTGCGTATCTGGACGTGGCCGATGTATCCCGCGGCCTCGCGCAGCAGCGGCCAGCCGGCGCCCACTTCCTGAGAACGTTCCAGCGCGCGTTGCCGCGTCATGGCGCCGATCCGCAGCTCGCCATCGGCGACGGCGAGGGAATCCAACTCGTCCACGCGGTTCAGGTCCACCAGGTGCGCGGGCCGGGACAGCCGGAAGTTCATGAGCGGGACCAGACTCTGGCCGCCCGCGAGCACCCGCGCTTCCTCCCCCAACCGGGCGAGCAGGGCCGTCACCTCGGACAGGGTCGTGGGATCGTGATAGTCGAAGCCCGCCGGTTTCATGCCATCCTCGATATCCTGCGGCACGCATCGGTCGTTGAACGTGCGCGGACCCTTTCCGGTCCGCAAGCCGACAACGTGTCCACGTCTCAGAAAAAGAGCTTCGGCGGCAACAGCACGGCCACCGGCGCCTGCATGGCATTCATGGAGTCCACCGCACCGCTGATGGCTTGGCTCAAGTCTCCGGCCTCGTTCACCACGCTGTACTGGATGCGCAGGCTCTGCAGCAACGGCTCCGTAGCCCAGCCGAAGGGCACCGAGAACCAGCGCTGATCGCCGAAGCCGCCGCGGTAGCTGATGAGCAACAGCATGGGGACCCCGAAGGCCGCCGGGCCCCGCAGCAGCGCATAGCAGGACAGGGCGAAGCCGGTGTTCTCCATGAGCAGCGCCGGCCGCGCCCCGCCCAACCACGCCCCCATGCAGATGCCCACGCCGTCACTCTCGTTGGCCACCTGAACGTAGCGGATGCCGGAATCCGCCTCCAACCTCTGGTAGAGCTCGAGGAAGGCCGAATCGGGCATACAGGCCACGAAGTCGATACCCGCCCCCGTCAGGGACCGGTGCGCTTCAGCCGCAACCTCGTCCTTCACTCCCGGTCACCCTCCCTGAGCGGTCTGGGTATCGGATCGCGCTTCGCCAATCCGACCTGCAACAATTCAAACCCCCCTGCGAAGTGCCGGCCCGGGCGCGGGGGGGTTTGAAACCCGCCCCTACAACGGCCCCGGCATGCGTATGCGCCGTCGTGGCCGATCACGGCTTCGCCGGCGTCAGGATCGCGCGCTGCTTGATAGCCTCGATGCGCCGCACCAGCCGGTACTTGTTCTCCTGCCCGTCCATGCCCGGCCCCTCACCCCGCGCCCCCATCTCGATCTTGGCGGTCAGAAGCGCCGGGCCTTGCTGCGAGAACAGCCAGTCCATCCCTGGGCCCACACCGCCGTCATCGACCACCGTGTCGGCGCGCCTGATGCCTGCCGCACGGGCCATTGCGGTGAGATCGGCGCCCTTCGCCGTCTGACTGGGGGCGCCGCCACGGCTGCCGAAAAGCTGCTCGTTGTCAAAAACGATGATGCGGAGATTCTCCGCTCCGGATGCGCCCACCACCGAAAGGATGCTGGGAGCCAACAGCAGGCTCCCGTCGGTGTCGAGGGCAACCACCTTCGAGTCGGGCAGGGTCAGGGCCAGTCCGAGGCTCACCTGGGTGACCATGCCGAGGCCCACGAGGTAGAGGTTCTCCGGCCGGTGGGCCACCTGATAGGTATCCGCCGTAGTACCGGCCAGGGCGGCCACCACGATATCGCTCTCGGTGAGGTGATCCCGAAGCCGCTCCAGCACTGCCCGCCGCTGCACCTTCATGACGCGGGATTGTAGTACCGGCTCCCGGGAAATGCCAGTGACCAGCGGGCCCGCTCGCGTGCCACAGCGTCCCGCTTGACACCCGGCAACGACGGTCGGTCGTATGAAGTTGCCCCTCCGATCATTCGGGGTCTTGCCAAAGGACCTGGCGTGGGAGCTGAATGACCACCGGGAACATGTGACCTCTCACGGTCATGGTCGCATACTTCAGCATTCTCTTCGCTTCGGACACGTCCATCAGGGTGTGGTGCGGTATACCCATGCCCCGCAGCAGGGGCTCCGCAAGGTATCGCGTGACCACATGGTAGTCTGTATATTCCCCCAGTCCGTCCGTGTGGCTCGTGAGAATCAGCGTCGCCATTCTCTGCTGTATGCCGAGCCAGGCCAGTGCGAGGTAAGACATCCCCAACCCCGACGCCTCCATCATGATGCAACTCGTCCTCCCTCCCATGAACCCCCCCATGGCAATGGCCATTCCCTCATCTTCCCTGGTGACCGATACACTCAGCATCCCGGGATCTTCCGCGGCGAACCGCTGGACGAGATAGTTCGAGCTGTCCGGAAGATAGACGAACATATTGATTCCCGCGGCCTTGACTCCTTCGTAAATGGCGCGCGCATAATCCAGACTGAGATTGCCCGGCTCGCGAGGCACGACTTCGCGAAGGTTCCGGTAGATGGCTTCGATCCGGCCCTTGTCGCCGCCGGCGCCAAAATCAAAGCCCACGTCCTTGTACGTTGTCGCACCTGCATGCATGGGGTCGACCCAGCCCTTGTCCACCAGGGCCCTGCGGAACCTGATGGCGTTTTCGGTCATGCCAAAGGAAACCGGCACCGCGGCAGGAGTACTCGTGTCGACCTTCGCAACGATGACGTACGGTTTGTCATCCCGGAGAGCCCGAACGAGGACATCTTCGAACTCTCTCTCATCTCGAACCGTATAGGCGTGCTCAATACCCGCACCCTTGGCCAATAGCTCGAAATCACAGCGCCCCGCCGTCGGGGTCGGCATGGGGCCCATGTGGCCTCCCCTGATTTTCCCGCACGTCATCCAGGACTCGTTGTCCCAAACAATATGGATCAGGTTGGGAGGAGCGGCATTGGCGATCGTGCAGAGCGTGGACATGCCGGCGACGGCAGATCCGTCCCCATCGCTGATGATGACTTTCTGGTTCGGAATCGCCAGGGCCAGACCAAGGCCCAGGGGTGATGGATATGGGAAATTGACCTGATAGAGATTCAAGTCATTGTGTCCCAGAGAGTTCAACTCGGATGTCTGGTAGCCGACACCCACAATGATCGGCTCATCCGTCCGGTGCTTCAACAGCACCTCAAGGGCATCTATCCGTTTCATTGTCACCTCCCCCGGTTCGTAATCGACCTTCTCCTCAAGTTGACCCTGTTGCATGGGCGCTACAAATCACACTAGTTCCATTGATTTCGTTCATGCAATAGGAAATGTTGGGAAGCGGGAGTCGAGACAAATGGAAAGTACGCATTCGAAACACGTTCAAACATCCCTCCACTGGGGTGCCTACCAGGTCGAGGTCCGGGCCGGGCGCATCGTGGCGGCACACCCGTTTGCCGATGACCCGGATCCGTCGCCAATCGGGCGCTCGATTCCCGACGTCGTGCACCACGCCTGCCGGATCGCACAGCCAATGGTACGCAAGGGTTGGCTGGAGCGAGGACCCGGGAATCATCGAGGGGGCCGCGGTACGGAGCCCTTCATTCCCGTGAGCTGGGACGAAGCGCTTGACCTGGTCGCCGGCGAGCTGCGGCGAGTACGGGAGTCCTTCGGGAACTCGGGAATTTTCGGGGGCTCCTACGGCTGGGCCTCCGCGGGTCGTTTCCACCACGCCCAGAGTCAACTGCACCGCTTCCTGAACCAGTTGGGCGGCTATGTCCGGTCCGTCAACACCTACAGCTTTGCGGCGGGGGAAGTCATCGTCCCCCATGTCTTCGGATACGGCTGGGGAGCCATCCGCGGCGGAGCCACCTCGTGGCCGGTGATCGCCAGGCATACGAAGCTTGTGGTCAGTTTCGGGGGACTCCCGCTCAAGAATACCCAGGTCAGCGCCGGCGGCTTGGGCAAGCATGCCACACGCGGCTGGCTCGAACGCTGCAAGGAGAACGGCGTCGAGTTCGTGAACGTCAGCCCCCTAAGGGACGACGCCGCGGATTTCCTCGAGGCGGAATGGTTGGCGCCACGCCCCAACACCGACACCGCGCTGATGTTGGGTCTGGCCCACACGCTGGTTCACGAGGGCCTCCACGACCGGACGTTCCTGGACCAATATTGCATCGGGTTCGAATCCTTTCGCGCCTATCTCATGGGTGAGCAGGACGGTCAACCAAAAGACCCGGAATGGGCAGGCGCCGTATGCGGCATCCCCGCGAACACCATCCGCAAGCTGGCCCGACGCATGGCCGCGAAGCGGACCCTCATTACGGCGAGCTGGTCGCTACAGCGTGCCGACCATGGCGAACAGCCCTACTGGATGGCGGCGGTTCTGGCTGCGATGCTGGGCGAAATCGGGATTCCCGGAGGCGGCATCGGCTACGGCTACGGCTCCACCGGCTCCATCGGCAATCCCGTGAGGTCCGTCAGTGGAATGGCGCTGCCGCAAGGCGCGAACCCCGTAAAGGCCTTTATTCCGGTGGCGCGGATTGCGGACATGCTCCTCAACCCCGGAGAACCGTTTGACTACAACGGACAGCGACTGCGGTATCCCGACATCCGTCTCGTTTACTGGTGCGGCGGCAACCCCTTTCATCACCACCAGGACCTCAACCGGCTGGTGGAGGCATGGCAGCGTCCGGAAACGATCATCGTCCACGAGCCCTGGTGGAACCCTCAAGCGCGGCATGCCGACATCGTGCTGCCGGCCACCACCTCCCTGGAACGCAACGACATCGGCTGGCAGCCGACCGATCCCATGGTATTCGCCATGGCTCAGGCAATCCCTCCGGTCGGTGAGGCACGGAACGACTACGACATCTTCTCGGGCCTTGCCGAGCGATTGGGGTTCAAGGACGGCTTCACCGAGGGCCGGCTGGAGCAAGACTGGCTACGCCACCTCTACGACGGGTTTCGCCGCCGGTTGATCCGCGAAGATATTACGCTGCCACGATTCGATGCATTCTGGGATGCCGGTCATATCACCCTGCCGACGGAGGGAGAGGAGAAAGTGCTGCTTGCCCAATTCCGGGAGGATCCCGTCGCGCACCCTTTGCCGACGCCGTCCGGGCGTATCGAGATCTTCTCGGAAACCATTGCGAGCTTCGGTTACGACGACTGCCCCGGGCATCCGGCCTGGATCGAGCCGCAGGAGTGGCTGGGCGGAGAGACGGCCGGCCGTTTTCCTCTCCACCTCATCTCCCATCAGCCAACCACGAGACTTCACAGTCAGCATGACCCGGGAGCCGTCAGCTTGGCCAACAAGGTACAGGGCCGCGAGCCGATCCTGATCCACCCCGCCACTGCCGCCGCCAGGGGGATCGAGGACGGGAACGTCGTGCGTGTGTACAACGATCGCGGAGCCTGTCTCGCCGGCGCCCGCATCACCGGGAACGTATCGCCCAACGTCGTCGTGCTCGCAACCGGAGCATGGTTCGACCCCGCGGCGCCGGGCGGTTTGGAACGACACGGCAATCCCAACGTTCTGACTCTGGACAAGGGCACCTCACGCCTCGCGCAGGGTCCGGTCTCCCAGACGACCTTGGTCGAGGTTCAGGCGTTTGAGGAGAGCCTACCGGAAGTACAGGCTTTCACCCCGCCCGACCTTGGGCGCCGCGCGGTGGGAACCTGAGCTCCCTGGGAGGTTCGAACGGACGCCGGGAATGATGGAGAACGCCTTCACGACACCCATGGTACGTTGCCAAGGTGTCCGTTTTGCCAAATCATCATGGATTGTCTAGGGTAGTGGCGATACCCATCCCTTATTCACCCGAACGAATCCATGCTTCTCCGGAGAAGGAAGGTGCCCGGTGGTGCCGCTGGTCTTCAAAACCAGTCTGAGGGCCGTAAGGTTCTCGGAGGGTTCGACTCCCTCCCTTCTCCGCCACCGCCAGGGCTGACGCCCGGAACGCGGGCGGGGCATCCGCAGTGAACGCTTCATCCGACCCTTCCGCCTCCGCATCTGCCGCTGCCGCACCGGAGCCGCCGCGGGGCCGCATCCTGACGCTGTTGGCGGCGGGCCACGGCGTCACCCATTGGTTCCAGGGCATCCTGACGGTGTCCCTGCCGCTGATCACCCAAGACTTCGGCATCACCTACACTCAGCTCGGCGCGCTTCGCTCGATTCAACGCGTATCGCATATCATCAGTATCACCGTCGGCGGCCTGGCAACGGACTTCTTGAAGGATCGCAAGGGCATCCTGCTGTTGTCCCTGGTGTGGCCCTCCTTGTTCTTCTCGCTTCAGGGGTTCTCCACCACGTTCTGGATCTTCGGAGCGCTCCTTTGCATCCAGGCGCTGCTGGGGGGGTTCCTGTGGCACGCACCGGCGCGCGCCGTCATCGGCGACAGGTTCCCGGACCGCATGGGGTTCGCCCTGGGGATCCATGCCATGGGCGGCAATCTCGCCGCCGCCGCCGGCCCCGCCATTGTGGGAGCGGTGCTCGCCTGGGTGACCTGGCGCGCGGTTTTCACTTTCCAGTTCCTGCCCGGAATCGTCACCGCGGTCTTTCTCTGGCTCTTGCTGCCGCGCCTGGGACACGTGCCGCAAGAGCGGCAGAGCGGATCCTATGGCCGGGCGCTACGCAGCGACGTCCTCACCAATCTCCCCTTGATCGGCGTGACCGTTGTGGCCGGTCTGCGATCCATCGGCGAGAATCTCATTCCGACCTTTCTGCCGCTCTACCTTTCGGTGGAGATGAAGATGGGCACGGCCGCCATCGGCGTCTATCTAGGGTGCCTGGCGCTGGTGGGGACGGTTTTCGCCCCCATCGTGGGGCACCTGTCGGACCGGTGGGGGCGAAAGAGCACGATCTTCGTCTCGTTGTTCACGGGCGGACTGCTGATCGGCTCGATCCCGTTGTTTCCGTCCGGTTGGCTGCTGCTGCCCGTGGTGTCCCTGGGCGGGATGGCGCTCTTCGCGGTGGGACCCATCATCCAGGCCAGCGGCCTGGAGCACGCGCCCAAGGAGATCTGGGGCGCGGCCCAAACCTTCATGGACGTCGGCCGGTCCTCGCTGTCGCTGCTCTTCCCGCTGATTGTCGGCGCCGTCGCCGACCACTACGGCCTGAGCTACACCTTCTATCTGTTCGGCGCCGTCAATCTTCTGGCCGCGGTCACCGTTCTGGGAATTCCCAGGGCGACAACTCCCATAAAAACCTGAACCGTGACCCGAGTGCGTCACAAGGGACAACAGGAGGAAACATGACAACGGGTCAACCGGTGCGAATCGGCGTTATCGGCGGCGGTTTCGGTATCCAGCATCTGCAGGGCTTCGGCGCCACCGAGGACGCCGAGGTGGTGGCCTTCTGCCAGCGGACGAAGGACAAGGCCGAGGCGCTGGCCGGGGAATTCGGCGTGCCCCACGTGTACACGGACTACCGCGGGCTCCTGGCCCACGAGGGGCTCGATGCGGTGAGCATCGTCGCGCCGCCGCATGTCCATGCCGAGATCGCCGCCGCGGCGGTGCGGGAGGGGCTCCACCTGCTGTGCGAAAAGCCCCTGGCCATGAACGCGGCGGAGGCCGAGGCCATGCTGAAGCAGGCGGAGGCAGCCGGGCGGGTGCACATGACCGCTTTCAACCACCGCCACATCCCGGCCCTGGCCTACATGAAGGAGCTCATGGACGACGGCTACGTGGGCGAGCGGGTGCTCCAGGTCGAGAGCCGCTGGTTCAGCGAGAACCGCGCGGCCCCGAACCAGACCCACTACTGGCGCCACCGCCGGGAGCTGGCCGGCTTCGGAGTGCTCGGCGACATCGGCGTGCACGTGGTGGACCGGCTCCGCTGGCTCGTCGGGGAGTTCGAGAGCATCTGGGGGCACGCCGACACCTTCATACCGGAACGGATGGATGAGCGGGGCACGGTGCAGCCGGTGACGGTGGACGACAGCTTCACGCTGATGGGACGACTCGGCGGCGGCGCCTCGGCGTGCGTCCGCGTGAGCGCGGTGGCACGAAAAAGCAACTACCAGAACCTGGAAATATACGGCGATGCCGGGATGCTGCGGTTCACGTTCGACCGCAACGTGGAAGGGTGGGTGCGCGGCCATCTGTGGGGCGCCCGTGGCGACACCCGTTCGCCGGAGCCCCTGGAGATCCCGGAACGCTACACCCGGGGGCTCGACGCCCTGAACCCGCAGCGGGCCCAGGGGGAGTTCATCTTCGCCAAGCTCACGCGCGACTTCGTGGGGGCGATCCGAAACGGCACCCCGGCGTCGCCCAGCTTCGCCGACGGTCTGGCCGCCCAGCGGGTGTTGGACGCCGCGCTGAATTCGTCTGAGGAACAACGCTGGATCACTTTGTAAGGGGCGCTGGGTTTCCCGCCTCCGTGGGAATCGGCCACGCCCCTCCTGGATCCCGGATCAAGTCCGGGATGACGGGGAGGTGGGATGCCGGACTGCGCTCGCCCGGCAGGGACGCTACAGCGGCGGGATGAAGGCGCCGAACAGGACGCCCTCAAAAAGGTCGACGGACAGCGTCTCCTGGAAGATGAAGTAGAAGAAGCCCAGCGCCAGGGCGGTGATGAAGACCGCTCCGAACCAGTTGATGCCGCCCTGTATACGCGTGAATGACAGGGCGAACACGGTGGTCGAAATGTAGAACCCGGTGATGAAGACGAGCAACCCGAAGACGGCGAACCACCCGAACATTCGGGTGATGAGGCCCATCTCGCCGGCCTTGGGCCCTGCCTGCGCCCCCGGGACCTCGACGCTCCCTTCGGCTCCCGCGGCCGAGGTGAGGACATCTTCCAGGCTCACCTCGAAGACTTTCAGGATACCGGGATAGCGCTCGCCGGCCAGGCACAGGACCGCCAGCGCGACCGTCGGTAACGACAGCACCAGCGGAACGAAGCCCGCCATGCCGCGGTACGAGAACGACCACCCGAAGAACAGCAGGGAGGTGGCCACCAGGATCACACCGAGAAGCGTGGACCCCTTCATGACGACGCCTTCGCTTTCCGGCTCGACAACCACGGCAGACACAGCAGCAGAATGCTCAGCAGCATCAGCACGATGGTGACGGGTCGATTGAAGAAGATGGCGTAGCTGCCCGCGGAAATCTGCAGCGACTGGACGAAGGAGAGTTCCGCGCGAACCCCCAGCAGAAAACCGATGACCAGCGTGACCAGCGAGAAGCCGAACCGGTTGAACGCGAAACCGAGGATGCCCGCCGCGATGGCGATGCCGATGTCCCAGACGTTCTCACGGGCGGCGTAGGCGCCGCCGATGGACAGCAGGAACGCGGCGGGGACCACGTATCCCACGCGTAGCGTCGTGACCCGGGCGAGGATGTCGGCGCCGAACGCGGCCATGAGGCTGGCGAGGAAGTTGGAGATCACGAAGCCGAAGATCAGCACGAACACGATGTCCATGTGCTCCCGGATGAAAAAGAAACCGGGCTGGAGCCCATGGAGGATAAAGGCGCCCAGGAGCACCGCCATGCCGGCGCTGCCGGGGATGCCGAAGATGATGGTGGGCAACAGGGCGCCGCCGTCCTTGGCATCATTGGAGGCCTCGGAAGCGATGATGCCCTCGGGAGTGCCGGTGCCGAACTTCTCCGGGGTCTTGGAGAACTGCACCGCCATGGAATAGGAAAGGAAGTTCGCCAGCACGCCGCCGATGCCGGGGATGATGCCCGCGAAAATTCCGATGGCCGAGCTCCGTACCAGCGTGGTCTTGTGGTGGAAGACCTCCCCGAATCCCTTGAAGGCGCCGAACAGGCCCACCCTGATGCGCGCGCCGCCCGCGGCGATGGTATCGCCGCGCAGCACGTGGTTGACCAGCTCGGCGATGGCGAACAGCCCGATGAAGAACGGCACCAGCGGGATCCCGTCCCACAGGTAGAGGTCGCTGCCGAAGTTGAACCGCAGCACCCCGTGCACCGGGCTGAAGCCGATGAGTGACAGCAGCACGCCGATGCCCGCGGACACGAGCCCCTTGAGCATGTTGCCACGGGCCGCGTAGGCCACCGTCAGGAGGCCGAAGACCACCAGCATGAAGAACTCGGGCGGACCGAAGGACAGCACGATGATCTTCACGAAGGGGAGCAGGATCATCAGGAAGCACATGCCCACCACGGCGCCCAGAAACGATGAGGCGGCGGCCAGCCCCACGGCCCGGCCCGCCTCGCCGCGGCGGGCCATGGGATGGCCGTCAAAGCAGGTGGCGGCGTTGGGCGCCTCCCCCGGGATGTTGAGCAGGATCGCGGGAACCGATCCCCCTTCGGTGGCCGCCCCCATCATCCCCGCCATGAGGAACATGGCGGTGCCGGCGTCCCACCCGAAGGTGAAGGTCATGCCGATGGTCAAGCCCGCCAGGAACAGCCCGGGGAGCGCCCCAAGGATCAGGCCGGCCACGGCGCCGACGGCGAGCACCAGCAGATTCGCCGGCTGGCTGAGCTCACCCATTGCCTGCACGAAAGGTTCCCACATGGCTTCGATCCTCGAACGCGGCCCCTACGGTTCCGGGTTATCGCCCGTGGCCCGCGTCACAAACAAGCGGCCACGGGTTTGATACCCGGGCACAGGCGGTTTTGAAACCCGCCCCTACTGGGTGGCTTTAGCGGCTGCCCGCATCTCCTCGATATTCGCCTCGAACAGGTTCTGGTAGTACTTCAGGTCCTGGGCCACGGTGGATCCCGGCCCCTCCACCAGCACGTAGTTAGACGAATTCTTCCAGTCGACGTAGGCCTTGTCCCTCAACGCCTTGAGCAGAAGGTCCTCGAGGAACTTCGCCCGGTCCTCGGGGATTCCCGGCGGGCCGCCGAAGGCGCGCAGGTCGCTGAAGTACAGGTCATAGCCCATCTCGTAGGACGTCTTCGTGTCGGGGGCGTGGACCGCGCGCTTCTTGTCCAGTTGAGCCACCGGGCGCAGGTCCGTCCCCAGGTAGGAGGTGACGGACGGATGGTCGATGGGCTGGGCCCAGACGTCGAAGTCGCCGCGCAGGAGCGCCGGCAGCGACTCTCCCGTGCCGCGGTAGCCGGCCACCACGTGAAAGTCGATGCCGAAGGCCTTGGCGGCCAGGAAACAGCCTAACCACCGTCCCACGCCGATGCCCTCGACTCCCCAGGTGATCCGCTTGGCCTTCTGGAGATCCTCGATGGACTTGTAGGGGCCCTTGGCCGATACGTGAAGACCGTAGGGGTCCGCGCCCACACGGGCCAGCCAAGTGTACTTGCCGGTCTCGAAGCCGACGGGCTTTTCCGACATCATCTCCTGCCCGAGCATCCCGGACGACTGCAGGTGGGCGATGGTGTAGCCGTCGGGCTTGGCGCGGTACACGAACACGTTGGCGCGTTGGCCGGCGGCGCCAGTGACGTTCTTGACGATGACGTTCACGCCCTTGGGCAGGAACTTCTTCATGCTCCGGGCGGTCGCGCGGGCGATGCTGTCGTAGCCGCCGCCGGGCGAGAACGGCACGATCAGGTTGATGTTGCGGTCGGGAAAGGCGGCAGCGGCCTGGGACAGCGGCAAGCTCGCTGCCAGACAAAGCGCGGCGGCGCCCAACAGAATTCTGTTCGTCAGATTGCGCATGTTCTTTCCTCCCGTCATTTTGGCTGGAATGCGTTCGAGGTCCGCTTCGGTCGTTGCAATGGGCTAAAGTTTTGCCGATGGCTGCCGATATCTAAAAGAGGGCAATAAACATGATCTTTTATGGATGTCCCCCGGACTTGTCAAGGGTCATGCCGAAATTGTCTGTTGAAAGTTGCCGGAAACAAACGGGTTCGAGGGACCTGGGGATTCGAAGGACCTCGGGGTTCGAGGGCCTCGCATATTCGTCGCGGGAGCGCGGCAAGGTCCCTCGGAAAGTTCATATTGACTAAGGACGGCGCAAGCGATAAGGTCCACGCAAACGCCGTCGAAACCATTCGGATGAGGTCGTTATGTCGGTGAACATGGCAATTGTCGTAGGGAATCTTGGCAAGGACCCGGAGGTCCGCTTCACGCAGAGCGGCCGCGCGGTAGCCAATTTCTCCATCGCCACCTCCGAGTCCTGGACCGGGCAGGACGGCAACCCCCAGGAGCGGACGGAGTGGCACCGCATCGTCGTGTGGGGCAAGCAGGCCGAGTCGTGCGGCCAGTACCTGGCCAAGGGACGGCAGGTATTCGTCCAGGGCCGGATCCAGAGCCGCTCGTACGAGGACAAGACCGGCAACACGCGCTACATCACCGAAATTGTCGCCCAGCGGGTCCAGTTCCTCGGGGGCGCGGGCGGCACCAGAGCCTCCCAGGAAACCCAGGATCAACCCCAGGACCAGGGCTTCGGCGAAGCCTCGTCCTCGTTCCAATCGCCGCCCATCGACGACGACATCCCGTTCTGACGTCCCCACGTCCCGCATCAGAACTGCTGACGAACCGGAGCTCGGCGCGGTTGCGGCTCCGTCGGCCGTTCCGGTGACGAGCCGCAACGGCCCTGGCCGGTCGTACCTGCCTGCCGAACCCTCCAACGCCGCACGAGTCCCTTCGTACCTTCGACACACCGTAGCTTGAGCTCCGTCAAGGCAGATGTCGCCGTCTTGACGGCTATGCAAAGGCCCGGCGGTGAGTTGGCTCCACCAAGTTCACCTGTAAGGCAATAATAGGAGTTGATTTCACTATATAATCAAGGATGCTCGTTTGCACGGTTCTTGCTGTATGGGAGGCTTGGATTGGGAGCGTGTGATGGACCGACAAGATCTCCCGCTGGATTCGCGGCACCACGCGAACCGGATCAAGGATTTCGTAGACGACGAAAAATCACTTGGGCGGGCAACCAAAAGCGAAATCGCGGCAGCCATCGGCATCCAACCGAGCCACTTCTCCAACCTGCTGAACGGAAGAAACGAGTGGAAGCTCACTCACCTGCAGAAGCTCGCGGAGTTTCTGGGTGTGCCGTTGGCGCGGCTGTTCGAAGAGCGCGGAAGGAAAGCGGAAACAACGCCGTCAGGGGGCGGGACGCTGGATTCCCTTGAGGAGAATATCGTCCGCGCCCTGCAGGCCGAGACGAGGACTCTGCGGAGCGGGCTGCGCGAGGACCTCGCCGCCTTGTTACGCCGGCACATCACGGACAGGCAGGGACTCACGCCCAGGGAGTTCGCGGACGACGACACCGCGGCGCCCTACACCGACACCCCCGCGGACCATTCCGCCGCGCGGCCCGTGGAGATTCACGACCTTGGAGCCGAATACGACGAACCCCCCGGCGGCTCCTTGACCGCCCGGGAATCCTTCTGGTTCGGACGCGACTGGCTCCGCCGCAACGAGATCGATTCCACCCGATGCCTGTTGGTCAGGGTCCGGGACGAATCCATGCAGCCCGCTCTGCCGGAAGGGTCCTGGATACTGGTGAACCGGGGGCAGCGCCGACGGCGGGAAGGCCGCATCTACGCGTTGCGCACAGCGCGTGGTCTGATAGTCGGGCGCGCGGGCAGGGACAAGGCCCGCAAGTGGCTGCTGGAAAGCGACAATCCCGCGTGGGAACCGGTGCCGTGGCCCGATGACGCAGAGGTCATCGGCGAGGTGCGGTGGATGGCGCGGACGCTTTGACCAGCAGCCCGGAAGGACTCCTCACCCAAGACGCACGTTCACCAGGATCGCCCCGCCGACGGTAAGCACCGCCCCGGCGGGGACCCGCCAGGTGATCCCCTCGGCCCTCCGCAGCACCACGAGCGAGAGCAGCACCACGAACAGGGGCGAGGTCTGGATCACCGGCAGCATCCGGTACACCTCCCCGAGCTGAAGGGCGCTGGCGTACAGGAACTTGCCGAAGCCCTCGATGGAGCCCGCGACGATGAAGAACTTCCAACTCGCCCGGACGTTCTCCAGGATACGGTCCCTGCGCACCGCCAGGGTGTAGGCCCCGACCACCACCAGGGCGGAGACGATCGCCACCGCCGTCCCCGCCACCGTGTCCGGGAAGGCCTGAATCCCGGTGCGCCAGCACAGCGCGGCGATGGCAGCCACCACCGCGGCGCCCAGCGGCCACAGCATGTCCACCCGGCGCCAGTGGCCGGTCTGGGCGCCGGACGAGATCACCGCGATGCCGCCCACCACCAGCAGGATGCCGGCGAGGTTGTACCAGGCAGGCTCCTCTCCCAGAAAGACCATGGCCATCAAGGCCGCGAAGATGGCCGAGCTTCCCTTGATGGGCGCGGCACGGGAAACCCCGATCTTGGCTATGCCGGTGAAGAACAGGACGAAGAAGAGGCCAGGGTTGCAGGCCCCTCCCGCGGCCATCCAGAAGTAGTGGGGGCCAAAGGCGGGAAAACGGGCTCCGGTCGCGAGAACGACCAGCAGGAAGAGCATCACCGAGGCGGTAAGGGCCATCGTCGCCCCCACCAACGGGTCGGCCCGCTGCAGGCCGAAGCGCGCGGTGACGTCGGCGAAAGCATAGGCGATGGCGGTGCCCAGGGCGAACAGCAGTGCCGCATCGATCAGCATGGGTGTCCGGCATGCGTATCAGATTACCGGGCTGGAATGGAAGCAACGTCCCGCTGCACCGGCCCCTCGACCTTGACCCCTGCCGATGCCGGTTGTAAGAAAAAGGGGCTTGAGCCGCCAGCGACCGCGCCGGCATGCCGGCTGCGGACAGGCTCACATCCCCGTGGCTCGAAAGGAGAGCGAAACCATGGCTGAATTGGTCAAGATAAACGTAGAGAGCGCCGAGGCGGTGCTCGGGCTTCACTGGTTCGTGGCGCAGGAGGAAGGGTTGTTCGAGGAGGAAGGCATGGAGGTCGAGATCTTCCTGCCCGGCGTCCGCGAAACCAAGTTCGACGACGACGACCCGCGCCGCACCGACCACACCCTGGTGAAGTCCACCAACTACCAGTTCCTGTACGAACAGAAGAAGGTGGACATCATGCGGGCCTGTTCATGGGGACAGGTGCGGCGGGCCTACGACAGCGAACGCGGCGCCCCCATCTGGACCAAGCGCCCGGCGGTGGTGTGCCAGGGCATCTACGTGCTCCCCGACTCCCCGGTCAACGCGCCCATGCAGCTCGCCAACAAGAGCGTCGGCGTCCAGTACCATCAGGGCTCGCACTACCACACCCTGTCCCTGCTCGAGGGTTTCGTCGCCCGCGAGGAGATGAACGTGGTGCACGCCGGCACCGTGCATGAACGGTTCATAGCGCTGGAGAACGGCGACGTGGACGCCGCCACGCTCATGGAACCGTGGATCTCCCTGGCCGAGAAGCGCGGCTACAAGAAGATCACCGAGGGCCACTACCTGGGGGTCGAGAACGGACCCGCCGACATGGACCCCGAGCTGCTCAAGCGCATGCTGCGGGCCATCAAGAAGTCCGTCACCTACATCAACAAGAACCCCAAGAAGTACATCAAGCACATGCTGGCGGAGATCCCGGAGCACTACGCCAACGAGCTTACGCCGGACGACTTCTACCTGCCGCGGCTGCGCTACGTGGATCCCGAGCCCTACACCGAGGAAGAGTTCGAGCGCCAGTACAGGTGGATGCTGACCTGGAACCTGATCCCGGAGAACGCGGAGTACACCGAGCTGGTGTGCAACGTGACGGTGTAGGGGCGACCGGCCGGTCGCCCCTACGGATCCCGATGGCGGGCGGGTTTGAAACCCGCCCCTACCCGCGCCGTGAAGCGCGGGCCTTTTCTATTTCTGCCCAGACCCGCTCGGGCGTGAGCGGGAGATGGTCGAACGCGCAGCCCAGCGGTTCCAGCGCGTTCTCCACCGCGTTGACGATGGCGGCCGGCGCGGGAATGGCGCCGCCCTCCCCCACCCCTTTCATCCCCAGAGGCGTGTAAGGCGACGGCGTGACCAGGTGGTCCATCCGCACGTCGGGGATCTCCACCGCGGTGGGCTTGAGGTAGTCCACGAAGGTGGTGGCCTTCAGGTTGCCCTCATCATCATAGTCAAACTCCTCGTACAACGCCGCGCCGATGCCGTGGGCGGTGGCCCCCTGCACCAGCCCCTCCACGATGGACGGGTTGAGCACGGTGCCGCAGTCGTGCACCACGCCGTACTTGAGGATGGTGATGCCGCCGGTGTCGGGGTCCACCTCGACGATGACCCCGTGGGCGGCGTTGCTGGCGAAGAGCTGGTTCCTGACCCGGCGGTTCTCGTCGGGCACGTTGGCAATGGCCGGCCGGTAGTAGAAGCGGCCCTCCAGGCCGGGCTCCATGTCGGGCGGCAGCGACAAGAGGTCGCGGTAGGCCACGAAGGCCAGCTCACCCAGGGTCTTCCGGTGCTCATGCCGGTCCCGGGAGCGCACACCGCCTTCGGCCAGCTCCAGATTCTCGGCGGGTTCCTGTAGCAGGTATGCCCCCAACTCCAGGAGCTTGCCGCGCACCTTGCCCGCGGCGCCAAGGATGGCCCCCACGTCGGTGCCCGCGAACTTGTTGGAGTAGTTGCCGGTGGCGTAGAGCCAGGGCGTCACCGCGGAATCGAAGAACGGGGATACCCGGACGCCGTCCATCGGCACCCCCAGCTCGTCGGCGACGATCTGCGCCGCGGCGGTCTCATGCCCCTGCCCGCTGCCTACGTCGCCCAGCAGCACCAGGATGCTGCCGTCGTGCTCCACCCGCACCATGGCCGCCTCGGCCGCGCCCGAGGCGCTCCGCCGCCCCGACGAGAGAATGTAGGCCGACGCGTTGGAGGTGCTGGGTTCCAGGCCGATGGCGATGCCGATGCCGAGATACCGTCCCTGGGCCCGGGCCTCCCGCTGCTCCTGCAGAAACGCTTCGTACTCGATGAGCGGCAACAGCTTGTCCAGGGTGCCGCCGAAGTCGCCGCTGTCGATCAGCGCGCCGCTGGGTCCCGTGTAGGGCATGGCGTCCGGCGGCACCAGGTTCTTCCGCCGCAGCTCGATGCGGTCCATGCCGAGTTGCCCGGCCAGGTAATCCATCATCCGCTCCATGGCCAGGCACATGAAGGGCTTGCCGATGCCGCGATTGGCGCCGGACGGGCACTTGTTGGTCATCACCGAGTTGACCTCGTAGCGCACCACCGGGATGCGGTAGCAGTTGGTCAGGTTCCCGAGCTTCAGGATCGAGTGGACCGTGGGGTTCAGGACGTTGGCTCCCTCGTCGGCGATGTCCCGCACCTTCATGCCGAGGATATGGCCTTCGCTGTCCAGCGCCGTCTCCAGGTCCATGACGCCGTTGCAGGCGTGGATGAGCGCCATCAGGTTCTCGCGGCGGTCCTCCAGGTACTGCACCGGCTTGCCGCCGCTCATCTTGGACAACAGGGCCGCGATGATCAGGTACTGGGCCTTGCGCTTGTTGCCGAAGCCGCCGCCTACGTCGGGCGTGACGAAGCGGATCTGGGCGTGGGTGAGGCCCAGGCTGTGGGCGACGATGGGCATGGCCTGCCCGGGGCGCTGGTCGTTGGACCAGATGGTGAGCTGCTCCCGGCGATTGTCGTAGACGGCGGTGCAGCCGAAGGTCTCCAGGGCGGTGGACGAGTACCGCTGGATGGAGAAGCGTTTCTTCAAGACATGCGCGGCACGGCCGAAGGCCTCGTCCACGTCGCCGTAGTCGAAGCGGTCCTGCCACATCACGTTGGTGCCCATGGACTCGAACAGCAGCGGCGCATCCGGCTCCATGGCCGCCTCGGGGTCCACCGCCGCGGGCAGCGGCTCGTACTCCACCCGGATCTTCTCCAGCGCGTCTTCCGCCAGGTAACGGCTGGTGGCCAGGATGGCGGCCACCGGCTCGCCGACGTGGGTGACCTTCCCGTAGGCCAGGCAATAGGCGTCGAGCTGAACGGGAATGGGGATGAGGGAGCGTAGCGGCTCGGACATGCGCCCCGCGTCCTCTCCGGTGAGGCCGCATACCACGCCGGGCACCTGCAGCGCCTCGCTCAAGTCCACCCGCTGGATGCGCGCATGGGCGTGGACGCTCCGCAGCATCGCGACATGGAGCATATCCGGGAACTTCATGTCGTCGATGTACATGCCCCTGCCGGTGGAGAATCTCAGGTCCTCACGGAGCGGAACCGCCCGGCCCTTCCATTGCGTGGATGCAGCTTCCATGCCGGAACAGTCAGCCTTTCATTTGCGGCGCGGCGGCGCGCACCGCCCGGATGATGCCGGTGTAGCCGGTGCACATGCAAAGGTTGCCGGACAGGGCCTCGCGCACCTGGGTCTCCGTGGGGTCGGGGCAATGCTTCAGCAGGTCCACGGCGGCCAGCAGCATGCCCGGGGTGCAGAAACCACACTGGAGCGCGTGGTGGTCCACGAAGGCCTGCTGTAGCGGGCTCAGCTCATCCTCGCTGCCCAAGCCCTCGACGGTGGTGATCTCGTGACCGTCCGCCTGCACGGCGAAGAGGATGCATGATCGGATCACCTCGCCGTCCATCAGCACAGAGCAGGCTCCGCAGACGCCGTGCTCGCAGCCCACGTGGACGCCGGTAAAGCCCGCGTCCTCCCGCAGGAAATCGGCGAGGGTCTTGCGCACGTCCACCTCGCCGTCGCAACGCGTTCCGTTAACCGTCACCGAGATGGTGCGTTTGTCCGTCGATTCATCCTTCAATTTCGGTTCCATCGCTCCAGCGCCCGTGCCACGGCGCGGGTCACGAGAACCGCCGTCAGGCGCCGCTGGTATGCCGTGGCGTCGGCGTGGGTTTCCAGCGCCGCCACCGCGGCCTCCGCCGTCCGACCCACTTCTTCCACCAACTCGCGCTGCCTCGCGCTGTCCGTTCTTGCTACCCCGGCCGCGGCCACGAGCCGCTCGACGGGCTCGATCCGGGACGGCGTCCATGCCGGACCGGCCGCCACCACCCGCGCACCGGTACAGGTTCCGTCACCCTCCAGCACCACCGCCGCCTCCGCCAGGGCGAAATCGCCGTGGCGGCGGCTGAACTCCAGGAAGCCCGCGGCCGGAGGCGCTTGAGCCAGGGGAATCCTCACCTCCACCAGGATCTCTCCCGGCGATAACGCGGTTTCGTAGGGCGCCAGGAAGAAGTCGCTCGCGCCCACCACCCGCTCGCCACCCGGGCCGGCCACCACGAACTCCGCGTCCAGCGCCGTCATCACGCAGGGCAACTCGGCCACGGGATCGGCGTGTGCCAGGCTGCCGCCGATGGTGCCGCGGTTGCGGATCGCGGGGTGACCCACCTGGGCCAGCGCGTCGATCAGGAGCGGACAGCGTGCCACCAAGAGCTCCGAGAACTCCGCCTCGCGCTGGCGGGTCATGGCGCCGATGCGAAGATGGGAGTCCGTGTCGCGAATATAGGAAAGCCCGGCCACCTGATTGAGATCGATGAGGACCTCGGGATAGGCCAGCCTCAGATTGAGCAGCGGAACCAGACTCTGCCCCCCGGCAAGGACCCTGGTTTCACCCGGCAGGTTCTGCAGGAGGTCGAGCGCCTCGGCCAGGGACCGGGGCGTATGGTAGCGGAACGGCGGCGGTTTCATGACCGGGTGCTTGAACCGTGGTGCCTAGTGTTGTGTCTCACAAACAAGTTTACAAATCTGCTGGTCCTTTTTGTCGTCGGCTGCGTTGCTCCTCCTCCCGTGGTGCCCGGGTCTCGACTTCGAGCCGATGCCGCATCAACCCCAGGCTGCGAAAAGCTCGGGGCCCGGCATTTTCTTCAGGCGGCCGACCTCGACCATGGCCTTGAACACCGCCTCCGCCTCCTTGCGGATGTCCTTGAACCGGTGCGGATGAAACTGCAGGGTGTCCTTCTCGACTACCTGTTGGAGCACTTCCGCGGGAATCTTGCCCTTGGCCGCCTTTGCCATCATGGCAACCCCCTCCTTCTGATCGGCATAGAGAAAGTCGGAGGCGTCCTTGTAGGTGGCGTACAGCTTGGGAATGTGCTTCTCGTTGGCCTTGACCCAATCCGCCTTGGCGGCCACGGTGAGGTAAGGAAGGATGTCGAACCCCGTGTAGTCTTTCCACTTGTACGCATAGTCGATGCGATGGTACTTGCCCGGCTGCTTGTGCTGCGCGATGGACGCGCCGGGCTCCCAGCACTGGAGGGCGTCCACGCGTCCCGCCACAAGCGTCGTCACCAGGGCGGGAACGCCCAGGGACAGGACTTCCGCCTTGGCAAGATCCACGCCCGCCCTTTTGGCGAACCAGCGAAAGATCGCGTAGTTTCCGGAAACCGTCGCAGCCCCGAGCTTCTTGCCTTCCAGATCCTTCAGCGTCTTGATATCGGGATCCGCAGTGAGGACGGTGCCGTAGTAGTCCAGCGTGCCGAAAAGCGCGCGTGTCGGGATTCCGCGGTTTATGTGGTCCCCTTCATGGACGATGGTGGCTGCCGCATTAAGACTCGTTGCGCCGCTCCGGTAGTCGTTAAGGGCCGGCCCGAGACGCCGGGGCTTGAAGTTGATCTTGATGCCGTTCTTCTCATCGAACTTGCCGGCGCGAATGATCAAAGACACCGTCTCGTTGAGCGACGGCAGCGACGTAATCGGCAGGTCGATCTGGGGCATGCCACTCGCGCCCCTGGATTCACCCACCAGAAAAGGCAGCAGGGGAGATGCCAGCGCGGCCGCTCCGACCACCATGCCCTGCTTCAAGAACTCGCGTCTTCTCCACTCTCTTCTGTCTTCATTCATCACTATCCCTCCTCTCAAAACCTGATCGCTTCGTGAACCGGCTCTGTGCGAAGAACGTATCCTGATGTCTCGTGGGACAGGACACTAGCGTTTCCCCACAGCCACAGTCAAGACCTTCCGTCCGTATTTGCCTATCCCGCTCGTATCGGCTACAGGGAAAGTTGCACGCCCCCGAGAAAGCCACCGCCCCGAGGGCTGACGACAGCTCCGAACCCCGTTTTTCGTGACGACCAACTCGGAAATGAATATCTGAGACAGGACACTGGATGCGCCCTGAAATCGTCCCCATCATCTCCGCCATGGGTTGGGCCGTGGACGCGATCCTGGTCCGCCGGGGGGCGCGCACATCGAGCGTTCTCAGCGCCGCTTTTCTCAGCTTCGTGGTCACGACCATCCTGATGTGGCTCTACGTGGCTTTGAACTTTCCGTTGTCCATCGTACGGTCTCCTGCGGCGTTCTACTTCATGCTGAGCGGCACGCTGCAACCCCTCCTTGCCCGTATCTTGCTCTACATCGGCATCGACCGTCTGGGGGTCGCCCGTGCGATGCCGATTCGCAGCACCGGACCCCTTTTTTCGGTGGCTATCGCAGTGCTCTTCCTCTACGAGCGCCCCGCGGCATCCGTCTATCTGGGCGGGCTTCTCATCGTGGCCGGAGGATGGATGGTGCTCTATCGGAAAGGCGAGACCAACGGCGGTTGGCGGCTCATCGACGCGATGTATCCACTGGGAGCGGCTTTTCTGGCCGGCGTTTCACAAAATTTACGCAGGGCAGGACTGCTCATACTGCCGAATCCATTCGTCGCCGGTGCGGTGACAACGGGAACCTCTCTCACGATCTTCCTGATTTACCTGTCGATCAAGCGGCAATTCTCCGTGGTCGTTCCCAGCCGGGAGAGCATGCCCTACTTCATTCCTACCGCCTTCGTCTCTGCCGGCTCGCAGCTCCTGGTGTTCGTCTCCCTGAACCTCGGCGAGGTCTCCACCATGATCCCCCTGCTCAATACCACCCCGCTCTTCTCAGTGCTCTTCAGCCTCATCTTCCTCAGGGATCTCGAAAAGGTCACGCTCAACATCGTCCTGGGGGCGCTGTCCCTGCTCGGCGGCGCGATTTTCATCACCGGCCGCTAGTGTTGTGTCTCACAAACAGGTTTACAAATCTGCTGGTCCTTTTCGCCGCCGGCTGCGTACGTCACCTCCGGGCTTGACCCGGGGTCTTCCTCGCGTGGTGCACGCCACTGAGGGAGGGCGACTGCCAGTCGTCCCGACCCGTCATCGCGCCTTGCCGACAACAAAAAGTCCTGCGCATCTTTGTAAACCTGTTTGTGAGACACAACACTAGTCCACGCGGTTCCGCCTCTCGCTCCGCCGAAAGGCCTGAATATTCTCGAACACCTCGTCCATCAGCCGTTGGCGGGTCTCCCGGGCGGCCCAGGCACAGTGGGGGGTGATCAGGAGGTTGTCCAGCCGGGCCGCCGCAGCCATCATCGGGTGGCCTTCATCCGGCGGTTCCTGCGAGATGACGTCCAGAGCCGCGCCCGCGATCCAGCCTTGTTCCAGCGCCTCGATCAAAGCCGCTTCCTCCACGAGGCCGCCTCGCGCGGTATTCACCAGGTAGGCGGTGGGCTTCATCAAAGACAGGGTATGCGGGTTGATGAACCCTTCGGTGAGGGGCGTCAGCGGGCAATGCAGGCTGACGAAATCGGCCTGTCGGAGCACCTCCTCCACCGGCAGCCGTTCCGGCTGCCGGTCTTCTCCCACGCGACCGGCCACGATCACGCGCAGTCCGAAGACGCGGGCCATCTCCGCTACCTTGCGGCCGATGTTGCCGTAGCCGACGATCCCCAGCACCCGTCCCTGAAGCTCGAAGCTCGGATAGTCGTGCCGCGTGAAGATCGTGCTCTCCTGCCAGTGGCCCATGCGTGTCCCCTGGGCGTATCGGGCCGCCTGGGTCGCCAGCTCCAGGATCAGCGCCAGGGTGTACTGGGCCACCGCGGAGGTCGCGTAGCCCGGGACGTTGCACACCGCGATCCCGCGTTCCCTGGCGCATGCGACATCGACGTTGTCCGTCCCCGTGGCCCCCACACCGATAAGCCGGAGCTGCCCGGCCGAAGGATGCTCCAGCCGCGGCCGATCGAGAACGAACTTGTTCACCACCGCGCACTCGCAGCCCTCGAGCCGCGCGGGCAGCTCGTCCGCCTCCGTCAGCTCGTGCACGGCGCACTCGACGGCTTCCTCGAACCGGGCCAGGGAAATGACGCCGAAAGTCGCCGCGTCGAGAAACGCCACGCGGAATGCGCTCACGGCCGTTCCTTTACCTCGGGACCGGTCTCGTCCTGGAAGTACGGCACCTCGGTCCCCTTCTTGTAGATGCCGCGAAAAGGCTTTTGGCCGGACGCGCCGGGCCCGGCGTAAACGCCGACCTTGCCGGAGTCCGGGTAGTGGACGATGTCGGGATACTGCATGGTGCTCACGCACAGGTAGCGCAAGTCGGCATCAGACGTGTTCACGAGCTGATGGGTCATGTCCACGCCCCCCGGGCAGGCGATGAACATCCCGGCGCGCACAGCCACCGTCTCGTCCCCGAACCGCAACGTCCCCTCGCCCCCGAGAATATGAATCAGCTCCTCGTTGAGGGTGTGGACGTGAAGCGGAAAAGCGGTCTTACCCGGGGGAACGGTGAAGAGTCCGTACCCCAGCTTCTGCGCGCCAACGGCGACGCCGACACGCTGCCGCAAGCCGCCGAAAGACGTTCCCTCCGGAGTCGGCAGCGGCTCGGAAGGGACATCGGAGATGTGGACGATATTCTTGTGGCTCATCAGTGATCCTCCCTGACGTTCATGTGGTTCCTGGCCGGCCTGGATTGTAGCGGGCCATTTTGTTTGAAGCGTTGCGTTGCTACGCTCTCGCCATGAACCTGCTGCTCGCGTACGCGATGGGGTTTTCCGTCGCCTCCACGCCGGGCCCCATCCTGGCGCTCATCGCCACCGAAACGCTCCGCAGGGGCGCGTGGCCGGGCGCGCAGACCGCGCTGGCGCCCATGTGCGTGGACGCCTGCGTGATGCTGCCGCTGGTGATGGTGCTCCAGTCCTCCATTCCGTCGGGCGCCGTGGCCGTAGGGCTTGCAGGCGGAGCGTTCCTTTGCTGGCTGGGGCTCCAGTCCTTCCGCGCCGGATCGGCGGCCGTCGCACCGGGCAGTCACTGCGGCTCGAGAAGGCTCCCTCCGTTCGTCAAAGGTGTTCTGACCCAACTCATGAATCCTTATGCCTACATCTTCTGGGGGACGGTGGGTTTTGCGTTCGTGCGCGAGGGATTCGAGGCCCAGGGCGTGAAAGGGGCGCTGTCGTTCCCCGCGGGTTTCTGGCTCGGGGCCGGCACCATGAACTTCCTGGTCGTGTATCTCGTAAGCCGCGGCAGGCGTTTCCTGCCCGCCCGCATGGAGCCCTACGTACACGTCTTCTCGGGCGTCCTGTTGATCGGGGCCGGCGCCTTCCTGGTCTGGACCGTCTTCAGGGATCATCTGTAGAGCCACCGGCGGGGGCCGCTAACGCCCCTTCTCGCCTTCACCAAGGGCCTTGGCCTGCTCCCACAGTTCATCCATCTCCTCGAACGACGCCTCGCCCACGGTCTTGCCCCGGGCCTTGAGCTCCCGCTCGATATGAACGAAGCGTTTCTGGAACCGCTCGAGGGTGCCCGTCAGCGCCTCCTCGGACTGGACCTTGAGGAACCGGCTCAGGTTGACCACCGAGAACAACAGATCGCCGAGCTCCGCCTCCACGCGATGCGCCTGGCCGGTTCCGACCGCCTCCTTAAGCTCCCCCAGCTCTTCCTCGACCTTGCGCCAGACGGGCTCCACGTCCGGCCAGTCGAAGCCGACGCCGGCGGCCTTGTCGCCGATGCGCTGGGCCCGCGCCAGCGCCGGCATGGCCCGCGGCACCGAGGTAAAGAGGGAGTGCCCCTGGGCGCCGCTCGCCGGTTTCTCCAGCGCCTTGACCTTCTCCCAGTTCCGCAGCACCGCGTCCGCGTCCGTCGCGGTTTCGTCACCGAAGACATGGGGATGCCGCCGCACCAGCTTGTCCCGCAGACCGGTCATCACCTCATCGATGGCGAAGCGCCGGACCTCGCCGGCCAACTGGGAATGGAACAGCACCTGCAGCAGGACGTCGCCCAACTCCTCCCGCATGGCGGCGCTGTCGTCCTCGTCGATGGCCTCCAGGAGCTCGTAGGTCTCTTCCAGCGCGTACCGCTTGAGCGATGCATGGGTCTGCTCCCGGTCCCACGGGCACCCGCCCTCGCCCCGCAAGCGGGCCATGACCCAGACGAGCTCCTCGAAGAGCTCACCCATGCGCATCCGCTTGCCGCCGTTCACAGGAGGTCACCTAGTCCTGCCGGGGCGCCCCGACCCATCCGGTGTCGGACACGTCGATCTCCTGCTCGTCCGGGCCGGTGACCTTGACCTCGAAATACGACTGGGGATGGGACGGATCCGTCGGGTTCACCCGGGCGAGATCCGTGAGCTGCTCGCCGCCGAGCTCTGACACCCGGTCCACCGTCTTCTCCAGATCATCCACCTGGAAGCCGAAATGCTCCACCCCCGCGGGCGAGGTGGGCGTTCTCAGGTTCAGGATCGCGAGATTGATGTGGCCGTCGGAGAGGTAGACGCCGCTCCGGCCCTTGCCCACCTCCTGGAGGTCGAACGCGTCCTTGTAAAAGGCCGCCGTCTTCGCCACATCCCCGGTCCTTATCGCAATATGCTTGAGTCGTGCCATCTCAACCCTCCTGTACGCGAGTGTGCTGTTTCACGTGAGTATAGTGGATCACGTGAGTATAGTGGGTCCCAATCTATAGCAAAACACCGCAAGTTTCATTCCTCGTCTGATCCCGGCTAGACTGCGGCTCCATGAGCCTCCGGCGCCCCAGCTTCTCTATTTCTGTTTTCTGGTTCGCCTTCTTCGGGGCCTTGGGTATTTTCTTCCCGTACTACAGCCTCTATCTCAAGGAGAACGCCGGCTTGACCGGGACCCAACTGGGCATGGTCCTCTCCGTCATGCCGCTGGTGGGCATCGTCGCGCAGCCGTTCTGGGGCCAGGTGGCCGATCGCACCGGCGCCCGGGGCCGGCTCGTGGCGTTTCTCTCCATGGTGTCCGCCGCGGGCTTCGTGCTGCTGGGACTGGCGCACGGATTCGTGCTCATTCTTCTGGCCGCGGTCTTCCTGGCCTGCTTCTCGACCCCGGTCATACCACTTTCGGTTTCCGTCGCGCTGGCGGCCTTTCGCTATTCCGGGCCCCACGCCTACGGCTTCGCCCGCTCCTGGGGAACCGTGGGCTTCCTGGCCTCGGTGCTGATCTTCCCGATGGCACTGGACCGGGTGCAGCAATGGCAGGGGTTGAGCCCAGGCGCAGGCGGCCCCTCGGAGCCGGGCCTGGGAGTCATGTTCCTCGGCACCGCCGTCATCGTGCTGCTGGCCTCGGCCATCGGCCTCGCCCTCCCCAGGGAGGGCATCGCGTCGCTACGGGCCGCCCGGGGCGAGTGGCGCGTTCTGCTTCGCAGGGGCCCCATGCGCCGTATGCTCGTTTTCGCCTTCAGCGCCTACCTGTTCGTCACGGGCCCCATGGGGCTGTTGCCGGTGTACGTCCGTGCCCAGGGCGGCACCCTGGAGACGGTGCAGAACATGTGGATCCTCATGCTCATCGTCGAGATCCCCCTCATCCTGTGCACCGGCATGGGTCTCAAGCGCATCGGCGCCCGAGGACTGCTGGCCGCCGGCGTCCTGGCCGGCGGCGTCCGCTGGACGGTGTGCGGCCTCACCGCCAACCCCTACTGGATCTATCCGGTGCAGATGCTCCACGGCGTGATGGTGACCGGCTTGATGATGGGTGGGCCGCTGTACGTGGACCGGGTAGCCCCAGGGCGCCTGCGCTCCACCGCCCAGGGCCTCGCGGCCATGGTGGGGCTCGGCATCGGCGGCATCGCCTCCAACACCGCGGCCGGCTGGCTCCTCGACAACGTCAACGCCAACGCGCCGTACCTCATCGGCGGCGTAGGCGCCCTCGTGGTGGGGCTGGCGATTCCCTGGATCCTTCCCTCGGTCACGCATGGGGATGAGGCGCCGCGGGAGCCCACGGGCGAATAGCGCGCGGCGGGAATCAGTCCAGCTTGACCAGCTTCTGCAGGCTGCGCATCTCCCGCGGCGGCTCCAGCCGCCTTCCCATGATGGTCCAGGAAACCTCCGCCACGTAGAGGTTCCTGCTCGAATCCAGGCAGAGGCCGTGGGGCGCGATGAACTGTCCCGGCCCCTCCCCCATGACGGGATCGCCGAAGCGCGCCAGCTCCACGCCTTCGCCATTGCGGATGACGATGCGGTGGCCGATGTTCGGATAGGCGCCGTTCTGAGAAGTGCCGGGGCCCAGCTCGCCGATATAACAGACGGGCTTGCCGCCGTTGTCCATGTTCTCCATGTACAGCGCGCACGGCCGGTGCAGGTTGTCGCACCACTGGGTTTCGAACCGGCCCTTGCCGTCGAACACCTGGATGCGGTGGTTCTCCCGGTCGGCCACGTAGACCCAGCCGTCCTTGTCGGTGCAGATGTTGTGCACCAGGTTGAACTGGCCCGGATCAGTGCCGGGCTCGCCCCAGGAAAAGAGCAGCTTGCCGTCCGGCGAATACTTGTGGACCCGCGAGTTGCCGTAGCCATCCGAGACGTAGATCTCACCCTGGGGCGAAAAGGCCACGTGGGTGCAGCGGTTGAAAGGATCCCCTTCCTGAAAGGCCGCGGCCTTGCCGGGAACCCCCAGGGTCATGAGCACCTTGCCGTCCAGGGTGCACTTGCGCACCGTGTGGTCGCCGTCATCGGTGAGAAAGATCGTGTCCTCCGGCCCCATGGTGACGCCGTGGGCACGAGCGAACACCCCCTCGCCCCAGGTCCGCAGGAAGCGGCCGTCCTTGTCCAAGACGATCATGGGGTGCTCGCCACGGGTGAAGCAGTAGACGTTGTCGGCCTTGTCCACGCCCACCGCCGCCACCTCCTTGAAGTTCATGCCGTCGGGCAATTGCGCCCAGCCGTCCTGAACCTCGTAACGAAACTCGCCGCTTCCCAGTATCGTGCTCATTAAACGCCCTCCCTCTTCCAACACCCTGTTCATATTCAACGCCCTGATCACTCCTCTTAACCTTCTTGCCGTGTTTGCTTCTTAGGATGCACCGTCACCAATGCCGCTTGACGCCGTAGCGGTCGAATACGGCATCTATTGACACCACCACCAGATCTCGCGCCAGAGCCTGGGCGATGAGCATCCGGTCGAAGGGGTCGCGATGAGGTCCGGGCAACTGTCCCGCGCGCTGTGCGTCGGCGACATCGATTGTCAGTTCCTTGAAACCCTGGCCGGCGATACTGCCAACAATATCGTCAATCACGGCTTCACCCTCAGGGAGTCGGCCGAGCCGGTGCTTGGTGGCAATCTCCCAGACGGATACAGCGCTTACGGAGATGTCGTTCGTCTCGTCCGCAATGACGCGTTTTGCAGCCTCCGAAAGCCGCTTGCTGTCCGTAAGCCACCAGAGAAACGCATGGGTGTCCAGGAGGACCCGCACCGTCATCTACCTTCCCATGCCTCGACTTCCTCCGCCGGCAAGGGATCGAAGAAGCTATCGGGAATAACGATCTTCCCCTTGAGGACATCCGGCTGCCGCCGGCTTCGGATCTTGCAGCCGACAAGCCGCACGACGGGTTCACCCCGACGGGCGATGACGACTTCCTCGCCCGCCTCGACTTTCGCCAACAATCGCGAGAGTTGCGTCTTGGCCTGGTGTACGTTTACGACTAGCATCGTTCCCTCCGGCACCAATCTAGCTAAACGTATAGCTAAGTAAGCCACGGACGTCAAGACAGAAGGTATCCCCTGCCGGCGTGACGAACGGCAATCACGTTGTGCACTACGCCTTGAACAATCACCCGGCCCTGTCTAAGATCCGTCCGATGGCTGTTCGGCTGGAAACGGATGTGCTGGTCATCGGCGGCGGCATTGCCGGGGCCTTCGCCGCCTATCGGGCGCGGGAGGCGGGGGCGCGGGTGCTGCTGGTGGACCGCTCGTTTTTCGGCCGCAGCGGCTGCAGCGCGCTGGCTTCCGGGGTGTACCCGTCCTACATGCCGGGCGACGACGTGGACGCCTGGGGCCGGGCTTTCGGCGGCCCCCTGGTGAACCAGCCCCTGGTGGCCAGGTCGCTCCCGGTCATGTACGAGCACCTGATGCTCATGGACGGCTGGGGCGTCAAGTGGATCAAGGAAGGGCGCAAGATCGTCCGCATGGGCGCTCCCGGGCGGGCCTTCGCCAACGGCGCGTGGATGGCGGAAGGCGGTCCGCAGATGATGATGGCGGTGCGCTCGGGGGTGATCGGTAGCGGCGTCGAGGTGCTGAACCGCGTGGCACTGACCGAGTTGCTGACGTCGGACGGGCAGCTACCCACGGGCGGGCGGGTGGTCGGCGCCTGCGGCTTCCATACGCGCACCGGGGAAGTCCACGAGATCCTGGCCAAGGCCACGGTGGTGTGCACCGGCCCCTACAAGTTCCCCTACCCGTGGCCCGGGAGCACCCTGGGCTACATGCCCGTCGACCTTTCCGGCGACGGCATCGCCATGATGATGCGCGCCGGCGCGGAGCTTTCACGGCTGGAGCTGGGGGGCATCAACCTGAACCCCGACAACGCGCTTTCCGCGCCGGGCCTGGAGTCGTTGATGCCGTCGGGCGCCAAGTGGGTGGACAAGGACGGCCGGCGTTTCCTGGAAGACTACGACCCCAAGCGGATGGAGATGACCAGCCGTGCGCTGCTCTACTTCGCCATCGCCCATCAGAAGGAACTGGGAACGGTCCCGGCCATGGACTTGCGGGAGTTGTCGCCGGAACGGATGGAGCTCATCCGGCGGGTGATCCCCATCGTGGTGTCGAACCAGGAAGCCGTGGCCGGCGACCTGACCGAGAACCCGGTCCCCTACACCTACCAGGTGGCCGGCACCAGCGGCATCTTCGGCGCCGGGGCGCGGGTCAGCGAACGCGGCGAGACCACCGTACCGGGGCTGTACGCGGCCGGCACCTGCACCGACATGACCTATCTGCCGGGCGGTAACCTGCCCTTCTGCTCGGTTACGGGCGACTGGACGGGACGGGCCGCGGGGGCGGACGTTCGGTCGGCGGGTTCTCCGCAACCGGCGCCCGAACAGATCGAGCGGGTGACCAAGGCGATCGGCGAGCCGCTCCTGCGCCGGGACGGCGTCGGCTTTTCCGCGGTCCATCGCCGGCTCGGCGAGCTGCTGATGGAAAAGATCGGATTGGTGCTCCACGCCGACCGCATCGACGCGGCGTTGGACGAGCTGTGCGAGATGCGTGAACGCGACGTGCCCCGGCTCACCGCCCAGGACCCCCACGAGCTGGCCAAGGTATGGGGCCTCACGCAGTACGTCCAAGTGCTGGAAGCGACGCTGCGCGCCTACCGGTACCGGACCGAAAGTCGGGTCGCCTTCATCCGCGAGGACTATCCCGTCATCGACAACGTGAACTGGGTGAAGATGGTGGTGGTCAAGCAGGAGAACGGGGCTCTCCGGCTGTGGGACGAGCCCCTGCCCGAGTCCTGGCACGATCCCTTTCCGGTGCGGCCGACGCAGAACCTGCATCTGGTGTTTCGCAACCAGGAGGCCCCTCGTGCCTCACGTTGAAGTGAACGGGAGGGCGTGCACCGGCTGCGGCGTGTGCGTCGAGACCTGTCCCACCGACGTCCTGCGCCTGGACCCGAACCAAAAGGCCGTAATGGCCTACCCCGGCGACTGCCAGGGATGCTTCGTGTGCCAGTGGGACTGCGCCTACGGGGCCATCCGCGTACACGTCAACGACCCGGCGGCGGCTGAGGCAGACTCTCCCTGAGCGCCCGCTTGTCCACCTTGTCCCCGGACGCGACCTTGGGGAAGGCGTCCATCAATTCCAGGCGGTCCGGCCGCTTGAAAGGGGCCAGCCCCTGGCCCCTCAAAAACTCCGTCACCTCTTCCAGGGTTAACGACTCGCCGCCCTCGGCCACGACGCACGCGGCGATGCGTTCGCCCATCTCCGGATCCGCATAACCCACCACCGCGGCCTCCCGCACCTTGGGGTGGCGAATCAACAGGTTCTCGAGGTCGGCCGGAAAGATATTCTGTCCGCCGCGGATGATCAGGTCCTGATCCCGGCCCATGAGATAGACGTTGCCGTGCTCGTCCATCCGGCCCCATTCCTGCAGATCCAGGAAGCCGTCGGCGCGCCGGCGCGCGTTGAGCTCGGGGTTTTCGAAGAAGCGGGCATCCGAAGGCAGGCCCCGGACCCACAGCCGTCCGGTATCGCCCCGGGGGACCTCGTTGCCGTCCCCGTCCATGATCCGCATCTCGTTGCCGTCAAGGGGCCGGCCCACCGAGCCGATGCGGACGTCAGGCGGATCCTCCCAGGAGGTGGCGCACAGGCCGCCGCAGTCCACGCTGCCGTAGCCCTGCATGATCCGGCAACCCAACCTCGCCTCGGCCGCGTGCCCCACCTCGTGGGGCAGAGACGAGCCGTGGCTGACGATGATGCGCAGCGAGCCCATGTCGTGGTCGTCCAGATCCGGCAGCGCCAGTAGCCGGGAGATCATCGTGGGAACCATGGGCAGGACGTTCACCCGCTCCCGGGCCACGGCCTCACACGTGCGCCGCGGGTCGAAGTGATCCATCAGCACCACCCGGGCGCCCGCCTGACAGACGCCGTTGTAGACCAGCCCGTCCGCCACGCCCGAGATGATGGCGGTGACCGCGCACAGGGTGTCGTCGCCGCCCACGCGGAACCGCCGGAGGTGCAGCCAGGCCGTCAGGAGCCGCGTGTAAAGGGGCACCGCCGCGCATTTGGGCACCCCGGTGGAGCCGCTGGTGGTGGCGAGTTGGCAGACGCCCTCGACTCCGTAATGCGTCCGGGACAGGAGCCGCCGCCGTTCGTCGGAAACGGCGCCCGAAAGGATCTCCTCCAGGGAAAGGCAGCCGTCCGGGACCTCGTCCCAAGCCGCCAGGACGTGGCGTAACTCGGGGACGCGGACCTGTTCCAGCAACTCCAGATGGCGGAACCCGCGATAGACGTTGGGAAGGATGGCGACCTCTGGACGGGTGAAGCGGATGATGGGATCGAGCTCGGCCCGGCGCAGGCTCGGGGCCACGGTCACGAGCCTGAGGCCCGCCTTCTCGCAAGCCAGCCGCGCCAGAAAGAGCTCGGCGGAGTTGGGCATTTGAATGAGCACACGGGCGTCGTGCTCCAGGCCCAGATCCAGCAGACCCAACGCCAGGGCATCGGAAAGCTCTGCCATCTGCCCCCAGGTGAGGCGCCGCCGGGCGTCCACCAGCGCCTCATGCTCCCCCACGCGGCGCGCGTTGTCGTCGCAGAAGTCCGCCGCGGTCTTGAGCGGCATGTAGCGCGAGATGGCATCCTGCAGAGTCGTACGCTGGTCCGGCATGGAGTGGCTCCGGCCGTGCAGCCCATGGCTGCCGGCGACCTCGCACGGTCTTTCTACTGCACCCACCGGCCCGCATCAAACCGGTACCGCACCCGGTTCCAGGTCCCTCTCCTTGATCCCGGGCGTGACCCGGTCACCCCGGCTATAGTAACCGTCACCCCGGGCTTGGCCTGGGGTGACGAGGAGATGGGGATTCGTGCAAATGGACCCGAGTGACCGTTTCCGGTAGATTCGTTACGGACCGGCGAGGCAGGCAGGGATTTCATCGGGATTGGCGAAAAGCCGTGGAGGACCAGAGCTCATGGTGATGATCATCAACGAAGAGGAAGGCAAGGACCTGCTCAGCATGGGTGAGTGTATCGATCTCATGGAGGACGTGTTCCGCGAGTTCGGGCGCGGGAACGGGGTCAACCCGCCACGGCTGCGTTACTCCTGTCCGACGCCCGGCTCGGAGGCGAAATATTTTGCCAACATCCATGCAGGGGCGCTGCCCAAGTACGGGGTGGCGGCGGTGCGCCTGAATTCCAGGCTCGCGCAGGAGAAGGACGACGAGACCCGCCGGGTGGAGTTCCAGCACCCCACCCGGCGCTACTGGGGCCAGTTCCTCATCTACAGCCTGGAGACCGCCGAGCTTCTGGGCATCATCGTGGACGGCAGCATCTCGCCCTTGCGGGTGGGCGCCACCAGCGGCGCCGCCGTCCGCCTGCTGGCCCGCCCGGACTCCCGCGTCGCCGGCCTCTTCGGCACGGGGCACCAGGCGGAGCTGCACGCCCGGGCACTGGCGGCCGCCCTTCCCCTGCAACGCATGAAGGTGTACAGCCCCTCCCACGCACACCGAGAGGATTTCTGCGCACGATTCGGCGACGAACTGAGGATCCCGGTGACCAGCGCTACCGAGCCGGGCGAGGTGGTGAAGGGATCCGACGTCATCTGCTGCGCCACCAGCTCGTCGGGTCCCGTGTTCGACGGCAGGGACCTGGAACCGGGGCAGACGGTCGTGTCCATCGTCAACAGCGACGTGGTGTTCGAGCGCCACGAGGTGGACCGGGAGACCATCACACGCAGCGATCTGATCGTGGTCAACGGCCGCGAGAGCGTGCACGCCAACCGCCAGAAGGAACTGCTGGATCCCATCGAGGCCGGCGAGACCTCCTGGGACAAGGTGGCCGAGCTGGGCGAGGTGGTGAACAAAACCGCGCCCGGCCGCCGGGACCCCGCGGAAATCATCTACTACAAGAACAACTCGGGCATGGCGATCCAGTTCGCCGCCGTGGGCAAGGCGATGCTGGACAAGGCCCGTGAGACTGGCGTGGGCACGGACCTCCCCGGCGATCTGTTCTCGGCGGACCTCGAGCCCTGGTTCGCCAGGGGCTACTCGCCGGCGTCGTAGTACGCCATGACCGAGCCGGACCTCGGCCGTTTGGCCGACCGCATCAAGGCATGGGGCCGCGAGCTGGGCTTCCAGCAGATCGGCATCGCCGGCGTCGACCTGGCCGCGGACGAGGCGCTGCTGGAGCGCTGGCTGGCCGAGGGACGGCACGGCGAGATGGGCTACATGGAACGGCACGGGTCCCGGCGCGCGCGGCCGGCCGAGCTGGTGCCGGGCACGGCCCGAGTGATCTCCGCCCGCATGGATTACCTTCCGGAGACGGGGACCGACCCGTGGCAAGTCCTCGACGACCCTCGCCTCGGCTATGTCTCGCGCTACGCCCTGGGGCGGGACTACCACCGGCTCCTGCGGAAGCGGCTGCAGGGCCTGGCGGATCGGATTGCCGCGTTCGCCGGTCCCTTCGGCTACCGGGTGTTCACCGACAGCGCGCCGGTGCTGGAAAAACCGCTGGCGCGCAACGCCGGCCTGGGCTGGATCGGCAAGCACACCAACCTCATCAACACCGGCGCCGGCTCGTGGTTCTTCCTGGGCGAAATCTATACCGATCTGGCGCTGCCCACGGACCGCGCCGCCGAGGACCGCTGCGGCACCTGCCGCGCCTGCATCGACGTCTGCCCCACCGGCGCCATCACCGGGCCGTACCAACTCGATGCCCGCCGGTGCATCTCCTACCTCACCATCGAGCTTCGCGGCTCCATCCCGGTGGAGCTGCGGCCGCTCATGGGCAACCGCATCTACGGCTGCGACGACTGCCAACTCGTCTGCCCCTGGAACCGCTATGCCCGTCCCACGGACGAAGCGGGCTTTCTGCCCCGGCACGAACTGGACGCGCCGGCGCTGCTGCAGATCTTTCGCTGGAGCGAGGCGGATTTCCTGCGCATCATGAGCGGGAGCGCGATTCGCCGCATCGGCCACGCCTGCTGGCTGCGGAACGTCGCCGTGGCGTTGGGCAATGCGCCCTACGATCCCCTCATCGTCCAGGGGTTGCAGGAGCGCAGCGAGGATGCGTCTCCGCTGGTACGGGAGCACGTGGCGTGGGCGCTGGAGCAGCAGCGCCGCAAGCAGTTGGACGCGTCGGACCCGTTGCAGTCGTAAAGGCGTGATAACGAGATGCAGGCGCGGGGTTTAAACCCGATCGTGGTCATCGCGCGCTGAACACTGACACAGCCCGTGCGCTACAAGCCACCGGGCACCTGAAAGACCTGCCCGTCGTCGAGGCGAAGGGCGGTCAGCGAGCCGCCCCACACGCAGCCGCTGTCCAGGCACACCGTGCCGTTCTCGCGGTGGAACCCCATAGCCGCCCAGTGCCCGTACAGAACCGTCTCGCTCCCGCTCTCGCGGCGCCAGACGAACCACGGACTGTACCCTGCGGGCGCATCCGCCGGCGGCCCGGAGAACGACAGCGCCATGCGGCCGTCGGCCGCACAGCACCGGAGCCGCGTGAACACGCCAGCGATGCAGCTCCAGCGCGCCGGCCCGGTCAGATCATCGGACCACTCGCTGACCGAGCGACCCGTCTGGCACCGCAGGAAATCCCTGTAGTCGGCGGCCCGCAGCCGCGCTTCGACCTCGCCCGCCAACTCCGCAGCCCTGCGGGTGGTCCACTGCGGCAACAGACCGGCGTGGGAGAGGACGTATCGGTTCTCGCAATGGATCAGCGGAAGACGGCGCAGCCAATCGATGATCTCGTCACGGTCGGCGGCGCCCAGGACATCATCAAGGGTGTCGTGGCGCTTGGCGGCGGAGATGCCCTCCGCGCGGCAGACGAGGTGAAGGTCGTGGTTGCCGAGAACGGCAATCCCGGCCGCGCCGAGCCCCCTGACGAAGCGCAGCACGGAGAGGGAGTCCGGACCGCGGTTCACCAGGTCGCCGGCGAACCACAGCCGGTCGGTCGGCGGGTCGAAGCCGACAACGTCCAGCAGCCGCCGGAGGGGCTCGTAGCAGCCTTGTACGTCGCCGATGGCGTAGGTTGCCATGAGCCTACCGGCCGGATCTGCCAACGCTCAATGCGCCGCCGCCCCGGCATGCGATATACAGGAACACGAAGCAGAAGAGCACAGCGAGCTCCCCGTCGTTCTCAATGGGCCAGAAACCGCGACCGGCGTGGGCTATGAAATAGGCCGCGGCCATTTGGCCGCTGCAGAGAAAGGCCGCAAGGCGCGTGAAAATTCCCACCGCCACCAGCAGACCGCCGCCGAACTCGATGACGCCCGCGGCCCCCATGAGCGAGAGCATCTCCACCGACGCGCCGCTTCCGTCCATGCCGCCGAAGAAACCGAACAGCTTCTGCGCGCCGTGCTGCGCGAACGCCAGCCCGACGACGATTCGCATAAGCGCGTAGACGTAACGCGAACCCCTGCGAAACAAGCCTTCCGTCATAGCGTTCTCCTCCTCCGTGCTCGATTCATGGCAATCCCCGTCGCCGCAACCGGCGGACGATCAGCAGCCCAGGGTCGTGACCGCGCGATGCCTGAAACACTGCACAAGGTGATCGTTCACCATCCCCACCGCCTGCATAAAAGCATAGCAGATGGTCGGGCCGACGAACCGGAACCCACGGCCCGAAAGATCACGGCTCATGGCCTCCGACTCCGGCGTGCGCGCCGGTACCTCCTCATGGGCACGCCACCGGTTGACCCGAGGACGTCCGTCGGCGAATTGCCAGATGTAGCGGTCGAACGTGCCGTGCTCCTCCCTCGCCCGGAGAAACGCCTGGGCGTTGATGACCGCCGCGTTGATCTTGAGGCGGTTCCGTACCAGACCCGCATCCTTCAAAAGTTCGCCCCGCTTCCGTTCATCATAGCGGGCCACGGCGACCGGGTCGAAGCCGCTGAACGCTCGGCGGTAGTCATGCCGCTTTCTCAGAATGGTCTCCCAGCTCAATCCCGCCTGCGCGCCCTCGAGGATCAGGAACTCGAACAACGTCCGGTCATCATGGCACGGCACCCCCCACTCCGTGTCGTGGTACGCCCGGGACAGGTCGGTCCCGGCCCATCCGCAACGGACCAGCGAATCTTCCGGCGAGGGCGGTGGAACTCGAGACATCGTATCGCACCCATCGGTGCAGCGGCGATCCCCGTAGACGACGCCTATTCGTGCCCCGGCAAGTAGGTGATCATGGTGAGTGTGGCACCCTGGGGGTCCCGGATGACACAAAACCGCCCCACGCCCGGTATATCCTTCAACGGCACCATGATCTCACCCCCGAGATCCCGGACCTTTTTCGCCGCCGTGTCCACATCGTCCACCGTCACATAGGCCCCCCAGCACGGCGGCATTCCCTCGGCCTGGGGCGGCACGGCCATGATTCCGCCGACCTCGGTTCCATCCACTTTCACGAGATTGTATTCAAAAGTCTCGTTGCCTTCGTCGCACTCGTGGGTTACGGGCTCCATGGTCCACCCGAAAAGCTCGGCGTAGAAGCTCTTTGCCGCTTCGACGTCAGTGGTCAGAAGCTCACACCAACTGAAAGTCCCATGCCTGGAAGCGCTCATGTAAGATCCTTTTCTGTTCCGCTGGTAAAATGGCATGCGGCCGAACCACAGTGACTTGTATGCCAGCGCGGGTCCATGTTGGCAACTCCCCGCGCGGCCGCAGCCCGGACCGCCGGTGGACGCACTTGTCCGGTTCGCAGTAAGCTGGCGACTGCCCGAGGGGTTGTTGAATCCCCTGTGTTTCGGAGGTGTTTCATGCTGAAGCTCTATCATTGGTGGAGTTCCACCTGCTCGCGCCGCGTACGGATCGCCCTGGCGGCGAAACAACTCTCCTGGGAGAGCGTCTACGTCAATCTGGCGAAGTTCGAGAATCTCGACCCCTCGTACGTCAAGCTGAATCCCAACGGCGTGGTGCCCACCCTGGTGCACGACGGCCGGATCATCATCGAGTCCAATTTCATTCTCGAGTACCTCGACGACATGTGGCCGGAGGTGCCGCTGAGGCCGGACGACCCCTACGAACGGGCGCAAATGCGTATCTGGATGGACCGGTTCGAGCATGAGCTGCACCGCAACGTCAACGTCATCTCCTTCATCAAGCAGGGCCGCATCAAGCGCTACGAGAACATGTCCGAGGAAGAGCGGCAGGCCGCCATCATGCAGCAGCCCACCGAACCGAAACGGGCGCTGCTGGCGGATCGGCTCAGGAACGGCATCTCCGAGGAGCAAATGACTTATGCCGAGGCGCGGCTCGCCGAGATCCTGGACGACGTGGAGAAGGCCCTGGCGGACCGGCCCTGGCTCAACGGCGACAGGATGTCACTGGCGGACTGCTCCATCGCGCCCTTCATCGAGCGCTTCGAGGCCAACAAACTGGAGCGGCTGGTGGACTGGAATGCCCGGCCCGGGCTGGGCGCGTGGTGGGCGCGGATGCAGGCCACGGAAGCCTTCCGCACCGCCTATTCCTTCAAGGCACCCTAGTGTCGCAGGCCCGCACCAGGGGGGGCGAAACCGCCCCACTCGTAGCGCAGCGCTTCGATGGGGTTGAGCCGGGCGGCCCGTTTGGCGGGCTGGAAGCCGAAGAACACGCCGATGGCCGCGGAGAAGGCGAACGCCAGCAGGACCGCTCCGGTGTCGACGAGAAAGTCGACTTCTCCTTGAATGTTCCAACGAGGCAGGATGAGCCGACCCAGGACATAGGGTCGTCGGTAGTGGTCGAATCGTCCCCGGATCACGGATGGCAAAGGATCATGTGTTCCGGTTTCGGATCGAGAAACCGGATCACCGTCTCGTGTGTCGGCACCCCTTGGTCATCCAACTTCTCAAGGAGGTCCTCCAAAGACTCGGCAACGACGAAGTCACCGCCATACAGCGCGGCCCAATGATTTGGGTAGTTCTTTGTCAACCTCTCCCGCTGTGACTCCATCCGGTCTACGCGGGCACGGAACTCTCGGAGTTTCGCAAGGATGTCGGGGTCGTTGACCAGACCCTCGCGGACGCCGGTGTGTCTGGACTTCTTGGTCATAGCCGTTCTCCTGGTGTTCAGCCCTTGGGCTGAACGTCCGGGGCTCTGCTCATCATATCGCGACCGTGACCGAAATCAAGAACCGCCGTCCCGTGCGAACAGCGGACGGACCTCCGCCCTCGCCACCCGCGGTGGTATCTGGTAGACCACACAAACGGACAACCGCAGAACCCGTTATGGAGGCAACGCCGATGTTCAGCACACGTTACGACTACAGTCCGATCATCCACCGGCCGCGGCTGGAATGGCCGGGCGGAGCGCGAGTGGCGCTCTGGCTGGGCCCCAACGTCGAATGCTTTCACATCGACAAGGCCCTGCCGAGGGTCCCGGAGCCGCTGCCGGACGTGCAGTCCTATTCCTTGAGGGACTACGGGTCGCGGGTGGGCGTGTTCCGCATGATGGAGGTGTTCGACCGCTACGGCATGCGCGCCAGCGTGCTGCTCAACGCCGAGGTGTGCGCGCAGCACCCGGCCATCATCGAGGAGGGCAACAAGCGTTCCTGGGAGTGGCTGGGCCACGGCATGAACAACAACACGCGGATGAACTCGTACGGCGACAAGAAGCAGCGCAAGGTCATACGCAAGGTCCGTGACATCATCGCCCACGCCACCGGCAAGGCCCCCAAGGGCTGGCTGGGACCCGGGCTCTCCGAGACCTACGAAACGCCGGACTACCTGGCCGCGGAGGGGTTCGAGTACCTGTGCGACTGGGGCCACGACGATCAGCCCACGCCCATGCGGGTCGAGGCCGGCCGCATGATCACGGTGCCGTATCAGCAGGGAATCAACGACATCTCCATGTTCATCCACGCCAACCACACGCCGGCGGACTACTACCGGATCGTCTGCGACCAGTTCGACACCCTCTACCGGGAGAGCGAGAACGGCGGACGGGTCATGGCCATTCCGCTGCACCCCTACGTCACGGCCATGCCCTTTCGCATCGGCGCCCTGGACCGGGCCCTGGACTACATCTGCTCCCACGACGGCGTCTGGAAGACCACCGCGGGCGAGATCGCCGACTGGTACTACCAGCACTACTACAAGGCTCCGGCCGGCGTGGAGGACTAGTGGCCGCGCTTCCTCGGTTGGGGGCCGCCAATCAGGCCGGGAGGACACGGGAATGACAAAGGAGTGGTCGACGCTGGTGCTGGAACGGATCGGCGAAGGCGTGGTGCGGTTGAACTTCAACCGGCCCGAGAAGCGCAACGCCCTGAGCCAGACCCTGACCGGCGAGATTCTCGACGCCCTCGAGACGGTCCGGGCGGATCCCGAAGTCCGTGTGGTCATCACCCGGGGAAACGGACCGTGCTACTGTGCCGGGGCGGACCTGCGCGACCTACGGGCGATCCACGCGGAACCGCCGCGAGATTGGGACCGTTCCCACCCGAATATGATGTTCTACGAGAGTTTTAGGAACTACCCCAAGGTCACCATCGCCCAAGTGCACGGCCACTGCCTGGGCGGGGGCATGGCGCTCATGACCGCCCACGACATCGCCATCGCCGCGGATACCGCGAAGATCGGCATGCCCGAGATCGTCCGGGGCAGCTTCGGCCAGATGGCCCTGAGCTCCCTCTATCATACCGGCATAACGGCCAAGAAGGCGGCCCTGATGCACTTCAGCGGGCGGAACTTCTCGGGGGCCGAGGCGGACCGCTTCGGGCTGGTGTCGGCAGCGGTGCCCGAGGGCGAACTCGAAGCGGTGACCCTCGAGTTGGCCAAGGAGATCGGCTCGCGCCATCCCGCGGCCCTGGCCAGCGCCAAGATCGCCGTCCAGATGGGCAAGGACCTTCCACTGTCACAGGCCATGCGCACGGATCAACTCGTGGCCGCACGCCAGCAGTTGATGATGGATACGTTCTCCGACGTGGAGGGCTATCTGCGCTCCCAAAGCGGCGGCACCAACACCGGCTACCGGCGCTCCGATACCTGATCCGCCGGCTCAGCTACCCGCCGCGTTTCGGACGAGCGCCGGGGCGCGGACTTCCAGAAGAAGTATCAAGCCCCGTTGCCGGCCACGCGGATGTCCATGAGATCCTCGTCGCCGCCCAAGGCCGGACAGTACACGTCCACTTGAAGCAGAGTGGCGCAGCCGGGACACGCGTACAGGTGGAAACGGCCGAGGTAGTCCTCGTCGGAGGGTAGCCTCGTGCCCGACAGCTCCTCCGGGCTCACCACCAGCCTCACGCTGTGCTTCTTGTAGTTCTCCCCCGAGCCGCAGAAGAGGTAGCCGCAGGAGATGCAGCGGACGGCACGGTCGCTCCCATCCGAGGCGATTTCCAGGTACTCGTGGAAACGCAGGAACGATTGCCAGTTGCGGTCGCCGTCCGCGAACCCGGACGGGGCCAGCAGCATTCCGTCCGCCAGCCGAGCGGCGCGGATCTGCCGCCGCCTCTCGACAGTGGCGGCCTCGTCCACGGACAGGTCTCCGCCCTCCAGGACCACCCCGTAGACCGCCTCCGCCGTCCGTTTCGACACGGCGTGGACCCTTACGTCCCGGGCGACCCGTTCCGGGTCCCGCTCCAAGGGATCGCCGAAGCCACCGCCGCAGGCGGTGAAGTCGGACATCAGGCTGAACTCCGGCACCGAAAGCCGCTCCGGAGTGCCCTCGGGAATGCGCACCTCGCCCCAGCCCTCCGCTACCACCTGAGCCGGATGGGTGGGATAGTCGCTGGCTTTCATCCGGTCCCACACGTCGGCCGCCGGGTTGAAGATAGCCCGGAACGCGCCGCTGCCCACGGGGTAGCCGCCGAACAGCCCGAAGGCGCCCTGAGGGATGCCGCCGTAGGGCTTGTAGTCGTTGGTGAAGTCCTGGGAGCCGTACACCATGGTGACCCGGAAGCTCCCCAGGCCGCCGCGGTACTTGCCGGCACCGGGGCCGTCCATGTTGTGGTTGCGGGTGAAGTAAAGCAGCGGGTACTGCATCTCGATGCGCTCCACGTCGCTGATGCCGCCGGACGGGATGTTCATGTGGCCGCCGGTGTTGACCCCGTCCCGGTGCGGCGCCGCTCCCAGGCCGCCGCCGTGGATGTCGTAAATACCCTGGGCGGTTCGGATGCCCTCGCGGTTGGTGCCGCCGGGGAAATACCCCGGCCCGCCCGCGGCCCACAGGCTGTACCAGCTCGCGTTGACGTCCTCCAGCCGGCCGGCGGCGTAGAGCATCTTGGCCATGCACTCCACCACCGCCGCCACCAGCTTCTCGCCGATCCAGGGGGCGAAGCCGCAGGCCGCCGGAAACACGCAGTTGAGCACCGTCCCCTCGGGCACGGACACCTCCACCGGCGTGAGCTTGCCGTCGCTCCAGGGCACGTCCCAGAAAAGCGTATTGGTCAGCGCGACACCCACGTGGGCAAAGGTGCTCGGCAGGGTGGAGTTGGCGTCGTTCGCCATCTGTGGACTGCTGCCCGCGAAATCCAGCTTCAGTCGATCCCGCTCCTTGGTGGCGGTGCACATGACCTGGATGGGCATGGCCGTGCCGGTCTGCTTGTTCAGCGCGGTGGTGTAGACGCGCGACACCCACTGGCCGTCGGGCAGGGAACGGAGCTTGGCGCGGGCCATCTCCTCCGAGTTCTGAATGGTCTTCCGGCCGGCCTCCTCCAGGAACTCCGGACCGAACTTCTCAACCAGCTCCAGATAGCGCTTGCCGCACACGTTGTTGCCGGCGATCATCGCTTTCACGTCCAGGCCCACGTATTGCGGGTCGCGGCACTGCTCGGTCAACGTTCTGAAGATGTCCTCGCGGAACTCGCCCTTTTCCACCACCTTGACGCCCAGGATGCGAATGCCCTCGTGGAAGATCTCCGAGGCGGCCCCCCGGAGCAGCCCGCCGGTGTCGGCGGTGTGGGTGCTGGTGGCGGTCCAGGCGATCAGCTCGCCGCCGTGGAAAATGGGCTTGACCACCATCATGTCGTAGGTATGGGACCCGGCCACGTAGGGATCGTTGAAGAAGATCTGGTCGCCGTCGAAGAAGCCCGGCGACTCGCCGTACCACTCGATGAGGTATTTGATGGCGTCGGAGGTGGCGCCGGCGAAACGGAGATGCCCCGAGCAGGCCAGCACCATCTTGCCCTCGATATCATAAAACGAGCTCATGACCTCGCCGCCCTGGGCCACGATGGGCGAGGCCGTCACCCGCTGCAGCGTCTGGCGCCCTTCCTCCCCGATGGCCCACAGCCGGTGCAGAAACACTTCATACTTGACGGGATCGATATCCATGACCTGTCCTCACGTTACGTTCGTTGCGTTCAATCACCCACCGCCAGGGAAGCCCCGGCCTTCAGCACCTCCGCCGCCTGCCCGACCATGGCCTCGATGATTTCGGCGGCGGGCCGCACGTCTTTCTCGCCGAGCAGCCCGGCGATCTGTCCGCCCGGGACGCTCATGACGTCCACCCGCTTGCCGCTCTCCGCGGCCACCCGGAACTGATCGTTGAGCACTCCCTGGAACGGCATCTCCAGCGCCTGCAGGCCTGATGCCTCCCACCTTCGGATCACCGGGCTGCGGTAATGGCGGCTGGGCTTGCCGCTGGGGAACCGATCGAGCACGAAGTCCTCGGTCCTTCCCTGGATGAGCTGGCTCTTGTAGTCGGCGTGGATCTCGCTCTCCGCGCTGGCCAGGAAGACCGTGCCGCACCACACCCCCACGGCCCCGAGGCTCAGCGCCGCCGCCAGGCCGCGGCCGTCGGCTATCCCCCCGGCCACCACCACGGGCGTCGGCCGCACCGCGTCCACCACCTGGGGTATCAAGGGGAAGTTGGCGATCCTTCCGGTGTGGCCGCCGGCCTCGTAGCCCTGGGCGATGACCACGTCCACGCCGTTGGCCGCGTGCCCCACCGCCTGCTTCACGTTGCCGCACAGCGCCAGGACCTTCATGCCCCGCTCGTGGGCCAGGGGCACCACCTCCGCGGTGTCGCCGAGCCCCACCGCCAGCACCCGGACGCCCTCCTCCAGGATCACGTCCAACTGCCGCCGCACCATGTCCGGGGTCTTGACCTTGGACCACGGGTCCGGGCCCTGGGTCTCCAACCCTAACTCCTCGATGGCCTCGCGCACGAAGCTCACGTGGTCGGGATGGGTCCGCTCCAGGAACTCCCGGACGTTACCGACGTCCGCGTAGGGCGTCTGCGCCAGCCGTGGCAGGGTGATGTCCACGCCGAAGGGCCGGTCCGTCAGCTCCCGGGTGGCGCGAATGCGCTCCCGTATGAACTCCGGCTGCAGCGGGCTGCCGCCGATGACCCCAAGGCCGCCCGCGTCGGACACGGCCGCCACCAGCTTCGGCGGCGTCGTGGACCCGCGGCTGTCCCAGCCCATGCCCGCCTGGATGATCGGATGCTCGATGCCGAGCACGTCGCACAAGGGAGTGTTCAGTTTCGCCATGCTGCGCTCCGGTACGTGTCAGAGGTCCCTAATCCTCTAACGCGAACCGGTATACATTGCCAATGGGCGCGATGAACCGGCGTCATGGACAGCCGCAACCCAACCGTGATAGGAGCCTGTCCCAACAGGCAGGGATCGACTGCCGGACGGCACACCGCGACTCACGAGGGTATGACATGGAAAACCGCCGCTACGACTATCAGCCCATCACGAGCCGGCCCAGGCTCAGATGGCCCAATGACGCCAGGCTTGCCCTTTGGGTGAGCCCCAACATCGAGTACTTCCACATCGACCAGTCCATCCCCAACTTCGGGATGTCCCAGGTGCCGGACGTCCGCGGCTACTCGCAGCGTGACTATGGCGCGCGGGTGGGCGTCTTCAGGCTCATGGAGGTGCTCGACAAGTACGGCATCCGGGCCAGCGCCCAGTTGAACTCCGAGGTCTGCGTGCACCATCGGGAGATCATCGAGGAGGGCATCAAGCGGGACTGGGAGTGGCTGGGGCACGGCATCACCAACAACATGCCCTTGACGTCCTATCCCGCCGAAGAGGAGCGGTCCGTCATACGGCAGGTTCGTGAGGACATCGCGGCGGCCACCGGCAAGGCCCCGCGGGGCTGGCTCGGACCCGCCCTGGCCGAGACCTTCGACACCCCGGACCACCTGGCGGCCGAGGGCTTCGACTACCTCTGCGACTGGGGCTTCGACGACCAACCCATCCCCATGCGCGTGAAGAGCGGCCGCATGATCGTCGTGCCCTACGAGCAGGGCCTCAACGACATCAACTTCTTCCTGCGCTCCAACTACACCCCCAGGGAATATCTCCAGCAGGTCTGCGACCAGTTCGACGTGCTCTACCGCGACGGCGAACGCAACGGCACCGTGATGTGCATCCCCCTCCACCCCTTCATCATCGGCATCCCCCTCCGCATCAAGTACCTCGACCTCGCCCTGGAGTACATCTGCTCACACGACGACGTCTGGGTCACCACCGGGGGAGAGATCGCGGAGTGGTACTACGAGCATTATTATGAGGAGCCGGGGACGGGGTAGGGCTCAACCAGCAGCTCGACTTGTGGTCAGAAACACACTAAACTAGGTGGCAAAAGATGAGGTCTAGTGATGCTCTTCTACGAATTCGTGAAGGATAAGTTATTCTCGCCGGTGCTCATCGCGACCGCGCTCCGCACGACCAAGTCGGAGATCGCCGGCACTCTGGGGCTTGGAAGGGACGCGTTCTCGCGGGCTTCACGGATCCGGGCGCGAAAGACTCAGGTTCGTCTGCGCCAGATGCTGGAGATTCTGAACCGCGTTGAGGCGGAGACCGGCTCGCCCCTTGCAGCCTATGCATGGTTCCGCTCCGAACCGCTACCGGGCTTTGGCGGGGCCACTCCGGACCTGTTGCTGCGTCAGGGCAAGGCCGATCAGGTGCACGCCTATCTCGACCGGGTCATGGCCGGCGGATACGCCTGATTACGTGTTCCAACGATGCGGTTCCGAGGAGTGGTGTACCGGGCGCATAATCCCCAATGGTCCTGGACGCCGCTGTCCGGCGAGGGTGCGCGCCGCCACGGCGGGCGCTTCAACCGGCGCGACATCCCGACACTCTATACTTCCCTCGATCCGTTGACAGCCATACGCGAGGCGCAGCCGTTGGGCCGGTCCATGCAGCCCGTCACTCTCTGCGCGTACGAGGTCGATTCCGAACCCGTGTTCGACACGCGCGACGATGACCAATGTGCAGCGCTGGGGGTCGACGATGCGGAACTCGCTTGTCCTGCCTGGGAAACGGAAATGCTGGAAGGGGCGGTTCCCGCCTCGCAGGCGCTGGCCGACCGCTTGATTGATGCGGGCTACGTCGGAATGCTGGTCCGAAGCTTCGCTGCCGGAACCGGCGCCGATGAGTTCAACCTTGTGCTTTGGAGCTGGGGCAAGGAACGGCCAAGCCGTGTCGTTCTGATCGACGATGAAGGCCGCCTCTTGCCCGGTTCGGGATCGTGACTGTAGGTCGATAGCCAAGCGAGGAACGAATAGATACGGAGAGCCGGCGTCCATGGGCGATGCCGGGCCGGATCCAAAGCCGCGCAATGACGCACTCGTTCGAGATCATCCCGCGGACGCCGTATTCGTTCGACTTTACCGTCGCGCGCTTCATGCGCTTCGCCAGCGAGAACGTCGACCTCGTGGAGGACCGGCAATACCGGCGCCTGCTGGCGGCAGGCCGTCAGCTCGCGTTGGCCACGGTGGCCAATGTCGGGACGGTGGCGAAGCCGCGGCTCGCGGTGGCATTGGACAGTCCGTCCAGGGCGCCTCTCAGGCATGCGGAGTTCGATGCGCAACTCCGGCACATCCTGTGCACCGACCTCGATCTCAGGCCGTTCTACCGTCTGGCGCGCAAGGACGAGTTGCTGGCGCCGTTAGTGCCGCGATTCCGCGGGCTGCGCATCACCGCCAGCCCGACGCTGTTCGAAGCGCTGGTCAGCGCCGTCCTTTCCCAACAAGTCAACCTGACGTTCGCGTACTCAATCAAGAAGGCGCTGGTCGAGAGCTTCGGCCGCAAGTCGCGCCGACAGGGGCGTACCTACTACGCGTTTCCCGAGCCGCGCCGGTTCGCCGCCCAGAGCGTGGAAGCTATGCGCGGTTTCCGGCTGAGCAGTGCCAAGGCAGGCACGCTGATCCGTCTCGGCGAGGCCTTCACCTCCGACGCCCGGTTCCCGGCCGCCGGGGCCGAGTTGGCCGCGCTTTCCGACGACGAGGTCGTAGAGCGTCTGACCGAGATCAAGGGCGTCGGCCGCTGGTCGGCCGAGATCGCGCTGATGCGTGGCCTGGCGCGCCCGGATACGTTCCCCGCCGGCGACCTCGGGGTGGTCAAATACGTGGCCCAGGGCCTGTTGGGCAGGACCGGCAAGGCCACCGAGGCCGAGATGCGCGCCTTTGCGGAACGCTGGCGGCCCTGCCGGGCGTTGGCCCTGGCGTACTGCTACGCCGAACTGGCCACGCGCCGCGGCGCGAGCACGCCGGGGGTTGTCGCAAGACAGGGGAAAACCCGTGAACCTTTCGTGGCCTTAACGCCCTAAAGGTTAGGAGGTGACTCGACGACCTCCGGCGACCCGCCGGCAATCCAAGCGAATGGCATGTCGGATGCGTCTTATGGTGTGGTCCGATCGAACCTCCGCTCACAGGCAATGACAGCCTTCTCCGCGCGCCACTGTTGTCATTAACGCCGATCTGTTGAATGCTGCACCGAACGGAAAGCTTTCCGAAGGCGCCTTGACGAGGTTCCCGTCGAAGAGCCGCCAAGTCGACAACGAGCCCCGGACTCTTGGGCCGCAACCTACGCGAACGACATGTCGAATACGTCCGACGATCCCGGGAATACCAGCCAAGCGCTCTCCATCGTCGTGCCGACCTTCCGCGAGGCGGACAATATCTCGCCATTGGCGGAACGCATCGACGCGGCCCTTTCCGGCACCGGCATCGAATGGGAGTTGTTGCTGGTGGACGACGACTCCGGCGACGGCAGCGAAGCCGTGGTTGCGGAGCTGGCGCGGCGCCTGCCGGTGCGCATGGTGATCCGCCGCGAGCCGCCCCGGGACTTGTCGCTGGCGGTGATCGAGGGTATCCGGCAGTGCCGCTTCGACCGGCTGGTGGTGATGGACGCGGACCTCTCACATCCGCCCGAGCTCATCCCCGACCTGCTGGCGGCGCTGGACGCGGACTGCGACATGGTCATCGGCAGCCGCTATGCGCCGGGCGGCGTGGTGGACCGCTCCTGGGGTCTCTACCGCGTGCTGAACTCACGGCTGGCGACCTGGCTGGCGCGCCCTCTGGTCGAATACGCCGACCCCATGTCGGGTTTCTTCGCCACGCGCCGCAGCGCGCTGCCCGATCTCCCGACCGTGCGGCCCATGGGGTACAAGATCGCCCTGGACCTCATGGTGCGCGGACGACTGCGGGTGCGGGAGATCCCCATCGAGTTCCGCGACCGGAGCGTGGGTTTCAGCAAGATGAACTGGCGGCAGCAGGTCAGGTTCCTGCGCCACCTCTCGCGACTGTACAACCACAAGTTCGGCAGCATGGCGCGCGTCCCCTTCTTCAGCGCGGTGGGCGCCAGCGGCCTTGCGGTCGACCTTGCCTGCTATCTCGGCCTTCAGTGGGCCGGCGTCGAGCACCGCCTGGCGCGTTTCCTGTCCTTCTGGCCCGCGGTCGGCTGGAACTGGGCGCTCAACCGCGGACTGACGTTCAGCGAACGAGCGCGGCAACCACACCTGGGTCAGTTGGCCAGGTTCATGGCGAGCAGCCTTGTCGGACTTGGGGTGAACGTCGGCAGTTACGCCCTGTTGACGAGCTACGTTGAGCTTTTCGACCGTCACCGCCTGCTGGCATTCTTTTGCGGCGTCGGCCTGGGCAGCCTCGTGAACTTCGTGGTTGCCGACCTCTACGTCTACGGACGTCGCCCCGAAACCGGGCGCTGATCGGGTCCGGCAGCCGCCGGCGAGGGTCCTGCGGGCTAGCCTTCCTGTTCCGAGTCGTCGAAGTCCTTGCGGCCGTAGGCATCCTCGTAGCGGACGATGTCATCCTCTCTCAGGTAATCGCCGGATTGCACCTCCACCACCTCCAACGGAACGGCCCCCGGATTCTCCAACCGGTGCTTCGTTCCCCGGGGAATGTAAGTGGATTGGTTCTCGGACAATGTAAAGATTTCGTCCCCTCGGGTCACCCGCGCGGTGCCTCGCACGACAACCCAGTGCTCGGCGCGGTGTTGATGAGATTGCAGCGAGAGAACCTGTTCTGGCTGCACGACGATGTGCTTCACCTTGAAGCCGTCACCGCCGTACACGTCATCGAACGTGCCCCAGGGGCGATGGACCTTGCGGTGCGCCCGGTGTTCTTCCCGACCCGCCGACCTGAGCCTTGCCACCACCTTCCCCATGTCCTGAACCGCGTTCCTGTGCGCCACCAGCACCGCATCGGCCGTGTCCACGATGACGAGATCGGACACCCCTACCGCGGCCACCATTCGGTCCCCGGCGTGTACATAAGTGTCGCGGGTTCCTTCCAGGACGGTGTTGCCGTGGGCCACGTTGCCTGCGGCGTCTCTTTCACCGAGATCGGCCAGCGCCGACCAGGAGCCGACGTCCGACCAGTCGGATGCGAGCGGGATCATCACGGTCCCGGAGGTGCGTTCCATGACCGCGTAGTCCACCGAGACGGCCGGAGACCGTGAGAACGACTCCGCCTCAAGCCGAAGGAAGCCAATGTCCTCCACCGCCTTCCGATGGGCCTGCGCCACTGCATCGCGGACCGCCGGTGCGTGAACCCCGAGCTCCCGAAGGTATCCCGAGGCCGAAAACACGAACATGCCGCTGTTCCAGTAGTAGCCGCCCTCTTCAAGGTAGCGGGCAGCCTCCGCGGCATCCGGCTTCTCGACGAACCGTTCCACCCGGCGGCCGTCGCCGCTGACGCCGGTGGGGCCGCCGGCCTTGATGTATCCGTACCCGGTTTCCGCACGGGCGGGGGACACGCCGAAGGTCACGAGATACCCGGCGGCGGCCTCCCCGACGGCGGCTCTTACCGCGCCGCCGAACCGACCCTCGTCACGGATGACATGATCCGCCGGGAGCACCAGCAGGATGGGGTCTTCGCCGTCGTTGCCGAGCGCCAGCGCCTCCAGGGCCGCCGCGGCGATGGCCGGCGCGGTGTTTCGCCCCGCCGGCTCCAGCAGCACCGCCGACGGGGTCACGTCGACGGCCGCGAGTTGCTCGGCCACGATGAAACGGTGGGCCTCGTTGCACACCACGATGGGCGCCTGAGCCTGATCGAGCGCGGCCAGACGGCGGGCGGTGGCCTGCAGCAGGGTGTGCTCCTCCACCAGCGGGATGAACTGCTTGGGATGGAGTTCCCGGGAAAGGGGCCAGAGCCGGGTTCCGGCGCCGCCCGAGAGAATCACGGGGAACAGGACATGGCTCATCTGAGTGAACTCGAATGCAAGACTTGAAGCACGCCTGTTCGACTATACCAGAGACAAGGCGCCCGCAAACAGGCTCACGGGTGCGCCATCATCGGCAGGCGCCGCGGGAAGGCGCGTTCCCGCGGCGCCGTCGCCCGTCGGCGTCATTCGCGCGTGGCGCCCCGAAGCGAAACCGCGCCGCGCTTGACCCGCCGGTTCCACCAGACGATCAAGGGTGTGATGAGGATGGTGGGGAGAATCCACGCCAGCCATGCCGGGTTGGTTTCCACGTTGACCACCACCACGGCAGTAACGGTGGCGATGGTCCCTGCCAGCATGTTGGTGAGATGCCGCGCGATGCGTTGCCGGCCGGACTGGCGCGCGCGGTGATACCGCAGGTCGACAGCGCTCAGTGCCACCGCGATGGCACCGAATACGGCCATCGGGACCCACTGCGCTTCCCCCCGCAGGAAAAGGGTGGCGCCGTAGCCCCACATGCCCAGTCCCGTGAGCCCCATGGCCGCCAACGCGGCCCAGTCCACCACCTGCGGTCCTCCGCTCCTGTTCCGGGCAAAGCGCCAGCCGGCGAACACGAGATAGGAGCTGAACACCGCAACCAGCAGCAGCACGACATCGGACCCGAGCACGGCCAACGGCAGCGCGCTCACGCACACCAGCGCCATGGCCGCCGCATAGACACGCCCCGCCCGTATGTGATGCACCCCGCCCTTTGCGGTGATGAGCGCCACGGCCGCGGTGGCCAACGCCACCGAGCCGGCAATGATGTGGATGACGAGGACGGCGCCGCCGACCATGTCGACTCCTTTCGACGCTACAGCTCGAACCGGCGAACGAGGGCCAGCCGCAGGATGGCCAGGTGGTTCTCGACTTTGTAAGGACAGGCCTCTCGGGGCCCGCCGGGTCCGCAACGGCCGCCCCCGGAGCGGTTCACTTAATGAGTGCTCCGTTCGAAACCAAGATACGAACCATCCAACCGCCACGTCCAGGCGTCCGCCAGCGGCGCCTCGATACCGATCCCAACGACCCAGCCGATTCTCGTCGAGCTGTCGCGAAAAGAATCGTCCGGGTCCCTGTACGGCGGTATGTTATTTGGGATATCGAAATCAATATCGGTCACGGAATTCGTGATCCTTGCCAGCGCTACACCGCCGTTGATGAATACCGTCACCGGACCTTCCTGGTGCTCCAGCCCCAGGCGAGCCGTGGCCGCCCACCGAAGCGACGCCTTCGCCGTCTCGTCCCCGTTGGGGGGATCGACTCGGTTCGTCTGCGCCGACATGTCGCCGAAGGTGCCGTCGAACTCGATCCTGAACCGCGCGCCGTTCAGATCGAACTTCCTTCCCATCAACAAACCGCCCACGAGATCGGCGTCGTCGTAGTCGGTCGCCCAGCCGCGTCTACCCCAATACGCCCAGCCGGTGGGGTCGATGATCCGGTTGTGCGACAGGCCGGCACCGAGGAAGACTCCTCCATGGGCTTCCCCCCAGGACACGTCCGCGCGCGCGCCGCCGACGCCGGCGAGGAACAGGAGAGCCGACCCGATGAGAACCGCGGCCATCGAGGAAATTCCGGTTCCCCGCTCCCGACCCGCGACTGGCATGCGGCAGATCATGTTGAGGGATGTTAGCATGAAGCCCGATCGATGCCGAAACCAACGAGTCACCGGGTGTTTCCCACGCAAGTTAAAGTTGAACTCGACGTTGCGAGGCGGCAGCTTGACGGAGGCGCACGGGCCCGGCGGGTCGGACGCATGTGCGTTGACGGACGGCAGCGGCCTGAATATAATCCCGAAAACGCAAGCCCCTTGGAAATCCAGGGGGCTTGCTCGTTTGTGACGAAGGCGCCGCACAGACCCGCGGAAGATGCCGCGGATACCGGGAGCACAATGGGTACCGTCCACGAGATCTACATCGCGTCCGAAGGCAGCGCCCGCATGCGGAAGGTCGATGAGGCCGAGGCCGTGGCGAGCATGGGGCTCGAGGGCGACCGTTACTGCGAGCGAACCGGCTACTACAGCGGCTGGGACGAGTGCCAGGTGACCCTCATCGAAGCCGAGGACCTTGAGGCCGTGGCGGCCGACTCCGGCCCTCAGGTGCTCAACGGGGAGCATCGCCGAAACATCGTCACCCGGGGCATCCGCCTTGCCGAGCTGGTGGGACACGCGTTTCGCGCGGGAGAGGCGGTCCTGGCGTTCGATCGCCCGCGCCCGCCGTGCGCCTATATCCAGTCCATCACCGAGCCGGGCATGACCCGGGCCCTCGCCGGCAAGAGCGGCATCTGCGCGCTGGTGGTCAAGGGCGGCGTCATCCGGCCCGGCGACGAGATCGCCGTGCTCTGAACGCGGCTGTGCAAAACACCCCACCCCACCCGGCCTCGGCCGGTTCAGCTTCCACGTTCTTCTACGGCTGGATCATCCTTCTGGGAGGCTTTCTCATCCTCTTCGTGGACGGCGGCGTGCGCTTCTCCTTCGGGGTATTGGTGAAGCCGCTGGCGTCCGAGTTCGGGTGGGACCGGGGCGCCATCACGTTCGCCTACACCCTGAACATGCTGGTGTTCGGCTTCGGGCAGATGATGGCCGGACGGCTGCTGGACCGCTACGGGCCGCGTCTGCTGTTCTCGATCTCGGCCCTGGTGGCTTCCGCCGGCCTATTCCTGACCGCCCGCACCAGCTCGATCCCGGAGCTCTACCTCTACTACGGCGTCGTCACCGCCGTCGGGGTATCGGGAATCACCATCGGGGTGGTTTCGTCCACCGTCTCCCGGTGGTTCAAAAGCCTGCGCAGCCTGATCGGCGGCATCGCCGTCAGCGGCACGGCCTTCGGGCACTTCGCCATCATCCCCGCGCTGGCGTATTCTCTCGAGCGCTTCGGCTGGCGCGGCTCGTGGATGGGCCTGGGCGTTCTCGTCTCCGCGGTGGTCGTTCCCGTAGCCCTCACGCTCATGAAGAAGGAGCCCGCGGACATCGGCCAGTCGCCGTACGAGTTCGGCGCCAGGATCGCACCCCGGAGCACCCTTCCCGCCCCGGACTTCCCGCCCAGGGAGGTGTTCCTGTCCCGGAGCTTCATTTTCGTCGCGGTCGCATACGGCCTCTGCGGCTTCCAGGACTTCTTCTTCGTCACCCAGTTCATCCCCTTCGCCACTGACGCCGGCCTGACCAGCCAGCATGCCTCCAACATCCAGGGCCTGTCAGGGTTGTTGAGCCTGGTGGGCGTGCTCGCCTTTCCGGCGCTCACGGAGAAGGCGGGCCACGGCATTCCCCTGTCCTTCATGTTCATCCTGCGCGGCGTCTGCTTCGGGTTGCTGGTATCCTCGTCCGGAGAAGCCGCGATCATCGCGGCCGCCCTGTTGATGGGGTTCACGCTGATGGCCACGGCGCCGCTTGCGGCAGCCATGACCGGCGACTACTTCGGCATCCGGAACATCGGTTTGATCACCGGCGCGATTCTCTGGGTTCACCACACCGGCGGCGCCCTGGGCGCCCTCCTGGGCGGCGCGGTCCACGACGCCACGGGGTCCTATGCCGGGATGTTTCTGGCCTGTCTGCTGATGGCGTTCACCGGCGCCGCCGTGTGTCTGGGAATTCGGCCGCCTGGAGGGCGCCTGGTGCCACGGTCCCGAGGGACCCCTTAGTGACCCCTTGAACCCGGGGCCTGCAACGCCGCCCTTGACTCACCAACGGAGGTCGGGTAAGCCGCTCACCACTTTCCACCACCGGAGGCACCATGATCGACGCATACTCCTGGCGCACCAGCAACGGCCGCAAGCTGCACATCATGCTGGAAGAGCTGGGCCTTGAATACCGCATCCACCCCATCGACATCCGCAAGGGCGACCAGTTCGAGCCGGATTTCCTGAAGATCAGCCCCAACAACAAGATCCCGGCCATCGTCGACCAGGACGGCCCCGGCGGGAAGCCCTACGCGGTGTTCGAGTCGGGCGCCATCCTCATGTACCTTGCCGAGAAGACCGGCAAGCTCATGCCCCAGGACGTGGAGCGCCGCTACGTGGTGATCCAGTGGCTGATGTTCCAGATGGGCGGCATCGGCCCCATGCTGGGGCAGGCCAACCACTTCCGGGGCCAGGCGCCGGACAACGAGTACGGGGTCCGGCGCTACACCAACGAGGCCGGCCGCCTTTACGGCGTCGTGGACAAGCGCCTGGCGGACCACGAGTATCTGGCCGACGAGTACTCCATCGCGGACATCGCCTGCTATCCCTGGCTGCAAGGTTACGAGAAACAGGGCCAGGACCTGAACGAGCTCCCGAACGTCAAACGCTGGTTCGAAGCCGTCACCGCCCGGCCGGGCGTGCAACGCGGCCTCCAGGTCATGGCGGAGGTACCCCTCACCCCCATGGACGACAAGGCGCGAGAGATCATGTACGGGGCGAAGCAGTACGAGCGGCGCTAACTGCTGAGCAAGAGAGAGCGTCTCGTACGATGGAAGCCATTGACACCAAGCTCGCCTTCAGATATCAGTAGACTATTCATACCCCCTCATGTCCCACTGGCACGTGAGGATCTTTATGAACGGGGCCGCGTTAACGTGGCCCCGTTTTTTTTCTCGGAGCAAGGAAGGGTTATGGGCACGTGGCGATCTACATCGATGGAGGATACCTCGACAAGGTCCTTCAGAACGAGTACCCGCAGATAAAGGTCGATGTTGGGCAGCTTGTGGAGCAGATGCGTGCATCGGACACTCTGCTTCGCGCCTACTACTACCACTGCATGCCTTATCGGTCCGACCCGCCGACAACAGATGAGGAAAGGCGCTATGCATCGAAAAGGCGTTTTATTGATGCCCTGAGCTACATTCCGCGATTCCAGGTACGTCTCGGCCACCTTAACTTCCAAGGCCTCACCGACAGGGGACAACCGATATTCCAGCAGAAGCGCGTCGACATGATGTTAGGGGTCGACATGGCCCTACTCGCCGTCAAGCAACGCGTCGACCGTATGGCGCTCTTGACGGGTGACAGCGACACGATCCCAGCCGTCGAAGCCGTTAAGCCTGAAGGAATCGTCGTAACCCTCTGGCACGGTCCTCTCAAGGGACGCAGTTCACCAAGCCGTGACCTCTATCAGATCGTCGACGAACGCGTTGAGATCGACCAAGCCACGATCGACGCGGTGACGCGCCCCGGTGGTGGTTCCAACTAGCGCCAGTTCCTCGATGTGAACCCAGACGTCATCGAGCACGACCCATCTTCTACGGTGACCTGAGCCAGGTTGCGTTCAAGGCGTTGGGCTGAACTGACGAATCTGCCCTATATGGGGAGATCGATTCGATGAGGGTCAACCAGCTCGCCACCAAGAAGAACCTCAGGCTGGAAAGGCCAAGTCGTCGAGACATTCCTCAGGCGCAGCAGCCCTGAGCCCGGGCTCTCGGTTTGCTCGGAACTGCATGAACGCGGCCTAACCCCGTCCTCGTTCGGGTTGACGGCCCCCAAGCTGCACTCCCAAGTACGCAACACGCTACGAGAGCTTAGCGTCATCTCCTCGGCGGATCCGAAGGTCGATCCCATTGCCGAGATTCTCACCGCTCGATACAGCGCACCACGGGGCAAGTCATGGCGCACGCTGTTGGCGTCAGAGTATATCCATGCACTCGGCCTGCTGAAGCAGGCTGAGGCGGCCTTCACGAGCGGACGGTCGTTCTGGTTGGCATGCCAGAACTCTTTTAACCAGACCGTGTTCTTGGCGTTGCAGCGCCACTTGGCGGGTACGAGGCATCCAGCGGCTTGCACCACAGTGGACAAGAATGGACAACTTATCGATTTCGGTGTGACGCTGGACGCGAACGGACCATTTTCAAAGAACTGCCCAACGATCGGTGATTGCTTCCGGGAGATGAACACGCGCCGGAACCACCTTCCGGTCTCGCACCCCTACGAGAAGAAGACCGCGGCACAGTCGCAACATCTCAAGCCTCAGGAGAGCAAACAGTTCGTTGCCAGGTTGCGCAAAGCGTACGCGGACTTCGTCACGCTCATGCCCTGATACAATTTCGCCGCGGACCCCTTCGAGCCTCCCAACCCGAATATGCGCAGGGGTTTGGTAAGCTTAGGCTAGAGGATATGCGGACCCGATCAAGCCAGTAGTTGTCCCCTCCCCTTCGGCTACACAGTAGCCGTTAGCTCGTATCGTCGTACTCCAGCGTGCCTAACCATTAGCCCCGGATCACGCGAAACCGCGCCATGAACCGGCTATCCAGGTAGTCTTTCAGCCGCCAGCACCAGCGGGCGTGGGCGGTCCATCCCTTGTAGTCCATCAGCGCCTTGCCGTCGCCGGTGTTGAGGAGCCGCAGGAAGTCGTGCTGCGGCTCGTACCGGGTCAACGGCTGGCCGCGGGTGAGCGCGCCGATGTTGTTCCAGAGGACCGGACCCTGGCGGACGGCGTATACGCCGGCCTTGGGCGCCGTGGCGCCTGAGACGGTTCCGCTGTCTCCCACCGCGAAAACATTGGCCGGGCCGGTGGACTGGAGGGTGTCGCCGGTGAGCAGGAAGCCCCTGGGATCCTTCGGCAGGGTCATGCTTTCCACCACCGGCGGCGGGGCGGCGCCGGCGGCCAGGATGACCAAGTCCGCGGGAATGCGATGGCCGTCCGTGCACACGGTTTCTTCGGCGCCGACCCGCGCGACCCGTCTGGCCGTCATCACCTCCACCCCCCGTACCGCCAGCAGGGCCTCCACCTTGCGCAAGGCCCGGGGAGACAATCCGCTCCCGATGCGCTCGCCAGCGTCAACGATACTGAGGTTGTAACGCAACCCGCCGGATGCCCGGCGCAGGTACGACGGCAGGCACAGGCTGATCTCTATGCCACCCACGCCACCGCCGATGACGAGGATCCGGATAGCCTCCCGCCTCTTCCCGCTCAGACTCTGCAAGCGTTCGTACAGCCGCATGAGAAAGGTCTGCATGGGCTTGATGGGGACCCAGGCGCCGTCGGACGCGTCAATGCCGGCACGGTTCGGCACCGAACCGGCACCGACGGAAAGGACATCGAAGGGCACCGGTTCGTGATCCTCGAAACGCACGGTCTGCGTTTCCATGTCCACGTTCCGGGCCGACTCCACCACGAGCTCGGCCCTGGCCGCGTGGGCGAGGCTCCGGAGGTCGATCTCCAGCTTACCGGGCGGGTACTGGCCCGACAGGGTGCCGGGCAGCATGCCGGAGTAGCTGGCCGCGGCAAAGCTTGAAACGCACACGAGGCGGGCGCCCGGAAGGGGGGCGCGCCGCCACATGTCCAGGACGTGGGCGTTGGTGTGGCCGATGCCGAGGAGGACGATCTGCGGCCGGGAGCTGTTCACCCGCCTTGCCGGCGACGAGAGATCCTGGGCATCTTGGCGAATGTATTCGCGAGACGGCTAGAGGATCGCGCGGACGGACGGACGCGTCTTCATGCGCTCGTACCACGCCTGCAGTAGCGGCAGGCTCGGATCCGGCAGGACGCCCCATTCCACGTGGCGCATGATCCGCGGCACATGGGCGGCGTCGAGCAACGAAAACTCACCGGCCATGTAGTCGCGGCCTTCGAGCTCGCGCTCCAGGGGTTGCAGTTGCTCTACGAACAGCGCCTTGGCCGCTGCCAGTGCATCGGCGTCCCGCTCGCCCTCGGGCTTACTCATTTCCGCGCGGATGGCCTGATGGCCCGAATCGGTGTGGTTGATGCCGTAGTCGATGAGGATACGTATCCTCGCCCGAAGCGAGGAATCCGCGGGCAGCAGCGGCGGATCGGGGTATTTCTCCTCCAGGTACTCGTTGATGATGCACGATTCGTAAAGCACCGTGTCCCCGTCGACCATGGCCGGCACCTTGCCGTAAGGGTTCAATGCGAGGTACTCGGGAGTCTTCTGCTCTTTCTTGCGAAGGTCCACGGGAACCGTTTCGTACGCCAGTCCCTTCTCTTCCAGAACCACCTTCACCCTCTGGCAGTTGGGCGAGCTCTTGAAGTCGTAAAGCTTGATGGAATCACTCATATCAGGTTCCTTCTCCGTGAATGCAGCGGCGGCCGCGGGATGCCCGCTCGAATGGCTCCGCCCTGCGGCCCTATTGCCGGTGCCCCCGTACCACCCGGTCCAACTCGTCTTTCCACTTGCCGGACACTTGGTCGTGGGTTTTCTTGTCGATCTGGCTGACCGCCGGAAACTGGTCCTTCCACTCGAAGGGCCGAGTGGCGTCGATGATGGCGCGGGAATTCAAACCCTTCTTGTCCCGCGGGATGATGGGATCCAGCGGCCCGCTCCAGGTGCGGCGGATGATGTCGATGGACTCCTCGGGGTTGGAGCGTGTGCACATGGCCCAGACCACCTCGTTCAGGTTGGTGATGTCCACGTCGTCGTCCACCACCACCACGTAGCGGCCTAGATACGCCCCCGCGTGACACTGGGCGGCCATAATCGCGGCCTGCTTGGCATGACCGGGGTACCGCTGCTTGATGGAGATAACGATCATGAAACGCTGGGCCGGCGGCGGCACGTATACGCCGCAGACGTCCGGCACTCCGCCCTGCACGACCCCGTTCCAGATCATCGCAGACCGCAGCATGGAGCGGTACATGCCGTGGATGGTGGGCCTGAACGGCGGCGCGGCGGTCAGTATCGGATTGTCCCGGTGATAGAGGGCCTTCAACTGCACCACCGGCTCGGCCCGGCGCGCGCTGGCATAGTAGCCGGTCCACTCGCCAAAGGGACCCTCGGGACGGGTGTCGCCGGGAATGATCTCCCCTTCCACGACGATCTCCGCGGCCGCGGGCACCCTGAGGCCGGTGAGAGGGGCCTCGATGACGCTGAGGGGTTGCTCCACCAGGCCGCCGGCCCAGGCGTACTCGCTCAGGCCCGGGGGCACCGCCTGTGACGCGGCCACGAACATCAGCGGGTGCTGGCCGAAGGCCATGGCCACCTGCACCGGCTTGCCGGCCTGGAGCGTCTTCTCCATGTGCATGCGTCCGTGCTTGCCCGGGGAGATGTAGAGCGCCAGCTTGTCGGATTCGTGGACCATGACGCGGTAGCAGCCGACGTTCTCCGCGCCGGTCTCGGGATCCCGCGTGACCACCAGGTGCGCGGTGCCCAGGTAACGGCCGCCGTCGCCGGAGTGCCAGCGCGGCACCGGGATCTCCAGGATATTGATGTCCTTGCCGGTCTTGCGGTTCTCCATTACCGGACCCGTGGGCACCACACGAGGCTCTACGGGAACCAGCTTTCCCAATCTCGTGCGCAACCGGTCGATGACCTCGATGGTACTGAGACCCAGGGGCAGGTTGAGGGTGAGCGCAGTCCGCTCCATGGTCTCCATCATGTTGGCCAGCACGCGCCCCTCACCCTGGTGGCCGGCGACGTTCTCGAACAGCAGCGCCGGCGGCGCCGGCAGGCGCTCGCAGATGATCTCGTTCAGGGCGCCCACCTCCAGGTCCCAGTGGGCGCCGGAGATGCGCTCCAACTGGCCGATCTCCTCCACCTGCCCGAGCCACGTGCGAAGATCGTCAAACGGTGTCAGCTCGGGGTCCTGCTTGCGTTGCGGTCTTGCCATCTTTCACCTCTCAATGAATGCAGCCTGCCTGCCGGTGCCTCATCGGCCACGGCGATGGTATGGGCACGGGCGGGTTTGAAACCCGCCCCTACATGGGTACGCCATGGGGCGTCATTCCTGGTCGGTCAACTCCCAGGTCTCGGGCGCGAACAATTCCTCGGGCGAGAGGTTGCGCTCGCAGATGCCCTGGGCCTCGCAGTATTCGATGAACGTGTTGAGTACGTCGCGGTTGGCGTCCAGCCCGAACGGACACGGGTCGCCGCCGAACACCGCGCGTTCCTGGTCCAGGGCATGCTGCTGCCACGCCATCACCATGCTCGGCATGTCGGCGGACCATTGCCGCGCCTGGCGCTTCGCCTGGCTGAACAGCTCGAAGAGGGCGGCCGCGACTTCCGGGTTTTGCTCCAGCACCGCCTTCCGCACCGCGAGCACGTGCATGATCGGGAAGATCCGGGTCTTCTTGAAGTACTCCGCCTCGACGTCCCGGTAGTCCACGAACAGCCGCTTGAGCCCCGCGTCGGCCAGCAGCGGCGGCAGTTGCGTTTCCGTCACCCCCAGCATGTCCAGGCGCCCCTCCCGGAGCGCCGCCATCGCCCGCTCGGCGGCGCTTCCCTCGCCCTGGAGCACCTCGATGACGGCGCCGCCGGGGATCTTCACCGAGGTTTCGGTCGCGCCGTCGTCCCAGTGGTGCAACGAGGCCGCGTACCACTCGGAGTTGGTCGGCGTCACGCCGTACTCGTCGATCAGCATCCCCCGGATCCACACCGCCGCGGTCTGGACCCAGCGCAGGAAGCCGAGCCTCTTGCCCTTGAGATCCTGCGGCGTCTCGATGCCGGCGTCCCGCCGGACGACGATGAACCCGTGCCGGAACATGCGCGACGGGAAAACCGGAACGCCGATGAAATCGCTCTTGTTCCGTGACGTGTAGTAGATGAGCTCCGCCAGCGACATCTCGGACACGTCGAACTCACCCCGGTACATGGCCGCGAACATGCCCTGCACGCTCACCTGCTCCAGCGCCTCCACCTCGATTCCCGGCACTTTCACGACGCCGCGCAGAATGGCGTTGGTGCCGTCGTAGTTGCGGCAGGCAAGACGGAGGTGACAGGGGTCGGACATTGCGAAGGCCGTCAAGTGGGCTTGACCCGGCGCTTGGCGAGCTTGGCGCCGGTCTGGAGATAGTCGCTCTTGACCGCGAGCTGGGCCTCTTCCTCCCACTCGTCGTTCCACTGGCCCAGGGAATAGCCGTACCATGGCGCCTGGGGATTCAAGGGCGGGAGTTCCAGCCGGTTCCACAGCTCCCGGGCGTGCTCCATGAACTCGCGCTTGGGCAGCGAGATGGGCGGGAACGGCTCCTTGAGGATGGCGTTGATGAGCATGCCGGAATCCGTGGCCGGCTGGTAGAACATCTCCTTGGCCGTGATCAGGTGGCCCTCGTCCTCGAACGGCGGCGCGTGGCCCTTGACCCGGCCCGGCAGGATGAGCACGTCCTGGTGCGGCTTGGACCGGTAGCAGATGGCCCACCAGACCGCGTCCAGGTTGTGGGGATCGATGTCATCGTCCACGGCGATGGCGATCTTGCCGACGCCGTGCTGGTAGTTGGCGATGCTGTTCAAGGCGCGCCAGACATCGCCTTCCGCGGGCTTGCTCATCTGGACGATGACGAGCTTGCGGAGGTTGGTGAGGGGTTCGTGCATCGCCACCTGGGTGACGCTCTTGATGCCCACCGTGTCCCGCAGGTAGCGGCGAAGCAACGGCTCGTAGCCCACCTTCTTGATGACGCTGGACTCGCTGGGGGTCACTTGGCTGATGAACGAGCACAGTACCGGCTTGCGCTTCATGGTGATGGCGGTCACCTCCATGAACGGCGACACCGTGCGCGGGTGCAGGTAGCCGTGGGACTCGCCGAAGGGGCCCTCTGGCTCCACGAAATCCGTGTTGATGAGCCCCTCGATGACGATCTCCGCGTTGGCCGGCACCTCGATGTTGACGGTCTTGCACCGCACAAGCTGGATGGATTCCCCTGCCAGACCGCCGGCGATACCCATCTCGTCCACCCCCGGCGGCACTTTCTGGACGGTGCCGTAGGAGACCACCGGCGGCGCCCCCACCACCAGCGCGGCGTGCAGCGGCACTCCCCGCTCCCGGCACTTGTCCCAGTGCGGGAAGATATGCTGGTGCATCCCCGCGTACATGCCCACGCGCTTCTGCGCCTTGATCTGTCCGCGGTAGTTGCCCTGGTTGCGAACGCCCGTATCCGGGTCCTTGGTAAACCAGTGGGAGCAGGTGGTATAGGGCGCGTTGTCGAAACCCGGGGTGGAGATGGGGACCGGGAGCTGGAGCAGCCCGCCGCCCTCGACGTCGAGATCGGCCCCCTGCAACACCACCTCGTGAACCGGTCCGGAATCGACGATGGCGGGTTCGATGGGATGGGCCAGGGCGTGGGCCCAAAGGTCGGGGATCTCGCCCACCGGGCGTTGCAGCCCCACCGAGTAAACCTGGGGCGAAGCCGCCAGGGCGGCCACCGCCACCGGCATGTCGTAAGTGCGGCCGTGGCTGTCCACTACGTTCTCGAACAGGAAGGCCTTGCGCTCGGCCTCGGGAAGGCCGCCGCGGAACTGCCAGCGCACCAGCGGGTGCATCTCCGTGTCCTTGTTGATGGGATGGCGAATGCGCAGCAGCAGTCCGCTGGACTCGAGGTTGGCAAGGTGTTCTTGAAGGTCGGGATAGGACATGTCGGGCTCGCAAGGTCTGTGGGTTCGCGCCTATCGGCGCCTGCCGTTCCCGTCGGGACGCTGCTCTTCGCGGTAGAGCTCCAGCGCCTCCAGCACCGGCCGGTCGTTCATGGAGAAGACCACCGCCTCCTGGTCGAAGGGGTTCTCGTGGCGGTGCCACTGCCAGTTGGGGATCATGAACGAGTCGCCCTGCTCCCATTCCAGGAACCCCTCGCCCACGGCCGTCCGGCCGCGGCCGCGGAACACGTGGTAGAGTGCGGTGCTGGTGTGCCGGTGGGTGCCGGTGACCCAGCCCGGTTTCAGCAGTTGCGCCTCGCAGGACAGGGTCGCCAGCGTGTAGCCGCCGGTGACCGGGTTGATGTAACGGATCAGGTGGCCGTCGAAGGGGTCCGCCTCGGCATCGGTGATGTTGTGGAGGGAGGCGTCGGTGTCCTCCCAGCGGTAGCGGAACGGCAGCCCCCGGCCCGGTGACGGGGTGTCGGCCGGCGGCCGGGCGAAACCGAAACGCATCTGCGCGTCGCCGTCGGCCCGGGTGACACCCTGGGTGTCCTTGTCGTAGTTGTCGAAGAAGAGCACGTTCAGCGCGTTGATGAGCGGGCCGTCGAGCCCGTCAAGCCAGACGATGGGCTGGTCGGATTCGTTGTGATGCTCGTGCCAGGACCAGTTGGGGGTGAGGATCAGGTCGCCCTCGTGCATGGGGAACCGCTCACCCTCCACCAGCGTGAAGGCGCCGCTCCCCTTCACCACGAAACGAATGGCGGCCATGTTGTGACGGTGCGGCCGTGCGATCTCGCCGGGGTTCACCACGGAGAAGGTGAACAGCAGTGTCCGGGAAGTGGCCCGGGTCGGGTTCTGGGGATTGACCAAACGTATGGCCCGGCGCTCCGCCAGCTCCAACCCCACGGACTCCCTGGCGTCCATGAGACACGGGTAGACTTCCCGCCACTTCCACAGGTAGGGCGCCTCGTCCTGGTGCTCCGGCGTGCGCGTGTTCCAGAAGCCCGACAGGTCGTGCTCGGCCAGCGAGTCGTTGAGCTCCTTCAATTCCATCTTCATCGCCGCGGTCCCCCCACTCACGCTGCCGGCGCCGTGCGCTACGGCAGCCGCCCCATGGCCGCGGCCATGCCGCCGAAATAGGCTCGGTGAATCTCCATGGACTCCCGGGCGGTGCTCAGCACACCCTCCTCGGCGTCCTCGGGCACGAAGCGCTCGAAGATGTCCAGGAACATCTCGGAGTGCTTCTCGTCGGCGGCGCGATGGGCGGTGAAGTTGGGCATCTGCTCGTCGGTGAATTTCAGGTCACGGCTCCAGCTCTCATACAGGCGGCCGCAGTTGCCGCCGCCCAAGTCCCCCAGCAGGCGGTCGTCGTTGGTCCACTCCGCGATGGTGGACGCGGCCAGCGCCTCCTGCCACGGCTTGGTCCGCGCGATCCACCACCAGCCGTAGATGGCCGCCCGGGTGGTGGGCAACGGCTCGGCGTCCAGCACCTCCTGCTCGCTGAGCCCGACTTCCCTGCCCTGCCGGAAGATCAGGTCCAGGTGGCCGCGATCCGAGAAGTCGTCCTCCACCAGCTCTTCGTACTCGTGGGACATGATACGCTGCTTCACCACGAACTCGGGACAGTTGGCCCCCACCTGCGGCCAGTAGTGCCGCCGCTGCCGCACATAGATCCCCAGTTGCGACAGGTAGAGCCTCGCCCGCTCCAGGGAGATACGGGTGTCGTAGAACTGCCCCATTTCCGGGGACCGGAAGAATTCCCGGACGATCTCTCCAAGCTCGTTGCGCCATTCCTTCGGATTCATGACTCTCCTCCTTGCGCCTCGACTAGTATCCTGTCATGGCCGGAACCAAGAATCGGGTCCTTCGCCTTCACTACGGCTGTCCCGTGCCAGTGGCCCGGGACGAAGCGGGACTCAGTCCCGGGCCGTCGCCAGTGCGTTCTTCAGCCGTCCCGCCTGCTCGCTGCTCAGGTCCTTGGTGGGCCATCTCGGGAACGCCACCACGGGAAGATCCCGCAGCTTGAGCGAGTCCCTCAAGACCGAGCGGCCCGCGGCCCGCTGGAGGTCGCTGATGACAGCGGTGAACTCGATCACGCGCCGCTGCAACTCCACCGCCTCCTGGAGCTTGCCCGTCACCGTGGCGTCCCAAAGGTTCACCAGGAGCTCGGGAATCGCCACCGTCAACGGATGAATGGATCCGGCGATGCCCCACAGCACCCCCGGCATGATCAGCGTGGCGGAGCCGGAGAAGACCGCGCAGCTCGCCGGCAGCGCCCGCAGGAAGGCCAGTTGCTGCTCCAGGGGAATGAACGACATCTTGATGCCGCAGGCCTCCGGGACCTCCCCTACCAGCCGGGCGGTCCACGGCGCGGTCATGCGGTAGCCGCTGTTCACCGCGTTGTTGTAGATGAACATCGGATACTGGATGGCCTCGTACACCGCGACGTAATGCCCCAATACCTCGTCGTCGAGGTGGTCGAAGTAGTACGGCGGCACCACGCCCACCACGTCGGCGCCCTTGTCCTTGGCGTCTTTGGCCAGATCGATGGTGGTCGGGGTGTCCGCGGTGCCCGCGTGGATCACCACCGGGATGCGGCCGGCCACCCGGTCGATGACGATCTTCGCGGTTCGCTTGCGTTCGTCCGGCGTCATCGCCGGGCCCTGACCGAAGGTGCCCAGCACGAACAGGCCGTGCACGCCGGCTTCCACATAGAAATCCGTCAGCGCCAGCACCGCATTCTCGTCCACCGCGCCGGTGTCGGTAAAGGGCGTCGGCAGCGGGATGTACATGCCTTTCAAACGTTCCATGATCTCACTCCTTCTCGAGGATGGCCGAGAAACCCTTGCCGGATGCGTGTTCGCCGCCGCAGACCGTCACTTGCCGCCCACCACGCCCAGCACCTTGGTTCTCTCATCCGCCGGCATCTCCAGGAATTCCCGGACGTACGACTGCAGGTCAGTGCCCTTGATGGGACTGATCTTGAGGCGCCCCTTCTTCGCTTCCGCGAGAAACGCCGGATCGGTCATGGTGGCGTTGAACGCCTTGCGGATCTCCGCCACGCGCTCCTTCGGCACCTTCGGTCCCACCAGAAAGGACCGCGCGTATTGGTAGGGCACCGTCGTGGTCAGACGAACCAGGCGCCGCTGCCCGTCGGTCTTGGCGAGCTGCGCAATGGAGGGGATGTCTCCCAACGCCTTGATGGGCTCCGGGCTGACCTGTATCAGAACCTTGTATTCGCCACTTTGCAGCTTGTCGTAGCTCGTGGCATTCAAGGAGGCCCAACCGTTGAACATTCCGTCGAGCTCGTCCGAGTCCATGGCCAGCCTGATTCGCGAGGTACCCCTGTACCCGGTCACCAGGCGGATCTTGCCCCCGAGCACGTCCCGCAACAGAATGGCGGCCACGTCATTGGGTGATCCCACGCTGATACCGCCCAGCGCGACCTCCTTCGCCTTGGGGCCGAGGATGTCGTCCAGACTGGTGATGCCGGAGTTCCTGGTCACCACCAGCACGGTCGCCTCGGCATAGGGCGCGCCGATGTACTGGAACTTCCGGGCATCGAACTTGACCTGCGCCATGCCCGTCAACTGCTTGATCACCGACGAGCCGCCGATGTGCAGTATCTCCGTGCCGTCCTGGCGCGACGAATGATAGATGTAGTTTCCCGCCCGAAGACCGCCGGCGCCGGGCCGGTTCTCCACGATCATCCTCGGCTTCCCGGGCAGGTGCCTATACAGGTGACGGGCGATGTACCGCGCATAGGTATCGTAACCGCCACCCGGGGACGAGGAGACGACGATGCGAGCGGTCTTGTCCTTGTAGAAGTCCGCGGCGCCCGCGGCGTTCCATGCCGCGATCACGAGGGCGAGGGCCGTAAGCATCGTTATGCGCACAAGGCTTCTGCTCGTCATCGGAACCCCCTAAGGTTGGAAAGGCCTTGTTGTAAGCACGATATCGGCGAAGCCGGAAGGCCGATAAGCGGTTAATAGGGCAATGATGGGTGGCTGTCAACGGAGGATCGTGCATCGTCTGTCAGCGACTACAGCCATACCCACCGGTTGATCTAAACTGGTTCCCTGAGGATGAGAAGGGCTAACGTTGCGCGGTGACCTCGATCTCGATGAGCTTGCCCTGGGCGGAATAGCCTTCCACGAACGCGCACTCGGTGCGCCCGGGCCGGGGCTCCACGGCTTGCTGGAAGGCGTCCTTCAGCACCGCCGGATCCTCCTCATGGTGGAGCAAGAACGACACCAGCGCGACCTGCTCCCACGAGACCCCGGCGTGGGCCAGCGACCCCCCGATCAATCCGCAGATCTCGCCCACCTGCGCAGGAAGGTCTCCCGTAGTGGTTGTGACGCCGGAGAGGAAGACCATGGATTCGACCCCGAGATAGCGCAACGGCACAATGGGCGGTTCGTATTCCACGAGCTTCTTCTCGTCGCCGGAGCGCATGGCGAGGAAATCCAGCGCCACACTCCCCTCGGAATCGATGTGCGCCGGCGCGATGTAGCTCGAACTCGCGGAGCGCGCCCTCCCGCTCAGGTGACGGGATCGGGCCTGACTGCCGAGATTGCGACTCTCCCGGTCCCGAGCCCACAGGCGCGTCCGCACCGTGTCGTCCAGGGAAAAGCCCAGTCTCCCGATTCCCTCCGCGATGCGGTCGAAAATCCCGTCCACTCCCTTGTCGCCGGCCGCGCCGGCGGCACCCTCGCAAGAGACCGCGACGAATTCGCGGCCGAGCCAGTCGAAGGATTTCATGTGCATGGCTTGCCTCCCTTGCGGCCCGTACGGTCAGGCCTGGTCACTATGCCGGGGCGTCGAAAAACGCCAGCGTCCGTACCTCGATGCTCTCCCGCGCCGGGGCGTCCGGCGAACACGTGGGATCGTCGAAAGAGGTGTGGGCAGTGAACCGCGCGCGTCCGTCCTTTTCCGAATCGAATACCTTGAAGACGATGGCCTCGTTCCGGGTCATTTCGGGAAAGTAGAACCAGCGGTGCTCCGGGCTATAGGTTATCTGGTAGGTCTCGCCGATCCGGCCGGGGTAGCTCCGCTGGGACGGGATCAGCTCCTCCGTCCGCAGACTGCGGGCATCGGCGATGGCCAGCGGATTGGTGCGCACCGGGTTGCGGGTGGGGCGCCAGACCTGGATGATGGCGAACCGTCCCTGCAGCAGCGCCTCGGCCTCTTCCGCCGGCAGGAGATCCCGCACCCGCTTGGGCGCCGACCACTCGGTGTAGTCGTTGTGCACCGACCGGTTGGGCTCGCGCACCTTCCGCTCGGCGCGGATGCCTTCGTCCTGGGCACGGAGGGTGTGATCGAAGATGACCACCCGCGAGGCTCCGGTCTCTCGCTTCACGAGGGCGTCGATCTCCGGGTAATACACGGACCTCAACTCTTCCTCGTCGTAGAAGTCCGCCACCCCGGTATCGTGCCTGACGAAGACGAACCCTTCGCGCTCCAGCGACAGCTCCCGCGCGATGGGCCGCCCGTTGTGAATCATGGCCCGGTGCGCCTCGTGCTTTCCGGTGCGCAATACCGGCGTACTGTTGAGCTGAGCCGTATGCGTCACCGGCTTCTCGCCGGTGTCAATGGCATAATTGAGAACGGCTTCCACCGCCTCCAACGGAGCCTCGACCGCCTCGATTCCGGACATGGCGCACCTCCCGCGAACTGGTATGGGGTCACGAAGGATGGTACCAGCCCGGCGCGGCTTCGACAACACGGATGCTCCCCGAGCCCGCTCCGCTCCGGGAGGATCGCGCCGCCGCCCCTTCCGTCATTCCGGGCCACCTATTCGTCACCCCGGGCTTGACCCGGGGTCCAGGGGTGGCGGCCACGGACTCGGTACGGTGCGAACGCCGGGAGCTTTGGCGGATTGACAGGTTCTACTCCCTTGGATAACTTTCGGGTCGGCATGCCGCGCGCCGCGGGAGCCGCACGGCGGTGGCGCTCCGATGCCGAGCTACAGTGTGAGAGGAGCCCGAGATGGGACGTGAGTACAATATCATTTCAGCCGACGGCCACATCGACCTCAACCCCGACATCTGGCGCGACCGGGTGGCCGCGTCCATGCGCGAGCGCGCGCCCAAACGTGTGAAAATGCCCAACGGCTCGGATGCGGTGGTGGTGGACGGAGGGGAACCCAACACCATCGGCGTCACCCGAAGCGTCCGGGTGAACAAGGAAGACATGGCCACACAGGTCCCCACCTTCGAGACCTGCGCGGGCACGGGGCCGCCGGAGCAGCGCCTGCAGGAGCAGGACCGGGACGGCATCGAGGCGGAGGTGGTGTTCTCGCAGATATCGTTCGTTCTGGAGCAGGCCAAGGACCGGGACCTCTATTGCGAGCTGGTGCGGGCCTACAACGAGTTCCTCGCCGAGGAGTACATGGCGCCGGCCCCGGACCGTATCATTCCCATCGGCGTCCTCCCCACCAGCGGCACCGACGACGCGGTGCGGGAGCTCGAGCACTGCGCCGGGCTGGGCCTCAAAGGCGTCAAGCTCGACAAGTTCCCCAGCGGCCGCGGCCACCCCACGGCCGAGGACGACCGCTTCTGGGCCGCCGCGCTGGATCTGGGCATCGCGTTGACCAATCACAACACCGGCAACATGGGCTCCGGCAAGGGCGGCGAGCCCGCGTTCACCTACGAGCGCAAGCCCGGTCCCGACGTCCACGTCAAGGAGCCCATGAACTACTTTTTCCGCTTCACCAACGATGCCATGGTGGGTGCCGTCCAGATGGCTTTTGCCGGCGTGTGGGACCGCTTCCCGAAGCTGGAGATTTACTGGGCGGAAACCATGATCGGCTGGTTCGAGTACGGCCTGTGGCAGATCGACGATCACTACGAGCGCTACATGCCGATGATCCACCAGTTCTGGGGGCTTCACTACCTGGAGCGCAAGCCCAGCGAGTATCTGCGGGAGCACAACCACTGGGGCTTCCTGCACGACCCCGTCGGCATCAAGCGGCGGGAGTGCATCGGCTACGACAAGCTCATGTGGGGCACGGACTTCGCCCACGCAGCCAGTGAGTACCCCAACTCCATCCCGATCATGGAGCAGGATTTCGAAGGCGTGCCCGCCCACGAGAAGCGTGCCATGCTGGTGGACAATTGCGTCCGGTACTTCCACCTGGATGACTGAGCGCGAACGGCCATAGGCACGGACGGAGGGGCCTGTTGTGAGCGACGTCGGCACCACACACGAGGATCTCGAGCAGTTCCTGGCCGGGCACCACCTGACAGGCGCCGGGCTGCGGCGCGAAGGCATGGCGGAGCCGCGGACCGGCGCCACCGGCGCCCATTGGCGCTGGGAAGGCATCTACAAGGGCCTCATGCGCTCCGGCCAGATCGTCACCGTGGGGCCCGGCGGCATGACCGGCATGCGCTCCGTGACCGGCATCGAGGCGACCCGATTCCCCATCTGGATGAACGTCCAGATCCTCATGCCCGGCGAGCGCACCCAGGGACACCGCAACCTGCGCAACGAAACGCGGCTGGTCTGCGAGGCGCCCCGGGAGGCCGCCTTCGTCTGCGAGTTCGAGGCGTTTCCCATGGAGCGGGGCGACGTCATCATCAGCCCGTCCTGGACCTTCCATGACCACTGGAACCAGGGATCGACGCCGGCGCTGTACGTGGACGGTTACGACAATGGCTACAACGGCGGGGTGAACCTGAACGAAAGGCTGCCGGACGACCTGCCCTATCAGGAGATCCGAAAGCCCGACGGCTACGGCGACCGCACCCGGGGGCTCGCACGGCCCATGGCCGACGGCAGGCCGTTTCCGCTGCCGCCCATGCGCTACCCGTGGGCCGAGACTCGGGCCGCCCTGGACGCCTTGCAGGAGGCCGGCGAGGAAGACCCCTGCGAGGGCGCGCACCTCATGCTCGCAAGCCCGGTGGACGGCGGTCCCACGCTGCCCACCATTGCCTGGCACGCGCAACTCCTCCGGGCGGGGCAGAAGACCCTCGGCCACCGGCATAACAGCAACACCTTCTACCACGCGTTCGAAGGCGAAGGGGCCATCGTCATCGAGGACGAGCGGCTCGAGTGGCGCCAGGGGGACATCTTTGCGGTGCCGGCATGGAAGTGGCACCATCACGAAAACGGCCCGCAGGGCGAATCCATCCTCTTTTCCATCGACGATTGGCCGGCGCAGACCAAGCTCGGCTTTTTCATGAAGGAGACCGCGGAGGCGGACCGCCAGGACGGTTAACCAGACCAGGCAACCAGACCGGACACAGGAGAGACAGACCCATGGCGAATCCCAAGCTTCGGCTCGGCTTCAGGGAGCCCGAGGTGGACACCAACCGGCCGTTCGTGGACGGCACCGTCACCGTCGACGGGTTCGATCTCGAGATCAGCGATTTTCACGGGCCGGAGACCATCGACGCCTGGGATGCCAGCTTCGGCGGCCTCATGCGTACCAAGGGCAAGGGAGATCATCCCTACGTCTCGATTCCAGCCTATCCCAACCGGAAGTTCCGGCTCGCCTACATCTTCGTGAACACCTCCTCGGGCATCGAATCGCCCAAGGACCTGGAGGGGAAGCGCGTGTTCGTGAGCAGCACCGCGGGGGTGTGGTCGCGGGCCGCACTCCAGAACCACTACGGCGTGGACCTCACGCGCATCCGCTGGTGCATGCCCGGGCCGGAAGCCGAGAGCTGGGCCGCGGGCGTCGAGGTGGAGGCGCTGGCGCACATATCCGGACCGACGGACGCCAAGCCGCTGGACGACATGCTGCTGGCGGGGGAAGTGGATGCGGTGATCGAGCCCAACGTGCTGCCGTCCATCAGCCGCAAGGACCCGCGGGTGCACCGGCTGTTCCGCGACTACAAGACCGAGGAGCTCAACTACTACAAGGCCACGGGCATCTTCCCCATCAGCCATATGGTGACCCTCAAGCAGGACTTCGTGGACAAGCATCCGGACGCGCCGGTGGCGCTGCTGAAGGCGTACCGCCAGGCCCGCGACGTGGCGTTGGACCGGCTCTACGGCTCCGATCCCGAAATTCTCATCACCTCGTGGGTGGCGGCCGCCATCGACGAGCAGCGGGCCGTCATGGGCGAAAACTACTGGTCCTACAACATCCAGGACAACGTCCGTTCCCTGGAAGCCATGATGACGTTCGCGCACCAGTTCGGCCTGACGCGGGAGAAGCTGGACTATGAGAGCTTCTTTCACCCGGAGGCGGCGGCGCTGGAGGGGGTGTAGGGAGAGCGCACTCTCCGTCATTGGTACGAATAATGAGCGACGGCACCCTGAATCCGTCATTCCCGCGAAACAGGGCGTGTCAAAACGCCAACTTCGGGGTCGGCCTCTCCGTCATTCCCGCGAAAGCGGGAATCCAGGGGCGGTGGCGGGGCGCTATGTGGTGTTTCACCGCTCTACCCCGCCTGGATTCCCGCTTCCGCGGGAATGACGGAGAGGAAACCCCGTGCGGGGTACCGAGTCGGGCGTCGGATTACGCTTCGCTAATCCGACCTACGGGGTAGCCTCACGGCAACGAGATTTCCGTAGGTCGGATTAACGAAGCGTAATCCGACACTTGAGCACGACAAAGGAGACGATCATGAGTGAAGCTGTCAACACCGACGATCCGCGGCTTGAGGAATTGCACAGAATCATGGCGGAGAACTCCCTGGCAGGCCATTGGCAGCCGCGCCAGCCCACGCCGGCGCTACAACCTCACCTGTGGCGCTGGCCGGTGGTCTATTCCTGCCTCATGGAGTCCGGCGAGGTGGTGAAGCTGGGGCACATCGACGAGGCCGCCAAACGCCGCACGGTGCAACTGGTGAACCCCGGGCTCACGGCGTTCAAGTCCACCACCCGGACCATCCAGATGTCCGTTCAGCTCGTGAAGCCGGGGGAACGGGCCGAGTGCCACCGGCACACGGCGGCGGCGCTGCGCTTCGTGGTGGAGGGGGACGGCACCGGGTACACCACGGTAGAGGGAGAGGAGATGCACATGGAGCCCGGCGACCTGGTGCTGACGCCGAGCTGGACTTGGCACGACCACTACAACCAGGGCGACGGCAACATCGTGTGGCTGGACGTGCTCGACGTACATCTGATGAACCAACTGGACGCCAACTTCCACGAGAACTACGGCGAGGGACCGGCCCAGCCCGTGACCAAATCCGAGGGCTACAGCCGCCACCGGCTCGGCACGGTGCGCCCGCTGACCGAGAGCCCAGGCACCCGCGCCCTCCCCTACACCTACAAGTGGCGCGACACCCTTCCGGTGCTGGAGGAGCTGGCGGCGTCCGCGGACGGCGACCCCCATGACGGCATCCTCCTCCAGTACGCCAACCCAATCACGGGCGGCCCCACGATGCCCACCATTGATTGCCGGGTCCAGTGGCTGCGCCCGGGCGAGGCGACCCGGACCCACCGCCACACCAGCAGCACCATCTACCACGTGATGCAGGGCGCCGGCACCACCGTCGCAGGCAAGGACAAGAACAACGGCAACCCAATGGCCTGGACCACGCAAGACTGCTTCGTCGTGCCTTCGTGGCACTGGCACCACTTCCGGAACGATTCCCAAACCGAGCCCGCGATCCTGTTCTCGGTCACCGACCGCCCGGTGCTTGAGAGCCTGAACCTGTACAGCGAAGAGGACTAGGCAAACTCTGGTCGATTGCCATGACATCCTTCGACTTCGCTCAGGACGAACGGTGGTGGGACCATGTTTCCATTCGTCCTGAGCATAGCAGAGCAAAGTCGAAGGACAGCCCGTGACGCAAATCATGCGCACAGAGAGAGCCGGGTGGGGGGCGTCCCGGAAATCTGTTGACGGTGGCCGGACGTGACGCCGATCAACGACGCGATTCGCGCGAGGAAGATCAGCCGAATCACAGCAGTACCGTCTTCTGATTTCCGGGACGCCCCCCACCCGGCTCGGGACGAGGCAGCTTGTACGGCATTCCGGAAAAATGGCCCCGTCTCACCGTCTTCTTCTTCTGTTTTCTGGAACCCCATACGCACTGCCCCAGCACGGACCCCTCAATGCTTGACGCCATAGCGCAGGCCAGCCTTCAGATCCTCGTACCGGCGCATCTCATCATGCTCCTGGCCGGGACCTTTCTCGGTCTCCTGCTCGGGGTGATCCCGGGGGTGGGCGGCGTCACGGGCCTGGCGCTCCTGCTCCCCTTCACCTTTGACATGGATCCCATTTCCGCCTTCGCCTTCATCATCGGTATGCTGGCGGTGACCACCACCTCCGACACCATTCCATCCGTGCTCTTCGCCGTGCCGGGCACGGTGGGCTCCCAGGCCACCATCATCGACGGCCATGCCATGGCCAAGCGCGGCGAGGCCGGGCGTGCTTTCGGGGCCGCGTTCACGGTGTCCGCCTTGGGCGGCATCTTCGGCGCCCTGGTGCTCACCCTGTCCATCCCCATCCTGAGCCCGCTGGTGCTCACCTTTGGCTCACCCGAGTTCTTCATGATGGCCGTGCTGGGCGTATGCATGGTGGCCAGCCTCAGCGGGTCGGCGCTGATGAAGGGCATCATCGCCGGCGGCTCGGGACTCATCCTGGCCACGGTGGGCACCGATCCCATGCTGAGCGTGGAACGCTGGACCTTCGACCAGGTCTACCTGTGGGACGGCTTCCACGTGGTCCCCTTGTCCCTGGGCCTGTTCGGCCTGGCAGAGACCACCGACCTGCTGGTGTCGGGCAAGAGCATCGACTCCGGCGCCCTGGGCCGGCTCAAGGGCCGCTGGGAGGGTGTCCGCGACGCCTTCCGGCACTGGTGGCTGGTGATCCGCTCCAGCGCCTTGGGAGTCTGGATCGGCATCATCCCGGGCCTCGGGACCCTGGTCGTAGATTGGTTTGCCTACGGCCACGCCCTGCATACGGAGAAGAACCCGGAGAGCTTCGGCACCGGCGACGTCCGCGGCGTGATCGCGCCGGAGAGCGCCAACAACGCCAAGGACGGCGGCGGCCTGATACCGACCCTTGCCTTCGGCATTCCCGGAAGCACGAGCATGGCACTGTTTCTCGGAGCCATGGAGATACAGGGGCTGGCTCCGGGTCCGGAAATGCTGAACGAGCACCTTGACGTGATCTTCACCATCGCCTGGAGCCTGGCCCTGGCCAACATCATCGGCACCGGCACCTGCTTCCTGTTCACCGACCACCTGGCGCGCATCGCCACCATTCGGGCGCAGCTTCTGGCCCCGGTGCTCCTGGTCATCATGTTCCTCGGCGCCTTCATGGCGCGGCGGCACGTGGCCGACATCCTCTGCTTCCTCTTCTTCGGGCTGCTGGGCTGGACCATGAAGCGGCAGGGCTGGCCGCGCCCGCCCCTCATCATCGGCTTCGTGTTGGGCTCCACGGTGGAGAAATACCTCTACATCTCGATTCTGACCTACGGCTGGTCCTGGTTGTGGCGGCCCTGGGTCATCGTGCTGTTCCTCCTGATCCTGGCCGCTCTGGCCGCGCCGGCCGTCCAGCAATACCGGAACCTCAAGGCCGTCACCCACGCCTGACTCCGAGACACAAGCTCCCATGCACAAGGCCATCTCCCTGCTGTTCGATGCGTTCTTCCTGGTGCTGCTGGCCGCGGCCGTTGCCACGGCGTGGCAGTGGCCCTTCGCCACCGGCCTCTTCCCGCTGACCATAGCCGTGCCGGTGGTGGTGGTGGCTCTGGCGCAACTGGTAATGGATGCCTTCCTGAAGGGTGACGCCGACGAGGGTAACAAACAGCGCGAGCGCATCCGCGATATAGAGGTGGACCGCTCCGTGCCGGCGAGTCTGGTGGCAAGACGGGCCGGCGGCTTCTACCTGTGCGCGCTGGGGTTCCTGGCCGCGATCCTGCTGATCGGATTCACGCCGGCCGTTCCCCTGTTCCTGGTCCTCTACCTGCGCCTGATCAGTCAGGCCGGATGGATCGTGACGCTGGCCCTGACCGGCCTCCTGACGGGGCTGGTGCTCGGGGTCTTCGACGCCATCCTGCATGTTCCGTGGCCGGATCCCCTGCTGGGACCCGTCATCGAGAGCCTGCTCCCTTATCCCATTCATTGACATTCTCCACCCCGTCGAAATAGAAAGGAAACCACCATGACAGCAACGAAACCGATGACTGTACGAACCAGGAGGGCCACCATGAGGATCGCATGGGTGATGTTTGCGTGCATTGCTTTTCTCGTCACCGAGGCGAGCGCGGGCAACGAAGTCGCGGATTTCTACAAGGGCAAGCGCATCACGATGCTGGTGCAGTATTCGCCCGGCGGTACGTTCGACATTCGGGCTCGCTGGATGGGGCGGCACATGCCTGCCGTCACCGGCGCCAGGACCATCGTCCGGAACCTTCCGGGCGGCGGCGGCGTGACCGGGTACAACCGGCTTTTCCGGCTGCCCCCGGACGGCCTCTCGCTGCTCACGGCCCACACCAAGCTCGTGGCCTTCGACCTCTTTCGCCAAAAGGGCGTGAAGTACGACTACGACAAGTTCGGGTACCTGGGGCGGGTCATCCGCACCAACACGACGATGCTGGTGCGCAAGGATCTGCCGTCGGACATCGAAGGGCTGCGCAAGCTCAAGCGGATTCGGATCGGCGCCTCCTCGCCCTTCAATGAGGGCATGATCGCGGAAATGTTCGACCTGCCCATCACCATCGTGCCCGGTTACGGCGGTTCCGCCGAACGGATGGCGGCGATCATGCGCGGCGAGCTGGATGCCACCACCGCGGCCGTGGCCACGGGGTTGAAATTCAAGAAGGCGGTCAACATCGCGTTTTCGTACGTCAAGGACCCGCGCACGCCCGATGTGCCTTCCCTGGCGGAACTGGGCGCCAAGGAGCCCTGGCGGAGCTATGCGCTTTCCTTTGCCGAGATCTTCGGCACCGTCGTCACCTCTCCAGGGGTGCCGGAAGCGAAGCGGCAGTTCCTGAGCGCGGCCCTCAAGAAGATCACCGGCATCAAGGCCGCTCAAAAGGAGGCCGACAAGCTGAGGCTGGTGGTGGAGTGGACGGGTCCGGAGGAGCTCAAGAAGACCCTGAAGCCGTTCCTGGCGCTTGATGCCGAGACGACAAAGCTGCTCAAGCACGTCATCGAACGCAAGTACGTGGGCAAGCTCAGGTAGCGCATAGGGAGTGAATACATGGAGATCAAGTTCGGGCTGATCAGCGCGGATTCCCACTGCGGCTTCGATCGGGACGCGTTCACCTCACGCATGTCGGCGAGGAAGTGGGGCGAGCGCATCCCGCAGGTGAGGGAGGTGGAGGAGGACGGCAGGAAGGTGGACCGCTGGTGCGTCTACGGCAAGGCCCGGGGTGACAACGTGGGCAACTGTCCGGCGCTCATGGGCGACCCGTTTCCCACCTACCCGCAGCATTGGGAGGACGTGCCCGCGCTGGGCTTTGACCCGGTGCAACGCCTCAAGGCACTGGACGCCGACGGCATCGACGCCGAGGTGCTGTTCCCCAATCCGCCCGGGGGCACCTTCTTCGAGCTCGACGACCCGGAGTTCGAGTTGGACGTGGTGCGGGCCTACAACGACTCCCTGGCGGAATGGACCACGGTCAGCGACCGCTATTTCCCGGTGACCATCATTCCGTTCCTGAGCGATCCCGTGACCATCCGGCGCGAGATCGAACGGGCCACAGCGGCCGGGCACCGGGGCATCAACCTGCAGGGCGAGACGCCCGACGCGTTGCCCCACCTCACCGATCCCTACTGGGATCCGGTGTGGGACGCGTGCCAGAGCCTGGAAGTGCCGGTGCACTTCCACGGCTCCTGCGGCGTCATGGCGGGCCGGTCCACCCGCTTCTGGAGCGGTTATTCCCCGCGGCAGGGACACTCAGCCATGACCAGCACCTCCGCGACGACGCCGGCCCAGATCATTCCGCATCTCGTCTTCGCCGGCATCACCGAACGCTTCCCGCGGCTCAAGTTCGTGTTCGCGGAGGCGGGCATCGGCGGCCTCAACTACATCCTCGCCGCCTGCGACCACGAGTGGGAGTGCCGCCACCTCTGGACCGAGGGGTTGAGCACCCGCCCCAGCGAGGCGGTGCGGCGGCAGATGTTCACCAACTTCTGGTTCGAGACCGAGGGCATCAAGCTGCGCCACGACATCGGCATCGACAACCTCATGTGGGAATCGGACTTCCCCCACGTCGCCTCCTTCTACCCGCGTTCGTGGCAAGCGGTGGAACACGTGCTGGACGGGGTTTCCGCGGAAGACCGCCGGAAGCTGCTCTATGAAAACGCCATGCGGGTCTACCGCATGGAAGCCGTGGTGCGGGAGGCGGCGCCAATGGAAGCGCACGCATGAGCGTGGCCAAAGGTTTCGTAAGCGCCGACGACCACGTCCAGGAACCGCCTGATCTGTGGACGGAGCGGCTTTCCCGGAGCCGCTTCGGCGACCGCATCCCGCATCTTGAACGCGACCCCGACGGCACCGAGCGCTGGATGGCGGACGGCCAACCGCTGCTCGGCGGCAAGGTGGCGTCCGCCGGGGCGCTCATGCCCGACCGGAACCGGGAACCCGCGTGTTGGGAGGAAGTGCCCGCCGCGGCCTATTCCGCCGCCGAGCGTTTGAAGGCCATGGACGCCGCGGGCATCGCCTTTTCCGTGCTCTTCCCTACCGTCGCCGGCCTGGCCGGAGAAGCATTCGGACGGCTTGAAGACCCGGAGCTCGAGACCGCCTGCGTCCAGGCCTATAACGACTGGCTGCTGGAAGAGTGGGCCGCGGCCAGCCCGCGGTTCATCCCCCAGTGCATCGTGCCCATCTGGCCGCCGGAGGCCGCGGCCGCGGAGATGCAGCGCGCCGTGGGCAAGGGACACCGGGGCATCGTCTTCCCGGCCCTGCCCATGCACCTGCGGGACGTCCCCCACGTGAGCGGCCCCGAGTACGATCCCGTGTGGAGCGCGTGCGAGGAGCTGGGCGTGCCGGTATCGCTGCACGCCGGGGCCTCGCCGCAGTTGCTGTACCCGGCGTTCTCCGGGCTCGCGCCGGCCCTGTCCGAAGCCGTGGACGCGGTGACGCGGCCGATGTCCAGCGTCTACGTGCTCTCGCTCCTGTCCTTCTCGCGAGTGCTGCTGCGCCATCCGCGGCTGCGGCTGGTGCTGGCGGAGAGTGCCCTGAGCTGGGCCATGCTGTACATGGAATGGGCCGACCACCAGTTCGAGCACGACGGCCTGGCCCGCGAAGGATACGAGCTCAAGCCGTCGGAGATGTTCCACCGCCAGTGCTTTCTCACGGCGTGGTTCGACCACATCGCGCCGTTCGTGGGCTACGTCGGCGAGGACCACATCCTCTGGTCCACCAACCTGCCGCTGGCCACGTCCACCTGGCCCAGGACCCGCGAAACCGTCGAGCGCTGCTTCAAGGGCGTCAGCCCCGAAGCCCGTGACAAGATATTGTGGGACAACGCGGCGGGGCTCTATGGTATCGAGTCGAAGCCCTTGCAGGCGGCGACGGGGGTTTGATACGCGGTGTCCGTTGGGCGTATAGTGGCGCCAACCTTACGGGTTCCCGCACAACCAGCTTCATTCGAGGAGGTAACTCATGTTGACCGCAAAGGACATCGGCGGAGCCATGGGCATGATGCCCGCATTCGCCACTGACGACGCCGTGGACATACGAGCGACCCAGACCATCGCTGTTGACAACCTGGCCGCGGGAGTGGACCGGATCATCAAGGACGGCATCGACGTCATCTCCACGACCGGGACCTACGGTGAGTGCTACAACCTGCTGTGGGAAGAATTCCAGACCATCACCACCGCGGCCGTGGACACGGTCAACAAGCGGGTGCCGCTGTTCATCGGCGTCACCAGCCCGAACTCGAGAGAGGTCGTGCGGAAGATGAACTTCGTCAAGGACACGGACGCGGACGGGGTGCTCCTGGGCGTCCCCTACTACGAGACGCTCCCTCTGCCCGATGCCGTCCGCTTCTTCCATGACATCGCGGACCTGTTCCCGACGCTCAACATCCTGATCTACCACAACCCGGGAAACCACAAGTTCACGCTGCCGGTAGGGGCTTTCAAGGAGCTCGTGAAAAAGCCCAGCATCATCGGCATGAAGGACAGCCACCGCACCACCAGCCAGTTCTTGAACCTTCAGCGGATCACCCAGGGCAGGATCAGCGTGTTCGTGAACCAGACCCAGCTCCTCCCCTACTACAGCATGGGCGCCGCCGGCTGCTGGTCCACCGAGGTTTGGATGGGCCCCTGGCCGATCCTGCATCTCCGGAACCTGGTGCGGCGCGGCGAAAACGACAAGGCCGCCGAGGTCATCGCCGACATCATGACCGCCAGCCAGGGCAAGCCCGTGCCCGGCGAGGGCTTCAAACGGCCCGCCGAGTACGCGGACTACTGCAAGGTGGGACCCACCCGGGTACCGTTCCTCAACTTCCCGGACGTCCAGATCGACCGGGCGAAGAAGCGCGCGGCCCACTGGATGGAGATGAACGAACGCTATCGTCCTCTGGTGGAAGCCGAAAGCGGCCGTAGCGCCGCCTAGGCAACTTTGGAGCTTGCCGGATTTGGCGGGACCTACCGGGTCCGGCAGGCTCCAAACCTACCTTTGAGCCCGCATCGACTCTCTTCGTCAGACTTCCCGGCGGCTCGTCTTCCGGAACCGGTAACGTCGCGGCAAGGCGACCGGGCGAATCAGGCAAGCGTACGGCAAAGAGGGATGAGGTGGTTCATGGAAACGGATATTCGGTTGACGTTGGCCGAACGGGATCGCAGGTACGCCGCCATTCGGGAGCGTCTGCGGTTACGCTCCGTCGACTGCGTGATTGCCGTCGGCAGTAACCTGTTCTATCTGACCAACGGACTTCCCGGCGAAAGATTCGGGCTGCTCCCGACGGCGGAAGGCACGTTTCTGACGGCTATCATCCACCGACGCTATTTCGTGGACCTGTCGCCACAAGTACTCGCTGATGCACAGGACTGGGTCAAGGACCTGCGGTCCGGGATCGATGCCACGCCTCTGGTCGCGCGGATCAGGGAGCTGGGGCTCGATAACGGGACGATTGGGGTCACCGGCGCACGAGTGGGCCATGGCGGCTTGAGTCATGGGTTCTATGAACAGCTAACCACGGATCTTCCAGCCGCTGATATCGTTGACGTATCGGATGTGTTTGCAGACGTTCGAACCCTCAAGAGCGAGGAAGAAATCCGTATGATCGAGGCGGCAAACCGGATATTTGACGCAGCCATCGAACGGGTCCATGAGGTCGCCAGGCCGGGTATGACAGGAGCCGAGGTGGTGCAGGAGGGCGTCAAGGCCATGTGGGCGGCAGGCGGTGATACGGATTCAACTTTCTTCTTCACCTTCGGCCCCGTGCCTCAGCAAAATCCTGTACTTGCCCACCTCGCGTTGCACCGGAGGATTCAACAGGGCGACATGGGAACGCTGACGGCGCATTCCGAATACGGACATTACGCCGGGCACAGCGATCAGGAGATCTCCTTCGGGAAGCCCAAGGCACTTCACCGGGAGATGTTCGGGGGCGTACAACATATCAGGGATGCCGTGCTCAAAAAGGTGAGGGACGGCGTCACCCAGCGCGAGTTGATCGATACCTACGAGATCGCCTGTAACGACACGGGGTTCAACGCGTCACCGCATTCACAGATTCATCAGTACGGCATCGATGTGCCTGAGTTTCCCGGGCCGGCATTCAAAGTTGCAGACTCCCGGGGCGGCAAGAATTTGGGTGGCGGGGGCAACTTTGTCTTGAGGAGCGGCATGATCTACAGCATCTCACCGACGCTTGTTGCAAAAGACGGCGCCGATACGCTACTCGGGGGGACGAGTCTCGTGGTCACCGATGAGGGCTACCGCGAGTTGAGCGCTCGAAAGGTCGAACTGCTCGTGTCGGATGGCTGAAACCGGGGTGCACGGTGATCTAAACTGACCGCGAAGCTGAAACCGACCCGCGGCGCACTGGTCCATCGCGACTTCAGCCTGCTGTGTCTGGCCATCCTGGCCACGTCCTTCGGTTTCTACATCCAGCGAACCCTGGAGCTGTGGCTCATCTACGAGCTGACGGGATCGGCCTTCCACCTGGGGCTCACCGGATTGGTGCGCGGGATTCCCGTCTTCGTCCTCTCGCCGTTCGGCGGCGTCCTCGCCGACCGCGTCGACCGCCGCCGGTTGGTGATACTGGTGCAGACCTGCAACGGGGCGGTGAACGCCGGGCTGGCGTTCCTGGCGGTCACGGGCCTGGTCGAAGTCTGGCACATCTATGTCGCGGGCTTCATGAACGCGTCGTTGAACGCCCTCGGCGCGCCTGCCCGCAACGTCATGGTGCCGGGGCTGGTGCCACGGGAGATGCTGCTCAACGCCCTCTCGCTCACGGCCATGAGCCGGAAGATGTCCCAGCTTACGGCGCCGGTCCTGACCGGCGTGCTCATCGTCTGGTTCGGCTCCGGTCCGACCTATGCTCTCAACGGCTGCGTCTACTTCTCGGCGGCCTTCCTGGTGGCCGCGATCCACTACGTGTCGGACGTGTCCGGCATCCGCGAGTCTCCCTTCCGGAGCCTGATGGAGGGTTTCGGATTCGTTCGCCGGGAAGCCACGGTATGGGTCTTTCTCGCCATGGAGCTCATCACCGTCTACGTTGGGAGCTACCGGGCCTTGCTGCCGATCTTCGTGGCCGCCCTCGGCGCCGGCGCCGGAGGCTTTGGCCTGCTTCTCGGCGCCGCCGCCGGGGGCGCCATCCTCGGCGTCGCCGTGATCATGTCCCTGGGGAACCTCCGGTACAAGGGGCTTTGGGTGGCGTTCGGGCTCTTCGCCTATGCCGTCCCTCTCGCGGTGCTGGCGCTGTCGGGCTGGTTTCTGCTGGCGATGGCCGCGGTGTTCCTGCTAGGCTTCTTCGAAGCCATTCAGATGGTGCTCTGCAACGCCATCATCCAGACCATCACTCCCGACAGGCTGAGAGGACGGGTCCTGAGCTTCCAGCGGATGCTGGGCGTGGGCGGCACGAGCCTCGGGGAGGCGCAGTCGGGCTTCGTCGCCGCGTTTCTGGGCGCCCCCCTGACCCTGATCGCGGGCGCGGCCATCTGCGTCGCCACCACCCTGGGCCTCACGACCTTCAGGAGGGAGATCCGCAAGGCGGACCTGTAGCGGCTGGGGATTAGCCCGGGATCCCGACCAGTGACAGGACACGCGAACGAAAGTCGAGGAACTCGTCGCCCACGGCTCGTTTCAGTTCGGATATCCGGTAAAACTGATTGGTTGATGGTGATTCTTTCCGGGCCATCGCCAAGTCGATCCTATCTACATTCACGATGGTCCAGCATTCGACGAAGCCCGCTTGTTTGGCCTTCTGGTGACTTTTCTCCGCCTCGCCGATCCTGTTGTGGATGTTGGAGAAGTCCTTACCCGCCTTTACCTCGATGGCGATGACATTCCTCTGCGCGTTAGGGGCCATCTCCTCCAGGATGACAATGTCAGGGTCGGCGGCGAATTGGATGCAAACGTTCCGGCCGGAGGCATTCCTGATGTCGAGTCTCCTGCTACCCTCCTTTTGAATGTTGTCCTTGACCACTTCCCGGATAGCATTAAAAACCTCGACGATCCCCGCGCTGCCCTTCTTGACGTTCGCCCCTCCCCGAAGCTGGGGTCCCAGAGTCAGTAGCGTCAGGTCGTCCAGGAATCGCGGCTTGATGTCTTCTTCGTGAAAAGCCTCCAACAAAACGGAAGCGCAACAAACCATCCCCGCGCAGAGGTCTGGCAGCGACTGGTCCTGCCGGGGAGAAAGCGCACCGCTGTCCTCCATGCTCTTGAACAGCCCCGCGCCACCGCCACTACCGTAGAAGGCCTTCTGGCTGAAACCCAACAACAGCCTGTAATAGCCTAAAAGCCGAGGGTTCATGCGAAGCAGGCAAGGGACGGGGAACAGGAGTTCACCCCGGAGGCCACGCGCAGCAAGGCGCTTGAGGTCTTCTTCACTCACGTACTCACGGAGTTGTCCGTCGATCTCTTCCAGAGACGCATCACGAACGGTCGCCAGGAGCGCCTGCTGCAACAGTTGGCTTCGGATCGCCTTCAGCGACCTGGAGAAGTCGATCTGCAGTTCGGGCGCAGGGAGGTCGATCATCATGGACTGCTCAGGTTAAGCTCCAGTTGCCGTTCATGCTTCGACAGACGGCCCGCGGCCAGCTCCACGTATTCGGGATGAAGCTCGATTCCTATGTATTTCCTGCCGGTCTTCTGGCAGACAAGACCCACCGTCCCGGTACCGAAGAACGGGTCCAGCACATAATCCCCAGGACGGCTTCCCGCCAGGATACAAGGTTCGATCAGCTTGGGCGGAAACGTCGCGAAGTGGGCGTCCTTGGTGGGCTCCGTATTCACGTCCCATACCGACCGCCTGTTGCGCTTGCGGCCACCATTGCCGCCGGGCTCCTTGATGGCCTCGTGGTCGTAGTAGTAGCGCTCGCTGCTGGTGAACAGAAAAATGTACTCATGGGCTCGTGTCGGACGATCCTTTACGCTTTCCGGCATGGCGTTGGGCTTGTGCCAGACGATGTCGCTGCGCAGATACCAGCCGTCCTCTTGCAGCGCCAGCGCCAGACGCCAAGGTACCCCGATCAAGTCCTTGGGCTTGAGACCCTCCGGTGTCTCGGGGCGCACGGACATTGCCCGCGCGCGGTTCTTCCTGTCAGGGGCTCGCCAAGTCCTGTTTCCACTCGTGTAACCGTCCCCCACGTTCAACCAGAACGTGCCTTCCGGTTTCAGAACCCGCTTGACTTCCCGAAAGACTGCGATGAGGCGGTTTACGAACTGGGGGAGCGTGGGCTCCAAACCGATCTGGTCTTCGATGTCGTAGTCCCTGAGACCCCAGTAAGGCGGTGAAGTAACTACACACTGGACGGATTCGCGGGGCAAACGTGAGAGCACATGTTGAGCATCCCCTTGGAGGATCATCGACTCGGTGAGTCGGATGTCGGCTTGGTAGCTTGAAAGTCTTTCACTGACGACGAATGTCATTCAAACCCTGGTCAATTTGACTGACGGGGTACGGAGGGTCGAGCCATCGGGCAACTCAACACCGCCTTAGCCCCACCCCATTGAAGCTAACCAACTCATTAAACGACAACTTATCACCTGTCTCGGTATCCGCAAGAACATTGGAACACCAGGGGGAACCGGCCTTCAGCCGCCGGACGAAACAGTTTTCCGTCCAGCGTGTAGTCGTCTCCCTTGATACTGATACGCGTTTGCCGAATTTCTCGATGACATCGTAGGTCGTCGCTTCGGCTGACGGCATTGCTGCGATCACGGACGCGGTCACCGCCAACATCGTGACCGCCAGAATGCATCGGGTTCGGGACTTGCTTTGTTCCTGAGTCATGGCGCCCCCATTCTTGTTTCCGGTATGTTCCCTATGGCACATTGGCGATCCTGGTACAAAGAAGAGCCCGCTTACCAGTCAGGAGATACGGCCATGATGGTTTGCCCTTATGATGATGAGCGCCTGCTGCTGATTCTGCAGGTGGACCACTCCCGGGTCACCGGTTGGCTGGCCGCCCACTGGGGCAACGACGAATTTGCGCGTCCTTCCCCATATCCGGCAATGGTGCTGGCGGCCCAGGAGCATGATACCGGATGGTGGGACTGGGAGATCAAGCCGCAACTCAACGAAGACGGCCGGCCGTCGGACTACATCGGCAGCATCAAGCACCTGGGGCTCGGAGTCTGGCTCGCGTTCTACCGGAACGGCATTGCGCGGCTGGCAGAGCAGGATGCCTACGCGGGCTACATCGTCTCGTTGCACGCGGAGGCGTTGCTGACCCAGGGCAAGGGCCTGCTGTCCTACATGCCCGACTATACGGTCCATGCTGAGGTTCGCGAGTTTGTGCGGGAGCAGGAGGACTATCGGGAGGCCCTGATGGTGCGGCTCCGGGAGTCACCCGAGTATTGCGACTGGGTGACGGACGAACAGCTTTGGACGAACTTCAAGCTCATGGAGATCTACGATCAGATGGGGCAGTTCATCTGCAACCGGTATCCCTTCAACTCGACCTACCGCAAGAACGGCCCCAGCCCCACGCTGAGCGGCATCGCCGCGCCGGTGAAACCCGGTCGCGAGGACACCATCCTCACATTCGACATCCGGGACGAACGGCGCGCCGTCGTGACGCCCTACCCTTTCGATGTCGATCCGTTGCCGGTGTCGTTCCAAGCGCGTCTTGTTCCGAACCGCCGTTATGAGAGTCAGGGGGAGTTCCTGAGTGCGTACTATGGAGCGGAGCGTCTGCCGGTGAGCTACACCCTGCATTCGAGCTGACTGAGCCCCGAATCCGTGATCCCCGCGAAAAGCAGGAATCCAGGCGGGGTGAGCGGCCTTCAGCGCGCCAGCTCCGCCACCCGCTCACGCGTGTAGACATCGTCCCACTGGCGAAACGACTGTTCCCAACTGTACGGTTTGACGTCCGCCATCGGAGTGAGGTCCACCGGTTCGCCGCCGAGATAGACGTGGGTGATGTTCTCTGAACGCATGAGGCTGGAGATGTCCTCCAACGGGTTCTCGGCCACCACGGTCAGATCCGCCAAGGCGGCGGCGGCAACGCGGCCGACGGCGTCGCCTTCCCGCAGCAGTGCCGAATTGACGCTGGTGGTGGCCCTGAGCGCTTCCGCCGCCGTGAAGCCGAGATGCTCGACCATGATCTCCAGCTCGCGCGCATGCCATTCGCCGTATGGCGTGACCGCAAATCCGCTGTCGGTTCCCACCATGAAGGGGACGCCGGCCTCCCTGGCCTTGACCAGCATCCGGGAAGCCACTTCGACGTCCCCGCGGTTCATGTTGGGACGCCACTTGTAACACGGATCGCCCGGACGGGTGAATTCCACGGTGTTGACCAGGAAGGTCAGGGCGGGCGAGAGCACACAGCCGTTCCGGACGATCTCCTCAAGGCCTTCGTCATCCATCTCGAAGCCGTGGAAAATGACGTCGACGCCGGCACGGGCCGAGTAAAGCACGGCTTCGCGCCCGCGCGCGTGGGTAATGGTCTTGACCCCGAGCCGGTGACACTCCTCCACCATCGCGCTCAACTCCGCCTGGTTGAAACCGGACATGAGCTCGCCGGCGCGGTTGCGCTGGAGCCCGTCGACGGCGAACTTGATGATGTCCATGCGGTCCTTGACCTGGGTGCGAATCTCTTCGATGGCTTCGTCGAGGCTCCGCACCAGCACGCCGACGGAACTCTCGGGCACGCCGATCCAGGTCGGGTACCAGTCGCCCAGCCCTTGCCGTCCTGTCACCTGCCGTCCCGCGCAGGTAATCCGGGGGCCCTGAAACATCCCGGCATGGATGGCGTCGCGCACCGAGGCCGCAACCCGGTTGGTGGACGCCGGATCGGCCAGCGACGTGTATCCGGCATTGAGGACCTTTCTGGCGGCGTGCATGGCCCGCAATGCCCGGAACTCCGGTGGCGCGTACATGTCCACGTCTTCGTTGGCCTGCGCATTGCCGTAGCTCAGGTGAACGTGGATATCGATCAAGCCGGGCAATACCCACTCCCCGGAATGGTCCATGACCGAGTCGCCGGCACGGGTCTGCGGCGCCTCCGCCGTGGGTCCGACGTAGGCGATGACACCGTTCTCGATGACGACGGTCTGATCGGACTTCAGATCATTACTCAAGCCGTCAAACAGATATCCGCATCTCAGAAACTTGCGCATGGTATCAGCCTCTCCGGTTTGTGGAGGAATCTTCCCGGCGAGACCCTAATACATCGGTGCACGAAACCGTGTCAATGCGGTAGGTGGGTGACGCGACGCTCATGTGAATGGGTAGCTCACACGGGTGGACGACGAGGCTTCTTCTTGCGCGGAGCCTTCTTCACGGCGGTCTTCTTCCCGCTCACGCGGCGCGCGGCCGACGCCACGGGTGCCTCTCCCGAAGCGCCGGTCATGTCGATGTCGACGCCGAAGACCGCTGATAGATCCCCGGATGGCAGGACCCTGTTTCTCCGTGATCGGCGAGACACGGGCGGTTGCCGGACCGCGGCCTCGATCATTTCCGCGGGATCGACGGCCCTCAAGGTGAAGAGCTTCTCCGGCTCGCGGTCCAGGCGGGAACCGACCCCGTAAAGCACGGCCGCTACGTGCTTGCACAGGGTCGCCCAGTCCGGGCACGAGCACTCAAGGGTGATCTCTCTCGGGGACGGGAAAAGGCCCTCACCCTTGCGAGTCACGATCTCCATCACCCCCTTGGACAGGGACCCGCGCAGCAGTTCCACGAGGGAATCGATCCGGCCGGCGCACAGACGCTTTACCTTTTCCCAGCGCCACTTTGCGATGGGCTTCACTTCGACCTCCACCTCGTAGAGATCCGAGCCCATGACCAGTCCCTGCACACGCCCGGCCGCGATGCTCATATGCATGACCGATCCGTTTCGCACATAGGTCCGGCCCCGGGGCAGACGGTTGGCGTAGTCGCTGTAGGCTTCCAGGTTCTTGCACCAGGCTTCGCCCCAGAAGGTCGTCGCGATCCTGCGGCCGGCGATCTCCACCGGCGAGACCTCATGGCCGGCCTTTTTCATGGCCGCGATCTTCTGTAGAGCCCGGATGCGGCGCTCGGCCACGGACACATAGGGAGACCATTCATCCGTATACCAATTCATCACTATCCCGCACTTTCCAATGCAGCGGCGAGGTCGAGGGAGACCACCGACATCAGCTCCTCGTTGCTCATCTCCGTCAGGGACGCATCGGCGCCGCCCGACAGGATCTCGTCGGAGAGACCCTGCTTCGAGGCGATCAGTTCATGGATGCGTTCCTCCACGGTGCCGCGGCACACGAACTTGTGGACCAGCACGTTCTTCTTCTGGCCGATGCGAAACGCACGGTCGGTGGCCTGATTCTCCACCGCCGGATTCCACCAGCGGTCGAAATGGATCACGTGGGAGGCTGCCGTGAGGTTGAGTCCGGTACCGCCGGCCTTGAGCGAGAGCACCATGAACGGTATCCGGTCGTCCTCCTGGAAACGCTTGACGAGATCCTGGCGCCGGCGCACCGGCGTGCCGCCGTGCAGCACCAGACCGTTGCATCCGAAGACCTCCGCGAGAAAGCCCGAGAGCGGTGCGGTCATCTCGCGGAACTGGGTGAACACCAGCACCTTGTCCTGGCGCGCGGCGATGGATTCGCACAACTCGCCGATGCGCGCGAACTTGCCGCTGCCGGCGTGGTCGAAACGCCCGTCGCCCAACCAGTGGGACGGGTGGTTGCAGATCTGCTTGAAACGCATCAGGAAGGCCAGGACCATGCCGCGCCGCTGGATGCCGTCCAGCGTCTCGATGGCCTTTTGCATCTCGTCCACCGACTGCTGGTACAGGGCCGCCTGGCGCCGGCTCAGCAGGCACCAGGCGTTGATCTCGGTCTTGTCCGGGAGATCCGCAATAACAGTCTTGTCGGTCTTGAGCCGGCGCAGGATGTACGGCGCCACGAGCCGGCGCAACGGCGCGTAACCCTCTCCCTCACCCGACGCCATGGACTTGGCCAGCCGGTTGAATGCCTTTGCCGATCCCAGAAGTCCGGGGTTCAGAAAATCGAAGATCGACCACAGATCGCCAAGCCGGTTCTCCACCGGCGTCCCGGTCAGCACCAGACGCCATTTCGCCGGCAGGGCCTTGACCGCCCGGGTCTGCTTGGCAGCCGGGTTCTTGATCGCCTGGGCTTCGTCCAGCACTACGGTCCGCCACGGATACTTCTTCATCCACTCGGTCCGGAGGACGGTGCCGTAGGTGGTGATCACCGCATGGTGGGCCTTCACCCGCTTGGGTGAGAGTTCCTTCAACTCTGCGGAGGGGATGTAAGACGGATGCGCGACCAATACCTCCAGGAACGGTGCGTGGCGTTGAATCTCCTGGCTCCAGTTGTCGATGAGCGAGGCGGGCAGCACCAGCAGGTCGGTTTCCTTCTCTCCGGTCTTCAGGGTGAGGGAGAGCACGGCCAGCACCTGGAGGGTCTTGCCCAGGCCCATGTCGTCGGCCAGGCAGCCGCCGAGCTGCAGGCCGCGCAACGTCCACAGCCACTGCACCCCGCGCTTCTGATAGGGGCGCAACTCGGCCGTCAGGCCGGCTCCGGCGTCGATGTCGGCCTGCAGTCCGGGTGAACGGAGCGTGTCGAGCTTGCCGGAAAGCCATTTGCCGGCAAGCACCTCCGACCACTCCGGCCGATGGTCCTCGTCCGTCTCCCGGTCTTCGAGCCCCACGCCCGCCAGCAAACGCATGGCCTCGCCGAAGCCGACGCCGGCCAGACGCGCCCGGTCCTGAACCTCCCGCCACTGCGCCAGCACGGACGAGAGCTTGTCTCGATCCACCTCGACCCACTTGCCCCGGATCAGCGCCAGACCCTCGGTGGAGGCCAGCAAGGCCCGGATCTCCTTCTGAGACAGGGCCTTGCCGTCCACCGTCAACGCCACGTCGAAGTCCAGCAACCCCTTCATCCCGAGCATCGACGGCGTTCGGTCTCCCACCGTCACCGAGACTCGCGGCCGGGGCCGGCTCCGGGCGCTCCACCAGTCGGGGGTGCGCACGACGAGCCCGGCTCGCTCGTAGAGCGCAACCTCCTGCAGGAAACGATGCGCTTCCGCGGGCGTCCAGGGCAACGGGTGATAGACGTCGCCGGTGTCCACCAGCTCCCGGATGAACTCACTGTCCTCCGCCGCCCGGGACAGGGGCGCCAGCAACGCGAGCAGCCTGCCCCGGTTGCGGGCCCCGGCGTATTCCTCGAGGGCGCGGCCCAGCGGCAGATGCGAGGGCGTGGCCCGCGGGGAGACTTCGCGCACGTAGGTCGCGATAAAGGCAAAGGGATAGTCCGGATCGCGCCGGTTCTCCGCCAGATGCAGGCAGACCCGGCCGACCACGTTCCAGATCGGGCTCTGGGCCTTGAGATAACCCTGAACGCCGCCCTTGGACGCAGCCGCCCGTTCGGCCAGTGCTACGCCGACGTCCAACCACAAGGCATGAAGGAGCTCCGGCGTGATCGACTCCGCGCCCGGCATGGGCGGCGCGGCCTGAACGGCGGCAGCGATCTCCAGCGGATCCGGATCGGGGACGGCCACGGACGCGGCGTCCGCGGGGTCGAGGGCGCCGCAAACACGGGCCACCAAGGAGCGCCCGAAGTCGCGCCAATACCCCAGCGAAGGATGCAGCTCGGCGCCCGGCAAGGCCGCGCCCAGGTACAGCACGCCGTGCCCGCGTCCGATCTCGAAAGCATCGAGAATACGCCGCGCCGCCGCCAGGGGAACCCGCGGCCCGTCCTCGAAGGAAGCGGCCTGCACGTGGATGCGCCCGCCCGGCGTCAATCCACAGACGAGGGTGTCGTTGGCCGAGGCATCATCGAAGGGAAGGCCTGTCATGGTGAACCTTGTTGCCGGTGTGCGCCCTGTGGCACATTGGCGGTGGATGACACGCTGCATTCGAGCCAACACCAATAGAGCGCCCAATACTTCGAAGGAGGCCGGACCATGTGGTATCTCGTGCTCTCCCATTCCCTGCCCGAAAAGGAAGAGCTGAAGCAACGCAACTACGACGACCACCGGGACTGGCTGGAGGAGCAGCACCGGGCGGGACGGCTGCTCTTTTCGGGCCCGACATCGGACCGCGCCTACGGGATCTATGTCATGCTGGCATCGAGCCTGAGTGAAGCCACGGCCCTCGCTGCCCAGGACCCGCACCATGCCAGAGGCATTCGGACCATGGAAGTGCTGGAGTGGGCCCCGCACCGGGCTTTCCGAATGGACGGCACCACCATCGACGACGTCGAGGGGATGGCGGCGACAACCGAGTCATAGGATGGCCGACCTCCCATCAGCCCGGGAGGCGCGGCATGATAGGCTCGTCATGCTGCGTCCAGCCGGAAGAACCGCACGGCGTTGCCGGCGAGCATCAGTTCCCTCTCATCGTCGGGGACGCCCGCGAACTGCCGCTCCATGACCTCCAGCGAACGGGGCCAGTGGGTCACGATGTGGGGGAAATCCGTCGACCACATGATCTTGTCCACGCCCACGTGGTGACGGAGCTCCACGCCGATGGGATCGTCGAAAAAGCCCCACAGCGCATGCTCCCGGAGATACTCGCTGGGAAGGCGGGACAGCCGCTTGAGCCCCAGGAGCCGTTCCGCCCATGAGGCGCTGACTTTATAGGCCTGATCCATCTGCTGGTAGAAGTACGGGATCCAGCCGATGTTGTTTTCCGCCCAATAGATCCGGAGCGTGGGGAAGCGGTCGAAGACCCCGTCCAGAATGAGTTGCGAGGCCTCCACCGCGCCGCAGTGGTAGATGCCGTGGCGGGCGATGCGCTGGAGGAAGTCGGGCGGCCGCTCTTCGCCTTGCGGCTGTTTGGGGTATCCCAAGTGATAGACATCGCGCCCGCGGGTCCGCTGCGGGAACGATGTGTGAATCGTGAGCGGCATGTCCAGGTCCAACGCCGCCGCCCAGAATCTGTCGTCCTCGGGGGTTGGGTTGCTCTTCCCGCTCGGATAGGTGTGCAGGCGGGCCGTCTTGAATCCCATATCCGCGCAGCGTTTCAACTCCGCGATATCCTCGTCGACCCCAATGTTGGGCAGTACGGCAGCGCCGATGAGACGATCCGGCGCCGCTCCGCAAAACTCCTCGATAAAGTATTCGTTGAACGCCCGCACGATGGCCAGGAACGCCTCCCTGTCCCGGATGGCGGTGTTGCGCGCTTCAGTGGCGTAGAGCACCTCGGCGTCGATGCCGTCGGCGTCCTGCTCCTTGAGCCGCTCCTCCGGCGACCCCGCGCCGCGGGCGTTGTCGAAATCGAGGCCGACGGGGCTGAACTCCTCGGGAGACTTGCCCGCGAACTGGTTCGTGCCGCTGTATTCGATGGGCCGGCCTTCCTCGACGATGGCGTCCATGCCGTTGGACAGCTTGATGCGACGCGGCGCCCGGTCGCGATATTTCGCCGGCACCCGATGCGTCCACAGGTCCGGGGGCGACTCGAAGTGGCTGTCCGCTGAAACATAGCGATAGCTCCGGGCCATGAATAATCCTCCGCGTCAAAGAACGGTTTCAACGCGGCGCCTGAAGCCAGCGCTCCGGTTCCAGCCCTGGCCGGTCGGGATACTTCTCCGCGACGGCCCGCACCGCCGGATGGGTGGCAGCGGTCAGGCGGCCGTCCTTGTAGACGTAGTTGTCTGCCACCTTCAGGCTCCCTCCCCGCATCTCCCCGGAGATGTGCATGAGGTAGGGAAAGCTCTTGGTGGTGCGGCTGTTCCCCATGTGGAAGTGGAAGCTGCTCCAGTGGTGGTGCTCGATGAAGTGCCGGTAAGGCGCATTGGGGCACTGGTGCGGCTCCAGGATGGCCGAGGGGTGCACCCCGCCGTGAAAACCGCGCACCTCGTAGGCGGCCTCGCCCAGGTATTTGGACATGAACTTGTAGAAGCGCGTGAAGGTCTCGGCCTCCTCCCCGCCCTCGAACTTCGTCATGTAGCCCTTCTCGATGTGGACCCGCACCGGCTCCTTGAAGGGACAGGGGACGCCGATGTGCCGGGCCCAGATGACGCCGATCTCGTTGATGATCCCGAGGCCCTCGGCATCGCGGGATCGGATGGAGGGGAAGACTCCCTCGGGGAACGGGCGGTACAGACCCACGGTCCGGTAATCGGCGTAGTGCTCGGCTCCCAGCGGCTTCTCAACGATGCCTTCGATGTAGGAGCCGTTGGGATGCTCCATGACCCACTTGGCGCCCGGCGTCACCAGCGCGGCGGTCTGGAGGCGGATCTCGGCCACGAGCTCGTACGGCGTCAGACCCCAGTTGCTGGCGAGCAGCGATGCCGTGGTGGCCATGTTGCGGGCCAGGGGAATGTCGCGCTCCTCCAGGATCTCCGGGATCTCCCTCAGCTCTTCCTCATAGGTGAAGTCGACGCCATAGCTGATGAGCACGTCCGCGCCAAGGATCGCATTGCGCACCACCCGGGGCACCCGCCAGGCCTTGCCTGGGTCAACTCCGTCACCCCAGAGCACGGTCGGACGCACCGGCGTATCCGTCCACAGCACGTATGCGTCGGCGCCGCGCTGCTGCACCGCCGCCTGCACCCACGCCACCGCATCCTCGTCCACGAGATTGATGCCGCCGTAACTTCCGTCATGTACGGCCAGAATCAGCACTTGCATGCCCGGCTGGACATTGGCGCAGTTGTCCACGAGATCGCTCACCGCAATGGCAGCCTGCTTGGGAATCATCGAACCCATGAAAAGATCCTCCCGGCGAAAGTGAGAATATATCGTCCGAGGCGTGAACCCGTATACATCGGGTCTATACATCCGCCCGAGAAGCCCTGTCAATGTGGCCTGCCGCGTGCGGCGACCCATGTTGACAGCCCTACGGGGACTTGGTAGTGTCGCGGCCGAGCAGGATGATTCACACACGCGGCGACTGTAGCCGTACCCCTTGCTCGAAACCCACCACCTGCCCGAAGAAGGGAGAATCCATGATCCAAGCCAGCGATATCCATGGTGTGATGGCCATGATGCCGGCCTTCGCCACCGACGACGCCAACTCGATACACGCGAAAGATACGGTCAACGTTCCCGAGCTCGAAAGGAGCGTGGACCGGGCGGTGCGAGACGGCATCAACGTCATTACCACCACCGGCACTTTCGGCGAGTGCCATACCCTGCTCTGGGAAGAGTTCACCACCCTCGCGGACGCCACCGTCGCCACGGTGGACAAACGCATCCCGGTGGTCATCGGCTGCACCAGCCTGCACACGCGGGAAGTACTGCTGAAGATGGACTATGCCGCCAAGGCCGGCGCTGACGCCGTGCTGGTGGGCGTGCCCTTCTACTTCAAATCCAGCGTCGAGAACGCCGTGCAATTCTACTTCGACCTCGCGGACGAGCACCCCGAGCTGGGCATCTTCATCTACCACAACCCGCGCAACCACCACATTCATATTCCCGTGTCCGCGTTCAAGGAGCTCGTCACCAAGCCCAACATCGTCGGCATGAAGGACAGCCACCGGACTCCCATGCAGTTCATGCAACTGATGGACATCGTCCGGGGCAAGATCAGCGTCATGACCAACCAGAATCAGATGTATCCCTACATGATGATGGGGGCCGCCGGATGCTGGTCCATCAACGCCTGGATGGGCCCCTCCCCGGTAATCCGGGCCTATCACGCCGGGCGCGAGGGACGGTGGGACGAGGTCAGAGACATCTGTATGGCCATGGCCCGTGTGGGCGGACGGGATCCGAGCCTGACCGATCCGGTGGAAGGCAAGCTCTCCATCAACGAGGCGGGCTACTGCTACGCGGGACCCGGCAGGCCGCCGTTCCGGGTGACCTCGGACAAGACCCGGGAGGAAGCCAAGGCCATCGCGCAAAGGTGGCGCAAGCTGTGCGAAACCTACCCGCTCCCGGAGGAAGCCGCGGCCTGACGCGCCGCAGGTTCGTTTGGGAACGAGGGCGCAGGAGTCCGTGCCGCAAGGCAACGCGGCGACATGCAGGGGCGGGCTTCAAACCCGCCCGTGGCCCGCGCCGGCACACAGGCCGGGCGGGGTGTCGTAAGGTTCCGTCCGTCTGTACGCGAGCGTGCAGACCAGACCCAAGAGGAACACCCACATGGCCAAGGTCGCAACCGATCATCAGCAGAGGCTGGACGAACTGCACGAGAAATTTGCCGCGCTCGGGCTTGTCGGGTACTGGCAGCGCCAGCGCCAGCATCACAACGTCGAGCCCCGGCTCTGGCGCTGGGACGAGGTCCACCCCGCGTTGATGCAGGCCGCGGACGTGGTACGCATCGGGCCGGAGGCCTTTCGGCGGAACATCGGGCTCGAGACCGAGAGCCACACCATCGTCATGGGCTTTCAGATCGTGCTGCCCGGGGAGGCCGCGCCCGCCCACCGGCACACCAACACCGCCTTGCGGTTCGTGGTCAAGGGCGGCGGCGCCTACACCACGTCCAACGGCGAGCCCATGACCATGCAGCCGGGAGACCTGCTGATCCAGCCCAACTGGGTGTGGCACGACCACGTCAACGATTCCAAGGAACCCATCATCTGGATCGACGCCCTCGACGTGGGGGTCGTCAACTTCCTCGGCGCCTCCCGGTTTCGGGAAGAGTGGTCCGAAGGGATCCAGCAGCCCCTGACACGGAAGGAGGGGGCGTCACGCCGCCTCTTTGGCCCGATCCGGCAGCCGGAGGTGCACTACGAGGGAGCCGGCGTGCCCTACCACTACAAATGGGACGAAACTCTCGAGGCATTGAATGAGGTCGCGGACGCGGGGGGCGGCGACCCCTACGACGGCGTCCTGCTCGAATACAAGAACCCCGTCACCGGCGGGCACACCTTCCTGACCATGACCTGCCACATCCAGATGCTGCTGCCCGGCCAGGCCACCCGGCCCCACCGGCACACCGGCACCACCCACTATCACGCCGTCCAGGGACAGGGCGTCACCATTGTGGACCGCGACGAGCCCATCGAGCTCGAATGGGACGTCAACGACAGCTTCACCCTGCCGCCGTGGCGCTGGCACCAGTTCCGCAACGCCTCCGAAACGGAACCGGCCATCCTGTTTTCCGTGACGGACCGGCCGATGCTCGAAATGACCGGGCTCGATCGGGAAGAACGGGGATAGGCCTCACTCCGCCACGCGAGGAGCATCGCCGCACCCGACGGCAAGACGGCGTTTCGATTCAGAAGGCGATCCGACTGACGCCTTCGACGGCGTCGAGATGCCTGTCGTTGCTCAATACCGGAAGGACGTGCTGGCGGGCAACGGCGGCTATCCAGACGTCGTTCGGCGGTATGGGAGTGCCCAACCGTCTCAAATTCAGCCGGATGTCAGCGTAAACATCCGCCGTCGCCGAGGTGACGGTCGCGATTTCGGTCAGCGGCAGATACCGGGTGAGCCACTCCTCGTAGCGGCTTCGATGGCGTGATTGGCGGATGCCAAAGTAGTACTCCCCGAGAACGACGCTGGGTACGACCAGGCGCTCCGCCGAGCGAAGCGGGGCCATGATTCCCGCGCGTCCCTCTGCCCAAGCGGACAGGGCGTTGGTGTCGAGGATCATGCGAGGTCTTCGGGGGAGAGTGTCTCGAACTCCTCCTCGATCACACTGAGGACGCGACGGGTCTCGTCGGAAAGATCGGATAGCGCGCCGAAGCCGGCCATCCATGGAGGCTCGGCCTTGCCGGCGCGGTTCTCGCTTGTGCAGTGCCGGAGTTGTTCCTCCAGCGCTTCGGTGAAGAACCTCTTCAGAGTAACCCCGCGGGCACCGGCAAGCGCCTTGGCTTGCCGGAACATGACGTCGGGAAGTTCAATTGTCGTCTTCATAAAACCATATTCCCATACAAGTGGGCCAACATCAACCGCGCCCTGTCGCCACGCGGCCTGTAACTAGGGCGCGGCGCTTCGCTGAAGCTCCGAGGTGGAGCCCATCATCTCGGCCACCAGTTCGAAGGACCGCAGCCGCTTGGCGTGATCGTGGATGTTCGAGGTGATCATGACCTCTTCGGCACCGGTTTGCTCGACGAAGGCGGCGATCTCTCGTTCGACCGTGTCAGGCGCGCCGACGGCGGTGCAGGACATGGCCGCCTCCATCATCGCACGCTCGTGCGGTAACACTTGATCTTCAAAATCGGCCACCGGCGGCGGCAGCTTGCCCCGCATGCCGCGGCGCCGGTTGACGAAGTGCTGCAGGATCGAGGTCCTGAGAAAGTGGGCTTCCTCTTCGGTATCGGCGGCGACGACGGTCATGCCCACCATGACATAGGGCTTGTCGAGCTGCGCCGACGGTTCGAAGCGTTGGCGGTAGACGGCGATGGCTTGCATCAAGGCCGCCGGCGCAAAGTGCGAGGCAAAGGCATAAGGGAGCCCAAGGGCGGCAGCGAGCTGGGCGCCGTAGAGGCTGGAGCCCAGTATCCAGATCGGCACGTTCAGGCTGGCGCCCGGCACGGCACGCACGAATTGGTCCGGCGCCGGTTCCTTGAAATAATGCTGCAGCTCCAGCACGTCTTGCGGGAAGTCATCTATGCTACCGGCCAGGGTGCGGCGCAGCGCACGGGCGGTGTGTTGGTCGGTGCCGGGTGCGCGCCCTATACCCAGATCGATCCGGCCTGAGAAAAGGGCCGCGAGGGTACCGAACTGTTCGGCGATGACGAGCGGGGCATGGTTGGCCAGCATGACGCCGCCGGCGCCGACCCGGATGGTTGCGGTTGCCTGGGCGACTTGGCCGATCACCACCGCCGTCGCCGCACTGGCGATACCGGCCATGTTGTGATGCTCGGCCAGCCAGTAGCGCGTGTAGCCCCATACATCGGCATGGCGCGCCAGGTCGATGGTATTGAGCAACGCCTGGCGCGCGTCGCCGCCCTCGACAATCGGCGACAGATCAAGAACGGAGAGCGGTGTGTCTATCATCAGAACACTATAGGCCATCATCGGCGAAGGGCCAACGCGGCGAACTTCAGCCTTTGGCCACTAGTGCGCGATGGATTTTCCGATGAATTTTCTCCCGGCGATGACCAGGATCAGGTTGAACGTGATCAGCACTACGAGCATGGCCGCGGATTCATTGAAGTGCCCGCCGATGAATGACTCGTAGATAAGATTCGCCACCAGCGCGCTGCCCGCGGACGCCAGCAATAGCGCGACGGAGAAGTCTTTGGCGGCGTGCACCAGAACCCAAAGCCAGCCACTGAGAAAGGCCGGAGTCAGCAAGCGCAGCGTAATACGGCAGAATGTCTGCAGGCTGCCTGCTCCGCTCGCCTGTGAGGCCTCCTCCAGCTCCTGATGGAGTTACAGCATGGCCGAATGCATGAGCCGGGTGCCGAAGGCCAGATAGTTTCTAAGACCATCCGCTAAAACATTTGGGGGTTGATGCCAGCAAGTTCACAGTTACGGAGTCCTCGTTGGCCGAAACGCGGCACCACAAGCTGGTTCGACTCCCTGTATCCCTTCCGGGAGGACCGTCTCAAGTCGCATCCAGGAACGCCCGTTGGGAATCGGCCAGGATTACCTCGGTATCCTCGGCAAGCAGAAAGCCGGCTTGGACCAGGGACTCGATTCGCCTGCGCACCTGTAAGAGGTAGTCATCGACGCTCCCATACCGCTCTTCCAGAGACAATCGTGGGTCACCACTGCTTTCGCGTTCGGCCCGGTTTCGGGCAAAGGGGATGGATGAGCCCAGCAGGCCCGCAAGCTCACCCTCGGCGAGCTCTTCGGATTGGTGGTTCCATCCGGTATAGGTGGCCAACGGAACGGTGATCCAGGGAAGCCGGATGCCGGCGACATCGTTTCCGTCCACGTCCACCGCCGGCACGAGGATCGTGTAACCCTTATCTTCAGGCGGGGCTTTCGGCCGGGCGTCGATCTCTCCCCGGGCGACGCCATCGCCGTAGTCCAGGAAAAGCTGACGGTTGTGGAGCCCGGTGCAAGCCACGCCCGGGATCGCCGGAAATCCGGCGCACAGGCTTTCGGGCGTTACCTGTGTGCTGTCGGCGCCTCGCGGGATCAGGCTGGGCGGCGGCGCCGTCCCGTCGGTGGCCCAGCGATCCATGGCAACGATGAGCGCGCGCATGGTCGGGCCGATGCTCATGGGGTTGGTCAGGTGCTTTGTATTCTGCTTTCTGGCTCGACTCCCGTAAGGTGCGTTGTGCTGGGCACTCGAAATCAGGTACATGCGCACTTGGTCAGGCAGGGAAACGTCATTCCCGTGACCATCGGTATGGGCCAATGCTCCTCTCTTTTGCCAGTACTCGGTGGAGGTGTGGGTATGGACCACCAGAGGGTCGGTGGCGGGTCGTTTGAGAATGCCGTCACGCCGGCCCGTCTGGGGATCCTCCATCACGTTGTAGGCGAACGGAAAAAGCTCCGGCTCGAGATGGTCGGCATGTTGCTGGCATGAGGTGACGGGACGCGCGAACTCGTAGTTCAGGAAAGTCCGTCCACCGCCGGCGGTGTGCGGGAGGATGGCATCGAACACCTGCCGGTGGACTTCGTCCTCGTTGAAGCCATGATACACGAGGTCCCTCAGGAATCTTCCGGTCTGGGACCGGCCACATGCATAGGCCTTCTCGACGCCCATGCCCTGTGCCAACGGGTTCGGACTTCCGGCACTGTCCTCGATCTCGTAGCGCAGAAATGAAATAAGATCCCGGACCGCAGCGAACCCCAGACCCAGGACCAACGGGTCCTGCGCGACATACACCAACTCGTAGATCGCGCCTGGAATGAATCCGCCGGGTAGACGGACCTGGGTTGCGTTGGGGTTCGACCGGTGTCGTCCCGTCGCCTCGTCCACGACATCGGCGGCAAACTCCCATTCCGTATCCGGTATCGCCTGTCGCGGACCATCGGAGCGCATCCTCATGGTCAACTCAGCCGCTGAGGTATCCAGGGTCGCAGCGGCGTAGCTCCGGACCCGCGGATCCGCGCTCAACGGGTACGAGTAGACACCCTGCCGGTCGACACAGATCTCAGTCCGCACCCGGCGCTGGATGGGCCGGCCTTCGTCGGTCGCCACCGGTACGTCCAGCAACATCCCGTCATCGCTTTGCACGAGATCCCCCTGCCAACCCGACGCGACCCAGGTATAACCCGCCCGCATCAGGAAGCCGTTTCCGGCATGTTCGAGTGTCACCGGATCATTGCACTCCGGACCGTCGTTGAGGAACATCAAGGCCCTCTTGATTCCCCGATTCGGCGCCTCGTAGAGCACTCTGCCGTTCCCCTTGTTCCAGTCCTTCGGCCTCAGCATATGGACGTCACACGCGTACTCCACGGCACCGCGCTCGTTCCGGGGTGCCCTGCGGATGTTGGAGATGCACGCATTCAACGAGTTGTCTGGCGCAACTTCTCCGTAGGCCTTCCCAGCCAGGATTTCGTATTCACCCGTGGAGCCGAATTCGTAACCGGAAGCGAACGGCTGCTTTCGACTTGCAACGAACTTCGTCAACATGAATGGAACCCCCAGGGCACCAGTGTCCCGTGTGCTGCGTGTCGTCATACCCTATTGGCATCGACAGGAGCAAGTGAAAATATTGTCGCAAATCCATCACCTATGCGAGAGGGGGGATTTGGGACATAATGGTACCTTGACAACACGAAACAATCGTGATGTCGTCTGGAAGACGGTTGATGTTGCGAGCCTTGCAGCTAGGTTGAAGCTGTCTGAGATCTCGCTTCCGCCCTTTTAGGAGACGGATGAATCCAAAGTAGCCAGTCAAGTTATTCATGATGCGCTACACCCGCTTAAGCTTGGAGTGAATATGGACACTCCGGTCTTCGATCCCCGCCGATGTTCCGTCATCATCGTTGACATGGAGAATGATGCCCTGAAGCCAAGCGGAGCCTACTCCAGAGACCTGAGTGAGGGGTATCCTGATCAGGAGGAACTCATCCACTGCAATCAGCGGCTCATCCAGACTGCCAGATCGGCCAACGTCCCTGTCATATTTACCCGTACCGCCAGGAAGGCTGGTGAAGCCAAGTATCTCAAGCATTTCATGCCACTCATCGGGCAAAGGGCCAGGAGCTATGGCGTCGAGTGCCTCGTCGAAGGGACTTGGGGTAGTGGTATCGTTGATGAGCTCAAGCCCCGGCCCTCCGAGCACGTGATAGACAAGAAGAGGCGTAGCGCCTTCCTCAATACTCCGCTGGATCTCATCCTCCGGTCGATGGAAATAACCACCCTCGTGGTGACAGGTGTAGGTACACCGGGGTGCGTGGAATCCACGGTAAGGGCAGCCTTTGACCTCGATTACTACATTGTAATGCCAAGGGAGTGCACATCAACAACCAATGGGAGAGAGGACAAGGATCGGGCTCTGGCGCACATGGGGAACCACTGTGCCATAGTGACCACCGTCGACAAGGTGATCTCTGCCATTGTCAGCCCTACTCCGGTCCCGTTTGTTGAACTACGGACTGAAGGGTCACAGTCGTCTTGAGCTGTTCTTGTAACCACCGATGACGGTACTGGAACAGCTTCCCAATTTTGTTCAATTACAGGACTGACAGAGGAGGTTTTATGACTAGGAAAGTATGGTTTATTCTGGCTTCTCTGGTGCTTGTTGGTGTGTTTTTCGGCTCGTTAGCGGTCGAATCGGGCTATGCAAAGCCAGCAGGTAAGCTGCAGCAATTCCTGGTGTTCGGAGGGGGGGGTGCCAAGGGCAGTCCACGAATTATTGTCACAGGCGTAGCAAACCTGCTCAACAAGTACGCCGGCATGTCGGTATCGGTGACGCAGGTCCACGGTAAAGAAAAATTTCCCCTAATGGGACAGAATGACATCCAAATGGTCGCCATTAGCGCCGTTACCGTGGAGTGGGCTTGGCGTGGGAAAAAGGGGAATGCACGAACAAAGCTCCGAGACTTGGCCACAGGCGGCGGATTTGCCGTGAACTTACCGTCTATCATCGTTCGGAAGGACGCCGGAGCAAAAACCTTCAGTGATCTTCGGGGCCAAAGGGTTGACGCCGCAGCGCCCGCGGTGACGTTCTTAGTCGAATTCCAGAAGGCGCTGCTCAAGGCAAACAACATGACCAAGAGCGACATCCGGTTTGTGGATGTGGCCAAGTCCTCCCAATCTATAAAACACGTCATTGAAGGGAGAACGGTAGGCGCCGTCATGTCCTTTGGTAACAGATACTTACAAATAAACCGGACGGCCCCGGCCTTTCCTCTTCAGCTAACGACTGTTGAACAGAACGCCGTGATTGAGGCCATGCCGGTCTTCCATAAAACGACAATACCAAAGGGGTTCTATGAGGTCGAGCAGCCGTGGTCAACGGTAGCGGACAACTTTCACCTCTGGACTACACCACACGTTAACAATGTGACTGCCTATACCATAATGAAAACCCTTTTTGAGAACATCGATGAGTTTCACAAATTTCACCGGGTGACCAAGGGGTTCAACCTCAAGACCGCCTTGGACGGCTTTGGTCACGTCCCAATGCATCCGGGCGCCATTGCCTACTACAAAGAAAAAGGGATGTGGACAAAAGCACACGACACGAAGCAGAAAGAACTCATCGAGCAAGAGAAAGCCGGTTTTGGTGGTAGTTAGAAAGTAGAAAGCCAGGATAGGCTGCGCCGTGCTAGTCACCGGCGATACGGAAAACGGGAAACCGGTCGTGCAAGACAATCAACCTGAAGCAGCAGAAACCAGGGAAACATCAAGCCGGAAACGGCGTTTTTCAGGATTGCCCGGAAAGCTGATCAACGCCGTTTCCGCACTCGTTGTCCTGTATACTCTTCTGAATGTTTCCGGCCTTCTTTTAGAAGTTGGTTTCTACGTCTTCGGGCCGATTCATCAGGCCTTGATTTTCACCTTCGTCATGGTGATGGTCTATCTCCATTCTCCCGCCACCAGCAAAGCCCCCAGGGATAGATTGCCCTGGTACGACCTCATTGCCATAGCTGTCAGCCTGGTGGTTGGCATCTATCTGATGGTCAACGCAAAGGCCTTGCAAGCCGAGCAGATGCCGGCGAATCCGCTTCAGCAGGTGCTGGCGCTGGCTATGGTCGTCCTTGTCATGGAGGCTGCCCGACGCACCGTCGGTTGGATCTACACGCTCATCGGACTTTTCTTTTTCACCTATCCCTTCTATGCCCATGTGCTCCCGGGCGTACTCAAGGGGGGTAATTTCAGCCTGCAGCGAGTCACAACCATGGTGCTTCTCAGTCCTGACTCGGGCATGCTTGGCGATCTGATGCGGCTCTTCTCCTTTATCATTATCGTCTTTATTACCTTCGGTGTCTTTCTCCAGCTTTCCGGCGCGGGCAAGTTTTTCCTCGATCTGTCAATGGCTCTAGTGGGGCGCTACCGCGGGGGCCCAGCCAAGGTGGCGGTACTAGCCAGCGCCATGTTTGGCAGTATGAGCGCCGGGGCCGCAGCTAATGTGGCCACCACGGGCGCAATCACCATACCGCTCATGAAGGCCATCGGCTATAAACCGCATTTCGCGGGAGCCGTTGAGGCGACCGCCTCCACCGGCGGACATATGATGCCGCCTGTCATGGCGACAATGGCATTCATTATTGCCGACTTCTTGGGCGTTCGTTACATTGATGTAGCGTTTGCGGCCCTGATCCCGGCTGTTCTTTACTACATGGCTCTATTGGTGATGGTTGATCTAGAGGCCGGAAAAACCGGCATCGCCGGTATGTCCCCCAAGACGTTACCGTCCCTTAAGGAATCACTCACCGGCGGCTGGTTTTACGCCGTCCCCATCGTGGTTATGTTATATGCCATGATAGAGCTGAACTATTACGCGTCGACGGCGGGCGTAATCGCTATAGTGTCCATGGTTCTGGTTTCCTTCCTCGGTAAAAAAGAAAACTGGATGACCCCGGCGAGAATTTGGGACGGGCTCGCCCGGGGAGGACATGGAGGCCTAACGGTCGGTTGCGCTTTGGCCGTCGCCGGAGCTCTGACGAGTAGCCTGGCTTTGACCGGGGTAGGCATCAGACTCACGGGCCTGCTTGTAGAATTAGCCGGCGGAAACTCCCTTCTGCTGTTAGCGGTGACCACCATAATTGTGCTCATCATGGGTATGGCAGTAGGACCCACAGCGGTTTATATGACCGTGGCTCTCCTGGTTGTCCCAGCTATGCTTGCGGCAGGAATTGAACCGATGGCTGCCCACATGTTTTTGCTTTTTCTGTGCAGCGCTGCCCTCATCACCCCACCGATATGTATGTCATCATTTGTTGCTGCCCAAATAGCCGGCGCGAACTTCATGAAAACGGGATGGACCGGAATGCGTTTGGGCATAGTCGCCTTTTTGGTGCCGTTTGTCTTCGTCTACTCCCCCGAGCTCATCATGATCGGACCGCCCACTAAAATAGTAGTAGCCACCCTCACAGCCGCAATTGGCGTTTTCATGTTAAGCGCGGGCCTTGCCGGCTATCTCCTCGGCAGCCTCGGCGTAGTGACCCGGGCCTTGCTTCTTCTCGCCGGGGCGGTAATGATTGTGCCCGGCTGGATGACGGACGTCGCTGGAGCCGCCATAGGCTTCGGAGTCCTCCTGTGGCAGAGGAACAGGACCTCAGCGAACCCGACGGCCGGCCTGGAAACCGAACACGCACTATAGGAGTATTTCTCGAGACGACCCTTTAGGTGGTGAATGCGCGCGAAGGGCTCCCGCGCGCGGTGCGTCAAGGAATGAACCGGTTGAGCCAACCTACACGAACAAAGGGGGTTGCCTTGATAACGCCTTCAACACCTGTGCCACAAACGGTTCTGCTTGAAGCAGAACCTGAACCCCTCGAACTCGACCTGGAGCGGACTTGCCTCTTGATAGTCGATATGCAAAATGCCTTCCTGGCCAAGGGAGGGCTCATTGATCTGAAGGGCGTCGATATTGCACCCCGTAGGGTCCCGATCAGACCGATCCAGAAGCTACGCAGTGCGGCACGCGCAAAAGGATGTAAGGTTATCTACATGGCGATTGTGCATTACCCCGCAGACAACGGCGCGGGTCCGGACTCGGTGTATTGGCACAAAGAGGGTAGCATGGCGTTCTATCGCGAACACCCGGAATTCGAAGCGAAACTCCTCCTGCCGGACACATGGGGCGCCAGGATTATAGATGAGTTGAAACCCCAAAAAGATGATATCGTAATTGAGAAGCCGAGACATAGCGGATTCTTTGCGACGCGTTTAGACGCCGTTCTCAAGGGATACAACATCAGGTATCTGATTACGACAGGAGTATCTACGAACAACTGCGTGGAGGGCACCATAAGAGATGCATACTCCCTTGGTTATTTCGCAGTTCTCGTTTCAGATGCAACAGCCGCTTCTGGTCCGCCCGTCATGAAAGAGGCATCGATCTTTAATGTTAAACACGCATACGGCTGGATAACAAGCAGTGCCAATGTCATGAAGGTCATGGCATAGGCCGAGCGCCGCGAAAATGTCCGCCCCGAAAGGAGCGGCCGCGTCTACGGTCGCCTTGGCCCGTCGCTGGGACAAGGGATACGACCCGCATGACAGATTGCGCGATGTCGTTGTCAGGTTGTTAGGGATGCAGCCCTTAAAGAGCCAGAATTGAGGACTATGAACATGTATAGCACGACCAAAAAGGAGAACGAGATTCTCACTGGTGTAGGCCCCGGTACTCCCACGGGGGAGCTACTTCGCCGCTATTGGTGGCCGGTCGGGATCTCAGCGGACCTGAAAGACAAACCGACCCTTATACGGCTGCTCTGCGAGGATCTTGTGCTCTTCCGCGATGGTAAAGGTAGACCGGGCATCTTAGGTGCGGTCTGTTCGCATCGACGGGCAAACCTCTGTCTTGGGAACGTAGCGACTGAGGGTTTGAGGTGCAGGTATCATGGATGGTTGTACGACATAAATGGTAAGGTTTTGGAGACTCCCGGGGAACCACCCGAGAGCCAGCTAAAGGACAGTGTCCAACATCTTTCTTATCCAGCCGAAGAGTTGGGGGGATTGGTGTTTACCTATCTCGGCCCTCAACCAGCCCCCCTTCTTCCACGCTTTGATTTCGTAGCGGGGGAAGGCGAACACTATGCCAAGGTGACCGGCTTCGCCAATTGCAATTGGCTCCAGTGTGTTGAGAACGGGATGGACCCTCTACATGTCAGTTTTACTCATATGGGTGGCTTTGCTGATTTGAATGAAGAGCCAAATATGAAATTCGAAGAGACCGAGTGGGGAGTCGTACATAGGGCATTTCGACCGGGGTCCGAAGAGAACACCTACAATTATCGGGAACACCATTTACTAATGCCCGGTATAAGCGCCGGCGGAAGTGCGCAACGATTGCTCGAGGGCGCCAAAGGCACACCTCCTACCTCGGCCAGATGGAGCGTCCCCATCGATGATACTCACACAATGAATGTTAGGGTGACATACAAGCCTGCCGATAACCCGGGGAAATTCAAGGCGTACCCACTGGCTGCGGCGTGGAAGCCGATTCGAATCGAACCGTATAAGGAGTATAAGGAGTCTGACAGCCCTACCCTCGGTTACAGTATACCCCCGATAGTGGCGACCGAGGACGCCGTCCTGATGGACAGTCTACCCCCTATTGTAGACAGAGAAAATGAGCGTCTTCTGCCTGTAGGTGACGCCGGGATGGCACAGCTTCGTGATTTGTATTTGGAGGCAGTTGAGACAGTAAAGGCAGGCGGAGACCCAAAGGGTACAATCAGGGACTCGGCGAAGAATCAACTCATCGTTATCACTGCGTACGAGAGGTCGATCTCTGCAGAAGAGTATAAACAGATGCAAGGGACTGCTGCATGATACGTCATGATATATTGGAATGAAGAGGCCGGTTCAGTTAAGACCCGGGGCCGGACCAGAAACGCCAAAAAATACCTATCTGTTCCGCCTGTCGCTGCACACCTTGTGCCTGGTCGCGATCTCCCGGACGGTCTTGGCCCCGCGCAACGCTTCCAACGCTACCTTGGCCTTGGATGCCCCCTGTGAGCCGTCGTCGTGTCGACATTACATGACTTATATTAATCCTCGTCGACCAAGCTCTGGAGGAGAATTCCTATGGCAAATGTAGTCTTGATCAACCCGTTTGAAGTTCCCGAAGACCACGATGACGAGTTCATCGAAAGCTGGCAGGCTGTCCGGGATTTGGTAAAGCGGCGTAAAGGCTTCGTCTCGACGGCACTACACCGCAGCCTGAATCCTAAAGCGCGTTTCCGTTTCATCAACGTTGCTGTCTGGGAAACAGCGGAGGACTTCTATGCTGCGATAAGATCCGAGGAATTCAAAGAGCTTCGAAAGGGCTCTCCCTTTCCCGCCTATCGGGAGATATACGAAGTTGTGGACGAATAATGATGAGAAAGCGAGGACAAGGTTATGGTGGGCTTTCAACATCAGGAACTTACCGAACCGGATCAGGTCTTGAGGCAACTCGGTCATCCGGACCAGGTGGTTGTCGATACCCGGCCTGGTGAGGAGTATGCCCAGGGGCATTTGCCCGGCGCAGTTCACTGGGATCTCGGCGGCCTCGTCTTGCACGACACAACGGAGGCGGTCCTTCATGCTTTTCAATGGCTGATCCGCGGACTCATCCAGATGCGTGGAATTCGCCCAGAACAGGACGTCGTCTTCTACGACCACGACACCGGACCCAGAGCCGCCCGTGGATACTGGCTTCTCACGCATTTCCGGCACCGACGAGTTCAGGTGCTGCATGGGGGCTATGCTCACTGGAAGCGACAGAATGCCCCGGTCACCACGGCAGCCGAAGTGCCACAACCCTCAGACTACCCCTTGGCGGTCCAATGGGACTGCCTGGCGACCGCCCAAGACATCGTGGAGCGTCTGGGTCGCGTCGAGACTGTCCTCTTGGACACACGCAGGCCCACTGAGTATTATGGAACGGAACGGCGGGCCGCTCGAGCGGGATGCATCCCCGGGGCCGTACATGTTGAATTTACCGAGAATCTGACTCCCGACGGGAGACTTAAGGCCCCCGCGGATCTCGCGGAGATGTATCAGGCCAAGGGGGTGACACCTGACAAGGAGGTTGTCTGCTATTGTCAGGGCGGTTATCGTTCAGCCCAGACGTATCTCGTACTAAAGTTGCTGGGGTATCCGAAGGTTCGGAATTACGTAGGCTCATGGGAAGAATGGGGAGATCGACTTGACCTGCCTCTGGAGATCCCGAGGCCGCCAGATCTCCCGAGGTAGTCGCGTATGAACCAAGAGATCCGCGGGACGCCTGCCTAATCATACACCACTCACGAAAGGGGATTCGCAAATGATACGCTGGGCCGGTATGGAAATTTTGGAGACATTGGATGAGCTTGTCGATCCCAAGCACACGGCTTTACTCATGTGGGACTTTGCGGAAAGAGTCGTTTCCAATGCCTTCAACTACGATAGTCTGATCGGCAACAATGCGAAACTGCTGCAAGCAGCCAGGGATCACGATGTGCTCACGCTCTATTCTCGTCAGAATAACATGCACCTAATGGGAGATACCGGTGCACCAGCCATCAGAATGAGAATGAAACGACAAAACAGAGACGTAGCCGAGGTTGCCGGTTACCCTAGCCCGAAGGGACCGTTCCCCACGCCGAAACTCGTTGAAGAAGTCAAGCCGGCGGAGGGTGACATTATCTTCGATAAATTCTGTCCTAGTGCCTTCATGGGGACGTGTTTCGATTGGTGGTTACGTAAACATTCTATTAAGACCATTATCCTGACAGGTGTCAACGTGGCCACGGGAATAAATGGTACCGCTCGTGAGGCTATAAATCTCGGTTATTACGCGGTCGTAGCGCGGGATTGCGTGGGAACCGGTTCAGAGGAGGATTACAATATTGCCATAGCCTCTATGGAGCGAGTGCTGGACGTATTTGACTCCCTTCAGATTATTGAAGCATGGCGGAAAACAAGAAAAAAAAAGTGAATATTCAGTAAAGTATAGCTTCGAACGTAAACGTGCCCTTTTGTTTGGGTTAGCCCGCGCGTGACGCATTCGCTCCCGTGGCCCCACGCTCCAGATCCAGATCCAGGGACGGATCGAGGTGGAAGAACTCTATCGTGTTTCCGACCAACATCGCATAACGTTCATCCCCTGTCACGTCCACGAACGTCTCGTCGATGACGTCCTGCGAATGCGGCCAGTTGCCGGTGGCGTGGGCGAAGTCGCTGCCCCACAGGAGGATGTCCACGCCGATCTCCTCCCGGCACTTGACCGCCCAGGGGTCGCGCATGAAACCCCACAGGCAGTTGTCGCGAAGGTATTCGCTGGGCCGCCGGGCGGTGGGCTTGATGCCGAAGTCCCGCTCACCCCAGTAACGGTTGCGTTCGTAGTTGTCGTCGATCTGATCGTAGCTGTACGGCAGCCAGCCGGCCTGGCTCTCGGCCCAGTAGACCCGCAGCTCCGGCCGCCGGTCGAAGGCCCCGGCCATGGCCATCTGCAACGGCGCCATGGGCTGCTCCCCGGCGAAGCGAAACAGCAACGTGACCGGATCTCGCTCGGTGTTGGCGACGGAGTTGCCGGGGTACATGAAAATGGGCCCCTTGTTGCCGAGCCGGGTGGTGCCGCCGAAGGTGTGGGAGGCGATGGGCATCTTCAGGTCCATGGCCGCATCCCAGAACCGGTCGTCGTCAGGGACCACGTAGGACCGGCCGCTGGGGAAGCGATGGAGGTTCACGCCCTTCAAACCGGCCTTGGCGCAGTATTCCATTTCCTCGACCGCGTCGTTCACGCCGGTGTCGGGGATGACCCCCATGGCGATGAGCCGGTTGGGACTGTAGGCGCAGTACTCCTCGGCCAGCCACTCGTTATACGCACGGATCACCGCCTTGTAGGCTTCGTCGTCGGAAATGCCGCGCCAGAACATGGGATAGGAGCCGTGGGTGAAGAGCACCTCGGCATCGACCCCGTCCTGGTCCTGCTCCCAAAGCCGCTGCTCGGGCGCGCCCGTGCCCGGCCCCACGAACCAGTATTTCTGGAGACCGTGCTGTTCGTAGGGAATCCCGGTGATGGTGGTGGCTCCCGGGCTCCGGGGCGCGCGGTTCTCGACGATGATCCCCTCGTCGCCGTTGGCCAGGGTCACGGTCCTCGGCGCCCGCTCGCGCCAACGTTTCGGCACCCGGCCGGTCCAGCGTTCCGGTCGGATGTCCAGGTGGGAATCGGCCGAGATGCATCGGTAGTGTCGCGCCATGGTTATCGTCCTTCTTCGAAGTAATCGGTGAACATGCCGTCAACTTTCTTCGCGGTAGAGTCCGATGCTCTCAAGGAGTGGGCGATCGTTGACCGAGAACAGGATGACGGGCTCGGTGGACGACTCGTTGCGGAACCGGTGCCAATGCCACGGGGGGATGACGAAGCAGTCCCGTTCACCCCAATCGAGCACCTCCTCCTCGGTCTTGCTCTTTCCTATCTTCGTGTGACCCGAACCCCGGACCACGTGGTAGATCGCATTGCCGGTATGACGGTGACTGACCGTCTCTTCACCGGGGCGCAGCATCTGGACACGGCAGCCGAGAGTCGCCGTCGTGGGCCCGCCGTCCAGCGGGTTGGCATAGTCCAGCACCACCGCGTCGTGGGGGTCACCCTCGCCGGCGGCCGCCAACTCCTCCAGGGTCTCCAGCGTCTCCCGCCAAGGGTACTTGACCGGAAACGGACCCTCACCTTCCAGAGCCGCGCTGGAGCGCAACCCTCCCATTCGTCTGAGGTGGTAGCCGTCCGCCTTGGTGAAGGGCTGTACCCTCTCTCCCGGATATTTCTCGCGGAACCAGGCGTCCAGGTAGTCGGCAAGACTGATGTCCATCGCCGTCAACCAGAGAGCCGGGGTGCTGCCGTTGTTTTGCGACCCGTGCCATGTCCAATTGGGCTGGACCAGGAGGTCGCCGGGCTCCATGAATTGTTGCTCGCCTTCGGCGGTTGTATAGGCACCGCCGCCCTCGATGGTGAAATAGATGGAGGCGGGCGTGTGACGGTGCGATTCCGTCGTTTCCCCGGGGTTGAGGTGCTGAATCGTGACCCCGAAGGTTCGGGTCGTTCCGAAAGGGAGGACCTGCGAGGGGTTCACCAAGGCTATCGTTCGCATGCGCATGACATCGTCGATGGGAACGATTTCACCGGCCTCGGTGATGCTGGGGAGGATATCTTTCCAGTGCCAGACCCAGGGATCTACGCCGGGCTCCCGGGTCCGGCCCTCGCGCTGCCAGGCGCCTCTGAGGGAAGCCTTCCGTACGTTGTCGTTCAGTTCAGCCAGCCGCTGCTGGACATCGCTGCGGTTGCCGTCCGACATCGGATCCACTCCTCACCCTGGTGTCATTAACCGGTGAAGCGAACCGGGGACATGGCCCCACGTGCGCCACCCATACATTTCAACTCTCGTCTCTGTCAAGAACCGCCGGCGGGTGGCGGTTGGTCCCTGGAGCCCCCTCGAAAGACACAGACCTTTTCCCGTGGAATACGAACGGCAACGCTGCCGTCCAATCTCACGGAAGCGAGCGTCCTCACCACCAGCGGACGATCGCCGATGTTCACGGTGTAGACCCGATGGTCACCCAGGAACACGTCCGAGACGACCCGGCCCACAAAGCGGTTGTCTCCTGCCGCTTCTACCCCGGCGCCCGGCGCGAGCTCTATATCCTCGGGCCGCACGGCCACGATCACGGCTTCGCCCGCGTCGGGGATACTGGACTCGCTGACAGTGAGCCGGCCGATGGGGGTCTCTACCGCATCCCTCTCCCGGAGTCTGCCGTCCATCCAGTTCGTCGAGCCGAAGAATTGCGCGACACGGGGATCCGCCGGCCGGTAGTACAGTTCTTCGGGCGATCCCTGTTGCAAAATGTTTCCTTCGTGCATGACCGCGATGCGGTCCGCCAGCTCCATGGCTTCCATCTGGTCGTGGGTTACGTACAGGATGGTGATGTCCAGCCGGGCGGCCAGGCTGCGGATCTCCTTGCGCACCTCCTCCCGGAGCCGGGCATCGAGATTACTCAGGGGCTCGTCCATCAACAGCACCACCGGCTCGGTGGCAAGGGAGCGCGCCAGCGCCACCCGCTGCTGCTGGCCGCCGCTCAGGAGCGGCGTCGGGCGCCGCTCCATGCCCTCGAGACCCACCAGGGAAAGCGCCTGTCTCACCCGCTCGCGTATCTCGGCCTTGGTGAGCCTGGGCCGCTTCTGGGCCAGCGGGAGCGCGACGTTCTCGAAGATGGTCATGTGCGGCCAGATGGCGTAGGACTGGAACACCATGCCCAGTCCGCGCCGCTCCGGCGGCACCAGGATGCGCTTCGCCTTGGAATAGACGGTCACGCCGTCCAGGACGATCTCGCCCCGATCCGGGACGGCCAGGCCCGCCACGCAGCGAAGGAGCGTGGTCTTGCCCGAGCCGCTGGGGCCGAGCAGCACGAAGAACTCTCCCCGTTCCACCTTCAGGTCCACGGTCCGGAGCGCGTGGACGGTGGACTCGCCGGCCCGTTGAAAGTCTTTTCCCAAGCCGTGGATTTCGATCATCGGCTATGCGATCCCTGCGTGACGTCTATTGAGCCACACCGATGTGCCTCCTGCCGAACACGTAGTACAGCACGATCAACGGTGTCATCAAACCCACGAACACCAGGGCTACGGCCGCCGCCTGGTTGAGCCGCCCCGCGGTCCACATGGACCAGATGATCACCGGCAGGGTGAGATTGTCCCTGCTGGCGAGAAAGGCCGCCATGGTCAGCTCCCGGAACGCCAGCAGCGCCATCCACAGCCACGAGTACAACAAGGTGGGTGACAGCAACGGGACCAGGATCTTGCGGATGACGCCCATGGGTCCCAGTCCGGCCACGTAGCCGGCCTCGTCCAGCTCCTCGTGGATCTGCACCAGGCCGCTGTTGAGCATGCGGGTGGCGAAGCTGACCCGGGTCACCACGTACACCAGGATGATGATCCCGATACCCCGCTCGAACAGTCCCAACTGCGGCGGGAACCAGACGATCACCAGCAGGAACGCGCCCACGGCAAAGATCAGGTTGGGAATCACGTGGGGCAGAAAGGCGAGAACATCCATGGTCCGGGCGATGCGCCATTTGGAGCGGATCACCAGCCAGGAGATGGCCATCCCCGCCACCAGGCTCAGGGTCGGCACCGTGAACAACAGGATGACGCTGTTGCGGAATCCGGACATGAGGTTGGCCCACGGCACCGCGCGAAAGTTGTCCAGCGACAGGGTGCGGAACGCCGCCGCGGATGGGACCTGCAGGAACGGGATGAGGGAGACCCAGGTGAGCGCCAGGAGCGGCAGCACGACATTGAACACGATCACCGCGCCGACGATGGCCCAGCCCAGAACGGCCCAGCCGCCCAGGTCCACCAGATTCGCGCGGTAGTCCTTGCCCCGCACCACGGCGTACCGGTGCGATTCGCCGATGACGATCATGTACCGCCAGGTGAGGAGCAGGCCGATGAACAACATCACGGCGCTGGAGGCGCCGATGAGCCCGTAGTTGGGGACCTCCTCCAGGGGCAGGGCCGTGGTGTAGACGAAGGTGCTGAAGGTGTGGATCCGGTTGGACAGTCCGATCACCGCGGGGATGTCGAAGGCGGCGATGGTAATGGCGGCCACGTAGATCACCGCCCCGAGGATGCCCGGCGTCAACAACGGCAAGGTGATCCGCCGCAGCCGGGTGAAAAAGGAGATGCCGTGGACCCGGGCGCTCTCCTCCAGCGTCGGGTCCATGGCCCGGAACGACGCGGCGATCATAATGAAGGCCAGCGGCACCAGCGCGATGCCCTCCACCCAACCCATGCCCACGAGGCTCACGACGTTGAAGGGCGACCGCTCGATGGGCAGGAGCTGCACCAGCGCCTTGTTGGCGATGCCGATGCGCGGATGGAACAGGATGACCCAGCCCATGGCCGTGAAGAAGCTGGGCACCAGCAAGGTCACGGTCAGCAGCGGAAAGACCAGTCCCCTGCCCGGCAGCGTGGTCCGTTCCGCCAACCAGGCGCAGGGGATCGCGAACGCGAACGCCACCACCAGCGCCACTCCCGCGAACACCGCGGTGTTGAGAAACGCCTTGGCGGTGAAGGGGTCGGTGTAGAGCAGCCGGAAGTTCTCGAGGCCGTACACCGTGCCGGAGTCGTCCTGAACCTGGAACGACACCTGCACGATCACCACGAGAAACACCACGACCAGCCCCAAGGTGACGAATGCGATGAGCGGGAGCGGCAGACGCTCCGCCGCCTGGACTAACCGTAAACGCAGGGCGGCAAGGGCCTCACCGCCCCGTTCTTCCGCGTGATACACTGCCGAACCTCGCGTCCGTTGCGCCCGGGAGCCTGCGCCGTAGAAAGACAGGCGTCGGGCGGGCTTCAAACCCGCCCGACACCGCTCCTACCGGTTCAAAAGCTTCCGGTACTTGGCGTTCTGGGTGCGGTATATCTGCGGGTTGTTTTTGATGATGTCGGCGGTCTCCAGCATCAGCGGCTTGCCGGTGGCCTTGCGCTTGGCGAGGTACTTCTTCATGGCCGTGCCCCGGTAGTGGGAGTCCCGCTCGGTGTGCTTGAAGAAGATCGCCTGGCCCTCGGACGTCATGAGGAACACGCTCGCCAGCAGCGCCAGGTTCGGACTGCGGCTGGCCTTGGGCACGCTCACGTAGGCCAGGAAGGCGGCGTTGATCTCACCCCCCAGGTCGGTCCAGTCCATGGGCGCCCCCTTCGCCTTGTATATCTCCACCTCCACCAGGTTCCCCTGGAACAGGTACAAACCGAACTCCCCGGAGGCGATGCGCTGCAGGTCCCCGTTGATGTTGCCGGCCAGGTTGCCGTTGGCGGCGATGGTGGACAGCACCTTCTCAACCTTCTCGGCGCCCAGGTTCAGGGTGATCTGGGGCCAGCCGGAGCCGTAGGTGGTCGCCGCGATGAGCCCCTTGAACTTCGGGTCGGTAATGTCCTCCAGGGACTTGGGCACGTCCTTCGGCTTGACGACGTTGGTGTTGTAGGCCGCCACGATCACGCCGATTCCCACCAGCACGCCGCTGCCGTCGGTGCCGATCTCATCATCCCTCAGGTCGGGGATGTACTTGCGCCAGTCCACCTCCATGAGGGCACCCGCTGAAGCCAGCTTCAGTTGGTTCCGCCCCGAGGCGATCATGATGTCGGTGGAGGCGGGGGATCGGCCCTGCTTGTGCTCCTGCAGAAGCCTCGACGTCACCTGGGACATGTTGGGACCTCCCGCCGTGCCCTGGAGATCCACCTTGATCCCGTACTTGGCGTTCATGGCGGCTTCTACCTCGTCCCAGAACTCGGTGTCGCCGTATCTGCCGCCCTGAAGCATGGTGAGCTGCTTCTCGGCCTGGGCCGCCTTGATGACCTCGGCAAGCGCCGGGTTGGAGGCCTGGGCGAGTGCGGGCGATGCCGGCAGCAGCAAGACCGCCAGCGCCGCCAGCAGCGCGCCGGCGGCGAGAAGTGCACGACGAGACCTGCTCGATCGAACTCCGGCGGCCTGGGAATCCACTAGACATCCGGAACAACCCCTGTGGCTATGCTGTTTCATGGCTCGCTCCTTTCCTTTGTCCTGGGTGGCACGACGCGCCCGATGGCGCGGTCTACTCGAACCTGATCCGAGACAATTCCGTGAAGTGTATGCGGCCCGCCGCCCCGGAGGGCAGGATGGTCATCTGGTGGAAGCTGTATTCCTGCTCGTAGCGCGTGCGGGCCAGGACGCCGTCCATGGGCACCACCACCTCGTAGCGGTGCACCCGCGCTGCGGTGGTGACCGTGTAGAGCACGGCGAAGGTGGTTGCCGCCCCCAGCACGATGAGGCGTTCGACCCCGTTGGACCGAAGGTAGCCGTCCAGCTCGCCGCCGATGAACTTGTCGAAGCTGTCCGGGTAGATGACGGGCTCGGTTTCCGCGCGCTTCAAGGGTCCGGCAACGCGGTCGTGGGGTCCGCCCTTGGCTACCAGGGAGATCGTGTAGATGATCGGGACGCCGCTCTGCCGCGCGCGGTCCAGGAACGGCCCGAGCCCCGGCAAGAGCTTGTTGGCGATGGTGCCGGGCTCCTCGGCGCGGGCGCTCATGTCCAGCACCGCGATGCCCGTGGCGGCCGCCTTCAGGACCATGTCCCCGGGCTCGGGCCGGTTGGGCGCACCCGCCTCCAGTGTGTCCAGCAGACTCATGGCTCCACCTCCACGATCCCGGAGTCGAGCAAGGTCTTGCATTGCGGGCAGAAAAGCTGCTCCAGCAGAAACTGTCCCTCGAGGTCCTTCATCAAGGGGCCGCCCGCGGTGGGGGACTGCCGCTTCTTGTGGCTCCGTTCCCGCCACTCCTCCTCGCCGCCGAAGTCAAAGCCGCAGCGAGCACACAGCACCCGCGGGCTACCAGCATCGCCGTCCAGTTCCAGGTTCTCTCGAAACAGTCGTTTCATCCGCCGCGGCTCCTCCGTCAACGCTGCGCCCGAATTCCGGCGCGAAGCTCCTCCGTGGCCGCCGCCTCCACCTCCGTTGCCGAGGAGTTGAGGGCCACGCCGTAGATGTCCCGCGCCACTTCCCGCGAAACGAGGCCGTTGGCCACGTCCCGCAGCACCGCTTCGGGCTCCCGGTCCAGCGGATCGCCGTAGCCGCCGCCGTTGGCCAATCGCATGTACAGGACGCTTTTGTCCTTTAGGTCGAAGTCGCAATAGGGCAGCATCTCCGAGGTGCCCCCCATGGCTTCCACGTCCACCGGGTGCCGGTTCTCCCCTACCGTGTCCCAGATGTCGGTCTTTTCCTTCAGCACCAGCAAGCTGGGGGCGCCGCAAAGGCCGCCGAAGATTCCCTGGCCCGAGTTCCGCAGGCCCGCCACCCCCAAGGCTACGCCGCGGATCTGCCCCTCCGGAGCGTCGTAGACCGTCAGGGCGGTCTCCGCGCCCACGCCGCCCCGGAACCGCCCGGGGCCCCCTCCGTCCCTCAGGTGGCGCCGGAAGAGATAAAGGATTGGGAAATTCTGTTCCACCCACTCGACGTTCTGACACGACGACCAGCCCCTGCCCCCCGAATCCACACCGTCCTTGACCGCGCGGGCGCCACGGCCGTCGATGGCCCCTTCCGAGAGACTGGACACGTAGTACCGGCCGTACTGGTTGACCCCGGCGTGACGGGCGAAACGGTGACCGGCGTCGCGGGCCATCACCTCCTCGCGCCAGTGCTCGTTGGTGGCGAGCATCTGCGTCAACACCGCGGGCGCCAGGTAGCGGGCAGTGGCGCCGCCGGAGGTGGTGTTCAACGACACCGGGCCGGGGTACTGCACATTGGCCACGGTTCCCGGCGGGGCGACCACCTCGATGGGTGCGAAGGCGCCGTGGTTCTTGGGAATATCGAAACCGATGGTGGAGAGGACCGCGCCGAAGCAGGTCCCGTAGGTGGCGTGGTACGGCAGGTTGATCCCGGTCCGGGCCTGCTTGTCGCTCCCGGTGAAGTCGAAGATCAGGCGGTCGTCCCGTTTGGTCAGGGTGACGTGCATCTTCCAGGTCTCGTCGCCCTGAATGAGCGCCGTGTCACTCCAGGAACCGTCGGCGAACTCCCGGATACGGTCCCGCAGCACGGACTCGGTAAAGCGGATCATTTCCCCGGACACGGCCTCCAGCATCTCGGGGCCGTACTGGGCCACGACTTCCTGCACCCTGGCCTTGGCGACGTTGTTGGCGGCAATCTCGCACTTCAGGTCCAGTCCCACCATGATCGGCTGCCGCGTCATGGTCACGATGGCGTCGAAGACGTCGCTCCGGAGCTTTCCCCGGTCCACCAGCTTGATGCCCGGAATGCGCACGCCCTCATGGCAGATATCCGTGGCCCCGGGAGAGTTGCCGCCCGGGGACAGGGCGCCGATGTCCATGACGTGAACGAAGGTGGCGCTCCAGGCAATGCGGCGGTCCTCGTGGTGGATGGGGGAAAGCACGTAGACATCGGACTGGTGGATGGCCGCCACATACGGGTCGTTCAGCAGGAAGACGTCGTCGGGATAGATGCCGTCGCCGTGCTCGAACCGCTCGATGATCCTCTTCACCGCGAAGCCGGCACAGGCCACGTGCTGGCCCAGGGACTCGCCCGCCGACAGCACGTCGCCTTCGGCGGTGTAGAGTGCCGCCATGTAGTCGTGCTGCTGCGTGGTGTTGACCGTGCCCCCCACCCGTTCGAGGGTGATCCCCATCTCCCGGGCAATCTGGTGCAACCGGTGCGACATGATCTCCATGGTGATGGGGTCGACAGGGTTGTTTGCGCTCATGAGGTCTGCCCTCCTCCCTCCTGACCGATATGGAGCACGATGTTGCGGAACGCGTCCATCTCCGCGTGGTCCTTGGGGTTCACGACGATGGTGGTCACCGGGGTCTCGATGACCGCCGGTCCGGCGATGCTCATGCCCGGCGACAGGCGCCCGAAGTCGTAGATGTCCGTTGCCGTGAAGCCTTCGTATTCCTCGAAGTACACGTCCCGCCTCTCCTTGCGGGCCTCCCGGACATCACCCGGCTCGACCGGGTTCTTGTGCACGGCCGGCTTCGCCAGCTTTCCGATGGCCGTGACTCTGAGCGACAGCATCTCCCTGCCCGCCTCCGGATAACCGGACTCTTTTCCATACGCCTGTTCGTACAGTTCGTCGAACCGGCTGTAGAGCTGCTCCAGCTCGGCTTCCTGCACCGGATCCGAGCCGGGAACCGGAACGTTGAGCTCATTGACCTGGTAGCGGTACCGCATGTCGACGCTCCGGAGGATGACCGTGTCCTCCTTCTCGAAGCCGGCGTTCCCCAGGTCTTCGGCGGCACGGGCGCACAGCGTGTCGAAGCCCGCATTGAGACGGACCGGGTCCAGCGGAACCACCGCGTGGTCCGACATGCCGTACTCGTAGGTGACGTCCGCGGAGATCAGCCCGGTGGCCGCATGGACCGAAGCCGTCAGCGGAATGACCACCTTGCGCACCCCGAGCTGCACGGCGCAGCGGGCCGCATGCACGGGAGCCGATCCGCCGATGGCCACCATGGCGAACTCCCGCGGGTCGTACCCGCGCTCCACCGTGCAGCGGCGGATGAGGTCGCTCATGTGGGCGTTGATGATGCGGAAGATCCCGCCCGCGGCCGAGACCGTAGTCATGTCCAACGGCTTGGCGATCCGCTCTTCGACGGCGGCGGTGGCCGCATCCTTGTCCAGGGTCATACGACCCCCCAGGAAGTACCCGGGGTTCAGATAGCCCAGGACCACGTCGGCATCGCACACCGTGGGCTCGGTCCCCCCGAGGCCGTAGGCCACGGGGCCCGGAGCGGCGCCCGCTCCCTGGGGGCCCACCTTCAGCAGCCCTGACTTGTCGTCGATCCAGGCGAGGCTCCCGCCTCCCGCGCCGATGGACGCCACCCAGATCTTCGGCGCCAGGATGCTGTAGCGCTCGAACACGGGCTGGTAGTCGCGCTCGATCTGGCCCCCCCGGACCAGACTGACCTTGAAGGTGGTGCCGCCCATGTCGGTGGCCAGAACGTTCGGCTCGCCGATCAGGTCCGCGATGAACTTGCTGCCCACGACTCCCGCCGCGGGCCCGGATTCCAGGGTTCCGATGGCCTTTTGCGACGTTGCCTCGATGCTAAGCATACCGCCGTAGGCCTGCATGACCAGGGGAGCGCTCCGGAGCCCGTTGCCGGCGAGTTTCCCCTGAAGACTCCGCATATAGGCGACGATCTTGGGGCCGATGTAGGCGCTGAAGATGGTCGTCGCCGTGCGCTCGTACTCCCCCAGAAACGGCGCAATGTCGCTGGAACAGCTTACGTGGACCCCGGGGTGCCTGCGGCCAATCACCTCCGCCACGGCCTTCTCGTGGGCGCTGTTGGCGATGGACCAGAGGAGGCAGACAGCAACGGACTCGACCCCCTTGCCGACCAGCCGGTCGACAACCCCCTCGATACGCCCGACGTCGGTGTCGATGAGCACCGATCCCTTGTAGTCGATGCGCCCCGGCACTTCTGCCGTAAGCCCCTGCGGAACCAGCGGCTCGGGCTTCTCCAACGTCGCCACGTGAGAGGCTTCGGACTCCGTCAGTCCAAGCGCCAGATTGCCCCGCATCATCAGGAAGGTGTCCGGAAAGCCCTCGGTGACCACCAACCCGGTGACAGCCCCGGCCCGGTTGATGAGGGTGTTGTCCGCAACCGTGCAGGCGTGGAAGAAGAGGTGCGTCGCGCGCAAGAGATCGCCGATGCCCGGGAGCCCCAGGTTCTCGGTGGCGTTGTGGAGAGCGTCGACCACGCCCACGGAAAAGTCGTGGGGGGTCGAGAGCGCCTTCCCGATAGTCAGCTTGCCGTCGCTGTCCAGGACCACACAATCCGTGAAGGTGCCGCCGATGTCGACGCCGATGATGTATTCCATGAAGAGGTTCCCTCGGCCACATTGCCACGCCGCGTCGTGACAAATCAAGGCACGAGCGTGACCCCGTCCGCGAATACATCCCGGTAGACTACCTCGATCCGTTCGACCTCTTCATCGGTGAGCGCGGCGAATTCCCTCTCCCGGCCGCGACGGGACAGTGTGCCGCCGTTCTGGTGCAGGAAGCGGAACAGGAGGTCGGACAAACGGTCCGGCATATCGAGCATCAGATTGAGCTCCGCGCGGAACGCGTCGTACCGTTTCAGGAAGGCGGCTTCTTCCGGCAGGTCCTGCTCGATGGTCCGCTGCACGCAGCCGTACAGGAATTCCGTCTGGGGCGTGGCATCGTAGAACCGGTAGAAATCGCCGGTGTCGTTGAGCACACGGACATTGCCGTTGTCGGTTGGCTCCCAATCCACCGCCGGCAGGAGTCTGCGCGAATAGTCCTCCAGCGCCTCCCGGTAGCCGTCCATCCGGTCCAAGATCACGGCCGATATCGGGAAGACGAGGCCCAGCGGGTTGAACCCCCCTTTAGCCAAGACGTGATGAATCAGGTAGCGGTGCAGCCTGCCGTTGCCGTCCTCGAACGGATGGACGAACACGAACCCGAAAGCGAGCACTGATGCGGCCACAACCGGATCGAGTTGCTGCGCCGCCTGCCTGTCGAACGCGACCATGCCTTCGACCAGCCGTGCCAGATCGTCGGGCCTGGCGGTGATATGGACCGGGATCGGCATGCGTCTCTCGCGATCGTACTCGCCCACAAAACCGCCCTCGGTCCTGAGGCCGGGGCGCAGGAACCGAAAATCGCCGATCACGATGCGCTGCAGACGCACCAGCTCGTCGAGATCGATGGGCTGCCGACCGGCCTGTGCGATGGCGCGGCCCCATCGCTGAATGCGGTCCTGCCGCGGACGCTCGCCTTCGATGGCGAAGCTGGATCTGGAGTCATTCAGCAAGAGGAAAGCGGCTGTCCGCGCCAATAGATCGCGCGGCACGGCTGCAACCGCCTGCCGCGCGCGCGCCGGCAGGTCCATGCCGACGAAAGGTTCCAGCGCCTCCGTCCGAAACACCAGCGGGCAGAAATCCGGCGTGCCGGGCAGATTGTTCTTCACGCGATGCCGGGAGGACGTCTCGGCCGGCGCCGCATATTGGCGGTCGGGATCGACGACATGCGGATACGCGCCGCGATCCGCGTTCGGCAAACCGAGCCGGATCCGGGTCAACCATTCATAAAGGAACCATATGCGCCGGGCGTAGGAGCCTGTCGGCTTTGCCCTGACGACCGCCTCGACCGGACCGGGGCCGGTCGCCGCGAACAGGCGCTTGAGGACGGCCAGGTCGAGTCCTTCATATTTGAGAGCGAATGTCAGGTGGTCTTCCAGGCTCGCATCCGGGGCATAACGCGGGGCATAGATCCGCCATCCACCCTCTTCCATGCGCCTGTGGCGCTCGCCGATGGCGCTCAGGGTACGCGGGAGCGGGACGCGCAGACCATACGCTCCGATCAACGCGGCGTAGCCTGCCGGTACGGAGCGCAGGACACACCGTCCGGGGGCGAGTTTGCGGGCCAGCAGGGCGTCAGCCGGACGCCTCCACTATCTCCGAATCGAGCAGCGTCTTGCACGACGGGCAGAATAGTTGCTCCAGGAGGAACTGGCCCTCCAGGTCCTTCATGAGCGGACCGGCCGCGGTGGGAGGCGACAGCTTCCGGTGGCTGTGCTGCCTCCAGTCCGCCTCTCCGCCGAACACGAAGCCGCATCGGGCGCACAGGACCCGCGGAGGCGCCGAATCCGTGTCCAGCTCGAGGCTCTCTCTGAACGGTCGCTTCATCGGACTCTCATCCTCCTGCCAATGACGCCAACTAGCGCTGCTCCCGGATCCCGGTGCGAAGCGCCTTCGTGGCGGCATCATCAACCCGCGTTTCCGAATCGTCGAGGGCGACCCCGTAAATGTCACGGGCCGACTCCGCCGAGACGACGCCGTTGACCACGTCCCGCAGCACCGCCTCGGGGTCCCGGTCCAGCGGGTCGCCATAGCCTCCGCCGCTGGCCATGCGCATGTACAGGACGCCGCCGTCGCGCAGGTCGAAGTCGCAATACGGCAGCATCTCCGAGGTGCCTCCCATGGCCTCCACGTCCTCCGGGTGGCGGTTCTCCCGGATCGCGTCCCAGATGGCGGTGTCCTCCTTCAGCACCAGCAGGCTGGGGGCGGCGGACAGGCCGCCGAAGACCCCCTGCCCCGAGTTCCGCAACCCCGAGACTCCCAGCGCCACGCCCTTGATGCCGCCCTCGGGGGCATCGTGCACCGTCAGCGCGGTCTCCGCGCCGGCCCCGCCCCGGTAGCGCCCGGCTCCGGCTCCGTCCATCATGTGGCGCCGGAACAGGTAGAGGATGGGAAAATTCTGCTCCACCCACTCGACGTTCTGGCACGAGTGCCAGCCGCGGCCGCCGGAGTCCACCCCGTCCTTGTCGGCCCGGGCGCCGTATCCGTCGATGGCCCCTTCGGAAAGGCTCGACACGTAGTACCGGCCGTACTGGTTGACGCCGGCGTGGCGGGCGAAACGGTGGCCCGCGTTGGACGCCATCACCTCATGACGCCAGTTCTCGCTGGTGGCCAGCATCTGCATGAGCACCGCGGGAGCCAGGTAACGACACGTGGCCGCGCCCGAGGTGGTGTTCAGCGACACCGGGGCGGGGTACTGGGCATTCACCACCGTCCCCGGTGGAGCGATGACCTCGATGGGGGCGAAGGCGCCGTGGTTTCGTGGGATGTCGAACCCGATGGTCTCGAGGACCGCGGCGAAAACGGTCCCGAAGGTGGCGTGGTACGGCAGGTTGATGCCGGTCCTGGCCTGCGGGTCGCTGCCGGTGAAGTCGAAGATAAGGCGGTCGCCCTGCTTGTTCAGGGTGAGCTGCATCTTCCAGGTGTCGTCGCCCTGAATGAGCGCCGTGTCGCTCCAGGAACCGTCGGCAAACTCGCGGATCCGTTCCCGCAGCACCGACTCGGTGTAGCGGATGATCTCCGCCGCCACTTGTTCCAGGAGATCGGGACCGTACTGGCCGGCGATCTCCTGGATCCGGGCCTTGGCGATGTTGTTGGCGGCGATCTCGCACTTGAGGTCCAGCCCCACCATCACGGGCTGCCGGGTCATGTTCAGGAGGGTGTCGAAGACGTCCTGCCGGAGCTTCCCGCGCTCCACCAGCTTGAGGCCCGGCACCCGCAACCCCTCGTGGCAGATTTCCGTGGCGCCGGGAGAGTTGCCGCCCGGGGACATGGCGCCGATGTCCATGACGTGGACGAAGGTGGCGCTCCAGGCGATGCGCCGGCCCTCATGGTGAATGGGAGCCATGACGTAAACGTCGGACTGGTGGATGGCCGCCACGTACGGATCGTTCAGCAGGAAGACGTCGTCGGGATCGATGCCCTCGCCGTTCTCGAACCGCTCGATGATCTTCTTCACGGCGACGCCCGCGCAGGCCACGTGCTGGCCCAGGGACTCGCCCGCCGACAGCACGTCTCCGTCCGCGGTGTAGAGCGACGCCATGTAGTCGTGCTGCTGGGTGGTGTTCACCGTGCCGCCGACCCGCTCCAGGGTGATCCCCATCTCCCGGGCGATCTGGTACAGCCGGTGCGACAGGATCTCGAGGGTGATGGGATCGACGCCGCTGTGGCTCGTCTCGGTCATGGTTTTCTCCTAACCGACGTGGATCACGATGTTCCGGAACGCGTCCATCTCCGCCCGGTCGTTGGGGTTCACCACGATGGTGGTGACCGGCGTCTCGATGATGGCCGGGCCGGCGATGCCGGCGCCCGGAGACAGGCGCGCGAAATCGTAGACGTCGGTGGGCGCGAAATCGCCGTATTCCTCGAAATACGCCTGCCGTGTCTCCTTGCGGGCGGCCCCTGGATCGCCCGGCGCCGCGGCGGTCTTGTGAACGGCCGGGCGGGCCAGCTTGCCGATGGCCGTGACCCGTAGCGACAGCATCTCCCTGCCCGCTTCGGGATACCCGGCACCCTGCCCGAACGACCCCTCGTAGAGATCGTCGAACCGGGCGTAGAGCTGCTCCAGGTCATCGTCCACCAGCGGCTCCCGCCCCGGGACCGGCACGTTGATCTCGTTGACCTGATAGCGGTAACGCATGTCCACGCTCCGCAGAATCTCGGTGCCGCCGTCCTGGAAACCGGCGCCGGCCAGGTCCGCCGCGGCGCGGGCGCGCAACGTCTCGAACCCGGCGTTGAGGCGAACGGGGTCCAGCGGCGCCACCAGGTGGTCCGACATGCCGTACTCGTAGGTCACGTCCGCGGAGATCAGCCCGGTGGCCGCGTGGACGGAAGCCGTCAGGGGAACCACCACCTTGCGCACGCCGAGTTGAAGCGCGCAACGCGCCACGTGCACGGGCGCGGACCCGCCCATGGCCACCATGGTGAACTCCCGGGGATCGTGCCCGCGCTCCACCGTGCAGCGGCGGATGAGGTCGCTCATGTGGGCGTTGATAATACGGAAGATCCCGCCCGCGGCGTCCACCACGCTCATCCCCAGGGGCCTGGCGATCCGCTCCTCGATGGCGGCCATGGCGCCATCCTTGTTCAGGGAGAGACGGCCGCCCAGGAAATAGTCCGGGTTCAGATACCCGAGGGCCACGTCCGCGTCGCACACCGTGGGCTCGGTCCCGCCAAGCCCGTAGGCCACCGGGCCCGGAGCGGCGCCCGCTCCCTGGGGGCCGACCTTGAGCAGGCCCGCCGTGGGGTCGATCCAGGCGATGCTGCCTCCACCCGCGCCGATGGACGCCACCCAGATCTTGGGCGCCAGAATGCGGTAGCGCTCGAACACCGGCTGGTAGTCGCGCTCGATGACGCCGTTCCGCACCAGGCTGACCTTGAAGGTGGTGCCGCCCATGTCCGCGGCCAGAACGTTGGGCTCGCCGATCAGGTCGCCGATGAACTTGCTGCCGACCACCCCTGCCGCGGGCCCGGATTCCAGGGCTCCGATGGCCCGCTGGGAGGTCGCTTCGATGCTGAGCATGCCGCCGTAAGCCTGCATCACCAGGGGGTCGCTTCCAAGCCCCCTGTCCGCGAGGCTTTGCTGAAGGTTGCGCAGGTAGGACGCGATCGGGGGCCCGATATATGCGTTGAAAATGGTGGTGGCGGTGCGCTCGTACTCCCCCAGGAACGGCGCCACGTCGCTGGAGCAGCTCACATGGATCCCGGGATACTTGCGGCGGATGACGTCGGCCACGGCCTTCTCGTGGGCGTCGTTGGCAATGGACCACAAGAGGCACACGGCCACCGACTCGACGCCCTTGGCCACCAGCCGTTCCACCACTTCCTCGATCTGCCGGTCATCGGCGTCGATCAGCACCGATCCCTTGTAGTCGATACGTCCCTGCACCTGCTCGGTCAGGCTTCGCGGCGCCAACGGCTCGGGCTTCTCCAGAGCCGCGATGTGCGAGCCTTCGGCCTCCGTCAGGCCATGGGTCACATTGCCCCGCATCATCAGGAAGGTATCCGGAAAACCCTGGGTCACCACCAGCCCCGTCCGCGCACCGCTCCGGGTGATGAGGGTATTGTCGGCCACCGTGCAGGCGTGGAAGAAAAGGCGCGTCGAGCGGAGCAGGTCATCCACGGAGGGTAGCCCGAGATTGGCGGCGCCGTCCTCGAGGGAGTCGACAACGCCCAGGGAAAAGTCATGGGGCGTCGACAGGGCCTTGCCGATGGTCAGCTTCCCGTTGCTGTCCAGGATGACGCAGTCCGTGAAGGTGCCGCCGATGTCGACGCCGATGACGTAGTCCATGCGCAAATTCCCGCCGGCCGAACGGAACGTGTTTCCGCGCCACATGCGCCGTCGCCGGAGCCAAGTTGTTCACACTTGCCTGTGGGTGTCAAGGAACTGTAGGGCCCTCGTATTCCCCTTATGCCGCCGGTCCCTCCGGGCTCAACTCCCTCACTGTACGGTTGGCAACCGCCATGATTCCCACCACCACGAGCATGACGAGGCCGCCCAGGATCACGGCCGACGGCGCGCCGGCCAGGCCGCCTAGGAACGGCGAGAGGTGGTCCCGTGACAGGCCGGCCACGGCGCCCATCTGCTGTTGCCCCAGGGGCAGCACGACGCTGTAGTTCATGCCCCAGATGGCCATGACCCGGCCACGGTACTCGGCGGGCACGCGTGTCTGGACCGAGGTCTGGGTGCTCACCATGAAGATGGACATGCCGATGCCAGCCATCAACAGCAGGCACAATGCCACCACATAGGTGCTGGAAAACCCGAAGAGCGTCAGGAAGAACGCCTGGATTCCGGCGCCCAGAAAAATCAGCCAGCCCCGCTTGGGAAAGTAGCCGAGGTTGGCGGCTACCAACGCACCCAACAGGCTGCCAATGCCGCTGACCATGTAAAGGGAGCCCAGGGTCGAGCCGTCGCCGCGGAACACGACATCGGCGAAGACCGGCAGGAGAGCCGTGTGGGACGCCAGAAAGAAGATGTCCAGGTAGTTCAACCCGATGAGGGAGCGGAACAACTCTCGGGTCCACACGAACGAAAGCCCCCCCAGAATGGTGCGGATGAAATGGCCGCCACGGGTGCGTTCGATGACCGGCACACGAACCGGAAGCAGCAGCAGGCCGAACGTCAGGTATGTCGCGGCGGCTACGTAATAGGCCGCCCCGACACCGGACAAGGGCGCACCTGTGTAACCTGCCATGTAGCCGATGATGAACCCGGCCAGGGCAGGCCCGAAGATGCGCGTGCCCGGCCAGATCATGGAATTGAGGCTCACTGCGTTCATCAGGTGCGAGCGCTCCAAAAGGTTCGGGAAGAGCGCCTGGCGGGCGGGATGATCGAACGCCTGTATGCCGCCGTGTATGGCGGCGACCGTGAACAGGTGCCAGACCTGCACCAGCCCGGTGATCACCAGCGTGGCCAGGACCAACAGCAGGAGTGCGGTGACGTATTGGAGCACTATGAGGAAGCGCCGGAGCTCCAGCTTGTCGGCCGCCGCGCCGCCGAACAGCGTCAGCGCCACCGCGGGCGTGGCGGCCACCAGGCCCAGGGCGCCCAGAACGTACTCGGAGCGCGTCAGCTCCCAGGCCAGCCAGCCATGGGCCAGGATCACCATCTGGTGGCCGGCCACGGCGGTAAGATGCCCGAACCAGTAGAAGCGGAAGTCCCGGTAGCGAAGGACGCGGAAGACGTGGAGCTTGTCGCTGATGCGTGTGAGGGTGTTCGCCATGAGCAGCCGCGGTTGGGGGAAGCGTTGTTGGCGGCGTTGGTGTTCCCCGACGCAGCGCCGGTTCCGGATGCCGGATCAAGCCCCGGGATGACGAAGGGCGGACCCAACATCATCCCGGGGCTTGATCCGGCATCCTCAGCATTGAGTAAGTGGCCGGGCCCCAGGGGGTCCGCCCGGGTCCCGTCAAAAAGAAGGCCCCTCCTTCTAGTAGAGGGGCCTTCGTCGTTCTCGGTTGCCCGCTGTGACTACAGCTTGACCAGATCCGAGTAGCTGGCCTGGGAGTCGGGTCTGAGGCCGTAGCCGGCCATCCAGTTCCGGGCCCGGTTGAACTCCTCTTCGGTGTAGTCTTCCGGGTAAACGTAATCCAGCCGGTTGAGGTTCAGATCCTCGGGCTTGAAATCGCCGATGAGATCCTCGGGGATGTCCCGCAGCAACAGCGGGGCGTGTTTCTTGAGGTCCGAATTGATCTCATCCACGGAACGCCGGAGTGCCCGAAAGATCGCTTCCCGGGTGCCTTCGGCGTCATCGCTGTTGATGAACAAGAGGCCCCAGTACTTGGACTCCGCCAGCACGCGGCAGCCGCGGCTCTCGGCCAGGCTGATGAACGGCTCCATGAGGGTCGCCGCCTCGACTTCGCCGTTCAGCAGCAGACGGGTGCGGATGGCCGGTCCGCCGTCGTGCCGCAACTGGACCCGGTCCTTGTCGCAGTGCCCCTCGAGCATCTTGAACGTCATGTAATGGGAACCGGTCTGGTCCTGAATCGAGATGGGCACATCCGCCAGGTCATCGAGTCGGTGGTAGGAGGAATCGCCCCGGACGATGATGGCCATGGTGGCCACGCTCTCGCGCCGGCCGAGGATCCAGCCGTCCCGCTCGCCGTCCGCCGCCCGCTTGATCACGCCCCACTCGCACTTGTTGTAGCCTTCCAGGTCTCCGCACTCGTAGTCCGAGGCAATGGGGCGCTCGAACACGTCCGCGGGCTGGAGCTGCGAGTCCGGCGTCACCACCTCCGCGTCGATGCCCTCCGCCGCCATGAACCCCTTTTCCACGCCCACGTCCCAGGGCAGCGTCCACACGGTACCTTCACTGGTGACTCTGATCTTCCGAGACATGATGACCTGACCTCCGAGTGTGCTTGGTAATGGCAGGAGACTAGCATACCCGCTCCAATGATGGAACAATTCCAGATCGACACCACACCCCAGTGAAGGAGACTTTCGCCAATGCATACCTGTGCCATCGACATTCATCACCACTACATGCCGCCGGGCCTGATCGAGGAGCTGAAGGCCCACGGAAAGGCCGTGGGCACGGAGGTGGGGAGCACCCCGGAAGGCCTCAACACCGTGACCATCGGCGGCGGTCCGAGCTTTGTGGTGCCGCCGCCCCTCATGGACGTGGAGAAGCGGCTGGAGAACATGGACAAGGGCAAGGTCGCCATGGCGACCCTGGAGCCCCACACGGCCTGTCTCGGCTACCGCCTCAACCCGGAGCAGGGAGAGGCGTGGTGCAACCTGTACAACGAGGGCTTGATGGAGCTGCGAACGCGGCACCCGGACCGTTTCACCGCCCTGGCGGCGGTGCCGCTGCAGGATCCCAAGCGGGCCGCCCGGCTGCTGGAGCGCGGCATCGTCGAGCACAAGCTGGCCGGGGCCTACATCGGCACCAACGTCAACGGCGAGTACTTCCGCAGCCACGAATACGACGCCTTCTGGGGCAAGGCGCAGGAGCTGGACGCGCTGATCGTCATGCATCCCGAGGACATCGCCGGGCTCGAGCGCATGGCGCCCTATGCCCTGTTCCTCATCTGCGGCAACCCCGCGGACACGGCCCTTTCACTGGGGTTCATGACCTACAGCGGCGTGTTCGACCGCTTCCCCGATCTCAAGCTCTGCACCCTCCACGGCGGCGGCTTCTTCCCCTATCACCTGGGGCGTTTCGACCAGGGCTTCGGCGTGCGGCCGGGGGCCGCGGATGCAGAGGCCCAGGAAAAGCCCAGCGCGTACCTCAAGAACCTCTACTCCGACGCGCTGGTGTACCGGGTGGACACGCTGGAGTACCTCAAGAGCCTGCTGGGATGGGAGCACCTGATGGTCGGGACGGACTACCCCTATCCGCTGGGGGACTGGAGCGCGGTGGAGAAGGTGGAGGCGCTGGATTGCCCGGACGAGCAGAAGCTCGCGATCCTGGAGGGGAATGCGCGGCGGCTGTTGAAGCTGGCTTCCACTGCGGGCACGTAAGGGCGACCGGCCGGTCGCCCCTACCGGATTCGACCGCGGCACGAAAAGGCCACCGCTGCCGACGCATATGTAGGGGCGACCGGCGGTCGCCCTATTCCGTCGGCCAGAGGCCGAAGGGCGACTCGGGCCAGACGATGTGGAGGGCGAAGTCGTAGAAACCGACGATCAGCGCCAGGAACGCCAGGGCGATGCCCGCGGACGCCAGCCACCCGGCCCGGCCGTAGTACATGAGGTAGAGGAAGAGCATGCCCGGCAGGGCCACGTGCACGCCGATGAGCCAGATGGCCACGTACATGAGCCCGGTGAAGCCGAAGATGCGCACGAACCGCCGGCTTTCAGTCTTGGGATCATCCCCGAGGATGAAGCCGGTGTCCATGATGTCGCCTTCCTCGATGCGCTTCTCCGGGGTGCCTCTCAACAGGGTCCACACCCGGATGAGCCAGAACGGCGTCCCTACCAGCACCGCGAGCCTCGGCATCAGATCGGCGCCTTCCGGATAACTGAACGAATCGATGAACATGTAGAGGAAGAACGCGCCCACCGCGAGCAGGAGGAAGGCCTCTCCAGCGACCTCGAGGGTGAAGCGGCGCTTGGGCGAACTGTCCCCGTCCTTGTCGCCGGCTGCCGGTGATTCCGCCGTGGCGTCCCGTACTGCCGCATCGTCCAGCGCTCCCCGGGCTCTAACCGCGTCATCCCCTGCCGCCGCCACGCCTTCCTGCCCCGGCGTGCCGCCTTCCCCAGTCGCCTGCCCGGATTCCTCCCCATCGGTCATGGACATCATGGCCCTGCGGGCGCCGCGCTGGGCCTGCAGGCTGAACAGGGTCACCACGACCATGAATGTCAGGATGGCCAGGAACTGGGGCCGCAAGAGCATTCCCCAGCCGTAGTTGCTCACCGAGATCCACAGGAACCGCTCCAGGATGTCGGCCAGCGCCACTGCGATCAGGATCGGCGGGCGCGGCCAGCCGTAGCGCTTCATGAAGACGCCCAGCAGACCGAAGGCCAGCACCGCCCCCAGGTCCCCCAGGGACCCGGCAGCCGCCAGCGCCGCCAGGGAGACGATGGCTACCACCACCGGCGCCAGGATGTTGGGCGGGATCACCGCGATGCGGCACAACGTCGGGGCGAAGGCCAGCATGATGGGCACCACGATGAGGTTGGCGAAGGCGATGGTGTAGACCATGCTCACGGTGAGGTCGAGGTGGCGCGTGAGCATGAGCGGGCCGGGGGTGATCCCGGTGAGGATGAGGATGGCGAGCACGATGGCCATGCCGCCGCTGCCGGGGATGCCGAAGACCACGGTGGGGATGAGCACGCCGCCGTCCACCGAGTTGTTGGCGGCGTCGGAGGCGATGACGCCCCGGACGTCGCCCTTGCCGAAGGTCTCGGTGCCGCCCGGCTCGGTCTGGCGCGCCTGGGCGTAGGCGATCCAGTGGGCGGCGCTGCCGCCGACCCCGGGCATGATGCCCACGAACACGCCGATGAGCGACGAGCGCGTCATCAGCCACTTGTGGTTCCAGGCCTCCCTCATGCCGCGCCACACGTCCGCCTTGGCCTCCCGCAAGAGCGTGTCCAGCCGCGCCCGGGCGATGGTGGTGTCCCCCACCACCAGGGCGATGGCCTCGGGCAGCGCGAACAGGCCCACCACCACCGGCACCAGCCCGAACCCGTCCCACAGGTAGAAGTCGAACCCCATGGCGGCGCGCACGTTGCCGCCCAGGTCGGCGTAGCCCACCATGGCGATGGCGATGCCGAAGGCCGCGGTGAGGATGCCCTTGACAAAGGCCCCGGCGCTGACCACGGCCACCGCCATCACCCCCATGAGCGTCAGCAGGAAGAACTCCGCCGAGCCGAACCACTCCAGGAGTTGCCGGCTCACAGGCAGCGCCAGCAGCAGCGCGACGGCGCCGATGACTCCGCCCACGATGGTGGTGGTGTAGCTCGCGCCCAGGGCGACCCCGGCCAGGCCCTGCTGGGCCATGGGGTAACCGTCGAGCACGGTGGCCTGGGCCGAGCGGGCGCCGGGAACTCCGAACAGGATGGCGGGAATGGGCTCGGTGATGTCGCTGGCCGCCATGTGGAACACCACGATGGTGATGGCGACCCAGGGGTCGAGGTGGACGGCGAGGCTCAGGACCACCACGGACACCGGCAGGCCGCCTCCGGGCATGAGCCCGGAGAACAGCGCCACCGGCAGCACCAGGAGCATGGCCAGGAGCGGCCCCGGCGAGAACAAGTGGAAAAAGGCGTCAACGGAAGCTTCGAGCATGAAGCCTCCCGGGAAGGGACGAACGTCCCGGAACCCGGTTCAAATACACTGGCAGCCTACGCTGCGGCGGACCCCGGTAGGGGCGACCGGCCGGTCGCCCCTACCCTTCAATCACTCGGACCGGCTCCTAGCGTTTCTCGCCCATCAGCTTCTGGAAGAACAGCGCGCCGTCTGCGGACAGGTCCCGGATCGTAGCGAGCTGCTTCTCGTAATGCTCCGGAGAGCCGTAGCCCACGTCGTAGCCCGCGACGTTGGCGATCTTCACGAACTCCGGGTCCTCGATGGTGGCCTTGAACGCCTTGCGCCAGGTATCCACGATGGCCTGGGGCATCTTCGGCGGCACCATGAAGGCCCTCAGGGACTGGTGAATGTTCACGGCCGTGTTGAACGCCACCTTCTGGGACTCGCTGATCTTGAGGCCGGGCAGCTTGAGGATGTCGTGCGGCATCTTGGCTTCCATCCGCTTCAGCCATCCCTCGCTGGGCGGCGCGTTCCACCAGAAGATCGGCACCAGCCGCTTCTTCTCGATGAGCTCCGGGTACATGCGCGGCAGGCGCCGTTCCAGACAGGTCACCACCTCGGTCTCGCCCCGGGCGAAGGCCGCCATCTCCTCGGCCACGGACTTGTAGCCGTAGATGAGCTTCATGGGACCGCCCACGAGCTGCACGAACTCGCCGCCCATGGGGACCCGGCCGATGCCGGGCCGTTGCGAGGCCATGCGTAGCGGCCGGCCCATCTTGAGCATGTCGTCCCAGGACTTCACGACCTTGCGGTCGGCGCAGATGGTGTAATTGTCGTCCACCAGCGTAGGCGCGCCCAGGATGATAAGGTCTTTGACGTCGAAGCCCGGCACGTCCACGCCCGCCAGCTCCTTCATGACCAGGCTGGTGAAATGCGGACCCACCGTGAGGCCGTCCGGCTTTTTGCGGTTCATGTACTGGGTTGCCTTGAGGCCGGCACCCCCGGGGATATTGCGTACGATGAACCGGGGTTTGCCCGGCAGGTGCTTGGGGGCGACCTTGGCGAACATGCGGGCGAGGAGGTCGTAACCTGTCCCCGCGCCGGTGCCGACGATGAGGTTGATGGTCTTGCCCTTGAAGTTTACGTCCTGCGCGGCAACGTTGCCGGCGAGGAACAGGACGATTCCGACGGCGATCAGATAGCGTATGTGTCTCATGGCGGATTCCTTTCTCGGTTTCCCGAAAGACAAGCAGGGACCACTGATGGAGTGACAGACGATCTGCCGACCTCGGCCATCGGCCTCGCTGCTAACGTTTCTCGCCCATCAGCTTCTGGAAGAACAGCTCTCCGTCCGGGGACAGCTTCTGAATGGTCGCGAGTTGCTTCTCATACTGCTCCGGAGAGCCGTACCCCACTTCGTAGTTGGCGATCTTGGCGGCCTTGACGAACTCGGGATCCTCGATGGTGGCCTTGAATGCCTTGCGCCAGGTGTCCACGATGGGCTTGGGCGTCTTGGGCGGCAGCATGAAGGCCCGCAGGAACTGGTGGATGTTCACCGCGGTACTGAACGCCAGCTTCTGCGAATCGGTCATCTTCACGCCCGGCAGATCGAGGATATGGAGCGGCTTCTCGCCTCCGAGGCGCCCCACCCAATCGTCGCTCGGCGGCGCGTTCCACCACACCAGGGGGACCAATCTCTTTCTTTCGATGAGCTCGGGATACATGCGGGGCAGCCGCCGCACGATACAGGTGACGACCTCCGTCTCGCCCCGCGCGAACGCGGCCAACTCTTCGGCGGTGGACTTGTAGCCGTAGATGACCTTGACGGGGCCGCCGACGAGCTGCAGGAACTCGGCGCCCATGGGCATGCGGCCGATACCGGGCCGCTGGGCCGCGTAGCGAAGGGGCCTGCCCATTTTCATTACATCTTCCCATGACTTGGCGAGGTTCCGATCGACACAGAGGAGGTAGTCGTCATCCACCAGCGTGGGCGCCCCGACGATGATCAGCTCTTTCACGTCGAAGCCCGGCACATCCACCCCCGCCAGCTCCTTCATGACCAGACTGGTGTAGTGAGGACCCGCCGTGAGACCGTCCGGCTTGGAACGGTTCATGTACTGGGTCCCCTTGAGACCGGCGCCCCCGGGAACGTTGCGCACGATGAAGCTGGGGCTGCCGGGGAAGTGCTTGGGCGCGTGTCTGGCGAACAGGCGGGTGATGATGTCGTAACCGCCGCCCGGGCCGGAGCCTACGACGAGATTGATGGTCTTCCCCTTGAAGTGCTTCTCCATGTCCTGGGCCGCGACCTGGACGGCGAGCAAAAGGACAAACAGAATCGCGATGGCAAAGCGCACGTGTCTCATGGCGGATTCCTTTCTCCGTGTCCCTTACGGATGTTGGCTTCTCCCGGCCGGCAGCGCCGTGTGTGCGCGGGCGGGTTTGAAACCCGCCCCTACACCCTCGTCTGCCCGCGGTGCAAGCCCCTGGACCCCGATATTCACCTGCTTCTTCCCGTTGCTGAAAATCCGAAATTCCTTATGCCCGCGGACAGAGGGCGTCAACCATCCGGCGCTTGTGATAGTCCGGCGTGCCCAGATATTGGTACAGCGTGTGCGCCAGCACGCTGTGCACCATCAGCGGGTGCAGGTAGTCCGTGCCCGGACCGGCGTGCACCATGTGCGAATAGCTGCATGCCTGGTGGTACCCTTCGCTGGCGGCGGCCTTGGACTCGTGGATGCCGGCTTCGGCCGGCAGCCCCTCGTCGAGCTTCCACAAGGTCTCGTAGGTGGCCATCCGGGCCGCGTCCATGTGCACCGACAACTCCACACAGTGGTCCTGCACCCTCTGAAAGCGGCCGATGAGCTGGCCGAAGGCCCGGCGCTCGCGGGTATACTGGGCGGTGAAGTCGTAGATTTCCTGGCACGCCCCCACCTTGTAGGCGCACAGGATCGGGATCGCCTTTTCCGCCGCCTGGTCCAGCAACTCCCAAGCCGGGCCCGCCTCACCGATGAGGTTTCCGGCGGGCACCTGGACGCCTTCGAAGGCAACCTCGCTTACCGACACCATGTATCCCGAGTACGGCGTCACCGTGACGCCCGGCGCGTTCCGGTCCACGAGAACCACCGCAACCCCGCCGTCGTCGGTCCGGGCCGCGCACAGGAAAGCCGTGGCGCCCTCGGCGTCGTAGACATGGCGCTTGGTGCCCTGAAGTGTCAGCGTGTCGCCGGATTGCGAGATCGTGGTGGTGACCGTTTCAGGGCCCCAGTGAACGCCGTGGTCGCCGATGGCCGGGATCACGATGGACTCGCCGCCGCAGATGGCCGGCAGCAGAGCCTCCTTCTGAGCGTCGGAGCCGCCGTCGTGGATGATCTGGGTCGCCAGCACGCCGGACGAGAACACCGGCCCGGGCACCGGCCCCCGCCCGAGCTCCTCGAACACCACGCCGCAATCCAGGTAGGACAACCCGGCGCCGCCGTACTGTTCGGGCATGAGCATCCCGAGCCAGCCCAGCCCGGCGATCTTGGCATAGAGATCGGGCAGGAAAGTCTCTTTCTTGAGGAACTGCTGGGTCAGCATGGTGGTCGGCGCCTCCGCCTGAACGAAATCGGCGGCCACCTTCTTGAACATCTCCTGATCTTCGTTGAGTCTCAAATCCATGATTACTCCGAGTCTATTTCGCGTTTCGATTCAGTTGTAGGGGCGGGTTTCAAACCCGCCCGCGTCCGCAAGGCGCTGTAGGTCGGTCGGCACGGTTCCTACACCGTATCCGGCGCCTTCTCCTTGGTGTCGCGGCCGATGCCCGCCCGCCGGGCGAAGATGAGCCGGTCGGTATCCAGGGTGCCGCCGCCGTGAAGCTGGCCGGGGCCGCTCCGGATGACGTACTCGAAGTCCACCACCTCGTGCACGCTGTTATCCGGGATCAGCGCATCGGCCCCCATGATCTTCTGCAGCCGCTCGCCGTTCCGCAGCCGCACCATGCGCTGGTAGTAGCGGAACTGGGCGCCGCCGTAGGCGTGCGGCTCCTTGACGAAACGGTGCCAGAAGATGCGGCGCGCCATGCGGTTCACCGTGTTGATCTCCATGATCATGTCGGCGATGGTATCGCGCACGTGAGGATCTTCGATGAGCGGCTTGCCGCCCACGTCGTGGTTCTGGCAGTACTCCACCACCCGGTCCACCACCGGGTCCGTGCCCACCCGGCCGTCGCCGCCGTGCTCGAGTTCGAGGTGCGTGTGGGCCACCTTCCAGCCGTTGTTCTCGCCGCCGATGAGATATTTGGCGGGCACACGCACATCGTCGAAGAACACCGCGTTCTTGATGCCCATCATCAGATGCATGTGCTGGATGGTGATGCCCGGCAGGTTCGCGGGAATGTGCAGCCAGCTCAGGTTCTCGTGCCGCTTGCCATCGGGGTCGGTGCACACCAGCGCCCACAACGCGTCCGGCGGCAGATGGTGGCCCACCATGACCTTCTGTCCGTTGACGATGTAGTCGTCGCCGTCGCGGATGGCCCGGGTCTGGCAGTTGGCCACGTCGCTGCCGCTCTGGGGCTCTGTCAATACCTGCCAGACGACGATCTCACCCCGGGTGATGGGCGGCAGGAACTCCCGCTTCTGCTCCTCGGTGCCCCAGTGAAGCGCCACCGGCGCCACGATGCGGGCCAGGGTGTAGAAGATGTGGGTGAGATTGAGTCCGTAGCGGGACAGCTCGGTCTCCAGCACGAACTGATGGTCCACGGTCAGCCCGGCGCCCCCGTATTCCTCGGGGAACATGGGGAACAGCCAGCCTTTCTTCCCCAGCTTCTCGCCCAGCCCGCGGCGGAAGCTGTACTCCTCGTCATTCTCCCGGGTGGACCACGAGGCCGACCAGCGCAGATGCTCCGAGCCCTTCATGTTCTCTTCCATCCAGGCGCGGACTTCCTTGCGGAAATCGCTCATCTCGGCTGAATCTTCTTGCAGGTTGAAATCCATGGACACTCCTTGTTCGCTAAGGGACGCTCCTGGTTCGCTAAGCGTCAAGGCCTTATTCGCCAGGCATCAAGGCCTTCATTCCCGCTACTCTCCGTCATTCCCGCGAAAGCGGGAATCCAGGGGTGGTGGAGGGGCGAAGTCGCGGTGCTTTCCCCGCCCTACCCCACCTGGATTCCCGCTTTCGCGGGAATGACGGAGGAGAAGCGGGGACGACGGAGAGGCGAGCATAGTCTCAAGCCGTCCGTATGGGTTTGGTGACGGCCAGCGTGTTCCGGCCCGTCCACATGGGCAGCAGCACACAGTGCCGGTGCTTGCCGCCGGTCACGATCACCATGATGTCGTCGGGCCGCGTGGCCAGGTGCACGATGCCGTCGGGAGTGACGTTGGGGGACTCCCGCAGCAGTTCCTCGTCGTTCTTGGTCCCCTTGCGGTGGTCCGGGATGCTGGCGAAGGTGATGGTGGAATGCTCCCAGAGGTACTCGCGGATGTCGGCCCGGGAGATGCCGTCCCGCGCCATGATCTCGGCGTCCTCGCTGCACAGGGCCACCAGCGGCGTGCCGCCGCCGAAGCTGCCCACGTCCAGGTGGCTGCCGCCGTGATGCATGGCGATGACCTCGGCCAGCGACGACAGCGCTTCCTCGCCGGAGCTTCCGGCGGTGTGCATGGGGATGAAACCGTTGATGCCGCACACGGTCACGGTGCTCTGCTCGGGCTTGTAGCCCCGGCTCACGTGGTAGGGCTCCCAGGGACTCTTCTCCTCGTTCTCGCCGAAGCAGAAGCTGTACTTGCCCGGCCAGCCGAAGGTGGCGCGGTCCGTGTCGCCGGGATAGCCGCCGCCGACGGTGATGAGGATCAGGCGGATGGCCCGGCCGATGGTGGCGTTGGCGCGGTAGCCCGGGCCGAACACGCCGGCATCGCAGTTGATGCCCAGCTCGTTCCGGACGGGACCGTTCACCAGCAGCGCCGGACCCGCGTACCCGGTGGTGGCCTGAACCCCGTAGAGGTTGAAGCGGGGCTCCATGATGCCCTCCACCGCGGCGATGACCACCGGAAGGTATTCCGGCAGGCAGCCCGCCATCACGCTGCTGACGGCGATCTTCTCAACGGTGGCAGGCGCCCACTTGGGCGGCACCTGCCCGATGATCTCCTGCGGGTCGCGGTGGGTACCCGTGAGCATGCGTTCCACGCGCTCACGGGTGGGCGGAACAATGGGCAGGCCGTCGCTGAGCTTCTGGTCGCAGAACCAGTCGTTGGCCGCCTCCAGCGAGTCTTCCACCTCGATGACTTCGGAAACGAGCTTCACTTCGGAGCCAGGCTTGCCCTGTGCGGTGTCGGTTGCCATAAGCCAAGGATCAGCGGGACGCCGTGATCAGGGCAACTCGCGCGTGAGGCGTCATTTGGCCGCCAGGGCCTCGGCCCCCGAAGCGCCGGCCCGAGCGGACTCGCCGGCATCGGCATCCGTCAGTGTCTCCCTCACCGGCCCGATGGCGATCTCCGCGTCCTGGCGGTGCTCACCCGGCCGCGCGCCGCCGCTCGGGTGGTGCGGGATCTGCACCAACGGCAGTTCCGGCACGCCGAAGAACACCGCTTCCTTCCGGCCCAGCTCCATGAAGATGGTCTGGCACAAGGTTACCGTGGGCTTGCCGCGCTTTTGTATCTCGATGGCGTCGTGGACACTCCACGACGTGCACGAGCCTCAAGCACCGAGGCCGGTAATGACCGTGTCACACCGGCTCAGCATCTCCTCTATCAGTTCCCCCGGCGCCCCCTGCATGTGGCTGGGCTTCTTCCGCAGCAGCACCTCCGCCGCGCCGGTCTGCTCCCCGATAAGCTGCGCCAACTCCTCGAACATCGGGCTCGAGTTGGCCTGGCCGTTATCGAGGATACCCACCACCTTCCCCGCCAGATCGTCCAGCCCCGGCACGGGCGGATGGTTCTCCAGCAGGACATCGGCCCTCGGATCGAGCATCTGAAGCTTTCCCATGGGTCCTCCTAATCGCATGCGTGATTTACCTGCGAGACATTACCCAAGGCGGATTCGTGTTGTCAACGGCCTGCGGGATGAGGTGGTCCTATTTGCCTGGACAGGCGGGTCGTCGACCGGTCCTCGATTCACGCTCGGGGTTCATCCCTCCACCGCCAACTCCCTCACATGTGTGATGTCCGTACCCGTTACCGGGCGAACGTGCGAACGTGGAACCGTCGCTATTGCCACCGTATTGCCATCGAGCGCGAGGAACTCCACCTCGAAGGCTTCGCGGCTCGCGTAGGCGTGGACAATCGTTCCCACATCCCCCGCCTCCAAGTCCTGAGCGGGAAGATCCCTCGTGAGCACGATGCGATCATGTTCCTCAAGCATATTCCTGTCTCCTGATTGGGTGTGCCGTAACAAGACGCGGCCTTTCGTCCGCGTCCTCAATGATCCACACCGTTCTGACGTGAGGATTGCGTCCATCTGGTGTCTCGATAGGGCCGTCGATACAATAGCGCGCGCCGAACTCCGACGCGTCGTTTGGTGACGTCCTTGGCCATCCCATGATCACACAGGGCGTCGGCAAAGGTACGCCAATGCCTTGGGGTGAAACGAAACCGAGGAAGAAGGCGGCCTTGCTCCTACCGTCTGGATGGCTTGCGGAGAGCAAATAGTCTACAACCTTGCCTTTGTCAACACGGGGATGGTTGGCGTTTGGCAACTTCACGACAGCCCCATCCGTAGCCGCACCTTGACGGCGGCCTTCGTCACCTTGCCGTTGTTGACGGCTTCCGAAAGCGGACCGTCTTCGCCCCCAACCCGCGGTACTGTGCTCCTCGACGCATTGCTCCAGTGCCCGGACGGCAGCTTCCTGCTCGACATCGAGCGCCTCATCTCTCGGAACTTCCTCGTAGAACAGCAATATCGTGCCGCTCCAGAACCAGCCGTCAACCGCAGCGATGATTGCGCCGCCGCTCTTCCGAAGGGATCCAAGGAGACTTTAACTGGGACACACTCCATACTACAAGAGCTGAGACAGGAAGGTCCTAGCCGGCACCACCAGCGGCGACCCCGGCCTGGCGAAGCAGTCGGCATCGACAAAATCCGTATCGAGGACCACCTGGAACGCAAACGGCGCCTTGAGCTGGTCCTGGTAGTACTTCAGCGTCCGGCTCATGGACTCGTCACGGTATTTGACCTCGACGAGGAACCAGGGCCGCCCCTCCCGGGCCACCAGGAAGTCCACTTCGCGTTTCTCCCGGTCACGTAGGTAGCCGAGCTCGAACCGGCCCAGACCCATATCGTTCCAGCCGTCGACCGCCTTGAGGAGATGGCACGCGACGAAGGTTTTCGCCTTTTCACCCACGTCCTCGATGTCCGCCCAGTCCCTCAGGTACCACTTGGGCTCCTTGCGCAATGATCGCGAGACGTTGCGGAACCACGGCCTGACGAGAAAACCCAGGTGAAAATCGCACAAGGCGGCAACCCATCGGCGGATGGTGTCCACCGACACGCGCACCTCCCTGGCGAGGGTGCCGTACACGAGTTGACGCCCAGACTGACGGCTCAACCTCTGGACCAGCACCTCCATCTGGTCGATCTGCTGAACCTGCGTCAGGTCCCGGACGTCTTCCCGCACCAGTTGCGTGAGGCGTAGCGACCGCCACCTGCGGCTGAATCGCATGTCGCGCCTGAGAAACGGCTCCGGATACCCTCCGTGACGCCACAGCGCTTCGAAATCGGCTGCTTCGATCACGGCCGGAGGCCGGACGATCCGCTCCGCATCGGGAAGCTCTCGGTTAGCCGTCTCCGCCACCGAGAAGGGATGCATTCGATAAGAGAAGTACCGGCCCATCAGGCTGTCGCCACCCCGGCGATAGACGTCCAGTCGGCTGCTGCCCGTGACGATGATGCGAAGCCGGTCGCCGTAGGTGTCGAACAACCCTTTCAGGAACGGCTTCCAGTTCGGGAACTTGTGAAGCTCATCGAAGAGCGCCACCGGAACGGTGCCGGAAAGCCGGTCCGCTCCCATCCCGACGGCTAGGTTGGCCGGACCTGCCAGGACATGCTCTCGGTCATCGAGATTATCCCAATTGCAATAGCTATCCGCGTGACGCCGGCAGGTCGTCGTCTTCCCCACCTGCCTTGGACCGCTGACGAACGCCATCTGCCGGTTGGCGGCCAAGTGCTCGGCCAGCAGGGCGTCGTAGATGCGGGATGCCGTCTCCATCCTTGACTATTATCCATAGTCTCGTATATTGGTCAAGATAATTCGACGATAGATCGTATATTGGCCAGAACTCGCTCGACCTACTTCACCTCGGGTAGCTGAAGGCGTCCCAGAGAAGCCACTCGCGGGTTTTTGGAATTTATTTCCGATGCTAGAATTGACCACTGGCGATTCATGCTTCGCCTAGCTTTGTTACTTCCAACCAGAATCTGGATCTTTCACAAATCATGGAGTTGAACCGTGCCGAGAAATAGTCTTCTTGATTGGTCTGCACAACAACCCGCTTGGCAGCGGGACGCTCTGCGACGACTATCCATGACGCCAACCTTGTCTACAGAGGATACAAAGGATGTCATGGCGAGGCTTAAGGCCGTCCATGGCTTGAAACCCAAAGGTGACCTCTCCTGTGAAGTCCTAGCGGCACAGCACCTGAAACCGATAGGCCAGAGTGTCCCACGGGCTCAGTTGTGCTCCATCGGGCCGGTGTCAAATGTGGGCCGCCTTGCCCCGGAACAGCAATTGCCGTTCGCCGTTGACGGCGTCACGGTCATTTACGGAGAGAACGGCTCGGGTAAGAGCGGGTATTGCCGTATCGCGAAAAAGCTTTGTCGCGCTCGCGTCGTTGATGACCTCATCGGTAACGTTTTTGTTGAAGGTCAAAAGCCTCCCGCAACCGCTCGAGTCCGCTACAAACTTGACGGAGACAATCACATCCGAAACCACGACTGGCAGGACGGCAACCCCGGGCCGCCTGAAATTGCACACATTTCGGTATTTGATTCCGCGAACGGTCGGCTCTATGTCGATGACACGAACACTGTAGAGTACCTCCCCTACGAAATTAGTTGCTGACACGATTTGCACAATTGCTTTCAACCCTACGGAGGGCACTTGAATCGGAGTTATCAGAGGTCGCGGAGAGCCCTCTCTCCACAGGGTACACGCCAGGGACTGCCGTCTCCCGAATGCTCGAGCGTCTTGCCCCGACTTCGCAACGTTTAAACTTGCCTACGCGCGAGGAGATCGAACAGCTTGGCACTTGGAATCAAAAACTCGCAGGTGAGTTTGATGATCTTCGCACACGGCTTACCGCCGATCCCCGAACACTTGCTCAGCGAGCAAAACGTCTAGAAGGTATCCTAGACGATCTCATCCGTAATCTCGATATCCTGGATGAAGCACTATCAGTCACACACGTCGCTGAGTTTGAGCGAAAGGTACGTCATGCCCGCGAAACAGCGCAAGTCGCCAAGTTGAGCGCCCGGAATCAATTTGCCAACGAACCACTTGATAGCGTTGGATGTGAGCCTTGGAAGCTCATGTTCCAATACGCGAAGGAGTATTCGCGCCTTGTCTACCCCGATGTGGATCCGCCGGCAACGGGATCAGACCGTTTATGTGTCCTATGTCAGCAACCGCTCAGTCGGACGGCAACCGATCGTTTGCAACGCTTTGAGGCCTACGTCTCGAACCGCGCCGTAAAAGACGCTGAGCAAGCTGCGTTGGATTTGGATGCTGCAATCAGGGCGCTACGCAGATTAAACATCCGCTCCACAGATGACGTGGAGAATCTCCTCGCTGAGTACCGCAGCGTGTCTTCCGTAGCCGATGAGGTGGCCACACAAACTGTCGACGCTTTCCGAGCCGCCCGCGCGAGACGAGATGTTCTTGTGGCCATGGCTGCGTCACAGACCCCTCGAGAAATACCAGATCTTCGTCCCGGAACCAGTAGACGATTGAAAGGAGCAGCTGAGTCTTTGGCTTTAGAGGCCGAAACACATGAAGAGGCAGCCGGGAAGGGTGATGACAAGGAACCATTACGTCGCCGTCACGCCGAACTTGCGGACATCCAGCGCCTATCACTAGAGCTTCAAGTTGTACTCGCACGTCGTGCCTCTACAGAGAAGACAGCCATGCTCCGTGCGTGTTTGAACGCGACAAATACGCAAAGCACTTCAATCCAAGTAAACGTGCTTCGTAAGCAGCTTGTCACTACCGAGTTACGCAAGCGTATCCGGACCGAGATTCGTACGCTCGACCTCACGCACATTCCTTTCGTGATTCATGAGGAAAGCCGCTATGGAGAAAGCAAGGTAGGCGTCCTCCTAGATGCTAAGGTACCGGTCGCCAATCGCGACGTGCTCAGCGAAGGTGAGCAACGCGCCCTCGCCCTTGCGTGCTTTCTTGCTGACGCAGGCGGCCAACCAGCCAAGCACGGTCTCATTTTCGACGACCCAGTTTCGTCGCTTGACGACCAGCGCCTTCAGCGTGTCGCCTACCGGCTTGTCCAAGAGGCAGGTCAGGGGCGCCAAATAGTCGTCTTTACCCACAATCTGGCCTTCGTTTCTCGAATGCGCGATGCAGCGGGTGACCGTTCAGTACCGTTTGCTATGCACTACATTTACAAGAGCCAATCCGAAGGTTTCGGTCTTGTCTCACCGAACAGTGAACCATGGCAGAGCAAGCGGCTTACGGACCGGATTCAGGTGTTACGATGCAAGCTGAAAGAATTTGAGGCCGGAGCAGACATTGACCCGGAGACTCATGGCAAACAGGTGGCCGATTTCTACACGAAACTACGGGAGAGTTGGGAACGGCTGGTCGAAGAGTTGCTCCTTGGCAAAGTCGTCGAACGCTACGGTACGGACGTAAAAACCCAGAGCATAAGGCATGTTGCAGTCGAGGATTCGGATCACCAGGAGATTTTTTGGGCGATGAAGTGTGTATCTGAGTACTCCGGTCACGACACGGCTATCGCCCAACCGGTCTCTCTACCCTCCCATGAGGACATGAGACGGGACCTTGATCGTCTCGACCAGTACCGAAACAAACTTCGGACGCGCGCGAAAGAAACGATTCGACGGCGAGAAAAGCTAGAAGCTCCTCCTGAGGCGCAAATTATGTGATTGGCCCGTCCAACCGGTCCTCAAGAACGGTCGGCCTCGAGGGCGAGTGGCTTGTAGCAAAAGGAAGCAACGCCTCACCGAAATGATCACCCCCACAGCCGCTCGCTCGCCAGCCTCGCCCCTTCGGACATGGCCTGGAACTTGGCCCAGACGATGGCGGGGTGGATCTCGGGGACTTCCAAGGCCTGGGTGCCGAAGCCGCAGTCGCTGCCGGCGATGACGTTCTCGCGGCCCACCACGCTGGCGAAGCGTTCGAGGCGCTGGGCGATGAGCTCGGGGTGCTCCACCACCACCGACGACTGGGTGATGACGCCGGGGATGATGAGCTTGCCTTCGGGCAGCTTCACGTCCTCCCAGATCTTCCACTCGTGCTCGTGGCGCGGGTTGGAGGCCTCGAAGGAGAAGGCGCCGGCGCGGATCTTGAGCACGATGTCGATGTAGTCCTTCATCTCCATGTCGTGGACACGGGGGCCCATGTTGATGCCGTAGCAGGTGTGGTAGCGCACCCGGTCCTCGGGGATGTCCCGCAGCGCGTGGTTGATGGCCTCGATCTGCCCTTCGGCCCAGACGCGGCACTGGTCCACGGTCAGGTCCGGGTTCTTGACGTAGTAGTTGATGAGCAGCGGGTCGTCGATCTGGAGGAGGAAGCCGGCGTCGACGATGGCCTGGTACTCCACCCGCAGGGCGTCGGCGATGGCGAACAGGAACTCCTCGTCGCTCTTGTAGTACTCGTTCTCCTGGTTGCCGGCCACGTCGCAGGGGGAGATGGCCGGGACGAAGGCCTCCGCGGCCCCGGCTTCCTCCACCGCGGCCTTCAGGTTCGCCAGATCCTGCACCACCCGCTCCTGGGCCTTGTAGGCGATGGGGCCGGTGCAGGCCATCTGCATGTTGCTGGGGTTGGGCTTGGCTCCCGGCACCGGGCTGTAGTACCCGTAGTGCTCCGGGAACGCCTGCGATTCCCGGGAGTTGTCCCAGGGCGACACCCGCACCCGGCCGGTGGGCGTCAGGCCGTCGAGACGCTGGTGCGCGTAGACCGCGAAACCGCGCTTGCTGAGCTCGCCGTCGTCGACGACGTCGACGCCGAGGTCCATCTGCAGGCGCACGATGTCGTGGACCGCGCGCAGGAGCTTCTCCTCGTACTCTGCCGGATCGACGGGCCTGCCCTCGTTCTCCGCCAGCATCATGTCGATTAGCTGTCGCGGGCGCGGCAGGCTTCCGGTGTGGGTGACGAGAATGCGTTCGGTACTGTGCAGCATGGTTACCTCCGCTAACTGTGGTTCGCCGGCCTGAACTTGTAAAGGGTCCGGTCTTCGGTGACTTCCTCGAACACCACCTCCACGGGCATGTCGCAGCTCAGCTCGTCGGGCTTGCAGCCCACCACGTTGGTGGTGAGCCGCGGGCCTTCGTCCAGCTCCACCACCACCAGGGCGTAGGGCAGCTCGTCGGCGAAGCCCTTGTGGTAGGCCCGGTGGTAGACGCCGAAGGAATAGATCTTGCCCTTGCCGCTCACCCGGGTCCAGGTCCACTCGGTGCTCCAGCATTTTGGACAGGTGGCGGTGGGCGGAAACCAGTGGTTGGAGCAGGCGTCACAGCGGGGCACCACCAGCTCGTGGCGCTTGCAGCCGTCCCAGAAGGGCTCGGATTCCACGGTCGGCGGCGGCAGCGGCTTGTTATACTCGCTCATCCCGCTTCCCTCCCCAGGATCAGCGCCGACTGGCACACGGTGTTGCCGCCGTGGCCGGACACGAAGGCGATGTTGCAGTCCTTCACCTGGCGGTCGGAGGTGTGCTCGCGGCGGACCTGACGCGCTCCTTCCAGCACCTGGAGCATGCCCTCGATGTGTCCTTCGGAAAGCTGGCCGCCGGAGGTGTTGGTGGGCAGGACGCCGTCGAACTCGAGCGCCCCGGAGGCGACGAAAGGCCCGCCCTCGCCCTTGGCACAAAAGCCGTAGTCCTCAAGCTGCAGCAGCACCATGTGGGTGAAGCAGTCGTAGATCTGGGCGGTGTCCACGTCCTTGGGGCCGATGCCCGCCATCTTGTAGGCCGCCTCACCCGCCTCCTTGGCGCCGGTGTTGATCATGTTGTCATCGGTGTACCAGCCGCTCAGGCGGTTGCCGAAGCCGAAACCGCGGACATAGACGGGCGGCTGCCGGAGATCCCGGGCGCGCTCCGCGGTGGTCACCACCACCACCCCGGCGCCGTCGATGAACACGCTGCAATCGAAGAGGCAGAGCGGGTCCACAATGAGCCGGGCGCCCAGGTACTCGTCCAGGGTCAACGGCTTCTGCATGAACGCGTGAGGGTTCTTGCGGGCGTGGTTACGGAAGGCCACCGCGATGGCGCCGAGTTGTGCCTTGGTGGTGCCGAAGCGCTCCATGTGGCGCCGGGCCGAAACCGCGTAGTTCACCGGCGCGCCGAACCGGCCAAACTCGGAACCGAACTCCGAGTAGGTCCGCGGGCTGGAAGCCACCGCCTGTTTGGCCTCGGCGTTGCGATGGGTCCGCGACCAGGTGTCGCGGCCGTAACCCACCACCACGGTGTTGCAAACGCCGGCCTCGATGGCCATGCACGCCATGGCCACGGCCATGGTCTGGCTGGCGCCGCCGTTGGCGGTGGAGGTGCTGAAGGTGACATTCAATCCCAACGCTTCTCCCACGCGCTGGTGGTGACAGTACACGTCGTCCGGTCCACGGGTGATGAGGCCGTCCACGTCCTCCTTCTTCAGGCCGGCGTCCTCGATGGCGTTCTTGGCCGCCACCGCGAAGAGTCCGATGGGGCCAAGCTCGGGCACCTTGCCCAGGGGGCTCTGACCCACGCCGACGATGGCGTATTTTCCGCTCAGGTTCGTGCTCATGTTTCCTCCTGTTTCCCCCGAATCGCTATTCCGGGCGCGTCTACGTCATCCCGCGCTTGACCCGGGAGCCAACCCACCCGTCACCCCGGACTTGATCCGGGGTCCAGGGGTGGGGGTAGGTCGGGCATGTTGGTGGTCACGGCCCCCCTCCTGGACCCCGGGTCAAGCCCGGGGTGACGTTCTACAAATCCATGACGTCCTGCGAGTCCCGACATGAAGGTCTGCAAATCCATGATGACGGTTTCGCGGGTCCGGGCGCTAGCGGGCCTTCCAGGCCGCGGGACGTTTCTCGGCGAAGGCACGGGAGCCTTCCTTCTGGTCGTCGGTGGTGGAAAGCGCCAGGCCCAGGTCGCTCTCCAGCTTGAGGCCCTGTTCCAGGGGAAGCTGCATCCCCTTGGTGATGGCCTCCTTGATGGCGATGACCGACAGCGGCGCGCCGAGACAGATCTTGGCCGCGATCTCCCGCGCCACTTCCATGTAGCTGTCCACGGGCGCCACCTTGTTCACGAGCCCCAGGCGCAGGGCCTCCTCGGCGCCCACGGCCTCGCCGGTCAGGCTTAGCTCCAGCGCCTTGGCCATGCCGATGAGCCGCGGCAGCCGTTGGGTGCCGCCGCCACCGCCCAGACGGCCGCGCCGGACCTCGAACATGCCGAGCTTGGCGTCCTCCGCGGCCACGCGAATGTCGCAGGCCAGCGCCAGCTCCAGGCCGCCGCCCACGGCGTAGCCCCTGATGGCCGCGATGGTGGGTTTTTCCATCGTCGCCACCGGCAGGTTCTGGCCGTGCATGCTCGACCGGTTGCGTACCCGTCGCTTCTCGAAAAACGTCGAATCGTCCACTTCCCGCGCCCGCTCCTTGAGGTCGAGCCCGGTGCAGAAAGCCCGATCCCCCGCGCCGGTGATGATGCACACCCACACGTCGGCGTCCGCGGACACCTGTCCGCATGCGGCGTGCAACTCGTCCCGGGTCTTGTGGTTGATGGCGTTCATCGACTCCGGGCGGTTGAGGGTGATGGTGGCCACATGGTCGGTCACTTCATAGAGGATGTTCTGATAGGTCATTGAAACTCCTTGTGTACCGCTGGCGAGGGCGACCGCCGGTCGCCCCTACCGGGCGTTGCACCTTACCGGCGAGGAAAGCCCCCGCCTACCCCGGCTCGCCCGACACCGTGATCAGCGCGTCCGCCACCGCCACACCGCGGCCCTGGGGCCGCACCATCACCGGATTCATTTCGACGGCGGTGAACCGCCCGGCGTTGTGGGCCACGAAGTCGCCGAAGCGCACCACGCACTGCACCAGGGCGTCCACGTCGCGGGGCTTTCTGCCGCGCAGACCACTCAGCAGCGCCCCACTTCGCAGCTCCGCCAGCATCTCACGTACGTCTTCCTCGTCCAGCGGCGGCAGCCGGAAGGCGGCGTCCTTGAACACTTCCACGTAGATCCCGCCCAGCCCCAGCATGACCAGCGGCCCGAACTGCGGGTCGTGCACCATGCCGACGATGACCTCCAGGCCGTCGGAGACCATCTCCTGCACCAGGACACCGTCGATGCGGGCGTCCGGATGGACCGACTTGACGTTCCTGATGACCCGGAGATACGCCGTCTCCACTTCCTCCGCGGTCGCGGCTCCGAGATAGACCCCGCCGGCATCCGACTTGTGAGGCACGTCCGGTGACTGGACCTTCAGCGCCACCGGATGGCCGAGGCGCCCGGCGACCTCGACGGCCTGCTCGGGCGTCTCTGCGAGATCTTCCCGCGTCATGGCGATCCCCGTACGCGCGAGGATCTGCTTGCTCTCGTACTCGGTCAGCGCGCCGGCGCCGTCGGGCGGATGGAAATCCACGGACACCGCCGCTGTCCGGGAGCGCGTTCCCCGGCGGCGGAACTCCGCGTAGTCCACGAGCTTGCGGACCGCCTTCATCCCACCGGCCACGTCCTCCAACAGGGGGACGCCCGTCTGCTCCGAAAACGTCCGGTAATCATGGGCGAGACTGTTGGAGGCCAGCGACAGCACAAAGATGGGCTTCGGCGTCGTCCGGGCGCGCGCCACCAACTGATCCAGAAGGTTCTCCGAACCCGGCCCGGTCTCGCGCTTCATGCTGAGGGCCATTCCCACGAGGTCGATCTCGTCATCGTTCAAGAGCGTATCGAGCACCGCCGTGAGATTCGTTCCCCGCGCGGCGCGCGGCATCCCCACCGTATCAATGGGATTGCCGAACGGGCGGTCCACCTCCAGGATCTCCTGAAGCCTCGAGTTCGTCGCCGCGCTCAAGGCCTGGCACTGGAGGCCCACGGCCCCGTTCACGTCGCTGATGAGCGCCGTGGCCCCGCCGGAGATGGTAAGAAAAACCACCCTCCTGCCAGGGGGAAGAGGCGCGTGTATGAAGAGTCCCGCGGTCTCCACCAGGTCGTCGATGCTGTCCACCAGCGCCACGCCGGTCTCGTGAAACAACGCCGCGTAGGCCTCTTGCTGCCCGGCCAGGGTGCCGGTGTGGGCCACCGTGGCCCTTCGCCCCGACTCGGTGCGGCCGAGCTTCAGCACCACCACGGGTTTCTTCCGGGTGGTGGATGCGAGAACCCGGCGCAGCTTCGGCCCGTCTTTGGCCCCCTCCATGATGCAGGCGATGACCCGCGTCTCGGGGTCGTTGGCGAAATATTCGATATAGTCGCCCATCTCCACCACGGCCTCATTGCCGCTCGAAACAATGTAATTGAAACCAACGTTGCGGCTGGCGCCGAGCTCGGTGACGGCACTGGTCAAACCGCCGCTCTGGCAAACGAGGGAGACGCCGCCCGGGACGGCGTCCTCGGGGATGGAGAAATAGGAGTTGGCGAAACCGTACTGCAGGCTGGCAACGCCCATGCAGCACGGCCCGTTGATGGCCATGCCATTGGTGGCCGCAAGGCGTTGGAGCTCGAGTTGCCGGCCGCGGCCTGCCGCGGTATCGCCGTCCGCAAAACCTTCGGCGACCACGATCCCCGAAGGCACCCCGGCGGCGGCGGCTTCTTCGATCACGCGCAGCACGCCGGTGGCGGGCAATGCGACCACCACGCAATCCGGCACCTCGGGGAGCTCGTTGAGCGACGGGTAACACGGCTTGTCCCTCATCTCCGTGTAATTCGGATTGACGGGATAGACCGCCCCCCGGAAACCAGAAGACAGGAGGTTTGCCAATAGTCGCCCGCCAGTGCTGGCTTTGGGAGATGCGCCGACGACCGCCACCGATTTCGGCCGAAGCAATGCCTGGAGGTTCGCGTTCTGACTCATTGTCTGTTGGGAATCAGTCACTTAGCGATGTCCTGGTTCGAGTTGCGCCCGGCGGGCCAATTTTCCAGACCCGCGGCCTGCCGAGCCCTATCCTCGCAACTGCCCGAATTTCTGAAAAAAACCGATGCGCAGAAATTATGCAATCCGTTGAATCCCGGATGAATAGGGCGGTTTCCGGCGCGTTCCACCGTTATACACAGGCTTCTCCACAGACGCTGTTACCAAATTGACACATACTCGTAACATTGACGATTTTGTACCAGACTCCTCAGTTCGGCGTTGGGACACCAGGATCGTCGGGTTCGTGGCTATCATGACGCCGCACATGGTCGTATTGCCGGGCGAACCAACGCATGTACTCGCTGTAAGTCGTCGGTTCATAACGGGGAGGGTTGTCCGGTCCCTGACACGTGGGCAGACACGCCATGGGAAAATCGTGGGTCGCATCGAAGAAGAACGGGATGGCGTAGCGGTCCCGGCCGGCATTGCGATTCACGACCCGATGCGGCGTGGACAGGAAGCGATGGTTGGTCCACCGGCGCAGCATGTCCCCCGAATTGACCAGAAAGGTACCGGGCACCACCGGCGCGTCCGTCCACTCGCCCGAGGGCATGCAGATGGACAGTCCGGTCAGCTCCGACTGCGGCAGCATGGTGAGAAAGCTCGAATCCGTATGCGGCGCCAACCCGTACTGGTCGCCGTCACCCTGCTCCCCGGGCGGGTAATGGGACATCCGCAAGGTGTACTGGGGTTCCGCGAAGGCGTCGCGGAAGTAGTCCGGGTCGAGGTCCAATGCCGTGGCGTAGAGCGGCAGCATGCGCTTGCAAAGATGCTCCATGGTATCCAGGTAAGTCACCACCGTCTCCCGGAACCCCGGCAGGAAATCCGCCCCGGGCCAGGGATTGGCGCAACGGTAGCGCACCCCCGCCACCACGTCCGGATGATCGGGAGGAAGATCCCGCTTGAGAAAGAACGCCTCCACGAAGTTGGGGCGCGTGGCCTTCTCCACCCGGGAGCTGCGGGACACGTAGCCGTTCAGCGGCATGTACCCCACGTTGTGCTCGTTGCCCCGAACCGCCATCTTCTCGGCCAGCGGCCGCGCATGGAAACGGGCGCACTGGGCGAAGACGTCGTCGATGAGTCCCTGGGGCACGCCGTGTCCGTGGATGTAATAGAAGCCCACCTGCTCCAGGGCGTGGCGCAACTCGGCCGCCAGGCACTCCCGCGCGCCAGGAGCGCCGGCAAGGAAACCGGCCACTTCCAGGACGGGAATGCCGCTGTTTGCGGCAGCGCTGGGCTCGGGCTCGCGGACGGCCTTGGACATGGTTCTCATCGGGTGGGAAGGACCGGCATGCCTTCGGGCGCTGTGATCTCGAAGGCGTTCAGGGAGCAGGCGAGGCCCACGTACCCGCCGACGATGCCGGTCAGCTCCGCCAGCCGGTGATCCCCGAGCCGCTCCCGCAGCGCCTGAAAGGTCGCCTCGGTGACGCGGTGCGGTGGCCGCAGAAGCTCCTGCACGTACCGCACGAAGGGAGCCTCGTCCCGGTTGAGACCTTCGGGCGCCTTGCCGTCACGGATGGCCGCCACCGCCTCCTCCCGCACCCCGGCATCGAGGGCGTGGCCCGAGTGGGCGGCCCACTCGTACACGCAGTCCATCTCCCGCGCCACCGTGCAGATGACCAGTTCTTTTTCCTTTTTGGGAAAGTCGGAGGTGTGCAGCGAATAACCCACCAGGTGGGCCGTGCGCGCGGCCAGATCCGGGCAGTGGAGGAGGTTGGCGTAGGGCGCGCCGATGCGCTTCCGGCTGGCCATGATGGAGTCGTAGTGCTGCCGCTGGTCTTCCGGTATCGCCTCCCGTTCCGTGAGCTCCGGTATCCGGGGCATCCTCATCCCTTTCCTGTTGACCTTAGACAAGGCGCCAACGCCCCAAAGACGTCATTCCCGCAGAGCGGGAATGACGATATGGGACGGTTGCACGTCATTGAAGGCCCTTGCCCGCCCAAGCGCGCTACTACAGCGCCGGCGTGGTGGCTGGCGGCCTTCGGTGGTTGGTCGCCTGCTCGTAGGCGTAGGCGAACTTGATCATGCGGCCGTCGTCGTAGGGCCGTCCGAGAAAGGTGATCCCGGCCGGCAGGTCGTCCCGGGTGAAGCCCCCGGGCACCACCACCGACGAGACGAATATCAGGAACGTGTTGATGTGGGGCACCCCTCTCATGTTGACCCATGGCGGTTTGATGCCTTCGGTGATGAGCGTTGGCTGGTGCTCCACTGCCTTGTGAACGATGGCGTCGAGCCGGTGGTCGGCCATGACCTTCAACAGGTTGCCCATGAGAGTTTCGCGCGCCAGCAGGTACTCGTAATGCTTATCCGCGTCCAGGGGCGCCTTCCAGCGGTTCTGGGCGTTGTAGTGGACCTTGGCGAAGTCCGGCGACGCCATGGCCTCCTGCCGCGACTCGAACGGCCGTTTGGCGCTCCTGCCGTAGTACAGCTTGAAGGCCTTGTCGCCGTTGGTGGGGTTCCACGACCGCTTGGCCAGCAGCTCGTTGAGCTGCGGGATCTCTACCGGATCCACCACCTCGGCGCCGGCGGCCTGGAGGTCCGCCACCGACTTGTCGAACACCTCGGTGATCTGCCGGAAGTCGTCGGTGTCCGGCTCCGCCATGAAGCCCATGGGTTCCCGAAGGATTCCGAGGCGGGCGCCGCGCAGGCCGCCGGCGTCCAGGAAGTCGGTGTAGCTCGGGGGTACGTGGCCGACGCCGCGGGCGGTCACCGGATCCTCGGGATCGTAGCCCACCATCCCGTCCAGCAGTCGCGCCATGTCCCCCACCGTGCGCGACATGGGGCCCAACGAGCCGGTCATGTCCGGCCAGCCGTCGTACACGCCGCCCCGGCTCACCAGCCCGGGCGTGGGCCGCATGCCGGCGACGCAGTTCCAGGTGGAGGGCCGGCGGATGGAGGCGTAGCCCTCCTGACCCACGGCCACGGTGGCGAAGTTGGCGGCCACGGCGCCGCCGGACCCGCCGGAGGAACCGCCCACCGTACGCTCGACGTCGTAGGGGTTGCGGCTCGACCCGAACAACGATCCGTGGGTGTCCCCACCACCCAGCTCCCCCAGAGTGGCCTTGGCGAGGACGATGGCCCCTGCCTTCTTGAGCTGCTCCACCACGAAACAGTCGCGGTCGGGGTAGTAGTCCTTGAACAGCACGCTGCCCAGGGTGGTAGGCATTCCCTTGGCGTCGCCCTGGTCCTTGAAGACGATCGGAATGCCGTGGAGCGGGCCGGTAAGGGGCGAGGCGCCGAGCCGGTCGGCGTCCTCCAGGGCGTTGGGGTTGACCGTGATGATGCAGTTGAGGGCCGGTCCCTTCTTGTCGTAGGCCTCGATCCGGTCGAGGTAGGCCTGTACCAGCTCGCGCGGGGTCAACTGCCCCGCTTCATACGCCTTGTGGACCGCGTCTATGGTGGTTTCCACTACGTCGAAATTGCTCATGGGTCTCTCCTGGGAGCCTTTGCCGGCCCCACGGTGCGATGCGGGCGCGGGCGGGTTTGAAACCCGCCCCTACAACTTCGTTTCTACGGCGCAGGCCCCTAGAAGAAGGCCAGCGTGCGCATCTCGATGCTCTCCCGGTGCGGGGCATCGGCCGGCGTGTCGGGGTCGTCGAAGGCGCAGTGCAGGGTCCACCGCGCTCGGCCGTCCTTCTCGGACTCGAAGGTCTTGAACACCACGGCCTCGTTACGCTCCATGTGCGGGAAGTAGTACCAGCGATGCTTGGGAATAAAGGTGTAGTGCAGCGTCTCGCCGCGCCGGTCCGGGTAGATGCGCGCCGTTGGGATGGCCCCTTCCATGTCCGTGCTCTGGGCGTCGGCGATGGCCAGCGGATCCCGTATCACCGGGCGGTTGATGGGCCGCCAAGTCTGTATCACGCCGAAACGTCCCTTGAGCAGCTCCTCGGCCTCGTCCGGCAGGATGTCGCGCACGCGCTGCGGCCCGGACCAGTCCGTGTAGTCGTTGTGGGCGCCACGCACCGGGCCGCCGACCTGCTTGGCCTCGCGCGTGGCCTCGTCACCGGAACGAAGCGTATGGTCGAAAACCACCACGCGCTTGGCCCCGGAAGTCTTCTTGACCAGCTCCTCGGTCTCCTTGTAGTAGACCGTGCGCACCTCTTCCTCGTTATAGAAGTCCTTCATTTGGGTATCGTGGGGCACCAGAACGAACCCTTCCCGCTCCAGCGACAGCGTATCCGCCATGAGGCGGGCGTTCCGGATGGTTACCTTGTGACCCTCGTACTTGCCCTTGCGCTTGCGGTCGGCCTCCTTCTGGCTCATGCCGCCGTAGCTCGCGGGGGCCTCGGTGTTCTTGCTGAGGTAGTTGAGCACGCCTTCGATGGATTCCGGCGGCGTTGCCGCCGTTTGGGGTCTGGCCATGGCACCCTCCTTGGGATCGGGAATTTCAGTGTTCGAATCCGTAAAACCGCGCGCAGTTGTCCCAGAGGATCTTGCGCTTCTGCTCGTCGGACAGTTCGAGCTCGAGAAAGCCTTCCACGGCGTGCGGGTACTTGGAATCGCCGTGGGGGTAGTCGGTGGAGAACACGAGCTGGTCGCAGCCGATCTCCTCGATGGTATAGCGCGCCGGCGCCTCGTCCGGCTCGACCGAGACCCAGCACTGGCGGCGGAAGTATTCGCTGGGCTTCTCCCGCAGGTCGGTCATGAAGATGTCGCCCTCGCGCTCGTAGCCCTCGTCCAGGCGCCAGAGCAGCCACGGCAGCCACGAGCAGTTGGCTTCCAGGAACGCCACCCTGAGCTTCGGGTGCCGCGCCAGCACGCCGCCGGCGAGAAAGCTCCCGAGCCCCATCATCTGCTCGAAGGGCTGGGCGTAGACACGCCTCAGGCCGAAGTTGGGCTCGAACTGCTCGCCGGCCTGGGGCGAACGCGAGGCCGATGCCTCGTGAAACCCGATGGGGAGGCCGAGCTCCTCCAGGGTGTCCCACAGGGGCTCATAGTAGGGATCGTGCAACGGCTTGCCGGTGACGATGTTGGACCTCAGGAACACCGAGCGGAATCCGTACTCGCCGGCCACCCTGCGGGTCTCGCTGACGGCGTCGTCCATGTCGTAGACGGAGATCATTCCGGCGCCGAACAAGCGTTCCGGGCCGGCCCGGCAGAAGTCGTGAAGCCAGTCGTTGTAGGCCCGGGCCAGGGCCGCGGCAAAGTCGGGCTGGTGCTCCGGATAGGTGAGCACGCCCAGGCCCCGGCTCGGGAACAGCACGGCCGCGTCGATGCCCTCGGTGTCCATGGCTTCGAGCTGGACCTCGCCGCTCCAGCCCCGTTCGGAGTGGTCGCGGTAGATGCCCTGGTTCTTGTCGTAGTTGTGACCCCGGCGCAGCGTGCCCGCGCTATGTCTGGCGTTGGGCTGTTCCCGGGGGAAGATCAGACCCAGGTCCCGGACGTTCTCGGACGTGCAGCCGCGAGGAGCCCGGGAGCCGAACTCCGCGGCCATGTAGCGAGGCCACAGATCCGGGGGCTCCATGATGTGCATGTCGCTGTCGAATACCTTGAAGCCGTTCCTGGCCATCAGCCTGCCCCTTCATGGCCGGCACGTTTGCCGTGGCCTGCCCACTGCCGCGCGTTCCGCCGGAAAAGGAAAGCCGCCCGAGGCGGGCGGCTTTCGCGCTACTCTATTGAACCGGGTCGGGAATATCGAGCTGGTAGAGATTCCTGACGTTGGTGTAGACCAGCTTCTTCCGTATGTCCGTGGGCAGGTGGCCCAGGTCGCGGTCGATGTACTGCTTGGAGTCCGGCCAGGTGGAGTTGGCGTGCGGATAGTCGTTGGACCACATGCAGTTGTCCTGGCCCCACCACTCGAAGTTGTGCCCGGCAACGGTGTCACGGAAGAACGTGCCGTAGAACTGGTCCTTGAAGTACTCGCTGGGGTTCTTGTTGATGGAGATGGGGTTCTCCCCCTTGAACCGGTTCCAGTAGTAGTCCCACTGCTGCAGCATGAACGGCATCCAGCCGATCTCGTTCTCGACGCACACGAACTTGAGGCCGGGATGGCGATCCATGATGCCGTAGAAGATGAAATCGAAGACGGCGTTGATGATCTCCTGGAGCTTCAGGTTGACGCTGCCGCGGTACGGCTCGACGCCGGTGCGCTTGTTACCGAACACCGTCTGCTTGTGGTAGCCGTGGCCGGTGAGGATATGCAGATGCACGGGCAACTGGAGATCCTCGGACGCCGACCAGAACTTCTCGTAATGGTCCGAGTGGAACGGCAGGTCCGCGTGCGGCGCCTGCCAGATGAGCGAGCCCTTGAGGCCCAGCTTGGCGCAGCGCTCCAGCTCCTTGATGGCCTCGTCGATGTCGTACATGGAGATGGCCGCCACCCCCACCAGCCGGTTGGGCGACACCGCGCAATAGTCCACCACCCAGTCGTTGTAGGCGCGAAACGACACCTGCTGAAGCCTGGCATCGTCCATGGCGAAGTGAGGCAGAAGATAGGTCGGGAAGAGCACCTCCGCGCTTACGCCGTCGGTCTCCATCTCGGTGATGCGCTTGGACGGATCCGACCCGCCCGGCTGGGTCTGAAAGCTCGTGCCTACCTCCAACTGGGGAAAGCGCGGCACCTGGTCCTTGAAACCCTTGGGAGCCCTTTCCACCAGAGTTTCCGACGGCTCAATGACGTGGGAGTCCGACGAGATAATGACTTCACAGCCCGGCAGTGTTCCGTTATCGGCCATTTGATTTACCCCCTTGTGAACGTTTTGCGTACTTTCGCCCTCTTGACACAGGCTGTAGCACTACCGGCGTTGCGCCGTCAACATTCGGACCGGTTCATCCGACGCCGCCCGCCGTAGTACGCCGTAGGTCGGGTTAGCCGAAGGCGTAACCCGACATGCCCACAACGTGTCGTACAACCGGCGGTCACCACTCCGCTTCATTCGTGGCCCATCGATCCAGGCTGCCAAGGTACTCCCGCATCAGCACCAGGCGCATGGCCACGGCGCGGCGGGTGGCGTCCTGGAGCTCCGGGGTGGTGACGTAGCGCTCGAGGATCTCCTCGGGTCCGCTGCCGTGACCCTCCTCGTCGGCCAGGATGCGCTTGTACGGGGCCTTGATCCAGTCGGGGACCGAGGGCGCGGCCAAGCACTTCTCGATGAGGTAGTTGGCTATTCCTTCACCGCCCATGGAGAAGCCGGCCAGCCGCTGACAACTGTCCGGAAGCCCCTCCATGGCGTTGAACATGGACATCTGCGCCGGCAGCGGGCGGTAGTCGAAGGGGTCCGCCCCGAGATCCCGGATGCGCGCCGACAGAAGCCCGGCGTGCACCATCTCCTCGTGCGCGGACCGCGCCATCATGGTCTTGACCTCGACCTCCGGGGTGGTCTTGAGCCAGCCGCCGAAGAGGTCCGCGGCCCGAAGCTCGTTCCACAGCCGGCTCTTCATCACCCGGAGCCGCTCTGCGTCGGTGCTCAACGGAACGTAGCTGTAGGCCGGTGGCCGGTCGTCCAACGTGGCGCAGAACGCCCTGACCTTGTCCCGCAATTCCTGAACGAATTCGCTGCTCGTCATCGGCCTTCCCCTTTCTTTCGGGTTTTCCGCGCCACGGGCCGGCGCGCTCAGGTCACGCCGCTCTCGTGCAACTTAGCCAGAGCGTCCTCGTCATACCCGAGGTCACGCAGGATCTCGTCGGTGTTCTCACCCAGCAACGGCGCGGCCCGGTGGAACCGCGTGGGCGTGTCGGATAGCTGAACGGCATTGCCGATGAGGTTGCTGGACCCCATCTTGGGATGCCGGATCTCCTGCGGCAGGCCCAACTCCTTCACCTGCGGGTCATCCAGCACCTCGTCGATCTTGTAGATCGGCGCGTTGGGCACGCTGGCCGCGTCCAGAGCCTCGAGCCAGTGATCCCGCGGCTTCTTCTCGAACTCCGCTTGCAGGATCGGGACGATGTCGTAGTGATTTTCCCAGCGGTCCTTCCGAGTGGCGAAACGAGGCTCGTCCAGCAGGTCCCGGCGCCCCACCGCGGTCACCAGCCCCTCCCAGGCCTTCTGGTGTCCGGAAAGATGGATAACCAGAGATTTCTTGTCGCTGGGGACGAAGCAATAGATGCGCCCTCGCGGAAAGTTCTCACGGGTGATGGCCTCGCCGCCGTTCAGGTAGTCCGCCATGTGGGACTCGATGAATGCCAGGCTGATGCGCAGCAGCGACGCATCCACGAACTGGCCGCGGCCCGTGTGGTGGCGCGCCAGCAGGGCCGCGAGGATGCCGTAGGCGGCGAACACCCCGGTGGAGTGGTCGGTGACGGAGACCCCCACCACCTTGGGCTTGTCGAAGTCGGTCATGAGGCTCAGCATTCCGCTCAAAGCCTGGCCGATGGTGTCGAAACCCGGCTTGTCGCGGTAGGGGCCGTCCTGCCCGTATCCCGTGATGGAGCAATGGACCAGTCTCGGGTTGAGTTCGGACAGGCGCTCGTAGTCAAGGCCGAGCTTCACTCGCGTCTCCGGACGGAAGTTCTCCAGCAGGATGTCGGCTTTCTCCAACAGCTTGAGAAGGATCTCCTTGCCCCGGGGCTTTCGCAGGTCCAGGGTCAGGCTCCGCTTGTTGCGGTTGAGCGCCCGGAAACTCGGCCCGTAGCCTTCGTACAGCGGATTCCGCCCGCGGTGCGTGTCACCCCCGTCCGGCAGCTCCACCTTGATCACGTCGCACCCGAGGTCGCCCAGCAGACTCCCGGCGAATGGCCCGGCCACGTGACCGCTGAGATCCAGGGCCATGGTTCCCTGCAATGCCGCACTCATGATTCAGGACACCTTCCTTTCCATGCTCCAGCGGAACTGTGTCACAATGGTCCCAGTATAATAGTAGGGAATGGCGAATAGCCAACAGGCGCGATGCACGGGTCCTGGTTGTTTCGCTGTTTGCCTGGCACCTGCATCGCGGAGGTCAGATGAAAGAGCAGCTCAAGGTCGGACTCGAAGGAGAGTGGGTCGTGGAAACGACCCGGGAGATGGCGGCGGCGCACATCGCCGACGAGGGCATCCTGGTCTATTCGACGCCGGCCATGGTGGGGCACATGGAACGCGCGGCCGTGGAGACCGTCGCCCCTTACCTGAATGACGACGAGTTTTCCCTCGGAGTCCGTGTGGAGATTTCCCACATCGCCGGGACCCGGATCGGCGAGACCGTCCACGCCGCGGCCCGGCTCGTGGAAATCGAAGGGCGCCGGCTCACCTTTACCGTGGAGGCATTCAACGAACGTGAGAAGATCGGCGAGGGCCGCCACCAGCGCGTCGTTGTGAAGAGGGATCGCCTGCCCGCAAAGGAGTGATGCTCCCCGGCCTGCATCCGCGGTGCGACGCTTGACAGCCTCGGCGAGAGCATGATGATATCGGCGGGCCTGCATTCGGCCGGCGCATGGGGCGCGGACAGGCCGGCGGGCCTTGGGAGGGAGTCGGAACATGGCAGACACGGGCTCTTTGCGCGAACGGCTCGAAGCCGCGGTGTTGGAACGGCATTGCGCCAACCACCCACTCACCGAAAAGTGGGCCGCGGGCGAACTCAGCCCCAACGCCATGGCGGGTTGGGCCATCGAGCAGTACCACTGGATCAGCAACATCTACCGCGGCGAGCTTTACAAGGCCGCCAACACCCCCCTTGAGGTGCAACCGCTCCTGCTGGGCAACTACCTGGAGGAGAGCGACCCGGAACGGCCGCACCTGGACATCATCCTGCGGTTCGCCACCGCCAACGGCGGCGATGCCGAGGCGGCCAAGCGCGGCCGCGGCCTGCCCACCACCGAGGCCTGGGCGACGTGGTTCAACCGCGTGTGCAAGGACGAATCCTTCATCGCCAGCGTGGCCGCCACCAACGTCGGCACCGAGTCCCAGTCGCCGATGCTGTACAGCAAGGTGCTGCCCGCCCTGCGCGAGGTCTATCACTTCGACGAGGCGGACATCGAGCACTTCTGGCTCCATGCCGAGGTGGACACGGAGCACGGCGGCCGGGGTTTCGAGATCCTCGACCGGTACTGCACCACTCCCGAGCTGCAGGAAATGGCCATCCACTACGCGCGGGAGAGCGCGAAGATGCGCTGGTTCTTCTTCGACGGCATCTACATCCACTACGAGATGGGCTACGAGCTGCGCTGAGCATGGCAGTCGTAGAGGCCAAAACGTAGGTCGGATTAGCGAAGCGTAATCCGACACGGAGCGCGGGAAAGACGCCCGAAAGGCATCCCATGAAGACCGAAACGCAGGATTTGACGGATCTGGACGACTTCCTGGCCGACCGCTGGCTTTCCGGTCTGTGGAAGCTCGACCGTCACGAGCGCACGCCCGACCCCAAGACCAAGGTGGTGCCCCATCTCTGGAAATGGGAGGACATCTACGAAAGCCTCCTCCAGACCCGCGACCGCATCGGCATCGAGAAGGGGCGTACCGAGCGCCGGACCATCCGCCTCGTCAACCCGGGGATGCAGCACATCGAGATGACCAGCCACACCATGCTGCTGGCCTGTCAGATGATCCAGCCCGGAGAGGTGGCGCCAGCCCATCGCCACACCATGGCCGCCATTCGCTTCATCGTCCAGGGCGAAGGCGCCTATACCGTGGTCAACGGCGAGAAGCTGCCGATGGCGGCGGGCGACCTGATCCTCACGCCCCAGTGGACCTGGCATGACCACGGCCACGAGGGGAGCGAGCCCATGGTCTGGCTCGACGGTCTCGACGTGCCGCTGATCCAGTCGCTGCAGGTGATCTCGTACGAGCCTTATTCCGAAGAGAAACAGGCGACCCATGCAAGCCAACAGGAAGCTTCCCATTTCGGCATGACCCGACCGGTGCGGTCCGGCGGTCAGGCGGCGGCGACGCCGCTCCACTACCGCTGGGAGGACACCTACCGCTCGCTCAAGGCGCTGGCGGAGACGCCGGCCGACCCTTACGACGGCGTCGCCCTCGAATACGTCAACCCCCTCACCGGCGGCCGGACGCTGCCGACCCTGTCGTGCTGGGCGCAGATGCTGCGCCCCGGGGAGCGCACCCGCGCCCACCGCCACAACAGCACCAGCATCTACCACGCGTTCCGGGGCAGCGGCGCCACCGTGATCAACGGCGAGCCGCTGGAGTGGAACGAGGGGGACACCTTCATCGTGCCGCTGTGGAGCTGGCACGAGCACGCCAACCGCTCGCCCGGCGAGGAAGCGCTGCTCTTCTCCATGCACGACATTCCGGTGCTGGAAGCCTTCGGGTTGCACCGGCAGGAGGGCATGGGGCCCGCCGGCATGGGAATGTAGCCGGGCCGGCGCTGCATCATGTTGACAGCGTTCCGGGAACCTACTACGCAAGACGGTCCAATAAAGGAGGTCCCGACGATGATACGAACTCGTGCGACAGCCATCGTGACGGTGCTTGCCGCCGTCGTATTGCTGGCGGCCGCGGCGCCGGCAGCAGACTATTACGAAGGAAAGACCATCACCATCCTCGTTTCTTCCAGTCCGGGTGGCGGCACCGACACCACCGCGAGGCTGGTATCGCGCTATCTGCCGAAGTTCATCCCCGGCAACCCCAAGACCATCGTGCGGAACATGCCGGGCGGCGGCGGCACCGTGGCCAACAACTACTTCACGCGCCGCGCCAAGCCGGACGGGCTGACCATGTCCCAGGATTCCTCATCGGCGCTGAGCACCTACGTGCGCGGCGGCAAGCGGATCAAATACAACCCCAGGGAGTACAACTACATCGGCTCCGTCATGAGGGGCGGCAGCATCCTCATGGTGCGAAAGGACGCCCAACAGCGTCTCGCCGACCCCAAGGCCGAACCCGTGGTGGTGGGCGATTCCGACGGCATCCGCACGTGGGTCGCCATGACCGTGTGGGGGGCCAAGTATCTGGGATGGAACAACCGCTGGATCTTCGGCTACGCCGGCACCGGCGAGATGGTCCTGGCGTTGCGGCAAGGCGAGATCGAGATGTGGGGCACGGCCAACGCCAAGCTCATCCGGGACCTCCAGAAGGACGGCGTGGTGGAAACACTCGTGTTGCTCACGGACAAGCGCCGCAAGGACTTCCCCGACGTTCCCACCTTTGTGGAGGCGCTCGGCGACAAGAAGCCTTCCGGCGTCGCCTGGCAGGCCTACCGGGTGTGGACGCGGCCCTCCGACGTGGACAAGTTCCTGTCCGTGCCCAAGGGCACGCCGGACAGCGTCGTGAAGATCCTGCGCGGCGCCTGGAGCAAGATGGTGGAAGATCCCAAGTTCCAGGCCGACGCCACCAGGTTCTTTGGCGAGGCATGGACACAGCGCGACGGGCCGACCACCGCAAGGCTCGTGGTGGAGGCCACCGACGCCACCCAGGAGGTCAAGGACTTCCTGCTGAAGATCCGCAAGGAATACGGCCTGCCCACGGGCAAGAAAAAGAAATAGCGTCCGGCAGGAAGCGCTTCTCGCTGAGCCCCAACCGCCGGCAGTCTCGCTCACGCCATGCTCGAAGCTGCGTTTGACGGCCTGCTCGGCATTCTGACCCTGCACTCCCTGGGCATGATGGCCCTGGGAGTGCTGATCGGAAGCCTGGTGGGGTTCCTGCCGGGCATCGGCGGTCCCACCACCCTGGCCATCATGCTGCCCTTCGTGATGACCATGAAGGACCCCTATCCGGTCATCGCGTTGCTGGTGGGCCTGGACGCCGTGGGCAACACCGCCAGCGCCTTTCCTTCCATCCTCATCTCCATACCCGGCAGCTCCGGGTCCCAGGCCACCATCCTCGACGGCTATCCACTGGCCAAAAAGGGGGAGGCCGCCCGGGCCCTGAGCGCCTCCTTTGCGGCATCGCTGCTGGGCGGGTTCGTGGGGGCGTTCGTCCTCGTGGCGTCCCTGCCCGTGCTGCGGCCGCTGGTGCTCACCTTCGGCTCGCCCGAGTTCTTCGTACTGACGCTCTGGGGGCTGACCATGGTGGCCGTGCTCAGCGGCAACGCGCCGGTCAAGGGCATCCTCGCGGGCATCATCGGCGTGCTCATCGCCACCGTGGGCATGGACGTGAAATCGGGAATCCCCCGGTTCGACTTCGACTACGACTATCTCTGGGACGGCATCAGCCTGATCATCGTCGCCCTGGGCCTGTTCGGCATCCCCGAGATCATCGACCTGGCGAGCCGCAAGACCAGCATCGCCGAGCACGAGGAGTTGGGCAGCGGCTTCCTCCAGGGGATCAAGGACGTCTTCCACCACTGGTGGCTGATGGTGCGGTCTTCCGCCATCGGCGCATGGGTGGGCTTCCTGCCCGGTCTGGGAAGCTCGGTGGCCGACTGGTTCGCCTATGCCCACGCCGTGCAGACGGAAAGGAACCCCGGGAACTTCGGCAAGGGCGACATACGCGGGGTCATCGCGCCGGAGGCGTCCAACAACGCCAAGGAAGGCGGCGGGTACATCCCCACTCTGGCCTTCGGCATCCCGGGAAGCACCTCCACGGCATTGATCCTCACCGCTTTCGTAGCGGTGGGCATCAAGCCCGGCCCGGACATGCTGACGACGCAGCTCGACCTCACTTTCGCGGTGATCTGGACCCTGGTGATCGCCAACGTCATCGCCGTAGTCCTGTGCGGCGCGCTTGCCAAGCCGCTGGCCCGGGCCTGCTTCATGCCCTTCCACAGCATCGTGCCGCTGGTGGCGGTGTTCGTCTTCATCGGCGCCTTCTCCGCCAACTTCAGCGTCAACGACCTGCGGGCGTTGCTGGTGTTCTCGCTGCTGGGCTTCATGATGCGGCGGCACGGCTGGCCGCGGCCGCCGTTGCTGCTGGGGGTGGTGCTGGGCACCAAGATGGAGACCTATCTCTGGCTTTCCTACACTCGCTACGGGCTCGAATGGCTGCTGCGCCCGGCGGTGATCATCCTGCTGATCCTGGTGGCGGCGTCACTTTGCTACCCCTTGCTCAAAGGACGGCAGGAGCGCCAACAAAGGGCCGCGGGGGAGAAACCGGACGAGACATGAACGGCGATAGACGAATGCGCTACGAAGGCGCTCTCTTCACCGTGGCCATCGGACTGGTGCTGCTGTGGGCGCTCCGCGTGGCCGACGGCTGGGACGAGTTGCGCGCGTCCATCATCATCTTCCTCCTGGGCGGCGTCGGCGTTTGCCTGGCCGCGGTCCAACTCGTGATGGACCTGCGCTCCGGGCGGGGCGGAGCGCGAGCGGAGGGCATTCACTTCGACGCACCCTCCGTGCAGTCAGGGAGCCGCTGGGGCAACTTCGAGGTCTGGGGCTGGATCCTGGGCTTCTATGCCGCCATACGGCTCATCGGGTTCCCCTCCGCGGTGCCGCTGTTCGTCTTCGCCTACGCCAAGACCTACGGCGCCGGCTGGTTTCTCTCCTGCCTGCTCGCCGGCTCGGCCTGGGCGCTCATCTACGGCGTCTTCGAGCACATCCTACACGTGCCCTGGCCGGAACCGTTCCTGGCGGAATTCTTTTGAACCGCGAGCGTGACCGGACACGGGCGGGTTTGAAACCCGCCCCTACACCAGATCCCCTGCACACCGGGGGGCATGCATGTAGGGGCGACCGGCCGGTCGCCCCTACGGACCCCTGCACGCAGGCGTGACGACGCCGCTGCTACACTGGCGCCAGGACCGACGTGACCCCGCGGCCGGCGTCGGTGTGGATCACCTCGCCGGTCATGATACGGGACTGGGACGAAGCCAACATCACGTAGGCGGCGGCGTGGTCCTCCGGGACGACGGCGACATCGAGGAGGTTCTTGCTCAACCCCGCGGGAGGCCGGGGCGCGCCGAAGACGTCGTCCCCTCCGGCGCCGGCGGCCAGGGACGGCGCCGCGCGCAGGCCGGTAGCCGTGCCCGACGGCGCCACGCCGTTGACGCGGATGGTGGGCGCCAGCTCGTTGGCCATCTGGCGCACCATCCCCAGGGCGGCGTGCTTGGAAGCGACGTACAACGTCCCCCCGCTCACGTAATAGGACGATGTGGAAAGCGTGAACACCATGTTCCCACGGGTCTTCATCAGCTCGGGAATGGCCGCCTTGGCGCCGAGGAGATAACCCTTGACGTTCACCCCGAGGACCTCGTCGTAGCCCTGCTCCAGTTCCTCGTCCGACAGGTCCTTCAACGCCCGCCGGGCGTCGTGGATGCCGGCGTTGCCCACGAACACCGTGAGCCGGCCGAACTCCGACACCGCCGCGGCCACCGCCCGCCGGTTGTCTTCGAGGCTCCTCACGTCACCGCGCACCACGGCCACGCCGTCGCCGACCTCTTCCTTGAGCGCCGCCAGCCGTTGTTCCGAAAGGTCGAAGGCCACCACCTTCGCGCCTTCCTCGACAAAACGCGCCACCACGGCCTTGCCGATCCCCGATCCGGCCCCGGTCACCACAGCTACTTCGTTCTCGAGCCATTGCATGAACGTTACCTCCTCGTTAGTGGCGTGTACCATACCAATCCCCCGCGCAGTTCGGAACCTGCACGCGGAGGGATGGGAATGGAACGCAACGCGCCGCCTCCGCGTCACTTGGGTCCTGACGGAAATCCCCCCCTCCCGTCACCCCGGGCTTGACCCGGGGTCCAGGGGAGGGGCTGACATGCACCAGTTCGACGCCTGGACCCCGGGTCAAGCCCGGGGTGACGGGAGGGGGGATCCCGGATCAAGTCCGGAATGACTCTTGGAGTCCGGGATGACTTTTGAAGTCCTGTATGAACGTCTGCGAGGGTCCGGTGGGCGGGGGGAGGGAGCTGGCGAACCTTGACACTGCCACGGACGGAGGGCTAGAGTCGCCTTCAGCGGCCGGTGCGTCCGGCTTATTCCCATGACGGTACGATTCCCCACAACCGGCGCCATCGCGGGCGATCTCTACGGCATGGTGTTGCGCGAGCTTACGCTGTGCAAGGCCACGTCCGAGGAGACCGTCGTCATCTTCACCGACACCCGCACCAACACCAACTACGCCGCGGCCTTCCTGGCCGCCGCCAAGGAGGTGGCCGCCAGCGCGTTCGCGATCAAGATTCCCCTGTTGCCCGGCACCGCGGGGGGTGAGACCAACGTGGCTCCGGTGGTGGAGATCCTGAAGACGGCGCAGCTCGTGGTGGATCTGACCACCGGCGGCGTGCTGTACCTCTACAGCAAGCGTCTCGCCGACGTGCTGTCCGGCGGCACCCGGGTGCTCCAGGTCCGGGGCACCGAGGATCAGCTCAAGCGCTGCTTTCCGGACGAGGGGGTGCGGCTACGGACCCTGAACGGCGCCCAACGGCTGGAGCAGGCCGGGGAGATACGCGTCACCACCGACACCGGCACGGACCTGTCCATGCGGAAGGACGGCCGGCGGGGCGTCACCCAGTACGGCATCAGCGACCTGCCCGGACGCTGGGACAGTTGGCCCTCGGGCTTTCTCTACTGCGCGCCGCTCGAGGACAGCGCCAACGGCACGCTGATGCTGGACCCCGGGGACCTGCTGGTGATGCTGGGCCGTTACGTGCAACAACCCGTGCGCATCGAGGTGAAGGACGGGTGCATCACCGGCGTCGAGGGCGGCGTGGACGCCATCCTGCTCAACGAACACCTGGAGCAGTCGGGAGATCCCCAGGCCTTCATCATCTCGCACATCGGCTGGGGCACGGACTCGCGGGCGCGCTGGGTGGAAGTGGCCCAACGCGGCACCGAAGAGGGCGCCCGGGACGCCCGATCGACCTATGGCAACGTGCAGATCGCCTTCGGCGCCAACTACGCCCTGGGCGGGAAGAACACGACGCTGGCCCACGAGGACCTGATCCTGCGCCGGGCCGCGTTCCATCTCGACGGAGAGATGATCGTCGACGACGGCAAGATCATCCCCGAAGAACTGCGATGACGTACCACCCCGGCGAGGGGACGCACGCACCCCATCGACATTTCAGGAGGTGAAACCATGAGCCTGACCATCAAACCCGTCAGTCCCGCAATCGGCGCCGAGATCGAGGGCCTGGACCTGCGGGAGCCCCTGGACAAGGAGACCCGCGAGGCGATCCTGGACGCGTTTCACGAGTATGTTCTCCTGCTGTTTCGGGGCCAGGACCTGACGGAGCTGCAGCAGACGGCTTTCGCCATGACCTTCGGCGAGCTGGGCAAGCGCACCGTGGGAGCCCGTTTCGTCAAATCCCCGAAGGATGCCTACGCCAGCCCCGTGATGATGGTCACCAACCGCAGCGACGATGGACCCACGGGTAACACGGCCTCCTTCGGCGACGGCGACATGTGGTTCCACCACGACACCTGCTTCTACCCGGTGCCCAACATCGTCACCATGCTCTACGGCATCGAGGTGACCAGCCAGGGAGGGCTGACACGGGTTTCGAACATGTACCGAGCCTACGACAACGTCCCCCAGGAGCTTCGCGACCGCCTGGAGGGCCGCACGGTCCTCCAGGTGTACGACTACAACCGCTACCGCATCGACCCCAACGTGGACATGGCGGGCGTCCGCAGCCACTCGCAACCCATCTTCGTGCGCCATCCTGTCACGGGCAGAAAGGCCCTCTACGTGAACCGGACCATGACCGCGTGCGTCGAAGGAATGGACAAGACCGAAAGCGATGCCATCCTCGACCGGTTGTTCGACATCGCGGAGGACGACCGCATCGTTTTCGACCACGAGTGGCGGGTGGGCGATCTCCTCATGTGGGACAACCGTTGCTCCACGCACGCGCGCACGGACTTCCCCAGCGAGGAGAGCCGCGTCCTGAGGCGGTGCACGGTGGCCGGGAAGGAGCCGGTTTACGCGTGAGCATGCCCACGTCCCAACCCTGCCCCCTGGATTCCCGCTTTCGCGGGAATGACGTTTGCGGGGCGGCGTGCATGCAATGAAGCGAAGAAGGAGAAAGACATGAGCTTGACCACAAGACCGCTTTCACCGGGCCTGGGGGTGGAGATTCAGGGACTGGACGTGAGCGAGCCCCTGGATGAGAAGACCCGGAACGAGATACTGGCCGAATTCTACGAGCACGTCGCACTGCTCTTTCGCGGCCAGAACATGACGGTCGAGCAGCAGAACCGCTTCACCACCACCTTCGGTGACATCGGCAAGCGCACGGTGGGGCCGCGGCTCCGGAAATCCGCGGACGACATCTACACGACACCCGTCATGGTGGTGAGCAACATCAAGGAGAACGGCAAGCCACTGGAGGGCGCGTCCGCCAACGGCGACGCGGAGATGGGCTTCCACCAGGACACCGCGTTTCACGAGGTACCCGACGCCGTCACCATCCTTTACGGCATCGAGGTGTCCGCCCACGGCGGTCATACCATGGTGACGAACCAGTGCGCCGCCTATGACAATGTCCCCGGCGACCTCAAAGAGAAGCTCGAAGGATGCCAGGTGCTACAGGTCTACGACTACCAGCGGCACACGGTGGACGCCGACATCGACCTGAGCGGCGCCCGCTACTACGTGCAACCCATCTTCATCACCCACCCGGTGACGGGCCGCAGGGCGCTCTACGTGAACCGCATGATGTCCATCCGCATCGAGGGTATGGACCGTGCCGAGAGCGACGCCATCCTCAAGGAGCTGTTCGACATCGCCGAAGACCCGAGCTCCACGTACGAGCACACGTGGGAGGTGGGAGACCTGCTGATGTGGGACAACTTTTGCTCGATGCACGCGCGCACGTTCTACCCCCACGACGAGCGCCGGTTGCTGCGGCGCACCACCGTCGCCGGCACCGGCTCGCTGCACGCGTGAAGGAGTCTAGGTCAGGCCCGTCTTGACCTCGATCTGGTTGCCGTCCGGATCAAGGATGTACTGGGAGTCGCTGCGTCCGGTGGCGCCGGTCCGCGGCATCACCCCGCCTTCGAGTCTCACGCCCATGGCTTTCGTGCGATCCAGTATCTCGCGAAACTCCGGATCGGTGAAGGTCAGGCAGAAATGGTCCACGCCGCCGTGCTCCTCCGGGCTGCGCGCCTGGAACGACGACTCGTTCAGCAGAAAGATAATGCTTCCACCCACGTCCATCGCCGCCGCCTCGACTTTGCTGTTGCCGAGCATGCGGCGGTCCACCATCTCGAAGCCGAAGAGATCGCTGTAGAACCGGATGGAGCGGTCGAGATCGGTGACCTTGACTCCCACGTGGTCGAGTAGCGGCATCGCGCACCTCCTTGTCAGATAGACCCTCTATACCCTGAAGGAGAAGCCAAGGGTATGGGAGCCACTACCGGTCAATGGATGAGCGCGACGTCATCAGGTACACTGGCGTACCGTACGACTACGGCCTTGCAGGCACCGGAAAAACAAGCTGACCCATGAGCAAGACGGAAAAGACCGACAGCACCGGCAGGCGCGAGCCGCCCCTGGACTTCATCCGCACCATCGTCCGGGACGACCTGGCCAACGGCAAGCATCCTGGGGTGGTGACGCGTTTCCCGCCCGAACCCAACGGCTTTCTCCACATCGGCCATGCCAAGTCCATCTGCCTCAACTTCGGCGTCGCCCGTGAGTTCGGCGGCCGCTGCAATCTGCGCTTTGACGACACCGACCCCGCCAAGGAGGACACCCTCTACGTCGAAGCCATCAAGGACAATATCCGGTGGCTGGGGTTCGACTGGGGCGAGGGTCTGTACAACGCCTCCGACTACTTCGAGGCGCTGTACCGCTTCGCCGTGCAACTCATCGAGCGCGGCGGCTCCTACATTTGCAGCCTGAGCGAGGCGGAGATCCGCGAGACCCGGGGCACGGTCACGGAGCCGGGACGGGAAAGCCCCCACCGCGCCCGCGGCGTGGATGAGAACCTGGACCTCTTCGCCCGCATGCGGAACGGCGAGTTCCCGGACGGCGCCCACGTCCTGCGCGCCAGGATCGACATGGCGTCGCCGAACATGAAGATGCGCGATCCGGTGATCTACCGCATCCGCCACGTCACCCACCACCACACCGGCGACGCCTGGCCCATCTATCCCATGTACGATTTCGCCCATCCCCTGTCGGACGCGCTGGAAGGGGTGACCCACTCGCTCTGCACCCTTGAGTTCGAGAACAACCGCGAGTTCTACGACTGGATCCTCGAGCAGGTGGACGTCCCCTCCAACCCCCGGCAGATCGAGTTCGCCCGGCTGAACCTGGACTATACCGTCATGAGCAAGCGCCGGCTGCTGGAATTGGTGGAGGAAAAGCACGTCGCCGGCTGGGACGATCCGCGCATGCCCACCCTGGCGGGACTGAGGCGGCGCGGCTACACGCCCGAGGCCATCCGCAACTTCTGCCACAGCGTGGGCATCGCCAAGAGCGACAACACCGTGGAGATGGGCCAGCTCGAGCACTTCATCCGCGACGACCTGAACCAAAAGGCGCCGCGGGTGCTGGCGGTGGAACATCCTCTCAGGGTGGTGATCACGAACTATCCGGAGGGCCGGGTGGAGGAGCTGGAGGCGCCCTACTACCCCCACGACGTGCCCCGGGAAGGGTCGCGCACTCTCCCCTTCTCCAGGGAGATCTACATCGAGCGGGACGACTTCCTCGAAGAGCCCCCCAGGGGATACCACCGGCTGGCGCCGGGCCGCGAGGTGCGGCTGCGCTACGCCTACATCATCCGGTGCGAAGAGGTGGTCAAGGATCCCGCCACCGGCGCGGTGCTGGAGTTGCGCTGCTCCTACGACCCGAAGACGCGGAGCGGCTCCGACACCAGCGGCAAGAAGGTCCAGGGAACCATTCAATGGGTGTCCGCCGCCCACGCCCTCGAAGCCGAGCTCCGGCTCTACGACCGGTTGTTCTCGGTGGCGGACCCCCAGGGCGACGCGGACCAGGACTACCGCGAGCTCATCAACCCGACATCCCTGGAAACGGTAAAGAGCTATGTAGAACCGAGTCTCGGCACGGCGCGGCCGGGAGACCGGTTCCAGTTCGAGCGGTTGGGTTACTTTTGCGTGGACCCGGACTCGACCGAAAATGGGCTCGTATTCAACCGCATCGTGACGCTACGTGACTCGTGGCAGAAGATCGTGCGGCGGGGCGATGGCGGCGGCGAGCCCAGCCGTTCGCGAAGGGCGCAGGCTGATCCGAAGACCAGGGCCAAGGCTGCGACGGAGGGCAGAGTTTCCTCGCATGTGGAGCTAACGGCGGCGCAGCGCTTGAGGATGGAGCACTACCGCGACCGGCTCGGACTCGTACCCGACGACGCGTTCCTGCTGGCCTCGGACGACAGCCTCGCAAAATTCTTCGAGGAGGCGGCTCGGAACCACGACAACTCCAGGGCGGTGGCCAACTGGGTCATCAACGAGTTGCGCCCGGTACTGAAGGACAAGCCTCTGGAGTCATTGCCGTTGACCCCGACAACGCTGGCGGAGTTGGTAGCGCTCATCGACGGCCAGACCATTTCCGGCAAGGCCGCCAAGCAGGTCTTCGCCGCCATGCTGGAGGACGGAGGGAGTCCGGCGGACATCGTCGAGAGGCTGGGGCTCCAGCAGGTGGCCGACCCGGACCAGCTCGAACCCATCGTCGACGCCGTCATCGCCGCCAACCCGGAAAACGTCGCCCTCTATCGAGAGGGCAAGAACAATCTGCTCGGTTTCTTCGTGGGCCAGGTAATGAAATCCACCAACGGCAAGGCCAATCCGCGGCTCGTCAACGAGCTGCTGCGGTCAAAACTGGATTGACGCGCCAAACGGGGTTGCATTGACATAACGGGTCCCGAGACTGCCACTTGCAGCGAGCCATCCTCAGAAGATCCCCTTCGCCCGCTGAAGCGCGCGCACGTAGCGTGTAATCTTCATCACGTCAGCGTCTGAAACGCCTGGAACCGGCGCCATATTGCCGAAGCGCCAATGATGGGCCCGCACTCCCCTTCTCACGGCGAGCAGGAACGAAATGTCGGCGTGATGGCTCGGCTCGTAAATCTTGTGGACCAGCGGCGGCCCCTGGGCCGACCCGGCCGCGTATCGGCCGTGACACGCAGCGCACTTCTGAGCGAACAGCGTTTCACCGGCCATGTCCGTAGCCGAAAACGCCTGGACCGCGGGATCGGTCTTTCCGTTTGCGGTAGTCTTTCGATCATCGCCGGGCCATACCGCCCATCCGACCACCGCGACGACCGCCACGGCCACTGCACCGACAATGAGCCGGTTAGCCGTCATCGTCCCTGCCGCGGTTCGCCGGAAACCCGCTCCCTTGCGCAACATCCCCCATGATCATGACCACCTCCGTCACCTTGTCACATACTATACAGGGTCCACGAACTGGAAGGGTGCCGAAGTCACATGGCTTGAAGCATCAGGAACCGCGGCGCTTGGCGAGCTCTCGGTAGAGTGCTTCAGCGCTTGTCCCGATTTCACTCGCGACGGTCTTCCACTTGCCCCTTGCCGGAAAACGTCCGTCTTGCCAAGCGATCCAGGCATCAAGCCGTTCGCCCACAGTCCTCAACGAAAGAATTTCCGCGCGCAAGCGGGTCGCCTGAACCTCGTGCGCGAGGTGAGCGGTCCAGGTTTCTGCGAAATCCGGATCTTCAGCCAGACGCTTACGCACCACGGACTTTGGTACGGCGAGCGTGCAGGTCGGCATGACCGCAACGGAGTCGCAATGGTAGCGATCCGAGAACAGGGACGCTTCCGCGAGGACCGTCCCCGGTCCAGCCCTCTGCAGGACAAGCGCGGCCCCGCCGATCTGGTAGCGAACGAGATGCGCTTCGCCGTCGACAACGAGGTGCAACGTGGAGACTGGGTCTCCCTGATGGAACAAATGTGCGCCAGCGTCAAAACGGCGTTCGGTCAGGTTCAAGTGGCGAAGCTTGTCGAACAGCTGTTCCTGTCCTTTTCCAGCGTGGCGGAGGTCCAAGGTGGCGACACTCCACCATCGCCTTATGCCGGCCAGGAGTCGCGGTCCATCAAGAGCCTGTCACAAGACGACATCGCCGAGCTCAGGCGCGGCGGCGGCTGGGGTCTTGCCAAGGTAGCGGAGCTCAACGGCATGCCCGGCCCCGCCCACCTGCTGGAGCTGAAGAACGAGATTCCGCTCTCTGCCGACCAGGTGCCGGCGATCACCGCGATCTTTGAGCGCATGCGCGCGGACGCCATGGCCGAGGGTGAGCGCCTCATCACCCGCGAACGGGCACTGGAAGAGGCCTTTCGTGCCCGTACCGTCACGGACAAAAACCTGCGTGAGATGTTGGCCGATATCGAGGAAAGCCGATCGTCGCTCCGCCTCATCCACCTCGCCACCCACCTGAGCACGACCGCTCTGCTGACGGAGAACCAGATTGCGCGCTACAACGCGCTACGGGGATACGCTTCCGACGTTTGCGCCGACGTGCCCCAAGGTCACGATCCGGCCATGTGGCGAAAGCACAATGGCTGCGAGTGAAGGCCCGGACCATTCAAGGTTGATGGGCGTCGGCCTTTCCCAGCGTCACGAGCAGGCTCGCCAGATCGTCGGCGTGCTCTTCTTCCATCTTGAGGATGTCCTCGATGGTCCTGCGGGTTGTCGGATCGTCGTTGGCGAGCCAGCGGATGATCTCGGAATAGGTCTCGATGGCCACGCGCTCGGCCACCAGATCCTCCTTGATCATCGCCTCCAGCGTGTCCCCTTCTTGATATTCGGCATGGGACCGGGTCGCCAGACCTTCCGGATTGAAGTTGGGCCTGCCCCCGAGCTGGGTAATGCGTTGCGCCACCCAGTCCGCGTGCATCTGCTCTTCGTTGGCGTGTTGCAGGAACTCGGCCGCCACCGGCCCGGCGTTGATCCCGCTGGCCATGAAGTAGTGGTTCTTGTAGCGCAGGATGCACACGATCTCGGTCGCCAGCACCTCGTTCAGCACCGAAAGCACCTGTTCCCGGTCGGCCAGATAGGCGCCGGTGACGGCTCCCTGCTCCATCTTTTCGCGAGCCCGCTTCTGGATCGCTTCGAGGTCTGTCTTGAAGGGTTCTTTCATTTCACCATCCTCGTTCAAAGTGTACTTGCGTGAGTGTCTCTTGCTATCCAACTGTGCCATCCGCCAGGAGCGCTTCGAGCCTTGCTTCTGTGAGTCCCTTGGCCGACGCTGCCTTGCTCAAGCCGTCCATGGTCGTGGCCAGCCGCTCCCACGCGGCACCACGCAATCGCTCATATTGCTGCACCGACATCATGACCCCCACCGCCCTGCCATTCTCGGCCACTCGTAGGGTCCGCTCTGGACGGCGTCAATCAAATACCCGAAGCGGTTCTTGGCGTCTCTTGCGGACATCTCCTTCATTTGAACCTATTGTAGCCAAAGTAGCACATCTACAACCAGATTTCCGCGCCACGGTGACATGGATGCTCCCGCGCTGCCAACGGAAAGCTACCTCGCTTGCAACGATTTCGTCCAGGCCGATGAGGAAGAAATCCTCGGCCGCCCGTCTCACGCGGGCGTCAAGCCGAGGCGCTCGTCACGCCGGCGCAGCAGAATGATGAAGGGCAAGGCGAGCAACACCATCCAGGACTTCCCGATGACCTGTCCCAACAGGAACTCGATGCTGCCGAAGGCCAGATAGAGGAACAGGATGCTGTCGACGATGAGACCCACGACGCTGCTGGCGAAGACGGCCAGCAGCAACCGGCGCCGTTGCAAGGGTGTGTAGACGGCAAGGTCGGCGGTCTCGGAAAACAGGAAGGCCGCACCGGAGGCCACGACAAGGGCTGGCGGGGCGAAAAACGCGGAAAGGCCCGCGCCGAGGACGACGGCCACCGCCGCCCACTTGACACCGATCCGGCGCTGCACCAGATCGCGGAGAACGAACGCCAGCCCGATGGTCACGACCCCGCTTGGCGCCATGACCCCGGGAGCCACCGGAATCAGGCACGGCGAGTTCGGCGGGCACACCGTGCCCACGTTGCCGATGAGCCAGTTGGCGGCCGGGATGCACAACCCGAACCCGACCAGAAATATGATTCCTTCTCTGCGCCTTCGACGTTCATTTTCGGACACGGCCCACACCTCCAAGAGTGAACCTTCTACCGGGTTCACCCGGCAGTGTGCAAGGTCGCGTCATCACCACCCAACCGAGCCAGGATACGCCTCGGGTCACTCCCCTGTCGCCCAAAAGCCCGCTTCATGCAGCTTGCGCCAAGGTATCAGGCTCCCTTCGGCCCGCTCCTGGAGTTGATCGCCGCCGTAGGCCACGACCACGGAACAGGCGGAGGGTGATTGGGAAAGATGTTTCCGGACGCGCCGGGTGCCCTTGAACAAACTCGATGATGCAGTCTCGGCGGACTTGGCTTCGACAAGCGTCATGCGGGACGGGTGCTCGATGATGAGATCGACTTCGGCCCCGTTACGGTCCCGGTAGAACGAAAGGCCGCCCGTCTCGCCCTGGTTGATGCGGTATTTCGCGATCTCCGAGACCACCCAGGTCTCGAAAATCGGGCCGCGAAGAGGATGCGAGCGAAGCTGTTCGGGCGTGCGGATGCCCAGCAGCCAGCAGACGAGACCGGTGTCGTAGAAGTGCAGCCTTGGCATCTTGACGAGCCGCTTGCGCAGATTCGAGTGAAACGCCGGGAGGCAGAAAGTCACAAAGCTTGTCTGCAATACGCTGAGCCAGGCTTTTGCGCTCGGCTGTGACACACCACAGTCGTCGGCCAGTGACGAGTAGTTGACCAACTGTGCCGTACGGCCTGCACATAGCTCCACAAAGCGCTGGAATGTGGCCAGATCACCCACGTTGCTGATGGTTCGCACGTCGCGTTCGATGTAGGTGGCGACATACGAACGGAGCCAGTCCGACGGATCGAGATCACGGTCGAATATCCGTGGGTATGCGCCGGCGAGAAGAGTCTCTTCGAGGCTCTCGGGATACCGGGGAAAGCGCACGATCTCGCCGCGACTCAGCGGCAACAGGTTGTACACCGCCGTCCTTCCGGCCAACGATTGGCTGACCGACTCGAGCAGGGAGAGGTTTTGCGAGCCCGTGAGAATCCAGCGCCCGGGCGCCGGGTCCGCGTCAATGACGACCTGCAGGTAAGAGGGCAGTTCCGGCACACGTTGCACCTCGTCGATGACCGCGCCTTCGGGAAACTGGGCCAGAAAGGCGCGGGGGTCCTCGGTCGCAAAAGCGCGTACGTCCGGAGCCTCGAGCGTCGTGTACGGGTGTTGCGCAAACACGGCTCGGCACAGAGTGGTCTTGCCGCTTTGCCGGGGACCGGTGAGGGTGATGGAAGGCGAAGTCTGTGCCGCCTTCTTGAGCTTTGACGTAAGGTCGCGGTCAATCATTGCAAGTCAGGATCTAGCAACAATATAGGCTATTTCAAGTTCTTGATTTGAGTTAGCTGTTTTTAGTCGGCCGGTAGCAGCCGGGTTACACTGGCATCGCGCCAGTTCCCGCCGGCGCGGCAGAGCCGGTGGTCGGTCCTGGCGGCGCGCCCGGTCTTGGCCTCGTCCATCAGATGGCATCCTGGATCGCCGCTTCCATGGCAGCGATTTCTGAGTCATCCAGTTCCGCGAATTGCCCGCGCTTGGTAGCCGAGAGCCGTCCACCATTCTGCATGCACAGGCGCACGAACAGCGACGCGCGGCGATCCGGCATATCGACAACCGCACGCGCCGCTTCAAACGCCTTGTCGAAGATGGCAATGAACCCGAGCTCGTCTTTGAGGTCACGGCGCACCGTGTCGGCCACGCAATCGTAGAGGTATTCAACGAAGGCGGTCGCGTCGAAGTAGCGGTAGAGGTCGCCCGTGTCGTTGTCCACGACAATACCCCGCTCCGCCGTCCATCGCCATTCGATAAATTCAAAGAGCGGACGCGAGAAGGTCTCTAGGACCTCGTCATAGCTGCGACGGTCACGCAGGATGGCCGAGGACACCGGAAAAATGACATCCGGTGGACTGTAACCGCGTTTTGAAAGGATGTGGTGCATCAGAAAGCGGTGCATGCGACCGTTACCATCCTCGAAAGGGTGGATGAAAACGAAGGTGAAGGCAGCCACGGCAGCCGCCACGACGGGATCGGCTACCCCGTCGATGACGCGCCGGACCGACACCATCCATGCCTCCATGAGTCCGGGCACATCTTCGGGCCGCGGGCACAGGAACTGCACCTCTTCCCGATAGCCGCGGACAGTGGCACCGACGAAGTTCTGGAAATCACGCCAATCGGTGGCCGCGTAGCGCGGATCGACAATGTCCCCCTGCAGGCGGATCAGTGCCTGCTTATCCCCCGGATCAAATTCGGACGCCGTCCTGAGCGCGGCCACGAACCGTTGGGCGCGTTTCGCGCTCGGCGTCTCGCCCTCGATGGCGAACGAGGACCGGGTCTCTTGCGTGTAGAGATAGTCCACGGCGCGCAAGAGGAGCCTTGGGTCATAGCTCTCGATCACTGCCCGCGCTTCCTCGTCCACCCGTATACTCATCTGCTCCATCAGTCGCGGCGTGCGCCGCACCGTTGGGCAGAGTCCGGGACCACCAAGCAGATTGTCCACAATGCGGTGGCGCGGAGAGTTGCGTCGTTCGGCTACGACATGCCTGGCCGGGTCGAGAACCGGAACGTAGTTTCCGGTGCGGACATCCTCGACATCCAACGTCCTCCCCGTAAAGGTCTCATAAAGGAACCACGCTCGGCGGCTGAAGGCCCCCGTAGGCTCCGTCCGCACCCAGGTCTCCAACTCGGCCGGCTCAATGGCCTTGAGAGCCGCCACCATGGTGCCCAGATCGACGGGTTCGTGGCGCAGCGCGAATCGGAGGTGAGACACCGCGGACCCGTCCGTGGCATAGGGTCGGGGATACAGCTCGATGATTCGCGGACCGTGCGCCTCGGTTCGCCGGGCGCCGGCCAACACGTAGCTCTCCGTTGCCGGCGGCGGCACGGCCAAAGCCATCTCTCGTCTGAGCCAAGCCTGGCCGATGGGAGTCTGTTCTTCGTTACTCACGTTATGTTGCGTGCGAAATCGATTACGGCTGTGTAAAAAAGCTTAGATTAGGCTACTCCCATTTGAAAACGATTACAATTGGGACACCTCATGCCTCATTCCACCTCAACCCCGGCAAAGAACCGGCAGGGAAACCGCTCCGGGCCTTATCCTTATCATTGGGCTTGGGCATACAGAATCGATTAATCAGATACAAACACGCTTAGAATAAGCTGTGTTTATCCAGAATCGATTACGGCGCTTACAGTTCTCAGGAGCGATAACGCTTCGGCGGTTGGGGGTTGTGCGCGGGATTGGTGTCGTGCTTCGCCATTGCCGTCACCATCGCGCCGCCGACCATGGGCCGCAGCTCCGCCTCCAGGGCATCGGCCTTTGCCTTGGAGTAGACTTCGTCTCCGTCCACGTAGATGGTGAAGGACTTGATGTACTTTGCCTTCTTGGCGGGATCTTCGATGGTGGCCTTGGTCCAGGCGTAGAGGGGGTATTGGTCGACGCCCCGTTGCTCCGCTTCGGCGCAATAGCCGGCGAAAGCATCGTATTGGCATTTCAGCGTCGCGTTATGCCGGCCTAGCAAATCGCTGAGCGGGTTGATGCCCGGATTGCCGCCGCCACGCCGCGCAGCCTCGGCGAATTCGTCCGCCAGGTTGATGCGTAGCTGGTATTGCCATGGCTCGGTCATTTGCGTCCGATCGCCGGCAAAATCAAACCGGCGGCCACAAGGCCGCCGGTTTTCCGCCCGTTGGAATGGTGCCCGAATCTACTACGACAGATGCTTCCTGAAGAAGGCGACCGTCCGCTCCCACGCAAGCTTCGCGGCGGCTTCATCGTAGCGCGGCGTCGAATTGTTGTGAAAGCCGTGGCGCGTTCCGGGATAGGTATGCACCTCGTGCGTTACGCCGTTGGCCTTCAGAGCCGCGGTGTAGTCGGGAGCCATCTTGTTGATACGCGGGTCGTTTCCCGCGTAGTTGATCAGGAGCGCCGCCTTGATCCTGGCGACGTCGGCCGTTTTTGGGGCGCGGCCATAGAACGGGACGCAGGCGTTCAGATCGCTTCCCATCCGGACGGCGAGAAAATTGACTAGGCCGCCGCCGAAGCAGAAGCCGGTAGCCCCCAGTTTCCCGTTCGACAGCGCATGGGCTTTGACATACCTGGCGCTGTTGAGAAGATCGGTGCGCAGCTTGCCTCTATCGAGGCTCCGCTGCATCTTCTTGCCGTCGTCGTCATTGCCGGGATAGCCGCCGATCGGCGCCAGACCGTCGGGCGCCAGGGCGAGAAACCCTTCGACCGCCGCACGCCGCGCAACGTCTTCAATATGCGGATTGAGGCCGCGGTTCTCGTGAATGACAACAACGGCGGGGAACGGACCCGCACCGGCCGGCTGGACCAGATAACCCCGCATCTTCCCGGACGTGCCGCCAGGTGAATCGTATTCGACATAGCGCGCCTTGATGCGCTTGTCGGTGAACGATATCATCTGCGCGCTGGCGTAGTCCGGCAGCAGCGCCCGGGCCATCAACAGCCCCGACCCTCCGACAACGACCATGGCACTGGCACGCCTGAGAAACTCACGGCGGTCCATCATGCTATGGCAGTACTCGTCGTAGAGATCGTAAACCTTTGGATCAATCGCATCCTTGTCCATCGGAGACCTCCCACCTTTAGAGTTGACTTGCACGGGTGCAAGATTGGAACCTACGCCCTCCGGTCATGAGCCGGACCAACGATATCTCCCCCGGTTCCCGCATTCACGGCGCCGGGGCACCCATGCTGGGACTAAACAGGGTTCTTGTCAACCACTGCTCCCCTCACTTCTTCACCAAGGTCTCTTTCGCCACGAACGCCAATCCGGCGGCGGCGCCCAGCAGGATGGGGGCGTAAAACAGGAAGGTCGTTCCCGCGCTGACCAGATCCACGAGCCAACCGCCCAACAGCGGACCCATGACCGCGCCGGACTCGCCCACGGTCCGGCGGAGTCCCTGAAGCCGTCCCCGGGCGTTCTCCGGGATCACGTCGTAGGTGGACACTGCCAAGGCGCCAAGAGACATGCCCTGGGCGAGGCCGATGACCACCATGATCAACCCCAGTTGCGGCAGGGTCGAGGCGAACGGGAAGGCGAGAAACGCAATGCCCGGGAGCGCGGTGCTGGGAACGCTGGCATACTTGCGTCCGACCCGGTCCGTGATGAGGCCGGCGGGCAGGATCATGAGCAGTACGAAAAGACCGGAGACGCCGAACAACCCACCCACCCGGGCCGCCGAGAAGCCCAACTCCACCCCGGCGTACAGCGGCAGCATGCCTTGCAGGGCCGTGCGATACATCTGCATGCTGAAGGTGGCGACGATAAGCGCAACGAACGTGGCCCTGAGGTCCGGGAGGACGTCCGAGACCTTTCCCCACCAGGCGATCTTGCCGACCCTGGCCCGGACCGTGTCTTTTCGGGCCAGCAGCGAGGTCACGAACACGGCCAGGGCAACCGCCGCGTAGACCGTGAACACCATCCTGAACCCCACCCACTGGGTGATGATCCCCCCCACCACCGGGCCGATGGCCATGCCCGCCGACTTGACCCCCATGAAACCGCTCAGCAGGCGGCCCCGCTGGTGCTGCGGCACCATCTCGACGCCGGAAACCTCCCGGCCCATGGTCCAGACGCTGTCGCCGACGCCGGCGAGAAACTGCCCGATAACCAGCAGTGCGAAGTAAGGGGCGACGGCGGTCAAGAAGGCGCCGCACAGGACCAGAGCGCTTCCCGCCAGCATGGTGGTCTTGGCCCCGTAACGGTCGAAGAGCAGGCCCGCCGGGATCAGAATGATGGTGCGGCCCAGCGCGTGTGCGGTCACCACCTGCACGGCGAGCCCGGCCGAGACCGCGAAGGACGACGCCAGCAACGGGATGGTGGGAAACACCATCCCCTGCCCCAGGCTCATGAGCAGGACCGTACTGTATAGAAGTGCGAGGCTGCCGGCCCGTGCACCGGTCATCGAGAACCCAGGGCCGGGAGGGGTCAGGGCTTGGAGCCGCCGTACAGGCAAAGCCCGGAGCTCTTCTGGTGGCACGCCACGCCCCGGAACCCGGCGCTCTTGAACCAATCGAGCTGGTCGTCCATCGATACAGAGCCGCGATCGAGGTTGAAGAAACACCCGCCGGACCGCACCCGTCCGAAGATCTCCTGGTAGACGGCCTTGATGACGTCGCCCACCCGGACGTTGTGGATGGCGTTGCACGAGACCACGAGATCGAACTCGCCAGCGGCCTCCCGGCTCCAGTTCTTCTTGCTGAAATCCGAGATGATGTACTCGAACCGCCCTTCGAGCTCCTTCATGCGTTCGCCGCCGAGCTTGGCCATGGCCGCGGAGCCGTCATGGCACACCGCGGTGGCACGAGGGAAGGTTTCCATGAGAAACTTGCTGAGCGCTCCGTAGCCGCACCCTACGTCCATGAACCGGAACGCGGTTTCGCTCTCGAACGGGATCAGGCTCGCCAGCAGCTCGAACTGCCGCACACGCAGCGTCTCGTTGCGCCTTTGGCGCTGGGCCCAATCCTCAACGTATTCCTCGGAGTTCCAATCGTGTTGCCGCAACGGGTCGGTGATCTGTGCCATATCTGCTTCTCGACCTCCTCTGAAGTGCACCAATCCCTGGACTTAGACAAAAACTCCGCGGATGTCCAGGTTGACAGTCCGCCGTCGCGGGCCTATAGATTTCCTCGGACCGGCGGTCCGACCCGAAACCACGGTGAAGCGTTAACCGGGCGCGCGGAGATGGATGCATGGCGAGCCAGCAAAGGGACGTCGAAGCGGCCCTCAACCTTCGGACTTTCATCGACCGGCTCAAGCAAGCCGGAAAGCTCAAAGAGGTGGAGAACGCCCACTGGGACCTGGAGATCGGCGCGCTCACCGAGATCGCGGCGGAAACGGAAGAGCGGTCCGCCCTGCTCTTCGACTCCATTCCGGACCACCCGGCCGGCTACCGCGTCCTGAGCAACGTCCTCCGGTCCCCGGAATCCGACGCCCTGGCCCTGGGCCTGCCGTCGGAGATCCGAGGCCTCGACATGGTCCAGACCCTCAAGAGCCGGCTCCAGAACCTGAAGCCCATTCCCCCCACCGAGATCGGCGAGTCACCGCTGCTGGAGAACGTCTCCTTCGGCAGCGACGTCAACGTGCTCAAGTTTCCCACTCCCAGATGGCACGCGGATGACGGCGGGCGCTACATCGGCACGTTCACCGCCACGGTGTGCCGCGATCCGGACACCGGCTACATCAACGTGGGCACCTATCGGGTTCAGGTCCACGACCAGGACACCCTGGGCGTATGGATGATCCCCGGGAAACATGGCGACCTCATCACCCGGAAGTACTGGGCCCGCGGGGAACCCTGCCCGGTGGCCATCGTCTGCGGCCTGCCTCCGGGCCTGATGACCGCGAGCGCCGTGGGCATCCCCTGGAACGTCAGCGAGTACGACTTCCTGGGAGGCCTGCTGGAGACCCCGGTGCCGGTCATCAAGGGGCAGAAGACGGGGCTGCCGGTGCCCGCCTTCGCGGACATCGTCCTCGAAGGAACCATCCCGCCCCCCGAGCAGGAGACCCGCGAGGAAGGGCCGTTCGGCGAGTGGCCGGGATACTACGCCTCGGGCTCGCGCCACGCCCCGGTGGTGAAGGTGGAAGCCGTCTATCACCGCAACGACCCCATCATCACCGGCGACCCGCCGCTCAGGACCTTCCTCAACAGCGAGGCCCACAAGTACATCCGCTCCGCCAACATCTGGTCGTCCATGGAGCGCGCCGGCATCCCGGACGTGCGCGGGGTGTGGTTTCCGAGGCAGGGACGTTTCATCGTCACCGTGGCCGTCGAGCAGCGTTACTCGGGCCACGCGAAGCAGGCCGGGTACGGCGTGCTCGCCACACGGGACGGCGGCCGCGACGTGCGCATGGTCATCGTGGTGGACGAGGACGTGGACATCACCAACATGGGCGAGGTGCTCTGGGCCATGTCCACCCGCTGGGACCCCCGAACGGACTCCGAGATCCTCGACGTGGCCGCGAGCATCCTGAACCCCCGGCTTTCGCCGGAGGACAAGCAACGCCGGGAGCTCACCAGCTCCTGCATGGTGGTGGACGCGTGCCGGCCCTACAGTTGGAAAGACGACTTTCCGAAGATTTCCGGCATCAGCGCGGAGTACAAGGCCCAGATCCGCGCGAAATGGGCGGACAAGCTCTGAAGAGAGCAGCAGACGCCACGTGAAGGAAAGGCGCCGGCATGGGCCTGGTCCCGCAACTCCGTACCCTGAGCCATCAGCCAATCAGACCTCCGTGGCAAGGAGATATCGATGACACACCATTTCCGATTTGCGCTGGGCGCTCTGTCGCTGCTTCTGTGCGTGGTCCTTCCGGCAACGGCATGGGCCGATGAGGCCGGATTCTACAAGGGAAAGACGGTGCGGCTCGTGGTGGGGGCGCCCCCGGGAGGCGGCTTCGACACCTATACTCGGGTCATCGCCCGGAGCATCACCAGGCACATTCCCGGCAATCCGCGGATCATCGTCCAGAACATGCCGGGTGCGAGCTTTGCCATATCCATGAACTACCTCTACAACATCGCCAAGCGCGACGGCTCGATCTTCGCCGGCACCAACAGCGGGTTGGTGATGAAGCAGATCGTTGGGGTCAAGGGGTTCAGGTTCGACATCAACAAGTTCGGATGGCTCGGCAGCGCCGGCAAGGCCACCCCCACGTGCATGGTGATGACCCGGACCGGCGTGACGGATCTGAACGGTCTGATGAAGGCGCCGAAACCGGTCAACTTCGGCTCCGCCGGAACCCTCACCCGCGAGGCGCCGCTGATCCTGCGGGACTTCGTGGGCGCCAACATCAATGTGGTGGAAGGCTATCAGGGGACGTCCCAGATACGCGCGGCCATCCAACGAAAAGAAGTGGACGGATACTGCTCTTCCTGGGAGTCGGTGCGGGTCCGGGCCCAGGATCTGCTCAAGGGCAAGGGAGGCGACAGGCTCGTCCCCGTTATCACCAGCGGCGACAAGACCGAACCGGTTCTCAAGAACCTGCCGGAATTCGCTTCCTCCATCAAGAATGAAGAAGATCGGTCGGCGTTCGAAGCCTGGCTGGGGCCCTATAAGTTCTTCCGCTCTTACGTGGCGCCGCCGAACCTCCCGAAGGAGCGGCTCCAGGCGCTGCAGACCGCCTTCCGGAACACCCTCGACGACCCGGAATTCAAGGCAGCCTCCAAGAAAATCGGCATCGAGTTGTCGTATCTGTCGGGGGCCGACGTGGAGGGACTGCTGAAACAGATCTTCTCCATCGGCCCGGGGGCCAAGGCGCGGTTGCAGCGGTTGATCCTGGGCAAGTAGAGTCTCCGGTGGGAGCGGCGGGCCGGTGTCTGCCCCGTGTTCCCGCGATACGGGATGACAAGGGGAGCAGCATGGAAACCAACGGCGCGGAACGGAACGGCATCGAACACGTATGGCAGGAGCTGGTAGAGCTGGTCAACCAACAGTTCGAGACCCCGCCCTTCCGGCGGCTGCTGGGACTCCGGTTCTCCCAGGAGCGCGCCCAGGCCCTCTCCATCCAGATGAAGCACTACGTCGCCAACCGGCGGGATTGCTGGGGGTTCGTCGCAGGCGCGGCGCCGCTCAGCGTCAAACGGCTCATCTGGGAGCACGAGGGCGAGGAGTTGATGGGCGACAAGGCCGCGGGCAAAGTGGACCACATCACCCTTGCGGTCCAGGAAGGAAAGATCTTCGGTTTGGCCCCGGAGGACTATGAGCGGGTGCGGCCGCTGGACAGCGCGGTGGCATGCTTCTACGCGTGGATCCACTTGGCCAAGGACCGTCCGTGGCGCGAGGCGATAGCCGCGTCCTCGGTGCTGGAGATGCGCAATTCCGACGATCTGGTGCGCGGCGGGTCGCTGTCGTACCGCGTCGGCAAGAACCTCGAGCGGGACCTGGGAATACCGCTGCGGCGCCAGATCAACAACGCCGAGCACGTAACCGCGGACGTGGAGCACGGGCAACTCTTGCTGGAGGTGGCGCGGGAACACTGCCAAACGGACGACGAGCAGCAGGCGCTGCTCCGGGGCGCCCGGGAGAGCCTCATGATCGACCGCGCCTTCCGCGAGCAGCTTGTCAACATGATGGAGGCGCTCGACTGAACCGGTAACAGCCGGCGGCCGACGCGCCGGAGAGGAGTCCGAGACAATGCCCGATATCGCCCAGCTCAAAAGCACCCTGAACGAGATGTGCGTCCGCCAATTCGAGACGGATGAGTTCCAGGATCTGCTGTCGCTGCCCTGGACCATGGAGCGGGGACGCTACTACGTGGTGCAGAACGCGCTCTACACGAAAAACCGGCGGGACTGCTGGGGCTACGTGCAAGGCGCCGCGCCGCTAGACGTCAAGGCGCTGGTGTGGCAGCACGAGAGCGACGAGCTGATCAACGACCCGCGCTGCGACATGGATCACTACACACTCACGGTCAAACAGGGCGAGGTCATCGGCCTGGAGCCGGAAGACTTCGAGAAGGCGGAGCTGCCGCCCATAACGCAAGCGGCCTTCCTGGCCTGGCACCACATTGCCATGAAGGGCCCGTGGCTGGCCGCGTTCACCTCCTCCCAGATGCTGGAGCGCCGCAACAACCCGGACATTGTCACGGACGGAGGGATGTCCTACCGCATCGGCAAGAAGTTCGAGAACGAGCTGGGCATCAGCCTGAAGCGAATGATATCACTGAACGTGCACTCCACCGCGGACACCGAGCATTCGGACATGATGGACGGTGTTTACGACAAGCACGTGCTCACGCAAGAGGACTATGACACGGTGCTGCGCGCGGCCGGACAGTGCATGGCCATCGACCGGGCCTACCGCGGCGGGATGGCCTACGTCATGCGGCGCATCGACGGTTGAGAGGCCGCGCAGGGAGACGATCATGAGCCTCGAAGATCTCAACAAGGACTTGGCCACCAAGCAACTCGCGGGTTTCTGGGCGTCCAACATCACCGGCAACGAAGGCGAGATCCTCGAGCCCAGGACCACCGTGGTTCCCCATCTGTGGAAGTGGAGCGACATCTACAACGGGCTCCTGGAGGCCGGAGAGCTGGTCAGCCTCGAGCAGTCGGAACGGCGGACCATCCGTCTCCTCAATCCCGGCGTGCCGGGCGTCACCGGCGCCACCAACACGGTGCACACCTCCGTCCAACTGGTCAAACCCGGAGAGATCGCCAAGGCCCACCGCCATACCCTGACCGCGCTGCGCTTCGTCCTCAAGGGCGGCGGCGCCTTCACGACGGTCGAGGGCGAGCGGTTCAGCATGTACCCCGGCGACCTGATCCTCACGCCGCAGTGGACGTGGCACGACCACTACAACGGCACCGGCGAGAACATCGTCTGGGTGGACGGTCACGACGGCCCCCTGCTCAAGGCCCTGGAGGTCATGGCGGTGGAGCCTTTCAGCCAAAAGCAGCAACCCGTGGAAGCCATGCCCGATTACAGCCTGCACCAGTTCGGCTGGGCGCGGCCGCCCGAGCCGCTTTCGGACTTTCCCGATCCGCCCTTCCGCTATCCGTGGGAGAACACCTACGAATCCCTGAAGGCCCTGGCCTCGAGCCCGGGCGACGAGTGCGACGGCGTGCTGCTGCGCTACGTCAACCCCCGGAACGGCGGGTTTACGCTGCGCACCATCGGCTGCGAGATCCAGATGATCCGGCCCGACGAGAAGACGCGCTCGCACCGCCACACCAGCACGACCATCTACCACGTGTTTCGCGGCAGCGGCGCCACCATCATCAATGACCAGCGCATCGAATGGAGCCAGGGCGACTTCTTCACGGTACCGCTGTGGTCGTGGCATCAGCACGAGAACAGCCACAAGGACGAAGCCCTCCTGTTCTCGGTCAACGACCGCCCGGTGAAGGAGGCCTTCGGGCTCTACCGGGAAGAACGCCGTTAGCCCAGCAACGGAAGCCCAAGAAAAGGAGTCTTTACCATGAGCAGGCCTGCCACGACCGATACGGGAAACGGGTTGGAGAGAGACCTGAACGAAGCATCCGCCTTCGCCCCCACGAGCCCCTACGAGATCTACCAGCAGTGGGAAGGAGTTCCGGTGTACAAGGGGTTCATCATTGATGATCTCCTGGAGCTGGAGCTCGGCGATTGGGCGCGCACCGGCGGCAAGGGCGCCTTCGTCAACCTCGACGGCGCCGGCAGCACCTGCGACACGGTGATCCAGGAGATCGCGCCGGGCAAGGAGCTCCGCCCGCAGCACCACCTGTTCGAAGAGGCGGTGTTCATCCTTTCCGGCCAGGGCGCCACCACCCTCTGGAACGAAGGCGGCAGGAAACACACCCTGGAATGGCAGAAGGGAAGCCTGTTCTCGATCCCGCTCAATACGTGGTTCCAGCACTTCAACGCCCAGGGGCGGGAGCCGGTCCGGATGATCTCGCTGACCGACGCCACGATGGTCGTCAACCGGTACCGGAACCTGGACTACATCTTCAACAACCCCTTCACCTTCGGTGACCGCTACCAGGGCAACGCCAACCAGTGGGGCCAGCCCGGGCGCTACCTCGAAGGCGTGAAGAAGGGGCGGGTGTGGGAGTCCAACTTCATCGCGGACCTGTGGCAGTTCCAGCCCAAGGACTACAAGGAGCGCGGCGGCGGCAACCGCACCACCCTGTTCGAGTTCGTCGACAACACCATGAGCGCGCACCTTTCGGAGTTCCCCGTGGGCAAGTACAAGAAGGCCCACCGTCACGGCGCCGGCGCGCACATCATCATGCTGACCGGGTCCGGCTACTCCTTTCTGTGGGAGGAAGGCGCCCAGAGGAAACGGGTGGACTGGGGCCGCATGAGCATGTTCGTGCCGCCCATCCAGTGGTGGCACCAGCACTTCAACAACGGCGCCGAGCCGGCGCGGTACCTGGCGCTCAAACCCTGGGGCTTCAAGTACAAGGTGGAGGAGCTGAAGGACACCGGCGAGGACGTCAAAAAAGGCGGCGCGCAGATCGAGTACCAGGACCAGGACGCCGAGATCCATCGCGTCTTCGAGGACGAGTGCCGCAAAAGCGGCGCCGCCGTCGACATGGCGCAGTTCGGGTTCTGACCCGCGACGCGGGGAAGCACTCCCGCCCCGCCCTTCCTGGATCCCGGATCAAGTCCGGGATGACGGGTGTGGGGTCCCGGTGGACGTTGCGGGCTCCTCCCCCCGTCACCCCGGGCTTGACCCGGGGTCCAGGGGCGGGGACGGGTGGGGGGGCAGGTCAGTGTTCTTCCGGCACCATGTGGGCCTTGAGCAACGCGTTGCACGAAGGGCAGTAGACTTTCTCGAACACGTACCGCCCCTCGAGGTCGCCCATGAGCGGCCCCGCCTCGGTGGGCGGAAAGACACGCGCCTCGGAGCCTCCCCCTCCTGATCCCGCGAGCGCGGACGCGCACCGGGGGCAAGATGCCACACGCCCTCCGTTCACACCGTCCCGCGTGTCACGGGATGCCCGGCTGCCACCTCTCAGCCGCCCCCGCAGGGCATCGGTGGCGTCCAGGTCCACTTCCGCGGTCTCGGACGTGAGCACCACGCCATAGATCTCCCGGGCCGCCTCCTCGGAGACCACCCCGTCCATCACGTCCGCCCGCGCCCGACCCGCCTCCCGTGTCAGCGGATCACCGTACCCGCCGCCGCTGGCCACCCGCATGTAGAGCACGTCCCCCTCCCTGAACTCGAAATTGCAGTAAGGGAGCGGCCGTTCCTGTCCCCCGACCTCGTCGAGGTCCACCGCGCTCCGGTCCTCCCCCATGATCTCGCGGACCCGCGTGCCTTCCCTGAGAACGATGACGCTGGGCGCCCCTGGATAGCCGCCGTACATGCCGTGGCCGGAGTTGCGGAGCCCGGCCACGCCGTACGCCACCCCTCCCAGCCTACCCTCCGGCACGTCGTGCGGCGTGTGGGCGGTCTCCACCGCCAGCCCGCCACGAAACCTCCCCGGACCCGCCGAATCCACCGCGTGGCGGCGGAACAGGTAGAGCACCGGGAAGTTGAGCTCGAACCACTCCGCGTTGGGACAGTTCATGTAGTTGCCGCCGGAGTCGATGCCGTCGGCGTGGGCGCGGGCGCCGTTGCCGTCCATGGCCCCGTGGGCGAGGTTGAACACGCAGTAGCGCCCGTACTGGTTCACGCCGGAGTGTTTGCCGTTCCGGTGGCTGGCGTTGGGAGTCACGATCTCATCCTTCCAGTGCTCGTGGGTGCCCAGCATCTGCATCAGCACGGAACTGGCCAGGAAGCCGATTCCGAATCCGCACGAGGTGGTATTCATCGACACCGGACCGGGGTACTTGACGTTCACCAGCGTCCCCTCCGGGGCGATGACCTCCAGCGGACGGAGCACGCCGTGGTTTTTGGGCAGATCGTAGACCAGGGTGGTGAGCACCGCGGCGAAGCAGAACCCGAAGGTGCCGTGGAACGGCAGGTTGACTCCCTTCACCGCCTGCGGGTCGGTGCCGGTGAAGTCAAAGACCAGCCGGTCTCCCCGCTTGCGTAGCGCGACCTTCATGCGCCAGGTGTCCTGCGCCTCCAGCGCCAGCTCCTCGGTCCACTCGCCGTCCCCGAACGACTCGATCCTTTCCCGCAGGATGGCCTCGGTATAGCGGATCATCTCGTTGGCCACCGATTCCAGCAGTTCCGGACCGTACTGCTCGTACATCTCCCCGAGCCTTGCCTTGGCCACGTTGTTGGCGGCGATCTCGCACTTGAGGTCCAGTCCCACCATGCCCGGCTGGCGGGTCATGTTGGTCAGGGTGTCGAACACGTCCTCGCGCAGCTCGCCCCGCTCCACCAGCTTGATGCCCGGGACCCGCAATCCCTCGTGAAAGATCTCGGTGGCGTCGGGAGAGTCTCCCCCCGGCGACATGGCGCCGACGTCGTTCACGTGCACGAACGTGGCGCTCCACGCCACCAGTCGCCCGCGATGGTGAATCGGCGCGATGACGTAGATGTCGGACTGGTGGATGGCGGCCAGGTACGGGTCGTTCAGCAGGAAAACGTCATCCTCGAAGATCTCGTCCGGCGGAAACCGTTCGATGATCCGCTTCACCGCGTAGCTGGCGCAGACCACGTGCTGTCCCAGGGTGGCGCCGGCGGACAGGATGTCGCCGTCCGGACGATAGAGGGAGGCCATGTAGTCCCGTTGCTGCGTGGTGTTGACGGTGCCGCCGGTCCGCTCCAGGGTAATGCCCATCTCACGGGTGACCTGGTGCAGCCGGTGCGACAGGATCTCGAAGGTCACGGGATCGACGCCGTGGATTCGTGTGTCCATGGTGTGCAGCCCTCCTACTGGCCGATGAGAAGCCTGACGTTGCGGTATGGGTCCATGACGGCCCGGTCGCCGGGATTGACTACGATGGTGGTCACCGGCGTCTCGATGATGGCCGGACCGCTGATCTCGTTTTCCGGACGCAGGGCCTCGAAGCCATAGACCGGGATTTCCCGCGGCTCCTCGAACTCTTCGAAGAAGACCTTCCGGCGGCCGTTGACGGCCTCGCTCGCGTCGCCCGACGACAGCGGGTATTGCTGCAACCGGGGCTTGTCCAGCACGCCGGTGGCGGTGAGCCGGAAGTTCATGATCTCCTTCCCCGCCTCGCGGTAACCGGACCCGCGGCCGTAGGTTCGTTCGTAGAGGTCATCGAAACGTTCGTAGACCCGGCCCAGCTCCTGCTCGGATAGCGCCGCATCGCCCTCGGGCATGGCGACATTCAGTTCGTGCACCTGGTAACGATACCTCATGTCGAGGCTTCGCTCGATCCGGACGCCGTCGCCCACGAAACCGGCACCGCCCAGGTCCGCGCGGGCGCGCCGCACAAGCTCGTCGAAGTCCCGGTTGACGCGCTCGTGGTCCGCCGGCACCTGCAGCCGGTCCGATTTGCCGTACTGGTAGACGATGTCCGAGCTGACCAGGCCGGTGGCGCTGTGCACCGACGCCGTCAGCGGCACCACCACCTGTTTGATGCCCAGCTCCGCCGCGTAGCGGGCCGCGTGCACCGGCCCGGCGCCGCCGAACGCGAACAGGGTGAAATCCCGGGGATCGTAGCCGCGCTCCACCGTGGCGCGCCGGATGAGGTCGCTCATGTGCGCATTGATGATGCGGTAGATGCCGCCGGCGGCGGCCTCCACGGACAGCCCCAGGGGCTTCGCGACCCTTTGCTCGATGGCGGTCCACGCCCGTTGCGGGTCCAGCGACATGCGCCCGCCCAGGAAGTAGTCCGGATTGAGGTAACCGAGCACGAGGTCGGCGTCCGACACCGTGGGCTCGGTTCCGCCGAGGCCGTAGCACGCGGGCCCCGGCTGGGCGCCCGCGCCTTCCGGCCCTACCTTGAGCAGCCCCGTCCGGTCATCCGTCCAGGCAATGCTGCCGCCGCCCGCGCCGATGGACTCCACCCAGATCTTGGTGGAGTAGATCTGATGGCGCAGCATCACCGGCTTGTAGTCCATCTCGACGACACCGTCCCGGATCACGCTGACCTTGAAGGTGGTGCCGCCCATGTCCGTGGCCAGGATGTCGGGCACGTCCATGAGCCGGCCGAGCCAGGCGCTGCCCGTGACCCCGGCGGCGGGGCCGGACTCGATGGTGCCGATGGCATTCCGGGCGGTGGCCTCCACCCCCAGGACGCCGCCGTAGGACTGCATGATGAGCGGCTCTCCCGCGAGGCGGTGCTCCCGGAGCCGGCTCCCCAGCCGTTTGATGTAGGCGGAGATCCGCGGTCCGATGCAGGCGTTGAACACGGTGGTGGCGGTGCGCTCGTATTCGCCCAGGTAGGGCGCCACCTCGCTGGAGAGGCTGAGGAACACGCCGGGGTGCTCCTCGGCGATGATGTCGGCAATGGCCCGCTCGTGGCGGTCGTTGGCGACGGACCAGATGAGACTCACGGCGATGGCTTCCACGCCCCCTGACACCAACTCGGCCGCGGCCTTCTCCGCCTGGGCCGGGTCGAGCCGCACCAGCACGGCGCCCTTGTAGTCCACCCGTTCGTCCAGCTCCCTTATCAACGGGCGCGGCACCATGGGCTCGGGCTTGTCGAGGACGGACAGGTGGAAGATCTCGGACTCGGGGACGCCGTCGGTGAAACGGCCGCGCATGATGCCAAGGGTGTCGGCAAAGCCCTTGGTGGTGATCAGTCCGGTCACCGCCCCGGAGCCCGTGATGAGGGCGTTGTCGCCGATGGTGCAGGCGTGGAAGAACAGCCGGGTGGAGGCGAGAAGCTCGGCTTCGCCCGCCAGCCCCAGGCTTTCGGCGGCGTTCCGCACCGCGTTCAGTGTGCCGACGGAGTAGTCCTCGGGGGTGGAGAGGGACTTGCCCACGGTGACCGTGCCGTGGGCATCCATGGTGACGCAGTCCGTGAAGGTGCCGCCGATGTCGACGCCGATCCGGTATTGGGCCCGCGAATCAGTCATAGCGAGTTATCCTCTGCGCAAAACTACCGGAACGCTCGTGGCGCCTGTATACAACGGTAATACCATTGCCCATGCTTAGTTAGGGAGCGAGGATCATTCGGTCAAGGCCGACGCTGCCGATTCCCAACGGGAGTTGCTGGGAGGAAGAATGAACCCAAAGGCCAGCGGACCCGCCCTTAGTCCCGGCGAATTCCTTGCTCTTGTCGCTCTGTTGATATCCCTCGTCGCGCTTGCGACCGACACGATGCTGCCGGCGCTGCCCGCCATCGGTCACGACCTCGGGGCGTCGCGTCCGAACGACGTCCAGTTCGTCATCACGGCTCTGTTCCTGGGGCTCGGCCTCGGCCAGATTGTCTTCGGCCCTCTCTCCGACCGGATCGGGCGCAGGTCCGCCATCCATGCGGGCCTCGTCCTGTTCATGGCCGGATGTCTCATGAGCATCTTCGCACCCACCTTCGAGGTGATGATCGCAGGCCGTGTCCTGCAGGGCTTCGGAGTCGCGGGGCCGCGTGTCGTGACCATGGCCCTGGTGCGCGATCAGTACGAAGGACGCCAAATGGCTCGTCTCATGTCGTTCGTCATGGCCGTGTTCATCCTCGTTCCCACCGTCGCCCCGGCCCTTGGACAGGGGATCCTGTGGCTGGGCGGCTGGCGCGCGATATTCACCACCTTCTTCGCCATCGCCGCCATCGCATTCGCGTGGTTTGCACTGCGCCAGCCGGAAACCCTGCCCGCTGATCGTCGGCGACCGCTTTCCCCGCGGGCCATCGGCGGAGCCGTCCTGGAAGTCCTGAGGATTCGGACCGCGCTCGGATATACACTGGCCACCGGATGCGTGCACGCGCCGTTCATCGCCTACCTGAGCTCTGCCCAGCAAATATTCCAGGGGGCCTACGGGACCGGCGCGCTATTCCCGGTGTATTTTGGAGTGCTGGCGCTTGCCATCGGCGGCGCCTCGCTCGTGAACGGCCGCCTGGTGATGAAGCATGGGATGCGCCGGCTCTCGAGGGCGGCGACGGTGTCGATCACACTGGTCTCGGTCGTTGCATGGACGCTGGCCTTCGCCTTCGAGGGGCTTCCTCCGTTTTGGCTGTTCATGGCCTACCTGCTCTCCGTCTTTCTCTGCATCGGACTCCTCTTCGGAAATCTCAATGCGCTCGCCATGGAGCCCCTCGGCCACCTCGCCGGAGTGGGAGCGGCGGTGGTTACTTCGCTCTCGATCTTCATCTCGTTACCGTTCGGAGCGCTCGTGGGCCAAAGCTTCGATGGGACCATGTACGCCCAGATCGCCGCCTTCGCGGTCTTCGGAGTAGCGTCCCTCGCTGCAATGAGATGGGCCGAGGGAGATGGGGGCGCACGCGGAGAGCCCGTCGCCCGATCGTGAGCAGTACGAACTGGTTCAAGTCGACAGGGAGACCGGCGCCGAGATCCGCCATCTGCCGACCATGGCAGGCATTTCGAGAAAGGGCGTCGCGCCGACTATCCATTCACTGAAGGGCATGCCCGCCTATCCCCCATACATCTCCGTTATGATCCGCCGAAGTTGCACTGCTTCCTCGGCAGACAACCGGTCCAGCAGCCTCCCAATACACTGCTTGCTGATCGCGCGTATCTGGTCGACGGCAATTTCCGCTTCTTTCCCCGCACACTGAACCTGTAAACGGCTGCGCCACTTGGGGTGCAGTGCCGTGGTGAGAGGACAAACCACCACGGTGTCCAGGTACTGATTCATCTCGTCTTGGCTAACGACCACGACCAGTCGGACCTTGCGGATCTCTCCACCCACCGTGGGATTGAGATCGGCAAAGTAGACGGCGTATCGCCTGGGAAAGGTGGCCACTAGTCCACGCCATCGGCAACGGTGACGTCGAAATCACTCCAATCCTCCCTCTCGGCGACCATGGCGCGGTAGGTCTCGTGCCAGGATAGCTTGGCCGTCTCCTGACGGTGGAGAAAAACCCCCTCCTCCAATTCTTCCAGTACGAGAGAGTCGCTCCATCCGTACTTCTGCAAGAGAACCTTGGGAAGACGGATCCCCTTGGAATTGCCCACTGGAACCAGCTTGACATCTCTCTTGACCGTTGGCTCGCCTCTCTTAGGCGTTTCCTCGCGCATCATCGAACGCCTCTCTACTTGATGTGATTAGTGTAATTACTACCACGCCTTTTCCAACACCGTCAGGACTTCCCCGGGGTCCGTCACCGGCTTCGGGTTGTAGATGATGTTCGGCGACACGATGACCTTCTTCGCGATGTCCGGAAGATCCTCGCGGGGGATGCCCACGTCGCGCAGCCGGGAGGGTAGGTCCAGATCCCGGACCAGGCCGGCCACGGCGGCCTGCGCGGATTCCGCCAGCTCGTCGTCCGTGGCGCCCTCGCCGCCCAGAGCGCGGCCGAGGGCGGCCTGGGCGGACAGGCTGACGGAACGATTGAACTCCATGACATGGGGCAGCATGACGCAGGACGTGTGGCCGTGGGCAACGCCGTAGGCGCCGAGCTGCCAGCCGATGACCTGCGACAGCCCCTTGTGCACGCCGCGCCCGTGGAAGCCCACGCCCACCAGCGCCACGTGGCACTGGGTGAAGGCTTCCAGGTCCTCGGGGTTGTCCTTGCAGCGCGGCAGGTGGCGGTAGAGCAACTCGCCGGCCTTGAGGCACATGTTGTCCACCACCGGATTGCGGTCCACGGTGTAGAGTTTCTCCACCACGTGCTCCATGGCCTTGAGGCCGGTGGCGCACCACAGGCCCGCCGGGGTGGACGACGCGATGGCCGCGTCCAGGATCACCGCCCTGGGCACGAGGTCGGGATGTCGCACGTGGTCCTTGAATTTGCGCTCGGGCCGGTTGATGGTCACCGACCACGTCGCCTCCGACGACGACAGGGTGGTGGGAATCGCTACCTGGGGGATCGGCGGGCGGGGCAACTCGGCCAGCCGCTGGTTGTCCGGCGAGGCCACGTAGTCATCCAGCTCGGAGACCGATTCGAGGCCCTGAGCCAGGATGAACGCCACCGCCTTGCCCCAGTCGGCGACGCTGCCGCCGCCCACGGTGACGACGACGTCGGGCTCCACCTCCCGCGCCTGCCGGGCGGTGTCGAAGCACAGCCAGTCGGGGGTGAACTCCCGGCTGTCGCTGCGGACCGCCACCACCAGACCGCCCAACGCCTCCTCGATCCGATCCACCCACGGGGTGTGCTTCTTCAGGGAACCGCTGGTCAGCAGCAGCGCCCTGCTGCAGCCGAGTCCTTCAAGCACCGCTCTCAGGCGCTGGTGGGAACCGGGGCCCCAGATCACGTGGTCCGGTATCGCGCAGCGGTCGCGCCACTCCCCCTGAAGATCGTCCGACGTTGGCATGGATGGCCCTCCTCTCGGGTTGAGGGATGGTTGCACGCCCGGTGGAGCGAGTCAAATCAGGGAAGAGGCCCCTCGCCCCGCCCCGCCTGGATCCCGGATCAAGTCCGGGATGACGCTTGAGGCGCCCCGGGATGACGCGGGAGAAGCGCGGGATGACGCGGGAGGGGACCCGGGATGACGCGGGAGAAGCGCGGGATGACGCGGGAGGGGACCCGGGATCCAGGCGGGACGAGGCGCGTGGGCTTGCCAGGCGGGGAAGACTGTGCGAGAAGTGAGGGCCGGAGGGAACGATCATGAGCGACCGAATCATCTCTGCTGACGGACACATGGACCTCTTCTATCTCGACGAGGACACCTTCAGGTCCCGGGTTCCCGCGAAGCTGAAGGACCGCGTCCCCAACGTGCACACGGTGGACGGCAAGCCCACGTGGGTCGGCGACGGCGCGGTGATGGGCGGGCACCGGGCGTGGATGGGCCGGCAGCCCATGACCAACCACCGGGGCCGGAGAATGCGCGAGGCCGGGTGGGAGCCCACGCACCCGTCGGATCCCAAGCTGCGAGCCAAGGACCTGGACATCGACGACATCGCCGCCGAGGTCATCTACGGCATCCGTTTCGTCGAGGACAGCATCAAGGACCCGGACGTGATCACCGCCACCTACCAGGCCTACAACGACTTCATCGCCGGGTTCTGCGAGCACGATCCGAACCGTTTCATCGGCATCGCCGACATCCCCGCCCACTCGCCCGACGCCGCGGCCGCGGAGATCCGCCGCATCGGCAAGAACGGCTTCGGGCTCAAGGGCGCGCTGTTCGACTTCTTCAACGGCCCGGCCCCCATCTGGCACGAGATGTGGGAGCCCATGTGGGCCGCCGCCGAGGAGGAGGAAGTGGCGCTGTCGTTCCACATCGGCGCGGGCCACGGCACCACCACGGTGGGACCCCGGAACGCCGAGGAAAAGCTCAGAAGGGATATCCCGAAGGTTTCCCAGGAAGCACACATCGCGGTGGTGGCCATGCAGGCCGACGAGTGCCTCGTGTCCATCATCCTGTGCGGCGCCCTCGAGCGCCATCCCGCCCTCAAGGTGGTCATGGCCGAGAGCCACATCGGCTGGATCCCCTACGTGCTGGAGCGGCTCGACACCAAGTTCCGGGAAGGCGAGTACGAGGGCATGATCAGCACCCCGCCGAGCGCGCTGTTCCGGCGCCAGATGTGGGCCACCTTCCAGGACGACAAGGTCGGCGCGCAGCTTGCGGAAGAATACGCCCCGGAAAACTTCTGCTGGGCCTCGGACTATCCCCACCGGGACGGGATCTGGCCCGACTCCCAGGAGTTCATCGCGCAGACCATGGGCGGGTTGAGCGAGAAGATGCGCCGGCGGCTGACCGCGGACAACGTGACGCGGCTGTACAACATCGTCCAGTAGGCTCACTACCCTGGGAGCGCGGGCATCTTGCCCTCGGCGAAGGCGGGACGCCCTCGCTCCTGTCGGCTGGACGGGCTAGCGACGCTACAGGATCCTGATCTTGCCGCGGTTGTAGGCGGCCACGGAAGCTCCAGACGCGCGGCTGCCCGGGTAGTCGGCGGCGTCCAGACTCCACACCGACGTGTCCCGCAAGCGTCCTTCCGAATCGGTCTTGTTGCCGTAGAGCGTCGAACGGTGGGTGAAGCCGAGCTTCTCCGCGACCCGGGCGCTGGGCTTGTTGCGCGGGTCGCAGCGTATCTCGACCCGCTCCACGCGGTTCACCTCGAAAGCCACGCGCGTCAGCGCTGCCGTCGACTCGGTGGCCAGCCCCTTGTTGGCGTACGGCCGGCTGATCCAGTAGCCGATCTCCCGGGCATCCTTGCTCTCCCGTGTATGCAGGCCGGTACCGCCGACGATCCGGACGCCGTCGGCGCCGAAGATGCCGTAGACGAAATCCCGTCTCGAGAGGAAGTCGTCCCGGAACCGCCGCAACCGTTCCGTTTTCATCTCGAGGGACTCCGGCTCCTGGCGCGCCCAGTCCATCCACGGGCGCAGATAGTCGAGGTTCTCGTTGATCTCCCGCTGGAGCAGGGTGGCGTCCGTCGGATACCAGCAACGGAGGATCAAACGAGGGGTGTGAATGCTGTATGCCAGTCCCGAGGGGCGAGCCATATGCCGGGTCTACCTGATTACGAACGGGGGGAGACGCCTTCCCTGAAGGCCCCTCCCCCCGTTGCCGGAACGCGGTCTCCGTTATTTCTTTGGCGCAAAGGTCTTCTTGATGGTCGCCATCAACTCGGGCGGGAGCTTGGCGATGCCGGCCACGAGCTGCTCCACCTCCTCGCCGGAGACGGCGCTGATGTCGAACCTCGACTTCTTCGCCTCGGCCAGAAGCTCGGGGTCCTTCATGGAGGCGTCGAAGGCCCGGCGCAGGATCATAAGCCGGTTCTTGGGAGTGCCCGGAGGTAACGAGTACGGCCGGTTGAGGGAGCCGCCGATGTCGTGAATCACGGTCTTCATCACCAGCCGTCCCGCATCCGTCTTCATCACGTCGTTGGTGAGAGGCACACCGGTGAGAGCCGGGTGGGGCTTGTCCACGAACTGCAGGAGCACGCGCACGTCACCCTTGGCCAGCGCCGCGGCCCAGGGGTTCTTGAGTCCTTCCCAGCTCGCGCACACGCCGCCCACCTCGCCCCTCTCCGCCGCCAGCCTCACCGGCGCCGTGCCGCCGTAGCCCTCGATGAGCCTCATGGGAAGGTCGGTATGGCTGATCAGTATCCGCGGGATGTCCCACAGGGTGGAGCCGGGCTGGCTGCCGCCGAACTTGACCGGCTCCTTGGCCGCGCGCCATGTGGCCAGGTCGACGATGCCGCTGCGCTTGTGGGTCATGCAAACGTTGGTGATCCGCACCGGCGCGCCGATCCATCCGAACTTGGCCGCGTCGAAACGAACCCCCTTGTTGCCCAGGTATTGCTGCAGGATCAAACCGCCGACCCAGTGGCCTATGGTCAGCCCGTCGGCCTTGGCCTTGTTGTAGATGAAGTTGGCGGTGATGAGGCCGCCGGCGCCGGGCCGGTTCTGGACCACCACAATGGGGTTGCCCGGAATATGTTTGGGAAGGTGGCGTGCCAGAATCCGCGAGTAGGCGTCGAACCCGCCGCCGGGCGAATAGGCGACCATAATGCGGATGGTCTTGCCGGCGAAGAAATTGTCGGTTGCGGCATAGGCCGCTACTCCGGATATGGCCAGGGCCGCGGCCAAGGCCAACGATGCGACTGCAAATCTCCGGGTCATGATCTCCTCCATGTCGTCGAACGGTTGATGGAACGTCCGAAAAGACCAACAACGGTAGGGCCTTCCAATACGGCCTTCTATAGCATAGGGGACCCTATTGTGCCCGGAACCCGTTGTCAACCGGCGCTTGGAGCGCCTATTTCACGAAGGGTTGAAAGGTTCTATCCGGCTGCAAGCGGCTTCGTGAAATATGCGCGTTGGCGCGCCGGCATCGAGGCGGAGGCGGCGGAGGCACTCAGACTGCACGGTGCAAAACATGATCATACACGGTTCCCGATGGCTACCCACGTCGATTGACAAGGCCGCGGCGGCGGCCCTCGGCCTCGTGGCGCTCCTGGCAGGCACCTTCGCATGCGCTCCGGTGAAGTCGGCGGGCATGGAGGCAGCCCGCCCGCTCATCCACCTGGACGACACCGGCAAGCTGGTCTACGTGCCCGACGAGAAAGGAAACGTCATCCCGGACTTCTCCAACGCCGGCTATGGCGGCGGCGGTGTCCCGATCCCCGACGTCCCGGTCAAGGTCGTGGTCGGGCCGGGCGCCGGCGACGACGGCGAGCGAATCCAGGCGGCCATCGACCGGGTGTCACGGATGGAGCCCGACGCCAACGGCCACCGGGGCGCCGTGCTGCTCCGAAGAGGCGAATACCAGATAGCCGGAACGCTTCGATTGTCGGCGGGCGGCGTGGTCCTGCGTGGCGAAGGACGGGACCGCGACGGCACGGTGCTCATGGCCACCGGCACGAGCCGCCGCACGCTCATCGAGGTGAACCCGGCCTTCATGCGCCTGCAAGAGCACCGGTCGGTGCGAGTCGGACGGGGCAGGGCATGGCGCGAGGTGCCGGGCACCCGCCGGGCCATCACCGACGCCTACGTGCCCGTGGGGGCACGGACGTTCCGCGTCGAGTCGACGCAAGGCCTGGCCGCCGGCGACCGCATCATCGTTCACCGTCCCAGCACCAGCGCCTGGATCAGCGCCATCGGCATGGACCGCATCCCGCCGCGCCCGGGAAGGGTGACCCGGCAGTGGCAGGCCGGCCAGTACGACCTGCGCTTCGACCGCGTCATCGCGAATATCCGGGACACGGAGGTCACCATCGACGCGCCCCTGGTGAACGCCATCGAGCAGGAGTTCGGCGGCGGCTGGATCTACAAGTACGCGTTCCCGGAACGCATCGCCCAGGTGGGCATCGAGCACCTGCGGGCGGAGTCCCACTTCAACGGCTGGCCGGACGACGAGGACCATGCCTGGAACTTCATCCTTCTCGACGCCGTGGAGAACGCCTGGGTCCGAAACGTCACCGGCGTCCATTTCGCCTATAGCTGCGTTTACGTGGAGCGCCATGGCAAATGGATCACGGTGGAAGACGCGGCCTGCCTCGATCCCGTATCCAGAATCGCCAGCCCGCGCCGCTACCCCTTCGCGCTCCGGGGACAGCTAACGCTGGTCCGGGGCGCCGTCTCGAACGACGGACGGCACGACTTCGTCATGCACTCGCGGGTGCCCGGACCCAACGTCTTTCTCGACTGCCGCTCCCGCAACGCCCACAACGACAGCGGCCCCCATCACCGATGGGCCGTGGGCACCCTGTATGACAACGTTCACGTGCAGGGCGACGCCCTCAACGTGCGCGACCGCGGCAACATGGGCACCGGCCACGGCTGGGCCGGCGCCCAGATGATGTTCTGGAACTCCTCCGCCGACAGCATCATCTGCGAGAAACCGCCCACCGCCCAGAACTGGGCTATCGGATCGAGCGCGTACAGCTACAGCGGCGACTGTTACTGGTATTCGCTGGGGAAGCCGGTGGAGCCGAGGAGTCTGTATCTCAAGCAGTTGGAGGAGAGGGTGGGGAGACACCCCACCGGCCGCCTGTCCGAGTAATCGAGTCTGGTCCCCCGCTTGTACCGCGGATGTGTACGCGCTTCAGGATGTTGGCTGCTCCGATGGCCGTAGGGGCATGAGCCGCACGGCCGGCAGCTTCTTCAGTTGCCGGTTGAGCGGATCGACTTCGATCCCCAAGGACTCCAGAGCCGTTACCCCGAGTAACGGCTCGGTGTTTGCATCTCCAAAGAGGACCGTGCCCCCGACGACCTCTCCCATGAGTTCGATTCGTGCAACCGCGACGTCCATCTCCACTTCACTGCCGTTCGCCAGCAGGTATTTCCGCTGCGCTTCGGGCTCGATACCGATAGCTTCCAGATGTTGCCTCGGGACGACGCTGTCGGTTGCGCCCGTGTCCACCACGAAAAGCCCTTCCCAAGCCTTGTCGCGATCGGCCGGGTTCCTGATGACTACCTTGGCATTGACGATGCCCATCTTCGTTCTCCTTGCATCTCAGGCCAGTTTCAGCTTGTCAGACACCTCGGAGAGCAACTCGTTGATCTTTTCCACCGTCTCGGGGTCCGGAACGGTTTCTCCACCGAACTCGACCCGGATGTTGAACCGGAGGTTGTTGCCTACCGCTGCCTTGGCGATATCGGGAACCTGATCCGCGAGGTCCTGGATGCCGTTGGCCTCGAGGACAGCCTCCGCGACAAGCAGCCCCGTGGGCTTCGGGGTTTTGGGCGGCTCGATTCCGCCGGGTTGTGTGGACGGGACCCGCAGGACCACGTGCCTGGCGCCGGCAAGGTCGCACGGCCACGAGGCGTCGCCGTCCCTGGGCTCGATCCATCTCGCCCGGATGGCATCCTCTATCGCCGCCTGCACCGTAGACCAAGGCAGGGTCATCCCCCGCTTCGCCGACAGGCCTGTGGCGATGGCGAGAGCGTTGGCCTCTCCATCCTTCCAGGCGTCAGGAATCGACGACGCCGTCAATTCGTCGACCTCAAACCGTTCGGGGGGCGGCCGCAATATCGCTGACGCGCTGAGCACGCCGGCAGGCAGGGGCTCGTTCAGGATCGAAGCCGGTCCGTTGGTCAGCCACACGAGCCCTTTCTCGACGGCCTGCGAAACCGCAGCCTCGACGTTCGCCAGGTCACACTTCGGTAGCGTAACTGTCTCTTCATAACCGTCCCTTTGAACCGTGACGTTGTGGCCGCCGGCAAAATAGTCGCACACCTCCTGGACGCTGATTCCTCCCTCGCGCCACAGTCCGGGCAGCTTTTCCGGTTCGAGCAGTTCGGCCGTCAGTTCACTGAGTGTCGCAGCTTCGGGCAAGAAAACCTCCAGACCCGAGTCCTTCAGGGCGGGCTCGTCGATGGCAGTACGCCAGAAGGTTCTGGCAGTCCTGTCAGGACGCAACAGCCGTGCCACCCAGATCCCCTGGTGAACACCCTGTACGACGGTGTCGAGAATCTCCTTGGTCCGCAGCATCTTGGGGAGCTTCGGAAACTGAGCAAACGCTCCGACCAGATCCTTCACGCGACGGGAATCCTCCCCTTCCCGCCACAAATCGTACGGGCCGCCCGGCAGCATCGCCTCCGAGTTGATGGCCGTCTCCTGGATGCGGGATCGCCTGTCGGCCTTGATGATCGTGAACAGGGGTTCGTCCGTCACCACCACCTTGAAGGCCTGAACTTCGTTACTTTCGTTGACCGTCACGACAATAGAATAGGCCTGCGTGACGGCGTCCGGGATGCGCTTTCTCGCGGCCTCCAACTCCCTGGCGAGCATCTGCTCCCGGATGAGGTCTATGGACTGATCCTTGAGCTGATCGCGCACCTCCACCCAGCCGAGAAACTCGCGCACGCGCGTGCGCGCCGCTTCGAGGCCGTCCCGGGAAGGAACGGCGAGGACGATGGCGTTGCGACAGGCCCGGGGCTTGTCGGCAGCGGTCGTCTCGTCGATGAACCGCCGGGCCTCCGCGCTGGGCTTGCCCGACTCCGAGGCCGCCTTTGGTCCGAGTACACCGTAGTGAAAGTCGCCGTCGTCCGCGATGTCGCGGGGCCGCTCCGGCAGGTTGTGCACCTTTGCGCCCGCCGCGGCCGCGCCCGATGTAAGCGTCTTTCGCTTCTCGATGGCATCGATGAGCTGCGATTCCACGAGCTCCGGCGGCACGCGGGTGCTGCAGGCGTCATGATGCATCTGGCGCAGGTTGGGACGGTTGCCCAGCCGCCATGCCTTGGGCAGTGTGTCCGGACCGGCGCCGCCCGTGGCCACCGCAACCTCGTCCAGAAACCAGGACAACTCCGTCCAGCGGCGCAGGGCTTTCTCCAGCTCGATCTTGTCCGGCCCGCTGGCTCCCAAGAGCACCATCAACTCTTGAGTCGAGGCCTTGTGGCCTTTGGGTTGGGAGCTCAGGAAGACCGAAACTACCGCCTGCTCGATTTCCCTGTGGCGCAGACCTGCGGCCTCCGATTGAATCACCCGCGCCTTGGCAAGCTCACCTTCGACAATAGGCCGCCACTCCTGCCCCCCGGCCGCTTCGTCCACGCTGGCAAAGGACGCCAACTCGCTCGCCGCTTCGGCAAGGTCGCTCGTTTCAGGCTCGGCAAGCAGCACGTTGGGACCGACCAGCGGGCTAGCGTCCCATTTCTCCGCATCCCGCAGGGCAATCGCAAAGGTCCGCAGGATCCCCCGCGTGCGTTGGAAGCCGTCGAGCTGGGTCCAGCGGGTGTAGAAGATCTCCGTCAACTCCGGGTGAAAGGGATAGCTGTCGAGGTAGCGCTTTTCCGTGGCCTCCCTTTCCTTGCGGGTGCGCTCGTCGAGCGCGGCAATGCTGCCCACCACCGAGGCCACGTGAGGACGAAAGGCGTCCGAATCGCGAATGGATTCGGCTTTGAAGAAACGGCGGCGGAGCACCTCTGCCACGTCGTCCTTGCTCACCGGGCTTGCGTCTTCCTCCATTTGGCGACCGAAGATCTCCGACACGTCCCGCAGCAGTTCGTTGCCGAAGTCGTCGTGTTTCGTGGGGTCGGACGCCAGCAGGGATGCCACCATGGCGCAACGGTCCACCTTGACCACCGCCTGCGTGAGGTACTGAAAGAAGCCCATAAGGCGACCGCGCCAAGCGGGATCGGCTTCGATCCGGGCGCGTGTGTACATCAACACCTCATCCAGCAGCACCAGGGTCGAAAGTCCCTCCTTCTGCGGACCCGACAACAGCTCGGCCACAAGCGGCTCCGCCGGCGGTGTATCCCGCTCCTCGTCCTTTCCTTCCGCGTGGATGAGCCTGAGACCGTCCGGCCCGGCAAGCTGAAACGCGAGAATGCTCCACGGATGCCTGAGCATCCTCACGGTTTCGTCGGGAGCCCGCGTCTCGACCCCCTTCTCCAGGTCGATCTTGTCGAAGCACAACGCCGCCACCCGCGCCCTTGGCGCCAGAAAACCGATGTGCGCCTCGAACTCCCGGACGGCCGGCAGATCGGGCAGCGCCGTCGGGTCGTGCACCAGGTGCCTGAGAGCGATGAGCGTATGGGTCTTGCCGCCGCCGTAGTTGACAGAGAGCTTCCGGTACGCCTTGTCGCTCTTGCCCGCCAGCCGAACACACACGTCCTTCACCAACTCGCGCAGATTGTACGTCGGGTACGTCAGCGCAAAGAACTCCGCCGGGTCCTCGTAAACCGGCCGCAGGCCCTTCTGCATCACCACGTCATGCAGGTCGGCGGCGAATACGGCCAACGAAAGCTCTCCGGTCTTGAGATCGTCGCGCAACTGCACGACCTGGTGCCAGGGCTTCCGGGAAGGTTGGGTTGTCATGTTGTCCTCATTCGATGACATGTTCCCTCTCGGACGGGAACCAATCGCTCAAAATTCCCTTGAGTTCCAGGAATGCCGCATCCGTGCATCGACGCAAGGAAACCCTTTCCGCAATCTGTTGGTACAGAGAAGCGCTCCGCGGCTTTCGCGCTTCACGCAAGGCTGCTTCGAATGCCTCTTTGGGCTGCCTCGGCTTGGCCTCACCCTCTCGCAAATAATTCTGTTCGATCAGCCAGAGACGGAGCTTTGGATCGCGGTATCTCCAGCCCGCTACAGCATCAACGTGTGGAGAATCACTCCAGATCCACGCTTCCAACTCTGGGGACAGCACGACTGCTCTGGCGCGTTCGCCCCAAACCGAGCCGGCGAACGCCTTGTTGAGACTCGTTTGCAAGTCTTGAGGCGTCATGGCTTCCCTTCCACTTCCCTTGTGGTCGAATATGAGCAACCCGTGGCCATACTGTGCCGAGAGGTTGCCCAGGAAATCAACACCGCGCAAGGCACAGGCAGGGTCATGCTCCGGTTCCACAAAGATATCGGCGTCGACTGGACGGATGCCCAGCGCTTCCGATCTTGCAAGCAATCCCTTCAGGGCGTGTTCCAGGTCCTTGTCCGCGGCGAGAATGACGAGATCCTTCATCCCAAGACCCCTGATGCGAGCAGCATGCCGAGCTTGGCTTCCCCATGCCACTGCTGGAGCCTGGGATGCTCGGGACCGAGTACGATGTCCGTTGCCCCTATCTCGTCCTTGGCGAAGCACAGCACGTCGTGTATTCCCGCGGCGTTCAATACCACCGGCGAATGCGTTGCCAGCAGCACTTGCGCTCCGTACACCGATGAGAGGGAATCGTACGCGGTCGCTATGGCTCTGGGATGGATCCCGTTCTCCGGTTCTTCGATCAAATAGATGCCACGGAGATCGTTGAGATAGGCGGGCAAGGTGAGCGCCGTCAATCGAAGCGTGCCGTCAGAGACCATCCAGGACGGCACTTTCAGTCCGCCCTTGTACTCGTAGACCATATAGCAGTGTCTGTCGTCCCTTCGTTCGACAGTCGTAATCTCCTCCAGATCGGTCAGCGCCGTACGGAGGTGGGCGATCCAATCCCGGTATCGGTCCTCAGCATCGCTCCGCAACCGATCAACGACCCACGGCAGATTCGACCCGTTGGGCAAGAAACCCGTAACTCGTGTCGGCGGACTGGCCTGCCTGATCGCAAGGCTGTTGAGAACAAACTTCTGCACACCGGAGCTTACGTACTCTCGAAACCACGTGGCCACGGGAAGGGAATTGACGTCCGCAGGCAGATTGCCGAGGGCCGACTTTTGCGTTCCCAGCTTGAACGACGGCGCCCAGCCTTTCCCCCCACGAGGATAGGTTTCGCTGTAGAAGTTGTCATTGCCTCCTGGCACCTTGTTGACCACGGTCTTGTAGTTCCGGCCCTTGGTCAGCAGCGACGCCGGCGCGTCGGGCGGCATGGGAAACAGTGAGCGCTGAAGCGGCTCCGCTCCATCGTCTTTCTTCAGGAGGAACTTCTCTGCCTTGAACTCGAACTGCCGTTGTGTCTCGTCGAAACCGATGGCCACTTCATACCGCGCCGTGTCCAACTCCGGCCTGGCCGTCCGCTTCCGCAACTCATCCGGAATACGCGCCTCGATGGCCAGTTCCAGCCTGTCGCCTTGACGCCGAAACAGGAGCTCTTGCGGATTGTTGGTTCGGTTGGACAACGCCGCGTCCAAACCCTCCGACAAAAGGTCCTGAAGAAAGCCGACGACATCGAGAAAGGTCGTCTTGCCGGACGCGTTCGGTCCGACCAGCACGTGAAAAGGATGAAGGGGCCTCGACACGTACCGCAAGCATCGGTAATTCAGCGCTTCAACCAGTGTGATCATCTCTGCGCTCCATCCGCGTTCATTGTTAAAACGGGCTCAACGCGCAAGCCCTTGTCCAGGTATGTGCACGGAATTCATCAACATGCTTGAAGACGATTGGCAAGGCCGCCAAAGTCATCGGGCCTTCCTCCGGTTGACGGTTCATGCCTCAGGGGAACCAAGTTGAAACCGCCTCTGGCGCGGCTCCTGAACGCCATCGCGCCCGGCCACGTGATTGCTCAAGGCTTCGAGGATCGCCCGCTCGTCGGAACCGGCATCGGCCAGTTCGATCAGCGTTTGGAGAATCTGGTTGAACAGGGCGTTACGCTGCAGGCCACGGGAATCGAGATAGTCGTCTACCTTGACCTGATCCCCGGCTCGCCACAGGTGCATGAGCCTGTGCACCTGGTCGATCAAAGGCACCGGCCGACCGCCAGGCGCTTCGAGACCGAGATTGCGGCTACGGCGACGATGCCAGGGTTTGAGCCTTACCTTGGCGCCGCCTCCGGACTCCTCAACGTCCTCCGCCGAGTCGGTCGCCCTGTGCGATGGCACGGTGTCCTCTTCGTCCTCGTCAGCCGCCCTGCCCTTCCCCGTTTGGACCATGAGATCGTAATGACCAACCAGGGCCGAGTCGGACAGGTTGCACGACAGCGCATACAGGATACAGGCCCCGATCGGCGCATCACCCATGCCGAAGTCATGGCGATGGAGCAGGTAATACGTCGTCACGTCGTCCAATCCGGTGGCCGCCTCTTGTCCGTTCTCCGACACGGGAGCACCGTCATGGATCAGCACGCGGCCGACCACAAAGTCCACGACCATGCGACGAACCTCGCGCAGGAACTCCGAGACCGTCATTCGCTGGTCCCGGTCGTTTGCCTTCTTGACCGTTGGGTGTTTGCTGAAAGCCTCGAGCGCCGGTCCAGTCGCCGCCCACACGAAATCCGGTCCGCGAATGCCTGAATCCCAGAAATCATGCAACTGTTGCGTGATGTTCTCGCGCATTTCACCCATGACCGTGTTGTCCCAACCGGGACGGGAAGCTTGTCGTTTCTTGCAGACTAGCCACACCGAAGACGAAAGCGCCGCGGAGGCAATGGCCCGATTGCGGTTCCCCATTTCTGTTTGGATGGGCCAGGACCCATCGACGACGAAGCCGGCCCGGATCAGGGCAGCGACGAGCGTCTCCCAGGCATCGGGTTGCTTGTTTGCGAACACCACTACCAGGCGGCCGGCGGGCCGTAACGCCCGGTGACAGGCTTCAAACGAGCGAGCCATGCCGTCTTCGTAATTCTGCTTCGACCGTTCCTTGTCGCCATCGAACCGGCTCGCGTCGTCTATGAGCTCGCCGTCGCCGCTGCCGTGGTCCCATTTCGGCCCCAACGGCTCGCCAAACGCCGCATCTATTTCGTTTGATAACCCGTGCGTGGACCGCCTCAGCCAGACATGGAAGAAATCCATCAGGTCCGAGTACGGGATCGCGTCGTAGTAGGGAGGATCGGTGACGATGGCGTCGTATTCTCCTCCCGAGTCCATGGCGCTTCGTCTGTACGCGGTGGGCTTCACAGAGAAAGCCGATGCTCTCGCCCCGTGTTCCAGATAGCGGGCGACCCATTCGAGTTGTCCTGAATAGGAGCCTGACGTTTCCCCCAAAACCGCCGTTTCGCAGAAATCCCAGCTGATCGGCAGGCGAAACCCCGCAAAAGTATTCGCCACCTTTTCGTAGCCGACATCCCAGTGAGCGATCGTGCTGCTGCGGTCGGCGATACGGTCGGTCACGAGCGACAGACTTGCGCCCACTGCTTCGCGCCATTCCTTCGGCGCAATGTCGCCGCCATCGAACATCCGCCGCGTGACCGCCACAAATGTGCCAAGGCACAGCAGTTGCCGGTTCGTGAACAGCTTTCGCCACGTGTCGATGCCATACAACGGAACACGAAACCCCAAAGCCTCCTTGCTCGGCAAGGATTCCTCCGGCAACCCGAACGGAATATCGGCGTAGAGGACTTGGAGTTGTTCCTCGGATACGTGAGCCATTGCACGCTCATGGTCCGTAGGCAGACGGTACTCCTTGCCCTTCGGGCCATCGACAACCGCGGCGGTCATCACCGCAGCCAGCCGGCCCGCGCGGCCCTCAAGACGGATATCCTCCATCGTCATGATCGCGCCGCAGCATGGGCAGGTGGCTCCGGTGCGCGACATGGTACCCCCGCCCACGCGCTTGTCGTGCTCCCGCCGTTGCGCCGCGTTGCCGCCGTTCTGCGGGACGCCGCTCTGCACTCCGAAGACTGCTCCTGTCCCGTCGGAGTTCCGCTCCATGGTCAGCAAGACGCGCTTGCGGTCCTTCTTGCACAACCAGCGCGTCTTGAGCAGCGGCAGCGTGGCCCGGCACCGTTTGCACGTCACGGTACGCGCCCAGAGATAGGCGACCGTGGGCTTGGCGATCCAGCGCGGGTTGCGCGGGTCCTTGAGGTAGGCGGCGTCGAATTCCGCGTTGAGCGGATCGAGTTGCGGCAGCCCCCTCTCGTCAACCTCCAGGAGTTGCATGGGGCGCGGTTCGAACTCCTTGCCCGGCGCCAGCGGCTTGAACTCGGCATACGTCGGGTAGTGCGATGCCAACTCCTTGCGTGCCCTTGCCAGCACCCGCCGCCCCCAGGCGCGCACGTGCCACGCCAAGTCTGCCTCCATGGTCGGGTCGTCGTGGGCCAATGCATCGAGTTGGATCTCACCCCCGTCACCGTGGCCGAGACGTTCCAGATGAGTCCGCAGGCTCGCGCCCTTGAACCCCTTCGCCTTCAGGAACGCTTCCATGAACTCCCGGTCATCCAGGGCGAAACCCGGCAGCGGGCGCGTCTGACCAGCGAGCTTCTGAGGATATTCGAGCGTGCACTTGAGGATGAACCAAGCCACCGGGTTGATGTCCATGGCGGTTACTTCACAGCCCAGACGCATGGCTTCGAGGGGGATGGCGCCGCCGCCTGCAAACGGGTCCAGCACCCTTGGCGCCCGCCCGCCGTAGGCCTTCCGAATCTCGTCGCGGAACCACGCAAGAGCCGGCCCGTTCTCACGGCCCCAGTGGAGGATGCCGCCGATCGTCTCCTCTTTCACCGTCTCCACCGTGCGGCCATTCAACTGCTTGCGCTCGATTTTCTCCGTGACCCGCCCCGCCATGCGCTCAAGGATCGCCTTGCGCTTGTCGGGGTCATCCGGGTCCGGAAGCAGTGTCGCAATCAACGCCGCCCGCGCGGCCGCCAGCGGCCGACGCGCCGGCCAGATATGCAGCGTTGAGATGTGCCCGTGCCGCACGTTCTTCTCGTGGACGGAGTCGAGGGACACCTGCTTGAGCGGAAAGGCCGCTTCGATGAGGCGACGGCCGCTCAAGACACCTCTCCCGCGGCGTGCTTGCGCCATAGATAGCTGGCGAAGGAGGCACACGCCCCCAACATGAACACCGCTTCGTCCATGCCCACGCTCGCCTCCTCGCTTTCCAGCAGGGCGTGGCGAACGCCTTGTTCGTCTGAGCTGTACCAATAGAGGGCCTTGAAACCCTCCTTGAGATTGGAATGAAGAGGCGTGCGCCTATCAATCGACTTCAACGCCTGAGTTAGAGTATCGGTCTTTTCCGGAGCGATTTGCCGTGCCACCGACTCGACGGCGTGAATGCTCTCTCTGATACCTCCTGCCCAGTCCCCTTTGTTGATGCACTCACAAGCCTTGCGTAAATGCTCTGCGCTGCCGCCGAGGCCCGCATCCCGGAGCGTTTTCAGTGATTCGACTACCGTGTTCCCTTCTTCTTCCGTAACGGCTGGCACAATGGTGGGCGGTTCACTTTCGTCGATCTTATAAGCCAGTCTGCAAAACGCGAATGCATTTTTCACCGTGGAAGTGAACCCTGACGGGCACTTGGGGTGACGCAAGACGAACTGAATGAGATCAAATACCTTGTTGAAAGGCATCGTCTGGATATCACTACGAAGCTCATGATGAAGGTGTCCGAACTCTTTGTTCCACTCGTCGATTGGGCGGTGGTCATGAACGACGTGTTTGGCTCGCAAGATCTCGTCCCAAACACCAGAAATCCAACGCACACCTGAGCGGTCTTCCGAAGACCCATGAAGATGGCCATAAAAGACGTTCCAGATGCGTGTCCTCGCCTCTTGGGGCAGTTCTTCCAGCTTCAACGGTCCGGGAATCTCCTCGTAGCCTTGGGCCTGGGAAAAAGTCAGCTTATGCAGATCGCGGGTGCTCTCGAATCCGGACGTGTCACCGGAATTTTCGTTGGGTTGTCGCTGTGCCGCAGCATTTGCAACATCTCGCGCTCGTTGTTGCGCCCGTCGCGCAGCCCTGTGCATGGCAGCCTCGGCGCCGGCCAAATCCGCATCACGTCCTCTGTCCGTTGCCCTTCGTTCCCCTCGTTTCATCATTGGGTCCCCTCTGTCAGCAACTTCGGCTTGTCACGTGAGTTGTCGTACACCGCCCATTCGTCGACAAGACCTCTGTAGACCTGCTCGAAGTTACGCCAACCGGCGAAGAACCGACGCCGAACTACCGACTCCGGCACGTCATGGCCTCCCTCCAGTACCGCTGTGCGACTCGCTGGACCGCCATTTCCACTGTGTCCAACTTCAAGAAAAACAACGTTACCCGGTACCCTTCCTCTCGCCAGCGAGGAATCCAACGCGCATAGCCGCGCCCGCTCAAGGTAGTCTCAAAGGCAAAGCTGTTTCCTTTCCGCACGTGCCCGTGGATCTCCTCCAACATGAGCCGCGCGGCACGAACAGCGACCCAATCCGCACGAAACGGGCTGAGACCGGCGGCGATGAGATCGGCGTTGACGAAAATGGGGCAATCGGCTTCGTTCGGCAGGAACTCCAGCGCAAACGTCGTCTTGCCCGCGCCGTTCGGCCCTGCGATGATGACCACCGTCTTGTCCGTAACTTCTGTCAAGGCCAACCTACCCACGCTGAATTATCGAGGAAACCCTGATCAATTGGAACGGCATCCTCCACCTTCGCTCGGCTGCGTCTCGCTACGCTCAGGACCAAGACAATCTCACGCATCGAAATCCCCCCTCAGGATGCGCTCGGACCAAGCCAGCCCTTCCCGCCGATCCGCGATTGCCTCATCGGTACCCATGCGTCGTCCCAGTGGTCCCCAAACAGAAACCGAGTCAATCCGGGTCTTACGGTCAACTCGGTTCGTCACGAACAGGGAACTGTCCTCCAATGCATCAAGCAAGAGAGGCGAGTGCGTCGTCACGACGTATTGGGTCCTCTTGAGGGCCTGGTGAGTCTTGAGAAGCTCCGCGATCAACCGGATTCGGCGCGGGTGAACACCTCTTTCCGGCTCTTCGAGCCTCGCCAGTGCAGGGGCTTCGTCAACGCCGGTGAGCGCCAGGAGCCCGAGCATCCGCAGGGTGCCCTCGGAGAGTACGCGGGCGGGTATGGCGACCCCGCCTTCCTTAAAGCGAAGCTCCACCTCGCCGAGATCACCTACCTCGACTTCGATACCTTCGATGCTCGGCATCAACAGTTGCAGAGCCTTCTCAATCCCTCTGAACTGCCGTTCGTCGGTGGCCTTGAGGGTGTGGAGGAGCGCTGCGAGTTCTTCGCCCATCGAATCAATGTGGCGGACCCCCATTGCCGGATTTACGGTGCGCATGCGTCCGCGCGGCCCGAAGCAGAAGAATAACCAACTCTCCAACTCCCGCCGCGCGGCCGCCAAGTGTGGGAAGTGCGGTGGGTAATGCGGCATCGAGAGGATACTGCGATCCAGGTGGCGGGCAAAATGGATAGAGTGTGCCTGTCCTTCGTGCCGCAGGTGAATTCCTTTTTCCGTTGTTTCGAGAAAGGGCTTTCGTTTGTCCGTGGGCTCTCCCTTGCTGTCAAGCGCGGCCAGATACTCGTCCGCGACGCGCTGTACGCCCGACCTGGGCAGCATCTCCACCTCGATGCGGTAGCGCAAGTCGCGCTCGCGAACGCGGTCGGGCATCTTGCTCATTCCCTTGGAGGCGGCCCCGCCATTTGGACCACGCATTTCCCGGATCTGGCGCTCGACGGACTGTACGACGCCGTCCGACAGACTCAGGTCGGCTTCGATCGAAAACGACAGCCGCTCTTGCTCCAGCAAACCCTTGATCCCTGTTTGGCCTATGGTAAAGGACTCAAGCGGATTTCCGCGATACGGAGGTTCAAAGGCTTCGTTGAGGGTCCGGCTCGTTGCCAACCTCGACAAGAGCTGCAACGCATCGAGCAGATTGCTCTTGCCGCCGGCATTCGGTCCGAAGAGAACGGCAAGCCGAGGTAGGCGCACCTCGACGTCTTCAAGGGACTTGTATCCTCGGATATGAATGCGCTTCAGCATATTGGTATCGCCGAGTTCGGCCGTGCTCCCTACTCCGCCGCCTCCATCACCGCCCCCGCCGTGATGGTAAACGCTAGCGACTCCCGCCCCTTGACCAACAGCTTCGCAAACGGATCCCGCACCCTCACCAAGCGCGGATGTGCGGTGGCGCAGTCGAAGACGACGTAGAGCCAGTACCGATCACGGAGGTTGCAGGCCCTGGACCACTCGTTTTCTTGCATCTCGACACTACCGGTGCGAGCTCGGCCCTTTACCTCAATGGCTCGTTCTTCCCCGGGACGACGGGATCTCAAGTCGAAGCCCGGCCAGTCGGTCAGGCCGGCGCGACGTGCGAGCTCGGGTCGGGATACGTCCGCCACGACGGCGCCGAACCGCTCCTCGTAGGCGGTGGCCACCTGCACTGCAACAGTCTCCACGTCGGCGTCGTAACGCTCGATCTCGTCGGAATCCTGCACAGGCACTACGAGTGCATGGGCAAGAAACTCCACTTCGCCTGCCTGGATGAGGTCCGGTTCAGCCTCCAACATTGCCAAAGTGCGACTGCGTTGGGTGGTCAGATCCCGCTGCCGTTCCTTGACTCTCGCGAGCTCGGCGCTGGCATGCTGATCGCCAGCGCGCGCCTTCTCTCCGAGACGCGCGCGGGCCGCCGTAAGCTCAGCAGCCCGGAAGTCGAACCCGCGCTTGACGAAATCGATCCGAGCGGGCAGGTCTTCAATTCGACGCTGCCGGTGTGACTGGACGAGCCGATCCACCACAACTTCCCGTGCATGCGTGACAGCATCGTCGACGATGCCGCGAGCCAAGGTCGCGAGGGGTACTCGGCTCGGCGCGAAGTCCTGGGCGCCTCTGAGCAACAGCAGGTGCTCCACGGGGCACTCCTCCACGGCTCCGTCGTTCGATTGGCGCAGCCCTATCAGCCGCGATTCAAGCGTCTTTCGGGCGGACTCGCCGTCAAGCAACGCGCTCCACAAATCGGGTTCCCGGTCCGCGCGGTCATGCTGTTCCACAGTCGCCCGTGCAACGTGAAACAGATACGGCTCGGTTGCATACGGGTCGATGAAGACGGCCCCCCGCAAGCCGTCCCGGCTGAAACGGCCGAGCACCGCAATCGACAGAGCGTCGAACACGGGCTCGCCGGGATGCAACCAAATCGCGTCTTCCCGGGTTGCCGGCTTGTAAACGGTAAGCGACTGTCGCGCGTGTTCTGTGTACCGTTCGATGGCAGACAACAGCGGATCGCCCGCGCCGGGACGGTCGGGAACGAACGCAAAGGTCGTTTCCGGGTCTCCCTCGATGCGCAGGTCTATCAGCGGCGCGGCCTTTGCCACGAAACGACGGACGTAGCCGGGGAGAAGCCGCCGGTAGTTCTCCTGCTCTGCCTCATTGTTGAGGTCATCGAGTCGCCCGCGCACTTCCCCGCCCTGCCCGAAGAGCACGTGTTCCCTTTGCTCCAGAGCCCGGATTTGCTCCTCGGTCAGCGTTCCCTCCAATTGTCTCACAACGGTCTCGACATCATCCGTGACCGCCTGCTCAAGGTACTCCTTCATGGACACACCCTCGAACAGGCGGCCCACCACGTCGAATACCTTGTCGGATTGGAGTTGCTGGCGCATCGCCTCGAGCTTGTCGAGCAGCGTCTTGAGCACCTTCCCCTCGCGGGTGTTGCCTGAAACCAGATTGACGATGACCACGGGATCGTGTTTCTGGCCATAGCGATGAATCCGGCCCATCCGCTGCTCAAGCCGAGCCGGGTTCCAGGGGATGTCGTAGTTCACCATGAGCCAGCAGAACTGAAGATTGATCCCCTCGCCCGCGGCATCGGTGGCGACCAGGTAGCTGGCTCCGTCTTCGGCCGCGGGCCGGCGGAAGAACTCCACCTGCCGCTCTCGCTCCTGGTACGGCAGGCCACCGTGAATGAGCGCGACTCGACCGGTGAAGCCGAGACCTTCGAGCCGGCGTACCAGGAATTCCGCGGTGTCGCGGTGCTCGGTGAAGACGATGAACTTCTCGTCGAGATACTCCGGATCACGGAGGACCTCGCGCAGCTTCTCGAACTTGGATTCCTCGCCGGCGGCAAATAGTCTTCGCGACTTGTCGAGCAGCTCTTCGACCTTGCGACGCTCGGCCTCCAACTCACTGAGATTCACCGCGATCGTGCCTCCCAGAGCCTCATCCTCGAACTCCTCATGTTGCTCGCCCTGTTCCTCACCTGCCGTGTCCTCATCCGCCGTCCGAATTTCGAAGACGTCCTCGAGATCATCCAGGTTCCGTTGACGGCGCGCGAGAGCTTCCTCCGTGAGTCGTCCGTTCCTAATGTCGTCGATGAGCCCTTCAATCTTCCCCACTCGACGCTCGAACGACCGCATGAGGGAATATGTGGAACTGGCGAGACGCCGTTGGAAGACGCTCATGGCCAAACGGGCAGCGGACCGGTTCAAAGCCCGAGCCCGGTTGTAGTGGAACCGGAGGTAATCGGTCGTCTCGTCGTAGAGTTCCTGTTCGCTCCCTCGACCTTGAGACAGATCGTAGCTCAGCGTGTCGCAGTTCCGTTGCGGATAGAGCGCGGAGCCATCGAAGTGGACCATTTCTTCCTTGGTCCGGCGGATGAAGTGCCTTTGCCGAGACTCGCGAGGGAACGCGTCGAACGCGTCGCTGGTCGAGAGCGTATCGGGAAGCAGCAGCCGCCAAAGGAAGTAGTAGGGGTGGTCTTTTCCCATATGCGGCGTAGCCGTCAGCAGCAAGAGATGTTGAGCCGACCAGGGAAGTCTCCACCGATCACCGTCCGCCTCGGCGCCCGCCAACGCCTCCGCCAGCCTGTAACGGTCGGTCTTCCGTACACGAAAATCCGGCTGGCGGTCCGCCGAGAGCTTGTGGGCCTCGTCGAAAACCACCAGATCGTAAGGCTGTGTCGCCGTATCCTTGAGGCAACCGAACAGCCTTTCCCCGGCCAGAGTGTCGATGCTGACGATCACATGGTTACTTTCGGGACCGACAAAAGGATTGCCGGTTCGCGCATCCGCACCGCTGACGATGCGGAACGGCAGGCGAAACAGCATGAGCATTTCCCGCTCCCAGTTGCCCACCAGACCGGCGGGCGGCACGACGAGCACGCGACGAATAAGCCGCCGGGACAGCATCTCACGGACGTACAGGCCCGTCATGATCGTCTTGCCCGCCCCTGCGTCGTCGGCGAGCAGGAATCGCAGGGGGGCTTGTTCGAGCATCTGCTCGTAAACAGCGATTCGCTGATGGGGGAGCGGGTCGATCAGCGACGTCTCGGTCGCGAAAGCCGGGTTGAAAAGGTGACCGTAAGCAAGGCGATGCGCCTCGGCGACGGCTGAGACTGCTGCAGGGTCGGCAGAGAAGTCGAGGCTGGGCGGATTTGTTGAACCAGCATCATATTCGGCCGCCCCTTCCATAACGTGGTTCGGCTGTGCCTCGATCTCGGCAATTCGCCGCCACGCCAGCTTGTTGGGACGGGCCTGCCCATTCTCCCAACGATTGACAGTTACATAGGAGACGCCGATAAGCTCCGCGAACTGTGTCTGGGTGAGACCTTGGACACCGCGCACGCGCTTGATTCGTTGCGGAAAGTCCTCGGCCAAGTCGGGTGATATGATAGGCGACATATGACTATTGCACCACTGATTGAGACCACCGTATCAGGACGCGGCCTCGCGTGCAACAATTTTCGTCATATATCAGACGTTATAGCCTATATTTTGACACACCTACAACAGCCAAGAAGCAAGCGTGAGTCTCAAGACTCAGCATCGGTACCCCACCGAACACCGGTCGCAAGGATATCTCCGCGAATCTTGATCTTGTGTCGCAAGCTGCCGATGAGGTCGCCACATGGCTGGTGGTAGGGAATCACCCGCGCCACAGGTTTGCCGCGCTTGGTGATGATCAATCCCTCCGCGTCAAGGTTGTCCAGTAGAGCCAGACACCGCTTCCTGAACTCTGTGGCACCAATCGTCTTCATGGCGCTCCTCTCCCCTCTCACCCCTCCTTCCTTCTCGGCGGGGCGTAGAGCTGGAGCAGGTTGCCGTCTGGGTCGAAGAAGTAGAAGCCGCGGCCGGAGCGGCGCTCCACCACGGGGACCTCGTGGATGCGGACGCCGGCGGCGCGCATCCTTTCCTCGGCGGTGTCGAAGTCGTCGCCGTCGACGAAGAAGGCCTGGTGGGTGACGCCGTCCTCGGCTAGGGCGTCCCGCTCGATGGGGTTGGGGCGCTGGAACAGCACGACGATGCTGCTGCCGGAACGCATGTCGGCCCGGCCGAGGCCTTTCAGGTCGTCGCGGGCGATGTTGGCGACGTCCATGCCCAGCACGTCCCGGTAGAACTCGACCGCGCGATCGATGTCATTGACGGGAATACCGCTGTGATAGAGTCCCTTGGTCTTGATCATGTCCGACCTCCCGGCCCCCCCAAGGGCCTTGTCTTGCTCTCAATCGAAACCCGATAGGAAACGTGCTATTGCAAGGGTTCCGCCGTCACGAATCACAACACGAGACAGAGGATACCACTGATGAACGATCTGTGCCGACTTTCCGCCAGCGAAGCCGTCGAACGGATCCACCAGGGCAAGCTCACCTCCGAGGCGCTGGTCCGGGCGTGCCTGGAGCGGATCGAAGAGCGGGAGCCCGAGGTGGAAGCCTGGATGCACCTGGATGCCGAATACTCGCTGGCCCAGGCGCGGGAGCGCGACCACGCGTCGAACCGCGGCCCCGTGCACGGCCTTCCGTTCGCGGTCAAGGATATCATGGACACGGCCGACATGCCCACGGGCTATGGCTCACCCATCTACGAGGGATACCGCCCCCGGGCCGACGCCGCCTGCGTGGCCATGACCCGAGCGGCCGGCGGCGTTCTCATGGGCAAGACCGTCACCACGGAGTTCGCCAGCCGGCATCCCGGCAAAACCAGAAACCCCCACAACCCGAAACACACTCCGGGCGGCTCCTCCAGCGGCTCCGCCGCGGCGGTGGGAGATTTCATGGCGTTCATGGCCTTCGGCACCCAAACCCTCGGCTCGGTCATTCGCCCGGCATCCTTCTGCGGCTGCGTGGGTTACAAGCCGAGCTACGGTGAGATCAGCACGGAGGGGGTCAAGGAGAACACCGGCTCGTTCGACACGGTGGGGCTGTTCGGGCGCGCCGTGGAAGACCTCCCGCTCTTCCGGGCGGCGGTCACCGGCGAGCCGGTGCGGCCCCTGGGCGCGGTTTCGGTCAAGGGCCTCCGGGTGGGCCTGTGCCGCACGCCGCTGTGGGACCGGGCCCAGGACTACACCAGGGCCCTGGTGGAAGGCGCGGCCGCGCAACTCGCCAAGGCCGGGGCGGCGGTATCGGATCTCGACCTCGGCGGTCCGTTCGCCGATTTCGAGCCCATGGGCCGCCGCGTCAGCGACTACGAGATCGCGCGGGCTTTGTCGTGGGAAAGAACTCATCACTTCGACCTGCTGAGCGAGTTCCAGCAGGGCAAGATGAAGGACTGGCCGGTGGTCTCCTACGACGAATACCGGGAGGCCGAGGGGGTCATGGCGGCGTGCCGGGGGTATCTGGATGAGGCGTCGAAGGCGTTCGACGTGCTGTTGACCCCCAGCGCCACGGGCGAGGCGCCCGAGGGGCTCGACAACACCGGCGACACGTCGTTCAACATCCTCGCCACCTGGACCTACGTGCCGTGCGTCACGCTTCCCGTATTCAAGGGACCCTCGGGCCTTCCCGTGGGACTGCAACTGGTGGGGCACCGTTGCCAGGACCACCGGCTGTTCGAGATGAGCCGCGCCGTGCTGGCAGCGTTGTCGGACTGAAGACCTATTCCGTGCGCCAACTCGGGGGGATGCCATGGAACGCTTGAACTCATTCATCGACTCGGTCAACGCCTTCGCCTGGGGTCCGCCCATGCTCGGCATGCTGGGGGTCACAGGGCTGCTCCTGACTCTCGGTCTTGTATTCATGCCGTGGCGCAAGGTCGGTTACGGCTTCCGGCTCCTGTTCGACAAGAGCGGCAGCGTCGGCGAGGGCGAGGTCAAGCCCTTCAACGCGTTGATGACGGCGTTGTCGGCCACGGTGGGAACCGGCAACATCGCCGGCGTCGCCACGGCCATCGCCCTGGGCGGCCCGGGCGCGATCTTCTACATGTGGCTCATCGCGCTGTTCGGCATGGCCACCAAGTACGCCGAGGCGGTTTGCGCGGTCACCTACCGCGAGGTCGACGCGAACGGCATGCACGTGGGCGGCCCCATGTACTATCTGCGCAACGGCGTGGGCGCATTCGCCCCCGAGCTGGGCAAGTGGCTCGGGCTGGGGTTCGCCGTGTTCGGCGCGGTGGCGGCCTTCGGCATCGGCAACGCGGTACAGGTCAACTCCATGGCCACGGCGCTGGCGGGCAGCTTCGGCGTTCCCACCTGGATCACCGGGCTGATCGTCGCGGCGCTGGTAGCGATCGTGATCATCGGCGGCATCCAGCGCATCGGCGAGGTGGCCGGCAAGCTGGTGCCGGCCATGATCGTGCTCTACATCGGAGCCGCCCTGTTGGTCATCATCATCAACATCACCGCGGTGCCGGCCGCCATCGCGCTGATCTTCACCTACGCCTTCACGCCGGCGGCGGCCGCCGGGGGCTTCGCCGGGGCCGCGGTGGCGGCAGCCGTCCGCTTCGGGGTGGCGCGCGGCGTGTTCTCCAACGAGTCCGGCCTGGGATCGGCCGCCATCGCCCACGCGGCGGCACAGACCAACAGCCCGGTGCGGCAGGGCGTCATCGCCATGCTGGGGACCTTCATCGACACCATCGTCGTCTGCACCATGACGGCGCTGGTGATCCTGACCTCCGGCGCATGGACCGTGACCGGCGCGGACGGTGGCGGCCTTACCGGCGTGGTGCTGACCTCCGCGGGCTTCCAGAGCTCCATTGCCGGCGGGCAGTACATCGTCACGGTGGCGCTGGCGGTCTTCGCCTTCACCACCATTCTCGGCTGGTCCTACTACGGAGAACGGTGCTGGCAGTACCTGTTCAGCGAGAACAGCCTGCTGGTCTATCGCGCGCTCTGGGTGCTGGCGGCGCTGACCTTCGCCAACGTGAAGGTGGCGTTCGTGTGGAACCTGTCGGACACGCTCAACGGCCTGATGGCGGTGCCCAACCTCATCGGTCTGCTCTTGCTGGCCCCCATGGTCTTCAAGGTGACGCGGGAGCACTTCGACAAGGCGGAGAACCGTTAGGCTTGGCGGATAGCGCGCTTTTTTGGAAGAGCCGGGGCTTGACACGCTTTGTTCCGCCGATCGATATGGGGTCGAGTCGTCCTCTGCTTCATTCCGGCTATCCTGCTGATGAGCTACACCGGCTTCCTCGAGAACTTCCTCCTCTACCACCCGCTCCGGAAGATCGACGTCACCCCTGTCGACTACGGCGTACCCTTCCAGGACGTGCGCTTCCGGGCCAAGGACGGCGTCCTCCTGCACGGCTGGTACGTAGAACCCCCCGGTCCTCACCGCCCCGTGCTGCTCTGGGCGCACGGCAACGCGGGCAACCTCTCCCACCGGGCTCAAAACATCGCCATGATCCACAAGGAATTGCGCGCGGGAGTCTTCCTGTTCGACTACAGGGGCTTCGGCCGGAGCGAGGGGCGGCCCGGGGAGTCGGGGCTCTATGAGGATGCACGGGGGGCGTACGCCTGGCTGGGCCGGCGGGTGCCGCCGGAGCGGATCTTTCTCTTCGGGCGCTCTCTCGGTGCGGCCGTCATGGTTCGCATCGTCGCGGAGGGCGCCGCAGCCCGCGGTCTGATACTCGAAGCACCCTTCGAGAGCCTGGTGGCCATGGGGAGGAAGGTGTTCCCCTTCCTTCCCGTGAGCTGGTTCGTTTCCCAGGAGTTCGACAACGTCAGCTACCTCCCCCGGGTAAGGATGCCCGTCTTCATCCTTCAGGGGGACGCTGATGAGATCGTCCCCCTCGCTCAGGGGCGGCGGCTCTTCGAGCTGGCCAACCCGCCCAAACGCTTCTACGTCATTCCCGGAGCGGGGCACAACGATACCTATCTCGCGGGCGGAGGGCGGTACTGGGACGCCTGGCGGTCGTTCATGGCGAACCCCGAGCAGCCCGAGCCGTGACCTTGCCCCGCTGCCGGCGCTTCAGGGTTCGAACCGTTCCCGCGCGTCGAGCTTGCGCTGGAACTCCAGGTACTCGTCACGGGTCATCCGCGGCTTGTCGTCCGCCAGAATCCGGCGCGCGGCCGCGGCGCCGTCGTGGAGCAGATCGATGGCGGTCATGGCCAGCAGCTGGGCCGACTTCACGTAGACCGAATCCTGATCCACCAGGAGGTAGGCGTTGGTGTGGCCGCCGCCCGAGGCGCCGGCGACGTAGGGCTGCACCGCCGGCATGATGTGCGCCAAGTCGCCGAAGTCGGTGCTGCTGGTGCGGTGCTCGGTGCCGAGCGCGAACTGTCCGGCGCCGAACACTTCCTCGGCGTTCTCGCCCCAGAGACGGGCCATGGACTCGTTGTTGGTCTGGGGCAGATATCCCGGCACGGTGGTGATCTCCACGGCCGCGCCTACCGCCATGGCCGCGCCCCGCAGGGCGTTGTCCACCTTGCGGTTGGCATCGAGTATCCCCTCCAGGGTCTTCCCGCGAATGAACGTCTCGAGGGTCACCTCCGACGGCACCACGCTCACCGCGTCGCCGCCCCGGGTGATGATGGGATGCACACGGATCGTGTCCTCGTCGTAGAACGTCTCGCGCTGGTAGGCGATGGCCGTCATGGCCAGGGACGCGGCGTTGAGGGCGTTGATGCCTTTTTGCGGGCTCCCGCCGGCGTGGGCGGCCTTGCCGATGAAACGGATCTTCTTGATGATGGCGCCGTTGGACGACCGCGCCACGTGGGAGGCAAGGGTGTCGGTCTTGGTGTGGAACATCATCGCCAGGTCCACGTCGTCGAAGTGCCCGAGCCGGATGAGCTCGGCCTTGCCGGCGAGGAACTCGAGCTCGTTTCGCGCTTTGCGCTGCATGCGCTCGTCCACGTCGATCATCTCTTCGGCGGGGACCGCGAAAAAGACCAGCGAACCGCCGAGCTCCGGCAATACTCCGGCGGACAGAAGCCCCATGGCCGCGCCCACCATCCCCGCCACCTGTGCGTTGTGACCGCAGGCATGGGCCGCGCCGGTTCCGGGATCGGCATGGGGGTGGTCCGGCACCCGAAGCGAATCCAGCTCTCCCAGGATGGCCAGGGTCGGACCCGAGCCGCCACAGTCCTTCCGGCCCTTGACGCCGGTAATGGCCAGACCCCGTTGCGGCTCCAGGCCCAGCCCCTGAAGACGCGCGGCCACCAGGTCCGCCGTCCCGATCTCGTTGAAGCCCGTCTCCGGGTTGCGCAGAATCGTCTCGCCCAGGTTGATGATCTCTTCCCTGCGGGCATCGATGACCCGGCAAGCCTCGGCCTTGAGATCCTCCCTCGAGGTCATGGATTTCCTCCAGTCGCCGTGCGTGTTGCCGTTCGCCTGCTAACCCTGCCGGAGCGCTTCTTCCAACAGTGCCAGCGCAGCCTTGGTGAAGGCCCACATGTTGGCTTCCCGGTCCGCGTCGCCGGTCTCGATGGTGATGGCCTTCTCCACCGGGCCGACGATGGCCATGCAACTGTGTCCGGCGGCGTCGCCGTAGCGGTTGCCGGCGGGGCCCGTGGCGCCGCTCTCCGAAAGGCCCCAGGTGGTGTTCAAGCGACCCTGGATCAGCCGCGCCATGTTCAGCGCGTGGGGCTCGGTGCTGCCGCGGACCGTCACCTCGCTTTCCGGCATCATCAGGAGGCCCGCGCGGGCGTGACGGGTGTAGATCACCCCGCCGCCGACGAAATAGGCCGAGGCGCCGGGCAGCGACAGGAGAGCCGCGGAGATCAACCCGCCGGTGGAGGACTCGGCAACCGCCACGGTCTGCTGCCTCTCCTTGAGCAGCTCGCCCACCGAACGTCCGAGGGTTATCAGATCCGGCATGAAAAACTCCTTTCCACCGGCGCGGCCCGGGCCGCGCCGTCAGGACACTACGCCCCGCCCTTCTGCAACGACAGCGACAGACCCGGCCGGCGGACGTGGATGCCGGCGTACCGGCCGCGGTCGGTGAGCTGCTCCATCAGCGCCACCATGGAGGAGCGGGCGCTCAGATATTCCCGCGGCGGACCGGCGGCGCGCATGGCGGCGATCTCCTCCTCGCTCAGCATCCACCGGAGCAGCAGCTCCTCGTCGGTAATGCCCGGGCCGCCGAGCTTGCGCCGTACCTCCTCGATGGTCAGGTCGGGCGGCTCCCAGCGGGCCATCTCCTGGCCGCGAGGCCGGCCCAGGATCTTGTGCTTGACGTCGGGGTCCATGGTCTCCGCGCCTTCCCGGCCCCACAACCCCAGCGCGTACTGGATGATCTGGTCGGTGACCTCCTCGTAGCGGGCGCCGACGATGACGTTGATGGCGGCCTGGCTGCCCACGAACTGGGACAGCGGCGTCACCATGATGGGATAGCCGAGATCGGCCCGTACCTGCACCACCTCTTCGAGGGCCTCCTCCGCCTTGTGCTCCAGACCCACCTTCGCGAGCTGGTGGCGCAGGTTCGAGATCATGCCGCCGGGCACCTGGTGCTGGTACTGGGCGTAGTCGTATTCCACCGGGGCGCCCATGGGAAAACCCTCCTGCCGGGCCACGGCGGTGAAGTGCTCCGACACTTCCGCCAGGGCGTCCGTGTCCACGGCGCACGCATAGCCCAGGGCACGGAGGTTGGCGGCGACGCTGAACACGGACGGGTTGGAGGAGGCGTTGGCCAGCGGCGGAACGGCGGTGTTCACGGTACGGATGCCGAGCTTTACCGCTTCCAGGCAGCACAGGGGTCCCAGCCCGGTGGTGCAGTGGGTGTGCAACTCCACCGGGATGCCGCCGGCGTTCTCGAAGATCATCGGCACCAGGGTGCGGGTGCGCTCGGGAGTCAGCAGCCCGCCGGGATCCTTGAGGCAGAGAAACGGTACGCCCAGGGAGGCGGCCTCGCGGGTCTTCCGGGCGTAGTACTCGTCGGTGTGTTTGGGCGACACCGAATAGATGAGGTTGACGATGGGCTCGAGGCCGTTCTTGCAGGCGATGCCGACCTTGCGCTGCCACCCTTCGAGCTCGTTCCACTCCTCGGAGATGCGCGCCTGCCGGATGCCGTTGGCCGCCATCCGCTCGATGAAGAGTTCGTACACCGAAACCGGGGTGATCTCGAACGCGTTGACCCTCCCCGCCATCAGCCGCAACGGAGTACGGGTGACGCGCTCCGCCACCATTCGCACCCGGTCCCAGGGGTCCTCCTTGAGCTCGCGCACGCACTTCTTCAGGTGGGAAGCGGACATGAGCTCGATGGCGTCGAAGCCGGCCTCGTCCATGGTACGGGCCACGGGCAGCATCATGCCCGTGGTCATGCGCTCGGCCCACAGACTCTGGTGCCCGTCCCGCAACGTGGTGTCTACGAATCGAATTTCGTCCATCTATCGCTCGCGTGGGCGGCGGCCGGCGCCGGCCGCACGATATCTTCGCGGGAAGGCGCGGGCCTTCCCGCAGGGGCGACCGGCCGGTCGCCCCTACCCGGACAGGCTCCTAATCCAGGATACGGGAGCCGAACAGTGTCACCGCGTTGTCCCACAGGATCTTGCCCTTGGCCTCGTCCGATATGGGTTGCGCGTCCAGGTCCGGCAAGGCCTTCTCCGGCTTCGGCGCATCCGGGTGCGGATAGTCGGTGTTCCAGGCGATGTTGTCGCCGTTCAGGTGCTCCACCGCGTAGGACAGGGCGCTCTCGTCGCTGTCGCAGGTCACCGTGATCTGGCGTTTGAAATACTCGCTGGGCAGCATCGGCAGGCGCTCCACCGCGTTTCCCATGACGCTGTTGCGGCCGTGGGTGTGCTCGTCCATCCGGCCGAGCCAGAACGGCACCCAGCCGACGTTGGACTCGAGGATCCCAAGCCGCAGTTCGGGGAAGCGGTCCAGAATGCCCGTGAAGATGAAGTGGCCCATGGTCGCCATGTTGTCGCACGGGAAGCCCAGGGCGTGGTCGAGGCCCCGCAGGGCGAGCTGCTGCATGTCCCGGTCGTCGACGTTGCCGCGGCTGCCGCCGGCAAAGGGGTGGAACCGGCGCTGGCGGTATTCGCCGTGAATCGAGATGGGGAAGTCGAGCTCGCAGGCCAACCGCCAGAGAGCGTCGTATTCCGGCTCGTGCAGCCACCGGCCCTCGGGCAGGAACGGGTTCCGCACGGACACGGCGCCCAACTCCTCCACCGCCCGCCGGGCCTCCACCAGCATGGCCTCCGTATCCGATGCCGGAAGCACCGCGACGAACTTCAGCCGCTTGGGGTCGGTGTCGCAGTAGTCCCGGCACCAGTTGTTGTAGGCCCGGCACATGGCGGCGCCCAGCTTGGCGTCCTTCAGCGCCACCCGGTAGGCGAAGTTGCCGTTGTTGCCCGTGGGCAGCAGCACCTGGAGGTCCCAGCCGTGCGTGTCCATGTCCTTGAGCCGCGTTTCCGCGGACCACCATGTGCGGTAAGCCTCGCCGTACTTGGCGTCCATGTCGGCCCAGGCCGTGGCCGGCAGCTTCGGCTGCTTCTCGGTCTTGGGGATGATCCGCCCGTCCGGCTCATAGACCATGAACGCCCCGTCCATGAACGCGACCTTGGGCACCTGGTCCCGGTATGCGGGCTCGACATACCGCTCCCACAGGTACTGCGGCTCATGCATGTGCGCGTCCGCGTCGATGACCTTGAATCCCTTCCACATGATGGCACTCCTTTCAGTCGAGGCTCATGAGGCACATCCGCCACGATACGGATGTTACTATTCCCTGTTTCGCCGCCCGCTTCAACCGCGCGGAGCGACCCTTGACATCGTTGCGGCGATTCCTTTAGGGTCGCGGCCGAACCCGGCGGACGGAACCGTCTCGCGCCGGAAAGCCTGTCACGGAAGGGAAACGTTATGACATCCCCATCCTTTGTCACCTCGGTCGTGGAGGAGATCATCGGTCCCGGAGTCGACCGGCTGATGGGGAGCCGGTATTTCTCGGACCTGCGCGGCGGCACCCTGACGGACCGCAGGCTCCAGGGCTTCGCGCTGCAGCACTACCTCCTCAATGTCGCCATCAACAAGGGATTCGCCCTGTGCATGGCCAAGAACGCCCACAACCAGGAGCTCTATGACCTCTTTCTCCACGCCTTCACGGAGGAACAGACCCACCCCGACCTCATGAAACGGTTCGGGCTCGCCATCGGCCTGACCCATGGGGATTTCGACGAAGCCCTGCCCATCTTCGAATGTCAGGCCCACGCCGCTGCCATACTCAGGGGCATGTTCCTGGGCTCACCCGCGGAAAGCCGCACCAGCGCACTGGTCAACGAGAGCATGGTGGGCCGCTACGCGGCGGAGTTCGACGCGTGCCTCGCCGAGCAATACGGCATCGACGACCACCACCGGGAGTTCTTCACCGTGCACGCGGTGGCGGACCAGGAGCACACGGCCCTCGCCGCACGGGTGGTCGAGCGGTACTGCACCACCGAACGCGACCGGCGGGTCGTCACCCATGCTGCCCGGAACATGGTCCGCTTCAAGTTGGCCAAGTTCGACGGGATCTACGATTTCTACGCGTGACCGCCGCGGTTGACGGTCGCCCGGGGCGCTCTATAATCAAACGAGGAGGGGGGTCAGCATGGACGACAAAATGGACGACAATACCGCATCCGTCTCGTTACCCGAGGTCCTTTCCATCTTTCCGCTCACGGGGGTGCTGCTGCTGCCGGGCACACGGCTGCCGCTGCACATCTTCGAGCCTCGCTACCGGAACATGGTGCAGGACGCGCTCGAGGCGGAGGGGGTTTTCGGCATGATCCAGCCCTTCACTCCCCAGAACGACAACCTGCCCCGGCCGGAGGCCGAGGGAACCATCCCCGAGCTCTACGCCATCGGCTGCGCCGGACACATCGAGCGTTGGGAACGCGCCTCGGACGGCCGCTACATGGTGCAGCTTCGCGGCATCAGCCGGTTCCGCGTCAAGGAAGAGCTGTCGCTGGAACGGGGCTACCGGCGCGTGCGGCCGGACTACGGATGCTTCGACGATCTGGAAGAGACGGACGCCCCCACCGTCAACCGGCCGCGCCTCACGCAGGCCCTCGACCGCTACGCCGAGGCACGCAGCCTGACCATCGACCTCAATCAACTCGACCCCATACCCGATACCGACCTCGTAAACTTCCTGGGAGTGGCGATGCCCTTCCATCCGTCGGAAAAGCAGGCACTGCTGGAGGCCGGATCCATCGTGGAACGGGAGAAGGTTCTCGTCAGTCTGCTGGAACTGGGCGGTGAGACCCCGACGGCGCCTCCCGGCTCGAGCTCCGGCTCACGCACCCTCAACTAGGCGCCTCAACTAAAACCGGCCGACTTGTGGGCCCGGTTGATGGTAGGAGAAACTGGGGGTGTCTATCGGGCGAGGCAGCAGCGCTTGTACTTGCGGCCGCTGCCGCAGGGACAGGGGTCGTTGCGGCCCATTTCCGGACGGGTGGCGGCGTCTGCCTCCCGTACCAGCCGCATGACGTTTTCGATGGGCTCGCCGGCCTGCCACAGGCCGGCCATGGTGTTCAGGTGCTCCCGGCTGTGGATGAAGAACTTCTTGTAACCCGCGCACAGATAGTTGAGCCCGTCCTCCCCGTCCGGGGTCTTGATGAACCGGTCCTTGGGGCAGCCGCCGTTGCACTGGGCACGGACCTCGCACTCGCGGCAGTACCGGGGCAGCGAGGTCCACTTGTCGCGGCCGAACTGCCGCTGGGCGTCGCTGTCGATCATGTGCGCGAGCGGTGTCTCGCGGATGTTGCCGACGCGGTATTCCGGGTCCACGTAGTGGTCGCAGGAGTAGAAGTCGCCGTTGTGCTCCAACGCGGGCACGTCGCCGCAGGTCTCCCGGAAGATGCACAGCGCATGCTCGATGCCGAGGCCCGTGCGGCCCGCCTCGTCGAAGATCTGGATGGTGACCCGGCCCACGTCGGTGCGGATCCATTCGTCGAAGATGGCGCACAGAAACGTGCCGAAGGCCTCTGCCGGGACGCTGCGGGGGCTCACCACGGCGTCGCCGGGAACGGGCTCCACCAGCGGGATGAACTGCTGGTGGTCCGCGCCGAGGCTCTTGAAGTAACGATAGACCGTGGTGGGATGGCCGACGTTGCCGACGTGCACGACGCAGAGCACGTCACAGGGCACCCGGTAGGATTTGAGCCGCTTGAACGCCTGCACCACCTTGCGGTGGGTAGGCTGCTGTCCCTTGGTGACGCGGTACTCGTCGTGGAGCTTCTCGGGACCGTCGAGGCTCAAGCCGATGGAGAAACCTTCGTCGGAGAAGAATTGGCACCACTCGTCGTCGAGCAGGACCCCGTTGGTCTGCATGCCGTTGCGCACCTTGCGTCCCGGGGGGCAGTGCTTGCGTTGCAGCGCGACGATATCCCGGAAGTAGTCGAGGCCCAGAATGGTGGGCTCGCCGCCGTGCCAGGCGAAGTCGACGACCGGATCCGGGGAGGCCTCGATATGCTGCGCGATATAGTCCTCCAGCACGTCGCGCTCCATGCGGAAAGACTCGGTCTCCGGATAGAGGTCTTCCTTCTTGAGATAGTAGCAGTAGACGCAGTCCAGATTGCAGATGGCGCCGGTGGGCTTCGCCATGATCTGGAAGCCGTGGGAGGCGGGCCGGGAGGCCTTGATCAATTGGACCGACATGTTGAACCCCTCCCGCGGGAGATGTGGGGGCGACCGGCCGGTCGCCCCTACCGGTATTCGACCGCCGCCTAGGGCCTGTTAACACTAGCGTAATGCCTCGATGATGAGCGAGAAGAGGATGAAACCGAGGAAGATCACATCGAGCTTCTCGAAGCGGAAGAATACTCGCCGGAAACCCTTGAGACGGCGAAACAACCTCTCGATTTCGTTGCGTCGCTTGTACATGTGGCGATCGTACTGCCAGGGGTCGACTCGGGTGGCCAACGGCGGCACCACGGGTGTGAACCCCAGAGCCAGAGCCAACTGGCGCGTCTCGTTACCTTCATACGCCCGGTCCATGACGAGTGAGGGATTGTCGTGCTGTAGACCAAGGCGATTCAGCAGCTTACGTCCTTCTGGAGCGTCGTGGGCCTGTCCGGGAGAAAGCGAGAAGGTGATAGCCGTTCGAGCATCCGCGGCAACCATATGAATCTTGGTGGTCCAGCCGCCGCGGGATTTGCCGATGGCTTGGGGACCGTTTTTTTTAGTGCCCCGGTCCCGTCCGGATGGACCTTGACGATGGTGCTGTCCATCGACACGGCCTCGATCTTGATGCGCACCATCTGCTCCCTCTGTAGTTGCTCGAAAACCTGGTCGAGCACCCCGTTCTTCGACCAGCGATTCATTCGAGTGTAGATCGTGTGCCAATTGCCGAACCGGGGCGGTAACCCGCGCCACTTGCAACCATGCTCCGCTACATACAAGATAGCGTTGAGCACCTGCTGGTTCGAAAGGCTGACATTACCCCGCTGCACCGGAAGGTACGGCGCAATACGGTCGTACTGGGCTTGAGTCAGTTCCATCCCCAAGGTGTAACATATTTCCAGTATTAGTGTTAACAGGCCCTAGTCCATGCCGAAGAACTTCTTGGCGTTGTCCAGCATGAGCTTCTGCTTGACCTCGGGCTTGATGCTGATCTTCGCGAAATCGTCGAGCCAGCGCTCCACGCCGATGGCCGGCCAGTCGGAGCCGAACATGGCCTTGTCCTGCAGGATCGAGTTTACCTGCTGGACCAGCTCGGCGGCGAAGTACTTGGGCGACCAGCCCGACAGATCGATGTAGAAGTTGCTCTTGTGCCGGGCGATGGCGAGACTCTCGGCCGTCCAGGGCCACGACGGATGAGCACAGATGAGCTTCAGCTCGGGGAAGTCCGCGGCCACGTCATCGAGGTGGATCGGCTGGGTGAACTTGAGCTTGTTGCCCATGCCGCCGGGGGTGCCGGCGCCGGCGCCAGCCATGCCGCTGTGGAACAGGATCGGCAGCTCGAGCTTCTGGCATTCCTCCCACAGGGGGTAGAAGCGGGTGTCATTGGGAAAGAACTGCTGTCTCGCGGGGTTGATCTCGCCCACGCCGTGCAGGCCGAGGTCCTTGATGCGCCGGATCTCCTGCAACGCCACCTTCTGCTGCCATGGATCGATGACGCCGAAGCCCAGGAACACGTCGGGGTTCCGCTTCACGCCGTCGGCCACGTGTTTGTTGGGAACGGGGGTCAACCCCGTGATGGTTTCGTCGGTGGTGTTCTGAATCACGGCCATCATGTTGCGCTCGCGGTACTGGTCCGCCATCTCGTCGATGGAGACGGGCTTGCGTTCCCGCTTGAAGTACTCGGCCATCTGCTTCGGGCGGTCGCCCTTGGAGCTCAGCGTCAACTCGTCGCAAAGGTGCACGTGCACGTCGATGGCAATCGGGTCCGTAATCGGGTTCATACAACAAACCTCCTTGGAGTTTCACGAAAGTCGGCAGCGGCGTCGCACCGCTGCCCAGAATAGCTAACACGATCCGCGATGGCTGGCCAGCGCATGCGCGGACAGGACACTAGGTCTCCCAGGGCGCGGCCGTCAACGCTTCGCAGGTCCTCTCGAGCATCTGTTGCATGAACCCCGCGCCGCGGCTCTGATCCGACTCGTAGCGTACGCCGGTGACGATGGTGACCCCCGATTCCTGGTCCTCCAGGACCGTGTGGAGTTCCACCTGAAACAGCGCGAAGGGGGTGTTCGCCAGTTGCTCCTGCGTCCGCCTGGCGTCGCCCTTGAGATAGAAGTTCATGCCGTGGTCGGTGACCACCAGGGTCAGCGCGCCGGTGCGCACGAGGTTCCGTTCCGTGGTGCTGTTCTTGCCCACGGCCAGATGGATGCGTCCGGGGCTCTTGGCCACCAGCTCGTAGTAGGATCCCATGGCCGGATGGGCCCAGCCCTTCTCGTCCATCGTGGCCATGATGAACACCTTGCCCGCCTCGACGGCCTTGCCGCTCATCAGCGCGAACAGCTCGTCCGGCATTTCCTTGCCCACTAGTCGTGACACGAAGCGATCCTCCCTGGTTCGGTTCGCCGGCGTCAGCTCGCCCCCAAGGCCAACTCCTGCCTCTTGCCGAACCCTTGCTGGTTGTCGATGAAATAGAGCGTCTCCGGGTTCACCCGGTAGAACTTCACCTTGAGAAACGCCCGGTGATACACGCCGCTCGTGGGATCCGTAAACAGCTTGATGACGCCGGGGTACTTTCGCGCGTAGACCGCCAAGGCCTTTGCCTTGGCCATCACCGAGTCGATGAGCTCCACGGTCCCCTCGAGCTGGATTCCCTTGATCTCGCGCCAGTCCTCGTAGTCCTCCTGGACCGTCACCGCCACCCTTGGGTTGGCCGTGAGGTTCGTGCAGTGGCGCGAGTCGGGAGCGGAGAAGAAATAGAGTTGAAACCGATCGCTCGCGTAAAAGACCGTGGCGTTCCACGGCACGCCGTCCCGGCAGGTGCCAAGGGTCATGGTGTTGTGGGTGCGAAGGTAGTCGAGAATCTGTTCTTCAAGTTCGGCCATATGAGCCAATGCGCCGGCAGGCGGTCATTTCCGGCGGGCTAGTGTCCTGTCCGGCTCATTCCTTGTCTCCCGGAAAGCGGCTCAGGGATTCATCATTCCACCGGCTGAACATGTCGGTCTCGATCTCGAACTGGTCCAGGATCCGGGCCACGGTCTGGTTGATGACGTCGTCCAGGGTCTTGGGCCGGTGGTAGAAGGCGGGCACGGGCGGAAAGATCACCGCACCCATGCGGGTGAGCTGCGCCATGCTCTCGAGATGGCCCAGGTGCAGCGGGGTCTCGCGCACCACCAGCACCAGCTTCTTCCGCTCCTTGAGGATGACGTCGGAGGCGCGCACCAGCAGATCGCCGCCCACGGACAGCACGATGCCGCCCATGGACTTCATGGAGCACGGCGCGATGACCATGCCCGCGGTGCGGAAGGAACCGCTGGCGATGCTGGCGCCGATGTTGTTGATATCGTGCACCACGTCGGCCATGGACTCCACGTCTTTCGCCGAGTGCGGCGTCTCCACCTGAAGGGTCATCTTGGCGGCCTTGCTCATGACCAGATGGGTCTCGATATCCGGGATCGGTTGCAGGACCTGGAGAATGCGGATCCCGAAAATCGATCCGGTGGCTCCTGACAACCCTACGATGAGACGGCGCATACTGACTTACCTCCTGTAGCAGCCCTGTTTCCCGTCACGGCCCCTTGGGCGGGCGGCTTTCCGCACACACTGTGCTATCCATCGAACACCACGGTCAACTCGTCGCCGTCCCTCACCGAACGGGTCTGCTTCAACGAAACCGCGGCGATGATCTCCAGTTTGTCGGCCGGGTATTCCTTCACCTCGGGAACGACCACCGCGATCCGTTCATGCGATTCCGGTTGGGACTTCCATCCTTCCAGGGAACCCGTGAACAGGAAGGCGTTGCAGAAAGCCGGATCCGGCGATGACAGCACGATCTTCCCGCCGTGATTTCGGACCTGTTCCCACCGGGTCAGGTCGGCGCCGCGCGCCCGCACGTTCAATGTGCCCGGGAAGGGATCGAAGCCCACCCGCTCCCTGACGGCGTCCCGCACCCAGTCGACGCCCAGGAACGCTCCGGCCCGGCCCAGGTCCGAGAACACCACCCCTTTCACCAGGATGTCGCGGGAAGAACTCACTTGTTGCGGGAGAGGGACTGCGCCTTGCCGCCGCGCCGGACCTTGATGATCTCGCCCAGGATTCCTACCGCGATTTCTTCCGGCGTCTCCGTGCCGATGTCGAGGCCGATGGGAGCATACACCCGGGAGATGAGCTCCTCGGAGACGTGCTCGTCTTCCTTGAACCGCTCGAAGCACGCCTTGATGCGGCGCTTGCTGCCGATCATGCCGATGTACTTGGCCGGCCGGTCCAGCAGGTCGCGCAGGCACGGCTCGTCGTACTTGTGGCCGCGGGTGATGAGCACCACGTAGGTGGTCGGCGTAATGTCCAGCTCCTTCACGGTCTCGGCCATGTCGCCCACCACCACCTCGTCGGCCTCCGGGAACCGCTCACGGTTGGCGAAGAGAATGCGATCGTCGATGACCACCACGTAGTAGTCCATGAGCTTGGCGATCTTCACCAGCGGCACGGCGATGTGCCCGGCGCCCACGACGATGAGCTTGGGCGGCGACGGCATCACCTCGAAGAAGACGTCCGCCTGCCCCCCCGACGCGGTCTCCACGGACACCAGCCGGGAGTGCTCGTCCGAGAGCCGTTCGGCCGCCTCCCGGAGCAACGTCTGCTCCAGTTCCGCGTCGTTCACCGCTCCCAGAACGATGCGGCCGTCCCGGATCAGGCACTTGTCGCCGCTGCCGAGGCCGTCGAGGCCCTGGGACTCCACCACGGTGATGAGCACCGCGCCCGCGCCCTCATCCTTGACCTTGATCAGCTCTTGAACCAGTTCGTCCATTCATCCCTTACCCTGGGCAACCCCGAGGAATCGATCAGGGTCCACCCTTGTCCCGCAACTCGGGAAGCCGTGACCCCGGACCCGTCAGTCCGCCTCCTTGTCCTTCCACCAGGGGTCGATGAAAACGTTCATGATGCCGCCGCAGACCGCCGGACTGTCGGACGAGATGTCGTCCAAAAGGTCCACGCGCACGGTGCGGGGCTTGCGGGTCCGCACCACCTCGATAGCCTCGCGCCGGACATCCGCCTCGCCGCAGCCGCCGCCGATGGTGCCGAGGATCTCGCCCCACGCCGTCACCACCATCTTGGCTCCCACCTCCCGGGGCGTCGAGCCCTTGGTGGAGACGATGGTCGCCACCGCCACCGTCTCGCCCTTGTCGAGGAACTCCTTGACGTCATCGTAAATGGATTCCATGGATGACTCCTTGTCGTCGGTCCACTCTCCCGCTGCACGGGCGGGGTACCCGGTCTCCGACTCTAAAACCCGCCTCTGCTACGCCACCAGCTTGCGCATGGTGTGGCCCAGGTGGACCAGGCTGTTGGCGTTGTGCGCCGAAAGAAACAGGTCCAGGTACGGCAGCGCCGCCTGCATGCCCTTGCACAAGGGCTCGTAGTTCTCGCTGGCCAGCAACGGATTCAGCCAGATGAGCTTGCCGCAACGCCGCTTGAGGGCCAGCATCTGCCGCTCCAGGACGCCCACGTCGCCCCGGTCCCAGCCGTCGCTGATGATGACCACGACGGTACGGTGGGTGACCTTGCTGGCCGCGAAGTCGCGGTTGAAGATCTCCAGCGACCGTCCGATGTTGGTGCCGCCGGACCAGCCCAGCACGCTCTTGGAGATCTTCTCCAGGGCGTTGCCGATGTTCTTGGTGCGGATCAGGTGCGTGATGCGGCTCAAGGTGGTGCTGAAGACGAAGGTCTCCACCCCCCACAACTCGTTCTGGAGGCCGTACATGAACTGGATGAGAAAGCGGCTGTAACAGTCCATGGAGCCGCTCACGTCGCACAGCAGCACCACCCGGGTTTTCTTGATGCGCCGCTTGCGCGCCACCAGCTCCACCAGCTCGCCGCCGTACTTGATGTTGCGGCGCATGGTGGCCCGGGGATCGATTTCCGAACCCCGGCGGGCGCGCTTCTTGCGGCGGCTCATCTGGGTGGCGATCTTGGAGGCGATGAGCAGGATGGCCTGGGTCACGGCCCGGCTCTCCTCGATGCCCATCTCGCTGAAGTCCTTCTCGTTCAGTTGCTCGTTGGGGCTGTAGGTGGGCACCATCAACGGCTCCGGGTCGGTGGCGCTGTCGTCGCTGGCGCCCTCCCGCTCGGCCACCGTCTCTTCCATGCTGCCGCCGCTGTCGTCCGATGATTCCAGCGCCTCATCCGGGCTCTGGGCGGGAACCTCCATGGTCTCGATGCCCGGCTCGATCTCCATGTCGCCCTGCCAGAAGGCCTCGAACACCTGGTCGAAGATCTCGATGTCCTCGTGGTCCTGCAGCAGGTTGGCGGACAACGTGCGATGGAAATCCGGCCGGCTCCGGATATCGATGAGCGGCAGGCAACGGTTGGCGTCGATGACCTGGCTCAGCCCCAGCCGGAACCCCAGGTCCTTGAGCACCCGGCCGAACATGAGCGTGTTGGCCTGGGTACCCCGGCCGCGCAGGGGCTTGTAGCGCTCCACCGCGCGGATGATCTCTTCTTCTGTCAGCTCTCTCGCCATGGTCGGATCCCGGCGTGTCGCCGTGTTAAGGCGTGCCCCCGCCTACCAGCGTGGCCGGCTCTTTGAGGATACGGTTCATGTCGAGCTTGTCGCCGGACAGCTCTTCCTCCAGATGGTGCAGATCCTCCCGATACTTGAACACGCAACCCACCGTCTCTTGCACGATCTCGGGATCCAGCTCGCCCCGGTTCAGCAGCAGCAACGCCGACGCCCAGTCCAGGGTCTCGGCCACTCCCGGCCGCTTGTAGAAGTTCATCTGCCGCACCTGCTGCATGAACGCGCAGATCTGCTCGGCCATGAGCTCCCGGATCTCCGGGTACTTGGTCATGATGATCTCGTACTCCTTTTCGAACGTGGGGTACTCGATCCAGTGGTAGAGACACCGGCGCTTGAGGGCGTCGTGGATCTCCCGGGTGCGGTTGGAGGTCAGGAAGACGTAGGGGCGCTTGTCGGCCCGGATGGTGCCTATCTCCGGAATGCTGATCTGAAAGTCCGACAGCACTTCCAGAAGAAACGCCTCGAACTCCATGTCGGCACGGTCGATCTCGTCGATGAGCAGGACCGGGGGTTCGGCGCCGTCGGTGCGGATGGCGTCGAGCAGCGGACGGCTGATGAGGTAGTCCTCGGAGAAGATCTCGGTCTCCACCGACTCCCGGTCCCGGGAGCCGATCTCCTCCAGTTTGATACGCAGCATCTGCTTGGGGTAGTTCCACTCGTAAAGCGCGGTGTTCGAATCCAGCCCTTCGTAACACTGAAGCCGGATCAGCCGGGTCCCGAGAACGTCCGCCAGCACCTTGGCGATCTCGGTCTTGCCCACACCCGCCTCGCCTTCCAGCAGGATCGGCTTGCCCAGCCTGACCGAGAGATAGACCACCGTGGCGAGGCTGCGGTCGCAGATGTACTGCCGCTCTCTCAGAGAATCCCGGATCGATTCGACGGTAATGCTGTCCAGATTCATGCGTATCCCTTCTTCGCGGACGGGCGCGTAAATTTGTGCGTGGATTCGTGCGCGCCGACGGCCGGACCGGCCACGACGGCTACTTGTTCTCGGCGAGCTGCCGTTTCCACCCCAGGGTCCTGGCCTTGGCGCCGACGGCTTCGGCCTCCTCGATCATCCCCTTGCGCTGATAGAAGAGGGAAAGGCTCGTGAAAGCCAGCTCATCGTCGGGGGTCGCCTCGATCAGGCGCTTGCCCACCTCGATGGCCTCGTCCAGGCGATCCAGATTGGCGTACGCCATCCCCAGGGCGTGCAGGGCATCACCGTAGTCCGGGTCCTTGGCAAGAGCCTTCTTGTACGCCTCTATGGCCTCCTCCACCCGGTCGTCGGCGTACGACTCCATGCCCTGGATGTAATAGTCCTCTTTCGTCATGATCAACCCTCCCCGTTCGCCCTGAGCGTAGCGAGGCGCAGCCGAGCGAAGTCGAAGGGTACCTGATGGACTTATTCTGTATTACGAAATCGTGATATTCTCAACCGAACGCAGGCTTGGTGGCCCGGCCGGCATTCCGGCGCCGGGACCCGAATCCGCATTCTCACTTTGAGGCACACCAACCTGGAGGACCCTCAACATGGCGGAAGCCTCAACTCTCGACGAAATCAAGGACCGCATTCGAAAGCGCGTAGGCAGGCGCAGCCCTTTCCACCTCATGGACCCGGCCGAAGCCGAAGGCGTGCTGGTCGAGCTGGACAGTCTGGACCCCGACGCGTGGGCCGATGCCTGGAGCGAACCCGGCGCGCGCTGGGAGAACACCGCCAGGGAGGCGGAGAAAAAGGGAGAAACGGACGAGGCCAAAGAGGCCTACTTCCAGGCCGCCGCCTACTACGGCGCCGGGCGCCACCCCTTTCCCAGCTCACCCGGCAAGCAGGAAGCCTACCGCAAGACCATCGAGACCTACCTCGCCGCCGCGCGCTACTTCGACCCGCCGCTGGAGCGCATCGCCCTGCCCCTGCGCGACCAGGAGGTCGTGGGCTACCTGCGCCTTCCGGCCAGACGGCCGGCACCGGTGATCATGCACTGGGGCGGCATCGACAACTGGAAGGAGGAGCGGCACAGCTTCGTGGAATCCATGCTCGCCGAGGGGTGGGGCTGCTTCATCATGGACAGCCCCGGCACCGGCGAGTCCCCGGTGCTGGCGTCCGATACCGCCCACGAGGTCTACAGCGTCGCCCTGGACCACCTCGTCACGCGGCCGGAAGTGGACCCGGACCGCATCGCCGTCCTGGGCGCCAGCTTCGGCGGCTACTGGTCCACCAAGATGGCCCACGTGGAGCCCGAACGGCTGCGCGCCGCGGTCAACTGGGGCGGCGGCATCCACGGATTCTTCCAGCCCGCCTGGCAGCAGCGCTCCCGCAACGCCTCGTCGTACCTCTTCGACCTCATCGAGGCCCGCGCGCGGCTCTTCGGCAAGAAGACCTTCGAGGAACTCATCGAGGTCATGCCCATCCTGTCCCTCAAGGACCAGGGCCTGCTCGACAAGCCCTGCGCCCCCATGCTCCTGGTCAACGGCAGGGACGATCTCCAGGTACCCATCGAGGACTTCTTCATGCTGCTGGAGTGCGGCAACCCCAAGGCCATGCGCCTGTTTCCGGGCGGCCACATGGGAGAATCGCCGGATGTGTTTCCAACGATTCTGCGGTGGCTGCATAGGGAACTGGATGGGGAGTGAGGTCGCCGGACGAGATTTCAGGAGTCGCGCATGGATTCAGTCACCCTCAAGAATTTCCGCTGCTTTCGTCAGGAACAGACGGCTCGCCTGGCGCCGCTGACCCTTCTGGTGGGCGAGAACAGCACCGGCAAGACTTCTTTCATGGCAATGATCCGGGCCTTGTGGGACGTCGCATACCGCCATCGGGCGCCGGATTTCAAGGAAGAGCCTTATGACTTGGGCAGCTTTGACGAGATTGCCCACCATCGAGGAGGCAGGGGCGGAAGGGCTGAAACTTTCCAGGCGGGGTTCGAGGTCGCCCGGACGACCCGCAGAGATGTGAGGGCTGGAGCCAGCCGAATTGATCCGCGAACTCCTGAATGGATTCTACGGTTACGGCATGGGACGCCCCTACGCCAGCGCTCCAGTCCGCTCCAAGCCGCGTAGGACCTACGATCCCGCGCGGTTTCAAGAAGAACGCTGATGAAACTGTCTTACTACTCCGACACCGACAGCCTGTACGTCGAGCTCAAACCCGGACCGGGTGCGGAGACACGCGAAGTTGCGGCGGGACTCAACGTCGATCTCGACGCCAACGGAGACGTCGTCGGCTTTGACATCGATCATGCTTCCAAGCGCCTCGACCTATCCACGCTGGAGACGGAAGCACTGCCGGTGCGGACTTATCGGACCGGTTGAAAGAAACCCCGACGGGCTCGGCGAACACCGATGAACGTGCCGAAAGGACAGCACTACATCCCGAGGATGATTCTGCGAAACTTCACGGACGACAAGGGCCAACTGCACTGCTTTTACAAAAACAGCGCTTGATACTCAGCCGTGGGGATATTTTTTCGTGACGCCTTGCCGTGGGTGAAGATTTCCACGGTCGTGGGATTCTTGCGGGATGGTCTCATGGGGATGTTCCGGTTCCCTTACATTCTATTTGACCGGGTCGACTCCGAGATCACGGCATATCTTTCGGGCCAGAAGGTCGTTGATTTCACGGTGCCTCGGAACTGCGGAACGCCGGTCGCCGCGCTGGTTGCGCCACCATGAGTGCCGCCCTCCTTCACGAATCAGCCGGCAACCGCGCCCTTGCAGATGCCTCAAGAGTTCGGTTCGATTCATGCAACGATGACCTTCTCCTCCCGATAGTCATCGCCTGCCGCGGCCAAGGCGTCTTGCCGATTGAAATCAAGTGCTTCAGCGAGCGCTTCAGCAAGGCTTTGGCGCAATTCCTCGTGAGTGCGTTCCTGGCAATTGACGCCGGGCACCTCTTCAATCCAGCCAATCCACCATCCGTCGGAATGCTTTACGACCGCCGTGTACTCCACGTTCCTTCCCCCTTTCGGCCCATGTCTCGCAGACACTCTGCATGGTTTACATGGATGCGTCCACGAGTACTCTTTCGAGCGTCTCATTGAAAGCCTCTTTCCGCCTCCCAGCCACTGTCGAGGACGAGCCAATTGATGTGGCAGCGGCCGGCGTCGGACGGGAGTGAGGCGGACCGGCCCTACGCCACCTTCTCCCGCGCTTCCATGATCTTTTGGACCACGACCTCGACGTCCGCTTCGTCCACGAACGGGGACAGGATGTAGGACTTCAGGGCGTAGATGGGTTCGCCGTAGCGGGTGCGGCGGTAGCAGTCGGTGTTGGAGATGAAGACGCCGCGGCCGGCCATGGCTTCGGAGTGGACGTACTGGATGATCTTCCGGTTGTACTCGTTGTTGGCCAGCAGGGTGTCGCGGAAGGCGGGGTCGTCAAACTCCTGGCGCTTGATGGCGAAGGTGTCCACGCCCGGCGGATAGGCGCGGAACAGGGTCACGGTGCCGAAGTTGTCGCGGTTGAGCACGGTGGTGCCTTCGCGTCCTTCGAGGTGTTCGCGCAGGAGCTGCGCCATCTCCACGATGTGGCCCAGCACCACCTGCAGGCCCTGACGCCCGAACAGGCGGTAGTTGGCCATGGCGGCGAGCGGGCCGGTGCCGGCCCGGGACGTTTCCAGCGTGTACATGCCGGGCCGGTATTCCCCGGAGTGGTAGAGGTACGGCATCTGTTCCGGGTCCCGCGCGACCCGCTGCAGGTCCGCCCGGTCCTTCACCAGCACCAGGCTGGAGATGTACGGCGCGAAGCCGGTCTTGTGGAAGTCCACGCCCACGGAATCCGCCAGCGACAGGTGGCGGATGCGGCGGCACGCCCCGGCCAGGGCCCGCAGGGTGCGCGGCCGGAAACCCAGGGGGTTGCCCTCGAAATCGTAGTCGTTGAACACCGACCACGCCCAGCCGATGACCGCGTCGGCGTGGATGTGCGGGCGGTAGGCGAGCTGGAACTCATCCGCCAGCGCATCCCGTAGCGCCGCAATGGCCTGGAGGTCGTCGAGGCCAAAGGAATCGGTGGTGCCCATGGTGGCGATGATGGCGGCGATCTTCCTGCCCTCCGTCAGCGCCTTTCGGGCAGCCTCCTCCAGCCGGACCAGGTCGATCTCGTTGTCGTCGGTGGTGGGCACCGTCACCAGGTTCCGGGTGCCGATGCCGAGCCAGCCGGCGATGTTGGCGGCGCAGTAGTGCCCGGTGTCGGACACCAGGATGACGGCATCTCCGGACACGCCGTTGTGGATGGCATCCGGACAGGCCTTCTCCAGCCCCAACTTCACTCCGTAGAGAGACGTGCCGGTGCCGCCGAACGTGAACACGCCGCCGGCCCGTTCCGGGTCGTAGCCGATGAGCCCCGCGGTCATGCCGACCGCTTCGACCTCGGCCAGGGCCACGAGCCGGCTGTATTCGTCCCAGGCGATGTTGGGGTTGTGCAACGCGGCCAGCAGCACCCCGATGACGCTGGGGATGGTGGGCGGCGGGACGACGTTCTGCTGCGTGCGGGGGTGGCCGAAAATGGTCATGCCCCGCAGGTAGCCCACAAGGTCGGAGGTCACCGCCTCCACCGACGACGGGCCCGCCGGCAGGGTCGCCTTCCGCGCCTCCTCGAAGTCACCTGCCGTCAGCTCGCCGAGTATCGGCAACTCCGTCTTCAACGCATCCACCTGATCGAGGGCACGCATGATGGAGTGGATGAAGTACGAATCGTGGATGGGATCGGATACCGGCTGGGGAAACGCCAGCCGCACCTTGTCCAGGATGTCGCGATAGGGTGTAGCCATGAAACAGGGTCCTCAGATGAAACAGGCTGCTCCAGGTAAATGTATCCCTGTTATAAAGTCTACAAGAAATCGGTAGACTCGCCACAAATCGGGGAAGAAAAGAGGCGGACGGAAATGATCACACTATACAGCAAAGCGACCTCCAACGGCCGCAAGGCCTCCATCATGCTGGAGGAATCCGGACTGGACTACCGGGTCCGGCCCATGGACCTCGACAAAGGGGAACAGAAGGAAGACTGGTATCTGGCCATCAACCCCAACGGCCGGATACCCTGCATCGTGGATGACGACGGCCCCGACGGCCGAGCCGTCACCGTGTTCGAGTCCGGTGCGATTCTGATCTGCCTCGCGGAAAAATCGGGGAGGTTACTACCCGATGGACCGGCTGCCCGCATGGAAGTCCTGAACTGGCTGTTCTTCGCCTCCGGCCACATCACCCATACGGGCCTGGGCGTGCACTGGCAGATCCGCTGCCGCGACGCCGGCGAGGAGCACCCGCACCTGGGCGTCTGGCAAACGGAAAACAACCGCGTCTATGGAGTGCTCAACCGGGGCCTGGAAGGACGGGACTATCTGGCGAGCGATTATTCCATCGCCGACGTGTCGGCCTACCCCTGGATCTACCGCTGGGAGATGCAGGAGATCGACGTCGACCGCTATCCCAATGTGCGAGATTGGCTGGCGCGCGTCGGCGCTCGGCCGGCGGTAAAGCGAGGGTTGCAGATCCCGCCGAGGGATGATGGGCTTTGATTGCCGCGGCAATGCATTAGGAAACTTGAATGTGTCCTGGAGGTTGTGGTCGGTCGGGGAAAACTCTGCGCGGTACAAGTCCCATACACCTGTCATCCGTTCGTCAATGGCCTTTCCTATCTTGGTTGTTCGTCAGGCCGCTCGTACTCCAACAGCGCTGAGGCTCCGATCATCTCGATGAACCGTACGATCCATTCAGAACCGTTGACATCCGTGAGGCGCAAGGGCTGATTCAGCTTGAAGTGAACGGGCTGCTGTTTTCCCTCATCAATAGCGACGTTGGTCGCGTAAAGGTACATGCGGTCCAGGTTGTCGAGGATCGGGTTGAGTCGTCCGGCTAGTTCGGGCAGATGACCGGTTCCCTCGGTGAACACTGCGGAGCCGCCCGTCGGCAGCGGTTCAAGCTGCACGGCAAGCGGTTCCGGCGGGCGCCAGTCCCGCTCCGCCCAGCCGCCGTACCCCGGCGCTGCGCAGAATACAGTGATCGGGAGCTGGGAGTGAAACCCAAAGGCGACCCGGCCAAACGTGTCCGTTGTACGTTGCATCCAGGTCTTGTTGGGATAAAGCGCAACGACGGTTGCGCCGGCCAGCGGTCGGCCAGTGGCGGATACCGACACTTCCCCTTCAATGCCCGTTACCGGCGGGCGGGCGGACGGTAGCGTCAGCCGCAACTCCGCGCCTCCCAGGAGCTCATATTCCGGATCACGCCCGGTCAGCTCCCGGGTCTGTTCGTAGATGATTGGAACCCCTTCGCCACGTTGTTCCAGGAAGTACTGCCGGTCACCGGCACCGTCCACTTCTCCGATTGCAAGCATGCGAAGGACGGAGGCGAGGGTTTCGTTTCGGGTGGCCTGTCGGTTGCGCATGGCTTCGATGGGCAGCGTGTTGGGGAGGGCACCCGGTGAGTACAACTCAAGGCGATCGTCAAAGATGAAGAGCCGTATCTTCGCGTTCTCGATCGAGTAATCCCGGTGCACCACGGCGTTGACCAAGGCCTCGAATACTGCCCGCGGGCTGAATTCCGGGGTTTCTATCCTCCCAGGGGCCTTGCGCGCGGCCACCCGCGTGTTGAGCCTGACGAAGTTCACGGCGGCGCCGATCTGCCGGTCCAACGGGCCGGTGATGGAAGCCGCGTCGTGCTGGCTCGCACGCCCGAGCACCGTGCCGCGATAGCGGACGGCTTCGATCATGGCGCCCGGGGAGAACTCATCCGGGCGCGTAGTGCAGAGCAGAACCCCGGCGACGGTTGCGCGGGTCACGCCGCTGTCATCCTCCCGCACCAACCCCAGCTTGGCGAGTTGGACGGTGGTGGGCTCGGTGGCGCGCGAACTCAGGAAACGATCCACCAGCGTAGCGTCCAGGGTGTTGGATCCAGTTCCGGCGACGATGGCTTCGTCCGGCCCCAGCAGCCCGGAACGGCCGCGCTGTTGAAACAGCCGACGCAACGCTTCTGAAGACAGTTCACGCTTGGAGCTGCCCTGCCGCGAAAGGTATCCATTGGGGCTCTTGTGGACGAGCGCGCTCTGTTCGACTTCAACCACAAGCACAAACGAATTGTCCGACAAGGCCAGCCGTTGGGTCATGAAAGTCAGCGGAGGACGGATGCTGTCCGAACAGATCTCGCTGACAAAGGCCTCCAACGCATCCAACTGCTGCCGATTCATCGACTGCACAACACCGCCGTCAGACACGCTGAAGATCAATGTGCCGCCGATTGTGTTGCCAAAAGCGGCCAACTCGTCCGCGATAGAGTCCCGATGAGGTTCGCGGACGCGACTCCCGGCGAACACCACTTCCTTGAACTCGACGCGGCTGTCTTCGCCGAGTTGAAGCTGTTGCAACAACCGGGCGTTATCCCAAGGCATGATCGCTTCCCTCTTGGATCTCTCGGCGCACGGGCAGCTCACATATAGGCTCGTCGAACCATGGCGCTTGTTCCGCACAACTGGTCCGCGAAGTCATTTATAGCAAGTTTAACCCAGTTTATGAAAAATCGATAAACTGGCAAATTTCGGTATAAGCTCCACCCTGTACTACCCGAACAGTCGCATCAACGCATCCACCGCGGCCCGGGTGTCGGAGAAATCGGCCACGAGGCCGTCGGGTTCCAGCTTCCGGAGCTCTTCCATGGGGTGGTACCGGCCGGTGGCCACGAGGAGGCATTTCATACCGTTGGTTCTGGCCGCTTCCAGGTCTCTGGGGGTGTCGCCGACGATGACGCAGTGCTCGGGCTCCACCGGGACATTCAGGTGGCGGCGCCAGCGGTCCATGGCGATCCTGGGGAGGTCGTTGCGCACGGCGGAGTCGCTTCCGAAGGCGCCGGGGCCGATGTGCTCGCCCACGCCGGCGGCCTGAAGCTTGAGCCGGGCGGTGACTTCCATGTTGCCGGTGACGACGCCCAGACAGAGGTCCGGTACACGGCTCAGCTCGCGCACCAGCTCGGGGACGCCGGGCAGCGCCCGCACCCGGGTGGGACCCTCGGAGATGGCGTGCTGGTAGCACTCCTTGAGATGTTCGCTGAAGGTCTGCCAGTCGGCCGGCCCCCACTCCACCTTGTGGCCCGCCACGTCGAAGATCTCCTGCAGGATCTGGGGATCGGTCTTGCCGTCGGGCCGGATGGTGCGAATGTCGCCGGGAAAGCCGAAGGTCTTGAGGATCGCCTGGTTGAAGGCGACGTGGCCGTCCTGGGAACGCAGCAGGGTGCCGTCGAGGTCGAGGAAGACAATCTTGCGCGCGGTAGTCATGGGGACTGGGAATTTATACGCTCAAGGCGTGCATGGGAAGAGACGCTGCCCGCACCGCCCCCGCCTCCTGGACCCCGGATCAAGTCCGGGGTGACGGGGTCGGGGCCTGGGACAACGATTTTGGGGTACGGAAGGATTCTTGGGTACGGGACGGTTTTGGGTACGGGATGAGCAATTCCGGCAACCGGTCGGCTCGGATTCGGGAACAGCCCGACGCGAATTGGGGTACGGGCCGGCGGAATTGACAAAATCGCCCGGCCGGGCTACAAATATAGTTCGCACAACTGGCGTGTACGTGGATTGAACCACGGGGGAGTGCTTTACTGCTGGACGGCCGTACGCCTGGGTCTCTTAGCCGAAGAGGTTCAGGCTTTTTTGTGCGCAAATCCCGTTGACGGGACGGTTCACGCGCCCTCGGATGGTGCCCCATGATCAAGCAATATCTCCTTTCTCCCGGGCCGACGCCCATTCCCAACGAAGTGCAGCTCGCCATGGCCCGGACCATGATTCATCACCGGACGCCGGAGTTCGCGGCGGTTCTGGAAGAGGCGCGGCAGGGGCTGAAGACCCTCTTCGGGACCAGGAACGACGTGGTCATCCTGGCTTCTTCCGGCACCGGCGCCATGGAAGCGGCGGTGGCCAACCTCTTCTCGCCGAAAGACACGGTCATCGTGGTCAACGGCGGCAAGTTCGGCGAACGCTGGCTGCGCATATGCCGCGCCTACGGTCTTGAGGTGGTGGAGATCAAGGTCGAATGGGGCACGGCGGTTGAGGTCCGCGCCGTGGAGCAGGCGCTTGAGGCCCACCCCGACACCAAGGGTGTGCTCATCCAGGCCAGCGAGACCTCCACCACCACGCTTCATCCGGTGCGCGAGATCGCGGCCCTCACGCGGGACGGCGGGCCGCTGCTGGTGGTGGACGGCGTCACCGCGGTGGGCGTGCTGTCGGTACCGATGGACGACTGGGGCATCGACGTGCTGGTGACGGGCTCCCAGAAAGCCCTGATGTTGCCGCCGGGGCTGGCCTTCATCGGTCTCAGCGACCGCGCCTGGCACAGGACCGCGGAAACTGCTTCCCCGCGCTTCTACTTCGACCTGAACAGCGAACGGAAAGGCCAGGCCAAGGGCTCCACCGCCTATACGCCCGCGGTGTCGCTGGTATTCGGGCTGTGCGCCGCCCTCAAGCTGATGCATGAGGAGGGGCTGGATCGGGTCTATGCGCGGCACGACCGCATGGCGCGCGCCACCCGCGTGGCGGTCACGGCCATGGGGCTCGAACTGCTGTCGCCGGACAACCCCAGCCCGGCGGCCACGGGCCTCTACGTACCCGGGGGCTCCGACAGTGATGCCTTGCTCGACTACCTGCGGGAGCGCATGGGGGTCACCCTGGCGGAGGGACAGGACCACCTGCAGGGAAAGGTCATCCGCATCGCCCACGTGGGCCACATGGGGGCCTTCGACGTGATCGTGGCCGTGAGCGCGCTGGAGATGGCATTCCGGAAGTTCGGGCTTCCGGTCACGCTCGGCCGCGGCGTGGCGGCGGCGCAGGAGATCCTGATGGAGGCGCTGAACTGATGGACTTGATGGACGATCGCGACGCGTCCGCCAGCGGCGCGACGAAAGGCAGAGGCGAGGGCGACATGATGAGGGTGCTGGTTTCCGACCCGCTCCCCGACGTGGGGCTCAAGGTGCTGAACGACGCGGCAAACGTCGACGTCGACGTGCGGACCGGGCTCAAGCCCGAGGAGCTCAAGGAGATCATCGGCAGCTACGACGGACTGATTCTTCGCAGCGGCACCAAGGTGACCGCGGAGGTCATCGAGGCCGCGGACCGGCTCAAGATCATCGGCCGCGCGGGCGTGGGCGTGGAGAATATCGACGTGGAGGCCGCGAGCAAGAAGGGCATCGTGGTGATGAACACCCCGGGGGGCAACAACGTCACCACCGGTGAGCACACCATCTCGCTGATGCTGGCCCTGGCCCGGCACATCCCCCAGGCGGTGGCCTCGGTCAAGAGCGGCAAATGGAACCGGCAGAAGTTCACGGGCGTGGAGGTATGCAACAAGACCCTGGGGGTCATCGGCCTGGGTAACGTGGGGCGCATCGTGGCGGAGCGGGCCCTGGGCCTGCGGATGAAGGTGCTGGGATACGACCCCTTCATACCGGCCGAGGCCGCCGCGCGCATGGGCGTGGAGTCGGTCGGCCTGGACGAAATCTACCGCCGGGCGGACTTCATCACGGTCCACGTGCCGCTCATCGACGAAACGCGAGGGCTCATCAACCGCGAGGCCATCGCCAGGATGAAAACCGGCGTGCGGATCATCAACTGCGCCCGGGGCGGCATCGTGGACGAAAACGACCTCGCCGAGGCCTTGAGGGAGGGCAAGGTGGCCGGGGCCGCGCTGGACGTGTACGTGGACGAGCCGCCGTCGCCCGATCATCCGCTGGTGCAACTCGAACAGGTGGTGACCACGCCTCACCTCGGCGCCTCCACCGACGAGGCGCAGCTCAACGTCTCCATCGCGGTGGCGGAACAGGTCAGGGATTTCCTCGTGGACGGCGTGATCCGTTATGCCGTCAACGCCCCCAGCGTCAGCCAGGATCTGCTGCGGGAGTTGCAACCGTACCTCACCCTGGCAGAGAAACTCGGCAGCCTCCACGTGCAGTTGTTGGGCAAGTTCCCGGACGAGATTCAGATCGAGGGCGGCGGCGAGGTGGCGCAGTACGACATCGCGCCCATCGCCCTGGCGGTCCTGAGGGGCGTTCTGACCTTCGCCCTGGGCGATACGGTCAACTACGTGAACGCACCGTTCATCGCGCAAGAACGCGGCATAAAGGTGATCCAGTCCAAGAGCGAGAGCGCCCGGGACTTCGCCAGCTACATCAAGGTCCGCACCCGCTCGAAAGACCAGGAAACGGAGATCGAGGGGGCGCTCTTCGGCGCTCACAATCCCCGCATCGTCCGGATCAACGACTTCTATTTCGAGGCCGTCCCCGACGGCCACATCCTGGTCTCGTACAATCACGACGTTCCCGGGGTGGTGGGAGCCATGGGTTCCCTGCTGGGTGACAACGGCATCAACATCGCCGGGCTGGAGCTCGGGCGGGAGAAGGTCGGCGGCCGCGCCATATCCTTCATCCGCGTGGACAAACCGGTTCCCAAAGAGGTGCTGGCCAAGTTCCGGGCACTGCCCGAGGTCATTTCCACGACGGCCGTGAAGCTCTGAGACACGTACGTGGCAAACGTTGCGGTCATAGGCGCCCAGTGGGGCGACGAGGGAAAAGGGAAGATCGTCGATCTCCTGGCCCGCCGGTCGGACGTCGTGGTGCGGTTTCAGGGGGGCAACAACGCCGGCCACACCCTGGTGGTCAACGGCGAGAAGACCATCCTCCACGCGATCCCGTCCGGAGCGCTTCACCAGGACAAGGTCTGCGTCATCGGCAATGGCGTGGTGCTGGACGCCGAGGTCCTGTTGCACGAGCTCCAGGAACTGCAGCAGCAGGGTCACCTGCTGGACGACACCCAACTCCGAATCAGTGAGCAGGCGCACCTGATCATGCCCTACCACAAGGCCATCGATCAGGCCCGGGAACGGATGCGTGGCGCCGGCAAGATCGGCACCACCGGGCGGGGCATCGGACCCACGTACGAGGACAAGGCCGCCAGGGTCGGGATACGGGTCATCGACCTGCTGGAAGAAGACACCTTCCGCGCGAAGCTCAAGCACAATATCAAGGAGAAGAACGTCTACCTGAAAGCGATTCTGAAGGAACAGGCCCTGGACTTCGAGGAGATTCACCGCACCTACGGCGGTTATCGCGAGCGGCTGGCGCCGTACGTCACCGACACGGGCGTACTGCTGGAGGAAATGTTCCGGGCCGGAAAAAACGTGCTGTTCGAGGGTGCGCAGGGGACCCTGCTCGACCTCGACCACGGCACCTACCCCTTCGTCACCTCGTCCAACACGGTGATCGGCGGGGTGTGCTCCGGCGCGGGCGTCGGACCGCGACACATCCACGAAGTCATCGGCATCTCCAAGGCCTACACGACCCGGGTGGGCAGCGGACCGTTTCCCACCGAGCTCACCGGTCCCGAGGGCGAAAAGCTGCGGCAGGACGGCGACGAGTACGGCGCCACCACCGGGCGCCCGCGACGCTGCGGATGGTTCGACGCGGTGGCGGTGCGGCACGCCGTCCGTCTCAACGGCTTGACCGGCATCGCCCTGACCAAGCTGGACGTGCTTACCGGCTTGTCGAAGATCCGCGTGTGCACGGCGTACCGGGCGGGAGCCGAACTGCTACACCACTTTCCCGCGAGCCTGAAGGTGATGGAATCCGTGGAACCGGTGTGGGAGGAATTCGAGGGCTGGCGGGAACCGGTCTCCGGCGCCCGAAGCCTCACGGATCTGCCTGACAATGCGCGTCGTTACATGCGGCGGTTGGAGGAACTGGTGGAAACGGAGATCGTCATCGCCTCGATCGGACCGGACCGCGATCAGACCATCCTTCTCAAGAACCCCTTTGACGCCCGCTGAAGGGGCCAGGGTCCCATCTCTCTTCATGGTGCGGCGCCCGTGCTCCGCGGATCCGAAGCTCCGGTGATGCTCCTGCCTTCGACCCGGATGGCTTGAACCGCGCCCAACCGGGTTTGCCTGCGAACCGTGTGCCCCTTGTCCTCAAGGGCTTTTACGGCCTCGGAGCTCACGGCGGGCTCCACCTCCACGGCTTGCGGCTCCTCCGCGGGGACATGGATACGCGGCGCGGCCATGGCAGGGGGCAAGGGCATACGGAAATCCAGGACATTGAGAATGGTCTGAAGCACCGCCCCGGTGATCCGCGAGCCCCCGGAAGCGCCGATGATCAGCACCGGCCGGTCGTCCTTGAGCAGGATCGCCGGGGTCATGCCGTTCACCGGCCGCTTTCGCGGTTTGAGCATATTGGGTGGGTCCCCGGCCGAGGCTTCGGAACCGCTCCCCGGCGAGAAATTCCGCATCTGATTGTTGAGGATGATACCGGCCCCGCGCACCAGCACCTTGGCGCCGAAGGGGCCCCCGACGGCGACGCTCATGGAGACCGCGTTGCCGTCCCCATCCAATACGCCGATATGGTTCGTTCCACCCTCCTCCTTCGTCCGGGCCGTGGGCCAGGCAACCGTCCGGCGCGCGGCCAGGTCCAGTGAGATCCGTTTGCGGACCGCCGAGGCGCGTTCCCTGGAAGTGATGCGCTGAACCGGGACTTCGTTGGAATCCGGGTCTCCCAGGAACTCAAGCAGGTCGGCCGTACCCGCTTTCGTGGTTTCCGCGACCAGATGCAGGTAGGCCCCCGAGTTGTGGCGGAACCGGTCCGGACCATAGCCTTCCATCACGTTCAGGAGCCCCACCAGCGCCAGTCCCCCCGCGCTTGGCGGCGGCACCGTGATCACGGTCCTGCCCCGGTAGCTCCCGATGACCGGCCGGCGCCACACGGGCCTGTAGCTGTTGAGATCGTCCAGGGTCACGGCGCCGCCGTCTTTCATGATCCGGGCCGCGATGGCCTGTCCGACGGTACCCTCGTAGAAGGCCGCCGCACCCTCCCTGGCGATGGTTTTCAATGTCTCCGCCAGCTCCGGCTGGCGGATGATTCCACCCACCTCGTGGGGCGCCCCGGCCGCGGTGAGAAAGAGGCGCGAGAAATTGTCCCGTTGCCGCAGCACCGCCAGGTTCTCCTCGACGGCCCGGCGAAAGCTCGAGGTTACCGGCGACCCCTCCGCGGCGTACCGGATAGCCGGCTCCAGCACCGTCTCCAACGGCAGACGGCCGAACCGTTTCAAGGCCTCGGCAAGCCCCGCCACGGTTCCGGGAACGGCCACGGCCAGGGCGCCACGCTCCAGGAGACCCGGACGGACATCCGCCCCCGGTCGATAGAGCGCCGGGGCAGCCGCCGGCGACACTTCGGTGAAGTCCAGCGCGTGGGCCTTCTTCTCCCTGGACTGGTAGACCACCATGACGCCGCCTCCCCCGAGGCCGGACGAGGCCGGGTCCACCACCGCCAGGGCAAAGGCCGTCGCCACCGCGGCATCGACCGCGTTGCCGCCCTGCTCCAGAATCTCCATGCCCGCCCTGACGGCCGCAGGGTGGTCCGTGACCACCACGCCGTCGAGGCGCGTCTGCGCAAAGGAAAGCGACAAACCTGAAAGGAGTGAAAAACCGAGAAAGATATTTGCGAAAAGCCGACGGAACCGGACCGCTACCATGAAACCCATCCAATCGAGTGTTCCTGCTCTGTCTATTTCTTTACCCTTAGGTTTGCAACAACAAATCTTTGCGCCGCACGCGCGTTGTGTTAATCTTGCCTACTGTCCTGTGGACGAAGCCCAAGACATTGGCTTCCACAAGGTCCGTGTCCGGCCGGCCCCGGCAATCATCTGGAGAACACGTTTGACACGCAAATACGTCCTCAGGTCCGACTCGGCGCCGTCGCGCACCGGCTCCACCATCGCTTACGAGGAGGAGCTCAACGAGGCGCAGTGTGAAGCCGCGATGTTCCTCGAGGGCCCGTTGCTGGTCGTCGCCGGCGCCGGAACCGGCAAGACCCGGACGCTGGTGTACCGGGTGGCGAGACTCATCGAAAAGGGCATCGACCCCCGATCGATCCTGCTGCTCACCTTCACCCGCCGGGCCGCGGAGGAGATGCTGCGGCGCGCAAGCCTGCTGGCCGACTCCCGCTGCGAGCGCATCGCGGGCGGGACGTTCCATTCCTTCGGCAACATGGTGCTGAGGCAGTACGGCCAACTCCTCGGCCTCGCGCCCGGCTTCACCATCATGGACCGTTCCGACAGCGAGGACGTGATCCAGCTCTTGCGCGCCCAGATGGGCCTGGACAGCCGGGAGAAGCGCTTTCCGAGAAAGCAGACCATCGGGGAGATCCACAGCCTGGCGCGCAACCGGCAGATGCCCTTGCCGGAGCTGGTCGAACGCGAGTACTCACACCTGGCGGACTTCCTGGAGGAGCTGGTGACCATCGCCGAGCGTTACCAGGTCTACAAACGCGAGAAGTCCCTGCTGGACTACGACGATCTGCTCACCTGCACGAAGGACCTGCTGGACTCCCAGGAAGACCTGCGGCGCCGGCTGTCGGAGCGTTTTCGTTTCATCATGGTGGACGAGTACCAGGACACCAACCGCCTCCAGTCCGACATCATCCGCCGGCTGGCCTTCAGCCACGACAACGTCATGGCCGTGGGCGACGACGCCCAGAGCATCTACTCGTTTCGCGGCGCCAACTTCCGCAACATCATGGATTTTCCGAACCAGTTTCCGGGGACCACGATCATCCCGCTGGAGGAGAACTACCGCAGCACCCAGCCCATTCTGCGACTCACCAACGAGATCATCACCCGGGCTGCGGAGCGCTACGAGAAGACGCTGTTCAGCAGCAAGAGCGAGGGCGAGGTTCCGGTGCTGGTTCAGGCGGAGAGCGAGCAGACCCAGTCGCGCTTCGTATGCCAGCGTGTGCTGGAGCTCCGGGAAGAAGGAGTCCCCTTGTGGGACATGGCGGTGCTGTTCCGCTCGAGCTTCCACTCGTTCGACCTAGAGATCGAGTTGACCCGGCACGACATCCCCTTCGTGAAGCGCGGCGGCTTCCAGTTCATGGAAACGGCTCACATCAAGGATCTGCTGGCGCATCTGCGGATCATCAGCAATCCCAGGGACGCGGTGTCCTGGAGCCGGGTGCTGATGTTGCTGGAGGGCGTCGGCCCTCAAATGAGCCGCAAGCTCATCGATCAGCTCCTGGCCGAGGAGGATCCGAACCAGAGCCTGAAGCACGTCGAGTCACGAGGAAGGGCCGGGCAGGGGCTCAAAACCCTGGCCCAGGTTCTGGGCGAGTGCCCGGAGCGAACCCGGCCGGCCGACCTGGCCCAGTACCTGATGCAGTACTATCTTCCCATCCTCAAGCGGAAGCACGCCGACGACTATCCCAAGCGGCTGCGTGACCTGGAGCACCTTCTGGAGATCACCGAACGCTACCAGAGCCTCGAGCGCCTGCTGAGCGACATGGCGCTGGATCCACCCTCCGCCAGCGTGGACGAGGCTCTCCCGGTGGACCCGGACGAAGGTCCGCTGGTCCTGTCCACCGTCCATTCCGCCAAGGGCCTGGAGTGGCATTCGGTGTTCATCATCTGGACGCTGGAGGGCCGGTTCCCCTCGTATTACAACACCAACAGCATCGAGGAGCTGGAGGAAGAACGGCGCCTGCTCTACGTGGCTGCCACCCGCGCCAAGGAAAACCTGTTCTTCGCCTATCCCGCGCGCGTGTACGACCGTTCCCTGGGGATGGTGTTCTCGCGTCCGTCACAGTTCATCGACGGCATCCCGGAGGATCTGCTGGAGCCGATGTCGCTGGTCCATGAAGACTCGTACTACAGTCAACTGTAGAGCCGCCTCCGGCCGGAGCGCATGAACTCCGTGCAACAACTCCTGGGGTGGCTCGCGAACGGCGGGAACAGGCTTCGGCAATCGGTTTCGGTGTCGCCGGGAGCCATGATGTCCGCAATGCTCGCGCCGCTGGCGCGCGGTTGGGCCAAGACCCTCTACGAGAAGGATACCGGCTACCATCGCATCCGGGTCGAAGAGACCCGGGAGCGCCGCTACCTCTACTTCGACGGGACCCTGCAAAGCTCCATGGACCGGCAGGACCCTACCGCGTTGGAGTTGCTCTACTCCCGCTTCACCTCCCTGGGACTGGCGTTCAGGCCCGATGCCGCCAAGGCCTTGATCATCGGGCTCGGCGGCGGGTCCATGGCCAAGAAGTATCACAAGGAGTTCCCCGGTTTGGAGATCGACTCCATCGAGATCGACCCGGACGTCGTCGAGGTGGCCCGGGAGTTCTTCCACTTCCGGGAGGACCCGCATCAACGGGTCCACAGCGGCGACGGCCGCGAGTTCCTGGCGCGAACCGAGGACCGTTTCGACCTGATCCTGCTGGACGCCTACTACGCGGACAACATGCCCTTCCACCTGGTCACGCGCGAGTTCTTCGACACCGCCCGGGGCAAAATGACGCCCGAAGGCGTGCTGGTGATCAATCTCATCGGCGCCTTGCGGGGACCCGAAAGCAGGCTGATCCGGGCCGCCATCAAGACGCTCGCCGGCGTGTTTCCCCAGCTCTACACCTTTCCCACGTTCGGCAACCGCGCCCACGTCCTGAGCGAGATTCAGAACGTCGTGATCCTGGCCAGCAAGGTCCCGGACCGCATGAGCATGAAGGAGATGGAACGGCGGGCCATCCGCCTCGGCCGGGACCTCTTCCCCGACCCGGTGAGCAAGATTCGACGGTCCTACTACACCGGCCCCCTGGAACAGGACGATGTCGAGCCTCTTTCCGATGACAACACGCCGGCTGATAATCTGGTCCGTCTTTAGCGGCCTCCTGTTGACGGGCTGCACCGCGGCTCAACCGGACCAGACCTCCCGGGCGGTTCGCGTCGTGCGGGTCAAGCTGGTGGCCGATGCGGCTTTGCGACAGACGGACGCGCGTTGGCGTGACACCGCCAGGGACCTGCTGCGGGCGGCTTCCGCCTATTACGAGGAACGGTTCGGTATCCGGCTGGCGCACCAGGCCACGAAAGCCTGGCGCGTCGAGGGCGCCACGACGTCCTCGGTCACCTTGATGAAACGCCTCAAGCGCTCCTATCCCAGGGCGGGCGGCAACCTGCCCCATGACGTCGTCATCGGCCTGACCCAGCAGCCCCTCAACTTCTACCGGGGCGGCCGGGCCCGCGCCGACCGCTTCGGCAACTGCACCGAGGGGCTGGGAAACTACATCGTGAGCCACGTCGGCGATTCCTTTTCCTACGAAGACGGCGAGCTGACCAAGGACGCGGTGGCGTTGATCCACGAAATGGGACACCTCTTCGGCGCCGTCCACACCGACGATCCGGATTCGGTGATGCACCGGGACTTCGACCTGAGGACCGGCTTCGATGCGCCCAACCGGGCCATCGTCATGGGCAACCGCCTGTGCCCGTTCGCCGAGCCCGACCACGCCGCGGAGAAACGAGCCCCGTGACGAGGATCCTGACCGGATCCGCGACGCGGAGTGGCCGCCTACGAGGTGAAGGATGACACCCCTCTGGTCACCCACGGAACGACAGCTTCACGAATCCCACCTGTATCGATTCCGGGAACGGCTGCGCGCCGGCCATGACATTCCCGGTGATTCGTTTGCGGCGCTGCACCGGTGGAGCGTATCGCGGCTGGAGGATTTCTGGGCAGCGGCATGGGCGGACGCCACCGGCCAGCCTTCGTCGGGCCCGGTGCTGGCGGATGACGCCATGCCCCCGGCCCAGCGGCTCGGCCGCGAAGTATGGTTCCCGGGGACCCGGTTCAACTTTGCCCGGCAGCTCCTGCGGCACCGCGACGACCGCATCGCCATCATCGAGGAGAACGAGCTCGGGGAATGCCGCACGGCGACGTTCCGGGAGCTTCATGCGCTCACGGGTCGCTGTCAGGCTGCCCTTCGGCGCGTGGGCATCGGACCCGGGGACCGCGTCGCGGGGTATCTGCCCAACGTTCTGGAGACCGTCGTGGCCATGCTGGCGACAGCCTCCCTGGGCGCCGTGTGGAGCGCCACATCGCCGGACTTCGGGTTCCAGGGGGTGTTCGACCGCTTCAGGCAGATCCACCCGAAGGTGCTGCTGTCCACCGACGGCTACTTCTACAACGGCAAACGCCACGACTGCACCGAGAAGGCCCGCCGGCTGGCGGATTCGCTTCCCAGCCTGGAACGGTGGGTCGTGGTACCCGGCACGGGACAGGGCCTGCCCCAGGGGGCCAGGCCGTGGGAGTCCTTTCTCGACGCCGAGACCGTCGAGACGACGTTTGCCGATCTCCCCTTCGACCACCCGGTCTACATCCTCTACACGTCCGGGACCACCGGACTGCCCAAGTGCATCGTGCACGGTGCCGGAGGAACGGCGCTCAAGCACCACGTGGAGCACAAGCTCCACACCGACGTCGACCGTAACGACACGGTTTTCTTCTTCACCACCTGCGGCTGGATGATGTGGCACTGGCTGGTGAGCGGACTGGCCCAGGGCGCCACCGTGGTCTTGTACGACGGCAGCCCTGCGTACCCTCGGGAGGACAGGTTGTTCCGGCTCGCGGAAGACCACGGCATTACCGTCTTCGGCACCAGCCCGAAGCTCCTGGCCACCCTGGAGAAGGCCGGGTTCCGCGCCGCCGGGAGGTATCGGCTCGCCGGAATGCGCGCCCTCCTTTCCACCGGATCGCCGCTGGAGGCCTCCCAGTTCCACTATGTCCACGAGGCCATCCAGCCGAACGCGCAGGTCTGCTCGATTTCGGGAGGCACCGACATCATCGGCTGCTTCGTGCTGGGCAACCCCATCTCGCCGGTGTACCCGGGCCAGATCCAGGGACCGGCCCTGGGGGTGGATGTCGCCGTGTTCGACGAGCAGGGCCGGCCGGTGGCGGGCGAGCAGGGGGAGCTGGTCTGCCGCAAACCCTTCCCATCCATGCCCTTGGGTTTCTGGAACGACCCCGACGACGCCAGGTACCGGGAGACCTACTTCGCCGACTATCCGGACGTCTGGCGCCACGGCGACTACGTGGCCATCACGCCCGAGCAGGGATTCGTGATCTACGGCCGCAGCGACACGACACTCAACCCCGCGGGAATCCGGTTCGGCACCGCGGAGATCTATCGCATCGTCGAACGGCTGCCGTTCGTCCGGGACAGCATCGTCGCGGGCTATCGACGGGAGGGGGAGACCAGGGTTGCGCTCTTCGTGGTGCTGAACGGAACCCTGGACGCCGAGACGACCGCGGCCATTCGCTCGGCCATCCGTACCCAGGCCACGCCACGCCACGTCCCCGCCATCCTGCGGCAGATCAGCCAGGTGCCGGTCACGCGGAACGGCAAGAAAGTGGAAACGGCGGTCTCGGCCATCCTGAACCGCCAACCCGTCCGGAACCGGGAAGCGCTGGCCAATCCGGAGGCCCTGGACGAGATCGCGGCCCTGGTGTAGGCCGGGCCCGACCCACCCCTTACGTTTGGAGAGGCTCCCGGAGCAAACACCCGCTCCTTGATCTTCTTCTCTCTTTCACCGGGCTCTTTTTGTCGGCAGATGCTAAGATGTCCCGCACGGAAGGGCGCGCCTATGAAAATTAGCTCTCGCGGCACTTACGGCATTCTTGCGCTGGAGGAACTGGTCTGGCGTTGGGACACCAAGAAACCGATTCAGGTGAAGGAGATCGCGGCCAGGAAGGCGATCCCGGAAGAGTTTTTGGGCCAGATCATGATCTCCCTGAAACAGGCGGAGCTCGTGCGCGCCAACCGCGGCCCCGGCGGCGGATACTATCTCACGCGGCCGCCGGATCAGATCCCGCTTAGGGAGGTGCTGGAGGTCTTGAGCGGACCCATGAGCGGCACGGAGGAAAGCCTGCGGAAATACACGGCCGACTCGGTCGCGGCCCGAAAGGTGCTGGAGACCTGGAGGAAAGCAACCGCCGCCATGGAGGAGGTCGTCGACGGCGTCACGCTGGCGGATATCTGTGAGCCGGACGATCGCCCGCACATGTTCTACATCTGAGGCCCGACGCCCGTGATGCCGCGGCACCACAGGGGTCCGAGTACCGTGGCGCTTTAGAGGGTGCGTGCGAAGTCGCCCAGGAATTGCAGGGTCCGCTTCCGGCTGGCATCGAGATCCCTGCCGGCAGGAAGTACGCTGACCATGATCTCGGCGGCGCCAAAGGAGAAAAGCTCCAGCAGCCGCCGTTCCGCAGCCGGCTCATCGCCCGAGATCACCAGCGCCTTCAGCATCGGAGCGCTCCACTCCCGCTTGTCCGCCTCGGCGAAGCCAGCCATCTGGTACATCTCCACGTACGGGTCCCGCCGCATGTACGAGTCGAAGCGCTGTCTTGCCACCGCTTCGACCTCGTCCCAGTCCGGGTGGACACCGAGCGCCACGTGGGCGATAAGCGGGGGTGTCGGTTGTCCGGCCTTCTCCGCCCCGGCGGCCATGGCCGGCACGGCGAAGTCACGCAGGTAGGTACCGGGACACAACCAGCTTATTGCGCCGTCTGTCCATCGGCCCGCCAACTCGAAGGACTTCGGCCTCACGGCCGAGATCATGACCGGTACGTCCACCGGTTCGTTGTCCGCCGTCTGGGCGCGGTAGTAACGCCCCGCGAAATCCACCGCGCCCTCGCGCAGCACCGCCCGCACGATCCGTACGTACTCGGTCAGGTGTCCCAGCGGGCGCTCGAACGCGAATCCGTAGGTACGTTCGATGGGCGCTTTGTTGCCCGGACCCACGCCCAGGCGGAACCGGCCCGGAGCGAGTTGCGCCATGGCCTCGCAGTATTCGACGAAGGAAAGGGGATGGCGCGGCCAGGTGAGGACGATGGCGGTGCCCAGTTGGATGGTCCGGGTGGACATGGCCGCCGCGGCCAGGATGCTCGGGGTGTCGCGGCGGATGTTGTCGTCGGCGGTCCTGGGACCGCCTGTGGTCAGCCATGCGGCCTGGATGCCCAGTGTTTCGGCCTGGCGGATGTCCTCCAGCACTCCATGGACATCGGACCCGGGAATCTCAACGCCGACTTTTGGTTCCGCCATCGCGTGCCTCTCGCGTCATGCCTTTCCGATCCGGGTGCGGGGGAACGGCTGTACCTGTACTAGAACGCTGCGGAAAGGCGTACCACGACGTCGTGGACCGCTGTCGTGGACCCTTCCCGGCGTCGTGCCTCGGCGCTGACGACGGTTGACCGGCCTATCGCCAAGCGTAGGCCCACGCCATAACCCCGCCCGCGTCCGTCGTCCTGGCTCACGGTGGCGTAGGGGGTGAGCACGCTCCCGCCGCGACCCGCCGGGAGACCGTAGGCGAACCGCGCATCCCAGCGGCTCGTCAGTCCGTCATGCCCGACCCGGTTGTGTCCGCCGGGTTCCCACAGCCGGTGGATGCCGCTCGCGGCCTCACCCAGGGTCCAGGTCAGGCTCGCCGACGGGCCGAGGTCCTGGGGCCCCGGATCGAAGCCCACGCGCGCACGGAACCCCCCTTCCCGCTCAAGCGCGCCGCCGTGGGTTACCAGCCAGCGGCCATGGATCTCCGCCCCCCAGCCCGCCAGCGGATTCCGATAGCGCAGGCCGGCGCCGACTTCCGCGCCGGCCCCGGACACTCCGTCGCCGCCATCGTGGCGCAGGCCCAGCTCTGCCCACGGGGTAAGCGTTCCGCCGAAGGAAAGGAGGCTGTAGTCGTGACTGGCCTCCATGCCCAGCCGCAACCGCAGCATGTCCGTGCCCACCTTTCCAAACCCTTCCTCGACGCCATCGACATTGAGCTGCGCCAACGCTCCCTCCCCCTTCAGCCTCAACGTCGTCGTCCCACGCGCCAGAAGCCGGCCGCTGACGCCGATGGCCCCGGACGTCAGACTCGCATCGCTTTTCAGGAGACCGTCGGCGAGGTCTCCCTCGAGTCGGAGCTCGCCCCAGGAATGACCGATCGTGCCCCACACCTGGAGGTCGGGCGACACCGACCAGCTAAGGTACGGATGGACCCCGATCAAACGGAGGTCGTAGTCGCCGGCGCCAACCGTATCGCTGCCGCGCCCGGTGTAGTCGAACGACCCCTGGACCGGGATACGGCCACTCCGGCCAGCACGTTGGCATCGAGCCTCACGTCGGCCCCCAACTGAAAATTCGACACATGGCCGTCCCAATCAATCGACCGCTTCTTGCCGTCACCGGCCAGGCTGCGGTAATCGCCACAACCCCACACCGCAACAGGGACTGCTCCGCCCTTGCCGTCCGTCGCCGGCACCAGGAACGACAGCTCGCCGAGCCACTGCTCCAGGGCCGCCCCCGGGGCGTTTGCCGCGGCCCATCCACGAGAGGCCGGCACCGGATACAGCGACGTAAGACCGGTTCCCTCCGCCCTGCTCTTGACAATGTCCGCGAACGTCTCATCAAGCCGGCATCTGACGGCGGTAAACGCCACGGCCCGTCCGATCTCCGGGAGTACGGCCTCGTTCACCCTGTCGAGGGGCCACTCCACACCGCGGATGTTTGTCGTCCCGGGGTTCCTGGTGGTCCCGGGGGTGTCGGTGGTCACAGGGTTGTTGGTGGTCACAGGGTTGTTGGTGGTCACAGGGTTGTCCGTGGTCACGGGGTTGTCCGTGGTCACGGGGTTGTCCGTGGTCACAGGGTTGTCCGTGGTCACAGGATTGTCCGTGGTCACAGGATTGTCCGTGGTCACAGGATTGTCCGTGGTCACAGGATTGTCCGTGGTCACAGGATTGTCCGTGGTCACAGGGTTGTCCGTGGTCACAGGGTTGTCCGTGGTCACAGGATTGTCCGTGGTCACAGGATTGTCCGTGGTCACAGGGTTGTCCGTGGTCACAGGGTTGTCCGTGGTCCCCATTTCAGGGATGTCCCCGGCATCATCGACCACGTGCACCATGACCTCGCCAACATCGTGCACGGGGCAGTTGGTGTTGTCCTCCCACACTTCGTGGGTGAATCGCACCGTCACGGCCGATGCGTCTTCATCCGCCCGTACCCTGATCTCCCGCCACTGGTCCCAGTTGTCCTGATTGAACTCCCAGCCAATCGGCGGAACCCAACTGATTCCGTTATAGTGACCGTCCATGCGCACCACGCCGTCAACCCACACCCTGACCCACCATCCGTCGCTGGTCGGCGGCTCGCTCAGCCTCAAGCTATATGAGAGGCTCTTGCCCTTTTCGATACGCAACGTGCCCGGCGACACTTCAGCGGTGCCGGTCCAGGGCAGCGGGTCCTGGACCTGGGAGGCCGCAATGCCGGCTAGGAGCGCCGACAACGCGAAAGCAAAGATTGTGAGCCGCTTAAAGCGGAATCCGAGACGAGGCGACGGTTTCCGGGGAGACACCGTCAAGAGGCCCCCTTGGCCGAAGCCATTGGAAACGCCGGCAACAGAACGGCTCTGCCAGCGCTGTGTTCCCCGCGGTCAACGGGCAGGATGGAAGCGGCTTGGTGAGCTATGCGGGTTGGGTGCATTAAAGAGTTTGCCCCTACATATACGGCACACGCTGCGCCCGACCACTACATATACCACATAATGCCCGTTGTTGTCACACGGGTACAGAATTTGTTTTCTTGCGGACAGTCGTCTGAAACTATTTCCACTCGGCCCAAGGGTCTACAGGATTGACCCACGCCGGCCTTTCCAATAGACGTTAGCATCACGTCAGCCCTGCTTTCGCCGCTCGTATGGAGGTCCCTGTGCAATCAAGAATGCGCCCGCTCGAAGAACTGAAGCCGGAGATACTGCGGCGCGCCGGCCGCGCCAACCCCTTCGAGTGGGTCAAGCCGGAGGACGCCGAGGTGGTGGTCGGTTGGCTCGAATCCACCGAGGACGACCACTGGGCCGAGGTATGGAGCCGGATGGGCGAGCGGTACGAGGCATTGGGCGAAAGACAGGAGAAGAACGGCGAGCCGTGCGGCGAGTCGTTCTATCTCGCCTACGACTACTATCGCATCGGCCGCTATCCGGTAGCCTCGACCCCGGGTAAGAAGGCCTGCTACCAGGCGTCGCTACGAAACTTCCTGAAGGCGGCCCGGCACTTGGACCCCCCGGTGGAACGGGTGGAGATCCCCTTCGAGGGGAAGTCCGTGATCTGCTACCTACAGATCCCGCGCGATGTCCATCGGCCTCCGGTGGTGCTCCACTGGGGCGGCGTCGACGGCTGGAAGGAAGACCGGCGCAGACCCAGCGAGGCGCTTCACCGGTTGGGCCTCGCGACCATGGCGATCGACATGCCCGGGGTCGGAGAGAGCCCCGTTCTCGGGTCCGATCCCAAGGCCGAACGGACCTTCTCCGCGGCCCTTGACTACCTGGAGACGCGCGCGGACGTGGACGGCTCCCGCCTGGGCGTCATGGGGGGAAGCTTCGGCGGATACTGGGCCGCCAAGGTCGCCCACGTGGAAGCGAAGCGGCTCATGGGGGCCGTGGACTGGGGCGGCGGGGTGCACCTGACCTTCCAGGAGGAATGGCTCCGGCCGGCGTTGACCACCCGCGCGGAGCAATATCTCCTGGGACCGGCCAGTCTGCTGGACGCGCGCGGGTACATCTTCCGCACTCGGGAGCTCGACGAGATCCTGAGACTGGCGCCGCAACTCTCGCTGGTGACCCAGGGGCTGATCGATCAGCCGTGCGCGCCGCTGCTGCTGATCAACGGCAAGCTCGACGACCAGCATCCCATCGACGACTTCTATCTCCTGCTGGAGCACGGCGACCCCAAGGAGGTCTTCATCTTCCCGGACGGAGGACACATGGGCCGCGTACCCGGCAAGTCCAACGAGCCGGCCCTGAACGTGCTGGCGCAGTGGCTGCAACGGAAGCTGACGGCCTAGGCGTCGCGTCTGGTAGGGGCGACCGGCCGGTCGCCCCTACGGGGCCGCTAGCGGTCGAAAAACCCGTCCTTGACCGCCCACAACCACAGGTGGGCGATCTTCTCGTTGTACAACTCGGCGTAACCCACGTGGCCGTAGCGGGGGACCAGGACCACGTGGCAGCCGCGGGCGCCGGCGGCGTATTTGGCGCCCATGAACATCTCGCGCTTGTCCCCCAGCCGATCTCCCCTGAGCCAGTGCCCCTTGTCGTTCTCGCCCACCACCAGCAGCGCCCCGATGCTCTTCAGCCACTCGGGGTCGGGGTCCTGGAGATGATCGTAGTATTCCTCCCGCGGCAGGCCGGTGCGCTCCACGTACCGGTCGAGGATCCCCACGGCGGCATTGTGCTGGTTGTCGCACAGGCTGGTCTTCATCTGGGACCGCATCGGATTGGCCCACGCCATATATTCGTCGGGGCCGCCCCAGGGAGTCAGGTCTTCCGGGTCTTCATATCGCGCGGCGCGAAAGCTCTCGGGCGAGCGCCGGGAGATCTGGTCGACCGGGATCTCGTGGTACTCCTCCGCCCCGGTCTGGTCGCGCCATTCCTTGCGCCAGCCATCCGGACCACCGGAACCGAAGCCCAGGAGCCCCGTCACGCAGGCGCGCTGCACGAACCGGTACAGGTGAGCGGCCATGGGGCCGCCGGTGGAGTGGCCGAAGGCCAGCACGTCACGGCCCGGCAGATGCCGGTCGGTGAGGAGGCCGGCGCCCTGCAGGATCGTGTTGAACGTACACTTGAGATTGCGGTCCATGATCTCTTCGGCCGGGAGCTGTCTGTCCAGCAAATACACCGGCATGCGTTGCGGCACCGGCTCTGTCCAGACGCCGCCGGGCGGATAGTGGCCCGGGTAGGTGACCGCCAGCGTCACGAATCCCTGTGAGGCCAGGACCCGCGCCAGGCCGGGGCGGCCGTCGGGGGTCGAGTCCATGATGCGTTCACTGCCGGCGCCGCCGTGGAACACCACGACGGCACGGCCGGGTCCCGCGTCCCGGTCCGGCGTGTAGAGCGTGCCGTGAATATCCCATTCATAGCCGTTCCGCTCGTACCGCGCCGTCACCTCCCGGGTGGCGTAACCCACTTCGCCGTAGGGCGCGGGCATGGCCAGCCAGCCGTCCCATTCCATCTCCAGCAGGAGCTCGGTCGACCGCAACCCCGCCAGAATGCCTTCGATGGTTCCGCTTCCAGTGCTCATGGGATGCCGGGATACTACAGGGTGAGCCGCCGGGTCAACGACGGGAATGATCGGAACTCTTCACCCGGGCCGGGAACCGTGCAGTTCATTCCGGGGCGATTCCGTAGTAGATTCCGCGGGCGGCTTTCCACCGAGGGAGGATGAAAGTGCTGCCATGAAGGCCATCGCATTGAGGGAATTCGGCGGCGCGGACGTGCTGCGGATGGAGGAGCTTCCCATTCCTTCGCCCGCGCCGGGCGAAGTGCTGATCCGGGTTCATTCCGTTTCCGTCAACCGGACGCTGGACCTCAAGGTGAGGGAAGGGAGCTACCGGACCGACCTCCAGTTCCCGGTGGTGCTTGGGGCCGATCCCGCGGGGGTGATCGTGGATACCGGCGCGGGCGTGCCGGCTGCGCGTTGCGGCGAGCGGGTGTCGGTGGTGGCATCGATACGCTGCGGCGACTGCCGGTTCTGCCTCATGGGCCGGGAGGACTCGTGCCCCCGGAGCAGGCATCTGGGCCTCGACCGCTGGGGCGGTTACGCGGAGTACGTGACCGTGCCGGTGGACAACGTCTTCCACATGCCGGACAACCTGTCCTTCGCCGAAGCCTCGGTGATCACCCGTCACTTTCCCACGGCCATCAACCTGCTCCTGAACCACGCGAACCTCGAGCAGAACGAGTGGGTGCTGATCATGGGAGCCACGGGCGCGCTCGGCAGTTGCGGCGTGCAGATCGCCCGGCATCAGGGCGCCCGGGTCATCGCCGCGGCCGGCTCCGACTCGCGGGCCGAAACCGCCAGGGACTATGGCGCCGGGTTCACGGTCAACTACCGCCGGCAGGATCTGGAGCAGGAAGTGCTTCGCATCACGGAAGGCCACGGCGCCGACGTCGTGTTCGAGAACATCGCCGATCCCACGCTGTGGCCCGGAGCCTTCAACAGCCTGGCCTTCGCGGGCCGTCTGGTGACTGCGGGCGCCCACGGCGGCGGCACCGTGCCGCTGGACGTGAAGCGCCTCTACCTCAAGCGCATCCGCATCATCGGTCAGCCCGGAGCGACGCGCAAGGACGTGGAGTTGGCCCTGTCGCTCGCCGCCCAAGACTCGATCCGCGCCATTATCGACCGCATCATGCCCCTGGAGGCGGTAAAGGAAGCGCACGGGCTGCTTGAGCGGGGCGGGATCATCGGCAAGATCGTCCTCGACCCGACCTTGGGCTGACATCGTCATTCCCCGCCCCACCCCGCCTGGATTCCCGCTCCCCGATCGGGGTCGGGGACAAGCCCCGGATCGGGGTCCGGGGCAGGCTTTCGCGGGAATGACGATGCGGTCGTCGGTACCGTCAAGCGCGGGCCACAAGGTGAATTGCCACCCCGTCCGGCAACATGACGCTGGGTTTCCTCAACTTCCTGATGGCCATGGGCGTGGCCAGTGGGGCGTCTCCCACGCACGCCGAGGGGCTTGACGTGGGATTCCCGGCGGTGCCGTTCTTCGCCTGGGAACGGAAGGAGGAAGGAGCGGGCCTGTGAGCAAATATCTGGTGGACAAGTTCATGCACATCGTGAACATGAACGAGGCCGCGGAGGACGCCTACGTGGAGAACCCGCCGGGCTTCGTGGCTCAGTGGGAAAAGAGGGAACGGCTCACGTTCACCTCCGAAGAGCGGCGCGCGCTGGAGCGGCGCGACTACGGCAGCCTGTATGCCATGGGCGCGCACCCGTTCCTGCTGTGGAGCTTCACCGAAGCCATCTGGCGCAGGGAGATGAACCGGGAAGAGCTGGTGAAGGATTACAAGGCCAAGGCGGCCGCGGCAGGCTATCCGGACTTCGAGACGTGACCACCGGGGCCGAACCCATTCAGCCCTTTCTCCGGAGCCGGCCGGTCCACGAAAGCCACGGGAACCGTTGCCGATAACGCTGGACCAACTCCCGCCCTCCGATGGCGCACCCGACCCAGAAGATCACTTGACTGACGAAGTAGACGCCGGCCGCCACCAGCAGCCGGTTGGGCTGCATTTCCAGAAAAGGCAGTAGCAGGATCCCCGCGGTAACCACCCAGGAGGCCGCGATCAACACCACGGCGATCTTTTCGAAAACGGTCATTTGGTCGAACGTTACGCCGGCGCACCGCGTCAGATGCACCGGCATCCCGGCGGACGCTAGCAATCCTTCACGGCTTCACGTTGAAAAACGGAATGATGCCCGCCAGGGTCGGGATTCGGAACCCCACCCAAGCGGCGTTACGGGTGTCTGACGATTCTCACGTCCACCGCGGCCACTCCCGCGCCCGCCTCCTTGACGATCAGCGGATTGATCTCCAGGTCACTGAGTTGGGCCCGATGCGCCGCGAACAGACCGGACAGGCCGGTGATGGCCCGGACCAGCGCCTCGACGTCACGGGGAGTCTGCCCCCGGACCCCCTCGAGGATCTTGTAGCCCTTGAGCTCCTGGAGCATGGCGTGCGCGTCCTCGGTGGTGATAGGAATGAGCCGCAACGCCACGTCCTTCAGCACCTCCACGAAGATGCCGCCCAGACCCACCATGACGAAGGGGCCGTATTGCGGGTCGACCCGGGCTCCGAGGATGACCTCGGTGCCGCCGACCATTTCCTGCACCAGCAGCTTCGAGCCGGCCGGTCCCTTGGCCAACAGCTCCGCCCCGGCCTGCTCGACGCGGTCGGCCGAATCCAGCCCCAGCACCACCCCGCCCACCTCGGTCTTGTGCACCACCTCCGGCGACTGGAGCTTCAGCACCACCGGGAAGCCCATCTCCCCGGCCCTCCCGGCCGCGGCCGCCGGGGTGTCGGCCACGGCTTCCGCAGGCGGCGTCAGGCCGCAGGCGGCCAACTGGCGCTGCCAGGCGGCCCCCTCCAGGTCTTCCGGCCTGCCGTCGGCCGCGGGGATCTCGGGGATGCCCACGCGCCGGCGATGGCCGTAGGCGCCCAGTCCGTTGAGTGCCCGCAGCGTGGCCTTGATGCCCTGCAGGTGCGGTATCTCCGAAGCCTCCTGGAAGACGCGGCTCTCCTCCATCAGGCTGTAGGTGGAACGGGCATGGGCCACGACGGGCTTGTCGATGCTACGGGAGATGTTCTTCAGGAGATCGGGGTTGCGCTTCTCACCGAAGCGCGGCAGCTCGCCATGAATGGCCAGCAGGTCCACGCCGTCATCCTCGGCGTGAATGCGCACGATCTCGGCAAAGGTGTTCTCGTTGCCGAAGCCGGCCACGCCGCACTCCAGCGGGTTCTCCACCACCAGGTCGTCAGGAATCAGGGGACGCAGCGCCTGGTTGGACGCATCGCTCAGGGTGGCCAGCTCGATGCCCACCTCCTCGATGTGGTCCAGCAGGATGCCCTTCATGCCGCCGGAGTTCACCACGATGGCCGCGCGCCCGCCCCGGGGCCGCCGGCCCGGCAGGAACGCCAGCGTCATCTCCGTGAGGTCTTCCAGGCTGTGACAGCGCACCAGGCCATATCGGTCGCACGCCGCCGAGAAGACCTCGTCGTCGCCCGCCAGGGAGCCGGTGTGCGAAATGGCCTGGCGTTTGCCCATCTCCGAGCGGCCGAGCTTCACCACGATGATGGGCTTGTCCTTCTCCAGCGCCCGGGCGGCCGTTTCCAGGAACATGGTCGGGCGCCGTATCCCCTCCACCATGAGCACGATGATCTTCGTGTCGGCATCGTCGATGAGAAAGGACATGTAGTCGACCACGTCCAGGCTCACCTCGTTGCCGCTGGAAATCGCGTAGCTGAAACCGACGCCGCGCTCCGCCGCGCCCTTCATCCAGTTGCCCAGGGAGCCGCCGCTCTGGAACACGGCGCCCACCGGACCGGGCTTGAGCAACGGCTGGCGCTGGGCATAGGTCATCATGCGCTGGTTCACGGATGCGGCACCCATGCAGTTGGGGCCGCAACAGACGATGCCGCTCTCCTCGCAGAACTCGGCCAGCTCACGGCCCCGCTCGTGGCTCTTGGGATCGGTCCCCTCGCCGAAGCCCGCGCTGTAGATGGTGGCCGCCTTGACCCCCAGCGGCGCGGCCTGCTTGAGGGTCGGTATCACCGCCCGGGTCGGCACCAGCATCAACAGATGCTCGGCCGGCTCCGGCAGCGCCTCCAGGCTCGGATAGCAGGGCGCGCCCCAGATCTCCTCGTAATTCGGATTGATCAGGAAAACGTTGCCGGGAAACTCCGCGGCCTTGAGGCTGTGAAAGAGAAGGTTGGGCCAGTTGCCCTTGGGCGAGGCGCCGACGATGGCCACGCTCTTGGCGTGGAGCAGGTTGGCTGCCGGGAGAATGGTGGTTCTTTGCGTCGCTTCGGTCATGTCCGTGTTTCTCTCCAGATGATAACAGCGCCAGGTCTCCCTGCCGCTGTCGTGACATTGTCGGTTCTCGCCGGAGGGTCCCTCAGGACTCCCCTTCCCTAGAACAGTTCGATGCCCAGGAAGCGGAACAGCTCTCCCTCGTACCACGAGGCGTGGATCACCTGATCGAACACACCGTAAAGAAAAGCGATCACGCCAGCGGTAAGCCCCAGGGACAGGAACCATCCTTCGTCCGATCCCACCTTCAGGTAGAGAAAGACAAACAACGGCAACGCGATGAGCTGTCCGAGAAGCCAGGTGCCCACGAATATTCCGATCAGCCAAAAACAGATGATGAAGGTGCGTTTCAGGGCCTCGCCGCTGCGGAGGTTCACGTCGAGAAAAAGGTCCGCCGCGCCCCCGGGACCGTCGGGAGCCTTCTCCTCCCCGCCCCGGATCCCCGTCCACAGCGCAAGAATCACGGCGATGACGCAGCCCGCAACCCCGATGAGCGTGGGGAACAGGGAGCTCTTCAAGGGCCACTCCCTGGCCGTGACCACGCCGGCGGCGAACATGACCGCCAGGGCGAGTATACAAAGGCTCTCGATGTAGTGCTCGCGGATCCGTCGTACCATCACAAACCTCGACAGGTTCTCGATTCGCCGATACTCATACGGTACATGTCATGCTTCGCGGCGCATCTGGGCTCGCGTCGCATAGTAGAGCGTCGCCAGGGTTATCAGGATCAGGACGATGACGATGGGCCGCGTCCACAACCACGACCAGCCGTAGCGGCTGACGCTGATGTCGAGGTAACGCTCCATGATGGGACCCAGGACGATACCCAGAGCGATGGGCGGGCGCGGCCAACCCCAACGCTTCATGAGGTACCCGAGCGCCCCCAGGCTCAGCAACACGAGCCAGTCACCCAGTTCCTGCGTCGCCATCCAGGATCCCATGAACACCAGCACCAGGATGATCGGAATCAGCACGCTACCGCGTATGGTAGTGACCTTGGCCAACTGGTTGGTGCAACCCATCAGCAGGATCGCGGTCAGGACATTGGCGATCACCAGCGCCCAAATCACCGAGAACGTAACGTCGAGCCGCGTGCTGAGGAGCTCGGGACCCGGGTAGATGCCGTGGATCAGGAACGCGCCGAGCAGGATGGCCATGGTGGCGCTTCCGGGGATGCCAAAGGCGATGGTGGGGATCAGCGATCCGCCCTTCATGGCATTGTTGGCGGCCTCCGGCGCGATGACCCCGCGTATCTCACCCTTGCCGAATTCCGCGTTCGGGTCCTTGTTGGATTGCACCGCATGGCCGTAGGCCACCCAGTCGACGATGCTGGCTCCGAGACCGGGGATGAAGCCGATGTAGGCGCCGATGACCGCGCACCGGAGTGCCAGCCACCAGTTTCGGAACGCGTCGCGCACCCCGTCCATGAGACCACTTCCCATCTCCGGCACCTCGGCCAGGGAGCCTCGGCGCACCGCCAGCTCGATGACCTCGGGAAGCGAGAACAGACCCAGGACGCAGGGGACGATGGGAAACCCCTCCAAAAGATACGGCACGCCGAACCAGAAGCGCGGGATGCCGTCCTGAGGCGAATAGCCGATCATGGAAAACTGCAGGGCCAACAGGCCCACCAGAATGCCCTTGGCCGGGGCGTTGCCGCTCAGGGCGCCTACCATGGTCATCCCCAGAACACCCAGGAGGAAGAATTCCGGCGAGCCGAAAGAAAGCACCAGCGGGCTCAGGATCGGGATCGAGCACACCAGCAGGATGGCGCCGACAACGCCGCCGAAACCCGACACCGTGTAAGCGGCGCCGAACGCCCGGGCCGCCTCGCCCTTCTTCGCCAGGGGGTAGCCGTCCATGATGGTGGCCTGGGAGCCGGCGGTTCCGGGGACGCCCAGCAGAACCGAAGAGATCGTATCGGACGTCGAGGTGATGGCATACATGCCCATGAGCAGCGCCATGGCCTCGTAGGGTTGGAGATCGAATGTGAAAGGCAGCAGGATGGCCATCCCGGAGAGCCCGGAAAGGCCCGGCACCATGCCGAAGAACACACCCAGAGCGATACCCAACAACAAATAGCCGAACGCCGGCCAAGCGAGGATACCCTGAAGTCCTAGTTGGGCTGCTTCTAGCATTATCGGGGAGGGGTCAGACCCCTGACACTTGCGGAGATCCCGTTGCCGGCCCTTGAGGCGTGCGGCCGGCAACGGGACACGGTTGATGGCCTATCTCTTGGCCGCGAGCTTGCGCCCTTCTTCTATGTAGTTCGCGCGGAACTGTCTCAGCTCCTCGCCCGCCGTCTTCCACGGCACCATGGCATTCTGGATGTCCTTGGCCTCGGTCAACATCCCCGGCTCGACACCGACGGACTTCTTGTACTCGGCCCGAAATGCGGGGTCCTTATTGATAGCAGCAAACGCCGAGCGTACCGCGTCCACGGCGGCCTGGGGCACCCCCGGCGGCGCCAGAATCTGGCGGTAGCTGGTGTGGACCCGAAAGAGCTGCCACAGCGGCCCGGAAGGTTCCTTGCCCGAAAGCAGTTTGACGAATTCACGCGCGGGCACGCCGGGCGCGATGGCGGGGATTTGCTTGTCACCGCCGTGCCAGAGGGGAATGGCCGTCCCCTTGTCGACGGCGATGGGCTTCACCCGGGGAATGTAGAACGGCGTGCTCCCGTCGATGTAGTCGAGTTCGCCGCGGAGGAACGCCGACAGAAGATCCGCCGACCCCTGGTATCCGGTGACGTACTTGAACTTCACCCCTGCCAGTTCGAACAACGTGCGGAACTTGAGGTCCTTGGCGCTGTCGGCGCGGAATCCGCCCACGTTGAAGCTCTTGACGTTCTTGAGGTCTCCCGGCTTCTTGAGCGGCGGGTCGAGGTCCGTCCTCGCCACTCCGACGCTGTACACGGGCGTGAACATGACCGGAATGATCTCTTCCATGTTGGCCCGGAGACCCGCCTTCTTGGGGTCGCCCACGAACCATTCCGTGTAGCGGCCGCTGGCGGTCTGGCAACCCATTATGGTGCCGTTACGCCGCGCCCGCTCGTAGATCCAATTCATCGCCAGGTTGCCGCCGCCGCCCGCGCGGTTCTGGATCACGATGGTGGGGCTGCCCTCGAGGTGTTTCTTCAGATGACGGGCGTAGATCCGGCACTCGATGTCCGTGGGTCCGCCCGCCGAATAGTCGACGATGAGCTTCAGCGTCTTCCCCTTGTAAAAGGGCTTCTCCGCGGCGGACGCCTGGGCTCCGAACAAGAGCGCGAACACGAATATGGCACAAGTGGAAAGCACGGCTTTCTGTACTATGGATTTCATCGCTTGCTCCCTCCTTGGGTCAGTGATTGCCGTCATCCGGCCTTTGGGGCATCGATCCGGGACCGTCCGGACCGATGCCCCGCCACGTGACACTCGTCGTTATCCGGCTAGGAAGCCTTGTTGACCCGGGCCATGGGACCCAGACCCGGCTTGTACGTCTTGTCGTCGATGAACTGCTTGATCCCCTCGTCGTAACCGCTCTCCCGGTCCTGTATCTTGATCTGAGCGCCCTTCGCGGCCAGATAGTCCTCGGCCTGGGAGTAGTCCATGTTGCGCACCAGCTTGTAGGCCTGCTTGGTGGCCCGCAACGCCCAGGGGTTCTTTTCCATGAGCTTCTTGGCCAACTTCACGGTTTCCGCCCGGAGCTGATCCGCGGGCACCGCATAGTTGACGAGCCTCATCTCCGCCGCCCTCTTGCCGTCGAACGGATCGCCGGTCATGGCATAGTACAGACCGTCGCGCAGGCTCAGCATGTCGGTCACCACCCGGCTCACGAGACCGCCGGGGAGGATCCCCCAGTTGACTTCGGACAACCCGAAGACCGCGTCCTCGGAGGCAATGGCGAAGTCACAGGCCACCAGCGGGGTGAAGGCGCCTCCGAAGCAGAAGCCGTTCACCATGGCGATGGTGGGCTTGGGGAAAGTGAACAGCTTGCGCCAGCGCCACTCCTGGCTGCACCAGCTCGCCTGCCGGCGAAGCGCCTGATTCTTGTCGCCCTCGCGGAAATACTCCTTGAGATCCTGGCCGGCGCACCAGCTACTGCCGGCACCGGTGATGATCATGACCTGGGTTTCCGGGTCCCCCTCGCATTCCGTCACCGCGTCATACATGTCGAAGTGGAGCTGCGGACTCATGGCGTTCCGCTTTTCCGGACGGTTGAGGATGACCCAGGTGATGCCGTCCTCCTTCTCCACCAATACTGTCTTGTACTCTTTCGTTGCCATTAAAACGGTACCTCCTTGAAACGTTCACATGATTGAGAATCCTGCCAACTCTATGCAGTCGGGTTCCCGGAGTCAAGGCACAATCGCCTAGGAGTCCTTGTTGACCCGGGCCATGGGACCCAGACCCGGCTTGTACGTCTTGTCGTCGATGAACTGCTTGATCCCTTCGTCGTAGCCGCTCTCCCGGTCCTGTATCTTGATCTGGGCGCCCTTGGCCGCCAGATAGTCCTCGGCCTGCGAGTAGTCCATGCCTCGCACCAGCTTGTAGGCCTGCTTGGTGGCCCGCAGCGCCCAGGGGTTCTTCTCCATGAGCTTCCTGGCCAGCTTCACGGTCTCGCCCCGGAGCTGGTCCGCGGGCACCGCGTAGTTGACGAGCCTCATCTCCGCCGCCTTCTTGCCGTCGAACGGATCGCCGGTCATGGCATGGTACAGGCCGTCGCGCAGCGTCATCATGTCGGTGACCACCCGGCTCACGAGGCCGCCGGGGAGGATGCCCCAGTTGACCTCGGACAGGCCGAAGAGCGCGTCCTCGGCAGCGATGGCGAAGTCACACGCGATCATCGGAGTGAAGGCGCCGCCGAAGCAGAAGCCGTTCACCATGGCGATGGTGGGCTTGGGGAAGGTGAAGAGCTTGCGCCAGCGCCACTCCTGACTGGCCCAGCCCACCTTCCGCTGAAACTCGGGGTTCTTGTCGCCCTCGCGGAAGAATTCCTTGAGATCCATGCCCGCGCACCAACTGCTGCCCGCTCCGGTGATGACCATCACCTGGGTCTCCGGGTCTCCCTCGGCTTCCGTCACCGCGTCGTACATGTCGAAGTGGAGCTGCGGACTCATGGCGTTCCGCTTTTCCGGACGGTTGAAAATGACCCAGGTGATGCCGTCCTCCTTCTCCACCAGGACCGTCTTGTATTCTTTCGTTGCCATTGGTGTACCTCCTTGAAGCGCCTACGTGGCCGGCAATCCGGCCGGCTCGATGGTTCCTTAACCCTTCAGGTGCCTGCCCAGGAACGCCAGGGTCTTGGGCCAGACGTCCTTGGCCGACGCCTCGTGATAGCTTGGGCGGTCGTCGCAGAAGAACGCGTGGCCGGCGTCCTCGTAGAGGTGCCACTCGTAGTCTACGGCGTTGGTTTTGAGCGTTCCCTCGATGGTGTCCCGGGCCTCCTGCGGTATGCCCTGGTCCTGCCCGCCCCAGACGCACTGCATCGGTATCTTGATGTTGTTTCCCTGGGTCACCGGCTCCACCGGGCTCTTCTCGCCCCGCTGACCGCCGGCGATCTGGCCGCCGTAGTACAGGCTGCCGGCCGCGAGACCCGGGCAGTTGCACGCCGCCATCCAGGACACCCTGCCGCCGAAGCAATAGCCGATGATGCCCACTCGGCCCGGGTCCACGTCCGGCCGCCCCTGGGCGTAGGCAATGGCGCGGTTCAGGTCCTCGACGACCTTGGTGTCGTAGAGCGTGCCGCGGGCCGCAAACGCGCCGTCGCGGTCGGTGTTAGGGATGATCCGCTCGTCCAGCCGGTAGTAGAGATCCGGGGATATGGCCACGTAGCCCTCGTTGGCGAAACGTTCGGTCACGTCCTTCATGTGGGCGTTTACGCCGAATATCTCCATGATCACCAGCAGCGCGGGCTTCTTGCCGTCGGCGTCCGGGGCGGCCACGTAGAGGCCCATGGACTTGCCGTCTTCGGCGGCGATATCCACCGTAGCGGTATTGATGCTCATCGCATTCCTCCTGTTTGGTGTTTGTCGATGAGTGTTCTCATTGACACGGGGTTCCCGAAGCTGTCAAGGACGCCATGTTTTGTTCCCGTTCCGTCATATGCTAGAAACCGCCTTGACCGACACACACGGTTCCGGCCTTCGGAAGCGCGTGCTCGCAGATCAACCCCGAACGTATCGATACCATGCAAATCTGCTGTCTAGACCTGGAGGGCGTCCTCCTGCCGGAAATCTGGATCGCGGTCGCCGAGCACTTTCACAACGACGACCTCCGGCTGACCACACGGGACATCTCCGACTACGACCAACTCATGCAATACCGGCTGAAGGTCCTCCGGAAGAACCGGATCCGGTTGGCTGACATCCAGGGCGTCATCGCCGGCATGAAGCCGCTGCCCGGCGCCAAGGCCTTCCTGGACGACCTCAATGCACATTTCCCCGTGGTGGTGCTACTGTCGGACACCTACTACGAATTCGCCACGCCGTTGATCCGGAAGCTGGGAAATCCGACGCTGTTGTGCAACTGGCTCGAGGTGAGCCGAACCGGTTATATCTCGGGCTACGTGCTGCGCCAGCAGGACGGCAAGCGCAAGGCGGTAAAGGCCTTCAAGGGAATCGGATTTCGTGTCGTGGCGGCGGGAGACTCCTACAACGACCTGAGCATGCTGCGCACCGCCGACCGGGGCGTGCTGTTCAATCCGCCGGACACCATCGCCAAACGGTATCCCGCCTTTCCGGTGGCGCGGGATTATTCGGCGCTGGCCCGGTTGCTGAAACAATAGGACCGCGCAGAAACGACCAAGGAGAAGTTCCATGCTGGACGTGCTGATTTCCAATGCCGAAATTATCAATGCCAACAACCGCCACAAGGGATCCATCGGCATCCAGGACGGCGTCATCGCGGGGATCTATCAGCCCGGCGCCGAGCCCGAGGCCGCCGAGGTTGTGGACGCCTCGAATCTGGCGCTGATCCCCGGCGCCGTGGACATGCATTCGCATCACCGCGAGGGCGGCGAGCCCGGCGGATACGCCTACAAGGAGAACATCCACACGGCCACCATGCAGTGCGCGGCCGGCGGCGTCACCACCTCCGTGGCCATGCCCAACGTGGTCCCGCCGCCCAACACGGTGCCGCGCCTCAAGCAGCTTTTCGAGGTCTACGAGCGGGAGTCCATCATCGACTACAACGTCAACCCGGCGGGCACGATTCCAGACGAAATCCCCAAGCTCGCGCAGCACGGCATCGCCGCGTTCAAGGTGTTCATGGTGGTGGACACGGGCCGGGACTACCCTCACATGCCGGGCATCGGCGTTCACGATCACGGCAAGCTCATGGAGATCATGGAGGCGTGCGCCGCGGCCAACGTGCCGCTGATGGTGCACCCCCATGACCAGGCGCTCATGGACCACATCGAGAAGAAGTTCTGGGACCGCGGGGAGCGCGACTGCCTGGCCTACGCCAAGGCCTACGCCGCGAATGACGGGGTCATCTGGGAAACCGCCATCCAGCTCCTCATCCGCCTGCAAGCCGCCACCGGGGTCCACCTCCATCTGCTCCATATCCAGACCGAGGGCAGCGTCGAGATGCTCCGCCGGGCCAAGGCCAACGGACAGCGGGTGAGCGCGGAGATCAACCCATGGGCGCTGTTTCTGGGACCGGACTGGAGCGAGATCGAGCGGCTCGGCTCCTATGCCCTTTCCTACTGGGTGCCGGAGAAGAACTCACCGGGCCTGTGGGGAGGCCTGGGCGACGGCACCATCGACATCGTCGCCACCGACCACGCCCCGCACACGCGCGAGGAAAAGGAAATCGGCTGGGAGGACGGCTGGAAGGCGCACACCGGGACGCCGTCGACACAGTATTACCTGAGCCTTCTGTTCGACGCCGCGTCCAAGGGCAAGATCTCCCTGGAGCGCGTGGTGGAGGCCACCTCCACGGGACCCGCGCGGATCTTCGGCGTCCAGAACAAGGGGCGCATCGAGGTGGGCTACGACGCGGACCTGGTGCTGGTGGACCTCAACGCGGAAAAGGAAATCCGCGACGAAGACGTGCTCAGCCTCATCGGCTGGACGCCGTATGCCGGCCGCAAGGTGCGGGGCGCTCCCGTTCGCACCTTCGTGCGGGGCACCACCGTATACCGGGACGGCAAGGTGGTGGGAAAGAAGGGTCACGGCCGTCAGGCGCGGGCGAAATACCCCGGATAGACCACAGCCGGCGGTCAGGCGATGAACACCCGGCCGCCGTCCACGTTGATCACCTGCCCGCTGATCATGTCGCTGTCGTCCGAGGCCAGAAAGGCCACCACGCCGTCCAGGTCTTCGGGATAGAGATGCCGCTCGATGCAGCGCTGACGCAGCATGTGCTCCGACGGCGTCTCCGGCGCTTCCCGGACCTGTGAGGTCTCGACGCCTCCCGGCGTGATGGCGTTCACGTTGATGTTGAAGGGACCGAGATCCGAAGCCAGGGCCCTGGTCAGCCCGATGACCCCCATCTTGGACGACACGTACTGATGGCTCAGGGTGCGGCCATGGAGCGCCACGCCGGAGCTGATGTTGATGATCTTCCCCTTGCTCGACTTCTTCATGTAGGGGACTACCGCCCGGGCGGCAAGAAATGTCCCGGTGAGATTGACCGCGATGATGCGGTGCCAATCTTCGACGTCGGTCTCCTCGATGGGAACCCGCGGCGTGTTGCGCACGATGCCGGCGTTGTTCACCAGGATGTCGATGCTGCCGAAGTGATCGAAGGCCTTTTTCGCGCCCTCCAGGGTCTGCTCCTCCGAGGTCACGTCCATCTCCACCGCCAGCGCCTTCCTGCCCCGCTCCTCCACCAGACGAGCGGTCTCCTCGACGCCCGCAACGCTCACGTCCGCGGCGCACACGTGAGCGCCTTCCGCGGCCAATCGTAGCGCGTACACCCGGCCCAGACCCGTGGCCGCGCCGGACACCAGGGCAACGCGATTTTCAAGTCTCATGGCTCTGCTCCGTTTCTTGGCCGGAGAGGACCGGCACCACCGCGGGCAACGACCCTCCCACCGGGAGAGCCGCGTTCATGTGCCGACGTTCCAGCTCGATCAGGTACTGCTTGATATCCAACCCTCCGCCGTAACCCGTCAACGTCCCGTCGCCGCCAATGACCCGATGACAGGGAACGACGATGGCGATGGGGTTGCGCCCGTTGGCCGCCCCCACCGCGCGTACCGCCCGGGGCTGCCCCATGGCCCGCGCCTGCTCGCCGTAGGAGCGGGTGGCGCCGTAGGGGATCTCTTGAAGGGCTCGCCACGCTCGCAACTGGAACGGGGTACCGGACGGAGCCAGGGGCAGGTCGAACCGCCGCCGCCGTCCCTGGAAGTATTCGCTGAGCTGTCGCCTGGCCTCCGCCACCACCGGCCCGCCCTGCCGCCAGCCTTCGGCGATCATGCCGGGATGCCGTCCCTCCCGGAAACCGATCATCGTGACCGCGTTTTCGTCGGCGGCGACCAGTAACTCGCCCACCGGGCTCTCCATCCAGTCGTAGTTCATGCGTTCCCCCTGTGTCCCTTCAACCTTCGATTGGCACCATCCAGCCATGCCGATCCGGCCGGCGGCCTCGCTGGATGTCCGAAAGATCATCATACAGGCGCTGTGCCAGCGGACCCACCTCGCCGTCGTGGACCCGGATCCGTTCGCCCTTGTAGGCCAGCTCGCCCACCGGCGAGATGACCGCCGCGGTGCCGGTGCCGAAGACCTCGCGCAGCGTGCCGTTCCGCGCCGCGGCAATGACTTCGCTGATGGTCACCGGCCGCTCGGCGACCTGCATGCCCTGATCCCGCGCAAGCTGTAACACGGAGTCGCGGGTCACGCCCTCCAGCAACGTGCCCGTGAGCGGCGGAGTCACGAGCTCGTCTCCGATCACGAACGCGATGTTCATGGAGCCGACTTCCTCGATGTATTCCTGGTGTATGCCGTCCAGCCAAAGGACCTGGGCGAAGCCGGCCTGTTGGGCTTCTTCCCCGGCGAGCAGGCTGCCGGCGTAGTTGCCGGCCGTCTTGGCCGCCCCGGTGCCGCCCCGCACCGACCGGGCGTAACGGTCCTCGACGCGGATGCGTAGCGGTCTGAAGCCTTCGGCATAGTAGGCGGCCACCGGCGAGAGAATGATGAAGAACCGGTAGGTGCGCGAGGGCCGCACGTGGAGGTCGGGGTCGCTCGCGAAGGCCACCGGCCGGATGTACAACGAGGTGCCCGGCGCCCGCGGCACCCAGTCCCGGTCTATGGCCACGAGTTGCTTGAGAGCCGCCAGGAACACCTCCGGGTCGATGGGCGGCATGCACAGCCGCGCCGCCGATCGGTTGAATCGGGCGATGTTCCGGCCAGGCCGGAACAGCCGGACGGCGTCATCCTGTCCGCGATAGGCCTTGAGTCCTTCGAAAACGCATTGGGCGTAGTGCAGCGCGACCGTGGCCGGCTCCAGCGACAGCGGTCCGTAAGGCACGATGCGAGGGTCGGACCAACCCGCATCCGCCGCCCCGTCCATGAGGAACATGTGATCGGTAAACACTTGGCCGAAGCCCAGTTGGGCGTCGGGCGGTTTGCGCTTTTTCCGCTGGACGCGGGTGACCGGAATCTCGATGCGCATTGTCGTCAACACCCCTTGCTCCGCCAAGTGAATCTACACACTCTACCCGCTTCGGAAAAGCCCCGATGAACCACGACGCGAGATTGACACGGTAACATTTCCGCAACATAATCGGTGTGGGTTGGGCGCTGGTGTCCTGTCCGAACATGCTCATGCCAAGACGCGCCCGCAACTGCAAGCTTACCAAAACAGAACGAGGAGGAACGAAGACCATGGCTATCACGAGAAAGACTTTCGGCATCCTGGTCGCGGTCCTGGCGCTGGCCGTCGCGGCAGCACCGTTCAGCGCCGGCGCGGTGGAGAACAAGCTCGTCATCGTGACGTCCTACCCGCCGGACACCACCACCACCGTCAAGGCGGCCTTCGAGAAGAAGCATCCCGGGATCAAGGTCGAGATGCTGCGGAAGAAGACGACGGCCGGCATCAAGTATCTGCAGGAAACCGCCGGGAACAACAGGTCCGACATGTTCTGGGCCTCCGCCCCCGACGCCTTCGAGGTGCTGAAGGGAGACGGCCTGCTGCAGAAGTACGAGGTCAAGGTCAAGGGAATTCCCGAGAAGGTGGGTGCTTTCCCTATCAACGACCCCGAGGGCTACTACAAGGGTTTCGCGGCCTCCGGCTACGGCATCATGTGGAATACCCGATACCTCAAGGCCAAGAAGCTGCCGGTGCCGAAGACCTGGGCCGATCTGGCCAAGCCCATCTACCACGGTCACGTGGGCATGAGCGCGCCGTCGCGCTCCGGCACCACCCACCTGACCGTGGAGACCCTGCTTCAGGGCATGGGCTGGGCCGAGGGCTGGGCCATGTGGAAAGCCATCGCGGGCAACTTCAAGACCGTCACCGAGCGCAGCTTCGGCGTGCCCGACGGCGTCAACTCGGGCCAGTTCGGCATCGGCATCGTGATCGATTTCTTCGGCCTGTCGTCGGAGGCTTCGGGCTTCCCGGTCAAGTTCATCTACCCGCCGGTGACGACCCTGGTGCCGGCGAACATCGCCATCGTCAAGAGCGCGCCGCATCCGAAAGCGGCGGCGGCCTTCATCGAGTTTCTCCTGTCCTCCGACGGCCAGGAGGTCCTGCTCGACCCGAAGATCCGGCGCCTGCCCGTGAACCCCGCGACCTACGCCAAGGCGCCCGCCGGCTTCCCCAACCCGTTCGAGGACAAGTCCATCGGCGCGGCGGTCGAGTTCGACCTGCAACTTTCCAAGAACCGCTACAACGTGATCAACTCGCTGTTCGACGTGATGGTCACCTACCGGCTCAACGACCTGCGCGCGGCCACCAAGGCGATCCAGGACGCCGAGGCGAAGATGGCCGGCAAATCCGACGCCGCAGCCCGGAAACTGATCGACGAAGCCAGGGCGCTGGTGGCCGAAGTGCCCATCGAGGCCGCCCAGGCGAGCCAGCAGGACTTCAACAGGATCTTCAAGAAGAAGCGCAAGAAGGCGACCACCAAGGTAACCGGCCGCCAGGCCGAGGTCGAGCAGGGCTGGGACGCCCAGGTGAAGGCGAACTACACCAAGGCCAGAACTCTGGCCGAGAAGGCGGCGCCCATGCTCTAACCGTCGTAGGGGTGTAGCCCGGCGGCTGAGCGGGACAGGTAAGCACGTCCGTGTACGCGGCAATACGCGGCCAGTGGGGACCGGCGGCGGTGGTGGTGGTCGTGGGTCTGTTCCTGTTGGTGTTCCTGGTGCTGCCCGTAGTGAACGTGATCTACGTGGCGTTCCAGGACCCCAACACGGGCGCGCTGACCCTGATCAACTTCGTCGACTTCTTCCGCACCAGCCTGTTCCAGGAATCCTCCCTCAACTCGCTCTACGTGGCGGGGATGGCGGTGGTGATGTCATCCTGCTTCGCCCTGCCGCTGGCCTATTTCACGACCCGATTCAATTTCAAGGGCGCCATCCTGATTCAGACCCTGGGCATCATCCCGCTGATCATGCCCCCTTTCGTCGGCGCGGTGGCGATGTTGCTACTGCTCGGGGAGAACGGCTCCGTCAACCTGCTGCTGGACGAGTGGTTCGGCTTTACCATTCCGTTCATGGAGGGCCTCAACGGCGTCATCCTGGTGGAGAGCATCCACTACTTCCCGTTCATCCTCATCAACCTCTCGGCCGCGCTCGACAACATCGACCGGTCGATGGAGGAGTCGGCGCAGAACCTGGGAGCCAGCGGCCTGCGGCTGTTCCGCCGCATCGTGTTTCCACTGGCCATGCCCGGATACGTGGCGGGTGCGTCGCTGGTGTTCCTGAAGGTGTTCGACGACATCGGCACGCCGTTGCTGCTGAACGTCAACAACATGCTGGCGCCCCAGGCCTACCTGCGCATCTCCTCCATCGGCATCGCCGACCCCATGGGTTACGTGATCTCGGTGATCCTGGTGATCTTTTCGCTGCTGGCGCTGTGGACCTCCTTTCTGGCGTTGCGCGGCAAGGACTACGCCACCTTGCAGAAGGGCGGCGGCGGCTTGATGAAACGGGACCTCCGGCCGTGGGAGAAGACCGCCTGCTACGGCGTCGTGATCTTCATCCTGCTGCTGGTGCTGTCGCCCCACTTCGGGCTCATGCTCCTGTCCTTCGGCACCATATGGTCGTTCAGCGTGCTGCCCGACGGCTATACCACCGCGCACTACCTGCGGGTGGTCTCTTCCTCGTTCCAGTTCATCAGCAACACGCTGCTCTACGCCGGCCTCGCCGCTGCCATCGACGTCTGCTTCGGCACCGCCATCGCTTACGTCGTGTGGCGCACGAAGCTGATCGGCCGGCAATGGCTGGACTACGTCGCCATGGGAGCGGTCGCCATCCCCGGCGTGGTGCTGGGGATCGGCTATCTGCGCACCTTCTACGAGTTCAACGTGCCCATCATCGACAAGCCCCTGGCGTCCTGGTGGGTCATCATCGTCGTCGCCCTCGCCATCCGGAGGATGCCCTACGCGCTCCGCGCCTGCACCGCTGCGTTGCAGCAGATTAGCGTCATGCTCGAGGAGGCGGCCGAGAACCTGGGCGCCACCAAGGGCCGCACGGTTCGCCGCATCGTGGTACCGCTGATGGCGGGGGGCATCCTCGCCGGCTTCGTGACCAGCTTCGCCACCGCCGCGGTGGAGTTGTCGACGACGATCATGCTGGTGTCGCAGGAATCGGATGCGCCGCTGGCGTTCGGCATCTACGAGTTCATGCAGTCAGCGGCGGGCCGCGGCCCCGGGGCGGCCCTCGGCATCATTGCGGTGGTCATCGTCGGAGTCACCACCTACGTCTCGTACCGCATCATCCAGCGCAAGGGGACCCAGCGGACGCCCGGTGTGACGGCGGTCGCGGGAGTGTGAGCATGGCATCGGAAAGCGCCGCCAGCGTCGTCATCGAGGGACTCAGCCTGGCCTACGATACCACCGACGTCTTGAAGGGCATCGACCTGCGCATCGAACCGGGGGAGCTGTTCACCTTCCTGGGGCCGTCGGGGTCGGGCAAGTCGACGCTGTTGCGCTGCGTCGCCGGCTTCGGCCCGACGCCCCGCGGGCGCATCCTGATCGGCGACCACGAGGTGACGCATCTGGCGCCGTGGCGGCGAAACGTCGGCATGGTCTTTCAGTCGTACGCGCTGTGGCCCCACATGACCGTGTACCGGAACGTCGCCTTCGGGCTCGAGGAACGCAGGGTGCCGTCGGCCGAGATCCCCAGACGGGTGGAGGCCGCGTTGGAAATGGTGGGACTCTGGGAGCTGGCGGACCGGCGGCCCTCACAGCTTTCCGGCGGCCAGCAGCAACGAGTGGCCCTTGCACGCACCATCATCGTCGAGCCCCGGGTCCTGCTGCTGGACGAGCCGCTGTCGAATCTTGACGCCAACCTGCGCGTTCAAATGCGGCGTGAGATTCTCGAGCTGCAGCGGAAGCTGAAGCTGACCACCATCTTCGTGACTCACGACCAGGAGGAAGCCAACACCATCTCGGATCGGATCGCCGTGCTCGACGAGGGGATTCTGCAGCAGGTGGGATCGCCCATAGACCTTTACGACAGCCCCGTCAATCGTTTCGTTGCCGACTTCCTCGGCACCGCCAACCTCCTGGATGGAGACGTGGAGGTTACTGGCGAAGGCGCACGCTTCGTCGCCGCGGGCGGCCTGATCCTGCCGTTGGGCGGTGAGGGTCATGCGCCCGGAGACGGCCGGATCGCGATGTTCCGTCCCCAGGACGCCAGCATCTCCGCGGCGGACCCTGCCATGGCCGCAACGGCCTTTGCCGGCCGTGTCGGACATCGCGAGTTCCTCGGCAACCTCATCCGATATACCGTCGCGGTCGACGAAGACACGTCCTTGCTGGTGGACGACACACACCAGCCCGGCCGCCGGGCCTTCTCCGTCGGCGACAAGGTGACCGTCAACGTCGACATGCGACACATGCAGATACTGACCGGCTGAGGGGGCGCGACTACAGCGCCGTGCGGACCCGGGCGGGTTTGAAACCCGCCCCTACACGCCGGTTCTCGCGGGGCGCAGGCTTCTATCCCTTTGCGGCCGCCGCCTTCCGCGCCTCGAGTTCCGCCGCCTCGGCCGCGGTCCTGCCCCAGAGGGGCGGGTCCTTGAGGTATTCTTCCTCCTCCGGGGTATTCGGGCGTCCCATGACCGCGTTGCGATGGGGGAAGCGGCCGAAGCGCTTGATGGCGTCATGATGCCCGACGGCGGCCCTCATGGAATCCTCGTTGCCGAGACTGCGGTAAAGGACCAGCGCCCGCTCCTGGTCGGCCATCCGCTCGCTGTGCTCGAACGGCAGGTAGATGAAGGTCCGCGGCCAGCGGGCAAAGCCCCGGTCGTAACCCGCCTCCAGGGCGTACTCGGCGACCCCGCGGGCCTTGGGGTCGGTGGCGAACGCGCGGGGGGTGCCGCGATGGATGTTACGCGGGAACTGGTCGAGGGCCATGATCAAGGTCAGACAGTCTTCCGGCGTCTGCTTGAAGTGGTCGAGCTCGCCGGCCGCCGCCCGCTCGTGAACCCCGGCGTAGTGATCGACGAGATACCGGTCGAACTCCGGAGTCGCCCGAAACCACACCTGGCGCTTCTCCATCTCGACGCTCAGGTCCACGGTGCCGAACCAGAAAGTCAGAATTTCTTTCGATAGAGGATCCACGCTCCCTCCGTTCATCCGGCTGCCACGACCGACCTGGAGACAGCCGTGATCCGATCGCCGCCGTCTTGACTCCACCCAGCCAAAGAAAATTCGCCGCAAGTCTTGACCAAGACAGGCCCAATTGCAACACTGCCCGAGGTCCCTTCAAACGGTCGGGTCAATCCGGTTCCCGGGAGGTTGTCACGGAAAACTTCGACGACAAGGTCAGGGCGAGTGGTCGGTCCTTGGACAAGCAGAAGCTGCAAGTGCTCCAGATCAACATGGGGAAGTACTGCAACCAGTCCTGTTTTCACTGCCACGTGGAGGCCGGGCCGGGCCGCAAGGAGATGATGGACCGGACCACCGTGGACGACGTGTTGCGGTTTCTCGAAAACTCCGACATCCCCACGGTGGACATCACCGGAGGCGCACCCGAGCTGAATCCCCACTTCGACTATCTGGTGGAGTCCTGCCGGGGACTGGGACGTCACGTGATGGACCGTTGCAACCTGACGGTCTTCTACGAGGAGGGCAAAGAGTACCTGCCCGAGTTCTTCAAACGCCACGAGGTCGAGGTGGTCTGTTCGCTGCCCTGCTACACGAAGGAAAACGTCGACAGCCAGCGTGGCAACGGCACGTTCGAGTTGAGCGTGCGTGGCCTCCAGGAGCTCAACCGCCTGGGCTACGGCCGACCCGATTCGGGCCTGGATCTCAACCTCGTCTACAACCCCATGGGCAACTACCTGCCGCCGCCGCAGGAGGAACTCGAGGGCGACTACCGGCGCATGCTCGGTGACGACTTCGGGATCGTCTTCAACCATCTCTATTGCCTGACCAACATGCCCATCACCCGCTTCAAGAAGTTCCTCAAGCAGCGGGGACAGTACGACGACTACCTGAAGCTCCTGGAGGACAACTTCAACGCCGAAACGGTGGAGAAGGTCATGTGCCGGGACCTGCTGAGCGTGGCCTGGGACGGCTCGGTCTACGACTGCGACTTCAACCAGATGCTCGACATGCCCTTGGGCCGGGTGAACGGAAAGACGCCCCACATCCGGGACTTTTCGGTAGCGGACTTCGAGGACCAGCCCATCCTCACCGGGAACCATTGCTACGCCTGCACCGCCGGCACCGGCAGCAGTTGCGGCGGCGCCTTGCTCTGACAGACGGGCCGCCCGGCCGGACAACCCGTCCATGCGGCTTTCCATCATCATTCCCGTCCTCAACGAAGAACGCACCATCGCCGGCACCATCGCCCACCTGGAGCGGGTCGAACCTTACGAGATCATCATCGTGGACGGCGGCAGCACGGACCGTACGATGGAGGTCGTGCGGAACGGCCCCGCCCGGCTGGTGGTTTCCTCCAAGGGCCGGGCTACGCAGATGAACCAGGGCGCGCGGGACGCCGACGGTGACGTGCTCCTGTTCCTCCACGCCGACACCCAACCGCCCGCCACCGCAAGGCTCGACATTGAAGGTTGTATGGCCGACCCGGGTTGCGTGGGCGGCCGCTTCGACATCCGCCTGGACAGTGCGCGTCCGTTGCTTCGAGTCGTCGGCCGCATGATCAGCCTGCGTTCCCGCCTGACGCGGGTGGCCACGGGAGACCAGGCCATCTTCGCGCGCCGAACCGTGTTCGAACGCCTCGACGGCTTCCCGGAGATACCCATCATGGAGGACGTGGCGTTCTGCCGCGCGCTCAAGAAGGAGGGGCGCATCGCCTGTCTCCGTTCACGGGTGGTGAGCTCCGCCCGTCGATGGGAACAGAACGGGCCGGTCCGGACCATCCTGCTCATGTGGGCCCTGAAGCTCCTCTACCTTGCAGGAGTGACGCCGGCTACACTGAAGCGGCTCTACAGCGAGGCCCGTTAGCGGTCCCGGGGGCCGCGTGCAGCGCGCCGAAAGACGGCCGCAACTTTGACCGTTTTACCGGCTTTGTGCTAGTGTCCTCCCTGCATGGAGGGCGAGGTTCGCGGATAACTGCATGGAACCGAACAAACAGCAGGAGATACTGGCCAAGCACAAGGAGTACCTGTTCTCCTGCGTCGCCAACTACTATGAAGAGCCCCTGGTGGTGGACCGGGCCAAGGACTCCCTGGTCTACGACGTGGATGGCCGGGAGTACCTGGACTTCTTCGGCGGCATCGTGACCATCAGCGTCGGCCACTGCAACGACAAGGTCGTGGCCGCCATCGAGGAACAGACGCGCAAGGTCCAGCACACCTCGACCCTCTACCCCAACGAGCCGCACGTCCGCCTGGCCGAGAAGCTCGCGGCCATCACCCCCGGGGCGCTGAAGCAGTCCTTCTTCACCAACAGCGGCACCGAGGCCAATGAGACCGCCGTGCTGGTGGCGCAGCTCTATACCCGCTCCCAGGACGTCATTGCGCTGCGCCACGGCTACAGCGGCCGTTCCCAACTGGCCATGAGCCTCACCGGGCACTATACGTGGCGGCTCAATCCCACTGCGAGCCCGAACATCCATCACATTCCCAATGCCTACTGCTACCGCTGCCCGTTCGGGCTCACCTATCCGAGTTGCGATCTCAAGTGCGCCAAGGACCTGGAAGGCGCGATCCAGACCGCCACGTCGGGGAAGATCGCCGCGTTCATCGCCGAGCCGATCCAGGGGGTGGGCGGGTTCATCACCCCGCCCAAGGAGTACTTCCGGGAGGTCGCCGACATCGTGCACAAATACGGCGGCCTGTTCATCTGTGACGAGGTCCAGACCGCATGGGGCCGGACCGGCGGCAAGATGTTCGGCATCGAGCAGTGGGACGTGGAGCCGGACATCATGACCTTCGCCAAGGGCATGGCCAACGGCGTGCCCGTCGGCGGCACCATCACCCGGTCCGAGATCGCCGACAGCATCAAGGGTCTGTCCCTCTCCACCTTCGGCGGCAACCCGGTGACCTGCGCCGCCGCCCTCGCCACCCTGGAAGTCATCGAGAGCGAAGGGCTGGTGACCAACGCGGCCGATCGGGGACGACAGCTCCGGGACGGATTGGAAGGGCTCAAGGATAAGTATCCCCTTATGGGCGATATCCGCGGCATGGGTCTGATGCAGGCCGTCGAAATGGTGGGGCCGGACAAGATCCCCAGCCCGGAAGCCGTGGCGAGGCTGTTCGAGCTGACCAAACAAAACGGGCTGCTGATCGGCAAGGGCGGACTCATGGGCAACGTGATCCGCATCACCCCGGCGCTCACCGTGACCCGGGATCATGTGGACGAGGCGCTCGAACGGCTTGACCAGTCGTTGGCGCAGATGGGACTGTAACATCGAATGATTCGACGCAGGATTATCGGGGCCATACCCGTACTGATCGGGATGTCCTTTCTGGTCTTCTTCCTGATGCAGCTCGCGCCGGGGGACCCGGTGACGCTTCTGCTCGGGGAGGACGCGGAGCCTCACGAGATCGAGGAGGTCACCCGCGAGTGGGGGCTCGACCAGCCCATCATCGTCCAGTACTGGCAGTTCGTGTCGAAGGCCGTCCAGGGAAACTTCGGCGAGTCCATGCGTTACGGAGAGCCGGTGACGGAACTCGTGATAGAGCGGTTGCCGGCCACCGTGGAGCTGGCGCTGGCGAGTCTCCTGGTGGCCATCGTCATCGCCCTCCCCATCGGCGTCTACTCCGCCATCAAGCACAATTCCCTGTGGGATCATTCGGGCATGACCGTGGCGCTGGTGGGCCTATCCGTGCCCAACTTCTGGCTCGGCATCATGCTCATCTTCTTCCTGGGCGGCCAGTGGAATCTGTTGCCGGTGGCGGGACGGCTGACCTATGGCGTCGACGTGACGCCGGTGACCCAACTCATGCTGGTGGACGCCTTGATCGCGGGCGACCTCCCGGCTTTCTGGGACGCCTTCAAGCACATCCTGCTGCCCGCCGTCACCCTGGGAACGAGCTTCGCCGCCATCATCACGCGCATCTCGCGTTCCAGCGTTCTGGAGGTCATCCGGCAGGACTACATCACCACCGCCCGGGCCAAGGGATTGAGTGAGCGCACGGTCATCTGGAAGCACACGCTCCGGAACGCCCTCATCACCATCATCACCATTCTCGGACTCCAGCTCGGCGCTCTCCTGAGCGGCTCGGTCATCACCGAGACGGTGTTCTCCTGGCCCGGCATCGGCAGCCTTCTCATCCAGGCCATCACCACCCGGGATTACAAGCTGGCCCAGGGCGTCATCTTCTTCTTCGCCATGGTCTATTTCTTCGTCAACCTGACGGTGGACCTGCTGTACACGTGGGTCGATCCGAGGATACGGCTGTGATCGGCTGGCGTCGCTACGCGAAGGTCATGACCGGCGGGGCCATCGTGCTCCTGCTGTGCATCTGCGGGCTGGGGGCCCCCTTGCTGGCGCCCTTCGATCCCCAGGAGCAGGCCCTGGAGCAGCGGCTCCGCCCGCCCTCGATGGACCTGGCCGAGAACCCGCACGTCATGGGCACCGACAACCTCGGCCGGGACCTCCTGAGCCGGGTCATCTACGGCTCGCGCGTCTCGCTGATGGTGGGAGCCGCCACCGTGTTCCTGGCGGGCATCCTGGGCTGCTTTCTCGGAGCGGTGGCGGGATACTTCGGCGAGATGATCGACGAGGTCATCAACAAAACCACGGAGATCTTTCTCGCCTTCCCATTCCTGCTGCTGGCCATCGCCATCATGGCGTTTCTGGGACAGGGCCTGGTGAACCTCGTCATTGCCTTGGTGCTCAGCCGCTGGGTGCAGTATTGCAGGGTGGTCCGGGGGGAAGTGCTGTCACTCAAGGAACGCGAGTTCGTCCAGGCCGCCCGGGCGCTGGGGGCCAGCAACCGCTACATCATCCTGCGCCACGTGATTCCCAACACGCTGCCAAGCGTCATGGTCATCGCCACCTTCGCCATGGCCATAGTCATCATCACCGAGGCGAGCCTGAGCTTCCTGGGGCTGGGCGTTCCCCCCAGCATCCCCACCTGGGGCTCCATGCTGAGCGAGGGCCGCAGCTACATGTACCGCGCACCGTGGCTCACCATTTTCCCGGGCATCGCCATCTTCATCACCGTCCTCGGCATCAATCTGCTGGGAGACGGCCTGCGCGACATCATCGATCCCAAGCTGACGCGCAACCGGTAGGAAAAGAGAGCCCCCCTCCCGACGGGAGGGGGGTTCCAGTTGATGCAAACGCGCTGGCGGAAACGTCGCCGTTACTTCGGATCCTTCCCCCTTAACCCGCATCCGCGAGGGCGGTCTCGATAGCGGCCAGAAACGGCGCCGCGAAGGTCTTGAGCTTGGCCGCGCCCACCCCGTTCACCTCGGCGAACTCCTCCTCGGTACGAGGCCGGCGACGCGCCATGTCGATCAACGTGCGGTCGGAGAAGACGATATAGGCCGGCACCCCACGCTCCTTGGCAAGCCGGAGCCGCAGCGCCTTGAGCGCATCCAGCAGCGCGGCCTCGGCGCCGCTCAGGGAGCCGTCCTCGAGCTCCTTCCCGCGTCGTCCGCCGGCTTCCCGCGCGGGCTTGGACGGCCGCGCGGGCACGGTCTCCCGGCGGTACAGGAACACGCTCTCGCCCTGCAGCAGACCGCGGCCCTTGCCGGTGATGGAGATGCCGCCGTAACCGCCGATGTCGAGCCGGAGCAACCCGGTGGCCACCATCTGGCGGATCAGGGAGCGCCACTCGTTCTTTGCCCGGTCCGCGCCCATCCCGAAGGTGGGCAGCCGGTGGTGGCCGGCGCGTTCGACCTTCTCCGTCGAGGTCCCGCGCAGAACATCGATCACATGGGCCGCGCCGAACCGTTCTCCGGTGCGATAGACCGCGGCAAGGATTTTTTGCGCATCCTCGGTGCCGTCGACGCGCTCGGCCGGGTCGAGGCAGACGTCGCAGTTGCCGCAAGGCTCGATCCGCTCCCCGAAATACTCCAGCAAGGTCACCCGCCGGCACGCCGGAGCCTCGCAGTACCCCAGCAACGCGTCGAGCCGTTTGTGCTCCCGGCGCCTGCGGTCGACTCCCGCGTCCTCGTCCTCGATGAACTGCCGCCGCATGCGGATATCGGCCAGGCCGTAGAGCATGTGGGCTTCGGCGGCCCGGCCGTCACGCCCGGCCCGCCCGATCTCCTGATAGTAGGCCTCGACGTTGCCGGGCAGATCGGTATGCAGAACGTAGCGCACGTCCGCCTTGTCGATGCCCATGCCGAAGGCGATGGTGGCCACCATCACGACCCCCGGATCGGTCATGAAGACGTTCTGATGCGCCTCCCGGTCTTCCTTCTCCATGCCGGCGTGGTAGGGGAGCGCGCGGACGCCCTCGGCCGCCAGCAGTGCCGCGGTCTCCTCCGTCTTCTTGCGCGACAGGCAATAGACGATGCCGCTCTCGCCGGCGTGACGGGCGACGAAGCTCGCGCACTGGCGCTTCCACTCGCGCTTCATCTCCACCGACAGCTTGATGTTGGGCCGGTCGAAGCCCAGGACGAAGGGCTCCACGTCGCCGCCGAACAACCGCTCGGCGATGTCCTCGCGGGTGATGGCATCGGCGGTGGCGGTGAGCGCGGCGATGGGGACGCCCGGGAAGAGATGCCGGAGGCGGCACAGGTCCTCGTATTCGGGGCGGAAGGACGGACCCCATTGCGAGATGCAGTGGGCCTCATCGACGGCGAACAGCCTGACCGGCAACCGGCCCAGGGCCTCCAGCATGCGCTCGGTCATGAGGCGCTCCGGGGCCATGTACAGGAGCCGCGTATCGCCGCTTGCGGCCCGGCGCCAGGCGGCGACGTTCTCCGCGCGCGGGTTGGCGGAGTTGATGCTGTCTGCCGCCACGCCGGCGAGGCGCAAGGCCGCCACCTGATCCTGCATCAGCGCCACCAGCGGCGACACCACCACGGTGAGTCCGCCCAGAGCCAGCGCCGGCACCTGGAAGCACAGCGACTTGCCCGAGCCCGTGGGCATCACGGTCAGCACGTGACGTCCGGCCAGCAACGCCTCGATGGCGGCCTCCTGGCCCGGACGGAAATCGTCAAATCCGAAGGTATCCTTGAGCACCCGGTGCGCGGCGGTCATCGTCCCTCAGTCCCTCACATGGCAACGCCGCCGCCTCTTCGCTCGGGCGCGCGGCGGCCGGCCACAGGTCCACCCATGCCAGCACGCAAAAAGAGAGCCACCGCAAGAAGCACTTCAGTGGATAAGGTCGCCCTTTCGCGCCTCGGCGACCATGTAGTCGCAGACGCGGAAGGCGTTGGCCTCGATGGTGAGCGTGGGGTTGAGGCCGGCGGCGGTCACGAACACGCTGGCGTCGACGATGAAGAGATTGGATACGTCGTGGGAGCGGCACCACTTGTCCACCACCGACGACTCGGGGTCGTTGCCCATCCGGCAACTGCCCATCTGGTGGTTGTGGAGCTTCCGGGTCTCGGGCTTCGGCACGATGATCCGGGTCGCTCCCGCGGCTTCGTAGATCTCCCGGGAACGCTCTCCGAGATAGGTGGCCAGCCGGACGTCGTTCTCGTGGCTGGTATAGGTGATGCGCGCCACCGGCAGGCCGTAGCAGTCCATCACCTCCGGATCCAGGTCCACGGCGTTGCTCTCCACCGGAAGGCTCTCACCGGTGCAGTGGCTGTGCAGGTAGTGGCGCCAGGTGTCGCGCATGGAGTCCTTGTGCTCCTTGCCCCAGCGCTTGCCGTGGATCGGCCTGAGCGCCAGCTCGATGGGGTCGCCGCCGTGGGCACGGGGGTGCATGAAGCCGCCGCGGATAAAGCCCCGTTTGGTGTCGGTCTTGTAGAAGTCGTGGAGCACCCGGGTGCTGGAGGTCCCCTTGTGGCCGTCCAGCGGCTCGGGAAACGTCACCACCAGGGTCACGCCCGGGGAATGGAACATCAGGTTCTTGCCCACCAGGCCGCTACGGTTGGACAAGCCCTGGGGAAACCGCGCGGACTCGGACATGAGCAGCAGCCGCGACGTCTCCACGCCGCCGGCCGCCATCACCACCAAACGGGCCGGCTGGTGCTCCTCCTCGCCCTCGGCGTTGAAATAGGTCACGCCGGACGCCTTGCCGTCCCGGTCGAGGGTAATCTCCCGCGCCAGGCAGAGCGGCCGGATCTCCAGGCGCCCGGTGGCCAGCGCCTTGGGCAACAATGACTCCAGGGTGCTGGACTTGGCGCCCACCGGGCAGCCGTAGGAAGAGCACATGCCCTTGCCGATGCAGCCCGGACGGCCGTCGTAGTCGCCGGTGAGGATGGCCAGGGGCGTGGGAAAGGGATGCAGCCCGAGCTTGCGGGCGCCCTTCTCCAGGGCCGCGCCGGGGCTGTTGCGGGCCGCGGGCCCCACCGGATAGTCGCGCTTGCGCGGCGGATCGAAGGGACTCGACCAGCCCTGCCCCGAGACCCCGACGGTCCACTCCGCCTTCTCGTAGAAAGGCTCCATGTCATCGTAGGAGATGGGCCAGTCCTCGATGGTGGTGCCCGCCACCGGACCGTCCTCGGACTTCACGCGAAAGTCCGACTCGTGGAAGCGCCAGGAAAGTCCGCTGTAATGGATGGTTCCGCCGCCCACGCACATGGCGTTGGAGAAGGTCTGGGTCTTGGTGGACAGAATCTCGGCCGGGGTGTCGGCGTCGGGCCGCCAGGTGCGCGGCTCGAGCTCCACCGTGGGCCAGAAGAAGTTGCGCCGCTTGTACAGGAGCTCGTCCCCCAGGGCGAAGTCCTCGCGCTTGTACCAGGGGCCCCGTTCCAGCACGCACGCGGTCATGCCCGCCTCGGTGAGCTCCTTGGCCGCCACCAAGCCCGAGGCTCCGCCCCCCACGATGCAGACATCCACGGTCTCGCGCTTTGCCATCAATGTCCTCCGGACCGCGGCTAACGGCTCTTCTTGCCCGCGGCGAACTCGTCGGGCTCGTTGGCGTCGTACCAGCCGTAAGGGGATTCGTTGCCGTGTGGAAAGCTCGGACCGGGGTATTCCAGGACCTGCCATCCCACCCGGTCCTGGTTGCCCCCGTGCCGGGGATGGCCGTAGAACCCCTCCATGGTGTGGGTGAGGAGAAGCGTGAAGAACGGATCTTTCCGCTCGTCCAGGACGGTCAGGACCCGGTCCCGTCCCGCGTCGTCCAACCCGCGAAAGTCCTTCCCCGGCTCCAGTTCCGAGGCCAGCCGGTCCAGCTCCGCCACCCCGTCGCGATATGCCTGCCGGTGCCGGCTGCCCAGACCGTTGAGCTTGAACAGCGTGGCCTGCTGCTCCTCGGTACGGCCTCCCATGCCCCCCAGGACGAAGTTGGCGTATTCCTTCTTCTCCCGGGGACTGATGTCCGTATCCACGTCATCCGACGCCAGGAGCCCCTCGATGTAATCGATGACCCCCGCCTCACGCGCGCCGGGGTCCTCGTCCGAGGGGACGATGCGCGCCGCCGCCGCCTCGACGGTCGCCCGCTCGTGATCTGACAAGACACCGTTTGGTTCCGTATTGCTCATGATGAACCTGCTTCCATGGTGGCTCGCCCCGCGGGTGCGTGGCGGGCCGTTGGGATGGGTCATCATACAACAGAGACGGAGAAGTGAGAAGTTTGCCTAGTGTCCTGGACATGAGTAAACGTGAAGTGAGAAATTGAAGGTGTGAGAAGCGGACCTGCTTTCGCTCTTCGCCCTTCTTTCCCGGGACTACCGGGAAGAACCTTGGAGAATCCACGATATGGCCGAAAAGCCGCCATACACGATCACGCCGGATATCCTTTCCCGCGTTGAACAAATCGGCGAAATGATCGGCCGGGCGGAGGCGGTGGGCGTCTCGCAGGATCTGCGTCTGCGGCGAATCAATCGCATCCGCACGATTCACGGCTCGCTGGCCATCGAGGGCAACATCCTCAGCGAGGAGGAGATCGCTACGATCCTCGACGGCAAACCCGTTGCCGCGCCGCCGAGAGACATTGAGGAAGCCCGCAATGCCATCCGGGCCTACGATCAATTCCAGCGGTGGGATCCGGCCAACGAGGCCGACCTGCTCTTCGCTCACAAGATTCTGATGGCCAGCCTGCTGGATGCCCCCGGGCGCTATCGCCACGGTAAGGTGGCCGTAGTGGGTCGAGACGAGATTCACCACATCGGGCCGCCGGCCGAACGCGTGCCACGGCTCATGGCCAACCTGTTGGCATGGCTGAGCAGCACCGATGAGCATCCACTGATCACCAGCTCGATCTTCCATTATGAGTTCGAGTTCATTCATCCTTTTGACGATGGCAACGGACGGATGGGGCGGCTCTGGCAGACCCTCATCCTGACCCGCTGGAAAGCGCTGTTTGCCTATATCCCTGTGGAGAGCCTGGTTCATGCCCGCCAAGCCGACTACTACGAGGCCATCAGGCAGAGTTCAGCGGAGGGCGAGAGCACCAAGTTCATGGCGTTCATGCTGGAAAGCATTGTCGAGGCGCTTCGGATTCCGACAGCAAGCGACCAAGAAACCGACCAGGTTAGCGACCAAGTTGCACGGCTACTCGCGGCCCTGCGCAAAGGTCCGAAAACCGGAGCCGAACTGATGGCGGATATGGGATTGTCGCATCGTCCCACCTTCCGGAAGAACTACATTCGTCCGGCGATATCGGCAGGGCTCGTGGAGATGACTCGCCCCGAGTCGCCTACGGCGAGAAACCAGAAGTACCGGCTCACCGCGCGCGGGCGAGAGCTGGGGGCGTCGGCAGAGCGGGAAAGCGCACGACGACTCGCCGAATTGGGTGGCAGTCAACCTGACCTCCAAACCATTCCGCGACGCAGACCCTGGAAGTTTGAAGTGTGACCCTTGACAGGGCATGGCTATCGTTCCAGACTTAGCGGGACTTAGCTAACTTGGAGGACGCCATGAAGGTCAATATGCACGAGGCCAAATCACAGCTCTCGCGACTCGGTAAGCTGGCCTGGGAGGGCGAGGAAATCGTGATCGCCAAGGCCGGCGAACCCTATCTGCGGCTGGAGCCGTTTCGGGAGCGTCTGGAAAAACGAAAACTCGGCGGTTTGGAAGGGCAAATCTGGATTGCTCCGGATTTTGACGAGACACCCCAGGAAGTGATCGATTCGTTCTATAACTCGAAACTGTTCCCGACTGACGAGAAGGATTAGTGCGCTTACTGCTGGACACCCATATTCTCTTATGGTCGCTGACTGAACCGCAGAGGTTGAGCGCGCTCGCTCGTAGAGCCTTGGAGGACGCGCGCAACGAAGTCTTCGTCAGCCCCGTCAGTGTTTGGGAGATCGCCATCAAGCGCGCACTGGGAAAGTTGAAGGCCCCGGACATACTGGAGACGGACGTCATGGAGCAGGGTTTCACGCCTTTATCCCTGACCTTCTTTCATGCGGAACAAGCGGGCAAACTGCCGCAGCACCACCGCGACCCGTTCGACCGAATGCTGGTGGCCCAAGCCCAGGCTGAAGGGCTTGTCCTCGTCACGAGAGACGGACGCATCCCGCTCTACGGCATCCGCACGATGGCGGGGTAAAGGAAGCAGCGCACAGAATAGATCAGGATGAACCAAACTGGATCGCCCTCGCCCGCCCACTACTCCACGTCAACCGCCCAGTGGTCGCTGGCTGTCCATCGGGTCGGTTGCAGCTCGGCTGAGGTTTGGGTGGGGACGCTGTTTCCGGCGTTGAAGATGCCGGAGCGGGCTCGGGTCCGGCTCTTCCAGGAAGGCGGCGAGGTGCGGTCGGCGGTGATCCGCCGAGGGGATTGGCGGCGGCCTTTCCGGGGCATGCAGCGGCGTTTCTTCACGGTGGTGAGCTTCCGGCGGCTCCGGGCCGGGAGCGAGTATCGAGTCGAGTTCGAACGGCGGGTGGAGGCCAACGCCGAGGCCGGCATTGCCGGGGGCTGGCAACCGCTCCGCTCCGGCTCGTTTCGCACCCTGCCTGAGCGCTTGCCCGAAAAGGGGGACGGCGCGTTCACCATCGGTCTCGCGAGCTGCTTCTACAATCATCGCGACGGCGGCCGGGCGGCAGCCGCGTACCGGGCGCTCCATGAGCGCGGCAGCCCCAACGTCCGGCCCGACATCACCGCGCTGACGGGAGACCAGGTCTACCTCGACATCGGCTTCGACTCGCTGTCACTAGTGCCCCGCGAGATCCGCGAACGCATCGCCGACGACTACGCGCTCCATTGGCAGGCCCTGGGGAGCATCCTGAGCCGGGGCGGGACGTGGATGCTGCCGGACGATCACGAGTACTGGAACGACTACCCGTTCCATGACTCCCTGATCCCCGCGCTCCTGGCCCTCAAGCTGCCGCACGTGCGCCAAGCCTGGAAGCGCCCCGCCCGGGACGCGGTAAGGAACATCCAGCGTTCCCCGGTGGTCGAGACGTTCTCCCTCGGAACGGACCTGTCCGTGTGCTTTGCGGACCTGCGCTCGTACCGTTCCGCCGGCGCGTTTCTCCCCGAGGCGCCGTTCAGGGAGCTGCTCGACTGGGCGCGGCGACGTGCCTGCCCCGGGGTCCTCGTCATACCGCAGCCGCTGATCGTGAAGCGGAACAACGTGGAGCGGAACCTCCGCAGCTACCGGAAACAGTATGGCGAGTTGCTGGACGCGCTGGGCTCCGTTCCCCACGACGTCGTCGTCCTGAGCGGCGACGTGCACTTCGGACGCATCGCCGGGGTTGCCATCGGAAACCAGGGAGCGCGGCTCATCGAGATCGTCTCGTCGCCGATGTCGAACCTGACCGGCCTCAACGGCGTGGCTGCCAACGTGGCTACCGACAGACCCGAGAACTTTCCTGTCGTCACGGCGGCCCGTGACCTGGGCTGGCCGCGCCGCAAGGTGAATTATTACAAGGACGGCACGGGCCGGGGACGCTTCTTCCTCCCGTCGCGAAAAGGCAGGTGGTTTTCCGCGTACCCCAAGGGACGGACACGAGAACACTTCATGACAGTGAGCTTTTGCCGCACGGACGACGGCGCCATCGAGCTGACGGCGGATGCCTGGCTGGTGCGTGAAAGCAAAGGACCCGGGAACCTGCCGGCCAGGAGCTTTATCAGACCGTTCCGTACCATCTTGAAATGACGATTTGGAGGTGTGAGTGAAAAGCAGAACGCGGAACTGCTCGCCGTTCACGACGGCAGGCCTGCTCGCCGGCCTGGCCTTATGGTCGTACGTGTGCGCCGGTGTCGAGGGACGGGCGGCCGGGTTGCCCGAGTTGGGCCGGGAGGCGGAGGTGGTTCAAGAGTTGAAGTCCCGAAAGGATGGCCAGACCGGAGCGCCGCGGGATTCCGCGTCAAATCCGCCCGAGCCGGAACGAGTTGAGCTGCATGGGGTGTTGTACGAAGTGTCGCCGCCCTGGCGAGGGAAGCGCATCGAGCTGTCTGTCGATCCCTCCACGTTGGTACCCCTTCCCGCCCGTTTCACCCGAGAACACAAGATTTATGTCACCGCGGGAACGAGGGACGCGTTCGCAGCCATGGCCACGGCAGCGCTGGAAGCAGGCGTTCACCTGGAAGTGAATTCAGGTTTCAGAAGCTACCGCTACCAAAAACAGCTTGTTGAAAAAAGGTTGGCCAAGGGCATGAGTTTCAACGATGCCGTCCGGTGGATTGCGCCGCCAGGATACTCCGAGCACATCACGGGCCGAGCCGTTGATTTCGTTCCGACCAATCGATCCTTCAGCAGAACGGCTGCCTACGAGTGGCTGCGTGGAAACGCGGATGCTTTCTGCTTCAGCGAGAGCTATCCCGAAACAGGAGCCGGAGGCTTTCTCTGGGAACCCTGGCATTGGCGCTATGAGGAGTGCGGGCCACGCCGATGAGTGTGGACGCTGGCCTTCGTCAGAGACGCTTGACGACCTTGCCGACCATGTTCACCAGCGCCGTGGCGGCCTTCAGGTAGTTCTTGATTCGGTGGAGCTTCTCCCCCGCCCGCCCGAGAGCGCCGATACCCTGTTCAAGCTCCTCTTCGTTGTCGGCGAGTTGCCGCCGGATGGCCGCGACGCCGGCGTTCTCAAGCCGGCGGATGGCCAGGCAGACGTCCAGCAGCGCCATGGCGGCGGCCGTGCGCTCGGCCTCGGGAAGGTCCTCGACCCTCATGACCCATTCGGCGGACATCATGGCCTTTCGCGCCCGCCGCAACTCCGACAGCGTCTTTCCGCGAATCTCTCCCGGAGTCATCGGACGGTCCTCCTCGGGTCGGCGCCCAGCCCGGACACCAACTCGACGAAACCCTCGACCGTCGTAGCCAGCTCGGCCGCCCGCGCGGCATCCAGACGCCCCTCTATGGCCTCCACATACGCGCTGCGCAATGAACGGATGGCCTGTTGCGCCGCCCGCGCCGTTTCCAGATCGCCGCTGTCCCGAAGGCTCCGTAGCCGCTTTGCCGGCCAGGTCTTGGGCAATCGGGCCGCGCTCACGTACGGTTCCATCACCTCGTCGTTCCGAAAACGCACCGACAGAGCCTTTCGGTCCGCGCGGACCTGCTGCGCGAGGGCGGTGATCAGGGCTTCCTGAACGGCCAGTTCGCGCTCAATGGTCGCGCCGCGCGCTTCGAACTCGCGCCGCAGCGTTACGGACCGGAATGACGCCACCGCAATCTCCGCCGCCGGCTCGACGAGACCGCCCACCGACAAGTCGCCCATGCGGGCCTTCTTGACCCTTGGCGACAGCTTGCCCAACTCCGCCGTGAGCCGTTTCGCGGCATTGCCGATGCCCTTCCGCCCTTCAGGCTCGACCAGGGCCTGCAACGCAAGGAAGTAGGATCTCAACAAGTCGTTGTGACCTTTGGCCGCTACGTATCCCTCCAGGCGTTGGGCCATGGCCGCGTCGAACTCCCGCAGCGCTTTCCGGCGCTGCTCCGCCGAAAGCCCCGGCCGCGCCTTCACCAACGAGTCCGAATCCACCGCCGCCGCCAACTCGAATGCCCGATCGAGCAACCGCGGCACCTTGTCGGCATAGGCGATGCCCGCCCTGGCGACCTCGTCGAGGCGAGCCGTATCCGTGGACAAGGCACAGCCCGCAGCCGCGAGCCCCAAGACCAACACCGGCAACAGGCGGATACGACCGGCGTCAATATGAAAGGCTCGCAAACCCCCTGTCTTCATAGTGAGGTCCCTCACACTCGTGAAATCGCAACGGCGCCGGCGGCGAAGGGCCGTCCCACACCGCCGCTCTCAACTGATGAATCGATCGGTCCGTATTGCACGGAACGACCGGAAAGTCTAAGGGTTTGCAAGGAGCCGGAGAACGAAACCATGGAACCTGACCCGTCGGAGCGAAGCTCACTCAACACGTCATTCCACGACGACAAGATCGCGGTCTGGCCCGCCGTGCGCCTGTCGTTCTCGGTGCTCTTCCGCCATGTGGTGCCGTTCGTCGTTCTGGTGTCCGTTGTCGGGTGGACGGTGGGAATGGTGTTGTTCCTCACCGGGCTTGCCCCCTTTCTTGTCCTGGGGAACCTTGTCCTGAGGAACCTCGATTTTGCCACCTTGTATTACAGACAGATCGCTTCCATCACTTTGCATGCCGCGTCGAGAGTGGCGGCGGAAGCCGTGATCGCCATGGCGGTCTGGCGCGACCTGAGCGGCCGCCGGTTGACGTTGAAAGACTCCCTGATCACCGTCGCAAGAGCGATTCCGGGCATCCTGCATCGTCCGTTCTACCTGTTCGTCTCAAGAGTGTCCGCGGTCGCAATCCTGCGCGCCCTTCTCTACCTTCCGCAACAGGCGGCGGCTGTCCTGGTCGTCACTTCGGAGCTGGAACTGCACCCGAAAGGAGCACTCCTTGCCCTGTCGGTGGCGGGCATCGTATTCAACGGTCTCGTCGACAGCAGGCTGCTCGTGCTCTTGCCGACAGCGGCCATTGAACGCACGGGAGTTCTCGACAGTTTCAGGCGATGCTGGCGATTGACCTCGCGTCATTGGACCCGGGTGCTCGGTGTGCTCGTGTTGGTCGGATGCTTCACCGGGGCGCTGGATTATTCATCAAGCACGCTGCTCAAAGGCGTGGCCGGCTACCTTCGAGAGCACGACCTCATTGTGTTGCTGGCTGTGGCGACCCTTTTGGTGAAAGGACTGATCAGAGCCTGCTGGGCGGTCGTCGCCACCGTCTGCTATCGGCACATACGCATGGCCAACGGAGAGATCGCTCCTGAACAGGCGGGCGTCCCGCCGGCGGCGTGACGCGGCAACGGTATGAACACGCAAACCGATCCATCGCACCTCGACACGACCCGCGCGGATGGGTCCGACGGAAGGATCCGCGTATGGCGCATCGTAGGCTAGTCGTTTTCGGTACTCTTCAGACACATCATCCCGTTTTTCCTTCTGGCGGTGGGGGTCGGGCTGGTGTTGGGCATCACCAGGTATCTTTTCATTTCCCAAGAGGCCTCGGGGATACTCGCCCAGACCTACCAACAGTCTGCTTCCATCGTCCTCTCCGCCCTGTGGAAGGTTCTGGTGGACGCCGTAATCGCAATGGCGGTATGGGCAGATCTGGGCGGCCGGCGATGCACATTGAAGGGATCGTTGGTCCGCGTCGCGCGGGCGATTCCAGGCATCCGGCATCGCCCCTTCTACCTGTTCGTATCGAGAGTCTTCGCGGTCGCGGTCGCGCGCGCAGCACTGAGCCTGCCGTACCATGCAGCGACGCTCCTCATCCTTGCATCCGGGATAACGGCGCACAGACTCGGGGTCTGGCTCATTGCCAGGTCGATACTGGGAATCATTTACAATACCCTCGTCGACAGCAGGCTGCTCGTGTTGATCCCGGTAGCGGCCATTGAACGCTCGGACATTCGAAGCAGCGTCAGCCGATGCTGGCGACTGACCTCGCGTCATTGGGCTCGGACGCTTGGCTTAGTCGCGGTAGTCGGCTTATTTTCCGTAACGATGCTCCTGTCGGCGGGCCTACTTCTGCCGCGGTTGGTCGGTTCCGGCGAGTGGAGACATGTCGTATTGACGTGGACGGCCGCAAACTGGGTCATCACGACTTTCTTCCGACTCTTCCGGCCAGTCGTTGCCGCCGTCTGCTACAGGCACATACGCGTCGCCGACGGAGAGATTGCCTCGGATTGACCGTGCGCCGGCATTTGCTGTAGTGTCGTCCTTGAGCAGGGCTACCAACATTCTGGAACACATGACCGGCGTGGCCCCGACCTGCTCCGACAAGGAGGAATGAAATGAAGGACGGCCTACGTTTCGTAGACAGCGACATGCACATACAGGAACCCGGGGACCTCCTGGAGAAGTACCTCGATCCCGAGTTCAGGCACCGGGTCACCTGGGCGGTGGACGGCAAGGGGAAGATCAGCCGCCGGACCTGGACCATCGACGGCCTTCCCACCGGGGCGGATTCCGAGATGCAGCAGCACCGCAAGAAGGCGGCTTCGTCAAAGGCGACGGGGCCGATCATGGGGGCCGCCACCGGAGTGCTGTCGGCCTCCCGCATCGCGGACACGGGCCGCATGGACTTCGCCATCGAGCGGGGATACGACGAGGAAGCCCAGATCATGGGGATGGAGATGGAGGGCATCGACATCGCCGTGCTCTTCCCCACCGGCGGGCTGGGCCTGCTGGCGCGGGACAACATGGACCCGCATCTCTCGCTGGCCTTGAGCCAGGCCTACAACAACTGGATCCACGACTTCTGCCAGTACAGCCCGGAGCGCATGAAGTTCGCCGCCATGCTGCCGCTGCACGACGTGAACCTGGCGTGCCACGAGCTGAAACGGGCGGTGGAGGAGCTCGGGGCGGTGGCCTCGTTCATCCGGCCCAACCTCGTCGACGGCCACTTCTGGCACTCCAACTACTGGGATCCGCTCTACAGCCTGCACGAGGAGTTGAACGTGTCCTGGTGCTTCCATGAAGGCACCGGCGCGTGGAACTCGCACATGAACGAGCTGTACGGCGAGAACCGCTTCTACCGTCACGTGGCCAGCCACTGGATCGAGATGCAACAGGCCCTCATCGCCATGATCATCGGCGGCGTCTTCGAGTTCCATCCCAAGCTGCGGGTGGGCTACCTGGAAGCGCAGAACTCCTGGGTCCCGGGCATCTTGACGCGTATCGAGTGGGACTACGCCAACTATCGCGACTCCCACGCGCCCTATCTGTCGCTGACGCCCAAGGAGTATTTCCAGCGCAACTGCTGGGCCGCGGTGGAAGGCAGCGAGCCCGAGATCGCCGGCACCGCCGATCTCATCGGCGCGAACCGGATGTGCATCTCGACGGACTATCCGCACTTCGACTCGAACTTCCCCAACGTCTCCACCAACCTGCTCAACAACGTGTCACGGGAAACCGCCGCGTCCATCTTCATGGGCGGCGCCGGGCTCTACAACTTCGACGAGGAAGACTTCCAGAAGGCCCACGCCGCCGCCGAGACGAGCCAGAAGCGGCAGGCCGCGGTCAACGAAGGCTGAATCGTAAGGTCCCGTACGGAGAGAGGGGGTGAAAGCGCTTATGCTTTCACCCCCTCGGTTCATCATCCGCGCTTCACTTCGGCATCGGCCCCACCAGCAATGCGGCATCCAGGCGGCGGCCGAACAGGTTGATGCGCCAGTCAAGATGGGGTCCGGTGGAACGGCCGGTGGAGCCCACCTCGGCGATGGGCTGCCCTTGTTTCACCCGCTGGCCCTTCTTCACCAGTATTCGCGACAGGTGCAGGAACGCCGACGAGAGTCCGTGGCCGTGGTCGACGATCATGGTGCCGCCGGAGAAGTACATGTCCGGATGGACGAGGGTGACCACGCCGGCGGCCGGCGCCACGACCTTGGTACCCTTGGGCGCGGCGATGTCGATGCCGTAGTGGGGCCGACGCGGCTCACCGTTCAGGATGCGCTGGGAGCCGTAGACGCCGCTGATGATGCCCTTCACCGGCCAACGGAAGCCTCCGAGAAAATCCGTGCGCCCGTCGTCCACGGTGCGCGCCCGCTTCACCAGGGCGACCTCCTTGCGGATGCGGGCGAGATCCTTCTTGCTGGGCGTCACCTTGCTGGGAGGCAACCCGTCGATGCGCTGGATGCGGTACTTGCGGGCCTTCACCGCGAGCCCGTAGCGCTGGCGCCGGCCGTCAGGAAAGACCACCGCCAGCACGGCCTTCGGCGGCGCGTCACGCCCGAAGCCGAAGAGGAACCAACCCTCTTTCGAAACCCGCACCCGCTCGCCTTGGAACGTGACGGTGGAATCCGGCGGCACGCGTCCGCGCACGAGGCCGCCCTGCACTCGTGGACCCTCCAGATGAACGCCGGGCTCCGCCGCCGATGCCGCGGTCCACGGCGGCAAGGCCAAAGCCGCCAGCAGACCGAGGGTTGCCACCAACAGCGCCGACGGACTCCGCAATTCTCGTACATGCATGACTGCTTCCTCGTGTGCACTCCGGAACCGCCCTTGGCGGTTTCTCCGGGTTCTGGATCCCGGAACAGGTCCGGGATGACGTTTCGGGCATGGGCGCGCCGTGTTGGCGTAAAGGCGCCACACTGCGGGACCGACACCGCGCGTCACGGTTTGGTGCCCACGGCCGAATGGAACGGCTGCGAGATGAAGAACTGGTCACCGGCGGCGGCGATGGCCTCACGCCACTCCACGGCCTCCTCCGGAGTCAGCCGCGAGGCCATGCGTTCCTGTTGCTGTTGCAGCCGTTCTCCCGAGGCATAGGTGCCCCACTGCGGCAACATGACCACCTGTTCGAGACCCGCCCGCTCCATGCGTTGGTAGAGGCTCGCGTCGGCACACCCGCCCTGCACCACGTCGCCGTAGCCGGTCTGGGCCTTGTGCTTGAGATCGGGCCGTAGCGGCAGATTGACCCACCAGGGCATGTCCAGGGAACGAACGATCACCGCGACCTTGCCGCCGGACCGGGTGACCCGCGCGAACTGCGCCAGCATGGCGTCGGCGTCCCCTTCCTCCATGACCGTGAATGCCAGCGTGGCGTCGAACCGCCCGTCGGCAAACGGCAATTCCTCGCCGTTGGCGCTCTGCCACTCGATGACGTCGCCGAGCCCCTCGCTCGTTGCCAGCTTCCCCGCCTCGCGAAGCAGATAGTGGTTGATGTCCGCACCGACGATGGGATTGCGCTTCCCGGTGTAACGGGCCAGCCAGCGCGCCACCGTGCCGGCGCCGCAGCCTACTTCCAGGACGGTCTGGCCGGGACCGAGGCCGACCTCGTCCACCACGCTGCGCACCGCCCGAAGGTATCCGGGACCGCGGGTCTCCAGGAACGCCACCATGCCCAGCCAGGCGCCGCCCAGGGTGATGGTAGTATAGCGCTCGGCCAGGGCCGGCAGCAACGGGTCCCATTGCGAAGCGGCCAGCCCCAGCGGAAAGAGCAGCAGCGGCGGACCCGAGCCCCGCACCGTGTATGAGATGCCGGCCTCCTCCCCTTCCCCGTCCGGGAGCTGCACGGGCGGAAACGGACTCTCCTTCTCCCGCAGCGAGAGGAACTCCAGCATGGCCGAATGCACCTCCGCGGTGCGGTCGGCCATGACGTCGGCCCACATGGGGCTGAAGTAATCACGGAGCATGGTCAGGGTGGCGCCTGGAAGGCTGTCCACCGCTCGCATGAGATCCGCCACCACATTACCGCCGTCCCCCGACACGATCAGCAGCCGCCCGGCATGAGGACGCAGCACGTCGGTCTTCATGCCGCGGGGGCAGATAAGGGTCAGCGACGCTACCGCGGAGGGGTACCGTTCCAGCAACCCGCTCCAGTCGCCGGGCAGGTAGGCCGCGGCATGGGCCTTGTCGATGCCCAGGCGCCGGAACAGCCCCATGATGCGTTCCTCGACCGGAGGTGCTTTTTGTGCAACCACTGCGTTCCTCCCGCAAACAGTTCCAGAATCCGACGGCCTGCCGGATCGAAAAGAATCTACCATGTAACGAAACGGGAATCAGGCATGTCCCCAACATCATCCCCGGCTTGACCCGGGACCCAAGCACCCCCTTCCGTCATCCCGGGCTTGACCCGGGATCCAGGCGGAGTGGTGGGTGGTCCGGCCCGCAGACAGGCCCCGCCGCCACCCCTGGACCCCGGATCAAGTCCGGGGTGACTCTTGGAGCGTCCGGGGTGACTCTTGGAGCGGACCCGAAGTGACTACTTGGAGCGAGTCCGGAGTGACTACCTGGGGGTCCGAGGTAAGTACTTGGGTCCGGCCCCCCGGATTCCAACCCCGGTTCCAGGGTTCCCCGTGGTTCCGGGGCATCCTTGACCCGTTTCCGCATTCACGCCACTATGAGCAGTCAACACCGGCTTCCACGATTCCGATTCGGGAGACTACATGAGCGATATCCGATTCATCGACACCACCCTCCGGGACGGCAACCAGAGCCTTTGGGCGCTCAACATGAAGACGGCGGCGATGGTGGAGATCGCCGAGCAGATGGACCAGGCGGGCTTCGAGTCCATGGAGTTCTTCGTCACCAACATGTTCAAGAAGTACGTGCGGGAGCACAAGGAGAACCCGTGGGAGTGGCTGCGGGAGGGCACCAAGCGGCTGCGCAAGACGGAGCTGCGGCTTCACGGCGGCCTCAAGGGAGGGCTCGAGAAGAAGCCCTCGTCCATCCTGAAGCTCATCATCCAGAAGGTGGTGGACAGCGGCATCACGCTGACGCGCACATCGAACAGTTGGAACGACTACGAGGTGTTCGGCCAGGAGGTGGAGGGGCTACGCAAGCTCGGCATGGACTGCATCGTCAACCTGATCTACTCGGTGTCGCCCAGGCACACCGACGAGTACTATGCCCAGAAGGCCCGGGAGGCCGCGGCCATCAAGCCCTACGGCATCTGCTTCAAGGACGTGGGCGGCCTGCTCACCCCCGAGCGCACCCGGACGCTGGTGCCAATCGTGCTCGGTAACATCGGCGACACGCCGGTGGAGTTCCACGCCCACTGCAACAACGGCCTGGCGCCGCTCAACTACCTCGAAGCCATCAAGCTCGGCATGACCACCATCCACACCAGCGTGCCGCCGCTGGCCAACGCGTCGGCCCAGCCTTCCATCTTCAACATGGTGCGGAACATCCGCGCCATGGGCCACACGGCGCTGGTGGACGAGGAGGTGCTCAAGCCGGTGGAAGACCACTTCACGTTCGTCGCCAAGCGGGACGGGCTCCCCATCGGCAAGCCGGTTGAGTACAACCACTCGCAGTACCTGCACCAGGTACCCGGGGGCATGATCTCCAACTTCGTGCACCAGCTCCGACTCGTGGGCATGGAGGACAAGCTGCCCGCGGCGCTGGAGGAAGCCGCCCGGGTGCGCGCCGAGTGGGGCTACCCCATCATGGTGACGCCGCTGTCGCAGTTCGTGGGCACCCAGGCCGCGTTCAACGTCATCCTGGGCGAGCGCTACAAGGAGGTGGCGGACCAGTCCATCCAGTACGCCCTGGGCATCTGGGGCCGGGAGGGCGCCGAGCTCATGGACCCGGACGTCAAGGACAAGATCCTGAGCCGGCCGCGGGCCAAGGCGTGGACCGAGTGGGAGCAGCCGGAACCGTCGCTGGCGGAGCTCCGGTCGCAGCTCGGTGGACCCTCGGTGTCCGATGAGGAGCTGGTGCTGCGGGTCTACGCCGGCGTGGACGAGGTCAAGACCATGATGGAGGCCGGGCGGCCGCGGGAGTACCTGAGCGCGCGCCAGCCGCTGGTGCGGCTCATCAACGAACTGACCAAACAACAGGAATACACCCAGGTGTACATCCGCAAGCCGGGTTTCTCCCTCACCCTGGGGCGGAACGCCGACGGAGACGCGGCCGAAGGGGACGGGGCTGCGGCGGCCTGAGGAGCACCCATGAGCGACGTCACATTCGTGGACACCACGCTGCGCGACGGCAACCAGAGCCTGTGGGCCTACAACATGAGGACCGCGGCCATGATCGAGGCTATCGAACACATGGACCAGGCGGGCTTCGAGTCCATGGAGTTCTTCAGCGCCACCATGATCAAGAAGTACGTGCGCGAACACAAGGAGAACCCGTGGCACTGGCTGCGGGAGGGAGCCCGGCGCGCGCGGAATACCCCGCTCAGGCTCCACGGGAGCATCCGGGGCGGGCTTGAGAAGAAGCCCACGTCGGTGGCCAAGCTCGTGATCCGGCACATCGTGGACAGCGGTATCCGGCTCACCCGAAACTCCAACCCCTGGAACGACTATGCCGTGTTCAAGCAGGATGTGGACGAGCTGAGCGAGCTCGGCATGGACACCGTGGTGAACCTGATCTACTCGGTGTCCCCGATGCACACCGACGAGTACTACGCGCAGAAGGCGCGCGAAGCCGCCGCGCTGAAGCCCTACCGCATCTGCTTCAAGGACGTGGGCGGCCTGCTCACTCCAGAGCGCACCCGCACGCTGGTGCCCATCGTGCTCGAGAACATCGGCGACACCCCGGTGGAGTTCCACGCCCACTGCAACAACGGCCTGGCGCCGCTCAACTACCTCGAAGCCATCAAGCTCGGCATGACCACCATTCACACGAGCATACCGCCGCTGGCCAACGGCTCGGCCCAGCCCTCGGTTTTCAACATGCTCAAGAACGTGCGCGCCATGGGCCACACGGTGTCGGTGGACGAGGAGCCGTTGAAACCGGTGCGGGAGCATTTCACGTTCGTCGCCAAACGGGACGGGCTGCCGGTGGGCGCGCCCAGGGCCTACGACCAGTCCGTCTACAACCACCAAGTGCCCGGCGGCATGATCTCCAACTTCGTGCACCAGCTCCGCCTCGTGGGTATGGAGGACAAGCTGCCGGCGATGCTGGAGGAAGCCGCCCGGGTGCGCGCCGAGTGGGGCTACCCCATCATGGTCACGCCCCTGTCCCAGTTCGTGGGGACCCAAGCCGCCTTCAACATCATCCTCGGCGAACGCTACAAGCAGGTCTCGGACCAGTCCATCCAGTACGCCCTGGGCATCTGGGGCCGGCAAGGCGCCGAGTACATGGACCCCGATGTGAAGGATCGTATCCTGGGGCGGCCGCGCGCCCGGGCCTGGGAGGGCTGGGAGCAGCCGGACCCCTCGCTGAAGGAGGTCCGGGCGCAACTCGGCGGGTCCTCCCTGTCGGACGAGGAACTGGTGATGCGGGTCTACGCGGGGGACGAGGCGGTGGAGGCGCTGCAGAACGCGGGCCGGCCGCGGGAGTACCTGAGCGCAAGCCAACCGCTCGTGCGGCTCATCAACGAGCTTACCCGGCAGCAGGAATACACCCAGGTCTACATCCGCAAGCCGGGGTTCTCCCTTACCCTGGGGCGGAACGCCAACGGAGACGAAGCCGGCGGAAACGGGGCCAACCGGGCCGCGGACCTGTAGGGCCGGATTTCAAACCCGCCCGCGGCTCCAGGACATCGCTGGCCATCGGCAGGATACCGGCCGCTGAGGAACACCCATGAGCGACGTAAAATTCGTGGACACCACGCTGCGTGACGGCAACCAGAGTCTGTGGGCCTTCAACATGAAGACCGCGGCCATGCTTGAAGCCATCGAGCGCATGGACGAGGCGGGCTTCGAGTCCATGGAGTTCTTCACCGCCACCATGTTCAAGAAGTACGTGCGCGAGCACAAGGAGAACCCCTGGCACTGGCTGCGGGAAGGCGCCCGGCGCGCCCGCAACACCCCGCTCCGTCTCCACGGCGGCATCAAGGGCGGACTGGAGAAGAAGCCAACGGCGGTGGCGCGGCTGGTGGTCCAGCACGTGATCGACAGCGGCATCACGCTGACCCGCACCTCCAACCCCTGGAACGACTACTCCGTGTTCAAGGAGGACGTGGAGGCGCTGCGCAAGGTGGGCATGAATTGCGTGGTCAACCTGATCTACTCGGTGTCGCCGAGGCACACCGACGAGTACTACGCCCGGAAGGCGCGGGAAGCCGCCGCCCTGAACCCCTACCGCATCTGCTTCAAGGACGTGGGCGGCCTGTTGACCCCCGAGCGCACCCGCACGCTGGTGCCCATCGTGCTGGACAACATCGGCGACACCCCTGTGGAGTTTCACGCCCACTGCAACAACGGCCTGGCGCCACTCAACTACCTGGAAGCCATCAAGCTCGGCATGACCACCATCCACACCAGCGTGCCGCCCCTGGCCAACGGCTCCGCCCAGCCGTCCATCTTCAACATGCTCAAGAACGTGCGCGCCATGGGCCATTCGGCGTCGGTCGACGAGGAGGTGTTGAAGCCGGTCCAGGAACACTTCGCCTTCGTCGCCAAGCGCGACGGCTTGCCCGTGGGCGCGCCCGCGGCCTTCGACCAGTCCGTCTACAACCACCAGGTGCCCGGCGGCATGATCGCCAATTTCCGCCATCAACTGGGGCTCGTGGGCATGCTGGACAAGCTCCCGGCGGCGCTTGAGGAAGCCGCTCGGGTTCGGGCCGAGTGGGGCTATCCCATCATGGTGACGCCGCTGTCCCAGTTCGTGGGGACCCAGGCAGCCTTCAACATCATCCTCGGGGAACGCTACAAGCAGGTCTCGGACCAGTCCATTCAGTACGCCCATGGCATCTGGGGCCGCGAAGGCGCCGAGCTCATGGACCCCGACGTCAAGGACCGTATCCTCGGGCGGCCCCGCGCCAAGGACTGGGAGGGCTGGGAGCAGCCGGACCCGTCGCTGCCGGAGGTCCGGACGCAACTCGGCAGTTCTTCCATGTCCGACGAGGAGCTGATACTGCGGGTCTTTGCGGGGGATGAGGCGGTGGAGGCGCTCCAGACCGCCGGCCGGCCGCGGGAGTACCTGAGCGCGAGCCAGCCCCTGGTGCGCCTCATCAACGAGCTCACCAAGCAGAAGGAGTACACGCAGGTCTACATCCGCAAGCCCGGATTCTCGCTCTCGCTACGCAAGACTGAAACCGCTCAGGATACACTCTGACGCCAACGCGCCACCGCCGACCCCCAGAACGTCATTCCCGCTTTCCAGGCTGTGTCAAAGGGGTGGTGGAGGGGCGCTACGCGGTGTTTCCCCGCCCCACGCCTCCTGGATTCCCGCTTTCGCGGGAATGACGATTCGGGTGTCGTCGCCTCTGTCGTACCCCAGTCGGGATCTGCGGGTTGGGCCGGGGTGGATTACACCCCGACGGCCATGGCTGCGGGCACCGACATGTTGTACAGCCGGGCGACGTTGTCCCGCAAGAGCTTGGCGCGCACGTCGTCCGACAGATGGCCCAGATCCCGCGCCACCACCTCCCGCGAGTGCGGCCAGGTGGAGTTGGCGTGGGGGAAGTCATTGGACCACATGCAGTTGTCGTGCCCCCACCAGGTCAGGTTGCGGGCGCCCACGGCGTCGTTGAAGAAGGTCGCGAACACCTGCCGGTTGAAGTACTCGGTGGGCAGCTTGTCGATGGTCAGCGGGTCCGAGGGGCGGTGGCGGTCGAAGTAGTAGTCCCACTGCTCCAGGACGTAGGGCAGCCAGCCGATCTCGTTCTCCACCAGCACGATCTTGAGCTGCGGAAAGCGCTCCAGCACACCCGAGAAGATGATGTCCATGAGGCTGTCGATGATCTCCGCCAGCTTCAGGTTGACGCTGCCCCGGTACCGCTCCAGCCCCTTGCGGTCGTAGCGGGTCTTGACGTAGCCGAAGCCCGTGAGGATGTGGACGCTGACCGGCATCTCCATCTCCTGGGCCGCGGCCCAGAAGCGCTCGTAGTGGTCTGAGGCGAAGGACAGCTCCTTGGGCGGCACCTGCCAGATCAATGCCCCCCGAAGGCCCGCCTTCTTGCAGCGCTCCAGCTCCGCCAACGCCACGTCCATGTTGTAGGTGGCGATCATCGGCACGCCCACCAGCCGGTCCAGGTCCACCTGGCAGTATTCGATGAGCCAGTCGTTGTAGGCCCGGCAGCACGCCTCATGAAGCGCGGCGTCCTCTTCCGAGAACAGGCTCAGCGCGTACGTCGGGTACAGCACCTCGGCGCTGACCCCGTCCACCGCCATCTCCTTGAGCCGGGCGTTGGGATCGGACCCGCCGGGATGGGTCTGGAACCCCTCGCCCACCTTCAGCTCGGGAAAGCGCGGCGCCCGGTCGCGCATGGCTTGCGGGACGCGGCTCACGACCGTGTCCGCGAGCTCCATTACGTGGGAATCGGAGGAGAAGAGAACCTCGTCGGTGGCTACCCCGCCCGTCGTCTCCCTGAAAGTACGGCGATAAAGGCCCGTATCGATGCTCATGGAAGGCTCCTTTCGTAGCGTCTTGTCTCTAAGCTCTTAAGCCAAACTGCCGGTGGTTGCCACCGCCGGCTCACGCCCGGTCCCGGTTGGCGATCTCCAGGGCGGCGAACGCATACATCCGCGCGGCGGCCAGAAGGTCGTCCACCTTCTGCATCTCCCCGGTGGCCGGCTTGGCGTCGGCGGCCTCCGGTGACGGGCCGCACTTGATTGCCGGGATGCCCACTTCCGCGAACACCGTCAGGTCCGCGTAGGTACTGGTGAAGGCGTTGCGGATGGGCTCCACCTTGCGGCCCCGGACGTACTCGTGGGCTTCCTCCATGGCCGCCACCAGGGGCTCGGCGCCCTTGGACTCATACCCATTGACGGACAGGAACAGCGAGGACTTGGCCTCAATGTCCGTGTCCGCGAGGACCGCCTTGACCTCCCGAAGCACGTCGATGGCCCGCTGGTCCGGGGCCATGAAGGCCTCGACGTAGAGGTTGCAGATGGCCGGGGAGAAGTTGGGCTTGAACGGAGCGCCGCCGAAGATGGAGCCGATGTTGACCTTGGGAACCATCGTGCCGGCGCCGAACTCGTACCGGTGTTCCTGCTCGTACCGCCGCGCCCATTCTTCCAGGGCCGGAATGATGGAGGCCATGCGCACCACCGCGTTCTTGCTCTCCTTCGCTGACACCGGATGGTCCACGAACGGCCCGTACATGGGCTCGCCGTAGGTGCTGATCTTGATGAAAACGGCGCCGCACTGGGCCCAGGTGATACGGAACTGCGAGGGCTCCACCACGATGCAATAGTCCCCCACCACGCCGTGGGTCACCAGGTAACGCGCACCGTGCCCCTTGCCGCGGTAGGCGGGGCCCTGGTAGTGGTCCACCGGCGAGCGGCCGATCTCCCCCGCCACCCCCGTGACGATGACGTCGCCCTTGAGCCTGACGCCGCTCTCCTTGAGGGCCTTGGCCATGGCCAGGGTGCAGGTGAGCGGCCCCTTGTCATTGACGATGCCGCTGCCGTAGATGACATCGTCCTCCCGACGCGCCAGCGCCTGCCATTCGGGCCGGGTGCTCCCGGTGATCCACAGATCCTCCGGGCCGCCCGACAGAGCGGTGTCCATGTGTCCGTTGAACAGCAGCGTCGGACCGCCGCCCGTACCCGGGATGACGCCGACCACGTTGGCGCGGCCGGGCTCGGTGTGCTGAAGGAAGGTCTCGATGCCCTGCTTCTGCAGCCAGTCATGGATGAACCGTGCCACCTCCTCCTCGCTTCCGGTGGGCGTGGGGAAATCGACGACGTCCATGGCCAGCTTGGCCAACTCCTCCCGGTCGATGTGGGAGAAGACCTTTTCCAACGTGGCTTCATCGGTGTGCATGTGTGTGCTCCGTGCGTGGGGTGTGAAGAGCGGAGGCTACCCGGCTGAATATTCCAGAAACCGCTCTACGACCGGATGCCAGCGGGAAGGTTGATAGCGCTTCCAAGACGGATGATGGATAGCCAGAACCGCGCTCTGCCCTTGAGAATGACGATAGCAGCCGAGAATTCTCTTCGGCCGCCGGGGTGTTGGAAGTTCAACAGAGTCGAGCCAGTCAATCAGTGTTTCCGACGGCGGCGTCCAGAAGTCGTCGTTGTACGGCATGTTGCGCCAGAGCCTCATTCCGCACGCCACGATGTGAGTTGGACGCAAGCATTCCAAAGTCGCGCGAAACGGGGCCGCTGCCTCTTCCCACATCTGTTGACCCGGGCGTCTGTGGTGAGCGTCGCCGACACATTCCTGAACATAGTTGCAGAACGCAACTGAATTGAAGAAATCGCTCCTGCTTTGCTGTGTAGACGCGTCTGTATCCGGTCCTAGAATCGTGTGAAAGATTTTTGTAAAGAGAGGACGGTTACGTTTCCTACAGTATTCTGCGACTACACCTTGCGTGGGTTGTCCGTCCCAATAGCCGCACCAGTCTTCTCGGTCTTCACCTGTTGAGTCGTTATAGTGGGATTCGCCGAGGATCAAGAGATTCTCCGGCAGGCCCAAGTCGTTCGCCTCGCCGTAGCCTTCTCCCTTCCAGGGACGGAATTTCGGTTGATGCCTCGCCAACAGCCACCTCATCAAGGAAGTCGTGCTCTCCCCGGATCGATTGCCCGCCAGCAGACCCTCAACACTTATGTCCTCGTCTATGTCTTCCCAGTGAATTCCGTGACCTCTGCCGATGATTCTCCAGTTGGCCCTTTCTTGCCTGGTGGCATAGGCAAGCCTGGGGTACTGGTCCACAGGAATGGCGACCATCCTGCCATCGCTCAACTTGACGCTCAGCGCCTTCCCGGACACTTCTACACTGATAGCGTTCGGCATTTTCGTCTCAACTGCCGAAATACTCATTCCACGCCTCTACAAATTCCCTTCGATGGTCTTCGACGGCCCCTGCCTCAGTATCGTAGGCATCTGCCGTCCCGTGATGGACCTATGCCGTCCACCCTACCGTTTTCGCCAAGTTCACTCAAGCCGCCTTATGAGGCTGGCAATAATGGTGCCCGAACACTCTGCAGTTGTGCTATCCCGACCCTCGGGACACCGCCGGCACGGCCAATTTGACACGGCCGGACGCCATCAGGTATTTTCACTCTTCGCACGAGAGCCATCCGTTTCTTTCCGACAACCGCCTGGAGCCCCGATATCCGGGCTTGTGCCGCACGGGGTTAGGGGAACTCACCGCGACATCTTTCGAGAAATCGACTCAAACAGGAGGCCGGTAATGGGTTATGCAGACCTACATGAGCATCTGAGGCAGCTTGAAGAGGCGGGACACCTACGCCGCATCAATCAGACCATCAACAAGGACACCGAGCTGCATCCGCTGGTGCGCTGGCAGTACCGGGGCGGCATTTCCGATGAGGACCGCAAGGCGTGGTACTTCCCGAACGTCACCGACTCCCGGGGACGCCGTTTCAAGTTCCCGGTGGTGGTGGGCGCCCTGGCCGGCAGCAAGGCCATCTACTTTCTCGGCATGGGCTGCAACAGCGCCGAGGAGATGGACAACAAATGGAAGCACGCTCTCTCCAATCCCATCACCCCCGTGCTGGTGGACAACCCGGTGTGCCAGGAAGAGAGCATCACCGGCGAAGCCCTGGAAAAGGAAGGCCTGGACGCGTTTCCGATCCCCATCTCGACCCCGGGCTGGGACAACGGCCCCTACACCACCTGTTCCCACTGGATCACCAAGGATCCCGAGACCGGCATCGCCAACATCGGCAACTACCGCGGCCAGATCAAGTCCCCCACCCGCGTCGGGGTGTTCCCGTCCGGGCTCGGCCAGGACATCTATCTTCACTGGAAGAACGCCCAGAAGCGCGGTGAGCCGCTTCCCGCGGCCCTGGTCATCGGCGCCCCGCCGGTGGTCTCCTACGTCTCCGTCCAGAAGCTCGACTACGGCGTGGACGAGATGGCCATCGCCGGCGGGTTCGTGGGCGAGCCCATCCGCATGGCCCAGTGCAAGACCGTGGACCTGCAGGTGCCGGCCGAGTCCGAGATCGTCATCGAAGGGCACCTCAACACCGAGTTCGTGGAGCCCGAGGGGCCGTTCGGCGAGTCCCACGGGTACATGCATCCGCGGCAGTTGAACCCGTTCATGGACGTCACGGCGATCACGCACCGGAAAGACGCCATCTACGTCTCCTGGCTCAGCCAGGTCACCCCAAGCGAGTCGTCGGTCATCCGCAAGATCGGCTACGACCGGCTCATGCTGGTGCACCTGAGGGACCACTGCCGCATCACCAGCGTCATCCGGGTGGAGATGCACGAGCCCCTGACCAATACCTACAAGCTCGTCATCGTGCAGATGAAGCGCCCCAAGGAGGCCGAGGTGTGGCGTGCGCTCCACGCCGCGTCGTCGTTCCACCCCGGCGTCGGGAAAATCGTCATCGCGGTGGACGAGGACATCGACCCGTCGGACGAGGCCGCGGTGTTCTGGGCCATGTGCTATCGCATGAAACCGCACAAGGACGTACAGATCATCGGCGGCATGGAGAAAGGCCACGCGCCGCCGTTCCTGTACAAGGACGAGAACAAGGGCACGGACGTGGTTTCGTACCACTTGCCGGCGGACGAATCGGGAATGCTGTGCAATGCGATCCAGAAGGAGCCCTTCCCGCCCGTGTCATTGCCCAAGCGGGAGTACATGGAGCACGCCCGGGAGATCTGGGAAGAGCTCATGCTGCCGCCCCTGAAGCCCAAGATGCCGTGGTACGGCTACTCGCTCGGTCAGTGGGACGACGAGTTGGACGAGGAAGCCAAACTAGCGGTAGAGGGACGCCACTTCGAGACCGGCGAGAAGCTCAAGTCCCGGCGCGTCAAAGCCAGCGAGGTCGAGGAGGACGACCACTAGAGGGCGTCGAGGACCTCCTTGACCTCGGGGCCGGGGTCGGTGCGATCCTTGAACGGCGCCAGCCGGCGGTAGAGGTCGGCCGCGGCCTTGTGGAAGCCCGCGGGCAGCCCAGCCGCCTCGAAGCTGGCGGCGATCTCCTCCATCTCGCCTACGTAACGCCAACCCTTGGGCGCGGCCACCGAGGCCGCGCGCTCGCTCTTGGGGCCGAGGTTGGGATGGGACTGCGCCCATTCCCCCAGCAGCGCCTCGTCCACCCCTTCCCTGGCCGCCAGTGCGCGGATGGCGAGGATCAGCGCGTCGCTGCCCTTGGTCCAGGCGGCATAGGTCATCTTGAGGGCCGAGGCCGCTCCCGGATCGCCCGCGATCACCCTGGCGTCGAGCATGCTCCCGGAGAACAACTCCGCCACCACGTCGGCTCCGGCTCCGGAGAGATAGAGGCGCGTCCTTCCCGGCTTGGTCACGGGAGGTCCGATGATGCCGCCGTCGACGAAAGTCGCACCACCCTTGCCGACCACTTCCCCCACCCTTTCAGCGGTCGCCCGTGATATGGCGTTGGCATCCACGTACAGCCCGGCAAAGCCCAGTTCGGCAACGCTTTGGGCCACATCCTCCGCGGCGTGGGGCGGGCACACCGAAAGAACCGCGTCGCTCTCGCGGATCGCCTCGGCCAGCGACTCCACTTCGACCAGCCCGGCCTTCAGGGCCCTCTGCCGGGTTCCTTCGCTCCGTCCGTTCGAAACCCACAGCACCCGGGCACCGTTCACCGCGGCGCCGATGGTGGCGCCCATATTGCCGGGATTCAACAATGCAACGTTTTTGATCTTCATAGACCTCTCCGCTCACCGCAAGGTTATGCCAGGACGGCGTAAAGCGCCCACACCGCGATGACGGCCCAGATGACCATGGACGGCCACAACCGGCCGAACCCCTCGCCGGCCATTTCCTTGCCGAGCCTCAGGATCGTCCGGGAATAGGGACCCAGCCCCACCCCCATCAGTAGAGAAGTAAGCAACATCACCGATACCACTTCGACGATGTCCATCCGGGCGAAGACGTAGTATCCCACCACCGCCGCAAGCGCGGCGTAAACCAAGGTACAGGCACGTGGGTATTTCAGCATCGCCCCGGCCGTATTCATCCATGACACCGGGGAGACCAGGAAGGTGGCGAACTTCACGAGCACCATGACACTAAAAATGACCGCCAGTATTTCGAACGCGTCCACGGGGTATCCCTACTTGCAAGCCTCGATCTCGGGTATCGGCGTCACCGTCTTCACTCCATGTAAGGTCCCTGATGTTCGTTCGGGACGCTAACACCGGCCAGGGCTACTGTCAAAGTCACACGGGCGGGCTTGAAACCCGTCCGTACACGCCAGGCCGGTGGTGAGGCCGCTGCGAACCGGCTATGATGACGCCCATGTCCACGCCAAAGGGGGCGGCCCTCGTTACCGGTGGAGCCAGGCGCATCGGCGCGGCCATCGCCCGGGCGCTGGCGCAGAACGGCTACGACGTGGCGCTTCACTATTTGACGTCCGCGGAGTCGGCCGAACGCACGGCGGGAGAGATCGAGGAAATGGGCCGAAGGTGCCGGCTGTTCCGCTGTGACCTTAACCATCACGAGGAGGCGACGGCCCTGATCCCCAGCGTGCGGGAACATTTCTCTCACCTGAACGTCCTCGTCAACAACGCGTCCATCTTCGAACCCGGGGCTCTCGCGGACACCGGCCGCGACCTGTTCGAGCGCCATTTCAACATCAATTTCAAGGCGCCTTTCTTCCTGACCCAGGCGTTTGCCGAGGGCTGCGCCCAGGGCCAGATCATCAACATCCTCGACACCCGTGTCAGCCGGTCCGACCAGCACCATGCCGCCTACACCCTGTCGAAGAAGGCGCTCCTCGAGCTCACGCGAATGGCCGCGCGCGAACTCGGCCCAGCCATCCGGGTCAACGGTGTGTCCCCGGGCATGATACTGCCGCCACCCGGGGAAGTGGTCGACGAGCTTGAGCGACGGAGCGCGGCGCTGCCCTTGAAACGTATCGGCAACATGGCTAACTTGGTCGCCGCGGTGCTGTTCCTGTTGGACAATCCGTTCGTGACAGGCGAATGCATCTACGTCGATGGCGGGGAGCACCTCTAACCGGGCGCCACACTTCGTGTCGCGCCTCACGATCGTCCCATGATCCAGCGAAATCCGGTCAAGATCACCATCGAAAACCTGCGGCTCCGGACCATCATCGGCATCAACGACTGGGAGCGCGACACGGAGCAGGACGTGGTCGTCAACGTCGAGTTGGAGTTGGAGCGGGGGACGGTCTTCGCCCGCGACACCATCGACGAGACCGTGGACTACAAGAAGCTCAACAAGCGGATCATTGACGAGGTGGAGCAGTCGTCGTTCTTTCTGATCGAGAAGCTCTGCGACCACCTGCTGGTGCTGGTGATGGAGGACCACCGGGTGGAACGGGCCCGGGTCCGCGTGGCCAAGCCGGGCGCGCTCCGCTTTACCGAGTCCGTTTCCGTGGAATGCTCGGCGGAAAGGGCGGCGGGGACCGCATGAACCGGGCCGTGATCGGCGTCGGGTCCAACATCGAGCCCGAGATCCATCTGCCCAAGGCCCGGGAACGGCTCGCCGAACGGCATGTGATCGTCGCCGAATCGCCGTTGGTGGAGACGAGCCCCGTCGGCTACCCCCACCAACCGGATTTCACCAACGGCGCCCTGTTGCTGGAGACCCGGGTCGACCGCCAGCGTTTGAAGGCGGACCTCAAGGCCATCGAGGTCATGCTCGGACGTCAACCCGGAAAGCACCGCTACGGGCCCCGGACCATCGATCTCGACCTCGTCGTCTGGAACGGCGAGGTCATCGACCAGGATCTCTACACCCGGGACTATCTGCGCGAAGCCGTGCTGGCGGTCTTGCCGGACTTGAAGCTGTGATGCGTCCGGCCGGCACCACGCGGCGGATTGGGCCGGCTTGCATGGTGGCCTGCGCGCTGGCTTTGCTGTTCGCCCTGGCCGGCGACGGTTCTGCCGGCGCCATGGACGTCAAGGCGGTGCCGGTGGAGCTGAACCCGGAAAGGCCGGGCATGGCGACGGTCGGAAGGCTCGTCTTCATGCGCGGCTTCGAGCTGGTATCGGACCATAGGCGGTTCGGCGGGCTTTCCGGCCTGGACGTGAGCCCGGACGGCAGGCGGCTCCGGGCCATTTCCGACCGCGGCAACTGGATCACCGCGACCCTCACCCACGACTCCGCGGAGCGCCTCGTCGCGATCGACTCGTGGCGTGAAGCCCCCATGTTGACTCCCGCCGGCAAGCAGGTCCGGGGCAACGAGCGCGACGCCGAAGGTCTGGCAAGGACCTCCCGCGACGCGTTTCTGGTCTCGTTCGAAGGGCGCCACCGGATCTGGCGCTATCCGAAAAATGTCGGTGGCCCCCCGAAACCGGTGGCGACGCCGCGCGCCCTGAACGATGCACCCGCCAACGGGGGACTCGAGGCCATCACCGTGTTGTCCGACGGGACGGTGCTGGGCGTGACCGAACGGCATGCCAACGACGACGGGAGCCTCAAGGGCTGGTTCATGCGGAACGGCGCGGCCCATGAGATCGCCTACCAGCCGGCGGACGGCTTCAGCCCGACGGACCTCGCCACCATGCCCAACGGCGAGGTGCTGCTGCTTGAACGGAGCCTCACACTGTCGGGAGTGCGCGCGCGGATAGTCCGTCTCGCGAAAGACCGCCTGCAACGAGCCCGCCGGGGCGCCGGCACCAGGGTGCGCGGAGAGGCTATCGCGGAGCTGAGGGAGCCGCTGTCGGTGGACAACTTCGAAGGGCTCGCTCTCAGACGGGACCGGGCGGGACGGACGTTGCTCTACATGGTGTCCGACGACAATTTCCTGCCGTTCCAGAGAACGCTGTTGCTTCAGTTCCGGATGATTGATGATTGATGAGTTTGGATTTAGTCTTGTGTCTCACGACAACGCCAGGACTTGGTCCTGAATTCATCTGCGGGGGACATCATGAGCCTTCAAAAACTTGAACAGAAACCGCTGGAGCATCTGAGCCTGGACGAGCTCTATACGCTGTTCCGCTACCGGGTCAGGCCCGAAGCCATCGAGCACGTCATGGGGGCGGCGGAAAGCGAGTCCACCCTGAAGCGGAACCGTACCGCGTTGGACCGGCTGCTCTTCCGTCAACGGATCTTCCACGACGTCACCGATCCGGACACCTCCATCGAGCTGTTCGGCCACAGGCTGCCGTCGCCGGCGCTGATCAGCCCGGTGGGCAGCTTCCGGCTGCTGCGCAAGAACGGCGAGCACGAGGTGGCGGAAGGGGGCAGCCTGTTCGGGACCATGGTGTTCATCAGCGGCGCCACGCAGTCCACCGTGGACCAATGGGCGGAAGGGGTTTCCTCACCTCTCGTGTACATGGCGTACCTCAGCAAGGGACGGGAGAAGGTGTTGAGCGCCGTCCGCAGAGCGGACGAGATCGGTTTCGCCGCGGTGGGGCTCACCATGGACACGTTGCAGTCCACGAAGCTGAGAGACCGGATTCCCCTGTCTTCCGACGGAAAGCCCCGCACCGTCCACCTGTCATCGCCGGATGACGTGACGTGGCTCAAGAAGGAGGTGTCCGTTCCCGTGGTGGTGAAGGGGATCATGAATCCCGACGACGCGCGCATCGCCATCGACGCCGGCGCGGATTGCCTGGTGGTGTCCAATCACGGCGGCCGCATCCTCGACTTCAATCGAGCCGCCATCGAGGTGCTGCCGGAAATCGTGGACGCGGCTGACAACCGGGTTCCGGTGCTGCTCGACAGCGGCGCCCGCAGGGGCGGCGACATCGTCAAGGCGCTGGCTTTGGGCGCCAAGGCGGTTCTGCTCGGACGGCCCATCTGCTGGGGCCTCGGCGCCGCCGGGCCCGAGGGCGTGGCCCGGGTCCTGTCCATCTTCACGGACGAGTTGAAGCGGGTGATGATCATGACGGGCACGCCCGCCATCACGGACATCACGCCCGCGCTTCTCAGCCTGGACCCGAACAACGTCTGGTTCAGAGGAATGTAGGGCCCGCAATTCTTTACCGAGGAGGTCCACATGAGCGCCGAAGACCGTCTAAAAGCGTTGAACCTGAGCCTGCCGCCCCTGCCCAGGCCCATGGCCAACTATGTCAGCGCCGTGCGAACCGGCTCGCTGCTCTATCTTGCCGGCCACGGCCCCCTGGGCGACGACGGCAAGGCCGTCTCGCGCGGCAAGCTGGGCCGCGACCTCACCGTGGAAGAAGGCTACCAGGCGGCGCGCCAGACGGCCCTGAACGCCCTGGTCACGCTGAGAGCGGAGCTCGGGAGCCTCGACCGCGTCCGCCGCATCGTCAAGGTGCTGGGTATGGTGAACGCCGATCCGGATTTTCAGAAGACCCCGCAGGTCATCAACGGATTCTCGGACCTGATGGTGGAGGTCTTCGGCGAAAGCATCGGCAAGCACGCCCGCTCCGCGGTGGGCATGGCCACGCTGCCCAACGGGATTCCCGTGGAGATCGAGTCCATCTTCGAGGTCGAATGACCGGCCGCCGGGCGGGAAGCGCCCCCGGATTCACCGCTGGAGGCTCGCCCTCGTGCTGAAGCCGATCCGGCCGGCTCGACGAGTTCGTCGAGGGCGTTCGACCCTTTGGGCGCAGGCCGCCACCTCGGCACACGGGCAAGTCCCTGAAAAACCAGCATTATGGTAGAGGCGTCGGCCTTGGCACGGAACGTGCACTATCACCGGGCATCCAACTCTGAGGAGGTAGCTCAATGCTCTGTAAACGATCCCGTTCAACCTGCATGAAGGCGTTGGGCGTATGCGCCCTGTTGGTCGCTCTGATCGCCCTGTTCGCAGGCTTCAACCAACAGCCTCTCGATGCGTCCACCAAAGCCGCGGCCCCGGACCAACGGCCGGTGAAAAGCATCGTGGACCTGGTCAAGGCCGTCAGCCCGGCGGTGGTCAATATCACCACCAAGGGCGAGACCCGGCCGGTGCAAGGGTCCCAACGGTTCAACCATCCCTGGCCCGATGCATGGCGCAAATTCTTCGAGACGCCCCCCTTCAACTTCCCGAGCCCCTTCGGCAGGCCCGGCATGCCGTCGGTCCCCCGCAAGACCGAGTCGTTCGGGTCAGGCGTGATCATCGATTCCAAGGGGCTGATCCTGACGAACCACCACGTGGTGGCGGGCCGCAAGAACGCCACCATTACCGTGTCACTGTCCGATGAGAGCGAGTTCGAAGCGAAGATCATCGGCACGGACGAAAAGACCGATATCGCCCTGCTCCAGATCAACGCGGACTACGCCCTGCCCACCGTGCCCCTGGGGAACTCCGAGAGGCTGGAGATCGGCGAAGGGGTGCTGGCCATCGGCAACCCGTTCGGACTGAACCGCACCGTGACGTCCGGTATCGTCAGCGCCAAGGGACGCCGTATCGGAGCCGGCCCCTACGACAACTTCATCCAGACGGACGCGTCCATCAACCCGGGCAATTCCGGCGGGCCGCTCATCAATCATCGCGGTGAGGTGGTGGGTGTGAACACCGCCATCTACAGTCAGGGCGGAGGCAACGTCGGCATCGGCTTCGCCATTCCCATCAACCTCGTCAAGGAAGTGCTTCCGCAACTCCAGAATGACGGGCGAGTGACCCGCGGCTGGCTGGGCGTGGCCTTCCAGAAGTTGACGCCGCTCCTGGCGGAGTCCCTGGGGGTGAAGGAGCCGCGGGGCGTGCTGGTTTCGGAGGTGCTGCCCGACACCCCGGCGCAACAGGGAGGGCTCAAGGCCGGAGACGTCATCGTCGAGTTCGACGGGATCCCGGTCGGGCAGGCCCGCGACCTTCCCATGATCGTGGCGAGGACCCCGGTCGGCAAGGAGGTGGATGTGAAGGTGTTGCGCGGCGGCGGTGAAGAAACGCTGACGGTACGCATCGGCAAGCTCCAGGGGGAGGAAACCGTCGCGGCCGTGGAGGAAGGCTCCGACCTGGGCCTCACGGTGCGGGAGGTGACCCCTGATGCCGCCAAGAAGCTCGCCATGAAGGAGGCCCGGGGAGTTCTCGTCACGGCGGTGACGCCCGGTAGCCCGGCGGATGACGCCGGGTTGCGGCGGGGAGACGTGATCCTTGAGGTCAATCGGACCCCGGTGGCGACGCTGGCGGCCTACAACGAGGCGATCGAGAAGACGGAGAAAGGCCATAACGCCCTGTTCCTGGTGAAGCGGGGCGAGATGACGCGATTCTTCGCTGCGAAGACCTGACCGCACCCGTCAGGTTCCGGAGGAGACTCCTTCCGGAACGCTGGAAACTGCCCGGGGGAGATCGATGAGGCGGCGCGCCGTCCCATCGATCTCCCCTTCGGCGCTTGACGGCGCCGTGTTGCCAAGCCGGAGCGCGTTTGTATAATGGAGGGGCGGGGTTTCAACGACCCTTCCCCGCCAATTGCAACTACCCAAGAATGGCCATGAAACGCGCTTCGCTGCTCCCCTACTCTCTCGCCTCCGTGCTGCTGCTTCTGGTGCTGTTCTCGCTCTACGTCTTCTACGAGAGCCGCTGGCTGGAAGAAGAGTTCGTGCGCCAGGTGGAGGTCAAGGCCCTGGCTCTGACCAAGACCATGGAGACCAGCGCGAAGAAGTCCATCAAGGGGAACGCGCTGATCGAGGAGTTAGTGCGGCAGCGCCTGCTGGACAACGCGCGGCTCATCGACCGGCTGCTGACCTCCAACCCACCGGCTAGACTGGTACAGCGCATCAGCGACATCAACGGCCTTCACAAGGTGGAGTTGCTGGACCTCCAGGGGCGCCCATGGGTCTCCCACACCGACACCGAGCAGCCGCAGATCAGCGGGCTCATCGCCGAGTTCCGGGACCCGTTCTCAGGCCGCAAGGGCCAGGTACACATCTGGGGCAGGCTCTGGTCGCAAGACCCGGCGCGGGGCCCGGCCGCGCTTCCCCAGCACAGGTTCTGGGAGGACAGCGTCTTCGGTGTGGCCCTGGAAGCCCGAAGCTTTCCCGGATTCATCGCGGTTCACGCGGACGCTTCCTATATGCTGAAGCTGCAGCGCGAGATTGGCGTGCAACGCCAGATCCAGGACCTGGGGCGGCAGGACGAAATTCATCAGCTCGTATTGCTGGACAACGACTTCACCGTGCTCGCTCACACCGACCCCGCGCTCGTGGGGACCCACATGGTCGACGACCTGACCGCCAGAGCCCGTTCCACCGAGCGTTCGGCGCACCGCATCGTGCAGACCGGCGCGGGCGCCCGGCGTTACGAAATGGTGAAACCCATCACGCTGGACGACGACCCCATGGGTTTCCTGAGGATCGGCCTGTCCATGGACTACGTGGACGCGGCGTGGTGGCGGAGCCTCTGGTCCATGGTGGGCCTCGGGTGCGGCATCCTGGCCCTGGGCATGCTGGGGTTTGCCGCGATCCTGTACAACCAACGGTTCCACATGCAGGAAATCAAGGCTCTGGAGGCGGAGGTGGAGCGACGCGAGCACCTCTCCATGATGGGCAATCTGGCGGCCACCGTGGCTCACGAGGTCCGGAATCCGCTCAACGCCATCTCCATGGGACTGCAGCGTCTCAAGGGGGAGTTCAAGCCCACCAAGGACGAGGGGGAGTACACGCACTTCATCGAGTTGATGCGCGGGGAGGTCCACCGCCTGAATGCCATCGTGGAGGAATTCCTGACCCTGGCCCGTCCGCTGAGCATGAAGACCGATCTGGTCAAGGTGGACCAGTTGCTGAACGAGCTGACGACGCTGACCCAGAGCGACCCCGCCGCGTCCGGGGTGGAGATCGCCGTGGTGAACCACGGGCCGCGGCCGGTGGTCAAGGCGGATCCCGACTACCTCAAACAGGTATTGCTGAACCTGATGCTGAACGGTCTCCAGGCAATGCCGCAGGGCGGCAAACTGACTATCGAAACGTCGGCGCAAGACGGCAGGATGCGGCTCTCGGTCAGCGACACCGGGGTAGGCATCGAGCCGGAGAACCTGGCCCGGATCTTCGAGCCCTACTTCACCACCAAGGCCGACGGTTCCGGACTCGGCCTCGCCATCGCGCGCCGGATCATCGAGGGTCACGGTGGAACGCTTGACGTAACCAGCAAGGCGGGAAGCGGCAGCCGATTCGAGATCGTTCTTCCGTTGGACCACACGTTCACGTGATGGTCCGGCCGGGGATGTGGCCCGGAACGGGGAACACCGCGGATGAAGAGCGCTGAAATGACCGAACAGACCCATCACGAAAACTCCGAGGTACGGGCATCCACCCAGAGGGCGGCCGGCGACGGCGACCGCTTTCACGTGATGGTGGTGGACGACGAGCGCACACAGCTCGAGTTCGTCGGCGGCTTTCTCCGCAAGGCGGGCTTCGAGGTGGTGCTCATGGAGAGCGCGGCCCACGCGGTGGAGCGATTCCGCAAGGAGCCCTTCGATCTGGTCCTGACCGATCAACGAATGTCGGAGATGTCGGGCCTCGATCTGCTGACACAATGCCGCGGGGTGGACCCCGAGGTGGCCGTGATCATCATGACCGCCTACGGGAGCATCGAGACCGCGGTGTCCGCCATGAAGGAAGGGGCCACCGACTACCTGACCAAGCCCCTCAATCTGGAGGAGCTTCTGCTTCGCATCGAACGGGTCAAGCGCAGCCACCAACTGGTCCGGGAGAACACCGAGCTCCGGGCGGCGCTGCAGGAGCGCCATCGTATCGAGGGTATCATCGGCGAAAGCGGTCAGATGCAGGAGGTCCTGGATCTGGTGCGCCGGGTGGCTCCCAGCGATGCCACCGTGCTGCTTCGCGGGGAGAGTGGCACGGGCAAGGAGCTGATCGCCAAGGCCATCCACTACGCCAGCGTCCGCAGGAGCGGCCCCCTGGTCAAGGTAAACTGCGCGGCGTTGCCGGAAACCCTGCTCGAATCGGAGTTGTTCGGCCACGAGAAGGGAGCCTTCACCGGCGCCTTCGCCATGCGCAAGGGCCGCTTCGAGATCGCTGACGGTGGCACCCTGTTTCTGGACGAGATCGGCGATCTGCCCGCCCACCTGCAGGCCAAACTGCTGCGCGTGCTGCAGGAGAGGGAATTCGAGCGGGTGGGCTCCAACCGAGCCATCACCACCGATGTGCGCATCATCACCGCCACCCACAGCGACCTCGAACAGCTCATGCGGGAAGGAAGCTTCCGCGAGGACCTCTACTACCGCCTCAACGTCGTGACCATCATCCTGCCGCCCCTGCGTGAGCGCCGCCAGGATCTTTCCGCGCTCATCGAACACTTCCTTCGGAAGTTCGCCGAGAAAAACGGCAAGACGATCCAGGGTTTCTCCCGTGAGGCCCGTGACGCCCTCCTGCGCTACGACTATCCCGGCAACGTTCGTGAGCTCGAGAACCTGGTGGAGCGCGCCATCGTGCTGACGCGCGACGACGTGGTCAGCCTGGGCGAGTTGCCGCTGACCATCAAGGAAACGCGCACCAACCTCGACGACCAGACCAATCTCTCGGCCGTGGTGGAAGGGATGGAACGGCGCATGATCGTCGAGGCTCTGGAGGCCGCCGGCGGCGTCCAGACCAAGGCAGCGGACAACCTCGGCATCAGCGAACGAGCGCTCCGGTACAAGCTCCGGAAATACGGTCTCCGCGACGACAAATGAACCGTGGAAGTCGCTAACCCGGTGCTTGACAACGATTATTTTCGGTGATAATGTAGGTTGTTGCTGATTTTCCTCAAGGACCGCTGCTCAGTCTTGTTGGGTCCGCAGGGACTGTCCCAACGCTCAATTACAGATTCGTGTCCGCACCGCCGATCCTTTGATAGCGCGCCGGTCGGCCAATTAAACCGGAGCATCGAGGTCTCGCGAGGGTTGCGGACACCTTTAACTTCAGGATTGTTGGATTGCCGGCCGGCTCAAGGGAACATGCCCCTTCGAACGGCGGCGTGATGAATCATGGTGGAAGCCAACGATGATGGAGAGAGCCTTGAACATCGAAGATACCGAGGATGCGATGGAAGACTCAATCGAGCTTGACGACATCTCCATAGGGGAAGTCGAGGAAGAAGAGCGGACCGCAACGTTCTCGGAGGAGGCCCCGCAGAGCCAGGCTCCGGTGGACAACGACCGGGTGGATGAGAAGACCGACCCGGTGTCGCTCTATCTGCGGGACATCGGCTCCACTCCCCTGTTGACGAGGGAACGCGAGGTACAACTCGGGATGCAAATGGAGCAGGGGCAGGAAGAGTACATCGCCAGCGTCATTGCCTCGCCATACACCGTGCGTCGGGTGCTCGCTCTCGCCGAGGAGATCAAGAGGAACGAAACCAGGCTGGAACGTGTGCTGATGGTGGACGGTGACGGCGAAGGCTTCGACGAGACAACCGAACGCCGCCGGTTTCTCAAGGGTATCACGGTGCTGCGCGGCCTGGTCCGGGACCAGCAGCGCATGCAGGCGGAAATCGCTCGCAAAAAGACCTCTCAGAAGCGCCGGGCAATACTGGAAACCGACCTCGGCAAGAAGGAGACGCGGATCACCGACACGGTGAAGGGACTGCGCCTGTCCAAGGACTGGATCGACGATGTCGGCGAAACCCTCAAGGAGTCGCACCGGGCCATCGTCGAACTGCAAGGGGAGGCCCGCACTCACACGCGCGGCAATGCGGCCAAGCGGATCGCCGAGCAGATCCAGGCCGTCGAGGGCGCCCTCGAATCTTCCGCAGCCGATATCGCGCGTCAGGTGGAGGCGATAGCCGCCGCCGAGTACAAGGCGTCATCGGCGAAGAAAGTGCTTATCGAGGCCAATCTCCGACTGGTGGTGAGTCTGGCCAAGAAGTACGGCAACCGGGGTCTGCAATTCCTGGACCTGATTCAGGAAGGCAACGTCGGACTCATGCGGGCGGCTGAGAAGTTCGACTATCGGCTGGGCTACCGGTTTTCGACCTACGCGGGCTGGTGGATTCGGCAGAGCATCACACGCGGCATCATCGACTCGGCCCCGACCATCCGCATCCCGGTCCACATGATCGAGACCCGGAACAAGCTCATCCGCGCACACCGGTCGCTTCACCGCAAGTTGGGAAGAGAGCCGCAGCCCGATGAGGTGGCGACGGAGATGGGTCTGACCACCGACGAGATCCGCAGGCTGATGCGGATCGTCAAGGAACCGGTCTCCCTGGAGACGCCCATGGGTGACGACGAAGAGAGCCGGCTGGGCGACTTCGTCGAGGACAAACACATCGCCAGGCCGCTGGACCAGACCATTCACGCCAACCTGCGCGACAAGGTCAAGAGGGTTCTGGCCACGCTGCCGCCGCGGGAGGAAGCCGTGCTGCGGTTCCGCTTCGGCATCGGAGAGGTGCGCGATTACACCTTGGAGGAGCTCGGGGAGCGGTTCTCGCTTACGCGGGAACGCATTCGCCAGATCGAGCAACGGGCGCTGAGAAAGCTCAGGACCGCGGTGGTGGGACTGAATCTTCAGGACTAACGTCCTGCTCGGTGACCGGCGCCGGCGTCTCCACCGAGTGCGCTTTCACCTCACCCCGCCGCCGGCGCGCAAAATCCTGTACCTGCCGCCTCGCGGCATCGAACGCGTCCCGGATCGCCACGTGGATGTCATGGTGCGCCGCGGCGTGGCTGTTGTCACGGTTCACCACCAGCTCGCCACCAGGCACCGTCAAGTCGATGCGGACATTGTAGAGCCTGCCCTTGTGGTGGTGACGGTGCGGCGCGGCCACCACCACCCGGCAGCCCATGATGCGGTCATAGAACTGATCGAGCTTGGCCGCCTTCTCGTGAATGGCCTGCTCGATACCGTGCGAGGGTTCCATGTCGCGAAAGGTCACTTGCAGTTCGAGTTTCATCGCCCCCCCTTGTGATCTTCTTTCTTTCTATAATCTTCGGCGATACCGAGTCAATTACCATGGTGTCCTCTACCCACAGTCCTCTACCATGGAAATCCCGTCTCCGCGGGCAAAAACTCCATGAGCGGGCCCAACCTGACAGGTTTCTCACCCTCCGAACGGCGGCGGCTGAAACGCCTGGCCCAATCGGCATCGTCTCCGGACACCGCCTTGGTGCAGCTCGGCCGCCTCGTGGAATCCGGAGGCCGCGGGCCCCTGGAAAGCCTGGCGCCGGCGGATTTGCGAATCCTGCTCCAGATCCTCGGCGGTAGCGCCTACCTCGGCGATATCCTGAGCAAAGGGGCCGCAAGGCTCCGGGTGCGGCGTTGCTCCGGGACTACGAGAAACGCCGGGAGCGCATCCGCGCCTGCTATGAAAGGTTTTTTCCGGACGCCGGATGAGTGTAGCGGAGCGGAGTCGAAGGACGAGGACTCCCACCGTGCCGCTATTCGTCCAGCATCTCGGCGAGATCCGCCACCACGATGTCGGCGCCGTTCTCGCGAAGGGCTTCGGCGTCGCCATGCCGGTCCACGCCGATCACCAGGCCGAAGCCGCCCCGGCGACCGGCCTGAACGCCGGAAAGGGCATCCTCCACCACCACGGCTCTCTCGGGGCGCACGCCGAGTTCTTCAGCGGCCTTGAGGTAGGTGTCCGGCGCGGGCTTTCCGGGGATCTTGAGCCGCTGGGCGATCTCTCCGTCCATCCGCGCGTCGAACAGGCCCTCGATTGCCGCGGCTTCCATGATGGTCTTGCAGTTCTTGCTGGAAGACACCACGGCGGTCTTGACACCGCGGCCGCGGAGGTCTCTGGCCCAGCGGATGGTTCCTTCATACGCCTCCACCCCCTCCACCTCCAGCACCTCGTTGAACAGCCGGTCCTTGCGGTTGCCCAGGCCGCACGCGCTCAGCGCACCCGGAGGGTCGCCGGGGTCGCCGTAGGGCAGCTCGATCCCCCTGGACTCCAGGAAACTCCGGACCCCGTCGTAACGGGGCTTGCCGTCCACGTAGCGTTTGTAGTCGCCGTCCATGTCGAAGGGCACGAAGGACCCGCCGGTGTCCGTCGCGTGCTGCTCCAGAAACGCGTCGAACATCTTCTTCCAGCACACGGAGTGGACCCGGGCGGTCGAGGTCAGCACGCCGTCGAGATCGAACAGCACGGCGTCGAAGTCGTCCGTGGTCACGCGAGGATGAGGGCTCACGACGCCTCCTCGTTCAGCTTCGCCAGGAGCGCGTCCCGGACGTCATCGACCCGGCCCACACCCGTCACCTTGATGTACCGCGGCGCCGCCGGGTCGCCCCGGGCCTGCCACCGGGTGTAGTAGTCCACCAGCGGGGCGGTCTGCTCGCTGTAGACCTCCAGCCGCCGGCGCACCGTATCCTCGCGGTCATCGTCGCGCTGCACGAGGTCCTCGCCGGTGACGTCGTCCTTGCCGTCGGCTTTCGGCGGATTGAACACCACGTGATAGCTGCGCCCCGACGCCGGATGCACGCGCCGGCCGCTGAGCCGCACGATCACCTCTTCGGGAGGCACGTCGATCTCCACCACATGGGTAACCGGGATGTCGTTGTCCCGTAGCGCTTCCGCCTGGGCCAGCGTCCGCGGGAAGCCGTCGAAGAGAAAACCATCGTGGCAATCGGAATCTTGTATGCGCTCTTTGATGAGCCCCACGATGATGTCGTCGGATACGAGCCGGCCCGCTTCCATCACGGCCTTGACGCGCAGCCCCAACGCCGTTCCTTCCTGGACCGCCGCGCGCAGCATGTCGCCGGTGGATATCTGGGGTATGCCGAAGGCGTTGGCGATGGAACCGGCCTGCGTTCCCTTACCTGCTCCAGGAGGACCCAATACGATGATCCGCATGAACGCGCTCTCCAATCGCCGCTCGCGCCGGGCGATTCCCTGACGCCCTGTACCGAACGGCCGAACATGGACGGAGTTTCCGGAGGCTCTCGTTGGTGGCCCGTACCCATCCTGATGCGCATCCGAACGGGTTGGGCCTTCGGCGGGTGTAAACCCGCCAAAGTTGAATGAAACCAGTAACATGAAAACCACCCACCATCAAGACAGGCCGCTTCCGAAGGGCTTTCGGCAAGGCTTTTGAGAAAAACTGGCAACCGCCCGGCGAATGCCGTAGAATAGAGGAAGGGGTTAGCTTCGACGGGGCCGCTGCCCCTCATGGCGCCAGGGACATCGAGAGACTTCCATGTTCAACCCGGGAACCGACGACAATCCTCTTCGAGTGGCCATCATAGGGTCGGGGCCGGCGGGCTTCTACGTGGTCGAGCGTTTGTTTCGCGGGCAGGGGTTGCACGTCGAGATCGACATGTTCGACGAGCTGGCGACTCCGTTCGGGTTGGTGCGCGGAGGCGTCGCTCCGGACCATCAGAAAATCAAGTCCGTAGTGCGGGTCTATGACCGGGCCGCCCGGCAACCCAACTTCCGCTTCTATGGCAACGTGCGCTACGGCCGGGACCTCCACCTGCGCGATCTCGAGGCCCACTACCACCAGGTCTGCTTCACCACCGGCGCCCAGACCGATCGCAGTCTCGGTATTCCCGGAGAGGACCTCGTGGGCAGCCACGCGGCCACCGAGTTCGTCGCGTGGTACAACGGGCACCCGGACTACCGGGACCGCACATTCGACCTCTCCGGGGAATCCGCCGCGGTCATCGGCGTGGGCAACGTCGCCATCGACGTGGCCCGCATCCTGTGCCGGAGCTACGAAGAGCTGGCCGTCACCGACATCGCGGACTACGCCCTGGAGGCGTTGCGCCAAAGCAGGATACGGAACGTCCACCTCATCGGGCGCCGGGGCCCGGCCCAGGCCGCTTTCACCAACCCCGAGATCAAGGAGATGGGGGAACTCGCCGACGCCGACGTGGAGGTGCTTCCCGAAGAAGCCCGGCTCGATGCGCTCAGTCAGTCGTATGTCGATGCGCACCCGGACAAGGCCCTGATCCGGAAGATCGAGATCCTCCAGAGCTACGCCGGCCGGCCGGCCACCGGCAAGTCACGTCGGCTCAGCATCCGCTTCCTGCTATCGCCGACGGAAATCATCGGCGGGGCCCAGGGCAGGGTGCGCACCGTCCGCCTGGCAAAGAACGAGCTCTATGCCGACAACGGCGCCTTGCGGCCGCGCGCCACCGAGGAGCACCAGACCATCCCCGCGGACATCGTCTTCCGCTCCGTGGGCTACCTCGGCGTGGCCCTGCCCGAGATCCCCTTCGACGAGCGCCGAGGCGTGATCCCCAACGACCGAGGGCGGATGCTGTCCGGTGCGGGTCAGCAGCCCGTCGTCGGCCTGTATGCCTCCGGATGGATTAAACGCGGACCCAGCGGGGTCATCGGCACCAACAAGCCCGACGCCGCGGAAACCGTCGACCGCATGCTGGAGGATCTGCAGTCCGGCGCGATCATGGACCCCGCCCGCGCCGACGTAGCCGCCGTCGAGCGGCTGGTGCGGGAGCGCCAGCCCGACTACGTGTCCTACGAGGACTGGCTCCGTCTCGACGACCTCGAGACCGCCGCCGGCAAGGAGAGCGGACGCCCACGGGTCAAGCTCACGCGCACCGAGGACATGATCGCGGCGCTGAAGGCGTCAGCAGACGAGGAACAGGTCACGGCATCCCGGGCTTGACGGCTCCCGTCATCCCGGGCTTGGCAGTGCCGTCATCCCGGGCCAACAGGGCCGCCGCCGCGCGGTCAGCCATCACCACCGCGTCACGGGACGCCACCCGGCCCGCCGGAATAGCAGCATCGCCGTCGCGCAGCCGCAACAGCATCTCCCGCTTGTCGTCGCCGGTGACCACCCAGAGAACCTGCCGCGCGTTGTCGAGCGCCGGAAAGGTGAGGGTCATGCGTCGCCGTCCCTGGTAGACGTCGGTGACGGCTACCTGCGCGTCGCGGACTTCCAGCGCCGGGGATTCCGGGATCAGGGAAGCGGTGTGACCGTCGGGCCCCAGGCCGAGGTGAACGAGATCCAGCCGGCCGTCCGGCCCGGTCAAGCGATGGAGGGTGCCGGCGTATTCCCGGGCGGCGGCCTGAAGATCCTCCGCCTCCACCGGCATGGCGTGGATCTGCCGGGGCTCGAGCGGCGCCTGTTCCAGCAGACTCTCCCGCAAATGCGTGAGGTTCCGGTCCGGGTGCCCTTCCGGGGCCGCCCGCTCGTCCACCTGCACGATGTCCACCGCCCGCCAGGGAACATCCTCCCGTGCCAAGGCGCGCAGCATGATCCAGGGAGTGCGGCCGCCGCTTACGGCCAAGACGAACCGCCCACGGGCGCTCACCGCCGTGCGCGCGGCATCGGCGATGAACCCCGCGGCCCGCCGGGCCACCGCATCCGCATCGGGAAGCACTTCGATGTTCATGGGAGGGTCCGCCGCCTGGTGTCCTGCCTCACAAGGTGATTCATGAGGCAGGACATCAATCCTTGTCGGGCAGCTCCTCGTGACCGCCGAACTGGAAGCGCATAGCTGACAGCAGCTTGTCGGCGAAGTCCGCTTCCCCACGGGAACTGAACCGCTCGAACAGGGCCGCGGTTAGCACGTGCGCGGGCACCGCCTCGTCCACGGCGGCATGGATGGTCCAGCGGCCTTCTCCGGAATCGGACACCCGGCCGGCGAACCCCCCGAGCTCCGAGTCTTCCAGCAGGGCGTTGGCGGTGAGGTCCAGCAGCCAGGAGGTGACCACGCTGCCGCGCCGCCACAACTCCGCCACCTCCCCCAGATCGAAGTCGTACTGGTAGTGCTCGGGGTCTCGTAGCGGCGTCTGTTCCGCGCTGGCCGCCCGTCCCTGCTTGCCGACGTTGGCGTGCTTGAGGATGTTGAAACCCTCGGCGTAGGCCGCCATGAGGCCGTATTCGATGCCGTTGTGGACCATCTTGACGAAATGGCCGGCGCCGTTGGGACCGCAGTGCAGGTAGCCGTGCTCCGCGGTGCCCTTGCCCGGCTGCCGGCCCGGCGTGGGCGGCGCCGTGTCGATGCTGGGAGCCAGGGTGGCGAAGATCGGGTCGAGATGCTTGACCACACCCGGCTCGCCGCCGATCATCTGGCAGTAGCCCCGATCCAGACCCCAGACCCCGCCGCTGGTGCCCACGTCCACGTAGTGGATGCCCCTGGGCTCAAGCTCACGAGCCCGCCGGATGTCGTCGATGTAGTTGGAGTTGCCGCCATCGATGAGAATGTCGCCCTCCTCAAGGTGCTCCACAAAGGCGCCGATGGTCTGATCCACCACGGCCGCGGGCACCATCATCCACACCGCCCGGGGTTTCTCGAGCTTCGCCACCATCTCCGCCAGCGAAGCGCTCCCCACGGCGCCCTCCCCGGCGAGGCCCTGGACCGCGTCGGCATGCATGTCGAACACCACCACCTCGTGCCCGGCCTTGATCAGCCGCCTCGCCATGTTGCCGCCCATCCTTCCCAAACCGATTATGCCCAACTGCATACGAACCTCCCTGGATAAAGTGCTCTTCCCCGGTGGCACGCAAAGACTGACCGATCGGCAGCGCTTTGTATGGCACGGGCCAACAGGTCCTTTGTGCCGGATCTGCCGTTCTCGACTCCGTCTTCTACTCAAATGAATCTTAGCACACGAACCGTCCCGACCGGACACGGGCGGGGCCCGGGTCCGATAGAATTGACGGTCAGGATACGATAGAGTGTCCGCGAAATGTACGCTCCCATTGAGAACTACGGCGTCATCGGCGACCTTCACACCGTCGCCCTGGTGGGCAACAACGGCTCCATCGACTGGTTCTGTTATCCGCGCTTCGACTCTCCCAGCGTCTTCGCCGCCGTGCTCGACGACGCGAAGGGCGGACGCTTCGTGATCGGGCCGGACGTGGACAACGTCACCTGCCGGCAGTTGTACCTGCCTGACACCAACATCCTGATCACGCGCTTCATGACCGAGGAAGGCGTCAGCGAGGTAATGGACTTCATGCCGCCGGGCCCCGCGGACGAGGGCTACCACGGGCGCCTCATCCGCATCGCCAAGGTGGTGCGCGGCACCATGTCCCTCAAGCTCCAATGCACCCCGGCGTTCGACTACGGGCGCGCGGACCACACCGTGGAGGTCCGCGACAACCGGGCGGTGTTCCAGAGCGACGGGCTCGGCTGCATGCTGAAGGTGTCCCAGAGCGGCCACCGGAACGTCGTGTCCGTACGCCCGGACGGCAACGGCGGCGTGGTCGCCAGCGGCACCCTGCGGGAGAACAGCGTGCTGGCGGCGGTGTTCCAGGGCGTGGACGACCGCGGCATCGACTGCGACTGTCCGGAGGTGGAGGGCTGTCTCGAACTGCTGGAGGACACCGAACGGTACTGGCATCAGTGGCTCCGGCAGTCCCGCTACAGCGGCCGCTGGCGCGAGCGCGTAGACCGCTCGGCGCTGATGCTGAAGCTCCTGTGCTACGAGCCCACCGGGGCCATCGTGGCGGCGCCCACCTGCAGCCTGCCGGAAAACATCGGCGGAGGGCGCAACTGGGACTACCGCTACACCTGGATCCGCGATGCCAGCTTCAGCCTGTACGGCCTCATGCGGCTGGGCTTCACCTACGAGGCCGGCCGGTTCATGGACTGGCTCAAGGAGCGCTGCGGCGACCTGAAACCCGATGGTTCGCTGCAGATCATGTACGGCATCCGCGGCGAGAAGAACATCCCCGAGTCCACCCTCGACCACTGGGAGGGCTATCGGAAGTCCGCTCCCGTGCGCATCGGCAACGCCGCCGCCGACCAGATCCAGCTCGACATCTACGGCGAGATGATGGACTCGGTCTACCTCTTCAACAAGTACGGCACTCCCATCGACTCGGAGCTGTGGACCAACCTTTCGCGCCTGATGGAGTGGGTCTGCGACCACTGGGACCAGCCGGACGAAGGCATCTGGGAGGTCCGGGGCGGGCGTCAGCACTTCGTCTACTCCAAGCTCATGTGCTGGGTCGCCCTGGACCGGGGCGTGCGCCTGGCGGAGAAGCGCTCCTTCCCGGCCAACCGCGAGCGCTGGCTCAAGAACCGGGACGCCATCTACCAGCAGATCATGGCCGAGGGGTTCAACCGGGAACGGAACGCCTTCGTGCAGGCCTTCGGCAGCGACACGCTGGACGCCAGCAACCTGCTCATGCCGCTGGTGTTCTTCGTGTCCCCCACCGACCCCAAGATGCTCTCCACCCTGGAGGCCATCAACTGCCCGCCACACGAGGGCGGGCTGGTGTCGGACAGCCTGGTCTACCGCTACGATGTGGCCCGGACGGCCGACGGGGTCGCCGGGGAGGAAGGCACCTTCAGCATGTGCACCTTCTGGCTGGTGGAGGCCCTGACCCGGGCCGGCCGGCTCGGCAACGCCCGCTTCATCTTCGAGAAGATGCTCAGCTACGCCAACCACCTGGGGCTCTATTCCGAGGAAACCGGCCCCCGTGGCGAGTCCCTGGGCAACTTCCCCCAGGCGTTCACCCACCTGGGGCTCATCAGCGCGGCCTTCAACCTCGACCGCAAGCTGGGGAACAAGGACTGACCGCGCGTAAGGCTTGGGCCACGCAGAGTGCGCCCGAGGCGAAACCGTCGTGGTGAGGCCGGCACATCTTCCCGCACCCGTCATCCCGGGCTTGACCCGGGATCCAGAACTGGAATCGAATCAGGCAGGCAAGAAAGGAGTCCACATGGCCCTGATCATCAGCGCAAAGCAGACCCGGGAGCTTGTCGACATGACGACGTGCATCCGGCTCCTCGACAGGATGTTTCAGGACCGGGCCGCAGGGAAGATGCGGAACGTGCCGCGCCGCCGGCTCAAGGGGAGCGCCAGGCAGCTCAACGTTATGGCGGCGTGGCACCAAGCCTCGGACCTGATTGCGCTACGAAGCTATGTCGCCAAGGCCAATACCATAAGCCTGTACGACGGCGGTTCCGGCGGCCTCAAGGCCATCATGAGCGCCGCCTATCTCAGCAGCCTGCGCACCGGCGCGGCCACCGGGGTCGCGGCCAAGTATCTCGCTCCTCCCAAGCCGTCGGTGCTGGGTCTCATCGGTCCCGGGTGGCAGGGCACGTTCCAGGTGGAAGCCGTGGTCAAGGCCTGCCGGCCGAAGCAGGTGCTGGTGTTCGGCCGAAACGCCGAGCGGCGCCAAGGCTTCATCGAAACCATGAGCAAGGTGGTGCGCACGCCCTTCAGGGTCGCCGGCTCCGTCGACGAGGTCGAGAGCGAGTCGGACATCCTGGTCATATCCACCGACTCCACCACGCCCATCGTCAACGGCCGCCGGCTCAAGGACGACGTTCTCGTGGCCACCATCGGCGCGAATCAGGCGGTGAAACACGAGGTGTCGGGAAGGCTCGTCAAGTCCATGGACCTGGTGGTCACCGACGACGTCGCTACCGCGCAGACCGACAGCGGCGACTTGATCGATGCCTGCGCCGGCAGGCGGTTACGCTGGCGGGACGTGGTGCCGCTGGAGGCCATCGTGGCGGAAGGCCCGCAGGGTCAGCCCCGCAAGATCCTGTTCCAGTCCAACGGCATCCCGGACGAGGACTTGGCGGTGGGTGCGTATGTCCTGCAGCAGGCCTTGCGGAAGAAGCTGCGGCTGCGGGAGATTTCGGAATTCTGAGGCGACCCCGGCCGGATACGGGGCCGGAATCCTTGGAGATCAGAATCGGTTGTCCCGTAGGTCGGGTTAGCCGAAAGGCGTAACCCGACACGGTACAACGTGTCGGATTACGCTTCGCTAATCCGACCTACGGGTCACTCGGACGGAGTTCCTAGCTCGTCACACCGTACAGCCGCTTGGCCGAGTCCGCCAGAAGCCATTGCTTCTCCTCGGGGGACAGGTCCTCGCGCCTGCCGAGGTGGTCGATGTTTTCCGGGAACTCCATGTCCCAGTGCGGATAGTCGGACGCGTAGTAAAGCACGTCCGGGCTCAGGAACTTCGCCGTCTCGCCGATGAAGGGCTCATAGTCCTCGGCGTGGAAGTAGACGTTGCCGCTGCGCACGTACTCGCTGGGTTTCTTCTTGCACAGCGGCGCCTCGGCCGGACCGCGCTTCTCCCATTCCTCGTCCATGCGTCCGGCCCAGTAGGGCGCCCATGAACAGCCCGCCTCCATGAAGGCTACCCGGAGGTTCGGAAACCGGTCCATCACGCCCCGGAAGATCATGCTGGTCATCTGCATCATCTGGGCGAAGGCGTGGGACAGGGTGTGGACCTCGATGAACTGGTCGAACCCGTCCGCGCCGAAGTACTGCGGCCCCCGCACGGTGGCGTGCACGCCCACCATGCAGTTGAGCTTCTCCGCCTCCTCGTAGATGGGCCAGTAGTCCTGATGCCCCAGCGGCAAACGCAGCCCGACGGCCGGCAGCATGAGTCCGGTGAGCTTGAGCTCCTGGACCGACCGGCGCAGCTCCTTGACCGCCTCGGGCACGTCCTGGAACGGCACCAGCGCCACCCCCTTGAGCCGGGGGTTGACCTTCTGGAACTCCTCGGAAACGAAATCGTTCCAGGCCTTGCACAAGGCTACCGAGAGATCGGGTTCGCGGATCCAGCCGATGCCCAGACCCCCCGTCGGATAGAGGTAGGCCGTGGTGAGCCCACCCTCGTCCATGGCGTTGAGCCAGGTCTTCGCGTCACCCGCCGTCGTCCCCAGGGTCCCTCCGATTGAACGGTCCCAGTTGTCGATCGGGTAGAGGGTCGCGGTCCGATCCACCCAGGGCGTCTCCATGTACTGCTTGAGCTGCTCGTCGCTCTCGGTGATGTGCCCATCCGCATCGATGACTTCGACATCTCTGGCCATGGTTTCCTCCTCGATTAGTTTGGTTTCTGAAACGCCCGGCGGGGAGCCATACACGGCGTCGTTACCGGTCACGTGTCACGGCGCATCCGTCTGCTGAACGCGCCAGCCGACTCTACGGCCAGCGGCGCTCCGTTGTCAACACCAGGGTTCGACCCGGGCACGTTCGGCTTGACACACGACCCCCATCTGAATAAACATGGCGGCCCTGAAACAGCGCGGGCATGCTTCTCCGCGCCCGAAGAACCGGCGGCTATCGTCTTTCACGGAGGTGTACCCATGACTCATTCGCTACGCGTCGTGATGATCGGTTTTGCGGCACTGATGCTGCTCGGCACCGCGGCCCACGCGGAGTTCCCGGAGAAGAACATCAACAGCGTTGTGACCTTCTCGCCGGGCGGGGGCTTCGACACCATTTCCCGGGCCATCTCCCGCTTCGGCGGGAAGTATCTGCCCAAGGGCGTCAAGATGATCGTCAAGAACGTCACCGGCGCCGGCGGCATTACCGGCACCGTCTATCTGTACCGCTCCAAACCCGACGGCTACACCATCGGACAACTGCACGGCGGCATGATGCCCGTGCCCTTCCTCAGGGGCGTCGAGAATGTGGGCTACGACTACGAGAAGTTCACCTGGGTGGCGCGGGTAGGCGGCGAGCCCTACGCCCTGCTCATGCGCAAGGACTCCAAGTACAGGTCGCTGAAGGAGTTGCAGAAGTCAAAACGCGTGACTTGGGGGCTCGAGGCCATCGGCGTTGGACGCTGGGTCGACGCCTTCATCGCGGCGGCCGAGTTGGGCATCAACTTCCAAGTCGTGTCCGGCTACCGCGGCACCGGCGAGAACCTTCCGGGGTTGCTGCGCGGCGACTACGATGTCTTTCTCCAGCCCATCGACCATCCCTCCGTGGTGCCGTACCTGAAAACGGGCGAAATCCGGCCGCTCCTGACCCTGGGACCCAAGCGAGCCATCAACGCGCCCGATGTCCGCACCGCCATCGAGGCGGGTTACAACATCACGGTGTCTTCAGCCCGCCACATAGCGGCCCCGCCGGGAACCCCGGCCAAGGTGGTGAAGAGCCTGGAAACGTTGCTGCTGAAGGCCATGAACGACGATGAGTACAACGCGTTCATCAAGAAGTCGGGGCTGGTGCTGGACCCGGGCGGCACCAAGCGCGCCAACCAGGACATTGCGGACCTCGGGGCGCTCTACCGGAAGTACACGCCCGCAATGAAGAAGACCCTGAAGATGAAGTAGGGTGAACCCGTTTCCTGCCGATCGCACCAGGAGATGGGGTTGATAAGGTAGCCACTAGTTGCTACCTTGTCAACCATGCGATCGGTGGGAATCAAAACACTCAACAACCGGCTGAGCGAATACATCCGGCTGGCGGCATCCGGCGAAACCGTCTTGGTAACGGACCGGGATCGCGTGGTAGCGGAAATCGGCCCTCCGAGAGAGACGAGGAGCCCGTTTCTCGCCGACGCCCTGCTGGCGGAGGCGGTACGTGCCGGTTGGTTGACACCCCCGGTGCTGCCGGCCACCGGAGAACCTCCTCCATCCAAACCCGTGGCACTGCTTAGCGACCTTCTCGGCGAGCTGGACGAGGACAGAAGCGAACGGTGATCTACGTCGATACCTCCGTCGCGCTCGCCCAACTCCTGGCCGAAGACCGGCGTCCCCCTGCGTTGCTGTGGAACGAAACCCTGGTGGCGAGCCGGCTGCTGGAGTACGAAATCTGGACCCGCCTGCACGCCCGGAACCTCGCCCACTCCCATGGCGATGCGGCCCGCGGACTCACCGGGCGAATCGCCATGCTGGAGCTTTCGCCCCCAGTGCTGGCACGCGCCCTGGAAGCATTTCCTCTACCCGTACGCACACTCGACGCGCTGCATCTGGCATCATGTGCATACTTGCGTAGCCAAGGCCAGAAGATCGCGCTGGCCAGCTACGACGGACGGATGACGGATGTCGCCCGCGCCATGGAAGTGCCGATATTCGAATTGTAACCGCTACGGAGCCACTGCGGCATCTTTGGCCTACTGAGCGCCAGTTCCGCAGTCACGTCTGTCACTACAGGGATACAGCCCCTCGCCTATACCGCACGCGCGCGGACAATGGCAACGTCGTAGGATTCAAGCACCGGGTCCGCAGTCACCAGCGTCAACCCTTCCACCTGGGCCTGAGCTACCAGGACACGGTCGAACGGGTCACGATGGTGCGGCGGCAAGGCTGCTGCGGCCAGCGCGTGGAAATGGGAGATCGGTAGGCCGGTCGCGCCGCTCCGTCTCATGCTCTCCGCGACATAGACCGCCGGTGGGTCCGGAAGCGGAAGCCGGCCGGCCTCGTACTTGATCGCGAGCTCCCAGGCGCTCGCCGCCGAGAGATAGATTTCGGATGATCGAACCGCTATCGTCTCCAGCAGACTTGGCGCCATCCGTTCGGGCTCGGTCTGCAACCAGAGCCAGCAGTGGGTATCGAGGAGATACCTCACTTCCGCCCTTCGAAGGCTCGCAGCAACTCCTCGTCCAGTGGGGCATCAAAGTCGTCAGGCACGACGAAACGTCCCCGGTCGTGGCCGAAGGTGCGCCGCCCTGGGCCTATCAGCACAAGGCGCGCCACCGGCTGGCCCGACCGTGTAATGACGACGTCTTCTCCCGCCGCGATCTCGCGCAACAGCCGGGATAGATGGGTCTTCGCTTCATGGACGCTTACTTCAGGCATGATGGCGCCAAGTTAGACTAAGGCTATGACTAAGTCAATGGTCAGACCACCGTGTCGAATAGCCAAGCGATGCGGACAGGGGCGGCTCTCCCTCACACCCCGTTCCGCAGCACCTTCCCCGAGCGCTCGCCGGTGGGGGCGCCATCCTCCAATGCCACCTGGCCGTTGACGAGGACGGTGTGGATGCCGTCGGCGTGCTGGACCAGGCGGGCGGCACCGCCGGGGAAGTCGTGCATGAGCTCGGGTTCCCGCGGCCCCACGGTGGCGGCGTCGAACACCACCACGTCGGCGGCCATGCCGGGCTCGAGCCGGCCACGGTCGGTGATGCCGCAGATGTCGGCCTGCATGGAGGTGAGCTTGCGGACCCCCTCTTCGAGGCTGAGGTCGCCGCGCTCCCGCACGTACTTGGCCAGCAGCAGGGTGCAGTAGCCGAAGCCCGCGTCGATGGCCACGTGGGCGCCGGCGTCGGACTGCCCGAGCACGGTGTAAGGACTGGATACGATGGTCCCCACGGCGTCGGCGTCCCCGTTGGTGTGGGCAGTCTGAAAACCGGTCGCCAGGTCTTCCTCCAGGCACAGGTCCATGAACGCGTCGAAGACGTCCTTGCCCTGGGAGCGGGCGTAGTCGGCTACGTTGGCGCCCTTGAGATGGGCGTTCTTCTCGGTCGCCGGCTTGACGATGTACACCAGCTCCCAGCGCCTGTGGAAGGCCGCGGGCGCGGAGTCCTCCACCACCTCCCAGCGAAGCTTCTTCCGGACCTCGGGATCCTGGAACGCCGCCCGGCGCTCCTCGATGGGGCTGAACATGAGGCCGCGCCAGACGGGGAACTCGTCGAACTCCTGGCCGTCGATGAGATTGAAGCGGTTGTTGAAGGGCCTCACATTGGTGTTGGCCCAGGCCTGCGCGCCGCGCTCGAAGCCCTTTACCGTGGCGTCCAGCAGCTCGCGCCACTCGTCGGGCCTGGCCCAGCGGTGCAGAATGGCGTTCCACACCACCGGACGGCCGGTGCGCAGGGAGAAGTCCGCCAGGGACGCCACCCGCGCGGCGTTCTGGGACGCAGAGCTCATCTGGATCACGCCCCGCTTCAGGTCCGCGAGCACCTGCCCCAGGGCTTCCAGCTCGTCCCACTCCGCCAGCCGGCTGGGCAGGGGCTCGCCGTCCTCGCGGAAGTGGCGCTCGTTGCGGTTGGTGGAGAAGCCCAGCAAGCCGGCGTTCAGCGCCTCCCGCAAAAGCGCCTGCATGGCGGCGACCTCGTCCGCGGTGGCGGCGCGCTTGATGGCATCTTCCCCCATGACGTACTGGCGCAACGGGCAGTGGCCCACCAGCATGCCGACGTTGAGCGCCGGCCGCATGGCCTCCACCGCGTTCATGTAGCCGGCCATGTCGGTCCAGCTCCATTCCACCGCGCGCCGCAGGAGTCCGATGTCCATGCCCTCGACGTGGGAGAAGGTCTGCAGCAGGATATCCCGGTCCTCGGGCTTGCACGGCGCCAGGCTCAGGCCGCAGTTGCCCGTGACGATGCTGGTGACGCCGTGATAGCAGGAGCTGGTCACCTGGGGGTCCCACAGCAACTGGGCGTCCATGTGGGTGTGGCCGTCGACGAACCCGGGCGCCGCCACCAGCCCGTCGCCGTCCACCTCGCGGCGGGCGGGGCCGGCCTTGCCGCCTACCTCCCGGATGGTTCCTCCCTCGACGGCCACGTCCCCGGTGTAACGGGGCTTGCCCGAGCCGTCACAGATCGTCGCGCCGCGAATCACTATATCGTATGCCATGACGAAACCTCCTGTACTGACTGAAATGTAGACCCCGACCCCCGGCCCCTCCTCCGGACCCCGGGTCAAGCCCGTGGTGGCGGGTGCGGAGGACTCCGGATTCGGTCCGGGATGACGGATGTCGAGAAATGTCATCCCGTGGGTCGAGAACGTCACCCCGGCCCCGGATCAAGTCCGGGGCCGGGGTCCAGGCATTGTAGCACCATACCCTCATTGGAGTCACCGACTTGCGGTCCTCCGCCAACGGACCGTCGCGCGGCCGGATCAGATCGCCTGAATGATCACGTCCAGCAACGCCGGCTTGCGTTCCTCCTTGACCACCGCCAACGCCCGCCGGACCGCCGCCTGAATGTCCGCCGGATCCTCGATGGGGCCTTCGCTGTACACGCCGAATGACTTGGCCAGGGTGGCGAAGTCCACCGGGGGCGTTTCCATGCGCATGCCGATGCCCTTGTTCTCCACCGGGCGGCTGCGCGCCATCGCGACCCGTTCCTGGTGCTCCTCGTCGTTGTAGTAGGTGCGGTTGTTGGTCATGATCATGAGCAGCGGCACGCTGTAGCTGGCGGCGGTCCACAGCGCGCTGTTGGTAAACAGCAGGTCACCGTCGCGCTGCAGGTCGATGCACACGGTGCCGGTGTCCTTGAGTCCCAGCGCCGCGCCCACCGACGCTCCGGGGGCATAGCCCAGGCCGCCGCCGCCGTAGCCGCCGAGGAACGCGTTGGGCTTCTCCCAGTCCCACAGGCGCCGCGGCCAGCCGCGGAAGGAGCCGGCCACCAGGGTCCAGTCCTCGTCCTTGATGACCTCCCAGATCTCCTGCGACATGCGCGGCGGCGAGATGGGGCGCTCGTCCCAGCGCTTCCGCAGCATGGCCTGGCTCTCCTCGCGGATCTCCCGGTGGCGCTGCTCCAGCGCCCGGCAGCGGTCGTCCTTCACGGCCTGCTCGGGGCCGCCCAGGCGCCGGACCGCTTCGGTCAGGGCGGGCACGAACACGCTCGTGTCGGCCAGGATCGGCAGGTCCACGGGCGACAGCTCCATGTGCTCGGTGGACCAGCTCTTGATGGCGAGGTCCGCCAGCGTCACGTTGATGATGCGGCAGCCGGGCTGGAACGCGGGCGTGGAGGTCTGGGTCTTGGCGTCATGCCGGTGCAGTGCGCCGTAGAGGTCCATGACGTCCAGGCCCAGGATCACGTCGGCCTCGGCCACCAGCTCCTTCTCCTTTCCGCTCAGGTCCAGGGGATGGGTGTTGGGGAAGTTGTGGCGCGCGCCCCGGTCCACCACCGCCGCCCCGAGCGACTCCGCCAGCTCCACCAGCGAGAGCATGGACTGGGGATTCCGGCCCATGTAGTCGGCGATGATCAGCGGGTTCTTCGCTCCGCACAGCCACGCCGCAGCCTCCTCGATGGCGCCCTGCTCCGCCTGGAGCGCCACCGGCGGCCGGAAACGGTCCGGCGCCGGCACCCCGGCGGCCATGGCCTCCGGCAGCCTGGACTCCTGCAGGTCGAGATCGAAGCACAGGTAGACCGGCCCCTTGGGCTCGGTCATGGCCACCCGGTAGCCCCGCAGGATGGAGTTGGACAAGGCGCCGAGGCTCATGGGCTGGTCGTCCAGCTTGACGATGTCGCGCACGAAGTTGCCCTGCACCAACGCCGTGTGAATCCAGTCGATCCAGGGCCGCCGCTTGGTGGTGTCCATCGGCCCGGTGCCTCCCAGCACCAGCACCGGCGCCTTGTCGCACCAGGCATTGTAGATGGCCATGGAGGCGTGCTGGAGACCCACCACGTCATGCACGATGGCGGCCATGGGCTCGCCTGTAGCCTTGGCGTAGCCGTGGGCCACGGACACGGCGATCTCCTCGTGGCAGCACACGATGATCTCCGGGTTGGTGTTGTGGTTGTAGTTCACCAGCGAATCGTGAATGCCCCGAAAGCTCGCCCCGGGGTTCAGGGCCGCGTATTTGATACCCAGGCTCTTGAGCATGTCGACGATTATATCGGAGCCGTATTCCGCCATGTCATCTCCTGTTGTGCAATCCCGTGTCGGATTACGCTTCGCTGATCCGACCTACGTCTCTGTCCCGAGCCAGGCAGTGGCACGGGCACGGGCGGGTTTGAAACCCGCCCCTACATTTCCTCATCGGGCCTCGGAGGGTTTGCTCCTGTGAATCAGAGTCTCCCTGAATCGCAAATCCCGAAGCGCAATCACTGACCGCGCCACTGGGGCGGCCGCTTCTCGACGAAGGCCCGTGCTCCCTCCTTGATGTCCTCGGTGGTCCTCAGCAACGCCGACAAGTCGGTCTCCAGGCGCAGGCCGTCGTCCAGGGACATCTCGTAGCCCTCACGCACGGCCTCCTTGGCCAAGACTACGGCCACCGGCGCCTTGGTGGCGATGGCCTGGGCATACTCCTCGGCCGCGGCCATGAGCCCGTCGCGGGGAACCACCTTGTTCACCAGGCCGATGCGGCAGGCTTCCTCGGCGTCGATGACGCTGCCGGTTAGGATCAGCTCCAGCGCCTTGCCGAGCCCCACCACCCGCGACAGGCGCTGGGTGCCGCCGCTGCCGGGGATCATGCCGCGGGAAACCTCCGGAAGGCCCACCTTGGCGCCTTCCACCGCCACCCGGATGTCGCAGGCCAGCGCCATCTCGCAGCCACCGCCCAAAGCGAAGCCGTTGATGGCCGCGATCACCGGCTTGTTGAGCCGGGCGATCATCTCGGTATCGCCGATCTCCATCTTCGCCTGCCGGGCCGCCACCACGCCGACCTTCTCCTGAGCCGCCTCCTTGAGATCCCGGCCCGCCGAGAACGACCGCTCCCCCGCACCGGTGAGGATCACCACCCGCACCTCCGGGTCCGCCCGGATGGCCGTGACCGCGTCGATAAGCTCCTCGCGCATACGCCGGTTGCGCGCATTCAGCACCTCCGGACGATTGAGGGTCACGTAAGCGATGCCGTTCTTCTTCTCGAACAGGATGGCTTGATAGTCCATGTTGCTCCTCTACTCCTTTCGCTACCGTAAGAACAACCCGCCGGCGCTCGGGTCGTCACCCCCGACGCCCTGGTGTCACCCCGGACACCTTAGTGTCACCCGGACACCCTGGTGTCACCCCGGACTCCCAAGTCGTCACCCCGGACTTGATCCGGGGTCCAGGCAGGATGGCTGAACCGTTCGGCCTGTCCTCCCCTCCCCGCCTCTGGATCCCGGGTCAAGCCCGGGATGCCGGAGCGGGGCGACAGGATGCCGGAGAGGGGGGACGGGATGCCGGAGAGGGGGCTCGGGATGTCCGAGCGGGGTCCGGATGCCCGGTCCCCAGGATGACGGGCCGACGCGGCCGCGCATCGACACCCCGTCAAAACGCCCCGGCGGCCTCCAGGCCGCGAATCTCCTCATCGGTCATTCCGAGCAGTCCGTTCAGGACCGCGTGGGTGTCTTGGCCCAACAACGGGGCGTGGCGGCGTATCTCCCCCGGCGTCCCCGAAAACTTTGTCACGATGCCCGGCAGCGTGAGCCGGCCCTGGCGCGGATGCTCATGCTCGACCACGGAGCCGCGGAACCGCAGGTGCGGGTCGGTGACCAGGGTCGTGCCGTCGGACACCATCCCGGCGGTCACGCCGTATCCCTGAAGCGCCTCCATGACCTGGCGCGGGCTCCGCTGGCGCGTCCATCCGGAAACCACCTCGTCCAGTTCCTCGTCGTTGGCCAGACGCAGGGCGACCGTGGCGAACCGCTCATCCCCAAGCGCCTCCCGATTCCCCGTGGCCTCGCAGAATCGCTGCCACTCCGGGTCGTCTCCCACCGAGATGGCGCACCACGCGTCTTCGCCCCGGCAAGGATAACAGCCGTGGGGAGCGCCCGCGTGGCCCCGGTTCCCCACGGGCTTCGCGGCGCGCCCGTTGACCAGCCCGTCCAGCAGCGCCGGCCCGATGAGCGACGCGGTCACCTCTCCCTGGGCGATATCGATGAACTGGCCCTCCCCCGTGCTGGCTCGGTGGTGCAGCGCCGCCATGAGCACGAAGGCCATGTGAACGGAGACGATGTAGTCGGGATAGGAGGTCTGCGATCCCACCGGCGCGCCGCCGTCGGGGTGGTTCCACAGCCAGCTCATGCCGGAAAACGGCATCAGGCTGGGGCCCCAGGTCACGTAGTTCTTCCGGGGGCCGGTGGTGCCGAGCCCCTGAAGCCGGATCATGATGATGTCCGGCTTCACCGCCCGGAGCTCCTCGTAACTCAGATTCAAGCGGTCCATGACCCCGACGCTGAAGTTCTCCACCACCACGTCGCTTTCGGCGATGATGCGGCGCGCCACCTCTCTGCCCTCTTCCGTCTTGAGGTTGGCGGTGACGGACAGCTTGTTCCGGTTGTGGTCCGCAAAGGGCAGCGATGCTTCCACGTCTTTGTTGCCCTCGCGGATGCGCCAGGTGTCGGGCCGGGCTCGCGACTCGATCTTGATCACCTCGGCCCCGAAGTAGGCAAGCTGCATCGTGCCGTAGGGGCCGGCGACCATGTGAGTGAAGTCCGCCACGCGAATGCCCGCCAACGGCAGTCCGCCCGGCGCCGCTCCGTTCCCGGTTGCTGACTTGGCGCGGGAACTCCGGTCCGACCTGGGGTTTGCGGCCACAGCCGTGTCACGCGGTGGCGCCGGGCGCTCTCCCTCGAGCAACTCCCGGTCATGCTCCCCAACCGCCGGGGCGTGGTGCCGGAACCGCCAGGACTCGGTCTTGTAGGCCCGGCCGGGAAACTCCATGGGACCAAGCCGCGGGTGCACCGTATCGACAACGAACCCCCGGGCCTGGATGTGCCGGTCCCGCACGAACTCCAACGGCGTGTTCACCGGGGCGCACGGAATGTGGCGGGCTTGCAGCTCCTCATAGACCTTTTCCTTGGGGAGTTCCGCCAGGATCGCGGATACCACCCGGTCCACCTCCGCCACGTGGGCGCGGCGATAGACCGGGTCCTTGAACCCTTCGCCCGCCAGCGCCTCGGGCTCTCCGAGCCAGTCCATGAAACGCTCCCAGGCCCCTGGCTGGGAGTTGGTGACGAAGATGTGCACGGAGCCGTCGCGGCAGCGGTAGATGGTGCCGGGGGTGGCGAAGCGATGCTGCGTGCCGTCCCGTCGCGGATGTACTCCCGTGGAAGCGGACCGGGAGACCATGTTCTCCATGGCCGCGAGACAGTCCATCATGGAGACGTCAATGTGCTGTCCCGCGCCGCCCTGCCGCACGTGCCACAGCGCCATGAGAATGGCCAGGGCGGCGTGGGCGGAGCCCACCAGGAAGGCCTGCGCGCCCGGTGCGTTCACCGGCGGCAACGACGGCTTGCCGCTCACATACATGAGCCCGCCCATGGCGAAGGCCACGAGCTCGGACCAGCGGTACTTGTTGTAGGGCCCGGTCTGGCCGAAGGCCGTGATGGACGCGTAGACCAACCGCGGGTTGGCCGCCAGCAAAGCCTCGTGCCCCAGCCCCATGTCCGCAAGGGCCCCGGGCGCGGCGCTCTCCACCACCACGTCGGCAGTCCGGGCCAGGCGCCGGACGCGCTCCCGGCCCGCCTCGGTATCGAGAGCCGCGGTGACGCTCTTCTTGTTGGCGTTGAAGTAGAGGAAGGGAAGGCTCCGGTCGGGTCCCGGCCGGTCGTCCTTGAACGGGGGCTGGCCGCGGGAAGGGCTGCCTCCGCACGGCTCCACCTTGATCACCTCGGCGCCGAAGTCCGCCAGGAGCTTGCCGCAGTACTCGCCTTCGGCGCCCGCCAGCTCCAGGACCCTCACGCCATCCAGCGCCTGTGGTGCGGTTTGCGGCTCCGCCATCGATTCGACCGTCTAGTGGCCCTCCGGCTAGCCGCGCCGGTCCAGCGGAAGGAACTCGAGACCCGTGGCGCCCACGTACCGTGAGTTGGGCCGGAACAGACGGTTGTTGTCGATCTGCTCGATGACGTGCGCCGACCAGCCCACGACGCGGCTCATGGCGAAGATGGGCGTGTTGAGGCTGACGGGAATCTTCATCATGTGGTAGATGGGCGCGGCGTAGAAGTCCACGTTGGGGCACAGATTCTTCTCCCGGCGCATGATTTCCTCGACCGTGATGCAGATATCGCTGAGCCGGGTGTCGTCGAGTTGCTTGCCGAGCAGCGCGCCCCACTTCTTGGCCACCACCACCCGCGAGTCCGCCGTCTTGTAGATGCGGTGGCCGAAGCCCATGACGCGCTTGTTCTGCCGCAGGCTCTCCTCCACCCATGCCTCGGCCCGGGCGGGTTCGCCGATCTCCAGGATGACATCCATGGCCTTCTCGTTGGCGCCGCCGTGAAGCGGGCCCTTGAGGGCGGCGATGGCGCCCACCACGGCGCCGTAAAGGTCCGACAGCGTGGACGCGATGACCCGGGCGGCAAACGTGGAGGCGTTGAACTCGTGCTCCAGGTACAGGATCAACGTCACCTCCAGCACCCTGGCCTCGAACTCGTCCGGCCGCTCGCCCCGCAGCATATAGAGAAAGTTCGCCGCGTGACTGAGCTCCGGGTCCGGCGCCACCACTTCCAGCCCCTGGGAGAGCCGGTGCTGGGCCGCCACCACCGTGGCCATACGCGCCAACAGCCGGGTCGCTTTCCTCAGGTTGGCATCGTGGGAATCGTCCCCCGCCTCCGGGTCGTAGAGCGCCAGCGTCGATACCGCGGTACGCAACGCGTCCATGGGGACCGCATCCGAAGGGAGCAGTGCGAGGCTCTCAATGACGCCCGGCGGCAGCGCCCGGTTGGACCGGAGCTCCGCGTCGAAAACTTCAAGCTCGACTTTCGTCGGGAGCCGGCCGGTGAGCACGAGGTAGGCCACCTCTTCGAAGCCCGCCTGCTCGGCCAGGTCGTGCACGTCGTAGCCGCGGTAAATCAGCTCGCCCTCGGGGCGCACCGAACAGATGGCCGTTTCACCGGCCACCACTCCTTCCAGCCCTGGCTTTACCTCTGACATCGCGTGCCTCCTCCAACGGCGCCGCCCAGGCGCCCTGATGCCCTTCCAAGAGGGCTACCGGACAATTACTCCAATCGCGGACCACGTTCAACCAAGTGTACCGAACAGCCGCGGGCCGCCCCTTCCCCAGCCTGCGGCCCTCGGGGTTCCGCGTAGGTCGGATTAGCGAAGCGTAATCCGACAGGGCTGCCACGCCGTGTCGGGTTACGCCTGCGGCTAACCCGACCTACAAGGCTACAGGGCTGCGTTCAACCGGGCGGCACGACCGGAGGAGAGACCGCGCGTCAGATGGCCTTGGCCCTGCGCAGCTCGCGGATCTCCGCCGGGGTGTAGCCGAGGCCCTTGAGGACGGCGCCGGTGTGCTGGCCCACACGGCAGATCCTCCCGCCGGGCTTGCGGGCGCCGGCGAACCAGAACGGCGGCGTGAACTCGATGGCGCCGGTGTCCTTTCGCCGGGCAAGGGTCTTCCGGAAACGCACGTGGGGATCCTCCAGCACCTCCTCGGGTTCGTACACCGGCGCCGCAGAGAGACCGTACTCGTTCCTGAGAAGCTGCACCCAGTGGTCCCGGGGCCGGGTCTTGAAAGTGCGCCGCATCGCCGCCTTGATTCGCGGCATCTGGTCCGGGTCGAAGGCCGCGTCGGTGTATCGCTTCAGGCCCAAAGCCTTGCACAACAGACCCCACTGCTTCGGTCCCAGGGCCGCCAGCGATACAAAGCCCCCGTCCCCCGCCTCGTAAGTGTCGTAACAGGCCACGGAGCCGGCCAGGGTGGCGTGCTCGCGCTTTACCTCCGGCCGGGAACGCCGGGGCGGCGGGTCCAGCATCAGGTAGCGCGCCACCATGAGCAGGGTCCAGTCGAACATGGAGATGTCGATGTAGCGGCCCTCCCCTTCCCGCAGCACCGCAATATACGCCGCCAGGATGGCGCTCAGGGCCGGGTACCCGCCGCCGGCCACGTCGGCCACCTGGGCCGCCGGCGGCAGCGGTCTCCGGGCGGCCTCCCTGCCGATGCCGAGCATGCCGCTCAGCGCCAGGAAGTTGATGTCATGGGCCGAGTACGACACCGACGGGCCGGTCTGTCCGAAGCTCGATATCGAGCAGTAGACCAGCCTGGGATTCAGTCGCCGGAGCGTCTCGTAGTCCACCCGGAGCCGGCGCGCCACGCCGGGCCGGAAGCCTTCGAGCACGATGTCCGACGCCTTCGCCAAGTCATGCAGGACCTTGAGGCCCGCGTCGGTCTTGAGGTTCAGCGTGATGCTTTTCTTCCCCTGGTTGAGAAACGGCGCGCCCGAGCGCACGGCCCCGGGCTCCTCCACCTTGAGGATCTCCGCGCCCAGGGCCGCCAGCAGCCAGGTGCACAGCGTACCCGGGTACATGTGGCTCAGGTCCAGTACCTTGACGCCGTGTAGAATCGGTTTTGACATGGCACCTCCCGGCATTCACGAACAGTCTCGACGTTGGCGAAGATAGACGGAATGGCCCGCCTCCGGCAAGATGCGGAGGCCGGCGGTTGGGGATCCCCGACAACGGGTTCGAAGCGTTTGAAATGCCCCGCTCGCTGGTCTATCGTAGCCCGGTGCGAATCAGGAGAGGGCGCTTTACCCCAACAAGGAGAACCATCATGTTTCGACGAATGGCATGGATCGGGCTCATCGTAGCGGTATTGCTGGCATGCGCTGGTACGGCCGGCGCGGCGTCGTTCTACGAAAAGAAAACGGTGAAGATCGTTTCGGTGCATGCGCCGGGCGGCGGTTACGACACCTACTCCCGCCTCTTCGCGCGTCACCTCGGGAAGCAAATCCCGGGCAATCCCAAGGTCATCGTCATCAACATACCCGGCGGCAGCGGCCTCATCGGGACGAACTACGTCTACAACGTGACGAAGCCGGACGGCCTTTCCCTCGTCCAGCCGAGCTGGAATCTGGCGCAGGCGCAGTTCCTGAACTTCCCCGGGATCAAGTACGACATCAACAAGTTCATCTGGCTGGGACTGGCCAATTCCGGTGCCGTCACCGCGGTGGTGCGCAAAGGATCCCCGATCCAGAGCATGGACGATTGGCTGAATCCGAAGACGGAGACGCTGATCTTCGGCTGTACGTCACGCAACAGCCCGACCTGCAGTATCCCCTTGGCCATGAATGACATCTTCGGCCCGAAGACATCCAAGATCGTGTCAGGCTACAAGGGCACGGCGCCGATCCGGGCGGCGCTTCTGCAGAAGGAAGTGGACGCCCTTACCGGCTGGAGCTGGGACTCGGTGAAGTCCACCGGCATGTCCATGATCGACGACGGCGATGCCAAGATCATCGCCTACATCGGCGAGGAACGTAACCCGGAGCTGGAGGAGCGAAAGGTACCGTACCTGAACCCCAAGGTCACCAAGCCGGCCGACATTGCCTTCATGAAGGTCCTGATGCTGCCGGCGGCCATGTTGCGGCCCTGGGCCCTGCCCCCGGGTACCCCGAAGGACAAGGTCCAGATCCTGCAGAGCGCGTTCGACGCCACTCTCAAGGACCCCGCATTCCTGGCGGACGCCAAGCGGGTCCGGTTGGACATCAACCCCAAGAGCGGCAAGTACCTCGTGAATCTCATGGCCAACATGAAAAAGCGCATGACGCCGGAGATCATCAGCCGCGCGCGGAAGATCATCGGCTTGGACAAGTAGCACACCGAGTACAGGGTACCTGGCGGAACGACCTTGTAACGGGTCCTGCGGCCTCCCGGACGGTCACGACGTGACGGTCCGGGAGCCGTCGGGACAAGGAGCACAGTCATGTCAAACCTATCGGGCAAATACGCCATCGTGGGCGTCGGCGAGACCAAGGTGGGAAAGCGGCCCGAAGCCACCACCAACTCGCTGCATCTGGAGGCGATCCGTGCGTGCCTGGAAGACGCCGGAATCGACGCGTCCCAGGTGGACGGGTTCCTCACCAACCAGCCGCTGACCGACGCCCACCGGAGCTACGCGGTGCGTTTGGCGCACATGGCGGGCATCGATCCCAACTACGCCACCGACCTTGCATTGGGGGGCGCCACCCCCATCGCCATGATCCAGAACGCGGTGATGGCCATCGAGGCCGGCATGGCCAACTACGTGGTGTGCGTCCACGCGCGCAAGCGGGCAACGCCGGATCCCACGCCGGGCTATCCCATCCGCAGCGGCGACGAGCACTGGGAGCAGCCCTGGGGCCATTTTTCTGCGGTGGCCAACCACGCGTTCGCGGCCACGCGACACATGCACGAGTTCGGCACCACCAGCGAGGACCTGGGCCAGATCGCGGTGTCCACGCGCAAGCACGCGTGCATGAACAAGAACGCCACCATGCAGAAGCCCATGACCATCGACGATCATCAGGCCTCGCGCCTGATCGTGGAGCCGCTGCACCTGTTCGACTGCTCGCTGGAGTCGGACGGCGGCGCCGCGCTGCTGGTGACCAGCATGGAACGGGCCAGGGACCTGCCCAAGAAACCGGTGCAGGTGTTGGGCATGGGGCAGCACCATCCGCACTCCAGCGTCATGGACGCGCCCACCCTCACCACCCTCGGGAGCCGGAAGTCATCCGAGGCAGCCTACAAGATGGCGGGGCTCGGTCCCAAGGACATGGCCTTCGCCCAGATATACGACTGCTTCACCATCACCACGATGATCACCATCGAGGACTACGGTTTCTGCGGCAAGGGCGAGGGCAAGGACTTCGTCAAGGACGGCCGCATCGAGGTGGGCGGCGAGATCCCCGTGAACACCCACGGCGGGCTGCTGTCCCAGGCCCATCTCGAGGGGATCATGCACGTCACCGAGGGCGTCAAGCAGTTACGCGGCAACGAGGTGGAGCCGGAACGACAGGTGCAGGGTGCCCGGGCGGGCATCATCAGCGGCCACGGCGGCAGCCTGTGCATGCACGCATCACTCGTATTGGGGGTACAATGAGCAAGTCAGAGGCGCATGACAAGCACGGGCGCGCGGCGCCGCGCAACGAACCCTTTCTCGCGGAGGTGGAGGCCAAGCCCTTCTGGGACAACCTCAAGGAGCACAAGCTCACGGTACAGCGGTGCAGCTCGTGCCAGGCGTACTTCAGCTTCCCGCCCCAGGCGCTCTGCGCCAAGTGTCTGTCGTCGGAAAACGAATGGGTTTCGGTGAGCGGCAAAGGCACCATCTATTCCTTCGTCACCTATCATCGGGCGTGGCATCCGGCCTACCAGGACCAGATCCCCTACAACGTCTCACTCGTGGACCTCGACGAAGGGCCGCGGCTGGTGAGCAACGTCGTCGACATCCCGCCGGATGAGGTGAAGGTGGGGATGGCGGTGGAGGTGGTGTTCGAGGACCACGACGAGTACACGCTGCCGAAGTTCAAGCCGAGCGCATAGAAGCCTGTCCGTAGGGGCGGGTTTCAAACCCGCCCGTGTCCGTACCACGCGAGGAAAACAAGACAGGGCAACAGGCGCGAGGAGGCGATCATGGCCTACACGGCACAAGGGCGCACCAAGGACTTTCCGGTCTTCGACTGCGACAGTCACATCCACGAACCCCGGGACGTCTGGGACGAGTACATACCGGAGAAGCAGCGGGCGTTCGCCAAGCAGCACTTCTACCGGGACATGGACCGGCTCGTGATGGTCGTGAACGGCCACGTGAGCTACGGCAATCCCAAGACCTACACGTATCCGGGACAGGGGTGGCATCCGGGGATGAACAAGAAGATCCTGGGCTCCATCCCGCCCAGCGACCCCCGATGGGACGAAGAGATCGGCCGCAACGCCAGCCAACGGGACCCCCAGGTCCGCCTGAAGGACATGGACGCGTCGGGCATCGACCAGGTGATGGTGTTCCCGTCCACCTTCGTGCGCATGCCGCTGGTGAAGAACGCCGACGCCGCCCGGATCTGCGCCACCGCCTATAACGACTGGGTCAACGACTACTGCGCTGCCGACCGCAAGCGCCTGTATCCCTGCGCCGTGCTGCCGATACAGGACGTGGACTATTCGGTCCAGGAGCTCCGGCGCGTGGCCAAGCTGGGCTTCAAGTCCGCGGTGGTCCGCCCGGTCCTCGTCAATGACCGCTACCCCACCTTCCCCGAGTTCGACCCCCTGTGGAAGGAATTCGAGGAGCTGGGCATGGCCCTGGGCATGCACACCTTTCCCTCGGGCGGCGAGGCGGTGACCGAGGCCATGGCGGAACGGATGTCGACCGGCACCCAGGGCAAGAGCGGCGCCCAGCGCTCGCCCTTCACGGCCCACAACGTGCACGTGTACTCGCCCGGACAGTTCGTGGAGAACATCATGCGGAGCATGGGCTCGGTGCAGCCCGGCTCCGAGTCCCTGAGCTTCATCAGCGAGGCCCAGACCTGGACCATGGTGGTGCTGCTCACCGGCTGGCTCGAGAAGTTCCCCAAGCTCAGGGTGGCCATCCTGGAATCCAACTCGAGCTGGCTGCCGCTGATCCTGGAAAAGGCCGAGACCTACCTCGACCTCTACCGCTTCGTGCGCGAGCAGGCCAAGCCGCCGCAGAACGTCTCCGACCCGCGGGAGACCTTCGCCCGGCAGTGCTTCATCGCCTTCGAGAGCGACGAAGACATCACGCTACGGCTCTGGGACATCTTCGAAAACATCGCCCTGTGGTCGTCCGACATGCCGCACCACGACGCCTCCGACACCTGGGAAGCCGTGGACAACATGAACAAATACAGCGTGCCCCGGGAGGTGCAGGAGAAGCTGCTTGGCGGCAACGCCCGGCGACTCTACGGCATCGAGCCCGAGCTCTTCGTGACCGAGGCGCCGGCGGAGTACACGCCGACCAACATCGTGCCGCGCTACGCGGGGTAGCGCAGCCGGCAGCGTGCGCTGTAGGGGCGACCGGCGGTCGCCCCCGGATTTCCGCCATGTCTGACAGGACACTGGCTCGGCACAGGCTGGGGAGGCCCGCATCATGACCGAACTGGACAGCGTCACGTCGTCGAGCGAGACCGAATACCTCGAGTGGCACCTGCGCAACTACGAGGACATGCCCCGGGAGGTGATCCTCAAGATGGACCTGCTGCGGGTGGGCCACTGGTTTACGGACTCCGCCCTGGAGCTGGCCTCCGAGGCTCTGGTCAAGTCCTACCGGCTGTTCTCCTACGATCTGATGCCCATGAAGGACATGAAGCGGAAGGAGCACCGCAGGACGCCCGAGTGGTTCGCCATCCGCGGCGGCCACCTGGGCCTCCGCCCCGTCATCGTCCAGACCACCCTGAACCCGGATTCGCCCTACGTCATCGACGTGGTCGACGGGGAGATCCGGCTCTTGCTGGACGGGCGCGAGCTCTGTGACGTGAGCTTCCCCAAGCCCCTCAAGTACTACACGCGATCCTTCGAGGACGGCACCAAGTACCACGAGATCATCGCCTTCGGCTATTTCGCCACGGTGTTCCGCAACTGCCAGTACTGGGGGCCCGACGAGGAATGCCGCTTCTGCGACATCAACGTCAACGTGCGCCAGATGAAGGAGTCCCGGGACTTCACCTTCAACACGCCGGTGAAGCCGGTGGCCTACGTGGCCGAGGTGGCCCGCTCCATCGAGCAGGACGCCATCGACGAGGTGGGTTACGCTCCCGCCATCGACTTCCTGATCTCGGGCGGCACCATCCTCAAGACCCTGCACCGCAAATCGGAGGACGACTTCTACCTGGAGTACGCCTCGGCCCTCAAGTGGGGCGGCCACCGCCGCTACATCAACATCCAGACCAACGCCAAGGACAAGGAGACCATGAAGCGCTACCGCGCCGAGGGGGTCGACTGCCATCACGCCAACATGGAGGTCTGGGACAAGCGGCTGTTCGAGTGGATCAACCCGGGCAAGAACCGCCGCATCGGCTGGGACAACTGGGTGCGGTGGATGATCGAGTCGGTGGAGGTTCTGGGCGAGGGCAACGCCCGGCCCAACTTCGTCTGCGGCGTGGAGCTGGCCCGGCCCCACGGGTTCGACAACATCCGCGACGCGGTGAAGTCCACCGGCGACGGCGTCGACTTCATGATGCGCCACGGCGTGTTCCCGCGTTTCAACCAATGGCGCCGGGAGCCGGGCTCCAACCTCGTCTCACAGCACGAGCAGCCCGCCATCCCTCTGGAGTTCTACATCCAGATCATGCGGCGCTACCACGAGAGCTGGAAGAAGTACCGGCTCCCCTTCCCCCATCACGACTCGGTGCACCCCGAGCGCCGCTGGGGCTCCGGCCACGCCACCTACGACGACATGCTCTTCCTGAACGACTGGCCCGACTACGAAGAGGAATGGGACCGGGGCTCGCAGGAAGGATTGAAGGCCTGCGTCACCAGCGAGTAGGGGCTGTATCCGGGGTCGATTCTCGCCTCAGGCTTTCAATCAGTCGGCATCTGACTTTCAATCGGTCGGACGTATCTCCTTGAATTATCAACAAATCGCCCGCCAAATGAAGCGGTTGGTGCCTGCCTCCGGCGCCGGCAAATTGCCGAACGATGTTGCTTTCCGATTCGAAGACGGCTATACTCCGGATATACAAAAACGGAGGCAGAGCCATGTTGACCAAGGTTCAGAAGTGGGGGAACAGCCAAGGGCTTCGGTTCACGAAGACCCTATTGATCGAAGCCGGTATTCACGTGGGCGACGAAGTGGACATATCCGTCAAAGAAGGCCGGATCATCGTCGAACCCGTATCCAGGGTCCGTGGCAGGTATGACTTGAAGGACTTGCTGTCCAGGATGCCCAAGGACTACCAGCCTGAGGAACTCGACTGGGGACCGCCAACCGGAAAAGAAGTCTGGTAGATGCCCCGCTACGTCCCCAGGAAAGGGGATTTCGTAATCCTGACCTTCGATCCCCAAGCCGGGAGGGAACAGAGAGGTCGCCGCCCTGCCCTGGTGGTCAGCAACACGCCGTTCAACCGCCATACCGGGCTTGCCATGGTGTGCCCCATCACCAACACGTTCAGAGACATTCCTTTCCACGTACCGATGCCCGACGAGTCGTCCCTCACCGGCTATGTCATGGTGGAGCAGATCAAGTCCGTTGACTGCGCCAGCCGAAACGTGAAGTTTGTCGAGAATGCCCCCGCGTCCATCCTCGACGAGGTTCTCGGCATTCTGGACGCTTGCCTCTACTCGTCGCCCTGACACACACATGAAAAGACCAGAGCGCCGGAAAGCTCTTGTCGCCAAGGCGGTTCTTCCGTGCTTCGGGTGTGTATCCGAGACGCCGAAGGGCGTCCTGATCCAGCTTCCTAACACCCTGTTGCTAGCCGGTTTTACACTTTCTCATGTTAAGGCGGACGCCGACGGGAAGTGCACCGAAGGTGCTTTGGGTATGCACTCGATTCCGTTGATCAGAAATGACGCACGCGGGCCAGCAACTCTTCACCGGGACGGCCGGCCACCGTCGCTGGCCAGCCGACCAGGTCAGGGCGAGGTCCGAACAGTGCAAAGACCTTGCCGTCCCGGGCCGGACCGGGCTGGATACCTCCATCCACTTTCCAGCCGTGCGCACCACCCTGTTGCAGCGCGGCCGAAGGCGCTGCAATCCCCCTCACACCCCTGTCCCGGATGCCGCTTGCCCACCGTTGGCACGCTGGCCAGCTGCTCGGGCCTCCTGTCAAACTGGCCTGTGGCAGGTCGGGCGATACCAACGGTTCGTCTCCGATATCGACGGCCCAGAGAGCACGGCGAACGGTCGATAGATCCGCCGGATCGACGATCTCCTCGTGACGCAGGAACTCGGCCCAAGCGCCATCGGGCGTATCACTGAAATAGTGAGTCAATTGACCGGGAGCGTTCCACCGACCTGCGGGCTGAGGCACATCTTCCCTCAAGAACGGGAAGCGTGGGTCCGTGTGTCGAAACGCAATCATGTCGCCAGCGAATATCCGAGCGTGCCGGCGAGCTCCCGTACCCGAAGGGGACCGTCGTCGTCAGGCCACCAATTCTCACCCAGCAACTGAGCGGGTGTATTGCCGTCGAGCAGTGCACGCGGCCGGTCGAACCAGCGCCGGACTCCAATGTCGTTGTATGCGCCCGCCAGATCACCGACAATGAAGGCCAGAGAGTGGAGACGAACGGCAACCGAATCGGGTGTCGACCGGGTGCCGGAAAGATAGCGACGGGCACTGGTCTCGGAGATTCCCAAGAGTCGGGCCAGCAATTCCAGCCCCAACACGTCCTGCAACGCTCGCCACTCGTGGGCGGGAGCGGGAGATTCGTCGAGTGCGGCATTGATTTTCTTAAGCAGGGCGGAAAGCTCCGCGGGATCGGAACCCGTCAGACGACGGATCTCCGCAAGAAACGTTTGGCCAATACCCGCCTCGGCCATGCCCGCCTCCAAGCTCAGCAGCGCAGCATCATCCAGGCAGGTGATTTCGCCGGAAAGCAGCCCCATGGCGTCGGCCCGGCTCAGCGCCGCCATTGCTACCGGGGTAACGCTCGGATCGTCGAACGGACTCCGGACGGATTGGATTTGGATATTAGTCATGATCCGTATATTACCCGGTAACTGCTGCCCGGTCAAGAAACTCGGAGGCCAAACATCCGTTTCCTAAACTAGTGAGGGGTTGGTCCCCACCCTCTTGTCCTGGAGCAGCCGGCAATTCCTTCAGGTCCTTTGTCAAAGCCGAGCTTAGCGAACGTGGGGATGGGTCCCGCGAAGGCGGACTTCGGGGTGTTGGTTACGGAGCCGCTTCCCGTGTCGACGGCTCGACCGGTTGTCCATATGGACCGCGGCCGAAACGCCCCTTTCCACGGAAACCGCGGCGGGTCGGGATCGGACGAACCCGAGCCGGCAACTATACCAGCACCCCCTCCTCTTTCCACTTCGCGATGGCGGCGGCGTCGTAGCCGAGCACGTCGCGCATGACCTGTTCGGTGTGCTCGCCCAGCGCGGGGGTCAGAGGGATGTCCCCTTCCGGCATGTCTTTGAAGAGCAGGCCGCCGCGGGGAACTTCGAAGGGGCCGATGGGGGAGTCGTCGTACTTCTGGAAATAGTCCCGGTGGCGGAGTTGGGGGTCCTTGTCCAGGTCGGTGCCGTTCTGCACCACGCCGGCGGGGACCCCGGCCGCCTGCAGGCGATGGGCGACGTCCTCGACGGTCTGGGTCGCCAGCCATTCCGACATGAGGGCATCCAGCTCGTCGCCATGGCGGCGGCGCTCGAAGCAGGTGGCGAAGCGGCTGTCGTCCGCCAGGGCCGCGTTGCCCATGACGCCGCACAGGCGCCGCCACTCGTCGTCGCTTCGGACCGACACCACGCACCAGCGCTCTTCGCCCTGACAGCGATAACAGCCGTGGGGGGCGGCCGTGAGGCTGCGGTTGCCCCGGGGCTCGGGGTCCACGCCGTTGACACTGGACTCCAAATAGCTGGCCCCCAGGGTATAGGCCGTCATCTCGCCCTGGGACACGTCGATGGAGGCGCCCTTGCCGGTAAGCCGCTGGCGCAGCAACGCGGCCATCATGATGGTGGGGCCGCTGATGAAGCCGAGGTGGTCGGGATAGACGCCCTGGCTGCCGATGGGGCGGTCCTGCCCGGGATGGTTCCACAGATAGGTCATGCCGCTGAAGGCGTTGAGGTTGAACCCCCAGGTGCCGTACCAGTTCTTGGGTCCGGTCTCGCCGAGTCCCGGCAGCTTCAGGATGATGATGTTCGGGTTGACCTTTCGAAGCTCGTCGTCGCCGAGCCCGAGCCGGCCGAGCACCTGGGGCCGGAAGTTCACCAGCACCGCGTTGGACTTGGCCGCCAGCTCCTTGATGATGCGCTTCCCGGCGTCGTGCTTGACGTTGACGGTCATGGAGCGGATGGCCAGGTTGCACTCGATAAAGCGCGGCGCCGCGTTGACGTCGCTGTCCTGGCCGTAGTGCCGGAAGGTGTCGAGCCCGCCGGGGTTGGATTCCACCTTGATGACCTCGGCACCGTACTGCGCCAGCAGCCGGGCCGCGTAGGGGCCGGCGTACCCGGTGGTGAACGAGATGATCCGGACGCCTTCGAGGATCTTGTAGGGACTGGCCATCAGATGACTCCCTCCGCGGCCAGCACCCCGAGGTCCTCCTCGCTCAACCCGAGCTCGCCGCCGAGAATCTCCGCGTTGTGCTGGCCCAGCAAGGGCGCCGGCCGGGGACCGCGGCGCTCGCCGTCCAGCAGAAAGGGCAGGCCCGGCTGCGGGAAGGTGCCCAGCACCGGGTGCGACACCGTGCCGAAGAAACCCCGCTCCACGATGTGCGGGTCTTCCATGAAGTCCCGCGGCGAGTTCACCGGCAGCGCCGGCAGGCCGTGCTTCTGGAGCAGCACGGACAGATCCTCCTTGCCGTACCGGGAGGTGAACGACGCCACCATGGGGTTGAGCCAATCCGCGGCCGCGCGCCGTTTGGCGTTGTCGAGCAGCGCCGGGTCGTCCAGCTCCGTCGGGTGCCCCTCCCACATGTCGAGGAAGATGGGCCAGTGCCGTTGGGTGGCGAAGAACGAGATCCAGCCGTCCTTGCACGGGAACAGGTTCGCCGGGGCCACGTGCTGGTGCTGGCTGCCGGCGCGCTTCATCATCCGCCCCTCGGACGACCAGGTGAAGGCCACGTGCTCGTGGAGCGCCATGCTGGCCTGCACCGAGGCGTCGATGTGGGCTCCCACGCCCTTGTCCTCGCGTTGCCAAAGGGCCAGCAGCGCGCCGAAGGCGGAGTAGAGGCAGGTGTAGACGTGGGACTGGCCGCCGGGGGGCACGCATGGCGCCATGCTGGGGTCGCCGCTGATGAACAGGAGCCCGCCCATGGCGTTGGTCACCAGGTCCGGCGCCAGATAGTCGCGGTAGGGACCGTCCTGTCCGAAGCCCGATATGGACACCAGCACGAGCCGGGGCCGGCGCGCCACCATCTCCCCGTACCCGAGCCCCAAGTCCTCCAGGTAGCCGGGTTCATGGCTGTCGATGACGACATCCGCCTTCTCCACCAGATCCAGCAGGAGGTTCCGGCCGGTCTCTCGCGCAAGATCCAGGGTGATGCCCCGCTTGCCGGAGTTGAAGTAGGCGAACCGGAGACTGCCCTCGCGGTTGTTGTGTCCCTTGGCGAACGGCGGCTCGGTCCTGAGATCGTCCCCCGACGGCGGCTCGACCTTGACCACGTCCATGCCGAGGTCCGCCAGCACCTTGCCGCAGAAGGCGCCCATGGCGGTGCTGAGGTCCAGCACCCTGAAGCCGGAAAGCAGCGACTCTCCGCTCATTGGCCCTTGGCGCGGGCGCGCAAGAGGTTCTGGGCCATGCGCCAGCGCAACACCTCGGTGGCGCCCTCGGTGATGCGGATGCTGCGCAACTGCCGGTACCACCACTCCAGCGGCAGCTCCTTGGTGAGGCCGATGCCGCCGTGGACCTGGATGGAGCGGTCCACCACCCGGCTCGCCATCTCCGTGCACACGCACTTGACCATGTAGGCCATGTTACGAATGTCCTCGCCGCGGTCGTGGCGCCAGGCGCATTCGTAGACCAGGTTGCGCGCCATGTGCAGCTCCATGACCGAGTCGGCGATCATGAACTGGACGGCCTGCCGTTCCGACAGCGGCTGGCCGAAGGTGATGCGGATCTGGCAGTAGTCCATCATCATGTCCAGGGCGCGCTCGGCGATGCCGATGCAGCGGGCTCCGTGGCCCTTGATACGCCCCTCCTGGAGCCATCCCTGGGCCAGCCGAAAGCCCTGCCCTACCTCGCCCGCGACATTGGCCGCCGGCACCCGGGCGTTCTCGAAAAGGATCTGGAACGGCGCGTCGCCCATCATGGTGGGCCAGCGGCGCTCGATGGTCACACCCGGCGTGTCCATGTCCACCAGGAAACAGGTGATGCCGCCCCGCGCGCGCTTCTCGGGATCGGTCAACGCCATGACCTGGGCGAAGTCGGAGAAGCCCGCGTTGCTGATGAAACGCTTGGTGCCGTTCAGCACCCAGTGGTCGCCGTCCAGCACCGCCCGGGTCTTCATGCCCGCGGGGTCGCCGCCGGCGTCGGGCTCGGTCTGGGCGAAGCACGCGGTCTTCTCGCCGCGGATCACCGGGTAGAGATAGCGCTCCTTCTGCTCGTCGTTGAGCTCGAACAGGATGCCGCGCGCCTCCGGGCCGAAGATCGGGTTGTTGCGGAAGGGGATGGAGATGGTCCGGGATACTTCCTCCTGGATCACGCAGCGCGTCAGCAGGTCGAGGTCGGCGCCGCCGTATTCCTCGGGCACGTCCAGCATCCAGAACCCCAAGGCCTTGGTCTTTTCCTGGAGCGGCTTGTACAACTCCTCGGGCATCTCCTCGCCCTCCGGGCGGAATTCCCGCTCCAGCGGGATCAACTCCCGGTCCACGAAATCGCGCATGGTCTTCTTGATGATCTGTATCTCTTCGGGAAGCTCGAAATCCATTGGCTATCCTCCTTGTCTCGGCGGTCCGGCGGGCGAGCCGTTCAAATCGACGGCAAACCTACCCCGGATAGGCGAGTTTGACAACCGCATAACCAGTGACTATGTTTCCGTTAACCTGCCCGCGCGAGGCCAGCGTATGCCTATTTACGAGTACAAGTGTCCGGAATGCGGTGTGTTCGAGTTGACCCAGAGGATCACGGAAGATCCGCTGGAAGAGTGCCCGACCTGTCAGGGCAAGGTCCGTAAACTTATCTCGAACACGTCATTTCAGCTCAAAGGCACCGGTTGGTACATCACCGACTACGGGCGGGGAAAGGACGCCAACGGAGACAAGCGGGAAACCGACGGCGGCAAGGATTCCTCCGACTCCGGCAAATCCACCGAAAGCAAGACCACCGAAAGCAAATCCACCGAAAGCAAGACCACCGAGAGCAAAAAGTCCGAAAAGTCGTCGTCCGGCGACAGCGCCACCAGCACCGCCTAGTGGTCCGGCACACGCTCGCCCGTCGCCGGCTTGTCCGCCGCTTCCCGTGTGACCTTGACGGGCGACTTTCCATCCGACACACCGAGCCTCCCGGGGGCTGCATGACAGGTACCCGATGAACACGAAACCACTCGGCGGCACTGGGATCCAGGTGCCCGAAATCGGCCTGGGGGTCTGGCAATACCGCGGCGGCGTGGCGCCGCTCCGGCACGGCATCGAGTTGGGCGCCAACCTCATCGACACGGCCGAAATGTATCGGACCGAGGACGTGGTGGGCGAGGCGGTTCAGGGCATGCGCGACCGGGTGTTCATTGCCAGCAAGGTATCCGGCGACCACCTGGGATACGATCAGGTGCTTCGGGCCGCGGACGCCAGCCTTCGGCGGCTGGACATCGACACCATCGACCTCTACCAGGTTCACTGGCCGAGCCGCAGCACTCCCATCGAGGAAACCATGCGGGCCATGGAAGCCCTGGTGGATTCGGGCCGGATCCGCTACATCGGCGTGAGCAACTTCTCCACCAAGGAGCTGGCCGAAGCCCAGGCCGCCCTGGATCACCACCCCATCGTGTCGAATCAGGTCCTGTACAACCTCCGGCGCCGTGAGATCGAGCGGACGCTGCTGCCGTACTGCCAGCGCCACGCGGTCACCGTCATCGCCTACACGCCGCTGGACAGCGGCAGGTTGGCGGGCGGATCCGGCCTGTTCTCGTCGCGGGGCACGAAGGTACTCCAGGAGGTCGCCGAACAACACGGGAAGACACCCGCTCAGGTGGCGCTGAACTGGTGTGTCTCCCACGACAACGTCATCGCCATCCCGAAATCCGACAGCGTCTCCCGGACCGCCGAGAACTGCGGCGCGTCCGACTGGCGTCTGTCCCCTGAAGACGTGGCCCGCCTGGACCGGGCCTTCGCCTGACCGCGTCATGCGGCAACGTGGGCTGGGCCGGCGGCTTTCGGGCGCCGTTGAGAATTGAGGCAATCGATGGATTTTCCCGCGCTGTCCCGGACCGGAGCCCTGGAGTTCTTCTCCGAGTTCGGAAAGATGATCTACAACCCGCAGGGTATCCTGTACTGGACCCGGAAGGCCAAGGCCAAGGCCCGGATCAACGCCACCATTGGGTCTGCCCGGGGACCGGAGAAGACGGTTTACCCCGAGGGCGGAGATCGCGAGATCACACTTTGCGCGCCGCTGGTGCACTCGTTTTTTCCGGATCTGGAAACCGAAGAGATCTTCCCGTACACGCCGGAAACGGGCACTCCCGCCTTCCGCTCGGCATGGCGGAAGTGGATCCTGGCGCGCGCGGGCGATGAGGCCGAGCGGCTCGATAGACAACTGCATCAGCCGTTCCTCACGCCGGGGATCACCGCGGCCATCAGCATTGCCGCGCGGATGTTCGTGGACCCGGGCCGCGCCATCATCACGGCCGACCGGCGTTGGGAGAACTATGACCACGTGCTCAAGACGAACCTCGGTCTCCGCATCGCCGATTTCCCGCTGTTCGACGACGGCGACCTGAACGTCGCCGCACTCGTCTCCGTCATCCAACGGGTGTGGCTCGAGCAGGACAACGCCGTGGTGCTGCTCAACTTCCCCAACAACCCCACCGGCTTCTGTCCGTCCGCCGCCGCCGGGCGCCGGCTGGTGGCGTCGTTGGAGCAACTTGCGGAAGGGACCGGGAAGCGGCTGGTGGTGATGTTCGACGACGCCTACGAGAGCTACGTCTACGATCCCGCCGCCATGCAGTCGTCGCTGTTCTACCGGTGCCGCCCGCGGCCGAACCTTCTGCCGGTGAAGCTGGACGGTGTGACCAAGGAGCTTCTCTGGTACGGCGCGCGGGCGGGCACCATCACGCTGGCCTGTCCCGACGAGTGGCTCTCCTCGGACGACGCCGGAGCCCTGGCGTCCGAGCTCGACAACAAGTTCAGCGGTGTCAACCGGGGCCTGTTCTCCAGCAACTCGACGGTGACCCAATCGGTGGCCACCAAGGCCATGGAGCAGATGGAGCGGCTGATGGTGGAGCGGCGCCGGACCTTCGAGCTCCTGAAGCAACGGTACCGGACCCTGAAGGACGAGCTCGGGAAGATGGACACCGATCTCGTTACCGTGGAGCCGTTTCAGGGCGGCTTCTTCTGCTTCGTCACGCTGCGGCCGGAGTCGGGGCTTCGGGCGACGGACGTCGCCAACCACCTGCTCGACGAGCACGGCGTCGGCACCGTGCCGTTCGACGGGGATACCATGAACGGGCTGCGGATCGCTTTCTGCAGCGTCGAGAGCGCCGACCTGCCGGAGCTGTGCCGGAGACTGGCGCAGACGGTGAACGAGTTGGCGGAGACAAGGAGGCAGGCTCATGGGCAGGCTTGAGGGAAAGGTCGCCGTCATCACCGGCGCCAGCCGCGGCATCGGCCGGGCGGTGGCGCTGTCGTTCGCCCGCGAGGGCGCTACCCTGGCCGTCGTCGGCGTCCGGGATCAGGCCGCCCTCGACTCGGTCCAGAACGAGCTCTCGGCCCTGGGCGCCGAAAGCATCGCGCGGTTGGCGGACGTCGGCCGGCGGCCGGAGGTGGACCGGTTGGTGCGGGAAGTCGAGGAACGCTGGGGCCGCATCGACATTCTCGTCAACAACGCGGGGGTCCTCACACTCAAGCGGTTCGAGGACATTACCGAAGACCAATGGGACGAGACCATGAGGGTCCATCTCAAGGGCACCTTCAACGGCATGCAGGCAGTGCTGCCGATCATGAAGCGGCAACGCTCGGGCAAGATCATCAACCTGACCGGCCCGGCGGCGCTGCGGCCGTCCAACGGCGTATCCGACTACGCCACCGCAAAGGGCGGCATCATCACGCTGACCTTCAACGTCGCCAACGAAATGAAGCCCCACAACATCCAGGTCAACTGCATCTCGCCGATAGCGGACACGCGCATGACCGACGCCATCGCCGAGTTCCGCGAGCGCGAGAGTATTCCCGACCCCCGGCCCGGCCCGGCCCCTGCCGAGTCGGTGGCCCCCGCGTTCGTGTTCTTCGCGTCCAGCGACAGCGACTACATTACCGGAGAGGTCCTCGGGTTCCACCGGAAGTAAACCTGCTGGCCCCTGACGTGGTGATGGTTCATAATAGGTGCAGAACCATTGGTTGTGGTCAGGGAACAACGCAAAAGGAAACGAGGTGAATCCATGCTCCGAAAATCAGCCACGGCCTGGCTGGTGGCCACGGCGCTGACGGCACTGGCGGCCACGACGGCCACGGCTCAGCCCATCGGCTTCCAGGCGGTGCCGCGGGACGCATTTCCGGTCTTTGACGACCCCAAGATGCTGAGCGCCGCCGAAGCGGAGAAGCAGGAGGTCATCTTCGACCGGGACGTGATCATCGGCGTGGCCCACAACGGCGAGGCCAAGGCGTATCCCATCACCATCATGGGCGTCCACGAGCTCGGCAACGACACCATCGGAGGGGTGCCTATCGCCGTCTCCTGGTGACCCCTGTGCCAGACGTCTATCGTGTATAGACGCCAACTCGACGACAGGGTGCTGAGCTTCGGACACGCCGGGATTCTCTACGAACAATCGTTCATCATGTACGACCGGCAAACGGAATCGCTTTGGGTCCACGTAACCGGCGAGGCGGCGTTCGGCCCGCTCAAGGGGAAGCGGCTGGAGTTCATGCCGTCCACGGTAACGAGCTGGGCCAACTGGAAGAAGAACTATCCCCTTACCCGGGTGCTGCCGGGGTACCGGCGTGGCGGGTTCATGGGGACCTACGTCGGCCCCTTCCGGAGCGACGTCCTCGGCCTCGCGGTGGTGGTGAAGCTCAAGGGCAAGCTCTACCCCTACCCGGTGCTCAAACGGCAGAACCTGGTCAACGACGAATTCAACGGGGCGAAGGTCGTAGTGTTCTACTCGCCGGAGGACGCCACGGGAACGGCCTGGCGCCGGGAGCTGGACGGACGGGCCCTGACATTCGAGCAATCGGACCGCAAGGACGCACTGGGCAACGTGCTGTTGCGCGACAAGGAGACGGGAAGCCTGTGGTCGTGGCTGCGCGGGGAAGCCGTGGAGGGCCAGCTCAAGGGACGAACGCTCCGACAGCTCCTCTACAACCCGATCCTGAACGATCGTTTCGTCGCCTTCTATCCGGGCGCACCCATATACGAAGGCGCGAACTAGTCTCCATGGCAAATTCGTTATATATCTGACTGAAACACATCCATTCACCACAAGCTGCGAAAGGTATTCCGGGACCGGTGAGCGCGACTGGCGACTATATCCGTGAAGCGCGGGAACAAAGAGGGCTGACGCTGGGGCAGGTGGAGGAGGCGACGCGCATTCCGCGCTACTACCTCGAGATCCTCGAAGGCGGCGGCGACGATCGTCTGGTTTCGGATCGTCTCTACATGGTCCACTTCCTCCGCGGCTATGCCGCCTTTCTGGAGGTGGAAGTCGAGACCCTCGCGGCCCAGTTCGTCCGCGAGAACCGTTACATGGAATCGGCCCGGGTAGCTCCACCGGAGCGTGGCCGGTCGCGGACGACCATCGTCCTCGCCACGTCCGCCGCCTTGCTGGTGGCCGGCGCTGGCCTCTATGTCATCGTTCCGGGACTCGTCGACCTGGGCGGGCCGAGCAGGGACCAACCCGTGGTGGTATCGACGGCCACCCCAACCCCCGCGAAACAGCCCGTGACGAGGCCGTTGCCGGTTGCCGCTCCGGCCCCCGAACCGGACGACTCCAACAGTTCGGTCCTGCAACCCGAAGCTGACGAAACGACCCCCTCGGAACCGCGGCTGGTGGCCACCCCGCCGCCGCAGGCCGACTCGGCTGACAACCCCGAGCCTGAACCGGCGCCGACAGTCGAACCCGCGACCTTGACGGAAGGCTCGCCCATCCCAACGGCCACCCGGGAGACTTCCGTTCCAGCGACCGCCGAGCCACCGGATGGGCCCGTCCCGTCGGCCGATCAACAGGTGCGCCTGTCCACGTCCGAGGCAACAGCGGACGGCGCACCGGAAACAACCGCGGTGTCGGCGGTGTCGGAACCACCGGCCACCTCCGAGTCCGCCGTGCCCGGGACCCACAGCCTGACCATCTCGGCCGACGAAAAGTCGTGGCTGCGGGTCTGGGCCGACGGCGGACGATACAGGGACATGCTTCTGGAACCCGGAGAGACCCGGACGTTGTCGGCGGAGAACGGTTTCAGGATCACCTTCGGCAACGCCGGAGGGGTACGCCTTTCGTTGAACGGTGAGGAACTTCCCCGCGCCGGAGCGTCCGGTCAGGTGGTGCGAGACTTCGAGGTCCCAATACCCCGGCAAGACACTCCGAGATGATCGACCTCCGTTCCGACACCGTGACCACGCCGACGCCCGAGATGCTCCGGGCGATGACGAACGCCGAAGTGGGCGACGACGTCTACGGCGAGGATCCCAGCATCAACCGGCTCGAGGAAGAGGTGGCGGCGCTCCTGGGCAAGGAGGCCGCAGTCTTTACCCCTTCCGGATCCATGGCCAACCAGATCGCGATCCGGCTCCATACCAGGCCGGGCGACTCGGTGCTTTGCGAGGAGGGATCGCATACCTTCGCGTACGAGGCCGGCGCCGGGGCCGCCCTTTCGGGGGTGCAGTTCGACCTCGTTCCCTTCAACGAGAAGCTCTCCGATGAGGCCATCACAAGCAGGTTTCGCGCCGACGGCCTCCACGAATCCCCCTCCACCCTGATCCTGGTGGAGAACACCCACAACCGCGGACGCGGCCGCGCCCTGTCGCGGCAGGAGACGGAGCGAATCGTCGCCACCGCGCACGGCCTGGGGCTCAAAACGCACTGCGACGGCGCCCGGCTCTGGAACGCCGCGGCCGCCACCGGCCACTCCGAACGCGAATTGGCCGCGGGCTTCAACACGGTGGCCGTATGCTTTTCCAAGGGCCTGGGGGCGCCGGTGGGCTCTGCCCTCGCCGGCAGCCGCGAAGACGTGGCAGGGGCACGAAAGATCCGCAAACGGCTGGGCGGCGGCATGCGCCAGGCAGGGTTCCTGGCCGCGGCGGCGCTCTATGGCCTGCGGCAACATCGGCACCGCCTTCCGGAAGACCACCGCCGCGCCGTGTCACTGGCCCAGGGTCTGGAAGAGCTCGTCCATGACGGGCGCCCACTCGAGGTCGACATCCCGGATCCGCCCACCAACATGGTCTATTGGCGCGTCACCAACGGCCAGGAGGTGGTGGAGCGGTTGCGACGCAAGAACGTGCTCATGAACCACGTGGGCAACGGCTGGATCCGGGCGGTCACCCATCTCCAGATTTCGGACTCCGATATCCACGACGCGGTCCTGCGAATCCGCGAGGTGCTGGTGGTTTCCGGGAACTGACATGCGACCCGAAGGGGCACGATACGTCATCATAGGCGCCGGCTTCGCGGGTGCCGCCACCGCCTGTCACCTGGCCCTCCACGGCGCGCGGCAGATGGTGATCGTGGAGCAGGAGGCGGTGGCGGGGTTCCATTCCTCGGGCCGGAACGCCGGGTTCATACGCCAGGTCCTGGCCGAGCCCTCGGTGGCGGATCTGGCCGCGCAATCCGCCGAATTCATCCGCAATCCGCCGCCCGACTGGCCCATCCCGGTCTCGTACAACGCCATCGGCTCCCTGATCCTCGGACGCGGCCAACAGTGGGAAGCGCTCCGCACCGACGCGGAGCTCGCACGCCGGCGGGGCCTGGAGGTCGAGTGCTGGTCGCCGGAGAAGACCCGGGCCGCCATGCCGCTCATCGAAGACGCCGCCCTGGACGGAGCGGTGTGGTGCGCATCGGACGGCGCCATCGATATCAACGCGCTTCTGTCGGGCTACCTCAAGATGGCTCAGGCGGGCGGCGCAGTCATTCGATACGGCGCGGCGGTGGAGGAAGTCCGGGTACAGGACGGACGCGTGCAGGGCATCGCCACGAGTCAGGGTTTCTTCGAGGCCGACGTGGTCGTCAACGCGGCCGGCCCCTGGGCCGGACCCGTGGGCGCCATGGCCGGGGCCGCGCCCATCGCCTTTCATCCACGCCGCCGACACCTGTTCGTGACCCCGCCCCTGGACTGGGTCAAGCCCGACTGGCCCTTCGTCCTCAACGTCTCCGACGAGGTCTACTTCCAGCCGAACTCCGGCGGGTTGATGCTGTGCCCGTGCGACGAGGACGAGTTGCCGCCCTGCGACCCTCCGACGAGGCCCGAAGCCCTCGAGCTACTGGCGGAGAGGCTGGCGGCGGCCCACCCCGACTTCCCGGACGTTCCCATCGCGCGTTACTGGGCCGGGCTTCGAACATTTTCCGATGACAACCGGTTCGTTATCGGGTGGGATCCCCAGGTCGAAGGATTCTTCTGGGTCGCCGGGCTCGCCGGCCACGGCGTCACCACCAGCGCCGCCGTGGGTTCCCTGGCCGCCCGGCTGCTCTTCGGAGCCGACGCCGACCCAAACTTCTCGCCCGCGCGTTTCGGCTGAGGCCCTAGTGTGGTGTCCCGCAAATATATGAGGCAAAGACGTTGGACTTTGGCAAGGTGAGGTGGTCCCGGATTCTTGGACCACCTCAGAGGGTGGAAAAGCGATAAGCGCGCCCAACGGAGGTTTAAGTCGACGTCGGTTTGAAAAGAGTTGGTCGACTTGCGGGGCTGGCGTGCCGTTTGTAATGGCTTCAAGTATCGGGAGGTTTGCGCCCATGCTGAGATTCGCCGAAGAGATCATGCTGCTCATGCTCGATGACAAGGGCGGGAAGTTCGCGGACGTGCCCAGGCTGTGGCTCCACTACGCGCTTGCCGGCGCGGTTCTGATGGACTTGGCTCTGGAACGCCGGATCGATACCGATCCGAAACAACTCGTCGTGATCGATCCGTCACCCCTCGGGGACGATCTGCTCGACCCGGTGCTCGCCCGCATCGTGCGATCGACGGAGACGCGCGATATCTACTACTGGGTCGAGGAAACGATCAGATATGCCAGCGCAATCCGCGAGTGCTCCCTCGCCCGTCTCATCGAGCGCGGCATTCTGCGCCAGGAGGATGACCGTTTTCTGTGGGTGTTCCAGACGCGGCGCTATCCGATCATCGACGACCGGACCATCCGGGAGGTAAAGCTGCGGATCATGGGGGTGCTGTTCAGCGACGAGATTCCGGATGTGCGCGACATCGTCATCATTTCCCTTTCGGACGCATGCGGCATCTTTGAAGGCCTGCTTTCCAGCCAGGAGCTGCAGAGTGCCGCCGGACGTATCGAACAAGTCCGCAAGATGGAGTTGATCTGCCGGGATGTCGTGAAGGCGGCTTCCCGTCGCATTCGAGACATCGAATCGTCTATGGCGCGGAAGCATTAGCGGCCGCGCCGCCGCGTGCCGAAACTAGTGCTCATATATTTGCGGGACACCACACTAGCTGGACTCCCGCTTCACCAGGATCTCGTCGATGATGTGGTATTCCAGGGCCATGGGAGCGGTCATGAACCGGTCCCGCTGAGTGTCCTGTTCGACGGTCTCGAGGGTCTGCCCGGTGTGCTTCACCAGAATGCCGTTGACCTCCTCGCGTACCCGAAGGATCTCCCTGGCATGGATGTCGATGTCCGCCGCCGACCCGCGGTAACCCCCCAGGGGCTGGTGGATTATGACCCGCGCATGGGGTAACGCAAACCGCTTCCCCGACTGGCCCGCGGCCAGCAGCAAGGCCCCCATGCTGGCGGCCTCGCCGATGCACACCGTGGCAACCTCGGGCTGGATGTATTGCATGGTGTCGTAGACCGCCATGCCCGCGGTCACCGCGCCGCCCGGCGAGTTGATGTATAGATAAATGTCCCGCTCGGGGTCGTCGGATTCGAGGTAGAGAAGCTGGGCCGCGATGGTGTTGGCCACCGGGTCGTCGATCTCTCCCACAAGAAACACGATGCGGTCCCGCAACATGCGGGAAAACAGGTCATAGGTCCGCTCGCCGCGGCCGCTCTCCTCCACTACCATGGGTATTTCCATGACTCCACAATACCTGTGTCGCTTGCCACTTGTCTAGATTTGAAACTACACTGGCCGGTGGAGGCCATAGGCGATGCAAGAAGAACACGTACGAAACGCTTTGCCGGAAGCCATGCGCGAGCCGCTCCGGCGCTATTCCGAGACCCTCAAGGAGCTTGCCGGCGACAACGCGCGGTCGCTGACGCTGTTCGGCGCCGTCGCCGCCGGCACCTTCAATCCCCGGACCCATACGGCGCGGAGCGTCTTCGTGGTGGGCGCCGTGGACCTGGAGATGCTGCGGCAGTTGGCAAGGCAGGGTCCAAGGCTTGGAAAGGCGCGCATCGCGGCGCCCCTGATCATGACGCCCGAGTACATCGACGCGTCCATGGATACCTTCCCGCTGGAGTTCCTGGAGATCGCCCAGCACCACGTCTGCGTGTTCGGAGAGGATCATTTCCAGGAACTGCCCTTGCAGGCGGCGGACGTGAGACACCAGTGCGAGCGCGAGCTCAAGACCATCCAGCTCGGCATGAGGCAGGCGCTGCTGGCCGCCGCGGGGCGGGACAAGGCCCTGACCACCGTGGAGGTGGACGTGGGCGAGCGCCTGCTGCGCTCGCTGCGGGGACTGCTGTGGCTCCACGGCGACACCGAGCCCAAGGCGGCGGTGGACGCGGTGGCGGCCGTGGAGGGCGGAATCCATCGTTCATTGCCCGGAATTCGCAGCGCCGTCGACGACCGCAGTAGTCACGGATGGGAAGAGTTCAAGACTCTCTACGAGGACGTGGACGCCCTGAGGACCCATATCGATGCGTGGTAGAAGAAACCGTTTCCTGCTTGGGTTGGCGCTTCTGCTGTGCCTTGCCGGAGTCAGTCACGCGGCCGTGACGGTCAGGGACACGGGGAGCTACGTAGTGGACACCGCCAATCTCATCGACGCCGCCACCGAACGCAGGATGGAGGGCTGGCTGCGCGAGCTGGAGCGGAAGACCACGGCCCAGGTCAAGGTCCTGACCGTTCCCACCACGGACGGGGAGGACTTCTTCGGCTTCGTGCAGCGTCACGCGGAGGCGTGGAAGCTCGGCCGCAAGGGCAAGGACAACGGCGCCCTCATCGTCCTGACCCTCAAGGAACGGCGGGTGCGGATCCACACGGGTTACGGGCTGGAGGGGGTGCTGCCCGACTCCTGGGCGGGCACGGCCTCCCGACGGGTCGCTACCGATTTCTTCAGAGCGGGCAAATACGCCGAAGGGTTGCTGGGCCTCACCGTGGCCACCGCCAACCGGGTAGCGGACTCGGCGCGGGTGAAACTGACCGGTGCGCCGGCCTATCGGATACGCGGCGGCCGGCGGCGCGTGACCGGCACCGGCATCGGCGGCTCGCTCGTGCCCGTGCTGATGGGGCTGTTCTTCCTGAGCTCGCTACGCCGCCGGCGTCACCGCACCGCCTGGGGCGGCCGGGGCGCGGCATCCGGTTTGCTGATGGGAGCGGTCCTGGGCAGCCTCCTCGGAGGAGGCGGGCGTTCCTGGGGGGCGTCCGGGGGCGGTCTCGGAGGGGGTTTCGGCGGAGGCTTCGGAGGTTCGTTCGGTGGCGGAGGGGGATTCGGCGGAGGCGGCGGAGGCGCCGGTTGGTGACCCGTCCTGACGGCGTCTTGCCGCCAGGACGAGACGCGGGCGAGTTCGAAACCGGCCCTGCTTGACTGGGCCGATGATCGTGCATACCTGATACGGGAAGGGAGAATGGCGTGAGCGCATCAAGGATTCTGTTGGTGTTTCTGGCGGCGGTCGTCGGGATGGTCTTGCTGGCGGGAGGTTGTGTCCTCAGCGGCTATAACCGCGCCATCACCCTGGACGAGGGGGTGAAAAACCAGTGGGCGCAGGTGGAGAACCAGCTTCAGCGGCGCTTCGAGCTGATCCCCAACCTGCTGGAAACCGTGAAGGGCGTGGCCAAGCAGGAGGAGAAGATCTTCCTGGGAGTGGCCAACGCGCGCAAAGCGTACTTCCAGGCGAACACGGTCAACCAGAAGGCCCAGGCCGCCGCCGGCTTCGAGCGCGCGCTGTCCCGGCTGCTGGTGCTGCGGGAGCAATACCCGCAGCTCAAGTCCAACCAGTCTTTCCTGAAGCTCCAGGATCAGCTCGAAGGAACCGAGAACCGCCTGGCGGTGGAACGGAAACGGTTCAACGACCGCGTCACCGCGGTCAACACATTCGTCCGCAAGCTGCCGGGCCGTTTCTACGCGGACTTGGCGGGGGTGGAGAAGGGCGAGTACTTCAGGGTGGAGGAAGCAGCGAAAGCGACACCGAAGGTCAGTTTCTGAATGGTTACGTCATTCGGTCAATTCCAAGAATTCTCCTGTTAATCTTTCCAGGTTCCTTGAAAAAGAGCCTTTAACTTGCTAGAATCTAACATACTCTCCGAGTTGACGGCAGACTGACTCCCTGCCGCGATCTTGGATCCAGCCAGCATTGCAACCGACAGTACTTCGTGCGTGTTCTTGTGCGTGTACGTCGGCACCCGCGTACGCCGCAGGAATGGATTCCTATACTTCCATTCCCTGAAGTTTGACTTACTGAATAATATTTGTTAGATTAAAGCAGAAAGGAGAACCCGTTGGAAGTTTGGCTCGTCATAGTCTTCTCGATCGCCGTAAGCCTCGCGATCGCGTCGTTATTGCGGTACTGATCCCGCCCGCGGAAGCACCGGTGTAACCGCGCGCACTGCTGTTCGCGGAATAACGACCGATCTCTCCCCTTCCCCTGCATGCGCTACAGGGCCTCCACTCGCGCGGCGCAGAACTTGTACTCGGGAATCTTACCGTAAGGATCCAGCGCCGGGTTGGTCAACAGATTGACCGCCGCCTCCGCAAAACAGAAGGGAACGAAGACGCATCCGTCGGGGATCGCGCTGTCGGCCCGCGACTTGATCTCAATGACGCCGCGGCGGGTGGACACCCGCACCGGCTCCCCCGGCGACACGCCGAGGCGGCGCATCTCCTTGGGAGACAGGCTGGCGACCGCCTCGGGCTCGAGCTCGTCCAACACGCCGGCGCGGCGGGTGATGGCGCCCGTGTGCCAGTGCTCGAGTTGCCGGCCGGTGGTGAGAATCATCGGGAACGCCTCGTCGGGCTGCTCGTCGGGCGGGATGATATCCACCGGCACCAGTCTGCCGCGGCCGCTGTCGGTGGGGAAACCGTCGCCGAACACCACGTCGGAACCCGGCAGCTCAGGCCCCGGGCACGGATAGGTCACCGAGCTTTCACGCTCCACCCGATCCCACGTGATATGGTCGAGGGACGGCATGACGTGCTTCATCTCGGCGAAGACGTCGGCGGGCCCGGTGTAGCTCCAATCGAGGCCCATGCGGCGCGCCAGTTCCTGGATGATCCACCAGTCCTGCCGGACTCCGGCCGGGGGCCGCAAGGCGGCCCGCCCCATCTGCACCTGGCGATTGCTGTTGGTGACCGTGCCGGTCTTTTCCGGCCATGCCGAGGCCGGCAGCACCACGTCGGCGTGAAATGCCGTCTCGGTGAGGAAGATCTCCTGCACCACGAGATGTTCGAGCTTCGCCAGCCCCTCCCGCGCGTGCTGGACGTCGGGGTCCGACATGGCCGGGTTCTCGCCCATGATGTAAATTCCCTTGATCTGCCCGGCGTGCACCGCGTCCATGATCTCCATCACGGTGAGCCCGCGCCGCTGATCCAGGGCCATGTCCCAGACATCCTCGAAACGCCGGCGTGTGTCGACCTCTTCCACCGACCGGTAGTCGGGATAGAACATGGGAATGAGTCCGGCGTCGGAGGCTCCCTGAACGTTGTTCTGGCCGCGCAACGGGTGGAGGCCGGTGCCGGGGCGGCCCACCTGACCGGTCACCAAGGCGAGGGCGATCAGGCAGCGGGCGTTGTCGGTGCCGTGGACGTGTTGCGAGATGCCCATGCCCCAGAAGATCATGGCCGCCCTGGCGTCGGCGTAGAGACGCGCCACCGCGCGGAGGGTCTCCGCGTCGATGCCGCACAGGTCCGCCATGGCCTCGGGCGTGAAGTCCGCCACATGGCGCTTCAATTCCTCGAAGCCCTCGGTATGGGCCGCCACGTAGGCGCGGTCGTAGAGATCCTCCCCTACAATGACGTTGAGCAGGGCGTTGAGCAGCGCCACGTCGGCGCCGGGCTTGAACTGCAGCATCCGGGAGGCGTGCCGCCTCAATGCCTGGCCCCGGGGATCCATCACGATGAGCTGCGCCCCGCGCTTGGCGGCCTGCTTGAAGTAGGTGGCAGCCACCGGATGGTTCTCCGTCGGGTTGGCTCCGATGACGATGATGACGTCCGAGTCCTCACAAGCGGTGAAGGGCGCGGTCACGGCGGCGGAGCCGATGCCCTCCATCAGCGCCGCCACGGACGACGCGTGGCAAAGCCGGGTGCAATGGTCCACGTTGTTGGTGCCGAAGCCCGTGCGCACGAGCTTTTGCACGAGGTAGGCCTCCTCGTTGGAACCCTTGGCCGAGCCGTAACCCGCCAGGGCGGCGCCGCCGTCCCGGTCCCGTATGTTCCGGAGACCCGCGGCCGCCGCGTCCAATGCCTCCTCCCAGGTGGCCTCGCGGAAATGGCTATAGGGATCGGCCGGGTCGATGTCGGCCAACGCATCCTTGGGCGCGTCGTCGCGGCGTATGAGCGGTACCGTGAGACGGTGCGGGTGGCTGACGTAGTCGAAGCCGAACCGGCCCTTGACGCACAAGCGGCCGTGATTGGACGGCCCGTCGCGGCCCTGCACCGCGACGATGGCGTTGTCCTTGACCCGGTAATCGATCTGACAACCCACGCCGCAATAGGGACACACGCTGGGCACCTCCGTGAGGGCCTCGCGCTTGTCCACGCCGGCGTCGTTCACCATCGACGCGGCGGTCAGGGCGCCGGTGGGGCAGGCCTGCACGCATTCACCGCAGGCCACGCACGTGCTCTCGCCCATGGGGTCGTCGAAGTCGAAGACGACCTTGGCGTCGCCGCCGCGGTAGGCCATGCCGATGACGTCGTTCACCTGGACCTCGCGGCAGGCGCGCACGCACAGGGTGCAGTGGATGCACGCGTCGAGCGCCACCCGCATGGCCGGATGGCTGCTATCGGGAGCGGGGGCGTCGCGGGCCGGGAACCGGCTACCCGTCACCTCCAGGCGGTCGGCCCACTGCCACAGACGCGACCCGGCATCGTGCGCGGCTTCCCGTGCGGGCTGGTCCGCCATCAGCAACTCAAGCACCATCCCGCGCGCATTCCGCGCCCGCTCGCTGTCCGTGCGCACCTTCATGCCGGCGGCCGGACGCCGGATGCACGATGCGGCCAGCACGCGCTCTCCCTCCACTTCCACCATGCACGCGCGACAGTTGCCATCCGGCCGGTAGCCCGGCTGCGGGTCGTAGCACAGGTGCGGGATCACCGTCCCCTGCCGCTCGGCCACTTGCCAGATGGTCTCACCGGCCGCCGCCTCCACCTCCCGGCCGTCGAGGGTAAACCGGACGGGCTCGCTCACGACAGATCCTCCCGAAAGTAGCGGTAGGCGCAACGCACCGAGTTGGGAGCGGCCTGTCCGAGGCCGCAGATGGAGGCGTCCGTCATGGCGTCGCCGAGCGCTTCCAGCAACGGCTCGTCCCACAAGGGCCGGTCCAGCAGCTTCACCGCCTTCTCCGTACCCACACGGCACGGGGTGCATTGCCCGCAGCTCTCGTGCTTGAAGAAACGCATCAGGTTGCGGACCACGGCCTTGACGTCGTCCTGGTCGCTCAACACCACCACGCCGTGCGAGCCGACGAAACAGCCGTGCTCCTCCAAAGAGCCGAACTGGAGCGGAAGGTCGGCCATGGAGGCCGGCAGCATGCCGCCCGAGGCGCCGCCGGGGAGGTATCCCTTGAGCCGGTGACCCGGCTGCATACCGCCGCAATGCTCGTCGATCAGCTCACGCGCGGTGATCCCTGTCGGTGCGATCTTCACGCCCGGCCGCGCCACCCGGCCCGAGACCGAATAGGCATGAAGGCCGGCGCCGCCGTTGCGGCCCTGGGCGGTGAACCACTCCGGTCCCTTCTCCACGATGTCCCGTATCCAGTAGAGGGTCTCGACGTTCTGCACCAGGGTGGGCCGGCCGAAGAGGCCGGTCTCCGCGACATAGGGAGGCCGGTGCCGCGGCAGCCCGCGCTTGCCCTCGATGCTCTCGATCATGGCCGACTCTTCGCCGCAAATATAGGCCCCGGCCCCGCGGCGCAGATGCATCTCCACGTGGGCGTCCAGACCGGCTTCCCGGAGCAAGGGCAGCTCCCGCGACAGAATCTCCCGCACCTCGGCATACTCGTCCCGCAGATAGATGTAGGCGGCTTCCGCTTCCACCGCCCATGCGGCGACCAACAGCCCCTCAAGGAACCGATGGGGATCCTTCTCCATGAAATAGCGGTCCTTGAAGGTGCCGGGCTCGCCCTCGTCCGCGTTCACGGTCATGAGCCGCGGGCCGGGATAGCCGCGCACGATCTGCCACTTGCGGCCGGTGGGAAAGCCCGCGCCGCCCAGGCCTCGCAGCCCCGACGCCGACACCTTCTCCACCACCTCCTCCCGGCTCAGCCCGCCCTCGATACACGCCTTCAAGAGCGCGTAACCACCGTCCGCGGCGTATGTCCCGTAGTCCCTGTAGGCCGGTATCGCCGCCTCCACCTCCCGATGCCGGACCGACTCCGCCACCCGGTCCATGGTGGCCCGGTCCACGGCGCGGCGTCCCACCCTGGCCACCGGCGCGCGGTCGCAACCGCCCATGCACGGCCCCGGCAACACCCTAACGCCGTTCCCTAGCGCCCCCGGGAGGTTCTTCAGAAGCCCCTGTGCACCCATCATCTCGCACACCAGCCCGTCGCACACCCGCACGGTGAGCTCCGCGGGCGGAGCCCCCGCTTCCCGGGCCACGTCGAAGTGGGCGTAGAACGTCGCCACCTCGTAGACCTCCGCCAGAGCCAGGCGCATCTCGTCCGCCAGCGCGGCCAGGTGGGCCGCGGACAGCACATGGTACCGGTCCTGGATGCGGTGCAGGTGCTCGATCAGGAGATCGCGGCGCCGCGGCCGGTCGTCCAGCAACGCCTGGACCTGCTCCAGCGCCTCCGGGTCGACCTGCCGCCCCCTGGGACGGTTCCGGCCCCGGCCACGGCCCGAGCCGGGGTGCCTGCGCCTCGGCGTCGTCGGCTGCCTCTCTGCCATGCTCTCAGACTCCCCGCTCCAGGGTCCGCGAGGCGTGAACTCCGTTTCCGCTCACGCGCTTCCTCCCTCGAGACGTTCGATGAGCGCCGTGACCTCGTCCAGGCGCTGCCGGGCCTCGGCCGCGGACCGGGCGACCTGGTCGGCGGCAGCCCCTTCGCGCACCGCGTCCTCCAGCGCGGTCACGGCCATCCCGAAAACCTTGAGCAAACGGCGGGCTTCATCGCTCGGCATCCCATCCCCTTTCATACGACAATATTGCGTTCATCCTTCGACTTCGCTTCCCTACGCCTGTCCTGAGCTTGTCGAAGGACGCCATCAACCAGGTTTCAAACGGCCTGCCACGCGTCCCCCGGCAGCCCCAGCTCCCTCAGCCTGGCCTCGGAGACGCGGCCGTCCTGGTCCCACCGTCGTGCGTCGTAGTAGTCCCGGATCATCTCCCGGAGCTCCTCACGGGTGAGGCGCGTGCCCTCGGCCACGCCCGAGGCCAGGGATTCCGTCAGCACCCGGGGCGGCAGCCCGTCATCCTCCGGGCGCCAGCCCTCGCGCTGGTTGAAGCAGCGTTTGAGCGTATGGATCCGCTCCGCGGTGCGCCGCAGCTCGTCCGCGGTGTAGTCCCAACCCGTGACCTTCGCCAGGAGATCCGCGGCCTCGGCGTAGAAATCATCGAAGCAACGCCTCAGGAACTTGCACACGATGAGGGAATCCAGCGCGGCGGCAAAGTCTTCCGAGGCGGCCACCAGCTCGCCGCGGCCGGGCCCGGACGTCAGACGGTCCACCGCGCCGGAGAAATCCGCCTCGTAGGCGCCGGAGCGGTTGTGGCAGGCGCCCCGTGGGCTTACGGCCAGACCCAGGGCCATGGTCTTGAGGCTCCGGGGCTCGTATCCGGGCAGCTCCAGCCCCTTGACCTGCATGGCCCAGTCCAGGGAGCCGTGGCCCAGCGCCTGTGCCGCGCGCCGCGACCCCTCGGCCAGGAGATCGCCCACCCCCCGGCGCTCTCCGATGGCGGGTATGGCGGCCAGCACCGCCTCCGCCGACCCGAAGCGCAGGTCACCGGCCTCCGGCAGAAGCCCCCGCTCCGCGCACTCCATGGCCCAGGCCAGGGTACCGCCGGTACTGATGCTGTCGAGGCCGTACTCGTCGCAGAGCCGGGCGGCCTCCAGCACCGCCTCCGGGTCTTCGATGCCGCACAACGGCCCCAGGGCGAACAGGGTCTCGTACTCCATGCGCTGCTCGTTGCCGGACAGCGATTTGAACAGCCGTTCGCAGCGGATGGTGCAGGAGGCGCACCCGTGCCGCCGGCTGAAGCTGTTCTCGGTGAGGCTCTCGCCGCTGAGTCCGTCGGCGCCGGCGAAGGTCGGCTGCTGGAAGTTGCGCGTGGGCAACGCGCCGAGCCGGTCGAACACCGCCAGGTTCGCCACCGTGCCGATCTCCCGGTACTTGGCGGTCTGCTCCCCCAGGCTGCGCTGCCGCAGGGTCGAAGCCAGGGCCGCCACCCCCTCGGGGTCCGCCACCGAGACCCGGGCGTTGCCGGACAACGCGATGGCCTTGAGGTTCTTGGACCCCATGACCGCGCCCACGCCGCCGCGTCCCGCGTGCCGGCCCTCGTTGCTGATGGTGGCGAAACGCACCCGGTTCTCGCCGGCGGTACCCACGGCCGCCACTCTCACGACGTCGTTGCCGAGCTCCGCGCGGATCGCGGTCTCGGTGTCGGCCGCGCTCCGCCCCCAAAGATGCCCCGCGTCCCGCAGCTCCACGCTACCGTTGCCGATGAACAGATAGGATGGCCCGGAAGCCCGGCCCGTCACCACCACCGCATCGACGCCCACCGCCTTGAGCTCCAGCGCAAAGAAGCTGGACGACAACGAGTCGGCGATGAAGCCGGTAAGGGGCGACTTCGTCACCACCGCGTACTTGGCGGTGGTGGTGAGGCCGGTGCCCGCCAACGGCGCGCTGGCGAAGATCAAGGGATTCTCGGGCGCCAAGGGTTCCACTCCCGGCGGCGCGAAGTCGTAGAGCAGACTCGTTCCGAGCCCGATACCGCCGACGAAAGCCCGCAGGCGGTCCTCTCCCGTCTCCTGCCAACGGTGACGCCCGGTGCCCAGATCCACGTGCAGCAACCTGTCGTGAAACCCGTGCACCGTCATCCTCCGGCATCGCTGGACATGATCAGGACCCGGTCCCCGGGCTCCACCGGGCGGTTCGTGTCCCGCACAAAATCGCGCCCGTTCAGGTTGCAAACGTGGCCGGCGGTGAGGCCGTCCCCTGCCGTCGTGATGACCGGACCCACCAGCACCGGCAGCTTGAGGGCCAGCGCGGACAACACCTGCGCCAGTGTCGCCGGCTCGGGCAACTCCACCGAGACCCGGCTCGTCCGCGCCCGCAGCCGGGCCACGCCGAAGAGCTCGACCTCGCAGCAGGCGGGCGTCGTGCCCATGGGTACGTCCTGCCAGCGCGCCAGGGCGTCGGCGTAGTCTTCCGGGGTGTTCATGTTGAAGAAGCTCGACCCGTCCGGATCGTAGGCACGGATCTCGTCCTCCTCCACCTTCAGGGTACGGACCTTGTCGTAGAGAAAGACCGGACGCAGTTCGCCGCGCTCGAGCTGCTGCTCCAGCAACGGCAACACCGAGCGCCGATACACCGCGTGCAACGGTTGCAGGCGCCCCTCCCAATACGGCACCACCACGTCGTAGTCCGGAAATCGGGAAGTCAGGTACGAGACCAGGGGAAGACTGAGGAACGGGACATCGCAGGAAGTCACGAACCCGGCGGCGCTGCTGCATGCCCTGAGGCCGTAACAGATGCCGCCCACCGGCCCCTGGTAGGCCACGTCGTCGCGCACCAGCGTGGCGGGCAGATCCGGCAACTCCTGCTCGGGCGCGGCCACCACCACGATGTCCGGGAACAGGGACTCGAGCCTCCGGAGCACCTGCACGATCAGGGGCTCTCCGCCGAAGGGAAGCATGGCCTTGGGCCGGCCCATGCGCCGGCTCTTGCCGCCGGCCAAAACAACGGCCGAGCCAACCTTGTCCGTTTCACCACTCATTCGCCATCTCCCCCTAAGCCCGGCGGGGGACCCCTGCCCCGCGGGATTCAACTGAATGATTCCACGACGGTTACAACAGCACAAGCGAAGATCGCGAATCGCAGACTGATCCCGAACCGGCAAGTCTTGTCGATTGGCGGGGGACCGCCCCGGCGCGTATGGGTCAGGAGCACAACCTCTGCCGCAGCTCCCGGAGGGCAAGATGGAAAAGCTCGGGGTCCTTGGACAGGGCGGTCTTGTACAGGGCGTAGCGTTCATGCGCGGCCCAGCGGCTCCACTCGGCGGGGGTCACGCGTACTCCCTCCGTTTCGCTTCGCACGGCTACCGCCTCCGGCGCCGTGGCAGCGCCCCACGCGCCCGCGTCCTGCGCCGGACAACGCTCCATGTCGACGCCCGCCCGGGCCTGTGCCAGCGCCGCCAGGAACGCCGCGAACACTCCCCTCTCCTCGTCCGTATCCGCCGGCAAATGGCACAGCGCCCGGCGCTCCTCCAGGGTGAACGCGCGCCAGGTGCTCAATGACACCCGGACCCCCGCCATGTCGAGCTTCATCCTGACGTGGAACGGTACCCGCTCCAAGGTGGGATAAAAGGCCGCCTCGAAATCGAACCGGTAGAACATCCGCGATCACCGCCCGCGCACCGGCGCTACCCCACGCCCGCAACCCCGACTCATTTGAACGCCTGATTCCTGCTGCCCTTCAGGAAACGTATGCCCCACACCATCAGTATGGAGACCATGAAGTTCGCGAAAGCGATCATGAACGGGATCGTATAGTTGCCGTAGACATCGTGCAGAAAGCCCCCCAGCCAGATCCCCACCGCGCCGCCGAATCCGATGCTCATGGTGAAGTAGCCATAGATGGCGCCGAAGTTGCGGCCGAGGAACACATCGGCGGAGATGGCCGACAGCACCAGCGCCCTGGACCCCTGACCGAGGCCGTAACAGGCGGCATAGGTATAGAGCAGAATGGGGTAGTCCGTACTGTCGGCCGCCACCAACGCCAGAATACCCGCCGACGAAACCGCCTGGACCAGCGTGTACACCATCTGATGGCTCAGCACGTCCGTCAGGTAGCCGAAGAAAACCCGCCCGAAGATGCTGAACAACCCCATGAGGCCCAGGACCGACGCAGCGAACAACGGCGTGTAGCCGATGTCCACCGCGTGCGCCACCTGATGGTTGGTGATGACCTGATTGCCCATGCTGGCGACCACGCGCGAGACGAACAGCAGCCAGAACATGGTGCTGGTCAGTGCCTCCCAGACGGTCCACTCCCCCGCCGCCCTGGACGTCTCCGCGGTTTCCCGCGGCGCGGGCTTGTCACGCGGCATGAGGACGCCGGACGGCAGCACGACAAAAATGAAGGCCAGGAGTCCCATGCCCACGTAGGCCAGCCGCCAACCCCAGAGGTCCACCAGGTACTGCGCCACGGGCAGCAGGACGGCGATGCCAAGGCCGCCGCCGGCCCAGGCCAGTCCCATGGCCAGGCCCCGGCGCCGGGTGAACTGCCGCGCGATGATGGCCACGTGGGGCACCATGCCCATGAGGCCGAGACCCAGCGCCGTGACCACCCCGAGCCAGAGGTAGACTTGCCACAGCGATGAAACCGTGCTGCTGAACCCCAGTCCCACCGCGAGCAGCAGACCCCCCAGCACCAGGGTCTTGCGCGACCCCCAGCGATCCACCAGGGAGCCCGCAAGGGGCATGGAGAACCCTTCCACCAGCACCGAGATGGACAATGCCGTGGCGGTAACACCACGAGACCATCCGAAGGCCTGAAACAAGGCGACATAGAACACCGCGTAGGAACCACGGATGCCCCGATTGAATCCCATGTGCAGAAAGCCCAGGGCGACATGGCCGATACGCCCCGCCGTGGTGGGTGTTGAACCTTGAATGTGGATCTACCTCCCGATCAGGAATTGGGACCAAACGGGCCTGTCAGGCTCGTTTCGCTGCCGACGGGGGTGTGCACGGGCGGGTCTGAAACCCGCCCCTACACCACTCGACCACCGTGCCGGCGGAGTTGAGCCTAGAGGAACTCGTCCGTCCAGGCGTCGTATTGCTGCCGGCCCAGCGCGAGGTTCATCAGGTCCGGGGACGCGGCCTGCTCCTTGAGCCCGGCAGGCGGGCGTCCGGCGCGCAGGTGCGCGTACGACGCCTGGAGCGCGCGTACGGCGACCTGGAACGGCATGTGGCCCTGAAGGGCGATGCGGACGCCGTTGGCGGCGAGAAACTCGCGGTCGTGGAGCTCCGGCGGCGTGGAGCCCAGCACCACCGGCAGACGGGTCATGGCATGAATGATCCCGACCTGGTCACGGGACTTCACCCCGGTGAAAAAGACACCGTCCGCGCCGGCCTCCTCGCACACCTTGACGCGCGCTGCCAGGGCATCCATGCCCTGGGTCGGGAGCACGCCGGTCCGGCCCAGGACCACGAGCTCGCGATCCGATCGCGCCGCCACCGCCGCCCTCACCTTCCCGGCGAACTCCTCCTCCGAAATGAACTCGTCCCGGTCCTGTCCGAAGCCTCTCGGGAGACGGGTATCCTCGATGGTGAGCGCCGCGACGCCCGCCGCCTCGAGTTCCGCCACTGTCCTCATGACGCTCAGGGCATTACCGTAACCGTGGTCCGCGTCCACCATCAACGGCAGCGGGCCGGCCCGCGCGATGCGGCGCGTCTGCTCCGCAAACTCCGTCAGGGTCAGCACGACCATGTCCGGCGCCCCCAGCACCGTGGCCGAGGCAATGGAGCCCGCCAGCATGCCGATCTCGAAACCCGCGGCCTCGGCGAGCCGGGCCGAAACCGGATCGAAAATCGACGCCGGGTACAGGCAACCGGTGCCCTGGAGGAATTGGCGATACTGTCGGCGGCGTTCGGTAAAGGTCACGGTTTCTCCTCGAGGCGGCGGGGGTTCAATGGCTCGGGTTCAATCGCAGATAGTCGTAGCGGTCGCCGGAGACGACGCGCACCTCTTCGACTCGAACCCCTTTGAGAATGTTGAGCGGAACGCTCACTCCGGGGGCGCCCAGGGCCCAGACCTGGCGGTACACGTCCGCGAGTCCTCCCACGGCAACTCCACCCACGCCCGCGATGAGGTCGCCCGCCTGCAGTCCGGAACGCGCCGCCGGCCCTCCCCTGGATACACGACGAATCACCACGTGTCCACCTGCCTCTTCCATCTGGGCGCCGAGCCAGGGCCTCGGCCTGGCGCCGGATTTCCCCTTCAGCGTGAGGTCCGACAGGATCGGCTTCAGGAGGTCGATGGGGACGAACATGTTGCCCGGCACGGGTCGGCCGGGAATCGCCTGCGGCACCTGAAGCGAGCCGATGCCGAGCAGGCTGCCGCCCCGGTCGATCAACGCCGCGCCGCCGAACGAAGCGTAGTGCGGTGCGGTGAAGATCGCCCGTTCCAGGAGGTATTCCCAGTAACCGGCGAACTCACGGCGCGACACCACGTAGACGCCCTGCCCTGACGGCCCTTTCCCCGAGTAGCTCAGGATCAACACCTCCGCACCGCGGTCCAGATCTCCCGACAGACCCAGCGGCAGGGGCCGGGCGCCCCCCACGGCGGACCGGGCCCGGAGCAGGCCGAAACCCGTGGCGTGATCGTAACCCAGGACCCTGGCCGGCACCGTCCTTCCGGACGAGTCCGTGACCTGGACATGCGACGCCTCGAGGATCAGGTAGCCGATGGTCAGGATCAGACCCTTGGAGTCGATGACGACTCCGCTCCCTTCCCGCAACGGCCCGAGGGAAGCCGCCGTGCGCGCGTCCCCTGGCACCTCCGCCCGCACCTTGACCACGGCGTCAAGGGTCTCGGCGGTAAACTCCTGGCCATGTACGTACGCCGGGACCGCCAGAACAAGAGCGAGGATGACAAGGAGACCGCTCTTTTTCACAAGACACCTCCAGGCCGGCCCGATGTCGGGCTCGCGGGTCCCACGGCGGCCGGAGCGGCTCCGGTTCCATGGACCCCAGCCCGCACCTTCATCTTACAGCGCAAAGTGTCTACTGCGAAGCGTGAATCGGCTCACCGGAGGCCTGCCGTGCTTCTTGCCATATCAGCCGTTGCACCGCGTGGAGGGTCCGGTTCAACTCCAGGGGCCGGCGCTCCGGCGCCGCATCGTAGGCCCGCTGCTCTTCCTCGACCATGGGCACGTCCTGGCTGATGAGCCTCTTCAGCAGTCCCCTGGCGATGTTTCGGAGACACCGTTTCACGCCTCGCCGGACGGCCACGGGCGCCTTCCTGAAGGAGTCGAGACGGTGCAACGAGGTGTAGTGGACCAGGTGGACCCGTGTCCGGCGCGGACCGGACGGGCAGAAGACCCCGTAGAGCGTGAACTCGTCCCCCAGCCGTGCCTTCCAGTGCGGATACTCATAGGTCACCACCAACGGGACCGGGTAGGGCCTTCGCAGCGCCGGCACCGCCAGTTGCAGCGCCGACCAGATGCGGTCGATCTTGTAGTAGGCGGTGGCGGAATAGCGCGCTTCGACGCGACCCGCGCCACGCACCACCTCCCGCAAGGCGTCGGCGCGCCAGGGTTGATGACGCTGGTGCAGATGGTCGTGGTACATGTCCATGAGGTTCTCGATGACGAAGGAGAAATGGGCTTCACAGGACATGGCGGCGATGCTGGGGATGTAGTCGAGATCATCCCATTCCGGCATCTGCATGGGTTGGGCGCTCTCCGCCAGCTCCCGCCGGCCCGGAAAGACCCAGATGAAGCCGTCCTGCTCACGCGTGGGGTAGCTCTTCGCCCGAGCCGCCGCGGGAATGCCGGCCGAGTCCATGCCCGGGACGTGCAGGCAGCGGCCGTCGCTCCCGAAGCGCCAGCCGTGATAGCGGCACTCGATGCCGTCGCCCACCACCCGCCCGAGGCTGATGCGGACCAGCCGGTGGGGGCAGCGGTCCTCCAGCGCGTGCGCGGCGCCGGCGGCGTCGCGAAACACGCACACGGGCCGGTCCCATATCACTACGCCCACCGGCTCGCGCCGCACCTCATCGGTTCGGGCCACGGCGTACCAGTGGTCGGGATTGATGGGGGCCTCGCGAACGGACGCGCGCCGGTCCGTCCCTGTGCACCGACCGGTCTCGGACGTCATCTCCGCCCCCGCGATAGCCTCGTTCAAGAATGTGTCATCTCGGGTCATGGAACGGCTCACCCTCAGCCGTTGGCGGCACTTCGGCCGGGCTCGCGCCGCGCAACCCGGTCCCGGAACAGCGCGTAGAGCAATCCGTAGAACGACAACAGGGAGTAGTTGTAGAGGAAGTCTTCGACCGGAATGGTTCCGACGCGGGGACCGAGAATCGCGCCGGCGTCGTACTCCACCACCGGCAGCATCGTGAGGACGGAGTTGAACACCAGGAACGGAATGTAGCAGATCCCGAGCCAAACCCAGTAACGTGTGCTGGTGATGAAATCCCGCTTGAACAGGGACCCGCATGAAAGGAACGCGGCGCACGATGCCAGCGCCTTCCAGGTGTAGCCCCGGCTACTCGACAGCACGGCCAAGGCCGCAAGCAGCAAGGCCGCAGCGACAAGCCACGGCCGCGGCAACTTCAGGGCGCGGTTCCGGCGGAGACGCGCCAGACTCTCGTAGATGAAGAGGCAACTGTAGGGGACCACCACGAAGAAGAGGATTTCCTCCACCGGAAGTTTCAGGATATCGAGGCCGGTGACAAATCGGAGATTGAAGCTCCATTCGCCCCACCGGATGGCCAGCGCGTCCCATGCCAGATAGCACGGGCTCACCACCGCCACCGACAGGGCAAGCGCCGGGATACAGCGATCGTACCGAATGCGCGGATGGAAGGTGTACAGCAAGGGAACGACGAGGATGAGGAAGTCGAGGATCAGGTAGGTGTAACGCATGTCTCAAGCCAGGATGCCCTTGGAGGGCACGGACCATACGGGTTCTTCCCTCAACCCGTTGGACGCCAGCACCGCGTTGGCGCTCAACAGGCCCGAGGTGAACGCCGCTTCCATCAGCATGGCCGGCAAGGGCAGCTTCACCCAGTCCCCGGCCAGATAGAGGTTGGGGACGCCGGGGTCGTACCACGGCCGCTCGTGATACAGATTGCAGTCGAAGGCGGTGAAGTCGCGCCGGAGCTGAAGGTGTTCGTACAGCACGCGCGCGCCGCGAAGCTCGGGCAGATAGTGATGCAGGTCTTGCAGGAGCGCCCCCCGGACCTCCGCTTCCGTCGACAACTCGGGCGGCAAGGCGTAGCAATGGAGCTCGTAGACCCCGCCTCCGGTTTGCCCGGCCCAGTCCCGGGCGTCGGCATCGAACCGATGGTAGAAGGTCACGGCGTCCAGAACCTGCCGTTTCTCCGTGACCACGAACACCGGCCAGCGTTCCCCGGCGCGCTTGTCCAGCCAGATGCGCAGGACCGCATACCCGGGCGACGACCGCAGCCGGGTCAGTTGGCGGTGCAGGTCCGGCGCGCTTTCACACAACCACGCCGAACCCTCGGCCAACCGCCGCACGCCCACCGTATCCGCCGCCAGGACAACATAATCGAACTCCCGTCCGTTGACCACGAACCGGCCGTCCCGGCCGGTCAGCGTCTCCACGGGCACACCGAGCTCGACCTGGACGCCGGCGGCCGAGAGCCGCGACCGCACCGGCTCGATCAACGCCTCCCGGTAGTTGCGGGTGAAATAATCATAGAGCAGGCCGCGGTCATGGCTGAGATAGAAGAAGTGAAAGCTCTTGATGAGCTCCGCGGCGCTGATCCGGTGGCCCGGGGAGAAAAAGGCCCGTGCGAAAGTACCGAACACGAGCTTCAATCCGTCGGGAAGCCGTGCCCGTTCGGCAAACTCGTCGTAGCTCGTCCCGTCCCACTTCTCGAACGTGCGACGCCGGTCGAACTGCAGCAATGCCCGCAACTCGGCCAGGTGCCGGTTGAACGCCACATCCCTCAGGCTGAAGAGTCCACGCCGCATCAGGGAAAGGAGGTTGAGGACCGGGGTGGTCTCCACACCGGCGAACCCATGCCGGCGCCCGGTCCGATCGAGGATCAGATAGTCTTCGATACCTTCGAGGTAACGGTGGGCTCCGGTTTCCTCGAGAAACCGCGACAGGTTGTAGTAGTGGCGGAAGAAGGCGTGAAAGCCATGGTCGACCTGGGCCCGAAACCCGTCGGGAAACTCCACCGCCCAGCTCCCCACCTTGCCCCCGAGGTAGGGGTTCTTGTCGAACAGACACACCTGGAAACCCCGCTCCCCCAGCAATGACGCCGCCGCGATGCCGGCGAGGCCTCCGCCCACCACGGCAACGGTTCCAGCCGCCTCGCCCCGGAGCGGTTTCGAAGGGTCGACGTGATTGACCAACTCCCGATAGCCGTGCAACCGCTGGCGTATCCATGCCCTGAGCAGAGACTTCATGGCCAGTGTGCTGTGTGGTTCATGAAGCAGGACGCTGGAACCGCCACACCGAACGGATGGGCGCCCCGGACCATGGACGAGCGATCCGTTGCGGCAGCGAGGCCGTCACCCGGCCCGCCCCCCAAGCCGCCAGGGCCAGCTTGCATGCCGGGCCGGTGTAGGTCCGCCGATCCCAGGCCCGCTCCCTTCGCCGCAGCACCTTGCGGCCGATGGCCGCATAGATGTGCCGGGCCGCGGCTACCGCGCACGCGGAGCGCAGGGGAAGGTAGCGGAGGCCCGCGTCCCCGGAACGATAGTAGTCGCCGGCCACGGCCAGAAGGCGCCGGGCCAGGCCGGCGAGCTTGCGGCGCCTGGCGGTGAGCGCCAACTCTTCGGGCGGAAGGCCCGCCTCGGCAAGCCAGGAAAGGGGCAGGTAGATGCGCCCCCGCTCGTGGTCTTCGATGAGGTCCCGTGCGATGTTGGTAAGTTGCATGCCCATGCCCATGGCCGCGGCATGGCTCAAGGCCTTCTCGTTGCTGACCCCCATGACGTGGGTCATCATCAGGCCCACGGTGCCGGCGACGCGATAGCAATAGAGCAGCAGGTCGTCCAGGGTCTCGTAGCGCTGCCCGCGCACGTCCATGGCCATGCCCTCGATGAGCTCCAGCGGGTAGTGGGCCGGAATGCCGTACGCGGCAGTGACGTATTGGAACGCAACGAAGACAGGAGCGCTTTGCGGCCGGCCGGCCAGGGCTTGCTCGGACCGGTAGCGAAGCTCTTCAAGGCGTTCGGACGCCACGATCACGTCGCCGCCCACCGAGTCGATCTGATCGTCGCAGTAACGGCACCAGCCGTAGAGCGACACCGCGGCATTCATGGTGGTGCGATCGAAGAGGCGGGCCGCCAGGGCAAAGCTCCTGGAACCGTCCCGGATCACGGCCGCACAATGTTCCACCGCGGCGGCCACGTCATCAGGCAGGGTGGACTTCATGGTGTCGGGTCGCGTTTTGCCAAACGGTCTCGCCAATCCTCCAGTATGACTCCGGCGGTGGCCTTGGCGGAGTTGACCACCCCGGGGACGCCGGCGCCGGGGTGGGTTCCGGCGCCCACGAAATACAGTCCCCGAATACGCCGGTCGCGGTTATGCACCCGGAACCAGGCGCTCTGGGTCAGCCGCGGCTCCAGGGAGAAGGCCGAGCCCAGGTGGGCGTTCAACTCCCGGCTGAAATCCAGCGGCGTGAAGACGCGTTGCGTCACCAGGTCATCGGTGAGCCCGGGCATCAGACGTTCCTCCAGACAGGATAACACTTGCCGCGCATAACGTGGCCCCGCCGACGCCCAGTCGACGGCGCACTTGCCGAGATGGGGCACCGGAGCCAGAACATAGTAGGCATGGCAGCCCGGCGGGGCCAGGGACGGATCGGTGTAGCTGGGGGCGTGGAGATAGAGCGAGAAGTCCGCGGGCAGCACACCGCGCTCGAAGATGTCTGCGAGGAGCCCCTGATAGCGCGGGCCGAAGATCACGTTGTGGTGCGCCAGGCCGGGATAGCGCGCGTGTGTTCCGAAGTAGACCAGGAACAGCGACATCCCGTGCTTCATGCGTTTGAGCCGGCGCGCGGCGCGCACCCCGGCGTCGTGGTGTCCCAGCAGCCGCTCGTAGGTATGCACCACGTCCGCGTTGCTCACCACCACATCGAATGATTCGAAGGCCCCTGCCTCGGTTTCGATTCCGGTGACGCCGTCCCCCTCGGTGCGGATGGACGTCACCTCGGAATCCAACCGGAGCTCACCGCCCAGTGCCTCGTACAACCGCACCAGACCGCGCACCAGGGCGCCGGTGCCGCCCATGGCGAACCACACGCCCCACTTGCGCTCGAGATAGTGGATCAGCGTATAGATGGAAGAGGCCGTGAGGGGGTTCCCGCCCACCAACAGGGAATGGAAGCTCAGGGCCTGGCGCAGGTGCGGGTCCCGGATGTACCGGGACACCGTACGATAGACCGACCGGTAGGACGCCAACGCCGCCAGTTGCGGCGCCACCCGCACCATGCTCCAGAGGTTCGGGAACGGTACGTGGCCGAGCTTTTCGTATCCCTCCCGGAAGACCGCTTCGGCGTACCCCAGGAAATCCTTGTAGCCCTGCACGTCTTCCGGAGACCTGGCGCGGATCTGGGCGAAGGTGCGCTCGTCGTCGTTGCCGTAGTCGAACCGGGTGCCGTCCTCCCAGAACAGCCGGTAGAAGGGCTGTAGCGGCACCAGCGTGACATGGTCCCGCATGCGCCGGCCCGCCAGCGTGAAGAGCTCCTCCAGGCATTCCGGAGCGGTGATCACCGTAGGCCCGGCGTCGAAGGTGAACCCGTCCTGACGATAGACGTAGGCCCGACCCCCGGGCAGGTCGCGCTTCTCGAAGATCACCGTACGGAAGCCCGCTGCCTGCAGCCGGATGGCCGCGGCCAGACCCCCGAAGCCGCTGCCGATGACGGCCGCCGCGGGCCGATGCTTCATGATTCCGGTATTCCCGCGCACCTATCCACCAGCTCCTGTGGTAGGATACACGAGTGCGGGACGCCTTCCCATGAATAGGTAGAACACAAGGTATTTCGATCCCCCATGCCGGCAAGACCTCGAAGCACACGGGAGGCAAGGCCATGACCCTGTTTCTGACCAACGAAGAGGTGGAGAAGCTCATCACGGTCGAGGATGCCATCGAGGTGCTGGAGCCGACCTTCGCCGATCTCGGCGCCGGCCGCGAACAGGGCGTCGGCTTCGAGATCCCGGACGAGCTGTTCCTCCAGGACGTCCACCCGTAGCAACCCGTGTGAGAATACTTCCCGCGGACGACCATGGAACAAAGCGTTCGATCCCCCAGGCTCCGTATCGGCGTGAGCAGTTGTCTCCTGGGTCATTCGGTGCGTTACGACGGCGGCCACAAACGCCACCCGACCGTTACCGATACGCTGTCGCGCTTGTTCGAGATCGTCGCCGTCTGCCCGGAGATGGAGGTGGGAATGGGGGTGCCGCGGGAGCCCGTGGACCTGGTCGGAGACCCCGAGGCACCCCGCATGCTCGCAAAGGGTTCCGGCAAGGACTGGACCGGAATCATGCAGCGATACGGGCGGCGGCAGGCGGCGGAGATGGAAAAGCTGGAGGTATCCGGGTTCATTCTCAAGAAGGGTTCCCCGAGCTGCGGCCCGGACGGCGTTCCCGTTCACGCGGAGCCCGGGAAGGCTCGCCGCACGGGCAGCGGACTGTTCGCCCGGGCGCTGGCGGACGCCCTCCCGCTGCTGCCCGTCGAAGCGGAAGACCGGCTGGACGATGCGTCGCTGTGCGGGAACTTCATCGAGCGCGTCCACGCGTACCGGGAATGGCGCGCCTGCACCGGCGAGGGGCCGTCGTTGCCTGGACTCATGGACTTCCATGCATCCCACAAGCTGACCCTTCTGGCCCACAGCGAGAGGCACCTGCGGCTTCTCGGGCGGCTGTTGGCGGAAGCCGGGAAGGCTTCGCTGGACGCCGTGACAACCCGATACGGCAGCGCTTTCATGGAGGCGCTGAAACAGCCGGCGACGAGGAAGACCAACACCAACGCCCTGCAGCACCTGACCGGCTTCCTGTCCGGGCGGCTGGACCCCGAAGCCCGGAAGCAACTCGCCGCGCTGGTGGACGACTATCGTCTGGGACGGGTCTCCCTGTCCAAGCCCCTGGCCCTCATACGCCGCCACGCGGCCGAACATCAGGCCGGGTACGTCCTGCGCCAGAGCTTCCTTCACGGGCACCGGATGCCGGGGCCATGAGCCGGGCTGCACCCCGCAGCCGCTAACGCACGAGCAGGACGGGACAGGCGACGGATTCGAGGACTTCTTGCCGGTGGGGTTCGTCGAGGGCGGCGCAATCGGCCGCCATGACCAGCACCCCGGCGCCGGACTCGCCGGCAAGGCGGCACACCTCATGGGCAAGAGGACGGGCGCCGTAGAGGAACCTGGGCCGGACGTTCAGCGGCGCCAACCGATCCTCCACCTGCCGGCGCAATCTCTCCGCGGCGGCCACGTCGTCGGCGAGGATGAGCACGGCGAGGGTCCCCTCATGGACGCCGAAGACGCGGAGCCCGGCTTCCAGGGCGCGCCGGGAGCCGTCGCTCTCGTCATAGCATACCAGCGGAACGCCGGTGGACCGCACCCCCGGCTTCGATAGGAGCACGGACCTGGGGGCGCGCGCGGCCGCGGCCCGGGCCGTGCGGCCGAGCCGGACCCTACCCCCGGGGGAGCGGCTCCCGGTGCCGAGAATCAGAAGGTCGCCGTTGCCCGCCGCGCTGATGACCTCCACATCCACCTGCCCCCGTGCGGTGCGAAACGCGTAGGTCACGCGGGCTCGCGCCGCGGCCGCGGCGACCGCCCGCCGGGCGGCGAACTCCTGTGTCCGGTTGTCGTCTTCCAGCGTGGTGACGGTGAAGTCCCGGCCCTTGCCGGTAAGGAACTGGATCTCCCGGCCCACGGGCAACCCGGCCAGCCGCACGAGATTGATGTCCTGGACATAGACCCCTTCCAGCTCCGCGTGAAGCCGCGCCGCCAGGCCGGCCGCCTCTTCCAGGGCGGTGGCGGCGTCGGACGAGCTGTCGATGGCCACCACGATCCGGCGGACGTCGAAGCCCGGGACCGGCCGGCTCATGATGGCGCCTCCCGGTCCGACCCGCCGCCCGCCGCGAAATTCCTGGCGTTTCGGGCAAACTCCAACAGCGTCGCCTGCGTCAGGCCGTTGACGGTGCCGGCGGGAAAGTTTCCCTGGTCGTCCGGCTCGCCCGCGGGCACGCCGGTCAGGAGCTCGATGCCCTGGTCGATGGTCTCCACCGGATAGACGTGGAACTCCCCCCGGGCGGCGGCATCCACCACGTCCCGGCGCAGCATCAGGTGCTTCACGTTGGACGAAGGAATCAGCACGCCCTGGCGGCCGGTGAGCCCCCGGACCGCGCAGATATCGAAGAATCCCTCGATCTTCTCGTTGACCCCGCCGATGGCCTGGACCTGGCCGAGCTGGTTGACCGATCCTGTCACCGCCAGGGACTGGCGGATGGGAACCCCGGACAGCGCCGACAAGAGTGCGTAGAGCTCGGTGGAGGAGGCGCTGTCGCCGTCCACCCCGCCGTAGGACTGCTCGAACACCAGGCTGGCCGACAACGCCAGCGGATGGCGGCGGGCGAACCGCGCGCCGAGAAAGCCCGACAGGATCAGCACGCCCTTGGAATGAAGCGGGCCGCCCAGCTCGATCTCCCGTTCGATGTCGAGCACCTCACCCTCGCCCAGCCGTACCCGGGCGGTGATCCGGCTGGGCTTGCCGAAGGCGAACTCGCCAAGCTGCAGCACCGAGAGCCCGTTGACCTGGCCCACCGACTCGCCGTCGGTGTCGATGAGCATGGTCTCCCGCAGGATCTGCTCCTGGCTGCGTTCGCGGATGCGATCGGCCCGGCGGACCTGCGCGTCGATGGCCCGCTGCACGTGTTGCGCGGCGATCTCGCCGTGCCCGTCCACGCCGGCCCAGTAGTCCGCCTCGTAGAGAAGATCGTCGATGGACCGCAGGCGAAGAGTGAGCCGCTCCGAGTCAGCGGCCAGCCGGGCCGCCTGCTCGATGACCCGCGCGGTGGCGTCCCTCGAGAGCGGCCGCAACCCCTCGCGACGGGCCGTGTCGGCGATCATCTGGCCGTAGCGCGCGGTGTTGCCGTGATCTCTCGGCAACTGATCGTCGAAATCCGCGGCCACCTTGAAGAGTTCCGGGAAGTCCGGATCGGACTGGCTCAGCAGATAGTAGATCGTGGAATCGCCCAGCAGCACGACCTTGACGTCGAGGGGGATGGGCTGGGGCTGCAACGTGACGGTGTTGGCGAAGCCCAGGGCCTCTGTCAGACCGTGGATGCGGATCTCGCTGGCCTGGAGCGCGCGCTTGATCTCCTCCCAGATGATCGGCTGCATGAACAGCTTGCGCGCATCCACCATCAGATAGCCGCCGTTGGCGACGTGCAGCGCGCCGGGCTTGATGAGGCTGAAGTCGGTGCTGAGGGCGCCGAATTGCGCCATCTGCTCGATGCGGCCGATGACGTTGCCGTGGGTGGGCAGGTCCTCGTAGACCACGGGCGCGCCCTCACGCCCGCCGTTGTCCACGATGACGTTGACCTGGTAGCGGCGAAAGGACGGCTCCCGCGGCCCGCCCCGTGCGGTCGGGCCCGGCTGCGGGTCCGGCGTCTCGGACCCCCGGAATTCCTCCCCGTTCTCCAGCAGATCCCCGCGCACCTGCTCGATGTAGTCGAGGACGTCGGGAAGGTCGTTGTAGTCCTTGTTCAGCTCCTCGATGAACTGGCCCACCGCGTGGCTGACCACTTCCTGGTTCAGGCCCCGCAACTGCTCGCGCCGCTCGCGGTCCCACTGCGGGACCTTCTTGAGGATCTCCTGGAGCTCCTTCTCCAGCTCCGAGATGTCGGAGCGGGCCTTCTCCTGCACGTCGTCGGGCCACTGGCGAAAGACCTCGGGATTGACCACCTCGCCCTTGGAGGTGGGCGCCAGGGCCAGGCCCGAGGGGGTGCGGATCAGGCCGACGTTCCGGGACTTGGCGCGTTCCTGGAGGTCATTGAACGCGGCTTCCTGCCGCTGGCTGAACTGGGACAGAAGGGCCTGGGCCCGGGCCTGGTAGTCCTCGCTCTCGAAGGCCGCCGGAATGGCGGCGCGGAGCTCCCGGACAAGCTTCTCCATGTCGCCTCGCAGCCGGCAGCCCCGGCCGGCCGGGAGTTGCAGCGCCCGCGGCTTGTGGGTTTCCTGGAAGTTGTGGACGTAGCACCAGTCGGGCGGCGCCGGCATGGCGGCCGCCGCCTGCTCGATCTGCCGCCGGGCGAGCGGGTACTTGCCGGTGCCCGGCGCGCCGTGAACGAAGATGTTGTACCCGTGGCGCCGGATGCCGACGCCGAACCGGACCGCGTCGAGAGCGCGTTCCTGGCCGAGGTCGTCCGATACCTCGTCCGTCTCGCCGGACGGCGGCAGGTCCTCCGGATCACACTTCGTATAGAGCTGGTCCGGCGACAGGGGTTCGGGTATCCGCATCACGAGTCCGTGGAGAGGCGGCGCGGCGGACGCCGCAGCTCAGGCCGCCTCCGGGGTCATGATTCCGTACAGGTACAGATGCAACTCGGGGATCTCGTCCGGGACATCGGGCGCAACACGCTTGCCGAATTCGAACAGGCTGCCGGACTCGGCCACTTTCAAGCCGGTGCGCTCCCTCACAACGGACAGATCGTCGAAACCGGTCAACCATTTCACCTTCAGGGTGTTCTCGAACGCATCCGTGGTGGCGGTAATGTGCTCGTCGCCGGTGGTGCGGTCGATGACGCTCCTGGCGAAGAAGTCGAAGGCGATCTTGAACGAGCGAATCCGGCCGGTCAGCCGGCCGAGGAAGGCGTAGATCAATTCCTCCGGCAGGTACATGGTGTTGCCTTCCCAAATGAAGAGTATCGGCGCGTCGAGATCGAGGCCCGCCTCCTCCAGCTTCGCGGGCAGATCCACCTCCAGATAGTTGCACGGTATGCCGACGCAGGGAGTCACGCCATGGCTCTCCAGCACCTTCCCCTTGAACGCCAGCACCGCGGGCTGGTCCACGTCGCAGAAACGCACGCCCTCGGTCTGGAACACCAGCGGCCGCATGTCGAAGCCGGAGCCGAGAATCACGATCTGCCGCATTCCGTTCTCGATCTCGCGCCGGGTGATGTCATCGAACAGGCAGGAGCGGTACCGGACCAACTCCATCCCTTCCGGCAGAACCGCGAACACCTGGCGCACCTTCTGCCGGATGTCGTCGTTGACGAACCACTCCGCATAGGGATCCTTGAACAACGGATGTTCCCGACCCTTTTCCTGCTCCCGGATACCCGCGATGAAAAACGCGGTGGCGCCGACCTCATTGATGTCCGACATGACGAACCTCCCAGTGGTCTGTATCATACATAGCGTAAGCGATTTTATGACAACTGAAATTTAGACCGTTCCCGCCCGCCACACAAACGCGCCGGCGCTCGGAGGCCGGACGGTCGCCGGGGATCGGAGACCAACTCCACGTCCATCACTCATAGCCCGGCGGTGGCACGAAACTTCGATAGCCTTGCTCCAGCAGCCGGGCGAAATGAATGCAGGTGAGGTCGCCGTACTGCGGGCCGATGATCTGAATGCCGACCGGAAGCCCCTCGCCATCGAGTCCGATGGGTGCGACGGATGATGGCAGATAGGCGAGGTTGGCGTAGCCCGGCAACGAGACCTGGTTCATGAACGGCTGCATGGCGCCGTCTACCGGCACCGAGCGTGCATAGGGCGGTGTGTGGTCGTGGCGCATGGCCGCCGATACCGTGATGGGTGCCAGCAGGAGGTCATAGCGCTGGAAGAAATCGTGCCACTGCCACCGGATCTGGTGGCGCACCTCGTCGAGCCGGAGCCAATCCCGGTGTGACAGCGTCACCCCGCGAAGCATACGCGCCCGCTTGCCGTCATCTCCCGGAGCGAGTTTTTCCCGCGCCGTCGCGTTGGCGGCGAATTCTTCGTCGGTCTGGCGGGCGGACGTCGCCGCCCGAAGCAGCACGTCGAACACGCGGTGCGAGTCGGCCGCGTCGAACCCGGGGCGGGCGCCGATTCTCACCTTGACCCTGCTGCGACGAAGAAACCGGGCGAGGGCCTCATGCAGGGCGCGGATGTCGCGCGACGTGGGCACGGTTTCGTCTTCGAGGAGAAGCGCTACCCGGTAGTCTTCAAGCCTCTTCTTGCGCGGCCGGGGCAGCGTGAGCCGGAGTCCGGCAGCGTCGATCCCGTCCGGCCCGGCGATGACCGAGAGCATGAGCGACAGATCACCGGCGCTCCGCGCCAGCGGGCCGATGGCGAGCATGTCCAGGGGGGCGCGGCTGCCGTCCAGCGCGTGCCCGTCGGTGGGACAGACGCCCATGGTCGGTTTGTGCGCGAACAAACCGCACCAGGCAGCCGGGTTGCGCACCGAGCCGGCGATGTCGCTCCCCAACTCAAGGGCCGTCAGCCCCGCCGCGAGAGCGGCCGCCGCCCCGCCGGAGGACCCGCCGGGCGACCGGTCCGTGTTCCACGGGTTTCGCGTGGTGCCGTAAATTTCGTTGAAGCTCTGGGCGTCGGCGAGCCAGATGGGCACGTTGGTCTTGCCGAAGATGACCGCGCCGGCGTCACGCAGGCGCTTCACCGAAAGCGCATCGGCGCGGGCGATGTTGTCCCGCTGCGACGGCGCCCCCCACGTGGTCGGCAATCCGGCCACGTCGAAGGAGTCCTTCACCGTCATGGGTAAACCGTGCAAACGCCCCCACCGGGTGCCCCGGGCCAGCGCCCGGTCCGCCTCCCGGGCCCGCCGGCGGGCCCGCGGGATGTCGGTGGCGATGATCGCGTTCACGCTCGGGTTGAAGCGCTCTACCCGCGCCAGATAGTGGTCCAGCAGTTCGAGACAACCGACCTTACAGCGCCGGATGAGACTCGCCAGACCTGTTGCCGGAAGCCAGGCCGGGTCGGTCATGGGCGGCCTCCGGCGGCATTCGCATTTCCGTTATCCACTACGCGCCTCCTAATCTCACTCTGACCCCCCCTGACCTTCCTAGCTCAGCGCCTCGGCTCCGGCCTTTGCCACGACCTCGTCACCATCGGCGATGCCCGACACGCCGACGCCGCCGACACATTGCCCTTCGTAGAACAGCGGCACGCCGCCGGTCACCGCGATGGCGTTGGGATAGGTCAGGAAGCCGGGCCTCTCCTTCACGCGGGCTTCAAGACTTGAGCTCGGACGTTCGCGAAAGGCTGCCGTTCGCGCTTTGCCGGTGGCCATGTCCACGCTGTTCGCGGGCTGATCGTCCGGCCGCTCCAGATACATGAGCACGCCGGAGCCATCCACGACCGCGATGGTCGCGGCGCGGGCAACCTTGTCGGCTTCGCGCCGGCATGCGGCGACGATCTTGTGCACGTCCTCGAGTGTCAGGCTGAACTTGCTGCGCATATCCTCTGTCTTCCTTTCCGCCATGCTTCGCTTGGGAGCCTGCGCCGGGGAAATGTCGGCCGGCCGATCTCCGGTAGGGGCGACCGGCCGGTCGCCCCTACATGCCTCGTCCGGGCAGTCCAGTGCCTCCACCTTCTCCACCGCGTTCCAGTCACCTGGGCGCGCATCCGTTACGGCGCGCTCGTTGGCGTGGCTAGCTGTGCCCGCAGTTTCGCTTTCTCGACCTTTCCGTTTGGCAGCTTGGGCAGGGTGTCGACGAAGCGGATCTCCCTGGGCCTCTTGTAAGGCGCGATCATCTGACGGCAGTGGTCGATCAATGACTCTTCCGTCACCTCGGCAGCAGCGCGCCGCACGACAAAGGCGAGCACCGATTCACCCCAGCGCGCATCCAGACGGCCGACGACCGCGGCCTCGATCACGCCGGGATGGCTCGCCAGCGCGTCCTCCACCTCGCGGGAGTAGATGTTCTCTCCTCCCGAGATGATCATGTCCTTGAGCCGGTCGATGACGAAGATGAACCCCTCCTCGTCTTCCGTACCGACATCACCGGTGTGGAGCCAGCCCTGGCGGATGGTCTCCGCCGTGGCCTGTGGGTTCCGCCAGTATCCCGTCATGACCGAGGGGCTCCGGATGACGATCTCGCCGGGCTCTCCCACCGGGCAGCGGACGCCGTCCGGATCAACCACCCGCACGTCGCAGCCGATCATGGGCTGGCCCGCGGAGCGCAGCCGCCGCACGACATGCTCGGGGCCATCGAGCAGGTGCTGATGGGCGTGCAGCACGCATCCCGGGCCGGCGGATTCGGTCATCCCGTAAAACTGCGTGAAGATCGGCCCGAACGCCTTCATGCCGCGGCGCAGCAGCGCCTCCGGCATCGGCGCCGCCGAATAGAACAGCCGGGCCAGCGCGGGCAGCGACTCCCGGTCGGCCGGCGTGGTTTCCAGCAGGTCGCCGAGCATGGTCGGCGCCAGCAGCGTCGCGGTCACGTGGTTCGCCCGCAAGGACTCGAAGAACTCCTGCGGCCGGAAGTTCCGGTGAAGGACCATCGTGCAGCCGTGCAGCGCATATGACAGCGAGGTCAGCCGCCCGCCGATATGATAGAGCGGCATGGCGAGCGCGAAGCGGTCGACCGGCTGGGCCAGTTTCTCCAGAGCGGTGATGCGCGCAGCCTCCATCATACCGCGGTGGCTCAGCATCACGCCCTTGGGCCGCCCGGTGGTGCCGCTGGTGTAGATCAGGTAGGCGCAGTCGTCCGGTTCCGGCGCGGCCGGCGGCGGCTCGGGCTCTTCCGCCGCCAGCGCCGCCTCATACGACACGTCGGACGATGCATCGCCGATAACGAGAACATGATCGAGCCGGCCTGATGCCTCCGGGCTCAGCCGGTCGAGGAACTCGGCGCCGACGATGATCGCCTTCGGCGCACTGTCGGAGAGGATTGTGTCGATCTCGGGAGCCGCCAGGCGGTAGTTGACCGTCACGCTCGCCCAGCCGCCGAGCTCACCCGCCGCATAGGATTCGACATACTCGGGGCAGTTCTCCGCCAGGATGGCAACCCGGTCGCCGCGCGCAACGCCCCGGCGCCGGAGCGCGGCCGCGAGCCGAAAGGCGCGTTCGGCAAAGGCGCGGTGCGTGATCGTCCGTCCCTGGAACAGGATGGCCGGCGCCTCGGGCCTCAGCCGCGAGTTCCGCAGGGTCAAGGTGCCGAGCATGATTCTCCGCTCCCGGCACTCAGGCGCTGGGCGGTCGGCTTCACTGGTGTTCCGCGCCGGATGTTCACGTCAGACATCGAACGAGCGGGATTTCGGCCAGCGTCTGCGGCTGTGATGCAGGCCGAGATCCGCGAAGGTCGCGGCGATGCGGATGGGTGCGCCGATACCTTCCGATACGGGAACGCCGAGTTCCTTCATCAACCACTTGGGATCGATGTGGACCGGGCATTGGGTGATCCCGGTAGGAATGATCACGTCGGCGCCGTTCTCGTCAATGAGCTTCCGGGCCGCTGCGACAAAGTTCTCGACCATGGTGTCGTGGTTGGCCGCGATATCCGGCAGGTCGAAGCCCGAGCCCGCCCAGCCGACGATCTTGTGCTCCATCCCGTAGCGTCGAACGAGGGCCTGCAGCACCGGGAAATGAATCTCGCTGTAGGCGATGCAGCCGAAGCGGTCGCCCATCAGCGCGGCGACGTGAAGCGCCGTCTCGAAGGGCGCGAGAATGGGAATGTCGACGGCCGACCGACCGCCCTCCACTCCCAGGTCGAGAAAACCCAGCGGCACCGCGGCGTCATCGCCCTGCGCCTCGGCTTCCCGAAAGGCCTGAATCAGCGCGGGCGACACCATGGTGATCTCGGCCGCCGTCATGCCGTGGAAATAGGGGGTGACCGGCGCGGACACGATGCCGACCTCTACCTCCGCCGTCGCGTAGGACAGCGCCACCTTTTCGCGCCGGCTGCGCTCCTCCGAAGGGTAGTCGCCAATAACGAAGGCAACACGGGCCATGGCTTCTTCTCCTTTCCCGTCTTCCCGAGATGGCACGGACGCGCGGCCCGCGCCAGCGGTGCTCCAGGAGCTGCGCCGCAGAAACGTCGGCGGGACGATCTCCCGTAGGGGCGACCGGCGGTCGCCCTACATGTCTCATCCGGGCAATCCAGGGCCTCCACCCGCCGCGTTCCAGTCGCCCAGGAGGCGTGCCGCAGGAACACAGGTGTAGGGGCGGGTTTCAAACCCGCCCGCGTCCGCATCGCGTCGCAGGCCGATAGACTCTCCTGGCCGGTGCTACGGCTCACCCTGCCGCGCAAGCCACGCCCGCGCTTCGGCGAGCAGCGCCTCCAGCGTCCGCTCCACCGGACCGGGCTGTGCCAGCTTTTCCTCCGCCGCGACGACCTGTTCGCCAAACTCCGTCCACAGAGCCTTCAGCCCGTCAAAGTCGAACGTGGTCGGCCACAGCCGATTGCCCAGCACGATGTCCATGATCTCGTCCTGGTCGACGTCGATATCGCGGCCGGTCTCCTCCAACAGCGCCTGCTTGAGGTCGATCTGCTCCTCGCCCAGATAGTGCGCCCGGACCATGGCGCCGAGCAACCGGTGGCCGGTCCGGAACGGCACGCCGAAGTCGTACACCAGCCGGTCGTGGGCTTCGCTCGAGCCCGCGTAGTCGGTGGTGGATTTCCATTTGAGCTCCTCCAGGTCGAATCGGCCGTGTTCGATCACTTCGGACATGTAGCCGGTCCGGGCGACGATATCCGCCGCGGCTTCGTACAGGCTTCCGGAATGGTAGATCGGCTCGGACCCTTCCGACGGCCCGCCGGCAGCCGCCGACATCTCACCGGCAAGGCGATTCGCCGCCAGGATGGCGCCGCCGATGACCGCCTGGAAGCCGAACGGCACCTTGGCGTGCGGCAAGGCACTGCTTCCGCCCGAATGCTCGTCTGCGGGCACGAAGAAGCCGAACTCCGGCGTCATCCAGATGCGCATGTCCTGCGCCATGCGGGCGATGTCCACCGCCACCAGGGACAGCGCGAAGAACGGCTCCGTGAACTGGCTGTGGACCCAGATGCCGTCGCGACGCAGCCAGGCCCGGCGCGAAAAGCCCAGCCGTTGGCTCACCTTGTCATACAGCGCGTGCACCTCCTTGCGCGCACCAATCACCGACGGGCCATAGTCCAGACGCTGCTCCACCTGCTCCAGCCGTTCCAGATGGGGCAGGAACACCGGCACCCACGACAGCAGATACTCGCCCAGCGTGCCAAAGCCCGAATGTTGAAGATGATGGTAGTTGGGCGCCACCGCCTCGAGAACGGGCCCTGCCTTCTCGACCAGCACCCGCAGCATACCCGCCACCGTACGGCGTTGCTCATACAGCACGTGCCGGAAATAAAGCCGCGGCAAATAGGCCCGCAGGCTCTCGCCGCGGTTGCGTCCCAGATGGAGCCAGGCGGCGTGCTGCGCGCCGACTTTCTCACGCATCCACGCCTCGCGCTGCGCCACGATGTCGCCGGGCGGCACCGTCGTGTCGATGGCGTCAAGGTCGTCGATCAGCGCCAGCAACGCTTCCAGCAACGGTTTTGCCGACTCCGCCGGAGTCAGGTTCATCTCCGCCGCCGTCAGCACGTAGGCCACATCGCTGGTCAGCATGTAGCGCGCCGTATAGCCGCTCGACCGCGCTTCAACTTCATTGACCGCCCGAACGTAGCTCGGCGCCTTGGCGCCGGCCAGACGCGCGCCCTGCGGAGTTGTTGCCACGTGGACCTCCCTGAATCCGGGGGTTGCCCCGCCATTCCCTTGCTGCGTGCCGACTGTACGTGAACCGCTGAAGGAATTTCAATAAATATTCGGGGCCGGTTCACCCTCGGCGGCTACGTGGCCACGAATTTACGCACCGCGATCTTGTCCCGGTGCTTCTGCGCCTGCCACAGATCATACTGCATCTGCTGCTGCAACCAGCTTTCCGGGCTCCCCCCAAAAGCCTGCGAGAGACGGATGGCCATCTCCGGAGAAATCCCGAGGCGGCCGTTGAGCAGCATGGAAAGCGTGTTTCGCGACACCGCTAGACCCTTCGCGGCCTCGGTTACCGTCAATCCCAGGGGCTTGAGGCATTGCCGCCTGATGAACGCGCCGGGGTGTGGTGGATCGTGCATGAGCATGGTCTGCCCTTCCTTTCTAATGGTAGTCCAAATAGTCGACATCAACGGCATGGCCGTCCTTGAAACGGAAAATCACGCGCCAGTTGGCTCGCACCGTCACGGCCCAGAAACCGGCATGATCCCCCTTTAGCCGGTGGAGCCGGAACCCGGGCGGATCCATATCTTCGGGGACGCTGGAGGCGTTCAGCCGCGCAAGGATGTCCCGCACGGTCTCGCGGTGATCGGCGTGGATACGCCGCTCGTCGCCCCGTTCCAGAAACCGCCTGAGCGCCCTGCTTCTGAAGTTCCGTATCATGACGGACCGTAATACGCATTATGGCACTTGTCAAATCGCCAAAGACACATCTGCTCGACGGCGGGCTCGCTGAGGTGGTCCCAGCCACCTGTTTGAGATCGTGCGCGACCTCGACGTCTGAGGCGTCGGGCGCCATTCGACGGAACAGATGACAACGAATCTGTTGAGGCTGGCGCGCGCCGACGCCGCGCTTTCCGAAACGCTGTTGCCGGTCCGGTTCATGGAGGAGAGCCAGGGAGGTCTTCAATCTGGCCGATTTCTGGCTCGAAACGCTGTTCCCCGATCACGAAGCGGGTGAGCACCAAGTCAAAGTCTGGCTGTTGGCCCTGGAAAGGCTTAGCAGGCGGGCGCGCACAGAGGCCCCGATGTTGATCTTTTAGCCATTGGCGGTCAAGGCTTCGAGATAGGGTCGGATCACAGTGGAAACCCCTCCGTGCTCCGCCTGATGGGCAATCTCGGCCGGCGTGGCTTTGTGCTGGCGCAGTGCCTCCTGGAGTCCCTCAAGCGCAACCGACAGACCGACCTTGCTTCGGTGCCTGAAGCAATCCGCAACGGTTTTGGCGACGCCGAACACCTTGACGGGGACACTTTCGATCATGTGGGTCTCGACGCCCTCAGCAAGTAGGCTTTCGGTAAAGCGAACCACGCGAATAGGCACGCCATCGGATCTCGGAGCCCAGTCCTTTTTCCCGATAGCCAGCCAGACCTTCTTCGGAAGCTGATCTGTCAGGCCATGAAATGCGAGAGCCGAGACGAGGCAAACGATCCCCTTGGGCAGACGCTTGGCGGCCTCTGCCAAACTATGGCCCGCCTCCAACGGGGCGTCTGGAAGCTGGTAGAGGCCGCGCGCGAGCCGGATGACCTCGCCGTCCCGCTCCATACGGCTGACCGTTGCGGCGGTTACACCGACACTGCGCAGTTCCACCAAACGCACGATTCCGTGCGCTTCGAGAAAGTCGCGGGCAATCTGGCGCTGGGGATAAGGCTCGATCATTGATACAAATACTCGTAACATAGACTCTATAGTACGAGGAACTATATCATACAGAGACGCCGAAGGATAGTTCTGTCCCTCACTCCGGACAGGTGGTCGTGGCCTGAGGCTCCATCAGCAGCTTTCCTTCTTCCGGCGTTGGCGGGAAACAAAATCGACGGCGTGCCCGTAAACTCAAACCAGGGAACCGGCTTGACAACATTCCATAAATGGAATAAATAGACGGATGACACGAGACGTCGAATACACCGACGGATTGATCGAATGAGTGGACGCAACGCTTTTCACGACCTGACAAAGGACTTCACGCCGGAGCGCCGCGCGCGTGTGGACGCCAGGAAGGCAGAGCTTCGAGCGGCCATGCCGCTTCATGAGCTCCGCCAAGCGCGCGCGATGACGCAGAAGGCAATTGGCGAGGCCTTGAACGTAAACCAGCCCGCCGTCGCCAAGCTTGAGCGGAGGGCGGATATGTATGTTTCAAACCTCCGCGCTTATATCGAAGCGATGGGCGGAAAACTGAACATCGTTGCCGAGTTTCCGCAAGGTGATATCACAATCACGAATTTTGCTGACCCGACCCCGGATGCGCCAACCGACTGACTTGCGCAATCAACATCTTCAGCGCCGAGTTGTCCGGGTGAGAGCGAATCCAACAATCGGCGAGTCATAGACGACCTTCAACGCCAGTACGAGGCGAAGAAAATACACCGTGGCTCAAGGGTCGGGGCATCGACCCCAAGTCAATCCACGACTCACGGTGGTAGCAAGGAATTGGGCCAGAGGCTGGTGGTCAAAATCAAGAAAGACCTGGGGTTGAATTGATGCTGACCTATCCTATTGTACTCGAAGACGACGATGGCACCCTGCTCGCTACGTCCCCGGACTTCCCAGAACTCACTACCTTTGGAATTGACAGAGAAGGCGCGCTCGCACGGGCGGCTGACGCGCTAGAGGAGGCGATAGCGGCCCGGATCCACGACGGCCGGGATATTCCGCCACCTTCACACGGACGGGATGTGGCTGTGCTGCCTACGCTCACCGCGGTCAAGGTGATGCTGTATCAGGGGATGAGGGAGCAGGGCATCGGCAAGGCAGAGCTGGCGCGCCGCCTCGGCTGGCACCTGCCACAGGTGGATCGGATATTGGACGTTCAGCACAAGTCGCGAATGGATCAGGTGGACGCAGCAATGGAAGCCATAGGCCGCCACCTGCACGTTAGGGCTTCAGCCCAACGTTAGCTTGAAATGCAGAGGCCATCGTGGCACGCCACGATAGCCGACCCGCCGCCGACCTGTAGCTTCCCAACGAAACTGACACACGCACCCCGCCGGTCATCCGGGAGACGTTGGGCGATACGCCGGTGGTCTGCGTGCTGGGTCCCGGCAAACCGGAAAGACCATACTCCGATCGCTTCCGGCTGGAACGACCGTTGCCGGACGGGTTTTGCACCTGCTGGGTGACAGCGCCTTTCCGCGCACGATTACACCTTAGCTGCCTGTCTGATTTTCAGAACCAACTCAGTCTCGACGCCCGGGCGTCGGGCGCCATTCGACAGAACAGATGACAACAAATCTGTTGACATCTGAATCGTCGTCGGATGCGCCGAGGAATGGAGCAGTGTCAGGACGGGCGCCGTCTATCCTGCCGGGTGGACGCTCCGGGTTTGGCAAGGCGGGTTGCGTGTGGTGGCCTTCAGGTTCCAGATGCAAGACGTGACCCCGTTCGCAGTTAATGAAGATCCTCCACAGCATCATTTCGACTACGGCGCTTTTAGACCCCTATTAACCATACAATTTGGAGAACTCCAAAATATCCCTTGACGTATTTTTAAGTATATGTGATCTTAATGGCTATGAGCCATCAAAGGACACCAAGGCTAAAACCCCTTCTGGATAGAGTCCCGCCGGGTTTTATGGTCGACACATCGTGGCTCAAGGGTCGGGGTATCGACCCCAAGTCAATCCACGGCTACGTGGCCCGTGGTTGGCTGGAGCGCGTTGTCCGGGGGGTATACCGGCGCCCGACCCCGGAAGGCGTGCATGAGGATTCTGATGTGCCATGGCAGGTTCCTCTGCTCTCTTTACAGTGGATCATGAACCATGACGTCCATCTGGGTGGGGAGAGCGCGCTCAGACTAGCGGGTTTTTCCCATTATCTCCCTCTTGGCCATGAACCCCGTGTTCACGCCTATGGCGATGTGCCGTCCTGGCTGAGGCGCCTCCCGACCCGCACACAATTCGTCGTGCATCGCCGGGCGCTGTTCGGCGATGACCTCACCGGGATCATTGACACGGATCGTGACCCCCAATCCGAAAGTTCGGAGGGGACAGCGAGGCAAGCAATGAGTGTCTGGCGCTGGCCAATCAAGGCATCGTCACCGGAGCGAGCGATCCTTGAGGCACTGGATGAATTGCCGAACCGCGCGAGCTTTCATAACCTCGACATGATATTCGAAGGCTTGGTCTCGCTACGGCCCAAGCAGCTAACCGCACTGCTGTCCACGTGTCGAAGCGTGAAGGTACGCCGGCTGTTCTTCGTCTTCGCGGACCGTCACCAGCATGCATGGCGCAAGCACATAGACACGTCACAGATCGATTTTGGCTCCGGTCCTCGGGCTCTCGTCGACGGCGGGAAACTTCATCCTACCTACCGGATCTACGTGCCAAGGGACCTTGTCCTGACACCGGATGCGGGGGAAGACGCCGATGCTTGATCGCTATGTCGACCAGGTACGCCTGATTGTTGATGTGCTGCCACACATTGCGAGGGAGGACGTGTTCGCGTTGAAAGGCGGCACAGCGATTAACCTGTTCTATCGTGACATGCCCCGGCTCTCCGTCGACATTGACCTCACCTACCTGCCTGTGAAGGATCGTGACGCCTCTCTGCGGCACATTGATGAGACGTTTAGCCGGATCATGGAGACGATTTCCGGCCGAGGTCCGCGCTATCGGGTGGGGCGCATTGCCGGCGGTGGCCACAGCGACACCCGCATCACGGTCAGTGACGGCAGAGCCCGAACGAAGATCGAGACCTCGCCGGTCACTCGCGGCACGGTGCTTCCGCCTGTAAGAATGACGGCGTCCAACGCCGTGACTGATCGATTTGGGTTTGTAGAGATACAGGTCCTCGCTTTCGAGGACCTGTATGGTGGCAAGCTTCACGCAGCGCTTGATCGCCAGCATCCGCGGGACCTGTTTGACGTGAAGCTTCTGTATGAGAACGAAGGCTTGACCGAGGATCTGTTCCGCGTGTTCATGGTCTATGTCGCGAGTTCCGGCCGACCCATGCACGAACTCTTGGCACCGGCCATGCCACAGCGCGACGAATCGTACGACAAAGAGTTCGCGGGCATGACGCGTGACAGTGTAAGCACAGAGTCACTGGACGAAACGCGTATCCGACTCCACGCGGATATCAGACAGCGCCTGACGGGTGACATCGCCGCCTTCCTGTTGTCCCTTCACGATGCCGAACCGAACTTCGACCTGATCGGATTGCCCGAGGCAGCAACGCTGCCAGCCATACGCTGGAAATTGGTCAATCTGGAAAAACTCAAGCGCAACAATCCCGAAAAGCATGCGGCACAGCGGAGTGCGCTCGAAGTCTTGTTTGGATAATCGAAGCCGCCAGCTATTTGAATGACCGCATTACGCGATATCGTGCGAAAGCCACGGACCGGTTCTCGACACCCCTCAGCTCAAATCGGTGGCCTGCTGTTCTCCCCGTATCCCGTAAGCTCCACGTACCCCTGTCCAATGCGCTCCCCGTTCATGGACTCGATCTCAACAGACCCTTCCCAGTAGTAGAGGTTCGGGACCAGCGCGCTCCTGTTTTCCTGATCCGCGAGCTTCGGGGTGATGACCGTTCGGATGCCGGCAGACGGGATATCGAGGGCCCATCCGGCGGGATAGGGCGCGCCGGTTACAGGACTGGTCCATTCCCCGGTGGCGTTCAGCTCCCAATCACCCGCTTTCAGGTACCGGACCTCTCCCGCGGCATCCACCACATTCGCGCCGGCGTGGTCCGTCTTGCCGTCGAGGCTGCGGAGCAGATAGAGCATGACCTCGCGGCCGTCATCCAATTGCAGGCTGAACCAATCCCAACCCCTCTTATCCTTGCCGAGCTGGTTGGAGCCGAACTCCTTGTCCATCCAGCTCACGCCGCTGACCTCCAGCTCCTTTCCCTCCAGGCGGACCGTGCCGGTGGTAGCCATGCGGGTGAAGCTGTAGTAGTGGCTGGCCTCGGTGGCGCCCTCCCCTTTCCGGCTCAGGCCGCCGGGGCCTTGGAACACCACGGGCTTTAGAGGACGGGTGGAAAGGCTGAAGCTGAAGGACTTGCCGGCGTCGCCCATGGTGAGGTCGAAGCCGTCGCCGTTCCAACGGAGCTCCCACGGCTCCGGCGTTCCGGGAGGTCCGACGCTCCAGGCAAGCCGGGTATCCGGATGGCGGCCGAAGCCGGCCAGGAGCGGGGCGGCCCGCACCACCAGCTCACTGAAACGGTGGCGGCCGGTGTCCAGGTCGGTCAGGGCGGCATGGCCCATGATGAGATCCTTGGCGGCCCAGGCGGAACCGGACCGCGGTGCGTCTTGCGACACGCCGATCCGGAAGAACGTGAACTGGTAGCCGAAGCGCCGCACGGGCTCTTCAACGGCGCGCAGGTGGCCGGTGAAGTACCACCATTCGGTCTTGTAGCCCTCCCGGGCCCAATGGTCCCGGGGGAAGGACCAGACGTAGCCGGGTTGAGCCGGGGTCCAGGCGTGGGCGGCCCAGTCGATGCCCGCCACGACCGCGACTGTCATGAGGACGCATGCCGCCATGAGGTGTTGGGCTTGCCGCATGGCCCCTCCCCTGGCCGCGGACCCGATCCGCAGCCGCCGTCGCCCGGGGCCGCCCTTCTCACGCATCCGCATGGCACAGCTCGGTGGCCGGCGTGCGGCTCGCCTTGAAGGCCGGGTAGAGGCTTGCCAGCACGGCGGCGCACACGATGGCTAGGGCTTCCCCGGCCAGCGTCAGCCACGGCCAGGTCCACTCGATGCTCCAGCCGAAGTAGCTCTTCTGAATGACGAAGATCAGGGTCACGCCCAGGCCGATGCCGCCGGTGAAGCCGAGCACCAGCCCCAGGAACGCCATGGCCGTCCCCTTGCTCACGAACAGCCGGAAGACCTGCCGGCGAAAGGCGCCCAGGGTGCGGTACAGGGCGATCTCGCTGGCCTTCTCCTGGGCCACCACCAACAGCGTCAGGGTGATGGCGCAGGCCGCGATGATCAGGCTCATGACCTGGAGAATCCGCGTCACCGCGAAGGTCTGATCGAAGACGTGGAGCACGTCTTCCTTCAGGCGGCGGTTGCTGCGGACCCGCAGCGAGCCTCTGGGGTGCCGGCTCTCGATGCCCGCCGCAACCGCCTCGGGGTCGGCGCCGGGCTTCAGGTGAAGCGCGACGCTGGTGAGGGGGCCGGCCCCGAGGGTTGCCGCCATGAGGCCGATGTCCATGGTCACCGACCCGCCCTCCGTGTAGTCGCGGTAGATCCCCGACACCGGCAGACGCGCGGGGCCCTCCGGCCCCTCGATCTCCACCACATCGCCCACCGCGAGCGACGCGCTCCGGGACAAGGGTTCGCCGATGAGGACGCCGCGGTCCCGGACCGCCCGGGCCACCGCGTCACCGCCGGAAAGGAGCGCCAGGCGCCGCTGCTCCGCCGGACGGCTCAGGTCCACCGCCACCACCGCCACGCGCCGGCCGCCCACGCGCAGGAAGAGACGGCGCAGAGGATCGACGCCTTCCACGTTTGGCACGTCCGCCAGCCGCTCCACGAGCCGCGGGCTCAGAGTGGCCTCCGGCCCGGGCCTCGCCCCGACAGTGGCGGTCACGTAGACGTCGGCGCGCAACGAGCGGTCCACCCAACGCACCAGGGTCTCGCGGAAGCTCTCCACCAACAACGTGATACCCACCAGCAGGCACACGGCCATGGCGAGGGACGAGACCGAGAACGAGGTGTTGGCCAGGGTCGCCCCGAGGCTTCGTACGCCGTACCGGAAACCGAAGTCCGGGACCCGGACCCGCCCGGTCAGGCGCTGCACCAGCCAGGGGGCGAGCAACGGCAGGCACAGCAACATGGCGGTGGCAAGGACGAACCCCGCCGGCCGCCAGCGCCAACCCCCAAACCAGTACCACGCCAGCACCCCGGCCAGCAGCACGAGGCCGAGACGAAAGAGATTACGGGCGCCGGCGATGGCGGCGGCCGGTGCCGGCAAGTTGTCCAGCAGCGTCCGCGTGTCCCTGCGCCATACGTCCAGGGCCGGCAGCAGCGTCCCGCTCAGGGCTCCCCCCAGGCCGGCGAAGACCGCCAGCGCCAGGGTGCCGCCCGAGACCTCCAGCGACTCGATCTCCCGCAGCATGTAGATGTTGGTCAGGGTCGAGCTCACGGCGTCCAGGTTCCAGATTGCGGTCCAGTAGCCCGCGAAGATGCCGATGACCACGCCCATGACCCCGAGCAACGCCGCCTCCCCCAGGATCAGCGCCAGTACCTGCGCCGGGGTGCAGCCCAGGGACCGCAGCACCCCGAACTCCCTCCGCTGCCACACCAGGCAGGCGCGCATGCTGCTGAACACCAGGAACGTGCCCACCAGGAGGCTGACGAGGCTCAAGGCGGTGAGGTTCAACCGGAAGGCGCCGAGAAGCTGCTGCGCCTGCCCGGTTCGTTCCGAGGGCGTCACCGCGTCCACCCGGCCGCCGAGCCCGCCTTCGATGCCGGCGGCCAGCGCCGCGAGGTCGGTGCCCTCGGCGGCCTTGACGCCGATGCGGTGCAGGGTCCCGGCGCCGTCGAACAGGGACTGGGCTTCGGCGATGTCCATCACCACGGCCCGGCGGCTGCCGGAGGCCCCCCATCGTTGCAGGTCGATGAGCGCCCCCACCCGAAGTCCGCTCACGCCGGCGCCATAACGGACCTCGAAGCGGTCCCCCACCGCCCATCCCATGGCGGCGGCCAGCTCGGGAGTCACGGCCACCCACCCGGGCGCGCGCACAGCGCCCGCCGCTTCCGCTCCCCCATCGAGGCCGGAAACCGCTCCCCAGAAGTCTCGGGCGGGCGCCAGCAGGTCCACGCCCAGCACCCGCACGAAGGTGTCCGGCCGTCCCTCCACCGCCACCGTGGTCTCGAAAACGGGCCAAGCCGAGGCCACGCCCGCGGTGCCCAGGACCCGGGGGTAGGCTTCGTCCGGCAGCGTCCCGCCCTTGCCGGTGACGAGGACGTCGGCGGTGCCGCTGATGGTGCGCACGCCGGCCGCGAACGACGCGATGGCGCTCTGGTTGAGAATGCGGATGCTGATGACCGAGGCCACGCCCAGGGCCACGCCGAGGACGGTCAGGCCGTAGAGCACCGGGTTGGTGCGCCAGTGCGCCGACACGGTCCTGTAGAAGTAGCGAATCATCGTCCGGTGGCTACGTTGGACCGCCCGATTCCGGTTCCAGGATCCCGCTGTGGAGCCGCAGGGTGCCATCCGCCATGGCCGCCAGCTCACGGCTGTGGGTGGCGTAGACCAGCGTCGTCCCCTCCTCCGCCACCATTTGCAGCATGAGATCCATCACCACCTGGCCGCTGGCGTCGTCCAGGCTTCCGGTGGGCTCGTCCGCCAGCAACAGGCGGGGCCGCCGCAACAACGCCCGGCAAATGGCCACCCGCTGCATCTCGCCGCCGCTCAGCCGGGCCACCGGGTCATCGGCCCGATCCGGCAGGTCCACCCGCTCCAACAGCGCCGCCACCCGCTCGCCGAAAGCGCGTTCCCGGGCGCCCGCGATGAGCTCGGGCAAGGCCACGTTGTCCCGCACCGTCAAGTGAGGCAGCAGGTGGAACAGTTGAAAGACGAACCCGATGTCGCGCCGGCGGAGCCGGGTCCGGCCGGTCTCGTTGAGACCTTCGAGGGGCGTCCCGTGTACCGCCACCGATCCACGGGACGGCACGTCGATGCCGGCCGCCAGGTGCAGCAGCGTGGACTTGCCGCTGCCGCTACGGCCGACGATGGCCACGGTACGGCCCGAGGCGATCTCGAAGGACACGTCGCGCAACGCGTAGCGCTCCGCGGAACCCGCCCCATCGTACACCTTCGATACGTTGGCGAACGTGAGCGCGGCCGGGTCCATCACCGCGCGCCGAGGACGTGGCGCAGACCCTCTTCAAGCGTCCCGTGGCGAAACGTGTATCCGGAGTCCAGCAGGCCGGCCGGCTGCACCCGGGTGCTGGCCAGCAGCAGCGCATCCGCCATCTCGCCGAACACCACGCGGGCCACGAAACCGGGAAGGGGGAACACGGTGGGACGCCGTAGCACGCGGCCCAGGGTGGAGGTAAACTCGCGGTTGGTCACGGGTACCGGTGCGACCACGTTCACCGGCCCGGACACGGTTTCCGTGGCCAGCAGGTGGCCCAGGGCCGCGGCCGTGTCGTCCAGGGTCATCCAGCTCATGTACTGCCGCCCGTTGCCGACGATGCCGCCGGCCCCGAGCCTGAAGGGGGTCAGCATCTTGCCCAGGGCGCCGCCGTCCCTGCTGAGCACGACACCCAGCCGTGCATGGACCACGCGGACGCCCTTTCCTTCCGCCGCTTCGGTGGCCGCCTCCCACTCGCGGCACACGTCGGAAAGAAAACCGGAGCCCGCCGGACTGCTCTCGGTGAGCTCCTCGTCGCCGCGGTCGCCGTAGAAACCGACGGCCGAGGCCGACACCAGCACCCGTGGCGGCCGCTCCAGGCCCGCCAGGGTCTCGGCCAGCAACCGCGTGCCGCGCACGCGGCTCTCCTTGATGCGGCGTTTCTTGGCGGCGCTCCAACGCCCGGAAGCGATGTTCTCGCCGGCCAGGTGAACCACGCCGTCGAATCCCTCCAGCGCACGCGCATCGAGCACGCCGGCGTCCGGGTCCCAGCGGATGTCGCCTGCCCCAGGCGCGGACCGCCCCAGGCGCGCGACCTCACGACCGCCGCCCGCCAGAAACGGGACCACGGCGCTGCCCACCAGTCCTGTCGCTCCGGTCACGAGTATCTTCATCCGCGGGCCTCCCTTCGTTTCTATAATAGCACCTCCGACCCGTTTGCCGACCCGCCACTCTATTCACACATGCGTGGCACCCGCCCGCTGTTTGACTTACCTGCCAAGTCTCCTTAAATCTTTCGTAAGCGGGGCTTTGGAAAGGCAACCCTCCTTACGTATCCGTCCTCGGACCAATGCTGGAATCTCTGCTGAAAAAAGTGGAAGAGCGTACCGGTTACTTCGGCGCCTACGGCGGCGCCTTTGCGCCGGAGATCCTGCGCACGACCCTGGACGAACTGATCGTCGCCTTCGAGGAGGCGCGGAAGGACCCGTCCTTCTGGGAGGAGTTCCGGACGGTGATGCAGTCCTACTCGTGCCGGCCGACGCCCATCACCCCACTTCGAAACCTGAGCGAGGCCCTGGGCGGGCCGCGGATCTTTCTGAAACGGGAAGATCTCAACCAGACCGGCTCCCACAAAATCAACAACGTCATGGGCCAGGGATTGCTGGTGGCGCGCATGGGGAAGAAGCGCGTCATCGCGGAGACCGGCGCCGGGCAGCACGGCGTGGCCACGGCCACCATGGCCGCCCGGCTCGGGCTCGAGTGCACCATCTACATGGGCGCGGTGGACGTGGAGCGGCAACGCCCCAACGTTTTCTGGATGGAGCAGCTCGGGGCGAAGGTGGTCTCGGTGGAGGACGGCTCCGCGACCCTCAAGGACGCCATCAACCAGTGCCTGCGGGACTGGGCCTTCTCCATGGACGACACCCACTACGTGCTTGGGACCGCGTGCGGGCCGCACCCGTTTCCGCAGATCGTTGCCTCGTTCCAGCAGATCATCGGGCAGGAATGCCGCGAGCAGATGCTCGCCGACACCGGCCGGCTGCCGGACCGGGTGTACTGCTGCGTCGGCGGCGGCTCCAACGCCACCGGCACGTTCCTGGGCTTTCTCGATGATGCCGAGGTGGAGCTGGTGGGGATCGAGGCCGGCGGCGAGGGACTCGACACCGGCCGCCACGCCGCCCGGCTGGCGGGCACCGACGGCAGTCCCGGGGTAGCCCAGGGGTACAAGACCTACTTTCTCCAGGACGAAGAAGGCCAGATGCGCCACACCCATTCCGTGGCCGCAGGGCTGGACTATATTGGGGTGAGCCCGATCCTGGCCTGCCTGCGGGAGAGCGGACGGGTGCGATTCGAGGCGGCCACCGACGACGCGGTGCTGGAGGCGTTCCAGACGCTGCTGCGCCGGGAAGGCATCATCGCCGCGCTGGAAAGCGCTCACGCCGTGGCCGGCGCCATCCGGGAAGCGCCGAGCATGGGCCGGGACCAGACCGTCCTGATCACCCTGTCCGGCCGGGGCGACAAGGACATCTTCACCATCGCCGAGGCGTTGAACGACCCCGGCTGGCAGCGGTTCCTGCAGCGGAAAGCCGGCCGGTGAATCTCCGGGCCTATATCGAGAGCCGTCTCGGCTCGCGGAAGATCCTGCTGATGACCCACGCTATCGTGGGCTATCCGTCGCTCGACGTGAACTGGCGGATGCTGGAGCAGATGGAGCGGGCGGATGTGGACCTGGTCGAGCTGCAGATGCCCTTCAGCGAGCCCATTGCCGACGGGCCGGTCTTCGCCCGCGCCAATCAGGAAGCCCTCAAACAGGGCCTTTCCACGAGCCAGTACTTCGACTTCATGGCGCGGGCCACCGAGCGGTTCGGGTTCCCCCACCTCATGATGGGGTACTACAACACGGTGTTCCGGCTCACCCATCGCACCTTCTGCGAGCGGTTGAGCCGGTCGGGAGGCGCGGGGTTCATCGTCCCCGACCTTCCCATCGAGGAATACCACGACCTCTCCCCGCTGAGCGAGACACACGGGCTGACCCCCATCGCGCTGTTCACGCCCACCAACTCCGACGCCCGTCTGGCCGAGATCGGCCGCCACGGCCGAGGGTTCGTCTACGGCGTGGCCCGGCGCGGGGTTACCGGCAAGCCCACGGACCTGAAGGCCGGCATCGACGCGCTGGTGGCGCGCTACCGGGCGGCCACGGACGTGCCCCTGGCCCTTGGTTTCGGCATCGCCGGCGGCGACGACGTGCGGCAGCTCCACGGAAGCTGTGAGATCGCCATCGTGGGGTCGGCGTTGCTGGAACACTGGGAAAGCGGCGGCGAAGACGGGTACGCGGATTTTCTCCAGGAGCTTCAACGGGCGCGCTTCTGAGCCGCATCCGGATTTCCGACACGGGACACCGAAACCATGAAAGCGATCTTCATTCCTGAAACCGGCGGACCGGACGTCCTGACCTACGGCGACAGGCCCGAGCCAGAGATCGGCGGCGGCGACCTGCTGGTGCGGGTGAGGGCGGCGGCGCTCAACCGCCGGGACCTGTTCGCGCGGGAGGGAAGCCACGGGGTCAAGCCGCCGCTGCCACACATCCCGGGCCTGGAGGTGGCAGGCGAGGTGGTGGAGGCGGGGCCGGAGACCACCGGGTTCAAGGCCGGTGATCGGGTTCTTGGCCGCTGTCGGGGCGGCGGCTACGCCGAGCTGGCGCGGATGGAAGCGGCGGACGCCTACACCTTCCCGGAATGGATGCCGTTCGAGGAGGCCGCGTGCATCGCCGTGCCCTTCGGCACCGCGTGGCGTATGCTGGTGCGCCGGGCGGAGCTGAAGTCCGGCGAGGACCTGCTGGTGATGGCCGCCGGCAGCGGCATCGGCAGCGGCGCCATCCAGCTCGGCAAGCTCCTCGGCGCGCGGGTGATCACCACCGCCAGCTCGCAATGGAAGCTCGACAAGGCCGCGGAGCTGGGCGCCGACGCGGGCATCAACTACAAGGAATTCCCCGAGTTCAGTCAAAAGGTCAAGGAGCTCACCGGCGGCGAGGGCGTGCACGTGATCTTCGAGCACGTGGGCGCGCCGGTGTGGCGCGAGTGCTTCGCCAGCCTCCGGCGGGGCGGCCGCTTCATCAACTCCGGGGTCACCGCCGGCCACCGCGTGGAGTTTCATCTGGGCCAGCTCTGGACCCGCGAGCTGACCATCATGGGCACCAGCATGCGCCCGCGCGAGGACATGCCCGAGGTCATGAAGCTTGTCCGCGAGAAGAAGCTGCGCGGCGTCGTGTCCGAGGTGCTGCCGCTGCGCGAAGCCTCCCGCGCCCACGAGCTCATGGAGCAGAGCGAGTTCTTCGGCAAGATCGTGCTGGTGCCGTAAGGACGGCCCATTGGTACCGAGCCTCCACGGGAGGAAAAAGGGCACCGGACTGGAATCCGTCGCTGAAAATAAAATGGCAGTAAGGCCCCGAACACGTCATTCCCGCGAAAGCGGGAATCCAGGGGTCCTGGAGGGGTCCCTACGCGGTGTTTCCCCACTCCACCCCGCCTGGATTCCCGCTTTCGCGGGAATGACGATTTCGGGGGCCGTTGCCTCTCTCGGATGGGGTTTTGACACAGCCTGTTTCACGGGAATGACGTATTCGGGGCATTTGCGGGCATTCTCATGGCAATGACGTTTGGGGGCGTCAGCGCCTATCACGGTAGATCATGCGGTTCGGGATCATAGGGACCGGCGGGGTCGGGGGTTACTTCGGGGGGCTGCTGGCGCGGGCGGGACTGCCGGTGTGTTTCATCGCCAGGGGCAGCCATCTCCAGGCGTTAAAGGAACACGGTCTGACCGTGGATTCCGTGGAGCCCGGCAGGTTCAACGTGCGTGACGCGGTGTTCACCAGCGACCCGGTGGAAGCCGGGCCGTGCGACGTGATCCTGTACTGCGTCAAGACCCCTTCCAACGACGACGCGATCCCGTTCGTGCGGCCCATGATGGGGCCGAATTCGGTGGTCATCTCGCTCCAGAACGGCGTCGACAACGGCGAGTTGCTGGCCCGCGAGTACGGCGAGGACCGGGTCATGGAGGGCGCCGCCTACGTCTTCAGCACGATCACGGCGCCGGGGAAGATCCATCAGACCGGCGGGCCGCGCCGGATCGTGTTCGGCCGCCTCGGCGGCGGTTCCAGCGCGAGGGGCGATGAGATCGTGGACGCAATGCAGCAAGGCGGAGTCACCGCGCGCCTTTCCACGGACATCCGCATCGAGCTGTGGAACAAGTTCATCCTCATCTGCGCGGTGAGCGGCATGACCGCGCTCACCCGGCGACCCCTCGGCGACATCCTCGACTACGACGGGACCGCGCGCATGGCCCGGGAGGTCATGCGGGAAGTCCATCAACTGGCCCTTGCCATGGGGATCCCGCTGGAGCCGGAGGCCGACGCCGCAAACTACCGCTTCATGGCGCAGCAGGATCCCGCCAGCAAGGGGAGCATGTGCCATGACGTGGAGGCCGGGCGCCGTCTTGAGATCGACTCGCTGTGCGGTTACGTGTCGCGCATGGGCCGCGTCCACGGCGTGGCCACGCCGCTCAACGACTACATCTACGACACGCTCAAGCTGGAGGACCTGCAGGCGGCGCGCCGGCTGGGGGAGGAAACGTCGTGACCGCTCTGCGCCAACACATCGACAAGATCGCCGTGGACCGAGGCATGCGGGTGTCCGCCGTCGTTGCGGAGCCGGCGAACTACAGCGCCGGTGAAACCGACGTCATCGTCCTCGCCCACGGCGCCGGCGCGGACATGAACCACCCGTTCATGACCTTCTTCCACGAGGCGCTGACCCAAGCGGGCTGGCTCTCGGTCAAGTTCAACTTCCCCTACAAGGAACAGGGACGGAAGGCGCCCGACCCCGCGGCTCGGCTGGAAGACGCCTACGAGCGGGTATTGGACCACGTGCGCACGACCCTCCGGCCGGGGCCGGGCCGGCTCTTCGCCGGCGGCAAGTCCATGGGCGGCCGAATCGCCGCCAACGTGGCCGCCAAGGAAACGGGCGCAGGGGAACAGGACCTGGCGGGCCTCGTCTTCCTCGGCTACCCGCTGCACGCGCCCAACCGCCACGACCGGCTCCGAGCGGACAACCTCATGAAGATCACCGCCCCCATGCTGTTCGTGGAAGGCACCAACGACCCCTTCTGCCGGCTGGACCTGCTGGCCGAGGTGCTGGATCAGGTCAAGGCCCCGACCCGGACCCACCTCATCGAAGGCGGCAACCACGACTTCCGCGTCCCCAAGCGGCTGGGCCGCGAGCCCGAAGCCGTGTGGCAGGAAGTAGTGGAGGCCATCTGCCGGTGGCGCGAGGCACAACCCGGCGGACAGTGATGGCGAGGGCCGGCCTCCGCCGCTCCACCCCACCTGGATTCCCGCTCCCCGATCGGGGTCGGGGACAAGCCCCGGATCGGGGTCCGGGGCAGGCTTTCGCGGGAATGACGGAGAGGGGCGGGAATGACGGTCCCGTTTATGCCGAGTGCGCCTGGGCAGGGCCGCTCGCCCTTGGGTGGGGAACGCCGGCTACTGCGCCGGCTCCTTGCGGCGGGCGGTGGTGGTGACCACGGGCTCCATCGGCACGTCGCTGTGGGGTCCCTTGTTGCCGGTTTGCACGCCGGCGATCTTGTCTACCACGTCCATGCCCTCCACCACACGGGCGAACACGGCGTAGCCGAAGTCCCGGGTGCCGTGGTCGAGGAACTCGTTGTCCTTCAGGTTGATGAAGAACTGGGTGGTGGCGCTGTTGATGTCCGACGTACGGGCCATGGACAGCGTGCCCCGGGCGTTCTTGACGCCGTTGTCGGCCTCGTTCTTGATGGGCGCCTGGGTGGACTTCTGGTTCATGTCTTCGGTAAAGCCGCCGCCCTGAATCATGAAACCGGGAATGACCCGATGAAAGATGGTGCCGTCAAAGAATCCGGCATCGACGTAGTCGAGGAAGTTCTTCGCCGTGACCGGGGCTTCCTCGGACATGAGCTCGATCGTGATATCGCCCATTGACGTGGAAAAAATCACCACTGGCCTGTCTCCTCCCGCTGCTGTTGTGCTGAACGCCGCGGCGCTCAGGAATATGACAATTGCCGTTACCAGACACTTAAGTGCCGCACCATGCTGTCTCAAGAAGTACCTCCTGGCGTGAGTTTCAGTCTATGCCCGTCCGCGGCATTCCGGTCCGCCGCGATGCGGTCGAGTATCCAATCCACGACCCGGGGCTTGCCCAATATGACGTCGAAACGACGTTCGCGCAGCTCTTTCCCGGCCCGTTGGGAGCATACGTAACGACCGCCCGCTTCCTCCATCAGCACCTTGCTGGCCATGGTGTCCCACAGCCGTAGATCGAAATCCACCATGGCGCCGACGGCGCCCTCCAGGGCCAGGGCGTGGCCGAAACAGTCGGTGTAGGTCCGCACCCCGGGATGGGCCTGCATCAACACGTCGAATACCTTGGTCCGGCCAGCGCTGACGAACTGTTGCCGGTCACCGATGCCGATGATCTCCTTCTCCATGGCCTCGTCGCCGGGAAGATCCTGCAGGGTCACGGGCCGGCCGTTGCAACGGGTCCCCAGCCCCCTTGCGGCGCTGTAGGTCCGGTCCAGGCCCGGCAGATCGATAATCCCGAGGATTGGGTCTTCACCGTAAAGCAGGGCCAGCAGCGTGCCGTACAAGGGCACTCCGTGCCGGAAGCTCTTGGTGCCGTCAATGGGATCGATGACCCAGGTCAGGGCGTGGGCGCTGTCGGTTTCGGGCAACTCCTCGCCGATGATGCGATGCGTCGGGAAACGGGACGCCAGCAACGTACGGGCCTTCTCCTCCACCGCGATATCGACATCGGTCACGAAGCTGCCGTCGGCCTTGGAGCGGTGGGTAAAGCCCGTCTCCAGCGCACTCTCGATCAGCGCGCGCGTCTGCCCAACGATATCGCAGGCCGCGGACAGCATTTCCCGCAACTCCGCCGCCCCCGGCGCGCCGCTCACGGGACACCCCTTCCCCGGCCTATGACCTCCGCCGCGGCATTCCCGCTGTCCATCACGGCCTGTTGGCCGACGGCCTCCTCGCTGCCCATCGGCGGATTATACACGTTGCCGTGGATACAGGAAAACGAGGCTCCCGGAGATGGTGGACGGGCGCAGATGCGGCTGTTAGGCTACGCGGCAACAATCGCCGAAGGGACGAAACGGGAGACCTTCATGGACCACACCATTTTCGCCATGACCGTCGGCATCGCGGAGAACTGGCGCCACTCGGGCATCATGCCGTGCATCCGCAGCGACGCGGAGCGGGATGAGCCGGTACCCTATATCATCTGGTGCATCGAGACTCCCGACGGCCCGGTGGTGGTGGATACCGCCTACCATCCGGACTACGTCACCGCGGAATGGGCTCAGGGGAATCAATTCAGGGAGCCGGCCCAACTGCTGGGCGAGTTGGGCATCCGCCCGGAAGACGTGGCCACCGTCATCGTGACCCACTTCCACGTGGATCACTTCACCGGCTTCGACTTCTTTCCCAAGGCCAAGTTCGTCATCCAGAAGGACGAGTACGAGTTCTGGACCGGCCCGATGATGCGTTTCGACTACCTGAACAAGCTGATCCGCCCCAAGGTGCGTCCGGCTTTGCAACGGCTGGTGGACGACGACCGGGTCACTTTGGTGGACGGGGACCACGAGCTGGTGCCCGGGGTCGAGCTGCTGAAGGCCGGCGGCCACACCCCGGGCTCCCAGATGGTGGCGGTGGAGACGGCCCAGGGCAAGGCCGTGCTGTGCGGCGACATCGCCTACACCTACCGGAATCTCCGCGAGCGGCTCCCGGTGGGCTGGTACTTCAACCTACCGGACTCGGTGCTGGCCCTGGACCGGGCGCTCGAGACGGCGTCGCGCCCGGAGCTGTCGTTCCCCAACCACGACCCCGAGCTCATGCAGGGCAAGCGGGTGATCCGGGTGGCCTGACGGGCGAGGAGCGTGACGCCCCGGACCCACACCACGCCGTCGAGCCGCATCGGCGTGATTTCGGATACTCACGGCCTGGTGCGGCCCGAGGCCCTGGAGGCCCTCCGGGGCTCGGACCTGATCATCCACGCGGGCGACGTGGGATCGCCCGAGGTGCTGGAGCGCCTGTCGTCGCTCGCAACCGTAGCCGCGGTGCGGGGCAACGTCGACGGAGGTGACTGGGCCAACGAACTGCCCGAGAAAAGAACCGTCGAGGTGGCGGGGGTCCGCATTCACGTGATTCACAACGTCAAGGATCTGGCCGCCGCTCCGGACGGCTGCCGCATGGTGATCAGCGGCCACTCTCACCGGCCTTCCATCCAGAAACGCGACGGCGTGATCTATCTCAACCCCGGCAGCGCCGGACCCAGGCGTTTCACCCTGCCCGTGGCGGTGGCGACCATCCACGTGAACGCCCGAAGCCTGCGCCCGAAGCTGGTGGAGCTCGTGGTCTGACGCGCCGTCTGGCGCGGCTCGCACATCACGAACCTCGAGGAAACCACGTGAACCTTCAGGACGCACTGACAACCGCACGAGAGGCCACGCATCAAGCGGGCGAGAAGCTCCTCTCCTACTACACGTCGCAATACACCATCCAACACAAGCGCGACGGCAACCCGGTCACCACCGCCGACATCGAAGCCAACACCCTGTTGCACGAGACACTGCTCGGCGCGTTCCCCGAGTCCGGCTGGCTGTCGGAAGAATCAGCGGATGACGGCGAGCGGCTGCGAAAGGAGTGGGTGTGGATCGTGGACCCGCTGGACGGCACCAGGGAGTTCATCCAGGGAATCGACGAGTTCGCCGTGTCCGTGGCGCTGGTGCGTGGCACGGCGCCGGTGTTGGCGGTGACCTGCAACCCGGCGGCGGGGCGCCTGACCCATTGCAGCCGCGGCTCCGGGACCTTCCTGAACGGGGAGCCGGTGCGGGTGTCGGACCGGCCGCAACTGCGCGGAGCCACGGCGGTGACCAGCCGGAGCGAGACCCGGCGCGGGCTTTTCAGCGGTCTCGACGACGTCATCGAGATGAGACCCACGGGCAGCATCGCCCACAAGCTCGCGGAGGTGGCCGGCGGGCGTGCCGACCTGACCGTCAGCCTCGCGCCGAAGAACGAGTGGGACGTGTGCGCGGGAGTGCTGCTGGCAGAGGAAGCCGGCGCCAAGGTCACGGACCTGGACGGCAGACCGTTCTCCTTCAATCAACCGGATACGCTGCGCAACGGCGTCATCGCCGCCAATCCGTCCCTCTTCCCCGAGTTGTTCCGCCTGGTGGCCGAGCGCAGGCGCTAGCTCCCTACGGTTCGGCGGCTTCGCGGAGAAGTTCCAGGGCGTCCTCGGCCTCTTCTTCCGGCACCTGGATGATCGCGGCGGCACCGGCCGAGCCGAAACCGGCCCACAACGGCCCCACCGGCAGCAGGGTCAGGGCCGATTCGCCCTGGACCACGTAGGTGATGCCGGCGCCGTCCAGGACGGACTTGACCACGGCCAGGGTGGAGACATCTACCGTCCGAAACACGTCGACGTAGTTCACGGATCCTCCTCCGTCGCTTCCTGCCGTCACGGCAGCGGCCCCTCATCCAATTTACTGGGGTCGGGGTTTACCGCCGGCCCGGCGATATCCAACACCATCCTGGTCACGCTGACGCGGCCGCCCAGGCATACGTCCACGTCCCGTCCAGGCTGCCGCGGGCGCTTGTGGTACTCCGCCTGGTAGATGAGCGCGTCTCCCTCTCTACGATACGCCACGCCGTGGGGGCGGATGTCGAGGGCGCAGACCACCACTTCCACGTCGGCGTCGGTGGCCGGGTGCGGCAGGTTCGCGTTCCAGAACTCGCCCGGAGCCAGGTCGCCGGTCAGGAGCCGCCTGAGCAGCGGGGCTGCCCGGCGGTAGACCACCTCCCAATCCAGTTGCCGGCCTTTGAACACGTACTGGGAGATGGCCGCGGCGCGGCAGCCCAGCAGCGCGGCCTCCCGCGCCGCCGCCACCGTACCCGAGGTGTAGATGTCCGCCCCCAGATTGGCGCCCCGGTTCACCCCGGCCAGCACCCAGGACGCATCCGGGCAGATCTCGGTGAGGCCCACCCGCGCGCAGTCCGCCGGGGTCCCCTGGACGCTGTAGCGTCCGGTATCGATGCGTTCCACGGCGATGGGACGGTCCGTGGTCACCTGATGGCCGACGCCGGACTGCCCTTCCGTCGGCGCCACGACGATGGGTTCGCCCCAGTCGCGCACGGCCCGTTCCAGCACCTCCAGGCCCGGAGCATCGATGCCGTCGTCGTTGGTCAATAGCAGTTTCACGGGCTACATCCGCTCCAGGGGCCGGATCCCGAGAATGGTAAGGCCGCTTCGGAGTACCTGCTTCACCGCGGTGAAGAGCAGCAGCCGGGCCTGCGCCTTGCCCGTTTCCTCGCCCTTGACCCGCAGAACCGCATAGCTTGCATGGAGACCCCGGGCCAGCTCCAGCAGATAGTTGGCCAGGACCGACGGCTCGTAGAGGCGCCCTGCTTCCCTCAGGACGTCGGGATAGCGCGCCACCAGGCTCACCAGCCGATGGGCCTCGGGCTCCACCAAAGGGCCCACGTCGGCATCGGGGTCCGGATCGAGCCCGCAGTTGCGGAGGATGCCGGCGATGCGGGTGTGGGCGCTCATGAGGTAGGGGCCGGTGTCGCCGTCGAAGGAGATGGCCAGGTCCCAGTCGAAGCGGTAGTCCTTGATCCGTTGCTTCGACAGGTCGGCGAAGAAGATGGCGGCGATGCCTACGGCCTCGGCCACGGTCTCCTCGTCGTCGAGCTCCAGCCGCTTCTCGATCTGCCCGCGCATGTATGCCAGCGCGCGATCCCGGGCCTCGTCCAGCAGCTCCTCCAGGTAGATGACGTTGCCCTTGCGGGTGGACATGCCCTGAACCAGCCCGAAGTTCACGTGCACGCAGTCCTTGGACCAGGCATGCCCGAGCATCTTCAACACCGTGAAGAGCTGCCGGAAATGCAGCGACTGGCCGCTGGCTACGACGTAGACGATGCGGTCGCAGCCGTAGGTGTCGTGGCGGTACCTGGCCGCAGCCACGTCCCGGGTGAGGTAGAGCGTGGTGCCGTCGGCCTTCTCCAAAAGAGCGGGCGTGTCGATGCCCTCTTCCGAAAGGTCGATGATGAGGGCGCCGTCGGAAACCTCGGCCAGGCCCTTGGCCCGGGCCTCCTCGATGACCACATCCATCTTGTCGTTGAAGAACGACTCGCCGGTGTAGGAGTCGAAGCGCACGCCCAGCCGCTCGTAGATCCGCTTGAAGTAGTCGAGGCTGGTGTCGCGGATGCGGCGCCACAGGGTCAGCGCCTCCACGTCCCCCGTCTCCTGCCGGCGGAACCACTCCCGCGCCTCCTCCACCAGCTCCGGGTCGCCGTCGGCGACCTCGTGGAACTTGACGTACAGGCGGTTGAGGCTCATCAGGTCGTTTTCGTCGCCGGGCTTCCCGAACCGTTTGAGGCCCGCGATCTGCCTGCCGAACTGGGTGCCCCAGTCGCCCACGTGATTGATGCCGATCACCTCGTAGCCGAGGGCCTCGAAGATCCGCACCAAAGCGCCGCCGATGATGGTGGAGCGCAGGTGCCCTACGTGGAAGGGCTTGGCGATGTTCGGAGAGGAGTAGTCGATGGCGATGGTCTCACCGGCTCCGTCCTCGCAGCGGCCGTACGCCTCGCCCGCGGACGCCGCCCCGCGCAGCACCGCTTCGGCAAAGCGGGTACGGTCCACCGACAGGTTGACGTAGCCGCCCATGGCCTCGGCGCCGCATAGCAGGTCCAGTTCCCCCGATGCCTTTTCGGCGATCTCCCGGGCGATGACCGGCGGGGCCTTGCGCAGCTTCTTGGCCAGGGTAAAGCACGGGAAGGCGAAGTCGCCCATGTCCGGCTTCGGCGGCACCGTCAGCATCCGGTCCACGGCCTCGCGGTCGAGTTCGGCGTGCCGGGCAATGACCTCGGCCGCCTCGCCGCGGAAATCCTCGACCCTCATGAAGCGACCCGTTCCGTCGGCTCTCCCATCCGCATCATTCCACAGAGTCTAGCACAAAGCCGCCGCGTGAGCAGGGCGGCTCGGACGACAAGGCGCTGGGGCGGCAATCCAGCAGCGGCGGAGAAGTGCGGCGGCCGAGTCTCCCCGCCCGCCTCTCCTGGATTCCCGCTTGCGCGGGAATGACGGTTCGGGGGCGGGTGCCGCTCCCTCACCAGTGCCGGTCTCGTGCATAGGCGGACTATTTCATGGCAATGACGTTTCGGGTTGCCTGCTCCCCGCAGACCGGGAGGTTCGCACGAAGGTGCTTCAGAATGCCGGCGCCACGTGCCGGCTGAAGCGCTCCATGGAGGCGAGCACCTTGTCCTGGCCCAGGCCGCCGAAGTGGAAGCAGAGTCCGATATGGTTGGGACCGAGCACGTCGATGATGAGCTTGAGGTGCTCGATGCAGGTCTCGGGTCCGCCGAACACGCCCCGGCTGTCCTGCACCATGGCGTCGTAGGCCAGGCGTTCGTAGATCTTGTCCACCATTGGCGCCCGGGCGGGATCCAGGCGGACCTCGTCCAGTGCGAACTCGCGCCAGCGGTGCCACGCGTCCTCCACCTCGGCCCGGGCCTGGCGGTCGTCCTCGCCGACGTAAACCGGATACATGACGAACACGTCGTGATCGTCCTCCGAGAACCCCGCCTCCCGCAGGCTGTCGAGATAGACCTCGATGCGGGGCCGTTGCTCGGTGTTGCTGCCGATCCACGGCAGTGTCATCAGGTGGTAGCCGTGGCGTCCGATCATGCGGAAGTTGTCCAGATCCCTGTTGGCCGGCACGTAGATGGGCGGGTGTGGCTGCTGGACCGGCCTGGGCCGCACGGTCATGCCGTGGTAGCTGAAGTAATCCCCGTCCCATTCCACGGTCTCCTCGGTCCAGGCCATGCGGATGACCTCCAGGGCCTCCACCAGCCGCGGCTGCGCGGTGCTCCATTCGCACCCGTACACCTCGTACTCGTGGGGGCTCATGCCCCGGCCTGCGCCGAACAGCAGGCGCCCGTCACAGAGGAGGTCCAGCATGGCGTAGTCTTCGGCGATCTGGAGCGGGTGGTGCATGGGCACCAGCGACACGGCCGAGCCGAGGCTGAGCCGCCGGGTGCGCTGAGAGGCGGCCGACAAGAGCATCTGGGGACTCGGCATCATGCCGCCGAAGAGGCGGAAGTGGTGCTCGGTGACCCAGAGGCTGTCGAACCGCATGTCCTCGGCCGCGTCGATCTGCTCCAGCCAGCGGGCGTAGAGCTCCCGTGAGTCGCCGTCCAGCTCGGGAACGTAGGTGTTGAGCAGGTAGTATCCGAACTTCATGGTTGTCCTTCGCTTTTCACGCGCCCTTCCGGCGCCTCACGCGGCCGAGGCAGTGACGCGGGCGCGGCGGGTTTGAAACCCGCGCCTACATTTCCTCAGCGGGCCTCGCGGGGCTCCTGCGCCAACGTTTGCCGCAGAACATCCAGGTCGGGCTCGATGGGCTCCAACTGCTCCGGCGGCATCGTCACGCTGGCGACCTGCTTGAGGCCGTGACCGGTGACGTTGCACACGACCATGTCGCCGGCGCGGATGACTCCTTCGCGGCGCAGCCGCGCGGCCGCGGCCAGGGACACGGCCGCGGACGGCTCGGCGAAAATGCCGGCCATGCGGCTCAGGAGACCCTGGGCCTCGAGGATTTCTTCGTCCGCCAGCGCCACGCCGACCCCGTTGCTGGCCCGCACCGCGCGCACCGCGCGCAGCCCGAGCGCCCTGGGGTTGCCCACCCGGATGCTCTCGGCCACCGTCGAACCCGCGGCCACCGGCTCCACGGTGGCGCTGCTGCTCTTCAATGCCGTGGCGATGGGGGCCGCGGCCTCGCTCTGGGCCGCCACCAGCCTGGGGAACCGGTGCACCCAGCCGAGGCCGTGCAACTCCTGGTAGCCCTTCCACATGGCCGCCAGGCCTGCTCCGCCGGCAGTGGGGTGGATGATCCAGTTGGGTACGTGTTCGTCCAATTGATCGAACAACTCGAAGGCGTAGGACTTCTTGCCCTCGTTGCGGTACGGATTGGTGGACAGGCAATCGTACCAGCCGAACTCCTTGACCGCCGCGCGGTAGAACGCGCCCATGCCGTCGAGGCTCGTCGCCTCCACCATCACCACGGCGGCGCCGCAGGCGTACGCCTGGGTCACCTTGGCCCGGTCGGTGCCGGCCGGCACCATGACGATGCTGCGCAAACCCGCGGCCGCGGCGTAGGCGGCCACGGACGCCGCCGCGTTGCCGGTGGACGGCACCGCCACGGTGTCGAAGCCCAGCTCCACCGCCCGGGAGATGCCCACGGTATTGCTGCGGTCCTTGAGGGAGCCCGAGGGCAGCAGCGTGTCGTTCTTGACGTAGAGCCGGTCCATCGCCAGGTGCTCGCCCAGCCGCCGGCAACGGGTGAGCGGGGTGTAGCCCTCGCCCAGGGACACCACCGAGCTGCGGTTCTTCACCGGGAAGAAATCGAACCAGCGCCAGAGGGTGGCGTCCCGGCTGTTGCGGATGACCCGTACGTCGGACCGGGTGAGGTGGCTGAGGTCCATGCGGACATCCAGCACACTGTCGCAGGCGCCGCACGCGAAGGTGTCGTCGGTCACCGCCTCCCAGCCGCACTGCGGACAGCACAACGCCGTGATCCTGCCCATGACCGCCTCAGGCCCCGGCTTCCCGGGCGTCTTCCCACAGCACCTCCACGGGATGGAGGGCACGGCGGCCGGTAAGATGCTCGATCTGTTGCCGGCAGGATATTCCCGAGGCCACCACGCGCGCGTCCTCGGGCGCAGCCTCCACCGCCGGCACCAGACGGCGGCCGGCGATGGCCACCGACACGTCGTAGTGCTCCTTCTCGAAACCGAAGGAGCCGGCCATGCCGCAGCAGCCGGAGTCCACCTCGCGGACCTCGTGGCCCGCCTCCCGCAGCACCGAGACGGTGGGGGCCATGCCCACCAGCGCTTTCTGATGGCAATGGCCGTGCAGCACCACCGGCGGCCTGGGGGCGCCGCCGTTCTTCAACGAGCCCGTCACCTGCTCTTGCATCAACAACTCCTCGATGAGTAGCGTCCGCCCCGCCACCAGGCGCGCCGGCTCGCTGCGCAACAGGTCGGGGTATTCGTCCCGGAGCGTCAGGATGCAGGAAGGCTCCAGGCCCACCACCGGCACCCCCTGCTCCACGTGGGGCAGCAGCCGGGCCACGTTCCAGGCGGCGTGGTCCTTGGCCTCCTGCAACATGCCCTTGGAGATCATCGGCCGGCCGCAGCAGCGCCGGGGCACGGTCAGCACGCGGTAACCGAAATGCTCCAGCAGGCGGGTGGCGGCCACCGCCACCTCGGGCGTGTTGTAGGTGTTGAAGGTGTCGTGGAACAGGATCACCGAGCCGCGGGCGCCGGTGCCGCCGGCGTCGTGCTTCTTCCACCATGCCTCGAAATTGTTGCGGGCGAAGCTCGGCAGCGGGCGGCGGCTGTCGATGCCCAGGAAGCGGTCCATGATCCAGCGGTTCACGAAGTTGCCGTTGACCCGGTTCGCAAGCGGCGCAAACAGCGAGCCCCAGCGGCTCAGGGCGCCGATGCGCCCGAACAGGCGGCTCCGGAGCGAGACCCCGTGGACCCGCTGGTGGTGGTAAAGAAACTCGTACTTGAGCTTGGCCATGTCCACGTTGGAGGGGCATTCGGCCTTGCAGCCCTTGCACTCGAGGCAGAGGTCCAGCACCTCGTGGAGCCGTTCGCCGGTGAACTCGGAGCGCGGCACCTTGCCGGACAGCACCGCGCGAAGGGCGCTGGCCCGCCCGCGGGTGGAGTGCTCCTCCTCCAGGGTGGCCATGTAGGACGGGCACATGGTGCCGCCCAGGGTCTTGCGGCACGCGCCGGTGCCGTTGCACATCTCCACCGCGGCCACGAAGCCCCCCTGGCCGCTGAAGTCCAGCATGGTGTCGGGCTGCCAGGTCTTGTAGGAAGTGCCGTAGCGGAGCGAATCGGTCATGGGCGGCGCGTCCACGATCTTGCCGGGGTTCAGCAGGTTGTGCGGGTCGAACAGGCGCTTGACCTTGCGGAACTCCTGGTACAGCTCGGGTCCGAAGAGCTTCTCGTTCAGATGGCTCCGGGCCAGGCCGTCGCCGTGCTCGCCGGACATGGCGCCGCCGAACTCCATCACCAGGTCGGAGATCTCCCGGGAGATCTGCGTCATCATCTCCACCTCGCCCGCCTCCTTGAGGTTGATGAACGGGCGGATGTGCATGCAGCCCACGGAGCAGTGGCCGTAATAGCCGGCCCGGACGCCGTGGCTGCCGAGGATCGCGCGGAAGCGCTTGATGAACTCCGGCAGCTTCACCGGATCCACCGCCGTGTCCTCCACGAAGGCGATGGGCTTCTTCTCGCCCTTGACGCCCAGCAGCAGCCCCAGGCCCGCCTTGCGCACGCCCCAGATCTGCTGCACCTCCCGCGGCTCGTAGGCCAGGGAGGCGGCATAGCCCATGTGCTCGCGCTTCCGCAGCACTTCCATCCGGTCGACCTTGTCCCGAACCTCCTCGGCGGTGTCACCGTCGTACTCCACCATGAGGATGGCGTCCGGGTCGCCCTGGACGAAGCCCAGCCGCTTGGACTGCTCGATGTTGTTGCGGGCCAGCTCCAGGATGGGCCTGTCGGTGAGCTCCATGGCGTAGGGTTGGGTCTCGAGAATGGCTTCCGACACCACCAGCGCGTCCTGGAGATCGTCGAAGTGGATCACATCCAGCGCGGTGTGTTTGGGCTTGGGCACCAGCCGCATCTTGGCTTCCACCACGCACGCCAGGGTGCCCTCGGAGCCCACCACCAGGCGCGAGAGGTTGAACGGCTGGTCCTTGGCGAACTCGTCCAGGTTGTAGCCCGAGACCCGCCGCATGAGCTTGGGATAGCGCTCCGCAATGAGCTGCCTGGCGGACTCCACCAGCGGCGGTAGCTGCTGGTAGATGCGGCTCTCCAGCCCCTTCCCCGCCTGCATGGCCGCCAGCGTATCGGGCGTGAGATCGCGCAGCACCGCCTCGCTTCCGTCCGCCAGCAGCACCGTCAGCTCCAGCACGTGGTCCAGGGTCTTGCCGTACACGATGGAGTGGGCGCCCGCGGAGTTGTTTCCGATCATGCCGCCGATGGTGGCCCGGTTCGAGGTGGAGGTATCCGGTCCGAAGAGCATTCCCTGGGGCGCCACGCGGGTATTCAAGGCATCCTGAACGACGCCCGGCTGTACGCGGCACCACAGTTCCTCTTGGTTCACCTCGAGCACCTGGTTCATGTACTTGGAGAAATCCACGACGATGGCGTGACCCACGGTCTGGCCTGCCAGGGAAGTGCCGCCGCCCCGGGCCAGCACCGGCACCCGGTGCCGGTTGGCCACCTCGATGACCGCCTGGACGTCGCCCTTGTGGCGGGGAATGACCACGCCCACGGGCTCCACCTGGTAGATGGACGCGTCCGTGGCGTAGAGCAGCCGCGAGTAGGCGTCGAACCGAACCTCGCCCTCCACACGCTTGCGGAGCTCGGCCTCGGTTTCCCGGTAGTCCTGCAGGGCTTCACGCGCCATAGGCAATTCTCCTCGCGGGCACCATAACATGAAACCGGTGACGATACCTGAGCTTGCGGTCCTTCCCCGGCTTCCCCACGATGGAAACTACGTTGAGAACCGGAGCTTGACGCCGCACGCAGCGGACACTTTCGCGAGCGTATCGAGCCGTGGATTTCTCTGGCCGGAGAGTGCCCGGGAAAGCGCCACTCGATCCAGCCTGGCCTCACGCGCCAGCGCGGATACGCCTCCTTGCGCCTCAGCCACGTTGCGAAACGCCTTCATAAGAAGGCGCGGGTCGTCACCCATCTCCTCAATCGCTGCATTCAGATAGGTAACGATATCCTCCGGCGTTTTCAGATAGTCGCTCGCCCTATGCTCTCTTACGGGCATTTCGTTTCTCCTGTTGGTACGCCTTCCAGCGGGTCTGCGCCATTGCGATGTCGCGGGCCTGCCGATTCTTCGTTCCGCCGCCCAGCAAGATCACGATCTCATCACCATCGCGACCGTAGTACAATCTGTATCCAGCACCGAAATCGATCCGAAGCTCGGAAACACCCCCTCCTACGCTCTTGTGATCCCCAAAATTGCCGAACTCCATTCGGTCGATGCGCGTTTGGACGCGAGCACGTGTTTCGGACGACTGCCTCCGGAACCACGTATCGAAGTGATCAATGCCGTCTTCCGAAACGTAATGCAGTATGAACACGAAACCGGCTTGTAGTCAATTAGCTACAACCTGTCAACCCTGGGAGCCAGTGCCCTGGGAATAGCCGGCGAGACGGGAAGAACTCTTTGTCGCCGGCAAGGAGTGCCGACGAGGTGCTCGGGCGAGTTTCAAACCCGCCCGGGCTCGCCGTCCAGCAGCGCCCGGGCCGTGCGGAAGACCCTGTGGAACATGGGCACTGTCAGCTTTCCGGTGAAGGTATTCTGCTGGCTGGGGTGGTAGGACCCCAGCAGCGTCAGGCCGTTGTCGAGTCGATGGCGGCTACCGTGGCCGAATTTTGGGCGGGGCCGGGGCAGCGTCTGGCCTGCGTCCACCGCCGCCTTGAGGTAGGAGTCGAAGGCGATCTTCCCAAGGGCGATGACCACCCGGAGACGCCGGAACAGCCCGAGCTCGCGGACCAGATAGCCGCGGCAGTTGTGGAACTCGTCCAGGGCGGGTTTGTTGGCGGGGGGCGCGCAGCGGACGGCGGCGGAGATGTAGCAGTCCGTGAGCTCCAGGCCGTCGTTACGGTCCACCGACGCGGCCTGGTTGGCGAATCCGTGCTCGAACAGGGCCTGGTACAACCAGTCTCCGCTGCGGTCTCCGGTGAACATCCGGCCCGTGCGGTTGCCGCCGTGGGCCGCGGGGGCCAAGCCCACGATGAGGAGCCGCGCGGCGCCGTCGCCGAAGCCGGGCAGGGGCTTGCCCCAATAGCTGGATCCGTGATAGCGGCGCGGCGGATTGGCCGCCGTCTCGGCCCGCCAGGCGACCAGGCGGGGACACTTCCGGCACCGGATCACCGCCCGGTTGACACGCGCCAGGGAGTCCCGTTCCATACGCCTCCCGGCATAGCGCATCACGCGCTCATGCGCCACCGGCGAGGTCCCCGTCCAGGGCCGGAGGCGGCCCGCCACAGGCCCGCGGAGGGCGCCGGGAACCGACCTTGACGCGTCGGAGACGGTTTTGTTATACCCCTTGAAAAGCAGGGGATTTGCGTGCCACTCGTCGAAGAAAAGGGGATTGCCAGTGCCGGAATTTGATGTTCTCGTAATTGGTGGAGGGGCTTCCGGTCTACGCGCGGCCATCGCCGCCAAGCGCGCCGGCGCGTCGGTGGCGTTGCTGAGCAAGGTCCATCCGCTGCGAACGAATTCGGCGCTGTCGTCGGGCGGCCTGAACGCGCCGCTGGGACGCGACGACTCTCCCGAAAAGTTTGCCCAGGATATCCGGAACGCCGGTGACGGCCTCTGCGACAACGAGACCGTGAACATACTGGCGGCGGAGGCGGCCCGAGAGGTTATCTGGCTCGAGCGCGTCGGCGTGCCGTTCAACCGCGATGCCGACGGGCGCATCGACCACCGCCCGTTGGGCTCCAGCAGTGTCGAGCGCGCCGCTTACGCGGACGACCGCACCGGACACATGGTCCTGCACGTGCTGCACGAACAGTTTCAGAGAGAGGACATCCCGTGCTTCCGCGAGTGGTTCGTCACCTCGCTGATCCAGGACGGCGGGGCGTGCACCGGCGCGGTGGCCCTGGGGCACCGAAGCGGCCAGCTCGAGACCTTCGGGGCGGGCGCGGTCATCCTCGCCACCGGCGGTGCCACCCAGTTGTACTCCCCGTGCACCGCGGCCGTGGGAACCACCGGCGACGGCCTGATGCTGGCTTACGAGCTGGGCGTCGGCCTGGTGGACCTGGAGATGGTGCAGTTCCATCCGACGGTGTACAGCGCCGCCCAAACGGTCCTGATCAGCGAGGCGGCCCTGGGCGAGGGCGCAAAGCTCATGAACGCCGCGGGTGACACGCTGGTGGGCGCGGCGGCGCTCTCCAGGGCACAGCTCGCGGCGGAGGTCCACAAGGCCGGCCAAAACGGCGGCGGGCCGGTGTCCCTGGACCTTCGGCCGGTAGAGAACCTGACGTCCCGCTTCCCCCAGGCGGTGGAGTTGGTCAAGGTCATGGCCGGGCTCGACGTCACCCAGGATCCGGTCCCGGTGCAGCCGGTGGCGCACCGGCCCATGGGGGGCATCGAGACCACTGCCTCCGGGGAAACCTCGGTGGCCGGGCTCTTCGCCGTCGGCGAATGCGCCCACAACGGGCTCAACGGCGCCGGACGGCTCCCGGGCAACACCCTCACCGAAGCGGTTGTGTTCGGCAAGCGGGTGGGCGAAGCCGCGGCGGCCCACGCCAAGTCGGCGGGCGCCAAGGCCGGGGACGGCTCCGGGGCCTCCGCGGACGGCGAGCGGCTCGCCGAGATCACCTCGGGGGGCTCCTCCGGCGATACCATGGGCACCATCCATCGAGAGCTCGGGGAGCTGATGAACGCGAACCTGGGGGTAGCGCGCACGGACGCGGGGCTGGCCGAGGCCCGGGAAAAGATCCGCGCGCTGCAACAGCGCCATGCCGCGCTTCGCGTCAACAACAAGTCCCGAATCTACAACTACGCGCTCACGGGCTATGTCGAGTTGGGAAATCTGCTAAAGCTGGCCGAGGCCACCGCCCTGGCCGCCCGCAGCCGTGCCGAGAGCCGTGGCGCCCATCTGAGAAGCGATCATCCGGAAAAGGACGATTCAAACTGGAAAGCGCACACCGTGGTGCGTTCAAAGGACGGCTCACCGAAGCTCGATATCCGGGCGGTATCGGCATAAGAGCGGGCGCCGCGACCCGCCCGTCCGCGTGGGGTCTCCGCACGCGGTGCGGACTCGGGCAGGAGGCGCCGGCCAAGGAGAACCCATGGAAGTCACCTACAAGGTTCATCGCAAGGACCCGGAAAACGGCGGCGAATCGAGCTACTCCACCTACAAGGTGGACCTGCCCGAGGACGCCACGGTCCTGGAAGGACTCCAGAAGATCCGGGATGAGCAGGATGACACCCTGGCCTTCCGGGCCTCCTGCTGCCAGGGCTACTGCGGCGAGTGCGCCGTGCGGCTCAACTACAGCGCCAAGCTCACCTGCGCCACCAAGATCGGCGCGGTCACCAAGAAGGCTCCGGAGATCCTGTGCGACCCGGTGCGCAACATCCCGGTGATCAAGGACCTGGTGTTCGACATGGACAAGTTCTCCTGGGACAAGATGGCCGCCATGAAGCCGTGGATGGAGCCGGACGACGAGTTCGCGCCGACGGAGAATCTGGTTCTCGAGTCGGAGATGGCGGAAGTGCGCAAGACCATGAGCTGCTACCAGTGCGGCCTGTGCGACGAAGGCTGCGCGGTGCTGCCGGTGAATTTCGACTTCCTCGGGCCCGCCGCCATGGTCAAGGGCTACCGCTTCGTGATGGACCCGCGGGAGACCGGAGCCAAGATGGAGGCCCGCATGAAGGTGGTGGAGCAGCCCCAAGGGCTGTGGGACTGCGTCCACTGCTACGAGGCCGACGGCAAGTGCCCGCGCGGACTGGCCCCCTCCACCAAGATCATGGAGATACGCGACGTGGCCTTCAAGGAAGGCATCAAGCACGAAAAGGTGGGGCGGCATCACGCGAGCTTCATCAACTCGGTGAAGCAGACCGGCTGGCTCGATGAACGCAAACTGGCCATGGAGACCGAGGGCCTGACCAACGTGACCGGACTCATGAAGCTCCTGCCCACCGCGGTGAGAGCGTTGCGGAGAGGGAAGATGCCCGGCCGTCACGAGAAACGCCCGGGGGCCGACCAAATCAAGCGCATTCTCGAGAAAGCGGAGGATTCCAAGTGAAATACGCGTTCTATCCTGGATGTGTGGCCAAGGGCGGCTGTCCCGAGCTCTACTCCGCGGCCGTCAAGGTCGCCGACAAGCTCGACCTCGAGCTTGAGGAGATGTCCGACGTGTCGTGCACCGGCGCCGGTTGCATGCCGACGCAGCTATCGGACCCCATCAACGCGCGGACCTTTGCCAAGGCGGAGCAGATGGGCCTGCCCATCATGACCATCTGCAGCACCTGCCAGGGCGTCTTCAGCCAGGCCAACGACCGGCTGCAGAACCCCGAGTACCGGGAAGAGATCAATCGCGAGTATCTGGCCGAAGAGGGGCTTTCGTACCAGGGCACCACCGAGGTCAAGCACATGCTGTGGGTGCTGTTCGAGGACTACGGCATGGAGAAGCTCAAGCCGCTGATCCAGCGTCCCCTCAACGGCCTCAAGGTCTCCCCGTTCTACGGCTGTTTCCTGCGCCGGCCCGGCCCCATCATGGTGCCGACCAAGGAAGTGGGCGGCCGCCGGACCTATCTGGAGGACCTGATCGGCGCGCTGGGCGCCGAGAATGTCGACATCAGCGGCAAGACCAAGTGCTGCGGTTTCCCGGTCCTCGCCTCCAACGAGGAAACCTCCCTGGGCATGGTGGCCAAGCATACCGGCGAGTCGAAGCAGAACGGCGCCGACTGCATGGTGACCCCGTGTCCGCTGTGCCATCTGAACCTCGACGGCAACCAGCCGAGAGCCGAAGGCCAGAAGGGACAGAAGATCGACCTTCCGATCGTCCATCTGCCGCAGCTCGTGGGTCTGGCCCTGGGCTTCGACGCCGACGAGATGCAGCTTGCGCGGCACATCGTGTCCACCAAGGCGGTCAACGACAAAGTCGACATGCTCACCTAGCCCTTGAGCGCGAGGGCGGACCCTCTTCGGGGGACGCTTTCAGACGCCTGTAACTCTCAGCGCGATGAACAAACAAGAGCCAAAGCTCAATGCCGTCAAACTGGCACGGGAACTTTTCAAGTTTCGCAAGGGGAAGCCTCCCTTCGGCTTCTACTACGCCGTGAAGGTCCGGCTCGGCCATGCATGGATTGAGGATGAGACGGCACTGGCGGAAATCTTCTCTGCCATCGACGAGCTCGGCTACGAGGTCGTAAAGAAACGCTCCTAGGAAGAATATGGTTACACATGACATCATCATTGTCGGCGGCGGAGGAGCGGGGTTACGCGCCGCCATTGCTGCGGCGGAACTGTCTCCCGAACTCTCCATCGCGCTGGTATCGAAGGTGTATCCCATGCGAAGCCATACGGTTTCAGCGGAGGGAGGAGCCGCGGGGGTGCTTCGTGAGAACGATAGTCTTGATACCCACGCAAGAGACACGATTTTCGGGGCCGACTTCCTGGCGGATCAGGACGCCGTAGAACTCTTTATCGAGGAGGCTCCGGGAGAACTGATCCAGCTCGAACACTGGGGTTGTCCGTGGAGCCGCGACCCGGATGGAAGAATCAGCGTGCGGGCCTTTGGCGGCATGAGCGTCGATCGTACGGTATTTGCCGCCGACAAGACCGGCTTCCACATGCTCCACAGTCTGTTTCAGACGTCCCTCAAATACGACAGCGTCGTACGTTATGACGAGTGCTTCGTAACCAAGCTCCTGGTCGATGACGGCAAGGTTGCGGGTATAACAGCCCTGAACCTCTATAACGGTCAACTGGAAGTGATCGGAGCAAAGGCCGTCATCATTTGCACCGGCGGCGGGGGACGCATTTTTCCCTTTACGACCAACGCCGCCATCAAAACGGGTGATGGCATGGCCCTGGCCTACCGCGCCGGGGTCCCTCTCAAGGATATGGAGTTCGTGCAGTATCACCCCACCGGACTTCCCGGAACGGGTATCCTCATCACCGAGGCATCGCGCGGTGAAGGAGGCTGGCTCAAGAACAAGGACGGCTACCGGTATCTCCAGGATTACGGTCTCGGGCCGCCGACAGACACGCCGGTCCATCGCAAGATGGAGTTGGGTCCACGGGATATCCTGTCGCGCTGCCATATGCAGGAATATGAAAAGGGGCGAACCTTCGAAGGCCCCCACGGCCATTACGTCCACCTGGATCTCCGGCATCTTGGCGAGGAGATGATCAACGCGAAGATACCCTTCGTCCGTGAGCTCGCGAGCAAATACGTCGGCATCGATCCGGTGTATGAACCCATTCCCGTCCGCCCGGTGGTCCACTACATGATGGGGGGGATCCACACCGACGTAACCGGGAAGACCTCCGTAGAGGGACTCTACGCTGCAGGAGAAACGGCCTGTGTGTCCATCAACGGCGCCAATCGGCTGGGCTCCAACTCGCTCACGGAGTGTCTGGTGTTCGGAGCGCGGGCCGGTCGCGCTTCCGCCGAATATGCTCAAAGTCGGGTATCTCCTTCTTCCGATCCGGTGGCGGCGCTCGCCAGTGACGAGGAGCGACGACTGGACCGAGTGCTTCGAAACGACAGCGGGAAAGAGAAGATCGCCGCAATCCGTGAAGGGATGCAGAGCGCCATGGAACAAGGGACCGGCATCTACCGCGATGAAGCCGGGATGCAAAAAACCTGCGACGCCCTCAGGGAGCTCCGGGAGCGCTTCAAGGACGTTACGGTCGAAGACAAGGGCGACATCTTCAATACGGAAGTAACCGCGGCGTTGGAGCTGGATTGCATGCTGGACATAGCGGAATCCGTGGCGCACTCCGCGGTCAACCGCAAGGAGTCGCGCGGTTCCCACACGCGAACCGACTTCCCCAAGCGCGATGATGAAAAATACCTGCAACATACGTTGGCAAGCCGTACACCCGATGGACCGAAAATCGAGTATTCGCCGGTAACCATTACTCGTTGGGCACCTGAGGAGCGGAAGTATTAGACGAGAGGAACGACATGAACAACGAGCCGACGGTGACACTCAACGTCACGCGCTACCAACCTGGACAAGACCTCGCACCGAAGACTCAGGCCTACTCGGTCCCCTACAAGGAAGATTGGGTGGTTCTGGATGCGCTCAATTACATCAAGGACCAGCTTGACGGCACGTTGACTTATCGGTGGTCCTGCCGGATGGGTGTATGCGGAAGCTGCGGTATGATGGTCAATGGTGTGCCAAAGCTCACCTGCGCGGCATTCCTGCGTGATTATTATCCGCAGGAAATTCGTGTGGAACCGCTGGTCAACTTCCCGATCATTCGGGATCTTGTCATCGACATGAGTGACTTCCTGGACAAGCTCAAGAGTGTTCGGCCCTGGATCGTCCGGAAAGAGGAAAAACCGGTATCAGAGGGGGAGTACCGCCAGTCACCGGAAGAGTTGGCCGCGTACAAACAGTTCACTCAATGCATCAACTGTATGCTTTGCTACGCAGCTTGCCCGGTTTACGGCATGGAGCCGGAGTTTCTGGGTCCCGCGGCGATAGCGCTGGGCTACCGTTACAATATGGACTCGCGCGACCAGGGAAACGATTCGCGCCAGGAGACTCTGGGAAGTCACGAGGGGATCTGGCAATGCACCTTCGTGGGTGATTGCACTGAAGTGTGCCCCAAGGACGTGGACCCGGCTGCCGCCATCCAGCGTTCCAAGGTCGACACCACCCAAAACTGGTTCAAGTCCGTACTCCTCCCCTGGGGGCAACGATGAACGGAAACAGACCCGACAAGTCCAAGCTGTATTATCCGAAGATGTCGGCTACCTGGTGGCTCCAGAAAAAGAGCTACTTCATGTTCATGATGCGGGAACTCTCCTGTGTGTTCATCGCTATTTTTCTGGTCGTGCTTCTTGTCCAGATCTACCAGTTGAACCAGGGCCATGACGCGTATGCCGCGTTTCGTCAAAAGCTCGCGTCTCCCGGCTGGATCCTGTTCCATGTCGTCGCGCTCGTCTTTGCTCTGTACCACAGTATTACCTGGTTTTATTCGACCGCCGTGGTGGTGCAATTCGGTCGCATTCGTCGAGAACTGATGATCGGTTTGAATATCGGCGCCTGGATTGTTCTATCGCTGCTCATTCTGGCGCTTTTCATCGCGCTGAGGAGTTGAACCGTGACGACAGGCAGGAATCTCGAGCCGCTTTGGTGGGGACTGTTCTCGGCTGGAGGCGTGGTGGCAGCCTTTTTGGTACCCATCCATATCGTTATTACCGGCTTCGCGGAGCCGCTCGGATGGATCCCGCATACGGGTGTTCTCTACCAAAACTGGCTGGTCAAGATCTACGTCTTCGTCCTCATCGCTCTGCCACTCTACCATTGGGCACACCGCTTCTACTTCGCGTTAAAGGATGCCGGCTTGAAAGCCGTGCAAAAGCCTCTCGCTTACCTGTGCTACGGCATCGCCGTGGCGGGTACCGCGGTTACCGCGTGGGTCCTTGTCTTGGTATAGGGCCTGTGCCCGCTTCTCGCTCCTCGGGGGGTGAGAAAGTGAACAGTGAATGGATCTTTCGGGAAGGGTAGCGCTGGTCACGGGCGGCGGCACCGGCATCGGCAAAGCCGTGGCGCGCGCCATGGCACAGCAGGGCGCCCGGATCGTCATCGCTGCGCGCAACGCGCCGCGGCTCGAGGCCGTGGCCGAAGAGTTGCGCGAAGAGGGCCATTCGGTGCTGCCGGTGTCCGTCGACGTGAGAGACACGGCCAGCATCCGGAGTTGCGTGGCCAGTATCCATGAGCAGTGGGGGCAGGTTCACATCCTGGTCAACAATGCCGGCGCCTCGGGAATGACCCCGATGGATGACGCGGACGAAAGTCTGTGGCACACCATCGTCGATACGAATCTCACGGGCGTCTATCGGGTAACGAAGGAAGTGCTCGGCATCATGAGCGATGAGGGCAACGGCCGCATCATCAACATGTCCTCGGTATTGGGGAAGTTCGGGGTTTCCGGATATGCAGCCTACTGCGCCAGCAAGCACGGGCTCATCGGTTTTACCAGAGCCCTGGCGCTGGAGCTGGTGTCCCGGGGCATGACCGTCAATGCCCTGTGTCCCGGATGGGTGGACACGGAGATGTCCCGCGCCGGCATCGAACAGATTGCCGAGAGACTGGGAACGGACCCCGCGTCCTTCAAGCAGCAGGCGCTTGCCGCGGTGCCGATCCGGCGGTTCCTGGACCCGGAGGAGATTGCCGGGTTCGCGGTCTATCTGGCGTCGGACAAGGCCTCGGGCATTACCGGGCAGGCCCTCAACATCTGCGGCGGACAGACAATGGTGTAACTCATGACGATCCCCGAACTTCAGGCCATAGCCAAGGAACTCCGAGTCGACGTGATCCGCATGCTGGTGGAGGCGGGCTCCGGGCACCCGGGCGGCTCACTGTCCTGCACCGAAATCGTCACGGCGTTGTACTTCCACCAGATGCGTCACCGGCCGGACCAGCCGGATTGGCCGGACCGGGACCGCTTCGTCCTGTCCAAGGGCCACTGCGTGCCTGCCGTGTACGCCGCCCTGGCCAGGGCCGGCTATTTTCCGCGGGAGGAGCTGTTGAGCCTGCGCAAGCTCAACAGCAGGATTCAGGGGCACCCGGACCGCCACCGCTTCCCCTACGTCGAGGCCTCCACCGGCTCCCTGGGACAGGGATTGTCGGTGGCCCTGGGGATGGCGCTTGCGGGCAAGACCGGCGCCCGGGACTACCGCACCTATTGTGTCATCAGCGACGGCGAGTGTCAGGCCGGGCAGATATGGGAGGCGGCCATGGCCGCGCCCCGATTCAAGCTCGACAACCTCTGCGTGCTCATGGACTACAACCACATCCAGTTGAGCGGCGGGGTGGACGAGATCATGAGCCTGGAGCCGGTGCTGGACAAGTGGCGCGCCTTCAACTGGAACACCCTGGAGATCGACGGCCACAGCTTCCCCGCCATCCTCGAGGCGCTGGAAGCCGCGCAGCAGCATCACGACGGCCCCACCATGATCGTCTGTCAGACCGTCAAGGGCAAAGGCGTCAGCTTCATGGAGAACCGCTGGGAGTGGCACGGGAAGGCTCCCAGCCGCGAGGAAGGCGACCGCGCCATCGATGAGATCGTCAACGGCGGGTAGGGGCGACCGGCGGTCGCCCTCGGGGTTATCCGCAGCAGGGAAAAACACATGAGCGCAACGGCAACACGTGTAACCTTCGGCGAGACCGTGTCCCGGCTGGCCGAGACCAATCCGGACATCGTCGTCCTCGACGCCGACCTCCGGAAGTCCACCATGACCGACGAGTTCTCCCGGAAGCATCCCGACCGGTTCTTCGACGTAGGCATCGCCGAGGGCAACATGGTGGGCATCGGCGCGGGCATGGCGCTGGCGGGCAAGATCCCTTTCATCTGCAGCTTTGCCTGCTTCGTGGTGGGCCGCTTCGAGCAAATCCGCATGGCGGTGGCCTACAACCGCGCCAACGTGAAGATCGTCGGCACCCATGCCGGCATCGGCATCGGCGAGGACGGCTACAGCCAGATGGCAACCGAAGACATGGGCCTCATGCGCACCCTGCCCAACATGGCCGTGGTCCAACCCGCCGACGCCATCGAGACCCGGGGCGCAGTGGAATACATCGCAGGCCACGAGGGCCCCGTGTTCCTCAGGCTCACGCGCCAAAAGGTGCCCGACATCAACGGCGAGGGTTACGAGTTCCGCTTCGGCAAGGCCGTGGTGCTACGGGAAGGCGCGGACGTGTCGCTGCTGGGAACCGGCGGCGTCATGGAGAACGTGCTCAAGGCCGCCGACCTGCTGGCCGCCAGGGGCATCTCCGCCCAGGTGGTCAACATCCACACCATCAAACCCATCGACACCGAGTTCATCGAGTCCATCGCATCAAGCCACGGCAAGATCGTAACGGTCGAGGACCACGGCATCTCTGGAGGCCTCGGCAGCACCGTGGCCGAAGCCGTGGCCGAGCTCGGCCGTGGCCGCGTCCGCCGCGTCGGCGTCACGGAGTTCGCCGAATCCGGGGATGCCGAGGGACTCTACGACAAGTACGGACTGTCGGCCGAGCACATCAGCGCGGCGGCGGTGGAGTTGATGGATTAGCACCATCCCGTCGGCCTCGATCTCCGTCGTAGGGGTCTTTCAAAGCGGAGAAGCAACACTACATGAAAGTACAAGACTTCGAGGCGGCTGTTTTGAATCGGGAAGGAATCGTCATCCGAGTTCGCGCGCCCTTGGCAACGCAGGTTGACGACTATGACTATGAACGGCAAGCCAAGTCAGAAACTTCCGTGACAGACTGGTTGAACACACGGGTCCGGATGAAACTGCGTGGCAACGACGTCTCTGTCATTGACGGCAACGGTAGAGAGGTACACGGCCGAACTAAACTCAAGAACGTGAGAGAAACCTACTCCGGACAATAGTCCACAACTGCGTATTGGACTTACCGCACCGCACGGTCACGAGCCTCGCCTTGACCACTCTGGCCAGCGAGTTCTTCCTGAACGATCGACGGCCGTTTTCCGATCAGCGCTAGTAGCACACGTGCCGGCCCTTCGGGGCGCCGGCGGCCCTGTTCCCAATTCTTGAGAGTTCCGAGCGGAACACCGATGCTTTTGGCAAATACGGGTTGCGACAATCCGGTCTTGCCTCGGATCGCCACAACGTCGGGCTCGGGCACGTCAACTTCATGCACTTCGAAACCGTCGCGCGCGCCCTTCAGGTAAGCGCGGGCATCGTCAAGCCCAGCCATGACCTTGTCGAATGCCTTCGTCATTGGTGCCTCCTGTATTGCTCAACCATCTGCTTGGCGGCGGCGATCAACGCGGCTCGTTCCCTGGCGTTGAGATCCGCCTTCTCGTTCTTGGCAAAGACGGTCAACAAGAACACCGGAATGTCCTCCCCAGAGAACAGGAAAACGACACGCGCCCCGCCACGTTTACCCCGTCCCGGAAGAGCGATCCGCATTTTTCGGACTCCACGTCCGAGCGATACACCTGCCTCGGGATTCTCCGCCACCATCGTGACAACCTCGGCCCGCTCGGTGTCGGACAGAACACCCTTGGCCGCCGTGAGATACGCCGGTGTCTCGACAACAGTTTGCAAACGAGCGCCCATAACGAAACATAGGCGTGAATGGCACCGGCGTCAATGGCGCTCTGCCCGAAGATACACTAGCCTGACTGGAAGTGGGGAATCCAACCGAGAGATGGGCCTTACGCCCGCGATGGGGAAAGAGTCGACCAGGGCACAGTGAAACCTAACCGGCCATGGAACGGGTCGTTCCAAGGCACAATTGACGCGGCTGATCCACCAGCATTGAGAAACCGGGCCGCAGACGCAACCCTCCGGCCAAGCCCTTCAAGCTCGCTGATCAAGCAGTCGGCAGAACAGTTTCGGGGGAGTCACCGCCATCCATGAGCGGCACGCCAATGCAGCCACAAACGAATCGCAAACGGCCGTTGAACTTCATGCGTGGTCAGGCTCCGCTTTTCCACACCGAAATGTGCCGATGGTCTTGCATGCTGAAGGTACACACATGTCTTCGGTATCTGGGCCAACACGCTTCCCGATAGAATTCGAGTGATCCTGAGCCACCATAAAGCAAGATGTTAGGTGGCCCTCCCGGATTTTGAAGAACCGATGTCGCGAGTATCCTTTCTGGATCTCTGAAGTTTGTCCAGTTTAGGCCGAAACCATCCCCGGGTTGAATTATCGCTACGGCTTTTGGGGCTAGAGCGTTGGTAACGTAGAGGGCCTGAAATGCAGCTACTCCGTCTGCACAAAGATACAGCAGACTAAGACGGCATGGTCCGTGGCATTCTGGAACGTCATCACGGCGTTGAAACACTGACCAAGTACTAAACGGCTCTTGTATCTCGTCACGGTAAGCGGAGGGGTTGCCATCTCGCGGAGTGGGTGGCATCGGGTGCCATCCCCGTGGGGCCAACTCCTTCTCAGTCACGGAACGACACCCAATAAGGTCGTAACCGCTAAAACCAGGGTCTTTCAAAGCCTCCATGAACTCGTCCCTAGTGCGGCCATAGTCCACGTACACAAAGCTCAAGAAGTGACCTCCGAGGTATTTGACGGGAGAACCGTCAAAACCAGAGGCAGGGTAGTAAAGCGAATCCCGAAGAAGGTCGAGGAGCGGAAAGGGTTCATGCTCCACTGTCGTGGGTGTCAGGTTCGATAACCAGTCCGGGGTCGCTAGAACCGGTAACAGGTGACTCAACATGATATCGTCCCGTTGGGTTCCCACTCGCGATGAGTGGTCCCGGTGTCGTTGCCAGTTGACCGGGACCGTAGGGAAATCACCCTTGAGTCTGGTCGTCTGCGGCGGGAGTCTGGGTAGACGGCTCTCCACCAACACCGGCGGACGGCTCTTCACCTTCGCCTGACGGCGTGTCGCCGTCTACCGGAGCAGCCGTTGCCGCTTCGCCCTTCTCCGGCCCATCCTCCGATACCACCTTGACTTTGATGGTCGGCATTACCTCCGGGCGGAGGCGGATGGGGACCTCGTAGTCTCCCACCTGTTTGATGGGATCCTCCAGGACGATTCTCCGACGCTCCACCTCGACGCCCTGTTCCTTCAACGCCTTTTCGATATCCATGTTGGTGACGGAGCCGAAAAGCCTGCCCTCCTCGCCCACCTTGACGGCGAACTCGAGGGAGACCTGGGACAGCCTCTCACTGATACCCTGCGCCTCCTTGGTGAGGTGCTCCCGCCGTTGGGCGATCATGCGCTGCTCGTGCTCCAGGCCCTTCAGGTTCTTCTTGTTGGCCAACACCACCAGCCCCCGGGGCAGGAGGTAGTTTCGGGCGTAACCATCCTTGACCTTCACCACCTCGCCCATGTGGCCCAGGTTTTCAATATCTTCCTTCAGAACGACATCCATCGACTCTCCTTCAGGTCAGGCCCGCGGTGCGTCGTTTGAGGCGCCGGAAGTCGCCCCAGAGATCGAAGAACCCCAGGCCGATGACCAGCACCGTGAGAACCTGCTCGAAGACGATGAGCAGATATCCCAGGACGCGAAAAAACATCGGTACCTTCTTGTGATGAAAATAGTACGCCACGATGGCCAGACCGTGGAAAAAATAGAATGCCGAGCATACGAAAACCACGTTCACGGCCACCGCCCGCAACGGCCATCCGAGCGGCAGAAATAGTGCCAGACTCGGTACGAGCAAGAACCACACCATGTGATCCGGTGATTTCCATTCCTTGAGGTCCCCGGCCTTGAAGAAGAACGAGCGGTACTGCGGAAACTTCCACGACAGCAGCGCCAGATTGACCAGGACCATGACCCCCAGGGCGAAGAAAATCATGCCGGGCAGCATCTGCACGAAGAGCGCCGCTATGTGTCCCGCATTCTCCCTGAGAAAATCAATGGTATCGCCTGAAAGCCCCATGCGCTCGTACACTTCCAGGGTCATGAGAACCTGGCCGTGAACGCCGCCGTGGATCGTGGTCCACAGGGCGGACAGCGAGCCCGCGAACGCCCATGCCGTCATCACCATGGCCGCCAACGTGGAGACGGCACTGCCGCTCACGACCGTGGCGATGGACCATCCCCGGCCGAAAGAGAAGAACAGCAGCAACGTGACCACGGCGAACACCAGGTATGCCACCGCGGCTTCCAGCCCACCCAGGGCGTAGATACACACACCGGCCGCCAAGAGTAGCAGTTGTCCCGCTTGTCTCCCCACCCGGACGCCCACGAACAGGGTTGGCAAGATGACCAGCGGAAGCACCACCAGACCAACGATCGGCACCCTCATGCCTGCAAAGAAAAGCAGGAGAGTGATGGCCAACCCAAGGCCCACTCCCTTGAGAGTTTCAAGCCCTTTCATAAGCCGATCCGTCGGCGAAGAGACGCCGGATCAGAGCTTCACTGTGGTATAGGGGAGCAACGCTACCAGACGGGCCCGCTTGATAGCCTTGGACAAGCGTCGTTGGCACCAGCAACAGGTTCCGGTGATCCGGCTCGGCGTGATCTTACCCCGCTCCGTCATGAACCCGCTGAGGAGCTTGGTATCCTTGTAGTCGAAGCGAAGGTCCTTGTTGGCACAGAAGCGACAGACCTTGCGGCGCGACATGCCGCCGCGCCGGCGATTTGACGAATCATGATCTTCCGAGCCTCTTCTCCCGCGATATTCTGCCATCTTTTCCTAGCCGTCCCGCTATCCGTTAGGTTCCTTGAGATTGCACTCAGGAGCAAGCCGTTACGCTTCCGAGCCTTCCTGGACTTCTTCGGCAGGTTCCGGCGGCGCGGGTTCCGGCTCCGGTTCCGGCGCCGCAGGCTGCTCCGTCGGAGCCAGAGACCGTACGTCGTCATCCAGAACCACGGTCATGCAGCGCATGACCTCGTCGCTCAACCGCATCAGCCGCTCGAGCTCGTCGCTCGCGCCCGCCGAGGCCTGGTACTGGATCAGGTTGTAGAAACCCCTGCCCTGCTTCTCGATGGGATACGCGAGATCGCGCATGCCCCATTCCTCGAAGTGGGTAACGGTCGCGCCCTGCCCTTCCAGAACCCCCCGGAACCTTTCACAGAGTTCCTGGTTTCTGCCGCTGTGGACCGGGTGGACGATGAAAAGCGTCTCGTAATGCGTCGTTTCGTCAGCCATGTTCGTGGAGTTTACCTAACACAGGGGTTGTCCCTTTACAAGCTTCCGCATCATACCAGCAGCGGCGCAATGACGAGCGAAACCACGGACATCAGCTTGATGAGGATGTTCATGGACGGGCCGGAAGTATCCTTGAGCGGGTCGCCGACGGTGTCGCCGACCACGGCCGCCTTGTGCGCCTCGCCGCCCTTCTCCTCGTTCGCGAGATCGCCCCGCTCGATGTACTTCTTGGCGTTGTCCCAGGCGCCGCCGGCATTGGACATGAACAGCGCCAGCAGCACCCCCGATACCAAGGCCCCGGCCAGCATTCCACCCAGCGCCACCGGCCCCAGCGCGAAACCCACCAACACCGGCGCGATGACCGCCACCAAGCCCGGCACGACCATCTCCTTGATGGCCGCGCGGGTGGAGATATCCACGCAGCTCGCCGCGTCGGGCTTGACTCCCTCGCGACCCTCCAACAGCCCGGGGATCTCGCGGAACTGCCGGCGGATCTCGTCGATCATCTTTCCCGCGGCCCTTCCCACCGCGGTCATGGTCATGGCTCCGATCAGGTACGGAATCAGGCCGCCGATGAACAGGCCCACCACCACCTCCGGCGAAGTCACCAGGATCTGCAACGGTTGCCGCCCCATGGCCGCCAGCTCGGTATCCACCGTTCTCGTGTAGGCGGAGAACAGCGCCAGCGCGGTCAGCGCCGCCGACCCGATGGCGAAACCTTTGCCGATGGCCGCCGTGGTATTGCCCAGCGAATCGAGCCCGTCGGTGATCTTGCGGACCTCGGGGCCCAGGCCGCACATCTCGGAGATGCCGCCGGCGTTGTCGGCAATGGGGCCGTAGGCGTCCACGCTCATGGTGATGCCCACCGTGGCCAGCATGGCCACCGCGGCCACGCCGATGCCGTAAAGCTGGGCCGCACCGTGGGACACCCAGATGGCGACGGCGATGACCACGACGGGAAGCGCGACGCTCTCCAGTCCCACGGCCATTCCGTGGATGATGTTGGTGGCGTGGCCGGTGCGGCTGGCCTCGGCAATGCGCTCCACCGGCTTGGCGGAGGTGTAGTACTCGGTGATGAGGCCGATGAGGATGCCGCCCAGCGAACCCGCGAGCGCGGCCCAGAACACCCCGATGGTGACGCCGTAATAGAGAATGAAGGCCAGCGCCGCCACCAGGAACAGCACCGTGGTCAGAACGGTGGCGCCCCGCAGCGCCGACTGCGGATCGATCTTCTTGAACACCCGCATGGAATAGATGCCCACCACCGAGGCGATGAGCCCCAGCATCGCCAGAACCAGCGGCAGCGCCATCAACGTGGCCCGCGAGGCCTCGCCCTGAGCCGAAAACAGGCCGGCGAGCCCGCTCGCCGAGATGGTGCTGGCAATGGCGATGGACGCGATCACGGAGCCGACGTAGGATTCGAACAGATCGGCGCCCATGCCCGCGACGTCACCCACGTTGTCGCCGACGTTGTCCGCGATGACGCCGGGATTGCGCGGATCGTCTTCCGGAATGCCCGCCTCGACCTTGCCCACCAGATCGGAGCCCACGTCCGCGGCCTTGGTATAGATGCCGCCGCCGACCCTGGAGAACAGGGCGATGGAGCTGGCGCCCATGGCGAACCCGGTGATGTACTTGGCGTTCTCCGGGTCGCCGTAGACCAGATAGAGAATGCCCACGCCCAGGAGCCCGAGGCTGGCTACGGAAAGACCCATCACCGACCCGCCGTTGAAGGCCATGAGCAACGCTTCGGATTGGCCGCCCTCCGCGGCCGCCTGGGTTGTGCGCACGTTGGCGCGGGTGGCCGCCCTCATGCCGAGAAACCCGGCTATCACCGAGCAGATTGCGCCCGCGAAGAACGCCAACGCGGTGGCGACTCCGAGCTGCCAGGCCAGCAGCAGCGCCACCACCACCACGAAGATCGAAAGAACGATGTACTCGCGCTTCAGGAAGGCCATGGCCCCTTCGTAGATGGAGTCGCTGACGGACTGCATTTCCGCATCCTTGACTCCGACCTTGATGATGCCGCGATAGGCCCCGTACGCGATGAGAAGTCCGGCCACGCCCAGTACCGGCGCCCAGACCACCAAACCATCCATAACGCCTCCTCTATCGAGGGGCCTGTCCGAGGGATCGAGAATCTACGATTCGATTCCCCGGACAGGCCCCTGTCGATTGAAATCTTCCATGGCCCGGACCGGGCCGTTCAGCACGATTGCTTCCACAGCCTCCACGGCCCTGGACAAAACGTCGTCCAACGAGTCCTGCTCCTCCGGCGAGAACCGACTCAACACGTATTCTACCGCATCCTCGCCCGCGGGCGGACGGCCGATGCCGATGCGAAGCCGGACAAAGTCACGGTCGGCGACGTGCTGCAGGATGGAACCCAAGCCCCGGTGCCCGCCGGCGGACCCGCCACAGCGAATCCTCAGGCGCCCGAAGGGCAGATCCAGATCGTCGAACGCCACCACCAGGTTCGCGCCCCGAACCTGGAAACGCCTCACGAGGGCCGCGGCCGCCAGGCCGCTGTGGTTCATGTAGGTCTGGGGCTTGGCGAGCACGAGGGACTCACGCTCCCACTCTCCCCGACCGACCAAGGACTGGCACCGGTCATCACCGATGCGGATTCCCCTGGCTTCCGCGATCCGGTCCAGCAGCAGAAACCCGAGATTGTGCCGCGTGCGCTCGTATCGCCGGCCCGGGTTGCCCAGGCCCACCACGAGTTTCACGCCGATCTCCTGAAACGGAGCACCGCGCGCGCACGGGGCTTCCGGTTATCCGCAACGCGCGGGGGAATCACTCGCTGGTCTGTTCCGCCGCCGTCTCGGCCGCGTCCGTCGGTTCCTCGGCCGCTTCGCCCGCCGCCGCCGCCGCCTCCTCCTCCTCTTCTATCGTCGAGACGGTCGGTGCCAACACGGAAACCAGCGTCAGATCCGGAGTGTCGTTGGTCACGTCGGGGGGCAGGGTGATATCGCCGGCCTTCAACGCATGACCGATCTGCAGTGACGAGACGTCCACCTCCAACTGCGCCGGGATATCCATGGGCAGGCACTCGACCTCCAATTCCCGCGCGATGGGCTGTAACACCCCTCCCTGAACGACCCCCTCGGGCCGCCCCACGTAATGAAGGCCAACCATCACGACGATCTTTCGCGACACGTCCACCTCATAAAAGTCGATGTGGGCGATGTCGTGAGTCACCGGGTGATACTGCACGTCCTTGATGAGGACAAGCCTGCCGTCGAGATTTGCCGCATCGGACTTGAAACGGAGCACATGAGAGCCTTCCAGGCTGCCCACGCGGGTCCTGAGATCCCGGTCATCCACCTGCATGGCGACGCCGTCTGTGCCCCGACCGTAAACGACCCCCGGGAGCTTTCCGCTACGACGCAGGCGGCCGGCGTCACGCTTGTTCCCGACCTGCCTCGTCTCTACCGAAACTTCTACCGTTTCCAAAACCTGAACCTCCTACCGATTTGCTGCGTGCTGCGAGATCAGAAAAGGGAGCTGATGGAACGTTCCAGGTGGGTCCTGCGGATGGCTTCTCCGATCAGGGGCGCCACCGACAAGGGCTTTATCTTCTCGCACACGGCCATCTTGGCGCTTAGGGGAATGGTATCGGTCACCACCATCTCCTCGATGGGCGAGTCATTGATCCGGTCCAGCGCCTTTCCCGAAAGGACGGCGTGGGTGCAGCAGCCGATGACTTTGTTCGCCCCGGCCTGGACCAACGCTTCCGCGGCCATGGCGATGGTCCCGGCGGTGTCCACCATGTCGTCGATGAGGATGGTGGTCTTGCGTTCCACCTCGCCGATGATGTGCATCTCCTCCACCACGTTGGCGTCAGCCCGGCGCTTGTCGATGACCGCCATCGAGACGTTCAGCTTGGTGGCAAAGGCCCGCGCCCGCTGGGCGCCGCCCGCGTCCGGCGACACCACGATCAATTGCTCCTCGCCGATCCGGCCCTCCATGTACTGGAGCAACACCGGCGACGCATAGAGGTTGTCCACCGGAATGTTGAAAAACCCCTGAATCTGACCCGAATGGAGGTCCATGGTGAGCATGCGCGAAGCGCCCGCGGTGGTGATGAGATCCGCCACCAGCTTGGCGCTGATGGGCACCCTGGGAGCCACCTTGCGGTCCTGCCGCGCGTACCCGTAGTATGGAATCACCGCGGTGACCCGCTTGGCCGACGCGCGCCTGAACGCGTCCAGCATGATGAGCAGCTCCATCAGGTTGTCGTTGCCCGGGGCACAGGTGGACTGGATCACGAAGACGTCGCAGCCGCGCACGTTCTCCTTGATCTCCACCCTGATCTCGCCGTCGCTGAACGTCTCGACCAACGCCTCCCCCAGCGGAATCTCCAGACCACGACATATGTCACGCGCCAACGGGGGATTGGAGTTACCCGCAAAGATCCTCATTTGATCGTGCAACGATTCCATTTCCTACCTGCGTCGCTGGGAAACGGCCGGTGCTGTCTTGCCGCAATGGCTACGGGCGGGTTTGAAACCCGCCCCATCACCGGCCCATCAAAGGAGAGAGCTTGGCTGGGCGGGAAGGATTCGAACCTTCGTATACCGGAACCAAAATCCGGGGCCTTACCACTTGGCGACCGCCCATTCCTTCCCGTCGGCGTCCGAGTGTCCTGTCCGGGACGACTAGTCGCCTTCCCGATCCTGGCCCGAATCGCCCGAAGTAACATCCCTGTATGCCGCGATAATCCTTTCTTCGATCATCCTGCGGGTCTCGCTGTTCAGCGGGTGCGCCACGTCCTTGTAGGTTCCATCCCTGCGTTTCTTGCTGGGCATGGAAATGAAGAGGCCCGAGGTGCCGCGAATGACTTTGAGATCCCGAACCACGAAGCAGTCATCCAGGGTGATGGTCACATAAGCCTTGAGCTTATCCTCCTCAACGGGAAAGACCTTGACTTCCGTGACCTCCACAGGGACCTCCTTTCCGTCTGGGACGGATGGCTTGCCCTTATGTCAGCGAAAAAGCCAGATACCCACGAACGTCTTTTTCGCCCTCGAAGCCCGCGAATGCCCTTTTGGCATCCGCCTCGTCAGCGAATATCCCAAACACCGCAGAGCCGCTGCCGGACATGAGACTGCCGATTGCTCCCTCTTCCTCAAGGCGTTCCTTGAGACGGGCAATGCGCGGATAGCGGCCGATGGTTACCGTTTCGAGGTCATTGACCATAACCCGAGCCACTTCGTGAGGAGTGTCCAATTTCTCGTTCAAGTTATTATTCTTGGACGACTTTGTCAACTTGAACTGGAAGTTGCGGTAGACCCACGCCGTAGACACCGGGAAGTCGGGAAACAGCACCACCATCCAGAGCCTCGGCAGCGGTCCCGCGGGGCTCAGCTCCTCCCCGATTCCCCGGGCACGGGCGGCCTTGCCGCCTATGAAAAAGGGTACATCCGCCCCGACCGACACCGCCAGCGCCATGAGATCCTCGGTGGACAAGCCCGCTCCGAGCAGATCGTTCATCCCGCGCAGGGCGGCCGCCGCGTCGGTGCTGCCGCCGCCCAGCCCGGCGCCAATGGGAATGCGCTTCCGGATCGTTACGGCAACCGGTTCGTCACGGCCGGTTCGTTCATGGAACGCGTGGGCCGCCCGACGGACGGTATTCTCGTCCCCCAGCGGCACATCGGGATCATCCGCGTGGAGGATCAACGACCCCGGAGGGCCATCGACGCGCGAAACCTCGACCTCGTCGCCCAGGCTGATGGGCACCATCAGAGAATCCAGCAGATGGTAGCCGTCGTCGCGCCGGCCGGTGATCCGGAGGTAGAGATTCACCTTGGCGGGCGCGAACAGTCTCATGGCATGTTTGCCCCGGGCGGGGGCCGTCAGGGCTTGATCAACGCCTTGGTCGGGAACATCTCCGGCACCTCTCCGCCAACCGCCCGAATGCAGTCCTCGGTCTCGTCCAGCGAGAAGATGTGACTCACCATCTGCTCCACCGGAAAGGCGGTGGTCTCCATCAACCGAAGGGTGGCGTCGATGGCGTCGTTGTCACCCGTGTACGCCCCCTGGACACAGATCTCGCCCCACACGAGCCGGTCCATGAGCATGGGCGTGACGGTCTTGTCGCCCGTCAGGCCGCCGAGCACGAGCTTGCCTTGCCGTCTGAGACAGTCCACCGAAGTGAGGATTGCGGCCGGATTGCCTGAGACGTCGACGGCAACGTCGGCCATGGCGCCGTCCGTTTCCTCCCGGATCACGTCCAGCACGCTCTCTTCCTCGACGTTGATGGTGCGATGCGCGCCGAACTGCTTGGCCACCTCCAGCCGGCTCTTGTCACGGCCGATGCCGCTGACGAAGATGCGCGCGGCGCCCGCGTGACTCGACGCGAAGGTGCAGGCGAGCCCCTGCTGGCCGGGTCCCTGGATCAGCACGTAGTCGCCCATCTTGACGCCGCCGTGCCTCAGTGCCCACTGGAAGCCGTTCGCCATCACCGCCCCGACGAGGGCCGCGGCCTCCGGAGGAAGGTCATCGCTGATCCGGGTCAGCAACGCGGTGGGTGTGATGTACAGGTACTCGGCGAATCCGCCGAACAGGTGCGGCGGGTCCGCGGAGGACATCCGCGAGCCGTAGGCCGAGCGCTGCTTGCAGAACCGGTCGCCGCCGCGCCGGCAATCGGCGCAGCGGCCGCACCCGAGCGAACCCTTGATGATGACGCGGTCGCCTTCCTTGACCCCGTGGATCTCGGCCGCCCTGGCGCCGAGCTTCTCCACCCGGCCGAGGATCTCGTGGCCGAGGATGATGGGCATCGGCAGATTCAGCTTGCCGGTGTAGTACTTGTAGTCCGTACCGCAGACCCCGCCCAACTCCACCTTCAGGAGCCCGCCGTCCGGCGGAATGTCCGGGACCGGGTACTCACGGACTTCGATCTTGGCTTGACCCACCAGGGTCGCCGCTCTACAGGTTTCGCTCATGATATCTCTCCGCCCCTGGTTACCGACCCGAATCCCCTCTCCCGCCGCCCACCCTGCTCGGCACCCGCAATATGCACGCGGCGCGGCTCCGGCAGGCTCCTAGGGCTTGATCAGCGCCTTGGTCGGGAACAACTCGGGTATCTCGCCGCCCACGGCCTGAATGCACTTCTCGGTCTCATCCAGCGAGAACACGTGGCTCACCATCTCCTCCACCGGGAACTTGGTGGCCTCCATGAGGCGCAGGGTTGCGTCCACGGCGTCGTTGTCGCCGGTGAAGCAGCCCTGGAGCTTGATCTCGCCCCACACCAGCTTGTCCATGTGGACCTCGGTGATCGTCTTGTCGCCGGTGAGCCCGGCCAGCACCATGGTCCCCTGGCGCCGCAGGCAGTCGATGGAGGCCAGGATCGCCTTGGGGCTGCCGGACACGTCCACCACCACGTCGACCATGGCGCCGTCGGTCTCCTCCCGGACTACGTCCACCACGTTCTCTTCCTCGACGTTGATGATCCGGTCGGCGCCCCACTTCCTGGCCAGCTCCATGCGGGGAGCGTCGCGGCCGATGCCGGACACGAAGATCTTCGCCGCGCCCGCGTGCTTGGAGGCGAAGGTGCACGCCAGGCCCTGTTGTCCGGGCCCCTGGATCAGCACGTAGTCGCCCATCTTGACGCCGCCGCGGCGCAACGCCCACTGGAACCCGTTGGCCATGACCGAGCCGATGAGGGACGCCGCCTCCGGCGAGAGGTCGTCGCTGATCTTGGTCATCAGCACGTCGGGTGCCAGGTAGAGATAGTCCGCGAAGCCGCCGAAAAGATGGGGCGGATTGGCGCTGGTGGTGCGGCCGCCGTAGTTGGTCCGGTTCTTGCAGAACCGCTGCGCGTTGCGCCGGCATTCGGCGCAGCGGCCGCAGCCGATGGCGCCTTTGAGAATCACCCGGTCGCCCTCCTGCACGCCGTGGATCTGCGCGGCCTTGGCGCCGAGCTTGTCCACCCGGCCGAGGATCTCGTGGCCGAGGATGATGGGCAGCGGCAGGTTGATCCGTCCGTGATAGTACTTCACGTCGGAGCCGCAGACGCCGCCCATCTCGACCTTCAGCAATCCACCGTCGTCCGGAATATCGGGTATGGGGTATTCCCGGATCTCAAGCTTGTTCGGAGCAAGCAACGTTGCCGCCCTGCTGGTCTGTGCCATCATGTACCTCCTTGGTAACCCTTGTGATTCCTAAAGTTCCACGCGACCGCCCCGCCGCTCCTGGATTCCCGCCCCCGATCGGGGTCGGGGACATGCTTTCGCGGGAATGACGGATTCGGGGCATCCGCGCATGGCATCCCTTTCCGGTTCAGTCGATGTAATCCTCCAACCGGACCCGTTCGCGTACATCGTCGGGCACGGCGAGCCGCTTGGGAAAGTCTTTCCGTTTCTTGGTGGCGTCGATGACCATCTTGGCCGTCATGCCCCCTTCGCCGCTCGACGGGTCGGTCTCGGACCCCTGGCAATGGGGAATGACGAACGTATCGGTGTCCGCCTGGACACGATTGGCCACCGCCCACATCACGTCGCGCTCGTTGTACACGTCCACGTCACCGTCCACAACGATGACGAGCTTCAGATACAGGTCGGTGGCCATGGCCGCCATCACCGCGTTCCGGACCTCGCCGTCGGAGCGCTTGTCCAGGGAGATGTAGCAGTGGAACCGGCAGTTGCCCGACGGCGGCATGTGCACGGCCCCGGTGCCGGCGGCCACCGCCTTCACCGCTCTGAAGATCGCCGCCTCCCGGGGAATGGAACCCATGAGCCGCTGCTCCGAGTGGCCGGTGAAAATGTCCTGGTAAAGCGGTTTTCGCCGGAAGGTGACGCCGGTGATCTCCGCCACGTGATTGTTCCGCACGCCCACCGCGTGGCCGGTGAACTCGCCGAAGGGGCCCTCCTCCTCGCGCACGTTGGGCAGGATCCGCCCCTCCAGCACCATCTCCGCGTGGGCTGGGACCTCGATGGGCACGGTCTCGCACCGCACCAGCGGCACCGGCTGCTCCATCATGCCGCCGATGACGTCGTACTCGTCCACGTCGAAGGCCGCCAGCGACAGGGCGCCGATGGCGAAAGCGGGATGGACCCCCACGATGAAGGCGATGTCCAGGGGCTCGCCCCGTTCCTCGGCGTTGCGTTGGCAACGCCTGAGATGCATGCCCGGGGCCAGATGCATGCGCAGCCGGTTCCGCTCCACCATCATGGCGCGGTTGAAGCTCAGGTTGCGCACGCCGCTCACGGGATCCCGGGCAACGACGATACCCGCGGTTACGTAAGGAGCCGTGCTGATGTCGAAGTGGGTCAACAGCGGGATCTCGCCAAGGTCCACATCGGCCCCCGTGCGCATCACTTCCTTGACGGGACCGTCCTTGACGAGCTCCGGCGCCATGGGGTGGCTCTCCCGCCTGCGGTACTCCTCCACCAGGTCGTTGGCGTCCACGTCCAGCGCCATGGCCAGACGGCTCCGGGTGGCGTGGAGGTTGGTGATCACGGGCATCGAGTAGCCCTGCACTTCGTGCACGAACAGAGTGGGGTATCGGCCGGAGAACTCCAGCTCCATGAGCAGGCTGGTCACATCGTGCTCGGCCCGCACCGGCTTGCGGATGTGGAGCAGTTCCTCGGGGCCTTCACCCTCCAAACGGTCCATGAACGACCGCAGGTCTTTCATACGGTTTCTCCCTTGTCCCGGCGGACGGAGCCTGTTCGTGCCCGCCGGATGGACTCAACCGGTTCCGGTCAGCCCGTGCCGAACAGCCGCTCCGCGTTGCCGCCGAGGATCTTGTCCCGGTCCGCCTGGGTCAGGCGGATGTTGTCGACGATCTCAATGGGGTTGGGGTCGCCGATGCCGAAGGGACAGTCACTCCCCAGAAGCACGTGGTCGGCGCCCACCTCCGCCACCAGGAACTCCAGCACGTCCGGCTCGAACACGATGGTGTCGTAGTAGAACCAGCGCAGCACGTCCCGGCCCATGAGCGAAGTGTTCTTTTGAATCGCCGGCTGGATCTCGCGGCCCCGGGTCATGCGGCCGAACTGGTACGGCAGGAACCCGCCGCCGTGGCAAAGGATGATCTTGAGATCCGGGAAGCGGTCCAGCACCCCGCCGAAGTAGAGGCACGCCACCCCCACCGTGGTATCGGCCAGCAGCCCCACGATGTGGGTCAGGAAATAGGTGCCCAATCGTTCGATGCCGAGGGGGTTCAGCGGGTGGATGATCAGCGGCGCCTGCAGGCGCTCGGCGGTCTTCCAGAAGGGATCCAGCGACGGGTTGTCGAGGTTGGCGCCGTCGATGTTGGATCCGATCATGGCGCCGTTGAGCCCGCATTCCTTGACCGCGAACTCGAGCTCCTCGGCGGCCCGGGCGCCATCCTGCAACGGCACGGTGGCGGTGCCTCGGAACAGGCCGTCGCTGTCGCCCTCGGCCAGGGCCTCGCGCATGGACTCGTTCAGCATGCGGCTCCAGTTGACCGCCTGCTCGACGGGAAGCATGTAACCCACGATGTCCATCCACGCGGACAGGATCTGCCGGTCCACACAGGTCTCCCGCACGGTCTCCTTGCGCTTCGGCAGGTCCGTGGCCGGCGCCAGGATGGGCCGGGCCAACGGCCTTCCCTGACCCAGCCGCAGGCGCGGCCCCTGGGGCGTCTCCTCCCCCACCTCTACCCCGAACGACGGTCCGTCCTTGCGGAGCCGTTCCAGCACGGCGGCCGGTACATAGTGCGCATGACAGTCGATTTTCATGATGCAGCCTCGATGATGCGTGACAGAATGATGGTCAGTCCTTCGTTCCGATCAGTCCTTCAGAAAGCTGACCGGCATGGGCATGCTGAGAATGTTCAAGCCTTCGGTCTTCTCCACGTGGCGGATGAAGCGGTACTTGTTCTCCACCTCGTCCATGGGGTACGGCGGCACCTCGCTCCGGGCCGTCTCCACCTTGAGCCCGATGAAGGCCGCGTCCCGGCCCTCCAGCGCTTCCGAGAAGGTCGTCCGCAACTCGTCCGGAGTCGCCGCCCACGACGCCCGGCGAATGCCCGCGCCCCGCGCCATGGCCACCAGGTCGGTGCCGGCGCCGGTGGCGGTATCGATCTCGCCGGAAGCCTCGTAGACCTCGTTGTCCAGCACCACGTGGGTCAGGTTGGGCGGGTTCTTGCGCGCGATGGTGGGCAGGCTGCAGAGGTTCATCAACAGCGAGCCGTCGCCGTCGATGGCGATGACCTGCCGGTGGGGCAGCCCCAGGGCCATGCCCAGGGCAATGGAGGAGACCAAGCCCATGGTCCGGACGCGGAAGTTGCCGTCGCCCGGCCGGCACGCGTACCATTCGACGGTGTTGCCGCCGGCGCCGGTCACCACCAGGGCGTCCCCCACCAACTCCGCCATGACCTTGAAACATTCGATGCGGTTCATCAACCCGTCCTCTGTCACACGCGTCCGCCGCAGCCCGTTATTCTCCCGGGCGCCGCCGGCCCAGCACGTCCTTGGTCAGCAGCACGGCCACGGGCCGCTTGTAGTCCTGGGTGAGCACCTGGGTCCGCTTGATGAGCGCCTTGGCCTCGCTCGGATCCCGCAGAATGAAATGCTGGACGCCGAGGGCGCTCAGCACCGGCTGCGTCATGGCGCCGTTGGTGCTGAACGAGCGGTCGCCCACGTCCCCGGCGTAGTAGACCAGCAGCAGCAACGGCAGGTTGTACTGCAGCAGCGTGGACACGATGCCGTTGACGCTGTTGAACAGCCCGCCGTTCTGCATGATCATCGCGCACTTCTTGCCCACGAGATAGCCCCCGGTGCAGATCCCGATGCCTTCCTCCTCGCGGCAGAGAGGCACATGGGTGATGTCCGGGTCGGCCGCCACCCGCTCCAATAGCGCGTGCAGATTGATGTCGGGCAGGGTCGCGACAAGATCGACGCCCGCCTCCTTGAGGCCTTCGAGTATCAGTGCGGGTCCGGGATGGTCGGCCACGCGGTGCTCCTCCCTGGACTTCGAAGCTCATTATGCTTCGAGGCTCATTATGCTTCGAAGCTCAGTATGCTTCGAAGCTCAGTACGCTTCGAAGCTCATTCCGGTTCGAAGCCTGAATATCACTTTTTGCACCAGCCGCGTCAACCGGTCGAGGGTCCCGGGCCACGGGTCCGAGTTGCGGGAGCCCCGGGTATTGGCTATGTTTAATTCAGGGGCGGTTTTCGCCCCGCCGAACGCCTCGAAGGGAGCCTGCCAACATCGTGAAAATCGGCATCGGACTGCCGTTCAAGACCTCCAGGGATAGCTGGCCGGCCGTCGAGGCGTTGGCCCGCAAGGCGGACCAGGGTCCCTACTCGAGCTTCGCGGTCATCGACCGGCTCGCCTACGACAACTACGAGCCGCTCATCATGCTGGCCGCGCTCGCTTCCGTCACCCAACGCATACGGCTCATGACCGCGGTGCTGGTGGGGCCGCTGCGACGGGCCGGCGTGCTGGCCAAGCAGACCGCCACCATTGATGCCATCTCCGGCGGCCGGCTCAGCCTGGGCATCGCCGTGGGGAGCCGCGAGGATGACTCCCTGGTGGCTCCTTCCGGCTTTCACGACCGGGGCCGCCGCTTCAACCGGCAGCTCGATCTCATGCGCCAAATCTGGCGCGGGGAAATCGTCAACGACGCCCGGCGGGCCGTGGGGCCCGAGACGGCCCGACCCGGCGGTCCGGAGCTTCTCATCGGCGGCACCGCGCCGCGGGCGCTGGACCGGGTGGGCAAATACGCCGACGGCTACGTCATGGGCGGCGGGGCGCTGGACCCGGAGTGGGCCAGGGGCGTCCTCCAACAGGTGAATGACTCGTGGCAGCGCCACGGCCGCAGCGGCCGTCCGCGCATCGTCGCGTCGGTGCTGGCGGCGCTGGGACCGGGGGCGGAGGAAGCCCTGCGCGGGGCGTTCGGGGACTACTACGGCGGCGACCGCGCGCGCCTCGAGGCCCGTCTGGCCCGGGCCAACCTCTCCACGCCCGAGGCGATCCGCAACGCCATCGCGCTGCACCAGGAGCTGGGCACCGACGAGCTGATCCTCAAACCCGCGACCCTGGCGCCGGACCAGTTCGACCGGCTGACCGAGGTGGTCGCAAAATCCTGACTACAAGGAGCGGTGATGCCGGCTAGCGGTCTCGTCCCCGAGGGGCATGAGGTGTATCTGGACCACGTGGGGCTCTTCGTCCCGGACTTCGACGCCTCCCCCCGCCGGCTCCAGGAACTGGGCTTCTCCCTGACGCCGTTCGTGGCGCACATGGCCAGCACCGAGCCCGGCGTGGCGGCCACCCCCAGCGGCACCGGCAACCAGTGCGCCATCTTCGGCCAGGGCTATCTCGAGATGCTCGGACCCACCGTGGACACGCCTTTGTCGCGGCAGCTCCGGGCGCAGCTCGACCGCTACCCGGGGTGGCACCTGATCGCGTTCGCGGCCAACCATCCGGAGGAGAACCACGAGCGCATCGGACAGGACGGCTTCAAGCCGTTGCCGCTGGTGCGGCTGGCCCGCCCGGTGCCCACCGACACCGGAGAAGAGACCTGCCGTTTCTCGGTCATCCGGGTGACTCCCGACGTCATGCCGGAGGGCCGTATCCAGATCGTCACGCACCACACGCCGGAGCTGGTGTGGCAGCCCCGCTACCAGCACCAGCCCAACGGCGCCGCCGCCCTCACCGGCGTGCTGGTGTGCGTGGAAGACCCGCAAGAGGCGGCGGAGCGCTTCAGCCGGTTCGTCGGGGTCGAAGCGGTGCAAATGGCGGACACCTGGGAGATGGGCCTCCACGAAGGCCGCGTGGCCTTCATCCAGGCGCGCCGCTTCGGCGAGCTGTACCCGGAGCGAGAGCTGCCCTGCACGCCCTACATCGCCGAGGTCTCCATGCGCACCGAGGACCTGGCGGCCACGCGCCGCTACTTCGACGACGCCGACATCCGCTACGAAACCCCGGACGGCGACGCCCTGCGGGTGCCGGGCGCCGAGGCCCTGGGGGCGTCGTTTCTGTTCCATCAGTCACCGGAGGGAGGCCTTCTTTGAGCAAGGACACACGCTACGACTTCGATCTGTTCACCATCGGCGCGGGCTCGGGCGGCGTGCGCGCCAGCCGCATGTCGGCCGTCCACGGCGCCCGGGTGGCGGTGGCGGAAGAACGCTACCTGGGCGGCACCTGCGTCAACGTGGGCTGCATTCCCAAGAAACTGCTGGTCTACGGCTCCCATTTCGCCGACGACTTCGAGGACGCCGCCGGTTTCGGCTGGACCGTGGGCGCGCGCGCCTTCGACTGGCCCTCGCTGATCCGCAACAAGGACCAGGAGATCGCGCGCCTCAACTCGATCTACCGCAGCCTGCTTCAGAGCCACGGAGTGGAGCTGTTCGAGTCCCGAGCCCGGGTGCTGGATCCGCATACCGTGGAGGTCGCGGGCCGGAAGGTTACGGCCGCCAACATTCTCGTAGCCACCGGGGGCTGGCCCACGGTGCCGAACCTTCCCGGCAAGGAGCACGCCATCACCTCCAACGAGTCGTTCCACCTCGAGGAGATGCCCAGGCATGTGGTGATCGTGGGCGGAGGTTACATCGCGGTGGAGTTCGCGGGCATCTTCAACGGCCTCGGCGCCGAGGTCACCCAGCTCTATCGCGGCCCGCTGTTCATGCGCGGCTTCGATATCGACGTCCGGAACACCCTTGCCGAAGAAATGCGCAAGAAGGGCATCGACCTCCGGTTCGAAGCCGACATCGCCGGCATCGAGCGGGACGGCAAGACCCTGAGGGCCACGCTGAAGGACGGGCAAACGCTGGAGACCGACGCGGTGATGTTCGCCACCGGCCGGCTGCCCAACACCCGCGGGCTGGGCATCGAGGAGATCGGCGTCGAGCTCGCCCGTAACGGCGCGGTGGTGGTCAACGAGCGTTTCCAGACCAACGTTCCGTCCATCTACGCCCTCGGCGACGTAACCGACCGGGTGAAGCTCACACCCGTGGCTCTCGCCGAGGCCATGATTCTGGCACGGGTGCTCTTCAAGGGCGACGTCGGGCCGATGGACTACAGGAACATTCCGTCCGCGGTCTTCAGCCAGCCGCCGGTGGGGACGGTGGGATACACCGAGGAAGCCGCCCGGGAGCACTGCGGCGAAGTGGACGTTTACCGGTCCGCGTTCAGGCCGCTCAAGCACACTCTGTCCGGACGGGACGAGCAGACCATGATGAAGCTCGTGGTCGAGCGCGCGAGCGACCGGGTCGTGGGCTGCCACATGGTGGGGGCCGACGCCGGCGAGATCATCCAGGGATTGGCCGTGGCGCTCACCTGCAACGCCACCAAGGCCGACTTCGACCGGACCATCGGGATACATCCCACCGCCGCCGAAGAGTTCGTCACCATGCGCGAGCCCGTAAGCAGCGGGGACTAGCCGTGCGAGCACGGGCGGGCTTGAAACCCCTACACATGGAGCTGGCGCCGTGGCACGGGCGGGTTTGAAACCCGCCCCTACACGTTCACGAAAATGCGCAGACTTAATTTGACTCTGGCGGTTTGCCTGGCGCTGGCGCTCACCAGCGGGTGTGGCGAGGGTGAGGATTCAAAGACGGTGAAGGGGCCGGACCCGGACCGAGGGAGGCGGCTCTACATCGCGACCTGCATTATCTGTCACAATACAGACCCGAGCAAGCCGGGCTCCCAGGGACCGCCCACCAAGGGATCTTCACTGGAGCTGCTGGAGGCCAAGGTCCTGCACAAGCGCTATCCGCCCGACTACAGGCCCCAGCGAACGACCAAGGCCATGCCCGCCTACCCCCAGTTGAGGAAAAGAATTCCCGATATCGCTGCCTATCTGGCGCAGCCGTAGGCGGCCTACGCCACCTCCAGAAGAATCCAGAAGATCGCGGTGAGGATCAAGCTGCTCCACACCACGCTCGGAATGGACGTCAGGAGCTTCTTGGTGCCTCCCCCGGCGTTGCCCACCAGGGCGTTCAGCTCGACGACGGCGATGATCACAAAGCTGACGATCCAGAAGACCGCCGCGCCGCCGCCGGACTCGCCGTGCGGATAGTGGCTCGCCGCGCCCATGAGGAACAGCATGGGGACTGAGAACAGCACGTTGGTACGGGAGGCGAAGCCGGCCCACTGACCCTTGCTCGCCGCGTCCGGAAGCGCCTCTCCGCCCTCGGCCACCTTGTTGGCGGAGGCGATGACCACCTGCTGATTGGGCCAGATCACCAGCCACACGTTGAGGAACATGAGCGTGCCCATGGTGGCGCCGATGGTGATGGCCATGCCATAGCCGATGGAGAAGAAGTCCCCGCCGAACTGCGAGAGCTTGATGAGCCAGATGATAAGACCCGCCAGGAAGGTGTACATGGCGCCCCAGCGGAACCACCAGAGGGCCCGCGGCACGAGCTTCTGTATGGCGCCGGTGCGGGTCCCTGCCTCGGTCTCGGCGAAGAACGGCGTCTGAACGAGGTTGAAGTAGTAAAGCAAGCCTATCCAGGTGACGCCGGCCATGTAATGCACCCAACGCAGTAAGAATTCAACAAGCTCCATCAAGCACCTCCTGTTTGCATTTTCTCGAAAGGTCGAACGGTTCCGCATTATATGCCGTAACGGGTCAAATGGTCAACGAAAAGTCCCCGGACCGCAATTCACTCCTCGGCGAGAAAGGGGCTCAACTGCTCGTAAAGGTCCCGGAGCCTGGCCTTGTAGTAGTCCACGTTCTCGTCCGGGCTGGCAGGATTCCATTCCGAGACATGCCGGCAGTTCTCGTTCACCATGACGTTGGCGCCTTCCCCCGCCACGTAGTAGGAGACCTGATCCCCGGGCAGGTACTTCCGTTCCGACCGCAGGGCCACCTCGTAGGCGCCGCGCGGATGCTGTCTCCGGCCCTTGACCTTCATCTGGTAGTCGTCCAGCGATTCCCGCAGGGTCTCGGTCCGCTTCAACTGGAACAGGTCGAGGCGGTGACTCGTGATGGCCTCCCGATAGCTCTCGTACAGCGCCGGGACCTCGCCCTGCCGTCCCTGCAACAGCAGCCTGAGCATCTCCTCCAACCACTGGCGACGGTAGCGCTCGTGCCCGCGTCCGCTCAAATCAGCGCCGCTGACCGAAAGATCGTCCCGTTCGTCCAGCAGCGCATGGTTCTCCGGCCCGTAACAGAACATGGCCCGATATCGCGCGAGGGGAAGCTCGACCTTCCACGGCAGCGCCGACGCCGCCTCCGCTGCCAGGGTTTCCTCCAACGGGGCGTCGCCGACACCGTCGCGGGGAACGAAGTAGATGCCGCCGGCATCCACCGTGACGACTCCATGGCCGCACTCCTCGAGCCGCGCGGCCAACCCGCGGATGAGCCCTCCTCCGGCCCGGGTCACATGGTCTGCCGCGCCGAAGTCGTTGAAGTGGCCCGCGGGGAACGCCAGGTAATCGTGAAACGAGTCCAGCAACACCTTGAATCCGGACCGGGCCGTTGCGAGAAAGCGCCCGGCATCCGTTGCCGGAGCCGTATCGGCCACCTGCCCGGCCTGTTCCCGCAGATCCCGGAGCCCACGCAACAGTTCCGGAAAGACCCCGAGCTCGTCCGCCTTCGGACGGAGGTCATCGGACAGCATCACGGCCGGGTACAGCGCCGTGACGTCGCAGTGCAGGACGGGCCGCGACACCCCCCGGACTTTCAAAACCGTGTATTTCTTCGCGACGGACTCCGCTGCCATGGGGGCGGGAATGGAGTGGCGCCGGGCGAGATACTCCCGGAGCATGAGCCAATCGATTCTCGTGGTCTCGTCCGTCAGCGCCGTTTCCTGGTAGCGGCACGGGAAGATCCGCGTCTGGACGTAGAAAGCGGGCGACAGTGCCGCCGATATTTCCCGGGTCTCGCGGACGTCGTCGAGAGCATAGCGGAAGAGGGTGTCCGGGTCGTGATCGAAGTACCAGCTTGCCTTGGCGCCGGGGATATAGGTCCGGTCCGGGGCCGCCACGCCGAAATGGCGGGCCACGTCCTTGAGGCCGTTTCGTTTGAGCTCGGGGTTCGCTTGACTGTAGCGTTGGGCGAGGAACCACGTGTCGATGACGTGGCGCCCGTGGATTTCGTAGTTGGGGTACGGAATCACCCGGTCGCCGGCCTGAAACCGCGCCGGCCGGTGTCGGAGCCCGCCGCCGTCCCTGCCCAGGGTCAGGTCCACGCCGTACCGCCGCGCGCGCTCGTCGATGTACGGGAGGTCGAAGCGAAAGATGTTGTGGCCCTCGATCACATCCGGGTCACGCCGACGGATTTCCCGGACCATCTCCGCCAGCATCTCCCCTTCGTCATGGTCCCTGCCGGATATGAGCCGCTCCCAACCGCTGCTGTCCGACATGGCGATGGCGGTGATGCGGTCGCCTTCCCGAAGCGGGTTGGGAAACTCGAAACCGGGCGTGCAATACACCTCCAGGTCGATCTGCATGCGCACGAGGTCATCGAAGCCCATGCCGAGGAAGTGCGTCGTCCCGGACCACAGAAGGTATTGCTGCACGGGATCGCGCAGGCACCGGTACGGCAAGCCCGGGGCGCCGGAGCTCTTGCCGCTCCTGCGCTGGAGATAGGACCTGGCCGACTCCAGGCTTCCGACATCCGGAAAACGAGCCAACCGGCGGAACTTGCCTGTTCCCGACAGCGCCTCGATCCGGCAGTGGCCCCCCCATCCCGCGATCTTGTCCTCGGAGGTCAGCCAGAGGAACGGCTCGAACGGAACCGTGTCGGACACCAGCGAAGACGACGCCCGGGAGAAGAGCCGGATATGGCGATCTCCTTCCAGCTCCACACCCACCACCTCCGGCGTCGCGTCGTGACCGTACAGCACCGGGTCGTATTGGGAAGTCGAATCGCACATGATGGACCAGTCCGGAAGCGGCCGCATCCACGGACCCGCTCGTCGGGCTAGTGTTGTGTAACAGATACGGGCTCCTATCGCGATGAACATCCCAACGCGCCAGGTCTTTCGTTGCAAACCTCCGAGGCTGTGGCGACAGCGCGCTACCCGAGGGTGGTGTTTGGATAAACAGATATGCTACACAAACCAGATGGCCTCGGACGCTGTCTCCCACATCCACCGGCCTCAACTCCGGCAACCCTTCCTGATTCTGTCGTTCTCCGGTTGGAGCGACGCCGGCTCCTCGGCCACGTCCGCGGTCCGATATCTGATCGAACAGCTCCTGGCCTCCGAGTTGGCCAAGATCGACCCGGAAGAGTATTACGACTTCTCGGTTCAGCGGCCTTATGTACGGCTGGTGGAGGGACAGCGGGAGATCGAATGGCCGTCTTTTGACTTTCACTACTACAAAACCGGCAACGATCTCGACCGGGACTTCATCTTCGCCTCGGGTGCGGAGCCGCACCTGCACTGGAAATCGTTCTCCCGAACCGTGTTTAACCTTGCACGAGAGTGGGACGTCGCGCGCATCATCACCCTGGGAGCCCTTCTCGACGAGGTGCTCTACACGAAGCCGGTGCCGCTGAACGGTTTCTCGTCCGACCCGGCATTGATGAAAGAGCTCGATTTCACTCCCTCACGGTACCAGGGGCCCACCGGCATCGTCGGGATATTGAGCGACACTTTCCGCAAGGAGAGCATGCCGCACGTGAGCCTGTGGGCGGCCCTGCCCCACTATCTGGCGCCTTCTCCCAACCCGCGCGGGACCCTGGCCCTGGTCCTTCGCCTGACCCAGTGGCTCGGTATCCGTATCGACACGGGCCCCTTGGAGCGCGCCGCCGGTGAATTCCAGAGCAAAGTGAACGACGTGGTCAACAGCGACCCCAACCTGACGGCTCTCGTCCGGGAGCTTCAGAAACACGAGTTCGAGCAATAGCGGAGGATAGAAACATGCTGAAGGTACGGTGGCTCTGGGTCTTGATGGCGGGAACCTTCCTGATGACGGGTGTGAGTGTCGCCTCGGCCGCGCAGTTCGACAAGATCATCGAGGAACGCAAGGAACTGATGAAGGGCATCGGCGCGGCCAGCAAGGCCATGCGGTCCGCCGCGGACGCCGCCGGGGTGGCCGCCAGCGCCGACAAGCTGGCGGCAGCGTTCGCCAAGATCAACGCCGACACCTTTCCCAAGGGAAGCTCCGACGGCTCGCGCGCCAAGCCGGAGATCTGGGAGCAGTGGGACAAGTTCGCGGCCGGGGCCAAGAACGCCGTAACCCTGTCCCAGGCCATCGCGGCAAAGGCCCGGGCGGGCGGGAGCACCGCAGAGATGGTCAAGGCCTTCGGCAAGAACGCCTGCGGGACCTGTCATCGGCCCTTCCGGAAACCCAAGAAGAAGAGCTAGCCGCGCGTCCGCATGATTACCCGGCACGTCGGCGAGACGGCCCTCTCGGACATCGAGACTTGGGCCAATGCCATCATCCGGTCGGAGGACGACACCGTGAAGGCGGTAGAGTCCTACCACGACGCGGACTCCAACACGTACGTCATCCGCCTGACCCGGGACGCCCGGGTGCTGCTCTTCCGGCTTTCCGAAGCGCAGGTGCACACCCCCGAACGCGAACCCGAGTGCGAGAAGACCCTCCGGAACCGGGTGAAAGAGGTGCGGCGGCTGCTGGGTCGGGCCGGATGACCCAACGCGGATCTACAGTCCGGCGGCCATCTCTTTCGCAAAGTATGTGAGGATCAGGTCGGCGCCGGCCCGCTTGATGGACAGCAGCACCTCCGGGACCACCGTGGTCTCGTCGATCCAGCCGTTTTGGGCGGCCGCCTTGATCATGGAGTATTCGCCGCTGACGTTGTACGCGGCCGTGGGATAGCGGAACCGCCGCTTGACGCGGGAGATCACGTCCAGATACGCGAGCGCCGGCTTCACCATGACGATGTCGGCGCCCTCGGCGATATCCGCCTCCACCTCCCGCAGCGCCTCGTCGCTGTTGCCCGGGTCCATCTGGTACGAGCGCCGGTCGCCGAACTGCGGCGTCGATTCCGCGGCCTCACGAAACGGCCCGTAAAAGCCCGACGCATATTTGGCCGCATAGGCCATGATGACCACGTTCTCGAATCCCTCTCCGTCCAGCGCGGTGCGAATCGCCCCCACCCGGCCGTCCATCATGTCGGAGGGCGCAACCACGTCGGCCCCGGCCCGGGCGTGGGACAACGCCTCCTTGGCCAGCAACTCCAGCGAGGCATCGTTGTCCACCTCGCCGTGCTCGACAATGCCGCAGTGGCCGTGGTCGGTGTACTCGCACAGGCAGACATCGGTGATCACCAGCAGTTCCGGCGCCTTGTCCTTGATGGCCCGTATCGCCTCCTGCACCACGCCGTCCTCGCCGTAGGCCTCCGAGCCCACGGGGTCCTTGGTCTCGGGAATGCCGAACAGGATCACGCCCGGAATTCCCATACGCCACACGGTCTCGGCCTCCTTCGCCGCGCGGTCCACCGAGAGCTGGGCGATGCCGGGCATGGAGGTGACCGGCTGCTCCCGGTCCCGCCCCGGACAGACGAACATGGGATAGATGAAATCGCGGGGACTCAGCGCGGTCTCACGCACGAGATCGCGCAACAGGCCGGTTCGCCGAAGTCTTCGCGGTCGGGTGACGGGAAATGCCATGGGTTGCCTCCTGGGAGCCTACGCTGCGGTGGACCCCGTAGGGGCGACCGGCCGGTCGCCTCTACGCTACGATTCAATTACTCGGACAGATCGAGGTCCGTCGCCGAGCAGTCTACCAGAGCCTGGATCAGGCCCGCCACGGTGTATTCCCGGGCCTCGACATCCACCTCAAGGCCACGCTTGCGGGCGGCATTGGCAGTGATGGGGCCGATGCACGCCACCCGGACCCCCACCGCCGGGAATTTTGCCCGAGCGTCCCCGAGCAGATCCACAAACGCGTTCACGGTGCTCGGACTCGTGAACGTGACCCAGTCCACCTGCTCCAGAGTCCGCGCCAGCCGGTGGGCGCCGTCCCGCACGGGCTCGTTACGGTACGCTTCCACCACCGTCACTGCCGCGCCCCATCGGCGGAGGGTCTCGGGGAGCACGTCCCGGGCTCCCGCGACCCGCGCCAGCAGGAAGCGGCGGCCCCGGACCCGATCCGGATCAAGCGCGGACAGGATGCCTTCCGCGCGATATTCCTCGGGCACGAGCCTGACGGAAAGGCCGCGATCCTCCAGCAACCGGGCGGTCTGCGGGCCGATGGCGGCGATGTCGAGCCGCTTCAGACCGTCCATGGCCCCCAGGGCCTCGCAGCGCGCCAGGAAGTGCCGGACGCCGTTGGCGCTGGTGAAGACCAGCCAATCCTGTTCCGGCAGGCCGCGGATGGCCTCGTCCAGGGCTCCGCCGTCCCGAAGCGGCAGAATCTCCACCGTGGGGAACACCACGGCCCAGGCCCCGAGGGCTTCCAGACCGCCGGCGAAGGCGGCCGTCTGCTCGCGCGGACGCGTGATCAGGATCCGCTGACCGGACAACGGGGCGCCGCTCACCGGCGCCGGCATCGCGGAATCACTCACGTCCGGGCCTCCCTCAGCACGGCGCCCGCTCCCTCGTCGAGCAGTCTTTCGGCCAGCCGAATCCCCAAGGAGGCCGCATCGCCCCGCACGCCCGATATCTCACCCCGGAAGATCCGCCTGCCCGACGGCTCGGCAACCATGCCGGCAAGGCTGACCCGGTCGCCGTCCGCCACGGCCCGGGCTCCCACCGGCACCTGGCACCCGCCCTCCAGGCGCCCCAGGAACGCCCGCTCGGTTTCCACCTCCAGGGCCGACGGCTCATGGTTCAGGAAACGGAATTGTTCCACCTCACGGCGCCGGGTCTCCAGGCCCAACGCCCCCTGGGCAACGGCGCTCAGCCACGTCTCCGCGGGCAGCGGCTCCGTGGCTTCGTGCTCCCGGCCCAAACGCTTCATCCCCGCCAGTGCCAGCACCAGCGCGTCCACCTCACCGCGTTGGAGCTTGGCGAGCCGCGTCTCCACGTTTCCTCGTATGGGCACCACCGTCAGGTCCGGGCGGTGGTTCAGCACCTGGGCCTGCCGTCTGAGACTGCCGGTCCCGACCCGGGCTCCGGCCGGGAGCTCGGCGAGGCTGCCGGCAACATGGCTGATCAACGCGTCCCTCGGGTCCTCGCGTTCCGGCACGGCGGCAATGGCCAGCTCCTCGAGGAGCTCTGTGGGGAGGTCTTTCATGGAGTGCACCGCCACATCGATGGTACGCTCGAGGAGCGCCTCCTCGATCTCCTTGATGAACACCCCCTTGGTCCCGATCTTCTCGATGGGCAGGTTCTGGAAGCGGTCGCCGCTGGTCCTGATGGCCACCACCTCCACGACGGCTTGCGGGTAGTGGGCGCGGATGCGGACTTGCACCCATTCCGCCTGGGCCAGGGCCAACGGGCTGCGCCGGGTCCCGATCCGGATCCGGTCCATGTTCACGGATCGCTCCGCTCCGGACCCGGCTTCTTGTCCAGGTCGAACAACGCCCGGACGGTGTCATGGTAGGCGGCATCCTGCTCGGGACGCTCCTTGAGCCGCGTGAGAGGTCCGTGAAGGATCTTGTTGATCATGGCGGCGGTCAGGCTCTCGATAGCCTTGCGCTCCTGGTCCGACACATCCTTGAGGTTCGTCTCCAGCGACTTCTGGAGCTCACCCTGGCGAATCTCCTCGAACTTCCGTTTCAAGGCGACGATGGTGGGAACCTGGTCCAGGGACGTCAGCCAGTGACAGAATGTCTCGACCTCCTGATCGACGATGAGCTCGCCCTTGTCCGCCTCGCTCTCCCGACCCCGGAGATTCTCCTGCGCCACGTCGGTGAGATCGTCAATGTGATAGAGGTAAACGTTGTCCAGCCCGTTGATGAGCGGATCGAAATTCCTCGGCATGCCGAGGTCGATGAAAAACATGTTTTCCTGCTTCCGTTGCCGCAACACCCCGGCCGCGGTCTCGCGGGTGATGAGCACCTCCTCCGACTCCACCGAGCCGATGACTACGTCGGCCAGCTTGAGATAGCGTCCGTAGTCCTCGAACCGGATGGGGCTCGCCTCGAAACGGTCCGCCAGCTCCACTGCCTTCTCGAAGGTGCGGTTGGTGATCATCAGGCCGTGCACGCCGTTCTCCACCAGATGGCGCACCAGCGACTCGCCCATGACGCCGGAGCCGATGACCATGACGGTCTTTTCCTCCAGCCTGTCGAAGATGCGCTTGGCCAGGTCCACCGCGACGGAGCCCACGGAAACGGGCCGGCTGGCGATGCCCGTTCCCTGCCTCACCCGTTTCGCCACCGAGAAGGAGCGATGGAACAGGCGGTGCAGAATGCTGCCGACGGTGCCGGCCTGCTGCGCAATGGCGTAGTACTCCTTGAGTTGGCCCAGGATCTGGGGCTCGCCCACGACCATGGAATCCAGGCTGGACGCCACCCGGAAAACATGCCGCACCGCGCTCTTGCGGGCATGGTGGTAGAGCTGGTCTTCAGCAGGCTCGAAGCGGACACCCGGCTGGCTCTTGAGAAAATCCCCGATCTCCTCAAAGCCGGTGCTGCCGTCGCGGGCCACGGCCACCACTTCCACCCGGTTGCACGTGGACAGGATCACGCCCTCGTCCACCGAGGGCAACGCCAGCAGATCGCGGAGCGACCCGTCGAGCCGCTTGGATGGGAACGCGAGCTGTTCCCGGATCTCCACGGGCGCCGTGCGGTGGTTGAGGCCGACGACGAGGATCTGTCGCTCCGGCTCACTCAAAGCGGCCTCCGTGGCGGCTCAGGAAGAGGGCGTCCCCCCAGAGGAAGTACCCCAGGACAATCATGAACCCGGCGATGGTCCAGACCGCCGCCTTGCGCCCGCGCCAGCCCGCGGTCATGCGGCCGTGCAGGAGGATCCCGTACAGCAGCCAGGTCAACGCGGAGGTGATCTGGCGAGGGTCCCAGGACCAGTGCGTGCCCCACTGCGCATGCGCCCAGACACTGCCCGTGAGGATACCCAGGGTCATGAACGGAAAGCCCCAGACGAGGAAGATCTTGTTGAGACGGTCGAGGGTCTCGAGAGCCGGCACGGCACGGCTCAGGCCGGTCATGCGCTTGTTCTTGAGCTGGCGCCGGAGCAACAGATAGACGACGCTCACCGCGAATGCCAGGGCGAAGACCGCGTTTCCCAGCAGCGCCAGCGTCACGTGCAACGGCAGCCAGTAGGTCGACAGCGCCGGCGACGTCTCCAGCCCGGGGTCGCCCAGGGCGATGGATCGCAGGGACAAAAGGAAAGCCAGGGGCGCCACGAAGCACCCGAGGATGGGATACCGATGCCGGAACTGCACCGTCAGGCACACGCCCACCATCAGCCAGCCGTAGAACGAATGGGTGGCCGCGGTCTGGGCGAGCGCGGGAAAGCCCGCGTCATGAAAGAGGAACGCGAACTTTACCGCGTGGCCGATGAAGCCCGCCAGCAGGAGCCCCTGGCCCGCGCGGGAGAAGGACTCCCGCGGAGAGAACAGGTAGAGAATGAACGCGCCCGTTGCCAGCAGGTAGAATCCAGCCGTGGCCTGGAGAAGGCTCTGGTACATAAGCTCCGGCCATTATATCGCATCGGCGATGGAACCCCTAGTGTGTATAATGGAGGAATCGCCGGCGCCGAATGCCGGGAGGTGACCCGTTCGTCACCGGCCGAGGGGATGCCGGGGTCGTCCCCGGCGTCATGTCAGGATTGGGTGCCCGGAATTCTGAGGCGCTGACCGGCGCGGATCCGGTGCCGGTTGCGGATGTCGTTGACGCGTTGCAGGGCGGGCAGCGACACCCGGTAGCGGTCGGCGATGATGGACAGCGTCTCGCCCAGGCGCACGCGGTGGTAGACCCGCTGATTCTTCACCACCCTCTTCGACGCACGGCTCGATTTGCCGGGGATTGTAAGCCGCTGTCCCACTCGCAAACGCCGGACGCTCGCCAGGCGGTTCGCCGACTGGATCCCGCGTGCCGATGTGCCATAGATTCTGGCAATGTCCCAGAGCGTGTCGCCCCGGCTGACCACGTGGTACGAACCATCGCCCGTACGCGGTCGTTCCACCACTCGGACGGTCTGTCGTTTGACCGGCGACTTGCTCGGAATCTCCAGCCGCTGTCCCACACGCAAGCGATGGGCGCTCCGCAAACCGTTCATCGACTGGAGCTCGTTCACCGATGTACCATAGATCTTGGCGAGCTCGGACAGCGTATCGCCTCGGCTGACCACGTGGTACGGGAACGACGGCATCGGGCCCATACCCCCCAATGCGTTGCGAAACCACTGACTCTGCTGTTTCGGCGCCTTCAGCCGATAGCCCGCCGGTATCCACGAGGCGTGGCGGCTCAGGGCCGGATTCCAGGTGAGCAACTGGGCGCGGGACACCCGGCTGTGACGGAGCAGCGAGGACACCGCCACGTGCCTGGTGAGGCTGATCTCTTCGAGGCGCACGAGTTGATCGAAGCGGACGTGGGGCAGGTGCCGCTCGACCTCGCGCATGACGTGCACCGCCGCGAGAAACTCCGCGTAGAAGTTCTTGGACGCGAACTTGAAGGTACGGCTGCGATAGCGGCGGATGATGGTCACGATGTCCCGTGTGCCTGTCCTGCGCACCGCCCGCCGCATGCCCGCTTGCCCGTGGTTGTAGGCGGTGACCGCCAGCGGCCAGGTCCGGAGCTCCCGGTAGTTGTCCTGAAGCAGACGCGCCGCCGCCCGGGTCGCCTCCAGGGGATCCCTGCGTTCGTCCACCAACCGCGTCACCCGCATGTATAGCCGCCCGGTGCCCGGCATGAACTGCCACATGCCCACGGCGCCGCGGAACGAGCGCGCGTCGTTCCTGAACGACGACTCGACCAGCGGCAGGTAGGCCAGCTCCACCGGGAGCCCGCGGGCGGAGAAGATCTTGCGCATATGTGCCACGTAACGCCCGGACCGCCGCACCCCGGCTGCGAAACGCTCGCTGATGCCCCGCTGCACCTTGATCCGGTGCGACGGGATGCCGCGCCGCACGAGTCGCGCGCGCACCGAACGGACCACGCGCCGTGCCCCGGCGCCCCGCTTGACCTCGACCACCCGGTGTATCTTCGACATGTTCCTGGGATCGAAGAACACCAGCTTGTTCGAGTCGTAGTCCAGAAAGATCGCCTTCCAGAACTCGACGGCGGGCTCGAGCCCTCTGGGAATGGCGAACGGGTCCGCTGTCGTTGAAACGGGGCCGCGCGCCAGCGCGACCGGGGTGAAAGGCAAGCCGCTGAAAAGAAGGAAAAGAAGACTCGCAAGGACGACGAAGCAGCGTGTCATGCAGAACCCCTTTAAAAGCATTGATTTAGATTACCCGATGTGAACCTCGCTGTCAACTTTGCCATGCACAGGGCTCGGAAAAGGTCGACCACGGTTTCGAACAGGTGACCGTCGGAACTATTCGAACTCGTAGGGTATCTGGGTAGGCCCGTATCCCTGCCAGTACTTGCAGGTCTCCGGGTCGTATCTTCCCTGGAGGAAACCGCCGGGCTTCTCCGCCCGCACGATGATCGCGACGGTGCGCTCCTCACCGCTCTCTTCGGCGTGGATCTGCCATGGCTGCACGAGATCGATCTTTCCGGGTCCGACCTGAACGTTCTCGGTCTTTCGGACTTCCGCATAGTCCGGCTTGGAGCGGTCGTCCAGCCGCTCGTAACGCTCGACGGTCTCGTGCCCGTCCAGGACCCCGTACAGCGTCCAGTTGTGCGCGTGGTCGTGGATGCTGGTGCGGGTTGCCGGCGCCTTGACGAGCCCGTTGATGACGAAACCGTGGTCCGGGTCCTCGTACAGGAGAAGATTCTGGGCTCGCTGCCCGCCCTCGGACAACCCGCCCTGATCGCAGGAAGGCCATTTCTCGGACTGCGCCTTAACGCTGGGATCCGCCAGCAGCTCGCTCAGAAGCGGCCCCATCTTCTGCCAGCGTTTCCCGGCGTCGGGCTCGTCTGCATAGAGTTCTCGGGCAGCCGCGATAAACCGCTTGGCAGCCGATGGTTCCGTTTCCTGGGTCGGCATGGGACGTGCGCTCATGGTGTCTCCTCCATCCTGGTTTTGGTGGCATCGGAACAGGCCGGTCAACCCGTCGAAAGTATCCGAGGACCGGACGCTCTGTCAACCTGCTTCAACGCCCTTGACCAACTGGACCCGGCTGGTATCGCGCAGGGCGTCGAACCGGTCCCGCACCACCTTGAAGTAGTGGGGATGCGCCGAGCTCTTGAGAATGTACTCCCTTCCCTCTTCCGGGGCTGCCACCGTATGAGTGACGGCGGGTCCATCCTTCATCTCGATGGTGTACTCCAACACCCTCGTCCCGGCGTCGAAGATCGCCTTGCCGTTCTCGAAAAGGATCCCCGTGAAACCCACCTCGGACACGCGCTCCACAAGCTTCCGGACCTCCTCGGCATCGGTCCGTTCGTTCTCCCGCAGCCCCTCGACCTGGAAGGCGCCCCCGCCGGCCTTCAGCGCGTAGACCCCCAGGTCGATGCGGGCGATGTCCTCCACGGCGGTCTTGAGGATCTCGGTATCGTACCACTGGCCGGCCTCCACGGGAGCGTCGAAGGCATTGAAATCGATGGCGTAGGTGTGCTCGTCGCCGTCGAGGCGCGCGTGGACCTTGCGGAACCCGGGGGATGAGCCGAGGAAGACGTCGCCGAGCACGTCCGTCCCCCGGAGAAACCGCACCCGCCTCTCGAAATGATCCGGGGTCACCTTGAACTGCCGGGCCGCCACCAGGGTCCTGCCCACCGGCCAGGACCGCTTGGCGTTGAGCAGCTTGTCCGCGAACTTCTCGAACTTCGCCGGCAACACCGGAAAGCCGTCCTTGTCGGACAGCCCCCAGCGACTGTCCTTGCGGGTGATGCGTAGTGGCGCTTCGCCCTGCTGCTCGATGGTGACCGTGTCCATGCTCTCCGAGTCCACGGCGAGCAGCGGCGTATCCACCTCGAAGGCATCCGGGGCGTCTCCCCGGAGCTGGACCCAGGCCACCAGGCCCGCCTGAAGAATCAGCAACAACAGCAGCAGTTTGATCGATCGACCCACCCGAGTTCCTCTATGCTTGCTATCCAACTGCCATGACGCAGGCCACTACGCCGCGAGCATCCTTTCGTAGCGGTCCCGGAGGCGGCGTAGATGGTAACGATGGCCGCCGTAGATCAACACCAGACCCAGCAGCACGATGCCGTAGTTGAGATATTCCCAGAACGCCTTCTGCTCGCGCGTCATGGGCACGAGCGTGCGCGCGAAGTGGGCGCGGCTCCGGATGGACAGCAAGGCCCGGTCCTCCAGTGCCCAGTCCACCACGTTCTCCAGGAACTCCAACGAGTTGACGAACCGGTCGTTGGCCGCGGCACGAGACAACTGAAGCGTCTGGTCGGTGAACGCTTCATTGGAGCCGATGAGAATGATGCGGGCCGATTCCGGCGACTTGTCGATCATGCCGGTCACCACCGGCTCCGGCTCCTCTTCCGTCTTTTCCGCGGCCTCGCCACCCTCCGGCGCCGGCTTCTCTTGACTGTCGTCCTTGGCCAGGAGCGGCGACTCCTTGCCCGCGTAGTACGAACGGAACGTTCCCTCCACCACCGCGGCCAGCACGCGGCCCTTCGGTTGGCCCTCTTTCTCGAACCCCAGCTTGGGATCGACCTTGAAGTCGGGATGCACCTTGAGGGAGCTCGACACCCAGGAGGCGCCGGAGCTGGCGAGCAGCGGCGTCGTGCGCGTGGCCCCTCCCTTGTCCTCGGGAAGCGACAGCGGCGAAGCCCAGCTCATGGTCAACTGCGGCAGCCGCGCGGTAATGGGGTTGTCCTCGTTGAGGCCCCGGCCCCTGACATCCACGAAATAGGGATAGGGCACGAGCTTGAGCTCGCGGACGGTGAAGGTGCCCGCGCGCCGGTTCACGAATACCGGGAAAGGCTCGTTCTGCGGGTCCAGCACCAGGGTCTTCTGCACCGTCGCCCCGTAGTGCTCCAGCAGCGGCTCGAGGCCCGACGTGTGCCGCGCGGCGGCCAGACCAGCCTGGGTGCGGGACACGGTGTAGGGGGAGGTCAACAGGGCCACGGAGCCGCCCTTCATGAGAAACTGATCCATCGCGAACCGCTGCTTCGGCGTCAGCCCGGTGGGCGCCGCGAGCAGCAGCAAGTCCACGTTCTCCGGCACCAGCCCGGACTTCAGGTCCACGTCCGCGACGCGATAGTTCTCTCGCAGCTTCTGTTGCAGGAACCGAAACTGCCTGGGCGGAGGCTGGGGACGCCTCATCGCCTGGCGCGGCGGAGGCGGAGGGCTGTGGAAACCGATGGTCTTGATGAACCCGGGAGCGAACCGCCGGAGCGCGGCCTCGACGCTCCGCCTGGCGGACTCCCGGTTGAGCTTTCCGGGCATGGGCACCTGCACCGTGGTGCGGTTGTTCTTCAGCACCATGTAGAAATAGAACCGCTTCGGATCGAAGGGTCCCGCGGCCATGGGCCGGAAACCGTACCGCTCGGCGAGTTGCTTGGCGACGGCGCCTCCCCCGGCCTCGGGATCGACGATCTCGTAGGTGAACTTGCCTCCGGACTCCTCGCGGAGCTCCTTCAGGGAAGCCACCAACTGCGACTTGAAGGGCGCCACCGCCTTCGGCAGCTTCTCTTCCGCCGAGATGAACCCCTGGAACGCCACCGGTTCATCAATGCCGGCGAACAGCGCGCCGATGTCCTGGAAGCCGTAGAGCACCTTCTTGATGCCTCGGGCGAGGTCGTACTCGAGGTTCCGCAAGCGTATGTCCGTGCCGGTCCGGCCTCCCTTGATCTCGATCAGATCCGTGAACCGCAGCACTTCGTGCTTGTCGCCGTATTGGAGCAGGATGTCGAAGTAGGAGTTGACCAGGGAGGTCTGGTAACGGTCTTCGGTGCGGAACGGGATCGGCCGGATACCGTAGCGCTGGTTGGCCTCCTCCTCGAGCTCGGGCTCCTCCCGGGGATCCACGAACTCGGCGCGCACGCGGCCGCCGCTGATGGACTCGATCTCGCGAATCGTGTCCCGGATCCGGGGCACCAGCGGAGCCAACCGCGGATGGGTCCGGGCGCTGAAATACCCCCGGACGAGCAACGGCTCCCGCAACTGACCGATGAGGTCGCGTGTCGCCTGGGAGATGGAATAGTCGCGCCCCTCGGTCAGGTCCGCGCGCGCCGTCACGCCGCGGTAGAGCCAGAAGTTGGCGAGGATGAAATTGAGTATCACCAGCGCCGTCACCGCCCGCCACGCGTGGTGCCGCCTCTTCTGCCCCTCGCGCGCCCACCTGAGCCGTTCCAGGGAGAAGACGTTCAGGGCGAGAAAGACCCCGACGATGCTGACGTAGTAGTAGACGTCCCGCAGGTCGAGAATACCCCGTGTAATCGACTCGAACCGGACGCCCGTGGCCACCAGACCCAGGTATTCCGCCCACTGATTGCCCACCAGACCGCTCAACGTCTGGGCGCCCACGAGATAGAACAGGAAGCAGACCACCGTGGTGAGAATGAGGCTCGCGATCTGGCTTTCGTTCCTCGAGCTGATGTAAAGGCCGATGGCGCAGTACGCGGCCGCCAACAGCAGCGAGGCCGTGTAGGCGCCCAGCACCGGGCCCCAGTCGAGGCGGCCCATGAAGGACACGGTGAGCGGGATCCCCACCGTCAGCACCAGCGCGATGGCCACCAGGCCGAGACACGCCAGAAACTTGCCCAGCACGAGATGGAGCGTCTTCACCGGCATGGTGAAGAGGAACTCCAGGGTCTCCATGCGCCGTTCCTCGCTCCACATCTTCATGGTCAGGGCCGCGCTGAGAAAGATGAGCAGGATCGGCATCCACTCGAACAGCGGCCTGGCGTCGACGATGTTGCGCGCAAAGAACTGCTCGACCCAGAAGAAGATGAACAGGCACACGGCCGAAAACGTCCCCAGGAAGATGAACGCCACCGGCGACGAGAAGTAGGTGGAAAACTCCTTCCTCGTGATGCTCCAGATCCTACCAGTCATGGCTGCCCTTCTCTCCCTCTCCCACCTCGCGGAATACGGTCTCCAGGGTACGCGCCTCCTCGCTCATGCGGTAGAGCTCCCAGCCGCGCTCGACGGCCGCCTTGGCAACACTGGGCGCCACCTCGTCCATGGGGGCCTCGATCTCCAGGCCGTAGCTCTCCCCGCGCGGCCCGTCCGCAGGAGTGACCGAGCCCACTCCCGGAATCTCCCCGAGCCGTTCGGCCGCGTCGCCGGACGGATTCCCGAGCCCCACCACCAGCCGATGGGACTGTTGCAGCTCGCTCAACCGGGCATCCACCGCGATGCGTCCCTGCACCATGATGATCACCCGTTCGCAGACCGCCGCCACCTCCTGAAGGATGTGGGTGGAAATGATGATGGTGGCGTTCCGGCTCAGGTCGCTCACCAGCGACCGCATCTGAAAGATCTGCGTGGGGTCCAGGCCGTTGGTGGGCTCGTCGAGGATCAGGATCTCCGGCTCGTGCACGATGGCCTGGGCCACTCCCAGCCGCTGCCTGTAGCCCTTCGACAGCGTACCCACCGGGTCCAGCGCCCGGTCCGTCAGCCACGTCCGCTCCAGCGCCCGCTTGAGCACGGCCGGCCGGCCGGCCCGCGGAATCCCGCGCAGGTCGGCCACGTACTCAAGGTAGCGCACCACCGACATGTCCGGATAAAGCGGAGCGTTCTCGGACAGATAGCCCAGTCTGCGCTGGATGCTCAGGCGCGTTTCGGAGAGCGGCATGCCGTCGATGACCACCGATCCCGCGGTGGGTTCGATGTAGCCGGTGAGCATCCGCAAGATGGTGGTCTTGCCGGCGCCGTTGTGCCCCAGAAGACCGACGACCTCTCCTTTACCGATGGAAAAGGAGACATCGTCCACCGCCACCAGATCACCATATTTTCGGGTGAGACTCTCTACCTCGATCAAGCTGAATCCTCCCGGCCCGGACTGTTCATGGGGTTTCGGAGCGAGATGGGGAATTTTTAGCAGATCAGGACGCGGGGTGCGAATCGGGACGCGACAGGCGCCGATCAGACGGCTGTCTGTACTTGATTATATACACCCTTAGTTGTACATGTACATCAAAAAGGCTCTACATGAGAGGTGAATCTGATGACAAACATGATCGGAGCGGCGGAGTTCAAGGCGAAATGCCTCCGTGTCATCAGCCAGATGAACAAGGATGGCAAGCAGGTGACGATCACCAAGCGAGGGCGGCCGGTGGCGGTGCTGTCTCCCGTGCAGCCTCCCGATGAAAGCCCGTCGATTGTCGGCGCGATGCGCGGTTCGGTGCTGGCCTACCACGATCCTTTCCGGCCGGCGGCCGATCCCTCCGACTGGTCCGCCGCTGAATGATCGTGCTCGACACCCATGCGTTGATCTGGGTCGTAAACGATGACCCAAGGCTCGGGAGCGCTGCCCGCGCCGCGATTGACGATACCGTACGGACCGACTTCGCGTTGGTCTCCGCCATCACCCCGTGGGAAATCGCACTGCTGGCCGAGAAGGGCCGCCTTCACCTCGGCCGAGAGGTTGGCTCCTGGATCAAAACGGCCCTCGCCCTGCCAGGAATCAGGCTCGCACCTGTCGAGCCGGAGATCGCCGTGGACAGCGTGCGGTTGCCCGGCTCCTTTCACGTCGACCCAGCGGACCGGCTCATCGTCGCCACGGCCCGCCATTGGGGCGTGCCGCTCCTGACCGCTGACGACGCCATCCTCGACTACGGCGCCCGCGGACACGTCCGCACGGTAGACGCCGGGAAGTGACATCGGCGGGGGGTTCGCGCCAACTCTCTGGGGATCTCGGAGAACGGCACCAAGTTCAGTGCTCCCAGATCAATTCCGCTGCATCCAGTAACCCGGCCGCCGTCTCAAGTGAGCGACGGCCACGATGACGATCTCATCTGGTTTGAGGCGGTAGACCACTTGATATGGGAATGTGGTGACCAGGACTCGGCGCGTGTGGCCGTCCTCCGAGATTACCGTTCCGCTTTCAGGATGGGCGCTAATGCGGGAAAAGGCTGTGGCGACCGCGTCCAAGAACTCGCCGCCAAGTCCGGGGCGTTTGGTTTCGTACCACCGGACTGCTTCGCTCAACTCCTCGGCGGCAGGTGCACTGGTAAGGATCTTCACCGGCCGAGGATCTCGCTCTCGATCCGGCGCTTGACGTCTTCCCAGGGTTCGAGCTCGACGGTTCCGGCCTCAAGGGCCTCGACCCGCCGCTCGATTTCCGCGGCCCACGCGGCCTCGGCGTCCGGATCCGCGGGACCGTCCAAGCTCTTCAGGAGTTCGGCTGCCAGTTCGGCGCGCGCGTCAACGTCGAGGCGCAGAGCCTCGGCGAGAACGGATTGAGTGGCCTTGGACATATCCCGAATTCTACACCCACACTGCGCTTTGGCAAGACACCTGATGTGAGTTGTTTTGTCTTGTATACCAGACAAAAGTCTGTTATATGCATCCTCATGACACCCTTCACCCCACCGGGAGAGACCCGGGAAAAGGTTTACCGGTTCGTTCGCAAGCGGATTATCGAGGAGCTTCCCCCCACGGTCCGGGAAGTCCAGGAGGCGTTCCGGTTCAGGGCGGTACAGACGGCCCGGCAGCATCTGGAGCGGCTGGTGACCGAGGGCCGTCTGGTCAAGGCTCAAGGAAAATCCAGGGGCTATCGCCTGCCTCAAGAGCCCGGAACGCTGTTCGTTCCGCTGCTGGGACGGGTGCAGGCGGGCGGGCTCCGGGCGGCCATCGAGGAGTGCGAGGGCTACGTACCGGTCCAGTCACGGGGCTCGGAGGAGATGTTCGGGCTCCGGGTCCAGGGGGAGAGCATGACCGGAGCGGGCATACTTCCGGGCGACATCGTCGTCGTGAGACAGCAGGCGGAAGCGGCCTCGGGAGACATCGTCGTCGCCCTGGTGGGGGATGAGGCCACCATCAAGAAGCTCCGCCTGCGCCGGAACCGGATCGAGCTGCATCCGGAGAACCCGGCTTTCGCGCCGATCATCCCGAGGACCGATGAATGCACGCTCCTGGGCAAGGTGGTGGAGGTGAGACGGTATCTGGAAGGGTGAGGGAGCTTTTATGGACGTTTCCGCCGAAAAGACCCGTGAGGGGATGGCGGCCCCGGTGGCCGCCCCCGCGGCGCCGCGGCGCCGCCCTGTTCGGGACACCTCCAGGGTCTGGAATCTGTCCTCTCTGGCCGGACGCCTCACCGAAGTGTCGGACTCCGGCGCGGCCCCGTCGCTCACGGCCGCGGCCGCCCTGATCCTCCAGGCGCAGCAGCGTGGGGAGCCCGCGGCGTGGATCGGCTTCGGCAACTCGATCTTCTTCCCGCCGGATTTTGCCGAGTGGGGCATCGATCTCGAGGCCTTGCCGGTGGTCCGCGTTCCCGACGCCCTCGCCGCGTCTCGCGCGGCCGACCAACTGCTGCGCTCCGGCGCGTTCGGGCTGGTGGTACTGGACCTGAAGGCCCAGGCGCAGATGCGCATGGCGGTCCAGAGCCGTCTGGCGGCGCTGGCCCGAAGGCACCACGCGGCGCTCCTTTGCCTCACCCGCAAGAAGAAGGGCGCGCCCTCGCTGGGGCCCCTGGTGTCGCTTCATGGCGAAGGAAGGATCTCAAGGACCGCCTTCAGCCGCTTCGACTGGGAAATCCGCATGGTCAAGGACAAGCGGGGAGCTCCGGGATGGAGCCACACGGAGTCGTGCCGTGGAGCGGATGGCTTGTGTTGACGTTGCGGCCTTTCCCCTGCAACTGCTGCTCCGGGACCATCCCGACTGGAAGGATCATCCCGCCGCAGTGGTGGACCAGGACAAGGCCCAGGGGACCATCCTCTGGGTGAACCGCCGGGCGCGGTCCCTGCGCATCCTCCCGGGCATGCGCCACGGCGCGGGGTTTGCGCTTTCGCGGCATCTCCGGGCGGGGGTCATCTCCCATGCGGCCATCGAAAAAGCCGTGGCCGCACTGGTTCCACGGCTGCGGCGCTTTGCCGCGGAAGTAGAGCCCTCCAGAGACGAGCCCGGGGTGTTCTGGCTCGGGGCCTCGGGCCTTTCCCTGCTTCATCCCCGCCTGGAGGAATGGGCCGGCATCATCCATGGCGACCTTGCCGGCGCCAGCCTCCACAACACCGTGGCCGTGGGGTTCTCTCGTTTCGGCAGCTATGCCGCGGCCAAGGCCTGTGACCGGATCGTGGTCTTCCACACGCCCCAGGAAGAGCATGATCATGTCCGCGGGGTCGTGCTCGAACGCCTCGATTTCGCCCCCAAGGTCCGCGACCTCCTGGCCCGGCTCGGCATCCACACCCTGGGGGCCTTCCTGGATCTGCCCGCGTCCCAGGTTCGTTCGCGCCTGGGAAAGGAAGCCCACCGGCTCCACCGGCTGGCCGCGGGCGATCTCTGGAGCCCGCTCCACCCGGAGATACCGCTCGAGCCGACTACCACGGCGATCCTCCTCGATTATCCGGAAGCCGACCGCCAGCGGCTGGCGGTTCTGGTGGAAGAGCTGCTGGAGCCATTGCTCGACACGCTGGACCAGCGGCACGAGGTGATGACCTCGCTCCTCCTCCACCTCCACCTGGACGACAAGTCGCAGAGGACCGAGGCCCTTCGACCGGCCCGGCCCACCCTGGACAGGGGACAGATCCTGGACCTGCTGCGGCTCCGCATGGAGGATACGGCGCTGACGGCCGGAGTGACGGAAATCGTCCTGGAGGTTCGGGGAGCCTCTCCCGACATCCGGCAGGGGGAGCTTTTCCACGGCGCCACCGCGCGGGACCACGACGCGGCCAACCGCGCCCTGGCACGTCTTCGAGCCCGGTACGGCGACGACTCGCTCCTGCGGGCGCGGCCCCATTCCGGGCATCTTCCCGAAGCCCGCTTCACTTGGGAGCCCATGGAAGCCGTTCCGCCGCCTAGGCCGCGCCGGGTCCGGCTGCGCCCGCTGGTGCGGCGTTTCTTCCCGAAGCCCGTCCGGCTCTTGTACACCGAGATGCCGGGAGATGCCGAGCCCAGGGTCCTGGAACCGCAGTTTGCCGACTCCCGGGCCGACGACACCTCTCTCATCCGGGAGAGCGCCGGCCCCTACATCATCTCCGGGGGATGGTGGGGCTCCGGCGCCGAAGTGCACCGTGAGTACCGCTTCGTCCGCACCGGCGAGGGTCCCTGGCTGTGGATCTACTATGACCGCAAGCGGCGGGGCTGGTTTCTGCACGGGAAGGTGGAGTAGGCAACCATGGCCACCGGCAAGGGGCGCCCGCACGGGCGCTCGCCCCGCTCCCCTTCCTCCAGCGCGCCGTCCAGCGTGCCCCCCTCCCGGGCGCCAACCTCCCGGGCGCCGGCGTCCTACGTGCCCCTCTACTGCAAGAGCCACTACTCGTTCCTGGAGGGGGCAAGCCATCCCGAGGAACTGCTGGAGCGGGCGGCGGAACTCGGGCTCGGGTCGCTTTGCCTGACCGACCGGGACGGCGTCTACGGCATCGTGCGAGCCCATGTGAAGGCCCGGGAGCTGGGCCTGCATCTCATCATCGGCGCCCGGATGACCATCGCCGACAGCTCCTCCATCCTCCTTCTTGCCGCCGACGGAACCGGCTACGCCCATCTCTGCCGGCTGATCTCCGCCGGCCGCCTCCGCTCTCCCAAGGGAAAGAGCGTCGTGGAATGGCGCGAGGTCTGCACCCACGCCGGCGGGCTCATGGCGCTGTGGGGCGGAGAGGACAGCCTGCTGGTGCGGGAGCCGGACCCCGCGTTCGTCGCCCGGGACCTCCGGGACGCCTTCGGCGACCGGCTCTACGCGCTGGTGACCCGCCACCGCCGCGCGGACGAGGCGCGGCAGGAGCGGCGCCTGCGGGAGCGGGCGCGGCGCTACGGCATCCCCACGGTGGCGGTCACCGAGGTGCTCTATCACCACCCCTCGCGCCGCCGGCTCCAGGACGTGCTCACCTGCATCCGCCACGGGGTCCGGCTCGCCGCCGCCGGGCGTCTGATCAAGCCCAACGCGGAGCACGACCTGAAGTCTCCGCCCGCGTTCGCGGCCCTTTTCAAGGACGACCCGGACTCCGTCGCCCGCACCCTGGAGGTGGCGGCCCGCTGCGGGTTCTCCCTGGACGAGATCCACTACCGCTACCCTTCCGAGGAGCTTCCGGACGGGAAGGCCTCCGGGGAATGGCTCCGGGAGCTCACCTTCCAGGGGGCCGGGGAGCGCTACGGCGGCAGCGTCCCGGAAGACATCCGGGCACAGCTCGAACGCGAGCTCCAGGTCATCGGCGAGCTCGCCTACGAGGGCTATTTCCTCACCATGTGGGACCTTGTCCAGTTCTGCCGGAAGAACGGGATCCTCTGTCAGGGGCGCGGCTCCGCAGCCAATTCCGCGGTGTGCTACTGCCTCGGCATCACCGCCGTCGATCCGGTGCGCATGGACCTGCTGTTCGAGCGCTTCATCTCCCGGGAACGAGCCGAGCCGCCCGACATCGACCTCGATATCGAGCACAACCGGCGCGAGGAGGTCATCCAGTATCTCTACCGCAAGCACGGCCGCACCCACGCGGCCATGGTGGCCAACTTCATCCGCTACCGCGGGCGTTCCGCGGTGAGGGACGTGGGCAAGGTGCTGGGGCTGGCGGAGACCGCGGTCCACCGCGTCACCCGCCTGCTGGGCCATTACGAGCGGGCGGATCCGAACCTGCTCGAGAGCGCGGGCCTCGATCCCCGCCTGCATCAGGACCTGCTGCGGCTGGTGGCGGAGATTCAGGACTTTCCCCGCCATCTGTCCATTCACCCCGGCGGATTCCTGCTCGGCCACAAGCCGGTACGGGACCTTGTCCCCATCGAGAACGGCGCCATGCGCGACCGCACGGTCATCCAGTGGGACAAGGAGGACCTGGAAAGCCTCAAGCTCTTCAAGGTGGACCTGCTGGGACTCGGCATGCTGACCGTGGTGGACCGGTCTTTCCGCCTCATGGAGAAACACTGGGGCCGGACCTTCTCCCTGGCCACCCTTCCCAAGGACGATCCCGCGACCTACGCCATGATCTGCAAGGCCGATACCGTGGGGGTCTTCCAGATCGAGAGCCGCGCGCAGATGTCCATGCTGCCCCGGCTCAAGCCGCGGGAGTACTACGACCTCGTCATCGAGGTCAGCATCGTGCGGCCGGGGCCCATCGTCGGGGGCATGGTGCATCCCTATCTGCGCCGCCGGAACGGCGAGGAGACGGTCACCTACCCTCACCCTTCGCTGGAGCCGATCCTCAAGAAGACCCTGGGAGTGCCGCTGTTCCAGGAGCAGGTCATGCGTCTGGCCGTGGTGGCGGCGGACTATACCCCCGGGGAGGCGGATCAACTCCGGCGCGACATGGCCGCCTGGAGAAGATCGGGAAGGATCGAGCGGCACCGGGAGCGGTTCATCTCGCGCATGCAGGCCAAGGGCATCGACAAGAAGTTCGCCACCCAGGTGTTCGAGCAGGTCCGGGGCTTCGGCGACTACGGCTTCCCCGAAAGCCACGCCGCCAGCTTCGCCCTCATTGCCTACGCGTCGGCATGGCTCAAGCGCCACTACCCCACGGCCTTTGCCTGCGCGCTGCTCAACGCCCAACCCATGGGCTTCTATGCTCCCGCCACCATCGTGGACGACGCCAAACGGCACGGAGTCCAGGTGCTGCCGGTGGACGTCCGGCACAGCGACTGGGACTGCACCCTCGAAAGACAAGCCGGGCAGGCCAGCGCTCCTCCGGTCCATGCCCTGCGCATGGGCCTGCGGTACGTGAAAGGACTCGGGGAAGCCGACTGGCAACACATCGAGAACGCCCGGCGCGCCGGCCCGTTCCGATCCCTGGCCGATCTCGCCTCCCGCACCGGGCTGCGCCAGGGAATCCTCGACCGCCTGGCCGAAGCCGGAGCGCTGACCCGACGCACCCCTCGTCGGCGGCAGGCCCTCTGGCAGGTCCAGGCACTCCACGCGGCCGGGGGGGACGCCCTCTCTTTCGAGACCCCCCAGGCCCCGGTTCCGTTCGACCCCCTGAGCGATCTCGAGTCCATCGTCTGGGATTACCGCACCACCGACCACAGCCCCCGGGGCCATCCGCTGGCTCACCTGCGCGGCCAGATCGCCGCCCAAGGGCTTCCCGACGCCGCCACCGTGCAACGAATGCCCCACGGTCGGCGCGTGGACTACGCCGGCATCGTCATCTGCCGTCAACGGCCCAAGACCGCCAGGGGCGTCATCTTCATGACCCTCGAAGACGAAACCGGCTTCGTCAACGTCATCCTGTGGCAGGACGTCTATGAAAGATTCCGCATCGCCGTCAAGACACTCTCGTTCATGGGCGTCAGCGGCCCCCTGCAGAACGAGTCCAACGTCGTCCACCTCGTGGTGGAGTCGATCTGGCAGCCCAAGCTCGACACCGAGCCGGTTAGGAGGAAGAGCCGGGATTTTCAGTAGGCATGGCAGCGCGCCATATTTCAAGTATCCTTCGAAGGATACCCTTAGACGCGATCGCGTCTAAAGGTTGCGACACGGCTAATGCGGGAGAGGAAGTCGAGATCCTGCCTGTGTCCAGAACGAATCTTCTCCAAGTGCGTGACCAGCCGATCAATTCTGTCGATACGACGCAACCGCCCCCCCAACCTCGTTCCAAAATTCTTCACCCCGGCCAGCGGTGGGAAAACAAAGTCTAGCAACAGGCTAGCCACGGCGCATCCGGTGTCAAGCGCGTCAAAGTCCACCAATGTCCCGGACTTCCGCCGTCCTTGGCTCCGAAGCGCCGCCTCCAAGTTATCGATCTCTTGTTGACGCTCTTCCGGCGGCAGTTCGACAAGCCGCCCGTACAAGCTACGGCCCTTTGCCCTAGTAGACCCTAAACTGCTGTCGGCAAGAATCTCTTGGATAGGGATCTTCTTGTCAAATTCGAAGAGAGGCAATGGCGGCAAAATTCTCGAACCTGATGCGCGTCGCAATTCGTTCTCGATCCAAGATGCGACAAACTCATAATTGAAGTGTCTGTGAAAATTCAGGTGGCGACCGATCTCCGTTTTCAAGAGACGATACGAAACTGGTTCGTCTAAAGGGCCAAATATCGTGGCGTTCAACGCATGACCGATGTGCACAGTCTCGCTGAGGACCAAGGCCTCAAGTTCGACATCGACCCCAACCTCTGCCTTCACGCGAGCAGCGATAACCTGCGCCAATTCTATCGCTGGTCCACCCTTGGAACCTTGGTCCAACAATCCTTGCAGGCTACCGCGTCTGCTAGCGAAAGGCCAAAGAAAGCTGCGTAGCAAGTCGTCCGCCGCTACACCTAAGGTGACAGAGAGTTCATCAGCTAACAATCGCAAGGGTAGCATCAACGAGGGATCATTTAGGTATGACAGTTCAGCGATGTGCGCTACATCCGCGACGAGTAACGCCGCGGTGGTACGACGACCGAGTATCGCATCAACGTCGTGTTCAAAAACCGTCTCAAGAAATGGGAAATTTAGCCTTTCTTCGGGCTGTGTCGTAACAAATCTAAGGCGACCCGCGTCGACGATGAGCAGCAAATCCTCCTCAGTGAGCCCTTGCCGTTCAAGAAATGCTCTCTGCCAACCCGCAAGCGGCGGACTGCACCATATCTCGTCATAGAGCAGCAACGCTTGACGGAGGTTGATATGGTCCTCGCCCAAGGTCAGATCCAGGTAACAGCGGAATACTCCATCTCGCATCCCTGGGAAGCGTGCAATGTCGAACCGATTGGACGATATCGCTCCAATGTTTTCGAACCAAAAAGCTTCGTCCTGGGCAACATATCCCGGCACAAAGCGCCGTAGACCGGCCGCCCACACGAACAGCGGACCTACTATATCGGGAGTGGGTGCCGGTGGTTGGCCGGGCTGGGTCTCAATCCTTACTTCGAGAGGCCACTCGAAACTCTCGACAAATTCAATTAGCTGTGCCCTTGTTGCGGCATCAGGAGCCTTCTCTAATGTCAGAATCATAGCCCGATCGCTGGGCAGATCTCGCACAGAGACAATACCAGAGTCTGGGAACCTCGAAACGAGAAGGTTCAGGATGTCGATCGATCGCAGTGGCAGCCCAATCATACTTCCGCTAGCTTCCGCGTCGGTAAGCGGCCCTATTTCGCGCAAGTACTCTACTGGCGACGTATTAGAGAGAGTGACTGCCATCCCCGCGAACCGGATAGATTTGTCGAATTCCTCCGCGATCGCAGAGGCATCTTTGAGCGCAGAATCGAAGGTAATCATAAACCGATTGGTCTTAACCTCGTAGATCCGGGTTACGAGGTTGGGATAGGTCGACCGCAGTTGTGCGTCTATACGTCGTGCGTAGCCAGTGAAGGAGGTAGTTGCATTCATATCGTCAACGCCCACATCCGGACAACAGCGAGTCAGCGTTGCAAAGGCACCCGTCGGCGGTAGTAATGACCATAGCGGATGCCATCTGGTCGCTAGCTCTTGGGAAAGTCGAACAGAACCTCGTCGCCTCGGGCATAGCCTACACTGGGCCAAGCCTCGGCCTTGAACCTAAGATGCAGCACGCCGCAGGTGGGCAGGTTGGGGATCTCCCGTGGCCCCAGGTGATTGGCGAGCTCCGTCAATCCGGGGTTGTGACCGAACAGCATGAGTGTCGCCGCCGACTCGTCCGCGTTGCGAATCACATCCAGCAGCTCGACGACGCCGGCGCCATAGAGCCGCTCTTCCACCACAATTTCTTTACGCGCGTAGCCGAGCTTGTTGGCGATGATCCGCGCCGTCTGCAGCGCGCGCACCGCCGGGCTGGACACGATCAGATCGGGCCTGTGCTTGCGCCGCGCAAGCCGGGCGCCCATTTCGGGCGCATCCCGCTCGCCACGCTTGTTGAGAGGTCTTTCGCGATCGTCGAAGGTGGGGTCCTTCCAACTCGATTTCGCGTGCCGCACGAGGATCAACTCTTTCACGGGGAGATCCTCGTGTGTGGGGTGACTACCTCAACCATCCCCGACTTCCCTTGCGAGATCGGCGTCCGTCAAGCCGTTTTCTATCAGAAAGCGCCGGATGCCCTATAGGCTCGAGACACCGCATCATCATGATAACCCTCCCTCACCAGGAGTTGCACAGCCCGAAACGTCGTGTTGGCTCGCATCCACTCCCTCAAGACGACGACTCGATTCACAGCACGGACACCGCGTCGCGCTCCACCGCTCGTTGAAAAGGGTATCCCTTCTCGTTTCTTTCCCGCCACTCATCCTCTGTGTAAGCCAGGATTGAGGGGACGGCGTCCGAGGTCGCCGCCAGTTCGTAACCCATGTCCCGCAACGGCCGCTTCAGGGTATCAGCGTCGTTCTTGACGATGAGCAGGACATCGACGTCACTGTCTGGATGCGACTCTCCGCGAGCCTTCGAGCCGTAGACCAGCATGCGCACAACGGCCCCTGGGTGACGTTCGCTCAAGGCCTGCCGGAATTCGGCCAGCCACGTTGTTTCGTCGGGTGTCAGTTGCAGCGTGTGCTTCATACCTTCACCTCAAACATGGGACATATCGTTGGCAGTGCCTCGTACGAGCAGTCGTGTCCGCAGAGCGATTCAGGCCACCGACCGGCGGCCCGGCTCGGGCTGGGCCGGTTGGTTGAACGGGCGGTCGTGCCGCAGGCTCGGCACGCGCTTGCGGACGCTGGCGACGCTCTCCATATCCACGGTGGCGACGATGGTGCTGACGCCGTCGCCGCCCTCGGCGAGGACCTCGCCCCACGGCGAGACGATGAGCGAGTGGCCGTAGACGGCGCCGCCGCCGGGTACCGGGCCCACGGCGCAAGGGGCCACCACCACGGCGCCGTTCTCGATGGCCCGGGCGCGGTTGAGCACGTGCCAGTGTGCCTGTCCCGTAGTCTTCATGAACGCGGCCGGCACCGCCAGGATCTCGGCGCCGGCGTGGGCCAGGGAACGATAGAGGTGGGGGAAGCGCAGATCGTAGCAGGTGCTCATGCCGAGGCGGCCCCAGGGTGTGTCCGTCACCACGGCCTGTGCGCCGGGGTTGATCACCGCGGACTCGCGGTAGCGCTCGGTTTCGGAGAGGGCCACGTCGAACAGGTGGATCTTGTCGTAGCGGGCGCGGATCTCACCCGTGTCGTCGACCAGGAAGCCGCGGTTGATGAGCCGGTCTTCGGGTCCGTCCACCGCCACCGAGCCGATGAGCATCCACACGCCGGCATCGCGAGTGAAATTGCGCAATGCCTCGAGCACGGGATGGCTCGCCTCCGGCGCCGCCGGGGGCTTGAGCACGCCGTTCTCGCTCTTGAGGCCGCCGCAGTACTCGGGCAGGCACACCAACTCGGCACCCGCCGCCACCGCGTCGCCGGCCAGACGGCAGGCGGCCTCGATAGCCTCGTCGAAGGTCGGCAGAGCCGGCGTCTGGACACAGCCGATGCGTGCTTCGCGGGTTGTCGTCATGGGGTCCTCTCCCTGTGGTCTATGCTCGTCTGGGATCTCTCTGGTCAAGTTTAACGCGTTGTGAAGAAATTACGAAGACGTTCAAGCACCGCAGAGGCCACCTCGTTCAACGGATCCCCAGTCTATGTGTGCGCCAACCGCTCGATGAGTCCTCTGTGCTGCGGGTAGCGCCTGAGCAACTCTTTCCTCGCGGGCAACTCGAAATCGGCGAAGTCGAAGCCGGGGACGCAGGTGCACCCCACGAGGGCGTAGCCAACACCGCCGTCCACGGACGCGCCGAAGAGGGAGCCACCCGGAACCACCGCTTGGAGGCATTGGCCCGCCTCCGGATCGGGGCCCAAGCTCAATGGCGCGTAGCCGCCACCGGCCTCGATGACGTGCACCGTCAGGGCCGAGCCCGCGTAGAAGTGCCATAGCTCATCCTGCTTGATGCGGTGGAGGTGGGAGACGTCGTTGTGCGGCAGCAGGAAGTAAATGGAGGTGCCGAGATTGCGGGCTCCACCGTAGCCGGGAAGCACCCCACCCGGCACCCTGGTGGAAGAGCGGTACACCTCCTTGAAGTAACCGCCCTCGGGGTGCGGTTCCAGTCCAAGGTGCTCTATCCAGTAGGCGGCGTCACGCATGAGGTATTCTCAGAAATCGCCACGACCTTTCCGAGGGCACCGCAAGGCAGATACTCGCGCCATATCAGCCCCTCCTCTGGATCCCGGATCAAGTCCGGGATGACATCTTGGGTGTCCCGGGCTGACGCCTTGGGTGTCCCGGGTTGACACCTTGGGTGTCCGGGATGCCTAGCGTTACCCCACGTCGCGCAAGGTCGGCCGCCAGAGCGCGAGGTCTCCGCCGCCGTCGAAGTGGAAGCGGCGGAGGGCTTCGGGGTCGAGGGTGACGCCAAGTCCGGGGGCGTCGGGGGGCCGCATGAAGCCGTTGTCCGGCTCCAGGGGCTCCTGGAGCAGGTCGCTCCGGAGCGGGTTCTGGTTGTAGTCGAACTCCATCACCGCGCTGTTGTCCAGGGCCGCGGCCAGATGCAGGCTGGCGGCCAGGGCGATGCCGTCCCCGTAGGTGTGGAGCGAAATGGGAAGACCGCGTTCGGCGGCCGCCGCGGCGATGGTGCGCACCTCGCTGATGCCGCCGGCCCGCGCCACGTCGGGCTGCAGCACGTCGACGGCGTCGCGGGCCATGAACGATTCGAAGGCGAAACGGGTGTGGAGATTCTCGCCCAGGGCCACGGGCACGCCGCTACGGGCCTTCAATTGCGCATGGCCGGCCACATCCTCCATGAACAGGGGCTCCTCCAGCCAGCCGATGCCGAGCTTCTCGAAGGCCGCGGCGGCGGCCAGGGCCGCGTCCAGCCCGTAGCCCATGTTGGCGTCGGTCATGAGCGGGAAGTCGGGTCCCAGCGCCGAACGCACCGCGGTCACGATCTCGATATCCTGGGCCAGGTCAAAGCCCACCTTGATCTTGATGCCGTGGAAGCCCCGCCGCGCCAACGCCTCGGCCTTCTTCACCGCGGCCTCGGTTTCCTCCGGATACAACGCGGTCGCGTAGACCTCCACCCGGTCGCGAACCTTGCCGCCCAGCAACTCGTGCACCGGTGCCCGTTTCACCTTGCCGGCAATGTCCCAAAGGGCGATATCCACGCCGCTGAGCGCCACCACTCCAACCCCTCTGGAACCGAATGCGCGAACGCCGGCGCGGAAATAGGCCGTGTCCCAGATCTCTTCGATGGCCAGGGGGTCCATGCCGACGAGAAGGGGCTTGAGCACATGGGCGACGATGGCCTCCAGCACCAGCCCATTGCCCGAGCACGAGCCTACCCCGGTGACTCCGTCGTCGGTATGGACCTCCACCAGAAACGCATAGCGGTGGGTCCGTACACCCGTCCGGCTTTCCACTTGGCCCTGAGCACCCATCGGCGCGCGCAGCCGGATGGTCCTGATGTCCGTGATCTTCATTCGAATTCCCCTGTCTTTCGGCGAACGGGCGTGGCAGCGCCTACCAACCTCCAAGAACTGGACCAGCCTTGACACCCTCGGTCCGGCGGAAGTAGATTCCCAACCGGACACTGGCTTGAAGGAGCCCTAGCCTCGAAGGAGCCCCAGCTTCGAAGGAGCCGTATTGAGCAAACCAACCGTAATCGACGCCACCGGGCACGTGCAAGAGAAATATATTCGCCGGGAGGACCACCTGGAAGAGGCCTTCCGCAGGCGCCTCCATCGCCTTTAGACGAATCGCATACTGGATGCCGCGACCGGGCATTGGGAGTCATCATGCAAAGCAACAAGGTCTGCATCCCGGCACCGCACAAGCTTTCGGTGGGGCGGGACGTGCTGGAGGAGGCGGGCTGCGAGCTCGTGCTGGGTCTGGACCAGGACGAGTATCCCAAGCACCGTTACACCGAGGATGAGCTGGTGGAGCTCGTGGGCGACAGCGGCGCGGTGTGGGCGGCCCAGCGGGACGTCTTTACCGGCGCCGTGCTGGCCCGGTGTCCGAAGCTCCGGGCAGTGATCAAGGCCGCCATCGGCTACGAGACCATCGACGTCGACGCCGCCACCGAGCTGGGCATCCTGGTGTGCAACAGCCCGGCCCCGGAGAACTTCACCGGCGTGGCGGAGGCCGCGGTCGGGCTCATCTCCATGCTGTTCAAACGGCTGGTGCACAACCAGCAGCTCCTGCGCGAAGGCCGCTGGAAGCGGAACGAGCACCGGGGCAACCTGATGGTAGGCCGCACCGTCGGCATCATCGGCCTGGGACGGGTGGGCAAGGAGGTCGCCAAGCGGCTCGCGCCCTGGGAGATGCGGCTCATCGCCTGCGACCCCTACATCACCCAGGAGTCGGTGCAACACCTCGGCGTGGAGCTGGTCTCGCTGGACACGGTGCTCCGGGAATCGGACCTCGTGACCTGCCACACGCCCCTGACCGACGAGACACGCCAGCTCATCACCATGACCGAGCTCAAGAAGATGAAGCCCACCGCCTACCTGGTGAACACCTCCCGGGGCGGCGTGGTCAAGCAGGAGGAGCTGGTGCAGGCCCTGAACGAGGGCGTCATCGCCGGCGCCGCCCTGGACGTGTTCGAGGAAGAGCCGCTGCCCATGTCGGACCCCATTCGCCAGGTGGACCCGGAGCGGCTGATCATGACCCCGCACATCATCGGCACCAACCCGCAGTCCCAGGTCTCCGGGGAACGCATGGCCGCCCAGAGCATTCTCGCGGTGCTGGACGGGCAGGTCCCCGAGACCGTGGTGAACCCGGCGTGCGTGGACGTCTGGCGGGAGCGGTTCGGCGCCCGCTGACGGAGAACGGGAACCTTGGGCGCCTCGCTCCCGGGGGGAACGAATGGTAGGGGCGACCGGCGGTCGCCCTGACGGACCGTTATAGCGATTGGAGGAAGCCCGTGTCGGACAAGGAAACCATCATCGAAGAGATCTCCGAGGAAACAGGCATCGCCTGGATCACGTTCAATCGGCCCGAGCGGAAGAACGCCCTGAGCCGCAAGCTGCTGGCCGAGCTGGCCGACAGTCTCAAGAGCCTGTCGGTGAACGACAACATCCGCTGCATCGTCACCACCGGGGCCGGCAACGCCTACAGCTCCGGACTGGACCTGTACGATCTGCGGGCGTCCTGGCAGGGCAAGCGCCGGCTCTACGAGGGCGGATCGGCACGGGAGATCGTCACGCTGCTGCGCCAGGCCCCCCAGGTCACCGTGGCCGCGGTCAACGGCTGGGCGCTGGGAGGCGGGCTGGTGCTGGTGAACGGCCATGACCTGGCCATCGCCGCGGACACGGCGCAGTTCGGCATGCCGGAGATCATCCGCGGAAGCTACGGCGCCACCGCCACGCCTACCCTGTTCCGGAGCGGCATTCCCTTCAAAAAGGCGTTCTACATTCAGCTCACCGGGGAGAACATCGCCGGGATCGAGGCCGAACGGCTCGGACTGGTGTCCAAGACCGTGCCGGAGCAGGAGCTGATCCCCTTCGTCCGAGACTTCGCCGCCACCATCGCCAGCCGCCGGGCGGCTACCCTCGAGCACGCCAAGATCGCCGCCTACACGGCCATGGACCTGGACAACCACCGCGGGCTGCTGGTGGATGAGATCATATCCCACCGCATGCGCGTGTACACGAACCCGCTGAACGACGTCGAGGGTTACCTGCAGTCGCAGAAGGGCGGCGGCAACGTGCACTACGAGAAACCGGACGCGAAGAAGCCGTAGCGGCGGGAACCGGCATGGCAAAGGACAAGTCAGAAGAGACGACAGAAACCCCCGCCGGCGCCCCTCGGCTGCTGGAGGGATACCGGGCGCTGGACCTCACCGACCGCCAGGGCCAGATGTGCGGCCGTTTCCTGGCCGACCTGGGAGTGGAGGTGCTCAAGATCGAACCGCCGGGCGGGGACCCGGTGCGCGCAGCGCCTCCCTTCGCGGGCGATACCAGTCTGGTGTTCGCCCATCTCAACGCGAACAAGCGCACTCTGGAGCTGGATCTCCAGATTCCGGAACACCGGGACCGGCTGCGGGCGCTGGTTGCCGGCGCCGACATCCTGATCGAAAGTCATGCGCCCGGCGGGCTGGCCGCGCTGGAGCTGGACTACCTGCGCCTCAGGGAGATCAACCCGGCCCTGATCATGGCCTCCGTCACCGGATTCGGCCAGACAGGTCCCCACAGCGGCTTCGCCTACAACGACCTCGTGGTGTTCGCCATGTGTGGGCTCATGTCCATCTCCGGCGATCCGGACAGGCCCCCGTGCGCGCCGCCCGAGACCCAGGCCTACTACTTCGGCAGCCTCGTGGCAGCGCTGGGCATCGTGGCCGCGCTGCATCGGCGCGAGCGCACGGGCGCCGGCGACTGGATCGACGTGTCCATGCAGGAGGCCCTGGCCACCCAGGAGCACATGATCCGGCTCTACGCCAACGAGCAGGAGATCCACTACCGCGCCGGGAGCCAGCACCAGCACGTGGCGCCCGCCAAAATCTTTCCCTGCCGCGACGGCTACGTGTACCTCTACGTCAGCCGGCAGCACTGGAAGAAGTTCCTGGAGATCTGGCCCGATCATCCCAAGGAGTTCGAGGCGCCGGAATACCTCAGCAACCCCTTCCGGCGCGCCCATGCCGACGTCATCAATCCGGCCGTCAGCGAGTTCACTCGGCGTCACTCGGCGGACGAACTGACCCGCCATCTGCAGTCCAATCATATCCCGTGCCTGCCGGTGAACCGCCCGCTGGGTTTCCTGCGGGACCCGCACGTGGAAGGACGGCACTTCGTTCAGGAGGTGCCGTACCCGTGCGGGACCTCGTTGACCCAGCCCGCCCTTCCCTGCCGGTTCGGTGGATCGAGACCGCGTGTGATGTCTCCGCAGCCTCTTCGAGAGGATGCGGAGAATGCCTGGTCCGCGACGAGAGATCTCGGCCAGGGCGCGGGGAACGGGAATACGGGCGCGGCCGCCGATGCGACGCGTGCCGACGGTGACGGCCGGGGCCTGCCGCTACAGGGCATGCGCGTGCTGAGCTTCGACCACGTGCTGGCCGGCCCCTTCGGCATGATGCTGCTTGCGGACCTGGGAGCCGAGGTCCTCAAGGTGGAATCCAGCAAGGGCGGGCTCGACCCCTTCCGTTTCTTCGGCACCGGGGAGGATCCCAACGCGTCGGCGCGCTTTCTGGAGTTCAACCGGAACAAGCGCTCCGTCACGGTGAATCTCAAGCATCTGGAAGGACCCGGCCTAATCCGTGAGCTGGCGCAACACTGCGACCTGGTGGTGAACAACTTCGCCGTGCGCGTCCTGCCGGCCCTCGGACTCGACTACGCGCACCTGGTGGAGCACAAGCCCGACATCGTCACACTCGGAATGCCCGGACTCGGCGCCACCGGCCCCAAGAAGGACTCCCTGACCCTGGGCACCATCATCACCGCGTTCACCGGTTTCACCTCCCTGTGGAACGAGTCCGCGGAGGTGGATCCGCCGGTGGGAGCCGGCACCGTGCTGCCGGACTACGTGTCCGGGGTCATGGGCGCGATCCTGTCCGTGGCGGCGACCCTCTACCGCCGGCGCACCGGTCAGGGGCTGGACATGGATCTGGCCCAGGCGGAAGCGGCCGCCTTCCTCATCGGCACCGCCATGATCCAGGGTGCCAACACCGACACCGAGCCGGTCCCCGTGGGCAACCGGTCCCCGTACCACTCCCCTTACGGGATCTACGCCTGCGAGGGGAAGGACCGTTGGTGCGTCATCGCCACCGAGGACGACGCCCAGTGGCACAGGCTGGCCGCGGCCATCGGGCGGCCGGAACTGGTCGACGACGCGCGGTTCCGGAGCGTGGCGGACCGGCTCCGCCACCGCAATGAGTTGGATGCCGTCATCGAGGACTGGACCCACACGCGCGACTGCCACGGGGTGATGAAACGGCTCCAGGCGGAACGGATCCCCTGCGGCGCGGTCCAGACCGGTGCCGACCTGGTGAACGATCCGCACCTTCAGGACCGCGGCTTCCTCGGGACCCATGACAACCCGCGCTTCGGGCGCCTCACCCTCCCCTGCCTCCCCATACGCTTCACCCAGAGCGACATGGCCCAGGACTGGGTCTTCCCGGAACTCGGCCGGGACACGGACCGCACCCTGCGGGATGTGCTCGGCTATGACGATGAACGCATCCGGCGGATGCGCGACGACGGAGTGCTGGAATAGCCCGCCTTCCCCAGCCCCCCCTCTGGACCCCGGGTCAAGCCCGGGGTGACGGACGGTGGACCCCGGGTCAAGCCCGGGGTGGCGGACAGGGGACCCCGGGCAAGGCGCTCGGGACGCTCTGTAGTCTCACCCGTCACCCCGGGCTTGACCCGGGGTCCAGGAGCGGGGAGACGTGGCGACGAGTGGCTGGTTCACACCTGCGGGCTGTATCGCCGGGTAGGCGGTGGAACAGGACGGCCAGGACCACAGTGCTCGCGGTGACGCCGCGGCTAAAAGCGGGCAGGGTGTTGACGTTGCCGTTTTTCCGACAAACCGCAGCGTGAACGCGGCTTATGGCTCGTAGGACAACGAGGAGCGGATCAGGTTGCTGATGCGCCGGTGCATGGGGTTGCGGAGCTCCTCGCCGATGTGGGCCATGGCGCCCAGGGTGCGGCCGATGAGGGCGAAAGCCTTGGCCATCTGCCACTGGAGCCCCATGTCCGAGGCGATAGCGGCGATGGCGCCGGTGACGTTGATGGGGAGGCGCCGGTTGTGGCGCGCTTCCGCGGCCTTGCCGATCTCCTCCAGCAGCTCGCAGTAGCGCCCGCGGACACCCGTCTCCGCGGCGATCTCGTACAGCCGGTCGGCGCGAGGGTCGCCCTCGGAATGGGTGGCGTGTCCGATGCCGGCAAGCCGCTGCTTGCGGTTGGCGTGGTCTTCCACCGCCCCCTGGGCCACGGCGGCCAGATCCGCGTCGCCGCTGTCCAGCGGCAGTGCATCCTGCAGCATCTTGGCGCAGTATTCCGACGAGCCCAGGTGGACGCTGCCGGCTCCCAGCAGGGCCGCGGCAACCGCTCCCTGGATCGCCTCCGGCGCGGTGGACACCGTCAAGCGGGCCGCGACGATATTGCCCACCATGCCGTGTTCCACCAGGACGTTGAGCAAGGCGTCGGTCATGCGCCCCTCGGCCTCGGTGGGGATGCGTCCCACCAGCATGAGAAACGTCATCTGGCCGAAGCTGAGCTTGCCGAGTATGTCCTTGGTCAGGTCGATGTTGCGCACCAGAACCCGGTGCAACTCGGCCTTGCCCAATCCCGTTACGATCTTGGTGTCGTCGCTCATTGACATCTCCCTGTGTTCCTCGCGCCAAGCTGGGTAGGGGCAGGTTGAAAACCCGCCCCTACATCATCATCTCCGTGTGCCGCTGGCGGTCAATCCGGCGCGGGCGCGTTGACAACCCCACGCCTACGAATTTCCTGAACGGCCGCGGTGCAATGCCGGCGGTCCGGCGTCAAACGTCGATACGGGTATCCCACAGGATCGGATCGCCGCCCATGGAGGGACAGAACAGATCCACCTGCAACTGCACCTGGCAGCCCGGACAACTGTACTCGTGGTACTCGCCGATGTAGGGCTCGCCGGACGGCAGCGCGTCCTCCATGTAGTCGTTCAGGTCCACGATGCGCCGCAGCGCGTAGTTCTTGTAGTTCTCGCCGGGGCTGCAGAACACGTGGTTGCAGTGGACGCAGCGGATGGCGTGCTGGCCGTTCCGGCGGGCGATCTCCAGGCTCGCGTGGAAACGCAGCACCGAGCCGTACTCGCCCGCCTGATCCGGGTCCAGCGACGAGGTCTTCCCCGAAGGCGGAGCCCCGAGCTGCTTGCGTTCGGCGCGGATGCGCTCCCGCAGGCTCTGCGTCGCCGCCGCGTCCACGGATCCGCCGTCCTTGGCCAGAACCACGCCGTACACCTCCTCGGCGATCGTGGCGCTCAGCCAGCCCCGGCCGAAATCCTGCAGGACCAAGCCGGGGTCGCGTTCCAGGGGGTCGCCGAAACCGCCTCCCCCGGCCACGTAGTCGATCAGGAGGCTTCCTTCCGGCAACGCCACGCGCTCCGGGACGCCGTCGGGATGGACCACCCGGCCCCAGGTCCCGTCCCGCATGCCGGCGCCGTCCGGGTACTCGCCCGCCTTGACCCGGTCCAGCAGCTCCATGCCCGCCTGCACCATGTAACGCAGCACGCTCTTGCCCGTGGGATAGCCGCCGCACAGGCCGTAGCCGCCCTGAGCCACGCCGCCGTAGGGCTTGTAGTCCACGGTGCAGTCCTGGGAGCCGTAGATCCAGTAGATGCGGTAGCTGCCGAGGCCGCCGCGGTTCTGACCGAATCCGCTGCCGTCCGGGTTGTGTCCCCGGGTGAAGTAGAGGAACGGATACTGCATCTCGATGCGCTCGATGTCGCTGATGCCTGCGGAGGGGATGTTCATGTGGCCGCCGGTGTTGACGCCGTCCCGCAACGGAGCGCCGCCCATGCCGGCGCCGTGGATGTCGTACAGGCCCTGAGCCACCCGGATGCCGTCCCGGGTATGGCCGCCATAGAAGTAACCGGGCCCGCCGGCGTAGGCGAGGTTGCCGGTGGTGGAGGCGTTGACGTCGTCCGCCCGACCCGCCGCGTAGAGCATCTTGGAGACGCACTCGCAGATGGTGGAGACCAGCACGTTGCCCACCCGCGGCGCGGCGCCGCAGGCGGCGGGATAGGTACAGTTGAGGATGGAGCCCTCCGGCACCTTGACGGTTACCGGCCTCATCTTGCCGTCGCTCCACGGCACGTCCCAGAACAGCGCGTTGGTGAGCGCCAGGGCGATATGCGCCGCGGTGCTGGGGAGGGTGGAATTGTGGTCCGTGTCGGTCTGCGGGCTGGTGCCTTCGAGGTCGAACTCCAGCTCGTCACCCTTCTTGGTCATGGTGCAGTAGAGCTGCTGGGCCACGGCCGTGCGCGACTTGCGGTCCAGGGTGGTGACGTACTCCCGGGAAACCCAGGTGCCGTCCGGCAACGAGCGCAGCTTGGCCCGGGCCTTGGCCTCCGAATCCTCGATCATGCGCCGGCCGGCGGCCTCGACGAAATCGGCGCCGAACTTCTCCACCAGGCCCAGGTAGCGATCGGCGCAGACGTTGTTGCCCGCGATCATGGCCTTCATGTCGAGCCCCACGTACTGCGGGTCCCGGCACATGCCGGTGAGGGTGCGGAACACGTCCTCGCGGAACTCATCCTTCTCAACGATCTTGAGGCCGCTGATGCAGATGCCCTCGTGAAAGATCTCCAGGGCGCCTCCCCGCAACACCCCGCCGGTGTCCGCGGTATGGGTGCTGGTGGCGGTCCACGCGATCAACTCGCCCTCATGGAAGATGGGCTTGATGACCATCATGTCATAGGTGTGGGAGCCGGCCACGTAGGGGTCGTTGAAGAAGAACTGGTCGCCGTCATAGAACCCCGGCGACTCCTCGAAGTACTCCATCATGTTCTTGATGGCCTGGGAGGTGGCCGCCGCGAACCGCAGGTGGCCCGAGCACGCGAGCACCATGACGCCCTTGGCATCGTAGAACGAGCTCATGCACTCCCCTCCCTGGGCCACGATCGGGGAGGCGGTGACGCGCTGGAGCGTCATGCGCCCTTCTTCCCCAATGGCCCAGAGCCGGTGGAAGTACATCTCGTAACGAATGGGATCAACCGCTGTCGGTTCCATCTGGTGCTCCTGCTGTAGTGGCCTGTAACCTGCTCCCCCACTCCGCCCCTGTCGGATTACGCTTCGCTAATCCGACCTACATCAACTCTCCGGCAACCGCTTCAACCCATCTCGAAAGCTAGATCTCCATTACCAGGTTCAGGTACTGGTCCACCGTCACGCGGGCGCCGGGCGGCACCGGGATGGTGGTGAAGGGCAACTCCAGAATCGCCGGACCCGCCACCTCGTTACCTGCCTTGAGCAGTGCGTTGTCGTACACCGGGGTCTCGATGAACCCGCGCTCCGGCCGGGTGAAGTAGACGTTCCGCTTGCCCTTGACGGCCTGGGCGCCGTCGCCCTTCTCCACGGGCTGCGGCTTCAGCTCCGGCTTGGTGACCAGGCCCACCGCGTCCACCCGGATGGCGCTGATCTCGATGCCGGCCTTGGTGTAGCCCGCGCCCACGCCGTAGAGCTCTTCGTACTTCTTCTCGAACATCTCCAGCAGCTCCTGCAGCCGCGCGTCCGTCATACGGTCCCACGGCAGCGGGATCTCGACGCCGGCGGTCTGCCTGCGGTAGCGCATGGTGAAGAACCGGCGGTACTCCACCTGTTCGGCCTTGAAGCCCTCGGCGGTCATGGCCTCTCCGAGCTCGTTCTCGATGGTGTCGAGCCGCTCGTTCGGTCCGTCGGGCTGGGTCGGGAGAATGTACTGGCAGGTGATCACCCGGGTGTGGATGACGTCCGCCGAGGCCACGCCGAAAGCCGAGAACACCGGCGACGTGGGGAAGATGTAGATCCGGTTGATGCCGAGCTCGGCGGAAAAGCCCCCCGCGTGAACCGGTCCGGCGCCGCCGAAAGCGTAGATGATGAATTCCTCCGGCAGGTGTCCGGTGCGCACCACCTGCTGGCGGATGAGGTCGGACATCTTGCTGTTGACGATGTCGTAGACCCCGGCGGCGGCTTCGACGGTGCTGAGCCCCAGCGGCTTGGCGATCTTCTCCTCCACCGCCTTCTCGGCCTTCTCCTTGTTCAGCGACTTGCGCCCGCCGAGGAAGTAGTCGGGATCGATGATCCCCAGCACCAGGTCGCAGTCGGTGACCGTGACCTCCTCGCCGCCGGCGTCGTAGCACACCGGCCCGGGACTCGCGCCCGCGCTCTGGGGTCCCACCAGCAGCCGGCCGGTCTCTTCGTCGACCCGGGCGATGGTGCCGCCGCCGGCGCCGATGGACTGGATGTCGATGATCGGCTGCAGCATGCGGAAACGCTCGATGATGGGCTCCGCCGCGTAACGCCAGTAGCCCTCGGTGATGAGGCCCACGTCGAAGCTGGTGCCTCCCATGTCCGCCGTGATGACGTTGGGATGACCCAGCAGGCCGGCCACGTAGGCCGACGCGATGGCGCCCCCCGCCGGCCCGGACTGGAGGTTCGACACCGGCGTGGCGTGGGTACGGTGGGCCACGCCGCCGTTCCCCTGCATGATCAGGAACGGCCCCTCCAGGCCGCCCTCTTCCAGCTTGGTCTGGAGGCCGCCGAGATAGCGGTCCACGGTTGGGCCGAGGAAGCTGTTGATGATGGCGGTGTTGGCGCGGGCGTATTCACCCGCCACCTGGGCCAGCTCGCTGCCGAAGGACCAGAACACCTTGCGCGACGGATCGGCTTCCTGCACCAGGGCGCGCACGTCGTCCTCATGTTTGGCATTGGCCCACGCGTGGAGAAGGCTTACCGCGATGGCCTCGCATCCCTCTTCGTCCACGAGCTTGCGGATCGCCTCCATCACGTCCTCACGGGACAGCGGCACCACCACCTCGCCGCGGTAGTCGATGCGTTCGCGCACCCCCAGGACCCGCTCCCTGGGCACCAGGGGCTCGGGCTTGGTGACCCAGGTGGCGTGACGGATCTCCTCCTCGGAGAGACCGTCCACGCGGCCGATGGCGCGCATGATCTCGGTGGTGTCCTCGAATCCCCGCGTGGTGATGAAGCCCACCTTGACCCCCGTGCGGGTGATCAGCGCATTGGTCGCCACGGTGCTGCCGTGCTTGAACAGCACCGCCTGCTTCAGCAGTTCGGCGCGGTCCACGTCCACCACCCGCGCCGCTTCCGTCAGTGCGTCCATGACGCCCCGGGAGAACTCGTCCGGTGTCGTCGACGCCTTGGCGGTCCACACCTCCCCGCTGGGAGACATCACCACCACGTCCGTAAACGTCCCGCCCGTGTCGATACCGATAATGTAGTCTTTCGCTTCGGCCATGCCTGTTCTTCCTCCTGATTCCAAACTTGACCTGGTTGCCTTCCCGGCCGCCGCCGGAACGGCGCCCTCCCCTGTAGGTCGGGTTAGCCGAAGGCGTAACCCGACAGAACATGGCAGTCCTGCGCCGGATACGTTCCGCTAATGCGACCTGCCTGAGACGGGAACCGTAGGGTGAAATGACCCCGGAACTTGCCGCAGCCGGATTGACAGCACAGAGAATATTAGCTAGCGCGTCTGGTCCCCGGATTCAAGGGATTGGGCGACGGGCACCGTGAGGGGAAAGTCCGAAATCCCGAAGCAGCTCGGAGAGCGGTATCGTTTTACCTCCCGCCTCGACTTCCTCGATGGATTGCCTCAACTTCTCTGCGACATCGCCGCGTAAAACCGGCCCTTGATCCAGGTCCGTCAGCAACCCCACCAAGGACTCCGCAATGGTATCGTGAATCAACTCTTTGAGCTGTGACACTGTCAGATCAGCGATCTTCGGATTTGCCATGGCATGTCCTCCCAGTCGCGCGGGTTGGGGTCAACTTATCGCGATTCTGGCGAAGTCCCAACCGCAGTCCACGTGTAGGGAACCTGGGAGCGTCGGACGGCATCGGGCAGGGCCAGATCCCGGACATCGGCCGACAAGGTCGAACCGGGGACTTGCCATGACAATCCTCGTTGCGCCCGAGGCTCGCTTAATTTCTCCGGGTCCCCATGATACTGTATTTTCGGAGGTTCCCATGACTACAATCACCATTACCCTTCCTGAAGAGCGTCTCGCCAAATTGCAGGAGATCGCTACCCGCTTTCGTGTGAATACGGAAGATTTGGTACGGGTCGGCATCGAGGAACTCCTCACTCGCCCGGAAAACGACGTCTTCCGCAGTGCAGTTACGGATACCTTGAAGAAGAATGCCGAGCTGTACAGACGTCTAGCCTAGTGCATTCTCTAACGCTCAACGATGTACTGGAATTGCACCGCCAAGTTGGAATCCAGTCTGGTGGCGCTGTGGGAGTACTCAGCTTGCCGGCTTTGGAATCCGCTCTTGCACAACCATGGATGACATTCGCCGGAGCGGACCTGTATCCGACTCTGGTGGAGAAGGCTGCGGTGCTTGGCTATTCCTTGATCAGCAATCATCCATTCATCGACGGCAATAAACGTACCGGGCACGCGGCGATAGAAGTGTTCCTGATGTTGAATGGTTGGGAGATCCGAGCATCGGTAGACGAGCAAGAAAGAGTTATTCTCGGGGTGGCCTCTGGGGAAATCGACCGGAAACAGTTTTCAGACTGGCTACGTGTTCATGTCGTGGAAAGAGGATCATGGAAGCGGAACCGCTAGAGCGCTTTGACCTCCTACGTGCGGAGGGGATCCCAACGTCGAAGTGTATCGCACCATGGGCTTCGCATCGGAGTTGATCTTCATGATTGTACTTTGCCGCGATGACTGAACGATGCCCGCAGCGTCTCTACGGTTTCGGCCAACTTACGGGGCGACCAACCAGCATTGGTCCGGCCACGCCTGTATTCGAAGCAACAGGTCCCTGCTTGGATTGAACGCCTTCCTGCGGCAATGCCCCGTTCAGTTCATCACCACGCCGCCGTTTACGTTGAGCGTGTACCCGGTGATGTAGGTGTTTTCGGGGCTCACGAGGAAATAGAAGCCTTCGGCGATGTCCTCCGGCTGGCCGGTCCGGCCCAGGGGGATCAGCGGCTTCCACGCCTCCCGGGACCCGGGAGCGGCCTTGGCCAGGACCCGGGGCGTGTCGGTGGGGCCGGGGGCGACGGTATTGACGAGGACGCCGTAGGGCGCCAGCTCCTGGGCCAGCGACTTGGTGAACCCGATGACGCCGGCCTTGGCGGCGGAGTAGGGCGTGCGCAGGGCGCAACCGGTGAGTCCGTAGTTGGACGCCGTGTTGACGATGCGGCCGCGCCGTTGCTCCATCATCAGCGGAGCCACCTCGCGGCAAAAGAGGAACGTTCCTTTCAGGTTGACGTCCAGGACCTCGCGCCACTCGGTCCAGGAAAGGTCTTCCACTGCTTTCGTGTGGATGGTGCCGCCGGCCAGGTTGGTGAGAATGTGGACGGCTCCGAAATCCTCGCGGACGGCCGCCACGACGTCCTTGATTTCCGCTGCACGGGTCACGTCGACGGAGTAGGCCCGGGCCTGCACTCCCGCGGCGGCCAGCTCGCTCACGACCTTGTCGGCACCCTCCCGATCGGCATCGGCGATGGCGACGGCGACGCCCGCCCGGGCGAACCGCAACGCGACACAACGGCCGATGCCGTTGGCGCCGCCGGATATGATGGCCACGTCGCTCAACTGAGACTCCTTCCTTGGTCGGCGTGTCGGATCAGAGAAAGTCCTCCAACCGCACCTGACCCGCGCCCATGGGTTGCAGACGCTCGAATTCGAACCGCCGCGCCGGGTCGCAGTCGGGCGGCTTGGTGGCGTCGATCATCACCTTGCCGCCGACGCGGTGCCAGCCCGGCGCCCCGGGCTTGCCCACCTCCCGGCACGAGGGGTCCATGGCGTGGACCTTGGCACCGGGTATGGTGATGATGTCGTCTTCGGGGTTCACCCTTGTGGAGATCGCCCAAAGGACGTCGGCGTAGTTGAAGATGTCCACGTCCTCGTCCACCGCGATGGCTACCTTGGGGTGCTGGTACTCGCTCGACAGCGCCGCCATGAGGACGTTTCTGGCCTCGCCGTAGTAGCGGGCGTTCATCTGCACGACGATGCCGAAGATGCCCGGCAGCGCCAGCACGTTCTTGACCTGGGCGCCTCCGCCGACGCTCCGTATGCGCCGGAGGATCTGGGCCGACATGGGCACCTTGTGATAGACGCACCCCTCCACCTCGGCGCCGTTCTGGATGTTCTTGAAGATGGCGTCGCCGCGCATGGTCACGGCATTGATCTGGAACACGGGGTTCTGTCCCGCCCCGGCCAGATAGTAGTCCTGGAACTCGCTGAAGGGGCCTTCCTCCTCGCGCACGTGAGGGAGGATCTCACCCTCCAGCACCACTTCCGACTGGGCCGGCACCTCCATGTCGATGGTCTCGCACTTGACCAGCTCCACCTCTTCCTGCAGCAGCCCCGAGGCGATGTCGAGCTCGTCCGTGCCGTAGTCCGTGGTGGTGGCGGCGGCGAAGTAGTACATGGGATGGTGGCCGATCATCACGGCCACAGGCATGCCCTCGCCCTTGGCCTCGTGCTTCTGATAGTTGGCCCAACTGTGGCGCGGGTACAGCAGGATGCCCGTCTTGCGGGGACCCTTCAACTGGAGCCGGTGAAAGCTCATGTTGCGATTGCCGGTGTCGGGGTCCTTGGAGATCATCAAGCCGGCGGAAATGAAAGGGCCGCCGTCCCGGATGCCGCACTGGTGGATGGGCATTTGGGTGATGTTCACCTCATCGCCCGTGAACACGCGTTCCTTGACCGGACCCGAGGACACCAGGCGGGTGGCGCCGCCCTCTCCCGTGCGCCTGACGAACTCCGGCACCATCTCGTTGCGGTCGCAGCCGAAGGCCAGGGGCGCCACATGGACGTCGCCCGGCGCCTGCCCGAGACAACGCCAGCCCGGGAAGCCCTGAAGGTTGTCGAACAACAGCGCCCGCTCCCGAGACTGCCACAACAGCGCCCCCATCTGCGTCCGCGGATCCACCGGCTTGGAGATGGTGTCGAGCAAACCGGCGCCGCGCAACTGGTCGATCCAGGTGCGGATATCCTTCTTCATATTCTGTTTCGCCGTTCGGAGGTCATTGCCGTCCGGCGCGTGAGCTGCGCCGGACGGCAATGGGGTTGGGTTAGTTCTTGCGGGCCAGCAGCGCGGGGATGTACTCGTTCTTGAGGTAATCCCACCCCGGCGAAGGCTGGAGCATGACCTTGACGATCTTGTCCGCGTCCGGACCGCGGATATAGTCCAGCTTGAGCCCGAAGATTCGCTCCCACTCCTTTATGTAGGCGGGATCGGCGTACATCTTGTCGAAGGCGGCCCGGATAGCCGCCACACGGTCCGCCGGCGTGCCCGGAGGCACCACGAGGGTACGGTTGAGGGTCCGCATGGTGGGACCCGTAAGCTTGTACGCCTCCCACGCCGGACCCGAAGGGGCCTTGCCCTTCACCTGTTTGTAGACCTCCTCGAAGGTGGGTATGTCCGTACCCGGGGAACGGATGACCTTTCCCTCGGGGGTCAGCACGCCGCCCTGCCAGATGGCGATGGCCACACCCTCCTGGATAGGCCCGTAGTAACGTCCGCTGGACCCGAGCACGTGATGCAGCCCGGTGCCGCCGACGTAGGAGACCTCACCCGACAGGAAAGCCAAAGCCATCTGGGCGGTGCCGGGGTACCCCACCGCGTATTTGTAGCCCTTGATGCCCAACAGGTCGAGGCCGATGACGTCGTTGAGGAAAGACGGTCCGTTGATGGAGCGTCCCGAAATCGCGATCTTCTTGGGATCGATCCTGGTCAGCTCGACGCCGGTCTTGACCTTGAGGAAGTCCCGGACGATGGCCGCGGAGGCGCCGCTGGTGCCGAAGATCGACGGCATCTTGGTCAAGTCGAAGTTGGGCTTGGGATCCTTCAGGGCCTGGTTGCCCAGGTGGGACGAGCCCATGATGGACCAGGTGAGGCCGTCCTTCTTGGCCTTGTGGTGGACATAAGCGCCGTGAATGAGGCCGGCCGCCCCGGGCATGTTGATCTTGACCACCTTCGACGGCTTGCCCGGAAGGTACTTGCCGATCCACCGGCCGATAAGCCGTCCTTCGGTGTCGTGCCCGCCACCGGGCGAATATCCGGAAAGGATCTGGATTCTCTTGCCTTCGGTGAAGGCCTGCGCCGAACCGAGGGCCACAAGCCCCGACACGGCACAGACCGTCAAGAACACGGAAACCTTGCGTATGACCATGAGTTCCTCCCTTCTGATACGGGATGTAACGGCGCTCCGCTCACCCGAAGCCTACTTGAGGCCGACGAACTTCCGGAGATGGGTCTGCCACTCGGCGGCCGCCATGGTCTCGTCGCGGATCTTGGACGCATCCTCCGGCGTCACAAGCACCGGAGCGAGCTTCTGGCCGAAGACCCTCTCCCAGTCCTTGACGAAGCCCGGGTCCTTGGACATCTTCCCGACCGCCTCGCGCAACTCCTTGACCTTGGCCGCGGCGATGCCCGGAGGCAGCACCAGGGTACGGGTCAGATTCGAGATGCCGAGCCCGATGGCGCGCCACGCCTCCCAATCGGGCCCCGAAGGCTCTTTCTTGTGGACCGCCTTATACACCTCGTACAGCGTGGGGACGTCCCCCTTTACCGTGGCGGACCGCGCGATGGACCCATCCCCCTTGAGGATACCGCTCTGGTACATCGGGAACACCAGGCCGCGCTGGTGCAGGTCCACAAAGGCGCCGCCGCCCACCAGGTGGGCGTCGCTGGCCACGAAGTAACTCACCTCGCTCCGTTCCATGGCGGCCCTGATGGGCGACGTTCCCCCATAGGCGCACACCGGCGTGTACTTTTCGATACCCAGGAGCCGCAGGGCCAACTGCCCGCGCAGGCACGAGGAGCCCTGCTTGGAGCGGCCGGCCACGACGATCTTCGAGCGGTCGACCTTGGTCACCAGATCGTTGGCGCTCCTCGCCCCGAGAAAGTCCCGGGTCAGATGAACCTGAATGCCGGCAATGGACCAGATGATCGGCATCTTGGAAAGGTCGTACTTGACCATCTCCGGCGGCGCCAGCACCGCCTGCAGTCCATGGCTGCTGCCGAAGAGGCCTATGGTGTTCCCGTCCGGCTTGGCCCGGTTGTAGACGTAGGACGACATGATCATGCCGCCGGCGCCCGGCATGTTCTGGACGATGACCTTCGGGTTCCCGGGAAGGTATTTCCCGAGGTAGCGCCCCATGACGCGCGCCTCGATGTCGTGGCCTCCGCCGGGCGGATAACCGATCAGGATGGTTACAGTCTTGGCTGCCGCCGTCGTGGTCATCAACACGGCGAAAAGCAGAAGAAATAACAACGTGCACCAACTCGCGACTTTCGATCTCTTCATGATTCGTTTGCCTCCTCGGCTATGGACCCATCCGTCTGAACGCAAACGGGCCGAGGACTCCAGTTCACCCGAGAGCCTCAGCCCGTTTGTAGTTGACGGCCGCTCCTTCCGGAACCGACCTGCATCAGGAGTGTCGCTGGTGCGAGCCCAGGGACGCTCCTTCCGCACGAAAACCTATTTCCCTGGTATCATCAGCTTCGCCGATGCCAGCGTATTCCCGTCCGCGTCCACCAGCTCGACCGTGTGTTCGCCGGGCTTCAGGAGCCGCTTGATGGTCCGGCCACGGATCTTCCACGTCGACGACACCATGCCCTTGTCGTCCGCCTTCTCGATGGCAGGCTTCGCCAGGAAGCTCACGTCCGACAGGACGCCGCCCATCGTGGTCCGGAGGCCTACCTCTTGGCCGGCCTTCAGGCCCGACGCGGAGATCTTGACAGGCGTCCTGCCCTTAGCCTTTGCGCCCACTTCCAGCATGAGCTCTGCCGCAATCGCGACGGACGACAACAGGAACAAGGCGGCCAATGCCGTCGCCATACCAACTAGCCTCTTCTTTGCAACCATACGTTACCTCCCTTTGGTTTTTCTTTGTTCCGCTGATCCAGACGGCCCCTTTATACGTAAACCTTGCGGCAAATGTCAAGGGTCTCCTTGACCGAAACATCCGATCTTTCATCAGATGGGAATGAGAGCCGACAAGTACCTCTCAACCAGCCCCAGAATGAACTCCTGAGGCGCATTAATCAACCCCACCGGCCACGGGATGTGCAACACCATCTCGAAGACCCCGACCATGAACACCAGCATCACCACCGTGTAGCTCACCGAGACCTTCCACGACTCGCTGGCCTGAACGGACAGGTAGAGAAGCAGAAAGAGCGGGACGCTGAGGATGAACCCGATGATCCAGATGGACAGGAAGAGGCCGAAGATCCATCCGAAGACATTCACCGCGCGCCTGATGACCACCGCCACCGGAACGCTGCGGTCCACCGGCAGGTCCATCATGCCGGCCACGTCCTCGTCTTCGTTCTTGCTCCGGAAAAGATCCATACCCAGTTGCAGGAAGCACAGCAGCATGGTGGGAATGCCGATGGTCCACGGAAACAGCCGCGCCTGGTATTGCCACTGCTTGGCGGTCACCACCAAGCCTACCATCAACAACAGGATTATGAGGGTGAACAAGGCGCCCGGGTTGGCCTTAAGCTTCATCGGCTTCCCCGCTTCGTTCGCGCTCGATTTGCGCTTCCCGCATCTGTTGCAGCTCCCGTTGCTTGCGCGAGTTGCGAACGCCGTAGTACAGGCTGGCGGCGATGAGCACCATCACGATCATCACGATGGGGCGCATCATCCACGTGGCGCCGTAGCGGCTGATGGAGATGAAGAGATAGTTCTCGATGATGCCGCTGAGCACCAGCCCCAGGATCAGCGGCGGCCGCGGCCAACTGAACCGCTTCATCAACCAGCCCAGCAGCGAAAATGCCAGCAGGGACCAGAGATCCCCATAGTGCCGCGTGGCCTGAAACGACGCCAGGAACACGATCACCACCACCAGCGGGGTCAGCAGATTGATCCGCACCATGGCGATCTTCGCCAGCGTATTGGTCAGCAACATGCACAGGATGGTGCCGAAGATGTTGGCGATGGCCAGGCTCCAGATCATCGTGTAGGTAACCGCTAGGTCCTTGGTGAGCATGGCCGAGCCCGGGGTCAGGCCCTGGATGGTCATGGCCCCCAGCAACAGCGCCATGGACGCGCTGCCCGGAACGCCGAAGGCGATGGTGGGAATCAGGGCTCCGCCCTCCTTGGCGTTGTTGGCGGCTTCCGGCGCAAGCACGCCGCGCACGTCGCCCGTGCCAAAGGTCTCGTTGGCGCCCTTCTCCGTCTGTATCGCGTGTCCATAGGCGAACCAGTCCACCACCGACGCGCCCAGCCCCGGGATGGCGCCGACGAAAACCCCCACCAAGCCGCAACGCAGCACCAGGAACCAGTTGCGGAAGGTATCCCGGATCCCTTCCATGACCCCCTTCAACCGCTCTTTGGGCACATCCGCGATGCGCGTGCCCCTGATGGTCAGGTCGACGATCTCGGGGATGGCGAAGACGCCCAGCGCCACCGGGACCAGGGGCACGCCGTCCCAGAGGTACAGTTCCCCGAACACCCAACGGAGCACACCCGTCTGGGGGTCCATGCCCACCATGCCCACACACAGGCCGAGGGCGCCGACGATGAGCCCCTTCACCGGCGCGGTGCCGCTCAGCACGGCGACCATGGAGATGCCCAGCAGACCCAGCATGAAGAACTCGGGGGAGCCGAACGCGAGCACGATGGGGCGGAGCACCGGGATGGAAAGCGCGAGCACCAGCGATCCGAACACGCCGCCCAGGAGCGATGCCATATAGGCGGCGCCGAAGGCTTTGCCGGCCTCGCCTTTCTTGGCCATGGGGTGGCCGTCGAGAATGGTCGCCTGGGACGCCGAGGTGCCGGGGACGCCGAAGAGCACCGAGGGGATGGTGTCGGAGGTGCTCGTCACCGAGATCAGGCCGATCATGATGGCGAACGCCTCGAAGGAGTCCATGTCGAAGGTGAAGGGCAGCAGGATGGCGAGGCCGACGAGTCCCCCCAGGCCGGGAATCGCCCCCAGGGCCAGCCCCATCAGCACGCCGGTGAACAGATACCCCAGCCGGGTTGGAACCAGGAGGTTCTCAAAGGCCACGGTGGCGGCTTCCAGCATAGAAACTCCCTTCTGCCCGTAAAGAAATCCACAGGGGATATATCGAGGTCTGGGGAGACTGTCAAGCTGCGACGGCGCCGGCCTCGTGCCCTCGCGGCCCGTTCCCGTTGCGGGATCCGGGGAAAAGAACTAGTAGGACTGGTACCCTTGTCTCAAGTTCGGGTACGAATATCCGCGTGGAGGGGCCGCGGCGGCGAACCCCTCAGCCCCAGGAAAGGACCGTCACCATGGGAAATCTAGGCATCTGCTTCGTCAATCCGGCGCCGCAGATCGAGCCCGGCTACGTCACGGCCATGGCGCGGAAATGCGACCAGGCGGGCCTGCATTCATTCTGGACCATCGATCGCATCGCCTATGACAATCTCGAGGCCCTGACCGTGCTGGCGGCCGTGGCGGGCGCCACCGAGAACATCCGGCTGGGAACGTCGGTGCTGCTGTCGGCGCTACGGCATCCGGCGCTGCTGGCCAAGATCGTGGCTACCCTCGACTTCCTGTCCAACGGCAGGATGACCCTCGGCATCGGCTTCGGCAGCCGGGAGAACGACTTCAGCTCCGTGGAGGTTCCCTGGGAGCACCGGGGGACCCGGGCCGAGGAGTCTCTCGGTCTTATGAAACGGCTCTGGACCGAGGACGAGGTGGAGCACCACGGCCGGTTCTTCGACCTCCACAGCAGACGCTTCGGCCCCCAGACCATCCAGTCGCCCCATCCCCCCATCTGGATGGGCGGGACCGCCGAAACCGTTCTGAAGCGGGTCGGGCGGCTGGCTGACGGCTACATCTGCGGCAGCAACGCGGTACACGACTTCGATGCGGTCTGGGACAAGATCAGCGGCCACGCCCGGGCCGCGGGACGGGACCCCGACAGCATCGAGAAGGCCGGGCTCACCTTCATCGCCATCGACGACGACAAGAGCAAGGCCGTGGAAGCGTGCAGCAACTATCTCATTCGCTACTACGGCAAGGTGCGGATGGACGTGGAGAAGTACATGCTGGTGGGGAGCGCCGACGCGTGCGCCGACCGCATCAACCGGATCTTCGCCGGCGGACTCCAGACCCTGATCATCGGCCTGGCCATCGCCGACTTGGCACAACTGGATACGTTCGTCGAAAAGGTGCTGCCGCAGGTGCGGGGGTAGGAGCCTACCCGGCAGTGGACCCACGGCAGGGGCGGCCGGCCGGTGGCCCCTGCGAATACGCCAGGGACCGAGCGCGGGACCCTACAGCGGCGCCGGCCCCTCGAAGTTCTTGGTGTAGGGCAGCTTCTCGGCGGTCTCCGCCACTTCGGCCATGTTGTTGAGCAGCAGCGCGGTGGAGTCCCACGAGCCCGTCGTCAAGGCGTTGCGGTGGCCTTCGCTGATGTCGATGTCGATGTCCGAGCCATCGGGCAGGTGGATCTTTCGGGCTTCGAGGTCCACGGTGAGTTCTACCTCGGGGTCCGACTCCACCAGCGTCATGAGCGTTCCGATGTCCTCCGGCGAGACCATCACCGTGGGCATGCCCAGCAGCACGCTGCTGCCGGCGAAGATCGGGCCGAAGGATTCCCCGACGACGACCTTGATGCCCCAGCGGTACAGGGCCTGCGGCGCGTGCTCCCGCGACGACCCGCAACCGAAGTTGCGGTTCACCAACAACACCTCGGCGCCCTGGAAGCGGGCCTCGTTGAACGGATGGTCCACCGTGTTGCCCTCGGCGTCGTACCGTTCGTCGAAGAACGGGTATTCGCCCATGCGATTGAAGGTGATCTCCTTGAGGTAGCGGGCCGGAACGATTCGATCGGTATCGATATCGTGCCCGCGCACCACCACCGCCCTACCGCTTACCTGCTTGATCTCGTTCATGCCGACCCTCGGTTAGGCAACACTAGTTGTATTCGCGCACGTCCACGACCTTGCCGTTCAGGGCGGCCGCGGCCACCATGGCAGGACTCATCAACAGGGTCCGCCCGCCCGGGCTCCCCTGGCGGCCGATGAAGTTGCGGTTCGACGAGGACGCGCACACCTCGCGGCCGTTGAGCTTGTCGGGGTTCATGGCCAGACACATGGAGCAGCCGGCTTCCCGCCATTGGAAACCCGCTTCGGTGAAGACCCGGTCGAGCCCCGCGGCTTCGGCCTGTTTCTTGACCTCGACGGAACCGGGCACCACCAGCGCTCTCACGCCCGCGGAAACCTGTCTACCCTTGGCAACGCGCGCCGCGGCCACGAGATCCGAGAACCGCGAGTTGGTGCAGGAACCGATGAACGCCACGTCAATGGCAGTTCCGAGAATCGGCGCACCTGGCGTCCAGCCCATGTGCTCGTAAGCCCTCTCCACGATCTGGGGGTCTTGCAGCTCTTCGGGGCGAGGAAGGTTCTCCAGCACTCCCACCGCCTGTCCGGGATTGATGCCCCAGGTGACCGTGGGCTCGATGGCCGAGCCGTCGAGGTCCACGACGTCGTCATGGCTCGCGTCCGGATCCGATGCCATGGAGCGCCAGTACGCCACCGCGCGGTCGAAGGCTTCGCCCTTGGGCGCGAACTGCCGTCCCAGCAGGTAGTCGAAGGTGGTTTGATCGGGGTTGACGTAACCCACCAGCGCACCGCCCTCGATGCTCATGTTGCAGACGGTCATGCGTTCTTCCATGTTCATGCGGTCCAGCACATCGCCGCCGTACTCGTACGCGAAACCCTTGCCGCCGCCAACCCCGAGCGTCCGGATGATGGTCAGGATGACGTCCTTGGCGTGCACCCCAAGGGGGAGGCTGCCGTTGACGTTGATGCGCCGCACGTTAAGCCGGTCCATGGACAGGGTCTGGGTCGCCAGGACGTCCCGAACCTGGGTGGTGCCGATACCGAAGGCCAGGGTCCCGAAGGCCCCGTGGGTACTGGTGTGGCTGTCGCCGCACGCCAACGTCATTCCCGGCTGGGTGAGGCCCAACTGCGGGCCGATGACGTGCACGATGCCTTGCCGGTCGCTCTCCAGGCCGTAGAACTCGATGCCGAAATCGCGGACGTTCTTTTCCAGCGCCGCCATCATCGCCTCGGCCTGCTCGTCGGCAAAGGGCCGGGCATGGGTGTCCGTGGGAACGATATGATCGGCGGTGGCGAAGGTCCGCTGGGGATAGGCGATAGCAAGCCCGCGTTCCCGCATCATGTCGAAGGCCTGTGGGGTGGTGACCTCGTGGACCAGATGCAATCCGATAAAGAGTTGGGTCTGCCCGGTGGAGAGCGTGGTCACCGCATGGGCGTCCCATACCTTGTCATAGAGTGTACGTTCGGACATCAAGTTTCTCCTTGCGGGAAATCATAGCCAGCGGCCCGAGCTAATTCAAGCGAAGGGTCGGCGGCGGAGGGCTGGTTGGCCTCGTAACATACCTCCACCAGGAACAGGCCCCGGGCGGGGGCGGTGGGGCCGGCCAGGGTACGGTCGCGGCTGTCGATCAATCCCGGGAAATCGCCGGCATCCCGCTCGCCCAGCCCCGCCTGCACCAGCGTGCCGACGATGTTGCGCACCATGTGGCGGAGGTACCCGGTGGCTTCGACGCGGTAGACCCAGTGGTCTTCCCAGCCGAACAGCTCGTTGCGGTAGATCCGCCGGACCGCGGTGGCGGCGCCGCACCCGGCGGCCCGGAAGCATGAGAAGTCGTGTTCCCCTGCCAGCACCGCCAACGCCTCACGCATGGCGTCGACACGCAACGGCCTGGCCACGTGCCACGAATACCGGTCGTTGAACACCGAACGGCAGGGGTGGTTCCACAGCCGGTACTCGTAGACGCGTTTCCGCGCGTCCCGGCGCGCGTCGAACGAGGGCGGCACGGCTGCTACCGCCTTGACCGTGATATCGTCCGGGGTGAGGGCGTTGAGGCCCCGCTGGAGCCGTACCAGGTCCCGGCCGTCGGGACAGGTGAAATTCGCCACCTGGCCCAGCGCGTGAACGCCGGCGTCGGTTCGTCCGGACCCCTGGATGCGGACCCGGTGCTTCAGCAGCACCGCCAGGGCGTCCTCCAGAATACCCTGAATCGTCGGCCCGCCCGGCTGGACCTGCCATCCGCGATAGTCGGTGCCGTCGTACTCGACGGTCAGTCTGACGTTCATGCCGGCTTCCCGAGAAGGGCGAGGAGGAGCCACCGCGAATCGGCGTATGGCCGACCCTTCAGTGGTAGTCCCGGATCACGATCTCGGCGATCTGCACCGCGTTCAGGGCCGCGCCCTTGCGCAGGTTGTCGGCCACGACCCAGAGGTTGATGCCGTTCTCGACGGAATCGTCCTCGCGGATGCGCCCGACATAGGTGGCGTCCTTGCCCGTGGCCTGGGTGGCGAGGGGATAGTCGTTGCCCTGGGGGTCGTCCTGGAGCAGCACGCCCGGAGCCTCCCTGAGGATGGCGCGGACATCGCCCACCGACAGCTTGGTCCGGGTCTCCACGTTGATGGATTCGGAGTGGCTGCAGAAGACAGGCACGCGCACGGCGGTGACGGTGATGCGGATTTCCGGGTCGTCCAGGATCTTGCGGGTCTCCTGGACCATCTTCACCTCTTCCTTGGTGTAACCGTCGGGCAGGAAGGTATCGATGTGCGGAATGCAGTTGAACGCGATCTGGTGCGGGAACTGCTCGCACTCCACGTCCTGGCTGTTGAACAGCGCCGCGGTCTGCTTGCCGAGCTCCTCCATGGCCCGGCGTCCGGCGCCGGACACCGACTGATAGGTGGACACCACGATGCGGGTGATGCCCGCGGCGTCGTACAAGGGCTTCAGCGCCACCACCATCTGGATCGTGGAGCAGTTGGGGTTGGCGATGATGCCCCGGTGGACGTGGTCGGCGATCCTGTCCGCGTTGACTTCCGGAACCACCAGCGGGATCTCGTCGTCCATCCGGAAATGGCTGGTATTGTCGATGACCACGGCGCCGGCGTCCACTGCCGCCTGGGCATAGCGGGCGCTGACCGACGAACCCGCCGAGAACAGCGCGATGTCGACGTCTTCGAAAGAATCGTCGTCCAGCACCTCCACCCGCAACTGCCGGCCGCAGAAATCGAGCCGCTGGCCGGCGGACCGCTCGGAAGCCAGCAACCGGAGCGTGTCCACGGGGAACAGACGCTCCGCGAGAATCTTCCGCATCTCCTCGCCCACCGCTCCCGTGGCTCCCACCACGGCGACGTTGTACTTGTCTTTACTCATGGTCCCGTTACGCTCCGCGGCTGGCCGAAATCTCCTGTCGCACCAGCGAACCCATCTCCCTGCAGCCCACCACCGGGGCCTTCCCCTCGGTGATGTCCAGGGTGCGGTGACCGGCCTCGAGCACCCGCTCCACCGCCTGCTCGATGCAGTCGGCGGCGGCGCCCTGGTCAAAGGAGTGGCGCAGCATGAGCGCCACCGTCAGGATGGTGGCCAGCGGGTTGGCCTTGTCCTGGCCCGCGATGTCCGGGGCGCTGCCGTGCACCGGCTCGTACATGCCCACCTTGCCGCCGAGGCTGGCCGACGGCAGCATCCCGATGGATCCCGTGAGCATGGCCGCCTCGTCGCTCAGGATGTCTCCGAACATGTTGGTGGTGACGATGACGTCGAACTGCTTGGGATCCCGAATAAGCTGCATGGCGCAGTTGTCCACCAGCACGTGGTCGAGCTCGACGTCGCCGTATCCTTCCTCGTCGCGGACCCGCGTCACCACCTTGCGCCACAACTCGGTGGACTCCAGCACGTTGGCCTTGTCCACCGAGGTCACCCGGCCGCGCCTCCTGCGGGCAGCCTCGAAGGCGACCCTGGCGATCCGTTCGATCTCCGGCGTCGTATAGACCAGGGTGTTGACGCCCCGCTCGGTACCGTCCGGTTCCGCGGTGACGCCCTTGGGCTGACCGAAATAAATGCCGCCGGTCAACTCGCGCACAACGATCAGGTCGGTTCCCTCCACGACCTCGGGCTTTAGAGTCGAGGCCTGCGCCAGCGGCGCGAACAGCTTCACCGGACGCAGGTTGGCGAACAGGCCCAACTCCTGGCGCAACGCCAGCAGCGCCCGCTCCGGACGGACGGAGTAGTCCATCCCATCCCACTTGGGCCCGCCCATGGCTCCCAGCACCACCGCGTCGCTGGACTTGGCCAGGGCCAGGACCTGGTCGGTCAGGGGCGTTCCGTGGGCGTCGATGGATGCTCCGCCCACCACCCCCTCTTCGACATCGATGGTGAAATCGAAGATGTCGCCCGCCTGCCGCAGCACCGCCATGGCCTCGGCCACCACTTCCGGGCCGATGCCGTCGCCCGGAAGCACCGTTACCTTATGACTCATGGACCCCCCTCTACTGAAGCCTGACGGTGCCGCTTGCGGTATTCGAGACGGTTCAAGGCGTTCACATACGCCAGCGCACTCGCCATGATGATGTCCGTGTGGGAACCTTTCCCGGAGATGTTGACGTCCTTTTCCTGCAGCATGCACGACACCTCGCCCTGGGCGTCGGTGCCGCCGGTGACGCTCGAAACCGAATACCGTTGCAGCTTCGCGCGGCTACCGGAGATCTTGGCGATGGCTTTATAACACGCATCCACCACCCCGTCACCCGTGTCGTGGGCCATCTTCTCCACGCCGTCCACCCGCATCCGTACGGTGGCCGACGGCACCGCGGACGAGCTCGAGGCGATGTTCATGTACACCAGCTCGTAACGGTCCGGCTGGCTCGGTATCCTCAGCACCTCGTCCGCCACCAGGGCCTCGATATCCTCGTCGAAGACCTCCTTCTTCTTGTCGGCGAGCTCCTTGAACCGCTCGAAGGCGCGGTTGACTTCATCCTTGTTGAGTGAAAACCCCAGGTGCTGCAACCTCTCGCCGAAAGCGTGGCGGCCGGAGTGCTTGCCCATCACCAGCCGGTTGCCCATGATGCCGACGGTCTCGGGCTTCATGATCTCGTAGGTGAGCTTCTGCTTCAGCACGCCGTCCTGATGAATCCCGGCCTCGTGCGCAAAGGCGTTGTCTCCCACGATGGGCTTGTTGAGCGGAACCGTGATGCCGGTGACCTGGGACAGCAGGCGCGAGGTGGGATAGATCTGCTCGGTGTGGATGCGCGTGTCGAGATTGAACACCGACCGCCGCGTCTTGAGCGCCATCACCACCTCTTCCAGCGAGGTATTGCCGGCCCGCTCGCCGATGCCGTTCACCGTGCACTCCACCTGCCGTACGCCGTTGGCCACCGCCGCCAGGGAGTTGGCTACCGCCAGGCCCAGGTCGTTGTGACAGTGGGCGCTCCAGGTGACCTTGTCCGAGCCCTCGGTGTTCTCGATCAGGTACCGCACCAGCTCGCCGAACTCCGACGGGATGGCGTAGCCCGTGGTATCCGGGATGTTGAGGGTTTTCGCGCCGGCCCTGATGGCCTCGCTGAAGACTTCCACCAGAAACTCCGGGTCGCTGCGCGAAGCGTCCTCCGCGGAGAACTCGACATAGTCCAGATATCTCCGCGCCTGCACCACGGCCGTGCCCACCGACTCCAGCACCTCCTCCCGGGACATCCGGAGCTTGTGCTCCAGGTGGATATCGGAGGTGGCGATGAAGGTATGGAGCCCGGGCTTTCGCGCCCCTTCCACCGCCTTGACGGCCTTCCGGATATCGCCCTGCTGCGCTCTCGCCAGACTCAGCACGATGGGGCGCTTGACGGCCTTGCACACCTGCACGACGGACTCGAAATCCCCCGGCGACGACGCGGCGAAGCCCGCCTCGATCACGTCCACTCCCAGCTTGTCCAGTTGACGGGCAATGAGGACCTTCTCGTCGATGTTCATGCTTGCCCCGGGCGACTGCTCGCCGTCCCTGAGGGTCGTATCGAAAATGTTCACAACGTTTTTTTTGGCGCCCATGGTCTTCCTCCTCAAAAAAAAACTCCCGCGGGGGTCCGGCGGGAGTTTGGATCATGCAAGCTGAGGTTCGCTTTTGGTCAGGCTTGTACGAGTGCCTGCTCTTCCCTCCGTCGCTTTCGCACGGCGAGCAGCCCTAATAGGGGACCCGATAGGGTGTACAGTAATAACGCCGAGAACAACACGATCTGCCACATAGCGATGGTCAGTATAATGACTGCCAGCGCGGAAAGCAACAACCAAATGGTGCTGCGCTTCTTGAAATGGTGCTGTTTCAGGCTGAAATAGCGGAAATTGCTTACCATCAGGCCCGCCAGCGCGCACGCCATGACGATGAAGACCAAGGGCTTGCTGGCCGTATTCTCGAGGCCCAGCATGAAGTAGATGAAGACGGTAGCGGCGATCATGGCCGCGGCCGCCGGGATCGGCAATCCGGTGAAGTAGCTCTTCTCCGTAGCCAGGGTCTGGACGTTGAAGCGCGCCAGGCGTAGCGCCCCGCAGACGGCGAACAGAGCCGCCACGAAGCCGCCCCAGGTGGCCAACGGTGCCAAGGCGAATACGTAGAGCAGGACGGCCGGCGCCACGCCGAACGAAACGACGTCGGCCAGGGAATCGAACTCGACTCCGAACTGACTGGTGGTGTGGGTTAGCCGCGCCACCGCGCCGTCGACGCCGTCCAGCAGGTGCGCGGCCACGATCAACAGGGCCGCCTGATGGTACTCGCCATTGAACGCGAAGATCATGGCGAACATGCCGCAGAAGAGATTGCCCGCGGTGAACAGGCTGGGCAGAAGATAGATGGCGCGGCGCGGGCGGTTGGACAGACCCCGCCGCTTCAGGCGGCCCCGCTTGGCCTTCCCCCGCGGGATGAGCCGGACTTTTCTAAACCGCGAGTCGGACTTTTCGGTACTGTCCATCACCCTGGTCCGTGGCTAGTGTGCTGTCTCACCCATACGTTTACCGATGTGCACTAGTGTTGTGTCTCACAAACAGGTTTAACACTACAGCCTGGCGACGATGGTTTCCCCGCCCCGGACCCGCTGGCCGGGGTGTACTTCGACGGTAGCGTTCCGCGGCAGGAAGAGGTCCACGCGGGATCCGAACATGATCATGCCAAAACGCTCGCCCCGCTTCAACGGATCGCCGCGGCCGACGTCGCAAACAATCCGGCGGGCGAGGAAGCCCGCGATCTGCACGATACGGAGCGTCGTTCCCGCGTCGTCCACGAGCTCGATGGCGTTGCGTTCATTCTCGTCGGAAGCCTTGCCCTTGTAGGCGGCCAGGAAGTGGCCCGTCTGATAACGGACGTCCGCCACTCGTCCGTTCATGGGAGCCCGGTTGATGTGCACGTCCAGGGGTGAAAGAAAGATGCTGAGCCTCCGGCCAGCGGCATCCGGGACATCGTCGACGCTCACCACCTTGCCGTCCGCCGGAGACACGACAATGCCTTCCCCGTCCGGCGAAACGCGCTCCGGATCGCGAAAGAACCCTGCCACCGCCACCGCCACCGCCGCCAGTACCGCGCCGACCACGAACCAGCCCACGGCCAGGGCAGCGGCTGCCAGCCCCAACGCGGTGAAAACGAACCGATAACCTTCCTTCGCGATCCTGATGGGAATGTCCCCGCTTCGTGCAAGGCCGACGTGAACGCGCGCGCCGCTTCAGTTCTTGCTCTTGTCCACCAGCCGGTTCTCGGCCAGCCACGGCATCATCGACCTGAGCTGTTCGCCCACTTTCTCGATGGGATGGCTGCGGGAGGCCTGGCGCAGCTCGTTGAACTGCGGCGAGCCGGCGCGGTGCTCGTTCATCCACTCGTCGGCGAATTTTCCCGATTGAATGTCCGCCAGGATCTCCTTCATGATCTTGCGGGTGTCGTCGTTGACGATCCGCCTCCCCCGGGTGAGATCGCCGTACTCGGCGGTGTTGCTGATGGAGTAGCGCATGTTGGCCAGTCCGCCCTCATAGATCAGGTCGACGATCAGCTTGACCTCGTGACAGCACTCGAAATAGGCCATTTCCGGCGGATAGCCCGCCTCCACCAGGGTTTCGTAGCCCGCCTGGATCAGCGACGTCAGGCCGCCGCACAGCACCGTCTGCTCGCCGAACAGGTCGGTTTCGGTCTCGTCCTTGAAGCTGGTCTCGATGACCGCGGCGCGGGCGCCGCCGATGGCCGCGGCATAGGCCAACCCCACCGGCGTGGTATCTCCGGAGGGATCCTGCTCGACGGCCAGAAGGCAAGGCACTCCCCTGCCCCGCTCGAACTCGCTCCGCACCAGGTGGCCGGGCCCCTTGGGGGCTACCATGAAGACATTGACATCCTCGGGAGGAACCACCCGCTTGAAGTGGATATTGAAGCCGTGCCCGAAGGCCATGTAGTTCCCCGGCTTGAGACCGGGCCGGATAGCCTCCTTGTAGACGTCGCCCTGAAGCTCGTCGGGCAGCAGCACCATGACCACGTCGCCCGCTTCGGCCGCCTCCGCCGTCTCCATCACCGTCAGGCCGGCATCCGCCGCCTTGGCCCAGGACGCGCTGTCGCGCTTCAAGCCCACCACCACGTCCACGCCGGAGTCTCGCAGATTGCTGGCATGCGCGTGCCCCTGGCTGCCGTAGCCAAGCACCGTGATCTTGCGGTCGCGAATCCGGCTCAGATCCGCGTCTTGGTCATAATAGACCTGCATGATGAACCTCCCTGTCTTGTGGTCCAGGCCACTGATGAATGAAGTCCGGCGGAGCCGGCGAATCCCCGGCTACAAGGCGTCCCGCGCAATGGCGATGCGGCCTGTGCGAACGATCTCCTTGATGCCCATGGGCTTCAACAAGCTGATGACCGCCTGGATCTTGCCGGCGTCCCCCGACACCTCGAGGGTATACGTCTGCGGGGTCGAGTCGACGATGTTGGCGCGGAAGATCTGCGCGATCCGCATGGCCTCGTCCCGGTGCGCCTGCTTGGCCAGGATCTTGATCAGCGCCGTTTCCCGGTCGATGTGGTCCTCTTCGGTGAGGTCGACGACCTTGAGAACTTCGATGACCTTGTTGAGCTGCTTCATGATCTGCTCGATGATGTCCTCGTCACCCGAGGTCACCACCGTGATCATGGATATGCTGGAATCCGGGGTCGGAGCCACGGACAGACTCTCGATGTTGTACCCCCGCGCGCTGAACAGACCGGCCACCCGCGCGAGCACGCCGGATTTATTCTCAACCAGGACCGAGATGATGTGTTCCATCCGCCAAACCCTTACGCCGGCAGCACGGCGTCCGCATCCTCTCCCTTTTTGCGTGAGCCCTTGCGCGCGGTCTTCAGTTGCGGCGGATCCTCCAGCACCATCTCGTGGTGGGCTCCGCCGGCGGGGATCATCGGATAGCAGTTCTCGAACCGGTCGATGGCGAAGTTCATCAGCACCGGGCCCTTGTGCCTGAGCCCTTCCTTCAGCACCCCCTCCACGTCCGCGGGGCCTTCCGAGTGAAGCCCGAGAATGCCGTAGGCTTCCGCGAGCTTGACGAAATCCGGGATCGTGCCCAGGTCACTGGAGGCGTAGCGCCCCTCGTAAAAGAGGTCCTGCCACTGCCGCACCATGCCGTGGAACTGGTTGTTGAGCAGAATGATCTTGACCGGCAGCTTGTAGATGGCCGCCACCGCCAGTTCCTGGAGATTCATCTGGAAGCTGCCCTCGCTGGTGATGCAGAGCACGGTCTTGTTGGGATACGCCTTTTGCGCGCCCAGGGCCGCCGGGAATCCGAAACCCATGGTGCCGAGCCCGCCCGAGGTGAGAAACGTGCGCTGGGAGGCGCCCTTGAAGTACTGCGCCGCCCACATCTGATGCTGACCCACGTCGGTCACGACAATGGCCTTGTGCCTGGTCAGCTCGTAGGCCTTCTCGATGACGTACTGCGGCTTGGTCTCCTTCTTGCCTTCCTGCTGGTAGGACAGCGGATGCTCGGCGGCCCATTCGTTCACCTGCTTGAGCCACGGCCGGCGCTGTGCCTTGACGCTGGCGGGGTTGCCGTCCGTGGAGCTCAACACGCTCATCAGATCCTTCAACACCACCTTCACGTCGCCGACGATGGGAATGTGGGCGTGGACGTTCTTCTTGATGGAAGTCGGGTCGATGTCGATATGGATCACCCGGGCCCGGGGCGAGAACTCGGACAGCTTGCCGGTCACGCGGTCGTCGAACCGGGCGCCCACGGCGATGAGCAGGTCGGCCTCGTGCATGGCCATGTTGGCGCAGTAGGTGCCGTGCATGCCCAGCATGCCCATGGACAGCGGATGGGTCCCGGGAAAGGAGCCGAGGCCCATCACCGTCATGGTCACGGGGATCTGCGTCAGATCCGCGAACTCGCGCACCTCGTTGGCCGCGCCGGAAAAGACCGCTCCGCCGCCCACGTAGATGACCGGCTTCTTCGCCTTGACGATCTCGCCGGCGGCCTGCTTGATCTGGTAGCGGTTGCCGGACACCGTGGGGCGGTATCCCCGAAGGTTGACCTTGTCGGGATAGCGGAACTCGGCGGATTCGGTGCTCACGTCCTTGGGGATATCCACCAGCACCGGACCCGGGCGGCCGGTGTTGGCGATGTAGAAGGCCTCCTTGATGGTGGCCGCGAGGTCGGCGACGTCCTTCACCAGGACGTTGTGCTTGGTGCAGGGACGGCTGATGCCGATGTTGTCGGCTTCCTGGAACGCGTCGTTGCCGATGAGGTTGGTGGGGACCTGTCCGGTGAACGCCACCAGCGGCACGGAATCCATCATGGCGTCCGCCAGGCCGGTCACGATGTTCGTCATCCCGGGACCGGAGGTCACCAGCGCGACACCCGCCTTGCCCGTGGCCTTGCCGTAGCCCTCGGCCATGTGCACCGCGCCTTGCTCGTGCCGGGTCAGGATCACCTCGACGTCTTTCTGTTGGTGCAGGACGTCAAACAGCTTGAGGACCACTCCGCCGGGAATACCGAAAATGGTCTTCACTCCCTCGCGCTTGAGCGACTCCACAAATATCTCCGACCCGGTCAACTTCATCGTTCTCTCCCCCAGTGCTCTCTACCGCTAGCTCGCCGACTTGTACTTCCCGAGAATCTCCATGATCTTGTCCTTGCCTACGAGCTTCAGCTTCTGGATGCGCTTCTTCTCCATCTCCTCTTCGGATGACAGGTAGCCCTTGTCGTGCAAGTCCACCAACCGCTTCTCGTACTCCAGATGTTCTGCATAATATTTGCGCAGTTCCGGGTCCCTATCCAAGACAGAGGCAATCATCTGTTCCTCTCTCTCTTCCATTGGACGACCTCCTGATCAATGATTTGGGGCAAGCCGTGAAATGTATCCAACGGCCACATTTTTGTCAACGAGCCGCGGCCTACGCCGAAGGTCCACGGCCGGCGCTGACCACCGCGTCCGGGGGGCGTATATAGTGAGGTGTCAGCGCCTCGGCGGCCGTCTCCGGCGCGGCCCGGAACCTCTCTTCCGCAATCCTTGCGACAGCGGAGGCGGTGGTCGGAAACTCGGCGCCGTCGGTAATCCGGGCGCGGCCGCCGGTGCATCGCGCGATGAGCTCGGCGTAGGCCCGGGCACCGCTCCCCACAAAAACACACGGGCCGGAGGCCAGCGCATCCGCCTGCCGGACCCATGGCTCGGGAGCGGCCACCGACCCTTCCATGAGGCACTCGAAGGCCGTCGCCGTCCGGCGGTAAAGGGCGGCGTAAACCTCGCCCTTGCGGGCATCCATCAAGGGGCAGATGAACGTGGTGCCGTCACCCGCGGGCACCCGATACGCCGCGGCTTCCAGGGTGCCCACCCCCACCATCGGCGTATCCGAACCGTACACCAGACCCTTGGCGGTGCTGATGCCGATCCGCAGCCCGGTGAAGGAACCGGGCCCCACGGCCACTCCCAGCAGGGAGAGACTGGAGAAGTCCATCGCCGCGCGCCCGAGCACCTCCTCAATGAGAGGAATGAGCCCCTCGGCATGGTTCGAACGGCCCGGCCGGCGATCCTTTGCCGGTACCGACTCCCGCGCGCATTCGGCCGCGAGCCTGCCGTGGTCCAGGACCGCGGCGCTCAGCAAGGCGGTCGATGTGTCGATTCCAAGTACCTTCACGGCGCCCGTTCGTCGTCAACTTCCGAAAATCCGCGCCAGGTCGTTGTAGAATGCGTACACCATGACGAAGAGCAGCACGACCAGGCCCATCTGCTGGGCTCGTTCCCGTTGCCGCACTTCCAGGGGCTTTCCACGCACCGCTTCGATCAGGAAGAACAGCAGGTGCCCGCCGTCCAGCATGGGAATCGGCAGCAGGTTCAGGACACCGAGATTGATGCTCAGCAGAGCCACCAGAAACAAGTAGTCGGCCAGCCCCCTCTGGGCCTGCTCTCCGGCCAACTGGGCGATCATCAATGGGCCGCCGAGATTCGCCGAGTCGACGCGCCCCACCACCATCTTGACCAGCACCTCCACCGTGAGCAGCGAGATCTCCACCGTGCGGGAGACCGAGAGCCACACCGCGTTCAGAGGGTTTCCCCTGTCTACCTCGACGGTTCCGGCACTCTGAATGCCGATAAGCCAGGTCTCCTCCGGTTCGCCGAGAAGATTCCGCGTCTGTCCCTTGGTGGGGCTCAAGGTGACCGCGAACTCCCTGCCGCCCCGGACGACGCCCAGATCCATGGGGAGGCCCCGGCTCGCCCTGACCTCGCCAGACAACTGATCCCAGGATCGAATGGGCCGGTCGGCCACCATGACGACGCGGTCGCCGGCCTGCAGCCCCGCGCCGGCCGCCGGCGAGCCGGGCTGCACGCCACCGATCTCCGAGGTGCGGTAGGGCACGCCGAAGAACGTGAAAACGCAAAGGAAGACCACCATGGCCAGCAGGAAGTTCGCCCCCGGCCCGGCCGCCACGATGGCGGTGCGGCTAGCGAGGCTCCGGTGGGCGAAAGACCGGGTCCGGTCCGCGGAGTCCACATCCTCCGTTGGGTCTTCACCCACCATCTTGACGTACCCGCCCAGGGGAAAGGCGCTCACGCAGTATTCCGTTTCGCCGTAGCGGCGGATCAGCACCTTCGGACCGAAACCGATGGAGAAGGTCACCACGCCCACGCCGGCCTTCTTGGCCACGAGAAAGTGGCCGAGCTCGTGGAGAAACACCAGCACGCTGAACGCCACGAGCGCGGCAACGACCATGTAGGCGATGTCGATCACCTAGTGTCCTGCCAATCCGTTGCGCTGCACGAGCTCCCGGGCGAACCCCCGGGCCCATTCATCGGCCTTGAGGATCTGCTTCAGGGTTTTCGGCTTGACGGACTTGTGCGACTCGATGGTCTTCCGGCTGATGGCGTGGATCCGGCGAAAATCGATGTGGCCGTCCAGGAAGGCGGCCACCGCCACCTCGTTGGCGGCGTTGAGAACGGCCGGCACGGTGCCCCCTTGGGCCAGGGCTCCGTACGCCATGTCCAAGGCCGGGTACCGCCGGCTCTCCACCTCCAGGAAGGTAAGCTGGCCGGGTTTGGTCAGGTTCAGCGGCGCCAGTCCGGTATCGAGCCGCTCGGGGTAGGAAAGCGCGTAGGCGATGGGGATGCGCATGTCGGGAATCCCGAGCTGGGCCATGACCGCGCCGTCACGGTAACGCACCATGGAGTGGACGATGCTCTGGGGATGGATGGTCACTTCCACCCGCTCCACGGGCACGCCGAACAGCCAGTGGGCCTCGATGACCTCCAGCCCCTTGTTCATCATGGTGGCGGAATCGATGGTGATCTTGGGTCCCATCTTCCAGGTGGGATGTTGCAGCGCCTGGTGGATGGTCACACGGCGCAGCTCCCGCAACGGGGTGCGCAGGAATGGCCCGCCCGACGCGGTCAGAATGATCCTGTCGACGTCCTCCCGGCGGTTCCCCTCGAGGCACTGAAACACCGCGCTGTGCTCGCTGTCCACCGGCAGGAGCCGCACGCCCCGTTTCCGTGCCTCCCGTACGAACAGCTCGCCGGACATGACCAGGGCTTCCTTGTTGGCGAGGCCCACGTCCTTGCCCGCCTGCACCGCGGCAAAGGTCGGCACGAGTCCCGCCCCGCCCACGATGGCGGCCAGGACGAAGTCCGCCGTGGGCTCGGTGGCCGCGGCCACCGAGCCCTCCTCGCCGTAGACGAGCTCGACCCTGCGCCGGCCGATGAGCTTGCGCAAGGCGTCAACGTCGTCCCGGTCACGGACGCTGACAATGCGGGGGGAGAACTCGGCGATCTGGCGGGCCAGCAACTCCAGGTTACGCCCGGCCACAAGGCCGCCGACCTTGAACCGGCGCTTGAAGGTCCGGATGACGTCGAGGGCATTGACGCCGATGGTGCCGGTGGATCCCAGGATGACGATGGATTTCATGATGACAACAACCGCAGGCAGTAAGTGCTTAGAACTCCTGGAAAGATAAGGCTGTCAAGCCGATCCATCAGACCGCCATGGCCCGGGAGGATGCCGCCGGAGTCCTTGACGGTGAAGCCCCGCTTGATCAACGATTCGAACAGGTCCCCGACCTGGGCGATGAGCACGACGGCCAGGGAAAAAACCAACAGTTGACCGGTCGGCAAGGCCAGCAGCCACCAACCCGACAGCCAACCGGCCGCGACGCCCGCCACCGTGGCGGCCACCGACCCTTCGACCGTCTTCCCGGGGCTGACGGAAGGATACAACTTTCTTCGACCCAGGGCCACACCGGCAAAGTAACCGGCGCTGTCGGTCGAGAAGACGACGATCAGCAGCCACAGCACCCACTCATACCCGCTACGGTAAAGCACCGCGAAATGCGGGAACAGATAGCCCAGATACAACGCCCCGGCGAGCGCCAGACCGAGGTGACGATAACGCTCCTCCACCGTGCCGCCGGTGAAGATGAACACCGCGAACAGACCCGCCACTATGACCGGGAACAGCCCCGACAGCCCTGGCACCACGAGGGTCAGGGACAGCAGCACGCCGGCGGCGATCCCCGTCAGGCGCACCCAGCCATGGTCCGGAAAGGCCATGCGAAAGTATTCATGCAGGGCAACGAAGGTAAGGATTTCGATGAAGAACGAGAACAGCCAGACGCTGTCCAGGACGATGATCCCGATGACGATGGGAATCCCGGCCAGGGCGGTCAGTACCCGGGTGCGCATCCAGTGTCCTGTCTCAACCCTGCAGGAGCTGCTCGTCCGTCTTGCCGAATCGACGCTTCCGCCGTTGAAATTCCAGCAGCGCCTGAATGTACTGTTGCTCGGAGAAATCCGGCCAGAGGGTGGGAGTGATGTACAGCTCGGTGTACGGTATCTGCCACAGGAAGAAGTTGCTGATGCGCATCTCCCCGCTGGTGCGGATCAGCAGGTCCGGGTCCGGGATGGGCCCGGTTTCCGTATTGGCGGCGATCATGGACTCATCGATCTCGCCGAGCTTGCAGCGCCCATCCTTCACTTTTCGGGCGATGTCCCGCACCGTCTTGACGATGTCGCGGCGGCCGCTGTAGCTGAGGGCCAGAATGACGGTTATGGCGGTGTTGTTGCGCGTGAGGCGTATGTTGCGGTCCAGCACCCGTCGTACCGAAACCGGCAGACGCTTGCGGTCGCCGATGGCCATGAGACGGATCCCCTCGCGCATCATGCGCTCCTGCTCGCCCTGCAGGTAGTCCTCCAGGAGCCCCATCAACCCCTCGACCTCGTCGTGCGGCCGATTCCAGTTTTCGTATGAAAAAGCGTATAACGAGAGGTAGCGAATGCCGAGGTTGCGGCTTACCTCCACCGTGGCCCTGACCGACTCCGTCCCCTCGCGGTGACCTTCGAGACGACTCTTGCCCCGCAGCCTGGCCCAGCGGCCATTGCCGTCCATGATAATCGCGACATGAGCGGGCAATCGACTCTTTTCTAGCCCGTAAAGGTCCATTCCGGAAAGATCGAAAGGCAGGCGTGGCCGAACGAGGCGACGTTGGTATCCCGTACGGACCGCCGGGCACACGCCGCTAGACCTCCATGATCTCCTCTTCCTTGGCCTTGAGGACGTCATCCACTTTGGCGACGAACTCGGAGGTGATCTTCTGGACACGCTCCTGGCCCTGCTTCACCTCGTCCTCCGTGATCTCCTTGTCCTTCTCCATCCCCTTGAGGTCGTCGATGGCGGCGCGCCGGTGATTTCGCACGGAGACGCGGAAATCCTCTGCGGCCTTGCGGACCTGCTTCACCAGCTCCTTGCGCCGCTCGCCGCTGAGCTCCGGTATCGGCACACGGATCAACTTGCCGTCATTGGAGGGTGTTAAACCGAGGTCAGCCTTGAGGATGGCCTTCTCGACGGCGGCGATGGCGCTCGGATCGTATGCCTGAATCGTCACCAGCCGGGGTTCGGGGACCGCGATGGTAGCGATCTGGTTCAGGGGCGTCTGGGTGCCGTAATATGCCACCACGACCCCGTCGAAGAGCGCCGCGGACGCCCGTCCGGTCCGCACACGTCCAAGCTCCCGGCGCATGGCCGACAGGGTTTTGTCCAGCTCTTCCTGGAAAATGCTATAGAAGACCTCGTCCATCTGTCACCTGTAAGCCCGCGCGGCGGCGACACTCTCATCGGTCACCGACGCCTACCAGAGTCCCGATGGGCTGCCCGTTCACCACCTTGCGTATGTTGCCTCGCTCCATAACATTGAACACGATGATGGGGAGTTTGTTGTCCATGCAAAGTGAAATGGCGGTGGCGTCCATCACCTTGAGCTCCTTGCTGAGCACTTCCATATGGGTCAGCTTTCGGAAAAGTTTTGCGCCGTGATTCTTCATGGGGTCCGTGTCGTAGACGCCGCGGACCTTGGTGGCCTTCAGGATGACCTCGGCGCCCACTTCCATGGCCCGCAGGCTCGCCGTGGTGTCGGTGGTGAAATAGGGGTTGCCGGTTCCGCCGGCGAAGATCACCACCCGGCCCTTCTCGAGGTGTCGCACCGCCCGCCGGCGAATGTACAACTCGGCCACCTGCCGCATCTCGATGGCCGACATCACCCGTGTCGAGACCCCGATCTTTTCCAGTGCATCCTGGAGCGCGATACTGTTGATGACCGTGGCAAGCATGCCCATGTAGTCGGCGCTGGCCCGGTCGATACCGTGGTCACTGGCCTCGGCGCCCCGCAGGATGTTGCCGCCCCCGATGACCAGGGCGATCTCACAGCCAAGCTCATGGACCTCACGGATCTCTTCCACGAACCGCGCGACGGTGGCCGGATCAATGCCGTACTGGCGCTCTCCCGCGAGGACCTCTCCTGTGATCTTCAGAATGACTCGTTTGTATCTCAACTCCACGCCGGTCATTCGGTGGGACCCTGGTGTCCGGAGGACACTACTCTTTCATCCCCTCGCCCACGGAGTAGCGAACGAAACGCCTGACCCGGATGTTCTCGCCCAAACGCCCAATGGAGTCCTGGATCAAGTCCTTGATCCGGCGGGTCGGCTCCTTGATGAAGGCCTGCTCCATGAGGCATGCTTCCTCGTAGAAACGTTCCATCTTTCCGTCGACGATCTTGGCCAGGACGGGCTCGGGCTTTTTCAACTCCTCGGCCTGTTGCCGGTAGATGGCCTTCTCCCGCTCCATCTCCTCCTCGTCGACCTCCTCGCGCCGCACATAGCGCGGGCTGGCGGCGGCGATCTGCATGGAAAGATCCTTGACCAACCCCTGGAACTCCTCGGTTCGAGCCACGAAATCCGTTTCGCAATTCACTTCCAGGAGCACCCCGATCTTGTTGCCGCCGTGGATGTACGCGCCCACCAGACCTTCGCTCGCCTCGCGCTCCGACTTGCGCGCGGCCAGCGCCAAGCCTTTCGCTCTCAGGTGGTCCACGGATTTCTCGAAGTCACCCTCGCACTCCACCAAGGCCTTCTTGCAATCCATGAACCCCGCACCCGTTTTGTCCCGCAGTTGCTTGACTACTCTCGCATCGATGGCCATGCTACCTCAACTCCCCGCCACGGGCGGCGCATCCGTGGATTTCTCGGTTTCCGAACCCTCCTCAACGGGCTCCGCCGGCGCTGCTGCCGGTTTTGGCGCCGCCGCCACGGGTTCCGCCGGGGCCGCGGCTTCGGGCTGCGCCGTTTCCGGCGCCGCTACCGCCTCCGGTGCCGCCGGTTGCTCGCCGGTCGGCTCCTCTTCCGAAGCCGCCTCGGCCTGTGCCGCCTCAGCCTGCGCCGCCTCGGCCTGTGCCGCCTCGGCCTGTGCCGCCTCGGCCTGTGCCGCCTCGGCCTGTGCCGCCTCGGCCTGCGCCGCCTCGGCCTGCGCCGCCTCGGCCTGCGCCGCCTCGGCCTGTGCCGCCTCGGCCTCCATCTTCGCCTGGTCGCAGAGGGCCTTGCCTTCGTTCACCGCCTCGGCCATGAGGCTGCAAAAAAGCCGGATGGCGCGAATCGCATCGTCATTGCCCGGTATCTTGTAGTCCACCAGATCCGGGTCGCAGTCGGTGTCGATGATCGCGATCACCTTGATGCCCAGCTTGCGCGCCTCGCGCACCGCGATGGCCTCCTGCCCGGGATCGATGATGAATACCGCGTCCGGCAGCTTCTTGATGTCCTTGATGCCGCCCAGGGCGCGTTCCAGCTTGGCCCGCTCCCGGCTGTGCGAGAGCATCTCCTTCTTCGTCAACGCCTCGACGATCTTGGGGTCGTTGGCCATTTCCTCGAGCTTCTTGAGGCGATCGATGCTCTGCCGCACGGTCTGGAAGTTGGTCAGCGTGCCGCCCAGCCACCGATGGTGGACATAGGACATGCCACAGCGTTCGGCCTCCTCGCGAACCGAATCCTGCGCCTGCTTCTTGGTCCCGACGAACAGGACGTGGCCTCCGCCCACGATCAGGTCGCGAACCTGGCCGCAGACGTCCTTGACCATTCTTACGGTCTGCTGGAGGTCGATGATATGAATCCCGTTCCGCGCCCCGAAAATGTAAGGCTTCATCTTGGGATTCCAGCGACTGGTCTGGTGCCCGAAGTGGACCCCGGCCTCCAGAAGCTGTTTCATGGATATATCCGTCATAACGCCAGAACCTCGAAGTTAACGTAGCTCAACATTCTGTTGTCCTGTCTTGCAAACCTGTGGGATGAACTGCCGGCCCACAGTGGCCTGTACCACACAGGCCACGACTCGTTGTGCGCCACCGGGAATGGAAGAAAGCAAGGATGGCTATTAACAAAATTGGCACCGCCACGCAAGAGAACTCCAGGACCCTTGCAGCTCTCTAGGTGTTCATGGATTCCAGGAATTCCTTGTTGCTCTTGGTTCCGTGAAGCTTGTCGAGGAGGAACTCCATGGCCTCGACGACGCTGAGCTGCGACAGCACCTTGCGGAGGATCCAGATGCGGTTGAGATCCTCCTTGGGGATCAACAGCTCTTCCTTGCGGGTGCCGGACTTGTTGATGTCCACGGCCGGGAAGACACGCTTGTCCATCAGTCGGCGGTCCAGGTTGATCTCCATGTTGCCGGTTCCCTTGAACTCCTCGAAGATCACCTCGTCCATGCGGCTGCCGGTGTCGATCAACGCCGTCGCAATGATCGTGAGGCTGCCGCCGTCTTCGATGTTACGCGCGGCGCCGAAGAACTTCTTCGGCTTGTGCAGTGCGTTGGAGTCGACGCCGCCGGAAAGGATCTTGCCGCTCGGCGGTACCACGGTGTTGTAGGCCCGGGCCAGCCGGGTAATGCTGTCGAGCAGGATGACGACGTCCTTGCCGTGCTCCACCAGCCGTTTGGCCTTTTCGATGACCATCTCGGCCACCTGCACGTGGCGCGTCGCGGGCTCGTCGAAGGTGGAGCTCACGACCTCCCCGACCACCGACCGCTGCATGTCGGTCACCTCTTCCGGGCGCTCGTCGATAAGCAGGACGATAAGAACCGCATCCTCGTGGTTGTGGGCGATGGCCTTGGCGATGTTCTGCAACATCATGGTCTTGCCGGTCCGCGGCGCCGCCACCACCAACCCCCGCTGGCCCATGCCGATGGGCGTCAACAAATCGATGAAACGCGTGGTGTATTCATCCGGCTGGTGCTCAAGCGTAATGCGCTTTTCAGGATAGAGCGGGGTCAGGTTGTCGAAGAGAATCTTGTCCCGGACCTTGTCCGGGTCGCCGTTGTTGATGGTCTCGACCTTCAGGAGCGCGAAATAACGCTCCCCGTCCTTTGGAGGCCGGATCTGCCCGGAGATGATGTCTCCGGTGCGCAAGCCGAAACGCCTGATCTGGCTGGGCGAGACGTAGATGTCATCCGGGCCGGGCAGGTAGTTGTAATCCGGCGCCCTCAGGAACCCGAACCCGTCGGGCAGGGTCTCCAGCACCCCTTCTCCGTACACGTAACCGTTCTTCTCGGTCTGCGCCTGCAGGATAGCGAATATCAAGTCCTGCCGCCGCATGTTGGCGGCGCTCTCGATGCTGAAGCCTTTGCCGATATTGGCCAGCTCGGCGATTTTCTTGGCCTTCAGCGAGCTCAGGTTCAAGCCGTTCTGGTGCACCGGCTCGGCCGCGGAAGCCGCCCGGCCCCTGCGGTGGTTCTGAGGCGCTTCCCCCTTGGGGTCGCTTTCTGCTGCGGTGCGTGTGCGTACGTTAGCCATGAAACTTCCTTTCAGTCACGCTGTCGGCGGCCCGTGAAACCGGACAAGAAACGGCCGCAAAGCCGGCGAAACGGATCGATACCTCTGGGTTTTGTCGGCTCGCAGCGGACAGGGACAGGTCAACCGCGACAAGCGGTCGCCCCGGGAGCACGAAACATGCTTCCCTGCCAACGGAGACAGTCTGCCATTGTCGCATAGGATCGAACGAGAAGGGTTCCCTCTCATCGAAATTCACAAACCAAACACTTAATCGGCTAAAAGGACCTGATGTAGCAATGATTGATAAAGCGGATTGGGTCAGAAACGACTGGATCACTTCTTCGCGGGACGATGGCCTAGATACTAGGTGATACAGGCGGCTTTGTCAAGCATGGTGCGGTCAGGCTCTCGGGGCCGACGCGGCCCAGCACGAGGCGGGCATTGACGATATCCGCTTCGATCTGCTGGACGAGTTCCTGCACGGACGGAAAGTTCCGCTCCTCCCGAAGCCTTTCCACGAAGAACACCTGTAGCCGACGCCCGTAAAGATCCTCCTCGAAATCCAGGATGTGTGTCTCGATGGTTCTGGGTCCCGACCCGAAGGTGGGATTGACGCCGATGCTGGTCACGCTGTCGAGATACCGTCCTCCCACCTGAACCAGCGTCGCATAGATTCCGTTGGCCGGAACGACCTCCGTCCGGGTGCGCACGTTGACGGTGGGGAAGCCCAGCTCCCGGCCCCGCTGATGTCCCTTGACGACCGTGCCGGCAATGAAATGGCTGCGACCGAGATGCCGCCGCGCCGCGTCGACCCGCCCTTCCTCCACCAGCCTACGGATCCGGCTGCTGCTGATGGCCTGATCCGAATCCGCCACGGCGGAAATGACCTTGATCTCCATCCCCGCGGCGGGTCCCCATTTCATGAGCTCTTCGACCGTTCCGGCCCGGTCCTTCCCGAAACGGAAATCCTCTCCGACCCACAGGACTTCCACGCCGAGGCGGACCAGATACCGATTCACGAACTCATGCGCGGACAACGCACAGAAGCTCGGCGTGAACCGCTGAATCACCACGAAATCGATGCCGACGCGGCGCAAGAGAGCCAGCTTGTCCTTGCGCGTCAGAATCAGCCGAGGCGCGAACCTGGGAGCGAGGATCTTGAGCGGATGGGGTTCGAAGGTCAGGACCACGGACGATCCTCCGCGTGCCCGCGCGTCTTCCATCACCCGGCGCAGAAGATCCTGGTGGCCCAGATGCACGCCGTCGAAATTTCCGATGGTGACGACGGGATGAACGATGGGGTGCTTGACGTGCCGGAGAATCTGCATGGTGTTCTCAACCCCGCAACCCTGCATGTGGCGCTCGGCAGGTCGCCCGTGAGGGCATTTCGGGGCCGGGCCCGGCTATCCGGTTCTCGCAGTCGCGGGAGAGTCGCGAAATCCGGGTCAGGTGTCCAGGGATCGAATCTTCTCTCGAGCCTTTTCGGCTGCGTCGGATTGCGGGAAACGATTGATGACTTCCTGAAGAATGAGTCTGGCGTCGACGCGATTCCCCAGTTCGGCAAAGGCAAACCCTATCTTGAGCCAGGCCCCGGGAGCCTTGTCGCCGTCGGGATATTTCTTGCGAACCTCGTCGAATTCCAGAATAGCCTGGTCGAACTCCTGGAGCGCATAGTAACTTTCACCGATCCAGTATTGGGCGTTGTCGGTCAGGGCCATATTCGGATGCTTCTCGACGAACTTCTTGAACTGCTGGATGGCGCCGCGATAGTCCTTTTCCTTCAATCGCTTCCATGCGTTCTCATAGTCCTGTTCGGCCACCGGGGTAACGGCGCCGACCTGACCGGGAGCCGCCGGTTTTGGCGGAACTTTCGGTTCGGGTGTCCCAGGATCACCGGCTTCCGGACCCACGGCCGCGGTATCCGCCGGTCGCTTGCGGGGTGGGAGCACCGCGTCCCGCAGCAGGCGAAGCTCTTCCTCACGCACCTGCAAGAGTGCCCGCTGGGTCCGGACCTCTGTCTCGAGGGCCGCCAACCGTTCGCCGAGCTCCGGGAGACTCCCGGAACCCGGTACCGCTCCGCTCTTGATCTCCTGGACGGCTCCTTCCATGGCATTCACGCGTCCGTCCATGGCGGCCAACTCCGCGCGGGTATCCGCCAGATGTTTGCGGGTCTGGTCGAGCTGCGCCTTCAACTCGTTCAACTCGGCCCTTTCCGCCTCTGTCAGGGGTGCATGATCGTAGGGCGCCGGCGCCGCATGATAGTCAACCTGGCAGCCCCACATCGCAACGAGCGACAGAACGGCCAACACGGTCCGTGCAACGATTCGCATCGACATGGAGCACTCTCGCATATGGAGAACCGACAGGCGGGTTTAACGGGGAGCCCCGGGCCAGCAGGACTCTCTAGGAGGCCGGCTTTTGAGCCCGGACGACGAAATGCGCGCGCCGGTTCTTGCGCCAACATTCCTCGGAGTCCACACCGCAGACGGCAAGCTCCTCGCCGTAGCTGATCGTGGACAAACGATCCGGAGCGTTGCCCAACGTGACGAGATAATCCTTGACCGCCTGCGCCCTCCGAGCACCCAGGGCCAGATTGTACTCGTTGGTGCCCCGGCTGTCCGCATGTCCTTCGATCTCGATCATGACTCCAGGGCTCTGCTTGATCCAGTCCGAGTTGCGTTGCAGGACATCGCGAGCCTCGGGTTCCAGCTCGGAGCGGTCGAAGGCGAAGAAGACATCCCCCAGGACACCGGGTTCCGGCAACGTGCCTTCCCGGTGAGCGGTCAGGCTGTCCTCGCCCAACCCCGGCTGCTTCGCCTGTGCCAAATCGCCCTCGGTGATGGTGCTGATGCTGGTGCTGGTCTCGCTTTGAGCCGCGGTGTCCACCACGGGTTCCGGGGTCGAAGTCGGCTCGTCCGGCTCCACCGGCGGCGGAATACAGGAGACAAGCATGCCGAGTGACAGGGAGCAAAACAGCAAGACAACCGCGTTTCTTATCATCCGTTTACTTTCTGCCTTTCCCGAGGCTGGGTTGGCGCGAATCGAGGTGTGACGGTGTACCAGGCTATGGAAGCCTCGGTGACCACGACGGATCAGTATCATCTCCGGTAGAGCCTGTCAATCTGCGCTGGCTTTCACCGTCCACTCGCATGGTGTAGATACGCCGGGAGCCGGATCGGTCCGACGCAAAGGCAATGAATCTCCCGTCCGGCGCCCAGGACGGGTCTTCGTCATTGTGCCGGTTGGAGGTGATCATCTGCTGCTCGCGGCCGTCGGGCCGGATGGTAAAGATGTTCAGGACGCCGTTGGACCTTCCCGTGAACGCGATCCGGTCTCCCGTGGGCGACCAATCCGGCGACTGATTGTAGGAGCCCTTGAACGTCAGCCTCCTGATTTCGCGGGTGGCAAGGGTCAGAACGTAGATCTGCGGAGAGCCATAGCGGTCGGAAACGAATGCAATCCGGTCCCCGGCAGGCGACCAGGTGGGCGAGACGTCAATGGCGGCGTTCCGGGTCAGGCGCCGCTCGATGCCGCCCGCGGGGTTCAACAGGTAAAGGTCCACGTTCCGCTGCCGCTCCAGGGGGAGGACGAGAGACTTCCCGTCCGGCGACCAGCGCCCCCCGAGGTTGAGTCCGTCACGCGTGGATATGGGCTTCTCCCGGTTGGCCAAGAGATCGAAACTCAGGAAATGAGGCTTGCCCTTCTTGTAGGACGTGTAGACGAGCCCGTTGCCATCGGGCGCCCACGACGGGAACAGGTTGATGGTCCGGTTGTCGGTAACCTTCTTCTTCTCGGTCCCGTCAAGGTGCGAAACATATATTTCCTTGAACCGCTCCCCTCCCGTGGACACGTAGGCAATACGGGTATCGAATACGCCCCGGGTGCCCGTCAGCTCCAGAATGATCTCATCGACGAACTTGTGCGCCATGCGCCGCGCGTCCCGGATTTCACCCCTGTACGCCTTGCCGACAACCGACTCCTGCCGGAATACGTCGTAAAGCCAGAACTCGAACTTGACCTGATCCCCCCGGATACGAAAGCCACCCTTCACCAGCCCTTCGGCTCCGATGGTCGACCAGTCCCTGAAGTCAAAGCCGCCCAACCGGATCCCGGTCTTCTGAGGATTCTCGATGTAGGCGGAACGGTCGATGATCTTGAACCAGCCGGAACGGTCGAGATCGTCGGCGATGACGTCGGCGGTCCGCTCGGAAAGACGTCCGACGTCACTCCCCGTTCCCAGGTTCTTGAGCGGCGAGACCGCCAGCCGGAAACGCTCCGCGCCCGGGCCAACGATGAGCCCCTTGACCTGGGCCTGCGCGATCGCCGGGAACAGCCAGCAAAACACCAAGCCGGCCATGATCCAGAAAGTCTTGTCGCGAGTGAATTGCATTTTACAGGCCATCAGCGATCAAGGTCATCCGCCCGGAAGGTCAGCTCAACGTCGGTGAAATCACGCGCGTAACGCCGTGGCGGCGGCGGTAATTTTGCGCGCTGCACCGCCCGCACCACCGACTCGTCGTAGGACGAATCCCCGGAGAATTTCAGCAACTTGAGTCCGAAGATCTCCCCGTCCACGCCTACCCCGAAACCCACCGTAACCTCGAGGTCCCTGCGCTTGCCGATCCAGGTCCAGCGGTCCTTGATCATGTTGAGCATCTGGTTGCGGTAGACGAGGAAATCCATTCCCTTCACGACACCGCCACCGCTACCGGCGCCCGCCCCGCTCTGTCCCACGCCGACCTTGCGGCGCAGCTTGGCGCGCTCCCTGGCCGTGGCCACCGCATCGTCGATGCGACTCGTCCTGAGTCTTTCAATCACCCGCGAATCCGTTCCCGAGATGCGCTTCGGCTTCGCCGGGGTTTTCTTGACGAGTTTCGCGGGGCTCTTCGGAGCGCGTTTCTTCGGCGTCTTCTTCTTGGCCACCTTCTTGGGCGCAACGGGCTTCTTGCGCTTGACGACCTTCTTCGGCTTGGCAGGTTTCTTCGGCTTGACAACCTTCTTCTTCGGCTTTTTGGGCGGAGCCTCCTTCACCTTCGGCGGCGGTGGCGGCATTGCCGTAGCCTTGGCCGTTTCGGGCGGCTTCGGAGCGGGCGGTTCCACAAACGCCTCGTCCGACTCGTCCGCCTCCGGCGGCGCCGGAGGCTCGATCCGCGCCGGCTTCGTCTTCCGCGGGGCGGGCTTGAGGGGCTGAGGCCGTGGCGCCGGGCTGACGCCGGCCACGAGATCCACGGTGTACACGGGAACCGGCAGTTCGCGGCGCGCCGTGCTCGTGGGGACCACCAGCAACGTCACGATCAGCACCAAATGGAGGGCGCCCGAGAAGCAGACCCACCACTTCAGGCGGTTGGCGCCCGATCCGGCACGAATCTCCGCCGGTTCGCCTCTTCCAAAAAGGTCTCGCAAAAAGTCTCGCAACATCGCCGGTACGAATCCCTTCGGGAACACGCCTCACTGATCGTTGAGGGGCACAGCCATCATGCCAAGCTTCTCGATGCCGGCTTCCTTGATCTCGCCGATGGCGGTGACCACCGAGCCGTAGGGAACGTCACGGTCCGCCCGCAGGTACACGGACTTTTGGGCGTCCAGCCGCCGGATGGCCTCCAGCTTCGTTCGGAGCTCCGCCGCCGTAACCTCGTTGTCGTTCAGATAGACCCGGCCGTCCTTCTTGACGCTGACGATCAGGGGCTCCGGCTCACCCACCACCGGGCTGGCCTTGGCCTGCGGCAGATTGACCTCCACGCCCTGCTGAATGATCGGCGCCGTCACCATGAAGATCACCAGCAACACCAACATGACGTCGACGAAAGGAGTGACGTTGATGTTCGACAACGGCAACTTGTCTCGTCCCTGGCTGATGTCAGCCGCCATGGCTCAGCCTTTCTCCAAGTGGAGCGCTCATACCGTCGGTGGTTGCAACCCGCGAACGGGTCCTGTTTGTTTGTGACGCGCCACGGGCTACGTTTTCTTGGTGAAATGGCGCTCCGCGATATTGAGGAACTCCTGTGTGAAGTTCTCCATGTCCGCGGTCAACACCCGAATCTCTTGCAGAAAGTGGTTATACGCGATCAACGCGGGGATCGCGGCCACCAGGCCCGCGGCCGTGGCGATCAACGCTTCGGCGATTCCCGGCGCGACGGCCTGGATCGTGGACGACCGGGTGACGCTCAGGCCCCGGAACGCGTTCATGATGCCCCAGACCGTACCGAAAAGGCCGATGAACGGCGTCGAGCCGGAGGTGGTCGCCAGGAACGTCAGCGTCTGCTCCAGCTTCGTCAACTCGACGTTGGCGGCGCGTTTCATGGCCCGGGCCACGTTGTCCACGCCACTCAGGTCCGTGGTGAGGCCCTCCGTTTCCGCCGCGTTTCGACGGGATACCCGCAACAACTCTTCGTATCCCGCCACGAAAACGTGCGCAACCGGGCTCGCCTGCAGTTCCTGACTGGATTCGTGGATGGAGGCCAGGTTGCGGCTTTCCCAGAAGAGCTCGATGAATCGGGCCGACTGCCTCTTGGCTTCGAGCACGTGCCTGAACTTGTACAGAATGACACCCCAACTCACCACCGAGAAAAGGACCAGCAGGTAGAGCACCAACTGGACCACCGGACCCGCTCCGGTGACCAGGTCGAGGATGCCCTGTTGCTGGATTCTCAAATGGTCGGGCTGGACTGCTAGCTGGTAAATCGAGAAGGACAGCATCAAAACCCTGCCATCTTGAAAAGTTATTATAATCGCTGTACCTAGTCAATTGGCCTCGCGTGGACTCCATGGTTTTTTCCGCGATCCGGGTCGCCGGGTTGCCGGTCTTCCGAATCGACAAGGACTCGCGAACTCATGCTCCGCAACGTTTCAGAACTGGATCTGGACGGGAAAACCGTTTTTCTCCGGGTGGACTTCAATGTGCCGCTGGCGGAGGACGGCATTGCGGAGACTCACCGGATCGACAGCGCGTTGCCGACCATCGAGTTCCTGCTGGGGAAGGCGGCCCGGGTCGTCATCGCCTCCCACCTGGGACGGCCCGGCGGCGCCCGTGATCCCCATTGGAGCCTGGCGCCGGTACAACGTTACCTGGAGCGGACGCTGTCCCAGCCGGTGCAACTCGCGCCCGACTGTGTGGGTCCGGGAGTCCGGCGACTGGTCGCGGACCCCAAGGGAGCCAGGATCCTGCTGCTGGAAAACCTGCGGTTCCATTCCGGGGAGGAAGCCAACGATCCGGAGTTTGCGGCTTCACTTGCCGGCCTGGCCGATGTCTACGTCAACGACGCCTTCGGCGCCGCGCATCGAGCCCACGCGTCCACCGCCGGCATGGCCCGACACTTCCGGGAGAAAGGAGCGGGTTTCCTGTTCCACAAGGAGGTGGACTACCTGTCGCGAATCCTCAGCGCGCCCGAACGCCCGGTGGCCGCCGTTCTCGGAGGCGCCAAGGTTTCGGACAAGATCGGGATCCTCAAGAACCTGATTCCCCGGGTCGACCTGATCATGGTCGGCGGCGCCATGGCTTACACCTTCCTGAACGCCCGCGGTGTGTCCGTAGGACGATCCCTGCTGGAAAAGGACTGCATCGCCGTGGCTCGGGAGATCATGGATCAGGCGGAAAGTTCCGCGGTCCCGTTCGTCCTCCCCGTCGACCATGTCACCGCCGGCGACGTCGCCGCCGAAGACCCCTCCGTAACCCGCGACCCGGGCGTTCCCGCCGACCAGATGGGGTTGGACATCGGTCCGGAGACGGTGGCCCTTTTCGCCGACAGATTGAGGGACACGGCCATCGCCCTCTGGAACGGCCCCCTGGGGCTGTTCGAGCGCGAACCGTACAGCCACGGGACCGTATCGGTCGCCCGGGCCCTGGCGGCCTCGAAGGCCGCCACCGTCATCGCAGGCGGAGACACGGTGGCCGCCGTGCGGCTTGCCGGGGTCGCGGACGACATGACTCATCTGTCGACCGGCGGCGGGGCCGCCCTGGAATTTCTCGAGGGTAAGACGCTTCCCGGAGTCCAGGCCCTGGAGGCCGGGCGCCCCGCCTGATCAGGCGAACCATGGCAAGACGGACGGTCATAGCCAACTGGAAGATGCACGGGAACCAGGCCCAGGCGCTGGCCCTGGCGCGCGGTGTGCGGCGGCTTCTGGGCAAACGTTCTCCGAACGTCGAGGTGGTGCTGGCGCCGCCGTTCACCTCCCTCGAAACCGTGAGAAGGGCCATCCGGGGAAGCCGCCTGCTCCTGTCCGCGCAGAACCTTCACTGGCGGCCCGAGGGCGCGTACACCGGCGAGGTCGGCGCGGGCATGCTGCGGGACGCGGGTTGCAGCCACGTGATCGTGGGCCACTCCGAAAGGCGGCGCCTCTTCGGCGAGACCAACGGCGATGTCGGACGCAAGCTGGCCGCCGCCCTGGAAGCGTCCCTGAAGCCCATCCTCTGTATCGGGGAGACGCTGCAGGAACGCCGCGCCGGGCGCACGCGCCGGACCCTGTCGGCGCAACTGGCGGGCGCATTGAAGGGTGTTTCGAAAAGTGTTAATGAATCTCTCACGGTGGCGTATGAGCCGGTTTGGGCCATCGGCACGGGTCGGAACGCAACCCCGTCGCAGGTGGGCGAAACCCACGGTTGGATCCGGCGAGGGCTCGTACGCAGGTTTGGAGAAGCGCAGGCGCGGGAAATCCCCATTCTGTACGGCGGCAGCGTAAATGCGCACAACGCGCCCGAGTTGGCAGCGGTTCCGGAAGTCGACGGCGTCCTCGTGGGGGGTGCCAGTCTGGACCCGCAAAGTTTCGCCGCCATCGTAAGCGTATTCTCGACGAACGACAGCCCACGGACAGAGGACGCATGATCATCCTGGTGACAACCGTTCACATTCTCGTTTGCCTGGGACTCATCGTCGTGGTCCTGCTGCAGACCGGCAAGGGCACCGACATGGGCGCCGCTTTCGGCGGCGGCTCGAGCACCACGGTCTTCGGCAGCAGCGGCGCCGGCAATTTCCTCACCCGGGTGACCACCGGCATGGCGGTGGTGTTCATGCTCACGTGCCTGACTTTGGGTTACTTTGCCGAACAGGGCCCGGTATCGAGCATCTTTGACAGCGTCACCCCACAGGCACAGTCCGGCGGCGCACCCGTACCGGCGGCGGCGAGTCCCGAGAAGCCCGCGGAACCACCGGCTTCTCCCTGAAAACATGCCCACCGAACGTGCGAGGATGGCGGAATAGGCAGACGCGCTAGCTTGAGGGGCTAGTGCCAGCAATGGCGTGGGGGTTCAAGTCCCCCTCCTCGCACCACAACCCCTCCGTTTCCAGGAGTTCGCGCACGACACCACGAGCCTGCCCGAGTGCTAGTTCACGGTCCGAGCGAGGTCGTAGAGCGACGTCACGATAAAGGCGCGCAGGAACCAGCAGATGACGATGGCGGCGATGGGAGACATGTCGATGCCTCCGAAAGCCATGGGGAGAGCCTGCCTCAGACGGTCCAGAACGGGATCCGTCAGGTTGCAAAGCGTGCGGACGATGGGATTGTAGGGATCGGCATTGACCCACGAAATCACGGCGCGCCCCACGATCAGCCACACGTAGAGACTCAGAACCACGTCGAGAATCCCGGCAACGGCCTCCAGAAAATTTCCAGCCACGAACATGTTCTCCGTCTCTGGCTAAGATCCGCCTACTTCGACGGGCTCCTGGGCCCGAACAGGGCGGTCCCGACCCGCACCAACGTCGATCCTTCGGCCACGGCCACCCGGTAGTCGTGAGTCATCCCCATGGAGAGCTCGTCCAGGGCCACATTGCGAAGTCCGAGCTCGTTCAGCGAATCGCGCAGCTCCCGGAGCCTTCGGAAGTACGGCCGGCTCGCTTCCGGGTCCTCGGCAAACGGCGGAACGATCATCAGCCCCATGACCCTGACACGTTCCAGTCCGGACAGATCCCGCACCAGCGGCAGAAGCCCGTCCTCGGCCACGCCTGTCTTGGACCGCTCACCGGCGAGGTTGACCTCCACCAGCACATGAATGTCCCGTCCGCACTCACGGCCCTCCCGGTCCAGTATCCGGGCCAGCCGGACATTGTCCAGCGACTGAATGACCGAGAACAGCCCCACGGCGGCGCGCGCCTTGTTCCGCTGGAGATGCCCGATCAGATGCCACTCGGCGAGGTCGCCGATGACATCCTTCTTGGCCTGGGCTTCCTGAACGTAGTTCTCTCCCAGGAGACTCACCCCGGCTTCGATCGCGGTACGAACCGCCGACACGGGCTGGGTCTTGGTCGCCGCGAGCAGCTTGACCTGCTGCGGATCCCTGCCGCTCCGCTCCGCGGCACGATGGATTCCTTCCAGGACCCGTTTGCAGTTACCGGCGATGTCGACCATAAACCCGCACCGTCCTCGGACGCGGAACCGACAGGCTCTTCATCATGCAGGACAGGCGTCAAGTATACCACAGGCCGCTCCTTACCCCACCGCCCCGGGCCTGTTAAAATCCCGGACAAGATCCGGCATGCAGATGGCTAACCGCATTTACGTTCTCGTCTGGGTCCTGTTGCTCGCCCTTCCCATGGGGTCTGCCCGCGCCCTCACGGAGGCCGAGGGGAATTTCGTTCAGGCCTACCGTTCCTACTCCGGGGGCGACCACTCCCGGGCGGCCCCGCTCTTTCAAACCGCGCTGGCCGACTCCGAACTGGTCCTCGGAGACTACGCCCTCTACTATCTCGGACGAATCGCCGCCGAGGCGGGGAAGCACGACGAGGCGCGAGGCCACCTCGACACGCTGAAGAAGTCGTTCCCCAAGAGCATCTGGCTTGCGGAAGCCTCCTTCCTGCGGGTCGAGCTCAACCTGGCGCGGAAGCGGTATCAGGCGGCCATCCGCGGCGCCGCCGCGCTGAAGAAGACGGCGTCCGGAAGGGAGGCCCGGGCCAGAGCCGCGCACTACCTCGGCCAGGCGCACGAGGCCCTGGGCAAGGACAGCAAGGCGTACACCTTCCATCAGGAGGCGCGCCGGCGCGCGCCCCGCTCCGCTTGGGGCAGCCGCGCCCGGCAAAGGGTCCGGGAGCTTCGACGGAAGCACCCGAAACGGCTCGGCCTCCGCCAGGGCGACGCCATGCTACGGGAAGCCCGGCAGCTTCGACGGGAACGGGACTACCCGGCGGCCGCCGAGCTGTACCAGCGCATTCTGCGGGAAACCAACTTCCGCCGGCTGTCGCTGGAAGGGCTCGCCGAGGTCTACCGCAAGATGCGCCTCCGGGACGATGAGGAACAGATCCTCCGCCGGTACGTCCGACACTACCCGAGACGCGACAAGGCCGGCGCGGCGCTCACGCGGATCGCCACCATCCGGTGGAATCGGAACGACAACGCCGGGGCATTGAAAACCCTGCGGGAGTTCAGGAGAAAGTATCCCGGGCATCTCCGGAGGCGCTTTGCCGTCTATGTCATCGGCCGCATCCACGAGTCCATGGGCCAATGGGAGGCGGCAGCCCGGACCTATCGACAGCTCTTCGCGAAAGAGCACCGCTACAGCCGGTTCCGCAACGAGGCGGCGTGGCGCCTGGCATGGATCCACTACCGCGGGTCCGACCATTCGGCGGCCAGGGCCTTGTTCCACGAGATCGCCGGCAGGCGCGGCAACCTCAAGGTGGCCGCCACCTTCTGGGAGGCCCGCACCGCCGAAAATCTCAAGGAGCTCGTCAGCGCCAAACGACTGTATCGGCGAGTGGTCAGGAAGGATCCGGAATCCTACTACGCGGTCCTGGCATCCCGACGACTCGAAGGCCTCGGCGTCGACCTCCCCGACGCTCCGGCTCCCGAGCGGGCCCGGCAAAAGGCCGGCGCCCCGCGCCTGGGCACCCGGGCCAGGTTCCACCTCGCCCGGGCGCGGGCGCTGGCGCGGCTCGGCCTGAACCAGCTCGCGCAGCCCGAGCTGGACCGGGTGCGAAGGCACTCCAAACGCACCGCCGAACTCAAGCGGCTGCTCATGCGCGAGTACGCGCGGGCCCACGCCCACCACCGCAGCCTCTCTCTGGCCCTGCAATCACCGCCGTCCCCCGAGACGCTGCGGCTCCGATATCCCCTGGCCCACTGGGACACCGTGCGGCGGCATGCGGCCGAGAACGGGCTGGACCCCTACCTGGTGTTGTCGCTCATGCGCCAGGAGAGCAGGTTCAAACCCAGGGCCCTGTCCTCCGCCAACGCACACGGGCTCATGCAACTGCTTCACGAAACCGCGCGCAACGAAGCGTCGCTGATCGGCCTCCCGGAGCCCGCGGCGGGGCAGCTTTTCGATCCGGAACTGAACATCCGGCTCGGCGTGCACCACCTCAAGGGCCTGCTCGAACACTATGCCCACAGTCAGACCAAGGCGCTGGCCGCCTACAACGCCGGCAAGCAGGCGGTGGAACGCTGGGCCCGGAACCTCGGGTCGGCCGACGACGTGGAGTTCGTCGAGCGGATCTCCTATCGGGAGACGCGCCAGTACGTCAAGGCGGTGCTGCGGAACTACCATGCCTACCGAACCCTTTACGGCGAATTCCCGCCGGAACAACCCGCCCGGCCGGCGGGCTGTTCCCCATGCGCCGAATCGAGTCCGTAGACCCTGCCTTGTCCCCCTCGCATGGTCGTTCAGGCAGTCCCGTATCATGGGTCGAGGAGATCGCGGCTCCGGTGCCAGTCTTCGATCGACTGGTCCGGATAGCCGGGGAAGTGGGGGTCCCGCTTGCCCGACGGGATCCTGACCCATCCCGGCGCGAAATCCACCATGATGTGGCACCGCTCGGGCGGCGTCGGCAGGGGTGTGTCGATGGCCGATGCAAACGGATGGAGCAGTTCCGGCCAGCGCGGGTCCCAGACCCAGAGCGCGCTGCCACAACGGCCACAGAACCGCCGTTCGGCGGGACTTTCGCTGCCGTCCTCGAGCCGCGCCCGATAGATCTTCACGTGGCGTTCGCCCCCTACGGTGAGTGTCTCCACCTTCCCGCCGAGATTGATGGCAAAGCCGCCGCCCCCCGCGGTCTTTCGACAGATCGAGCAGTAGCAGTACATGTAGGGGCTCGGCGTTTTCGACTCGACCGAAAACCGAACGGCGCGGCAGTGGCACGAGCCTTCGAGTATCATGGATCCCTCACATTCCGGTGCGCCGGTCAAAGGCCGTGGCGAAGCGACACATCCCGCAATTGATGGCTGGGTATTGCACTATAAGGCCATTTCAGATGTCAACAAAGACTCTTGCGGGGAGGTTCCGCCCGAAGCGCCTCCCGGTCCGGCGTACAGCCCCGTGGGCCGAGTCGGGCTCCTGAACCCGTTCCGGTCTCCGCCCCGGAGGTGCTGCGGTGGACAAATCCCCGCCGTTCTCTATATTGACCGGATGGCCACTCGACCCACAGAGAACACTCTACCCACAGAGACCCGTGAACACGTAGAGATCCTCTCGACCGACGACCGAGCCACCTGGAGCGTCACGGCTCCGGCGATTCTGACCCCCAGAGGGCGTTCCGCCGACGATGCCGCCGCCAGCATGGTCAAGACCCTGTTCGACCGTCCCCGGTGGCTCGAACCCTGTCATCTCTACGACGAAAGGGGGTCGCTGCTGTTCGAGGAGATCTGCGAGTTGCCCGAGTACTACCCGACCCGCACGGAAGCGGCCATCCTCGAGCGCGAGGCCGGCGCCCTCATGAGCCTTGCGCCGGTGGAATGCATCGTCGAGCTCGGCGCCGGTTTCTCGAAAAAGACCATCCATCTGCTCAAGGCGCTGACCCGGGCTCGGGGCCGCGGCACTTTCGCGCCGGTGGACGTCAGCGCCACCGCGCTCATGGCGTCCAAGCGCATGGCCGAGGAGCTGTTCCCGGAGCTCGCCTTCACCGGGCTCGAAGCCCGCTTCGAGGACGCCATCACCAGCATCACCCGGGACATTCCGAAGCTCGTCGTGTTCCTCGGCAGCACCATCGGCAATTTCACCCCCACCGACATGCTGCACTTCTTCACGCACCTGTGCGACCACATGGGCCGGGACGACTACTTCCTGCTCGGGGTGGACCGGATCAAGGATCCGGAGCTCATCGAACGCGCCTACGACGACTCCCGCGGCGTAACCGCCGCCTTCATTCTCAATGCCTTCGACAACATCAACCGTGTCGCCGGGGCGAACTTCCAACGGGAAAAGATCGCCTACCGGAGCGGCTACAACCGCGAGCGGGCGCAGGTGGAGATGTGCGGCGTCAGCACGAAAACCCACCGGGTGGATTTCCCGCGCCAGGACGCGTCCTTCACCTGGGAGAAGGATGAACGGATCCTGGTGGAGACCAGCCGCAAGTTCGACCCCGACGACCTGCAAGTGCAGCTTCGGTGCTTCGGGCTCGAAACCCTGGGGCACTGGACCGACTCGAACGAGTGGTTCTCGCTGCTGCTCTTCCGCCGGAGCGCACAATCCGGTGCGCTGGAGTCGAGATGAAAAAGATCCCCGACACGACCCCCGCGTACGATCTCACCGATTCCCGGTTCTGGGACGAGAAGGACCTGCGCTCCGAGGTCGAGCGCGTCTTCCATCTGTGCTCCGAGTGCCGGCTGTGCGTAAAGTTCTGCGGCAGCTTTCCGAAGCTGTTCGACGCCATCGACTCGTATTGCACCGAAGAGGAATTCGCGGAAGTGGATTCCACCAAGCTCAAGCCGGACGACGTGGACGAGGTGGTGGACCTCTGCTTCCAGTGCAAGCTCTGCAACATCAACTGCCCGTATACGCCGGGGGATCACGGCTGGGCCATCGACTTTCCGCGCCTCATGGCGCGCGCCAAGGCCCAGCACGTGAAAAAGCACGGGGTCTCTCTGACGGACCGCGTGCTGGGGAGCCCCGACCTGGTGGGCAAGCTCGGCTCCGCCACCGCCCCCATGGCCAACTGGGGCAACGAGAACCGGGTGCACCGGCTGTTCATGCAGGGCGCGCTCGGCATCCACAAGGACAAGAAGCTGCCGCCGTTCGCCTGGAAGACTTTCGCTTCACGGTTCCGGTCCGAGCGTCGGGAGCCCGAGGCCGAGCCGGTGGCCAAGGTCGCCTACTTCGCCACCTGTTTCGTCAACTACAACGAGCCGGGCATCGGGCTGGACACCCTGGAGGTCATGGCCCGGAACCGGGTAGACGTGGCCCTCGCCTACCAGGAGTGCTGCGGCATGCCGTCGTGGCACAACGGTGACATGGACAAGGCCAAGGCCCAGGCGCAACGGAACGTCGAGTTCCTGGCGCCGTTCGTGGCCGAGGGCCGGACCATCGTCGCCACCAACCCCACGTGCTCGCTGACCCTGCGCGACGAATACCCCCGTCTCCTGGGGACCCAGGCCGCCCGGGAGGTGGCCGAGCACACCACCGACCCCACCGCGTTCCTGGCTTCGCTTCACGCCGAGGGCAAGCTCAACCGCGACTTCAAGACCGGCCCGGGCAGGGTCGCGTACCACCAGCCCTGCCACCTGCGAGCCCAGCGGCTGGGCAACAAGACCAGCGCCCTGCTGTCGCTGCTCCCCGACACCGAAGTCACCATGATACAGGCCTGCTCGGGACACGACGGCACCTGGGCCATGAAGCGGGACAACTTCGAGGCCTCCATGCGATGGGGCAGGCAGGCGTTCAGGGGCATCGAGGGCGCGGAGGCCGAGGTCACCTGCTCCGACTGTCCCCTGGCCGCCATCCAGATCGAACAGGCCACCGGGAAACACCCGCTGAACCCACTACAGATCCTGGCGAAGAGCTACCGCGGGGAAAGCTTCCAGGAGTCCGGGAGCTGACGAGGGTCGGTCAACTCCGGCTGACACGCACCGCGCTGTCGTCCGATGAAGATCGCGAGGACGCTCATGAATGCCACCCTGATCATCGAGGAACGCGCACCCTTTGCCGAAGGAGCCGACTTCGGTCCGGTCGGCGCCTACGAACGGATCAAGGGACGGGTGCGGTTCGCCATCGACCCGCGCCAGCCCGCCAACCAGCAAATCGTGGACCTGACGCTGGCGCCCGCCGATGACCGCGGCCTGGTGGAGTATTCCACCGAGTTTTTCCTCATCAAGCCCGTGGACATGAGCCGCGGAAACCGGCGGCTGCTCTACGACGTCAACAACCGGGGCAACAAGCGGGCGTTGCAGTTCTTCAACGACGCCCCACCCAACAACGATCCCCGGACGGTGCAGGACGCCGGCCACGGCTTTCTGATGCGGCGAGGATACACCGTGGTGTGGTGCGGGTGGCAGGGTGACCTGCTCCCCGGGGATGGGCGCCTGACCATGGCGCTGCCCGTCGCCACACGACCGGACGGCCCCGTCACGGGTCCTTTTCGGGCGGAGTTCATCATTGAGCAGCCCGGGGTGACGACCGTGTCCCTGGGCGGACACGACTACATCCGGCCCTGTCCATCCGTGGACCTGAACACCGAAGCAGCCACCCTCACCTGCCGGCGGCTGGAGCCGGACACCCGGCAGCCCGTCGCCGCAAGCGACTGGCAATTCGCTGCCGTCGACGCGGACGGCAGCGTCGTTCCATCGGCCACGAACTGCTACCTTCCCGGAGGTTTCCGGCCCGGATGGATCTACGAGCTGATCTACACCGCGAAGGACCCGCTGGTGCTGGGGTTGGGCTTTGCCGGGGTGCGCGACCTCATCGACTTCCTGCGCCATGCCGACCAGGATGCCGCGGGGCAGGCCAATCCGCTACGGGACCGGTCGCCGGGCATCGAGAGAGCCTACGCCTGGGGACGGTCCCAGAGCGGCCGCTTCCTGCGCGGGTTCGTCTACGAGGGGTTCAACGCCGCGGAAGGCGGCCAACGCATCTTCGACGGCGTGTTCTCCCACGTGGCCGGAGGCGGACGGCTGCAGCTCAACTACCGCTTCGCGCAGCCCGACCGCTATCCGCGCCAGCACGAGGACCACCTCTACCCGTCAGAGGAGTTCCCGTTCGCCTACGGCCGCACCGAGGATCCGTTCACCGGAACGCAGGATGCGGTCCTGAAACGCCCGGACACCGACCCCCGCGTCATCCACACCCAGACCGCCACCGAGTACTGGCAGCGGCGCGGTTCGCTGGTGCACACCGACCCCCGCGGCAACGACCTACCGGAGCACGATAACGTCCGCGTTTACCTGCTCGCCTCGCTGCAGCACAACGACGCGGCCGCCGCCCTCGAAGGCGGGGTGCCGCGATTTCCGCTGAATCCGCTGCCGGCCAACCCGGTCCTCCGCGCCCTGCTGAGCGCCCTGGACGAGTGGGTCACCGGCGGCGTCCCGCCCCCCGAGAGCCGCATCCCGACGCGGTCCGACGGCAGCCTGATCACCGGCGGCACCTACCGGAACAACTTCCCGGCAGTGCCGGCCTTCGTCTGCCCCGAACCTCACGTGCTCCATCACATTCACCGCGGGGCGAGCTTCACCGAGGGGGTCATCACCCGCGAGCCACCGCTGGAAGACAAGACGCACGAATATGCGGTTCTGGTGCCCTCGGTGGACGCCGACGGCAACGAGAGCGCGGGCGTGCGGGTTCCGGAAGTGGCCGCCCCTTGGGCCACCTACCTTGGGTGGAACGTGCGGCGGGACTCGGAGGTCATGGCGGGCATCGTCGGCAGCACCTTCCCCTTCGCCGAGACGGAGGAAGCGCGCGCCGCGCAAAGGGACCCGCGTCCCTCCATCGAGGCGCGTTACCCGTCCCGGGAGGCCTATCTGGACACGGTCAGGGCGGCGGCCGCCGCCCTCCAAGAGCAGCGGCTGTTCCTGGCCGAGGACGTGGAGCGTAGCGTGGCCGTGGCTGGAAAGCGCTGGGACGCCCGGCGCAAAACCGGGTCCGAGGGCGATTAGCCCGGGCTATTCCATCAAACCGTTGTCCCGCAGGAATTCCGCGACCAGGGCGTCGAAGCCAGCGGGATCCTCGATGCAGCAGGCGTGACCCGTTCCCGGCAGCACCTTGTGCACCGCTCCGGGGGTCAACGCCGCGGTACGCCGGCCGCCTTCCAGGGACATGTCGTGCTCACCGTTGATGACCAGGGTCGGCACCTTCATCTCGGACAGACGCGGGGTCATGTCGGTGCCGGCGCGGGCGCGAAAGATCTGCGCGATGGATTTTCCCGACAGCCACGGGTTGCGCTCCAGAAAGATGTCCAGCAGGTATTTGCCGAGCCGGGTGCTCTCGAAGCCGGGCGCCACCAGCTCCTTGATGTGGGTCTCATGGTACGTGGTGACGTCGTCCGTGTAGCCGCGGACGCGGTCGTCGATCCGCGCTCCCCCGCCGCTGCTTCCGCCCACGAGAATCACGCACCGGAACATCTCCGGATGGTCCAGCCCCAGCAGCAGCGCGATACCGGAGCCGACGCTCACGCCGCCTATGACGGCCTCCCCCACCCCCTCGGCCCGGCACACCGCAAGCACGTCGCCCGCCATGTCCCCCAGGGAGAACGGCGTCTCCGGCTTGTCCGACCGGCCGTAACCCCGGATGTCCAGCGAGATCACCCTGAAGTACGTCGAGAAGTGGGCCACCTGATACATCAGAAGATTGTGATCGAACGGGTTGGCGTGCACCCAGATGAAAGGCAAGCCCTCACCCGAGACCTCGTAGTAGATGCGGACCCCATCGGAATCGACGTATGGCATGGGACACCTCGGCGAACGGTTCAGCGACGCAGGGTCGAATGACGTGACGCAGCAGAGCAACGGCTGCATCGTTCCAAACACGAGACCGCGCTCACTGCGAACCTGGTGTTGTGTCCCGCATAACGGTTGACAAATCTGCTGTTCTTTTCGCCGTCGGCTGCGTACGTCACCCCGGGCTTGACCCGGGGTCTTCCTCGCGTGGTGCACGCCGCGGAGGGCGACCGCCGGTCGCCCCTACCGGCCATCTCACCTTGCCGACAACGAGAAATCCTGCGCATCTTTGTCAATGGTCCTGCGGCTCTTGATACTCGGTCTAGCTCCCGCCATACTCGTTTATTGATACAAACAACCAGCGGAGGCAAGACCCGCTCTATGTTGCCCGGGTTTAACGAATTTGGAGACCTGCCTCCGGGCGTGTACAAGGAGTCACTAGTAGTGTCTTCTGGTTGAGAAGCATCGCCGCCCTGGGTGGAGAAGAGACCGCAATTCAAGATTGGAAAATCAAGCGCGATGGCGGGACACGTGGCTTGGTGGAAATCGAGGTGCCACGATCATGATCAGAAACGACAACGAGTACGAGGTCACGTTACAGCGCATCGCCAGGATGCAGGCGCAAATCGCTCACCTCAGGACCACGGAACCGAATCCCGCCAACTATCGCGCGGCGGCATCCGGTTATCTTACAGAGGTCGACCGAATGCAGCTCGAGATTCGAGAGTACCTCAGTCTTCACCCGTCGGAAGTTGCGTAGTCCTGCCCCAACCCAGCTTAAACCTTAGACGTGGGTAAAATTGCCGCTGTTATAAAGACCCCATGACGAATACAGAAAGCGTTCGCCTGGACCAATGGCTGTGGGCGGCGCGGTTCTTCAAGACGCGCTCGCTCGCGGCCGCGGCGGCGCAAGGCGGCAAGGTCCACATTCGTGGTGACCGCGCCAAGCCGGCCCGGGCGGTCCGCGTCGGGGACCGGTTGCAAGTCCGGCGCGGCCCCTATGAATGGCAGGTCACGGTGAAGGGACTATCGACAAGACGCGGCCCCGCCAAGGAGGCCGTGCTGCTCTACGAAGAGACCGAGGAAAGTGCCCGGAACCGGGAAGCCGCCCGCGCTGAGATCCGGGTCCAGGCCGCCCCCTTCCGGGAACGTGGCGGACGGCCCAGCAAGAAGGACCGCCGGGATCTGGTACGTTTCGTGCGTGAGGATTGACCCCGGCCTCGCTATCGAACACGCTTCTCGGTCAGCGTTGTCCAGGAATGGGGTTTCGTCCGCGGGAGGTTAGGGGTTATGGCTTCTTTCGAGGTGAAGGTCTACCGGATTCAGGTTGAGGAACATCCGAATGCGGACGCCCTGGAGTTGGCTCGCGTGGGTGGGTACGTGAGCCTTATCAAGAAGGAGTCTTTTTCGACGGGAGATTTGGCAGTCTACATTCCCGAGGCGTCCATCGTTCCCGAGGACGTGATTCAGGAGCTTGGGCTTGAGGGCCGTCTTGCCGGGAAGGCGAAGAATCGGGTGAAAGCGATCAAGCTTCGCGGCATTTTGTCTCAAGGGCTGGTCTACCCGGTTGCGGGGAATCGCCTTCGCGGGATTTCCGTGAATGAGGGCGACGATGTGATGGAGGCTCTTGGTGTGGAGAAGTGGGAGCCTCCGATCCCGGTCCATTTGTCGGGCAAGGTGCAGAACTCGCGTGGGGCGACCCTTCATTTCGATATCGAGGACATCAAGAAGCACCCCGAGGTTTTCAAGGCCGAGGAAGAGGTGGCAGTCACCGAGAAGATTCACGGGACCTGGTGTTGTCTCGGCTGGAATCGGGAGCGTGGGCCGATCGTGTCGTCGAAGGGGCTGTCTTCCCAGGGGTTGTCCTTCAAGGTCGAGGATCCGGACAATGCGGACAATCTATATGTCCGGATGTGGAATAAATACGGCGACGTTGTGAAGCAGCAGGCGGAGCATTGCGGACAGTCGGTGTATGTCCTGGGCGAGATTTTCGGGCGCTCGGTTCAGGATCTTCAGTATGGCGAAAAGGCACAGGCTTTCGCCGTTTTTGACGTGCACGTCGGAGACCCCGGTTCCGGCAGGTATCTGACCTGGTCCGAGGTGTTGGAGTTCATTGGCGAGGATTTTCAGATGGTTCCAACCCTGTATCGGGGTCCATTTGATGAAAGTCTTCTTTCCGAATGGACCTCCGGCAAGACTCTGTGGGGCGAGGGGGTTGACCAGATGCGAGAAGGCGTTGTGATTCGGGATTGCGCGGAAGGGTCGGACATGGAGGTCGGGCGGCGAGTTCTCAAGAGCGTGTCCGAGGGTTATCTTCTTCGGAAGGGGGGAACGGAGTTCAACTAGTGTCGTGTCCCGACGTCGGTCCCTACGGACCTCCCGGCCCCCTTCGGGGCACATGCCTCTTATGTGTAGGTAAAAATGCGGCTATAATACCCACATGTATGAACGTGTACTTCTTTCCCGGTTGTCGAAGACACGCCGTAGCGTGTTGCTTCTGGGCCCGCGGCAGGTCGGGAAGTCCACCCTCCTGACCTCTCTCAAGCCCCACCTCTCCATCAACCTTGCGAGTCCAGCGGTCTTTCGCGACTATGTTGCGCAACCCGAGCGGCTGGACCTCGAATTACGCGCGGCCGGGCCTCGCACCCGAACCATTCTGATCGACGAGGTGCAGCGGGTGCCGGCCCTGTTGGACGTCGTGCAGACCGTCGTCGACGAACAGCCGGGCCGCTTCCGCTTCCTGCTGTCGGGTTCGAGCGCCAGAAAGCTTCGGCGCGGGCAGGCGAATCTGCTGCCCGGGCGCGTGCATCTGCACTATCTGCACCCGCTGCTCCAACGTGAACTGGGCCGGGACTTCGATCTCCAGCGCGTGCTCGCCCATGGCAGCCTGCCCGGCATCTATGCCGAGCCGGATCAGACCGTGCGCGCCCAGGATCTAAGGGCTTACGTTGACGCCTACCTGCGCGAAGAGATCCAGGCCGAAGCGCTGGTCCGCAACCTTGGGGGCTATGCCCGTCTGCTGGACCTCACGGCCGCGGCCTCGGGGACCATTCTCAATCTGAATGCGCTGAGCCAGGACGCGGGCATCGGCTATGAAACGGCGCGGCGATACCTGGAGGTTCTCGAAGACACGCTCATCGTGTTCCGTATCCCGGCATGGAGCGGCTCGGACCGGGCGAGCCTGCTGAGCCACCCCAAGATTTTCTTCTTCGACCTTGGGGTACGAAATGCGCTGTTGAGACGGCCTCTCGACCGCTGCCTCGAAGACGAGCGGGGGCTCCTGCTGGAGCATTTCATCGCCCAGGAGTTGTACCGCCGTACAGGAACGCTCTGGCCCGAGCTCGCCGTGTCCCACTACCGGACGAGGCACGGGGCGGAGGTGGACTTCGTGATGGAGGTGGGCCGCGAACTGTGGGCCGTCGAGGTCAAGGCATCGCGGCGGGTATCCCGGAGCATGTTGCGAGGACTCCGGTCCTTTGCCGAGCGAGCAGGCCGCGTCCACCGTTCCATCGTGGTGTTTCTGGGGCCGCGCAGGCAGCAGTTGGAGGACATCGAGGTCCTGCCGGTGATGGACTTCCTGGGCGAGCTTCCGCGCTGATCAGGCCCGGTTCAGCTTGTCCTCTGGATCCCGGATCAAGTCCGGGATGACGGGTTCGAGCGTCGGCGGAAAATCGTCCGTTGTTTCACAAACCTTCTTTGCGCAGCCCCGCGTTACATCCCTTCCAGCAGCACCGTGCGAATCATCGAGATGGCGTTGAGGCTCATGCGGGTGCGGTCGGGGCCGCCGCGGCCGCCGAGGTTGTAGGTGCGGGTGTTGAACTTCGTGCCGTCGGTGACCGAGATGTAGGTCTGGCCCCTGGCCAGATTGACGGCGGTGTCACCAGGCGCCTCCACCGCGTGCAACGCCAGACCGAGGTCGCTGCCGGCCTGCTGCCGGATGGTCCAGGCCAGCTCCTCGGTGAGCGGCTCGGGCTGCTCCAGCAACGCGTCGGCCTCGTCCGGCCGGCGCGAGTGCGCCAGCAGCCGGCGCGTCCCCCGCTCACCCGGCGCCACCATGCCCTCCACGAAGTGCTCCTTGCTGGCCCGTTGCAGGCGGTCGGCCACGAGCCCCGCGGTCATGTCCTCGAACACTGCCACGCTCCGGTCCTTCTCCCGCAGCAACGTGCCCACCGCGTCTTCCATGGTCTCGTCGTCCACGGCGAAGATGTGGCTGGTGAGGAGCTCCCGGACCTGGGCGTCAACCGGCGCGATAAGCTTCATGGCCTCTTCGCGGCTCGACGCCTTGGCGGTGATGCGCACGTCCACCTGGCCGGGGTGCGCAAGCACCCCCACGGTGGGGTTGCTGGAGTTGGCGATGAGGTGCCCGATCTCGTGGTCCACCGAGCTTTCGCCCATGTCGGTGACCTTGAGCACCCGGTAGGTGATGGTCTCGGAGAGATCGAACTTGCGCCGCGCGTAGGGGACCACCTCGTTCTCGAAGAGCCACTTCATCTCGTGGGGCACCCCCGGCAGCGCATAGATGATGCCCTTCTCGTGTTCGACGATGAAGGACGGCGCGGTGCCGTTGGGATTCTCCACCGGAATCGCGCCCTCGGGGATGTCGGCCTGGCGCTCGTTGTTGGGGGTCATGATCATTCCACGGCGGCGGAAGCGCCGGTCGATCTGGTCCAGCAGGCCCGGGTCCCGCAACAGCCTGCGGCCGCACACCTCGGCGATGACCTCCCGCGTGAGATCGTCCTGGGTCGGTCCGAGTCCGCCGCTGGTGATGACGAGGTCGGCCCGGTCCAGGGCCTGGCCGATGACTTCCTTCATGCGGCCGGGGTTGTCGCCGACGATGGTCTTGAAGAAAAGGTTGACTCCGAGATCGGACAGGCGCTGGGCCATCCAGGCGGAATTGGTGTCCACGATCTGCCCCAGCAGCAGTTCCGATCCGATGGCGACGATTTCAGCGTTGGGCACGATGCGCTCCTATTCCGTCTTCTCTGGTGACTTTCGTGCCAGAACCCGGCACGGGTTGGCAAGGGGTGCGCGGCCCGGTGGCAAGCCACTCGCCGATGTTGGTTTTTCCGGTGGGCCCGCCCCTGCAGACCTCCAATGCGACCTCACTACCAGGCCGCGGTTTCCTGATGTTGGTTCCGGGGATCGGGTCCAGCCATTTCCACGGCGTGCCTTTGAGCGCGCCGTAGTAGAGGTTGAAGCCGTCGACATAGCCGAAGAGGCGCGTCGAAGACCGTCCAAAAAGCAAGGGCCTCCGAAGAGGCCCCGCGCCTTGCAGTCGAAAGCGCAAGGGGTGTTGCCGACAATCTAGCCGCCCTGGCGCCCAGGATCAAGCCGCACACCATGCGGCAGGAGGAGGAGGACCGAGCGCTCAGCCACTGGCGGTTTCCTTACCGCGCGTAACGCGGCGCGCTACAGTTGGTCCATGAAGATCCGGCACAAGGGCTGCGGGCACTGCACGAGCGGGACGACCCGGCTCAGCTCCCCGCCAGCTTGGTGCCACGACTTCGGCGCATCCTGTTCCGGCTTCAAGAGGCAACGCATCCACGCGACACCGACGCGCCCGGTTTCCGGCTTCATCCTTTGAAGGGGGACCGAGCAGGGCAGTGGAGTGTTCGCGTATCCGGCAACTAGCGCGTGGTGTTCAGGTTCGTGAACGGCGAGGCCGTAGACCTGGACCTGATCGACTATCACTGACGGGAAGGGAGCAATGACGATGAGCGACCACGAGAGCGAACGTGTAAGCCCCATGCTAAACCCGCCGCATTTGGGCGAACTGATCCGCGAGAGCATGGAAGAGACTGGCTGGAATGTGACTGAGACGGCGGCCCGCTTGGGCTGTGAGCGCGGGACTCTTTCGCGTCTGCTGAACGGCAGAGCGAGCGTGTCCGCGAACATGGCGCTGGCGCTGGAGGAAATAGGTTGGGGCACCGCGGAGCACTGGATGCGGATGCAGGCAAGCTATGAACTGGCGCAAGCGCGCCGGGATCGGACTACCGGGGACCGGGTGTCGGGTACGAGGTTGGCGTGAAGCGGCTTTGTAGCGCAAAACGGGAGATCACGGCGACACTCGCCGTTCGTCTGCGTCCGGCACTCGCGGGTACAACGCCCTATTCTTAGGGCCACCACCACGGATCGTCCCTGCGCAGCGTCTTTTCCTTGTCTCGCAGCCGGTCGTTGCAGGTTTTCGTTTTCTCCGAGTCGTTCCTTGAGTACAGGTCACCTTGTGACGCTATCCGGTGTAGCGGGACTTATCGTCTCATGGGTCAGTAGCCTGTAGAGCTTGTTTCGCAAGTTTCCGACGGCCCGCGGCCACCCGGCCCGAGACCACGGACGCGACGGTGGTGGCGATGTTGGGCTCGATAGTGCCGATGAAGGAGACCTCCTCGGGGATCGACGCCGACTCCACCGGGGCCACCTTCACCGCCACCGGGCGCGCGCCCCAACGCTGCGCCGGCGCGTCGTCGGGAAGAAAGAGCACCACGGCCAGGGCGCAGCAGGCAACGACGGGCAACCGCCGGCACCGCAGCGGGGAGAGGGTTTGGCTCGCTTGACAGGGTATCGGGAAGGGCCTAGGATTCGGGAAGTTCCGCTCAAGACCGGATACCGAAACTCGGGAGATCATACTCTCCATCGCGGAGGAAGAAATGGCTAAACAAGGCTTCAAGGCAATGGATTCCGACATGCACGTGTTCGAGCCCCACGACCTCTGGGACCGTTATATCGACCCGGAGTTCAAGGACCGCGCACCCAAGGGCCTGCAACGCGATTTCCGGGACCTCGGCGTCGAGGTCGAGGGGAAGATCCTCCCCATCCCGAGGCGGCCGGAAAATCCGGGCCTCAGGGACTACCGCCTGAGCACCCTCAAGGAGAAATACGCCGACGTGGCCGCACGCGACTTCGACGGTGTCAGCCAGGTCATGGCCATGGAGAAAGAAGGGCTGGACGTGGCATTCCTGTTTCCCACGCGCGGGCTCTTCGTGCTCGGCATCGACGGCCTCGACCCCGAGCTGGCCGCGGCCATTTCCCGGGCCTACAACGACTGGCTCTACGACTTCGCACAGACCGCGCCCGACCGCATGATCTGCGTCGCCATGGTGCCGCCCCAGAACGTCGAGGCGGCGGTGGCCGAGACCAGGCGCACGGTGACCGAAAAGGGCTTCCGGGGCATCTTCATGCGCCCCAACCAGACCAACGGACTGTGCTGGAGCGACCCCTACTACGATCCCCTGTGGGACGTGTGCCAGAGCCTGAACGTCCCGGTGGGCTTCCACGAGGCCGGGCGCGTCTATCAGCCCCAGCCGGCCATCTCCCAGTTCATTCCGTCCTTCTCCATGTTCAACACCCTGAGCTTCCCGATGGCCAACATGTTCGCTTGCGCCGACATGATCTACGGCGGCGTCATGGAGCGCTTCCCCAAGCTCCGCGTGGCCTTCCTGGAAGGCAACTGCTCCTGGCTCCCGTGGCTCCTGTACCGCATGGGGGACTACATGGAATCGGTGGGCAAGGCCGAGTACCCGGACCTCAAGCTCGAGCCGCTGGAGTATTTCCAGCGCCAGTGTTTCGGCGCCGTCGAATGCGACGAGATCACCGCCAAGCACCTACCGGAGTACGGCCTGGAGGACAACGTGGTGTTCTCCACCGACTATCCGCACCTGGACGTCAAGTATCCCCACTCGCTGGATACTTTCCTGGAGATGCCGTTCTCCGACGAGTCCAAGCGGAAGTACCTCTGGGACAACTGCGCCCGGCTATACAATATGGGTCAGTGACATCCCGGGTTCCATAACGACATTCGAGCGGCGGGGGATCGTTGAAGGCTTCTTCGGTCCCCCGTGGAGCATGGCGCACCGCGCGGCGATGTTCGCGTTCGGCGCCGCGCGTGGCATGAACACCTACCTCTACGCGCCCAAGGACGACCCCTATCACCGCGAGCGCTGGCAACTGCCCTACCCCGAACCGCAGTGGCGCGAGCTTTGCGGGCTCATCGACACGGCCCGGGCCCACGGCATCGACTTCGTCTACGGCTTTCACCCTGGCAAGGACCTCTGCTTCGCCGCCGCGGAACCGGTGGAGGTCCTGCTCGACAAGGCCGCGCGCCTCCACGACGCGGGCGTTCGGACCTTCGCGGTGCTGTTCGACGACATTCTCTCCCAACTCACCGACGCCGGCGACATGAAGAAGTTCGACGGCAGCCTGGCCAAGGCCGAATCCCTCTGGCTCGAAGCGGTGCTGGAACGGCAGCCCTCTGGCTGGGACGTGGAGTGGTGGTTCTGTCCATCGTACTATACCGACGATCCGCTGCTGGCCCGGGTCTTCGGCGAGTTCGAGCCCGGGTTCCCGGAGACAGTGCGGCAGTACCTGCCGGCGCGGGTAGCCTGCTTCTGGACCGGCCCCAAGATCGTGCCCAAGGCCATCACCCTGGCCGACATGGAGGACATCGGCGAAAGGATGGGGCACCGGCTGCTCCTCTGGGACAACTACCCGGTCAACGACCTCACCATGAAGGAAGAACTGCACATCGGGCCCCTGACCGGCCGTGACCCGAGGCTGCCGGAGCGGGTCCACGCGCACCTGGCCAACCCGCTGCTGCAGGAGGAGCTCAGCTTCGTTCCGATGGCCACCTGCTTCGACTATGCCCGGGACCCCGCGGGATACGACCCGGAAAAGAGCTGGGACGAGATCGTGGCCGAGCGGCATGGCGCGGCGGCGCTGGAGCATTGGCGGTCGCTCCGGCGATTCTGTGAAAGGGACGCGGACGCTGACGCAGCGGCGACAGTGCCGGATTCACAACGCGCGGCGCTCGAAGCCGCTCATGGCTATCTGCTGGCTCACCGGAGCGAACGGTGGTGCCGGGAGTTCGGGCCGTGGCAAGAGAGACTGAAACACACGCTCCGGTAGAATCATGGAAGATAAGACCCTATCCAGCCGTGAGGCGTTGGACACCCTGGACGAGGTCCGTTCCGGGACCCTGGGCCTGGTGGAGGATCTTTCCGACGAGCAGCTCACCGTGCCCATGCTGAACATCGTCAACCCGCCGCTCTGGGAGATCGGGCACATTGCCTGGTTTCACGAGCGATGGGCGCTGCGGCATCTGCGCGGCCACGACCCCATCATGGACAATGGTGACGAGATGTACGACTCCGCCGCCGTGCACCATGACACCCGGTGGGTCCTGGGGTTGCCGCCGCTGAAAGAAACCCTCGCCTACATGGAGCTCGTTCTCCGCCGCATCGCCGAGGAACTGTCCGCTGAGCGACTGAGCCCGGACGAGACCTACTTCCACAAGCTCGTGGTCTATCACGAGGACATGCACGCGGAGGCCATGACCTATACCCGTCAGACCCTCGGCTACCCCCGGCCCCCGTTCGCCGGCGACAGGACGGCGCCGGCCGGCAGCCCCTGCCCCGGCGACGTGGAGGTACCCGGCGGCGTGTTCGTCCTCGGCGCCACCCCGGACCTTCCCTTTGTCTTCGACAACGAGAAATGGGGACATCCGGTGACGGTGGCGCCCTACCGTATCGCCCGCGCCCCGGTGACGAATGCCGAGTTCGCCGCGTTCGTGGACGAGGGCGGCTATGACGACTCGCGCTGGTGGAGCGACGACGGCTGGCGTTGGCGTAACACCGAGAGCGGCCCGCATCCCGTGTACTGGCAACGGGAGTCCCCCGGGCGGTGGCTGGAACGGACTTTCGATCAATGGCTCCCGCTTCAGGCCGAGCTGCCGGTGATCCACGTCAACTGGTACGAGGCCGAGGCCTACTGCCGTTGGGCCGGGCGCCGGCTGCCGACGGAACCCGAGTGGGAGATGGCGGCGGCAGTCGACGCCGCCGACGGCGCGACCCCGGAGGCGTCCAAGCGCGGCTATCCCTGGGGCGACGCACCCCCCGACGCCACCCACGGCAACCTCGACTGGGCCGCGGGCGGCCGGCTGCCCGTGGACGCGCTTCCGGCTGGGGACAGCGCGGTGGGTTGCCGCCAGATGATCGGCAACGTCTGGGAGTGGACAGGCGACGCCTTCCACCCCTACCCCGGCTTCGTCCGGGACCCCTACAAGGAGTATTCGGAGCCCTGGTTCGGCGACCGCAAGGTACTACGCGGAGGCTGCTGGGCCACCCGTTCCCATCTGATCCGCAACACGTGGCGGAACTTCTTCACGCCGGAGCGGCGGGACGTGCTGGCCGGCTTCCGCACGTGTGCGCGGGATTAGCCGAGCCCTGGATACAGGCCGCCGCCAGATTGGAAGACGACTTGGTACAAGAGAACTCCGGAACCGCCAGAATCGCCCTCGTAACTCCTGCGGGACCCACCCCGCGTACGGGCAACCGCATCTCGGGTGGCAGGTGGGCGCGAATCCTTCGAGCGTCGGGACATCGGGTCACGGCCCTGGACCGGTACGAGCGTGAGCCTTGTGACCTGCTGATCGCGCTCCACGCGCGGCGCAGCCACGCGTCGATCCGGCAGTTCCGCGAGCTCCACCCCGACAAACCGCTGATCGTGGTGCTGACCGGGACCGACCTGTACCGCGACATCCACGTGGACGAGGACGCCCGGGAATCCCTCCGGTTGGCCACCCGTCTGGTGGTGCTCCAACGGAAGGGCCTGGACGAGCTCGCGCCGGAGTTGCACGAGAAGACCCGGGTGATCTACCAGTCCGCACCGGCCAGCCCCGGCCAGCCCGGCAACCCCGAAAAGGAGTTCACGGTGGCGGTGGTGGGCCACATGCGCCCCGAAAAAGACCCGTTCCGGACGGCCATGGCAGTGCGCTCGTTGCCGCGTACGTCGCGGATCCGCGTGGTGCACATCGGCGCCGCATTCGGCGACGGCTTCCTGCGCCGCGCCGAGCGGGAAGCGGAGCGCAACCCACGCTACCGCTGGCTGGGCGAGCTGCCGCACTGGAAGACGCGCCAGCTCATGGCCCGCAGCCACATCCTGTCCATCACTTCAAGAATGGAAGGCAGCTCTAACGTCCTGTGCGAGGCGCTGGCCTCCGGCGTTCCGGCAGCGGCGTCCAGGATCTCCGGACTGATGGGCACCCTGGGCGACGACTATCCGGGCTACTACGAGCTGGGCGACACCGCCGGGCTCAAGCGCCTGTTGCTCCGCGCCGAGAACGACCGGCCGTTCTACGAGAGCCTGGCCCGGCACTGCGCCGAGGTGGCGCCGCTGGTGAACCCGGACCGCGAGATCCGGACGTGGCAAGGATTGATCCGTGAGGTCATGACGGGTTGACCCGGCCCCTTCCCCGTCACCCCGGGCTTGACCCGGGGTCCAGAAATTGAACCGCCGGACGGTCGTTTCCAGCGCCGCCAGCGGTCCATGCGCCGCTGCTCTCTCACCTCACCGCTTCTGGGTCCCGGATCAAGTCCGGGAAGGCGTTCTGCGGGATCCGTGACGACGGAAACCTAGCAGCCTGCGCCGCAGAAAACGTCGGCGGGACGTCCGGTAGGGGCGACCGGCCGGTCGCCCCTACATACCTCGTCCGGGCCGTCCAGCGCCTCCACCTTCTCCATCGCGTTCCAGTCGCCTCGGGCTAGGTCGCCTCGGAAAGCACCTCGATGAGTGTCTCCGCCACGGTGTCCAGCTCGGCGTGAGTAATGACCAGGGGCGGCAGGAGCCGGACCACGGTGGCTCCCGCGGGCAAGGCCAGCACGCCCTTTTCCATGAGCCGCACGAGGTAGGGCTGGGATTTTTCCTTGAGCTCGATGCCGATCATCAATCCGAGCTGCCGTATGTCCCTGACCCTGGGCAGCTCTGCCGCCCTAAGACGCTCCATCAGATAGGCGCCCTTCTCCGCGGCGGCCTCGGCCAGCCGCTCCTCGACCATGGCGTCGATGGCGGCCAGCGAGGCGGCGCAGGCCAGCGGGTTGCCGCCGAAGGTGCTGCCGTGCCGGCCCACGGGGACCTCGATCCGGTCGGAGCAGACCACCGCGCCCATGGGGAAGCCTCCCGCCATGGCCTTGGCCAGGCACAGGATGTCGGGCTCCAGGCCGAAGTGCTCGCAGGCGAACATCTTGCCGGTGCGGCAGAAGCCGGTCTGGACTTCGTCGATGATGAGCAGGACGCCCCTCTCCCGGCACAGTTCGCTCACCTGCGCGAAGAACTCGGCCTTGCCGAGGTTCACGCCGCCCTCTCCCTGGACGATCTCCAGCATCACGGCGGCGGTATTCTCGTTCACCTTCTCTGCCAGCTTGGCGAAGTTGTTGAACGGCGCGAACTGGAAGCCTTCCACCACCGGCACGAAGGGCTCGCGGTACTCCTTCGTGAAGGTGGCGCTCAACGCCCCCATGGTGCGGCCGTGAAAACCGCGCATGGCGCACACGAACTCCTGCTTGCCGGTGGCGAAGCGGGCGAACTTGATGGCCGCCTCGATGGTCTCGGCCCCCGAGTTGCACAGGAAGGCGCGGTTGAGGTTTCCGGGGGTGATGCCCGCCAACCGCTCCAGCAGCCGCGCCTTGACGTCGTTGTAGAAGACCCCGGAGCAGCTCAACAAGCGCTGCGCCTGCTCCGTCACCGCCTGCACCACCTTGGGGTGGCAATGGCCCAGGTTGGCGACGCCGTGGCCGGCGACGCAGTCGATGTACTCCCGGCCGGTGTCGTCCCACACCTTCGCGCCCTCGCCGCGTACCAGCACCACGTCGCGCTTGGGATAGACATCGAACTCGTACTGTTGCTGCAACCCCTTGAAGTCCGTCACTGAATCACCGTTCCTTTCCCCGCCAGGGCGTCACGGACCGGATGCTCCACTCGGCCGTCGCTCATGATGACCTTTTCGGCACCTTCTTCGAACAGCTTCCGTAGCGCCAGCATCTTGCGCTTCATGCGCCCCTCCACCTGGGCCTCCCGCTGCTCCAGCTCGGCGGCGCCGATGCGGGGCACCACCGTGCTCTCGTCGTCCTTGTCGGCAAGGAAGCCGGGCGCCTCGATGAGCTGCAGCACCACCTCGGCGTGAAACGCGGCCTGGAGCACGTTAATGATGTCGTCGTTCTCGGAGTTGATGGCGGTGTGGCGCTCGTCGATGATGGGGATGGACAGCACCGGCGCGTAGCCGCCGTCGAGCAGCAACTGGAACAGCTCCTTGTTGGCGCTCCTGGGCTTGCCGGAGAAGTCCCGGACGATGAGCGTCTTGCCGTTCTTGCGGACGCGGATTCCCTTGTTGCGCTGTCCCTGGATCGCCCGGCCGTCGATGCCGGAAAGGCCCACGGCGTTGACCCCGTTCTGTTGCAGCAGCTCCACGATGCGCTTGTTCTGCACGCCCGCGTAGCCCATCAGGATCGCGTCCAGGGCAGCCTTGTCCGACAGCACGCTGGTGTAGCCCGACACCGACGTGACTACCTGGGTGGGAGTGCCGAGCTTGGCCGCGATGGCGTCGCGCACCGCGTTGGCGCCGTGGACCACGATGAAAGGGGCAGACACCTCGGCCAGATCCTCGGCGATGCCCGGGAGGTTGATGTCGCTGCCGCCGCCGATCTTCACCAGGATCATCGAAGCTGCTCCACCGTATCGTTGGGAATCGTTCGCCACTCCGCGTGTTCCGGCACGGTCTCGGAACTCACCGTGAAACCGCGGGAGTCGTCTCGGGCGCGCAGCCTGAAATATTCCGGGTCCTGGTTGAAGAACGACCCCACGTAGACGTTCTCTCTGTCGGCGATGATCATGTTCATGGCTCGCACGTAACGTGTCCTGCGGACGATGATGTCCATCCCTTTCCTCATGGCCGCGGCCATGTCGCCCTTGTCGAAGCGCTTGACGTAGTTGAACACCTTCTCCGCGCCGATACGGCCCTCCGCGGTGATGCGAACGCCCCGGAGCTCGCCGTTGAAGGCGAACACGTAGCGGTCGTCGGAGAACGGCATGTTGTTCTCCACCACGATGTTCTCATCGCGGAACGCGCTGCGGGCGTGGGCCACCAACAGCGTCGTGGCGCCGAACTGCCCCAGGTCGTCCTCCCACACCGGCTTGATGTTCCGGTACACCCGCCATTCACCGTCCACCAGATAGGCGCAGCCCCACCCGTGGCCCTGATACTCCGGGCTGTTCCGGGCGATGCCCGACAGATGCGACAGACGCTCGCCGATGTCGAACGGTTCCTGATTCTTGACGCAAAGCAAACGGCACATGGCTGATGGACCGAACCGTGTTACGGGTGCAACCCCGGGAACTCGAGGCCCAGGATCTCCTCGAAGCCGTTCATGAGATTGAAGGCCTGGACCGCCTGTCCCGAGGCGCCCTTCATGAGATTGTCCAGCGCGCTGAGCACCACCAGACGGTCGGAGCCCTTCTCCTTCTGGAAGCCGATGTCGCAGTAGTTGGTGCCGCTGAGCAGCTTGGGCTCGGGATACCGGTAAATGCCGTCTGCCTCCTTGACGATACGGATGAACGGCTCATTGCCGTAGGCCTCGCGGTAGATCTTCCAGACGTCCTTCTCTTCCAGCGGCTCGCGCAGGAACAGGTGCGCGGTGGCCAGCACCCCCCGCACCATCTCGATGGAGGTGGCGGAGAAGTACACCCGGATCGGCTCGCCGAAAGCCAGCTCCTGGTAGATCTCCGCGCAGTGGCGGTGCAGGGTAGGCATGAACGAGCGCACCGCGCCGCTCCGCTCGGGATGGTGAGACGCGTCGCTGGCGGCGTTGCCGCCCTCGCTGGAGCCCACCTTGACCTCCACCACCGTGCGGTCCGGGTCCACGAGTCCCTTCTTGAAGAACGGGTAGACGCCGAGAATCGTGGCGGTGGCGTTGCACCCGGCGCCGGTGACGAAGCTCGCTCCCCGTATCTCCTCCCGGTGCAGCTCGGGGACGCCGTACACGAAGTCCTTCATGAGCTCCGGCCGCGCGTGCGGCTTGCCGTACCAGCGCCGGTACTCGTCCGGATCGTTGAGCCGGAAATCCGCGCTCAGGTCGATCAGCTTCGGCGCCAGCGCCTGGAACGACTCGATGCGCTCCATGGCCTGGCCGTGGGGCAGGCAGAGGAACAGCAGGTCGCACGGCTTCAACTCGTCCATGCGGCAAAACCGGAGCTGCGTCCGCTTGCGCAGGTTGGGATGGGCCTTGAACACGAACTTGCCGGCGAAGCGCTCCGAGGTGATCTCGCACACCTCCACCCGGGGATGCCACAGCAGCAGGCGCAGGAGCTCGCCGCCGGTGTAGCCGGACGCCCCCACGATGGAGACCTTCAGGCTATCCGCCACGGCTCGCGCCTCCCTCTCCGATCCACGTCGACATTCCGAATCATGTCCGCCGGCCCATCAGGCCGCACCCTTCCGCTCCTGTTCCGCCCGCCCCACCCGGAGCACGTGCTCGACGACCAGACCGGGAATGTTCACGCCGGTGGTGTCGATACTGTTCCGGAACTCCATGGTGTAGTTGACCTCGTTGACCAGCAGTCCGTCGGGGGTCTCGAAAAGGTCCACGGCGACGATGCCGCCTCCCACCGCGCGGCACGCGCGAACCGAGAGGTCCCGCAGCTCGTCCGTCACCGGACAGTTCTCGGCGCGCCCGCCCCGTGCCGTGTTGGTGATCCAGTGGTCGCTGTAACGGTAGATGGCCGCCACGCATTCGTCACCGATGACGAAACTCCGGATGTCGCGCCCGGTCTTCTCGACGTATTGCTGAATATAGAAGATGGAGTGGTGGTAGGAGCCGAGGATCGCCTTGTGCTCGAGAATCGACTCCGCCGCGTCCCGGTCGTTGACCTTGGCCAGCAGCCGGCCCCAGGAGCCCACCGCCGGCTTGAGCACCACCGGATAGCCCATCTCCTCGATGGCCTCCAGGGTGGATTCCTCGGTAAAGGCGATGCGCACCTCGGGCTGGGGAACGTGATGCTCCTGCAACTGCACCGAGGTGAGGATCTTGTCGCCGCACACGGCGGCGACTGATGACGAGTTGATGCAGCGCACGCCGGCGCTCTCGAACAGCCGCAGGCCGTGCAACGCCCGGGAGTGGTTGATGCACCGCTCCAGCAGCACGTCCAGGTCGTATTGGTCCTTGCCCAGGTTGAACGAGAGCTTCCGATCATCGATCATCCGGAGCTCCACTCCGGGCCGCTGGCGGATCTCCTTGATCAGGAGCTTCTCCTCGGGCCGGACCAATGAATGCAGCAAACCGATCTTCAAGCTCATTCTCCCCAGTCTTCCTCTTCCTTGGGCGCCTCGTCCACCGCCGGCGGATCGAGGCTCGTGACCTCCAGCTCGGTACCGCAGTCGGCGCAGGCGATCAGCTCGCCCTCCACCGCGTCTTCTTCGAGCTCCAACTCTGCTCCACAAACGGGGCATTCGACCATCGACGGATACCTCCCTGGTGTTCTGTAACATTCAAACCGGTGACGACGTGCAACGAATGTCCGCGACACGGGCGGGTTTGAAACCCGCCCCTACAAGTCGTCACGCCTTCACGACGGCGAGATCCCGCGTAACCGGGCCTGCGAATCGGGACATTCTGGCGGGATGCAGCCGCCGTCGTCAGGAGCCTGCGCTGCAAGAATAGGAGCGTGTAGGGGCGGGTTTCAAACCCGCCCGCGCCCGCACCGCGCTGTCAGCCGATGCAAGCTCCTAGGACACTACGGCTTGCGCGACCGTGGTGACGGCGTTCCGCAGAATGGTAACGATGTCGTCGATCTGCTCTTTCGTGACCACCAGGGGCGGGCACACCGCCAGCGCGTGGGTGCCGCACACCCGCAGCAACAGACCGTTGGCCAGGCACTCGTCGTAGACCTGCCGGGGCACCTGCTGCTCCACCGCGAAGGACTCCCGGGTCTCCTTGTCCTTCACCAGCTCCACCGCGGCGATAAGCCCCCGGCCGCGCACGTGGCCCACCATGGGCAGGTCCGACAGCGTCGCCAGCCGCTCCTGCATGTACGCGCCCAACTCCGCCGCCCGCTCCACCAGCCCCTCGCGCTCGATGATGTCCAGGTTGGCCAGGGCCGCGGCGCACACCACCGGATGTCCGGTGTAGGTGTAGCCGTGGTAGAACGCGTCGTCCGCCTTGGCCAGCAGGGTCTGGAAGATCTCTTCCCGGAACAGCATCGCGCCCAGCGGCAGATAGCCGCTGGTGATGCCCTTGGCGGTGACCAGCACGTCCGGCGTCACGTTCTCGCCGGCGCACGCGAACAGGCTGCCGGTGCGGCCGAACCCCGTGATCACCTCGTCGCAGACCATCAGGATACCATACCGGGTGCAGATCTCCCGAATCCTGGCAAGCCAGCCCTCGGGCGGCACGATGACCCCGCCCACGCCCTGGACGGGCTCGGCCACAAAGGCCGCGACGGCGTCGGGGCCTTCCCGCTCTACCAGCCGCTCCAACTCGTCGGCGCAGGCAATGTTGCAACTCGGCCAGGTCTTCCCCAGCTCGCAGCGATAGCAGTGGGGCCGCGCCATGTGGTGCACACCGGGAAGCCCCGGCTCCATCTGCTGGTTGAACAGCGGGATGCCGGTCAGCATGGCGGCGCCGCTGGAGGAGCCGTGATAGCCCTGGTTCAGGGTGACGAACCGGGTCCGTTGGGGCTGCCCCATGGCCTTCCAGTAGGCCCGCACCAGGCGGATCATGCTCTCGTTGGTCTCGGAACCGCCGGAGGTGAACACCACGCGGGTAAGCCCTTCCGGGGCCATCTCCGCAAGCCGGGACGCCAGCCGGATGGTGGGCTCGGAGGTCGGCCCGATGAGCGTGGGTGCGTAGGCGAGCCGGTCCATCTGCTCCGCCACGGCCCGGGTGATCTCTTTCCTGCCGTGGCCGACCTGGACGTTCCAGAGGGTGGAGAGGCCGTCGATGTAGCGTTTGCCCAGGGAATCCCAGAGGTAGACCCCCTCCGCCCGGACGAACACCGGCACCCCGTCCTGCTGATGCTTCGACAGCGGCACGAAGCCGTGGACGAGATGGTCCCGGTCGGCGCGGCTCATGGCCGCGGCGCGTTCGAGATCGACGGTGTCGGAGGGGTTGGTCATCAGTTCCGGCAGGTGTCGGCGGCAGGGCCAAACAGCTTGCGCCGCAGGAATCCGCCATCCGATGTAGGGGCGGGTTTCAAACCCGCCCGTGTCCGGATCGCGCTGCCGGCCGATACAAGCTCCTCGGGCTCGTGGCCCTGCGCCGTGCCCCTGGTCATGGCTTTACAACCCGTAATAGCGCTTGGGGTTGTCGCACAGGATCTTCTTCCGCAGTTCGGGGCTCAAGTCCTCTCGGGCGAAGAAATCCGGCAGATCGTGGAAGAACTCCGAACGCGCCCGCTCGTGGGGATAGTCGGAGGCCCACAGCACCTGGTCCCCGCCGAGTTGCTCCAGCACGTACGGCAGGCTCCTTTCGTCCACCTCGCAGGTGAAGAAGATGTTGCCGCCACGGATGATGTCGCTGGGTCGCTGCTTCACCGCCAGCGCGTGGCCGCGCCGTTCCCAGTTCTCGTCCAGCGCGTCCATCATGAACGGCACCCAGCCCGTGCCGCACTCCAGATAGGCCACCCGCAGGTTGGGGAAACGGTCGTACACGCCGGCGTTGATCATGCTCATCATCTGCACCATCTGCGGCATGGCGTGCTCCAACGGCCGCGCCTCGGCCAGGCTCTCGAAGATGTCCAGGCCCAGGCCCGCCACCGGCCCGCCGTGGACCGCCAGCGCGCAGTTGAGCCGTTCGGCTTCGGCGTAGATCGGGTCGAACTGGCTGCCGCCCAGGCCCACCAGGGGCGCCATCACCGACGGAATCACGCCGGCCACCATGCCCAACTCCTCGACGCACCGGCGCAGCTCCTTGACCGCGGCGTCGATGTCCTGCACCGGCAGCAGCGCCACGCCCTTGAGCCGGTCCGACTGGCGCCCGAAAGAGTCGTACAGCCAGTCGTTGTAGGCCTGGGCCACGGCCACGGCCCAGCCCTTGTTCCGGATCTGGCCGTGGAACAGCGCGTTGCTGGGATAGAGGATGGTCTGCTCGATCCTGGACTCGTCGAGGAAGCTCAGCCAGTTGGCCGCGTCCGGGACCTCGGCCTTGTGGCGGGACGACATACCGCGCATCCAGCCGTCAGTGAGGGGAAAGAGATAATACTCCCGGGTCCAGTCCTTCTCGTTCCAGGGAGCGGGCAGATACCGGCGCAGGTCCTTGTCCTGGTCCACTACGTGGCCGTCGGCGTCGATAATGTCGTGTGCAAATTCCATGTTAAGCCTCCAGTTCGATACGCGCTTCAGACAAAAGTGCCGTCAGCGTATCATCAGCCGGCCGGATTCGCCCGAATAGTTGATAAAGACCGTCTTCAACTCGGTAAAGAAATTGACGCCCTCCTCGGACATTTCCCGCTCGCCGACCCCGGTGGCCTTGATGCCGCCGAAGGGAAGCTGGGCCTCGCCGCCGATGGTGGGCTCGTTCACGTGGACCATACCCGTCTCCACCTCTTCCACGAAACGCATCACCTGGTTCACGTCCCGGGTGAAGATGGACGTGGTGAGGCCGAAGTCCACGGAGTTGGCGAACCGGATGGCTTCGTCCAGATCCGAGGCCGCGGCCACCGAGAGCACCGGGCCGAAGATCTCCTCGCGGAAGATGCGCATGTCCGGAGTGACGTCGTCGAATACCGTGGGCTCCACGTAGAATCCGTGCTCCAGCCCCGCGGGCTGATTACCACCTACCACCAGGCGGGCGCCTTCCTGCTTGCCCACCTCGATGTACTCCAGGTCGGTCTTCCACTGGCTCTCGTCCACTGCCGGTCCCATGTCCACGTCCGCGTCGAGGCCCGAGCCCACGCGCATCTTTCGGGCGTGCTCCTCCAGCCTGGCCACCAACTCGTCCTTGGTGGAGCCGATGGCGATGACCCGGGAGGTGGCGGTGCAGCGCTGGCCGGTGGAGCCGAAGGCGCCGTCCCGTATGGCCACCGCCGCCTTCTCCAAATCGCAGTCGGGCATCACGATGACCGCGTTCTTGCCGCCCATCTCGCAGGTCACCTTGGCGCCTCGGGAGGCGGCCTTGACGTAGAGGTCGCTGCCGATCTCGTTGGATCCGGTAAACGAGACCACCGGGATCCGTGCGGACTTGACCATGGCTTCGCCGACCTCGGACCCGGAGCCGACGATGACGTTGAAGACACCCTTGGGAAGGCCGGCTTCCTCGTAGACTTCCGCCAGGAGACCCGCGGTGGCCGGGGTCAGGGACGCCGGCTTAAGCAGCACCGCGTTGCCGGCCACCAGCGCCGGCGCCGACTTCCACACCGGGATCGCCCAGGGGAAGTTCCACGGCGCGATCAGCGCCACCACGCCCATGGGCTGCCGGATGGTGTAGGTGAAGGTGTCCCGGGCCTCGGATGGGAGGGTCTTGCCGCCGAGCCGGTAGCCGGCGCCGGCGTTGTACTCCAGGAGCGATATCCCCTTGAGCACCTCGCCCCGGGCCTCCTTGAAGATCTTCCCTTCTTCCCGCGTCATGAGCTCGGCGATCTCGTCCACGCGCCGGCGCGCGATGTCCGCCGCCCGCCAAATCACCCGCCCGCGCTCCGGGCCCGGCGTCTTCCGCCATCCCTGGAAGGCGGCCGCGGCCGCGTCGATGGCCCGCTCCGTGTCCGCCGCGGTGGCCATGGGGAACTCGGCGATGACATCGCGGGTGTCCGCGGGATTGACGTTGCGTATCTGTCTCCCGGAGTTGGGCTGGTACCACTCTCCGTCGATGTACGAACCGGTGTGCATGCGCTTCTCCTTGGGCGAGCGTTGAACGTGTGTGGATTAAAAAAGACATACGGTTTCGTGTCAAGCGTTCGCCGGCGTGTTGCGGCACCGGCCTGGTGACCGGTAACATGATTCCCTGGCCAAGCAACCATGAAACACGTGACCATCTATACCGACGGAGCGTGCATCGGGAACCCCGGACCCGGGGGTTACGGCACCGTTCTACTCTATAACACGGCTACGCCTACCCGCCGGGAGTTCAGCGGCGGATACCGGAGGACCACCAACAACCGCATGGAGATCATGGCCGCCCTCGTGGGTCTTCGGTCCCTGAAGGAACCCTGCCGGGTGACGCTCCATAGCGACTCCCGGTACGTGGTGGACGCCATGTCGAAGGGATGGGCCGAGCGCTGGCGCGCCAAGGGATGGAAAAAAAGCGACAAGGCGCCGGCCCTGAATCCCGATCTCTGGGCCGAGATGCTCGATCTGTCGGAACGGCACGAAGTCGAATACCGCTGGGTCAAGGGGCACGCGGGGGACCGGGAGAACGAGCGGTGCGACGAACTCGCGGTGGCAGCCGCCCGCGGGGCGGATCTGGCCCGAGATGAGGCCTACGAAAAGAAGCGTCGCTGACTTTGAACCGGGCACATCTGTCACGTCCCACGCCCGCCTCTGCCCCATCTCTTGGGTCTGATATCCGTACCGGATACGCAGCGTGTACGACTTGGCCATATGCGGCGCTCACAATCTTTCACTCCAAACCTTGAAATCTGTGCGGCCATCGCTCATATTTCAAGCTTATGGAAGTCGCACGGGAAAGTCGTCTGCAGCGCGTCGGCCTGTTGCTGAACGAGTTCCCGGTGGTCACGCTCCTGGGCGCCCGCCAAGTGGGGAAGTCCACCCTCGCCCGGCAACTCGTGGCGTCCCGCCCCGACCCGTCCACGTGGTTCGACCTGGAGAACCCTGTCGATCTGACTCGCCTGGCCGATCCCGGCCTGGAGTTGCGGCCCTTGCGTGGACTCGTGGTCCTCGACGAAATACAACGGCTCCCGGAGGTGTTTCCCCTGCTCAGGGTACTTGCCGACCGGCCCGGGACCCCGGCCCGGTTCCTGGTGCTGGGCAGCGCTTCCCCGGAGCTGCTCCGTCAGACCTCGGAGACCCTTGCGGGGCGCGTGGCCTTCCATGAGCTCGACGGCTTCGGGCTGGACGAGGTGGATGACCTGGAACGACTCTGGTTGCGCGGCGGTTTTCCGCGTTCCTATCTGGCAGGGTCGGCCCCCGCGAGCCGCCGTTGGCGCGACGGCTTCATCCGTACCTTCCTCGCTCGTGACGTACCGGGGCTCGGCAGCCTCGTACCCTCGACGACACTGCACCGGTTCTGGACGATGCTGGCCCACTGGCACGGCCAACTGTGGAACGGGGCTGAGCTGGGCCGGGCCTTCGGCGTTGCCCACACCACGGTGCGGCGCTACCTGGATCTTCTGACGTCGGTCTTCATGGTACGGCAGTTGCAGCCCTGGCACGAGAATATCGCCAAACGGCAAGTGCGGTCGCCCAAGGTCTTCATCAGCGATTCCGGCCTCCTCCACGCGCTGCTGGGCCTGACTACCCGCGAGGACGTGCTCTCCCACCCCACGGTCGGCACTTCGTGGGAGGGATTCGTGGTCCAGCAGGTCATTCACCTGCTGGGCGCCCGTCCCGAGCAGTGCTACCACTGGTCGACGCACTCCGGAGCGGAGCTGGACCTGCTGATATCGGCCGGAAACCGGCGCTACGGCTTCGAGGTCAAACGGTCCGAGGCGCCCCGGCTGACAGCCTCCATGCGCACGGCCTTCGACACGCTGGGCCTGGAGCGGCTCGACGTCGTACATGCCGGAACGCAAGGCTACCCGATGGCCCCCGGCATAAGAGCGCTGCCGGCCGGCCGTCTGACCTCGACGCTGTCTCCCCTGCCCGACTGACGCACGCGACGGGCGCGACTATGAATAATCCCGCCCGATGCTAAATTGGAGTCCATGAAAGTTGGACTCACAGGATTCTCCAGAGCGGGCAAGACCACATTGTACAACACCCTCACGGGACTCAGCGCCACGGTGGGCGGCTTCGAGACCCGCCACGAGGCAGCCATGGCCGTGGTCAAGGTGCCGGACCCTCGCGTGGACGCGCTGAGCGAGATCGTCCATCCCAAGGACAAGAAATACGCCGAGGTCACCTTCCTGGACTTTCCGCCGTCACAGGAACGGAAGGCGGCGCTCGAAAACCAGTCCCTGGTGCAACTGCGTGAGGTGGATGCCCTGGTACAGGTAGTCCGGGCCTTCGACGACCCGGTCGCCGACGAGCCTCCCGCGCCCGTGCGGGATCTCAACGCCTTTCAGGCCGAGCTGATACTCGCCGACCTCGCGGTCATCGAGAAGCGCATGGAGCGGATCCGCAAGGAGGCCAGCAAGGATCGGGGACGGGAGTCGGATCTTCTGACGCGCTGCCAGAGCACCCTGGAAGAGGAACGCCCCTTGCGCGGCGTGGAGTTCCTGCCGGAAGAACAGACCCTGCTGTCGGGCTTCGCCTTTCTGAGCGCCAAGCCCCTTCTGGTGGTCTGCAATTCCGACGAGACGGCGCTGCAGGAGCCCCTCCCCGCGGACGTCGCGGAGTACGCCCAAGCCGAGAACCTGACCCTGGTGCCGGTCTGCGGCAAGCTCGAGATGGAAATCGCCCAGCTCGACGCCGACGAACGCGTCGAGTTTCTGTCGGAGCTCGGGCTTTCCGAGACCGCCCGAGACCGCTTCATCCGCCACGCCTACGACCACCTGCGCCTCATGAGCTTCTTCACCGCCGGACCCATGGAGGTGCGCGCCTGGACCATCACCCGGGACACCGCCGCGGTCAACGCCGCCGGCAAGATCCACTCCGACATCGAACGCGGCTTCATCCGGGCCGAGGTCATCTCCTACGACGACTACATCGAGCACCGGGGCGAAACCGGCTGCCGCTCCGCCGGTAGACTGCGCCTCGAAGGCAAGGACTACCGGGTGCAGGACGGGGACGTCATGCACATCCGGTTCAATGTGTGAGGGGAAAGCTAACGCTCAACTGCAACCCCGCGGTTCGGTCTCGGCTCGTGGGGGAGGGTCAAAGCAGGCGATAAGCACCTCCCCTCCGGGATACACCTTCGCTCCGTTACGGCATCAACTCCGGGAAGCCCGGATACTCGGAAGAATGGTCTCCCGAATGGTTCGCCATACCCGGCTTGGTTAGGACACCCCGTGGGGCGACGAAGCTGTCGATACGGCGGACCGGCCGCTCGTGCCACCGGAGATTGAACGCCGCGTAGATGGGGAAGAACGTCATGTCGGAGTACGGCAGGTGGTCGTGGATCCACCACGCCAGGGCCTGCCATGGCGTTTCCCCCTCGTAGCGCTCAACGAACCACGGGAGGATGATGCACGCGGTAGCGCCCATGAACCCGTCCGCGTCCTGCCGGTCCCATACGTGGCGCGCATGAGTCCATGACGTGCGGCTGCAATTGTAGCCCTTGCGGCTGCGCGCGGCGCCGTAGTCGTTGACGGCCACAGACCGGAACGCGGAACGGATCGAGACGTGCCCGAAGGTGGCATGAAGCGGCTCCAGCAACTCCTCGCACAACCGCGTCCCCGCCGCGACGGCCAGATCAGGATCATCCGGAATGTTGGGAATGCCGTGAAAGCTCGCGATCTCGCTGTAGAGCATGTCCCGCATGAAGAAATGCTCCGACAGCCGGACCCGGCCGAGCTTTTCCAGGGACTTCATGGAGGTTGGCCTACGCATGGGGTCTCACTTTCCCGAAGTTGTAATGGCTTGACCTTATCGGAAAGAAAAAACTAGTCTTCAACTAGTTGGAAAGTCGGAGGTATACACCATGCCTGAAATCGGCGCTTTCGAAGCCAAAACCCACCTCCCGGAGTTGCTGCGGCGCGTTCAGGAGGGGGAGCGATTCATCATCACCAAGCATAGTCGTCCGGTGGCCGAGTTGATTCCCTTTCAGCCGCACGATTCCGACAAAGTGCGTGGGGCGATTGCAAAGCTGAAGGCGTTTCAGGAGACCCACGGTCTCGGAGGACTGTCCGTCCGCGAAATGATCGAGGAAGGACGCAAGTACTGATGGCATTCGTTCTCGATTGCTCGGTCACCATGGCCTGGATCTTCTCTGACGAAGCGACGGAAGCCACCGACAGGGTGCGCGACTCGCTGCCGCTCGCTACTCTGGATCGCGCGCTCCTTGCCGCGGCGCCGGTCGTGGGCATTGAGGCGCTTACATCCAACTAGGCCTGGAGGTTTTTCAATGAAGCAGTTTGCCATACTCCAGCACCCTACTTTGGGTCACGAAGTCGTCAAGAACGGCTGGAGCTGGCCTGCGTTCTTCTTCACTTGGCTTTGGGCCTTGGCAAAAAGACTCTGGATAGTCGGCGTGATTGTACTGTTGGCCGGCATGGCTTTGAGTTCAGTCCCGGAGATCTGGCTGGTTGGCGAAGTAATCATCTCCATTGTGATGGGTGTCAATGGAAACAAACTACGGGTCAACCGGCTACGCGATTCCGGATATGAACAGGTAGCAATCGTGGCTGCAAAGACACCCGACGGTGCACTGGCAGTGCATCTCACTTCACCCGAGAATGAGAATGCACTCCCCCCGGAAGGCCTTGTGAGGTAGTCCGCACCGAAGTTTTCCCTCACCGCCCCGACCACCTGCGACCTTCTTGCCCGCTCACCGAATCATCGTATTCGGCAGGAACAGCGCGATATCCGGAAACGCCACCAGAATGGCCAGGCAGACGGCCATGGCGATCCAGAACGGCAGGATGCCGGCGAATATCTTTGCCATGGGCACGTCTTCGGCGATGCCCTTGACCACGAAGACGTTGACTCCCACCGGCGGGCTGATAAGGCCCATTTCCAGCACGATGACCATGACCACGCCGAACCAGATGGGGTCGTATCCCAGGGTGAGGATGATGGGATGGACGATGGGGAGGGTGAGGACCAGCATGGCGAAGCCCTCCAGGAACATGCCCAGCACGATGTAGGCGGCCAGCAGGATGCCGAGCACGGCCAACCGGGGCAGCTCCAGTCCCACCAGCAGCTCGGCGAGATCCGAGGGGATGTGGGTCAACGCCAGGAACGGGTTGAAGATGTGAGCGCCCACCAGGATGAGGAAGACCAGGGAGGTGGTGCGCACACTCTCCAGCGCCAGCGAAGATAGCGACGACACAGACAGACGGCCCCGCACCAGCGCCAGCAGCATCGCCAGGAAAGCGCCCACGCCGGCTGCCTCGGTAGGGGTGAAGAGGCCGGCATAGATGCCGCCGATGGTGAGGGTGACCACGCCGATCATGGCGCTGGCCTGGCGGATGGCCCGGATGCGGTCCATGACGCTTGAGGCCGGGCCCGGCGGCCCCAGGTCCGGGTTGATGCGGGTCTGGATGAAGATGGACAGGATGAACAGCGCGGTCAGCAGCAGCCCGGGAAAGACCCCGGCCAGGAACAGGCGGCCGATGGATTCCTCGGTGAGGATGGCGTAGATCACGAAGCCCGTGCTGGGGGGGATGAGGATGCCCAGGGTGCCGCCCGCGGCGATGGCGCCGGTGGCCAGCCGCGGGTCGTACCGGTAGGCGCGCATCTCCGGCAGCGACACCTTGCCCATGGTCACGGCCGCGGCCACGGAAGAACCGGAGAGCGCCGCGAACCCGGCGCAGGCGGCGATGGTGGCGGACGCCAGCCCGCCGCGCCAGTGGCCGAACCAGGCGTAGGCGGCGGCATAGAGGTCGCGGCTCATGCCGGAAACCGTCGCGAAGTTTCCCATGAGCACGAACAGCGGGATGACGATGAGCTCGTAGTTGGTGGCGATGACGAAGGGCTCGCCGCCCAGCAGGGCCAGGGCTGGCGCCCAGCCGTGGAGGGTGCCGAACCCCAACACCCCCACAAGCATCATGGCGATGCCCACGGGCATCCTGAGAGCGAGCAGCAGGAACAGCCCCGCCAACCCCAGAAGACCCGCGGTGGTCGGACTCATTCAGTTTTCTCTTGGTATCGGACGATGCCCACGGCCGCCTGGAGCAGCAGCACCCCGGCAAACAGCAACCAGCCGAAGCTCATCAGGAACATGAACGGATGGTGGGGGATGTCCACGAGGTTGGTGGCGTCGCCGTACTCCAGCGCGTCCAGCCCCTGCCGCATGGCCTGCCATGCAACGAAGCCGAACAGCACGGCGCCGGCCAGCCGCATGAGGGTGTCGGTGTAACGCAGCCGGCTCTCCCCCACCACCGAGCTGATGAGGTCCACGGCCACGTGGCCGCCGGTCCAGCCGCAGTAGGGTATGCCCAGGAACACGACCACGGCCAGACTGAGCTCGGAAATATCCTGCGCGCCGAGGATGGGCGCGTTGAAGACGTAGCGCATCACCACCGCCACCACCGTCAGCAGCATCAGCCACAGGAGCGCGGCGCCGGCCACGTAGGCCAGGGACCGGGTGGCCCAGGCGGCCGCCACGGTCCCCGGCAACGCGGCACGTGATTCGGCACCCATGGTTACGTGAAACAGCCTGCCGGCTTATCCGCCCATGGCCGCGAGGATCTTCTCGGCGTCGATGCCCTTGGCGGAGAGATCCTTTACGGTCTTGGCCCGCACCCCGCTCAAGGCCTTGCGGAAACGCTTGTCCTCGGCGTCCGAGAGGGTGATGACCTCGCCCCGGCCGCTCTTCTTCTCGCCCGCCAGGGAGCCGGCTCCGGCCTTCTTGTAGATGCCGGCGGCCTTGACGCTCAGGGCCTCGCCCGAGGTCTCGTCGACGATCTTCTTGTGCTCCGCCGAAAGGCCGTCATAGGCCTTCTTGTTCATCACCAGGAAGAACGCCGTGTTGGCGAACGGCCCCACGGTGTAGTACTTGGCCACCTCGCCGATCTTGAAGCTCCGGATCACGCTCGGCGCCACCATCAGCCCGTCCACCACCCCGGTCTTGAGGGCGTTGTACATGCGCGTCACCGGCATGGCCACGGGGGTGGCTCCCAGCGCCTTGATGATGTCTCCCTGGAGCTTCGAAGGGGTGCGGATCTTCATGCCCTTGACGTCGTCCAGGGTCCGGACCGCCTTGTTCCGGGTCATGATGACGGCCTTGTCATTGGTCCACAGCGCCAGGATCTTGGTGCGGTCGTACTCCCCCTGAATGGCGCCGACCGCCTTCCACATCATCTTGGTGGCCGCCACCGCGTCCGGCGCGATGCCAGGCAGCTCCACCAGCAGCGTCCTCGGGAAGAGCGACGAAGTGTATCCCTGCAATCCGAACGTGATGTCCGCGATGCCGTCCGCCGCCCGCTTGTACTGGGCCTGCGGCCCCTTGCCCAGCTCGCCGCCGGGATAGATGCGCACCGTCAACGAACCGTTGCTGCGCTTCGCCACCTCCGCGCCCCACGGCCGCATCACCAGCCGGTCCATCGGGTGCCTGGGAGAGGTGAAGTGGGCGAGCTTGAGCTCCCCCGCGTGTACCGACCCGGCAGCCGCCACGAGCAGGCCGCAAAGCGCCGATACGACCATCAGCCTGCGGAAACAGGCTCTGAGCAATAGGGACATGGTCTATTCTCCTTTCGAGAAATGTGCACGGTTGCAAGCGGCAGGCAGACTAGCCGAAGAGGCGGACGAGTGTCAACCGAAGACCAGCGCCCGAAACCGTCATTCCCGCGAAACAAGCTGTGTCAAAACGCCATCCCAGCGAGGCACAGACCCCCGAAATCGTCATTCCCGCAAAAGCGGGAATCCAGGCGGGGTGGGGTGCGGGTGATCGTTCGCAACACCCCACAGCCGCCCCTGGATTCCCGCTTTTCGCGGGAATGACGGAGGGGCGGGAATGACGTGCTTCGTACGTCGTTGCCTCGATTCTGTTCTGGAGTCGCGTCCGCTATAAACAATCCCTGAGGATGCGCAAGACTTCCGTCAACCCGTAAGGAGCCCCATGCAGAAGATGATCGAGTCACTGGCGGTGTACTGGGAGCGGCGCATGGCCCGCATTCTCCTCCTCGGGATCATCAGCGGGTTCCCCTGGGTGCTGATCGGCAGCAGCCTCAACTTGTGGCTCAAGGAAGACGGCCTCAGCCGGACCACCATCGGCTTTGCCGGCCTGATCTTCGGCGTCTATGCCATCAACTTTCTCTGGGCGCCCCTCATCGACCGTATCCGGATACCGTGGCTGACCGACCGGCTCGGCCAGCGGCGGGCCTGGATCGTCACGCTGCAGGTGGTGATCGTCGCATGCCTGGTGCTGTGGAGCACCGTGGACCCCACCGCCAACCTCACCGCCGTGGTGGGTATCGGCCTGGCCATCGCCGTTGCCTCCGCCACCCAGGATATTGCCATCGACGCGCTCCGGATCGAGCAGGTGGGCAAGGACGAGGGCGAGGCCATGGCCGCGGGTGCCGCCACCGCGGTGGTGGGCTGGTGGACCGGCTACAAGCTCGGCGGCATCGTCGCGCTGGAGTCCGCGACGGCGTTCCAGAACGCCGGCGTGGAGGACTACTGGCAGGCGACCTTTCTCGTGCTCGGGATACTGGTGGTCCTGACCAACATCGGCCTGTTGTTCGTGCATGAACAAGGGACCGCTGAACGCATCGCTCAGCAGGACGCGGAGGAAGACCGGATCGCTTCCCGTCTCCAGGTCCCGGGCCGGCTCGGCCACATGGCCGCGTGGCTCGGGGGCACGGTGGTCAGCCCCTTGTTGAGCTTCTTCCGGCGGAACGGTTTCGCCATCGCCCTGACGGTGCTCGGGTTCATCTTCCTGTTCAAGATCGGCGAGGCCTTCATGGGGCGCATGTCCCTGCTGTTCTACCGGGAGATCGGCTTCTCCAAGTCCGAGATCGCTCTCTACTCCAAGGGACTCGGCTGGATCACGACGGTGACCTTCACCGTGCTGGGCGGTTTCTTCGCCATCCGGATGGGACTCGTATGGGCCATGTTCCTGTCGGGCATCGCCATGGCCTCGACCAATCTGCTGTTCGCCGTGTTGTCATGGGTGGGCAAGTCGGAAGCCCTGTTCGCCACCGCGGTGGTGATGGACGACCTCACCAGCGCCTTCGCCACCGTCACCTTCGTCGCCTTCATCTCGATGCTCGTGGACCGCACCTACACCGCCACGCAGTACGCGCTGCTGGCCTCCATCGGCACCGCCGGGCGGACCCTCTTCGCCGCTTCCTCCGGCGCCCTGGTGGATTGGCTGGATGGCGATTGGGGCACCTTCTTCGTCATCACCACTCTGATGGTGATCCCGTCACTGATTTGCCTGTGGGCCATCCGCAAGAAGCTCCAGGACATGCTGGCCGGCGCGCAGGTGCGGCTATTGGGCCGGCACGTGGAAGAGGAGGAGGAAGGGGCGGGCTGAAGCGAGCCCGCATGAACCATGCGGGCAGGCCGGACGGCCGCCGGGCTATCCGGCAGTCTGGAGAGAATCCTCCATCTGGCGGGCCTGGTACTTCCTTTCGTTCGGGTCGAGGTGGCGTTTCCGTAGCCGGAGATTGCAAGGCGTGACCTCGATCAGCTCGTCGTGGCGGATGAACTCGATGGCCTGCTCCAGGGACATGCGCACCGGAGGGACGATCTTTTCGATGCCCTTGAGGACGGAGGACCGCATGTTCGTCAGTTTCCTCTCCTTCGTGATGTTCACGTCCAGGTCCGTGTCGCGGCTGCTCTCGCCGACGAGCATGCCTCCGTATACCACATCGGTGGGCCCGACGAAGAGCTCGCCCCGCTCCTGCAGGTTGACGATCGCATATCCCGTGACGCGGCCCCTGCGATCCGCCACCAGCGCACCGGTGGACCGATGGACGATGTCCCCCGCCCATTGCCGGTATCCGATGAACATGTGCGTGAGGGTTCCCGTGCCTTTCGTGTCGGTGAGGAACTCGGTCCGGTATCCGATCAACCCGCGGCTGGGCACCTCGATCTCCAGGCGAACCCTCCCCGAGCCGCGGCTCGCCATCTTGACCATGACGCCCCGGCGCGCGCCGAGTTTCTGAACCACGATTCCCTGATACTCTTCATTCGTTTCGATGATGGCCAGTTCGTACGGTTCGTGGACGGTGTCTCCGACGGTGCGGGTCAACACCCGCGGCATGCCCACCGAAAACTCATACCCTTCCCGCCGCATCTGCTCGATCAGGACGGCGAGCTGGAGCTCGCCCCGGCCGTACACCAGGAAGCGATCGGAAGACTCGATGGACTCCACCCGGATCGCCAGGTTGTGCTCCGCCTCCTTGAGCAGTCGCGCTCGAAGGTGGCGCGAGGTCAGGTAGCGGCCGTCCTTTCCGCTGAATGGGGAATCGTTGATGGAGAACTCCATCGACAACGTGGGTTCCTCGATGTCGAGCGTGGGCAGGGGCTTGGGATCCTCACCATCGGCGATGCTTTCGCCCAACCCGATGCCGGTCATCCCCGCCAGCGCCACGATCTCTCCGGGACCCGCCGACGGTACCGGGACCCGCCCGAGGCCCTGGTAGATGAACAGGTCCGCGACCGCGGCCGGGGTCTCAGACCCGTTGCGGTGGCACAGGATCACCGCCTGCCGGTTCCGAACCGTGCCGTCCACGACACGGCCGATGGCCAGCGGTCCGCGGTAGTCGTCGGGTGCGACGTTGGTCACCAGTATCTGTAAAGGGTGGCCCGGATCTCCGGAGGGGGGCGGAATGTGTGCGACGATGGTGTCGAACAACGGCCGAAGATCGGTAAGCTCACCGCCCGGTGATGGAGTGCACCGTCCTTGCCGGGCGACGGAGTATATGACGGGAAACTCGATCTGTTTCTCGGTGGCGCCCAGGTCGATGAACAGGTCGTAGACCTCGTTCAGGACTTCCGCCGGGCGCGCGTCCTGGCGGTCGATCTTGTTGATGACCACGATCGGCGGCAGTCCCAGCTCCAGCGCCTTGGCCAGCACGGCCCGGGTCTGGGGCATCGGCCCTTCGGCGGCGTCGACGAGCAGCATGACACCGTCGACCATCCGCAGGGTGCGTTCCACCTCGCCGCCGAAATCCACGTGACCCGGAGTGTCGGCGATGTTGATCTTGACGCCGCCGTAGGTCACGGAGGCGTTCTTCGCCATGATCGTGATGCCCTTCTCGCGCTCGAGGTCCATCGAATCCAGCACCCGCTCACGGACATCCTGGTTTGCGCGGAACGTACCGCTCTGCCACAGCATCGCGTCCACCAGCGTGGTCTTGCCGTGGTCGACGTGTGCAATGATCGCGATGTTGCGAAGATTCGCCGCCTCGCGGCAAGCGACGAGGTCCATCAGTTACCCTCCCCTTTCGCCCGCACCCTCTATTCAGCCCGGGTGTTGGCGGACCTGCGATCCGGATACGGTTGTTCGTGAGCGCCCTGGAAATGGCCGGAATTTCCGGACGGTTTCCGGCTCGAGAAACGGAGCTTCAACGGCGTGCGATCCGAAAGGAGGATTCTAACAACTTTGTGAGGTTAGGCATAGGGGCTCTGCAAGCGACGGAGCCCGGCCCGTTGACCCGGCGCCATTGCGGACGCTACCGTGGGAGGCACCTGACGTTGGAGGTAAACCTGATGGCAACCACAATCAAAATCGCCGTAACCATGAACATACGGGCCGGCGAGGCTTTTGAGATCGCTTTGGGGCTCGCGCAGCACAACCTGGCCGACGGGTCGGAGATCACCGTCTCGTATGGCGTCGGCAACAGCCGTCTCGGAGGGTTCGAAGCGCCAAGGCTGCTGGCCGAAGGGACGGTGGATCTGGCTTTCCTCAACCCTTCACCGGTGACCCATATGGCGTTGAACGGGTTGGCGCCCTATGCGCAGAAGATCGACATCCGAAACCTCGCGGTGTTCCCGTCCTGGGACCGGATCGCCTTCGCGGTCAGAAAAGACCTCGGCGTCACGTCGCTGGAGGAAATCGGCGAGAAGAGGCTCCCGCTCAGGCTGTCGACCCGGGGACAGGGCCCTGAAGGAACCACCGAGTACACCATCCGGCGTATTCTGAATCTTTGTGGCTGGAACCTCGAGGACGTGGAGCGATGGGGCGGCAGCGTGGATCAAGTCTCAAACCCAACCCACCGCCGGCGCAGGGAAGGGATCGAGCAAGGGGCCTATGACTCGGTGTTCGACGAGGGCGTCACGAGTTGGACCGCCGAGGCCCTGGCCCAGGACATGATTCTCCTGCCTTTGCAGCCAGCCGTTTTCGCCGACATGGAGCGCTTGGGATTTCGGAAATCGACAATCCCCAAGTCAGTGTTTCCGAGCCTGGACGCGGACGTTCCCGCGCTCGAATTCGGCGGCTGGCCGCTATTTTGTCGGGCGGACTTTCCCGACGAGCTTGCCTACGCGGTGGTCAAGGCCATCGATGCGAGAAAAGACACCATGCCGGTGGACGGAGACCGTTTCGACATGAGCCGGATATGCCGGAACACGGAGGAGGGGCCGATGTGTGCGCCCCTGCACCCCGGCGCCGAGCGCTACTATCGGGAAATGGGTTATTTGTAGCGCGCGGGGCCGGTCAGGCGCTCCGCTTCGCGAACAGGGTCGATACTACCCGCCCAGGTACGCCTCTCTGACGTGGGGGATGTCCTTCAGCTCGGCGCCGGTTCCCTGCAGGGCCACGGCGCCGGATTCGAGAAGGTAGGCGCGGTCACAGATTTCCAGCGCAGCGTAGGCGTTCTGTTCGACCATCAGGACGGTGACGCCCTCGGCACGGATCTCGGCGATGATCTCGAAGGTGGTTTCGACCAGGTTAGGCGCCAGGCCCAGGGACGGCTCGTCGAACAGCATCAGCTTCGGCCGCGACATCAGCGCCCGGCCGATGGCCAGCATCTGCTGCTCGCCGCCGGAAAGGGTCCCCGCGGTCTGGCGGCGCCGTGTTTCGAGGATCGGGAAACGCTCGAACACGCGCTGGCGGTCGGCCTCGATGCCGCCCGTGTCGTGGCGCAGGTAACAGCCCATGTCGAGGTTTTCCTGGACGCTCATGTACGGGAAGATGCGCCGCCCTTCCGGGCAATGGGCGATACCGAGGGAGAGGATTCTCTGCGCCGAGGCGTTGGATATGTCCTCGCCGTCGAAAACGATGCGCCCGGCCGCGGGCGGGAGCAGTCCCGATATCGCCTTCAGCGTCGTCGACTTCCCGGCTCCGTTGGCGCCGATCAGGGTCACCAGCTCGCCTCGATTGACGACCATGGACAGGTCGCGGACGGCGCTGACCTTGCCGTAACGGCATTCGAGACCGGTGATCTCAAGCATCGGCGGCTGCTCCTCCGAGGTAGGCCCGAATCACCTCCGGGTGGCGACGGATCTCTTCCGGCGTCCCCTCGGCCAGGATCATGCCTTGATTGAGAACGATGATCCGGTCGGAGATACCCATGACCACCCGCATGTCGTGCTCGACCAGGAAGATCGTCGTTCCCTGGTCGCGAATGGCCGAGACCCGGTCCATGAAGTTCTGGGTTTCGGAGGGGTTCATCCCGGAGGCCGGCTCGTCCAGCAACAGCAGCGACGGCCGCGCCGCCAGGGCGATGGCCACCTCCAACAGGCGTTGCTCGCCGTAGGGCAGATCCGACGCCAACTCGCCGCCCCGGTGGGACAGCCCCACCTGTTCCAGGATGGCCGTAGCCTGCATCCGCAACTCGCGTTCCTCGGCCCGGATGCGCGGCAGGGCAAGCAGGATTTCCCAGACGCGGCCACGGCCGCGGCGGTGCAAGCCGATCAACATGTTGTCGATCACGCTCAGCCCGCTGAACAGACTGGTCTTCTGGAACGTGCGCACGACGCCGAGGTCGGCGACGTCATTAGGCCGCAGGCCGTCCAGGGAAGCGCCCCGGTAGCGGACGCTGCCGGCGGTGGCCCGCAGAAAACCCGTGATGACGTTGAAGGCGGTAGTCTTGCCGGCTCCGTTGGGACCGATGAGGCTGGCGATCTCTCCTTCGCGAACGACGAAATCGACGTTCGATACGGCCACCAATCCACCGAAGTGGACGGTCAGACCCTCCACGCTCAATGCGGTATCGGTCACCGCGCGCCCTCCGGGGTGCCAAGGCCGCGCTCGGGGGCGGCGAAACGCGCCTTCCACCACGACGTGACGGCCGGGACGATGCCTTGCGGCAGGAAGAACACGATGGCGATCATGAACGCGCCGTAGAGCACCCACTGCACCTCGGGGCTCGCGAACTCGCGCAGCACCTCGGGCAGGATCCCGAAGATGAGGCCCCCCACCACCGGGCCGGCGGTGGTCCCCTTGCCGCCGGTCACCACCATGATCACCATGGTGACGGTATAGATGAACAGGAAGATATCCGGGTCGACGATACGGATATAGTGGGTGTAGAGCCCGCCGGCGGCCCCGGCCATGGCCGCCGAAATGACCGTCGCCAGGACCAGATAACGGGTGACGTCGACGCCGACGGAAGAGGCCAGAGCCTCGTTCTCGCGCAACCCGATCATGGCGCGCCCGGCCCGCGACCGGACCAGGCGCCGGACGATGACGTAGCAAACGATGGCGACGACCAGGATCAGGTAGTAGTTGGGCAGCTTCTGGTAGAAGGTCTGCTCCCAGAGGCCGGGAATGGCGACGCTGAACGGGGGGATGTTGTTCAGCGCCATGGGGCCTTCGGTGAGGTCGATCCAGTTGAGCGAGATGAGCCGCACGACTTCGGCGAAGCTGATGGTGACGATGACGAAATAGGCGCCGCGGACCTTGAACGCGATCTTGCCGATCAACCAGCCGAACAGCGCGGCCGCGGCGATGCCGGCGATGAATGCGATCCACACCGGCCACGGCGTGAAAACGAACGTGTAGGTGTCGGTCAACTCAAGGTCAAAGCCCAGGGACACCAGCGCGCTGGTATAGGCGCCGATGCCGAAAAACGCCACGTGGCCGAGGCTCAGTTGCCCGGTATAGCCGAGCAGCAGGTTGAGGCTGATGGCGGCGACGGTGAAAATGCCGGCGCTGACCAGGATGTGGAGGAAGTAGAGGTCCGTCATCCACAACGGGATGGAGAACAGAAACACGACCCAGGCGGTTGTCGCGGCGACACTCACCCGATGCGCTCCTTGGCGGCGAACAGCCCCGTCGGCTTGAACACCAGCACCAGGATAATCAGCAGGAAGCCCATGGCGTCCCGATAGCCCGACGAGATGTAGCCGGCGCCCAACTCCTCCACCAGGCCCAGGATGAAGCCGCCGAGGGTGGCGCCGGGGATGCTGCCGAGCCCGCCGAGGATGACGATGGCGAAGGACTTCAGCGCCGCCAGATCGCCAATCGTCGGCGCCACCACGAAGACCGGGCCAAGCAGCGCGCCGGCCGCCGCCGCGAGACAGGAGCCGAAGGCAAACGTCAGCGTATGGATACCCTTGACGTTGACCCCCATGAGCGCGGCGGTCTCACGGTCCTGGAAGGTGGCGCGCATGGCCTTGCCCAGGCGTGTCCGATTGATCAGAAGGTAGGTGACGGCGATCAGCAGCACGGCGAAGGCAAAAACGAACACCCGGACCCAGGAGACCGAGACCGGCCCGATGACCAGCGGGTCCAGGGGAAAGGGATGGTCAATGGATTTGGCGATGCCGCTCCAGGTGAACTGCTCCAGGTTCTGCATCGCGATCCAGGCGCCGATCATGACCAGCATGGTGGTATCGATGTCGGCGCCTCTCAAGGGGCGCAGCAGCACGAATTCGATCAGCGCTCCGAGAACCACGCCAAGCGCCATGGCCAGCAGGATGCTGGCGAAAAAATTCAGGCCCAGAACCATGACGAAGAAAAACACCATGTAGGCGCCGAAGGTATAGAGCTCGCCGTGGGTGAAGTTGACCACCCGCATGATGCCGAAAATCAGCGTCAGGCCGATGCCCAGAAGCGCATAGGTGCCGCCGAGGATCAGGGCGTTGAGGAGGTGCTGGAGAAATTCAGGCACGGCGAAGACAGGGGCCGGCCCCGACGCACGCCCCTCCCGGGAGGTCCGGAAAGGGCGTGCGTCAAGTCAGGGCCGGACGACTTTCGTCGGCCGCCACGCTTGTGACAGCGTTAGGGCAGCGCGACCTTGCCGCTCTTGATGGTGACAACATAGACGTTCGGAATGTTCTGGGCGCTCTCCTTGCCCGCGGGACCTTGCTTGATGAACGCGATGTTGCCGTTGACGCCCTTCACCTTGACCCCCCAGAGAGCCTTCTGAATAGCCTTGGCCTCGGCCTTCCCCGCAGCCGTGATGCCGGCGGCGATGGTCATGATGCCGTCGTAACCGCGGAAACCCTCGGTCAGACCGGCGAAGTTGTGGCCGCGCTTGTTCCATTCATTGACGAACGCGGTGGCGACATCCGGGTTGGGCGCCGCGCCCGGGAACCAGGGAGCGAAGAACAGCAGGTGAAAGCTGCCTTCCGCGGCCGCGCCGGCCTGCGCGATCAACTGATCCGGCGATGACGAACCGCCGGTGGTGATCACCCGCTGCGTGACCCGCTGCTCCTTCATCTGCTTCAGCACCAGGGTGATCTGCTCGACGCCGGTGGTGACGAACACCGTATCCCCGCCCGCCGACTTGATCTTCGCCAACTGCGCGCTCATATCCGTGGCCTTGGCATCCATGGTTTCGACAACGCCGACGGCGATGCCCTTGCCCTTGAGCATCTTCTGGAATTCCTTGGATGCGCCCCGGCCCCAGTCGTTGTTGACCACCAGGAAGTTGGCCTTCTTGATGTTGAACTGACCGACCTTCGTGCCGAAGGACTGGGCTTCCATGGCCGAGGTCGGGCTGATGCGGAAGATCCAGGGATTGCCCGAGGTCGTGATCTTGCCCGAGGACGACGTCTCGACGACCATGGGCACGCCGTATTCCATCAGCTTCGGCATCACCGCCAGGGTGTAGGTCGAGCTCCACGCCCCCATGAGCGCCGGCACCTTGTCGCGCACGATCAGCTTCTCGGCCGTCGCCACCGCTTCCTTCGGATTGCTCTTGTTGTCCTCGATGATCAACTGGACCTTCTTGCCCAAAACGCCACCGGACGCGTTGAGAAACGATTCAGCGATCCTGGCGCCCTGCGCGACATAGTTGCCCGACGCCGCGACGGCGCCGGTGAGAGGCTGGGTAACGCCGATCTTTATGGTCTCGGCCGCCCCGGCGATGGGCGCGGCCGCCGCCAACGCCAATCCGGCCACCAACAGTGCGACTCGTTTGAGGTTCCACATGGTTTCCTCCTGTCGTTCGGAACAGAAATGGGCACCAGAGTCCTTCAGGGCGCGGCCATCCTAACACAAGCGAAGTGATTTGCCACCTGTGTACTCAGGTTATAACGACCCCAAGGTCGCGCAGCGACCGGATGCCGCGCGCCGCCTCTAGCGCGGCATCGATGAGTTCCTGTTTCGGCGCCTTGAACCACTCGTCCGGATGCAGTTCGCGCTTCTCTCTCACCAGCGCGATGGCGTTTTCGAGTTCCGGGAACCGCATCGGGTCCTGCAGGTGAAGATACAGCGCCACCAGGGCAACGGAACGGCTGCGGCCGCCCCGACAGTGGACGAGGACGTGGCCCTGCTCCCGTCTGGGATAGCTCTGCTTCTCCGGCAGGGTCTGATGGAGCGCGCCGTGCAGGATGTAGTACCCGCCGAGCATCATGCCACGCGGATTTTCGCCGTCCACCAGCCCCAGCTTGAAGACCCGAAACGGCGCGGTTCCGGAACGAGACAACGCGTTAATATCCCCGTTCGCATCGCCTTCGTCCGGCCCGGCGACATAGTTTACATCCAGATTGATCGTGCAGTTGACGACGGTCGATATGCCATGGCGGCGCAACAAGTCGACGTCACTTGCCGCCGCGGTCCCGCCGATGAAAAGATCGGCGCCGTAGGGATCGAGGCCTTGGGCGATCAAACTGAGGAGAGGAAGGGGATAGTCCCCAGGGGTGGTCATGCGCCATCCTTCCATGATCTCGTTCGGCGGAGACTGCACTTTACCTGCCCGGCAAAAGGCAGCGGGGCGCCGGTGCATCGCCTTGCATGTAGGACATGCATTTGCGTAGTGTGGGATTCGATGACAGCGAACGAAGATACCCGTAACCCACGTTCTTGAATCGGGTGATTTCACCCCATAGGGAGACTAACATGAAACACCTTTTAACCCGTCTGTCCGCGGTGCTCATTGCCGGCCTGTTCGCCCTTTCCTTCATCACCGCTGCCAGCGCCGCCTCCAAACCGCCGCCCGAGATGGAGGCCTGGCTGAAGGCGGCCAAGCTCGGCCCCTATGACAAGGCGGAAAACTGGGACGACGTCGTCGCCAAGGCGAAAGCCGAGGGCGAGGTCGTGGTCTACACGTCGTCCGGTCGCATCGCCAAGCTGGTGAAGCCGTTCAACGCGCTTCATCCGGAGATCAAGGTGACCGTGCACGACCTCGGGTCCGTCAAAGCGGTCGAGAAGACCATTCGCGAACAGGACGCGAATATCTTCAACGCCGACATCGTGACCACCGGCAATTCGGGTCAGGTGATCTACGAGATGCTGAACAAGAACCGTCTCGTCAACTACGTACCGCACCACTACGTCGACCGGATTCCAAAGGAGAACCGCGACCCGCTGCTGATCCGCGTCAACGAGGCCATGGTTTTTCTCTACAACAGGGAGGCCTACCCGGACGCGCCGCCCATCAAGAACGTGTGGGAGTTGACCGAGCCCAAGTTCAAGGGCCGGGTGGGCGTGAAGAACCCGCTGTCGTCGGGCTCCACCCTGATGGGCGTCATGACCCTTATGCAGCGTCCCGATGAAATGGCGGCCGCCTATCAGCGCCATGCCGGCAAGCCCATCCAATTGAGCGAAGGGGTCCCGGACGCCGGTTACGAGTTCTGGGCGCGGATGCTCGCCAACGACCTGGTGATCTTCAAGTCAGGCTCGAGGCTGGCTGGAGCCTCGGGCAAGAAGGGTCAGAAGAGACCCCTGATCGCGTTCACCTACATGACCTATATCGCGCGCAACGATTCGAAGGGCTACGTCAACAAGATCCTGGCCGAGGTGGATCCGGTCGGCAAGGTGGTCTACCCGACCTTTACCGCCATCGCGCGCCAGGCGCCCCACCCCAACGCGGCCAAGCTGTTTACCGCGTACCTGCTCGGCAGCCTCGAGCTGAACAAGAACTCGAAGATCGAGAAGCCCTACGACAAGGGCGCCAGCATGGCCCTGTTGCAGGGTCTGGCGCCCTATTTCGACCCGGGCACGGTGAGCCCGCGGAGCGACGTGCCGCTGCCGGCGGGCGGCGAGATCTGGGCCGACATGAAGGGCTGGAACGTCGATGCCGGATACATGTGGAAGCATGGCCCCAAGGTCCGCGACTTCTGGACGGTGCATTCGAGCAAATAGCCAGGCATGGAGGAAATCCATCTGACAGGGATCCGGAAGTCGTACGGCAAGGAAGTCGCCGTACGGCATCTGGACCTGACCGTGGCGCCGGGTGCGTTCCTGACCATTCTTGGGCCGTCCGGTTGCGGCAAGACGACGACATTGCGCGTGATCGCCGGGCTGGAAGAACCCGAAACGGGGGAAATCCGGTTCGGCGACAGGCTCATCTTCTCCCGCCAAGAAGGCGTGATCGTTCCTCCCGAACGCCGCAACCTCGGGCTCATATTCCAAGGCTACGCGCTCTGGCCCCATATGACGGTGGAACGGAACATCACGCTCGGCCTGAAGCAAATGGGCTTGAGCGCGCGAGAGACTGATGAGCGCCTCAAGGCCGCGCTCGAGAAAGTGCAGATGAAGCCGTACCAACTCCGCTACCCCTCGGAGCTGTCCGGCGGCCAGCAACAGCGGGTGGCCCTCGCGCGCATGATCGCCTCGCGCTCGTCCATCCTGCTGATGGATGAGCCGCTGTCCAACCTGGACGCCAAGCTGCGTACGGAAATGCGCGGCGAGCTCAAGCGGCTGCACCGCGACCTCGAAGCCACCACCGTTTACGTGACCCACGACCAGATCGAGGCTCTGACGCTTTCCGACATCGTCGTCGTCATGGACAAGGGCGTGGTCAAGCAACAGGGCACGCCCTATGAGATCTATCACAATCCGGCCAACCTGTTTGTTGCCGATTTCATCGGCGATCCCGGGATCAACCGGTTTACCGGCACCATCAGCCGAAAGAACGGAGGGGTGGGCCTCGATTGCGGCGACCTATGGCTGCCGATCCCCGGTGACCCGCCTCCGAACGCAAAGAACCTCATCGCTACCATTCGCCCGGAAAGCATCCATGTATCGACCGAGGCCAGGGAGGACTGGCTGAAAGTAGCCCTGGAATCGGTTCAGCCGAAGGGGGCCGACACCATCCTGCAAGCCCGGACCGAGAACTATTCCATCACGCTCCTGCAACCGGGCTTCATACGGATGGACCTCGGCGACCCCCTGTGGATCGACTTCGAAGCGGACTCGTTGAACTTCTTCGATGTCGAATCGGAGACCAATCTCTTCAATCAATGCCCGCCCGCCTGAGCAGAAGAAAACGGAAGTCCTGACACATGTCGTTGGATACGGCCTCTTCCGGCAGCAGGCCTCCGCTCCTTTCCCGGAGCAATCTCACGTACCACCTCTACCGGCTGGTGAACCAGCCGGAAAAGATCCTGGGTGTCCTGTGCCTCGCCGTCCTGTCCGTCCTGGTGTTGGGGCCGCTTTTCGAAATCATCCACGACGCCCTGGTCTACCAGAGCTACGACCTCGCCTACAGGCCGGAGGCGAAGGTCGGCACCTTTACCCTGTTCCATCTCGAACGCGTCTTCACCGGCCCGCTTTCCAAGGCGCTGTTCCTGAAGCCGCTGTTCAACAGCGTCGCCGTCGGCGTCTGCGTGACCGTTCTCGGCGTCGGCATCGGCAGCGGCCTGGCATGGCTGATGGTGCGCACCAACATCCGCTTCAAGGGCGTGTTCGGGGCGCTTGTGGTGGTGCCGTACATGATGCCGTCATGGGTGCTGGCGCTGGCATGGCTGAGCCTGTTCAAGAACGACCGGATCGGCGGCAACGAGGGCATGATCACCAGTTTCTTCGGCATACAGCCGCCCGACTGGGTGAGCTATGGCTTCTTTCCCATCGTCATCTGTCTGGCGCTGCACTACTACGCCTATGGCTATCTGCTGATGTCGGGCGCCTTGGCGACGGTCGATTCGGAGCTGGAGGAGGCGGGCGCCATCGCCGGCATGAACCGGCGCCAACGGCTATGGCGGATTACGTTTCCGTTGCTGCTGCCCGCGTTGGGCTCCGCCGTGGTGCTCACTTTCATCCGCATACTCGGCACCTTCGGGACACCGGCTCTGCTCGGACTGCCGGTCCGGTTCTTTACCTTTTCAACCCAGATCTACGCCTCGCTGAACGCCCGCAACAGCGGCGACGCCTTCGTTCTCGCCCTGGTCCTGATCGTCATGGCGATCACCTTCATCTGGATCAACAGCCGGGTGATCGGGATTCGGAGAAGCTTCGTGACCCTGACCGGCAAGGGCTTCCGGCAGCACGAAATCAGCCTCGGGGCCTGGCAATGGCCGGCCACCATCGGGGTCGCCGCCTTCCTCGCCGTGACGGTCGTACTGCCATTGCTGATCCTGCTTTGGGAATCCTTGATCATCACGCCGGGCGAGTATTCCCTGCAAGGTTTGACGGCGCACTTCTGGGTCGGCGAGAGCAACACCGACCTCGCCTATGGCGAACCCGGCATCATCCATTCCCCGGGCATCCTGACGGCGTTGTGGAACAGCATCAAACTGGGCGTGCTGGCGGCGGGATGCAACGGCCTGCTCGGGTTGCTGGTGGGCTATGCAGCGGTTCGCGGGCGCGGCACGCTGCTGGCGAGGTGGCTCGAGGGCGTTGCCTTCGCGCCCTACATATTCCCCTCCATCGCCCTCGGCGCCATCTACATCGGCATGTTCTCGACTCCCTGGGGGCCGCTGCCGGCACTCTATGGCACATTCACGATCCTGGTCCTGATCACGGTGGTCAAGAACCTGCCGTTCACTTCGCGCACCGGCATCGCCGCCATACTGCAAATCGACAAGTCCCTGGAGGAAACCGCAAGAGTCCAGGGGATCGGCTGGTTCCGGCGCATGGCCAAGATCATAGTCCCCATGTCGTCAAGCGGCGTGATCGCGGGCATGCTGCTGACCTTCATCACCGCAACCCGCGAGCTGTCCCTGATCATCCTGCTGTTGTCGCCGGCCAACATGGTGCTCACCGGAGTGATCTTCAGCTACAACGAACAGGACATGACCCAGCACTCCGGCGCCGTGACCCTCTCCCTGGTGATGATCATCGTCGGCGCCAACGTGCTGGTCCGCCTGCTCACCGGCCGCGGCGGGCTGGCGGGGCTGCGGCATACGTGATGCGGGGCTTGGTGTCCTGTTCTGACGTTCAGCCGCCGAGGACGCCTCTCCCCTTCACCATCCAGCCCTCACGATTCATGAAGTTCCTGTTTCCAAGAGCAGCCGAAGCGGCACCGCGTAGAGCCCGTCACCGTGGCTGACACACATCTCCCCGTCGTACACCACCGCCCCTCCCGCAAAGCGGCTTCCCGCTGCCGCTTTCAGCTTGCGCAACCCGCGGAAGTCCGCCGCGGTCACGGTCGCGCCGGCCTTGACTTCCACGCCCGCCACCGCCCGGGTGCCACGCTCGATGACGATATCCACCTCCGTCTTGTCCCTGTCGCGGTAGTGGAAGAACGTGAAGAAGTCCTCGTGCCAACTCGCTTGGCGCCTCAACTCCTGGAACACGAACGTTTCGAGAAGCTGACCCAGCAGGGCGCGGTCAGCCGCGAGGTCGGCTGCATCCACGCCGAGAAGGGCACAGGCGAAGCCCGTGTCGCCCATATGCAGTTTCGGTGTCTTGACCAACCGGCTAACACGATTGCTGTACCATGGCGGCAGTCTCTCCAACAGGAAGACCCGCTCGAGTGTTCCTTCAGAATCCCTATACCAGTTCTTCGCGGAATCGGCTCCTGCGCATGTGTCCTCTCCTCCCGGGTCAAACACTAACTCCCAGGTGAGGACATTCAAAGGGTGCAGGTCAGGTCAATCGACCGGCATGGTCGACGTCCGTAGCAAAAGACACCGTAGGGTCCCTTCGTGGACTCCGAAAGGGATCTCGCTGGTCATGCCGGAATCGCTACGTAAACGACGCCTCGTTCGGCAGGAAGTATCGACTCCGGAAACGAACCAACCTGTGTAGGAAGGCTTTCCACATGAGCTGCGGAGGCCGTGTGATAAAAATTCCTTAGGATAAAGTCCAAGAATCGAAACGGCGTCAGCGGCGCCGTCACCGGTATTCTACAGTTCTCGTATTGTCCCAGCGAAAGATGCGATTTGGGATGCACCAGCTCATGGTATCGACCTTCCCGAGCATCATAGTCAAAACGCAACGGAAACGGAACAATATTCCTCGCAACCACGTCTGCATAAATCTCGTCATTGAGGTAGATCTCCGGGTTGTTTTGGAATTCTTCGAGGTGCGGTGCAGAGAAGAACGCGAGCCTGTGGCGTTGAAGCATCCTTCCCGTAAACACGTACATCATCTGAAGCAGCGCGCCGTCAAGCATCCTCATGTTGTATGCGCGCTCCTCAACAAGGTGTTGGTAAATCTCGCGATAGGACCGATTTCTCATCGCTACTGAAACACGTTCTGCCGCGTCGAACGTGACCTGCACAAGATTTCCTACACCTCGTCGCCGCACCGCAAACCGTTGATCGTCAACGAGACTTCGCCCCACCAAATACTTGATCAGACTATTGATCTGCCCCTCAATTTGTCGCGGTGTCGCCATTCGCTCCTACCGACTATCGTCCAGGAGGCCCTTAAGCCTGTCCAACACTCCCTTGTCCAGATCCTCAACATGAAGATCACCTGTTTCGAGCTCTTTGATCAAATCTTCCAGGCCCCTCTGACGACTTTCGACGCGTTTGCGTTCCGCCCTTGTCATGTCCCTGTGGACAATACGCAATTGCTCGCGCTGCATCTGTGTCGGATAGATGAAGTTCAACTCAAAATGTTGTTGTTTGAGCCTTTCGAACTCTGTTTGAAGCGCCGTCATGCGGCTGCCAACACCGAGCACGCGAACCCACGATTTGCTCCTCGTGATGGCTGTAAAGAGCCAATTGCGGATAGTCGCCAAGTTCCACGCTGTCGAGTGGCAATCCTGCGCGTTGATGATATACACCATCCCGGTCTCATTTCCCTTGGCCCGGTAAACTCCAGTGAAAGTCACGGATTCCATGTTAGAGAGAAAAAAAGTGTCGGGTCCGGTGTCTACCCCTGCTAAGTGGGAGTTAATACCTAACTCCAGCAATCGAGCGCGTATCGGCCCCACAGCGCGACGGGTGCTTAGAGGGTTAGGATTGATGACCACGATATCATCGTGACGCAACTCTCCCGCCGCCAGATTCTCCCGGATTGCCTCCACCAACCGAGCAGCTTGCTCTTCCTCGCTGTCACAGGAAATAAACTGTATAAGGTCGTCGATGTCGGAGTGGTCTTCTAGAAACTTCGGACTCGTCTCCTCCGGTCTATAAAGAATAACAGATGATCCCTCCTGTAGTTCCCCGTGCCTCCGCCGATACCCTATCTCCTCCCAAAGTTGAGGATAGTCGAACATTTGGATCAGGCCAGTCTCGCTTGGCGGCTGTGGCTCTCGATATATGCCGAAGCCAAGCGCATGGGCTGTTACTAGGACTGGCCGCGAATTTCGGTAACATTTCGGTAGGATCACATCACGCTGAGGTCCGTTAGGACCTGCACCATCAAAACGAACCTTGGCAGTACCGTCTGCTTTTGTTCCAAATATGTCCTCCGGCGAGGGCAGAGATTCCCCGGACAGACTTTGTAATTCGTCGTACGCGTAAACCAATCTTTTTGAGTCACCCAGTAACTCGTAACAAACTCGCAGAAATGGCGGTGCGAAATCCTGCGCCTCGTCGACGAGGAGTACTTCATAGATCGGCTTTTTGTCGGACGCCTGAGAAAGCGCGTGTTCGCAGACTCTCGCGAATTCTACGCCCTGACCAAATCTGTTCCTCGCTGCAATAAAGTCGAAATAGTCTATTTCGTGGGTGCGACAGAACTGATGGTAAATTCCATCACGGTCCCCCCCACCTGGGGCACCCCACGCGTGGATAATCTGCAAATTGTTCCAATCCGGCTCTTCTCCCGTGTGCTCCAAAGTAAACTTCTCGATCAAGCGACGGAAGTGACCCTTGAGTGAACGTGTGTGGAACGTTACGCCTATGCGCCATTCGGGATTTTGGGCATGTAGATAGGCAGCCTTTAGTGCTAGGACGATAGTCTTCCCAGAACCGGCCAATCCGCGGATCCGTTGCACTCCCTCAACGGTTTCGATAACCGCTTTGCTCTGCCGATTGTCCAGCGTGGCTATGGAATCCTCCAACCGCTTGAGCTTGCCGCCGCGAGAGTCCTCCTTTACGACCGCTCGCCTGGTCGCGCTCTTACGAATGGTGGATATGCTCTCGATTGCCGATAGAGCCCTTTCGTATACTTCCTCGCTCGGTTGTTCCCACTTTAGTTCTGTCAGTGCTTGTAACAAAGACGAACTCGTCACGAGCTGGTACCCCGTCTTTGCGAGCGACTCTGGATGAGTGATTCCCGGCGCGAAAGAAATGGTGTGGATCTCAATCGGCAACTGCCTGCCGCGCATCAGTTCACGATATGCCTTAAGCTTGGCTTCGAGCTTGTTTGCCGAATCGTCCTGACGCGATCCATAGTCGCCGGGGTCTGGTCCTTCGATGAGGTCGAATACGACAAGACCCTTATTGGGAGTCACTAGGAGGGCATCGATCTGGTGGCGTCCTTCCGGAGTTCCGATTATCGGGTATCCGATGAACAACTTACCGAGCGATTCGGTCCACTCGGATACAAGGTGCACCAGTTCTTGCCCGGCCACAGGCTTGTGGCTGACTCCTTGGACGACTTCGATGTTCATGGCTCATCTCCCCCGTCAACCGAGTATGGACTTGGACTGTACCTCGGCATGGCTCGGCCTTGAGCCAACTCTGTGGTCGATGTGACCCAGGATGCGCTACGGCCCCAGGACAGAACAATGGCAGTCATCTAGTTTAGTCGCCGGATTCCAACAAAACCTTAGAACCCGTTTGAAGAGAGCGGGAAGCATCTACACAAAAAGTTGCACACCGTTCGTGGAGACTCAAATCCCGAGTCCATCCAATCCCAGGATTTCATGTGGCTTGGCCTCAACCCTTACCTCCACGTCCATTTCGGATGTATCCGCCGTTAGGACCACCGATATCTCCTCGCGCCTGGGTCCAACAGAAGCTCCGCTGTCGTCTTCCTGTGCTTCAGGGCGACCGCTGCAACATTGTCGGACTACAACTGAATAACAGTATCGTCTAGTAGCCAGCCAAACCATAGAACGGCCTCTTGGGCTAGTAAAGTCCCCATTGTGGCGGAGGGGGCGAGATTCGAACTCGCGGTCCACCGTTAAGCGGACGCCGATTTTCAAGACCGGTGCCTTAAACCACTCGGCCACCCCTCCGTATCCGGGAAAACCCGGAGCGCCCCGTGTCAGGAGCGCTTATCGGAATTGTGCCACTTGGTGAAGGGATTTGCCACAAGGTTGGCGTTGTAGAAGCGGGGGTCGTGGGTGACCTCTTCTCCGACCCACGGGGGTTTGGTCAGGGGGCGGTCTTCGCGGTCGAGCTCGACTTCGGCGATGACGAGGCCCTGGTTGTCGCCGAGGAACTCGTCCACTTCCCAGACGAGGCCGTCGTGCTCCAGTCGGCGGCGCACCTTTGCGATGAGGGGCGGCTCGCACAGCCGCAGCAACTCGGCGGCGTCCTCGGGCGGGATGTCGTACTCGTACTCGGCGCGGGTGGCGCCGCGGGTGATGCCCTTGATGGTGAGTCTGGCTTTGTCGCCCTCGATGCGCACGCGCACGGTGCGTTCCGGGTGGGTGCTGAGGTAGCCTTGACGGAGGACGACGCCCTCGGCGTTGCGCCATTCGTCTCCGGTGACCAGGAACTTGCGCTCGATCTCCAGCGCCATGGGGTCCTCGCTCCCGCGCGCCTTCATGCGACGCGGCTGCTCTCGCGCCGCTACTGCCGCTATCGTGGCCGCGCCCCGCTCCTCTGGGCCATGTGTCCGGTGCAAGTTTCGGCGAATACGGTCGAACGGCTGCCTCTGTTTCATGGCAAGCAAGAGCCGTCCTTGTCAACTTGTGGTCGTGCAGGGCAGCGGCCCCACCGCCCCTCCTCCCCTGGATTCCGGCCCCCGTATCGAGTACGGGGCCGGCTTTTCGCCCGGAATGACGGATTCAGGCATTCGCGGGTTATTCATGGTAGTGACGGAGGCCGGGCATTGGCGGGCTGGTTTCATGGTCATGACAGGATTTCGGAAGTTGACCGAATCCGGTGCGTCTACTAACAGATAGCGTGATGGCTTCATCATCCACCGAAGGCGGTTCGGGGAATGTTCCCAAGGTCGACGTGCTCATCGCGGGCGGCGGCAACGCGGCGCTGTGCGCTGCCATCATGGCGCGTCGCGGGGGCGCCGGCGTGCTGGTGCTGGAGGCGGCGCCCCTGGCGTTTCGCGGCGGCAACAGCCGTCACACGCGCAACCTTCGCTACATGCACGAAGGCGAGAACGGATTCCTCACCGGCTCCTATCCCGAGGAAGAGTTCTGGGACGACCTCCTGCGCGTAACCGGCGGCGACACCAACGAAGAGCTCGCGCGCTTAACCATCCGCGAGTCGCAGGACGCCGGAGACTGGATGTCGGCCCACGGCGTCCGCTGGCAGCCGTCGCTGCGCGGCACGCTGCAATTGTCGCGCACCAACGCCTTCTTCCTGGGGGGCGGCAAGGCCCTGGTCAACGCCTACTACGAGACCGCGGAGAAGATGGGCGTCCGGGTGGAGTACGAAACCGAGGTGCGGGACCTGAACATCGACGACGGCGTGTTCCGCTCCGCCGTCGTGGACCGCCACGGCCAGACGCGGGAGGTGACGGCCAAGGCCTTCGTGGGGGCCTCCGGCGGCTTCGAAGCCAACGTCCCGTGGCTCAAGGAGTACTGGGGCGAGGCGGCGGAGAACTTCATCATCCGCGGCACGCCCTACAACAAGGGCCGCGTGCTGCGCCAGCTCCTGGACAGCGGCGCACGTCCCGTGGGGCACCCCAAGGGTTTCCACGCCATCGCGCTCGACGCGCGCGCACCCAAGTTCGACGGCGGCATCGTGACGCGGCTGGACAGCGTCCCCTTCGGCATCGTGGTCAACAAGCACGCCGAGCGCTTCTACGACGAAGGCGAAGACTTCTGGCCCAAGCGGTACGCCATCTGGGGGACGCTCATCGCCGGCCAGCCGGAGCAGGAGGCCTATTCCATCGTGGACGCCAAGTCCATCGAGTTGTTTCTTCCCTCGGTCTTTCCGCCCGTCGAGGCCGACTCCATCCGGCAACTGGGCCTGTCCCTGGACCTCGACCCTGCCAGGCTGGAGGAGACCGTGCAGGCCTTCAACCGCTCCATCAAACCGGGAACCTTCGATGCCGCCGTTCTGGACGATTGCGCCACGGACGGTGTCGAGCCGCCCAAGAGCCACTGGGCGCGGCCCATCGACACCCCGCCGTTCTACGGTTATCCGCTACGGCCCGGGATCACCTTCACTTATCTCGGCGTCACCGTGAACAAGCAGGCACAGGTCCTGTTCGGCGAGGACCGGCCGTCTCCGAATATCTTCGCGGCCGGGGAGATGATGTCGGGAAACATCCTCGGCAAAGGCTATCTGGCAGGGTTCGGCATGACCATTGGAACGGTATTCGGCCGCATTGCCGGAAGGGAGGCCGCGCGTGCCGTCGCCTGAGCACCTCAAGGAAGCCGATCGGGTCATGACCATCTGTAACGCCTGCCGCTACTGCGCGGGCTTCTGCGCGGTGTTCCCGGCCATGGAGCGCCGGCGCACTTTCGACACCAAGGATCTCGTCTATCTGTCCAACCTGTGCTTCGAGTGCCGCGCCTGCTACTACGCCTGTCCATACGCGCCGCCTCATGAGTTTGCGGTAAACGTGCCCAAGGCCCTGTCCCGGCTGCGGGCGGATACCTATGCGGACTACGCCTGGCCCCGGGTGCTGTCGGGCCTGTACCGCAACAACGCCTTCCTGGTCGGGCTCGTCACCACGGTCTGCGTCGCTCTGGCATTCGTCCTCACCCTGGTGTTTCAGGGAAGCTCGACCCTGTTCTCGGCCCATGAAGGCACCGGCGCGTTCTACGCCGTGGTGCCCTACGGCGCCATGGTGTTCCCGGCGGCGGTGATGTTCTTCTACGCGATCTTTGCGCTACTGGCGGGATTCGTGAGCTTCTGGCGACGCACCCGCGGGAGCGTCGCCGACCTCGTCAACCCCGGCGCCTTCGTGCGCGCCCTGAAGGACGCCTTCGGCCTGGAATACATGAAGGGCGGCGGCGACGGATGCAACTACCCCGACGCCAAATTCTCCAAGAGCCGCATGTGGCACCACCATCTGGTGTTCTACGGCTTCTTGCTGGACTTCGCAGCGACGACGGCGGCGGCCTTCTATCATCACTTTCTCCACTGGGAAGCCCCCTACCCTTACCTGAGCGTTCCCGTGGCGCTGGGAACCGTCGGCGGCATCATGATGTGCATCGGCACGGTGGGACTGCTCTATCTCAAGTCCAAGAGCGACCGGGAGCCTGCCGAGGAGAAGATGCTCAGCCTGGACAAGAGCTTCCTCGTCATGCTGTTCCTCACGAGCTTCACCGGATTGCTGCTGCTCGTGTTCCGGGAAACCTCCATCATGGGGACGCTGCTGGTGATCCACCTGGGCGTCGTAGCCGGGCTCTTCCTGACACTGCCCTACAGCAAGTTCGCCCACGCCGTGTACCGCTACGGGGCGCTGATCCAGAATGCCATCGAGGTCAGGGAAGAAGAGGGCCGGATCGTCCCGGGCTGACCCGGGCGCGGCTGTAGTCCTGGGTGGGGAGAAATGCCGGCTCAATACGTGTCGAACATCCCTTGAATCGCATCCGGATCGTCGGTCACGCCGAGCGCCAGCGCCAACAGGACGCGGGCTTTCCAGGGCTGGAGATTGTCGGCGGCGACGAACCCCCTCCGGCGCAGCGACGGGCTGCGCACCACCCGGCCGGAACCGACCCGGCTGCAGAGACACATCATCACGCCCTTTTCACCGGCGCGGTCGAAGGCCTCATCCTGCGCCGGAGTGGGCCGGCCCGCTCCGGTGGCGGCGCAAACGATGCCTTTTGCTCCCGCGGCCACGCCGGCTTCGATCATGGCGCCGTCCGCTCCCGCGTATGACACGACCACGTCCACCCGCGGCAGCGACTCCAACCCCGCCACGTCGAACTCGGTCTCGGTGGTGTGCCGCTTGGTGGAGCGGTGGTAGTAGCGCACGCGGCTGTCCGCGTCCGCAAAACCCAGGGGGCCCAGATCCCGCCCCTGAAACGCTTCCACGCGATACGTCGCCGTCTTGGTCAAATCCCGGGCGCCGTAGATCCGGTCATTCATGACCACCAGCACGCCATATCCCTGCGACGCCGGTTCCGCCGCCACCCGCACGGCATTGATCAGGTTGAGGTAGCCGTCCGCGCTGAGCGCCGAAGCAGGACGCATGGACCCGACCAGCACCACCGGCTTGTCCGTCTTGAGAACCAGGTTCAGGAAGTAGGCCGTCTCTTCGAGCGTGTTGGTTCCGTGAGTGATCACCACGCCGTCCGCGCCGTCGCCCTCGAGAGTCCCGTGCAGCAGCGCCACCATGTCGAGCCAGTCCCGATCCACCAGGGCGTGGCTCGGCAGCCGGCGAAACGGGACTTCCTCCACGGCCGCAATGTCACCGAGCTCCGGGAGGGAGCCTACGAGCTGTCCCTCATCGAGCCGCTTGCCGGCCTCGATGTACCAGGCGAGATCAAGGCGATCGGCTCCAAGGGAGTCGATGGTGCCACCCGTGACGATCAATGCAACTTTAGGAACAGCCATGTTATCGCTCGGAGTAAAGAAGCCCCGGAAACTTGTTTGAAGACAAAGGCATGGACACTTGAAATTTCCCTTCGGCGACGTTGGACAGACGACAGACCAAACATTCCGCCTGGCCCGAGATACTATCGGAAAAGGGGCAGTCTACCAACGGCAAGGGCTGATGTACAGGGCATACTCCGTGAGTGAATGGGATAGGCACAGTGAGCTCGTGCAGCTCCGCTACGCTCGGACGAACGGGAAGAAGTTTCCCCAGGAGAGAACCGGACTCCCCGGAAAGTGTCATCAACGTTGCGGGGACCGCCGCGGCAGCTTCAGCCGGGCCAGGATCGGGTCGTGGTCGCTGGCTCGCGCCGCGGTTTCCGCGAACTCCGCGTTGACGTGCACGATGTCCACCTCGGCCGAGGCGCTCAGCGAGGGGCTGACCAGGACGTGATCCAGGGATTGCGCGTTGCCCTCGAAGATGTAGGTATAGCGTTCGCTCGGAGGCAGTTTCCGGGTGAGGTTGTGGAGGCTCCGTTCGAGGATCTTGAGCGGCGAGACAAACGCGAACTCGTTGAAATCGCCGACCACGACGATATGAGCGTCGCCGCGCGCCGCCAGCCTGGCGGTGACGAAATCGTGGACGGCACGGGCCTGCCTCCGGCGGTGATCCACGCCGCTGTTGACCCGGGGCTCCTCCTGAAGCTCCGTGGAGGGCTGAATCCGCCCGAACAGCGGACTGCTGCCACGCTTGGAATTGAAATGGCTATTGACCACCGTCACGGCCGCATGACCCGGAGCGCGGGATCGAAAGCCGGCGATCAGCGGCAGGCGGCCGTTGAAGAAAGGGTTCCTCGGATGGGTTCGCTGATCCGCCGGGACGGTGACAGTGGCAAGCGAGCCCGGAACGAGCTCCACGCGGCCCGGATTGTAGAGGAAGGCCACGCGAATGTTCCCGCCGGGTTGGCCGCCATTGGTGTCGTCGCCGATGAACGGATGATCGACAAAACGGTAACGGACCGGCCCCAGGGCGGCAATGCGGTCCACCAGCAACCGCAACGTGGCGTCGGCGGCCTTGACCCCGGTCCTGGCGGATCCGTCGTTGTCCTGTACTTCCTGGAGCGCCACGATGTCGGGATACCGCAGATTCTTCGCGATGACGGACGCCACCGCGTCGAAGCGGCCGGCTGCCATGTCCGTGTCCCCGTCGGCATCGTTGGGGTCGAGGTTGAGCACGTTGAAGGAGGCGATGGTCAGGTACCCGTCGTCGCTGCTCAGCCGCGTGGTCTCCGGTTTCAGCAGACCTCGCGTGTGCGTAAAGGTCTCGGTGAAACGCACCTCGTAGTTACCGAACCCGTAGCTTACCACACCGGTCACATCGCCCAGCGAATCGCCCACCTTGACCACCGGCGGGGCCATCGGACTGAGTCCGAAGTCGTCGTCGATCTGAATGCGTTCCGGATTGAAGTCGTCCGGGCGGACGGTGAGAGTGCCGCGTTCGCTCAAACCTGAAGGGGATGTGCCGCGGGCCCGTACGAAGATCTCGCCGAACCGGCTGGTGGGGCTTACAGCGACGGCGTCCCTGACTGTGACCCGCATGCCTTCGAGGGCCTCATGGAAGTCGATGCCGTCTTCTCCGGGGTCAAAGACGGCGAAGCCGTCGTTGTCGATGATCCGATCAGGCGGAACGCGTCCGCCCGCCCCCAATACCACCGGAGCGGGAAGCCGGTTGCGGCGGGACAGGCGTGTCACCCTCGGGCGGGTGATCTGCGTGATTGTCAAGTTGTTGGTAGCGGCGCCGCCGGGTTGATACTCGGCCACCGGCCCGCGCACGCAGAGCCGGTCGCCCACGGCCGCCGCCGGCTTCCTGCCGGTGAAGACGAACAGGCCGTCCGAGGTGCGGGCGTCACCGTCCCCCGCCGGGTCCTGCAGGTAGAAACCGTCCGTGTCGACAGCGGTTACGATACCCGTGGCGGCGACCGTCCGCCCCCGGAAGGGCGAGGTATGCGCCGCGCCCTGGATGGTCCCGACCGAGGTGACGGTGGAAGCGCCGGGCAGCCGCCCCAGACACGCCGACCGTGCACGACTGGAATGGCGGGAACCCTCTGCTGAACCCACGAGCAGCAGACCGCAGAGCGCCGCGAGGCAGGTGCACGACATGACTGTTCGGATCAGGTTTCCCGCCATCGCCCATCCGACATAACACGGCCGGCGTGCCGCGACGACCCGCCTCCGGCCTCCCCCCTCCTGGATCCCGGATCAAGTCCGGGATGACGGGCCCCGGTTCGCGGTGGCGGCCGGGCCGCTAGCGGTACCCGCTGCCCGGTCCCGGTGCCCGCCGGCCCGTTGCCTATTCCCTGTCCTGTAGTATGCTCAGGATGTAGTGTGAAGCATGCTCCACGTACCGTTCCTTGCGGAAAGGAGGGCCTACCATGTCTGTCATCGTGATCTACGAAGGAATTTCCGGGGCCGAGGAAGTCGCCAATCGAGTTGCTCAGTCTCTGGATGTCAAGTGCGTCGGCCGCCAGGACTTGTCCGCGACGCTCGCACACTACGGCATACCGCGGGCCACGCTCGACGAGATCACGGAGAAGGAGCCGCACTGGTGGGAACAGTGGCTGCGGGACTTGCGGCCTTACCGCATAGCGCTTCAGGCCGCCATGTGCGAGTTGGCCCAAGCCGGCCCGATGGTCTACCACGGACACGTGGGACACGAGCTTCTTCCCGGAGTCGCCCATGTCCTGAAGGTCTTTGTGACCGGCCCCATGGAGTTGCGCGTCGATCGACTCCGGTCACGCCTCGCGGTCGACGAGGGCACCATCCGCAAGCAGCTCGAGAACACCGACAGAGCTCGCGCCCGGCGGCTGATGGCGCTGTTCGGCAACGATTGGCAGGACCCCACTCGCTACCACCTGGTGCTGAATCTGGCCATGGGCACGGAGGCCGCGAGTGAGGTGATCGGCACCGCCGCCCGACTCGCCGCGTTCGCGGAGACGCCGGACTCCAGGCAGGCCTTCGAAGACCTCGCACTGGCCAGGAAGACTCAGGCGACGCTGCTCCGGTCCGAGCTGTATCGTGAACTGCCCATCGACGTGAAGGCTCACAAGGGCACGGTCACCGTGTCCGGCATGGTCTCCAGCCCGGTAACGGTGGAAGGGGTGGTGGCGGCCATCAAGGCCATTCCCGAAGTCTCGGAGGTTGCGGCGAACCTCGTAGTGGTTCCACGGCATCGTTCGGACATCGACTAGGCGCGTCTCCGAGACCCCTTCGGCCGCGTTGCCCGGAACCCCGAGCGTACGGCGGCACACAAAAATGGCCCGGCGGCTTCGGTCCGACGAGCGGGCAAGCCCCCGGACCAAGGAGCATCTGCATGCCCAAGAGCCTGAGCAGCTTTCTGGAAGACTGCCGCCGTGAGATCCCGGCGGAAGTGGTGCACGTGACGCCGGAGGTGGACCCGGCCAACTACGACGTGAGCGCCATCATCAAGCACCTGGGCGCCGCCAGAAAATTTCCGCTGCTCATCTTCGACCGGCCGCGCAACCTCCACGGCCGCGTAAGCGATTTCAAGCTGGTGATGAATTTCACCATCTCCCAGCGCAAGACCCAGATCGCGCTGGACTTGCCCAAGGAGATGACCCGGGCGCAGATGGCCGAGGCCTGCGTGGAGATCGAGAAGAACCGCGTCGCGCCGGTGGTGGTGGAGAACCGCGAGGCGCCGGTCATGGAGAACGTCAGGAGCGGCGACGCCGTGGACCTCTACGAACTGCCCATCATGCGCCATCATTACATGGACGGCGGCCCGTACATCACCCTGTGCACCATCGCCAAGGACCGCCGGCAGGGAATCTACAACGCCTCGTATCACCGGATGGAGATCAAGTCCCGGAACACCGCCTCCCACTACCACTCGCAGCACCATCAATGGATCATCTTCCGGGACTACGAGGACCAGGGGCTGGAATGTCCGGTGGCCACGGTGCTGGGGCATCACCCGGCGTTCTACATGGGCGCCTGCTACACCGGCCCCTTCGAGGTGAGCGAGTACGACGTCATGGGCGCCTACCTGCGGGAGCCGCTCCGGGTGACGCCGTCCACCACCTGGGGCGAGGACCTGCTGATTCCGGCGGATGCGGAGATCGTCATCGAGGGGGCGCTGATCCCCGGCAAACGCATCGTGGACGGTCCCTTCGGCGAGGCGCCCGGCTATCTCGGACCCCAACGCTTCTTCTCGGCCTGCCGCTACGAGGTGCGCGCCATCAACTACCGCAGCAACGGCATGTACCAGTCGGTCATCACTCCCGAGGGTGACAAGCCCTGGCTGGACCTGCCCCGGGAGGGCGCCTACCTCCGGCGGATCCGCGAAGCCGTGCCCGGGGTCACGGCCGTGTGCAAGGCGGGACGCCACGCCCACTACAACATCTTCATCGCCATGAAGAAAATGTCCGAGGGCGATCCCGGCCGGGCGGCCGCCGCCGCCCTTACCGAGCTCCACGCCAAGCACGTCTTCGTCTTCGACGACGACATCGACGTCTACAACTCCACCGAGATCCTGTGGGCCGTGGCCACCCGGGTGCAGCCTCACCGCCAGGTGTCCATCCTCCAGCCCACCTTCACCGGCAACTACCTGGACCCCACGGTGGTGGACGAGACCAAGACCTCAGTGATGATCGTCGACGCCACCCGGCCGCTGGACCGCCCCTTCTCCCCGGTCTCCAAGGTCCCCGACGAGGCCATGGCCCGGATCAAGGTGGAAGACTACATCCCCGGCGAGGTGCTGCAACACATTCCGGTGGACCGCACCACCTACTGGTCCTGAGCCGGCGCCGGACCGCCCCTCCCCTCCTCTGGACCCCGGGTCAAGCCCGGGGTGACGTTGCAGGTGTTCGCGGTGACGTTGTAGGTGTTCCGGGTGGCGTTGACGGCGCGTGGGATGACGCTGGCGGGCGCCCGCGATGACGACAGGCCCACTTCCCCGTCACCCCGGGCTTGACCCGGGGTCCAGAATTGCCGTTACTCGAGCCAAGTAGTGGAACCGCACCCAGACGGTCTCCTTCTCGCAGCCTGACCGGCGATCTGCTACAGATGAACCAACCCGCCGCGAGAACGCGTAGAACATCTCCACCGAGGAACCCATGAACGAGATCGAGATTCAATTCGAGCTGAACGGCGAGGCGCGCCGCGCCAGCGTAGCGCCGGAGTTGCTGCTAGCCGACTTCCTGCGCCATTCCCTGGGGCTCAAGGGCACCAAGACGAGCTGCGAGGTGGAGGTCTGCGGCGCCTGCACGGTGCTGCTGGACGGCCGTCCGGTGAGCGCCTGCGCGACGCTGACCCATGAAATCAACGGCCGGTCGCTGGTGACCATCGAGGGTCTCGGCAACGACGACGCGCTGCACCCGGTGCAGGAAGCGTTCTGGGAGGAAGGCGGCTTCGAGTGCGGCTTCTGCACCCCGGGAATGATCCTCGCCGCCCGCGCGCTGCTGGACGAGAATCCGGACCCTTCGGAGGAGGACATCAAGACCGCCCTGGACGGCAACATCTGCCGTTGCACCGGCTACGTCTCCATCATCCGGTCGGTGCGGCGGGCGGCAACGCTCCTGGGCGGGAAAGACGCGCCCGCGCCACGGCCCGCTGACGCGCGCCGGGTCGACGGCGCCGCCAAGGTCCGCGGCGAGCCGGTCTACACGGCCGACCTGACGCACCCGGGCATGCTCTACGCGCGGGTCCTGCGCAGCCCCCACGCTCACGCCCGCATCGTCGGCATCGACACTTCCGCGGCCGAGTCCCATCCCGGGGTCGTGGCGGTGCTCACGGCCGCGGACCTCAAGGACATCTCGCCGTACCACGGCCCGCTGGTGAAGGACACTCCCGTGCTGGCCATGGACAAGGTCCGGTACGAGGGCGACGCGGTGGCGGCGGTGGCCGCCGAGACGCTGGAGGCGGCCACCGCCGCCCTCGAGCTCATTGGCGTGGAGTACGAGCCGCTGCCGGCGCTACTGACCATGGATGACGCGCTGCATCCCGATGCCCCGCCCCTCCACGAGTACGTGAGCGAGGACAGCCCGAGCTTTCCGGGATATCCCGGCGTCGATGACGAGGCCAGGAAGTACGCCAACGTGAGCTTTCACTACGAGCGCGGCAAGGGCGACGTCGACGAAGGGTTCGCCGCCTCGGAGCGGACTTTCGAGCACACCTTCGAGTTCCCCAAGATCGCCCACTTCTCCATGGAGCCGCAACTCGCCGTCGCCGAGTGGCGCGAGGACGGCTTCACGGTGTGGGCTTCCACCCAGCATCCGTTCATCGTCCAGCGGGAGCTGGCCGAGATGTTCGAGGTGGCGCGGGAGCGCGCGCGGGTGGTGGTGCCGCTGGTGGGAGGCACCTACGGCAACAAGAACCACACCAAGCTCGAGCCCGTGGCGCTGGCGCTGGCGCGCAAGGCCGGACGGCCGGTGTTCCTGCACCTGTCCCTGGAAGAAGAGTCGCGCACGGTGAGCAAGCCGGCCATGCGCGTCAGCCTACGCACCGGCGTGGACCGGGACGGCAGGCTGGTGGCGCGGGACTGCCTCGTGCACGTGGACGGCGGCGCCTACTCGGACTCGGGTCCCCGGGTCACCCAGAAGGCAGGCTATCGGGCGCCCGGCCCCTACCGCATCCCGCACCTCCGCTCCCACGCCTACACCGTGTACACCAACACGGTGCCGGCCGGAGCATTCCGCGGCATGGGCACGCCCCAGGTGGCGTGGGCCTACGAATCGCAGATGGACATGATCGCCCGGGAGATGGGCTGGGATGCCGTGGAGTTCCGGCTCAAGAACCTCCTGGACAAGGGCGAGGAGTTCGCCCCCGGGGAGACCCCCCTGGACACCGACCTGAAGGAGGGGCTCCTGCGCGCCGCCAAAGAGATCGGCTGGGGTGAGGAGGAGCTGGAGCCGGACTGCGGCATCGGTGTCAGTTGCGGCTGCAAGGACGGCGGCGGCAACTACAAGATCTCTTGTGCGCGGGTGGAAGTCGACGATGCTGGAGAGATCACATTGCACGAGGGCACCGTGGAGATCGGCCAGGGCTCCCACACCGCCTTCTCGCGCATCACGGCGCAGGAGCTCGGGGTGTCGCCCACGGCCGTCCGGGTGGCGCCCCTGGACACCGACTCGACGCCGTTCGACATGGGCACCTACGCCAGCAGCGCCACCACGGTCATGGGCCTGGCGGTGCAGAAGGCCGCCCAGGCCGTCCGGGACCAGCTCACCGAGGCGGCCCGCTCACTGGGCAAGAGCCCCGGCGGCGGCGCGACCCTCGCCAACGGCGAGGTCCGCCTGGGGGAGATTGCCTTCCCCTTCTCGGCGCTGGTCCAACACCTCAAGGGCGCCGGCGGCGTCATCACCGGAGAGGGCGTGCAGCAGAGCGAACGCGACCCCGACGCCCCCCTCGGTGCCCGGGCGCCGTTCTGGGAGGTGGGATGGGGCGCCGCCAAAGTCCACGTGGACCGGGACACGGGCGAGGTCCGGCTGCTCAAGTACGTCGCCATCGCCGACGCCGGCAAGGCCATCAACCCCCAGCAGTGCCACACCCAGGAGGAGGGGGCGTTCCTACAGGGGCTCGGACAGGCGCTGTTCGAGGAGACGGTCTACGAGAACGGCCTGATGCTCACCCCGGACGCCCTCACCTACCGGCTGCCGAAGATCTCCGACCTCCCGGACGATCTGGTCAACATCATCTTCGAGAACGGCAACGGCGCCGGCCCCTACGGCGCCAAGGGACTCGGCGAGAGCGGCATCATCCCCGTCCCCTCGGCCATCGCCAACGCCGTGGACCGGGCCGTGGGCGTGCGCATCACCGACCTGCCGGTGACCGGCGAGAAGATCTGGCGCGCGCTGAACAAGTGAGCGCGGGTCCGGGAGAAGCAGGCGGCCCTCCCGCCGAGGCAACGTGAACGAACCGGCGCGCAAGGACAGTTTCTACTTCAAGCTCTTCGACCGGCTCGATGTGCCGGGCTGCCCTATCTGCAGCATCGTCATCGACGACAGCCGCGCCTACCTGGACAGCGTCCTCTACGAACGCGTTACCGACGTGCCCACCCGCATGGGCTTGCGCGATTCCTTCGGCCTCTGCAACCCGCACACGTGGCTGCTGCGCGACGTCCCGGCATCCAGCGCCCCCGACCTGGGCTTCGCCATCATCGCCAAGGACCTGCTGAACCGCTTTGAGCGCATGGCCGGAGAGCCTCCCGTCGTCGGATGGAGAGCCCTGAAGGGTTGGCTTGGACGCACCCGTTCACGCCTGCGCGCCAAGCTCAAGAGGACCCGCTGCCCCGCCTGTGTTCACGCCGCGCGCTCCGAGTCCGTCCATCTGCGGCAACTTCTGGACCTGCTCGACGAAGCGGACTTCTCCGAGAAATACCGTGACTCCGCCGGCCTCTGCCTCCCCCACTTCCTGGTGGCCGAAGAAACCCAGGGCGTCCACCGGCATTTCGCACAACTCCGGGAAGTCCAGATTCGCAAGGCGCAATCCTTGTACGACACCCTCGATCGGTTCCACGAGAAACACGATCACCGCGCCAAAGACGAAATCACCCCGGCCGAAGCCAGGGCCTGGACCGACGCCATGGAGTTCCTCGGCGGGAAGCGCGGCGTGTTCGACAGCGAGTTGCACTGCCCGGCGCCGCGGGGGTTGAACAACCGCTTCAAACGGTAGAGAGAACCCCTCCGTGGAGGTCCGCATTTACACGACGAATTCACCAAAAGGAAACCCGACCCCTCGCTGCTTGGTAATTCCATACGATATTCCGCATAATCTTCAATTATAAGAAATATCATATATTTACTATTTATATGCTATCGCGTATACTTTACCTTTGCAGTGGGCCACGTGGGGGAAGGGAGGCGCGTCATGGAGCAGATTGTCAGAACCTCGAAGCAGATGGGCGCGGCAATTCGTCGTCGTCGTCGGATACTGGAGCTCAGTCAGCAGGAACTCGGAGCCGACGTCCGTCTACAACAGGCAACCATTTCGGCCCTGGAGAACGGTGCGCCGGGCACGCGGATGCGCACGTTGCTGGACGTGATGACCGCTCTCGGTCTCGAGATCGTTGTCCGCGAGCGTCTGGTTGACGAGGACCTCCAGCAGTTGTTCTTGGAGGAATTGTTTTGATGGCACGCAGGCGGACCCGCGTCCCCCTTGAGGTCTACATCAACTCCCGTCTGGTTGGACAACTACAGCGTCTCCCGAGCGGAGCCATCGACTTCCGGTACGACGAGGACTGGCTGGGTTGGGAGCACGCCCTACCAGTCTCGATTTCCTTGCCGCTACGCGAGGACCGCTACACCGGCGGTCCCGTGATCGCGGTATTCGACAACCTGCTTCCGGACAACCAACAGATCCGACGCCGCATCGCCGAACGTGTCAGGGCCGATGACTACGACACCTACAGTCTGCTGGCCAAGGTTGGCCGTGACTGCGTGGGCGCGATGCAACTTCTCCCCGAGGGACAGCCGCCCGGCTTGGCAGGGGCGGTAGAGGGCCGCGAAGTCAGTGATGACGAGATGGCCGGGAAAATCCGGGAACTCGCTACGGCCCCCTTGGGGGTGGATGGCGATGATGAGTTCCGGATCTCTATCGCGGGAGCACAGGACAAGACCGCCTTTCTCTATTGGAACGGTGAATGGCACATCCCGCACGGCACGACAGCGACGACGCACATCATGAAGCCACAAATCGGCAGGTTGCCCGACGGCATCGACCTCACACAAAGCGTCGAGAACGAATACCTGTGCCTTCATCTGACTGCCGGTCTCGGCCTGACAAGCGCCGGAACCATGATCGCCGATTTTGGCGGCGAACGCGTGCTTGTGGTTGAGCGCTTTGACCGGCTATGGACCCGGGACAAACGGCTGCTGCGCATGCCGCAGGAAGATTGCTGCCAAGCGCTGTCGGTGTCGCCAACCTTGAAGTACGAGCCGGACGGCGGTCCCGGGATCCGGGACATATTGGCGCTGTTAAAAGCAAGCAACGACCCGACAGGCGATCGAATGACGTTCCTCAAGGCACAGATCATCTTCTGGCTACTGGGCGCGACCGACGGCCACGCAAAGAACTTCAGCATTTTCCTACAACCGGGCGGGCGTTTCAGACTGACACCGCTCTACGATGTGATGTCGTCGCAACCCGCCATGGACGCGGGACAACTTCGGAAAAACCAGTTCAGGCTTGCGAACGCGGTCGGCAACAGCCGGCATTATGTCATCGACCAGATCATCCCGAGACACTTCATTCAGACCGCGGAGAACAGCGGCCTGCGCGCAACCGTGGTCGAGCAAATCTACGCCGATTTGGCAGAATCCGCGGAAGCAGCCATCGACGCAACCCTGGCCGCCCTGCCGGACGATTTTCCAGTAGAGCTTGCCGACTCCATCGCAGGCGGAATGCGGAAGCGCCTGCGACTCATCGGATAGGCGAAGAGCGCCGGCTCCGACCCGATCCTGGTGAACGGCGCGGTCTGTCACCCCTCCGGGAACGGCATGACGCGGCGCAGGTAGGCGTCGAACAGCGGCACGGCAAAGGCGGTGTCGCCGTGAGCGGGGCTGTAGATCATGCCTTTGCTGATGAGCTTGGCACGGGTTGGGGCTACGACTCGAACGGACTGGACAAGGACCTGGGCGATCTCGCCGGAACGGTGCGGGCCACCCCCGAGCCCGGCCATGGCTCGCAGGTAGCGCTTTTCGGATGGCGCCAAACGATCGAAACGCGCGCGAAAGAAGCTGGCATCCAGTTCAGCAGTGGCCTGCCGGCTGGCGGCCTCGACATTTGCTGCCGTCACGGGAGATGACGTGGCGCAGTCCCAGCAGTGTTTCCCCCACTCCTGCAAGAAGTACGGATAGCGCTGGGTGTTTTGCAGCACCGCCTCCAGGGCGTCGGGTTGGAAGGCAACGTCGAGGCGCCTCGCCGGCGCTTCGATGGCGCGCCTTGCGGACCCGGGATCCAGCGGACCGATCTCCGGGAAGGTGAAGAGGCGTTCGGCGTAGGACTTGGCGGCTGCGGTGCGGGCCACAAGCCAACGCCACGCCCACCCATACTGATGGAGACTTATTGAGAACCGTATAATATAGTGACATCCGATAAGAACGAGTGTATAGTAGTTGGCATGGGAAATCCACTTGGAGTACGGCGGGACTTTGAAGCATTGGAACGGCGGCGGATGGAGGCGGGGAGGCTGTTGAAGCGAGGGCTGTCGGAGGCGGAGGTGGCGCGTCGGGTGGGAGTGCACCGCCAGTCGGTGAATCGATGGGCGTGGCAGTTGGCCGAGAGCGGCAGAGCGGGGCTCAAGCAGGCGGGGCGTGCCGGACGCAAGCCGCGACTGAGCCCGGCGGATCTGAAGAAGATCGAGGGCGGTTTGAAACGGGGACCCGAAGCGCTGGGGTACGATACGAGGCTGTGGACCGCAAGGCGAGTGGCCCACTTGATTGGGGAAGCCTGCGGAGTGACATACCATCCGGGCCATGTTTGGCGGATATTGCGGCAGTTGGGGTGGAGTTGCCAGCGGCCGACGGGACGTGCCTTGGAACGAGATGAAGAGGCGATCCGGCAGTGGAAGAAGAAGCGCTGGCCGGAGATTAAAAAAAAGCCCGAAACGAGGGTCGAACCATAGTGTTCGTGGACGAAAGCGGGCTGAGCGAGCGGCCGAATCGGTATCGCACGTGGTCGCCCCGAGGACAGACACCGGTGCTGCAATATCACTTCAACTGGAAGAGTCTGTCGGCCATCGCCGGAGTCACCTGGTGGCGCTTCTACTTTCGACTGTATCCGGGAGCCATCAAGAGCCCCCAGATCATCGACTTCCTGAAGCACTTGATACGTCATGTTTCCGGGCCGCTGCTGGTAGTGTGGGACGGACTGCCCAGCCACCGGAGCCGGTTGGTTCGGGACTTTGTTGCCACCACCGAGGGCGCGTTGGTGCTGGAACGGTTGCCGGCCTATGCCCCGGAACTGAATCCCGTCGAATACCTCTGGGGATACTGGAAGCATCATGAACTGCCCAACTTCTGTGCCAAGGACTTCGCTCAACTCAGCCACCATGCTCGTCGCGCCCTTTGCCGAATGCGCCGCCGGCCTCGTCTCGTTACCGCCTTCTGGAAACAGTCCAGCCTTTTCTGATGTCACTATATTATACGAGGCTCAATAGTGCGCGTCGAGCACGCCGGTGAACGCCTCCAAGGTGAACTGAGCGGCCTGGTCGGTGTTGAAGATCTCCGGCTTCTCATAGAGCGCCAACCCACTGTCCGACCGTCCAACCTGTGGGATACACTTCTGCCAATGCCTGGACGGATACCATGGAATTCCTCAGCGGGAAGCCGGGCGCGTTCGGCAGCGATCTGCACCGCCCGTGGTCACAGCGATCGAACAGGATCTTCAAACGATCGCGGAAGAGACCCACGGGTGCGGAGTGCCATCCTGCGCAACACGCGGATTGCCGCGATCTGTCTTACCCACGGCCGCGATCGCGACTCCGCTTCATTCCCGAAGCTTGCGGCGCGGCTTCCGACCGAGTTGGGGATTCCCGGTCCGCGGTGGCCACAAGGTCGCCAATGTCGACACCGAGCGCCTTCGCCAGAGCCGCGTAGACCTTCACGGTGCCCTCGCGTTTGCCGGACTCGATTTGAGAGAGATACGGCCCGCTCAAACCGATCTCCGCCCCCAATTCTTCCTGGGTAAGGCCTCGGTGCTCCCGCCATACCTTGACGGAATTTTCTCCTTCGACCAGACGTTCCACGACATCGCCCGGAATCAGCTCTTCTTCGCCGCGCGCGAGCCTCTCCTCGAAGTCCTGGCAGTCGCGCAGATCCTCGAGTAGCTCCAGACGCTCAATAAGTGCCATGTATTCGTCGTAGGGCAGCACGGCGAATGCCGGCTTCTGATCACGGTCGCTGATGATCTGAGGGTTCATTCGTACACTCCTCCTCTCAGCGCAATCTTGACTACCACAAGGCGCAGCCCATCCGTCTCGATCTTGTAGATGACTCGCCAGTTGCCTGACCGCAGCCGGAAGTAGCCGTGCATTCCCCGCATCGACTCGGTGTTGTTGTCGGTCGCAAAAGGATCCGAGGCAATTTCCTTCATCCTCAAGAGAATGCGTCGAGAGATATGGGCCGGAATTCTGGCCAAGGTTTTGCGCGCTTGCTTGCTATAAGTTAGCGAATACACTCCTATACATTGGCATAATGCAAAGAATGGCGCAATACCCACCGCTGCGACGGTCCGAGTCGTCGCAGAAGTCGCCACAGGCGTTGAGCCGGCCCTTCAAATGACAGGGAAGACCCCGTCAGTCCATGGTCCGAGGATCGAGGATGTCCCGCAATCCGTCTCCGATCATGTTGAAAGCCAGCACCACGGCGAAGATGGCGGCTCCCGGCGCAATGGACAGCCAGGGCTGACTGAGAAGCTGGTTCACGCCGTCCCGGATCATCCCGCCCCAGCTCGGGGTCGGCGGCTTCACGCCGAGGCCGATGAAGCTCAGGTTGGCCTCCTGGAGAATGGCCGTCGCGGTCCAGAGGCTTGCGACCACCAGGACCTCGTTGGAGATATTGGGCAGCACGTGTTTGCAGATGATGCGCATATCGCTCATGCCCAGGGCGCGGGCGCCCTGGATGAAGTCCCGCTCTCGCAGTGAGATGGCGGAGCCGCGGGCGATACGCGCGAATCTCGGGGTGATGGCGATGGCGATGGCAATGGAGAGATTCACCATCCCGGAGCCCAGGACGGCCAGCACCATCAACCCCAGAATCGTCGTCGGGAAGGTCATCAACAGGTCGGTCAAACGCACGGTTGCGGTATCGATGACACCGCCCTTGTAGCCCGCGATGACGCCGAGAGTGCTGCCGAAAACGAGCGCCATGCCCACGGCGGACAGCGCGATGCCCAGGGACACACGCCCCCCCATGATGATGCGTGACAGGACGTCCCTGCCGTAGCTGTCCGTGCCCAGCACGTGCACCGGGCCCGGAGGGAGATCCCCCTGCATGAGGTCTTGCCGGATGGGATCGAAAGGAACCAGCCACGGCGCGAACAGCGCAACCAGGAGGATCAGCGTGGTCAGGACGAGCCCCACCAGGGTGGTCTTGTTGCGCTTCATGCCCCGCCAGATCCTTCGGCGCCGGCGCCGGCCGGCCGAGATCTCGCCGCTTGCGGGTTCACGGGTAGTGGTGCTCATGGTTTCACTTGTACTTGATCCGCGGGTCGATGAACGCGTACGTCAGATCGGTCAACAGGTTCACCAGGACGATGATGCCGGCATAGAACGTCATCACGGCCTGGAGCATGGCGTAGTCATGGGTATTGATGCCGCCCACCATCAGCTTCCCCAGGCCCGGCCGGTTGAACACGATGGTGACGAGGATGGAGCTCCCGATGAGGATGCCCGTGTAGATGCCGACAACGGAAACCACCGGCATCAGGGCATTCTTGAGCGCGTGCTTGTACATCACCCAGTGCTCCGTGAGCCCCTTGGCCCGCGCCGTGCGTACATATTCCATGTTGATGACCTCAAGCAGAGCGGACCGTGTCACACGGGTGATGTACGACATCATGGCCAGCCCCACGCTCAGGGCCGGCAGCACCAGGTGGTGCAGGCGGTCCCACGGATCGTTCAGGTCGCCGGCGCCGATGACCGGGAAGAGGCGCATCTGGTAGGCGAAGAAGAAGATCAGCAGGATGCCCAGGTAGAACGACGGGGTGGAGATGCCGGCCAGCGAAAGGACCCGGGCGACATAGTCGGTCATGGTGTTGCGGCGGCGGGCCGTGAGGATGCCCAGCGGGATGCCCAGCAACAGCCCCACGGCCAGCCCCGAGACCGCGAGGTCCAGCGTGTACGGGAGCGCCCGCAGGATCTGTGGCAGGATCGGGCGCCGGTTGGCCATGGAGATGCCGAGATCGCCCCGCAGCAGGCCCCAGACGTAGTCGCCGAACTGTACCCAGAGGGGTTCGTGAAGGCCCCAGCTCCGGCGGAACTGCTCCAGGGCTTCTGCCGGCGCCTCATCTCCCAGGATGGCGTAGGCCGGGTCGCCGGGCAGGACCCGCATCACGAGGAAGATGAAGACCATCACCCCCAGCATCGTGGGGATGGCCCAGAGGGTCCTGCGCAGGATGTAGCCGGACATGGGGTCAGTCGCTGATATCCTGCAGGAACCAGCTCAGCGGCAACTCGTGGCCCAGGCCCCGCGCCCGCGCCCCCTCGTAGACCTTGCAGGCCGACGCCGCGAACTGGATGGGGTTTCCCTGGGTGACGAAGCAGGTGATCTCCTCCGGCCCCGCCCTTCCCGGGTAGTCTCCGAGGACAACATCGGACAGAAAGACCCGCTTTTCCCTGCCCAGCAGCCACTCCTCCCTTCGCAGCCATTCGGTGTCGATGGGCTCGTAGCCCACCGCCGGGCGGCGTTCCGGGTCGGCCACGTGATAGTCGGTCGTGGGTGTCCGGGAGTAGACGTACCGGTGGCACCGGCGAAAGACGTCGTCGTCGATCTCGTTGGGCAACACCGACAGCACGTGCATGCCGGGTTCGAGCCATTCCCCCTTGACCACGGGCGCCAGCGAGTTGGTGCAGGCGGCGACGATGTCCGCGCCTTCCATCACCCGGCGCGGGTCGTCCACGGCCGTCACCGGGATTCCCAGGTTGCCACTGGTGCGATCGGCAAAGGCCGCGCGGTGTTCCGGATTGGGACTGTACACGAGGATCTTGCGGATGGTCCTGACCTTGGTGATGGCCAGCGCGTGCGCCGTGGCCATCCCGGCCGTGCCGAAAAGGCCCAGGACGGCGGCGTCCTCACGGGCCATGTGCTTGACGCTGATGGCCCCGGCGGCCCCCACCCTCATGTGCTGGATGTGGCCGTCGTTCATGATCGCCAGGGGCGCGCCGTCGTCGGTGCTGAAGAGCAGGATGAGGCCGCAGAACTTGCCGGGCGCGACGCAGTATTTCTTGACCTGCGCCCCGCCCGGCGGAAGGATGTCGGACTTCATGCGGATCGCCAGCGCTCCCAGCTTCGGGAGCGCCGAGGCCATGGGGTCCCAGGTGTACCAGCCGTCGCCGCCGGGCCGGGGCACGGAGTGGGTCGCGCGAGTGGCCGTGGCCCGCCCCGACCCGTACTCCCGATAGGACTCCTCGACGGCTTCGATGGTGTCCTCCATGGTGAGGACTCGCGCCGCGGTCTCGTTGTCGATGAAGAGCACGCTCCGTTGCGCGATCTCGCGGTCGGCCTCGGCGTTGCCGTGGTAGGTGACGTAAGCGTCGTTTTCCATGGGAAGCCGTTACATCAACCGGGCATCCCACCTCAACGGCACGCAGATGCACAGATCCGACTCCAGCTTGAACCCGAGGTCGACACTGGTCTTCCGCGCATAGACGTTCTTGATCGTGTGGGTCGGGAGCGCCGCCAGATCCTCCAGGATCTTGGTCTGGGCGTTGCCCCACAATTTCTTCTGGACCTGCGGGTCCATCTCCTTCTTGGCCTGCTGGATGTCCGCGTCCGCCCCGTTGAAATGCGAGAAGTTCCTCTTGGCGCCCTTGGCGAAGAACTCCTCCAGGATGAAGTTCGCGGTGGGGAAGCGCGTGGCCGCCCGCAGCACCAGGGGGTTGCTTCCCTCGTCGTTCTTCTTGTGCCAGGCGGGATGCGCGATCACGCTCAGGTTGACGCCGATGCCCACCTGCGCCATCTGGTTCTGCAACACCTCGAAGGCGCGCCGGAACATGGGCTTCTCGCTAATGAAGACCGGGTTGAGGTTGAAGCCCTTGGGCAGGCCGGCGTCGGCCAGGAGCTGCTTCGCCTTTTCCGGGTTGAAGTCGTAGCGGAGCTCCGCGGGGACATCCTGCAGCGCGCCGACGAACGAAGGCGGTATCACGCTGTAGAGCTGCGAGGCCACGTCCGGGCCGATGAACTGCACGAGCGCGTCCCGGTTGATGGAATGGGCGATGGCCTTGCGCACCCTGAGGTCGTCGAGCGGCTTGCGCTTCCGGTCCATGTGAAGTTTCACGACCGTGGACGGCCCGAACGATTCGATGACGACGTCCGGACCCTTCACCTGGTTGATGGCGCGCTGTTCGCGCGTCAACTCGATGATGTGCAGCTCGCCGGCCTTGAACGCGAGATTCCGGCTGCTGGCATCCGGCAGGAAACGAAAGTCGATCCCGCTGATTTTGGGCTTGCCGAGATAGTATTGGTCATTGCGCACCAGCACCAGCCGCTCCTGGGGGATGTGTTCCTTGAACGCGAACGGACCGGTGCCGATGGGATGGGTCTTGAGCTTGTCGCCGAGCTTCTCGGCGGCCTTCCGGCTCATGATCATTCCCGCCTGCCAGCCGAGCAGATTCGGCAGCAGGGCGATCTGGGTCTGGGGCGTCTTCAGGGTGATGCGGACGGTGCGCTTGTCCAACGCCTTGACGTCGTCGAACCCCCGGTAGAACTTGTGGTAGATGCTGGTCTTCTTGTTTCTGGCGCGGTTTAGCGAGAACTCCACATCGTCGGCGGTGAACTCTCCGAAGCCGCCATGGAACTCCACGCCCTGCCTCAGCTTGAAAGTCCATGCCTTGAGATCGCCGGAGTGCTCCCAGCTCTCCGCCAGATCCGGCTGGAACCGCTCGGCGTTCACCTCCCCCGGCATTGGCCGCACGAGGCCACGGTAGATGTGTTCCAGCACGGTCTTGTCCGTCGAGTTGGGGCCGCCCATGGGGTCCAGGATACGGGTGTCGGCCGCGGCCAACCCGTATTGCAGAACGCCGCCGTCCGCGCCGATGGCGAACGGACGAAGCGCGTTGAAACCGACGATGGTGCCGCCGACAACTCCCATGCCCTTGAGAAACATGCGTCGATCGATTGCTCTCATGATCCGTCGCTCCTTCCCCTTGCGGTGTAAGGGTGTCCTGGAACCGAAGTTGATGGACACCGCCTTCAATCTGGCTTTAGCCGGTGATTTCCGATATAGGTAGCCCCCATGGGTTTCGACATCCTGGAGTGCGGCGGCCAAGCACGGTTGAGCCACGCCATATCAAAGGGCGCGGCGCGCTGTCAACGAGACTTTCGGAGGAGTCGCGCGTGATCCGAGTAGACCCCCACAAATGCGACGGCTGCGGCATCTGCGTTTACGACTGCGGCGCCGACGTCTTCCGCTTCACCAACAAGAAGGACAAGGTCTTCCCCTTCGGCAACAAGTACTGCGTCAACTGCTTCCTGTGCGAGCTCGTCTGTCCCGAAGACGCCATCGAGGTGGTGCTGCGGCCCAAGAAGAAACGGGCCGCCGCCAGTGGCGGACCCGCCACCAACTCCTGAGCGGGCAAATGAGCGACTCCATCCAGACCACCGACTGCGACGTCCTCATCATCGGCGGCGGCCTGGCCGCCTGCATGGCGGCGCTGGAGGCCTCCAAGCGCAACATGGACGTGGTGCTGGTGGACAAGGGACGCCTCGGGCGAAGCGGCTCCAGCCCCACCTCGGGCGGGGTCCCGCAGGCCGCCTTCGCCCACGCCGACCCCCGCGACAGCAAGGAGATGCACTTCAAGGACACCATCGTCGGCGGTGACTTCATCCCCAACCAGAAGATCGTCCGGGCCATCGTCAACGAGGTCACCGACCGGGTCATCGAGCTGGAAGAGATGGGGCTGCACTTCAAGAAGACCCCCGACGGCAAGCAGTTCTACCAGGAGAAACGCCTGGGCAGTTCCTACGCGCGCAGTTGTCCGCCGGTGGGCGGCAGCGTGGGAATGCTGGGCTCGCTCCGCAAGGAGGTCTTCAACCGCGAGGTCCAGGTGCGCCAGTGGACCATGATCACGAAGCTCCTGCGGCAAAACGGACGGGTCACCGGCGCATTCGGCATCAACGTGCAGACCGGCGAATACCATGCGTACCGCGCCCGGGCCGTGGTGCTGGCCGCGGGCAGCGCCATCGGCATCCAGAAATACACCAGCGCCAACTTCCTCACCACGGGCGACGCCTACGTCGCGGCTTTCGACATCGGCGCACCCCTGGCCAACCTCGAGTTCCTGGAGTTCACATTGATACCGGCGCCCGGCGGCGAGGCCATCTCCATGGCCGGCCTGTCGCCTTTCACCAGCAAGGGCGGGCGATTCTTCAACGCGCTGGGCGAGCGGTTCCTCGAGAAATACGACCCCGAGCGGCTGGAAGGCACCACCCGCGCCATTCTCGTGGGAGCCACCTACAAGGAGATGCTCGAAGGGCGCGGCCCCGTCTACCTGGATCCGTCCTACATCCCGGACGAGAAATGGGATGACGAGATCCAGTTCGAGTACACCCCCAAGCTCGGCAAGGCCGGCGTCAACTGCCGCACCGACCCGTTCGAGTGGGTCCCCGCGCTCCACACCTTCCTGGGCGGCCTCGACATCAACGAACGCTGCGAGGTCCCCGGCGTGGAGGGTTTGTACGCATCAGGCGAGTCCGCCACCGGCACCCACGGCTCCAACCGGCTGTCTGGCAACGCCATCGCCAGCGCCTTCGCGTTGGGCGCCCGCTCGGGCAAGTTCTCGGCCATCTACGCCGCGGACGCCGAGTTGGGCGAAGTGGACCGACGCGAGACCGCCGCCGAGATTGCGAGGATCGAAGCCTTCAAGCGTGACGACGGGCTGGATCCCACAGCAGTGCAACAGGAAATCAAGGAGATCGCGTGGGAGAGCACCGGGGTGGTGCGGAACGAGCGCGGGCTGACCTCCGGACTGGAGCGCTTCCAGGAGATCCGCCGCGAAAAGGTCCCGACGCTCAAGGCGGACAACGTCCGCGACCTCATCAAGTCCCTCGAATGCTCGAACCTGTCCTGGGTCGGGGAAATGGTCGCCCGCTGCGCCCTGGAGCGCAAGGAATCCCGCGGCCAGCACACCCGCGACGACTATCCCGAGAGAGACGACAGGAACTGCCTCAACTGGATCTCGGTGGAGAAGGACGGCGACCGGGTGAAGCCGGTGGTCAAACCGATCCCGTTCGCCGAGGGGGATCTGAAACCCTGATCAGAGCGTACGACCACGACCAAGCCTCCCGCGCCAAGGACGTTCGAGGCCGTCACTGATACCTTCCATCATCCCGGCGTTTCCCCCGGCACGCTGGCGTCACTCCCGTCATCCCGGACTTGATCCGGGATCCAGGAGAGGCGGGGCGAAGGCAAGTGGAGCAGACATGCCCCAACCCCCACCCTGGACCCCGGGTCAAGCCCGGGGTGACGAAGAGGGGTGGGCCGGTGACGCAAAGGGATGGGGAGGCGGGAACGACGGAGGGGCGCGCTCACACCCTTGGCAGCACCGCCGCGCCGAACAGCTCCATGGCGTCCAGTATGTCCTTTTGCTCCAGCCCCGGGGTCCAATCGAAACGCAGCAGCAGCAGATCCGGCTTGAGAGATTCCTCGTAGGAGCGGATCTCCTCGATGCAGTCTTCGGGGGAGCCGAGGATGAAGCGGTGGCGCGCCAGGCGGTCGAAGTCCCAGGTGAGCTCGTCGGGGTTGGTCATGGCTTCGTCCTGGCCCCACTTGACGTAGACGTCGCGGTAGAGCTTGTCGAGGCAGGGGCGGGCCTTGGCCACGGCCTGTTCCCGGGTGGGGGCGACGAAGCACTCCCGCACCATGACGACGGCGCCGGCGCCGGGCTTGCCGGTGTCCGCCCACGCTTGCCGGAACAGCGCGGTCTGGTCCCGCAGTTCCTCAATGGCCGAGTGGGGTCCCACCAGCCAGCCGTCGCCGATGCGGGCAGCGCGCCGGACCCCCGTGTCGCCGTTGGCGGCGATCCATACGGGCGGCCGCGGCTGCTGCAGCGGCCGGGGTGCGATGGTGACGTCCTTCAACTCGAACGCCTTGCCCGAAAACGAAACGTGCTCCTCGGTCCACAGCCGCTTGACGATCTCCACCCCTTCCACGAAACGCTGGAAGCGCTGCTGCTTGGTCAGGTTGAAGGCGTCCAACTCCTGTTGCCGGTAACCCAGGCCGAAGGAGAAGACGGAGCGGCCCTCGTTCATGACGTCGATGGTGGCGAGCTCCTTGGCGATGATCACCGGATCGTGGAGGCCGAGGAGCGTGGTGGCGGTGCCGATGCCGGCTTGCTTGACCTCGGCGCAGAGCCGACCCAGGAGCGGTACCTGGTGGAGCCGCTGGAAGCCGGGGATGTTGTAGTGCTGGCCCATGGTGATGGCCTCGAAGCCGGCTTCGTCGGCCACTCGGGTCTGCTCTGCCAGCGTGGGGAGGAGAGTCTCGGGAGGCTTGTCGTTGGAGACCTGGGGGTTGAGCTGGATGCCGAATTTCATGGTGTGCTCCTGTGGCATGGTGCCGGTCTGCGGCGCGGGCGGGTTTGAAACCCGCCCCTACGGGACCTCGTGGTTGGGACGCGGGCGGGTTTGAAACCCACGTTCGCACGGTCCGGGTTCGGCACGGGTGCGCGCGAATTCCACGCCAGTGCCGTCCGGGGTTGGGAGGGCGGGTCTAAAACCCGCGCCCGCAGGGTCCGGGTTCGGTTTGGTGTTGCCGGCAAGGCGTGGCGCGACGTAGGGGCGGGTTTCAAACCCGCCCGTGCCCGTGTGTCTCCGCGCGACCGGGGGCATTCGCGCCTCAAGCCTTGCCATTCATGGCCCTCCAGACGCGTTCGGGCGTGAGGGGCAGCTCGCGGATTCTCACACCCGTAGCCCGTGCGACGGCGTTGGCCACGGCCGGCGCCACCGCGACGATGCCGGATTCGCCCATGCCCTTGGCGCCCCAGGGGCCGGGGCCGTCGGCGTTCTCCATCAGCGCTACCTCGAAACGGCGCGGCATATCGGTGAAAGCCGGCACCTTGTAGTCGATCAGGTTGGGGTTGAGGGGCTGGCCGCCGTCGTAGAGCAGGCTCTCGCACAGGGTATGGCCCATTCCCATCATGGCGGCGCCCTCGTCCTGCGCCTCGGCCTGAAGCCAGTTGATGGCCTTGCCGACGTCGGCGACGCTGGTGTAGTGCGGTACCCGCACCTCGCCCGTCTCCTCGTCCACGGTCACTGAAGCGGCCCCCATGCCGGTCTCCCAGAACACCGGGAACTGCGCGGGAATCCCGCCGCCGGCGCGCACGTAGCCGCGGCCGATGAACTCGCCGCCGGGCATGGCGAAGAATGCTCGCACCACGGCGCCGTAGTCCATGCGTTGCCCGCCGGCCTCGGCCCACCCGTCCTCGAGGGTCACGTCACCCGGGTCGCAACCCATGACCTCGGCCGCGGCGTTCCGAACCTGCTCCAGCAGATCCTCGGCGGCGAACTTGACCGCGGTGCCCATCACCGTGGTGGAGCGGCTGGCACCGGTGGAACGGTCGAAGGGAGTGACATCGGTATCGGTCGCCCGCATGACGATTCGTTCCGGCGGAAGGCGAAGCGCCTCGGCCGCCACCTGGCTCAGAACGGTCCGGGCGCCCTGCCCTACCTCCGTGCTGCCGGCCATGAGCACCGCACTGCCGTCGCTCAGGAGACGCAGGATGGCGGTGGATACGGGCATGGCCTCGGAGTCGGTGACCCCCACGGCGATGCCCAGGTTGTCTTCCGGCGGACCCTCGACCTCGTCCCATCCCACCATGGAGGCCAACTTTCGCAGGTCCATGTGCAGGTCCGCGTCCATGGGCTTGGCGCCGGGCTTCAAGGGTTCATCGCGGCGCAACAGGTTCTTGAGGCGGAACGCCAGCGGGTCGAGTTTCAGGCCCCGGGCGACGTCGTCCATGTGCGACTCCAGCGGGAAGATCGCCTGGGGTCCGCCGATGGAGCGCATGGAGCCCGCGGGCGCGGTGTTGGTGTACACCGCGTACACGTCGATGCGGTAGTGGGGAATGCGGTAGGGCCCATGTATTCGGGTAGCCACCCGCTTGGCCACCCGCGGGCCGTTGTCGGCGTAGGCGCCGGTGTCCAGGTGCATCTGCGCTTCCCGCGCCACCACGGTGCCGTCCCGCCGGACCCCGGTCTTCACCCGGCAACGGGCCGAGTGGCGCCGGATGGTGAGCATGGACTCGGATACACTCTGGGCCAGGCGCACGGGACGCCCGCCCGCCGTGCGGGCCAAAGCCACGGCCAGGGGCTCGATCTTGAAGTAGGACTTGCCGCCGAAGGCGCCGCCGACGTAGGGCACCGTCACCCGCACGTTGGGCATCGGAAGCCTGAACATCTGGGCGATCTCGGCGCGGATGAGGAACGGGTGGGCGGAGGAGGTCCACAGGGCGATCTCGTCACCCTCGAATCGGGCCACCGCGGTGTGGGGCTCGAGGGAGTAGTGACAGATCATCGGGAACTCGAAGGTGTCCTCGAAGACCGCGTCGGCCTCCTCGAAGCCAGCGGTGACGTCGCCGGACTCGAGCCGCTCGTGGTGGCAGACGTTCCGCGGAAGCTCCTCCTCCAGGGCAGCCAGCTCGTGGTATTCCCCGGCCAGGGCGTTGGCGTCGTGCAGCATTGGCGCCTCAGGGGCCAGCGCCTCTTCCATGGTGGCGGCGGCCGGAACTTCCTTGTAACGCACGCGGACCGAGGCCAGCGCCGCTTCGGCGATGTCGCCAGACTCGGCCGCCACGGCCACCACCGGCTCGCCGACGTAGCGCACCCGTTCCGTGGCGATGAGCGGCCGGTCGCGCAGGCAGTGCCCGTAGTAGGGATCGATGTCCTTGACGGAGTCCCGGGTCAGGACGCCGAGCACCCCCGGGAGGGCCTCGGCGTCGCGTACGTCGATGCTTTCGATCAGGGCATGGGGGAACGGACTGCGGAGCACCCTTCCCTCCAGCAGCGCGGGGAAGTCCAGGTCACCCGTGAACCGCGCCTTGCCGGTGACCTTCTCCACCCCTTCCGCGCGGCGGATGGATCGGCCGACGGTGGTGAAATGCGCCATCTGGCCGTGTTCGCGCGGACTACTTCTTGAAATAGCGCAGCTCGAAGGTGATGCAGCCGTTGGGGCTCTTGTAGGGCCCGTGCTTCATGCCCGGCGGGCGGCAGCCGTACATGCCCTTGGTGAACTCCTGGTTGAGCCGCGTATCGATGAGGCTGCCCTCGATGATGATGACCTCTTCCCAGAAATCGTGCTCGATGGTCTCGTCGGTTTCCACGCCGGCCGAGAAGTTGACCATGCGGGCGTAGTCGCCGGTGTCCTTGTCCTCGCTCAGGATCTTTTCCGTGATCCCTTCTGCCGCGGCGCCCGAGCCGGCGCCCACGGGGCGCCAGTCGATGGTGCTGGTGTCGAAAAACTCTCTCTCTTCCTTCGGCATCTCTTTCCTCCCTTTGGATCTGAATCTGCTTCTCTAGTCGATCAGGACCCGGTCGTTGAACGCGGAGAAAACCGTGCGGATCCGCGGGATCTGGCTCAGGTCCATTTCCGCCCGTACGACGCATTCGCCGTCGCCGCCGGCGGCCAACGGGGTTCCCCAGGGATCGGCCACCGTGCTGTGCCCGACGAAAGCCTTGCCCCGGTTGCTGCCGGTACAGTTGCTGGACACCAGATAGACCTGGTTCTCCAGCGCCCGCACGCGATTCAGCAAAAGCCAAGCCTCGAGCCGGGGATACGGCCAGGCCGAAGCCACCAGAAAGACCTCGGCTCCCATGACCGCCATCCGGCGGTACAACTCGGGGAACCGCAGGTCGTAGCAGGTCGACAGCCCGAACTTTCCGAGCTCGGTATCCACCACCGTCGGGGCCTCGCCCCGCGTCAAGAGCCGCGCCTCCTCGGACTGGTACCCGAAGAGATGGATCTTGCGGTAGGTCCCGGCGATGTCCCCCTGCCGGTCGATGAGGACGCTGGTGTTGTAGTAGGCGCCGCCGTCCTCCTCCACGATGCTGCCGCCGAAGAGGAAGCAGCCCTTGGCCGCGGCCTTCTCCCTCAGCATGGACACGGTGGGGCCGGACAGGCCCTCGCTTTCGGCTCCATAGTCGTCGAAGGCGAAGTAGCCCACGTTCCAGATCTCGGGCAGCAGGATGAGGTCGGCTCCATCCACGCCGTCGATGAGGGTCGCGGCGCGCTGGATGTTGGAGGCCTTGCCCCCGTCGTCCATGCCCATCTGGATGGAGGCGACGCGAATCCGTCGGTCTCGATTGTCACTCACCATGTGCCTCGGATGTTTGCAGGGGGCGCGCAGCTACGTGAGCCAGTCCATGGGGCGGATGCGATATTGGATCGACAACTCCCGCCCGAGCACCTCATCGGAAAGGCGGCCTTCGAAGGTGGGCGAGAACAGCAACTCGCCGCCCAGGGTGGGGATGGTCCCCATGAACAGCACCATGCCGTCCAGCGATCCGTCCGCGACCACGGACCTGACACCGTCGAGAAAGTCATCCACGGTCAGGAAGTCGGCCAGCGAGCCCTCCTGGTAGAGCGTCCGCCCGCCGTCCGCCTCCACCCAGCTCTGGAGCTTCAACCGTTCCCAGTGGGGCTCCACGTCGGCCAGTGCCCACACCTGCGATGACAGCACCTTGATGCACATGACCTTGGACTTGGCGATGCTGTCCTTCTCCAGCTCCCGGTCGGTGTGATCACTGCCCGCCGCGATATAGACCTGGTCCCCCTTGAACAGGAACACCACCTCCACCTCGCCGGACGTGGTATCGCCCAGCACCTCGATCTCGTCGTCGGTGGTGACCATCTCCCGGGGCACCGCGTAGTACGCGGGGATGCGGTCCGGCGCGGCCACGCCGTGGGCCTTGAGCTCCTCCACGTGCTTCATGGCGCCTTCCCGGTTCTTGCCTGTGAACCCCGCCTCCAGGATCCGCGCCACCGGGAACTCCAGGTCCGAGCGGCCTCCGCCGGCGTCAACCACCGTCAGATTCAATGTACGCACGTTCGACTCTCCTTTAACGTCATGAAGGGCCACTACTATGCGAAATGCGGCGCGATCTTCTCCGCTATGAGCTCCACCTGCTCGATATCCGGGCCCGCGGGTTGCAGGGTCACGTGCTCCATGCCTGCCGCCTCCAGCACCTTCAGTTTCGCCACGATCTGATCGACGCTCCCGACCATGTAGCACTCCTGGAGATGGTCCCAGCTCCGATTGCTTCCCATCATGCGCTCGACGTGGGGCCGCTGGATCCGCAACGCCTCCTCGGGGTCCTGGGTGTCCACCACGTAGATGGCCTGCACGTGGGCGAACCCCAGGGTGGCGGGGTCCCGGCCGACGGATTCGAGGTAGGCACTCACGGTCTCGAAGTCCCGCTTGACCCACTCCAGCTTTCCCGAGGCGCGGCAGGTAAAGACATCGGCATGCTTGGCGATGCGCTGCATCACGGTCTTCACCATGTAAGGCTTGTCGGGCGACAGCTTGTCGGGAATGCGCGAGCCTCCGGCGACCCAGACCTCCGGGTACTTGGGCGGCATGGGGTCGATGGTGACGTCGTCGAACTGGAAGAACTCGCCCTTGAAGGAAACGTTCTTCTCAGTCAACAAGAGCTTGACCGCATCCATGATCTCGTCGGTGCGCCGCCCTCTCTCCCGGATGTCGATACCCATGGCGTCGAACTCCGGCTTGCTCCAGCCCGGCCCGACGCCGAAGAAGAACCGCCCGCCCGAGATGTAGTCGAGGGTGGCGATCTCCTTGGCCAGCAGCACGGGATGGCGCAACGGCACCACCAGAATGTGGGTGCCCAGCTTGATGCGCTCGGTGCACGCCGCGGCGGCGGAGATGCAGATGAGAGGATCCATCCAGGAACCGCCATAAAGTCCGGGGGCGTCCGTGAGATGGTCCCACACGGTCAGAGACTCGAACCCCAGTTCCTCCGTCCGTTTGGCGAACTCCTGCACCACGGTGTGAGCCATCCGGTAGTCCATGTCCGGCCAGGTGTAGGTGGGGATGGTTATGCCAAGCTTGAGACTCACATTCACTCCTGTTGTGCGATTTCCGGTCGAACGCGGGACGACACGCGCAGCAGTCTAGTGCGAACAGTTAGAAAGACTCACCCGCAATGTCAAGGCAGCGCTTTGACAGGTCGCCGCAACTGGAGTAGGCATTCGGAGCAGGAGAGGAGGAGCGATCCATGGACAGGGTTCCGATCATCGACGCCGACGGGCACATTCTCGAAGAGAACGACGAGCTCGAGGATTACTTCGAAGGGCCGTACGAGGGACATCGAAGGCACAAGGTGTTCGGGTTGTTCCCGTCGCTGGACGGCTGGCCCCGTGGCGCCGTCAAGGGACTCAAGAAGGCCACTCAGACCTCACCCGAAAGCTGGACGGCGTTCATCGACGGCGCCGGCATCGACGCCGCGGTCCTCTATCCCACCGCCGGTCTGGGCTTCGGCCTGATCCAGGACTCCGACTGGGCCTGCGCGCTGGCCCGGGCCTACAACAACTGGTTCTGCGACAAGTACACCCGGACGAACCCGCGCCTCAAAGGGGTGGCGATACTGCCGGTGCACGACGTGCCGCAGGCGGTGGCTGAGCTGCGCCACGCGGTGACCGAGCAGGGAATGGTGGCGGGGCTCCTCCCCGCTGTGAACGTGCTGCACAAGGGATTCGGCCACTCCGACTTCCATCCCCTCTACGAGGAGGCGCAACGCCTGGACTGCCCGCTGGCGATCCACGGCGCCCCCAGCCAAGGGCTCGGTTTCGATTTCCTCCAGACCATGTCCATGATCCACACCCTGGAGCACCCCATCGCCCAGATGATCCAGCTCGCCAGCATGGTGCTCGACGGCGTCTTCGAGCTCTTCCCGAAGCTGCGGGTGGGCTATCTGGAGGCCGGCGCCGGCTGGGTCCCGTACATGATGGAACGCATGGACGACAAGTTCCACGTCGACCGCAAGCGCAAGCACTTCCCGCTGAAGAAGCTGCCCAGCGAGACCATGAAGGAAGGCAACATCTTCGTCACCTGTGAGTTGGACGAAAAGATCCTCGACGTGGTGGCGCGGGAGCTTGGAGAGGACACCCTGATGTACCCGTCCGATTTCCCCCACGAGAAGGCCGTGGGCGAATTCGGCACCGACATCCCCGAGTTCCTGGAACGCCCCGACCTGTCCGAGGGACTCAAGAAGAAGATCCTGTACGACAACGCCAAGCGGTTCTACGGGATGTAGCCGTAGGGCGACCAGCCGGTCGCCCCTACATCTCCGGCTGCTGGCCCAACGTGTAGGTCGGGTTAGCCGCTAGGCGTAACCCGACACCACTGTCGGATTACGCTTCGCTAATCCGACCTACGCTTCGGACTGTCTTCCGAGACGCACCGACAAGTCCGGCCGTCGGATGAAAATCTGCCGGGCCTCGGAGCGCTCGGTGAGGGACCGGATCAGCCCGACCAAATTGCCACCGTTGCCGGCCCGGGGCGGCGCCTGCTGCATCGCGCGCACGTCCTCCTCGGAGGTGAAGTAGCGCAGCAGCAACTCGTCGTCGGACACGCCGGCGCCGCCGATCTTCTCCCTCAACGCTTTGACCGAGGTCTCGGGCGGCTGCCAGCTTCGCAGCTCCCTGGCCCGCGGCCGGTCCAGGATGCGGTCCCGCACGTCCGAGTCCATGGACGAGCATTCCTCCTCGCCCCAGAAGCCCAGGGCGTACTGGATCACCTCGTCGGTGACCTGCTCGTAGCGCCGGCCCACGATCACGTTGATGGCGCACTGGCTGCCGACGAACTGGGAGTACGGCGTCACCATGATGGGATACCCGAACTCCTCCCGCACCCGGCAGGCCTCCTCCAACACCTCGCCGAGCCGGTCACCCATGCCGATGTTGGCGAGCTGGTGCCGCAGGTTCGCGATCATTCCGCCGGGCACCTGGTGCACGAAATGATACGCGTCATAGGGAAGCGGCGCGCCGATGGGAAGGCCTTCCTGCCTGGCCACCCGCGTGAAGTGCTCCGAAACCGGGACCAGGCCTTCCTCGTCGATGACCGGGTTGTAGCCCAGGGCGCGCGCGTTGCGGGTGATGTTGAACAGCGAAGGGTTCGACGACCCGTCCGACAGCGGCGGCAGCGCCGCGTTGATGATGGGGATGCCCGCCTGGATGGCGTCGAGGGTGCACAGCGGCCCGAGACCGCTGTTGCAGTGGGTGTGGAACTCCACCGGGATGCCGCCGGCGTTTTCCAGGACGACGGGAGCCAGCGAGCGGGTCCGCTCCGGCGTGAGCAGGCCGCCCGGGTCCTTGAGGCAGATGCGCTTCACCGGAAGCCTGGCGGCCTCCCGGGTCCGCTCCGCGTAGTACTCGTCCGTGTGCTTGGGGGAGATGGAGAAGATCAGGTTGACGATGGTGTCGAGACCCGCCGCGGTTGCCGTCCGGACCTGCTCGGCCCACACCGCCGGGGTGTTCGAGGGGTCCGAGGTCCGGGCCTCGCTGATGCCGTTGGCCGCCAGGCGTTCGAGCCAGAGCTGCTGCACCGCCGGAGGGGTGTGCTGGAACGCGGCCATGTAGCGGTTCCGGATCAGCCGGAGCGGAGTCTTGGGCACAAGTTCCTTGACCCGCCTTACCCGCTCCCAGGGATTGTCCTTGACCTCCCGCACGCACTTCTTGAAAAAGGCCGAGGCGATGATCTCCATGGCGAGGAAGCCGGCCTCATCCATCTTGGAGGCTACGGGAAGCATCATGTCCGTCCGGATGCCCATGGCCCAGAGACTGGAAGGTCCGTCGCGAAGGGTCGTGTCGACGAAATGGACTTCTTTCATGCCCGCCAGCATATAAAATTCGGAACCCGTTGGACAGTCGGACGCCCTGTGGCATTGCGGTACGGGCCGTGGCACACTAGTGGCCTGTAACGCCCATATGGGTGTTACAGGCCACTAGCCTTCACCGCCCGCGCTCGAAACGCCGACGATCATGACCACAACCGAATCCAGCAAAAAGAAATGGCTCGTGGGAACCGCGGTTCTCATGCTGCTGGCCATAGCCGTTTTCGGCGTCTGGGTGTGGTCGTCGCTGGGCTACATCACCACGGACGACGCCCGGGTCAAGGCCGACATCGTCACCATCAGCACCGAGTTGCCCGGCAGGATCAGCGCCCTGCTGAAGGACGAAGGCGAGCCCGTTGAATCCGGCGACATCATGGTGGAGCTGGACAAGCAGGAGATCCTGATCCGCATCGAGCAGCACAAGGCCGCGGTGGACCACGCCCGAAGCCAACTCCTTCAGGCGGAGCGGGAGCTGGGCCATGCAAGCGAGGGACCGCAGCGCGAGATCAAGCAAGCCGACCTGCTGGCGAAGAAGGCACGGGTACGGGAAGCCGAGGCGGAGTTGCGAGAACTCGAATTCCGGCTGGGCCTGATGACGCTGCGCAGCCCGGTGAAGGGCGTGGTGGTGAAGAAGAACTCCCACGGGGGCGAGTTCGTGAAGGCCGGCCAGCCCGTGTTCATGGTGGTGGACTCCAGCCGCTACTGGGTGGAAGCCAATGTGGATGAGACCGAGATCCGCTTCGTCAAGCCCGGCAACAAGGCCACGGTGAAGCTGGATTCGTATCCCGGGGTCCAGTTCGATGGCCAGGTCGTGGATGTCGGGGGCGCCACCACCTCCGAGTTCTCCCTGTTCTCCCCCCACAAGCTGACCGGTGTTTTCATCAAGTCCACGCAGAAGCTGCCGGTGAAGATCGCCGTGGAGAACACCGACGGCATCCTCCGGGTGGGCATGCTCGCGGTGGTGCGAATCGAGAAGCCGGAAGCGCAGCAAGACGGACTGCAGGCCAGCGGCCGGCCCGTCACACCATGAACGCAGCCCCACCTAGCGTCCAGATCTACGACCCGGCCCAGAAGTGGCCCATCACCATCACCCTCTCGCTGGGGATGATCGGCGTCGGTCTCGGCATCACCGGCATCGACACCGCCATCCCGGCCATGATGTCGTCCCTTGGGACCTCCCTGCACCGGATCCAGTGGGTGCTCATCGCCTTCATGATCACCCGCACCGTGCTCATCCCCTGCGTGGGCTGGCTGGGGCAGCGCATCGGCGACCGCAATCTGTTCATCCTGAGCGCCGCCACCTTCGGCGCAGGCTCGTTCCTCTGCTCCATCGCCTGGGACGTCAACTCGCTCATCTTCTTCCGCATCGTCCAGGGCATGGGGGTGGGGCCGCTCATCGGCGTATCCATGTCCATCATGTACGAGGCCTTTCCGCGCAACGAACGCGGCCTGGCCATGGGGCTGTTCATGACCGGCTGGTCGCTGGGGCCATTCTTCGGCCCGCCGTTGGGGGGTTATCTGGCCCAGTACATAAGCTGGCGGACTATCTTCTATCTGCCCCTTCCGACCATCGTCCTCGCCATCGTGGCGGCCACTTTCATCCTTCCCGGGCGTTCTTCATCCCAGAAGCCCCCGACCTTCGATTTCCTCGGTTTCGTGACCCTGACCGGCGGGCTGGTGACCATGCTCCTGGGTCTCACCCAGGGACAGGAGGCCGGTTGGACGAGCCAGCGGATCCTGTCGCTGTTCGGCACCGCCGCTCTGCTCGTCACCCTGTTCATCATGGCCGAGCTCAGGGCCGAGCATCCCTACGTCCAGATCCGTTACTTCAAGAACCTCAACTTCAGCATCTCCAACGCCATCGTGCTGATCCGGGTCATGGGTTTCCGCGGCACCAGCTTCATTCTGAACCTGTTCCTGCAAAAGGCGCTTCACTACACGCCGCTGCAGGCCGGCATCTTCATGCTTCCCGCCGCCATTGCCGTGGGCGTGGTGTCACCCTTCGCCGGGATGCTCTCGGACCGATTCGGGCCAAAGATCCTGCTGGTAGCCGGGCTCGCGCTCCTCACCGTCACGCTCTTCGGACTCTCCACCCTCACCATCTGGACCGGCGTAGGCCTGATCTACTTCCTGGTCGTGCTCAAGAGCATCGGCCAGTCCACCATCAACGCGCCGCTCAACTCCATCGCCCTGGGCGCGCTCCCCGAGGGCGAGTCGCGCATGGGCAGCGGCATCCTGGGGCTCAGCCGCGGCCTCGGCGAAGCCTTCGGCATCGCCACCCTGAGCTTCCTCCTGGAACGCCACATCTTCTACAAGGTCGAAGCCATGTCGCCTCTTCTGGGCGCCCGCCTGACCGAGTCCCTGCGCGATGACGTGATGGCCCAGCTTGGCGCCATGCTGCAGCATGCCGGACAGTACGGCATCGCCCTGAACGAACGCGCCCTGTCACTGTTGGGTTACAGCCTCCTGACCGAGAGCGTGACCCTGGCCTACCACCAGCTCTTCATGATGATCGGCATGCTGTACCTGGTGCTGGTGGTGATGGTGTGGTTCCTGAGGACCCGAAGGGGGCCGGAGAGGCCCGCGGCGGTGGCGGTGGCGGTGGAGACGGCGGGGGCGAGGACAAGCTGAAGGACGATGAGCCACTAGGATGAGCGCAAGGCTTATGCGTCATGTCGTCGCTAGAGTCCGTGGTCGCCCGAGGATATGCAACGATGGAGCTCGTTGTCAGGTCTTGAGATGCCGCCGGAACCAGCCGGCGAGATCGGCGTCGTCGATATGGCTCCCAGCGACATCCTCCAAGACCCGGATTGCGTCCAGAGGATCGAACTCAAGGCGCTGGCCGTTGTCCGCCAGGAATAGCCGCGCCGTAACCCATGCCGTCCGTTTGTTGCCGTCGACGAAGCCGTGATTGCTGGCGAGGCCGTAGGCATACGCCGCCGCCAAGTCGGCCGCATCGGGGTTGCCATAGGCAGCGAGGTTCAAGGGGCGCGCGAGGGCGGATTCAATCGCGTTGCGGTCACGAATGCCGTCCGCCCCGCCGTGCTCTGCGAGTTGGCGGTCATGGATGGCCAGGACGACGTTGAGGCCAACCCAACGCCACTGGCTTGGATTGTCCTGGCTCACTTCGCCAGCGCCCGCAACACCTCGCGGTCGTCGTGCATGATGTCTTCGGCCAGAGCCATCTGGCGAGCGAACTCAGGGTCGTAAGGACTGAGCCGATAGCCGCCGTCCGGCGCCTCGGTCAGGTAGAGCGTATCGCCCTTCTTTACCTTGAGGCGCGCCATCGCCTCTTTGGTGAGAATAACCCCGGAAGATGCACCGACCGTGGTCACTTTGAATGACAGCATTTGAGTCTCCTATATAATGGTGATTATATAGTTGGGAACTGTCGGGAGTGCAAGCAATTTTCATTGGCGGCGCTGCCTATTCGAGGATCGTGCCGACGCGGGCAAGCACATCATCGATGATGTGTTCGGGGACGGTTTCGAGAAGCTTCCCGTTTCGCGCAGATAGATCGAGGGCGCGGGGCTGGTCGCAACGGATCACGCCGGCGGTTCGGGTGCCTGCGCCCTCAAGGGAAACGGCAAAGCCACGCCTGCGCGCGAAGCTCCCGCCCGTGGTGATGGGCAAGACAACTGGAGTCTGGGTCAGCTTGTTGAAAGGGGCAGGGGAAACGATCAGTAGCGGGCGGGTGCCCTGCTGTTCATGGCCGGCAGTGGGATCGAGGCTGACGAGCCAGATGTCGCCCCGCTTCACTACAGCAGCTCTTTGCCGACCGGCTTGGCGTCAATCCAGGCGCGATCCTCGGGAGAAGGGGTGTCGTTTTCGTCGCACTGCGCCAGAAGCTCATCGAGTGAGTAGCGAGGACGCGCCTTGGGCTCAATGACCAGGCGACCGTTCTCCACGTCGACATCCACCTTGGCCCCGACGCGGAGGTTCAGGAGGTCGAGGAGGGCCGGGGGCACCGCGAGCATGATGGAACCGCCGACCTTGCGCAGGTTTGTTGTATGCATGGAAGCCTCCGGTGTTATATACACGTATAACTTAGACAGATCTGCAATGCAAATTCCGACATGAGGCCGTATTCCAGCGCGGCGCCTTTATCGCCGCGGCAGCGGCCGGTGTCACGGCCGTGTCCTGTCTGGTCCGATTCGCGTCGTTCAAGAACGTCCTGTATTCCAGTTCTTCACGAATCGTTCGTAAAGGGCATTCCATCCGATGATCTTTATCTGCAGTGATTTTTTCGCGGCTGCAGTCGCCTTTCGTTGAAGCTCCGCTGTATTCGCGTACCGTTCCAGAACGTAGGCGCCCAGGTTGGCGTGCTCGCCTTCCTCTTCCGAGTGCTCTCTGAACAACCTCAGCAAAGATGGGTAAGGATAATATTTGACGGCCGCCTCATGCAGTCGCCCGGCCACTCTCTCATTGGTGCGTTCATTCCCGAAATTGTTTGCCGCGGCAATTTCCACGATGTGCCCACGCGACAGCCAGTAGTAGAAGTAGGGTGTTGTAAATTCAGGGATGAGCTCCGCCTCGTACATCTCCTGTGGATCGCGGCCAATCTCGCGAGCAAAGTCAACCAGATATTCGGGGTGCGGTGCTTCCTCGTGCAGATAATCGATATACTTCAGCCGAAGGTCAGGATCAGGGCATTTTTGAACCCACGCTGCGATGATCGACGGATTTTCCCGCAAGTAAGCATAAAATTGCTTCATCAGCTCGAAGAGTTGCTCCTTGCTGAGCTGACCGCTGTACCATGCGTCGTAGTAGGGGGAGCTCGCGGCCTCCTGCCGTAGAGGTTCCAATTCCTGGTCCAGCCACTCGACAAACGCTTCTCCAGACATAGTCATTGTTTCGGCTCCTTATTCAACCCAGTTATCGTAACCAAAAAACTGCTCTTGGACCATCGACTCTGATGCCTCTCACAGGCTGTCTGTTGCAGACAACGACTTCTTCCAGACGATTATCTCATACCAACAGGCTTCGCCAATTTGCGGTGGTACTTCTCCTCGTGGGAGGGAAAGCGACCAAAGTCGTCAAACTTAGCAGGGCAGTTCTTGGACCTTCGTTTCCACAGCAAACCGGGCTTGATCCGGTTGACCGCCCTTACGGGTCAGCTTATGATTTTTTCATGTTGAAACGCACGTTCTCCCGTCGCGGCGCCTTGATTGCCGCGGCAGCGGCCGGTGTCACGGCCGTGTCCTGTCTGGCCCGAGCTCGGTCCACGCTCCTGGGCTATCCTTTTTCCGGTCCCGCCGCCGACCGCTCCCTGAGACTCGCCCCACCGCTTGCCTGCACACGTGCCATACCCGAGCGGACCGAGGGACCGTTCTACACGCCGCGGACGCCGCTGAGGACAAATTTGCGGGAACCGAACACGAGCGGCCGACCTCTGGTGGTGCAGGGCCTGGTGCTTTCGCCGGACTGCCGTCCGATCGGCGGCGCCGTGGTCGACATCTGGCATTCCGACGAGCACGGCCGCTACGACAATTCCAGTTTCCGGTACCGCGGCCATCAGTACACCGACGCTGCCGGGGCGTTTCGCTTCGAGACCATCCGGCCCGTACGCTATTCAGGGCGCACGCCGCATATCCACGTCAAGGTCCAGAACCCGTCCACGCGCCTGCTCACCACCCAGCTCTACTTTCCCGACCTGCCTGACGAGAACGCCCGGGACGGTATTTTTCACGACGACCTCCTGCTGGACCTGAGCCGCACCACGCAAGGCTGGCTCGGCCGCTTCGACTTCGTGCTCGCTCCAGCTTGATGTCCACCGCTCGCGCAACCAATTGACCGCACAGCCCCGAACCACGGACTCCCGGATTCGGCAGTCTGGGTCACAGCCTACCTGACGTAACGAAACTCCAGCGTGATACAGCCTTCCTCGGTTCGGTAGGGACCATGCTTCATTCCCGGGGGACGGCAAGCATACATCCCCTTCTTGAAATGTCGGCCTCCATCCCACTGACTCCCCTCCACGATGTACACCTCCTCCCAGAAATCGTGGACAAAGGTCTCCGTGCTCGCGCCGCCGGGGTCCACCTTGAGAAGCCGGGTGACGAACCTGTTCTCCGGGTCCTCAGTCAAGATCTTTTGATAGTGACCCGGTGGCGCACCCTCCACCGGCACCCAGGGTAAGTCGTCTACCGGAAAGAACTCGAGCTCTGGCTTGGGCATGGCGAACCTCCTTCATTCGTCGTGTTTCGATGCACTGACGGCGCCGCTCATCGACAGCGGCAGGCTAAGCTGAGGAATCTCCTATGGGACAGAGACATGGCAAGTGCCCATAGGGCGAAATAAACGCCACTATTAATAATTGACACGCAAAGTCAAATTGAGGAACATACCCTATTGGAAGAGTGGGTGGAGTTACGCTGTTCGGGTCACATTCGTGGATGACAAGGCTCATCAGGAAGCGGAAGAGGCCGACTGGGCGTCGCAGTTGTCGCAGGACGTCCGTGTCGCTTCGCCGCCTAAGGGAATTCGAATCCATGCCGTAATCGCGGGCGTGATCGCGGACTGGCTCGCGACCGCGGCCATGTTGATGGCCTATGCCTTGGTTTTTTTGAGGGAAACCATCGAGAAGTACGGCGGCTCCGACAAAGTTCCCGAGCACGCGTTTGCACATGAAGACCCGCTGGCCTTCGGCCTGATCGGGATTCTGGGGACCGTCCTGGGTGGATACGTGGCTGGCCGGATTGCCCGGGGAAGACAGGTGCCGCACGGTGTGGTCGTTGCCGTGACCTCACTTCTCCTTGGTTTTGCTTTGCAGCTTGCCCTCGACGGGCGGGTACTACTCTACGGGTGGGATATCCTCTTTGTAGTCCTCATGATCCCTGCGGGAGCCTTGGGCGGCTATGTGGCATACTGTCTCCGCAAGGCGGTAAGGCCTCCAGCCCCTGGAGTCCCAACGACGCCGATATCCTGAACAGCGATTCGGCTGCATATTGCTCATGACCGGAGCGGCGACAGACGGCGGTGCCCGTGGACGTTCACGCTCGCCGGGTTTCATCATCACCGTCTTCTGCCTGGCTCAATCTCTGGCCCAGATCGGCGCCATGGCCTTTGCGGCGCTGCTGCCGGCATTCTTCGCGGAATGGTCGCTCAGCCATGCGGAGGCGGGCTGGCTTTCCGGCATCATTTTTGGCGCTTACGCCCTTGCGGTGCCGATTCTGTTGCCGATGACGGACCGCATCGACGCCCGCAACGTCTACATATCCGCGATCTCTGCAACCATGCTGTCGCATCTCGGCATGGCCTTCCTTGCGGACGGGTTCTGGACCGGCCTCATCTTCCGCGCGCTGAACGGGATCGGCTGGGCCGGCACCTACATGGTGGGGCTCAAGGCTTTGGCCGATCAATTGGAGGGGCCGGGGCAATCGCGTGCCGTCGCCGCTCACGCCGCCAGTATCGGGATCAGCAGCTCGTTTTCCTTCGTCATCGCCGGCGCCGTGACGGCGCACTTCGGCTGGCAAGCCGCGTTCATGGTCGGGGCGGGCGGGGCCTTCGGCGCGATGCTGGTAGCCTTGACCCTGTTCCCACGAAGTCCGAACAGGGAGAGACCGGCCTCGGCGGTGCGGCCCCTGGATTTCAAGCCGGTGATCCGCAACGCCTCGGCCATGGCCTATGCGCTGGGTTACTGCGTGCACACCTGGGAGATGTTCGTTGTTCGCTCGTGGCTCGTGACTTTCCTGACCTTCGCGGCGGCGCAAGGCGGCGGTCCGCCGAATTTTCTGGTTCCCACGATGGTGGCGACGCTGGCGGGACTGCTCGGCACGGCCTCCAACGTTCTTGGCAACGAGATGGCGCGGCGCTTCGGCCGCCAGCGCTGGATCCTGCTCGTCTTCACGGTATCGATGGTGCTGGCGCTGATGGTCGGCTTCACGGCAGGGCTGGGATATGGCGCGGCGGCGGCTGCCTGTCTCGTCTACAACACCGTGATCTACGCGGATTCCGCGTCACTCACCGCCGGCACGATAGGCAATGCCGAACCGGAGAGGCGCGGCGCCACACTCGCCGTGCATGCGATGCTGGGCTACAGCGGCGGTTTCGTCGGACCGTTGACCATGGGCCTGATCCTGCATGTGCTCGGCGGCGAAAGCGTGATCCACTGGGGCATCGCCTTTGGCCATGTGGCCATCGTGTTGCTCGTAGGCCCGCTGGCCATCCGCACTCTCAAACCCCGCGACCTGCCCGGCGACCGAGCCAGCACAGACCGGCGCTAGCGGCTGCCAATGCAAAGCGGTTCGACAATTGAGATGGTCCTACATTGTAGGACCATCTCAGACGTAACGTTGACGATCAGGAAAATCGGCGTAAAGAACTGGTGAGCCCCGCGAGGGAAAGACCGTAGATGAGCCATTTTGATGGATCAAAATTATACCACTGGGGACCATTCCGATAATCGCTTTGATACCTGTGGTGATAATTGTGGTATCCCTCTCCGAAGGTGATGAGCGAGACCCACCAACTGTCACGACTGGAATCGGATGCTCCGTGAGGTTGAGCCCCCCACAGGTGGCAAATGGAATTAATGCAAAACGTGGAGTTCAAGACAAAAAAGGTCCGCCCGACTCCGGCGAGCAAAAAACATCCCAGCCCCCCAATCCAGCCGTCGTACAAAAAGCCCACCACGAAGGGAAGCGCCAAGCCGGAAAGGACGATGGGGATGTAATAACGATGTTGCCACATCACCATGGTGTCCTGTTTCAGCTTGCGGGCAAATTTATCGTCTCTATGGGGATCCTTCCAGAATAGCCAACCACAATGACTATGCCAGAATCCTCGCTGAGCACTATAGGGATCTTCTTCCTGGTCGCACCGGGCATGATGGCGGATATGATCTGCTGTCCATTTGAGGCCTGAATTTTGTAGAGCCCATCCTCCCGCGATCAAGAAAAGGCCTTTAACCCAATTGGGGCAAGCAAAACTTCGATGAGCCAGCAAGCGGTGGTACCCCACGGTGATGCCTAGTCCCGTGATGATATAGAGCATCACGAACATGGCCCAATCGACCCAGGAATAATCATAAAAATACGCGTAGGCCGGCAACCCGACGACTGCACCGACTGCGACACTGGAAAACAACGTAAAGTTCAAGCGATTAGGGGTTCGTGTCGTGGGGATTGCGGTTTTCGAATGGGTCGGAGTCATCATAGGGTTTTCGTCCATTGTGCGATCGGTAGAGTCATGGAAGAGTTCGAAGCTTACCACGAATGCGGGCGCCGCGCCGCCCTCATGCCACGACCGCGCGCCCATCTCACCCTATATTCGCCTGCGCCTGCGGCCGGTGCAACCAAGGACCCATGACTTCGCGTCAGGGCCGCTCCCTCACCGTGGTCTGGTAACGCACGCCCTTCGGCACCGGCACGGCCTGATGAACGGTGGTCCCGTGCTTGCCGGCGGTGGGCCGGCTTGCATCGACGGCGATAAAGGCAGTGTAGTCGGACATGAGGCCGTACGCCAGCGCCGTGTCCTTGATGGCCTGTGCCAACTCGTGTTGCGGGTCGGAGACCCAGGCCTGCCGATCCGCGAGATCGGCGATTCGAAGCCGGGCCCAGATGCTTGGGATGAACGCGTGAACGTCTTCGCCGCCGCGCTGAGCCACGGTGACTTCGACATGCTTTCCGGCGGCCCGGCCGTGCACCACGGGCTCGCCCGGCTCGCCGCGGAACTTCCCGGTGACCACGACGGCCCGGCCGACGAAGAGATCGGGTAGCCGTTTCGGGTAGGTGTCGGTCACTTGCATGCCGCCCCAGTCGATCTCAAGGTCCGTGAGCACGGGACGGCTGATGCGGTTGAAGAAGAACCGCATCACCTCTTCGCCCGAATCTTCCAGTCCCAGGTATGCGGCGGCTCCGCGTCCCACCTTGGCCATGCGGTTCAGCAGAAACCGATTGACCGAGTCGCCCACGCCAAAGCTGAAGATTCTCGACTCCCCGATGGACTCGTGGATCGCCTCGACTATTTCGACCTCGTTGCCGATGTAACCGTCGGTCAGGAAGGTCACGAAACGGAGACGCCGCGGGTCGTGGGGAAAATCGAGGGCGGCGCGAATGCCCTCGATCATCTCCGTACCGCCACCGCCCTGGAGCCGTCGAACGTAGCGCTTGGCAAGCGCGACGTTTTCCGGTGTGGCCGGTACCGGATTCGGCCCGAACCGGCTCGCATTGGTGGAGAATCGGATGACCTGAAACGTGTCTGCCTGCTCGAGCAGGTCCAGGGCTTCGAGGACGGCCGCCTTGGCCTGGGCGATGGGCCGGCCGCCCATGGAGCCGGAACAGTCCAGCACGAAGACCATCTCCATCGGATGCCGCGGAGCGCTCTCCAGGTTTTCGGGCGGATACAGCATCATGGTGAAGTACCCCGGCCCTTTCTTGCGGTCCACGTAGGTCAGCAGGTTGGTCTTGATGCGGCCTCCAGCCACTTTGAACTTGAGGACAAAGTCCCGGTTGGGAATTGTCGCTTGATCGGCAAGCTTGATTGTCGCAGCCTCGGCGCCCCTGCGAGTCTCGTCGATCCGGTGGCTGGACTCGATGGCTTCGATGGCCACGCCGGCGTCGAGCTCCACCACGATGCCGATGTCATGCCCGGAGCGTTCCCCGGGACGGAGATAACGCACGCCGGCGCCGGACGAAACGGGCCGGACCTGTGAACGCGGCAGGGCGTGCACCGGATCCTTGGAACCGGGCGGATTGTAACGGGGGCCGATGACCGTCGGGAGCACGAACGTGTACCAACCGTCACGGTACGCCAGCGAGTGGAAGTACCGGATCTCCACGTCGATGCGCTTGCCGGGCTCGATGTTGGCGACTTTCTGCTCGAAGATGTTGGGGCGGTGCTGGGTCAGGAGGCTGGCTTGATGGCCCCGGGCCCGCGCTTCCCGATAGATGGCCTCTGCCTCTTCCTTTTCTCTCAGGATACCGCGTATGCGGCGTTTCCCGATGGTCATGACGAACTCGCTCACCGCCGCCTTCTCGGGCAACGGGAACATGTAGACCGCTTCGATCTTCTCATCGAAGGGGTTCTGGAACTGCTGGGTCACGTCCACGGTCCCAACGTAGCCAGTGATGGCCGCGCGGACCTCGGTGTGCTTGAGGGGGAGCGGCACCGTAGCCTTGTCGTCACCGTCGGGGGCCGGCTTCACGACCAGCGCGCCCGAGCCCGGGTGGTCCGGCTCTTCCGCCTCAGGCGCGGACGTTACGCGTCCGGGCGTGGCGATGATCCAGAGCTCTTCGCCCACACCCGGGGAAGGCCAAGGCGCGAGAGCCGAATCCGGAATCTGAGCCATTCGAAGGCCTGTTCCCCGAACGATGGACTGATGCATCAACAAGCCCCTCCCTCCCCTCTTGTAGCGAGCAGGCGGGCGAGCCTTCTTCGCCGTGCCACCCCCACCGGAGCGAGACAAAGGCTTCTCCAAAAGCACAGCGTCCTGTTGCAATGGGGACGACACGACACCGGAAGGCGCGCCAGCATCCTTCACCGCGTCATCGCCAAGCGAGCATGCCCCCGCAATAAGGAGAAGACCCAGAGCAACGCCGGTCACCAGTCCGTTTGCGATCTTGAATTTTCTCATTTGGGCTTTCTCCCTGACTGGACATTGAGATGGATGGAGGCCGGGACGGGCTCGCCCTGGGCGTTGCCCGCCGTGACCAGCCGCAGGACGTAGTCGGGTTCGGAGGCGCCGGTGAGGCGAACGTGTACTGTGGCGATGCGGATCTCGCCCACGAGAAGTTCGGCCGCGGGCCGCAACGTGAAATCGGCAACGACGATGCGGTCGGCGCGTCCGTCGCTGACGGCCTTCCGATCGTAGTAGGGGGCCTTGGCGAACGCCGCGCTGTCACCGTTCTCGACCCCCACCACGATCATCCGTGCGCCGGCTTCGGACAGCTCGAACTGCCATGCGGCCACGGGCTCGGCGGATTCCAGGTGGATGTCGAGGGCGGCGAAACGGACCTCGCTCCCGTCCGCGTGCGACGAGCCGGGCCATGCGGCGGCCCACAGGACCAGACAGAGCAGGAGCTTCGAACGCCAGCCGTTCATAGCTTCTCCGGGGAACCGTCCAACGCCACGATGCTCACAGCCAAGGCATCGACCCTCGCCCGCGCCTCCGCGTCGCGGCCACTGCGCTCCATCCGGGCCAGGGCGAAGGCATCGAGAATGTCCACCACCCCGGAGCCGTCGATGTCGTTGGCAACCCTGGGAACGGTGGCGACCTGCAGCTCTTGCTCTTCCACCGGCGTTTGCGCCCGCCAGAAAACCACGCCCACCAGGAGGCTCGCGGCCAAGCTCCCGGCCATGGCCCAACGACGCCCGGCCGTACGGGCGCTCCGCGGCCGTTGACCGAATTGGGTCCTGGCGGCCCCGGCAATACGGCGGTCCGTCTCCGGCGACAGGACGGCCACGGCCTTGTCCAGACGGACGAGGCCCTCGATCAACTCGCCGGGCAGGTCGAGGTCTTCTTCGCGTCCGGCCCGAATCGTTCTGTCGTCGTCGGGTTGCATGGTTCTAAACCGTTGAGCGCGCGAGGGCGCCAAAAGGTTCACGGCTTGCCGAAATCCTTGATCTCGGGGGTGTCTCGCAGCTCCCGGACCGCCAGATGGAGCCGGGACTTGACCGTGCCCAACGGAATGGAGAGGGTGTCGGCGATGTCCTGCAGCGACATGTCGTCGACGAAGCGCAGCAGCAACACTTCCCGGCGCTGCGGGGAGAGACGGGCCACGGCCGACGACAGCCGCGCCGGGTCCCGCTCCACCGGGTCGGCGGCGTCCGGGGCCGGTAGCCGGTCCGGATCGAACTCCTCGGAATCATCCAGCCGCGCGCTTCGGCGCAGGAGGGAAAGGGTGAGGTTTTTGGCGACGGGGTAGAGCAACGACCGGAGCTGCGCGGTCAGCACCAGCCCTTCGCCGCTGGGGGGAAATTTCTTGAGCAGATAGAGAAATGTCTCCTGCAGCACGTCGACGGCCGCCTCCCGGTCGGCGCCGAAGCGTAGCGACACCCGCGTGACATAGTCGCGATGCCGACGATAGAGTGACTCGAAGGCCGCAACCGCATCGTCTCGGCTGCCCCGGTTGCAGAGCTCCACCAGCTCCCTGTCGCTGCGTCGGTCCAACCGCTGTGCCATGGAGTCGCCAGTATACGGCTTCCCGGGTGGCAGGGAAATTCCATGGCGCCGCAGCCCGCTAGACCAACGCTCCGCGAACGCATCGGCTCAGGGTTTCATGGTCCCCCTGGTTGGAGGACCGCGAGGCTTCCATCCATGCGTCGCGGTCCAACCGCGTGAGATCGATCTGTTGTTCGGCGCGCCCGGCAAGTTGCTTCAGATACCGCAGTTGCGTGCGGCCATTACCCTCTCGAAAGGGATGAACATGATTCACATCCCCCAGGATCGACCCGGCGTTGGCGGCGAACTGCTCCCGGCTCGTTCCCTGGAAGTAATTCGCCGCCACGATCCGACGATGCACATCCGCCATGCCCGTTTCGATAAACCGCCGCGGCAGGAACTGGCTGGCGCCCTTGCTGATCTCAACAGTCCGGAGGTTGCCTGCCCAGTCGTAGACGTCCTGGAAGAGATGACGATGAATCGCTCTCAGATGTTCAAGATCGAAATCGCCCCAGGGTACCGCTTCAAGGAGGCGTTGCGCCACGAATTGGCGTTCCGCGGCCTCCAGTGTCGGAAGGTCTCTGATGTTCAGCTTGTTTCGGAGAGTCGTGAAATCCGGGGGATAGCAATATTCCCGGTCGCTCATTCAACCGCGGCTAATTTTTGAGGTGGCCGAGCTGCCGCACAATGTAGGCACGGCGGTCGTCAGGGGTCCAACCCTCACGCTCGAACATCTCGAACATGGAGACCTCGTCGGGCAAGAGAGGATTTGCCTCGATCGCCTGCAAATGCAGCGCCTCGGCCAGCCGGTGAGGCCCGGCGGCCTTCAAAGGCCGAGCCTGTTGCGCTCTTCTCCCCGTTTTCATGCGTTCAGCCTATCACGATTCGCCATGTAGATCACGTTTTACTTCACGGGATAGATCACGTCCGACGCCGGAACAAGCCTGGATTCGTGCTACCGACTTTGCAGAAATGGCGCCGTTTTCACTCCCGGAAGCCCGACCTGCCGGTGACCCAGAGACCCGCCCGACGCAACCGGCGGAACCAGGGATAGAAGACGCGCGCCCACCCGGAACTGGACCCGAACCACCGCGCCAGCCGGTTGAACCAGTCGGTTCCGGTGGTAATGGACCCGAGCACGGGCATAGCCTCGGCTCCCTGGTAACGCCGGCCCTCCAGCACGAGTATCATGCCGTCCTCGAGATCGCAGCCGTCGCGCCGCAACTCGGCCACGAGCTCGGGTGCCTTCCGGCCGTCGATGAGCCGCAAGCGCTTCCCTGTGGGGTTCTTGAATCTGGACTTCCGCGCATACGTCCGGCAGTAGACGCATTCGCCATCGTACAGCAGGAAGTTATCCTGCGAGGATGTGGCGGCGGGCTCGTCGCCCCCGGTCTCTGAAGTCACACGCGCTCCTCGGGGGCCAATGCTCGGGGACCCTGTCTCCCCTGCATTGCTCAGTCGATGGGTTCGTATCGCTTGACCACGGCGCGTGCGCCCTGGAGAGCGCGGGCATGCGACTGGATTTTCTGGTGGTCGTCGCTTTCGCGATAGCGGTCGATGTCTTCTTGAGACTCCCACTCGGAGTAGGAGATGTACTCACCCGGCGAATCCATGCACTTCAGCAACTGCTCGGAGCTGCAGCCCTTCTGACCGATCATCAGCGGGCCGCAATCCTCCTTCCAGATTCGCTCCGCGTCCGCAGCTTGGCCGGGGTCGACGTTGACGTGGATCAAACGAACGATGGGCATTTCAAGCTCTCCTTTGTGGTTCGTGCCTGCCGTTGCGGTTCATCCAAACTGCGGCGATATGCTTGCGACGGTCGGCTTGCCGCCGACCATGTTCTTCTTTGCCCTTGATCCTCACGTGCTCAACCTATCACAAGTCCTCGCATGGATCACGTCAACCCCATGCGGCTGGCTTGGATTGTCCTGCCTTCGCACTTCCGTAACCGATCCACCGCCACTGACCTGCATTGGCTGGACCACAAGCCTCAAAGACCTCCGAACGGGCCCAAGGACGACCCGTGGCGCCATCGCATCGTCTACCCCCCTTCCACGATACTCCCGCGCTCGATGACGAAGGTCCGGTCCAGCAGGCCGGCGATGTGGACGTCGTTGGACTCGGCGACCAGAACCGAACCGCCCTCTTTCTTGAGGTCGTCCAGAATCTCCACCATTCGCTGGGCGAAGATCGGGGCGATGCCCTCGCCGGGCTCGTCCAGCAGCAACAGCCGCGTGCCGCACATCAGCGCCCGGGCGAAGGCGACGAACTTCTGCTGTCCGCCGGACAGGGCCGTGGCGCCGCGGTGGCGGAACTCCTCGACCTCGGGCATGAGGCCGTAGATCCATTGGAGGCGTTCGCGGGCGTTGTCCGCGCGGGTGGCCCAGACGGGCAGCAGGATGTTCTCCTCGGCGGTCAACTCGGGCACCAGCCGGCGGTCCTCGGGCATGAAGCCGATGCCCAGGTGCGCCCGGCGATGGGCCGGGGTCGCGGCCAGATCGATGTCGCCGAGCTGCACCCTGCCCTGCTGGATCGACAGCGCGCCCATGACCGCGCGCATGAAGGTGGTCTTGCCCGCGCCGTTGCGGCCGATGAGGCCGCACATGGATCCCGACGGCACGTTGAGATGGACCCCCCGCAGGATCGGAGTAGCGCCAATGCTCACGTCGAGATCGCTGACGGCGAGGGTGTCCTCCGCGGACGAAGACCGCCGCCCCGCCGCCGGTGCTTCCGTGCCTGCGTCATGTTCCCGGCCCAGCACGTACTCCCGCACCCCGTCGTCCCGCAGCGCCTGTGCGGTGGGCGCATCGCAGATGATCTCGCCCTGGTAGAAGGCGAGCACGCGGGCGACGTAGCGTTCGACGATCTCCATGTCGTGCTCGATGAACAGCACGGTGGTGTGCTCCTCCTTGAGCGCCTGCATGAGGATGTCCATGATGGCGAACTTCTCTTCCGCGCTGATGCCGCTGGTGGGCTCGTCGAGCATGAGCAGCCTGGGCTTGCGCACCGTGGCCATGGCAATGTCCAGGAGCTTGCGTATGCCCTGGGGCAGCGCGGAGCCGATGACATCGCGGTACTCTGCAATCTGGTAGCGCGCCAGGTGGGCCTCCACCCGGGCCGCTCGCCGGTCCTCCATGAGCGGCGTCAGCAGGCTCGCCCCGTCCGCTTCCGCGACGCCATGGGCCATCATCAGGTTGTCGAAGGCTGTCTCCGAGAGGAAGACCTGGGGGACCTGAAAGGACCGACAAAGGCCCAAGCGCGCGATGGCGCGCACCGAATGCCCGAGAATGCTGCGGCCCATGAATTCCACGGTGCCGCCGCCGGGCGGGAGATGGCCGGTCACCAGGTTGACGAAGGTGGTCTTGCCGGCGCCGTTGGCGCCGATGACGCCGATGGTCTCGCCCTCCTCCACCACGACGTTGATGTCGTGGGCGGCCACCACCGCGCCAAAGGACTTCTCGAGATCGTGGACTTCCAGGACCACGGACATGGCCGGCTATCCCTCTTCTCTTTCCGCCGGGAGCGCACGCGCCCCTGCCCTGCTTCGCCGCCGGTCCACCAGCGACCACAGCCCGTTGGGCAGGAACATGATGATGGCGAGCAGCGTTCCGCCCATGATCAACTGCCAGATACCCGGGAACAGGTCGAAGGCGTAGGTGCGGATCAATTCGTACATCAGCGCGCCGATGAAGGGCGCGACGACGTTGCCGGTGCCGCTCAGGATGGCGATGAAAACGAAGTCCCCGGACACCGGCCAGTACACCATGGAGTCCGGGTCCACGTGGCCGATGGTGAGGGCGGCGATGGCGCCGCCGAACCCGCCCACGAGCCCGGAGATGACGTACTTGGCGTGGACCGCCCGCTCGCCCGAGTACCCCAGATAGCCCAGTCGTATCTCGTTCTCGCGCACGGCGGTGGTCATGTTGCCCAGGGTGGAGCGGAGGTAGAGGTGCACGAGCATCGCCACCCCCCAGGTCAGGATCGCCGCGAAGATGAACAGCGCCGTCTTGTTCTCGGCGCCCAGGGGCGCGTACCAGAGATAGGTCGTCGCCTCCAGGCTGATGCCGTCGGTGGACCCCAGTTCCTCGAGCTTGGCCAGGACACCGTAGAGGATCATGGAGAACGCCATGTTCAGCAAGGCGAAGAAGATGCCCCGGTACTGCCGCAGCAGGAAACCCAGCAGGAACGCGAACAAGCCGGCCGTCGCCACCCCGCAGGCAATGGTCAGGAAAGCGTCGGTGATGCCCAGGTACCGGCCCATCAACCCCACGGTGTAGGCGCCGAAGCCGAAGTACAGCGCGTGGCCGAAAGAGATCAGCCCGCAGCGCCACAGCACCAGGAGGCCCAGCGCCACGGATCCCCGGGCCAGGGACAACGTCAGGATGGAACGGAACCAGTCCGGCACCGCGAAGTTGAGCAGCAGCAGCCCGGCGAGGCCGAGGGTGAGGCCCCAGAGCGTCTTGTCCCGGCGCCAGCTCATATGCTTCTCGCCTTGGGGGGCGCGAACAGCCCCTGGGGCCGCAAGATCAGCACCGCGGCCATGATCATGTAGATGACGAACAGCTCCAAGGCCGGCTCCTGGTGCACCGCAAACGCCCGGGCCACTCCCACGATCACCGAGCCGATGAGGGCGCCGGGAATGCTGCCCATGCCGCCGATGACCACCACGGCGAAGGCCAGCACGATCACCTCGACGCCGATGCCGGGCTGGACGGAAATCGCCGGCGCTTGGTACGCGCCGCCCAGCGCGCCCAGAAACGAACCCAGCATGAAGGTCAGGAGAAAGACCCGGTTGACGTTGATGCCCATGGCCTGCGCCAGCTCGCGGTCATGGATCACCGCCAGCAACAGCTTGCCGAACTGGGTGCGGTTGAGACCGTACCAGAGCGCCGCGGCGATCACGGCCGACAAGAGCACCGTGGACAGGCTGTAGTTGTCGAAAGGCAGCCCGGCGATCTCCGTCAGGCCCAGCAAACCCAGGGGCTCCGGGGCGAGATAGGGGTCCGTGCCCCAGATCAGCAGCAGCACGTCCTCGAGCACCAGGAAGGCCGCGAAGGTCGCGAGCACGATGATATGCTCGTCCTCGTGATAGAGATGGCGGAGCAAACCGCGCTCGATGATGATGCCGAACACCACGCCGAGGAAGAGCGCGGCGAAAAGCATCACCGCGAACGCGCCGAACTGTGGCCAATCCACCCGGAAATAGAGGATCAGCAGCGTGGCCGTGAGATAGGCGCCGAAGGCGTAGAACGAGCCGTGGGTGACGTTGAGGAGCTTCTGGACGCCGCAGATGACGGTCAGGCCCACGGCTACCATGAACAGGTAGGAACCGTAGACGAGTCCGTCGACGAGGATGATGAGTAGGAGCTCGGGATCCAACGGTTCCCCCGTGCGCGGGAATGGAATGAAAACAGACCCGGGCGCCGGCACTTCGGCGTCCGGGTCACGAAGACACTAGACCGGAGCGCCGCTCAGTCGCACTTGGCGCCCTTCATGCCGCCCTTGACCCAGTCCGCCGCATTGACCCCTTCCGGCGGGTTCACGCACTCGGCCTTGAACTCTACCACGTCCTTGACCACCACCTCGCCCTTGTCAGCGTCCCACTCGGCAGAGCCCCAGCGGTCCGAGGTGACCGCCTGATGCCCCTTGCCGAGGGCCATCCGCACCTTGGCGGCGAGGATGTCGAAGGTGGCGTGCTCCAGCGCCTTGATCACCTGATCCGTGGACGGGAACTTGCCGCCGTTGGCCTTCATGGCCTTGTCGTAGGCGTACTTGGCCGCCAGGATACTATCGGCGTAGTGATAGGCCGGCGACGAAGGCGGCTGCTTGTACGCCTTGCGGTATCCGCTCTGGAACCACTTGTTGAGCGGGGTGTCGATACCCGCGGCGTACATCCCATAGGGACCGCGCGCAAGCTGCCCCTGCGGGAACTTGTTGCCGAGCCGGTGGGCCGTTATCTCGCCCACCGTGAGGATGAACTTCTTGCGCTTGAACAGTCCCCTGGCTGCTCCCTGGGCGATGAAGGCCTCGAGGTCGCCGCCCCAGAGGCTCGAGTGCACCAGCTTCTGCTTGGCCCTGAGCAGAACCGAGATCTCGGTGCCGTACTGGCCGGAGAACAGCTTGGGGAACTGCTGCTTCTTGGCCGGCTTGAGTTCCGGCGCCAGGGTCTGCATGGCCAGGTTGAAATCACGCCAGGCATCCTGGCCCCAGGCGTAGTTCTGGTTGATGCCCATGTAGCCGTCCTTGGCCTCGCTCCGGAGTTTCCTGACGACGTAGCGCGCCGCGCCCACGTTGCCGCCGGTGCTGTGGTTGATGATGCGGAAGAGGTACTTGGGCTCCTGCACCAGCTCCTCGAAGATGCGCGGCGTGCCGCATATCGACAGCAGAGTCAGGACCCGAAGCTCCTCCGCCACCCGTGCGATGGCGGCGCAGCTCCCGGAGGAGATGTAGCCGGCCACGACGTCCACACCCTCCTTCTGCACCTTGTTGCGCAACTCCGTGACCTGCTTGGTGCCGCCGCCGCTTTCGTCGTACACCACCAGCTCCACCTTGCGGCCGGCCAGCCCGACACTGTTGTAGGGCGCCGGCAGGGTGCCTTCGTTGATGGCGCGGACCACCATCTCCACGCCGTTCCTGGCCGGGACGCCGTAGGTCGGCGCGCCGCCCCCGGTAAGGAACGTCGGCACCGCCACCTTGACGGTCTGCGCCGAAACGGCGCCCGCCGCCAGCAACACCGCCAAAGCCGCGGCCAACGCCATGAATCTTGCACGAGGAATTGGGGTCATGTCAGCCTCCCATGTTTCTCGATCGCCGCCAGTTGCCCGGCCGCGTCGCACCGGGCACGAAGTATAGCCGGATCGTCTCACAATCGCACCGGCCGGGCAACCGAGGTACGCGTCCCGCGCCGCGTGTTCGCCCGTAGTGGGCTCATTAGGCTATATGTATAGCGCAAATCAAGACCAAGGCGCCGGAGCGGAACGCGGTTGCCGTCACGGAGGGAAGCGGACATGGCACGAAACATGACCCAACGAGGCAAGGTGGATCTGGAGGGCTTGCACGGTCTCGAGGTCCGGGCGATGAAAGGCGTGCAGCCGCCAGCCGGTATGCCCTTCCGCATCGGCAACATGGGACACGCGGTGCTGGTGGTCCGGGACATCGACGCGTCGGTCCGGTTCTACACTCAGGTGCTCGGCTTCAAGGTTTCCGACGTCTATCCGGAAAGCATGGTCCCGGGCCGGATGGTCTTCATGCGTTTCAACCAGGACCACCACGGCCTCGGCCTCGTGGGCAATGGCAGCGACGCTACCGGGGGCCGGGAACTGCATCACCTGGCCTTCGAGGTCCCGACCCTGGACGACGTCTTCCGCGCCCGGGACCACCTCGAGAAGCACGGCGTGCCCATTGATTTCCACGGCCGGAGGCGGGCCGGTTGTCAGGTATCGGTGGAGTTTCGCGACCCGGACGGCCACAGCCTGGAAATATTCTGGGGGCTCGACAAGGTGGACTGGGACGGCGAAGCGCGGCCGCCGGAGGAGTGGGTGCCGAGACCTTCGCTCGAAGAAGCGCTTGACGACGCGCCGCCGGGACAGGACACGACCCTCGCGGATCCCGGCTTGCGCCGGGGATAGCCGGCAGCTACCGTGGTGCTTCAATGCCTGGATGCCGGGTCAAGCCCGGCATGACGGGTGTTGGGATTCCACGCCGGATTCGACATGACGGAAGTGCGGAAGACTGCGGGTCACGGTTTCGGCGCTATCCGCTCCAACCCCCCCATGTACGAACGCAACGCCTCGGGGACGGCGATGCTGCCGTCTTCCTGCTGGCAGTTCTCCATGATCGCCACCACGGTGCGGCCGACGGCGAGGCCGGAGCCGTTGAGGGTGTGCACGAGTTGCGGGCGCTGCTTGGGTGCCGGGCGGTAGCGGATGGCGGCGCGGCGGGCCTGGAAGTCGGTGCAGTTGGAGCAGGAGCTGATCTCCCGGTAGGTTCCCTGTCCGGGGAGCCACACCTCGAGGTCGTAGGTCTTGGCCGCGGAGAAGCCCAGGTCCGCGGTACACAGTTCCACCACGCGATAGTGCAGCCCCAGGCGCTGGAGCACGGCCTCGGCATCGCGGGTGAGCTTCTCCAACTCCTCGAAGGAGCCCTCCGGCTCGACGATCTTCACCAGCTCTACCTTGTTGAATTGGTGCTGCCGGATCAGGCCGCGCATGTCCTTGCCGTAGGAGCCCGCCTCCCTGCGGAAACAGGGGGTGTAGGCGCAGTAGTACCGGGGCAGGTCGCCCGGGTCGAGGACCTCTTCCCGATGGATGTTGGTGAGCGGCACCTCGGCGGTGGGGATGAGAAAGTAATCGGGGTCCACGGTGTGGAACATGTCCGCCTCGAACTTGGGGAGCTGGCCGGTTCCGGTCATGGTGTCCCGGTTCACCAGGAACGGCGGCAGGATCTCCTCGTAGCCGTGCTCCCGGGTCTGCAGGTCCAGCATGAAACCGATCAGCGCCCGCTCCAGCAGCGCGCCCTGGCCCCGGTAGAGGGTAAAGCGCGCGCCGGTGATCTTTGCGCCTCGGGCGAAGTCGAGTATCCCGAGCGCCTCGCCGATCTCCCAGTGATTCTTCGGGGTGAAACCGAACGCCGGCGCCTCGCCCCAGTGACGCACCACAGGGTTGTCGGCCTCGGACTGGCCCACTGGAACCCCCGGATCCGGAAGATTTGGGATATCCAGCATGCAATCGCTGAACCGGCGCTCGGTCTCGCTCAACGGCTGGTCCAGCGCGTCGAGCTCCGCGCTGACGGCGCCGATCTGCTCCATCAGCCCCGAGGCGTCGCCGCCCGACTTCTTGAGCCGGCCGATCTCGCCGGAGAGCTTGTTCTTCTGCTCCTTGAGCCGCTCCCAGCGGGCGAGAGTCTCGCGGCGTTCCCGGTCCGCTGCCAGGATCGCCTCCCAGTCGATGTCCGCCCCCCTCGCCGCCATGCGCTCCCGCACCCGCTCCGGCTCCTCGCGCAAGATCCTGACGTCAATCATCCCTCATCCCTTCCCATGTCTTGTTCACTCGTTCAGGGTTCGGAGAAATCAAATGCATGACGGACATGCTCAACCGCCGGCGGATCCGAACGCAGGGAAATGCCGACGACGTCGAACTGGACGTCCCGATCATGCAGACGGTGCTTGTTGAGATAGTGAAGGGCGGCGCGCTTCAACCGGCGCTGCTTGACGGCGTTGACCGATTCCAGCGGCGCGCCGGATGTGTCCGCCCGTCGGGTCTTCACCTCCACGAACACGACGACACGCTTGTGGAGGGCGATCAGATCGATTTCGCCGAGGGGACACCGGTAGTTGCGTTCGACAATGGCGTAACCCTGCCGCTTGAGGTAGCGCTCGGCGAGATCCTCGCCGGCCTTGCCCACAGACTTCCGTCCATCACCCATCCCTATTTCTGGCACCAAAGAGCAGGGCCGGCAAGCCTGCCGCCGCGGGCTCCGCCGAACCCGACCCGTGCTGTTCGCAGGACTCCCTCACGGGCCTGAAGCTGCGGCGATGGACCGGACAGGGGCCGTACCGGTCCAGGGCCGCGGCATGCCGGCGGCTGCGGTAGCCCTTGTGGCTGGCGAACCCGTACTCGGGGTAGAGGGCGTCGAGGTCCACCATCATGCGGTCCCGGGCCACCTTGGCGATGATGGAGGCCGCCGCGATGGAGAAGCACAGCCGGTCGCCGCCCTTGATCGTACGCTGTGGCGGCGCCCCCGCCCACGGCCCGCCGTTCTCCGTCAGGCTGGCGGCGGGAATGCCGTAGGGGCCGTCGATCATGAGGAAGTCCGGCGTTACCTTCAACTCCCGGACGGCGCGAGCCATGGCCAGGAGGCTGGCCCGCAGGATATTGAGGCGGTCGATCTCCCGTGAATCCGCCACCCCCACGGCCCAGGAAGTCGCCCGTTCCTTGATCCAGCCGGCCAGGAACTCACGCTTCTTGGCGTTCAAGAGCTTCGAATCCTTGATGTCGGGGTTGAAGATGCCGGGCTCAAAGACCACCGCCGCGGCCACTACCGGGCCCGCCAAGGGCCCCCGGCCGGCCTCGTCCACGCCGGCGATGTGTCGAAAGCCGCGCGAGAGGGCGTCCGTTTCATAGGCGGTGCCGTCGGGACCGCCGCGCTCCGGGTTGAGCAACCGGCCGTTCCGGGATGGGTCAAGGGGGGTTCGTTTGCCGCGCATTCGAGGCGTATGATAAGAAATCGGCGTGAAAATCACCAGCGAAGAGGTCCGGCACGTGGCCATCCTCGCCCGTCTGGACCTCACTCCCGACGAGCAGGAAAGGCTGACTGGCCAACTCGACCGCATCCTCGAATACATGGACAAGCTCAACGAACTCGACACCGCCGGCGTCGAGCCCATGTCCCATGCCGTGGACGTGGTCAACGTCCTGCGGCCGGACCGGGCCGTCAACCAGCCCCAGACCGAAGCCTTGCTGAGCAATGCCCCGGCCCGGGAAGACGACTTCCTCAGCGTCCCGAAGATCATTGAATGACGGTTCACGACCTTACCTTGCACGAGCTGCACGACCGGCTGCGCCGCCGCGAGCTGAGCGCCGTCGAGCTGGCAGAGGCGCTGTTCGATCGCATCGAGGCCACCGACGGAACCCTCGGCTCCTACTTGGCCGTGTGCCGCGACCAGGGCATGGATGACGCGCGCCGGGCGGACGCGAAGCTCGCCGCCGGCGACGTGCCCTCGAAGCTCCTGGGCATCCCCATGGCGCTCAAGGACGTGCTCCTCACCGAGGACGTGCCCACCACCTGCGCGTCGAAGATCCTCCGGGGTTTCACGCCGCCCTATGACGCCACCGCGGTGCGCCGCCTCAAGGACGCCGGGGCGGTCGTGCTGGGCAAGACCAACATGGACGAGTTCGCCATGGGCTCCTCCACCGAGAACTCCGGCTTCTCCATCACCCGCAACCCCTGGAACCTCGACCATGTGCCGGGCGGCTCCTCGGGCGGATCCGCGGCCGCGGTGGCCGCCGCCCAGTGCATCGCCGCGCTGGGCACCGACACCGGCGGATCGATCCGTCAACCGGCGTCCTTCTGCGGCATCGTGGGACTCAAGCCCACCTACGGCCGGGTGAGCCGGTACGGCGTGGTGGCCTATGCCTCGTCGCTGGACCAGGTGGGGCCCATGACCAGGGACGTGACCGACTGCGGGCTGGTGCTGGAAGCTATCGCCGGCCACGACCCCGCGGACTCCACCTCGGTGGACGTGCCGGTGCCGGACTACTCCGCGGCGCTGACGGGCGACATCAATGGGCTACGCATCGGCGTCCCGAAGGAATATTTCGCGGCCGGACTCCAGCCCGACGTGGAGCAGGCGGTACGGCAGGGCATCGCCGAGCTGGGAAAGGCGGGCGCCGTGGTGACGGAAGTATCGCTGCCGCGGAACGACTACGCCGTGGCCGCGTACTACATCATCGCCGCGGCCGAGGCCAGCTCGAACCTGGCCCGCTACGACGGCATGCGCTACGGACCCCGGGCCCAGGCCGAGGACCTGACCTCCACCTACATGAAGAGCCGCGCCCAGGGCTTCGGGCACGAGGTGAAACGGCGGATCATGCTCGGCACCTATGTGCTCTCCGCCGGCTACTACGACGCCTACTACCTCAAGGCCCAGAAGGTGAGAACCCTGCTCAAGCAGGACATGGAATCGGTCCTGACGGAATGCGACGCCATCGTCGCACCCACCTGCCCCACCACCGCCTTCAAGCTCGACGAGATGACCCACGACCCGCTGCAGATGTACCTGTCGGACATCCTCACCATCTCGGTGAACCTTGCCGGCCTGCCCGCGCTGTCGCTGCCCTGCGGCTTCAACCACGCCGGCCTCCCCATCGGCATGCAGATCATCGGCAAGCACTTCGACGAGGCTATGCTGCTGCGGCTGGGATATGCCTATGAGCAGGGGACGGAGTGGCACACGCGGCGGCCCGCGATCTAAGCCGTGTCTGGGCCGCTCCGCGCGGGTTTGCCGAACTTGCAACCCGGGAGACAATGACATATATTCGTCCCTAAGAAGGAACGATTTATGTCGATTACAGCCGATCTAACGATCCGCGAAACCGCTGCCCTGTCCGGGGTACCCAAGGCGACGATCGAAAAGGCCGTCGAAGCCCGCGTCTTGCGAACAGTCGCGGCGCCGGCCCGGTTTCGCGGCGGCGCGACACGATATCTCCCGGTCCGGGCCGTGGTCTATTTCCACTCCCTGAAGACCGCCAACCTCACAGACCTCCCATTGCGTCACAAGCGGGCAATCTGGACGCATCTGCTCCGGCTTGAGCCTATGCGGCTTGGAACCATTGAATTCACGCGTGGTGCGATGCTCGATCTGGAGCGCCTTGCCGCGGACTCATTGCGTAACGCTGAGCGATACCGGCAAGCTCGCGACCGATACATCACATCCGACGCGGACATCCTGGGAGGTACTCCGGTTATTGCCGGAACGCGGTTGACGGTCTACGCAATTTTGGGACGACTGCAGGATGGCGATACCGTCGATGACCTTGCAGCCGACTATCCGGAGTTGTCTCGTGAGGCGTTCACCCCCGCCGAGCTTTACGCCAAAGCCCACCCTCTTCGAGGACGCCCTTCCGGCAGGCCTTGGCACAATGCAACCTGATTGCCGGCTGCGGCTGTAACGTGCGTCTGTTTCTTGACGAATGCCTGTCACCCAGGATCAGCCAGGCTCTCAATTCCGAAGGCACACACGTCGCCATGCATCCGCGGGACTTCGGCGGCCTGGGTGCACCAGACCACGAGGTCTTGGCGCGATGCATTGAACTTGACCACGTGCTTGTAACGGCAAATGCCGGAGATTTTCGCGCTCTGGCTGCTGCCCGAGAGGTTCACCCCGGCCTAATCTTGTTGCCTTGCGTTGGCCGAGCACGTTCGGAAGCTTTGCTGCGCGCCGCAATCAACTTCCTGTCCAAACACGGCCACCCGATGGACGTCATGGTCAACCATGTGCTTGAGGTGTCCGCAGAAGCGGAGATGACACTGTATCCGCTGCCGACGCTGGAGCAGTGAGCGGTCAACAGGAGCTGTCGCGTGCTGAGGCACCCTTCCTATTCTTGGAACGCACCGCGACCGCTCGCCGCTCTCCCGTAGTATGGAAACCACTCTGATCGCAAGACTACACGGATCCTGGGCTCGCCTTACGCCGTCCCGAGGATCAGCGACGCATGCATGGCCAGGCTGCCGCCGTGGCCGCTGATGATGCCGACCTGGGCGTCGGCCACCTGGCGCTCCGGCTCGACCTCGTTGCCGCGGAGCTGCCTCGCGCCTTCGGTGAGATGGAGCATTCCCTCCAGGTGGGCCTGGGACAGGAGGCCGCCGTGGGTGTTGAGGGGGATCTCGCCGCCGATGCCGATGCGCCCGTCCTTGACGAAGTCCTTGCCCTCGCCCTTCTCGCAGAAGCCGTAGTCTTCCAGGGTGATCATGGCGGTGATGGTGAAGCAGTCGTAGAGCTCGGCGAAGTCCATGTCCCTGGGCTCCAGTCCCGCCATGTCATAGGCCATGCGCGAGGACTTGCGTCCGCCCAGGGTGGTGAGGCTGGGCGCGTCCAGCAGGCTGAAGTGGGGATGGTGCTGGCCCATGCCGAGGATCACGACCGGCGGATTGGGGAAGTCCTTGGCGCGCTCCAGGCTGGTGACCAGCACGGCGCCGCCGCCGTCGGACTCCAGCGAGCAGTCGAGCAGGTGCAGCGGTTCGACGATCATGCGGGACTGCTGGTGATCCTCCACCGTGATGGGCTTCTTCATGGTGGCGTTGGCGTTCAGGGAAGCGTGCCTGCGGGTGGTGACGGCGATCTCCGCCAGATCCTCGCTGCGGGTGCCGAACTCGTACATGTGGCGCTGGGCCGCCAGGGCGTGGCCGGCGGCAGCGGCGAAGTGCCCCCAGGGCCGTTCCCAGTGCTCGTCCCCCCGGCGGATGGGAAAGCCGGGGGTGGAGTCCCCGGTGGAGCGCTTGCGCGCGTGGACGCACAGGACCGACGTGGCCATGCCCGCCTCGATGGCCATGACCGCGTGCTGCACCATGGCGATGGGCGTGGCGCCCCCCAGCGCCAGATCCGTTGCATAGACCGGCGTGATCCCGGCCATGTGCGCCAGCCGCACCGCGTAGCTCCGGTGAGCGTCGTTCAGCGGCTGGTTGGTGACGAATCCGTCCACGGCGGCGCCGCCCACGCCCGCGTCGTTGAGACACTCCCGAATCGCTTCCAGATGCAGCGAGTGAGTGGTGGCGTCAGGCCGCTTGCCCACCAGTGTCTCGCCCACGCCGACGATGGCGTATTTGCCCCCGAGATTGGCCATGGTTCCTCCTTGCCGGGGCCGCGCCCCGCGGATCGCAAGATGATCGGGTGATTGCGACTCCGTAACAGCAAACGGCGGAGGCCGTCAAGAACGGTGCCGTGTCGGTGAGCGGGCGGGAGTTGCGGTGGCATAGTCAAGGGTCGGAGCTGGACATGTACGTCGCAGGTTCAACGCCTGGACCCCGGGTCAAGCCCGGGGTGACGGGTAGGGGGACCGGGATGACGGTCCAAGCAGGCTCCGGGACATTGGATTGCGGAACCCGGTCCTTTTTGTTACCCGTGCCGTGGCATGAGCTATGAACCGGTCATCGGCCTGGAGGTGCACGCGCAGATCCTGACCGAGTCGAAGATCTTCTGCGGCTGTTCCACGCGCTTCGGCGAGGGGCCCAACCGGAACACCTGCCCGGTGTGCATGGGCTTCCCGGGGGTGCTTCCGGTGCTGAACCGCAAGGTGGTGGAGCACACCATCCGCACCGGGCTGGCCACCCACTGCACCATCGCCCAGAGCAGCCGCTGGGCGCGCAAGAACTACTTCTATCCGGATCTCCCCAAGGGCTATCAGATCAGCCAATATGAGCTGCCGCTGTGCACCGGGGGCTACGTGGACGTGAGAGTCGAAGGCACGTCCAAGAGAGTGCGGCTGACCCGCATCCACATGGAAGAGGACGCCGGCAAAAACATCCACGACGTGCGCGGCGACCACAGCCTGGTGGACCTGAACCGGGCCGGGGTGCCGCTCATGGAAATCGTGAGCGAGCCCGACATGCGCAGCCCGGACGAGGCCGGGGACTATCTCAGGACCCTGCGGTCGATCCTGGTGTACCTCGAGGTCTGCGACGGCAACATGGAGGAAGGCAGTTTCCGCTGCGATGCCAACGTGTCGCTGAGGCCCGCGGGAGACGACGAGCTCGGCGTCAAGGTGGAGATCAAGAACCTCAACTCATTCAAGGCCGTGGAAAAAGCGCTGGAGCACGAGATCCGGCGCCAGGGGCGGGTGCTTTCGGAAGGGGGCGCGGTGGCGCAGGAGACGCGGTTGTGGGACTCCGACGCGGAAGTCACCCGGTCCATGCGCTCCAAGGAGTCCGCCCACGACTACCGCTACTTCCCCGATCCGGACCTGCTGCCGCTGGAGATCGACGACGAGTGGATCGGAGAGATCCGCGCCACCCTGCCCGAGTTGGCTCAAGACCGGCAGAGCCGTTTCATGGAAGAGTACGGGCTACCCGCCTACGACGCGGACATCCTCACCCAGCGGCGCGACGTGGCCGACTATTTCGAGACCGCGGTCCAGGCCCACGCCAGTCCCAAGGCCATCGCCAACTGGCTTATGGGCGACCTCTTCCGGGTGCTCAAGGAACGCAAGCTCGACGCCGCGCTACGCATCGAGCACTGGCCGGTGGCAGCCGCGGACCTGGCCCGCATGGTGCAGATGGTGGACCAGGGCACCATCAGCGGCAAGCTCGCGAAGACAGTCTTCACCGACATGCTGGAGACGGGCAAGGGGCCGGACACCATCGTGAAGGAGAAGGGCCTGGAACAGGTGTCCGACAGCGGCGCCCTGGACGCGGCCGTGGACGAGGTGTTGTCGGCGTGCGCGGCGCAGGTGGAGGAGTTCCGGGCCGGCAAGGAGAAGGTCTTCGGATTCCTGGTGGGTCAGGTGATGAAGGCCACCCGGGGCAAGGCCAACCCGCAGATGGTGAACGAGATTCTTCGAAGCAAGCTTCAGGGCTGACGGCTGCGACCGCGTAGCGGACCCGCCACCGCCCTTCCTCTGGACCCCGGATCAAGTCCGGGGTGACGGTGTGGGGAGTCCGGCGTGACGGTTCACATGCCCAACGACGGTCCGCTGTGGGGGATACCGCTTGGGAGTCCGGCGTGGGTGCGGCGGGGTCGGGGTTGTGAGAGATCCGCTGCCGTCAGGTGCGGTAGTCGGAGTTGATGCGGACGTACTCGTGGCCCAGGTCGGAGGTCCACACTGACGTGCGGGCGCTGCCCATGCCCAGGCTGATGCGGACGACGAAGGACGGGCGCTGCATGACCTTGGCGGCGGCCGCCTCCCGGGTGCCCACGGCCACGCCCCGGCGCACCACCTTGACTCCGCCCAGGGCCACGTCGATGGTCTCCTCCACTACGGGCACGCCGGCGTTGCCTATCGCCATCATGAAACGGCCGACGTTGGGGTCCTCGCCGAAGAAGGCTGTCTTCACCAACTTGGAGTTGGCCACGGTGAAGGCCACCTTACCGGCCTCGCCGACGGTCCGGGCGCCGTCCACCCGGATCTCCACGAGCTTCTTGGTGCCCTCGCCGTCGGCCACCACCTTGAGCGCCAACTCCTTCATGACCCGCGTCAGCGCCCGCTCCAGCGCCTCCTCGCCCTCGCCGCCGCGGCTGATGCGGGGGTTGCCGGCGACGCCGTTGGCCATGCACAACACGGTGTCGTTGGTGCTGGTGTCACCGTCCACGGTGATGGCGTGGAACGTCGCGTCCGTGGCCCGTCGCACCATGGGGCGCAGAGCGGCGGGTGCGATGGCGGCGTCCGTGAGCACGTAACACAGCATCGTCGCCATGTTGGGGGCGATCATGCCGGCCCCCTTGGCGATGCCCGCGACGTGAACGGTGCGGCCGCCGATGCGGCACGTCGCCGCCGCGATCTTGGGGCCGTTGTCCGTGGTCATGATGGCTTGGGCCGCGTCCTGAAGGGCGTCGGGCGACAGCGCCGCGGCGGCGTCCGCGATGCCCCGCGTGATCTTGTCCATGGGGAGCCGCACGCCTATGATGCCGGTGGAGGACGGCAGCACGTGTCGCGCGTCGATACCCAGGTTCCGGGCGGCCTCGGCGCACATGGCCTCGGAATCCCCGAGTCCTCCGGGGCCGGTGCAGGCGTTGGCATTGCCGCTGTTGGCCACAACGGCCTGGATGAGCCCCCGGGCCACGCGTTCCCTGCCCGAGACCACGGTGGGGCTCTTGATGCGGTTTTTGGTAAACACCGCGGCCGCGGCGGCCGGGCGCTCGGACACGATCAGCGCCAAGTCCTTCCGGCCGCTCTCCTTGATGCCGCACGCCAGGCCGGCGAAGCGGAAGCCGGGCACCCCCGACGGCGGTTTCACTTGCCGTGGCATCGTTTGTACTTCTTGCCGCTGCCACAGGGACACGGCTCGTTGCGGCCGACCTTGTCACCGTCCCGCCGCACCGTGACCACGGGTTCCGGCCCCTCGCCGTCGCCGCGGCTCAGCATCATCTGCCGCGGCGCCTGCCGGGCTTCCAGCTCTTCCAGCTCGGCGGCGCTCCGCTCCTGATCCACCTCCACGGTGAAGAGCTTGGTGACCACGTCCTCCTGAACCCGGTCGGACATTTCCTGGAACAGCTCGAACCCCTCCCGCTGGTATTCGTGAAGCGGGTTCTTCTGGCCGTAACCGCGCAGGCCGATGCCCTCCTTGAGGTGGTCCATGTTCAGCAGGTGGTCCTTCCACAGCACGTCGATGGTCTGCAGCATGATGATCTTCTCGAGCTGCCGCAGAAGCTCCTCGCCCAGCCGCTCCTCCTTGGACTCGTAGCTGTCCTTCACCAGGTTGAGAACCTTCTCCTCGATGTCCTCGGCGTTGATGACCCCCTGCTCCTCGGGCGTGAACTCGAGCCGCAGGTTGAAGCGGCCCCGGAGACTCTCGGCGAGGCCCGCGAGATCCCATTCCGAGGCCATGGCCTGCTTGTCCACGAAGCGGTCCACGGTGTCCTCCGCGAGCTGGGTGGCCATTTCCAGCACGTCGCTCTTGCTCTTTTCGCCCGCCAGCGCGTCCCGGCGCTGGCCGTAGACCAGCTCGCGCTGCTTGTTCATGACGTCGTCGTATTCCAGCAAGTGCTTGCGGATGTCGAAGTTGTGGGCCTCCACCTTCTTCTGGGCGTTCTCGATGGCCCGGCTCACCAGCCCGTGCTCGATGGGAACCCCCTCCTCCATGCCCAGCCGGTTCATGATCCCCTGCATGCGGTCGGCGCCGAAGATGCGCATCAGGTCGTCTTCCAGCGACAGGAAGAAGCGGGACGCCCCGGGATCGCCCTGGCGCCCGGCACGGCCGCGCAACTGGTTGTCGATGCGGCGGCTCTCATGGCGCTCCGTGCCCATGATGTGGAGTCCGCCGGCCGCCACCACCTTGTCCCGCTCCTCCGCCGAGTTGTCCTGGTATCCGGCGAGGATCTCGTCGTAGCGGTGGCTGTAGGCTTCCGGCGCCTTCTCCAGCTCCTCGCGCACCTCCTCCACCGCCTGCACGTACTCCAGGCGCTTGGACTCGTAGGCGTCGTGTACCGCCTGGGTCTCCTTCTCGTAGGGGATTCGCAGGGCCTCGCAATGGGCCTCCGCCTCCTCGTAGGCCACGCGGTTGGCCTCGAACTCCTTCACCAGCGTGGCGTCCTCGCCCCCGGCCACCACCGATTGCGTGACCACGAACTCGTACTCCTCAAGGCGCTGCTCGTACATCCGCCGGCTGTCGTCGATGGCCTCCAGGAGGCCCTGACGCTGGCCGTCGGCGCTCTGCCAGCGCTCGACGAACGCGCCGAACGCCTCGCACGCCTCGCGGAACTCGCGCCGGGCGCCGGCATCGTCCACGTCGTGGGCCAGCACCGCCTCGTCGAGCTCGCCCTTCACCTCGAGGTAGGCCTCCGGGATGGTGCGGAAGCTGTGCAGCGCGTCGATGAGCTCGGACGAGGACACCCGCTCGTACTCCTGCCGGAGGTCCCGGAACGGCGACAGGCCCATGAGCCGGCCCTGGATCTCGGTAAAGCTGCGCAACGCCTCGCTCCGCTGATTCTCGTAGGTTTCCGACGCCGACTTGTAGCGTTCGGTGGCCTGCCGCATCTCCTCGTCGTACTTTTCCTTGAGGTCCCGCAGCGCGTCCTCGTAGCGCTGCTTTCCCTGGAGCGGCAGCTTGGCGGCCCGGGTGATCCACTCGTTCTCCATGTCGGAGCGGGCCAGGAACTCCGGGTTGCCCCCCAGCAGGATGTCGGTGCCCCGGCCGGCCATGTTGGTGGCGATGGTAACGGCGGCGAACCGGCCCGCCTGGGCGATGATGGACGCCTCGGCCTCATGGTTGACGGCGTTGAGCACGTTGTGGCGGATCTTCTTCTTCTTGAGCATCTGGGAGAGATGCTCCGACTTCTGCACCGACACCGTCCCCACCAGCACCGGCTGTCCCTTGGCATGGGACTCGGCGATCTCCTCCACCACCGCCTCGAACTTTTCCCGCTCGGTGCGGTACACCACGTCGGCGTGGTCCAGCCGGACCATGGGCCGATGGGTGGGCACCACCACCACGTCGAGGTTGTAGATCTTCTTGAACTCGGGGGCCTCGGTATCGGCGGTGCCGGTCATGCCCGCCAGCTTGTCGTACATGCGGAAGTAGTTCTGGATCGTGATGGTGGCGAGGGTCTGGTTCTCCTCGCGGATGTGCACCCCTTCCTTGGCCTCCACCGCCTGGTGCAGCCCGTCGGACCAGCGCCGCCCCGGCATGAGCCGGCCGGTGAACTCGTCGACGATAATCACCTCACCCTCTTTGATGACGTAGTCCACGTCGCGCTTGAAGATGTTGTGAGCCTTGAGGGCCTGGTTCACGTGGTGCAGCGTGTCAATGTGCCGCGGGTCGTAGAGATTGTGCACCCCCAACAGGCGTTCCACCTTGGCCACGCCGCTTTCGGTGAGGGACACGGTCTTGGCCTTCTCATCGATGGTGTAGTCCCCCTGGGCCATGATGGCCTCCCGGTCTTCCTGGGACGGATCGCCCTGGGTCACCGCGCCGCGCTGGAGCTTGGGGATGATGCGGTTGAGCGTGTAGTACTTGTCGGTGGACTCCTCCGCCGGCCCGGAGATGATGAGCGGAGTCCGGGCCTCGTCGATGAGGATGTTGTCCACCTCGTCCACCACCGCGAAGTTGAGATCTCGCTGGACATACTCTTCCAGCGCGAACTTCATGTTGTCCCGGAGGTAGTCGAAACCGAACTCGTTGTTGGTGCCGTAGGTGATGTCCGCCGCGTAGGCGTCCTGGCGCGAGATCGGCCGCAGGTTGAGGTAGCGGTAGTCCTTGGTGATGTAGGTGGGGTCGAACCGGTAGCTGACGTCGTGCACGATGGAGGCCACCGACAGCCCCAGGGCGTGATAGATCGGGCCCATCCACTGGACGTCCCGCCGCGCCAGGTAGTCGTTGACCGTGATCAGGTGAACGCCCTTGCCGGTGAGCGCGTTCAGGTAGAACGCCAGCGTCGCCACCAGGGTCTTGCCCTCGCCGGTCTTCATCTCGGCGATCTTGCCCTGGTGCAGCACCATCCCGCCGATGAGCTGGGCGTCGAAGTGGCGCAGGCCGATGGTCCGCCGGGACGCCTCCCGGGTGGCCGCGAACGCCTCCGGCAGAAGATCATCCAGGGTCTCGCCGTCACCGAGCCGCTGCCGGAACTCGTCGGTCTTCTCCCGAAGCTCCGTGTCCGTCAGCTTCTCGAACTCCGGCTCCAGCCCGTTGATCTGTTCCACCACGGGCGTGTATCGCTTGATCTCCCGGTCGTTCTTCGTGCCGAAGACCTTCTTGACGATGTTGCCGAGCATTTGTTCAGGATAGCGACTACGGAGGCGACATGCAATTTTCGAAAATAGATGCCTCAAGAGGACGAGTCACCGGTACATCGCAGAGCTTGAGTACGGCCGGCTCGTCCGGCGGAACGAAAGGCGACTGGTCATGGTGGAAAACTGAACCCCGGGCGCATACCAGAGGCAGAGGCGGATCCGGGGTTTACGATGTCGGCATGTTGTTGTCTACCCCTCGGTCCATATCGTCTCGGACGTTCCGCACGCCTTGCAGTCGCGGAAATACTTCGGCCCTGCCTTGCGGACCCGTACCCGTATCTCATCACCCCGCCGTCCTTCGGCTCCACATGCCGGACACACCGTCGGCATCGGCGTGTTCTTTCCGCATGCGCCGCATCGCCAGTAGTATCCGAACTTGTGCCCCGCGGTGAGATCCCTTGCTCCGCAATGCTTGCAGACCGCTTCCGCCCTGACCCCGCCGCCACTGGGCTTGCCTCGGGATGGCCGGCTGTATTGGTTGGGAGACGCGCGGTCCAACCGAGCCGGCGGTGCGCCCGAGCGATCCACATGCCGCGCGGCCAGAAACTCGGCTACTCCGGCCGCTTCCTGCGCCTCCATGCTCCACAGGCCGTAATCGCCCTGCGGCTTGCCCAACAATCCCGCACCCTTCCGATGGCGCTCCAACTCTTGACCGATCTTGTCCGGGACCAGATCGGCCTTTTTAACGAACACTGGAAACGGTTTCTGAGGCTCCTTCCAACCATCAAACCGCCTAATTCTCCCCTTGTCCGAAAACGCAATTATTAGCTGAATCGGCGCATTCTCGAAGCCACGCTGGTCCGTTCCCTTCACGACCTTGACAAGGGTGCGCAGCCCGATTGACGCCCTCCCGACCAATTGTTGTCGGTGCTGCTGCAGGAAGGCTCGCAGAAACTCCGATTGCCGCCGCGCCTGCTGGATCGGCGAAGGAATCCCCTTCTCCTTGCCCTGGTACACACGGCTCCACTCATCCCCGCCCGAGCCATCGGGTCGGACTCGCACCTCTTCCGTCACGGACTTGCTCTCGATGATGAACATCCCCAAGCGATGCACGATCAGGTGATCAATCTGGCATACCCCGGGGGAGCCATCCTGCTCTGGCCGCTCTCGATTCTCAAGCCGCAGACCGTGCAACACATGCGCGTCCGGATCTTGGCTGAACGTGCGGTTCAGGTAGTGCGCCATTTGCCTCTCGGCTGCGGCACCAGCTCGCTGACGCGGTTCCACTTGCGTGGTTTTCTGCTCGTAGGGCTTTGCAATCATCTTGAACTCCGGTTTGGAGGGAAATATCCCGTATCGTCGCCAAATTCAGCAACTCAGGCGACCCCCACCAGCTCGTTCCCCAGCTCCTTGCCGCAGCTCGGGAAGTGGCCGAACACCTGGTCCCAGACCTCCCGGGTCTCCATGCAGAGGTAGATGGGCACCAGCGGCGCGGCCTCGCGGATCCATCGGCGCATGTTGCGGTACATGGCCACGCGCAGGGGCTGGAAGTAGCGCATCTTGCCGTCGGGGCACGGAACCTGCTCGCCGGAAAGGATCCGGGTGTCGGGGAAGCGTTGCCGCATCACGCGTTTCAGCGAGGGGGTGGTGCGCAGCACGCCCATGCTTACCCACGCCATGCGCCGGTGGTCCAGCCGGGTAAAGAGCCGGTGCAGCAGGTCGCGGTAGTCTTCTTCCCAGCGGGGGTACTCCACCATGGGATCGAAGTGGAAGCCCAGCTTGTAGCCGGCCTGCTGGCAGCGGTAGGCGGCGTCGAGCCGCTCTTCCAGCGAGGCGGTCAGTCCCTCGTCGGCGTCGATGACGGCCTGGGGGTTCATGGACCAGGAGACCACCACCCGATCCTTGGGGTCGAGGCCCAGCAGCCCGTCGACGTGGTCGCTCTTGGTCTTGAGCTCCAGCAGCACGTTGGGCTGCTCGGCGAAGAACGGCACGGTGGCCTCGGCAAAGCCGATGAGGGGCTCCAGCGCCAGGCTGTCGGTGATCTCGCCGGTGCCGATGCGGAAGAGGAAGCCCCGGTGACGCGCCAAGAGCTCCCGGGTCTCCGCCAGCAAATCGTCGACGTTGCTGAACACCTTGAGGGCCGGGTTCTCCGCGAGATAGTCCTGCAGGTAGCAGTAGCTGCAGTCCATGGGGCAGTTGCTGGCGAAGTTGATGATGAAGTAGTTGCAGCAGACCTGGCCGTCGCTGCCGGGGCATACTTTCAGGAACTTGCCCTTGTGGCGCGTGAGCAGCAGATCGCGCTTGCCCCGGGAAATGGGGTCGGCGCCGCCGTCCAGGTCCGCCCAATAGCGCTGGGGGTCCGGGACGGTGATGAACGGCACTCCGGGCAGGGCCCTCTTGAGGCTGTCGTATATGACCGACCCCTCGGAGTCGTTCTCCACGATGACCCGGTCAGGCCGATACGTTTGCACTCTCTTTCCCTTCCATGAGCGCGAATACCTCTCTTGCTGCATCGTTCTCGGCCAGGGACTCCACCTCCCGGGCCAGCCGGGCCAGTGCGTCCACTCCGCCGGCCTGCAACTCCACCTTGAGGCCGCCTTCGAGTCCCGGCGCCACGCTGATGCGGATGCGCGGATCGAGCTTGAGGTTCCGGAGCCGGTTGCGGACCTCGTCCTCGATGCGGGTCAGACGGGGGTAGCGCAGTCGCCGCAACGCCTCCTTGGCGTGCTTGAGCCTGTCGTTGCGCCCCATGCGGCTGTCCGACAGGGTGGGCGCAAGCTCGTCCCCGTCGATGACGGCCGCGATGGAGCAACCGTCCCGCAGGGATATCTCCACGCACCAGTCCAGAAAATCGTTGAAGTGGTTGCCGCCCAGCCGGAGGCCGCGCGCGAGCCCCAGGAGCGCCCGCTGATCCGCCTCGCCCAGCGCCAGCCAGCGCTGCACCGCCTGGGCGTGAAGGCCCCGCTCCCGGCCGTAACCGGTGATTTCTTCGGAGAGTGTCACCTGTTCGTTTCCTTGAACGTCCCGTGGCCGCCCTTCGACTCCGCTCGGCTACACCTCGCTACGCTCAGGGCGAACGGAATGTTTCCGGACTTCACTACCGGAGCCCTGACCCGTGAGGTCCTTGGCATACTCGACACTGGCGCATGCTTGCCGCAGCCGCTCCTCGTACGCTTGAGCCATGGCTTCGTTGCCGCGCTTGCGAAAACCCTGGACCAGAATCGTAACCTTTTTCGCCATGGCCTCCAAGGCCCATCCAGCCTTCTCGGCGTCCAGGCCGGCCTCGATGAGGTTGGCGATGGAGGTGACCCGGAAGCGATCGAACCCCCAGGTAGCGCGGGAGAGCTGGTCGGCGTGGCCGCCTCGTTTGGTGATCAGCGTCTCGGGGATCAGCGAGACCTCGGTATCCTTGGATATGCGGAGCCACAGGTCATAGTCCTCGCACACCGGCAGCGACTCGTCGAAGCCCCCTACCCGCTCGAACAGCTCCCGCCGCATCATCACCGCGGAAGGGCTCACCAGGCAAAGCTCAAGGCTGGCGCGAAAGATGTCACCCGAGGGCTTGCGGTGCCGGTTCCTCGGGTTCACCCGCACGCCGTTGCGTATCCAGATCTCGTCGGTCTGGCAGATCTCGACCGCCGGGTTGCGTTCCATGAAGTCGAGCTGCCGTTCGAGCTTGCGCGGGTGCCAGAGATCGTCGGAGTCCAGGAAGGCCAGATACGTGCCCGAGGCCCGGCGGGCCCCCAGGTTGCGGGCCGCCGAGACCCCACGCCGGCTCTGGGTCAGCACGGCAAGCCGCGACCCGTAGTCAGCCAGTCGACAGCGGGTCTCGTCCGTGGACCCGTCATCGACGACGATCAGCTCGTACCCGCCGACGGTTTGCGCCAGCACCGACTCCACGGCCTCGCGCACCATCGGCCAACGATTGTAGGTCGGGATGATGACGCTGACGAGCAAACCGGGATATGTCGCCATGGGCATGCTACAGGCTCCCGCTCCCACGTAGGTCGGGTTAGCCGAAGGCGTAACCCGACATCCACTTCGTCCCATGTCGGATTACGCTTCGCTAATCCGACCTACGTCCTTGCTGCGCCTGGCTAGCTAGCGGAGCGGAGTCGAAGGACGCCATTCGATCAAAGTCTCCCTCAGAATATCAGCCCAGGTGCCGGGTCAGGAAAAGCGACAGCTCCGGGATGTAGGTGACGATCAGAAGCGCGACGATGTTGAGGATGATGAACGGCACCAGCCCCGGGTAGATGCTCGTCAGCGGCGCCTTGAACAGCGCCTGGGCGACGAAGATGTTCAGCCCGAAGGGGGGCGTGAACATGCCGACGGCGAGGTTCACGGTCATGATGATGCCGAAATGGATGAGGTCGACCCCGATGGCGACGGCGATGGGAGCCAGCAGCGGCGTGAGCACCAGTATCGCGGAGGCGGGATCGAGCAGGCAGCCCACGAAAAGGAGGAAGATGTTGATCGCTAGCAGCGCCATCCACGGCGGCAGGTTCATGTCGCGGATCATGGCCACCGCGCTCTGCGGCGCCCCGCTGATGGTCAGAAGGTGCGAGAAGACACCGGCCGCGGCGACGATGATGAGCACCTGCGCCGTCAGGTACATGGAGTTGACGGACACCTCCCAGATTCCCTTCCAGCCTATGTCGCCGTAGACGAAACGCGTCACGACGATGGCGTAGACACAGGCGATGCCGGCCGCTTCGGTGGGCGAGAAGACGCCCGCGTAGATGCCCCCGAGAATGATGACGGGCATGCCCAGGGCCCACACGCCTTCCCTGCTGGCCGCCAGGAACTGCTGAAACGAGAACCCCGAAGCCTCGCGGATTCCCCGCCTGATGGCGAACGCGTAGATGTAGGCGGCCATCAGCAGCGCCATGATCAGGCCGGGAACGATGCCGGCCACGAACAGCAGCACCACCGACTCTTGCGCCGAGACGCCGTAGAGGATCATGCCGATGGACGGCGGTATCACGATGGCGATGGCGCCCGATGACGTCAGCAGGCCGGTGGAGAACTTCTCGTCGTAGCCGGCGTCCCGGAGGGGCCGGTAGAGCAGCCGTCCGACCGCGGCCACCGTGGCAGGGCTGGAACCGGAAATGGCGCCGAAGACGGTGCAGGTCCCGACCGCGGTCAGCGCCAGGCTGCCGCGGACGCCGCCGATGACGGAGAGGACCCAGGCGACGATGCGCTTGGAAATGCCGCCCCGGCCCATCAGATCTCCGGCGAAGATGAAGAACGGCACCGCCATCAGGGCGAACTTGTCGACGCTGCCGAACATGTTGATGTGCACCGCCATCGGCGGGACCGGCGCGAACAAAAGCAGCACGATGGCGGAAGTGGCCAGCAGGATGACGAAGATCGGAAATCCCAGCACCAGCAGGATCACCGGCACGATGGCCATCACCCATTCCACGAGATCGTCCCCTTTCAGTCCGTGGCCCGTACCATGGAAGCCGTTTGAAACCTCTGGATCCCGGATCAGGTCCGGGATGACGGAGGGGCGGGTTTGAAACCCGCCCCTACAGGCGGTCCGACTCGTCACCGCCGTATTTCTGAACTATCTCGCCGGCGAACTCTCCCTTCACGTACGAACGGAAGCGGAGAGCCACCGCCAGGAACATGAGCACGAAGCCCAACAGCAGTGCGGAGTGCGGTATCACCATGGGAATCTCGGCGACGACGCTTCGCTGGCCGAAGTTCCACACGAGCTTCACCACGATCCAGGTCTGGGGAACGACGAAGACGCAAACGGCGAGGAACGAGACCGTGGCGATGCCGTTGACGATCTCCTTCCAGGGCGAGGGCAGCATGATGGAGAAGAAGTCCATCTTGAGGTGCTGCCCCTCGAAGGAGACGAGGACGGCGCCCATGAAGACCGTCCAGACCATGATGTAGACCATGGTCTCGTCGGCCCAGATGACTGGTTGAAGAAAGACGTACCGCCCGATGACGTTGGCGAAGTTGACGGCGATGCCGGCGAGGATCAGCACGCCGACAATCGCCTTCGGTACTGTCACGATGACGAAGCGGAGAGGCCTTGGAAGTTCATGGTCGGACATAACCCCTCGGCCCGCCACCAGGGCCTCAGCCGCCGCGCGTGCGCTGGGCCGCCTCCTTCATGACGCGGTACGTCTCGAGCACCGCCGGACGGTCCTTCAACACGTCGTCGCCCACGGTGGAAAGACGCCGCCGCAGCTCCGCCTGGTCCTCGGGCGACAGCTCCGCCAACTCGCCGCCGGCCTTGACCCAGATGTTGTACATGCGCTCGACGAACTTGAGGGTCCAGGCCTGGTTGAGCGGGTCGGTGGCCAGCGCCTGGTCCAGGATCGCCTTCTGGAGGTCGGGAGCCAGCTTGTCGAACCACACCTTGCTCACGAAGCGGCCGCTGCAGATCAGCCCCTCCCCGGGCTTCAGCACGTACTTGGCGATACGCTGGTACTTGAAGGGGACGAAGATGGTGATGCCGGCCTTGTTGCCGTCGATGGTCTTCTGCTGGATCGCCGGCACCACCTCGGAGAGCGGCATGGGCACGCCCGCGGCGCCGAGCCGGCGCAGGGTTTCGATCTCCAGCTTGCTGCCGAAGACCCGGAGCTTGCGGCCCTTGAAGTCCGAGAGCTTACGGATCGGCGTCGAGGTAGCATAGTCGGTGGGCGCATCGCAGGTCAGGCTGACGAGCTTGAGGCCCTTGGCATCGCCGATGGACCAGAACGCCTTCTTGAACGCCGGATCGTGCACGGTGCGGAAGCCGTGCATGAGATCGTCGAATATGCCGGGCGCCGACAGCACCGCAAAGCGCGGATCCACCCCGGACAGGAACGCCGGGGGGGTCATGGTCATCTCGATGGTGCCGAGCTGCACGCCCTGGACCATGGCCGGTATCGCCCCGAGCTGGCTCAGCGGATAGACCTCCACCTTGATCCGGTCGCCGACCCTCTTGGCAAGGCCGGCCTTGAAGGTGTCGGCCCAGTTGTCGTACGCGCCCTTGGTGGTCGCGTGCCCGATCTTCATGGTGACGGGTTGTGCGGCCGCGGTGGCGGCAACCAGCAGACAAGCCGTGAGGATCACGGCCGCAGAAGAGAGACTGAGACGCAGATTCATCATCATCGACCTCCCTGTGAACAGCATTCCGAAATGGGACGCGATTACACCACAAATCGTGGCATGCGACAAGGCGCGCGGTGAAGAACACGAGGCGTAGGGGCGGGTTTGAAACCCGCCCCTACACGAAACCCTCCATCTTCTTGAAGAACTGGTCCACCATCATCTTGCCGACGCCGCCCAGCATGCGCTGGCCCACGCCCGCGATCAGGCCGCCGATCTTGGCGTCGGTGACGTAGCGCAGCGTGGTGGCCGAGTCGCCGTTCTCCTCCAGGTCGATGATCAGGTCGCCTTGCATGAAACCGGGGCCGCCGGAGCCCGAGCCGCTGAGCACGTAGTGGCTGGGTGCCTGCTTCTCCTTGATGGCGACCTTGGCCTTGTACTTGCCCTTGACCGCGGCGATGCCGACCTTGACCGTGGCCTCGTACTGATCCGGACCGATCTCCTCCATGCTCTCACAGCCGGGCATACACTGGGCGATGATCTTGGGGTCCTGCAGGATTTCCCATATCCGCTCGCGCGGGGCGTTGAACTCGTAACTTCCTTCGATCTTCATTCACGCCTCCTTTGGAATCTTGAAGCAAGCATCTTAACAGTATTTCGGCGGGGCAAAAAAGGGGGCAAGTCCTGGTGGACTTGCCCCCTTTCAGTTCGTGCTTCAAGTTGAGCGCCCTGGACCCAACGGATTACTTGATGGCCTTCTTGAAGACCTCCGCGTTGGCCTGGATCAGGTCGAACATGGTCTTCATCTCGACCAGCCAGTCGTCACCGTAGATGGGCAAGGTCATGGCCTTCATGGCCTTGAAGGCTTTCTGGGTCTCGGGATCCTCAATGGACGCGCGAAAGGCCTTGATGAGGACCGCCATCCGATCCTTGGGCGTGTTCGGCGGCGCGGCCACCACGCGGCTGGCCGCCAGGACGCTCAACTGGGGAAACCCCAGTTCGCCCACGGTGGGCACGTCAGGGTACCTGGGGTCGCGCTTCTTGAGATAAACCCACGTCGGGACCAAGTTGCCATCCTTGACGTAGGCCATCTGACCCGGAGAATCCAGCCCCAGGCCACGGGCGTGCCCCTCGCCCCGCACGATTGCCATGTTCGACGCCGGCGCACCGCCGTAGCCCATGATGAACTTGGGCTTGAACTTCATGGTCGCGGCCGTCAGCGTGGCAGTGACCCAGCCGGTGGTACCCACCCCCGATTCCGTAATGAGCACTTCCTTTGCCTGCTGAAAGTCCTTGAGCGTGCGGAGATTATACTGCTTTCCGGAGGCCCAGACGTACCTCCCCGCGGAGATACGGCCGATCCAACTGAACTCCTTGAGCTTGTATTGCGTCTTTTTGAACAGCTCGCTGACGATGGCGCCGGGAAGGTTGACGATGCCGATGGTGTAACCGTCGGGCTTGGCCGCCGTCAGCAGATTCCACGAGATCACGCCGCCCGCCCCCGGCACGTTCCTGATGATGATGTTGACGCCGAGCTTCTTCCTCATGACCCGGGCCACCGCCCGGCTGTGCAGATCGAACCCGCCGCCCGGACTGGCATTGATCAGCCACGTAATGGTCTTGTTCGGAAACTTGTCGTCCTTGGCCGCAAAGGAGCCCTGGGCTGCCGCCACGACGAGAAACAACCCTGCGAGCACGGCAAAAAAGTACCGGCGCATCATGTGAACCTCCTGAAAATACCTTGAAATTAAACTATTTTCCGCCACTGAGGGCCGCCAAGCTATCATACGGCTTCGCCGCGTGTCAACGCCGGGGCGCGGCCTCGCGAACGGGCAACCGGACCGGCGAACTAGGGATTCGCCCGAGGACGCCGATACTACATGATGGAGCACAAAGTGGAACAGCCGGCTCAACCAGGAATCTGCACAAAGTCCCTACAGCTTGTAGAACCGCGCCGCATTGTTGCCCAGGATGTCGTCCTTCTCTTCCTGGCTGAGGCTCCCCAATGCCCGGGTCTCCTGCACGCGTTCCCATTCGGTATCGCCGTGGGGATAGTCGCTGGCGTACATGAACGTCCGGGGACCCAGGTGGTCGATGAGGTAGCGCAGGTCCTCGTGCTCGCTGTAGCCGGACAGGAACCGGCCCGACCGGATGTACTCGTGGGGGTTCTTGACACCGTCCGGCAGGAGGTAAGGCTCGTCGCCCCAGCCCGGTTCGCGGTGATAGCCTCCGGACACCCGCGGGGCGTCCTCCACGTGCCGGTTGACCCAGTTGGCCCAGTAGTGGAGCCACTGTCCGTCGATCTCCAGGAACGCGAAGCGGAGGTTCGGCAAATCCTCCATCAACCCCATGCGGGTCACGGACATCAGCGCCACCATCATGGAGAAGGGCATGGCGGTGACGTGGGTCGAGAAGAAATCCTTGAAGCAGTCCGCCCAGGGGGTGTCGTGCATGCCGGTGACGGCGTGGAACCCGATGGGACAGTCGAGATCGTTGGCCGCCTTGAAAAAAGGCTCGAACTCCCTGGAGTGCAACGGCCGGCTACCCACGATGCCCGGGATGGTCACCGCCACCAACCCCAGCTCCCGCGTCGCCCGGCGCATCTCCTCCACGGCCGAGCTCGGGTCCTGCAGCGGCACCAGGGCGATACCCTTGAGCTTGTCCGGAGCCCGGTTGCAGCGGTCCGCGACGTAGTCGTTGTGGGCGCGGCAGATGGCCGTGGCCAGATCCTTGTCCTCGATGTCCGAGACGAACACCATGGCGGTGGGGTAGATCACCTGGACGTCGACGCCCAGAAGCTCCAGGTCCTTGAGCCGGCCCTCGACGTCGTCCAGGGTGTTGTCCTTCATGTGCATCTGCTGATGGCGCGGGCTCATGTAGTCGAAGCCGCCGGCGCCGACCCCCTTGGAGAACGGGATCCGCGGCACCACGCGGCCCTCCACCACCCACCGCCCGACCTCCAGGCCGTGATCACGGATGGCCAGAACCCGGGGCCGCTTGGAGAAGTATTCCTTCTCGATGAACTCGTCGAACAGATAGTGGGGCTCATGATAGTGTCCGTCGGAATCGATGACCGGAGGCATTGCCATCTCCTTTCCCGTGTGTCACTTTGGTCCCTCGCGCCCGACCGGGGAGCGCTTCCGCCCGAGTAGCCTATGGCACAACCCCATACGTGTCAACTGACCTTAAAACCTGGCGTTTTCGTGTGCCCGGGCACCCGGTCACAAGTCTTCGGAGAGAGATTTGCCGCGGTCCGCTGAGAGCGCCCGCAAGCCCTCCGACAAACTCTCGGGGGAACCCGCGACGCGCCCGGTCACGACCGCCCGGTGGCTGATCTTCCGTGTATGGGAGGGGCTGTGGCGCCTGCTCGCCCGGGTACTGCGGGTGACGCCGCCGGACCGCTTCAGGCGTCTGTTCACGCCGGTCCTCCAGTGCCTGGTCCTTTGCGCCGTGCCGCGCCGGCGCATCGTCGCCGTGATGGACGCGGCCTTCGGCGATTCCTACACGCCGGCAGCCAAACGCGGCCTGGCCCGAGGCGTGCAACGGCGAATCGTCGAAAACGTCATCGATTGTCTCGTGCAGATGAGCTATCCCGAACGGCTACGGGGAGTGATCCAGGTCCAGGGCCGTGAGCATCTGGACGCGGCCCTGGCCAAGGGACGCGGCGTCATCGCCCTGGGCTTCCATCTCGGCAACTTCGCGCTCCTCAGCGCCGCCCTGGGAGTCGCCGGGCCTCCGGTTTACACGCTCATGCGTTTTCTTGACGACGAGAAGCTCATGAACCTGGCGCTCCACCACAGCCGGTCGTTTTTCACCGAGCTCGTCCCCTCCCTGCCCCGGCGGGAGGCCGTCAAGAAGATCCTGGGCGTGATCCGTAACAACGGCATCGTGCTGATGCTGGCGGACAACCTCAAGCGTGGCGAGTTGGAAACCACCCTGTTCGGGCAGCCGGTTCGAACGGCCCGGGGGGTCGTAAGCCTGGCGCTCCGCACGCGCGCGGCCGTGTTGCCGGTCTACCTGGTGCGTGGCCATTCCGGCGGGTTGCAACTGATCATCGAACCGGAAATGGAGATGGTCCGAACCAAGGAGTTGAGCGTCGACGTGGTCACCAACACGGACCGTATCATGAGGCTGCTGGAAGGCCTGGTCCGCCGCTATCCGGATCAATGGTTCTGGCTCACGGTCAGGTTGGCGCGGCAAGCCAAGCCGCCGCCGCCAAAGGACGTTGCTTGACACCCCGGAGGGCAATGGTAGAGTCCCTTTAAAGCACCATCCCCTCCCCGTCATTCCCGCGAAAGCGGGAATCCAGGTGGGGCGGGGCTGGGAAAGCACAGCCGTCGCGCCCCTCCACCACCCCTGGATTCCCGCTTTCGCGGGAATGACGCGTTCGGGGCCGTCTGCGCTGTGACGGACCGATCGTCCGCGGTGACCGGAACCTACAGAGATTTCTCCAGCGGTTGATATCGGCACCAAGACAAAGGAGCAGTTATGCAAAGCGGATCCGAGGGCCCTTGGGGGCGCCGGCGGCAGAGCGGACCGGACTGGGAAGACCTGCTCTCCCGGTTGCCGCAGTTGCCCGGTTTCCTGAAGTCAGGCGTGCCCTTTCTCATCGCCGGGGCCATCGCCGTCATCTGGCTGGCCAGCGGCGTCTACACCATCCAACCGGGCGAGGAAGGCGTGGTTACGCGGTTCGGCAAGGTGACGCGTATCGCCACGGCCGGCCTCAACTATCATATTCCCTGGCCCGTCGAGGAGTTGCGCAAGGTCAATATTGCGGAGATCCGTCGATTGGAAGTCGGATTCCGGAGCAACCCGCTCAGACCCAATCTGATACGCCTCATTCCCGCCGAGTCCTTGATGCTCACGGGAGACGAAAACATCGTAAGCGCACAGCTTACCGTGCAATACCGCGTGAGGAATCCGGAGATGTACCTGTTCAAGCTCTGGGATCCGGTGACCACGCTACAGGCGGCCACGGAAGTGGCGCTGCGCAGCCGGGTCGGCAACACCACCATCGAGGAGGTCCTGACCGTGGGCCGGGACCGGGTTCAGACCGAGACCCAGGAGTTTCTGCAGCAACTGATGGATACCTACGAATCGGGCATACAGATAACCGAGGTCAAGTTGCAGACCGTGGAAGCTCCCAGCCAGGTAAAGGACGCCTTCGATGAGGTGGTCCGGGCGCGCGAAGATCGAGAGAAGCTCATCAACCAGGCCCGCGGCTACCGGGAAGACCTCATCCCGAAGGCCCGAGGCGAAGCTCAGGAGATGATTCAGGCGGCCGAGGCCTACAAGGAGGAGCGGACCTTGAGGGCCAAGGGAGACGGGGCGCGGTTCAACTCGGTATTGACGGAATACCAGAAAGCCCCCGGGGTGACACGTGAGAGATTGTACCTCGAAGCCATCGAACGCGTGCTGCCTAACGTCGACAAGATCATCGTGGATTCACAAGGTGCGCAAAACGTCGTGCCGCTGCTGCCCTTGAAAGGGATGGCGGGATTTCCCGGAGCAGGAGGCAAATAATGAAACGATACGTCACCGGAACCATCGTCGGCCTCATCCTGGTCACCCTCCTGTTTCCGCCGGTACGGCCGTTCTTCGTCGTGGGCGAGTGGGAGCAGGCGGTGGTGACGCAGTTCGGCAAGTTCAAGCGCGCGGTGCGCGTGCCGGGTCTCCACTGGAAAACGCCTTTGGTGGAGGACATCACGATGTATGAACGGCGTATTCTCGCCAGTGACGCCCAGCCCAGGGATTATCTGACCCTGGACAAGAAGCGCGTGGTGGTGGACCACGTGACCCGGTGGAAGATCAGCGACCCGCTCAAGTTCTTCAAGACCGCGCTGACCCAGCAACGCGGACGGCTGTTGCTGGACGACATCGTGTTTTCCGAGCTGCGGCAGGAGCTCGCGTCACGAAACTTTGCCGACATCATCGCCGGGCAGCGCGAGTCGGCCATGGAGGCCGTGGCCAAACGCTCCGCGGACAAGGCCGAAGGCGAGTACGGCGTGGTGGTCGTGGACGTCCGCGTCAAGCGGGCGGACCTTCCTTCCGAGGTGCAGATGAGTGTTTTCGAGCGCATGCGCGCGGAACGCGAGCGCATCGCCAAACGCTACCGTTCCGAAGGCGAGGAGGAGTCGAAGAAGATTCGCGCCAGGACCAACAAGGAAAAGACCATTCTGCTGGCGGAAGCCTACCGGGAGAGCCAGAAGCGGCGAGGCGAAGGCGACGGTGAGGCCACGGCCATCTATGCCGCCTCCTATGGACAGGATTCGGAGTTCTACGGCTTCGTCCGGAGCCTCGAAGCCTACGAGAAGTTTCTGCCGCAGAACAGCACCGCCCTCCTGTCGGAAGATTCACCGTTGTTCCGCCACTTGGGCACCTCACGGAAGGGCAAGCCGGGGGCAAAGGATGAAGATAGAGAGTCTCGGTAACTTCGAGCGCGTCGACCAAAACGCCGAGGTGATGGACACGCCCTACGACCGCTGGGTGGAGTCCCAGGGGATGGACGTCATCGGGGGCTACTTCGTCGAGGACCTCAAGGAGGTGCCGATGAAGTGGTGGGACCGCAAGGGCGGCCACGGCGTCTACATCAACCTGGAGGGGGCGGGCTATCTGGACGACGCCTTCGTGGTCACGATTCCGCCGGGCAAGAGCCTGAACCCGGAGAAGCACATCTACGACGAGCTGGTCTACGTGCTGTCGGGCCGTGGCGCCACCACCCTATGGCAGGGCGACGGCAAGGGACAGAGCTTCGAGTGGCAGGAGGGCAGCCTGTTCGCCATCCCGGTGAACGCCACCTACCAGCATTTCAACGGCTCGGGCGACCGGGAGGCCAAGCTTCTGGGCGTCACCAACGCACCGCTGGTGTACAACATCTTCCACAACGAAGACTTCGTCATGAACAATCCCTACAGCTTCAGGGACCGCTTCGACGACGACCAGGACTTCCTCGGCCACGCGCGCCTGTACAACGACCGCGTGCTGGAGACCAACTTCATCCCCGACGTGGGCAACATCGAGCCTATTGCGTGGGAGGCTCGGGGCAAGGGCAGCCGCACCGTGTTCTTCGAGCTGGTGGCGAGCCACATGGGCGCCCACGTGTCCGAGTTCCCGGTGGGGCGCTACAAGAAGGCCCACCGCCACGGACCCGGCGCCCACGTAATGATCCTTTCCGGTGAAGGCTACTCGCTCATGTGGCCGGAAGGCGAGGAGAAGCAGCAGTTCATCTGGAAGCCCGGCTCCCTGGTGGTGCCCCCCGAGGGCTGGTTCCACCAGCACTTCAACTCCGGCCCCCAGCCGGCCCGCTACCTGGCCCTCAAGATGCTCAGCCGCATGTTCAAGCTGGTGCCCGGCCCGATCCAGTCCGACGTCCCCCTCAACCAGGGCGGCTGGCAAATCGAGCACGAGGACGAAGACGACGACGTCATCCAGCTTTTCGTGGACTCCTGCGGCCGCTCCGGCGCCAAGGTGGACATGGCGCACATCCTGGAGAAGCAGGGGGCGGCGTAGGCTACAACTCAACCAATGACTCGTATGCCGGGTGAGGTGGTCGCCGTGCTTTGGACAGAGGCAGATGGGGTCACGACCCGGCCCCTGAGCCCGTGAACCCCTTTAGTACTTTGGATCAGACCGTGGCCGCGCTGGGGTAACGATGCCAGAGCCCTATCCCATCGTTGAAGTATTGCCGGAATGGATGCTTGGGCCTGAAGAGATGGGGAGTAAGGAAAAGTTCTGGTACTACAATCCTGATAGAGAGACAGCTTGGCTCTTCAAACACCCGCAAGACAACACCGGACAGCATTGGGCCGAGAAGATTTCCGCCGAGGTAGCGTCTCGGTTGGGAATGGTCCATGCGAAAGTAGAACTGGCGGAGTTTCAGGGCAGGCGAGGATCGACTACAGAGTCCTTTTCGCGCGGTGGCCGGGAACTGGTCCACGGCAACCAGATGTTGGAGCGGGTTGTTCGCGGGTACGATCCCAAGAAGACATTCAATCAGTCGAGTCATACGTTGACCAACATATGGCGCGTGATAGACAGAGTTTTTCCAGAGGCTGAGGGCGCAAGACAGGCCAAGCTCCGCATTGCTGAACACTTGGTATTGGATGCGCTGATCGGCAACACGGATCGTCATCATGAGAACTGGGGGATATTGCGGAGGCGTGTGGGCGACCGTTGGAGAGGCTTCGTAGCACCGTCGTTCGATCACGCGTCCTCGTTGGGCCGGGAACTTCTAGATCAGGACCGTGACCGACGGTTGAAAGAGAATCGCGTGGGTGACTATCTGAACCGGGGAGTGGTGCGATTTACTGGTCCGAGGACGAACGGCACGGTCCCAGTCCTCTGGAGTTGGTTAGGCGGGCGTCCCGCACGCATCCCGACCTTTTCCGACCAGCGCTTGGGAAGCTGGCAAGGTTGGCCGAGAGCTTTCTGAGTGATCTTGTAAACCGCGTGCCCGATCACTGGATGACGTCCTCAGCCCGCGCATTCGCCGTTGCACTCATGGGCCATAGTCTTGGTCAGTTGGGAGAGCTTATCCGATGAACACGAATACCCTTTTCCTTGCGTGGCAGGACCAGAGAAAGGAAAGTCGATTGTGGTTTCCGGTAGGTCGCCTGGACGTGGACCCCGAATCTCCCCTCTATCGTTTTCGCTACATTCGCGGCGCGGAACGAGCAAAGTGCGAGGCCGGTTTTCCATTATTGGCCGAGTTCCCTCGCCTGGATGAAGACTACCGGTCTTCGGAGTTGTTTCCGCTGTTCCAGAACCGGATCATGAATCGGGCAAGACCGGATTTTGCGGACTATTTGTCGGGTCTTGACTTGCCCGAAGGGGCGGACCCCGTGGAAATTCTTGCTGTCAGCGGCGGTACTCGCGTAACGGATGCCTATGAGGTTTTTCCGAAACTCGTGAAGCGCGAAGACAGCAACTTCACCTGCCGCTTCTTTCTTCACGGCTGGCGGCACGTAAGTCAATCGGCGCAAGAGCGGATCGACTGCCTGACCGAAGATGAGGAACTGTATGTGACGCTTGAACTGACGAATCCGGCGACCGGGTTGGCGGTCCAGATTCAGACGACCGACTACTATATGATCGGCTGGACGCCGCGTTATCTCGTGACGGATTTGGTTGCTGCCATGGCCGAATCGCCTAAATACTCGGCGCGCGTCGTGCGAGTCAATCCGCTTCCCGCTCCGTCCAAGCAGCGAGTATTGATTGAAATGCGCGGCCGCTGGGACGAGCACGAACCAATGGCAAGCGACGATTTTAATCCGCTTGTGTAGCCCTACTGCGGCCTCAGCCGCTCAATGGTTGCGATGTAGTCCTTGATGCCGGCTTCGAGGTCGTAGGCCGGGGTGAAGCCGAGGTGCTCCCGGGCCTTGCCGATGTCGAAGATGCAGTAGCTCTTCTTCTCGGTCATGCGGAACTCCAGCCCAGAGCCGATCTCGATCTTGCTGTCCGGATAGAGCCCTCCGAGGATGCGCTTGAAGTCGTGGAGCGTGACGCCCATGCCGGTGCCGATGTTGAAGGTGCGCTCGGCCGGGTCCTTCACCTCCAGCGCCAGGATGATGGAGCGGGCCACGTCGCCCACGTAGAGGGCCTCGTTGGACTGGTCCCCGCCGCTGGCCGTGAAGCCCTTCCCCGACATGACGTTCTCGATCATCTGGCCGTAGAGCGACAGCGCGCCGTGGCGCACTTCCTTGCCGGGGCCGTAGATGGAGCCGAAGCGCAGGGCGACGGAGCTTACCCCGTACTTCTTCTGGTAGTAGGTGCACAGGGTCTCGCAGCACACCTTGATGGTGCCGTAGAGGTCGGCCGGGTTCTGGGGGTGCTCCTCGTTCACGGGCACGTACTCCGGATACGCATGCCGGCCGAAGATCTCGCCGTACACCGCCTTGGAACTGGTGAACACCACCCGTTCGAGTCCGCGGTGCCGGGCGATCTCGAGCACGTTGAGGGTGCCGTCCACCCCCACCTTGATGCCCAGGGCCGGATCGGTTTCCGCCGGAATGGGCATCAGGGCCGCCAAGTGCGCCACGTGGGTGATCTCATGGTCCACGACGATCTTGTCGAGGCCCTCCGGATCCAGGATGTCCCCGATCACCAGATCCACGTCCTTCTCGATGTCCGAGATCAGCGAAGTGTCCATGCGGTTGTCCATCAGCACCGGCCGCTGGCCCGCCCGGATCAGGTGTCTCGCGGTCACCGCGCCGTTCACTCCCATGCCGCCCGTAATCAGAATCTTCATGTGATGCCTCCGTCCCGAGCCACCCATCGGCCCGGACACGGGCGGGTTTGAAACCCGCCCCTACACTTTCTCTGCATGCCCGTCACCTCGCGCGCGTGACATCCAGATTGCCCTCCGGGTCCACGCGTAACGCCCAGCCCGGCTCCACCACCGTGGTGGACGTCTTCTCCTCGATGATGACGGGACCGCTCAACGCCGCGCCCGGGACCAGATCGTCTCTCCGAAACACCGGCACGTCGTGCGGACCGTCGAGCATGACCGCCCGGCGGTGCTCGGCGGCCGGCTGCTGCTTCCCGGCGCCCGCCCCCCGCGACAGCTCCGGTTTGCCCAGCGAAGCGTAGGCCGAAGCCCGCAGGTTGACCACCTCGACGACCTCGTCATCCGCCCGGTGGCCGTAGCGCTGTTCGTGGGCCTGGCCGAACCGATCACAGATCTCGTCGACGTTGAGCTTCGCGGGATCCTTGGCGATGGGGACCGTCAACTCGTAGGCCTGCTCACGGTAACGCATGTCCAGCAGCCAATCAACACGTATCTGGTCCTGGGACGGTCCCTGGGAGGCGAGCTCGCGCCGGACCGCGTCTTCGAGGTCGTGCAGGGCCGCCACCGCCTCCTTCAGGGAATCGGGCGTGAGGGCCACCACCCGGGTGGTGACGGCGTCCGAGCGCAGGTCGGACAAAAGCATGCCGAAGGCGCTGAAATTGCCCGGGTCGGCGGGGATCAGGATCCGGCCGATACCCAGGGAAGAGGCCACCACGGTGGCCAGGGTCGGGCCCATGCCGCCGAAGGGAGCGAGGACGAAGTCCGCGGGATTGAAGCCGCGCTCGATGGTGATGGTGCGCATGGAGGAAACGATGTTGGCCACCAGCACGCGCAGGATCCCCAGGGCCGCCTCGTCCTCCGACATGCCCAACGGCTCCGCCACGACGCGCCGGACGGCCTCGGCCGACAGCGCCGCATCGATGGGCATCTCGCCCTGCAGCAGCGTCCGGGGGTTCAGGTGGCGCAGTTGCACCAGCGCGTCGGTCAACGTGGGCTGGTCGCCGCCGCGCATGTAACACGCCGGTCCCGGCACCGCCCCGGCGCTCCGCGGCCCGACCTGAAGCACCTTGCCATAGCGCACCTGGGCCAGGCTGCCGCCGCCCGCCCCCAGGCTCTCCACCTCCACCGAATCGACGCGCACGGGATGGCGCCCGATCTGCCATTCGGTGCGGAACAGCGGCTTTCCCGGTATCAACGACATGTCGCTGCTGGTGCCGCCGATGTCCAGCGAGATGAGGTTGGAGGCCCCGGTGCGCGCGCCCAGCTCGTGGGCCGCCACCACCCCCGCCACCGGACCGGACATGAGCGTCTGGACCGGGAACCGCGCCATGGCCCGGGGCGCGCCGATGCCGCCGTTGGACTTCATCAGGAAGGGATGCGCGCGCGGGAAATGCCGCAGCACGGTCTCTTCCATGCCGGCGAAGTACCGTTCCATGCGCGGGCCGAGATAAGCGTTCAGCACCGTGGTGGCCGTGCGCTCGTACTCGCGCCACACCGGATTCACCTCCGATGACATTGACACGAACAGGTCCGGATAGCGTGAACGGATATGCTCCGCCGCCAACCGCTCGTGGGTCGGGTTCACGTAGGAGAACAGGAACGCGATGGCCAGGGCGTCGATGCCCTGCTCCATGAGGCCGGCCACGGCCTCGTCGATGGCCTCCGGGTCCAGGGGCACCAGCACGTCGCCGGACTTGTCGATACGCTCGGGGACCTCCGCGATGCGGCGGCGCGGGACGAAACGCTTGCCCCCGGGATAGAAGATGTTGAAGACCTCGTGCCCCTTCCATTGACGCGCGATCTCGTAGACGTCGCGAAACCCCTGGGTGGTAAGGAGGCCCGCACGGCTGCCCTTCTCTTCGAGCACGGTGTTGAGGGCGTGGGTGGAGCCGTGCAACAGGTAGGACAAGACTTCGGCGCCCCACTTGGCGCGCATGTCCGCCAGCACGCCGTCGAGCACCTCCAGGGGCCCCGCGGGATTGGACGGCACCTTGCGGACCTCCCGGATCTGCCCCGTACCCTCGTCCAGGACCGTGACATCCGTAAAGGTGCCGCCAACGTCAATGCCGACTCTGAGCCTCGTCACCGTCGATTCCCGAAGAACGCGCCCCCGTGCTCAGCGCGCTGCCACCGCCCGATACTTCATCATGAACAACACGAATCCGACCATCCCCACCACCGTGGTGGAGAGGAACATAGCCGGATAGTTGTTGTCGGTAAAGTGGAGCATGGCGCCGGGCAACACCCCGCCCAGGCCGATGGCGAGATCGTAGAAGAGATGGTACTGGGCCATGCTCAGACCCCGCCGCCCGGGCGGAGCCAGGTCGATGGCCATGGTCATGAGCGCCGCATGGGCGGAGCCGTAGCCTATCCCCACGACGACCGCGGAGACCAGCAGCATCTTGGGCGAGCCCGCCAGCGCCAGCACCACCATCCCCGCCAGCGACAGGACGTAACAGGGAATGATCACGAAGGGCCGGCCCTTGCGGTCGGAAAGCGGACCGAATACGGGCCTGCCGGCCACTACCGCCACCGCGAAGACGGAGAACCAAAGGCCCGGATCCTCCAGCCCCACCTCCAGGGCGTACAGTGACAGAAAGGCGATGATGCTGCCGCGGGAGAACCCCAAGAGACTCATGCTCACGGCGGGCATGAGCGACTCGGGCAGGATGAAGGTGTCGAACCAGCGCCGTTGCCGGGCCGCGGCCTGAACCCGCGCCGGCTCGCGAATGAACACCGCCGCCAGCAATCCCAAGGCCCCCACCGCCACCGCGCTCAGAAACATCGTCGGAAAGCCCCACAACCGGACCACCGTGAAGGTGATGCCTGCGGCGATGGCGTAGGCCACGGTGCTCACCGCTCCGGAGTAGCTGATGAGGGTGCCGCGCAGGTGATCCGGCGCGATGTCGGCCACCAGGGTGCCCACCGACGTGGTGCATCCCGACCAGCCGAAGCCGTGATACGTCCGCAGGATCAGCGCCACGAAGACCGACGCGGTCCAGATGTAGCCCATCACGGCGGTGATGAAGATGGTCAGGCCGCCCACGAGAAAGAGCTTGCTGCCCAGGCGGTCGATGTAGGCCCCCACCAGCGGCCGCACCACGGTGGCGCCAAAGGGAAATGCGGCCATGACCAGCCCGATCATGAACGAGCTTGCCCCCATGCCCTTGAGGTAGAGGGGGAACACCGGTTCGACCAGGAACAGCGCGAAGAACAGCCCGAAGCGGGCGCCGCTGGTCAACAGGAAGTCACGGAACCAACCACGCGGGGCGGCAGCTTGCTGTTCCACGGACAAGCTACGCCCGTCCCGAGACGGCGTCCGTGGTCCCGGCCGTGCGCCGGAGGCGGCGGGTCTCCGCCTCGTCGATCTCGGGCGGCCGGCCGCGCACCGCGACGCCGTAGACCTCCCGCGCGGTCTCCGCGCTGATGTAGCCGTCCCGCACGTCGTCCAGAACCTTGGACGGCTCCCGCTCCAATGGGTCGCCGCGCCCGCCCCCGCCGGCGTATTGAATGCGGAACACGTCGCCTTTTCCCAGCCGCAGCCGGCTCACCTTGGACGGAAGCCTTTCCTCCTTCTCCGTGCCCGGGTTGAGGAAGGCCGACGACGGCAGCGCGTACCGCGCCCCGTGCAGACCCGGAGCCGAGTACTTGAAGCGATCGCTGCGCAGGTTGACGTAGGTCTCGTCCGCCAGCATCTTCCAGTCCCGGACCATGCCCAGTCCGCCGCGCAAACGTCCGGCGCCGCCGGATTCCTCGAACAACTCGTAGCGCTCGATGCGGATGGGGAACTCCGTCTCCAGCGGTTCCACCGGGGTGTTCATGACGTTGATCACCAGCGAGTTCAGGACGGCCGGACCGTCGGCGTCGGCGCGGGCGCCGCCGCCGCCGCAGTTGAGATCGTAGAGCGAGAACCACCGCCCCCGGTCGGCATCCTGCCCCGAGATGGACACCGAGCCGCCGGCGCCGCTGTCCGGCGCCGGCACCACCTCGGGCAAGGTTTCGGCCAGCAACATCTGGACCACCGAGGTGACCATCTGGGCGGGACGCACGTACATGTTCACCGGCGCGGGATAACGCGGGTTCAGGATCGAGCCCTCGGGCGGGAAGGCGACGTGGATGGGCCGGGCGATACCCTGGTTGACCGGCAGGTCCGGGCACAGCACGGCGACGACGAGGCAGTCGATGAAGCTCCTGATGACGCAGGGGCGGAGATTGATGGGCCCCCGGGCCTGTTCCGCAGACTCCAGGGAAAAGTGCAGCTCGTCGCCGGCCACCCGCAGGGACGCCGCGATACGGTAGGAGCGCTCCCGATCCAGCCCGTCGTCGTCGAGGTAATCCACGCAGGGGCCGTAGTCCCCGTCCGGAATCTTCTCGATGGCCTTTCGCACCTCCGCCTCACAGATGTCCATCCACTCGTTCCAGCAGGCGGTCACGTCATCCGAGCCGTAGTGGTCCATCAGCTCCGCGAGCTTCCTGAGCCCGTAGAAGTTGGTCTGGGCCTGGGCCTGGGTGTCCCCCCAGGTAATCTCCGGCGTCCGGGTATTGGCCATGACGATGGTCTTGAGATCTTCGTTCAGCTCGCCCGCGCGATAGAGCCTGAGCGCCGGCAGCAGCAGCCCTTCCTGGATCACGTCGGTGGCGTCCGGCGAGTTGGTGCCCGGCACCTTGCCGCCCAGGTCCGGCTTGTGCGCCGTGTTGGCGATGAAGGCCACGCGCCGGCCCCGGTCGAACACGGGAGAGACCACGGTCACGTCCGTGGCGTGATTCTGGCAGGCCAGATACGGGTGGTTGAGGATGAAGACATCCCCTTCCACCATGGCGTCCCCGAACACCCGGATCACCTCGCCCACCTGGGCCGAGATGCCGCCGATGTGGAGCGGCTGAGGCAGTCCCTGGGTGACCATCCGTCCGAGGCCGTCGAAGATCGAGAAGGTGAAGTCCTGGCTCTCCTTGATCACGCTCGAATAGCCGGTCCGGAGCATGTTGAGAGCCAGCTCCTTGGCGATCTGCGCGGTGGCCCGGTAGACCACTTCCATCTGCACTGCGTCCATGACGGTTCTCCCTGACGCTCTCCCTGACGGCTACTGTCCCCGCTCCTCGTACCACGGCGGTCGAATGGGCGCCACATGGGGAGAGTGAGCAGTGTAACCGCGCCCGTCGCCTACCGCCCAGCGCTGCTCTCCGGCCAAAACAGGGCCGAATCGCTCCAGCAACGGCTTTCGAAACGGTAACCGCAAGCCATTGATGTTCCGGACAGCATGGTCACGAGCGCTTTCCAGCCAAGCCAGCATTGATTGTCGGACTAGGCTAGATCACATCGTTGTAGCGCCAGAGTACTGATGCAGTTCGAGTGAGCCCCAAGCCCTCAAGGGCACGCAGATGTTCTTCGGATGATCGTGGCGGACTCTTCAATGCAGCGCGATGGCCGCGGACGGCGGCAAGCACCGCTCCAGGCTGAAATTCGAAGAGACCGCTGATGAAATCATCCGGATGCCGCGCCTTCAGACCATGCGGAGCCAGTCGATCCGCCGGAAAATCCCGCAGGTTCCGCGTTACGATGACGTCCGCCCGTCCTCGGACTGCCGCCGCCAGAACATGCCGGTCCCGAGGGTCGGGCAAGTCGAACTCCGCGATTAGCGAATCATACCCGGTAACGACTGCCTCGGGGAAATACTCGTCCATGATCGCGCGGGTCCGTTCCAACCTGCTGGCTGTCAAATCGGGCCGGTCCGCGAGAAGGCTCGCGATCCATTCTTCATGGATCGCGGCGGTCCAAAGCGGACGGTAAAGGTACTGATCAGCCAGACGCAGAAGAAAATCACGGAGGCCGGCGGGATACAGAACGTTGGCGTCAAGCAACGCCGTCATTCCGTGCATCGGCTATTGCATTCCGAGTTCTTGATCTTGGGCCGTCATGGTGTCAAGAGCATCCCGGCGACGGGACTCTGTATCTCGACGGTAGGCGAGGATGTCGTCAGTACGCACACGTCGATGCGCTCCAACCTTGCGGCAGGGTATCCGCCCCTCGTCGAGCAGCCGCACCAGAAAAGTCCTCGAAACCTGCAGCAGATCGGCCGCCTGCCGGGTGGTCAGTTCGGCGTGCACCGGTGTCAGTGCAACGGCATTGCCACGGGCCATCTGGTCCAGCATCTCCCGAAGAAGCCGCACCGCCTGGACGGGAATTTGGACTGATTCCTCGTCGGCCATGCCGAATCGAACCGGCACGGGCTCCGTCGCATCGCTCAACTCCGCGAGTTTCGAGGCTGTCCGGGCTGCCAAGACGACATCCCTTTCGCTGACGAGGCTCGTCGCCTTGTTTTCACCTGTCCGATCATCCATTGGGCCATCCCCCTTCCGACATCCAACATACGTCGCAAACGACACAAACGCAACATGTAACACGAACGAACGTGAGCTCGATACGCCCTCCTTCAGGCGCACGTCTCAAAGGCTGGACCGGCTTACCCGTTTCGTATTAGAGTCTGGCCGGTTCGGAATCATTCCCGGGCAATGCTGGAGGTCACGGCTATGGCACCTACCCTACGGCCCATTGTGATGTCGTTCGCGCTCGCCGGAACCCTCATCCTCTCCGGAACCGCCGGCAGCGCCGCGGAAGGCAAGCATGCCGGCATGGTCCTCATTCCCGCGGGGCAGTTCACCATGGGCCGCGAAGACGGTGGACCCGGAGAAGGGCCGGCCCACAAGATCTTTCTGCCGGCGTTCTTCATCGACCGGAACCTGGTCACGATGAAGCAATACGCGCGGTTCATCCGGGCCAAGGGTTCCATCGGGCCCAAGGGCGAGCAGTATCTGGACGTGGCGGATGAGGACAATCGGATCCACCGGGTGGGCGATACCTGGCAGGTGGAGCCCGGCTGGGAGGACTATCCGGCTTCGGAGATGGCATGGCACGGCGCCGTCGCGTACTGCAAGTGGCTCGAGAAGCGGCTCGTCAGCGAGGCGGAATGGGAGAAGGCCGCGCGCGGGACCGACGGTCGATTGTACCCGTGGGGCAACGGTCCGCCGACCCCGGAGCTGGCCTTCTTCGGCGGCTATCGGGGCGAGTCCGTGCCCGTGGGGCGCTATCCCAAGGGGCGCAGTCCCTACGGGGTGCTGGACATGGCCGGGCAGGTATGGGAATGGACCCGCTCCATCGCAACACAGTATCCCTACAACCCCAAGGACGGGCGGGAGGATCTGTCGGTGCCGTACCCGCGGGTGACCCGGGGCGGCAGCGCCGCCAGCGATCACGAGGGGCTCACGACCACCTCCCGGCACATCGTGGACCCCGGCCGGCAGGCCAGGGGGCACGCGTACTACGGCTTTCGCTGCTCGTCCAAGGTCGAGATGGTGCTGTAATTAACAAATCACCGGCAATCTGCTAGTTCTTTTTCTGCTGTCGCCTGCGTTGCTCCTCGCCCGGGAATCCATTCCCCGGCAATTCTACGGTCAACCGCACCCGGAGGTATCATGGCGCTGTTTTTCCATTCGCAAGACGTGGATGAGTTGGTTCCCTTCCCGGAAGCCGTATCCATCACCGAAGCGGCGCTCAGGAAAATCTCCACGCCGGAAGGCGTCAACGCACCCCGCAAGCGGCTGAATCTGCACAGGCAGGTGGGAGAGGCGCCGTTCGACACCGTGCTCAACATCTATGCCGGCGGGGCGGCGAGCTACGGCGCCGTGGGCGCCCAGGTGGCGCTGCATCGCAAGGCCATCGTCGGCGACCAGCAGCGCCGTCCGCCGTACAATCCCGACCAGACCGAGCTGGCGGTGATCTACGACGCCGATAGCGGCACGCTGCTGGGCATCATGGCGCATCGTCCCAAGCACGCGGCGGGGGTCGCCGACCTGCGGACGCCGGCGACGAGCCTGGCGGGCCTCGACCGGCTGGCCAAGGCCGACGCCCGGAGAGTGGGAATCTACGGCTCCGGGAACCAGGCCTACTCCACGTTCGTGGGATTGACCGAGTTGAGGCAGATCGACAGCGCCAAGGTGTTCAGCCCCACCAAGGCGCACCGGGAGGCCTTCGCGCGGAAAATGACCGAGATCACCGGCGTGCCGGTCGAGCCCGTCGAGGAAGGCCCCCGGGCCGCGCAGGACGTGGACATCATCCTGTGCATGACCAACACCAACGTCCCGGTCATCGACGGCGCCTGGCTGGAGCCGGGGCAGTACATCATCTCGGTCATCGGGAGCAATATCGAGCTGGTGAAGAGCGGCAACCTGGACAAGCCCCGGCGGGAGATCGACGACGGCACCCTCAGGCGGTGCGATTTCATCGTCGCCCTGTCCCGGGAACAGGCGGTGGACTCCCAGCAGGGCGACATCTACTGGCCGGTCCAGGACGGAGTCATTACCTGGGACAAAGTGGTTGATATTGCTGACATTCTGACCGGAAAGGCCCCGGGGCGCACCAGCGACGACCAGATCATCCTTTACAAGAACCAGGGTGGTCAGGGAATCGTCGACCTGGCCCTGGCCAAGAAGCTCTACGATCTGGCGCGGGAGCACGGGAAAGGGTTCGATCTCGATATCCGGCCGCGGGAGAACTGGTGGGTTCAGGGCGGCCGGGAAGACTACTGGACGTGAGCCGTATCTTGCCTGCCATTTGTATGATACCGGCCCCTACGCTATAAAGCCCGATTCAGATATCAGGTTTTGCAGAGTTTCCCGCCCTTCTGGAGTTCGGATGGCCAAGACGGATGTACCCGAAACGGTAGTGTGCCCGAACTGTAACCACAACGTCGTTATCCAGCTCTATCAGGTAGACACCAGCATCAACAGCTCCCAAGGGCACTTCCACACGGTTCATCATCGCCGTGAACCGGCCTATACCGTCTATTGCATCAACTGCGGGCACTTCGTCACCAACGATCCCACGGGCAAGCCACCGAAGGCAGCCAAGTCCACAGCCACCGCGCAGGATGCCGGAAAGCCCAAGGCCGCCAAGTCGGCGCCTTCGAAGCGGGAGGCCGCGCGACCGGCCAAGCCGGACTCCAACCGCACCTCACCGGGAAAGAAGAAACAGGGAAAGTAAAGGGGAACGCATGGTTGTGAATGAGTCGGTTCGAAAGTTCGTCAAGGAAGCGGCAGCCATGTGTCGCCCGGATGATGTGGTGTGGTGCGACGGCTCGGAAGAGGAACGCGAGCGGCTGACCCAGGTCGCGATCCGGGTTGGAGACCTCGTTCCCCTGGACCAGAAGAGCCTGCCCGGCTGCTACCTCCACCGAAGCGCCGCCAACGACGTGGCCCGGACGGAGCATCTGACCTTCGTGTGCTCCCGTGAAGAGGACGACGCCGGACCTTCCAACAACTGGATGGCGCCGGACGAAGCCTACGACCGGCTCGGCAAGATCTACGACGGCTCCATGACCGGCAGGACGATGTACGTCATCCCCTTCCTCATGGGACCGGCCGGCTCTCCCTTCAGCAAGGTGGGCATCGAGCTCACCGACAGTGTCTACGTCGCTTTGAGCATGCGGGCCATGACCCGCATGGGCAACGTCGCCCTCGAACACCTCGGCGACTCGGATGACTTCACACGGGGGCTCCACTCCAAGGCGGACCTGCACATCGACCGCCGGTTCATCTGCCACTTTCCCGAGGAGAACACCATCTGGAGCGTGGGGTCCGGCTACGGCGGGAACGCGTTGCTGGCGAAGAAATGCATGGCCCTGCGGCTGGCCAGCGCCCTGGGGGCGCGGGAAGGCTGGCTCGCGGAGCACATGATGATCGTCGGCATCGAGAGCCCCGAAGGCGAGACCACCTACGTCTGCGGCGCGCTCCCCAGCGCCTGCGGCAAGACCAACCTTGCCATGCTGGTGCCGCCCGAGTCCATGAAGGGTTGGCGCGTATTCACGGTGGGAGACGACATCGCGTGGCTGCGGGTGGGCGACGACGGGCGGCTGTGGGCGGTGAATCCGGAAGCCGGTTTCTTCGGCGTGGTTCCGGGGACCAACTCCAGGACCAACCCCAACGCCATGCGCACGATCCAGCAGAACACCATCTTCACCAACGTGGGGCTCAGGCCCGACGGCGGCGTATGGTGGGAGGGGCACGACGACCCCGTGCCGAGAAGCGTCACCGACTGGCGCGGCCGCCCGTGGAATGCCGGCAAGGACGGGACCGTGGCGCATCCCAACAGCCGTTTCACGGTCCCCGCCAGCGAATGTCCGTCCATCTCCCCCGAGCGGGAGAACCCGAACGGCGTCCCCATCAGCGCCATCCTCTTCGGCGCCCGGCGGCAGAAGCTCGTTCCCCTGGTTTACCAGTCCTTCGACTGGGCCCACGGAACGTTCCTTGGCGCGACCTTGGCTTCCGAGACCACCGCGGCCGCCACCGGAGCGGTGGGAGTGGTCCGGCGCGACCCCATGGCGATGCTCCCGTTCTGCGGCTACAACATGGGAGACTATTGGAATCACTGGCTTTCCATGGGAAAGCGGCTGACCCGTCCACCCAAGATCTTCCGCGTGAACTGGTTCCAGAGGGACGAGCAGGGCGGCTTCCTGTGGCCGGGCTTCGGCGAGAACCTGCGCGTGCTCCAATGGGTCATCGAACGCTCCCGGGACGACGGGGCCGCGGACGAGACCCCCATCGGCTACCTGCCCAAGCCGTCGAGCATCGACTGCAACGGCGCCGACCTGCCGGGCGGCGCCATAAGCCGGTTGCTGCACGTGGATCGTGACGGCTGGCGCACGAACCTGCGAAGCCAATCGGAATTCTTCGAGAAGTTCGAAGACCGGCTGCCGGCAGGGATTCGCGAGCAGCACGACGGTCTGAGGCAAAGGCTCCGGGCCGGGTAGCCGGCTTCCTCCCGCCCCCCCGATCCCTTCTCGCCGCGCACCGCGTTCCAAAGCGGTGAAACGCGCGGGCTGCCTACTCGTGCCGGTGTTCCGCACCTGGCCTTCATGGTCTTTCAGATGATGTTCGCCATTATCATCGGCGTGGGCGGCGGCGTCCTGTGCTACGCGGCCTGCAACCTCAAGGCCCGCCTGGGCTACGACGACTCCCTGGACGTGGTGGGCGTGCACGGCGTGGGCGGCATCTGGGGGGCCTTGGCCACCGGCCTGTTCGCCTCCACCCTGGTGAACTCCGGCGGCGCCGACGGCCTCTTCTTCGGCAACGCCGGACAGCTCTGGATTCAGTTCGTCGGCGGGGCGGCCACCATCGCCTTCTCTTTCGTGGGCACCATGGTCATTCTGGGTATTCTCAACGCAACCATGGGTCTTCGCGTATCCGATGACGAGGAACAGATGGGCCTGGATTTGAGTCAACACGAGGAGCGGGGCTATACTTGGTAGGCGCGTCTGCACTAGAGCACAAGGAGAAATTTCATGAAAAAGATAGAAGCGATCATCAAGCCGTTCCGGCTGGACGAGGTCAAGCAGGCGCTGACCGCGGCGGGGGTCTCGGGCATGACGGTCAGCGAGGTCAAAGGGTTCGGGCGCCAAAAGGGGCACACCGAGCTCTACCGTGGCGCCGAGTACACCGTGGACTTCCTGCCCAAGGTCAAGATCGAGGTGCTGCTGCCCGAGGAATTGCTCTCCGGCGCCCTGAACGCCATCCTGGAATCGGCCCAGACCGGCAAGATCGGCGACGGCAAGATATTCGTCACCACCGTGGATGAAGTGATCCGCATCCGTACCAACGAACGGGGTGAGGAAGCCATCCGTTAGATACCCCCTGCCAGTGCGGGCGGGTTTCGAACCCGCCCGCGCGAGTCTCCCAGGGAGCGGCCGCATGAGCGGCAAACCGCGAGAACGCCGGCGGCACTGGTGGACCTTGGCGTGTTCGTGTAGGAACGCACCATAGAACCACACACGACACCCTGGAGGCCCGCATGCTCATCCGTTTCATCACTTTCGGAGAAAACCCCGCGGTCGTCATCGGACGCTCACGGGGACTCTTTGCTTCGCGCGGGCTGGAGGTGGAGACCACCATTACGCGCAGCTCCACGCAGCAGATGAGCGGGCTGAGCCAAGGGATCTACGATGTCGCCTCCACTGCCTTTGACAACGTGCTCGCCTGGTCGGGGCGCGAGGGCGCCGATATCCACGCCGTCGCCTGCGCGTCGCAACGCATGTCCCTGCCGGTGTACGTGCGCCCCGAGATTGGCGATTGGGAAGACCTTCGCGGGCGGCTGCTGGCGGTGGACGCGGTGGACACGGCCTACGCCCTGGTGCTGAGAAGTATCCTGCTGGCCCACGGACTGGACCTGGACCGCGGCGACTACCGGCTGGACCCGGTGGGCGCCACCGGACCGCGCTACGAGTCCATGACGAGCGGCAAGACCTTTGCCGGCATTCTCAATCCGCCCTGGGACAAGAGGGCCGAAGAAGCCGGCCTGAGACGCATGGCGGACTATCGCGAGGTGCTGCCTAACTACCCCGGCGGGGTCTTCACCGTCACCACTCAGTGGGCGGACGCCCATCGCACCGAGCTCGTCGCCTTTCTCAAGTGCCTCGGGGACGCCGTCGATTGGGGCAACGATCCCGCCAACCGTGCGGACGCCGTGCAACTGTTGCGGGAAGCCCTGGAAATCCATGACGAAGGCGCGGCCAAAGAGTTGGCCTCATTGCCGGCCACCACCGAGCCCCATCTCCCCGGGCTCCAGGTGCCGTTGGACCTCCGCGTCTCGTTCGACATGGCGCCGGGGCAAGGCACGGATCTCACCGCCTACTACGACCTGCGGTACCACTCCGAAGCCGGCTCCTGGGAACCTGTCCGAGTAGCAGGCATCCGGACACGGGCGGGTTGGGAACCGGCCCCTACAGGCGCTTCAACGGGGCGGTTACCGGCGACCCGCGGTACGGGGCACCCCCGTATTCGTGATTGAAGCGCGGCCGGTTTTGTTGTAGTTTCCTGTGCTCGCGTTGCCATGCCCAGCCGAAAACAGAAAACCACGCTGCCGCTGCGGAACAAGGAGCTCAGTTGGCTGGCGTTCAACGGCCGCGTCCTCCAGGAGGCGTCGGATATTTCCGTGCCGCTGCTGGAGCGACTCAGCTTCCTCGGCATCTTTTCATCCAATCTCGACGAGTTCTTTCGTGTCCGGGTGGCCCATCTCCGGCGTCTTGGGCAGATCGGCGCCGGCGCCCGGCAACTCATGGGCGAGGACCCTTCCGCGGTCCTGAAAGAAATCCACGCGGTGGTGCTGAAACAGCAGGCGCTGTTCGAAAGCACGTACCGGAACATTCTGGGCGAGCTCGAGCAGCACGGCATCTCCATCATCAGGGAAAACGACCTCAACCCGGCCCAGGAAGCCTATATCAAGGAATTCTACCAGCAGAAGCTGCGACCCACCCTGATTCCCCTGATGATCAATCACCTGAAAGAGTTCCCGCAGTTGAAGGACCAGGCGATCTATCTGGCCATCTGCCTTCAAAACAGCCGCTCCCGCCGGTTAGAGTACGCGTTGATCGAGATACCCACCGACGTGCTGTCGCGTTTCGTCATCCTGCCCGAGGCGGACGACCGGCACCACGTGATCCTGCTGGACGACGTCATCCGGTACTGCCTGAAGGATATCTTCTCGATCTTCCCCTTCGATCATTTCGAGGCCTTCACCATCAAGCTCACGCGGGACGCGCAACTGGATCTCGACGACGACCTCTACGAGAGCTACATCGAGAAGATCTCCAAAGGCCTCAAGCAGCGGCGGTCCGGGGCGCCGGTCCGCTTCATCTACGACAACCAGATGCCCCGGCGGCTGCTCAAGCTGCTGCAGCGCAAGATGGGCCTCGACGCCGAGTCCGGCCCGTTCATCCCCGGCGGTCGGTACCACAACTTCAAGGACTTCATGGGATTCCCGCGCATCGGCCCGAAGGAGCTTGCGGCGGCGCCGCGGCCGCCGCTGGCCCACAAGGACATCGACGCGGCCGCCACGTTCTTCAAGGCCATCCGGCGCCGTGACGTCCTGGTGCACTACCCGTATCAGACCTTCGACTACCTCATCGAGTTCCTGCGCGAGGCGGCCATCGACCCCAAGGTGCGTTCCATCAAGATGACGCTGTACCGCGTGGCCCGCAACTCGAAGATCGTCAACGCCCTGATCAACGCCAGCCGCAACGGCAAGCGGGTCACCGTGGTCATGGAGTTGCAGGCCCGATTCGACGAGGCCGACAACGTCTACTGGTCGGAGCGCCTCCAGGAAGAAGGCGTCCGGGTCATCAACGGCATGCCGGGGCTCAAGGTGCATGCCAAGCTGATCCTCATCACCCGGGTGTCGCATCGAAAGACCATGCTGTACGCCAACATCGGCACCGGAAACTTCAACGAGACCACGGCGCGTGTGTACACGGACGACAGCCTCTTCACCGCGGACGAGCGGATCACCGGCGAAGTGAGCCGGGTCTTCGGCTTTCTCGAAAGCAACTTTCGACAGGCGACCTTCAAGCACCTGATGGTGTCGCCCTACGACACCCGCCGCAGGCTCACGAAGCTCATCGACACCGAGATCAAGAACGCCGGCAAGGGCCGGCCTGCCTATATCATCCTCAAGGTCAACAACCTCGAGGACCGGGGCCTGATCCGGAAGCTCTACGAGGCCGGCGAGGCCGGGGTCGAGGTCAGGCTCATGGTACGGGGGATGTTCTCGCTGATCCCGGGCGTCAAGCACACCAGCGAACATATCGAGGCCACGGCCATTCTCGACCGCTTCCTCGAGCACTCCCGGGTGATGGCGTTCGCCAACGGCGGTGACGAGAAGCTGTACATCGCCTCCGGCGACTGGATGGAACGCAACGTGGATCACCGCGTGGAGGTGGCCTGCCCCATCTATGACCCGGCTCTGAAAAGACAGCTTATGGACGTGCTCGACATCCTGTGGAACGACAACGTCAAGGCGAGAGTGCTGGACAAAAACCTGAGCAACCGGTACCGGACCGTTGCCGGCGGCAAGCGGACGCGCGCCCAGGAAGCCATCCACACCTACCTGAACGAACTTCACACGCCAGGGCCGGAGGCCCACGCGCGGCTGCGTCTGGCACGGTGAGTCCAACCGCCTTTCCGGTCCCGCAAGTAACCACGAACTGTGCTAAGATGTGAGCGGTCCCGGGCCGCGGATGACGGGCTCGTGAAGTCGTTGCCTGTTTGTTGCCGATGACGTGCCGGTCGGGACAGGACAAGGAGGGAAGGCCAGGAAGATGAAGAAGCTGTCATTGGGAGCCGAGGAGCCGTTTGCATGGCGGTCCTGGGGTGAAGGGTTCGTCAACGTCAACGACGCCGGACATCTCGAGATCGTCACGAATCCGGCTACGCGGAACAAAGTCGACCTGCACGAGCTCGTGACCCTGCTTCAGCAGAGAGGCGTGCGGCCGCCCGTGCTGGTGCGCTTTCCGCAACTCATCGACCGGCAGCTCAAAACGCTTCAACGCGCGTTCAAGACGGCCACCGAAACATTCGACTATCGTGCCGCCTACACCTCCGTGTATCCCCTTAAGGTCAACAGCCGCAGGGCGACGGTGGCGCGGATCTGCGAGACCGGGCGCCGATACGGCGTCGGCCTCGAGGTCGGCACCAAGGCCGAGCTCTGCATCGCCTTGTCCATGCTCGGGAACAGCCGCGGCCCGATCATCTGCAACGGCTACAAGGACACCGCCTATATCGAGTTGGCGGCGGCCGCCAGCGAGGCCGGCTACAACGTCGTGGTGGTGTTCGAGCGGCCGCGGGAGTACGAGCTGGTCAGCGAGCTCCGCGCCAAGGGATTGCCGTGCCCCAGGCTCGGTGCGCGGGTGAAGCTCAACGCCAGCGGCATGGGCCGCTGGGAGGAGTCGTCCGGGGACCTTTCCAAATTCGGTCTCAACGCCTCCGACCTGCTGGATGCCACTCGGTTGCTGAAGGAACGCAAGCTGCTGGACCGTTTCCGCCTGCTCCACTTCCATCTCGGTTCCCAGATCACCAACATTCGAAACTTCAAGCAGGCGCTGCAGGAAGCGCTTCGATTCTACGTCGAGCTCAAGGAGTTGGACGTCCCCCTGGACACGCTGGACGTCGGCGGCGGCCTCGGCGTCGACTACGACGGCAGCAACAGCTCGGCGGACTCCAGCGTGAACTACAATGTCCAGGAGTACGCCAACGATATCATCTACACCACCAAGGAGGTGCTCGACCGGGCGCGCATTGCGGAGCCGGACATCATCACCGAAGCCGGCCGATTCCTGGTGACCCACCATGTGGCCCTGCTCGTGGATCCTCTCGAGCAGCCGCGGACGATCCCCAAATCGAGCCGCCCCCGGGCCCGGGCGTCCAACGTGGATGCGGTCAACGAGCTCGACGACATGGTGGTGGAGATCAACAGCAAGAACTGGCGCGAATACCTGCACGACGCCTACCAGAAGAAGGATGAAATGCTCTCCGCCTTCTCCCTGGGGTTCCTTTCCTTGAAGCAGAGGGCCCAGGCGGAATCCGCATTTTCCCGAATCGTCGAGCTGGCAAGCCGTTTCTCGCGCCACGGACGGTTCGACGGCGAGGACAAGTCAGCCCTCGAACGCATCGCCGCCCGGCTGCATGCCTTCAACTTTTCGATATTCAAATCGCTTCCGGATAGCTGGGTCCTGGACATGCTTTTCCCCATCATGCCCACCTGCCGGCTCAAGGAAAAGCCTGCCATCAAGGCCATCCTTGCCGACCTGACCTGTGACTCGGACGGTGTGATCAACAAGTTCTCGCACCCCCATGAGCCCCGGTCCACCTTCGAGCTCCACGCCTCGCCCTGGGACGACAGCTATACTCTGGCAATCCTGTTCCTCGGCGCCTATCAGGAGGCCCTCAGCAGCGACCACAATCTCTTCGGCCGGCCGGCGGAGGTCACGGTGGAAACGGACGGCGACGGCGCCGTGGAGATTCTGGACGCGCGGGAACCCGACACCTGTGCCGACATGCTGACACGGTGGGGCTTCGGCGATCTCGTAAAGGCGTATGCTCCGGGAGAGCTCCACGCCCTGCCCCACCCGACGCGGCCCGACTCGCCTTCCGCCCGTTTTGAGAGGGTCATGAGCCGGGTCCTCAACGGTGGCACCTACCTGGATCGACACCCCGAAGAGGTTGTGCGGCCTGCCGCCGGCGAAGCCGACACGCCCATGGAAAGACCGCACCGGGCACGTGCAGGGGCCCCAAGCGGTACAAAACAAGCGTATTCGGCAAGCGGTTCATAAAAAGTTCCTACAATCGAATATTGATGGTTTGAGTAACAGGATTTCCTGTGCTAGTGTCCCTGAAGTTCGCTTGCGGGGATGCACAGGAGGTCCTCTCGTCGGCGAGATGCGGCGGCGACGGGTCCTCGTGCGGAGCTTGCAAGGACCGCATTCGAGTACCGCATGCCGACCGGCTCCATGACAGAATCGTTGAATGCCGCATCCACGGCACGGCGCTTCCCTATCAAACTCGTTCTGGCACGATTTCTTTCCCGGGTTGACGGCTGGACCCTCGGGATACTCTTGCTGGCGGCGCTGTTCACCAGCCCGATCTTCGCCGTGCTGGGAATCGCCCTGGAAAGCAGCGGCGACGCGTGGGCTCACCTCGCCTCGACGGTGCTCGGCACCTACATCAGCCAGACCTTCGGCCTGATCGTCGGCGTCGGCGCGGGTGTCCTGGTCATCGGCGTCAGTACCGCCTGGCTGGTCACCATGTTCGATTTCCCCGGCCGGCGCGTCCTTCAATGGGCGCTGTTGCTGCCGTTGGCCATGCCCGCCTATATCGCGGCTTACACCTACACGGATGTGCTCGAGTTCGCCGGTCCGGTACAGACGGCGCTACGGCAACTGTTCGGCTGGCAAAGCCCGCGCGACTACTGGTTCCCCGAGATTCGCTCCCTGGGCGGCGCCGTGACTTTCATGTCGCTGGTCCTCTACCCCTACGTCTACCTGCTGGCCCGATCGGCTTTCGTCGAACAGTCCCAGGACTTGTGGGACGCCGCGCGCGGCCTCGGACGCGGGACCTGGAGCTGCTTCGCAAAAGTGGGCCTGCCCCTGGCCCGGCCGGCGATCGCGGTGGGCGTGCTGCTGGCATTGATGGAGACGCTGAACGATTTCGGCACCGTGGACTACTTCGCGGTACAGACCTTGACCGTCGGCGTCTACCGCGTCTGGTTCGGCATGAACAACGCGCCCGCGGCGGCGCAGCTCGCAACCATGGTGCTGGCGCTGGTGCTGGTCATGGCCGCGCTGGAACGGACCGCTCGCGGCCGGCGCCGGTACCAGTTCAGCCACAGCGTACCGAGACGGAATCCCCTGGCGCGGCTCGACGGCATCCGCGGCACGCTGGCCCTGCTGGCCTGTGCCACGCCCGTGGCGCTGGGTTTCGCCATACCCGCCGTGCTCATGGCCGCCTCCGCCGTCGGGAGCACCGAGACCGCGGTGGGCGTCAGCACCGTGGGTCTGGCCGTCAACAGCGTCGCCGTGGCCGGCGTGGCCGCGCTGGTTTGCTTGTGCGCCGGTCTTTTCCTGGCGTACGGCGCCCGCTTGTCCGGCACGCCCCTGGTCAAGACCGCGACCCGCGTGGCGAGCATCGGCTATACCATCCCGGGAGTGGTGCTCGCGGTCGGGGTCCTGATACCGGCGGCCGCGCTGGACAATACCATCGACGCCTTCATGAGAACCTATTTCAACGCCCCAACCGGGCTGCTGTTCAGCGGCACGCTCTACGCGCTGATCTTCGCCTGCACGGTTCGTTTCCTGGCCCTGTCCTTCGGCTCCCTGGAGGCCGGCCTGACCAAGATCACCCCCAACATGGACGCCGTAGCCCGTTCCCTGGGACACCGTCCGGGAGGGGTGCTGGCCCGTGTCCATCTTCCCCTGTTGCGGAGCAGCGTCCTGACGGGCGCCATGCTGGTCTTCGTGGACGCCATGAAGGAGCTCCCGATGACCCTGATCCTGCGTCCCTTCAACTTCAACACGCTCGCAACCCACGTCTACGAATACGCCTCTTACGAGGCCTTCGAGCAGGCCGCGCTGGCCGCTCTCGCCATCGTGGCCGCGGGTCTGGCCCCCGTGATCTGCCTCAGCCTGAGCTTCAAGGGCTCGGGGAAGTTCTCTCAATCACCCAGACACGAGTAGCCCGCCGTGCCTAATCCTTGAGCGGTGACTGAACAAATTCTTTGCAACTACGCCCCCTGCCAAAGCCCGGAACGATCCTCCGATAGGGGCAACCACCCGAAAGTCCGACCACTTCGGCACTCAAGCGCCGCTTGGCACGAAGGTTGCGGTTGCCGGTTACCGTATCGACAGCCAGCCGGCTTCACGGCCGTACAGAACGTCTCCAAAATTCAGGTTTGAAAGGAAGATGCCATGACAGCAAAACCAGTCGCCCTCCCTCAGTGGCGTGCCCCACGCGAGGAAGACCCCGGGTCAAGCCCGGGGTGACGTACGCAGCCGACGGCGAAAAAGACCAGCAGATTTGTAAACCTGTTTGTGAGACACAACACTAGTGTTCTTCCTCATCCAGGGTCGGCGCCGTGAGGAGTTGCACCGCCCGGTCGAGGTCGGCGTGGCCCCCGAGCAGCACGAGGATGTCGTTCGGCCGTAGCCGGTAGTCCATGGGCGGACTCTCCACCGAGACTCCATCCCGGACCAGCGCCAGGACGCTGGTCCTGCCCTGGAAATGGTCCTTCAGCTCACCGATCGTATAGTGCGCCCCCGGCGCATCCTCTTGCACCAGAAACGTGTCCGCGGTGGCGCCGGTGAGGAACTGGCCGAACCGCGCGAGGCTCTTGCCTTCCAGTCTCAGGCCCCGCAACATGCTGTAGCCTTCCCGGCGCACCAGCTCCACCTGCAGCGTGATGACGTTGCGCGGCACGTGGTACTCTTGCAGGACCCGCGCGAAGATCTCCACTGAAGTCTCGAACTCCTCCGGTATGACCTCGTTGGCGCCAAGGCGCGTGAGACGCGGAATCTCGGCCACGTATCGTGTCCGGACGATGATGTAGAGGTCGGGATTCAACCGCCGCGCGTGCCACACGATACGCGACGTGGCCATGGGATCGCTGATGGCCACCACCAGTACCCGCGCCCGCGCCACCCCCATTCCCCGGAGCACCGACGGACGGGTACCGTCGCCGAACTGGATCTCTTCACCCTCGTTTCGCACCTGCCGCGCCACCTGGGGGTTGAGGTCCAGGATCCTGTGGGGGACATCCACCTCCCGCAGGACCCGGGCCAGATTCCGCCCGTTCAGCCCATAGCCCACGATGACGACGTGCCCGGTCATTTCGCCGGCGGTCGGCCCATCGACCGCCTTGCTGCGGTCCAGCGCGAACCCCAGCCGTCCCCCACCAAGGATGAGCAGAGGGGTGGCCAGCATGCTCACGATCGAGGTGGCGAGGAAGAGCTGTTCCTGTTCCGGCGAGAGGAGCGCGAAAGCGCCGCCCATCCGGGCGAGGATGAGGGAGAACTCGCCCACCTGGGCCAGCGCCAGACCCAACAGCAGGCCGAGCCGGAACGAACGCTGCAGGAACGAGAAGATGGCGGTGATCAGGCCTCCCTTGATGAGCACCAGCAGCAGCCATGCGGCGCCGATCAGGGCGATTTCTTCCCGCACGAAGACGAGATCCACCTGCATCCCTATGGAGATGAAGAAGATGCCCGCGAAACTGTCCCGTAGCGGATGGATGTCGGCAATCACCTGATGGCTGTACTCCGAATCGGATATAAGGAGACCGGCGACGAACGCCCCCAGAGCCAGGGAGATGCCCGACTGGAAGGCCAGCCAGGCGGTGCCGAGGCAGATCAGCAGCACGAACAGGACGAAGATCTCCTGGTTTCGAAGCCGCGCCACCTGATGCAGGAACCACGGTACCATGAAACGCGAAGCCGTGAAGATCAGGACCACCGCCAGCACGGACTTACCCAGCGTGAGGCCCACGACCTGAAGGGACAACGCCTCGGTCTCGCCCAGCACCGGCACCGACAGCATCATGGGCACGGCAATGATATCCTGGAGCAGGAGGGTGCCTATCGCCAGACGACCGTGGAGGGCCGACAGCTCGTCGCGGTCGCTGTAGATCTTGAGCACGATGGCGGTGCTGCTGAGCGACGCGAGCATGCCGAAGAAGAAGCTGATGCGCAGGGGATAGCCCAGGTGGAGGCCGGCGGCCGTCACCGCCAGCGCCGTGAGGGCGACCTGCAGGGACCCGCCCACGATGATCAAACCCTTCACCGAAAGAAACCGCTCAAACGAGAACTCGAGGCCGATGGAGAAGAGCAGCAACACGATGCCGATCTCCGCCAACAGCTCGATCTCGTGCCCGTGGCCGATGACGCTGAAGCCATGGGGGCCCATCGCGACACCCACCGCCAGGAAGCCGATGACGGTGGGGAGCTTCAGCTTGTGGAAGGCAAAGACCGTGGCCACCGTGAGGGCCAGGACGGTCACGAGACTCGTAAGGACGTTGAGCATGGGCGTTCGGGATGGAGCTTACCCGTGGGTGTTGTATTCCACGTGTGCTTCAATGATGATAGACGATTGCCGACTGCATGAATAGCTGGCGCCGGGACACCACACAAACGAGGAGACAATGAGCGAGCAAGACCAGGTCATGGGCATCGACATCGGCGGCACCGGAGTCAAGGCGGCGCTGGTGGACACCCAAAGCGGGCAGATGACGACGGAACGTGTACGGCTGCCCACCCCTCAGCCGGCGACGCCCTCAGCCGTCATGGAGGCCGTCAAGGAACTCCAGCGGCAACTCCAATGGCAGGGACCGGTGGGTTGCGGCTTCCCGGGCCTGGTCAAGAGCGACCGGGTCCAGCGGGCGCCGAACCTCGACCCATCGTGGATCGGCTATGATCTGGCCGGCCAGCTCCGGGCCCAACTGCAGGCGCCCCGGGTGGCCATCGGCAACGATGCCGATGCCGCGGGACTGGCGGAGTTTCGGTTCGGCGCCGGCCGTGGCGTGGACGGAACCGTGATGGTCATCACCCTGGGAACGGGCATCGGTTCCGCCGTATTCCGTGACGGCGTGCTCCTGCCGGACACCGAGTTGGGGCACCTCGAAATGCGCGGCAAGGTGGCGGAGAAGCGAGCCGCCGCAAGCACCCGGACAGACAGACGGCTAAGCTGGAAGAAGTGGGGCAACCGGCTGAACGACTACCTGGTGCACGTCGAGTACCTCCTGGGAGTCGATCTGTTCATCGTCGGCGGAGGCGTGAGCAAGAAACCCGAGAAGTTCTTCCCCTACCTCAAGGGCGTCGGCTGCCGGGTCGAAGCGGCGCGCATGGGGAACGCGGCCGGCATCATCGGCGCCGCCTTGTTGCCCGAACGCTAGTGTTGTGTCTCATTACGTTTCGTCTACTCGGACGGCCCCTGGCCGGCCTGGATTCGACGCAGCCAGGGCAGCAGCAGGGTGTACGGCGGCTCGGTCTCGCGCAGGCTTTGACTGAACTGTTCGAACAACCCCGGAACCTTGGCGTAGGCCAAATCCCGTTCCACGCGCATGCGTGACACCAGCACTTCGACGGCCGGCAACACCTGCCGGTTCCCGGCAACGGACATGGCGCGGGCGAAGTCCCGGCTTCGGGTCTCGTGCACGCTGAGGTCCTGAATCCGCCCCAATGCGTCCTGGAGCTTCTTCAGCCGCTGCACGACGCCTCGGGTCTCGGGCATCACGGTCGCGACCGGCTCGATAAGATAACGGAGCTGTTTGCACTCGATGCGAAGGCAATGGAAGGCATCGGGACCGGAATGGTCCCGAAGTCGGTATCCCAGATTCAGAACGGCCCGGCACTTCTTCGCCATGCGGGCTCCCGCCAGCTCCAGGATCGGCTTGGAGGCTCGGCGACCCATCCCGAGGGCGGTCTCGTCTTCGACGCATGCGCGCCACCGGCGCAGGGTGTCTCGATAGGCGCCTGAGCCCATTACGTCCACGAACTCGTGAAATGCCGTGTCCCGCTCCCGGCCGGCAAAATCGAACAACGGCGTGAGGTCATCGGCCAGGGGTTCCGCGAGCATGCCGTGGTAAGCCGCACGCTCCTGGAGATACACGTCCAGATCCCTCAGGTCATTGGTGGATCTGCCCAACCATGACAGGCTCTTCCGGAAAGCGGCGGCGGGCTTCGGCGCGAATACCTCCGGGAGCTGTCCCAGAAAGGACCGGGCACGCCGTACGGCTACCCGGAAGTCGTGCAGGAACTCCGTGTCCACGTCATGGCGGATGCCGTCCTCGTTGCCCTGCACCGCCTGGTACTGGGCGCGCAGCATGGCGCGGACCGCATCGGCGGCGGTCATGCCGGCGGTGAGCTCCACCTTGCCCAGGGACGCCGACCGCATGGGGTCCACGTCCAGGGCCTCGAGCGCCTTCCGGTAGCGGCAGCTTGCCTCCATGTGGAGACCCCTCTCCACGCACCAGTCGCGGACTTCCCGAAAAGCCTTCTCGTAGCCTCGAACCTGCCGCACCGCGACAAAGGGAGCCAGTCGCGCCCTTCGCTTCCCGTTCGAGACCTCATCGTCTCTCAACGAGATACGCACGATGGTCTTCTGGTCGCGATTCCATTTGCTCCAGGTCCGAACCTCCGACCGCATGGAGAAGAGCGTGAGCAGCGCCCGGTTCCTGGCCAGCGGTGCAAGCCGATCCCTGAACTCCCCGGGCGGCAGCCTGTCGGCGGTTGTGGGGAATCCGTCGAGTTGGAGCCGGGTCTCTTCACCGGGACGGTCCAGGCATTCGAGACACAGCACCCCCTCGGAGTTCCACAAGGCGCGCGACTGTGAAAAGAGCCGTCCGTCGAAGGTGTCGAAATAGACGGACTCGCTCCTGGAGCGCGGTCCTTCACGAAGACGATGACGAGCGCTCAACTCGCCCAGCAATCCCCCGCCGGTTTGACCCCCGGGAATTTCGAATGTGAACTCGGACGCCGCAGATGTGCGTGGAAGTTCCATCATGCGCCGGAGTACGCTGCCCCGCCATGCAACAGGACCGCCAGTTCCTCCCACAGCTCGCGATAACGCCGGGTCGCGGCGGCGGCGGGCAGGAAGGCCGGAAGCGGCGCCCGGGCCGAGCCCATGCTCTCGATATCCGCGGCGTAGGGAATGGCCGTCTGCAACCACCTCGGAAACTGCTCTTTCATGGCAGCCATGGTCGCCCGGTGCATCTTCTTGCGCGCTTCCACCATGGAGAAGAAGGCCCATACCTTGTCTTCATCGTAACCCTTGCGGCTGAGGAAGAGCCGCAGGTTGGCGTAGGCCCGGGCGGCCAGCGTGGACGGGACCACCGGCACCAGCAGCACGTCAGCGGCCACGAAGATGTTCTCCGCCAGCAGGGTGGCGGTGGCGGGGCTGTCCAGCACGATCAGGTCATACTCGCCGCGGAAGGGATCGAGTATCGCCTGCAACCGTCTCCTGGACTTTTTGACGCGGCCCAGCGAAGCGGGCAGATGGCGGTGGGACCAGTCCGCCGGCAAAAGGTCGAGACCATCGTAATCGGTGCCCTTGATGTTGCCGGCCACCCTCGCTCCCCCCTTGAGGAAAACTTTCCTTGCCTGTTTGAGCCTGGGCTTCACTCGCAAGTAATAGGTAGCCGAACTCTGCGGGTCGAGATCGCAGAGGAGCGTCCTGAGTCCGGAGGTGGCGCTGAGATAGGCGAGATTTACGGCGGCGGCGGTCTTTCCGACACCACCCTTGAGGTGATAGACCGCCATCACCCTGCCCTGTTCGGACTTGTCCAGCATGGTTCGAAGGTCCGCCAAGTCCGACAGGCTGCCGAGCCGGCCGGGGGCCATTGCTCCCATGGCCTCCGGCCGGCTACCGAATCAGGTCCGAGGTTTCTTGGGCGGGACGATGGCGTCCTTGCAGGCCTTGGCAACACGGAACTTGACGACTCTCTTGGCAGGAATCTTGATCGCCTGTCCCGTAGCCGGGTTGCGCCCCATGCGAGCCTTCCTGCTGGTTTTCACCAGCCGGCCGATGCCCGGTACGATGAAGACTCCACTCTTCTTCACCTCCTTCACGGCGAGCGCGGCCAGGTTATCCAGAAAATCTTTCGCGACTCGTTTGTTGAGGTCGCACTTGGCTGCAAGATCGGTCACGATTTGCGCCTGAGTCATCTTGGTTGCTGCCATACCTCTCCCTTCCCTTCCGCACCCCTTGTGGCAAGGGACGCCAAATCAAATTTTCCATTAAGATAAGAGAGTTTGAACAAATTGTAAAGAGAATATAGCGGCCGCCGGGGGTACCGCGGTTACATGGCTCAAACCCTCGTCCCGCGCAAGGAGGCGAGACCCCCGTGGGCCCCATTGCCGTACCTGAACGGAGGACCGGGCGCCCACACCCAGCAACTGGGCAAGAGGAACGACGCTGCGAAGCATCTCGGCGACTCCACCGCCCACGGCCGTGGAATTGACGTTCACCCAGCCGCGGCCCGTCAGCGGCTCTGCCAGCCGCTTGAGCTCGTCTACCCGCTCCCTGCCGATGACCGCCTAGTAATCGGACAGGCCGAAGGGGCCTTCCGGCCGATGTTCTTCCAGGCCGGTGAGGTTTTCGCCTCGGCCGTTGCCGTTGAGGACTTCGGGCGGGGGAGGAAACTCCAACGCATCGGTGGTGTCGTTCAAGAACGGCAAGGCTCTGACCTCCCATGCTGTCAAACTGGGCAGTGATTTACACGACCATAGAATGAGTTAGGAGATAATGTCAACACAGAGGCCGGGCCGGCAAAGACACCCCTTGCCAGAGGTGGAGGGTTCACGTATTCTCTGATGCATCTCTCACGCCGACACCCGCCCATGCAAGCGAGAAAGCCTCATTTTCTGCGGAACAAGATGATCACGGGGTTGCTGATCCTGATACCCCTGTTCGTCACTTATATCCTCATCGCGTTCCTGTTCAACCTCCTCAGCAACGCGGGCACCCCGATCCTCCTGGGCATCCTGTCCTTCCTGGACCAGCACGACCTTCGTTCGCTGACGCCGCTACTCCCGTTCATCAACCTGCTGCTGGCTCTGCTGTTGATCTTCTTCATCGGAATGATCGGCACCAACATCGTCGGCCGGCGCATCCTGGCGACGGTCAATCAACTGGTCATGAGCCTGCCGCTGGTGAGCACCGTCTACGGCGCCGTCAAGCAGGTGGTGGAGACGCTCCAGGGCCCTCACGGCAGTTTCCAGCGGGTGGTGCTGCTGGAGTATCCCAAACAGGGCGTCTGGATGATGGGACTCGTGGCAACCCCGAAAAACGATCCCTTCGGGCTCACCTCCTCCGGAACCCTGCTGTCCGTCTTCGTACCCACCACGCCGAACCCGACGTCCGGGTTTCTCGTGCTGGTACCGGAGGACGAAGTCATCGAGACCGACTACAACGTGGAAGAAGCGTTCAAGTTCATCGTCTCATCCGGTATCGTCGGCAGGGAATTCAACCCCCCGGACCGCCAGACGCCGGCGAAACGGTCGCCGCTGGCCGCCGCCTCCGACGAGACCTAGTGTTGTGTCTCACAAACAGGTTTGCAAAGATGCGCAGGATTTTTCGTTGTCGGCAAGGCGCGATGACGAGCAGTGGCGTGCCCCACGCGAGGAAGACCCCGGGTCAAGCCCGGGGTGACGTACGCAGCCGACGGCGAAAAAGACCAGCAGATTTGTAAACCTGTTTGTGAGACACAACACTAGGAGGCTTTTCCAGCCTCGCCGCAGATCCCTGCCTACTCGGACAGGCTCCGCCCTGCCTTGGCCTGCAGCCACATGAACAGACGGTCACGGCACAGATAGCCGGCGAGCAGCACGGCGCCAAAGGCCGCCACCATCAGTCCGGCCGCAAGGTATCCCTGCAAAGGTAGTCCTTGGGGAAGCCCGGCACGGCAAAGAGCACGAAGCAGGTCACGGCGCCCCAATCGGAGGACAGGAATCCCATCCTGGTCTGCACTCGCTGGCTCAGGACGCGCTCCACGAATGGCCGGCCGAGGATGCGGGCCAGCTCGAACACGATCCATGAGCCCACCGTCAGCCCCATGGTCGAGAACAAAAACCCGACCCACGCACCGTAGAGGTAGCCGGACAGGACCCCTATCAGCTCACCGGGGACGGGCGGGAAGACGACCTGGCTGGCCTGGAACAACACCAACGTCACCGCCGAGTAGGGGCCCAGGGACAACACGAACTGTCGGGTCTCCCCCTGACTCCAGTAGGAAGCAGCCAACGACAGACCGCCCCCCTCTCCGTTCCCCACCAACGGCGCCGGCGCGTAGGGACTCGCGAGAAACAGGATAACCAGCACGGCGGCGAGGAGGACCCCGCGTTTTAGAAGCTTGCGTGTTCGCATGAAACCGAGAGAAGGGGTATTCAGCGCGTTGCGGCGCGGGCGGACGGGAAACGAGTCACACCCGCGCATGGCGGCCGGTTCACGTGGACGACTCGGCGGGCGGTTCCGCCGGCAGCGGGACCGCGCCCGGATTGGCGAACTGATCGTTGAGGGCCTGCACGTAGCCGTTGGCCTCGGTGATCACCTGGGAGAGTTGCTGCCGGGTGCTCTGGTTCCAGCCGGACGGACGGGGCCCGAACGTCGTGCGCCACATGCGCGTGTTCCTGCGGAACGCGGCGGTCAGGGCATCGAGCACTTCCCTGTCACGCGCGTCCCCCAGCTCGCGCCGCAGCACACGGAGTATCCGGTTGGCGACAAGCCGGCGGACCGTGACGTGCCCATAGCCCGCGGCCAGTGAGACCGCCGCCAGCGCAACATAGACCCAAGCCGGCTCATTGAGCAGCGCGGACCAGAAGGGATGCGTGAGCTTCAGCCCGCTCCATTCCCCGGTCCAGAGGGTCCACGCCAGGACGGCGGCGAGGAACGCTCCGAAAACGATGCCGTCCAGCCGCCGGACCCGGCCGCGCCATTCCATGATCATGGACCGCAGGCGCGGCACCAGCCGAATCTCGATATCGCGGGCGGTGTGCTCGAGGTTCCCCATGACGCGGTAGGCCCGGTCCACTCCAACCTGCCGGATTCGTCCGTGAATCTCGGCCAGATCGAAGTCCCGCTTCTGTTCGTAGCGAGCGCGCAGGCCCTCATCCTCGATGGGAACGGCGACCTGGGGACTGTAGATGCAATAGAAGCGGCCGGCGGTAAGCCCCTTCTGCGCCAGCGCCCGCTGCCACGAGCCCACCACGTCTTCCGGGTTGTTCTCCCGGGCCGTGTGATCCATCTGATTCAGCACGTAGAGGAACTTGCTCGAATCCGTCCGGTGGATGGTTTCCGCCACCAAGTGCTGCAGGGTGTCCTGCATCGTTCCGGGCTCGGGGTGCCTGGCGTCGAAAAACACCAGCACCATATCCGACAGGTCGATGATGCGGTCCGTGACCCGGAGCGTCGCCGTCCGCTGCTGGTCGGCGTCAAAGCCCGGCGAATCGATGAAGATCTTGCCTCGAAGCACCTCGCTGGAGCAGGCCTTGAGCTGGAGGTAGGCATCGATGCGGCTTCCCTCGCCCGCGCTGATCTCCTCGATGGCGCGGCTCATCTTGTAGAACGGGAAACGGGGATCGGCATCCAGGGCCACCCCCGGCAACACGCGGACGTCCTGTTCCTTGCCGAAGCACAATACGCTGAAACGGTCATCCACCGCCTGGTTTCCCGTGGGCTGCACCGCCTGTCCCAGAAAATCGTTGAGAAAGGTGGACTTTCCCGACGAATAGGTGCCCAGGATGGCGACCAGCGGCCACCATGGAATGCGCGTGGCATGGGACTCATGGTCGCCCAGGAACCCCAGCCGGCGCGAGATCGTGTCCAGCTTGCGAAAACTCTGCACCGCGCTCAGAAGAACAGGGTTCTCCGTGCGCAGGTGATTCTCGAGGCTCTCCAGCCTCGCTTCCAGCTCGGCGGGTACCGCCATGGCTTCCCTTTCCGGCCCGCTCACGCGGCAGGCGTGTGCGGGCCGCCGGCCGTTTCACCGGCGGCTGCCAGTTGCTGCAACGCGCGCGTGACGTAGACCCGGGTCATGCGCTTTCGATACCAGTAATCCATGTCCGCGTTGTCCAGGGGATGGGACACGCGCATGGCCAGCTCCGCGGCCTCCTCGATGACCCCTGTTTCCACCGGCTTGCCGCACAGCACTCCGGGCGCATCCGCCACCACCTTGGGCTCCGACGCCACCGCGGTGAGAACGATCTTGGCCCCCTCGCAGGCCCCCGACGCCGCGATCTTCAAGGCCGCGGCCACTCCCAGGACGGGGAAGTCGAAGGAGCCTCGGCGGCGCAGCTTCAGGTAGACGTTGCGCCACCCGAAGGACTCCTCCGGGATCCACACGCCCTGCAACAGCTCATCGGGCCGCTTGGTGAGATAGTACATGCCGTCGTCGCGGTACAGGGCGTCCAGCGGTATCTGCCGGCTGCCCTGGGCGCTGACGAGAACCGCCTCGGCGCTGAGACTGCTGAGCACCGGCGCGGTATCCGAGGAGCAGATGGCCAGGCAGACGCGGCTCCCGGGCGCCACCAGGCAGATGTCCCCGTCCTTCTTGAGGCAGAAGCCCACGGCCTGACGCCAGAAGAACGACTGGTCGTAGTAGTTGCAGCGGGTGTCCACGAACAGGTTGCCGCCGATGGTGCCGGCGTTCCGGAGCTGAAGCGTCGAGACCAGGCCGGCCGCGGCAGCCAGCGCGGGAAAGGCGCCGCGCACCATCTCATGGCCGGCCACGGCGCTCAGGGTTTCGCCCGCGCCGATCCAAAGCCCGCGTTCTTGCTCCCGGCGTATGCCCCGGTGCTCTTCGATACGGCTGAGCGAAACCACGTAGCGCGGCGTGAACTGCCCCCGCTTCATCTTGGGATAGACATCCGTTCCGCCGGCCACGGCCATGGCCTCCGGGCCCAGATCCCCCAACACCCGCGACGCCTCCGCCAGGGTTTGAGGTCTGATGTATGTGAAATCCGGAAGTCGCAGCATGGAACCGAGCCTCAGCTCTTCTGCGGCACTTCGACCCCCTGGCCCGGCGACCAGCGAATGGGCGTCGGAAACGCGAAGTCCGGCACCGTGGGCGCCTTGAGCCGCTGGTCCAGCGCCCGCAGGATCTTGTCCGGGGTCACCGGTATCTCATGAATGCGCACGCCCACGGCATCGTACACCGCGTTGGACACGGCCGGGATCACCGGCAGCAGGGGACCCTGGCCGGCCTCCTTGGCGCCGAACGGGCCCTCCGGGTCGTCGGTCTCCACCAGGATGGTCTCGATGGGCGGCGTCTCCAGCGTGGTGGGGCTCTTGTACTCGAGGATCGACGGGATCTTGTGCACACCCGACTTCCGGAATATCTGCTCCTCCATCAGCACCTCCCCCAGGGCCATGTAGACGCTTCCTTCCACCTGCCCCTGGACCCAGAGCGGGTTGAAGGCGCGGCCGCAGTCGTGGGCGATCCACACCTTGTCGATGTGGATCTCGCCGGTGTCGCTGTCGCAGTGGAGCTCCACCACCGCGGCGGAGTAGCTGTAGGACGGGGTGGGCCCGACCCCGGCGCCCTTGTAGTCTCCCGGATGCCGGGGCGGCCGGTAGCTGCCGGTGGCTCCCAGCGTGCCGAACCGGCTCTCCGCCTGCTCGACGCACTCGGCAAAGGCGAGCCCGCGGTCCGGGAGGCTGCGGCTGCGGACCCGGCCGTCCTCCATCTCCAGGTCGTCTGCGGGCACTTCCAGGACCTCCGCGGCCACCTCGAACAGGCGCTCCTTGAGCTTGCCGCACGCCTGGATGGCGGCGTTGCCGGTCATGACCGTGACCCGGCTCGAATAGCTTCCCAGGTCCACCGGCGTCAGGTCCGTATCCGCGGTCACCACCCGCACGTCCTCCGGCTGAAGCCCCAGCTCTTCCGCCACGGCAAAGGCGAGGATCGAATCGGAGCCCTGGCCGATCTCCGTGGAGCCGCAGAAGACCGTGACGCCGCCGCCCCGGTCCGCCCGGAGCTGGACCCCCGAGTGGGGCATGTCGTTCCAGTAGATGGGCAGGCCCGCGCCGCTGATGTAGGAGCTGGCGGCAAAGCCGACCCCATGGCCCGACGGCAACGAACGATGCTTCTCCTTCCAGCCGGAGCGCGCGGCGACCTTCTCGATGCATTCCCGCAGCCCGATGGTGCTGACCCGGAGGCCGTTCACCGTAACGCTGTTGGGCTCGACGATCTGCTTGAGGCGCAGCTCCACCGGGTCCAGCCCCAGTTTCTCCGCGATCTCATCGAGCTGAACCTCCATGGCGAACCGCGGCTGAGGGGTGCCGTGGCCGCGCTTGGGGCCGCAGGGCGGCTTGTTGGTGAACACCCGCACACCCTCGAACTTGTAGGCCGGCAGGTCGTAGGTCACCGTCTGCAACGCCCCGGTGTAGTAGACGGTGGCCAGGCCGTAGCTGCTGTAGCCGCCGCCGTCCAGAAAGGACCGGAACCACATGGCCTTCAGCGTGCCGTCGCGCTTGACCCCCGTGCGCATCCACATCTTCACCGGATGGCGTCCCCGGTGCACGTAGAACGACTCCTCGCGGTTGAGCGTGATCTTCACCGGCCGGCCGGTGATCATGGCCAGCTTGGCCACCGCGATCTCGTGGGAGAACGGATCGCTCTTGCCGCCGAAGCCGCCGCCCACCGGCGTGGCGATGACCCGGATATGCCCCATGGGCAGGTCCAGGACACTGGACAGGGCACGGTGCACGTAGTGCGGGGTCTGGGTCGAGGACCATAGGGTGAGCTTGCCGTCGGGGGTGTAGGTCGCCAGCGCGCAGTACTGCTCCATGGGCAGGTGCGTGTTGCCCTGGAAGAAGTACGTGCCCTCGAAGATCTCGTCGGCTTCCTCGAAGCCGGCGTCCACCTCGCCGAACTCGAAGGAGACGGCCTTCTGGATGTTGGCGCGGCGGTTCCACGTGTGGATGCGATGGTCCTCGGCTGCCAGCGCGCCCTCGATGGAAAGGATCGGATCGAGCACCTCGTAGTCGACGTCGATGAGGCGCAGCGCCGCCTCGGCGGCATCTTCGCTGACGGCAGCCACCGCCGCCACCGGATCCCCGACGTAGCGGACCTTGTCCACCGCCAACGCCTCCTCGTCCTGGGTGGAGGGCATGATGCCGAACTTCTTCGGCACGTCCTCGCCGGTGATGACGGCGTGGACGCCCGGCAGCTCCAGCGCCCGCCCGACGGAGACGCCGTGAATCAGGGCGTGGGGATGCGGACTGCGCAGCAGCCGCGCGAACAGCATGCGCGGCATGACGATGTCGTCGGCATAACGCGTGTCGCCCGCGCACTTGGCCGGCCCGTCGATGCGCGGCAACGGCTTGCCGATCACCGAGAAACTCTTCTTCTTCGTGCCCTCTTTACCCACGTCGTGCGTCATCCATTCATTTCTTTGGCGGCCCGTTCCACCGCCTCGACGATCTTGGTATAGCCGGTGCAGCGGCACAGGTTGCCCGACAACGCCTCCTCGATGTCTGACCGGGCCGGGTCGGGCTGCTTGTCCAGGAGCGACTTCGCGGCCAGCAGGATGCCGGGGATGCAGTAGCCGCACTGGGCCGCGCTGAGGTCCGAGAACGCCCGCTGCAAGGGATGCGGCCGGCCCGGCAACGCAAGCCCCTCGACGGTGGTGATCTCCGTGTCCTCGGCCTCCACCGCCAGCATCAGACAGGAATAGATGGGCTCGCCGTCCACCAGCACCGTGCAGGTGCCGCACTCTCCCAGCTCGCAGCCGTGCTTGGTGCCGGTGAGGCCCATCTCTTCCCGGAGCACCTCCAGCAGGCTGTGTGTGACGTGGCCCGCCACCTCGTAGAGCTCGCCGTTGACCCGCAGGCGCAACAAGCGCTTTCCGGTGATCGTTTCGCTATTGGACTTCTCGCTGCTCAACTCCGAAAGAACCTCCTGGCCTTGAGCTCGAAACGCGGCAGAGTCCCCGGCGCAACCACCTCCACCACCGGGCGGATGTGCAGGTTGTCCCGGATGGACTCGATGACACCTTCCTTGAGCCCCGCGGAATTCTCCGCCGCGCCCGGCTCCACCGTGACCTTCAGCTCCGCCAACCCCTCGGTCTCCAACACGTCGACGCGAAACTCCTCCACTTCGGGGAACTGCCGGACGATGCCCTCCACCGCGCTCGGGAAGACGTTGACCCCCCGCACCACCACCATATCATCCACGCGCCCGAGAACCCCCCCTTTCAGCACCAGGGAGCTGCGCCCGCATTCGCAGGGACCGCGGCGGGGCTCCACCAGGTCGCCGGTGCGGTACCGGATCACGGGGCTCCCGACCCGGCCCAGGTTCGTCAGCACCAGCTCCCCCCGGCAACCGTCGGGCAGCGGTACGCCGCTCTCCGCGTCCACCACCTCGGCAATGAACTCGTCCTCGTTGACGTGAACCCCTTCCGGCAAAGCGTCGCAGGCGAAACCGAAGGCGCCGACCTCGGTGGCCCCAGTGTGGTCGAAACAACGGGCGCCCCAGGCCTCTTCGATGCGCTGCTTCGTCGAAGCAATGCTCGCCCCGGGCTCGCCCGCGTGGACGGTGACCCGGATGGCCGAGTCCCGGGCCGGATCCATGCCCGCCCGGCGCGCCTCCGCCGCCATGTGCAGGGCATAGGTGGGGGTGCAGACCAGCACGGTGGCGCCGTACTCCACGAGGCTCTTGAGCCGCTGCTGCGTCGTCTGCCCGCCGCCGGAGATGGCCAGGGCGCCGACCTTGCGGGCGCCTTCCCAACCGCTCCAGAACCCCACGAACGGCCCGAAGGAGAACGGGAAGAAGACCCGGTCTCCGGGACCCACCCCGGCCGCCTCCAGGACCGCCTTCCAGCACTCGCCCCACCAGTCCCACGACGCCTCGGTATCGAGCCAGTACATGGGCCGTCCCGTGGTGCCCGAGGTCTGGTGCACGCGCACGTACCGCTCCACCGGGTACGTCAGGTCGCTGCCGAACGGCGGATGCAGGAGCTGATCGTCCACCAGCTCCTGCTTGGACGTAAACGGCAATCCGGACAGTTGATCCCGCCCCTCCAGGGGCGGCACGACGCGACCCTTGAGCTTGCGGCGATAGAACTCGTTGGTCCGGAGCACCTCGTCGAGCATCGCGTTGAGCCTGTCCAATACGCCGCGTTCCATGGTGTCCCCATCAACTTTGACACGGAACGTCGATATCGCTCAACCTTTCAACCGGTAGATCAAGGGGGAATGGGCCGAGAGGACGCCAGGTCAACCCAGGCGCAACCCGGGGCGAAGGCCGGCCTGGCCGGCGTATTCCGCGGCGGCGATCTTGGTCCGGGAGTCATGGGCTCTCACCCGCTGCACCACCACGCTGGCCCCGCCGGCGGCCACCGTGATGCCGGCGTCGGACAGCGCCAGGACCTCCCCCGGCCCGCCCGCGCCCGTACCCAACCGGCTGCCGTAAAGCTTCAACTTGTTCCCGCCCACGGTGGTCCAGGCGCCGGGCTGGGGGTCGGTCCCGCAGATGAGGCTGTGCACCTCTTCCGCCGGCTTCGACCAGTCGACCTCCGCGTCCGCCTCGCGGCACCAGCTCTCGTAGCTGGCGCGGCCATGGTCCTGCTCGATGCGCGGCGCCGTACCGGCGCGCACCAGCTCCACCGCCTCGGCGAGGGCCGCGACGCCCATGGGAAACAGCTTGCCGAAGTAGAGGCTGCCCACGGTATCGTCCTGGGCTATCTCCACCTCCTTCTGCAGCAGGATCGGACCCTCGTCCAGGCCCTCATTCGGCCAGAAGATGGTGAGACCCGTCTTGTGGTCCCCCTGTATGCGCGCCCAGTTGATGGAGCTGGGTCCGCGGTGCAACGGCAACAACGAAGGATGGTACTGGATGGTGCCGAAACTCGGTGCGTCCAGAACCCGCCGCGGCACCAGGAGAGTCACATAGGCCATGACGCACAGGTCGGACCGGAAGGACTGCAGAAGCTCCAGTGCCTCGTCCGTTTTCCAGGTCCTGGGCTGGTGGACCGTCAGCCCCCGCTCCAGCGCCGCCTCCTTGAGCGGGTCCAAGGGCCGGCCCTCGCTGTCCGGCGGACAAAAGACACCCACCACATCATCGAGACCCGCCGCAACCATTTCCAGCACGGCCTTGCCGAACGCCTGCTGTCCGTGAATCAGAATACGCATGGGACATCCTCGGGTAAGGCGCGCCGATTGCAGGGGCGGGTTTCAAACCCACCCGTGGCTCCTGCCACACGAGGAGCAGCAACGCAGCCAACGCAGCCAAGATCAGCAGATTTGTCAGTCTATCCCATTTACAGCGTAGCGCACCAGTGTCCTGATGCAGGGGCGGGTTTCAAACCCGCCCGCGCCCCGGCCAGCGCGAGGAAGCCCGAACCTCGTTGACACGGCGAACCCGGTTTGATATCGGCGTGTTATCATACGTGTCCTGTTCGTTTCATTCGCATGCCAGGGTACGCAGGATTACCGAGCCAAGTCGCAAGCCGAGGGAGGTGACAGATGGAAAGACATGAACCGCACGGCACAGTGCATTGGATCGATCATTTTATCGTAGGCACCAACGACATGGTGACCTGGGTCGACTGGGCGGTGAACGCCACCGGCATCACCCGAAGGCCGATTCGCGGCATCACCACCTCGGCGCGAAAGAAGGACGTGCCGATCATGTGCTTTCTCTGGTGGGAAGGCGAGTCCTGCCGCATCGGCGCGTTCCTCCAGCCCGAGGTCTACCCGTCGAGCAAGCCGTTGGGCGAGGACACGCCACGGTGCGGATTCTACATCCGGCCCGAGGACGTGGACGCGCACCTCAAGCGGCTCGACCGCCACAACATCCCTCACACCGACCCGGTGCGGACGGCCGACGGCGGCGACGAGGGCACGGTGATCCATTTCGCCGATCCCGACGGCAACCAGTTCGAGTTCTGGGCCCCCGATCACATGCCCGAAGGCGCCATGGAGATTTGCACCTCGGAAGGCGTCGGCCGCATCAGCCACGCCGTGTACGGCTCCCGGGACCTGGGCAAAACGGCCAACTTCTTCGAGACCTACTGCGCCCTGCAACCGGAAGTGGGCCCCAACGTCGCCGAAGGCAGCCTGGTGTTGCGCCTGCATGCCGGCGGGCGGCTGATCTACAAGCTCGTGGACCAGATGGACGAGCGCGTGGCCGGACACGGACCCTGGTGGGACATGCACACGGCGCTGACGGTGCGGGCGGAGGAATTCATGCCCAACTACCGCCGGATGTGGGAAACCCTGCCGGAGGAAGCCATGGCCAAGGAAGATGACAGCCTCTCCCTGGAGGAAGAGGATGCGCTGCCGGCCCGGACCGGCCTGCACCGGAGTCCGGTGGGCTACCGCTGGAAGGCGATGTTCGAGCGTGGCGACGAGTTCTACGACTGGGACGGGCACGCGTTCCACTTCTTCGGCGGCCGGCCCGTGAAGGACGACGGTTCACTGGCGTTTTACACCATCGTGGAGCAGGAAGAGTACTTGACCGACGTCGCCAGCGAGGCCGAGAAGGCGCGAGGCGCGCAAGGGTGAGCTTGGACGGCGATTTTCACCCCTAGTCAAAATTAGCCACGGCTAATTTTGACTAATAGCTAAAATGGGCGTACACTCGACCCCATGGCCGAGACGCCCAGATACCTCGCCGGCCAGATCCTGGCGGACCTCGATCGCAAGATGGTGTTCGTGGCAGGTCCGCGTCAGGTCGGCAAGACCACCTTGGCGCGTAGCCTGCCCGGCGCCGCCGAAAGCTATCTCAACTGGGACGTGGCCGAGCACCGGCAGCGGATCCTGCGGCGCGAGCTTCCGCCGACAGGATTGTGGGTCTTCGACGAAATCCACAAATACCGGCACTGGCGCAACTACCTCAAGGGCCTGAACGACAGCCGCAGACAGGGACAGCGGATCCTCGTGACCGGCAGCGCCCGGCTCGACCTCTACCGGTACGGGGGCGACTCGCTGCAGGGACGCTACCACCTGTTGCGGCTGCATCCCTTCTCGGCGGCCGAGGTGGGTGTGGACACACCGGACGGTCTCCGCGACCTGCTCGAACTTGGCGGCTTCCCCGAGCCCTGGCTGTCGGGCAGCCGCAGGGAAGCACGGCGCTGGTCCAGGGAATACGGGGCGCGGCTGGTGCGCGACGAGGTGGCCACCATCGAGCGCATCCAGGACCTGGGGCAGTTGGAGTTGTTGATGCTGGCCTTGCCGGAGCGGGTCGGCTCCCCTCTTTCCGTCAACGCCCTCCGCGAGGACATGCAGGTGAGCCACAAGACGGCCGACGCCTGGCTCGACGCCTTGGAGCGGCTTTACGCGATCTTTCGACTGCCGCCGTTCGGCTCACCCCGCCTGAGGGCCGTGAAGAAGCAGTGCAAGCACTACCACTTCGACTGGACCCTGGTACCCGAAGACGGCCCGCGTTTCGAGAACCTCACCGCCTGTCACCTGCTCAAGTGGGTCCATCACCAGCAGGACACCGAGGGGTTGGATCTCGAGTTGCGCTACTTCCGCGACAAGGACGGCCGGGAGGTGGACTTCGTGGTGGAGCAGCGAGGGTCGCCGTCGCTGCTGGTGGAATGCAAGTGGTCCGACGCCAACCCGGACCGGAGCCTCAAGTACCTCAAAGCGAAGTTCCCCGACGCCGAGGCGTGGCAGGTCTCGGCCACCGGGGTGAAGGACTACATGACCCCGGAGGGGATCCGCGTGGCGCCGGCGCTCGCGCTGTTGTCGGACCTCGTCTAGTGTCCTGTGCGCTCTGCCCAAGTTTCACGCACTTGCCCAAATTCTGGATTCGGCGCCCGGTTCGCGGACCGGGTTACAGGAAGTCATTCAATTCATCGTCGACACCGGCGGTCTGTGAGCCGTCGGCGACGGGAATGAAGGTCACCTTGCGTAGCGGTGCGGCTCCAGGGCTGCGGCCCTTGGCCGCTGCATGGGCGGCAGCACGTTTCAGGGACCGGGCCTCGCACCACGCTGTCGGGCCCGCACCACTTCCGAAACGCCGAATTCGGGGTAGGCGTCGTTGCCATGCTCCGCCGCGTCCAGACCGGCCAGCTCCGCTTCCCGCGACGCGCGCAGGCCAACCACGCTCTTGATGACGTTGAACATCACCAGACCGCATATCATGCAGAAAGCGAAGACACCCACCACGCCCACCAACTGGGCCATCAGCAAGTCGACTCCGCCGCCGTAGAGCAGCCCGGAGTCCACGTGAAACAGTCCTAACAGGACCGTCCCCGACGCGCCGGATACACCATGGACGGATATCGCGCCCACCGGGTCGTCGATCTGCATCTGATCGAACATCAACACGGAGAAGACCACAACCACCCCCGGAAGAAAGCCGAAGAAGAGGACCGCGGTCCAGGGCTCCACGTAGGCACATGCGCCGGTGATTGCCACCAGACCGGAGAGGGCGCCGTTGAGAGCCATGGTGACGTCCGGTTTGCCGAACTTCAACCACGCCGTCACGGTAGCGCCGATGGCGGCCGCGGCAGCCGCAAGGCTGGTGTTTGCGGCGATAACCGATATGTCGGCTACACGGGCCCCCATGGTGCTTCCCGCGTTGAAGCCGAACCAGCCGAACCACAGAATGAACACCCCGAGCGTAGCGAGCATCAGGTTGTGACCGGGTAGGGCCAGGGGCATCCCCATATCGCTGTATTTGCCGAGCCTTGGCCCCAGCACGATCACGCCCGCCAGGGCGAACCACGCGCCGGTGGAGTGCACGACCGTGGAACCGGCGAAGTCCAGCATGCCCAGCTCCGCCAGCCATCCACCGCCCCAGATCCAGTGCCCCACGATGGGATAGAAGATCAGCGAGATCACGAAACTGAAAACCAGATAGCTCAAGAATCGGGTGCGCTCCGCCATGGCGCCGGCCACGATGGTGGCGGCGGTGGCACAGAACATCAGGTGAAAGAACCACGCCGTCAAGGTCGGAACCGATGTCCAACTCAGCGACTGATACAGCTCACCCGTATCCGCCGAAACGAAGAAGCCGGTGGCTCCCAGGAAGGCGTTGCCGTTGCCGAACATGATGCCGAAACCCAGGATCCAGAAGCCCAGGGCGGCCATGGAGAAGTCTCCGACGTTCTTCATCATGATGTTGGCCACATTCTTGGCGCGGGTAAACCCGCCCTCGACCATGGCAAAGCCCGCCTGCATGAGGAACACCAGTATTCCCGCGATGACGGTCCACAAGGTGTCCACCGTTACCTGCAACTCCGGCACCGGCTTCCCGTCGACCCTGCCGTCCAGTGCGTAGGCGATGGCGGGCACAAGCACCAGTCCCAGCCCCATGGCAGCGAAGATACGTAGTCGTCTCAGCATCAGCCGCCTCTCCGCGTCTTCAGCGCAACGGAATGCGGATGACGACGCCGCCCATGACGTCCCCCGCCTTGAAGTCGTTCCGCGGACTGTCCTGGTGGGCGTTGTGACACGTCACGCAGGAAGGCGAGACGGCGACGTCGGCATACACCGCGGTGAAATACTCAACGTCGCCGATTTTCTCCCGGCCATAGAAGGGCTTCGACGGGTTGTTGGCGACGCTGTCCAGTCCGGCGACTTCCACCTCGGTCTTGGGCCCGCTCTCCTTGTTGAGGGGCCACTTGGACAGCAGCGCAAAGCTGAACGCATCGGTCTGCTTGGCCACCAATCCCGCGCTCATGCGGAACATCTGGGCCGGCAGCGGCAAGGCCTTCTGGCTATCCCAGTGCTCACTGGCCTTGATCACCTCCTCCACGTCCTGCAGGCGATAGACCACCTCGTTCGAATAGACGGTACGGTCGGCTGACATTATGGCGAACAGCGCGTCCGCCATCCTGCTCGGGGAAACCCCCGCCGATTGGTCGGGTCCGCCCGAGGGCTTGCTGTCACAGGCGGCCAGCCCCGCAACGAAAACGGCGACGGCGAGGTGGAGAAGACTCTGTCCGGTCGGCAAGTGTTTCATGACTCACTAAGACTCCCTTCTTCCCGGAGGACCGGGTTCGGCTCCTCGCCGATGACGGGGACATCGCCATCGTGGCGCTCATCGGAGCATCATGAAAGTCGTTAACGGCAAGGAAACGATGCGCGGGCCATCCACGGTCCTGGAACAATCCTGGTTAACGATAATCCCAAAGGATGCATTTTGCAAGTATCAGAATTTTATTGCTTAACGAGAAGTTATTTTATACTTTCTCCTAACTAGCTATATAAGACAGTCTTTGATAATATTCCGTGTCGATGTCCCGAACGGAACACGGTTTCTTACGCAACCGTACCCTGACCGGACGCCACGTCGGCTGGCACTTGGGGGCCCTCTATGGAACGCAAAGAGATGAAGGACAGAGAAGAACGAGCCGGACTCGATTCACCTGAACGAGCCGTCGCTCCGGTTACGGATGATGCGAACAGCGCAGGGGCGGAGAAAGGCGCCGGTCCCGACCCCGAAACTCCCAGCCGGCCTGACCTGCCTTGGGCGCGGGCGGCTGAATCGCCTCGGCTCATGAGCGGGGCGCCAGGACCCGTGGATGCCCCGGACGAGAGAGTCCTCGGTTCTCCCTGGTGGGAGGGCGGTTCGAGGCCTGAAGAGGAGGCCGAGGAGGAGACCGATACGTACAGGGGAGCGGAGTACATCTACAGGGGAGTGCGGTACGGCGAGCCGAAATCCCAGCCGCCGGAAGAGCCGGACGATGACGACCCGGTGAACATGTCCGTGCTGGCCGTCATGTCAGAGGACCAGCCGGCCGTCCCTCCCGCCGAAGGGCAGGAGCCGGGAGAACCCGGCGTCGAGTCTTCCTGGTGGGAAGGCGGTTCGAGGCCCGAGGAGACGGCCGAGGAGGAGACCGATGCCGGAGTCGGAGAGGCGGCTCCCGGTGCGCCCTATCTGTACAGCGAGACGGCACACGGTGAGTCCATTCCCGAGCCCGAGTCCCAGCCGCCGGAAGAACCGGCCGACGACGACCCGGTGGACATGTCCGTGCTGGCCGTCATGTCAGAGGACCAGCCGGCCGTCCCTCCCGCCGAAGGGCAGGAGCCGGGAGAACCCGGCGTCGAGTCTTCCTGGTGGGAAGGCGGTTCGAGGCCCGAGGAGACGGCCGAGGAGGAGACCGATGCCGGAGTCGGAGAGGTGGCCCCGGGCGAGCCCTATCTGTACAGCGGGACGGTATACGGCGAGTCCATCCCCGAGTCCCAGCCGCCGGAAGAACCGGACGACGAGCCGGTGGACATGTCCGTGCCGGCCGTCATGTCAGAGGACCAGCCGGCCGTCCCTCCCGCCGAAGGAGAGGAGCCGAGAGCACCCGTCGTCGAGGCTCCCTGGTGGCCTCAAGAGGCGGCCGAGGAGGAGACCGATGCCGGAGTCGGAGAGGTAGCCCCGGGCGAGCCCTATCCGTACAGCGGGACGGTATACGGCGAGTCCATCCCCGAGCCCGAGTCCCAGCCGCCGGAAGAGCCGGACGTCGACGATGAGCCGACGGATCTGTCGGTACCGGCCGTGATGTCTGAGGACCGGCCGGCCGTCCCTCCCGCCGAAAGGGGAGAGGAACATGCCGGGGAAGATTCCACGGGTGATCGCGGGGAGGCGGACCGGCAGCCTTCTGCTTGGGCGGCCGGCATTCCCACGGCGACGGAAGCGCTTCCCGAAGGTCCGCCCCGTGAGCTCATTCGCTCGATAGTCGCCGAGGTCTGTCCCGACGAACTGCTGCTGGTCGGGGCGGCCCAAGCCCCATTGCCGGAGTGGTCTTCCGCGGCCGTGACCGCGGCCCGGAACGATCTGGACCGGCGCCTGGCCGAGCGCAAGCCGGTCGATGCGAGTGAGCATCTTCGGCTGGCCATCGTCGAGAACGTCATGGGCCTTCACGACGAAGCCGACACCCACCTCAAGGAGGCGCTGCCGCGAAGCGACCGGTTCGGGCCTGTCCTGAACGCGCTGGCCGTCACGAGTCTGGCGCGCGGAAAAATCGCTCCGGCAATCGTCTACTGCAAGGAGGCGCTCCGCGAGACCGGTGGAGACGATTCCGTCCGCGCGGCCGCTTCATCCAACCTGGGAGATCTTTACCGTCTTCAGGGAAATACAGAGCAAGCGGCCGAAGCGTACGAGACAGCCATCAAGTGCCTGGGACCGCAGGGAGAGTCTCGCCGGCTCTCACGGTTGCATCTGCGCCTCGGCCGCCTCTACCGGAACCTGGGCCAGACGGACAAGGCGCGCCAGCACCTTTCCGATTCGGTCCGGCTGTCCAAGGACTCCGGCGACGAGGCCGGGCACGTCCAGTCCCTCGCGGAGCTTGGCTCGGCCTTGACCGAGTCAGGCCTGCACGACCCCGCTCTCAGACATTTCGAAGATGCGGTGCGGATTTGCCTGAGAACCGGAGACAAGCCCGGCGCCGCGCTGGTGCAGGACGAGATGGGGGTTGCCTACATGGCCCAGGACCAGTTGACGCGCGCTCTCGCGTATTTCGAAAGCGCCGTGTCGCTTCACCGCGAGTTGGGCAACCGCGGGGCTGAGGCGGCCACCCTGAGCCATATGGGCAAGATCCTTGATTCCCGTGGTGACGTCGACGAGGCGCGGCGGTTCTACGAGGCTGCCCTGGAAATCAACCGCGAGCTCGGCCACGAGGTCGGCGAAGCCAAGCGGCTTCCGCAACTCGAAAGCGGCGATCAAGAAGGCGCGCGGGCCAAGCTTCTGAAGGCGGAGGAAATCTTCAGCCGCGCCGGGTCGGCGGAACAGCAAGAGGACGCGCGCCGGACGACAGAAAGCACGGGCGGGGGTATCATTAAATGACTCATTCTCTTGGTATTCGTTTCGCGTTGGCCGTGTTCTTTCTCGTGTGGGTGCCACTGCTGGCTGCGACGGGGTGGGGGGCCTACTGGTTGTTGCTGCGAACGGAGAGCCGCCCGTCCCCCGCTCTTCAGTCGCTTGCCCTGCGCGGCGACGCATTGAAGCTCACCGAAGCCGCTTCGGGTCTGGCGGAGGCGATCGACAGGTTCCTGCTCGATCGTATCGTCGAGGCGCAGACTTGGGCAACGTCCCCGGTGGTGGTATCGGCGGTGAAAAAGGCGCGAGCGGCCCACGCAAAGCAGGGGTTTGACAGCCTCACGATTCAGCAGGTCGAGAACAAGTTCCGGACCAGAAAGAGCTTGGGGCTCGCGCCCGGGGCGCGCGCATACTTGAACGAACAGGTCCGGGCGTCCCCTAATTTTGCCGAGGTCTTCTTCACGGACGAGTTGGGCTTCAATGTGGCGGCGACGAACCCGACCTCGGATTTCGTCCAGTCCGACGAAGGCTGGTGGCAACGGGCATGGTCGTCCGGAGTTTCCGTAGGTGAAATCGAGTTCGACGCCTCGGCCAATGTATGGGCGCTGGACCTCTCGGTGCGCATTCATGATGGGAGGACCAGGAACCCGATCGGCGTAATGAAGGCGGTTCTGTCGGTACGCTTCGCCCAGGCGTTCGCCGACCGTGTCTCGCGCCGTCTTTCCGCGCCCGGCCAGCTATTGCATGCTCAGCTATCCGGTTCGACGCTCGACGGCCGCGCTGCGCCCGCATCGCAGGTTCTGGTCGTGACCCGCAATGGGTTGTTGATCGCGGAGACGCGCTCTGCGCACGCTCGAGGGCGGATCATGCAGCCAGAGATCAGCCTGCTCACGGATGAGTCGCTCACGCACCTGAACCTGTCCTTTGAGGGCGACCTATCCGGTTCTTTCATCGGCACCCGGCACGACCCTCAGAATAGCCCGGATGGCGCGCGCGCGCCGAGTTATCTGGTAGCTTACGCGCGTTCGGCGAGTAGGAGCTTTTACGCGCCGAGCATCGAAAACTTCGCCGGTTTCGACTGGATGATCATCGGGGAGGCGCCGAATCTGAGTAACCACACCGTTTTGCCGGGACTCGCCGGGACGCAGTTGGATGATCAACAGGGTTGGATACGCGATGTCCTGTGGGTCAGCGCCGCGCTGTGCGTGGCGTTCCTGTTTTCTTCGATCATATTGTGCTGGCTGTTCGGCAAATGGGTGCTGAGGCCCGTACGCGCGTTGACCAATCGCGTGCAACGAATGGAGCAGGGGCACATCACCGGCAGGATCGAGCTTCCGTCGAAAGGCGAGTTCGCTGAACTTGCCGCCGCCCTCGATCGGATCCGCAATATGATCACCAAGATGGCGGACCGTCTGCAACGGACGGCGGCGGGGCGAACGCAGCCGAGAATGCCTGAGGGTGATCCGACTCGCCGGACCGGACCGGCCCGCACCTAGTCAGACCGTCGAGGGACGGCGAACCGGCCGGTCCGGGAACCGCAGCATCGAAGAAGCGGATCCTCCAGGTCTGGGATGAGAGGAATGGTACCGGAAATCAGGAGGTTCTCCTGGATTGCACGCCTGATGGCAGTGACAGCCGGGCTCATCCTGGGTCTCTGTGCCTGCGGCGGGTTGACGGTGAAAGAACAACGCAAGGGCCAGCTCGGGGCGGCGGAGCAGCAACAGTTGAACAGCAGTCTGAAGCTGGCGACGGCGTCGGCCGATGCCGGCCAGTTCAAGGCCGCGGAGCGGCTGTATACGCAACTCTCCCGTCATTTCCCGAGCGCGCCGGAGCCCAGGCTCGGGCTCGCCTACCTGGCGTTGGAGGCGGGTGACTTCACCCTCGCCGGCAAGCTTTTCGCCGAGGCGGACGAGAGGTCAGCGACGCCGGCTGCCAAGGCCGAGGCGCTGCTCGGCGCGGGCCGGGCGCGCCTTGCAAAGGACGACAGTGCCGGGGCGAAGACTCATTTTCTCGCCGCTTCCAAGCTGGCCAAGGGCACGCCGGCTGAAGCTTGGGTGGCCAACGGCCTTGGCGTGGTGGCAACTCTTGAGGGCGACCATGCGCGGGCGCGGACGCGTTACGAAAAGGCCCTCAAGTTGTCGCCGTCGCATCCGATGATGACCGCGAATCTGGTGCGCGCGCTTGCCCAGTCGGGCGCGGGAGACGAGGCCGGACGGCTCTACGCCGAGTACCCCGCTTCCTATTGGCTGGACGGCGACGGAGCAGAGCTTTCGCGCCTGCTAAAAGACACGAACACAGCCGCGACGGCGTCGGGCGGAGCCGTGGCGGGGTCGGGCGCCAAGGTCCAGCTTTACTCCGCGCGCTCGCGCGACGGGGCGCTGGCCGCCTGGGCCCGGCTCTCCGCCGACGAGAAGGACCTGCTTGGCTCTCTGACTCACCGCGTGGTGAAGGTCGAAATTTCGAAGAGAGGGGTGTTCCACCGCCTCCGGGCGGGTCCCCTGGCGGACAAGGCGGCGGCCAGGCGTCTGTGCCGCCTGCTGAAAAGACGAGGCCGGGACTGCCTCGTCCTGGCAGGGAAATGGACCGGAGGCCACCGCGCGGGAGACCGGCCCGGACCGGCGGAGAAGAGCGCCGACGCCGGGACCGGTGACGTCTCCGAAATCGCGGCCTCTCCGCCGCCCGCGGTGACCAAAGAGTCGCCTTCGGAGGCGCCTGAAGCCGGACAAAACGCGGCGGGGTCGGGCGCCAAGGTCCAGCTTTACTCCGCGCGCTCGCGCAACGGGGCGCTGGCCGCCTGGGCCCGGCTCTCCGCCGACGAGAAGGACTTGCTTGGCTCTCTGACTCACCGCGCGGTGAAGGTCGAGATCCCGAAGAGAGGGGTGTTCCACCGCCTCCGGGCGGGTCCCCTGGCGGACAAGGCGGCGGCCAGGCGTCTGTGCGGCCTGCTGAAAGGACGAGGCCGGGACTGCCTCGTCCTGGCAGGGAAATGGACCGGAGGCCACCGCGCGGGCGGGGGAGACCGGCCCGGACCGGCGGAGAAGAACACCGACGCCGGGACCGGTGACGTCCCCGAAATCGCGGCCTCTCCGCCGCCCGCGGTCACCAAAGAGTCGCCTTCGGAGGCGCCTGAAGCCGGGGAAAACGCGGCGGCGTCGGGCGCCAGGGTTCAGCTTTACTCCGCACGCTCGCGCGACGGGGCGCTGGCCGCCTGGGCCCGGCTCTCCTCCGACGAGAAGGACCTGCTTGGCTCTTTGACTCACCGCGTGGTGAAGGCCGAGATCCCGAAGAGAGGGGTGTTCTACCGCCTCCGGGTGGGTCCCCTGGCGGACAAGGCGGCGGCCAGGCGTCTGTGCGGGCTGTTGAAAGGACGAGGCCGGGACTGCTTCGTCCCGGCAGAGAAATGATCGGCGCTGGCGGAGGGAAGGAGTCTCATGCCTGAACTGTTGCTGCTGTTCGCCTGTTGTGCGCTATTGGCGGCGGCGGTCGTTTTCGACCTCGTCAGCCGCCGGATACCGAACACGGTTCCGCTCGCTCTGTTCGGCCTGTTCGCGGTCCACGTCGCCGTCGTCGGCCATCGGGACATGGTGCCGCTCTGGGCTTACGTCCTCACCGGCGCGGTGCTGCTCGCGGTCGGGTTTGTGCTGTATCTGATGGGCGCGCTCGGCGCCGGCGACGGGAAACTCATGGCGGCGGCGGGATTGTGGGTAGGGCCGGCCGGTATCGGCAGCTTCCTGGTCGGGGTGGGGCTGCTCGGCCTCGGCCTCGGCCTCCTTTCCTTGTTGCCGTTTCAGGCGACTCGCCGGCTGCGCAACGATCTTCCATTCGCGGCGGCGATCTCGCCGCCGGCCATCACGCTCCTGGCGCTACGGGCTTTCCCGTGACCGGGAGCCCATAAAGGCGATTCCGTGATGCAAAAAGCCCGTTTAGCGCTCATCGTCCTTCTCGTGGGTGTCGTGCCCCTCACCGCCATCATTGGCGGCGCCTGGCTGTACTTCCGCCCGCAACCCGTGGCGCCCGCACCGAAGGCGGCGCCACCGCCCAAACCCCTGCCGGTGGTTCTCACCGCCTCCAGGGACATGGGGGTCGGGAGCCTGATCACCGCAAACGACATCCTCTGGTCGCCGCTCAAGAACGGCGCCGTCCTCTCGGCGCACATGCTCAGAGGCAAGACCCAGCCGGCCAATGTGGTTGGAGCCGTCGTGCGCAGGGCGGTGTACAAGGGCATGCCGCTGACCTGGTCGTCGATCGTGCGCCCCGGCCAGTACGGTTTCCTTGCCGCCGCCCTCAGGCCCAACCACCGCGCCGTCACCATCCTGGTCAACCGGGCGACCAGCCAGGCCGGGTTGATCTATCCGGGCGATCGCGTCGACGTGATCCTCACCGTCAAGGTCAACGAAGGGAATACGAGCAAGACGAATACCTTCACCGGGACGATTCTTGAGGACATACGCGTCGTCGCCGTCAACCGCCAAGTAGAGAGCAGCATAGGCAGCCAGGGCCAGGCGAGCAGGGCGACTTCCCGAAGCGGCGCCAGCACCGTCACGCTCGAGGTTCTGCCGGCGGAGGCCGAGCGTCTGGTCCTCGCCACCTCCAGGGGTGACATCTCGCTCGCCATGCGCTCCCTCACCGACGCTCGGCGGCGCGAAAATCGGACGCCCACCGCCTTCGAGAACCTGCTCTCGCTGCCGTCGAGCGAGGCGAGACCGAAAGAAACCCCTCCCCCCAAGCCCGCGCCGGCGCCCGTCGCCGCCCCTCCGCCACCTCCGAAGGAACCGACCCAGGTGCGAGTACAGATCTATCGAGGCGGCGCACACGAGGAAGTGCTGCTGAAGAACTGATGCAGGGGCGGGTTTCAAACCCGCCGGCGTCCGCCTCGTTCGATACAGCGTTTACTTGGAGCCCAATCCCTTCATCGCATCTATCGCGACCAGGAAGGCCGGGCCGCCCATCAACAGCATAATACCCGGCACCACCAGCAGAAGCATCGGAAGGCTCATGATCACCGGCAGCCGCCCGGCCTGGGCCTCGATGCGGGAGGCCCGCTGCAAGCGTTCGTTCCGGGCGATGTTCTGGATCGACTGACTCAGCGGGGTGCCGTAGCGCTCCCCCTGAACGACGGTCATGGCGAAGTCGCGTAACGCGTCGGCCCCGGTGCGCGCATAGAGGCCCTGCAGCGCGCTCCTGCGGTCGGCGCCGAGGCGAAGCTCCGCCTCGACCGACCCCAACTCCAGGGCGAGATCAGGCGCGAGGGGCTGGAGTTCCTGCGAGACCATGGAAAGGGAACGTTCGAAAGTGTATCCGGCCTCGACGCACAGCACCATGAGATCGAGCGCGTCCGGAAGCGCACGGGAAAGCCTGAGGAGCCTTCGAGCGCTCAGGCGCCGCAGTGCCATTTCGGGCAACAGCCCGCCGATCACCGCCCCAGCCAAACCGGCGAAGCCGATCAAGAAGGGGTTGCCGTCAAACTGTTCCATCCCCGCGGCGAGAACGCCGGCCAGGACGCCGGCCGCCAGCAACACGATGATCTTGAGCGACAGAAAAAACGCCAGCGCGTCGCGTTGCTGGAAGCCGGCCTGCCTGATCAACTCGCCGATCTTGGCGCGCTCCGATGCGCCCACCGGCACCAGCGTGGCGGCAATGCGGAGTGCGCCGGCCACGGCCACGGACACGTATGACAGGGCGGCCGTGGCGTCCTCCTGGAGCTTGCCCAACTCGCCGCACGCGGACACCACCTGCGCCCGCACGGCCTCAAGGCGCCGGTCGAGGGCGAGTGCCCTGCGGCTCTCCCGGAACAGGAAACGGACCGCGGCGCCCACCGCGATCAACGACGCAATTGCGGCGAACGCAACGATCCAGGGTATCGGCGGCCACCCAATCATCGTCCGAACCGGGCGGCGATGCCGCGCGCGACCAACAGCCCCACCACCACGAGCCCGACGCCCCAACGCAACAACGCCGGGCTGTCGAACAGCATATCGACCGCCTGCGGGTTGATGAGGCTCTGGGCGCCCAACACCAGCACCGGAACCGCGGACAACACCAGAAGCGTGATCCGCGTCTGCGCCGTGGAGGCCTGCGCCTTCATCTCCAGCTCCAGCCGGGCGCGCAGCGTCGCCGAAAGATTGCCGAGCGCGGCCGAGATGCCGCCGCCGGTGGACCGTTGCAGGCAGAGCGCCGCCGAGAACAGCGTGAACTCCGGAATGCGCAGGCGCGCCGCCATTCCGCGCAACACCACCTCCGGATCGAGGCCGGACGAGAGATCATCGGAGACCTGCTTCAGGAGGCTCCCGACCGGCTCCGGCGCGTCTTCGGAGACCACCGAGACGGACTCCACCGCCGGCAGCCCGGCCCGCGTGAGACGCACGACATGGTCCACGATCTCGGGAAATTGCTTGACGAACTGCTTACGCCTCCCCGAATCCCAGATTGTGAGAAGGGACCAGCTTCCGGCCGCCCACGCCGCCGGCGCCAGGATCGGGACAAGCGTCCCGAACCGCAGGAGGACCGCCGCCACCGCGGCCGCCACCGCCACCAGGAAACCCAGCGCGATTGCCTTGGAGAACGCCCCGCGGCCTTCGAGCATGCAGAATCGGCGGTCGATCCGCTCGGACACCCAGGACTTGGAGCGCCGGCGACGGAGGACGCTGGCCTGGGCACCGTCGTCGGCCGCGGCGCCTTCTCCGCCGAGCAGCGCCGCGACCGCGCCCAGCCTGCGCTCGAGGCCCGCCTCCGCCGGCCGACCGCCCAGCCACACGACGACCCACGTCCCGGCGACCAGAAACAAGCCGGCCGCGGCCGCGACAATCAGCAGCGGGCTCATCTCCGCCCCTCGGCCTCGTTGTTGCTCATCTGAAGCACCTCCATCAACTCGGCCCGCAAGCCCGCCTTGTCGACCGCCTCCATCCAGGACGGTTGCCGGCCGGTACCCTCGAAGCCGTCGCCGTCGAAGCGCCACATCTCCTCGGTGATGACGACGTCGTTCTCCATCCCCACAACGTCGGTGATGCTGGTGACGCAACGCCGGCCGGAACGCAACCGGGCCACTTGCAGGACCATGTCGATACTTGATGCCACCTGCTGGCGTATCGCCGTCAGGGGCATTTCCACCGCCCCCATCAAGAGCATGTTCTCTAGCCGCGTCAGCGCGTCGCGCGGCGTGTTGGCATGGATCGTGCACATGGAGCCCGGATGGCCGGTATTCATGGCCTGCAGCATCTCCATGGCCTCCGGGCCGCGCACCTCGCCGACGATGATGCGATCGGGCCGCATCCGCAACGCGTTGATCAAGAGCGCGCGCATGCTCACCTCTCCCGTGCCCTCGGCGCTCATGGTGCGCGTCTCCAGCCGCACCACGTGAGGCTGTTGCATCTGCAGCTCGGCCGCGTCCTCGATGGTCACCAGCCGCTCGTCACTATGGATCTCGCGGGACAGGGTGTTCATCAACGTGGTCTTGCCGGCGCCGGTGCCGCCGGAGATGAGAATGTTCAGACGCGACTTGACGCAGATGCGCAGCAGCCTGGCCATGGCCGGCGAGAGCATCTCCTGCGCCGCCAGGTCCTTGAGGCTCACGCCGGTCATCAGGAACCGCCGGATCGCGATGGTGGTGCCGTCGATGGCAAGCGGCGGAATGATGATGTTGACGCGGCTGCCGTCGGGCAGCCTGAGGTCGACCATGGGGCTCGCCTCGTCCACCCGCCGTCCGACCCAGCCCGCGATACGATGCGCGATGCGCAGCAGGTGCTGACCGTCGCGGAACTTGATGTCCACCGGCTCCAGCTTGCCTCGGCGTTCCACGTAGACCGACCTGAGGCCGTTGACGAGAATATCGGAGATGGTCGGGTCATGGAACAACGGCTCGAGGGGCCCCAGACCCTTGATGTCGTTGATCAGGCAGGCCACCACGCGCCGGCGGTCGAGGGGCGTGAGGTCTGGGACTCCGGCCTCCTCGGTCTCGAGAAACGCCTGGAGCTGCGCCGCCAGTGCGTCCAGGTTCAGTTTCACGGCCTGCGACATGTCGAGCGCCTTGGCGACGGTCGGATGCACCCGCGCCGCGATGTCGGCGATCATGGCATCCGAGGTCTGCGGACGCAGGGGCACCGCGGCCGCGGGAGCCGCGCCCGCGGCCGGGCCCGCGGGAGCCGGGCGACCGCCCTCCTCGGCGGCCTTCGGGCGGCGTCCAAAAGATCTCAATGCCATCGCGTCTCTCTCCCTTCCAGGCGGTCAGCGCTCATCCCGAAACCTGGGCGGGTTCCGGGTCCGCGCCGGCGGCGGCCAGCGATACCGTCGGCCTTGTCAAGCTCTCGACCAGGCGGCCGAGGGCCTTGCGGTAACTCCTGCCGAGCGATCCGTCCGGCGTGCCGCGATTGGTCGCGCCGGGCAGCTTCGGCTCGAACGGCATGATAAAGTCCGGCTCGCGCCCGGCCAGCGCATGGCTGATCTGTTTGGGGGCAAGCGCGCTCTTCCGCGCCCGCGTGTGGTTCTCCACCAGGACGGCGTCCCGCCCCTCGCCAAGCAGCGCGAGGGTGTGCGCCACATGGTTGAGGCTCACCAGAGTCGGTTCGTAGACCAACACCCGCTCGTCCGCGTTCTCCAGCACCGGAAACAACGTATCGGCATCCGACATTCCGTCCACCACCACCAGATGGGAACGATTGGCAAGGTGCTCGGTCAACCAATGGAGCGCGGCGGCACCGGGCACCGGCGGCACCCCGTCGCCCGGCCGGTAGCCATAGACCGAGATTCGCGGGCCGGCCGCCGCGCACACGGAGTCGATCATGTCCGAGCCCGGCGGCTCGGCCTGCGCAAGCAGGCCGAACAACTCGTCGAGCCCGGCCGCCGGCTCGACGTCGAGCATCCACGGCAGTGCTCCGAACGTCCGATCGAGATCGAGAGCCGACACATAGCTGCCTCGCGCCGCCGAGGCCTGCACCGTCACCGCGGCCAATGTGGTTGCGCCGCAGCCGCCGCCGCCGCCGGTGAAGGCAATCACCCGGCCGGCGTGCAGGCGCGGCGGCGCGCCCTCGCCCTCCAGTGCGATCCTCACCGACTCGCGGATCTCGCGCACCGAGACCGGCTTCGGCAGGTAGTCGTTGACGCCGGTGGTGAGCAACTCTCGGGCAAGGCGCGCCGTGTCGTTGGATCCAACGGCAATCACCTTGGTGCCGAACTCGCACACTCCAGCCAGCTCGTGGATGCTGCCGGCGGGGAACTGGGTCCCGTCGAGATCGACGATCACCACGTGCGGCGATGGCGTCCCGGTCAGGTGCTTGATGGCCGCCGCCATGTCGCCGCGGTGAACTCCCCCCTCCTGGTGGCCGTCCAATGCCTCACGCAGGACCCGCTCGGTCCCGGCATCGGCGGCGAATGCGCATATGTCCCGTTCCTCGCCGTTCATTCGAGCGCAACCACCATGGGCTATTGGCCTGCCTGGGAGGCGGAATCCGGCAACTCCCGCACTTTCCCCTCCGTCCATCGCTGATAGGCCTCATGGAAGGTACCGCGGGAAGCCGCCGGCCGTTGCGCCGCGCCGGCCTTGAGATTCAACTCGTAGTGGGCCTGGTGATGGACAAGCGAGAGTTGCGCCCGGGCCGCGGCTTGCGCGGCGGTCGCCGCGGGCGTAACGAAGCTCGACCGGTCGGCGTCGATGGACGACGGCCCGCAGGCTGACAACGACACGACCACCCATCCCGCGGCGACGAGCCGAAGCACCCCGCGCGCGATTCGTGGAGTTGCGCACATGGTAACGTCTCCTGTCCTGGACCGAACTTCGTTCCGATTTGAACCCGCCGTGCCCTCCAAAATCTGATTCTCCCTAACTCAATATGTCCGCCGTATACGGATCATCTGCCTGCCAATGTTAGAAAATGCTTTCCTGAGCGCATCGGGGTCGCCGTTGTTGACGAAAAAATATGTTCCGTCCGGCTCCTCGTCCTGGCTGGAACACTCTCGCAGCTCGCGGGCCAGCCGGTCACCGACGTCCCGAGGATGCAACGCCGCGATCGTGAAGATGATGATTCCTTCGTCCTTGGCTGCGGTGCAGCCCTGCTGGCGATGCGCATGGGCATCGGACAAGTGATTGTCCTCCCCGTCTGTCAGCAGCACGATAAATTTCTGCACGTCGGTGTTATGGTCCATCGGGTGTAGGGAATGGCCCCATACATCGCGCCACGAGGAAGCGAGAAGGCGTATCGCCCACGCAATTCCGGCGCTGGAGTAGGTGGCGGAGCCGCCGGACCGGAGACCGCGGACGGCAGTGCGCACGGCATCCAAATCCGGATTGAGCGGCATGACTTCCGACCCGCCGCAGCCGTCCTGGGGTGAGACCTGCCATGGCCCATCGGGCTGGATGTCGCCGCTTCCGCACAGATTCCGGCCGGGGGGTGCGCTGTCGAGGTCGTAGCACAGGGGCTCTTCGCCGCCCCGGCCTCTGGATTCGCCGCGGGTATAGTCCTGGCACGCGTACGATGCATACTGATGTTCGGGGTAAGTTGTCTGATCGGTGAAGAAGTTCATGAGGAACGGTTCCGTCGAAGGCAGCGCGGTGGAGAACGACGGACGAAGCGCGGCATCGACGACGCGCATGTCGGGGCATCCCGCCCATGCTCTGCATGCGCTGGGGAGACGGGCGTGCATGGGTAGCGACTGCGTCTCAGGCAGATACTTGTCGCTGCCTGGGGGGCCTCTGGTCGGATGGGGATACGTCCGCTCGGCCGGATATGCTGCCCAGCCATCGGCTTCCCATTGCGTGCGTGTGGCCCGGTTCAACCGGACCCGGTAGTTCCAGGGCACAAGTCCTACCGCGATCGTGCTGTTCTCGTGAGCAGCGAGAATGTCAACCAGATCCTCGGCCGCCTTCTTCACGATGCTGATTCGGCTGTTGGGGTCGGCGGCGCCCACGTTATCCCCGTCCAGGTTGGACGACATTGACCCGGTCACATCAATTGCGAGCACGAGCTCGGTCGCCGCCCCAATGGCACCTTCGGCGCCGGACTTGACCGCAATTTCGGGTCCGGCATAGTCCAAGATCCACTTCAACAGGAGAGCTCCTCCCATATCAGCACGAGCGGTCACAGCGACCGTTCCCAGCTCCCGGTCCACGTTCAGGTCAACGTCGAGGGTCTCACGCATCCGGGTTCGCGACTTTTCCGGGAGGTTCCCAGCTAGATTTGACCGCACATAGCGTTCCGCAAGACCTTGCAGTTGGCTGTTGACCTCGTCGTCGGACATCGAAGCGGGAAACTCCTGGAGCCGGAGCGTTGCCGCAATCACGGCTGAGTTCGCTGCGTTCTTGAGCAAGTCGCGCTGATACACCAGCCAGACGTGGTCGGTGACAAAGGCGACGCCCGTGAGGCTCATGAGGGTCAGGAGCACGGCCGAGATACCCACGCCAGCCCGCGTTTCCTGCAAGTACTTGAGAATCATGAAACGCCTCCGTTTTTCCCGAGCAATTCCTCACTCCTTCTTAGTCCGCTTCGCCTGGCGGGCCGATACAGGCTTCCGGCGTCTCGTGAGTCTTCCGCCGCTCAGTAGTGGTAGCCCTGGACGCGGCGGCCCGACGCCCGCTTCTCTTTGTCTTCCGCGCGCGCTTGCGTCGAACCGATCAGCCTCGCCGTAACCACAACGATGAGCTCCGTCGAATTCGAGCGTGACGTCCGCTGGCCGAACAGCAGGCCCAGCGCCGGGATATCCTTGAGCGCCGACACGCCGGCTTCCGTCGAATCGCTCTGGTTACGGTAGAGCCCGGCGATGACGATGGATTCGCCGTTCCCGACCTCGATCGTCGTCTCCGCGCGCCGCACGTCAATGACCGGTATCTCGGCATCGAATATCTTGAGGGAGTCGGTGCCCACGCGCTGGGACACTTCCGGCCGCACGGTCAGGGCGATCCGCTTGCTGTTGATCACCGTCGGCACGAAGTCGAGCAGCACACCGTACTTCTTGTAGTCGAAGGTGACCTGCCCGTCCTTGACGCCGCTGGGCAGCGGATACTCACCGCCCGAAAAAAAACTCGCCGTCTCGCCCGAGACCGCGGTGATGTTGGGCCGGGCCAGCACGGTCGCCAGCCCCGCGGTCGCGAGCGCGTCGATCAACCCCCGCACCGAAGTGGAACGCGAGGAACGGGATCCGAACAACGTCGACGCCTGTCCTTCGGGGAAAAGCGCCCCGGAGAACGCGTCACCCACGAGACGTCCCACGCGGAAGCCGAACTGGCCGTCTCCTCGTTGGCTGAACGCTTCCCAGTTGATACCCAGCGACTCGCTCACCGTGCGCTGCACTTCGGCGATCTGCACCTCCAGGTTCACCTGCTGCGCGCTCGTCACGGAGATCCTGTTGATCACCGAAGCCTTCTCCGGCAGGGCCGCCTTGGCCAACTGCAACGCCCGGTCCGCCGCTTCCGCCGACGCCACCACGCCGCTGAGCTCGGCGCCTTGGCCCCTTTGGCGCACCTGAACGTCCCGAAGGTCCGTATCTTCCGACAGAGCCGACCGAACCGGCCCCACGTCAAGCGCCACCGTCACCGTCCACCGTCCCACCAGGGCGCCGTCGCTCCCCAGCGCCGCCACCGAAGTCCGGCCGACGGCCTTGCCGAAAACGAACAGCACCTGCGACGAGACGACCTGCACGTCGGCGGTGGCCGGTTCGGCGACGAACACCGAACCGACGGGTTTGCCGAGCCGTATCATCCGGCTCTGGCCTACATGAAGGGGCAACGGGGCGCCCCCGCCCGCCTCCTGGCCGTAGCCGCTCTCGGCAAGCACAATGGCCACGGCGAGCGAAACACTCAGCCGGCACAGGACATGGGCGAACTTCTTCACCCGGAACATTCAAACCCTCCAACCGCAAGTCTCACACGAATGAAGGGACGCGGGCGCCGGCACAACGAGGTCGGCACCCCCCTGGCTTTGCACCCGCAAGCCCGAAAGGGAAATTATTTATCCTCCATCCGCGGCGGCACCAAATGTGGTGGTCTGAGTGTCTGTGATCTCAGTTCCCGCCGCTGCAATAAACGCCGTGATCTGTTCTTGAAACAAAACAACGGCCGCACCGACCCCGACGACGACCACCCCGACGATGATCGCGTATTCCATGGCGGCGACGGCCCGCGTGCCTCGCAGATACCGAACCAGATAGCCGGCATAGTACTTGATGATGTTCATCTTCTGATCCTCCTCATTTTCTGTTCCTTGAGCGGAACACGTTTATTGACCAATAACTCTGTTTTGGCCGACTGCTATGCTGCAATCGACATCCATGAGCCCGGACCGGTCGCCGAGCCCGCGCGACCAACTCCTTGTCGGTCTGTCCCCTACCGTCACGACGGCTCCTCCGGCATGCTCTCGCCGCGCACTGGAAGGATCTGATGTTGGTAGAAAGACGTCGGATACAGGTTGCCCGACAACCCGCCGCTCACGAACGCCCCCGGCAACAGATTGACGCAGACCTCTACCACGACGACCATCTCACCGGGGTCCATCTCAAGCTCCGTCTGCAGCACCGCTTGCCCGTCACTCGAATCACCGAGGCGACCGCAGGAATCTGCAAGCTCCAGCGGAAGGGACCCGGGGTCTTCGCCGACGGCGGTCTTCCGATTCCACCGCACGACGGCCGGTGGGTCAGGCTCCAATTCGGTCGCGTCGGACCGGCCGATGGCGGATACCACGAAGGCCGCCTGCGACGGCAGCGCGATCTGGTGGCGATACGAGAACATGGCCAGGTCGTCGATGAACGCCCCACGCGGGGCCGACTCCAGCGAGACATACTCCGCCATGGTGGTCGCCGCGCGCAACGCCACCGATTGCGCATTGATCACCCGGTACAGGTCCATGCCGGCCACCGTCGTCGTGATGATGAGAACGGAGCCGATTACGAACTCGACACTGACCGAGCCCCGCCTGTCCCGGATCCAGGACGAGAGGCTTGGCGAGAGCCGGGCTGCCAGTGTGCTCACCGGCGTATTCATTGAATTACCAGCAACTCGGACTCGGGTTGGGGCAACTCTACCGTTTGTTCGTTGCGCGCCACCGCCAGCACACGGAAGGCCAAATCCTCGGACAGGAGCGTCTGTTGCAACTGGCCAAGCGGCGTCCGGGGCGTGAAGCCCAGCCGCACCACCACCATGTCACCAGCGTCCCCGCCAAGCCCAGCATTTTCGCCCCCGGACAATTCGCCGAGCAACATCGTCGAGGGGTTGTCATAGACGTCGATCTCGATCGTCATGAGATCGGGATTCAACCTGCCCCTGAGCTCGGCCCGTATTGCCGCCTGGGCCCGCTCGAGCAACTGCTCCCCGGTCTCCGCCGCCTGTTCTTGCAGCGAGTTGTCACTCGCCACCGCGTGAGCCGCGCGATCCAGGAGGGCGCCGACAAACAATGTATTCACGACTTCAAACACGCCGCCCACCACAATCACCATGAAACAGAGGCCACAGACGCTCTCCAACGTTGTCGCCGCCTGCCGCAGGGACCAGAAGGACCGCAGGCCTTTCGCCGCCGCCCGGCCACTGCGAACCCTTGCGGGACGCAATTTGGATGCGAGAGAATATCTGTCAAGACTGTTCACGATTCGCTTTCCGAGCTCACTCGTCGTCAGTTTGGCGCTACGTCAAAGACTCTAACAAAATTAGCAGGAATTAGAAACCGAGCCTAAACATAAAATTCGACACAAAATATAAAAGCCAGCACGAATCGTGCCACAAGGGCGGGAAACGGATTAGTTCCTTGCAGATCGGGCTGTTGGAGAGATGCGCGCGCAGCGACCGGAAGCCTTTCCAGCGTTGCAGAATGATCGGGCAAGCGAGCGAACGACACTCAAGAAGCCCTTAACCTTTCGATTTTTGGTATTTATCCAAGAACCCGGAGGACTTGTTGCAGTTTGCAACAAAGTTGCAATGTGCAACATGTGTGCGCCGGTGTGTCAGGTTCAATCCTTTGCGAGCAGGCCGTATCTCTTCAGTTTCCGGTGCAGGGTCACCCGGTTGATGCCCAATGCCCGAGCCGCCTGCGTGATGTTGTTGCCCGAGGCTTCGAGCGCCTGGGCCAGCGCCTGCCGCTCGACTTCCTGCAGCGGCAGGACTGACGCCGGTGTGGAGTGATCGTTTGCGGAAGCATGGGTCAGGAAGAGCCGGGGCGGGAGGCTGTCCACTTGCAGCACATCGGTCTTCTCCAACAGAACGGCGCGCTCGATTGCGTTATCGAGCTCGCGCACGTTGCCGGGCCAATCGTACTGGAGCAGCAGACGCAACGCCGCGGTGGAGATGCCGCTCATGGATCGACCACGGCCTTCGGCGTGTTTGTTGAGAAAATGGTTGGCCAGCAAGGGAATGTCCATACGATGCTGCCTGAGCGGCGGAATCACGATGGGGAACCCGGCGATGCGATAGAACAGGTCTTCCCGGAACTCCCCCGCCTTGACCGCGGCCTCCAGGTCCTTGTTGGTGGCCACGATCACTCGGACGTCGATGGGGATGGTGGCGGCCCCACCCACTCGCTGGATTTCCCTCTCCTGCAGCACCCGCAACAGCTTGGCTTGCAGCGCCAGCCGCATGTCGCCGATCTCGTCGAGAAGGATCGTCCCCCCTCCGCCGCGCTCGAAGGCGCCGATTCTCTGCCTTGTCGCCCCGGTGAACGCCCCCCGTTCATGGCCGAACAACTCGCTTTCCATGAGCGCCTCGGGAATGGCGGCGCAGTTGATGGCCAGAAACGGCCCATCTTTCCGCGGGCTGTTCAAGTGAAACGACTTTGCCACCAGCTCCTTGCCGGTCCCGCTCTCGCCCCGGACCAGCACCGTAATGTCGCTTTCCGCGGCCTGCCTCATCAGCGTGTACACCTTCTGCATGGGAGGGCTGGCGCCTACCAGGCCGTCAAAGGAGTAGGTCGTCTCCAGCTCGGTGCGCAAGCGCAACACCTCGGCCTTCATCCGCTCCACCTCCACCTCCTTGGACACGTCCCGGTACACATACAGACGGCCCATGACCTCTCCCTGACCGTCTTGCACCGGCGCAGTCGATCGATAGAACAGCCGCTGTTCCGGCACCTTACCCGCGGCGCTTTCCTCCACCAGGTCGCCGCCGTCCTTGAAGACGAACCTGCCCTCGATGTCAGGCAGGTCCGGCTCCCGGAACCGTTCCTCGAACTGCGCCGTGAGCGCATCCGGCGAAAGCTCCTTCAACTCGCTCTCCGTCAGGTCGGCCAACTCCTCGTAGCGTCGATTGGCGAACACCAGGCGCCCGGTGAGGTCGTACATGCCCATGGCCTCTCCGGTGGTGTCGAGCACGGCTTCCAGTCTTTGATGGCTGGTGGCAAGTTGCCGCCGTTTCTCCGCCAGCTCCTGCTCGACGTTCCACTTGCCGACCAGAGACAGCGTCATCTGCTGGATCTCCTCGCGCGCGAAAGGCTTTCGGATATAGAGCACCTTGTGAAGCGGCTCCACATTCTGGATGATCTCGGGCAGAGGCCTGTCGGTGTGAGCGGTCATGATGACGATCTCGACGTCGCGGTCGACCTCTCTCATACGGCGGATCGTTTCGATACCGTCGATGCCCGGAGGCATTCGGATGTCGATGTAGGCGACGGCGATGGGACGGGTCCGTTCCTTTCCAGTCCTGAGGATCTCGCAGGCTTCCTCTCCGCTCCTCGCGTGCAGCAGCTCGAACTCGGGCAAAAAGGACTGCTCTTCCTCGACGACGAACACGGCCGCCAGCTTATCCGCCCACGCCTCCGAGAGTTGCGGTTTCAACATCTCTGCAAAGTCGTCGTGGATCTCTTTCTGATCATCGACGATCAAGACGCGCCTGTTAACGTATTCCTTGAAATCCATCAGCCATCCCTCCTGTTGTTTACGCTAGATGAGGTTCCTGGGAGAGTCGCAGCCTGACGCGCGCGGTCGCGCCCTTGCCGATGCCGTCGCTCGAAAGGTCGATCCGTCCGCCCGATCCAACGACGAAATTGGCGGCCGAATGGAGACCCAGCCCGGTGCCCACTGCTTTCGTGGTATAGCCGGCGGCAAAGAACATCCGAGTGTCCTCGCCGCCGAACCCGATGCCGTTATCGCTCACTTCAAGGTTGAGAAAATCCCCCTCGACGCCGGCCCGTATCCGAATGCGAGGCTCTTCCTTGAGTCCGTCCGACTCTCCAAGCTCATGAATCGCCTGCACCGAATTCTTGATCACATTGACCATCATCTGATGAAACTGACTCTCCTGGGTCCTGATCTCTGTCGGCGCCTTGGGGCAGTCGACGTCGATCCGGATCCCGCCGTTGCCGAGCGAATCCCGCACTACGTTGATGGCATCCGAGAGCGCATTCCAAAGATTGACGTCTTTCCGGCTCGTACCCGAACGGCCAGGCGATCTTTGGGTACGCACTATGTCGGCGATGTGCTGCGCCCTGTCTCTGACGCGCTCGACCGTCCTTGCCAACCCTCTGTTTTGCCTGACGAAGTCTTCGGCGAGGGCGATGATGAACGGCATCACCTTCTGGCCTTGCGGGTCGTTCTTGATGTATTCGATCCAATCATCCGCATGGGGTTTTATGGCGTCGGCAAGTGCGCAGAGGCGGCGCACCAACTGATCGTTCGTGAAGTTCCGGTAAAGGGTCTCGGTTCCCGTGGTTACGCTGTTGATGGCGTTGCCAATGTTGTGCAGGATGGTATCGACCACCTCCAACCGTCCCTGCGCGAATGCCTCCATCAATGCCTCTTCAGCGAGCATCCGATGGGTGACGTCGCGGAAAATGAGGACACCCCCTCTGATCTCACCGACTTCGTTCAGGAGCGGCCGCGCGCCGGTCGAGAGGTAAATGCCGCCGTTCGGGTGGTTCGGCCTGCGTACGAATATGTTCATCTCGTCAGTGGCCTCGCCGTTGAAGATGGCGCGGGGAAGCGGCAGGTCCTCGTTCTTGATGGGCGTCACACGATCGGCGTAGTAATAGACGTCGTTGGATTTTTCCGACCATTCGCCCTGGCGTCTGGCCGGGTATTCCTGGTCGAGGATCTCCTTGGCGCCGGGATTGATGTAAAGGAACTCTCCGCTTTCGTCGCTGACGATAATGCCTTCCTGGATGCTGTCAAAGATGGTTTGCAGCAGCTCTCTCTGTTCCCTCAACTCACCTATGGTTTGTTGCAGGCGGGTTTCCGTCGCCTTCCTGCTGGTAATGTCCCGAAAAACGACGAGGCCTCCTCCCTGCCTGTTGGAGGTGTCCTTCAGAGGCCGGCCGGTGACGCTGACATAGACGCCCTGTGGCTGCCGCTCATTGCGCACGAAGACCTCAACCCCGTCCGTCTCCTGACCGCGCATGGCGAGCACGAGCGGATTCTCGTCCACCGGCAGGAGCGTTTCCTTGTCGAGACGATACACACCATGCAGCGCGGCCCATTCATCAATCTTGTCGGTGGGTTCAGGCTCACCGCCGAGCCGTGCAGCGCCTGAATTGAAAGCCAGGCGCTGCCCGTTTTGATCCGTAGCGATGACGCCCTCTTCCATACTGTTGAAAATGACGTCCATCATCTCGACTTGATCCCGCATCTCACCTATCTCGCGCTCCAACCGGCTGTTGGTCTCTCGATGCCTGCTTTCCCGCTCGCGCAGAGAAAGAGCGGTCAGAAGGTTCAGGCGCAGTTGCCGCCCGTCGAACGGCTTCAACACATAGCCGAACGGAGAGGCCGTTGGGGCCGGTGGAAACGGGTTTCCCTCGGCGCCGTCCGTCAGACAGACCACGGGAATGTCGAGCTCGCTCCCGATCCGTTCGGCCGCTTCGAGGCCGTTCACCTCCGCTCCAAGGTCGAGATCGATCAAGGCCGCATCGGGAGCTGTCTCCGCCGCCTTTTCAATGGCCTCGGCCGCGGAAGCGGCCACCGCGCACACGTCGTAACCCATACCTTGCAGGCATTGCTCCAAACCCTCGGCGTCGGGCCCGTCGCTCCGGACAACCAGTATCCTTGCATTCGTCATCGCGTTCTCGTCCCTTCCATGCTTCTCACGCGTGTCAATGGTGTTCCCATCCCGAGTCGCCGGCAAGGATACAACAATTTTTGAAAATTACAAAAATTTCACACATATGAAGACCTCCAGGCCCACGCAGGCCGGCTGAGCGGAGCGTGATCCGGCTCCGGAAGCCGCGCCCGCGTGGGGTTCTCCTTCAGGATGGCGTCCCGCCCCTCGCCAAGCCGCGCCGCCGGGCGCGGAAGCCGGGCTACCACCAGCGGAGGAGAGGCACGATGCTCGCATAGTCGTCCGTCCAGGCCCGGACGCGGTCGGGAGTTCCGAGTGAGGTCCAGCCCGCATCGAGATCGAGCGCCCGGAACGTGCCTTCGTTGCGGGTCAGGACCACCACAGTGGATGATGCTGACAGCTGCGGCGGGGGCAAATTCTTCGGAGCCGAATAGCGCTTGACGCGCGCAAAGAGTCCGACGCGTTCGGCCAGCGCCGCGAGCACGGGCTCCAGGTCGAGAGACCGATTGGGGATGTGGACCGCGAGGACGCCATCCCGGGCAAGGACGCGCGGGTAGATCCGGAACGCCTCCAGTGTGAGCAGGTGGACCGGGATCGCATCGGAGGCGCGACGGGCGGCGGGTAAGTGCCGAGAGCAGTTCGAGATACGGGGTCCCGATCCCGTAGTAGGTGGTCCTGCTCTCGGTCGAGCCGTCGGCCCGGGGCCACTCTCTGCCGTGCAGCGTGGTCCCGTGATAGAAGGAGCGCACGCCGTCGTACGGCGTGAAGGGGCGGCGCGGGATTGAAAAACCGGCTCCGATCTGCGAACATTCCGCACGAAGTTGATTTCGGCGAGGAGGCTCTCATGGAAGTGGTCAAGGTAGACTTCAAGGACACCAAGGGCATTCCGCCCAGCGGTCTCTGCGTGGGCGTGCATCGCGCCGGCGCCATGCACCAGAAGATGGTGCAGAAACACGGCAACGGGTTGGCCGTGTGGTCCTTGAGACCCGAGAACGACTTCATCGCTTTCAAGGCGCTGGAAGATGAAAAGGGCATCCGCTCCACCAACGACATGGACACCATTCGCGACGAAAAGCTCATCTACGGCGTCCGCGGCGCGCCGCCGGAAGTTCGCCGGCAGGCGCGGGAACAGGGGCTGGAGCTTCTGGCCGACGCCACGTGCCCGTTCGTCGTGCAACAGGAGGAGGCGGAGCTGGAGCTGCTGGAGCAGGGCTGTCATCTGGTGATCCTGAGCAGCCGCACGCACCACGGCATCCCGCGCCTCATGGGCATCGCCGCGGAGAAGGAGCGGGAGGTGTTCATCGTCGAAAACGAGGACGACGTGAAGGACATCCGTCTGACCCGGTTCGAGCCCGTGGGGGTCATCGTCCAGACGACCTTCTGGATGGAGAGCTACAAGAAGATCATGACCCTGATCCTGGAGCGGTTCGCCAACGTGCGCATCCGCAACACCGCCTGCATCGACTCGCTGCAGCGGCTGCCCAAGGTCGAGGAGCTGGCGCGCGACGTGGAGGCGGTGGTCATCTTCGGCTGGACCGAGGGAATGACCAATCGCATGGAGGAGGTGGCCAAGGCCTTCAACGACAACGTCCACCGCATCGAGAAGATCGAGGACCTGGAACGGTCCTGGTTTACAGGCAAGTCCAGGGTCGGCATCGTGGGGGCCAACGAGACCACCGACGAGCTGGTGGCCGAGGCCGTGGAGCGCATCAAGTCCATGGCCGCCTGATCGGGATCGAAACACATGTCCACGCTCAACACCATGGAAGCCAGGCTTCCCTACCACGACCTCCGGGAATGGATGGCCCGGGCCGACGCCCTGGGCGAGCTCCGCACCGTAACCGGCGCGAGCTGGGAGGAGGACATCGGACTCGCCGCCGACGCGGTAATCCGGGTCGATGACGGGCCCGCGGTGCTCTTCGACGAGGTCCCCGGCTGCCCCAAGGGGTTCCGCGTCCTGATCAACGCCTTTGCCGGCAAACGCCGGAACATGACGCTGGGGTTTCCCGAACATCTCACCAAGCAGGAGCTCAGCCAGGCCTTCTTCGACCACTACATCAAGGTGCAGCGGCGGCTGCCCCACGTGGTGGTGGACGACGGACCGATATTCGAGAACATCCTGACCGGTGACGACATCGATGTGACCCGGTTTCCCACCCCCAAGTGGCACGCGGACGACGGCGGCCGCTACATCGGCACCGGCTGCTTCTGCGTGACCATCGACCCCGACGAGCGGTGGATCAACGTCGGCACCTACCGGGCCATGGTCCAGGACAAGAAGTCCGTGAGCCTGCTGTTCGTCCCGGGCAAGCACGCCTACATGCACCGCAAGAAGTACTTCGACAAGGGCCAGCCCATGCCGGTGGCCCTGGTGGTGGGCGGCGACCCCATGTCGTTCTTCGTAGGGGGCACGGAGTTCCCCTACGGCGTGTGCGAGTTCGACGTGGTCGGCGGACTGCGCGGCACCCCCGTCGAGGTGGTCCGGGGCAAGGTCACCGGCCTGCCCATCCCCGCCAACGCCGAGATCGTGCTGGAAGGTTTCCTGACCTCGGACCAGCGCGCCGTCGAGGGGCCGTTCGGGGAGTGGACCGGCTACTATGCCGGCGGCGCCAGCGAGCAGCCCACACTGGACATCCGGGCCATCTACCACCGTAACGATCCCATCATCCTGGGAGTCCCTCCCCTGGGAGCCGGCTCCGACGAGATGGCCCGCTACCGCGCCATCATGCGCTCGGCCATGCTCAAGCAGGAGCTGGCCGACGCCGGCGTTCCGGACGTGACCCAGGTGTGGTGCCACGAGACCGGGGCCTCGCGCCTGCTGCACGGCATCGGCATCAAGCAGCGCTATCCCGGCCACGCCCGGCAGGCCGGCTTGCTGGCCTCCACCTGCGGCTCGGTGGTGTACGGCTGCAAGTTCGTCATCGTGGTGGACGACGACATCGACGTATCCAACCTGGAGGAGTTGATCTGGGCCATGCTCACCCGATGCGATCCCGAGACCTCCATCGAGATCCTGCGCAAGATGCGCACCTCCCCGGCCGACCCGCGGGTCACGCCGGAGCAGCGCAAGAACCACGACATCACCAACTCCCGCGTCGTCGTCGACGCCTGCCGTCCCTTCGAATGGTTCGACAAGTACCCCAAGGTGAACGCACCCAGCCCGGAGGTCGTCCGCAAGGCCCATGAGAAGTTCGGCTATCTGCTGGAGTGAGGGCGCCGGTGGCCTTTACCGTGCGCATGCTGCTGCGCACTTGCGCGGCACAAGCCACTAGGAAAGCCGCGTGACTCCGGGCGCCGTACGTTTCGCGCAAGCCGCCTTGGTGGGAGACTCGGACGCCTCCGACCACACCCTGGCACTGGCCGAACAGGCCGGGGAGATGCTGGCGCGCCGCGGCGTCACCCTGGTTACCGGCGGACGCGGCGGGGTCATGGAAGCGGCCGCCCGAGGAGCGGCCCGGGCCGGCGGCCTCACCGTGGGGATCACGCCCGGCACGGACGCAAAAGCCGCCAACCCCTGGTGTGACATCGTCCTCCCCACCGGCTTGGGCCACGCGCGAAACGTCCTGACGGCGCTGGCCGGTGACTTCGTCGTCGCCGTGGGCGGCGGTGCCGGCACCCTCTCCGAGCTGTGCTTCGCGTGGGTTCACGGACGCCCCATCTACGTCCTGCAGGGATCGGGAGGATGGTCCGACAGGCTCGCCGGCGGCCCGCTGGATCACCGCGCTTCATCGGTGATCGTCACTTGCGACGGCGTCGAGGCGCTGGAACGCGAAGTGGAACGGTTCTGCGCCGCGAAGGAGCTCAGGATTCGGGGGTCGGACCCGGAAGTGGGTTCGTGACGTGGGGATCGCCAACGATTTCCATGTAGCAGCCCACCGCGCGGCCGTTCCGCCGAACGGCGACGGTGGTTCATGAACGCGCGCTCACAGGCATTGTTCTGGCTCCTGGTACTCGTAGCGGCGTTGCTGCTGGTATGGCTCCTGAGCGCAATCCTGCTTCCCTTCGTGCTGGGCATCGCCCTTGCCTATTTTCTGGACCCCGCCGCCACGTGGCTGGAACGACGCGGCTGGTCGCGCATGGCGGCCACCGTTCTCATCGCCGCCGGCTTCTTCAGCGCCGGACTGTTGCTGTTGCTGCTGCTCATTCCGCCGGTGGCGGAGCAGGCCGCGGACCTGCTCCAGCGACTTCCGGGGCTGGTCTCCCGCCTGGTCCGATCCATCGGCCCGCTGCTTGCCCGGATCCTGAACGCCATCGGCGCCGAACAGCCCGAGGGGCTGCACCAGACCCTGGCCGGAAACCTGCAGCGGATGGCCGCCCTGGGACTGGGGCTGCTCAAGGGCCTGATGGGCGGCGGCGCCGCGGTCGTCAATGTCGCTTCCCTCCTCACCATCACGCCCCTCACCACCTTCTACGTGCTGCGGCAGTGGCCCGGCATCGTCGCCACCGTGGACGGCTGGCTGCCACGGGACCATGCCCACACGGTGCGCGGCATCATGCGCGACATCGACGTGGTGCTCAAGGGGTTCCTCAACGGCTCCGTCATCATCTGCGCCGCACTGGCGGCCTTCTACGGCGTTGCCCTTTCGCTGGCGGGTCTCGACTACGGTCTCACCATCGGACTCGCCACCGGCGCCCTGTCCTTCATCCCCTACGCGGGAACGATCTTCGGGCTGGTGTCGTCCGTCGGCGTCGCCTTCCTGCAGTTCTGGCCGGACTGGATCCGGATCGCCGTGATCCTGGGGGTTTTTCTCGCGGGCCAGTTGCTGGCCGACTACGTGCTGACCCCGCGGGTCATGGGCAGCCGCCTGGCAGTCCATCCCCTGTGGCTGATCTTCGGCCTGTTCGCCGGCGGCGCCCTCTTCGGCTTCGTCGGGATGCTCCTGTCGGTGCCCGCCACCGCCGCCATCGGCGTCCTCACCCGCTTCTTCATCGGGCGCTACAAGGACTCCTCATTGTATCGAGGCGCGGGCGACACCTAGTGTTGTGTCTCACCCCGCCCTTCCTGTATCCCGGCCCCGGACTTGATCCGGGGCCGGGATGACGATTCGGCGGACTCAGAGGGTCAGCTTGCGCCGCATGAGGCGCGCGGCATAAGCCACCAGGGCGGTGGAGAGGCCCAGGATGTAGGCCACGTCCCAGAGCAGCGCGGTTGAGGCCGGGCCGAAGAACGCGGCCCGCGCCAACCGCACGGGGTGGAGCAGCGGCAGGCACTCGGCCGCCCAGAGCCAGGACGCCGACAGGCGTTCCTCCAGGGGGAAGAACACCGACGAAAAGAGGAACAGGGGCGTGAGGAACAGGGTGAAGTAGAAACTGTAGAGCTCGATCGTGCCGATGCGCAGCGTGAAGGCCAGCCCGATGGCGGAGAACAGGAGACCCGTAAGGGGTATCACCGGCAGCACCCAGAGGGCCTGCGGCAGAGGCGCCAGCCCGGCCACGGCCACCACGAGCGCGAAGCACAGGCCGTAGACGCACGACCGCGTCATGGACCACAGCAGCTCACCGGCCACCACGTCCACGGGTTGTATCGGCGTGGTCAGCATGGCGTCGTAGGCCTTCTCGATATTCATGCGTACGAAGATGTTGTAGGTCACCTCGAAGCTCGCGCCGTTCATGGCGGCCACGCACACGAGCCCCGGCGCCAGGAACTGTATGTAGGAGGTGCCGCCCATGGTGGTGATGTAGGCGCCGAGTCCCACGCCGAGTGACACGAGATAGAGAACCGGCTCGAAGAAATTCGGCAGGATGTTCCATCTCCAGGTCCGGCGGTACATGGTGGCGTTGCGCCGCCACACCGCCAGTGCGTGCCGCCAGGAAAGGGTCACGGGTGGTCCTCGAGACGGGTCCCCGTGAGGGTCAGGAACACGTCCTCCAGGTTGGTGGGCCGGACGGCCACGGCGCGCGCATCGAGCTCGGGCTTCTGCCGTATCCGGTCCAGCAAAGGCGCGGGGTCGTCCAGGTAGATCATGCTGCGGTTACCCGATCGGTAGAGCGGCGGGCTGTCGTCGAGACCCCGCAACAGCACGTGCTCTTCCTCCGGCGTTGCCTCGATCTCCACCGCCTGTGGGGCCAGATAGCGTTCGATGAGCTCCTCCGGCGCGCCCTGGGCGATGACGTCGCCGGCGGACATGATGGCGACCGTGTCGCACAACCGCTGGGCCTCATCCATGTAGTGGGTGGTCAGGAGCACCGTAGTGCCGTCGCGGCGCAAGTCACGCACCCGGGACCAGAGGGCCAGCCGCACCGCCGGATCGAGCCCGGTGGTGGGCTCGTCGAGAATCAGCAACTCCGGACGGTTCATCAGCGAGAGGGCCACCGCCAGCCGGCGCTGATAGCCGCCGGACAGCTTGTCCACCGGCACGTCCGCGTGGGAGCGCAGCTCCATGAAGTCAACGAGTTCTTCCACCCGTTGCGCCAGTCCGGCGCCGTCCATGAGGTGATATCGCCCGAAGATGGTGAGGTTTTCCCGGGGTGACAGGGTCTCGATGAGCACGTTCTGCTGGAGCGTGACGCCCAGCCGCCGGCGCACGGCGCGCACGTTGCGCGAAACGTCCATGCCGAACACCCGGACCTGGCCGCTGGTGGGCAGGGTGACGCCGTAGATCATGCGGAGCGTCGTGGTCTTGCCGGCCCCGTTGGGGCCCAGAAGACCGAAGCAGACGCCCGGGGGAACGTTCAGGGTGAGCTCGTCCACAGCCACCCGCTCGCCGAAGCGCTTGGTGACGCCGGAGACTTCAACGATCACGCGCGGTGGCTGCAGGCGGAGACATCAGTTGAGGCCGTAGAAGCGGCGCGCGTTGCCTCCCAGCACGGCGGCCTTGTCCACCTCCGCAAGCTCCGCGTGGTTGCGCGTCTCCTCGATCATCCTCCGGGCCGCCGGCAGGTCCACCTCGTGAGGATAATCCGAGGAATAGGCGAACGGCTCGATGCCCACGCGCCGGGCCAGATAGGGCAGGCTTGCGTCGTTCCCCTCGCATCCGATAAGGATCTGGCCGCTGGCGATGTACTCAGGCAGCGGACGGCACGAGAGACCTTCCAGCTCCGCGTCCCGTTCCATGCGGTCGGCGATGCAGGTCAGCCACGCGCAGCCACCCTCCAGAAAGGCCACCTTGAGGGTCGGGTAGCGGTCGAACCAGCCATGATAGATGAACGAGACCAGGGCGATCATGAGCGGGACCGGGTGGTGGAGCAGCCGGGAGCCCAACCGGCTGCTGAACGAGTCCAGGCCCACGCCGCGGTTGGAACCGCCGTGAATGCCCAGCACGCAGCCGAGCTCCGCGGCCTCCTCGTAGACCGGCCGGTAGAACTCGTGGCCCAAATGGAGATCCAGGCCGGTGGAGGGAAGCATGCCGCCCAGAAGCCCCAACTCCTTCACACACCGGCGCAACTCCGCGGCCGCGGCCTTGGGGTCCTGCATGGGCAGCAGCCCGATGGGATGGAGCCGTTTGCTGATGCCGCGATACCGTTCGGTGACGTAGTCGTTGTAGCCGCGGCACACCTTGACGGCGTAGCTGGGCTGCTGGATGAAGCCCAGGGACAATCCTTCGGTGGCGTAGAGCACCGAGTCCGTGATCTCCGCTTTCTTCACGAACTCGAAGATGTCCTCGCCGGAACCCGGCCGCCCGTCACTGGCTCTGACCGGGTTGATGCGGTTCTCCGCGGTCATTTCCTCGGTCTCCGGGTAGTGCATACCGTCGATGGAGGGAAACACGCCCGCCCGGTTCCGGGGCGGATTCAACGCGTACTCCTTCGCTTCCGGGACCATGTACTCCGCCATCTCGGGTATGGACTCGATCAGGTGGCCGTCCGCGTCGACAACGGAAATCTCACTCATTTCAACCTCCCGCGTGGTCAGGATTCGCCAAATTCGCTTAGTCGCCACTACCACCGGGTACCGGTGACGTCAACCGGGACAAAATGGAACGCGCGTGTCAGTCCCTTCGGAACCTCAGGGGCAACACGACGCACGCACCTAACAGCAGACAGGCGCCAGGGAAGAAGAAGGCCGTCATGATGCCGAAACGTTCGCTGAGATATCCTGCCAGCGTGGGCGCGGGCACCACCAGGATGTGGGTGCCAAAGGACACCAGTCCGAAGGAGGATGCCTGGCTGTCTTTTCCCGCCGCGTCCAGTGCCGCCGCCGTCGTCACGTTCGCCACCGTGTAGAAGAGAAACCCGATGGCGACGACCACGATCGCCAGCGCCACTGCGTTGGTCGCCCACTGCAGCAGGAAGTAAACAACCCCAAGGAGCACCAGCGAAGGCGCCAGCACCGGCTTGCGGCCCAAACGGTCCGACAGCACCCCCATCACGGGCTGGGCCACCAGGCCCGACACCGCCATGCACGTGAGATAAATGCCCATGAGCCCCAGGCTGTAGCCCAGGTGCTCGGCGAGGTAGATGGGCAGAAACGTCATGGTCACCTGCCGTGCGATCTGGTTGAAACTCCGCACCAGCATCACTGCGAGGATCACCGGATTCCGCACCAGCTCCTTCATCTCCCGGAACAGCTTGGGCTTCTTCGCCGGGATCTCGTCGCCCTCGAACATGCGCGCGGAATAGATCCACACCACCCCCGCCGCGGCGAGCCCTACCAGGAACTGGCTTTGCATCACCCGTTGCCATGCGAAGTTGTCCAGCAAGAAACCCATGGCCAGCGGGGTCACGGTGTTGCCCAGGGTGGCGCCCATGCCGTAGACCGCAATGGCCGTGGCCCGGCGCTCCGGGAACTGGTTCGAAAGCGAGGCCACCGACGCCGGATGAAACAGCGTGGTTCCCATGGCCAGGAGCGCGACGGCAAGCAACGCCCACCCGTAGCCGGACAGTGCCCCGAACACCCAGCAAAAAAGGGCCATGCACACCAGCGATGACGTCACGATGAGCGCGCGCCCGGTGAACCCAGGTGTCGGCAAGCATTCCCGACGGGACGTCCAACGCGGCCTGAACGAACATCCGCATGGAGGCGAGACCGCCCACCTGCACGTCGTTGAGTCCCA